>NZ_CM166367.1:0-4091962 GCF_056837565.1 Brevibacterium sp. OS20 | reverse complement strand
CGTCACATTTCCTCAGCTTTCAAAAAAATTCGTTCTGGCGTGATCCA
This sequence comes from Brevibacterium sp. OS20, assembly GCF_056837565.1. Classification (NCBI taxonomy): domain Bacteria; kingdom Bacillati; phylum Actinomycetota; class Actinomycetes; order Micrococcales; family Brevibacteriaceae; genus Brevibacterium; species Brevibacterium sp. OS20. Next base: position 4,091,915 of record NZ_CM166367.1, on the reverse strand, counting down.
CACCTGTGCATGACTTCCACATAGTTTTCCACAGAATGTGGACCAGTGCCGACTCTGCCCAGTGAATCTCCACACTCGTGGATAAGCTTGTGGAAAACTACATGGGTGTGACTTGTGGACGAGGGTTGGTGACGGACACGCGAATGGCGATGAATTTCGGGCGAGCGTGACGTGAAACATGCAGATCCCGTTTGACCGGTCCGATTCCGCCTCGCTAAGATGGAGTGTCCTGTGTACCGGGCTTCATCCGATTATCCTGATTATCTTTTGGCTCTTATGCACAGGAGTGCTCGGCGGTCGAGACTCGCACCGCCGTTTTTTGTGAGAACGCACCGGCGTTCACCCGCAACCTAGAAATCGGAGACTGAAGTGAGCAAGCGTACATTCCAGCCCAATAACCGTAAGCGCGCCAAGAAGCACGGCTTCCGTCTGCGTATGCGCACCCGCGCGGGCCGCTCGATCCTGGCTGCACGTCGTCGCAAGGGACGTTCCGACATTTCGGCCTGAGCATGCTTGAAGCGGCACATCGGATCCGCAGCGGCGAAGACTTCAGACGAATCTTCAGAGCCGGGGTCCGGGTGCGCACAGAGCATCTCATGGCGCACAGCCTGAGAGACACCGATGATACCCACGCTGCACGCGTGGGTTTCATCGTATCCAAGGCCGTCGGCAACGCCGTGGTGCGCAACCGCACCAAACGTCGGCTGCGCGAGATCATGCGTGCGCGACTCGGAGAGCTGAGAGCAGGAGATCTGTTCGTCATCCGGGCACTGCCGCATGCCGGTCAGGCCGACTTCAGCGTTCTGTCCGCCGAGGTCGACGAGCTGCTGGTCAAGGCAGAGAAGAAGCTGGAACGTCGTGGACGCCGAGCATGATCTGAAGAATGTCTCCGAGGTGCCCCGCCGGCCGGCAGGTTTCTGGCCGACACTCGGCTGGATCGTCCTGATCGGACCGAGGATGCCGTTCGTCTGGTTCATCCGCGCCTATCGGATCGTGATCTCACCTCTCTACGGCCAAGTGTGTCGCTACTATCCCAGCTGCTCCATGTACGGTCTCGAGGCGTTCGAGATACACGGAGTTCTCAAGGGCGTGGTGTTAACTGGGTGGCGCATACTGCGGTGCAATCCGTGGTCGCACGGAGGTGTCGACCATGTGCCGGGCTCGGCGCGGGAGGCCAGGTCGAAGACCATCCACCGCGGTCAGGCACACACTTGAATATATTGAACTTGCAGTCCGCGCACGAGCGTGAAGAAGCGGACTGCCTAGGGGCACACGTCGTGTCGCGCAGACCTGTGAACAATGGCAAAATGAACTTCGCGCAAGAATCGGTGTAACGAGGAGAACTGAATGGACTGGATGGACAAGCTGCTCTACCCGCTGCAGTGGGTAGTTGCTTGGATCCTCGCGATCTTCCACGAGATCTTCACCGCAATCGGTCTCCCGGCCGACAGCGGTTGGACCTGGGTGCTTTCGATCGCCGGACTGACCGTGGTCATCCGTGCTCTCCTCATCCCTCTCTTCGTCTACCAGATCAAGTCGCAGCGCAAGATGCAGCTGCTGCAGCCGGAGATCCAGCGCCTGCAGGCGAAGTACAAGGGCAAGAAGGACCAGTACTCCCGCCAGGCCATGGCCGAAGAGCAGATGGCGCTGTTCCGTGACAACAAGACGAGCCCGTGGGCATCATGTCTGCCGCTGCTCGTGCAGATGCCGATCTTCTTCTCGCTTTTCCGCGTTATCCACAACATGCCGAAAGTCGCTTCCGGTGATGTGGGAGCCATCGGCGGTTTCACACAGCAGCTGGCGATCCAGGCTGAGAATTCGTCGATCTTCGGCATCAGCCTTTCGGCGGTCTTCACCGACCCGGGCTTTGCGGTCAAGCTGCTGACAGGTGTCCTCATCGTCATCATGGCCGCCACCATGTTCATCACGCAGAAGCAGATGATGGCGAAGAACATGTCGGAGTCGGCGATGGCCAATCCGATGATGCAGTCGCAGAAGATGCTGCTCTACGTGATGCCTCTCGTCTTCGGCATCGGCGGCATCTACTTCCCGCTCGGTGTCCTCATCTACTGGTTGGTCTCGAACACCTGGACGATGGCCCAGCAGCACATGGTCATCCGCAATATGCCCGCTCCCGGCTCGAAGGCCGAGAAGGAAATGCTTGAGCGCAAGGCTCGCAAGGGCAAGACTCTGAAGCAGGATGAGCTCAAGGGATCGACCGTCACCGAGGAGGCCCCGAAGAAGAGCGGCCAGCGGCAGCAGCCCGTGAGCAAGAACCGTAAGAAGAACAAGAAGCGCTGAGGACAGACATGACCGAAGAGAAGATCGACGAGACCTCCGCACAGACACCGGAAGAGACTCCGGAGGAGACCTCGCCGAAGCCGAGCCGTGCCGAACTCCTCGAAGAAGAGGGCGAGATCGCTGCGGACTACCTCGAAGAGCTGATGGATCTGGCCGACATCGATGGCGATATCGATATCGATGTCGCCGACGGCCGTGCACAGCTGTCCATCGTCTGCGAGGACGACGAGGACTCCAACCTGGGCACCCTGGTCGGCCGCGAGGGCCGCACCCTCGGTGCGCTTCAGGAACTCAGCCGTCTGGCGGTGCAGACCCAGACCGGTCAACGGTCGTGGCTGATGCTCGATATCGACGGTTTCCGCAACAGCCGTCGCGAAGAGCTGGTCAAGAAGGCCAAGCGCGCAATCGCCGAAGTCAAGGACGGCGGCGAGGAGTTCGCGTTCAAGCCGATGAACAGCTTCGAACGTAAGATCATCCATGACCAAGCTGCCCGCGCCGGCCTGGTCTCGGAGTCTGAGGGTGAGGGCGACGGTCGTCACGTCGTCATCCGGCTCGCCGATGACTGATCAGCCCGAGAACGACCCCGAGCTCTCGACCGAGGCGGAGTTCTCGACCGAGCCGACGACAGCGGAGATCGAGTCGCCTCCGGCAGGCACTGAAGAGTACTTCGGTGCGGCTTATCCTGCCGCGCAGCGGTATGCCGAGCACTTGGCCACGACCGGAATCGAGTGGGGGCTCATCGGTCCGCGCGAGGTCGATCGGCTGTGGACTCGGCATATTCTCAACTGCGCTGTGGTTGCCGAATACATCAATGTTGATGATGTCGTCGGTGATGTCGGCAGCGGTGCCGGATTGCCGGGTATTCCGATCGCACTGATGCGCCCCGAGGCGAAGATCGTCCTCATCGAACCGATGGAACGCCGCGTCGAATGGCTGAATATGGTCGTCGACGATCTGGGCCTGAAGAATGTGCGAATCGTGCGTGCACGCGTCGAGGAACTCGTCGACGAGGAGATGTTCACGGTCGTCACCGCACGCGCGGTCAAGGCGATGACGACTCTCATCGAATGGACCCGCGAGGTGATCAGCCCCGGGGGCCGGATCCTCGCCCTCAAGGGAGCTTCCGTCGAAGGCGAGCTGGTCAAAGCGAAGAAACTGATCAAGCGATATCGACTGTCCCAACCTCAGATCCACGTCGTCGATGGCGGCGGCATCCTCGAGGTCCCGAGTCGTGTCGTCGAGATCGTCAAGAAATAGTACGAAGTAGAGTTGGTCTAGGCTGGATGAGAGCCTTGTGAAACCGATGGATGATGGAGTGCGCCCTATGCCGATCATGGATGAGTCGTCTCCCATTGGTGCCGCGATTGCACGGGACAACCGGCGAGCGGATCGACTGTCGCAGACAACCTTTCCACGGCCGGACTCGACCCGTATCTTCACAATCGCGAACCAGAAGGGTGGCGTCGGAAAGACCACGACGGCGGTGAACATCGCAGCGGCTCTGGCCAATCAGGGGCTCAATGTGCTGCTCATCGACATCGATCCGCAGGGAAACGCGAGCACCGCCCTGGGAATCGACCACTATTCCGAGGTCACGAGCATCTATGACGTCCTCATCGATGATGTGCCGATGCGAGAGGCTGTGGCGCAGTGTCCTGACTTCGACACTCTCAAGTGCGTACCGGCCACCATCGACCTCGCCGGTGCGGAGATCGAACTCGTGTCTCTCGTCGCGCGTGAACAGCGATTGCAACGTGCCTTGGGCATCTACCTCAAGGAGGAGGAAGCAGCGGGAGACCGTGTCGACTACATCATCATCGACTGCCCGCCCAGCCTCGGTCTGCTGACGGTGAACGCTTTCGTGGCCGCTCGCGAGGTGCTCATTCCAATCCAGTGCGAATACTATGCACTCGAAGGCCTCAGCCAGCTGCTGAAGAACATCCAGCTCATCCAGAAGCACCTCAATCCCGAATTGGCGATCACAACGATTCTGCTGACAATGTATGACGGACGGACGAACCTCAGTGCTCAGGTCGCTGAAGATGTGCGCACTCACTTCCCGGAGCAGGTCCTCGGTACCGCCATTCCGCGTTCGGTGAGGATCTCCGAAGCACCGAGCTATGGCCAGACCGTGATCTCATATGACCCACATTCCAGCGGCGCCTTGTCCTATCGGGAAGCCGCCGAAGAAATTGCGAATCGAGGAGTAAGTCGTGGTTGAACGCAAGAAGAGGGGCCTGGGGCGCGGGCTCGGAGCCTTGATCCCCGACGCGAACTCCAATGATCGTCCCGTCGATGTGTTCTTCTCGGGCGGGAACTCGGAAGACGGCAACCGCGAGAGCGAGGCGAAGACGTCGCGTACTGCTCGCACGGACCCGGCTGCGTCTATGCAGTCGTCCCGACGACGCAAGCCGAAGGCATCCGGGACAACTCGATCGCCGTCCACGACTTCCGGGGCAGATACTGAGACTGAGGCGGCTGCCTCGAAGACAGCATCTTCGAAGGCCGGGTCGGCGAAGGCCGGGTCGGCGAAGGCCGGGTCGGCGAAATCGGGAACGGCCAAGGCTGCGTCGTCCACGGCCTCTGCGTCCAAGGCCGCGGGTTCGAAGTCCACCGCCGCTGAACCGACCGCTTCTAAGTCCACTGCGTCTAAGTCGACAGGGACGAAGACGGCGACCTCCAAGACGTCGGGAACGAAGGCATCGACGGTGAAGTCGAACGCATCGAAGGCGACTGCACAGAAGGCGACCGGGAGCGGTTCCTCCAGAACTTCTGCTGGCGCCAAATCGACGTCAACGAAGACGAAGGCTGGGTCTTCTTCTGCTCGGCCGGCGTCCGGTCCGTCCTCTGCTTCCTCAGTTGAGAGCGCACAGAAGGCGTCTGCAGCGCCGAAGAATACGACGCGGAAGACATCGTCCTCCGCCTCGGTCTCTGACTCAGCAACGGGCTCAGGCGAAGTTGAGACTCCAGCGGCGAGCTCGTCTGCTGATTCCACTTCGGTTCAAGTGGCTGACAATGAAGCTGTTGACGTGAGTTCTGACCTCGTCAATGACTCTCAGGTCCCAGAGGCCACTTCGGCAACTGCATCGGCATCGTCGGCCGAGGATGATGTTCGAGAAACGCATCCCGGCGTATACACGTCATCTGGGCGAAGCCATGCTGACAACGAGGCGGATGAAGAAGGCCAGTCCGGACTCAGCGGAGTTGACGAGCATATTGCTACTACGAATGTAGTCGAATCAGAGGCAGTGCATTCCCTAGACGAGACCCGTCCGGCGGCGGCCTCGGAATCAGAACCTTCGACAGCTTCCGAATCCGATAACGGGACGAGCAGTTCAGCTTCAATCGGACAGCCGGGTGACTCCGACACCGTAGAGACTGCCAATGAGGGCGAACTCGACGATTTCGAAGGTGTCGAGTCGATTCCGGATACCGAATTCGGTGAGATCGATGTCGATCTCATCGATGCGAACCCCAGGCAGCCGCGAACGGTCTTCGATGAAGATCTGCTGGCGGAATTGGTCCACAGCATTCGTGAGATCGGTGTCCTTCAGCCTGTCGTAGTCAGGCAGAAGCCGAGCGATCGCTCGCGCTTCGAGCTCATCATGGGTGAGAGGCGTCTTCGCGCGACGAAGGACGCTGGTCTGTCGACGATTCCGGCAATCATCCGGTATGTCGAAGATACAGACCTTCTCCGTGATGCGCTTTTGGAGAACCTGCATCGTGCAGAGCTCAATCCGCTTGAAGAAGCAGCGGCTTATGGCCAGCTGCTCGAGGACTTCGGGTGTACGCAGGAAGAACTCTCCGAGCGTATCGGGCGTTCTCGTCCTCAGATCTCCAATACCCTGCGTCTGCTGCGTCTTCCTCCTCTGGTGCAGAGACGGGTCGCTGCCGGCGTCATCTCGGCCGGTCACGCTCGAGCGATTCTCGGACTGCGCGATCCGGAGCATATGGAAGTGCTGGCGCAGCGGATCGTTGCTGAGGGTCTGTCCGTCAGGGCATCGGAAGAAGCTGTCGTGCTGCTCAACCGAGGCGACTCCATCAATGTTTCACGTACAACGACGAAGGTGTCCCCTGAGTTCATCGCTGTAGCTGAACGTTTGGGTGATCGACTCGACACCAAGGTGAACATCTCCGTTGGCAAACGCAAGGGCAAGTTGAGTGTGGAGTTCGCGAACCAAGAGGACCTCGACCGTATTCTCGGTCTTTTGGGTATCCCGAACGAGGACGCGCTCTGAGCGGCTTGCTCTAGGCGAAGATGGGCTTCGGGGTGTTCGCCCCGAAGCCCATTTCCATTATGCGGAACTTGGTTGAGGCCGTGGTATCAATTCAACGCGCCGGTATCCACCATTTCGCTATTGACGGTAATAGGCCACTCTCTCGCTTGTGCAATGGCGTTCACACCGTTTCACGTGAAACGGCGCGACTGTAGGTTCGTTCGCCGTCGACTCTCCATCCGTTGAACGCGGTTGTTGACTGAATTCGAGCTTCTTCTGGCAAACAGACGAGATGCATTCAGAGGAAGCCTAAAATGAAGGTCCACAGGGGTGGCTCTTGCAGCTACTATGTGCGCACTGCTGAGCGAGCATGTTCCGCTGTCAAGAGGTGGACTCCAGGAATCCGTAGCCTCATTGATGTGGTCAGGTGGCCCGATACCGTGGGATGTGGTGTTCATTGCGAGAGGAGTTTTCCTGAAGTCTTGCTTCACGTGAAACAGACGAGACGGATCGGTTGTCGGAGCTTCCCCTGGAGCAGCCAGGTCTTGGTTGCGGACGGCTTGGATTACTTGTTGGAGGGTAAGCATGGCGCGTGGACCGGTCCTTGTTTCACGTGAAACAGGTCGGTGCTATGGCTGTGCAACAGGCAGCGCGGCTTTCCACAACCACATCTGGACCCTACTGAGCCTCCTTAGACTCAAACGCGGTATGTTGGTTCTCAAGCGTCTGCGTCACTCCCCGAAGACGCACGGGCTGAATCTCTGTTTCACGTGAAACCATGTTTGAAGCGTCCGGGAGTCTCGGGTGATTAGGTAGGTGAAGTGCGATCTGGAACTCTGCTAGGACTCTGATCGCATCAATCGTCTGACGGTGAGTCGAGTGGTGATTTGGGATTCTCAGTCCACGCATGTCTCTTCCTGAGAGAACGTATGTGGGAAGTATAGAGAGGCATTCAAAGCTCCCCTTCCGCTTCCGCCAGCTCCCTTTCCGGCTGTTGGAGTGCCGGTAGCAGGCAGAGTATGGACCACTGTAGCCGCATATTCGGTTGTGCGGGACAGAGAATCAGCGTGAATACGGATCCGACGGGGCGTTGGTTATGAGCCGGCAAGGTGGTCGCGGATATAGAGCACCAGGGGCAATGTGCGAGTGGTGTTTCACGTGAAACAGCTGTAAGTCGAATGGCATTCATCAGAACACACCGTGTCTTCGGGCTCGCTTGTTCACACAAGCACTTCTACAGTTCAAGGTTGTCGCGTGCGGTTTAGTGTCGAATCAATACCTGCCCACCGGTGGTCACCGCTCCACAAGACACTGAAATACGTCAACGGCATCTTTCCTCGGGGGCCCACGTAGCCTCTCTTCGCGGGAGTGGATGAGAGCAAATGGCAGGATTCGCTGAACTCAGGGGTTGTGACTTGGCGCGTACTTTCAACGATCTTCACGGAACCAGAGCACTTCGTCTTTTGAGGAATTGGGTATATGGCGATGTTTCACGTGGAACCTCGTTTCAAACGATTAAGATGCAACGAGCTGCCTTTCGAAGTGCACCGAAAGAAGTAGTCGGAGTCAGGACCATTGATACAACGTTCGGGTTGCCCATTCTTTGCCGGTGTCGAGTGTGTCGTGATTTCCCAAAGTTGGCATCATGCGAGCGCCGGTGCTGGTTCGCTTTGTGTTGCGTGGGAAGGCATCGTCTGGCTCGTGCGTGCTCAGTCCACTATCGGTGCGCTTGCGAGATGATCACTACCTACCGGTGATCTGCTCACGACTAGTTTTCGGTGTAGTGTGCGTTTCACGTGAAACATGTGCTGGCGAATACTATCGCGCGGCTGGTTCGCGAGTCTGCTCGACGCGAAGATAGCTGTTCTCCGCGTATTGAGGCGTATGCGGGTGGGATAGAACTTCTGGTTGTTTCAGTCTGCTGGGCTGAGGCGGGAACTAGATCATGTTCTGCGCACAGGTCATATCCCCAACTCAGGGGGTCATCGTCGAAACTAAGGCCTCTTCGCTTCGTTGTTTCACGTGAAACAACCGAGCACTGATAAGAGACGCGCTGCTATTCAACCACCGTTTTTGGGCTGAACGAACAGCCCTATTAGTACTGGATGTAATGAGTATAGGGTCGGGGATTCTCAACGCCCCGATACCTGATATTTCGATGTGCCGAACGCGAGTACTGTCGACTACCGTCTCTGGCTGGTCCAGTGAATCGCCCGTTCGCAATGATGGCGCCTGTCGACGTGATTAGAGCCGGTGTCCCCGAAACTGCATGGGCAGTGAAGGGCGGGTTAGTTCGACGGCATAAGGATGCCGTGATGTCAGCCGGGGTTTTTGGGTGTTGTTATAGTCATTGGTCTTGCGCCATCGGAGAGCTCGTATGGTTTCACGTGGAACGACGGAACTGGACTAGCCTTTATCGTTGTCGTGTGAGAGCAACTCAGTTCGTGTGTATGGTCGCTGCGAAGCTACGCGAGGTTGTGGCTGAGAGTTTCAATGAGCAGGCAGTCGTCCAGATGGCTTCGCTCCTCAAAGGAGGGCCCTTGTTGCTCGGGCGATGCGTCGATTGAAGTCTACCCAGGCTGCCGTTTCACGTGAAACATATCTCTCCCGAGCCCATGCTGGGAGGTCGGTAGCGTTCGGTACGCGCTCTGCGCGGGGTTAGTGCGGGTCGACCGTTGTCCGTTGTAGGTGTTGTCCCTGAGTTGTATCAACCCGTCTTCGGTGCTTGAAGAGAGCGCCTTCTCTCTGTGGTTAGTCGTCTGGTGCTTTGTCTCCAAAGGGCCAAGACTGAGGCGAGAAGAGCCGTGCTCCTATTCAAGAAGCACGGCTCTGGAGGCAGCGAGGTTGAAGTTGGGTGACTAGTTCAGCGCCTTGATGGCATCGAGACTGAGTGTGCCGGTCTGCGGATCCTTGTCCTCCAGAATGTAGAGGCGCTGGAGCGCAGCGGCTATGCCGTCGGCAATCGCGTCTCTGACATGCGGATCCTTGAGATTCTCGAGATCGTCAGGGTTGGTTAGGTAACCGCTGACGACATGCACCTTCGGTGTCTTCAGTCGTTTGAGTGATGACCACGTGCGCGCATGCGTGCGGCAGTCCAGCATTCCGGTCCGTGCGACCAGTTCGCCTTGGATCAGCTCCGCCAGCTTCTGCCCTGTGGGCGAGTTGAGGTCCGCCTGACGTTCATGACCGAAGTAGAAAGTTGCCAGTCCGTTGGCATCCTTGGATTTGCTGACATCTGCCGTGACGGTGATGACCGCAGATGCGCCGAGTGCATCTGCGCGATTGACCTCGACAGCATCGCCTTCGAGGAGAAGAGCCCCCGCTCCGATGGCCTCCAAACGACCGACAAGGCGACTTGCTATGTCTGAAGTGATCTGACGTTCGAGGGCAGATTGCTCGTCGGTCATCGGCAACGTTTGGAAATCTACAACTGTAGTCGCCGCCTCGATGACAAAAGTGCGGCCGACGAGGGATGTGCCCGAGGCTGCCACACGTGCACGTTCCTGAAGCGCGAAGAGATTGCCGGTGTCCTGGTTGCGGTCGATCGCGTTGAGTCCGCGCAGAGTCTGTGGTCCCGTGACACCGTCGACCTTCGTACCCAAACTCATCTGCAGTTCCTTGACCGCTGCCTCGGTCAGAGACGCGTACTCGGAATCGATACGACCTGGATAGAACCCCAGGCCGGCGAGTTTGGTCTGGAGGTCGACGACATCATCGCCTGTCAGCACCCTGACGGGGTCGAATCGGAGCACACGGTCACCCAACTGATATCGGGCCTGTTCCAGCGCAGAAAACGTCTCAGGACCCAACACACCGTCGCAGAGGATCCCTCGATCCTGCTGGAACTGGCGGACACCCAGCTCAAAGGCTCGATCGAAGTCCGCGGTCTCGGTATCACCGACATGGAGCCCCAAACGTGCCATCTGAGCTTTGATATTGGGCAGCATCTCGGAAATGTCGCCACGCGAATAGCGCGGTAAGTTCGTGTTCGTCAATGCGTTGCCAATCGTAGGTGATGCGTTTCGAGGGTCAGTGTTCAGCGGCGCTCAGAAATGCCTAAGGCGCCCGTTGATACTACAACAGGCGCCTTAGAACTCGATCAGATGAAGTCGGAGAGCTCATCCTCGAGAGCGGGCTTCGGACGTGCGCCGATGATGGTCTTGGCGACTTCGCCGTCCTTGAAGACGTAGAGCGCCGGAATCGAGGTGATTCCATAGGTGCTTGCGGTCTCGAGATTCTCGTCAGTGTTGACCTTGACCACGTTGAGCTTGTCTCCGTGCTCTTCGGCGATCTGGTCGACGATGGGGCTGACCATACGGCAAGGGCCGCACCAAGGAGCCCAGAAATCGACGAGTACGGGCTTGTCGGACTTCAGTACGTTCTCTTCGAACGTGGCATCAGTGACTTCTGTCGACATGAGTAACCTTCCTTCACAACGAATGTCTCTATCAGAACAGTGGAGCTGGATCTTTCATTCCCGGGCCTATTCGCTCGGCCCGCTGTGCTGTCAAGCGCAGCGATACGAGCGGGCGTTTCGGGATCAGGAAGCGACTGAGGCTTCGGCCACTGCTGCTTCCGCCATGGCGGGCTTTGAAGCAGCTTCGAGGTCGCCGAGGTAATGTTCGGCGTCGAGGGCGGCCGAGCAGCCCGAACCGGCAGCAGTGATGGCCTGACGATAGACCGAGTCGATGACGTCGCCTGCTGCGAAGACGCCCTCGACAGACGTCTTCGAGGTGCGACCGTCGACGCTGAGGTACCCGTCGGCGCGCATCTCGAGCTGATCGGCGAACAGGCTTGTGCGCGGGTCGGAACCGATAGCCACGAACATGCCGGTCACCGGCAGTTCTGAGGTCTCACCAGTGACGGTGTTGCGGATGGTCAGCCCGGTGAGGGAATCTTCACCGTGGACTTCGGCGACCTCGGAGTCGAGGAGGAACTCGAGCTTCTCATCGGCGTTCGCGCGGTCCTGCATGGCCTGCGAAGCACGCATCTCCTGCCGACGGTGGACCAGCGTGACCTTGGACGCGAAACGGGTGAGGAAGGTGGCCTCCTCGAGTGCGGAGTCGCCGCCGCCGATGACAGCGATGTGCTGGTCACGGAAGAAGAATCCGTCACAGGTGGCGCACCAGCTGACTCCGTGCCCGGAGAGCTTCTTCTCGTTGGGCAGTCCGAGCTCGCGGTACGCCGAGCCGGTTGCCAGGATCACGGCCTTGGCTGTGTAGCGCGCCCCCAGAGCGGTCTCGATCTCGTGAGCACCCGGGTTGAGTTTGAGGGTCTCGACATCGTCGTAGATGACCTCGGCACCGAACTTCTCAGCCTGCTCTCGCATGCTCTCCATGAGTTCGGGCCCCTGCACACCGGCGGGGAATCCAGGGAAGTTCTCGACGTCGGTGGTGTTCATCAGTTCGCCGCCTGCGGTCACCGATCCTGCGATGACGACCGGCGAGAGGTTCGCACGGGCCGCGTAGACGGCCGCGGTGTAGCCGGCTGGCCCCGATCCGATGATCACCAGTTGAGTATCAGTCATGTGAAAAGTTCCCTGCTTCTATCTGCTGTGCTCAGCGCGCCGCGGAGTGCCGCGCGAATTGACGTTCTTATCTATAACGGTACGGTGCCGCGGACTATTCCGCACCCGAATCCTGTCCGGCATCAGGGTACGAGGAACTGCTGGTCGGTTCAGAAGAACTTCACAGAGCTGATGGTGGCCTTATAGCCGCCATCGGTCTGCGGAAGTTCAGTGACCCAGAGGATGAGCTTGTCCGTCTCGACGTCTTCATCGAACTCCACGGTGACGGCGCCGTCGGCATCGAAGACGCCTTCGCCGATGACCTTCGCGTCCTCGGGGTCGTCCCCGTCACGGATCTCGAACTTGCCTCCGGAGTTCCCCGACGCCACCTTCACCTTGCTGATGGTGGACTCGTCCTCGAACTCGAAGAGCAGACCGACACCGGATTTGAGATTGCCGAAGCTCGCCGAGTTGTACCGGTCGGTGTTCCAGGATCCTTCGGCCTTGGGAATGACGTTCTCGGTTTCACTGTCGTGTTCCGATCCGTCGCCTTCGGGGTCGAGGGATTCGACCGTCTTGATCTTCGGAGGATCGGCTTTCGGAGTCTTCTTCTCTTCCTTCTTCGTCGGCTGCTCGCTCGCTGCGGACGTCTCGGAGACCGGAGTGGACTCCTCGTCTCCCGAGTTGAAGCCGACGATGACGATGCCGAGCACGATTGCGGCAACGACCGCGAGGCCGAGAACCAGCCACAGGAAGGGTTTCCGAGTGGCGGCTGGATCCCGCTCGTCGGGGCCTGCTCCACCCGAACCGCTGCCAGCACCGCCGGAAGCCGCGCTACCGCCAGCACCACCGGTGCCGGCACCCCCTGCCGTGGCTGAGGCAGCTGCGGGTGCGGAGCTCGAAGCCGCTGAACCGGAGGACTTGGCTGCAGCGCCCGCAGCCGCGGCAGCACCGGCAACGCCTGCTGCCGCGGCACCTGCTGTCCCGGCAGCCTTGGTTCGGTTCTTCACGGACGCAGCCTGGGCTGCACCGGTCGAATCGCTGTGCTGTTGGCGCGGTTTCCCGGCCTTGCGCTCAGCAGGGCGCACAGATTCGGAGCCCTCAGCCGCCGCGGCGCGGGACTCACCACCGGTGTTCCGGTTGTCGACTGCACTGCGATCGTCAACGGAGTCCGGGGACAGCCGGCGCATCTCCTTCGGCGGTGCGGCAGCATTGGCTTCCTGCTGACGGGCAGCCGAACTCGCCTCGAAGGCGGCAAGCCGCCTGCGCGCTTCGTCTTCCTTGGCCTTCGCGATCCGCCGTTCGCGTTCATACTCGCGTCGCTGATGCTCGCGCTGCTGTTCATTGGTTTCGAACATGCCGCCGAGGAACCAGGAACCGTCGTCCTCGTCCTCGCCGTCCATGATCACGCGAGTATCGTTCTCATCGCCTTCGTCGTCGTTCTCGGGGACGATCTCAAGTGCCTGAGTGTCAGGATCCGAATCGTCTTCCCGGCTCATGATCGGGGTCGTGAGGTTCTCGTCGTATTCGTGCTCCGCATACTCCGAATACTCCGAGTACGTCTGCTCCGGCTGCCATTCCTCCCAGTCCTGAGCGGCGCTGTCGAGTTGTTCCTTCGCAATCGGGAAGCTCGAGGCCTCGCGCATCTGCATCCTGTCGGCATACCGGCCCGTGGTGCTTCCGACCACTCCGGCCGCCAGTCCCCGCGTTCCCGGACGAGTGATTCCGATGCGCACCAGGGCGGCCTGCACCTGATCTTCGCTGGCGCTGGTCGAACCGCCGGGACCGGGCCCGATGGTCTTCGAACGTGGAGCGGGCAGGCTGGTGGCCTCATCAAAGCTGCGCGGCGACTGATCGAACAGATTCTCGTTCTCCGCCACCGGAGCGCGATTGACGTAGCGCAGCAGTTCCGGGTCCCACTTGTCGATATAGCCGAGAACCTCGGCGACCGAACCCGGACCGGGATCCGAACCTGTGATGATTCCACTGACGAAATCATCGAGTCTGTCAGGGACCTCGGGGTTGAGCGCCTGCGCCCGGGCGATCCGGGCGTTCTCTTTCTCCGCAGGTGGAATGCCGTCGAATGCCTCTTCGCCGGGCCAGTATCCGGTCAGAGCCGTGTAGAAGAGCTGGACGAGCGCGAGGGCGTCTCTACGTGAGGCCTTTGTCGGCGTGTAGTCCTTCTGCTCGACGAGCGCGGTGTCCAGCGCCAGTGCCGCATCGATGCCGATGCCTGCGATGACCACCGCACCCTTCGACGTCAGACCGACCAGACTCGGACGCAGGAACATGTGGAACAGTCCCCGCCTGGCGGAGGTCACTAGCGCCGAGCCGACCTCGCCGATGAGTGCGCAGGCGGCGTCGACGGGCAACGGCGAACGGGGCAGGATCTGGTTGAACGGCGTCACCGCGATGCGCTTGATGACGATGTAGTCCAGTCCGTTGGAATGGCCGACGTCGAGGGTCGGGGCGATGCGCGGGTCACCGAGGATCGACACACGACGGGCGGCTTCGAGGACGTCGTTGGAACCGTCGGCATCGGCGACGAGGATGAGCACGGGTTCATCGAGGATCGCATCGAGTCCGGTACAGACGGCACCGACCTCGGGCTTTTCGGGAAGCCATCGGCGGTCGACGGTCGATACGACATAACGGCCGGCCACCACCATGCCGGGTTCGATATCGATCAGGGCGACCACCTCCGGTGGGGATTGACGGGGCTCAGGTTGTTTTCCTTAGTTTTCCAGCTACCACGCCAATAATCGAATGCAACTCTCTGACTCTGAGCAAATAACAAGCTCCGATGAAGAACAGGAGCATCACGGTGCCGACGGCAGCCGTGGTGATGAACGCCTGCCAGCGTCCTGCCAAGGCGAAGTCCGGGAAGAAGTAGAGCAGACCGAATCCAGCGCCTGCGGCGACGATCGCAGCGAGTAGGAACTTCATGTGCGAGGTGAGGATTCCGCGCAGGTCGATGGCGCCGAGGCGCTTCTTCAGGACCGCAAACGAGATGATCATCGCCATCAGATAGCCGAGGCTCATGACGAGACCGATGATCGCCACCGTCACCGACTTCGGGAAGATCGATACCGAGAGCACCGCCAGGGACTGGAAGATGATCTGCGGCAGCTGGATGAGGAACGGGGTCTTCGCATCCCCGTAGGCGTAGAACACCCGCTGCGCGAGATAGTTCGCGCTGAAGGGAACGAGGCCGAAGACCATCGTGATGATGACCAGACCGATGGCCATGGCCTGTTCGCGACCAGGACCGGCAATGATCATCGCCACCGGTGAGGCGAGGACGACGAGGGCGGCGAGGGCGAAGGTGTTGACCATCCCGACCATCCGCACACCCATCGAGAAGTCGCCGACGACAGCCTCGGTGTCCTCCTCGGCCGCGTTCTTGGCCAGAGAGGTGAACAGCGCCGTGGCCAGGGACACCGCGATGAGCGAATGCGGGAGCATGAACACGAGGTAGGCGTTCGTATAAGCGGCGTTCGAGGCGTTTCCGTCGCCGGGGATCGACGCCCCCGAGGCGACGCGGGAGATGATGAGGAAGCCGATCTGGCCGATGAGCATGGCTGCGAACGTCCAGAAGGCGACCTTGCCCGCCGAGCCGAGACCGACTCCCCGGAATCCGAACGTCGGCTTGTACCTGAAGCCGATGCGCTTGAGCGGCCAGATGAGGATGAGCGCCTGAGCCGCGACGCCGAGGGTCGCCGTTCCGGCGATGAGGGCGATCTTGTCCGGGGTCCAGGTGTCGAGCCCGTGCGGAGACGCATTGTTCGTGCCGAAGATGAGGATGAAGACGGCAAGTCCTGCGATAGCGACGACGTTGTTGAGCACCGGTGCCCACATATAGGGACCGAACGACGACTTCGCATTGAGCACCTGGCCCAGCAGCGTGTAGAGGCCGTAGAAGAACAGCTGCGGCAGACACCAGAAGGCGAAAGCCGTAGCCAGCGCCATCTGCTCCTCGCTCCACCCCGAAGAATAGAGCCAGACGAGCAGCGGGGCAGCAGCGGTGGCGATGATGCTCACACCGGCAAGGAGCAGGAACGACAGCGTCAACAGTCGGTTCGTGAAGTCGGCACCGCCGTCTTCCCGTTTGGAGGCACGCACGATCTGCGGGACGAGGACAGCATTGACCACACCGCCGGCCAGCAGCATGTAAAGGGTGTTCGGCACCTTGTTGGCTATATCGAAGGCATCGGCCTGGACCGCCGTGACTCCGATCGCCATGGCCAGCATCGAGGCTTTGACGAAACCGAGCACACGCGAGGTCATGGTGCCGGCGGTCATGATCGCCGAGGACCGGGCCAGGGATGAGAAGCTGGACACGCTCTACCTCTTTTCGGGGTCGTCGGTCTTGGCGCGGGCCATCGCATCGGCCAGCTGCTGTTCGGGGATCTTCGGTCGCCCCCGAGAAATGGTCTTGATCAAGCCGATCACGAACACCACGGCCAGTGCCAATCCGATCACAGCGGTGCCGATGTTCTCCCAATCGGCGCGGACCCGAACCATGAGTGATTCCTGCTTGGGCAGGACCACCTCGTCGGCGGTGACCATCTCGATCGTCGTCGGCACATCGGCGTTGGCGAGGCCCTCGACGGGCACGTCCACACGCATCGTCTCCGCGGCAGGCACCTTCACGGTCTCCGTCTCCTGCGCCCGCAGCTGCGGAGTGTTCGGCTTCATCCGGATCCTCAACGTCGCCTCGGCGGGGGAATCATTGACGATCGTGACCGGAATCGTCGTCTTCTCGCCGGTGACGAGGAGGACGGACGAGCCCTTGCGCAGGTGCAGGCTGTCCATGAGGTTCTCGCTCTGCTCGCGGGCCTGACCGGCGCAGATGTTCGCGTTCCGGCCCAGGGTCCACGCCGCCGAGGTGCAGGTGAGGAGTTCGCGGTCGAGCCGGATATCGGCGCTGTCACGGTCACTGAAGACGCTGTTGAAGTCCGCTTGGTTCGCCCGGGTCATGGCCAGCGATTCCACGGCCCTCTTGCGGATGTGCGGAGCGTCGGCCTCCGTCCGAAGCAGCCCGCGCGCCTCGGAACCGGAATCGAGGATCTTGTCGACTCCGGTGGGAGCGATCCACGGTGCCGAGCTCAGTTCCTCGACGGTCTGCTCCCAATTCGCCGAGGCGGCCGCGCGTGGGAGCGGAACGAACAGGCTGCGAGTGCGGTAGGGCGCCTCGGATTGGATCACCGCGGACTCCGCGACGAGCTCCGACAGTGCCCCGGCCGGGTTGTCCTCGGCGATCGCCTCGGCGCTCATGTCCGTGAGCTTCGTATCCGAGATGAGAGTGTCGATCGTCGACTCCCCGTCATCGGTGATCGTCGTCTGAGAATGCGCATCATCGTGGATGCCGGTGATCGAGGGCTGCTGACCATCGCTGAGGATCGCGGTGGAATTTCCGGACTTCTTCAGTGCCCGCAGCCCGTTCTTCGTCGCACTTCCGGCAACCGGCCAAGCGATGTCCGTGCGGGCATCGGGGAAGACGTCCTTGACGATCTCGCGCTGCTTCTGAGCGAAGGAGCTCAGTCGGTCTATCTTCGTCCCGCGCAGAGCACTGAGATCGGGATCGCCATAGGGCAGAGCGACGACCGTGTGCTTCTGTGCCGCCTCCACGAAGTCCTGATACCAGGAATCGAGGCGTTTGCGCTGCTTCTCTGCGGCTTCGAGTTCGGCACCGCTGGAATCGGCGTCATCGTTCTCCGGCGCTCCGACCGGTGGCGACTGAGTCTCCTCACCGCTTCCCCCGTCGGGCTCTTCGGTCTCCTCCGGTGCGTCGGCGGGAGTCGGTTCGGCGATCGCGGCTTCGAAGGAAGCGATGATTCGGGGGTCGATCGCCAGAGCGAGCTCTTTGTGTTCCAGCAGCTTTGCGATCGTGTCGAGCGAACCGCCTTCGGCGATGGCGGCATCGAGCCGGTCGGAAGGGATGAGCCCGCCCTCGGAATGGCCGGGCAGAGTGACGGGAGCGAGCAGGCTGATCTTCGTCTGATCGAACTCCGGATCCGGGTACCACGTGGTGAAGCCGAGCGCAGAGGCTCGCAGACCGGTGTCGTCGCCGAGCTGAACCGCCAGCCCCCGCGGGCCCCAGGAACTCACGGGTGAGGACTTGCTCAGGTCGAGGTCATCGGCGGGCACGCGGAAGGTGAATTCCGCGGAGGTGCCGGGATCGATGGTGTCGTCGAACGAGGTGTCGAGGGTGATTCCCGAGCTGTCATCGGAATCGGCGTCCTTGTCCTTCTTCGCCTTCTTCCTTGCTTCGGTTCCATCATGTTCGAGATCGGCGACGGTGCGGTGCTGTGCCTGTCCCTGCTTCCAGGAGGTCAGGCGGGATTCGGAATCGAGCTTGCGAGTCGACATCTGCAGGCTCAGGCTCGGCTTCTCGACCGCCTTCTTCGTCGTGTTCGAGATCGTTCCCCGCACGGTCAGCGTGCCCTTGTCATCGATCCACGGAGTCACCTCGTCGAGGGTGATCGAGACCTCATCCTTCTTCGCATCGGTGTCCGCGTCGGTATTCGCATCGGTGCTGGCTGCGGCCGGGGCGGCATCGAGCAGCGGATATGCGAAAACCGGCCCTGCGAGCAGCAGGAGCGTGCTCAGCAGGGCGGTGAGGAATCGCAGTCGGCGGATGGGAATGGGTTTCACTGCTCCAGTCGGGACACCATCGGTCGGGCGGCGGCGACGATTCGGCGCTCATTGGCGAACGACAGTCGCGAACGCAGGTCATTGAAGGGCACCCACGCCGCATCGATCGCTTCTTGGTCAGGATCATTATCCACTGTCAGAGTCCCCGACTGTGCACGCAGCAGGAAATGGTGGACGAGTTTGTGGATCCGGATTCCGGTCACGGTGAACCAGTAGTCGACGGTTCCGAGCGGGCAGATGATCTGCCCCGCGATCCCGGTCTCCTCTTCGACCTCACGGCGGGCCGCCTCGGCGGGGGTCTCCGTTCCTTCGAGATGCCCCTTGGGGAGGCACCATTCGATCCGGCCGGCGCGATTGATGCGCGCGATGACGGCCACGGTCAGCAACGGGTGAGAGAAGTCGACAACGATGCCACCGGCGGAGATCTCCTCCACTGTGGTGCGGCGGGACGTGCGGGGTCCCGGCTTGGGCATCGGTGTGGTCATTCTCCTACCTTAGTAGGCGAAGCTTGGAAGTTTCGTGTCATCTGCTCCCGGTAGGCTTATGGAGATCGGAACTCACGCCTGGACGCGGGAGACGAGTTCCCATGGGCAAGAGCAGAGATCTGAAGAATTGAAGGAGCTCGGTGGATCCGCAGACCGCGCACAACCGACTGCACGACAAGCTCGACGAACTCGAGCACATCCTCGGCCCGCTGGGTCAGAGGTTCTCCTCAGCCGGTTTCGAACTCGCCCTCGTCGGCGGTTCCGTCCGTGACGCGCTGCTCGGTCGCCCCATGCCCGACCTTGACTTCACCACCGATGCCCACCCCGACGACATCCTCGGACTGATCTCCGATTGGGTCGACACACATTGGGACATCGGACGCGAATTCGGCACCATCGGGGCCGTGAAGTCCGGTGTGCAGATCGAGATCACGACCTACCGCGCAGAAGCCTATGAAGAGGACTCGCGCAAACCTGTGGTCGCCTTCGGCACGGACCTCGACGCCGACCTCGTCCGCCGCGACTTCACGATCGGGGCGATGGCGATCCGGCTGCCCTCGAAGACGTTCGTCGACCCGCATCATGGATTCGACGACCTCATCGCCGGTCGCATCCGCACCCCCGGGGCCGCCGCGGACTCGTTCTCCGATGATCCGCTGCGGATGATGCGCGCGGCCCGGTTCACCTCTCAGCTCGGGCTCGACCCAGTGCCTGAGGTGGAAGAGGCGATGACGGCGATGGCCGATCGGATCGAGATCATCTCCGCCGAACGCATCCAGGTCGAACTCGTCAAGCTCATCACCGGCATCGATCCGGTCGCCGGAATCGACCTGCTCGTGCGCACCGGAATCGCCGACCATGTCCTCCCCGAGGTGTCCGGACTGCAGCTCGAGACCGATGAGCATCATCGGCACAAGGACGTCTACCAGCATTCGCTGACCGTGCTGCGTCAGGCAGTCGAACTCGAGAGCCGATATGCCGCGGCTCAAGAGGAGGCCGGAATGGCCGACGATGATCCGCAGCGCCTGCGCGTGCCGGACTTCGTCGTGCGTTTCGCCGCGCTCATGCACGATGTCGGCAAACCCGCCACTCGGCGCTTCCAGCCCGGCGGTGCCGTGACGTTCTACCATCACGACGCGGTCGGTGCGAAGCTCACGGCCAAGCGGATGAAGGCGCTGCGCTTCGACAAGGACACGACGAAGGCGGTCGGCCGCCTCGTCGAACTGCATCTGCGCTTCTACGGCTACGGCGATGCCGGGTGGACGGATTCGGCGGTGCGCCGCTATGTCACCGACGCGGGACGGCTGCTCTCGCGGCTGCACATTCTCACCCGTGCGGACGTGACCACCCGGAACAAGCGGAAGGCCGATCGGCTCGCGTTCGCCTATGACGACCTGGAAGAGCGCATCGAGGCCCTGGCGAAACAGGAAAAACTCGATTCGATCCGCCCGGACCTCGACGGCAAGCAGATCATGGCGATCCTCGATATCGAACCATCACCGCTGGTGGGCAAGGCGTACAAGCATCTGCTCGAGCTGCGGATGGAGCACGGGCCGCTCGGACGCGAACGCGCCGAGGCGGAGTTGCGCTCCTGGTGGGAATCCCACGGTCAGTGACCGACCCCCGCCTGCTCACCGGCTGATCAGTGCTGATAGCTTCGTAATCGTTTAGATTTGTGTGTGACGTCACATGATGTGACGGTGGCGAAAGGTGAGGAGACCACAATGACAGTGACCGAGGAGTTCCGCGCTGCCCGAGACAAGCTGATCGAGCTCCGCAGCGATTACGAGGCCGCGCGCGAACAGTTCGAATGGCCGCGTCTCACGCACTTCAACTTCGCACTCGACTGGTTCGACAAGATCGCCGAGAACAACGACAAGCCGGCTCTGTGGATCGTCGAACAGGACGGAACTGAGGGCAAGTGGAGCTTCGCGGAGCTCTCCGCGCGGTCGAACCAGGTGGCGAATCACTTCCGCCGCGCCGGGATCAAGCGCGGCGACCATGTCATGGTCATGCTCAACAACCAGGTCGAGCTGTGGGAGACGATGCTCGCCGGCATCAAGCTCGGTGCCGTGCTCATGCCGGCCACCACGCAGCTGGGCCCCATCGATCTCACCGACCGTGCCGAGCGCGGTCAGGCCGAGTTCGTCGTCGCCGGCGCCGAGGATGCCGCGAAGTTCGATGACGTCGATGTCGAAGTCGTCCGCATCGTCGTCGGCGGCGAGCCCACCCGCCAGCAGGACTACAGCTACTCCGATGCCGATGATGAGAGCACCGAGTTCGACCCTCAGGGCAGCTCGCGCGCCGATGACCTGATGCTCCTCTACTTCACCTCGGGCACCACCTCGAAGGCGAAGATGGTCGCCCACACCCATGTCTCCTACCCGGTCGGTCATCTCTCGACGATGTACTGGATGGGACTGACACCCGGCGACGTCCACCTCAATGTCGCATCGCCCGGCTGGGCCAAGCACGCCTGGTCGAACATCTTCACCCCGTGGATCGCCGAAGCCTGCGTCTTCCTCTACAACTACTCGCGCTTCGACGCCAACGCCCTCATGGAGACTATGGACCGCGTGGGAGTGACGAGCTTCTGCGCCCCGCCGACAGTGTGGCGCATGCTCATCCAGGCCGACCTCAGCCACCTGAAGAATCCCCCGACGAAAGCTCTCGGTGCCGGTGAACCCCTCAACCCCGAGATCATCGACCGCGTTCACAGCGAATGGGGTGTGCTCATCCGCGACGGCTTCGGTCAGACCGAGTCGACCCTGCAGATCGGCAACTCGCCCGATCAGGAGCTCAAATACGGTTCGATGGGCAAGGCCCTGCCCGGATTCGACGTCGTGCTCATCGACCCGGCGACCGGTGAGGAAGGCGACGAGGGCGAGATCTGCCTGCGCCTCGATCCTCGCCCCGTCGGATTGACCACCGGATACTGGAGCAACCCGGAGAAGACCGCAGAGGCCTTCGAAGGCGGTGTCTATCACACCGGCGATGTGGCCTCCCGTGACGAGGACGGATACATCACCTACGTCGGTCGCGCCGATGACGTGTTCAAGGCCAGCGACTACCGGCTCTCCCCCTTCGAGCTCGAAAGCGTGCTCATCGAACACGAGGCCGTCGCCGAGGCGGCCGTCGTGCCCTCGCCGGATCCTGTGCGACTGGCTGTGCCCAAGGCGTATGTCGTAGTGTCGAGCAAGTTCGAGGCCGATGCCGAGACGGCGCGGTCGATCCTCGCCTACTGCCGTGAGAATCTGGCTCCGTACAAGCGCATCCGCCGACTCGAGTTCGCCGAGCTGCCGAAGACGATCTCCGGAAAGATCCGTCGCGTCGAGCTGCGCGCCCGCGAAGACCAGCTGCATCCGTTCAGCGGCGAACCCGTCGTCGAGGGCAACGAGTACGCCGACACGGACTTCGACCTCAAGAGCTGAGCGGTGCCGCGACTCTCGTTCAAGCGGCCCAGTACTTTTCAGCCCGTATACCTGTGGCAAAGCGCTTGGCGGCTTGAACGAGGCGTCGCGGCTGGCGGCACCTGCGGAAAAGTGCGGGCACGCTTGAACGAGAAGGTACGCGCGCCTGGTCGAGGTGCTCCGGCTGGCGACGCCGAGCACTGATCTGCGGGCAGACATTTTGAATGTGAGCAAACACGCACTCGTCATGGTTGATTCTCCCGCAGTCAAGTAAAATGCCTGGTGAGATGCCGAATGCGGGGTTACTCTGAGAACGGTTCGGTAACCTGGCGTGTCTGCAGGGCGTCAGGCTCAGCACTTTTTCATCCTCTACTAATGAATGCGTGCGAGACTGATTGGCGTCTTTGACCTTTTTCGGACCTCGTCGCCACGCATTGCGGCAGGCTGACTGACCTGGAGGACCTTGGGTGGCTAAGGGACAACACACAGCCAAGAACATCGGCAGGAATACGAAGAACCTGCTCAACTACCCGCGAGCGGGTGTGAGCGGATGGACCCGTTTCCTGCCGAGCATCCGCGTACTCGTCGTCGGCGGGCTCAGCCTCGTCATCGCCCTGTGCGTGGCGTTCGCCATCGGCTATGCCGCAACGGACATCCCCGAGCCGAACCTCGAGGCCACCGGTCAGACCTCGACGATCTACTACAGCGACGGCAAGACGCCGATCGGTCAGTACAAGGTCGAGGACCGCAAGTCAGTGGAGATCGACGAGATCTCCGAACCCATGCAGAAGGCCGCGATCGCCGCCGAGGACACCTCGTTCTACGAGAACCGCGGCATCTCGATCAAGGGTCTCTCCCGCGCTGTCGTCGGCGTGGCCACGAATAAGTACGCGGGTGGCGGTTCGACGATCACCCAGCAGTACGTGAAGAACTTCTACCTCACGAACGAGCATTCGCTTGATCGCAAGGTCAAGGAGATGTTCATCTCGCTCAAGATCGACCAGCAGCAGTCGAAGGACGAGATCCTCGCGAACTACCTCAACACCATCTACCTCGGCCGTCGTTCCTACGGCATCGAAGTGGCATCTCAGAACTATTTCGACAAGCCGGCCTCGGAGCTCAATGTCAGCGAGTCCGCTCTGCTTGCCGCGATGATCCAGCGCCCGGGTGCCGCCGATCCTTCGGACAACCCCGAGGCCTATCAGGACCGCTTCGACTACGTGGTCAAGAACATGGTCGACGAAGGCTTCATCACCGAGGAGCAGGCCGCCAAGGTCGAGATGCCCGAAGTGAAGAAGCAGAACAAGGAATCCTCGCTGTCCGGGCAGAAGGGCTACATGTGGGATTTCGTCCGTCGTGAAGCCCTGCGCAAGCTCGATATCGATGAGGCTCAGCTCGACCGCGGTGGCTACAACATCGTCACCACCTTCGACAAGGATCGGATGAAGGCAGCCGAGCAGGCCATCAAGACGCTTCCCCAGGACCAGCCCGAAGGAATGCAGGCCGGACTCGTCTCGATCGACCCCGACAACGGCGGAATCGAAGCTTTCTACGGTGGTAAGAACTACCTCGATCAGGCGTTCAATGCCTCGACCCAGAGCCATGTGCAGGCCGGATCGACGTTCAAGCCATTCGCGCTCGTCGCAGGTCTGGAGAATGGTGTCAGGCTGACCGATTCCTATCCCGGTGCCAGCCCGACGGTGCTCAACAACGACGGCACGCCGTGGCCGGTGCGCAACTTCGGCGGCTCGAGCTATGGCCCGGTGAGCCTGCTCAAGGCGACGCAGTCCTCGATCAATACAGCCTATGCGGCACTCAACGTGCAGGTCGGGCCCGACAAGACTGTCGACGTCGCCGAACGTGCGGGTCTGAGCGAGAACTGCACCGACAAGGAGATGAAGACCGGGGATACCGGCGGCTGCTCGATTGGTCTGACCCCGAACCCCTCCAATGTGCTGGGTACGCCCAGCGTCAAGCCCATCGACATGGCTTCGGCGTACGCGACCTTTGCGGCAAACGGCGTGCACCACGAGACGCACTCGATCAAGAAGGTCACGAAGGGTGCCGAGGACGAGGAAGTGTACAAGGCCGAGACCAAGGGCAAGCGCGTCTTCGACAAGGCAGTTGGTGCCGAGACCTCGTACGCCCTGAGCCAGGTCGTTCAGGGTGGTTCGGGCAGCTACGCCCGGAACCTCGGTCGTCCTGCCGCCGGCAAGACCGGTACGACGAACGAGAACAAGGCCGCATGGTTCTCCGGTTACACACCGAACCTCGCCACCTCGGTCGTGCTCTATCGCGAGGTCGACGGAAAGTCCGTGTCTATCGGCTCCTTCGGCGGTCGCGGTGAGGTCACCGGTGGTTCGTTCCCCGTTCAGGTGTGGACCGACTACATGCAGAAGGCCCTCCAGGGTGAGAAGGTCGAACAGTTCCCGGCCCGCGGCGAGCTTCCCGATAAGCCGAAGCCGAAGAACTCCAACCCGGCCCCGGCTCCGAAGCCCGAGCCGAAAGCACCGTCGGGCAGCAACGACGGCAGCGACGGGGACAAGGAGAAGGAAGAGCCGAAGGCTCCGATCGAGACTCCGAAGGACGACGAGGACAAGAACAAGGACTCCGACGGCGACGAGAAGGGCAAGGAAGAAGGCTCGAAGGACGGCTCCGACGATTCGAAGGACTCCGACGGCGATGGTGAAGACCCGCCGAAGGAGGATCCACCAAAGGAAGACCCGCCGAAGGATGATGGACCCGCAGGTGGACTTCCCGTCGATCCACCGAAGTCACCGGACAATCCGGTCAATCCTCCCGACGGCGGTGGATCCAACTCGGACGATTGACAGCAACAATGGCGGCTGACCGGTAACCTCGAGTCATGCCCTCGAAGTCCAGCACCCGGATCGCCGAGCCTCTGCTCGGCGGTCCGGTCGGCATTCACCTCGGTGCTGCCGGTCGCCGGTTCCGCAGCGCGCAGGCCACTGCGCTGGCCGCGGTCCTCGGCGTCACCACCTTCCTCGCCCTGGCTCTGCAGGGCCCGTGCCTGAGCTCGGGATACGAACAGCCGTCCGCCTCGGCGAGGATGTGCGCAGGGCCCCTGTCCACGGCGTTCCTCGGTGACGCCAACCCCGGCGTGCTCGGGCGCGCACACGGCGGAGCGGCGGCCCTGGCCCCGCTGGAAGCTCGCCTGGTCGACCTGTTTCAGCTGTTCACCAACGACGTCTCCCTCTTCATGGTCGTCGTGCTCCTGCTCAACACGGCAGGCATCGCGGCACTCGGCGCCGGACTCCTCGTCTTCGCCCGCTTCCGGGGGTGGCTGGTCGCGGTCTTCGCCTCCCCGCTCATCCTCTTCACCCTCGGCTCCACTCTCGACCCCATCGCCCTCGCGCTGGCGGTGTGGGCGATGGTCATCTTCTTCGGAACCCCACCGCTGCGCCCGCGCGGGTGGTTGGCCGGTGTGCTGCTGGGCATCGCGACGTTCATCAACCCACTCGCCCTCCTCGTGATCGTCGCCCTGACCGTGACCGGGCCGAACCCGGCACGGGGACTTAAGCCGCGCAATCCGCGGATGATGCTCGCCGCGGCCACGGTCACCTCGGCGGTGCTGCTCGTCGTCGATCTCAGCGCGATCGACCGGATCATCCACTGGTACTCCGATGCCGTCGACGGCGGATCCTTCGCGTCGATTCTGCTCATGGCCGAACTCGGCGACGTGTCCGTCTGGGCCCCGCTGTGGATCATCGTCAGCGCCGGAGTGGTCCTCGCCGTCACCGTCTCCCTCTACATGGTCCGCCGCACGGGTGTCGACCCGGCCGTAGCCGCATGCCTGCTCATCGGCGGCTGCCTGCTGCTTGCGCCGGGACTCATGCCCTGGGACAGCCTGTGGCTGCTGCCCTTCATCGCCCTGTCCGTCCGCCGCTGGTGGGTGCTCATCGTCTGGACCCTCGCCGAGGCGGTCTTCGCCGTCGCCGTCCAACTCGGTGATGTGTCGGGATTCGAAGTCGATGAGGGACTCGACTCCACCTTCGTCGCCCTGTTCACCCTGCTGCGACTGTTGGCTCTCGTCCTCGTCGTGATCATGGCCGGTGAGAACCTCTACCGGCGAGGTATCCGCGGTCGCATGGCTGCGTCGGCGCCGCCTCGGCGAGAAGAGATCGACGATCCTGGCGACGCACTGGAACATCGGGCTGCTGGACGTAAGGAAGAGCACGAATCCGGACATGACAGTCAGCGCACCGGTCGATTAGACTAGTGAGGTCTGTTCCCATTTCGTGACGATCACGAGACGGGGAGCGGGCGTGCATATACCCTCCTGCCATGGACCGACCATGGCCGCAAAGACCAGAGGAGGTGGGTGACATATGCGTAAGTACGAGCTCATGCTCATTCTTGATAACGACCTCGAAGAGCGGACGCTGGCTGACACCGTGAACAACCTGATCAAGGTTGTCCCGGCTGAGAACGGCACCGTCGACAACGTGGATATCTGGGGACGTCGTCGCTTCGCGTACGAGATCCAGAAGAAGTCCGAAGGCTACTACGTCGTGGTTGATTTCCATGCCGAGCCTGCAACGACCAAGGAACTCGATCGTCAGCTCGGACTCAACGAGTCCGTTCTGCGTACGAAGATCCTCCGCCCGGACGCCAAGTAAGGCATCTTAAGCTACCTCGCTTCTAGGAGATTCAATGGCAGGCGAAACAGTCATCACGGTCGTCGGGAACCTCACCAGCGATCCCGAACTGCGCTTCACACCGAACGGTGCGGCAGTCGCAAACTTCACCGTGGCCTCGACGCCGCGTATCTTCGACCGTCAGGCCAACGAGTTCAAGGACGGAGAGACTCTCTTCCTCCGCTGCTCGGTGTGGCGTGAAATGGGAGAGAACGTCGCCGAATCTCTGCAGCGCGGTACGCGGGTCATCGTTCAGGGCCGACTGAAGTCCCGGTCCTTCGAGACCAAGGAAGGCGAGAAGCGCACGGTCATGGAGCTGGACGTCGACGAAGTCGGCCCCAGCCTGCGACGCGCCACCGCCCAGGTCTCGAAGAACAACCCCAGCGGCGGAGGAAACTTCGGTGGAGGCAACCAGGGCGGAGGCGGCCAGCAGGGCGGCTTCGGCAACCAGCAGTCCTCCGGCTGGGGCAACAATCCTCAGCAGGGCGGCCAGCAGGGTGGTCAGCGCCAGGGCTACAGCCAGGGCGGCAACAACGCACCCGCCAATGACCCGTGGGCATCATCGAACCCGCAGAGCGGCAACGGCGGCTGGGGCAACCCCGGCGCCGATGAACCCCCGTTCTGATCCACGTCTTCACGACATTTCGAGACATTCGTTAACAGGAGATACTCATGGCAAAGCCAGAGATCCGGAAGCCTATCAAGAAGAAGGCTAATCCGCTCAAGAAGGGCGAAGCGGCGAACATCCACTACAAGGACACCGCTACGCTCCGTAAGTTCATTTCCGACCGCGGCAAGATCCGTGCACGTCGCGTCACCGGTGTGACCGTGCAGGAACAGCGCGTCATCGCAAAGGCCGTCAAGAACGCCCGCGAGATGGCACTTCTGCCCTACTCGAGCTCAGCTCGCTGATCGGAGGGAAAGAATAATGCCTAACCGCAAAGTGATTCTGAACCAGGAAGTCGACGGCCTCGGTGCCGCCGGCGACGTCGTCGAGGTTCGTGCCGGATACGCACGCAACCTGCTTCTGCCTCGTGGCTGGGCTTCCGCCTGGTCCGCCGGCGCTGAGAAGCACATCGAGGCTCTGCGCAAGGCCCGTCAGGCCAAGCAGATCGCTGATCACGACGAAGCCATCAAGGTCAAGGGCGAACTCGAGTCGACCACGGCTCGCATCGACATGAAGGCCGGTAAGAACGGTCGCCTCTTCGGCGCCGTCACCCCCGCCCTCGTGGCCGAGGCTCTGCAGACCGCGACCGGACGCGAGTTCGATCGCCGTCAGGTCGCCCTGACCGGTCACGTCAAGACCCCCGGCAGCTACAACGCTGTTGTGCGCGTCGGCGACGAGATCACCGCGAAGATCAAGTTCGAGGTCATCGGCAAGGCCTGATCAAGGCCTTGTCCGGGCGTCCCAGTCCGGATGATTCGGACGTGGTGAGGGCCTGAACGGCCCCACCGCACCACCGCCGAGGCGGCACCTGAGTTCAGGTGCCGCCTCGGCGTTATTCATGGGGTTGGGATTCGGCTGTCGGAGCTGTGAGGATGCGGCCGGCGGTGGCTCGCTGCTGATACCTGCTCACGGTAGGCACTGAGCTGCAGACGACGTTGGGGGCTGCGGTCTGCCCTGGAGGGCAGTCGAGTATCCGTCCGGGTTCGCGGCAAAACGACGTGTCGCACCTAGAACCTCGCGACAGCTGCATAACATCCCGTTGCACCTGTGCGTTGTGCGGCTGCCGGTGACAGATGCATTTGCAGTCGTAGGTTGTGCCGCTTGCGGTGACGGATGCTCGTGGGTCGCAGATGGAGGACACGACGCTTGCGGTGCGCAATGTCGCTGGCGGTGTGGGATGCTGTGATGCCGCCCGGACGCTGCGGGACGATGGGAAGGGATGGGTCAGGTGAAGAGCTTCTGGCCGATCATCGTGTCGCCGGTGCCGATGCCGGGCGGGATGGCGAACAGCGCCGAGGCCTGATGCTGCAGGTACTCGGTGAGCAGGTCCTTCTGTGCCATGGTCTTGAGGATCGGGTAGAAATTCGTCCGCGGGTCCCGCACATAGGCGATGAAGAACAGCCCCGCATCGAGGCGGCCGAGCGAATCATTGCCATCGGTGAAGTTGTATCCTCGACGCAGCATCTTCGCCCCCTTGTGGTGTTCGGGAGCGACGATGGCGATGTGCGACCGCGCATCGATCGCCGGTGCGCCCTCCGCGTTCTTCGCAGAGAAGTCGATGGGGGTGAACTCTTCATCCGCGGTGGGTTCTGCCACGGACTGCGGGGCGCCATAGCGTTTGTCGCGGCCGATGATGTCTTCCTGTTCAGCCAAGGACACTCGGTCCCAGATCTCCAAGTACATGTGGATCTTGCGAGCCATGAAGTAGGTGCCACCGGCCAGCCAGCCATCGGAAGCCGGATCATCACCAGACTGTACCCACAGGTGCTTGTCGAGTTCGCCGTCGGCGTCCTCGCTCTTGATGTTGTTCGTCCCGTCCTTGAACCCGAACAGGTTGCGCGGCGTCTCCTGCTCTGTCGACGTCGACGAGGTGCGGCCGTAGCCGATCTGCCCCCACTTGAGCTTCGCAGTGCCGAAAGCGATGCGAGTGAGGTTGCGGATCGCATGGACGGCGACCTGCGGATCGTTCGCGCAGGCTTGGACGAGCAGATCACCATTGCTCTCGGAGGCATGGATGGCTTCATTCGCGAACTTCGGCACACCGTCCTTGAGCACCTGCGGCATCTTGCCCTTCAGGCCGAAACGATCCTTGCCCGACTCATCGACGAACAAGGTGGCACCGAAGCCGAAGGTGATCGTCAGCCCGCTGGCCGGATACCCCCACACCTCACCGGAATCCTTCGGCGGCAGTTCGGTATTCGCGTCCGGAGCGCCACCGACCAGGTCACCAGCGCTCATCTGTTCCGCCGCCACCGTCCAATCCTCGAGGAGGCCGATGAGTGCCTGGCGGTCCGAGGTCGTGACATCGAAGGCCACCGTGTACATATTGTCCTGAGCGGGAGTGAGGATGCCCTGCTGCTTCTCAGCCCGGAAGGGATAGCTGAGATGGACGGCGGACTGCTTCTTCTCCTGCGTTCCGCGCACGGCATAACCGACCGCACCGCCCCCGACACCAGCGATGCCGAGAGCACCTGCGGCCCCACCGAGGGCAAAGAGCCGACGCCTCGGAATCCCGCGGACCTTGCCCTCGGTGGATCCCGCCTCGGTGGGTTCGTCATGGCTCATTCGCGTACTCCGACAGACTTCAGCGCAGGATGGTGCCGCTGACCTGCGACAGGGGTTCGCTCAGGGCATTGACTGCGTCTGAGAGTTCCTGCTGGGCTTTGGTGTAGTCGGTGTCCTGCGGAGCTTCGCCGGCGTCGTTCTGCACTGCCGCAACCTTCGAATAGTCCTCGTAGAGGATATTGCCCTCATCGTCCTTGCCGGTCTGGTACTTCTTCAGCACCGTCTTCACACCGTCGAGGTTCGTTGTGATCTTCTTCGCGAGCTCGGGATCCTGGGCTTCGACGAGCTTTTCGACATTGCCGTAGGCCACCTCTGCGCCTTCGACATTCGCGTGGAAGTCAAAGAGGTCGGTGTGCGAGAAGGTCTCCTCTTCGCCGCCGATCTTCGACAGTGCGACCTCTTCGAGCAGCGCGGATGCGCCCGTGGCGACATCGGAGAGTTTGAGTTCGAACGTGCCGCTGGCACCGTCGACCTTGCCGTAGACGAGGTCGTAGAGGGTCTTCGTGTCCTCGTTGAGTTTGTCCGCGACCTTCTTCCGTTCGGCCTCGGACTCGAACTCATAGCCTTCGGACTTGTCCGTGAACAGATCGGCTTCGATCCGGTGCCAACCGGTCCAGTCGGCCAACACCTCGGGGTCGTTGGGCTTCTTTCCGGCATCGGCCGAGAGGTCTTGGACTCGGGCGTCGAGCGCACCGTCGAGGTCTCCGGCCTCTTTGATGCCGAAGGACTCGGCGGTCGGTTCGATGCGTTCATAGTGCTGACGCGCCAACGGATAGAGGGCCTTCGCTTTCTCGGTATCACCCGAGGTGTAAGCATCGGTGAAGTCCTTCGTTGCATCGACGAGCTGACCGACCTGGTCCTTGACGTAGCCGGTGTAGTTCGTGATCGCCTTGTCCTCGGCGGCTTGGGTGTCGCTGTCGACGGAGACGTCTTCGCCCTTCGTGACGGCGAATTTCGCCAGTCCCACGAAATCGCCGACCATATTCGGCTTGCACGCCGTGTAGTAGGTGCCTTCTTCGAGTGCTGTGGTCACCGTAGTCGTCGTGCCCGGGCCGATGTTCTCCTTCTCGGATTCGATCTGAAGTTTGTTCTCGGCGAGGATCTCGAACTCGTTCGGCTTCGTGCCGTTGTTCGTCACGGAGAAGCTCACCTTGCCCGATGGCAGAGTGGCGGGGCTGACATCGCAGGTGTCATCGGTGATCGTCACCGTGACGGTGTCGCCGGAGGCAGCGGCATCGTCCTTCTTGTTCTGCGGATTGTCGGTGCATGCTGCCAGCGACAGAGCGAGCAGAGTGACCGTGGGCAGGGTGATGAGAGCGGAATGGCGTTTCATAGTTGTCCTCGTGAGATGGGTCGGTCATTGAACGTGGTGGTGCGATGAGCGGCGCGGATGCGCACGATTCAGGGGGTGGAGTGTCGGGGCCGATTATGTCGGGTCGGCCGTCGCCGAGGTGGGGGTCGCCTCGGCGGGGGCGTGCCCTTGTGCTCTTTCGGACTTACCGTCCGGCTTCGCTGTGGGCCTCTTCCCGTGGACCTGGCGGTAGAAGATGATCGCCACGGGGACGATATAGACGATCCAGCCGATGGTCTGGAGCACCGTGGGTTGGACGTTGACCTGGAAGATCGCTTGGCCGACGACGTAGAGCCAGTAGATCGGCGACGTCGGTTCGGGCAGCAGATGGCTGACGTCCCACGCATGTTTCATGATTCCGGGCAGGACTCCGGCTTCCTGCAGATCGCTGATGCCGTACGCGAAGATTCCGGCGGCGACGAGGATGAGGAAGTAGCCGGTGACGGAGAAGAAGAGCTTCATATTGATCTTGCGCGAACCGCGGTAGATGAGCCAGCCGAGGACGAGTGAGAGCAGCAGACCGGTGACGACGCCGGCGGTGGTGGCGATGACGTTGTTCTCCACCGAGGAGCGGACCGTGGCCCAGATGAACAGCGCGGATTCGGCGCCTTCCCTGCCGACGGCGAGCACGGCGAGCCAGACCAGACCCCAGCCGGACGAGCGCTTGTCCAACGAGGCGGCCATCGACGATTCGAGTTCACCTTTGAGTGCGCGTGCGTGCTTGCCCATCCAGAAGATCATTCCGGTCACCAGGGCCACGGTGATGATGGAGAGCACGCCGCCGATGATCTCCTGCGCCTGATAGGTCAGGGTCTTCGGCCCCCAGGTCAGCAGGGCGCCGATGCCGAAGGGAATGAGCGCGGCGAGACCGACGCCGAGCCAGAGTTTGGGCAAGACGTCTCGGCGACCGGTCTTGACCAGGTAGCCCACGAGGATGCCGATGACCAAGGTGGCCTCGAGACCTTCGCGCAGGGCGATGAGGAGGTTCGCGACGAACATCTGACTCACTCTCGTCAGTTCGTCGAGGCGGGTGTTCGGGCCGTCTCGAAAGGGGATGAACGAATTTAGCCTAACCTAAGGTCGGCTGATTCAGTGTACATCTACTTTTGGGGTGCAGAGGACGCAGGAAGGTCTAGAATCGGCGGGTCGGCAGGGTCAGTTGTCGCAGTCGGAGCGGACGCAGCAGTGGTCGTGTTCGACGCGAGCGTACGCGGTCCCGGCATTGTGACGTGCTGCTTGTGCCTCACCGCGGCAACCGCATAACCTCCCGTTCGACCGGTGCGTTATGCGGCTCCTGGTGAGGGACGCTCCTGCAATAGCAGGTTGTGCCGCTTGCAGTGGGGATGCTCGTGCCCGAACAAGTAGGGAGCGCAGGCGGCGGCGTGGATGTTTCAGGTAGTGCGCAACCCGATCGGCTCAGCTCTCGGAGAGGTCGGAGATGAGGGCGTCGATGAACGACTCGCAGGCGGCGATCTGGTCGAGTTCGATGAACTCGTCGGGTGCGTGAGCCTGGGCGATGTCTCCGGGACCGCAGACGACGGTCGGGATGCCGGCTTCGGAGAACAGACCCGCCTCGGTGCCGTAGGTGACCTTGTCATCGGTGGCGATGGCGCCCCAGCTCGCGGCGAGCGAGACGATGTCTGCATCGGCCGGAGTCTCGCAGCCGGGAGCTTCGGCTTCGATCGTGAAGTCGACACCGGCGGTCTCGTTCTCGGCCGCCATGGCTCGACCGAGGCGTTCGGCTTCGGCGCGGAAGCGTTCGACGAGGGCCTCGCGGTCCACGAAACCGAGCGATCGGAACTCGAACTGGACGGTCGCCTCGGCGGGGATGGTGTTGACGGCGATGCCGCCGGTGAACGTGTTCGCTGTGACCGAGGTGAAGGGCACGACATAGGCCTCGTCGAAGGGCCCTTCGGTGCGGAACTCGGCTGCGACGGCGTGGACGAAGGCGACGAATTCGGAGGCATAGGCGATGGCATTGACGCCTTCGGGGGTGAGCGAGGAGTGAGCGGCGACGCCATGGAAGTCGACGCGGAAGACGTTCATCGATTTGTGGCCGCGGATGGCCCGCATGCTCGAGGGTTCGCCGACGATGCAGCCGCGGGGCGTCAGGCCCTCCTCGGTGATGGCCTCGACGAGGGAGATGGCGCCCACGCAGCCGATCTCTTCGTCATAGGAGAAAGCGAGGTGGATGGGTTCGCTGAGTTTCGCGGACTTGAGCGCTTCGAGGCGGGAGAGGATGACGCCGATGAATGACTTCATGTCGGCGCTGCCGCGGGCATAGAACTTTCCGTCGCGGATCTCGGGGCTGAACGGGTCTGAGGACCAGTCCTGGCCGTCGACGGGGACGACGTCGGTGTGCCCGGACAGGACGATGCCTCCTGTAGTCGTTCCGTCGGCTGCGGGGATGGTTGCGAGCAGGTTCGCCTTCGTGCCCTCCGGGTTCGGGATCCGGCGTGATTCGATGCCGGCGGCCTGGAGGCGGGCTTCGACGTGGTCGATGAGCGGGAGGTTCGTGTCCCGGCTCGTCGTATCGAAGGTGATGAGATTCGTGATCTCGGTGATGGTGGCCTCGGCGGGTGTCGCTGACACGACTGCTCCTGACTCTCGGATGCGGGTTGTCTCGGTTCGGTCAGATCGCTGCATCTGCGGGAGGGCCGCGGTGGTCCCAAAGGGATGAGTGCACGTCTCCACCGGGTGGTGGCGGTGTCAGCGAGGGCGCGGCCCCGGGCAGGACAGCGGTGACCAGACGACTTCACTCTACGGGGCGGACGCGTGCCGTGTGGGACCGGCCCAGTGGGTGGGCACTGCTCAGCATTGAGCGCGCAGCTTTTGAACTATGAGCGTCCCATATTCAGGCCCCAGCGAGGACGAGAAGTGCCTCGTTCCGCGCATCGAGCCCGTCGTCGGGGATTTCGGCGGACATCTCTTCGCGCATGACCGCTCTCTTCACCGGGTCCATCGTCAGCTGAGCCGAGTAGGTGAAGACCATCGACAGCCAGTCGTGCCTCGAATAATGGAGGTCTTCGACGAACGTGGTCTCATTCGGGGTGAAACCGGCATCCTGCAGTTTTGTGAGCGCCGGATGTTCGACGGGTTCGAGCTCCCGCGTGGACTCAGCTGTACTGCTGCCCGCCCTCGCCTCTTGGCTCGCTTCGGTGCCCCGGCTCGCTCTCGAACCGAGACTCGCGGTCCTGCCGTCGGCATGAAAGCGAGCGATGACCGCATCGAGCCGGGTCTTCAGCTCACTGATGGGTTCGATATCGTTCCAGGCCAGAGCCAGGATTCCACCGGGGCGGAGCACCGTGCGAATCGTCGGCAGAGCCACCGCCGGGTCGACCCAGTGGAAGGACTGACCGAAGCTGACGAGGTCGAAGGTCCGGCCCTGTGGGTCCCAGTTCTCGAACGCCGAGACTTCCACATCGAGGCCTTTGGCTTGAGCGATTGCGGCCATCTCGTCATCCGGTTCGACAGCCAGTATCTCAGCGCCTGCTGACCTGAGCTGGGACGCGAGAATGCCGGTACCGGAACCGACGTCGAGGATGCGCGGAGCACCCGAGGTTCGATCGCCGGTGGACGGCAGTGAGGCATCCGTGCGAGAGCCGGTGCCGACTGCGGCTGCTTGCATGATCGCTGTGACGAGGGCGGACGGGTACTTCGGTCGGAATTCATCGTAGTCCCGGGCGACCTCGCCGAAGGATTCTGCACGTTCACGATTCTCGAAGTACTCCATCCACGTAGCCTAACGTTCCACGGTCGGGCAGGGCCGCCTCGGCGACTGTCACGAAGGCTCATCCCTCATGAATCGTGGCATCTCCACCCGGCGCACCGGGGAGTTATGAGAGGGAAGGGGTGGATAGCGAGCAACGCGGCGAAGTAAGAGTAACGGTGAGGGATGCTTGCGAGCGATGGGGCGGCCCGAGCGGCGGGGCTCTCCGCGGAATTCCCAGGTGCGAACCCGCCTGCGGATGCGTGTGGAGGGGCAGGGTTTCGCTAAAGTCGTGGAGCAGGGGGGTAACGATGTCGATCGAGAAGACACCATCCGTACCGCGCTTCGGTGCCGGCAGCGGAAACGGCGGGCCGGCCGAGCTCACGCCGGAGGATCAAGAGCGCGCTCGCGGACTGAAGAAGATGCGCACGCTCGCGCTCTCGCTGCTCATCCTCGCCACGCTCATCTTCCTCTCCACCCACCTCTTCACCGACAACACCGGCGTCTGGGGGTTCGTCTCCCGCGCCTCGGAGGCCGCGATGATCGGCGCCATCGCCGACTGGTTCGCCGTCACCGCGCTGTTCCGCCACCCTCTCGGGCTGCCGATTCCGCACACCGCGATCATCCCGCGCAAGAAGGACACACTCGGAGCGAGTCTGTCGGCCTTCGTCGCCGCGAACTTCCTCCACGCCGAGGCGGTGTCGACGAAGATCCGATCCGCCGAGATCTCCCATCGTGCCGGAAAATGGCTGGCGAAACCCGCCAACCGAGATATCGTCGTCGACCGTGCCGCAGGGGGCCTCGAATATGTGCTCGCGCGCATCGATGACGACTCCATCAAGGCGCTGACCAGGAACGTCATCATTCCTCGGCTCGTGGCCACCAGGAAGACACCGGTGCTCGCTCAGCTGCTGCGTCAAATCGTGCTCGACGGGGCTCACCACAGACTCGTCGACCTCATCGTCGCGGAGGCCTACAGCTGGCTGGGTGACAATCCGCAGGTCATCGATGAGATCGTCCACAATCGGGCACCGTCCTGGGTCCCCGATTTCGTCAACGAACAGCTGGCCAACCGCCTGCAGCGCGAAGTGCTCGGCTGGGTCGCCGACGTCCGCGACAACGAATACCACAAGGCCCGACAGGCGCTGGATGCGTGGCTCGTCGACCTCTCCGACGACCTCGAATCCGACTCATCCCTGTCCCAGCGGGCCGAAGAGATCTTCAACGACCTGCTCAGCCAGGAGGGCGTCGTCGACTCCGTCCTCGAGATCTGGGGTTCGCTCAAACAGCTGCTGCGCGAGGCCATCATCGACGAAGGCGGCGAAGTCCGAGCCCGCATCTGGCAGCTCATCGGCGAGTTCGCCGAACGGCTGCAGGCGGACTCGGAATTCTCCCGCCGCATCGATGACCGGATCGCCACCACCGCCGGTGATCTGGCCGAAAGCTTCGGCCCTGAGATCGCCAGCGTCATCTCCGACACCATCGAACGCTGGGATGCGAAGGAAGCCGCCGAGCGCATCGAGCTCTACGTCGGCCGCGACCTCCAGTACATCCGCATCAACGGCACCGTCATCGGCGCGCTGGTCGGCCTCGTGATCCACACCGTCATCGTGCTCCTGCCGGGGTGAGACCGCCAGGGTGAGGCGCTGAAGCGCCCTCAGCCACTGAGGGTTCAGCGCTTTCGGTCCCAAGCCCCTGGGTGAAGGGGACAATCGCAGCGGAAGTTGTGTCGAAACTCTGTCAAGGATTACGCGCGGGCTGTACTCTGAAATGACCGAGCAGAACCGGAAAGGATCCGATGCTCACAGTTGCAGCGCTGCTCTCCATCGTCATCCTGGGCTCCGTCTTGGGTCTGCTCTCGCGCCGACTCCTCGGCCCCGACGTCGGACTGCTCAGATCGATCCTCGTCGGAATGCTCGTCTTCTCATCCGGCGGCGCCTTCATCACGCACGTGGCCCGACTCAACGGCATCTTCTCTCCCGAGGTCTCCTATGCGAGCCTCGACCAGGTCCAGCTGCTGATCTTCGCCGGTTTCATGTGTCTGGCGATCCTCGCACTGAGCACGATCGTCCTGTTCGTCCTCGAAGTCATCATGCCCACCGGAACGCTGCCCGGCGCCCGCGGCGCAGTGATCGGGATTCGCGGCTGGACCCGACGGACCGGCCGGATATTCACCGTCATCCGAGCAGCGATGAGCTCGGGCCTGCATCGGTCGTTGACCTCGGGACTCAAACCCGATGACACCAGGTTCGCCGCCTCGCTCGTCGTCTTCCTCAATTCGGCAGGTACGACCTTCGTCAAACTCGGCCAGTTCCTCTCCACCCGCACCGACATCCTCCCGCCGACACTGACCTCCGCACTGGGAACCCTGCAGGCCGATGCCGAACGGCTGCCCTTCGCGCAAGTCAAAGGCGTCATCGCCGCTGAGCTCGGAGCCGACTGGGAAGAAGCGTTCGCCTCCGTCGACCCCACTCCGCTGGCCGCCGCGTCGTTGGCACAGGTCCACCGCGCGGTGCTCGAAACCGGCACCGAGGTGGCCATCAAGGTCAGGAGGCCGCGTGCCGTGGCCGCGGTGAGCGTTGACAGCGACATCCTCCTCAGGCTGTCGACTCATCTGCTCAAACGCTACGAATGGGCCCGCGCGATAGGACTCGGCGAGTTGGCGCACGGATTCGTCGAATCCCTCGACGAGGAGCTCGACTACCGGGTCGAAGCCCGCAACCTCGACATGGCCGCCGCTTCCCTCGGCTCTCGAGAAGGGGTGAGAGTCCCCGCAGTCCAACACGAGCTCTCCGGCGCGTCGATCCTCGTCACCGACTTCATTCCCGGGCGCACCCTCGGACAGGCGGCACTCGAGGGATACCCCCGCCTCGGCGACAGGGAGCGGAGCGCTGCGGCTCGGAGTCTGTGCCTGTCGACCATCCGGTCCATCCTCGTGACGGGGATCTTCCACGCCGACCTGCACCCGGGAAACATCATGATCACCGAGGATGGCGACCTCGTCTTCCTCGACTTCGGGTCGATCGGCATCCTCGACGACGAATCCCGCAACGCTTTGGCCCTCATCCTCCACGCCGTCGTCGTCGACGATGCGGCGACCGCCGCCGATGCGATCCTGCTGGCCTTCGACGCACAGGAGAACGTCGACGTCGACCTGCTCCGGCGCGACATCGGCCGCATCATCACCGTGCTGCGTGTACACGGACGCATCGACAGCGCGATGTTCCGGCAGCTTCTCGCCGTCCTCGGCGACCACGGAATCGGAGTCCCCGGGGACCTGGCAG
Organism: Brevibacterium sp. OS20; assembly: GCF_056837565.1. Lineage (NCBI taxonomy): Bacteria > Bacillati > Actinomycetota > Actinomycetes > Micrococcales > Brevibacteriaceae > Brevibacterium > Brevibacterium sp. OS20. Next base: position 4,053,105 of record NZ_CM166367.1, on the reverse strand, counting down.
CGGCGCTGCGCACCCTGGCATCGATCGAGGAGTCCGTCACCGGCCTCGACCCGCAGCAGACCCTGCTGAGCATTGTCCGCCGGGAGCTGCCCGCGATCACCGCGGCGGTGATCTCACCTGAGAGGATGAGCGCGAAATCCGTCGGCGCCGCCGGCGTTGCCGCGCTCACCGCCCGACGCCTGCCCGGACGTGTCGAGCAGGTGAGCAGGGAGATGGCTGCAGGCCGATTCAGTGTGCGACCGCAGCTGTTCACCTCCGACGCCGAACGCTCCTGGCTGCGCGGAGTGCTCAGCGAGTTCACGGCGGTGCTCCTCGCCTGCACGGCAGTGATCGCCGCGATCCTCCTGTTCGGAATGGACGGCGGACTCAAGATCTCGACGGACCTGACGATGTACCAGGGGCTGGGTGCTCTCTTCGTCTTTGCCGGAACGATGATCGCCCTGCGTGCCGTCATCCGTCTGTTCCTCAAGAAATGAGGCGGTCACCCCTGCGGTGACCGAATCCATCGCCGGAGCCGGCACGGACCACCGCGCAGGGGTTTCCGTCAACGGAGGTTGGGAAATCCCGCACCGGCTGACAGGCTGACTGCATAGTGCCAAGGCCCGTTGGGCGAAAACATGGAGACATGACTTCTTCACAGCATCCTGCCGCAGCGCAGCAGCCCGTCCACCAGCACCCCGCCATCATCACCGCCGGAAACGTCACCAAGCACTTCAACCAGACGTATGCTCTCGCCGGAGTCGACCTCACGATCGGCCTCGGCGAATCCCTGGCCATCATGGGACCCTCCGGCTCCGGTAAGACCACCCTCCTGCACTGCCTGGCCGGCATCATCAGTCCCGACAGCGGCCGCATCCGACTCTCGCCGACCGACCGCAGCGCCGCCGCCGAGATCACCTCCCTCAAGGAATCCGGCCGCACCGCTCTGCGCCGCGAGGTCTTCGGCTTCGTCTTCCAGCAGGGACTGCTCCTGCCCGAACTCACCGCCGTCGACAATGTTGCGCTCGCCGCCATGCTCGCAGGCATGAACCGCTCGGACGCCACCCAGCACGCCCGGGCCTGGCTCGACCGTCTCGGTCTGAGCGAGCACGGACACAAGCGGATCGGACAGCTCTCCGGAGGTCAGGCGCAGAGAGTGGCGATCGCCCGCGCCCAGGTCACCCAGCCCGTCGTCACCTTCGCCGACGAACCGACCGGAGCCCTCGATTCCCGAACCTCGAACGAGGTTCTCACCGAGCTGTTGGGCTCCACCGTCGGCCGCGGATCCACTCTCGTCGTCGTCACCCACGATGAGAACGTCGCCGCCCGCTGCTCCCGTGTCGTCCGACTCGCCGACGGTCGCATCGTCGCCGATTCGGCAATGCAGGAAGCCGCCCAGTGATGAACATCCTTCCCCTCCTCCTGTCCAAACAGTCCCTGACTTCGACCACGTCGCGCCTCGTCGGGATCGCCTTCTTCTCCTGCGCGACGATCTTCCTCACCGTGGCCGCCGGCGCCTGGGCATTCATCGATCGCCCCGAGGTCTCCGGATACGCCGAGGTGGCCGAGCTGTACCAGCTCCTCGCCGTCCTCGCCACGGTCTTCCTCATCGTGCCCGCGACGAGCCTCGGGGTCGCCTCGGCGAAATTGAGCGCCCGCCGTCAGGACGAACGACTCTCGACCCTGTCCCTGCTCGGGGCGCAACGCGGCACGATCCGCCTCATCGCCGTCGCCGAACCCTTCATCCCCGCCTCGCTGGGCATCCTTGCCGGAATCGGCGGCTATCTGCTGGTCGCCTGGCCGCTGAGTTTCATCACGTTCGTCGGCGAACCTTTGGGCTACCAGGCACTGCTCATGCCGGTCTGGCTGCTCGCCGCGGTCATCGTGGGCCTCCTGGCGGTCTGCCTGATCGCCTCGCTCATCGGCCTGCGCAAGATCCAGGTCTCCCCGCTGGGCGTGCGCACCCGGTCGCTGCCCCGGAGATTCCCCCTGGCCCGCATCATCACGGCCATCGTGCTCATCCTCATCGTGGCCATCGCGACCTATGTCTCCACCCAGATGGAGCTGCCGATGGCGGTGACGATCATGTACAGCATCGCCACGATCGGCATCACCCTCCTGCTCATCAGCGTCCTCGGCGTCCTGTGCATCCGCGTCCACGCCGGCATCGCCGGCAGAATCGCCCGCGGTCCCGCCTCGGTGATGGCGGCGGGAATGATCGCCGACGCTCCCGGACAGTACTGGCGCCGGGTCGCCGGGCTGGCGATGATCACCTTCATCGCCGTCGTCGGCGGGGCGGGAACAGCGATGATGCGCAGCGGTCAGGAGGACTTCTCCGCCGAGGACCGCGCGGTCATGGGTCCGTACGTCCACCTCGGCGACGATATCTTCACCGGCCTCATCCTCACCCTGGTCATCGCCTTCGTCCTCGTCATCGTCTCGGCCACGATCAACCAGGCCGCAGACATCCTGGACCGGGCCACGACCTATCGCGAGCTCCACGCCGCCGGAATGACCCAGCAGATGATGCACCGGGTGACCGTCAACGCCGTGATGTCGCCGATCCTGCTGGTCACCGTCGTCTCCCTGTTCCTCGGCGGAATCCTCGCCTGGCTCATGGCTTCGGTGAGCGACCTCGGCGATCCGTTCACCATCGGAACCGTCGCCGCCGTCCTCGTGGCCGGGGTTGCGATGGTGTGGCTGGGGCTGCAGGTCACCCGCCCGCTCGTCCGCCGGGTCACCGAGATCGATCCCCACAACCGCACCCTCGCCGAGGCGGCACCCGAGAACCGGGCCACCGCCGAGGCGACCGTGGCCTGAGAGGAGACCCGATGTCCACGTCCTTCGCAGCAGTTCCCCTCGTCCTCGGGCGGAGATCGCTGACCTCGGCGAGCTCTGTGCTCGTGGCCGCCGCGTTCTTCGCGTGTGCCACGCTGTTCCTCACCGTGGCGGCCGGGACCTGGATGTTCTTCCAGATCCCACCGAGCCCCGATCCCGCGGACGAGGGCCTCGACATCATGTATAAGACCCTCGCAGCCCTGGCTACGGCTCTGCTGATCATCCCCGCCTCCACCCTGGCATCGGCCTCGGCGACCCTGTCGGCACGCCGGCAGGACGAAAGGCTGTCGACGATGTCGCTGCTCGGGGCCCGACGCTCCCAGATCACGGCGCTCGCCGTGGCCGAACCGCTGATCCCGGCCCTGGCCGGCATCATCCTCGGGGTGCTCGGGTATCTCGGACTGGCGCTGCCGGTCAGCTTCATCCACTTCATGGGCGAGCCCATCGGGTACGCGAACATGCTCATGCCCGCGTGGCTCATCCTCGTCGTTGTCGTCTTCCTGGCCCTGGTCTGCGCGGGATCGGCTCTGCTGGGTCTGCGCAAGGTCGCGGTCTCTCCGTTGGGCGTGCGGACGAAGAGTCTGGAGCGGAAGCTCCCCGTGGCCAAGATCATCGTCACGGTGCTCGTGATCTGCCTGCTGCCGGTCGTGTACGCGCTCACCCAGAGTGGCGGTCTCGGCGTGGGGATCGTGCTCGGCGCGGTGGTCGGATTCTTCGCTCTCGGGCTGGTCGTCGTCGACCTCCTCGGCGGGCTCCTCGTCCGCTGGTTCGCTCACCTGTCCGGTCGGCGGGCCGACACCCCGGAGCGCCTCATCGCGGCTCGCCTGGTCTCCGACGAACCCAAACGGTTCTGGCGACGCGTGTCCGGACTCGCGATGGCCTCATTCACCGCGGCCGTCTGCGGGGCGGGAGTGGCGCTGATGCAGCTCGGCCTCGACGCCGCCGAGGACGACCCGGCAACGATGGGCACCTCCGATATCAACCTCTTCCACGACCTGTTCACCGGGGTGCTGCTCGTCATGGGCATCGCGATCGTGCTCATCGCCGTGTCCGCGGTGATCAACCAGGTCGCCGACATCTATGACCGTGCCGACACCTTCTCCGACCTCTATGCCGCGGGCGCCGATCCTCAGCTGCTGCACCGAGCGCTGGTGCGGGCCGTCATGGCCCCAGCGATCTGGGTGTCCCTGCTGGCCGGAGGGCTCGGGCTGCTGCTCGTCCTGCCCCTGGCCGGAGCCGCGCTCGTGTTCAAGCCGGTCACCTTCCTCACGATCCTGCTCACAGTGGTCGTCGGCATCGGCATCATCCGTGGTGGGCTGCAGCTGACGAAGCCGATTCTGCACTCCGTGGCCACAGCCGGGAGGGCGCGGGACTGAAGTTTCTGCGTCAGTGCCTCGTCCTAGGATGGTCGGCACCGGTTCGGCAGAAGTGGTCGGGCCGGTGGGACCCTCCTCGGGTCTCCGGGTACAGTTGGAGCGCACCATCTGCGGGTGCGTGTCGACGCGGCTGTGTAGGAAGAGGAACTGAAGTGAGCAACGACCAGGGCTATGACGGTCTGAGGACCCCTCCGCAGGACGTCGAAGCCGAGCAGAGCGTGCTCGGTGCGATGCTTCTGTCGAAGGACGCCATCGCCGACTGCGTCGAGACGATGAAGGGCGACGACTTCTACAAGCCCGCTCACGAAACCATCTACGAGGCGGTCCTCGACCTCTACTCCCGGGGCGAGCCCGCGGACTCGGTGACGGTGGCGAACTATCTGACGAAGACCGGCGACCTCGCCCGCGTCGGCGGTGCCGCCTACCTGCACACCCTCATCTCGTCGGTCCCGACCGCCGCCAACGCCGGCTACTATGCCGCGATCGTCAGCGAACAGGCCGTGCTGCGCCGCCTCGTCGAGGCCGGCACCCGCATCGTGCAGATGGGCTACGACGCCGAAGGCGATACCGATGACGTCGTGAACTCCGCTCAGGCGGAGATCTACAAGGTCACCGAACGCCATACGACAGAGGATTACGTCATCCTCTCCGACATCCTCGGCGAGGTGGCCCAGGAGATCGAACGCAACGGCAACACCGATGGGCAGACCGCGGGTGTGCCCACCGGTTTCACCGAGTTCGACAACCTCACCAACGGTCTGCATCCGGGCACGATGATCGTCATCGCCGCGCGTCCCGGTGTCGGCAAGTCGACTCTGGCGCTCGACTTCATCCGTTCGGCTGCGATCCACAATGATGCGGCCGCTGTGTTCTTCTCGCTCGAGATGGGCAAGAACGAACTCGTCATGCGTCTGCTCTCGGCCGAGTCGGAGATTCCGCTGCAGAACCTGCGCCGCGGCGAGCTCAGTCCGCACGACTGGACGACGCTGGCCGCGACCGAGGCCCGGATCAACAATGCGCCGCTGTTCGTCGACGATTCGCCGAACATGGCGCTGACCGAGATCCGCGCGAAGTGCCGCCGGCTCAAGCAGCAGCACAATCTGCAGATGGTCTGCGTCGACTACCTGCAGCTGATGTCCTCGGGCAAGCGCGTCGAGTCCCGTCAGCAGGAGGTCTCGGAGTTCTCCCGTTCGCTCAAGCTGCTGGCCAAGGAGCTCGAGGTGCCGGTCATCGCACTGTCTCAGCTCAACCGAGGCAGCGAGCAGCGCACGGACAAGCGGCCGATGATCTCGGATCTGCGTGAGTCCGGTTCGATCGAGCAGGACGCGGATATGGTCCTCCTCATCCACCGTGAGGACATGTACGACAAGGAACACGAACGCGCCGGTGAGGCCGACATCATCGTCGCCAAGCACCGTGCCGGTCCGACGATGGACATCCCCGTGGCGTTCCAGGGCGCGAAGTCCCGATTCGTCAACATGCCGCAGTGACGAACGGGGTGTAGAGATGCCTTCTACTTTGTACAAATGCTTCGATACATTGGTTACGCCAAAACTGCGTTTTTTGCTTGACGGAAGACGGTGTGTCAAGTATTGACCTAGCTCGGGCCAATGTGTTCGACTAGTGAGAAAGGTCACTCTTCCCCCGGAGCGTGTGCTAGATCATTGATGGCAAGTGGGGTGTTCAGTGCGTTTACGAGATCGATCATTCTCATGACCACAGACCCACAGTGGACGTTCAAAGTCGGTGGCGCCCTTTGCAATTGGCTGTGGGCTAATGGTGGTCCCGACATTTCTCGCCTCGAATCAGTACGGAGCCCCACGTCTACGGAATACTCGCGCCATGTACCGGTCCATGCTTACTCAGCAACAATGAAGCGGGTCTTACCCCTTGAGTCTGGGCTGGAGTTTGAGTTGGTTTTGTGGCTGGACCGCCGATCAGACGTGGAGTGCTTAGTCCCGCAACCGTGTCGAATCACTTCGAGCGAAGGGACGCGGCACGTACCTGATCTTCTGGAGCGAGACCTCGACGGCAAAGTCACAGTTTGGGACGCTCGTCCAGTGAGTCGTCAGGACGCAGAGTTTTTGTCTCGAGCCGCTCTGTCGGAGCGAGCCTGCAATGTAGTCGGCTGGAGCTACAGAGTATTCGACGGGTTAACGCATTCTGAGTCGCAGAATCTGCGTTGGGTTTCTGGTTATCGCCGAGCGCCCGAATGGATTGAAGGAGCGCGGACTGCGCTGGCACAGCTTCTGATCGGCGGTGCGGCTATCGGTGATGTGTTGGATTCTGACGACCAGGACGGACACATGACTGCTGCGATGTGGCACCTGATCTGGGCAGGAGACGTATCCATCGATTTCAATTGTCCTTGGTCGAAGAATACGCAGATCCGCTGGAACGGAGCCCCGAAGTGAGTACCCGTACGGAATTGTATGAGGGTGCGCTGATACTCACCGATAAGGGTCCTCGCATTGTCGTTGGACTGACCCCGACGTCATTTGTGACACGTGGAATCGACGGTGGCATTGAAGAGATCGATTGGCGAGAGGTGGAATCGGCCCGCGAAATTTTTGAAGGTCGAGTCGAAGCCGTCAGCTATTCAGTCACCGCAGCTTGGGAGGGCCTTGGTACTGACGCTAAGGAGCAAGCACTTGATCGGCAAGAAGTGGTACTTGAAATTCTCACCGGCTATGCCCGCGGACATGCTGCTTTAGCCCGTGATGGTGAACCATTCTGGCCCTTCGACCCGAAAGATCAGCACTCGTTGAGATTCCGATTGGCACAGATGTCGAAACGCCTCGAACAGGTATACTCCCTAGACCGAGCACGCCACCGAGAAGCGGAGAATTTTCGGACCCGCTCAAAACGCCTCGGCCCGTACTCTCCCAACACATTGCGCAATTGGTGTGACGCGTACACCAGGAGCGTTAACGGTGGCGTATTTGCACTGATCGATGGACGCCGCAATCGACAGTATTCACTCTACGAGTCTCTCGAGCCAGAAGTCCGACGGCACGCTGACCAGCAGGTTTCACGGTTAGATGGAAGCACGTCCGACTTGAACATCGACGAACTGTACCGCCGGACGATTCTTGCGCTTCGCAGCGAGGGGCTGACGGACATTGCAGTCCCAGAAAAGACCCTGCGCTCCTACTTGAGCCACTCGAAGAAGAAGGCAGGGCGCACAACGCGATCACAACGGACGAATCATCTCAGAGGATCTTCATCTCTGACATCGTTTCCGGCGTTAAGACCGGGACAAGTAGTGGCTATTGATGTCACACGGGCCGATAACCTTGTGTGGGATCAATGGAGCCAAAAAGTCATATCAGTTGAGATCATCACAGCACTTGATGTCGCCAGCAGAGTGGTTCTTGGAATTCGAGTGGTACCACGGAGCGCAGACTCCCATACAGCCGGACTCATCTTGTATGACGTACTTCGCCCATTCGCGATCGCCATTGAACCGGACGAAGTCCACGATTGGCGATGGGCCGGAGTACCGGAGGCGGTAGGGCTACTGCCGGATGCTGTCTCGGAAGCCGAGTCAATCTCACGGGCCGGGGCACCGTTAATCGGCGATCACGAGATACCGGCCGTATTGCCAGAGTCCATCCGCGCCGATCACGGCAGCATCTTCACCAGTGCCCACTTCAGGAACCTGTGCGAGCGCTTCCAAATCAATCTTTTACTTTCGAGAGGTAAGAAGCCGACTGATAATGCTTTCGTTGAACGGTGGCATGAGACTCTTCAACGCTGTTTGCAACAGGTGCACGGGCATAAGGGACGGAACGTCGCGCAACGAGGTAGCGATGTTGGCAAGTTGCGAGTCGTTGATGATGAACCTGTCTTCCTTGGCGATGGGCCGCTTTTGACAGCTCGTGAGCTCGAACTGCACCTGAAAGAGTTCATCGCGGTTGACTATCACCGATCGTGGCATCAAGGACTCACACTCGTTGATCGAGAAGTATCTGCCCAGGACGCTCAGCTACGGATGACGCCATTGGAGAGTTTTGACGCGATGTTGGCCGCGACTGGTCGATTGCACGTTTTGCAACGGCCCGATCTGATCTACGACCTCTTGCCCGTTGTGTGGGGAACGATCGGTCATGCCGGGGTTGAGTTCAATAATCTGACCTACGATTGCCGTGGACTCGACGAGTTCCGCAATGTCCCTAAAGGGTTCTTCCGTGACGGTGATCGAGCGACACCGTTCTTTAGGGATCCGCATGATGTGTCCCGGGTGTGGTTTCGGCACCCCGACAGTGACCGCATTATTGAGGTGCCCTGGCGCAAGGCCTATCAGCTCGAGGCGCCAATGACCGATGCAATGCTGGCGGAAGCATCGAAGCGGGTCCGTCAGCGTGGCGGCAACCGTGCACTTAATTCGGGGTCGGCGCAGAAGGAAATCCTCGATCAACTCAACGATGTCGGCGACCTTGAGCGTCTCCGGCGTAACCCTGAGATGTCGGACTGGTCGGAGAGTTCTTTGATTGCGGCACGGATGCGAACGGCGCGGTCGAAGTTCGACCATGCCGAGGCGCAGGGACTGATGGATAGCACTGAACCGGTGAAGCTCTTCCAGGATAGAACTACTTCGGAGGATACGAGTGCGGGTGATGATCTCAGTAGCTACTTCGATGATGTGTGGCCAGATTACGACGAATCGGAGACGTGATGGATGCCAGTGACTGGCACGCGTTTTGCCGCGCACCCAGCCCTGATCCCCCAGCATTGGGCAGGCAGACGAACGTTGTGCAGGTTCGAGGCGAACAGCGTCAACGTCATGCCCGGGAAGTCGAGCAATTCCTCGTGCGTTGTCCTGCTGAGTCGCCTCTGCACGAGAGGCTCAAAGAGGGACTTCGTGACGAGGTGGCAACGGTTGAACTCGAACCATTCGGTGCTCGTACTATCACTGCGGTGACGGCACCCTTCACTGCGGGCAAGAGCACGACAGTCAAGGCCGTCGCTCGTGAGCTCTACAGGGACTGGATGGCAGACTTTGCGGACGAGCGGCCCCGGTGGAACCCACCTGGACATGCTGATGTCGAAGCTGACCGGATCCCGATCATCTATGTCAATCTTCAAAGTGATACCTCGAGCAAAGACCTCTATGCCCAGATCTTGACGTTCATGGGACATGGTGCCTCGTGGACACGCAGCCAGTTGGCGATTAATACGTCGAAGGCATTCTCCATCCACGGGGTGAAGCTGGTGATCCTCGATGATGCTCATATGTTGCGGACACATTTGAAGCAGGGTCAGGCCACTTTGGATGCGATCAAAGCGATTGCTACGGAATTGGGCGAGGTCGGCGGAATGATGATCCTCGTCGGCGCGTGGACGGGGGATTCTGACCTCTTGGATGATCCGCAAGTTCGGGGGCGACTCAGCCTCCATCAACTCGACGTCTACAGCATCGGGTCTGACCAGGAGCGGGCCTTGTGGCAACGACTCCTCAAAGTCTGGGAGGACAAGATTGAGAGGTTTCTGCCTGGTATGGGGACCGGTGATCTGTCCCAATCGTCAGCCCGCTACTTGTATGAGCGGACTCAAGGGTATGTCGGTGATCTCGCGAAGTGTCTGTCCCAAGCCACGAGTCGGGCGATACGAGAGGGCCGTGACACGATCGTCAACGATGATTTGAAAATGGTTCGTCTCAGTGCCCGAGCACACGATCACGAACTCGGGAGTGGAACGACAGGCAAACGGAGACCTCGAAAGACCAAACGCAATGTGGGATGAGCGACTGCCGATCGTCTCGGTCCCACGTGATGGCGAGTCTCTCTACGGGATCGTCGCGGCAACAGCTGAGCTTAACCAGTGCACAATCCGCACATTGCTGCCGACGGCATCCCCGACGCAATGGGTTACGCCATCGGCACAGACGCTGAAGAGACTGTCATCACTTCTGGGCCTGTCGTCATCCGAACTTCAGGCGAGGACCGCGGGTACCTTCTTTGTCACTGAGTCGGGCGGACGGCCGCGGAATAGTAAGGAATTGTGGCCGACATGGGATAGGTTGACCTGTCCGCTGTGCCGGATTCACCGACCCGAATTCGACATCAATCTCGTTTTTGCCTGCCCGACGTGTGGCAGCCTGCTGTCATCTCCCACGGAAGACATATTCACAGTCTCTGCGCATGCGCTCGAAGTCCAGACAAGTGTGATCGACAAACTTCGTTACGAGGCCGCTGATGAAGCCAACGATCCTCGGCACAATACCATCTCAGAGTGCCGGAACTTGTTGGCTGAACTCACGCACTCCGTCTGGCGCGTCGCATCTGGGCCAGAAGCCCGAGAACTGTACGCATTCAGCAAGCGCCAAGAAGACCCCGCAATCGCTCACCTAGCCGGCCCGTCGATGACTCATGCGAAGCTGGCGGCGGCCCTTCCATTAGTCTGGGACGTCCTGTCCCGACAGCATGAACCATCAGACATTGCCGCGAAATGGCGCCTTGAATCACTCGATTGGACACGGCTACGGGCACAAGGGAGGAATGCTCTCGAGGTGTATCAATTGCCCGACTTGCTCGATGAACTTGGACTCGTGGAGGAAGACGTCCAAGAGAGCCTGTTGGCTTCTGAAAGGGAAAGTGATGTGAGGAAAGAAACGGCACGACAGAGCGTCAGCTTGGGCCTGATGGAACAGATATCACGCTGTCAACGCACCGGAACGACCAAGAAAACCATCCTGGATCAGTGCACTGTTGCCAATGTTCAGAAAAGGATGGTGTCCGTGATGGCCCGCAACGTCGGCGAACCGCTCCTTGCCGGTGCGGCACTTGAGATTGCCGATTCACTGTTCAACTATTCGCCCTTCCGCATTAACACCGTCGACAGCCGCTGGCACGAGAGTTTGCAACGACGTATCCCGCTAGACAGCTCGCCGTATGTCAGTGGGGTCGAGGCTCTTCGTGCACTCGATGACTGGATCACCGATGATGAGATCACCGCCGCCCAGCCCTTGGCCAGAAAACTGGCCATGAGCGACATCGGCGACGGTTATGTTGCCGCCATGCTGGTGGACATGAAGGGAATCGAAGAATTGATCGACTGGGACAGGAGAAACTTCCCCTCTGTGACAGCGGTCTCCGATGCCGAAGCTAATGATAGTGGAGCGCAGCATGCATGAGTATGTGGACACAGTTGGCGCCAATCGTGCCGGTGCCGGCAGACGGTGAAGGCCTGGACGGGTATCTTGAACGCCTCGGTTGCGCCAATGGCATCGATCGTCCTGCGTTGAGTCGACTGTGCCAAACGAGTCCTCGAGACTCGCTGGGCATTATTCCTCTATTCCTTCCGGGTCCACTGGCCGATCACATCAGCACGCTGACGAACTTGAACAGAACAACGATCACTGCGATGACGCTGGAAGGCTGCCGCGATCGGCTGCCGTATCGAATGACCAAGACGGAGGGCGACGCGAATTCGCTGCAGAGTCTCCGACGACAGGGCTGGTTCCCGCCGAAGGGCAGTGCCTATTGTCCACGATGTTTGGCCGTAGACGGTATCTGGCGACTGTGGTGGAGGCTTCCGCTCGTGACTATGTGCCTTGAGCACCAGCTGTATCTCAACTGGCAGTGTGGCGACTGTCGGAAAATGCCGCGATCGGTACGCTCGACAATATTCAAAGGCCACATGGACAACCCTGCAGTCTGTGGGAACCCGAATGGGACGAAAACCCCATGCAGCGGTGATCTCAGTTCGGCTCAAAGCTGCCCGGTACCGGTAGCTCAGTTACGCTTCGCTAGTCGTATCCGGACTGCTCTTGCCGGTGGTCGGCTCAGCGTGTGCGGACTAGAAAAGACACCCCGAGAGTATCTGTCGAGCTTGAAGACGCTGGCTATCGTCCTTCTCCAGCTTGCATCTGCACAGCCGACGGCGTCATTGTCACAGATTCTCATTTCTTCAGGGCCCGGTCTGCCTCCTGTCGACCGCCACTGGGCGGCAGCTCCTCCGCGGGATACTGCACTGCGTTCTCGCGTCCTTGCTTGCGCCGATACTCATTTGTCGAAGGCGACAGTACACGCTGCGGCCGAGGATCTGCGCGAATGGGTGTCGTTGGTACCGCAGGTCGGAGAAGCACGGTTGAAGTGGCTATCTGATCGGTCACCGGCAGATCCACTCATTGCGAGCCTGTTGCGTATGGCCGACCAGGATCGATGGCGGGTATCGCGTCTGCTGTCATCAACGGCACCGGGACAGAAGTTGTCGGTCCGAGCGGTGCCACAGCAACTGCCTAAGCACCTTTATGACCGTCATCTTGCTCCTTTACTCACGACGAGGTCGACAACCGGGAGGCTCTTCGGGTCGCTGTCGATCGTGCGGATCGCGGTGAAAAACGCGACCTGGGCAATAGCCGCGAAAGTACTCGGTGTCCCGCCTGATGTAGGGCCGAGGACAGCGCGAACAGTCCACCAACGGATGTCTACTGATTCACGGCAACTCCACTCAGCTATTGTTTCGATCGCCGGCGAGCTTGATTACTCACGGGACTGGCGGGTGGAAGAGGACCGAGTCCGCGAACTTAATGGCTCTCGCGACAACTGGGTGCGGACCTGGTTGCATGAACGAGTCCCCGGAAGTCGTACGAGTAGCGCCCCACATGCGGTGACTTATCGCTGGATACACGAGGCACACGGTCTGCTGATGACCACCCCGGCGTGGTCGGCCCCTCCCAGCCCTGATCAAAGAGCGAACTATCGAGCTTTTGAGAAAAGACTGCGGGACTGGTGCAAGGATCAGTGACAGTTTGAGTGTAAAGCCGCGAGTATCTGGTCAATAGGAACAGTAATGCCAGCATGTCATTTCCTAAACGTTGGCACAGCCCCGGCGCCTATTGCGCGACTGTACTGCCCGTTTAGAGCGATGCCATGCAATTGCAACAGCGTCGACCGGAGGTAGTTCCCACGACCGCTGGAATCTGACTTGGCAGGCAGTATCTGCATTTGATGGGTTATCGGCTACCCCGAAGACACGCTGCGAACCCGCGCTGGACGGCACTATAGTTGGGTCATGGTTCGGCTCGGAGGTTTTCCTGATCCTAGCTCTCCTGACGAGCAGTTGTTGGTCGAGAGCACGACAGTTGTGGGCTTTGAGACGGTCCATAAGTTCTTGCCTCCTGGTCCGGATCGCCAGAAGCATCTGGTCGAGATTCGGAACGCAATGACGTCGAATGCTGCAAGATTGCCGAGTTTGGTTGATGAACTCCGCAACATAATTTCTGGAAGAGACTTGGTACAGCTGCTCAATTCGGTGGTGGTCCCTGCCTCGATGGTCAGCCTCGACGTGGGAGAGGGTTTGGCTGACGGGGATCGCACCTCGTCGTGGGCTGCAAAGATCGAGTACCTGGTGGGGGTCGTATTGTCGATTGATCCCTCTGGTGAGGCGGACACCCCTCGGGAGATCACAGAGAAGGTGCTCGAGCTAGTTAGCGCGATTTTCGAAGCGGACTCTGCACGAATGATTACAAAGGAGCTGTCTAACGCGAACGGTGATGAGCCTGAGCGGGAGTTGCTGTTGCAACAGTTGAAGATGGAGTATCAATCGGATCGGATGCCGGGTTATGCCGTACACCTTCAGCGGGTAGATGACGAGGTCTTCGCCCGACATCGGGACTACTACTTGAAGGCTCTGGGGTTCTGTCCTGCTGACGTGATTAGGATTACTCGCAAGCACTCACGCTGGGCGAACGAGTCGTTGAATTCGGCGCTTTCTAATATGGCGGACCTACACAACGACGCAGACATTGATCCTGAGGTTGCGGTCCTATCCCTCCGGCAGGCTTTCGACGCGCCAACGCTGTGGGAGCCGGACGTCGTTGCAGCGCATTCGGGCGTCGCGGTTGAACAGGTCAGAGCCATACTGGACTTTTTCGCAACAAAACTCCACTGCCAGCCTGATTTTCGTCTACCTGGTGACAAAAATCTTGCACGAACGCATCCAGTCGTCGAGCTCGACGACGGAAGGTACCTGGTTCCAGACCCGTGGGCGATGTCTGCTGCCCTCCATAACCGACTCGCGGTGCAACAGCGTCCGGGATACGATCGGGCAAAGTATCACAAACACCGCCAAGACGCGCACGAGCGCTTGATCCTGAACTCGTTGCAGAGTGTGTACGGCGAAAACGCATGTGGGTCTCGGCATTATTTATCTCCTTCAGGCGAAGTCGGAGAAATTGACACATTGGTCCTATCAGAGTGGCCGCTCGTTGTCGAAGGCAAAGCAATTAGCCTGACGGAGGCAGGTCGCCAGGGAAAAGCGCGTCGAGTCGAAACGAAACTCGCGGAGATCCTTGGAAAGGCCCTAGACCAGACAAATCGAGCATTGAGCTACATCCTTGAGGAAGAGGGGCGGGAGTTCTCGCCCAAACCTTCTAGTCGAGCAGAGAAGCTGCTACCAGACGCAGTCTCAGGCGGCACAGCGGTCGTTGTTACGTTCGAGCGCATGGACCCCTTGGCGTTCAGTGGACCGGACGTGCTCGACTCCGTTCGTCGACCAACTTGGGTAGTTTCGCTGACCGATATGCTAATGGTGGCGGACGTTTTGACAACACCAGGCGAGTTCAGCCACTACGCGAAGAGGCGAGGGGGTATGGTCGGTTCCAAGGCCATGGCCGCCTCAGAAGCAGATCTCCTCGGCGCCTATCTAGCCGATCGCCTGCGCATCATCGACCGACCGAGTTCGAACGAATTCGATTGCGTAATCATCGGCTATTCTGCTGATGAGCTAAACGAATTCTATACTTCGCGCGAGCTCAGTCTGGCTACCGAGAAACCAGGAACTGGTGTTCCTGCAGATGTCGCGGACGCGTTGGCGAAGACCGCACGTGCGCCAGGATGGGCCCATTGCGTCGATACGGTGATGTTGGCGCAACCGACTGCGTGGAAGAAGTGGAAGCGATTCCGTAACCGGCATCGACGCGGTGGCACATTCACGTACGGGGATTTGTCTCTTGCAGTCGTGACACATGGCGAGCCTTCAATCAACTTCACTGCTGAGTCGATCACACTCCATGTTCCTCAGCGTAGGTGAAGAACGCTACCGGTGGCGGGCACCCAATTAGGAACCTGTTGAGAATCAGATGCTCGAACTCCGCTTCGCTGCAGGTATTCACGCGGGTACTGTTCTTTACATCATTCCCTATTGGCCACCGATGTATATTTTTGCTAACTCGATGAGGACCCCGCCCACCACGCTAGCTGAAGCATTTCCGGAAAAGGAGACTGCTCCGCTCTTTATTCGTTCGATGAAGCTTCGAGTTGCGGCGCCATCAACCCCGCCGTCATCGATAGCGGCAACAAACTCATCTACGGCCTCATTGTTCAAGCCGAGCTTCACTAGTTCTTGAATGAACTCGTCGCTGTTGCCTTCGATGCGAATCTTCTGGTTGCTTTTACTGCCGGTCGCGATATTCGTACCGTTGCCGAAGATGTTGTTGTTGACATTATAAACGACGGTGGCCAGTTTGGTATCTGTCTCCACCGTTGGCCCATCCACTCGCCCTGCGTTCGGATATTCTTCCTGCAAGTCCAACGCGAACTCCATCGCCTTGTTGCGTACGGTGTCGATCACTCCGCGCAGTGAAGGTCGGGAGATCACGTTCCAAATGCTGAAGAGCCCATAAAACTGAATGGCAAACGCACCGGACTCTTCGTAGGCTTTCACCCGCCACGCTGGCCACTCTGATTGAGCGTCCTTTTCCGCGTCTGCAAACGACTCTAGTTCGACGAGAGGCTGCTTCAAGCTGACAGTGAAGTCGTCGGTGAAACTAGGGTGAGGTGGAAGAGCCTGTGTGATACGGGAGTGTCCAGGACCGGTAAACAGGCCATTCACAACGGTCGACAACATTCTGTAGGCGGGCAGGCAGGCATCAGTGCTGTACCCATTGAGTTCTTGCTTGACCCATGTTTCGATCTCTGGAGCACCAATGCGGCGCGTTGCTACCTGCACCTTGCGCAGGAGATCACTGGTCTTTACAGCTCCATCGGTGCTACCGTCGATGATTTGGTCGAGAAGGGATGTCATGGACAGATTCTATCGTTCCGACATCTCATTTAGATGCCGAAGGTGCCCGGTTGTAAAGGAGTACAAGGCGGTGGAGACATGCTCTATGCCATGGAGGCCATCCGACGATGCCAATGATTTTGGAGCCAGGAGAATTCGCTGTGGCCGAGCGTATTATCGATGAGAGGTTCGGTCTAGGAAGCGGCCCCATTGCACAGCGCCACGCAAAATGACGCGTTTGGCTAATGTATACCGGCGTGTCATGTGCAAGTACGGGCATTTCTACAGTCTTCGTAGAGATGCGTCCTACTTTGCCCAAACTGCTCTGAAGAATTACGTTCGAGAGAGCGGCCTGTATTGCTTGACATGACGCAAATGGAAAGTACTGATCTTCGACCAGGTTCGTGATTCTATGGTGTTGTCACGCGGTGTAGGGAAGTGGCTTCCGGTAGCGCGCGTGTCCCGAAACGGTAGCGGCAGTGTACGCAGGGTAGCAGCAACCGAACCTGATAAATCATGCATCTGCCGGAAGTGTTCGGAGCTGTCATCTCCAACGCCTGCATCCGGAAGAACGGTTACGAATCGTCACCGCGCTGGTGACCTCTCAGCGGGGATTGTGCGTGGGGTGTGGGCGACGTCCAGGGACGTAACAAGGATGTCGAGTCCATCCGGCCCATCAGCACTTCCACCAAGGAGTACCGGGGCAAGAGCTTCCGAGATGCAGATGAGCCCGGGCATGCGCTGTGCCAAAGGCTGGGGCGCCTACAGATGGTGCGCAGCTGATATTGGACGGCAGATTACTCGAGCGCATACGGGCTCTTCCGGTTCTAGAGTGCGTTGACCCTGCTGGATAGTTGTCCGGAGTGGAGCAGGCATCGCAGCACGTAGTGCTCGAAGTTCCTGAAGCCCAGACCGATACCGCGCAGATGCTCAAGACGCCCGTTGATCGCCTCGACCGGCCCGTTCGATACGCCACCACGGTCGAAGAACGCCAGCACCTGGGACCGTTTCCGCCACAGTGTCCTCCCCAGTTGCGCAAGCTCTTCCAGCCCGCGCGGCAGGCCCCTGCGCAACTGATCGATCAGCGTCTGCATGAGACGCCTGCCCGCCTTCGGGTCGGGATGCTGATAGGCATCGATGACGTCCTGGTAGACGAGGTACGTCACTTCCAAAGCGACGTGATCGTCGTGTTCGGCCCACAGCCGCTCCAACCGGTCTGTGCCCCGCTTGTTCAGCAGAGATCGCCTGGTTAGCAGAGTCCGTCGTCCCTGGTAGAGGAGGTCCTTCTTGCGGCCCCGATGTCCGTGGATCTGCTGCTGCAATCGTTGTCTGCAGGCGGTGAGCTTCTGCCCGGCGAGCTGGACGACGTGGAAGGGGTCCATCACCGGCACGGATTCCGGCAGCGACTGCGTGGTCGCGGCGTGGTAGCCGGCGAACCCGTCCATCGTGACGATCCTGACCCCGTCACGGAATGCTGGGGAACGCTCCTGCAGCCACGTCGTCACGACTCTGGCTGAGCGTCCCGCCTTCACGTCCAGCAGACGTGCTCGACCAGTCCCGTCGATGAGTGGAGTCAGGTCCACGAAGATCGTCGCGAAGGAATCGTCTCCTTGTCCGCGCACGTGCTTCCAGCAGTGCTCATCGATGCCCAGGACACGGACTCCTGCCAGATGCATGGGATCCGCGTACACCAGAGACTTCGCAGCAGTGGTCGCCAGCTGGTTGACGAGATCCCACCCCAACCCGAGTGCCCGACTGATCGCTGAGATGCTCATCTGATCGCGGATGAGGCGTTTCAGGATCCAGGTCGTGGCGCGTTTCGTGGTCTTCGCCCCTGGCTCAGCGGCGTCGAAGTGGTGCTGGAAGATCGTGCGCCGGCAGCCGGCATGTACGCACTGGTAGCGCGGTAGACGCACGTGCAGACGGGTCGGGTGGCCGGTGATGGGAACGTCCGTGAGCTTGCGGATGACGTGATCCCGCAACCGGCCTTCAGCACCGCAATCGGGGCAGAAGCCGAGGGGTTCTCGTGGTGCGGCTTCGATGACGGTGACGTCCTCATCGGTGATCCGGGCGCCGGTGATGTGGATGCCGAGTTCGAGGGTGCGGCAGATGACGTCAGCGACGGGACACGACTGGGACGAGACGGTAGATTGCACGGCAGGGCCTCGGGTGTGAGGGATCTTGAGGAATTTCCATCTTCACCCAAGGCCCGCCACTCATTCACCACCGACACCAGGGGACGCGGGGGCCACGGCACGCACTCTGAAACCGGAAGAGCCCGCATACGTCAAATGAGTTTGACTATTGGACGCAGGGGCAGAGGGCCGACTACACGCTTTCGTATACCCGCACAGCTGCTACCGCTTCTCTACACCGCTTCTCTACAAGCGTGCTACTGAAAGCCCATTCCAAACACGCGGAACACAGTTTGGTCAATGGTCGTGATGGTGTGACCGATGAGATCATCACCGCCGTCGCTGGCGCCACCGACCAGGGTGTTAAGGCCAGGAAATTCTGTGTCCGCGAGAAGCACTCATGGCGGACAGACGAAGGTCGTCTGCGCCTGCGCCAGAGTTAAGAAAGCGTAGTTTGCCGTGGCTCGGTGACCAGAACGAGTATACGCAGCGGCACTGCACACCTCACCCCCACCTACCCGTGCACGTCGGTCCTGGTCAGCACTCGTGGCCCAAGATCCCTCTTGTACTGGTGGTAAAATCCGCACCGCCGCGCAATGTACTTGGTTTTCGACTGGATTATGGCCTCATAGAGTTCTCAAGTGCTCAACAGCGAGGCGTGCGCAGTAGCCAATCGATGCGTCAAGCTCTGGTTGAGAGAATGCCGCGATCCGCGAACGAGTGAATATTGCAACACTGAACGCCTTGGAATCTGCATCGATAACGATTCCAGCCTCATGACGGAAATTGAGAAACGTTCCTGTCTTTCCGTAGTACTCGACCGAGTCCATAGGAAATCCCGAAGCAATGCGATGTCGAAAGACTTGCGTTTTCAGCACCTTACGTAGCTGTGCTGTGCCTTCCTCTCCGATAAGTTCACCGGTGTGGATGAGTTCGAAGAGGCGTGCTATGTTGCGAGCTGTTCCAGTGTTGAACGCAGAATCGGGAAAATACGGTGCTCCTGACGTGTCGAAATGGTCGGTTGCGAGGAGGAGTGCTTCGACCTCGCTGCCAGCAGCAATCTCGTCGATTGCCGTGTAGAGATGGGACATCGGAGAGTCCACATCCATGGATCGGAGGTTGTTACTGATCAGAAGGTTAGCGATGCGGTCGGCGCCGACGACTTCAAAGAGCTTGTCGGTTGCGGCGTTGTCACTTACCGATAGCGACATAACCGCAAGATCGCGAAGACTCATCGTCACTTCGTCCTGAAGTGCAGTGATCCCTGTGCCGCCGGGAGTTGACGTGGTCGGGTCAACAGTGACTTGGCGTCGAAGGTCGATCTCACCTTTCTCTCCCGCCTGAATCAGTGCTGCAATCAGGGGGACTTTCGCAACAGAAGCCAGCGGTATACGTGAGGATTCTCTGATTCCTACCCAGTTCTCATTTTCGAGGTCTTCAACATACAAATAGCCTTCGGCACCTAGCCCGGTCCAGATGCCATTGATAGTGTCAGTGATTTCGTCGCTCATTTAGCTCGGTGTAGCCTCTCATCGGGATAACTTTCACGAATAGACTGGTGCGGTTGATGCTGGAGGTTCGTAGTGGCTCCGAGCACTGACGCGAGTGCACGTTCGAAAGCCGAATTTGCCGCTAACTCGCTAAGCAGATCAAAACGACGAGTGCCGATGGCGTACACGCGCTTCGCGAATATTGGCGGATTCAATCGCCTGTAAGGAAGTGAGTTCTTTTTTGCCAAGAATTCCGAGCACAGGAGCACAGATTCGTGGGAAAAAGCATGGGCGACCGCTGCGAATTCGCTCTCAGCGAGTTCCAGCTGCCGAAGATGAATGCCTTGTTTAACAAGTGGGGTGAGAAGTCTATAGTCATCAAGTAGTCCCGAATCCTCAGGCAGGACGAGAATCTTCTCTCGTTCTGTTAGCGAGGCGATCCGAGAGAGATCCATGCCCGCGGGCATCCCCCGTAGGTCTCTGACATCGATTTTTGGCGCCTTGTGCTGCGTTTCGATTGTGGAGTTCGTGTTTGCTGATTCAGTACTCTGGTTGTGAACTGACGGTAGCCTTTCCATTTGAGAAAACTGCCGCGATGCGACACCAATTTCAACAAACATGTCTGTCGCGACCTTCGATGAGAATTTCGACATATTTCCACCGAGCTCCCCTACTATCAATCCGGCCTCGAGTTCACCAGCCGCAATTCGGCCGTCGAGGGTGGCCAGACTCTCGGGAACAAGTCGGACCTGTGTGTCGGCAACTCGGAGGTGACTTTCGACATTAGCTAATTCTTCCGGGTCGAGATTACCGACTACCCCTACGAAATAGTCTTCAGTTCGGGGCCGCGCGACTTTCGGCAGATTCTCTACTCGCCAAAGTATCTCGGTAGCCTCGGCAAGGAGGCTTCTGCCCGCAGTTGTTAGCTCGATACGACGTCGACTGCGATCAAAAAGTTTGACACCAAGATGTTTCTCCAGATCAGCTACGCGCCGGGATACTGGCGGCTGCGCGATCCCCAGGTGATCCGCAGCCCGTGTGAAGCTTGCGTGCTCGGCGACAGCTAAAAAGTACTCGAGCGAACTCAGAAGGTTCATTCGTCGATCGTAGCAGTCGTATATCAAAATGGATATGAGTCGCGTCAGTTGCGGTATTGGACATCATGTTTCGGAGTTCACATGCTTGAAGTATGAAAAACCACAAGCGTCTCATCGGAACTCTCGTGTGCTGCACTCTGCTACTTGGTGGGGCAGTAGTGTCGTTGCGTTCACTGCCGTTCATGGCTCACTTCGCAGCCGAGCAAGCTGCAGCTGATCTCAAGGCGGGGTCGTTCGTCTCGCGTGTGTGGGAAGGATCAGGCGCTCCGCGTAGCTACCGGCAGATTGTGGCTGGACTTCGGGATGCTGGATTCATCCTGAAGAGTGTGGATGTCGTTTCGGTGGACAACGCCGACGTCACATTTGAGTGGAAATGGGAATCGCCTCTGTCGGTTGGAGGTCCTGATTCTGCCGACTCCAAAACGTGGGTTTATCAGACTCAGGCTCAGCTTGACCGTGTCGGCCCTTTGTGGAAAGTCAATTTTGAACCGTCTCTTGTTCACCCGGATCTCAACCAAGGTGAAGTGTTGAGAGCACAACCGACAGCGGGCCAACGCGGTCGTGTTTTGGGGTCTGAAAAAGAAGTTCTCGTCGAAGAGGGCAAGGTTATCGATGTGGGTCTCCATCCCGCAAAGATGAGCGAGGACCCAACCCGTACCTTTGACACTTTGGCAAAGGTCCTTGACATCGACAAAAAAGCTTTGAAGAAGAAGGTCGTGAGTGCGAAGCGAGATGCTTTCGTACCGGTTATCACTTTGCGCGATGAGGACTACCAGCTCGTCAAAATCGATATTCATAAGCTTCCCGGTACTCTCTTCCGAGAACGAGAGCAGTCCTTAAGCCGCACGAAGGGATTCGCGGCGGCAACTCTGGGCACCGTCAGCCCAGCTGACTCGAGTGAAATCGGAGATGATCCTGCCCACATCGCTGAGGGCACTGAGATCGGTCGGTCCGGGGTTCAGAAAGTGTTTGATGAGACTTTGCGCCCGGGGCTTGGCACCACTGTCGTGGTAGATGAAGCTGAGGGCAAGAGCGGCAACAAGGTGAAAACCCTGCGAGAGTTCAAACCTCGGGCTGGTAAGGACGTCGAGACCACGCTCGACGTAGCCACTCAAATAGCTGCAGAAGACGCTGCAAAGACTCAGTCCAAACCTACGGCCATTGTAGTCATTCGCCCAAGCGACGGCCACGTCCTCGCTGTCGCGAACCACGACGGGGAAGGGGCTGGGTGGGATCGCGCATTGCAAGGCCAGTATCCGCCAGGATCCGTGTTCAAGATCGCCAGCGGCCTAGCCATGCTCGATCGGGGGGTGAAGCAGTCATCGGTCCTCGATTGCCCGAAGACGACCAGCGTCCAGGGTAAGACGTTCAAGAATGCAGAGGACCATGTTTTGGGTTCAGTCACCTTGAAAAAGAGCTTCGCCGAGTCATGCAATACAGCGTTCATCAACGGTGCGGCTGAAACGACGAGCGCAGACATCTCCAAGACCGCTTCGAGCTTGGGAATGACGTCCAGCGATTTAGGCATAAATGCTTATATGGCTGACGTGCCCGAGGTACATGACGAAGTTGAGCATGCGGCGTCAATGATAGGTCAGGGCAAGGTCCTGGCCAGCCCTCTTGGTGTAGCCACCATGGCAGCTTCAGTAAAAGCAGGTCGTTCGGTCTCACCTGTGCTCATCCCCGGCGCTCAAGAACACACCGCCACATCGAGCCCAGATTTAGATACGAACCATCTCAAACAGGTGCGCGCCATGATGCGGGCCACTGTCACTGAGGGTACCGCTGACGAGCTGAAAAGTGTCCTCGGCAAACCTGTCTTCGGCAAAACCGGAACGGCAGAATACGGGGCTGAAGTCCCACCGAGAACACATTCCTGGTTCGCCGGTTTTCAGGGTGATGTGGCTGTGGCAGTGCTTGTTGAAGATGGTGGGTTTGGTGCCCAGGCCGCGGTGCCCGCCGCGAAACGATTCTTCCAGGAGATGAACTCATGAACACGCTAAAACATCTGGTGGCGTTCGTGGCGGTGTCAGTCATCGCGGGCCTCGTAGCGTCGGGCCTTCTTGTCCCAATCGCGGGGATGGGAACGACGGCTGCGGCAACAGGTGTAAGCATATTCGACAGCCTTCCTAGAGAACTTGAAGAAAGACCACTTGCACAACCATCGACTTTGTTCACGCAAGACGGCAAGAAGATCGCCGATGTCTACTGGCAGAATCGGAAGGAAGTGGGACTTGCGAAGGTCTCGGACTCGATGAAGAACGCGACGCTGGCTATTGAAGATCATCGCTTCTACCAGCATGGTCCTGTCGATTTAGAAGGTATATCACGTGCTGCAGTGAAGAACATAGTTTCCGGTTCTGTGCAGGGTGGTTCAACATTGACTCAGCAGTACGTTAAGAACGTTCTGGTCGCTAACAGCCAAGCTGAAGGTGATGACTCGTCCGTCCAATCTGCACGTGAGAGCTCTGGAGCGAAAGGGTACGCCCGCAAACTTCGCGAAATGAAACTGGCCGTGACCGTGGAGGAGAAATACTCGAAGGACGACATACTCGAAAGATATCTCAACATCAACAGCTATTCCGGCTCGCCCAACGTCTATGGTGTCCAAGCGGCCGCGCAGCAATATTGGGGCGTTGACGCCAAAGAGCTCAACGTGGCGCAGGCTGCCACGCTAGCGGGCATTGTCCGCTCACCGTCCCGTTATAACCCACAGACAAATCCTGACGAAGTACTCGATCGTAGAAATGTCGTCTTGGCGAAGATGCGCGAGTACGGATATATCGATCAGGCGGACTACAAGAAGGCCGTTAAGTCCAAACTCAAGATCAAGGCCAACACCAAGCCGAACGGTTGCCAGACTGCCAAGGAGTTTGCCTATTTTTGCGAGTTTGTCCAACACGAGATCAAATCGGATCCCGCTTTCGGCGAAACCGAGGAAGACCGAGAGAATCTGCTCAAACGTGGTGGACTCAAGATTGTGACTACTCTGGACTCCAGGCTGCAGAAGAAGGCAAATGAGGCGGTCCGGAAGCGGTTGCCGGTCGGGGATCCCTCGGGCGCTAGACAAGCTCTGGCCTCAGTTGATGTCGGATCCGGCGGGGTCCTGGCGATGGCTCAAAACACAACGTACGGATTCAAAAAAGGAAGCGCGCCGGGCACCACAGCAGTCAACTATTCAGTGGACACACCCCAGGGAGGAGGCGGAGGTTTTCAACCCGGATCGACGTGGAAGCCTTTCGTTCTCGCCTCTTGGTTGCAGGATCACCGCGGCCTTAACGATCAAGTGAACGGCTCGGGATCAAACTACACCGGCTTTTCAACATCTGGTTGCGACGGGCGTAACTACGCCGCGAGCGGCTACAACCCCCGAAACGCGGGCGACTCCGAGGGAGCTGACGGCGGCATGTCGGTGCTCGAGGCCACGAAGCACTCGGTGAACAAGGCATATGCGGATATGGCGTCGCAGCTGAATATGTGCGACATCCGCGACACTGCGACGAAGATGGGTGTCCATCTGGGCTCAGGAGCGGATCTCGAGTCACAAAAGCTCAAAGACGGGACTGAGCAAGTGCTCTATCCCTCATCGATTCTCGGCACTGTTTCAGTTTCGCCGCTCACAATGGCTGGTGCGTACACCGCGTTTGCAAACCACGGCAAACGCTGCCAAACGCATGGTATCGCATCAGTCAAGGACTCGGGCGGTAAGTCGCTTGATATTGGCGACGCGAACTGCCAGAGAGTGCTGGACGAACAGGTTGCCGACACCGTTGCGTATGCATTGTCTCAGACGTTTAATGGCGGCACGACGAGCAGCTTGAAGATATCTGAACCTGCGGCGGCGAAGACTGGTACGACCAACTTCGAAGTCGGAGCCAGCTGGCTCGCAGGTTTTACCCGTGGCATCTCAACTGCAGTGTGGACTGGTGACCCCGCAGGTACTCGTGACTGGCGTGAAAACGCTAAAGGGAGAATGCCAAGAATCGTTTATGGAGACACCATTTCAGGTCCAAGCTGGCAAGAATTCATGCAGTTTGCGGCAAAGGACTATAAAACTGGTGGTTTCCCCAATCCGAGCGGCACGCCCACCGAATCAAAGCCCCCGAGACCATCCGGCTCGGCGGACGAGTCAGGCCAGAGTTCTGACAAGGGCGAACGGACCCCGGGAACGAGCCGACCTCCCGACGAAAATAGTGAATCTCCGGCGTTGGGCGGCAACTAGATGGACCTCTGGCGAAGTGTAGTTTCCAGAACCGAAGACAGCGGCAACTATAACGCTGAGAACTTTGGGATAGAAGACGAACGCCGCTCAGGATCGCGACGCCATGATGTACCTGCCGCAGTAGCTGCAGGAGGCCTTGCATTGATGGTGCTCGGCATTCCGATCGCGTTATCGGCTTTCCTTGGACTGGCGTCACTATTAGGAGTCTTGCCAAACGAGGACACGGCTGGCCCTCGGGTGACCGATTCGGTCATACTCTTTGCCCTGTCGGGTTTGCTGATAGCAGATGTAGCTCTCTGGATCTGGGCAGGACTATTACGATTTCCACTACTGTTCACTACGGTTGCGACGATACCGCCTGTCATCGTTGGCCTCACATTCACGGTCGGAGCACTCCGATGAGAACGTTGCTACTACCTCGTGAATGCGTCACCTGCCTCTCTCAAAAACAACAACTCGATGCTCGCAACGAGCTGTGTGCAGGTGGTATACGAAGTTTGAACTGTGGGCATCTCCAGCCTAGAGCTCCTTCAGCTCACTCACATCAACAGACGAGAGTTCGTAATGATTAGATCTATTTCACGTCGTGCCATCATTGTCTCTGGAACTGCGTCTATTCTCACCGGTTGTGCGGACCCGGGTGATGATCACCCACCTTCCGATTCAAGCTCACCGAGCAATTCTTTGCCGACCCATGCATCCCGGACGTCATTGGATCTTCGTGATTTATCCCGTGGCCAATATGGCGTGTGGGGTTCTTTTCGAAATCGAATCGTGGTTCATGAACCCAATACGCGTCTTCGGATGTGTTCAACGATGAAGCTCCCGCTTGTCGCATTGACACTCCAGACAGCACGCCGTGGAAGAATCGACCTAGATTCCGTGGTTTCATGGAAGCAGTCAGACATCGTGGGGTATTCTCCGTTTACTTCAGCAAAGGCTAATCAGAGCGCGACACTGAACCAGCTCTGTGAAGCGGCAGCTCGTTCAAGTGATAACACCGCGACAAACAGGCTCATCGACGCTTTAGGAGGGCTGCGTGCACTCGAAGAATACGCACGATCCCTTGGCGACAAAGTCACTCGATTCGACAGACGGGAAACAGCGATGAACGTCCAGGATGGGGAACTCGATACGACAACCGCCGAGGCCTTTGGAAAGCTAGCGCTGACAATTGCCCAGAAGCTCGGCGAATCCGACCGTCAGACTCTATTTTCGTGGCTTCCCACCCGAGACAAACGGCGTATCGCGGCTGTGACGCCAGCCGACTGCGAACTTCATCACAAGACCGGAACCAGCGGCGATGGTGCCTTGAACGATGTCGCAATACTCTCGGTCGACCAGCGAGTAGTGGGGTGTCTGGCAATTTTCACTGATTCGGAGTCCCCCGAGGAGGCTGTTGTCGTCGAAATTGCACGTCGAGCCTTTAAGTCTCTGTTCGCTTGACGCCTTCAGCGAGATTCTTCAAGTTCCAAAGATTTTGCCGATCACGAAGGCCATGTATGGACCCGAGAACACAGCTTTTCTGAGATTCACAAATGTTTGGCCAACGACTGCCATCTCGATATGCGATGGCTTCAGCCATACTAATGATAGGAGCATGAGATATGCGCCGGTTCCTCCTGATTGCTTCAATTCTTTCGCGGGGACGTCCGGCGTTCATGTACCTCTGGTCAATCGTAGCTTCGGTATGTGTCTATCTGATAGCGCTTTCTGTTTTGACACCACTACTGGGCGCCGTCGAATCAGCCAGGGCGGACGACGATGGCGTGGGATCAGTCTCTGTGCCCTCCTCGGAGCCTGTTGCTCCCCGTGCTTCTCCGAATTTCTCCGTTGCTGTTGGTACGAACGACCGTCCCCAAGAAATGCCGGCGATTCAAAGTGCCATGACAGACTATCTCTCTTTCTCCGATGAGTTCTTCGCCCAACTCAAGCAGGGAGCCGTAGCCCCGGACTTCGCTACCCATGAGCGCGAAGTCTCACCTGCTACGGCGCGTGAGCAGGTTGAGGACGGTACCGCGGTACTGGCCGTGATAATGCCGAAAGACTTGACTGTTGACGTCCTACGCGATATCCAGGCTTATTCAAAAGGCGGCGTCGGCGCTCCTCGGTACACTATCAAGCTACTCGCAAGTCCACAGTCTCTCGACGACGATAGATTCATTCTTCGTCAGTATCGGAACCAGGTTATCCGGCAAGCGGGAGAGCATGTTTCCGAGCAGATCAGAACGGTTGCCCGCAAGCTTGGATGCGCCGAGAGCCATTCCAAATGTCCACGTTCTCAGACCGACATCGAACGTGCTTTTGAGTCACCTTTCAACTTTACGGTGGAAAAATTGGACGGGCCTACACCGGTTGACTATTTTAATGACGAGCCCGGCAAAGAAAAGCAAAATCCGGGCGGGTCTGCGATCACCGAATCCGCACTTACTCCACCCGCACCACAGCATAGTGGCCCATCGATCACTACAAAGTTGTCGGCCATCTTCATCGCGTTAATTTTCGCCGCCGTAATGTTAGCAATGACCAGCTCGATTATGGTAAATCGCGCAGCCGGTCTTCACCTTGTAATGATAGGGCCCTGGCGGTCGCTGCAACCGCAGCGGCCGTTCCCGCGGAGGACTCTTTTAGAACAGAAGTACGGATTAGCCGCCGCTGGGACTGTTGTGATAACTGCACTATCAGGCGTAAGTGCTTTATGGCCCGGGAGCAACATTGCCGAAGGCTTCGGGACTCATCCAATCCTTCGTATGATCGCGGTCGTCGGGTTTTTCTGTCTTGTGTGTTTGACAGTTTCGGTCACGATTATCGCAGTGTCCGATACGGTCGGCAGTCTGTTCGGTGCCGCTGTCGGTCTCGGTGTCGTTCTGTGGGGCATGGTCGAGAATGTTCTCATGAGAGTGGTAGATCCGGATTCCGCCGGTCGGTGGTTGGTTACGGAGCTGCTCGTTGGAGCGAGTAGTCGCGTGGGCACCGACTTTGTTGCGACAGTCGTCGTTCTTGCCGTCATAGTGGCGACGGCATTCGTTGGTAGTCGATCTGTTACGAGAGCTTTTGATCGAAAGATTAGTACTCAGATCAATCGCACGACGGGTTGACTTGGGATCGGCTCGCTTTGTACAAAGGAGACCTTCAGAACGACGCTGCAACCTGCGCTGGGGGCCATATTTTGCAGATGGGATGTTTCCCACGTGCTTCTGTTTGGCGATGAGCAGATGCGGCTACTGTGAAAGCGAGCATGTATCGACCAGATCCACACCCGACTGCGACGTCGATGTTTGAGCTCTGCCTGCCACGCCAGGGCCAACAGAAGATGAAAGACGATGGAAGAGCATTCGATCTCGTTTAGCCTGTATTCATGCCAAGAGAGTCGTACGATGTTCGCATATTGAGAGCTAAAGCCATCTCCTCACTGCGTACAGGCGTCACAGCGTTCAACGCACTGGGTGACGATGGAAGAGTGACAACAGTCTTGATTCATCTGCAGCATTGTTTTGAAATGCTTCTCAAAGCAGCGCTGCTGGCAACGGGCGACAAGAACGTATTTGACAAAGGGAAAAGCGTAGCCATCGGACTTGAAACCTCGGTGAGACGCTGTCAGCAACGAGAAGACATCAAACTGACTGATGACGAAGCTGGGACGATACGCGTCATCGACAATCTGCGTGATGGGGAACAGCACTGGCACCAGATTGTAGACGAAGGCATTGTTTACTTACACGCCCGCGCCGCAGTCACTCTCTTTGACGACCTTCTCAATCGAGTCTGGCAACAGCGGCTAGCCGATCATCTCCCTCTGCGAGTTCTTCCCCTCAGCGCTGAACCCCCTCAAGGACTCGAACTGCTCGTTGATAGAGAGTATTCACGGATTGCTGCCCTGCTTAAACCAGGAAGAAGGGCCAGTGCTGAAGCAAAGGGTCGAATCCGTACGCTACTTGCCACCGAAGCACTCTCTGACGCAGACGCAGTAGAAACGAATGAAACCGATATCAACCGCGTTATCCGCGGAATCCGGGAGGGCAAGACGCGGTCGCAGGTGTTCCCGAAGCTTGAAGGTCTCTCTTCACATACGGCAGGAGAGGGGCTGACAGTCGAAGTTCGCTTCGTGAAAAGGGATGGGCTACCTGTGACCTATACCAGTGACCCCGAAGCCGAAGTGGCCGGCATTCGTGAAGTTGACTTGGAGAAGAAGTTCCATATGGGAAAGTATGACTTGGCCGACAAATCCAACATCGACCGCACCCGAGCCACGGCTCTGCGTAGACACCTGGGACTAGACAATGATGACGACCATTTTTCACACCTTTTTCGTTTAGGTAGCCAGAAGACGTTGCGATACTCGGACAATGCTCTACGAGCGATGCGAGATGCGGTGCGCCTGGTTGATATGGAGAGGGTCTGGGCGGCGCATCGTCCTACGTCTGCAAAAGTAGCCGCCAGTCTTCCTGCATGTGACCAACCAGGCTGTGTCCAGTAGGCAAAGGTGGAGCTACTCTCGAATCGCTCGCCAGCACGAAGCCGAGGATAGTGTTACTCCAACAGCTTCGTCTCCGCCGGCGGTGCAATGTTGGGACGCTACATTGCGGACAACCGTATTCTCATGCTTCTCGACAAGCGAGATCGTGAAAAATTTGACACGCTCTGCCCAAGGAGGCGAGAAATTGATAAGTCCGGCGAGATTCCTGCGACTTCTTTGCACGCTTGGTCACTAGATGTACTGACCGGACACGTTGATCAATCGTGAGAAGGGCGGCTGGTTGCCGCAGGCCGTGTGCGGACGATGTTGGTTGTACTGGTGCAGCCAGGATTGCAGGGCGTCGCGGCGATCCTGCTCGCTGCGGTAGCAGCGGGCGTAGGCCCACCCGTCGGCCATGGTGCGGTGGAACCTCTCGACTTTCCCGTTGGTCTGCGGGCGGTAAGGCCGCGTGCGCTTCGGTGTGATCGAAAGTTCCTCGCAGGTGTCGCGCCACAGGAGGGAGCGGTACGCGCCGCCGTTGTCCGACAGGACGCGTTCGATGGTGACGCCGCGGTCGGCGAACCAGTTGACCGCCCGGTGCAGGACGGCGACGGCGGTGATGGCGGTCTCGTCGTCGTGAACTTCGGTGTACGCGACGCGGGAGTGGTCGTCGATAACGGTGTGCACGAACGCGTACCCCAGCTTGGGGTTGTGCCACTTGCTGCGGGGCTTGCCTGGGGTGGCGGAGCGGTTCTTCTCGCCTTGGCGGCGGCCGACATAGCGCCAGCCGCCTCCGTCGGGGATGTTCCCGAGCTTCTTCACATCCACGTGCACGAGCGACCCGGGGTAGTCATGCTCGTAACGGCGGACAGGTTCGCCTGTGGCGCGGTCTACGTATGCGAGCCGGTTCAGCCGGGCGGTCGTGAGGATTCGATGCACGGTGGACGGCGCGATTCCGAGCCTGCTCGCGAGTTGGACCGGCCCTTCGCGAAGTCGCAGGCGCAGGCTCACGCACCGCTTCGTCGTCGCCTTGCGCGTCTTGTGCGGCGAGGTCTTCGGTCGCGAGGACCGGTCGTGCATCGATTCGCCATTTGCGTAGCGGTCTACCCACCGCTTCACTGTCGGCCAGGACACCTGGAAGCGAGCGGCGACCTCGCTGATCGGCCAGCCGTCATCTACGACCAGGCAAGCGACTTTGAGGCGGTGGCGGGGAGTCAGAGCGGCATTTGCGTGGGACATGGGACTCCTTAGGACTGTCGGACGGTCAGCAGGGTTACCCTGCTGACCGTCCGAGATGAGGTTCAAAAAAGGGGGAAACGTTATGCGACAGCGGTTCCTTCGAGCTCGACCATCTGGCCGGGGATCGCCAGGCGGGTGACGCCGAGCATCGTGGTAGTCGGGGCGACTCCTGCCGCCCCGAGCTTCCCGGCGAGCACGCCGTAGTGCGGGAACATCGCGTCCACGTCGGTGGTGTAGACGTTGAGGCGGACCAGGTTCTCCATCGACATACCGGCCTCGGCGAGCACGGCCTCGAGGTTCGCCACGGCCAGCGCGAGCTGGGCCTCGACGTCCCCGTCATGCTCGGGCCGACCATCCTTGCTCATCGCTGTCTGTCCCGAGATGTACAGCGTCCGTGTCTCCCCTGAGATGACTTCGCCCTGGTTGAAGCCCATCTCCTGCGACCACGTCACCGGATTTACTGCCGTGCGTTCCATTGCTGCTCCGTTCATTCGTTCCGCAGCGCCCGGCCGCCCTATGGCCGCCGTCCTCGACGCTGCGCTACTAGCCTCCCAACGAATCACGACACCTTGTGTCGTGTTTTCTGGTAAAGATTGATGCATGCGAGCAGACCGACTGGTCTCGCTGGTGCTCTTGCTGCGCCAGCGAGGCCGAATAACCGCCGACCAGCTGGCCAGTGAGCTCGAAGTGTCCACGCGCACCGTGCTGCGCGACATCGACGCCCTCTCGACTGCGGGCGTCCCCGTTTACGCCGACCGTGGTCGACACGGCGGCTATTCACTCCTTCCCGGCTTCCGCACCGAACTGACCGGGCTGAACCATGACGAGGCACTCGCGCTGCTCACCGCCGGATCAGACCGCGGCGAGAAGGTCTTCGGCCTCAGCGCACCGCTAGCCTCGGCGATGCGCAAGGTCGTCGACGCGCTGCCCGAGGGGCACCAGGTGAGTCTCGGCGATGCGGCCAAACGGTTCCTCGTGGAGCCGGAGACCGACCTGCTCTCTCGCCGTGCCCCCACCGAAGACCTGGCCGACGGCGTCATGAGCGAGGTCCGAGCCGCGGTGCTCACCGGCCGCCGGCTGCGATTCAACTACGCGGCACCTGGTAAAGCACCGAGTCGTCGAACCGTCGATCCGATTGGACTGGTCACCGTCCGCGGGCGCACCTACCTGCTGGCGACGAGGTCTGGAGACGATCGGACTTACCGTCTGTCTCGGATGCTCAGCGCCGAAGCGCTCCCCGAACCATCGCAACGCCCCGCGCAGGTCGATCTCGACCGCATCTGGGCCGAGCGCACCGCACAGTTCCTCTCCGAGAAACACATCCCCGTCGTCGTCCGCATCAAGACCTCACGTCGTGAGGAACTGCTGGAGAATGCCAGCGCTGTCCGGGCCGAGGAACCGGAGCCGGATAATTGGATCCGCCTCGACGTGACCTTCGAAGACCTGCGCCACGCGGTGTGGGCAGTGTGGCGGCTTGATACGGACGCCGAAGTACTAGCGCCAGAATCCGTCCGCGATGCGATGTACGTGCGTGCCGAAACATTGACGGCACGTTATCGATCCCGACGATCCGTACCGACTAACGTGTCCGGTCAGTACAACTAGACGACATGTTTGTGCAAAGTACGACTGGCGTGTCGTGGGCAAAGTAAACGGCATCTCTACACGGGGCTTGAATGGACGCCTACTGGATGCGCGGCAAGTGGGGTGACGGCGGGAAGAGTGAGCGCCGCTGGAACCAGGGCAGCCGGAATCCGCTGACCATCATCATCACCGGTGCTGTCTTCTTCGTCGGCACGGGTGCGGTCTTCACGATCGGATACCTGTATCCGGACCAACTGCTGTTCACGATCATCCTCGGATGCTTCGTGTTCCTCGGCGTCACTCTGGCGATGCGCAGGTTCATGGGACACACGCCGGCGTATTGGTACACCGGACCGTTCGTGGCCATTGCACTCATCGGCACTGTGATGCTCGGCGAGGATCTTGCTTTGTCTCAGGCGGGCGAACTCACCGAGGTGGTCGTCGCCGATCACAAAGTCGAGCAGAAGACCGTGCACAGTTCCAATCCGCCCAGGTCGCGGCAGGTCTATGTTCATACCTACAGCCTCGAAAGCACCGACGGCACCCCCGTCGCCGAACCGCTGATCTACCGCGGTAAGGACGGATACGACGACTTCGATGAGGGCGACACGATCTCCGTCCTCATCGATCCGGAGGGGAAGGCACCGACCAAACCGGCCGAAGACGTGGATCTGCCCGCCGATATCGGCATCCTCGTCACCGGACTGGTCACCTCGGGGATCGTGTTCCTCATCTGTCTGATCGTCGTGCTGCTGCGCTGGACGCGCTCGCCGTTGCAGCAGCACGTGCGCTGACGACCGGGCGGCAGGCGCCGGAGAAGCCCTCATTCCGTCGTGAGCGGCCCGCGGCAACAGGTCAGCACAGGCTGTATAGTCAGCATATGCTGACTATTGCCTCCCGTGTCGATGCCATGCAGCGTCTAGGCCGCGCGATGGCCGATCCCACACGCTCACGGATTCTGCTGTCGCTGCTCTCCGAGCCTGGCTATCCTGCGCGCTTGGCAAGTGATCTGGGACTGACGCGCACCAATGTGTCGAACCACCTCGCCTGCCTGCGAGGATGCGGAATCGTGGTGGCCGAACCTGAAGGCCGGCGGACGCGCTACGAGATCGCCGACCCTCATCTGGCAACAGCCCTCACTGCTCTTGTCGAGACGACTCTGGCAGTCGATGAGAACGTGCCGTGTGTCGATTCCGATTGCACGGTGGTCGGCTGCTGTGACGCTGGACCGAGCCGATGACCGAGACTGCGCCGGGAAGGGACAGAGCGGCAGTTCTGCGGAAGCGGATCCGGATCATCGTTGCCATCACCATCACATGGAACGTGATTGAAGCGTTCGTTGCCATTGCCGCAGGCGGAGCAGCCTCCTCGGCGGCTCTCATCGGGTTCGGACTCGATTCGATCGTCGAGGTCCTCTCAGCCGCAGCGGTAGCCTGGCAGTTCTCGGCACCGGAACCCCAGCGCCGGGAACGGGTCGCTCTGCGGGTCATCGCAGTATCTTTCTTCGCGCTCGCGGTCTACGTCAGCGTGGACGCTGTTCTGTCCATGGTGGGCCTGCGCCAACCCGAACATTCGACCGTCGGCATCATCATCGCCGCACTCAGCCTGCTGGTGATGCCGTTCCTCAGCTGGTTCGAGCGGAGGACGGGACGAGAACTGGGATCTGCTACGGCTGTCGCTGATTCCAAGCAGACCCTCATCTGCACCTATCTCAGCGCCGCAGTGCTGATCGGAGTCCTGCTCAACAGCCTGCTCGGGTGGGCCTGGGCCGATTCCGTCGCAGCTCTCACCATCGCGGTCTTCGCCGTTCGGGAAGGGGTCGAAGCCTGGCGAGGGGACGCCTGTTGCGCGGTTCCGGCTGCGGTTCTCACCGGTGAGCGTACAGAAGGGTGCTGTGCTGAAGATGATCCGGACGACGACGGGTGCCGAAACGCGTGCTGTGCTGCCGACACACAGCGTTGAGTAAGCCCGCCTACTATGGCAGGCATGGACACCACTCCCAACGATCTGCTCGTGCTGCTGGCCGTCTCCCGCACCGCCAAATTCACGACGGCGGCACACAACCTCGGTCTCACCCACTCGACGGTCTCCCGCCGCATCGCCGCGTTGGAGAAGTCCTTGGGCGGACGCGTTCTGGCTCGCTCGGATGACGGATGGGAGCTGACCGACCTCGGGGAACGAGCCGTTGCGGTGGCCGAACAGATGGAGACCGCGGTCGCCGAACTCGAGAGTCCCGGCCAGGGCCCGGAGACGGTGTCCGGAGTGGTGCGGATGACCGCGACGGATGGGTTCAGCGCCTATGTCGCCTCCCCGGCGGTCGCGAAGCTGCGACGTCGGCATCCCGGGCTGAGCGTCGAGATCGTCACCGTCACCAGGCAGGCCCTGCAGCAGCGGTCCGGTCTCGATATCGAGGTCGTCGTCGGCGAACCGCGCGTGCACCGAGCAGAGGCGATCGAGCTCGGTGACTACGAACTCGGTCTCTACGCCTCGCGTGACTATCTCGCGGCCAACGGCACCCCCGCCTCGGTGGAGGAAATCAGCGACCACCGGCTCGTCTATTTCGTCGATTCCATGCTCCAGGTCGACGACCTCGATGCGCCGAGGCGGCTGTTTCCCGAGATGAAGGATGCACTGACCTCGACAAACGTTTTCGTTCACGTCGAAGCGACTCGTACGGGAGCCGGAATCGGCTTCCTCCCGTGTTTCATGGCCGACCGCCACCCCGACCTCGTGCGACTCTTCCCCGATTCGGTGGCCGAGCGACTGCCCTACTGGATGGTGCTCAGACCCGATTCGATGCGGCGACCGGCGATCGCCGCCGTCGTCCAGGGGCTCAAGGATGAGATGCTCGCCCACCAGGCTGCTCTCGAAGGCCGGAAGTTGCCCCGGTGAGACTGCGCGACCAGGATATGAGCATGAACCAGCCCCAAACTGACATCGGCGACGAGCTGGTCGGACGTCGCATCGTGCTCACAGCTCAGCGGCGCGCGGAACAGCTCGCCTCCGCCCTCGAGCGTCACGGTGCCAAGATCGTGCACGCCCCGACCCTTTCCGTCATTCCTCACATCGATGACCCTGAACTCGTCACACGCACCCGTGAACTCATCGAGGCCCGGCCGGACATCGTCGTGGTCACGACCGGCGTCGGATTCACCGGCTGGGGTGACGTGGCTGAAGCCGCGGGTCTGCACGAGGAGTGGCACTCGATGCTCGCCGGAGCACGGATATACGTTCGCGGCCCCAAGGCACGCGGAGCGATTCAAGCGGCCGGACTGAGGGCTCACTGGGTCGCCGAATCCGAGACGAGCGCAGAGATCCAGCAGGTCCTCCTCGGCGAGGGCGTGGACGGTCAGCGCATTGCCGTACAGCATCACGGTGCAGGAGCCGACGGACTTGATGAGGCCTTCGCCGCAGCAGGCGCCGATGTCCGTTCTCTCGTCATCTACCGGTGGGGCCCGGCCCCCGACCCGGCGGCCGTGGTCGACGCGGTCCGAATCGTCGCGGAGCGCAGGTGCGATGCCGTGGCCTTCACCTCAGCACCCGGGGCGGCAGCATTTCTCACCGCGGCCGAGGAACAGGGACTGCTGTCGGCCGTGATCGAGGCGTTCAACGAATCGGTGGTGGCGGCAGCAGTCGGCGACGTCACCGCGGCACCGCTGCATGAACAGGGCATCAGAACCGTGATTCCCGAGCGATTCCGACTCGGAGCCCTCGCTCGCGTGCTGATCAGCGAACTCGCCGGATGATCTCAGTCTGACGCGAATTCGATGTCGACGGCGTCTGCCTCGCGCAGTGCGCCGATCGCCTCTGCCTCAGCGGTCAGTGCGCTCTTCACCGACTTCGGGACGGTGCCGAAGGTTGCGATCGTCATGCTCAGTCGTCGATTCCGCTTCCGCGCCCTCCAGGTCCCCGCGATCCTGCCATCGACCAGCAGCGCTCCTGGATCGCCCACGGTCTTCCAGATCTCCCGATGGAACTCCTTGGACGCGATCGTCTCCCGATCCCGCATCTGCGTATAGGGATCGTGTGGGGGAAGCAGACGCACGCCGTGCGGAAGCTGCGCGCGATGCAGCTGATCGACATCCTCGGCGAGCATCCAGGTCCGTCGCCCGCGATCGATTTCGGTGATCTCCCCAGCGATCAGGTCCCACCAAGGTGTCGCCTCCGTGGACCGGATTCCGATCCACGCGGCGAAGTCGGCGCGTGTCGACGGTCCATAGCAGTGCAGATAGCGGCGCAGCAGTTCGGATCTGGCCCGGTCGCGTTCACTCTCGGTGGGTGCGGTCGAGGGCATCGAACGCGGATCGACCCATTCGTCGAGCAGAACGAACGGAGCCGTGTTTCCCTCGCGCGGGGCGAAGCAGAGGATCTGCCGCAGAGTGAGCAGCCGAATGCAGAAATGGATCACGCCGGCACCGAGGCTCTGGCCCTTCGCATACGGGCCCTGAGATTCCCAGGTGCTTCGCTGTTTCGTCGTCAGGGAGGTTGCGAGCACCTCGGCGAGTTCCTCGCCGAGTTCGGTGATCGTCATCCTCCGCCCTCTGAGCACCCCGGCGATCTCCTGCTCGACCCGATCGAGGATCTGGCTCAGCGAGATCCCGAGCGAATCGACCGACTGTTCGACTCCGAGGACGAAATGGCGCATCGCCTTCTCACTCGTCGGTTCGACCCCGGTGGTGAAGACCGGGAGATCCGCAGCGGGAAAGAAATGGGGCGCCCCTCGCATGCACCAGCTCTGCAGCAGCGACTTCTCCTCTTCGACAGCCGAAGCAAACGCCGTCGCACTCATGTCCTCGACCCGCACATGGAGTGAGGTCAGCGCGGATCCCGGTGGGCTGTTCTGGATGCCGCAGGCTCCCGCGGCCTCAGTGAGTGAGTTGCGGCTGAGTCGCTCATCGAGATGATGAGCGCGGAGGCGGAAGGCGATGATCTCGTCGTTCGTCGCGGAGTCGGCCATGTGCCCAGGCTAGCTCAGGACCCGTGTTTGAATGGGGCCACGTGCTCGGCCGGCTCCTGGTGCGTGCACGACCACAATGAGAAGGGACGACGATGACGCGAACGATGCAGGTCAGCGACAGCATGGTGATCAAGGCCGACGCCGCCGCACTCTGGGCGCAGATCGCCGATCCGACCCAGATGGCCCGATGGAGTCCGGAGAACACGGGCGCAAGCACGCGCACGACTGCAGGTCCGCTGCAGACAGGCGACGTCTTCGAAGGTACGAACCGTCGCGGGCCGGCGACGTGGGTGACCGAATGCGTCGTCACCGAATCTGTGCCCGGCAAACGGTTCGCCTTCACCGTGCGCCGGATCGGGCCCCGAACTCCCAGCATCGAAGGAGCGAACGCGAGCTGGGCATACGAGTTCGAGGACCTCGGCGGGGCGACTCGAGTGACGGAGTCGTGGACAGACGATCGTCGCGGTTGGCCCGACTGGCTGGCATGGGTCTTCGACCACATCGTCACACGTGGGCGGAGCTTCGCGGACTTCCAGCGATTGAACATTCGGCGGACGCTCACGACCATGAAGGATGATTTCGAACGCGAAGGATGACTTCGACAATTGAAAGACGACGTCGCACAGCGGTGACGTGATCGAAACGAGGGCGAAACAACTCCTCGCTACTCTGATCGCATGACAGCGACGGCACAGCCCACAGAGAGCTCCGCCCGCCACGATGTGGAGGGGATGAACTTCTATACCCGCAAATGGGTGCGGCCCGAGGACCTCAACGCCAACGGCTCCCTCTTCGGCGGCAGCCTGCTGAGGTGGATCGACGAGGAGGCCGCGATTTACGCGATCATCCAGCTCGGCAACCATCGAGTTGTGACGAAGCTGATCTCGGAGATCGACTTCCAGGCTTCGGCGAGGGAAGGTGATCTCATCGAGATGGGGCTCATCGCTACCCAGTTCGGGCGTACGTCGCTGACGATGAAGGCGAGGGTGCGCAATATGATCACCCGGAAGACGATCCTCAGCATCGAGAAGATCGTATTCGTCGGAGTCGACGAGGACGGCACACCGGTTCCACACGGGTACACGACGATCACCTACGATCGCGACCGAATGCCCCACCCATAGCCGTAGACACGCTCGGTGCTGCGAGAGTGATGCGCAGAGGTGCCCTGACAGGGTATCCCTCTCAGATGAGAACGCGTCTAGCCTGGAGAATATGGACAACCGGGCCGAAGTACGCGAATTCCTCATGTCACGGCGGGCGAAGATCACCCCTGATCGAGTCGGCCTTCCCACCCAAGGCACGAGGCGAGTGCCGGGCCTGCGCCGCAGCGAGGTCGCGGCCCTGGCCGGACTGAGCGTCGAGTACTACTCAAAACTCGAACGGGGCGCGATCGGAGGGGCTTCCGCGGCTGTCCTCGAAGCGCTCGCCGAGGCTCTGCTGCTCAACGACACCGAGCGGGGCCACCTCGTTGATCTCGCCCGTGCCGCCGACGGCATTCCGACCTCGGGTCGCAGACGACGTCCCGTGACCGCCCAACGTCCACCGCACGAGACGCTGTTCTGGATGCTCGATTCGATCAAGGAATCGATCGCCTTCGTCCGCAACGATATGCAGGACATGGTCGCCGTCAACGAACTCGGCCGAGCTTTCTACTCGCCGGTCATCGGGGATGGCGGACGGACACCGAACCTGGCGCGATTCCAGTTCCTCGATCCCGCATCGAAGGACTTCTATCCGGACTGGGAACTCTTCGCGCAGATGTGCGTGGCGATCATCCGCAGCGCGGCAGGAAGGGATCCGCATAATCGCGGAATCCAAGACCTCGTCGGGGAACTGTCGACTCAGTGCGAGACGTTCCGAACCCTGTGGGCCCAACATGATGTCCGCACGCACGGGACGGGGATGAAGCGGTTCAACCATCCGGTCGTGGGCGAGCTCGTCCTCGCCT
This sequence comes from Brevibacterium sp. OS20, assembly GCF_056837565.1. Taxonomy (NCBI): domain Bacteria; kingdom Bacillati; phylum Actinomycetota; class Actinomycetes; order Micrococcales; family Brevibacteriaceae; genus Brevibacterium; species Brevibacterium sp. OS20. The sequence goes on along the minus strand of NZ_CM166367.1, from coordinate 4,013,772 downwards.
TCGAGGAGCTGCGGATCACCGCCGAAGACGGCCTCGCCCTCCTCATCTACACAGCAGAACCTGGCTCGGAATCGGAGCAGAAGCTGCGTCTGCTCGCCTCGTGGGCGGTGCCGACGACCGAGACCGAACGACCACCCGAGAACCAACTTCCTGAGAACAGAGGACACCGATCATGAGCCACCGCATTCTCCCAACGACCCCGACAGCGAAGAACCCGCCCGAGCAATTCAGCGGCGATGTGTGGGTCGACCCCATCGCCTACCCGCAGGAGGACGGCCAGACCATGGTCGTCGCACGGGTCCGATTCGCCCCCGGCGCACACACCGCATGGCATTCGCACGCCAAGGGTCAGACTCTGCACGTGACCAGCGGAACCGCTCTGTTCGGCACACGCGACGGTGACGTGATCGAGGCCCGCCCGGGGCAGACCGTCTACTGCCCGGCAGGCGAGGAACACTGGCACGGAGCCGCCCCCGAGACATTCATGGAACACATCGCCATGCTCGAGAACGCCGAGGACCCCGCTCAGACGACCACCTGGCTCGAGCACGTGGACGAGACGGACCTGCATCGTCCGCGAGGCTGAGCCCCACGACCAGAACCGAACAGCAGCGAACAACCGAACTTCTCAAGGAGAGAACAATGCGCGGAGTGATGATGCACGGGCCCGGCGACGTCCGGGTCGAAGAACGACCCGATCCGACCATCGAGGCACCCACTGATGCCGTCATCCGGATCGTGGCCGCGTGCGTCTGCGGATCCGACCTGTGGCCCTACCGTGGTGCCGACGCACCGGATCAGCAGCTCATGGGCCACGAATACGTCGGCATCGTCGAGGAAGTCGGCGACGAGGTGCGCACCGTCAAACCCGGTGACTTCGTCGTCGGATCATTCGTCATCTCCGATAACACCTGCCCGATCTGCACCGCCGGCTACCAGTCCCGCTGCGTCAACGGAATCTTCGTCGACGGCGGGATCGGTACCCAGGCCGAATTCGCTCGCATTCCCCATGCCGACGGCACCCTGGTCGCCACGCCGGGACAGCCTGATGACGATCTCATCCCGTCGCTGCTGGCCGCATCCGATGTGCTCGGCACCGGGTGGTTCGCTGCAGATGCCGCCGAGGTGGGTCCCGGTAAGTCGGTCGCCGTCATCGGCGACGGCGCTGTCGGACTGATGGGAGTCCTTGCCGCCAAGCAGATGGGAGCGGAGACGATCATCGCCATGAGCCGTCACGTCGACAGGCAGAACCTCGCCCGTGAATTCGGCGCCACCCACATCGTCGAAGAACGCGGCGACGCGGGAGTGGCGAAGATCAGAGAGCTCACCGACGGCCTCGGCGTCCACAGCGCCATCGAGGCGGTCGGCTCACAGGAATCGATGATGCAGGCGATCCGGTCGACCCGACCCGGCGGTCATGTCGGCTATGTCGGTGTCTCACACGATGTCGAACTGCCCGGAGGAGAACTGTTCTTCGGTCTCGTCCATCTGCACGGCGGGCCCGCACCGGTTCGTCGCTTCCTACCGCACCTCATCGAACTCATCTGGAACCGAGAGATCGACCCGGGTAAGGTCTTCGACCAGACGATGAGCCTCGACGACGCCGCGGCCGCCTATTCGGCCATGGACAGCCGCGAAGCCGTCAAGGTCCTGCTGCGGCCCTGATCTCTTCATCTGTCAGTACAGGAAAGGTGACACCGTGGATACAGCAGATCTGCTGAAAGCCCTCAATGCCGGAGAGACGATCACGGGCGGCTCGCCTCTGCATGAGGCCATGCACCGCACCAGTCAGGAAGCCCTGCGCATCACGGCGGTAATCAACGGCAGCTACCATGAACCCGATGAGGTCCGCGCGCTGTTGGCCGAGCTGACGGGACGCCCGATCGACCCGACCGTGACCTTGTTTCCCCCGTTCCACACGGACTTCGGGAAGAACATCACCTTGGGGCAGCGGATCTTCATCAACTCCGGGTGCAGCTTTCAGGACCAGGGCGGGATCACGATCGGCGATGACACGCTCATCGGGCACAACACCGTTCTCGCCACCCTCAACCATGGGATGGAGCCGGACCGTCGTGCGGACATGCACCCGGCTCCGACCGTCATCGGACGCAATGTCTGGATCGGGTCGAACGTGACCGTCCTGCCAGGCATCACCATCGGTGATGACGCCGTCGTCGCCGCGGCGTCTGTGGTGACCAGAGACGTTCCGCCTCGCGCCGTCGTCGTCGGCTCACCGGCACACGTCGTGCGCACGATCGACGAGTGACTCACCCGACGAGGGAGCCTGCTGTCTCCGCGCGACCGATCACAGGCCGCGCGGAGACTGCTCGGGATCGGTGGTCGAAGTAGTTAGGGCTCAGCCGCCGAGGTAGGACAAAGCGCCGACGACCTGCGCCTTCGTCGCGATCTCGAGAGTCGGCTCGAGTTCGGGGGCGAAGAACGGCGAATGATTGGCCGGAACATCCGTGAGCACGGTTCCGGCCTCCTCGGCGGCCTGGTACTTCTCGGCATCGAATGATCCGACGAACCAGTAGGCGTAGGGAATGCCGAAGGCATTCGGCAGTTCGCTGAAGTCCTCCGACGCGGTCGCGGGGGTCGCCTCGAGCACCGCCTCGGTGCCGAAGAACTCGGTGAGCGCCTCGGTGATGGTGTCATTGACGGCTTCACTGTTGTCCGTCAGCGGGAACTGGTCGAAATACTTGAACGTCGGTTCCTTCGGGGTTCCGGCGGCCTCGCATTCGCCGCGGACGATCCGCTCGATCGATGCGATCACCCGCTTGCGCACCGCGGTGTCGTAGGTGCGGACGTTGAGCAGCAGCTCGGCCCGGTCGGGGATGATGTTCGACTTCGATCCGGCGTTCGACGCACCGACCGTGACGACGGCGAACTCACCCGGTTCGGTCTCCCGGGACACGATGGTCTGCAGGCGCAGAACGATGGAGGCCGCGAGGACCACGGGGTCGACGGACAGGTGCGGCACGGACCCGTGGGCACCGCGGCCGAAGACTGTGATCTTCACCGAATCCCCGGCCGACATCACCGGTCCGGCAGCGGTGAAGATCTTGCCGGCCGGCAGCGGCATGACGTGCTGGGCCAGGGCCACATCGGGGGTCGGAACCTTGTCCGTCAGCCCGTCGTCGATCATCGCCTTCGCTCCCGCCGCGTTTTCCTCTGCCGGTTGGAAGAGTGCGATATACGTGCCTGACCAGGCATCTTGGTTCTCTTTGAGCAGCCGGACCGCGCCGAGCAGAGCGGCGGCATGCATATCGTGACCGCAGGCGTGCATGACACCGTCGACCTCGGACGCGAAGTCGAGGCCGGTGTCCTCGGTGACGGGGAGAGCATCGATATCGGCTCGTGCGAGAACGGTCGGTCCGGTGCCGTTGTCGATGACGGCGACCAGGCCGGTGGCGGAGATCCGGGTGACCTCGAGGCCGAGTCCCTCGAGTTCGGCCGCGATGCGATCGGCGGTCTTGTGCTCGTCGAGGCTGACCTCAGGATTGCGGTGAAGTTCTTTGTAGACCTCGCGCTGCCAGTCGAGCTGGGAATCGATGGAGTCGAGGAATGAAGGTGTCGTCATCGTGTCTCCTGTTCAGGCGGCGGGTGGACTCTCCAGGCGCGGACATTTCTCACAGTATCAGCGGGGATGACGCCTCGAACGGTACGAATTTCTCAGTTGTGCGAAACGTTGCGACAACTGCAGGTGGCGGAAGAGACGTGCAGAGACGGACGGGAAGTGCACAAGGATTGGATTGGCACCTGCCGGATCAAAACGGTGCGCGGTTGGTGGCGAGAAGACCAACGCGGCACCAATCACGACGCTACCGAGCGGCTACTCCTGGCCCCAGAGGCAGACCCACGAGGTACCACAATATGAAGAGGACCAGCCAGACGACGAGATTGACCAAGGCGATCGGAAGAACCAGCGACATCAACGTGCCGACACCAGCCGTGGGTCGATGTTGCCGGATGAATCCGAGGGCAAGAACGAAGTATGGGCTCATCGGGGTCAAGCTGTTTGTCGGCGCATCGGCGATGCGGAACATCGCCTGAGTGGTCTCTGGCGCAATGTCGAGGAGCATGAGCATTGGTACCAGGACCGGTGCTACGAATGCGTACATTGCCGAACCCGAGGTGAGCACCAGATTGAGGCAGCTGATAAACAGCACGGCGACAACAAAAATGACGATTGGAGCTGCACCTATGCGATCGAGGAGCCCTGCCCCCTCAATCGCAATGACTTGCCCCATATTTGTCCATTTGAAGTAGGCCAAGAATTGTGAAGCGGCGAAGAAGAGAACCACGACTGGAACGAGAGCAGCGACGCCAGGAGCCATGAGTTCGGGGATGTCGCTGAACTTCTTGATTGAGCCGACGATGACACCGTAGACGATTCCCACAGTACTGAAGAACAACATCATGATGACGGCGATATTGTTCATCAGAGGTGAATCGACAACACTCCCACCCTCTCCGCGGAGGGGCGAACTCGCCGGTACTGTTGCCAGGACAAGGAGGCCGAAGAAGAGAACAGTGGCGATTCCTGCGCCGATCATGCCACGTTGCTCAGAAAGCTTGAGCTTCATGTCCGGTAACGGATCAGCGTCTATTGAAGGTTCTGCCGCCTCAAGGGACGCGACTCGTTTGGCCACAACCAGTTCAACAACCAAAGTGATGGAGAGAGCCAGCACAATGGACGATGAAGCCGAGAAATAGTAGTTAGATAGCGGGTTGACGTTATAGCTCGGGTCGATCGTGTGGGCAGCGGCGGTCGTCAGACCGGCAAATACCGCGTCGGTTCCGGTGGGAATCAGTCCAACGCTGCTTGCTCCACCCACAGCAACATATGCCACGACAGCCCCGATGATCGGACTGCGCCCGACCGCGCGGTAGGCGATCATCGCCAACGGAATCATCACTGCAAAGGCGGCGTCGCCAGCAATTTGGGCGGCCATTGCGGTAATCGCGATCATGAAGGTCACGTAGCGAGGATTGACCTTGGAAAGCATCCCCCTCATCAGGGAAGGTAATAATCCTGTTGCGTCTGCAATAGACACTCCAAGTGCGACCACGACAATCAACCCCAGCGGGGGAAAGTTCACGAAGTTCTCGATCGCACCGTCGAGCATCATCTGAATGCCTTCGGACGTGAGCAAACTCTTGACGGCCACTGTTTTGCCGTCGGTGGGATTGACTGAAGAAAGATCCAAGCGAGCGAACAGTGCGCTGAGCAGGGCGACGATGACGGCAAGGCCCACAAAGATCCAGAATGGGTGAGGCAGTTTGTTGCCTGCACGGTCTACTGCTTCGAGGAGTTTCATCACTCCTCGGGACAAGCGACTTTGCCTGTCCTCGTCAGTGGGTGCTTGAACTGACATATCTCTCCTAATCAAGTAATCGTCAACTCCAGCTACCGGTTTCCCCGGGCTGGACGTTCACACGTGCGTGTATGTACCTGTGGAATCGAATGACCCGTAGAACATATCGCCGCTGTTGTACGCCGCGAGCCCCGTACCAGACGTCGGAATGACGATCATTCCTCCCATCCCGCCGCGAATTGCGATTCGGTCGAGGACTGCGACTGCCGCCTCATTTGGAGAGGCTCCTCCGAGAGAAACTCGATCGTGCACGCTGTGAGCTGCGACTTCAGTCATGAATACTTCTCCCGTGCCGGTGCAAGAGACAGCCACTGTTCCGTCGTCAGCGAATGTCCCGGCACCTACCAGCGGTGTGTCGCCTACCCTGCCTGGCTCCTGATTGACGATTCCACCGGTGGAAGTTGCTGCTGCCAGATTCCCGTCTGCATCGCGAGCGACGGCACCGACTGTGCCGTGCTGGAGCAAGGCGTCAGGCTGCTTCTGAAAGGCGGCGAGCTCCTCTCGCCTTTTCTCCGTGATGAAGTATTCGGGATCGACTGTTTCGACGTCCCACTTACTCAGCTGTTCGTGAGTCGGTGTCGCGAATAACAGGTGGTCGGTTTTGTCCATAACCGCGCGAGCAACCGAAATGGGGTTGCGAGCGGTAGATACACCGGTGACGGCCCCCGAGCGGCCGTCACCAGCCATGATCGAAGCGTCGAGTTCAACGGTTCCTGACGCAGTGAGTGCGGCCCCGTGGCCCGCATTGAAATCGGGGGCATCCTCGAGTTCGCGGACCGCGGCAACGACTGCGTCGACTGCAGAGCCGCCCGCGCTGAGTACTGAGTAGCCTGCTTCGAGAATTTTCTCCAACGCTGCATGCGCGCTGGCTGTACCATCCGAGGTAAGGGGAGTCGATCGATGTCCGGCACCGCCATGAACGATGAGAAGCGGCTCGGTACTCTGGCCAAACGATCGGAGGATGGTTTCAGTCATGTGATGTTCCTTTCATTTGTGCTGAGCGAGATCAGCTTGGCATATTTGTTTCATAACTGCAATGTGGATCACATTTGAAATGTACGCTTCATTCTCGGGAGTCATACGATGGAAACAGTCGCGGAGACGGTCAATTCGTCGATTGATTCGCTCAGTCCCGCCAGTCGCCGGATTGCTCGTGCTCTGCTGGCCGACTATCCGAGTGCTGGTTTGGGGACAACATCGTCACTAGCGGCCTTGGCTAGTTCGAGTTCTGCTTCGGTCGTGCGTTTCTGTACGCAGCTCGGATTCAACAGCTTCGTCGAAATGCAGGATCGTCTGCGGACCGAATTGACGACGAGATCGGCGAGTCCGCTTATACGGGCTGAGGCAGAGACGGCTGGGCGAGATTTTTCAGACGAGTTCTCCTCGAGCGGGACGGACCGGGCGGATCTCATCACTAGAACTTTTCAGCAGAATCCACGTTCGGAAATCGACCGCTTGGTGAAGATGCTGACAAAGGTATCGAATCGCGTGGTGGTTGTTGGGGGACACTACAGCGGGCTGGTTGGCCGCGTAGCTCAGCTGCAGCTATCGAAGGTGAGGCCGAACGTCTTGTTCTTGGAAGATCCGATGGGACGTGACCTTCATGTTGTCACCGATCTGCGGCGGCAAGACGTTTTGCTTGTTCTTGACGTCAGGCGATATCAGGAGCATCTTTTCCAGGTTTCTGAGGCCGCAAAGAGAAACTCTGCTTCGGTCGCGTTGATCACTGACCAATGGTTGTCGCCGGTCGCTGGTATTTCCGACGTCGTACTGCAGGCCGCCGTCGACGTTTCATTTTTTGATAGCCAAGTGGGATGCCTGGCGTTGGTTGAGGCGGTGGTTCACGAGGCCGCAACCAAAATAGACGGTGCGCTAGAACGACTTCGGACGCTGGAAGACCTTCGACCTTCGCAGAGACTCAAGTGAAGGTTCGGATCCAAGACTGTCACCTCAGTCGGACTGAAAGTCCAACAAGTAACCGGACGCAATGTCTTAGTAAGACTTAAACAGACCGAGCTCGGACAGTTCCTCGCGCAGCGAGGCGGCTCCTGAGAACACATGACCGACGAAGCCTAGTCGTTCGGCTGCCTTCACATTGGCGGGCAGATCATCGACGAAGACCGTCCGGGCAGGGTCGAGGTCGAATCGGTCCCGGGTCAGTTCGAAGATCGCCGGATCGGGTTTGACCAGACCGACTCGACCGGAGACGACGATGTCTTCGAGTTCGCTGATCGCCGGGGCGACGACAGGGGCATGGTGGATGGTCTCAGCCGACCAGTTCGACAGCCCGAGCAGGCGGACGCCGGCGGCCTTGAGATCTGCGACGATCTCGGCCATGCCGTCGATCGGACCGGTCAGGGATTTGTCGAAGTTCTCGTAGTAGCCAGCGACGATCTCACCGTGGCGGGGGTCCGCCTCGGCGGCTCGGGCGACGATATCGGTGATCGAAACGCCGGAGTCAGCTGCAGTATTGAGCGAGGGGAAGTCGGCCGCCTCGGCGAAGGAATGCCATTCATCGGCGCTCATGCGATCGGCCAGAGGCCCTGTCTGGTCCCAGCCGATGAGCACATTGCCGAGGTCGAAGACGACGGTCGTCGGGGTCGGGCGATCGGGTTCGGTCATGGGCCACCACCTGTCATCGGCATCCTGGAGTCGAACCCCACGCTACCCGGAGTCGTCGAACCATTGTGGATTCGGGTTGGCTGGCCTAGGTTGGTTGCATGATCGGCTACCCGCCATTGCAGATCCGGGTGAAGACTCCCCGACTCGAGCTCGTCGGTGCCGCCGATGAGATGCTCGCGGCGCTCACCCCTCTTGTGCGGGACGGCAAGGTCTTCGCGGAACCCGCCCCCTACGACGATCCGATGTCGTTCTATGAATCCGACCCGGACGTGCGGGTGAGCAGGTGGCTCCAGAGCGTATGGCGTGGTCGGGGGCGGTTCTCTCCCTCTGATTTCCGGTTGGCCTTCGCCGTCCTCGTCGACGGTGAGGCCGTGGGGATGCAGGACCTCATTGCGGAGAAATTCGACTCCTGCGGGACGTTCGCCTCATTCTCCTGGCTGTCGACGGATGTGCGCGGTCGCGGCCTCGGCACCGAGATGCGCAGTGCTCTGCTCCATCTTGCGTTCGCGGGGCTCGGGGCGAGTGAGGCCGGTTCCGATGCGTTCGTCGACAACATCGGATCGAACAAGGTGTCCGAAGCCTTGGGGTACGAGCGCAACGGGGTCGATTGGGACATCCGCCGAGGCGAGCCGGGACGCATCCAACGCTGGCGCCTGACCCGCTCGGCGTGGGAAACCAGACGGCGGAACGACATCGAGCTCAGCGGAGTCGAGGACTTCCTCGCCCTCCTCAACAACCACTAACTACTACCTGAGGGCGGCCCAGCAACCTGGCGCGAGGTATCTGGGCCGCCGTCGGGTAGTAATTGAGGCGATCACAGGTCCAGGGAGAACACCTCGTGGTCCGGGGACTTGTGTCGGAGTTCGGAGTTGCGCTGCATACCGAGCTTCTCTGCCACTCGTTGCGACGGTCGATTGTCTCGGTGGATGATGGCGGTCAGTATTGCAGCCACCTCGAGCTCCCGAGCGTGATCGACGCAGGCCAGAGCCGCCTCGGTGGCGAACCCATTATCTTGGTCGGACGGCTTCACATGAAAACCGACCTCAAGGTGAGGTGCGCCGTTGACGGTCTGCCAAGTCAGGCCGCAGTCGCCGAGGAACTCACCTTTGTGCGTCTCCACGATCCACAGCCCGAACCCGTGCTCTGCGTAATTGCGTCGGTTCCACCGGATCCACGCAGCCGCCTCGGTGCGGTCTTTGGGGTGAGGGTAATACTCCATCACCTGCGGATCACTGAGGAGGGCGGCCATATCGTCGAGATCGTCGTCGGTCATCTCCCGCAGGCGCAGACGAGGAGTGTCGCAGGGCGGCATGAGTTCAGGATAACCGGGCGGGCCGATGTGCGTGGAGCTGCCGGAGTGTTCAGCCAGATCGGCGTCGCCGGCGATCACGGATGACCGCGAGTGTCGTGGCGGTGATCAGCAGAACGAGGGCCAAGAGCCACAGAAACGCGGCGAAGTCATGGAACGGGGCCGTCTGCGAGCTCAGAAAGCAGGCAGCGGCGAGCAGGATGAATGCGACGATCCAGCTGGTGAGTCGCGAGTGCTTCATCGCTCCTCCAACGTCAGGGTTCACGGTCGTTGGCACTGACTCTAAATAGAGCAAGGGTACCTGTCAACGCCGGTGACGGCGGCCCAACAACCTGGCGCGAGGTATCTAGGCCCCCGTCAGGTAGCAATTGGGGAGGGGATGACAGCGACCCTGCGTTCACACCAAATGGGTGAACGCAGGGTCGCCGGTGAATCTCAGAAGTCTCTAGGTGAGACTCTCAAAGAGTCTCAGAGGCCGCGGACGCGAGTCGCCTGCAGGCCCTTGGAGCCCATCTCAGAATCGAACTCGACGTTCTGACCCTCGGTGAGCTCGCGGTAGCCGGAGGCTTCGATCGCGGAGAAGTGAGTGAACACGTCAGCCGAACCGTCGTCAGGCTGGATGAATCCGAAACCCTTTTCCGCGTTGAACCATTTCACGGTACCTGTTGCCATAATCTTTGTATCCTTATTTTTTAACTGATGACCGCTGCTGCGATCGTGATGGTCGAACCCATTGCTGGATCCGGCTTTCCCGCTGGCTGGACTGGATCTTCAGACGCAGATCCAACGAAAATATGTGGGTGAACCGAGGACTCGGAATCGCTGGTGAGGATGAGTTTTCTGATGTGAGGTCTCTGTCTCAGACGAAATCGTGGGGATACTCGGTTTCGATCATGCACTCGAAGGTGCTGGACGGAAGTCGTCAGACGACTGAACTGGGAAAAATCATGAGGGGCGCGGAAGGCAGACACGCGCCGATGGGCAAACACATGGTGACGAGCGAATCTACCTGCTCTTCAGACACCATCTGCTCCGCACATTTCTGTGCGAGAACGATTCCAGCTTAACAGAGTGATCGCTCTGCGGGTGATTTCGGCCGAATGATTTCAGTCGAGAGATGGAACACAGCGATGTGCACTCGACCGCGCAGGCATCTAGGATTGTATACATTCCGTTTTGTATGCAATCCGCCGTGACCCCGGACGCAGGAGCACCCGAACCGTGGACAACGTAGAATCGTCACCGCCGCCAGGACCCCGCCGACAGCGACGCCTCGCCGCGAAGTACCGGCGCCGGCGCACCTTCGTCGCCGTGGCTGCGGTCCTCATCATCGGTGCCCCCGTGACGATCGCGGTGGCGGTGCACAACCTCGGCGCGAATATCTCCTCGTCCCCGCTGCGCGCCCACGGCGGTGACGTTCCCGAGAAGCTCACGGATGAGACGAACGTCCTCATCATCGGATCCGACACTCGCGATCTCGCCTCGGCGAAGGACGCCTCCGATGACTCGGGCACAGGTGAAGGCGCGAACTCCGGGACCGCCTCGGGGCAAGGATTCGGCAGTGCCGAGGGTGCCCGCAGCGATGCGATGATCCTCGCTCACGTCGACGCCGACGGCGGCCGCATCGACGCCGTGCAGATCCCACGTGACACGATCATGGACATTCCCGCCTGCGACGATACCGGCCACGGCGCGTCGGCGGCCACGCACGGGATGATCAACTCGGCCCTCAATGCGGGTCCGGCCTGCTCCGTATCAGCGGCGGAGGAACTCACCGGGGTGCGCGTCGACCACTTCATCAACGTCGACTTCGACGGATTCTCAGCGATCGTCGACGCGCTCGATGGGATCAACGTCGACCTCGACGAACCTCTCAACGACCCGAAGGCGAACCTCGACCTGCCCGCCGGCCACCAGACGATCGGCGGAGACGACGCCCTCGCCCTGGCCCGGACACGGCACGCCGTGGGCGATGGCAGCGACATCTCACGGATGGGCAACCAGCAGATGGTCATGGAGGCCATCATCGACCGCGCCAAGAGCGGCCAGGTCCTCACCCGGCCCGACCGCCTGTACGGATTCCTCGACGCTGTGACCTCGACGATCGGTGTCGACGACGAACTCGACTCGATGCGTTCGCTGGCCTCCCTGGCCACGACGGTGGCTTCCGTGCCCGAGGACGACATCACCTTCGAGATCATGCCGTGGACACCCGCACCGGAAGACCCAAACCGGGTAGTCAAATCCGCCGAGGCGGACGCCGTGTTCACCGCCATCATCGACGACGAACCGATCGCCGACCTCGGCAGGTGAACATCGGGCACCCGCCGAGTTGATCCCCGCCGTGGCGGTTGTCAGCTCCGTTTCAGCCGCCCCGTCGTTCCGGACATCGGCCCCGTCGTGTGACCTCCGTCCAGGCGATATTCATCCGCGGCTCCTAGACTGGGCGGCATGTCTACGATCGAAATCACGCAAGACAACTTCGAGTCGACCATCAACGACAACGAGATCATCCTCCTCGACTTCTGGGCCGATTGGTGCGGCCCCTGCAAGCAGTTCGCCCCGGTCTTCGAACAGGCCGCAGAGGCCAACCCCGACATCGTCTTCGGCAAGATCGACACCGAAGCCCAGCAGCAGCTGGCCGGACTCTTCGCGATCTCCTCGATCCCGACCCTCGTCGCCTTCCGCCAGGGCATCGTCGTCTTCGCCCAGCCCGGCGCGCTCGCCGCCCCGCAGCTCGAACAGGTCATCACCGCCGTCAAGGGACTCGACATGGACGAGGTCCGTGCCGAACTGGCCAAGCAGGAAGCCGCCGCTGCCGCAGAGACCGACAGCGCGGACGGTGCCGCCCCCGATTCGATCCCTGCCGACCCGGGCGTCGACAAGTGACAGCGACCAGCAGCCACAACGACCACACCCACTCAGACAGAACCGGCGCAGGCAATACCGGCGTACCCGATTCCGTGGCCGCCTGGGAAGAGCGCTACGCCGGGGCTGACGACGCCATCTGGTCCGGAAATCCGAACGAATCCCTCGTCGCCGTCGTCTCCGATATGACCCCCGGCCGCGTCCTCGACGTCGGCTGCGGAGAAGGCGCCGACGTCGTCTGGATGGCCGAGAACGGCTGGGACGCCACCGGCATCGACCTGTCGACCACGGCCATCGACCGAGCCCGCCGGGCCGCCGAATCCCGCGGAATCTCCGCCGAATTCGCCGTCGCCGACGTCTCCACCTGGGAACCGGACGACCCCGATCGCCGAGGCGGCTTTGACCTCGTCACCGGATCTTTCCTCCACACCCGGTTGCCCGACACCCGGGAAGAGCTCCTCACCCGCGTCGCCGCGCACGTGGCACCGGGCGGGGCCCTCCTGCTCGTCTCCCATGCGACGATGCCGCCGTGGGCCGCCGAACACAGCGAGAAGTTCGAGCACGGCATGGACCACCACCATGAACTGGTCAGCCCGAACGGAGACTTCGCCCTCCTCATCGGCGCCAGCCCGCACCGCTGGGAGATCGAACTCGCCGGCACCCGCACCCGAGAAGTGACCTCCCCGTCGGGCGAACCCGCCGAACTCGAGGACGCGATCCTCCTGGCCCGCCGGATCTGAACTCGGCCAACCCAGAGACCCGGAACCCGGAACCCGGCACCGAGGCGAACCGGGCGATTCCCAACCCCCTGAGATGGGGTCGAAAACCCGGCCTCACCTGGTGCATTTCCGCCCCGTGAGGGGCTAAGGTGGTGCCATGGCTCGGTTCAGCTTCCTCGAGTGGCCGGTACTCCGGCAGCTGCGCACGTCGGATAAGACGGGACGCGGCGAATCCGTCGTGTCCCAGCAGACTCGGGACACCACTCCACGCACGGTCACGGCCGACAAGGTCGTCCAATCCGTGTGCCCCTATTGCGCCGTCGGCTGTGGGCAGAAGATCTTCGTCAAGGATGACAAGGTCGTGCAGATCGAAGGCGACCCGGACTCACCGATCTCTCGCGGCCGCCTGTGCCCGAAGGGCGCAGCCAGCGAACAGCTCGTCAACGCTCCCGGTCGTGTCACCGACGTCCTCTACCGGGCCCCGAAGGCCAAGGACTGGACGAAGATCGACCTGCCGACCGCGATCGACATGATCGCCGACCGATTCATCGAGGCCCGCCGCAACCACTGGGAGGACTTCGACGACAAAGGCCACCCGTTGCGGCGGACGATGGGCATCGCCAGCCTCGGCGGGGCGACCATCGACAACGAGGAGAACTACCTCGCCAAGAAGCTCTACACCGCGGCCGGGGCGATACAGATCGAGAACCAGGCGCGTATTTGACACTCCGCCACCGTTCCCAGTTTGGGAACTTCGTTCGGGCGCGGCGGCGCCACACAACCCGTCCAGGATATGGCGAATGCGGACTGCATCATCATCCAGGGTTCCAATATGGCCGAGTGCCACCCGGTGGGCTTCCAGTGGGTGAGTGAGGCTAAGGCCCGGGGTGCCCGCATCATCCACGTCGATCCTCGTTTCACGCGCACCACCGCGATCGCCGATAAGCACGTGCCCATTCGGGCCGGCTCCGACATCGTGCTGCTCGGTGCGCTCATCAACCGTGTGCTCACCGAGGGCCGTTACTTCGACGAGTACGTGCGCGCCTACACCAACGCCGCGAACCTCATCAGCGACGACTATGTCGACACCGAGGATCTCGACGGACTGTTCTCCGGGTTCGACCCGGACACGAACTCCTACGAGAATTCGACGTGGTCGTACCAGACGGATGAGCACGGTGCACCGCTCAAGGACCCGAGCCTGAAGGACCCGAAATCGGTCTTCCAGATTCTCCGGCACCACTACTCGCGCTACACGCCTGAGATGGTCGAGGAGAACTGCGGAATCAAACCCGCAGACTTCGACTACCTCTACGAATCGGTGACCGAGAACTCGGGCCGGGAACGGACCACGTGCTTCGCCTACGCGGTCGGGTGGACCCAGCACAGCCTCGGCGCGCAATTCATCCGCACCGCCTCGATCCTCCAGCTGCTGCTGGGCAACATGGGCCGACCGGGCGGCGGAATCATGGCGCTGCGCGGGCACGCGACGATCCAGGGATCGACTGATATCCCGACCCTGTTCAACCTGCTGCCCGGCTACCTGCCGATGCCCAGTGCCGGAGTCCACGACACCTTCGACGACTACGTCGCCGCCGTCGGCACCCCGGAGACCCACAAGGGCTACTGGGCCAACGGCCGTGCCTACGCCACCAGCCTGCTCAAGGCCTGGTGGGGCGACGCGGCCACGCAGGACAACGACTTCGCCTTTGACTATCTGCCGCGCATCAACGGCGCCCACGGCACCTACCAGACCGCGGTGCGCATGCTCAACGACGGTGTCGACGGGTACTTCCTGCTCGGGCAGAACCCGGCAGTGGGCTCGGCCAACGGGCGCATGCAGCGCATGGCCATGAGTCACCTGAAGTGGATGGTCGTCCGCGACTTCAGCCTCATCGAATCCGCCACCTGGTGGAAGGACGGCCCCGAGATCGAGACCGGGGAGCTGAAGACCGAGGACATCGACACCGAGATGTTCTTCCTGCCCGCAGCCAACCACACGGAGAAGGCCGGCACCTTCACGCAGACCCAGCGTCTTGTGCAGTGGCGCCACAAGGCCGTCAACCCGCCCGGGGACGCACAGAGCGAACTCGACTTCTTCTACGAACTCGGCCAAGCCGTGCGCGAGAAGCTGAAGGATTCCGACGACCCCCGCGATCGGCCGCTGCTCGACATGACCTGGGACTACCCGGTCGACGAGGAGGGTGAAGTCGACGCCGAGGCGGTCGTCAAGGAGATCAACGGCTACTTCATCGGCGGCGACCGCGACGGCGAGCCCTTGGACAACTTCAACCAGATGACCGACGACGGGACCACCGCCGGAGGCTGCTGGATCTACGCCGGCGTCTACGCGGGAGGCCAGAACATGGCCGCCCGCC
This sequence comes from Brevibacterium sp. OS20, assembly GCF_056837565.1. Taxonomy (NCBI): domain Bacteria; kingdom Bacillati; phylum Actinomycetota; class Actinomycetes; order Micrococcales; family Brevibacteriaceae; genus Brevibacterium; species Brevibacterium sp. OS20. The sequence goes on along the minus strand of NZ_CM166367.1, from coordinate 3,998,495 downwards.
GCAAACCGCGGGATGAGCAGGACGAAACCGCCGCCGAATGGGCGTGGGCATGGCCGGCGAACCGCCGGATCCTGTATAACCGTGCCTCGGCCGCACCCGACGGAACTCCCTGGTCGGAACGGAAGAAGTTCGTGTGGTGGGACGACGAGACCGGGAAGTGGACCGGCAAGGACGTACCCGACTTCCCGATCGACCGCGCACCCGCCGCCCGATCGGATGCCGCCTATGGCGGACCCGCGAACCTCGACGGTGACGATCCGTTCATCATGCAGGCCGACGGCAAGGGATGGCTGTTCGCACCCAGCGGCATGATCGACGGGCCGATTCCCACCCACTACGAACCGCAGGAATCGACGGTCGCGAACCCGCTGTATTCCCAGCAGAACAGCCCGACCCGGATGGTCATGCGCCGTGAGGACAACCTGTCGGCTCCCGGTGCCGGGGTGCCCGGATCCGAGGTCTTCCCCTATGTGTTCACGACCTACCGACTCACAGAGCACCACACCGCCGGAGGCATGTCCCGGTGGCTGCCGTACCTGTCGGAGCTGCAGCCGGAGATGTTCTGCGAGATCTCACCCGAACTCGCCGCCGAGGTGGGGCTCGAGCCCTACGGGTGGGCGACCTTGGTCTCCCCGCGGGCGGCGATCGAGGCCCGCGTCCTCGTGACGAAGCGGATGACCCCGCTGACCATCGGCGGGAAGACCGTCCACCAGATCGGCCTGCCCTATCACTGGGGCGTGGGAGGTCAGGGTGCCGTCGTCGAAGGCGATTCCGCCAACGACCTGCTCGGAGTGACGATGGACCCCAACGTCTACATCCAGAACAGCAAGTACGTGGCCGGAACGATCATGCCCGGCCGCCGTCCCCGCGGACCCGAACTCGTCGACTTCGTCGAGAAGTACCAACGCGAGGCGGGACTCAGCCCCGAATCCGGCAACCAGCAGGTCACCGTTCCCGCCGAGGATGTCGAGTCCTCCCATCACGCCGGACAGGGTCGCAGCGCCGGTGGGCACGCTCACCGAGGCGGCGACTCGGCCGTCGGCGTCACCCCGGGCAAGACCCTGGACGGGGGACGGGACGGAGCCTCCGGCGGGGACGGCACGACCGCCTCGGCGACGGTCGACAGTGCCGATGATCGCAGCGGTAGGATCACCATCGAACCCACCGAGGCGACCGAACCGGCCGAACCCGACGAGACGGCGGTGTCGAACCGCGCCGACGACGGGGACCCCAGCGACGGCGACCCCGACCACGGCCGGCACGCCGACGGCAGTGCGATCGCCGAAACCGAGGTGGCCGAAGCGGAAGCTCGCGCCAGCGCCGCTCGGGACCGGCAGGAGAACGAGGAGGAGGACGACTGATGTCGACACCGACGATCGATGACGGCACGTTGGCGGACGGGCACTGGCACGATTCCGCGCACAGCCGCAAGGGATTCTTCACCGACACCTCGATCTGCATCGGCTGCAAGGCCTGCGAAGTCGCGTGCAAGGAGTGGAACCGCAACCCTCAGGACGGCACCTTCGAACTGCTCGGTTCCTCGTATGACAACACGGGCAGCCTCGGGGCGAACACGTGGCGGCACGTCGCGTTCATCGAACAGGATTCCGAACGCATCGAGAAGGCGCGGGAATCCGGGCGCAAGCTCGTCAATCTCGGCATGCCCACGATCCGCCCGCGCACCGATGAGTCTGCCGCCGCGCAGCCGCTGGACGGGGCCTTGGGTGCGGCGGCCGAGGGCCGAACCTCCGCCGGTCTGCCGACGACGCCTGAGCTGGGCGTCGATCTGCTGGCACCGGGTGCCCTGGAGCCGACCGACCTGTCGAACGTCGACACGACGCCCCCGGACACCGCGGACTTCCGCTGGCTGATGTCCTCCGACGTGTGCAAACACTGCACGCACGCAGGCTGCCTCGACGTGTGCCCGACCGGTGCGCTCTTCCGCACCGAATTCGACACCGTCGTCGTCCAGAACGATGTCTGCAACGGCTGCGGAACCTGCGTGGCCGGCTGCCCCTTCGGCGTCATCGAACGCCGCGACGACGGCACGATCAATACCCCCACCGACCGGGATGATCGCAAGGCCGCGGACATGGATGTGCCGAACGCGGGCACCGCGAACAAGTGCACCCTCTGCTACGACCGCCTCGTCGAGGGTCAGGAACCAGCCTGCGCGCAGACCTGCCCGACGCAGTCGATCAAGTTCGGCGACCGTGAGGACATGGTCGACCAGGCGCACGACCGTGTGGCCGAACTCCACGCGAAGGGCCTGACCGAGGCTCGCCTCTACGGGGCGAACCCGAACGACGGGGTGGGCGGCACCGGATCGGTGTTCCTCCTCCTCGACGAACCCGAGGTCTACGGCCTGCCGCCGGACCCGCGGGTCGCGACGAAGGATCTGCCGAAGATGTACGCCAACGCCGGGATCGCGGCGCTGGGCATGGTCGCCGCGGCCGGTCTCGCGTTCCTCGGGAGCCGCCGTTCATGAGCACTTCAGAATACGATTCCTACCGCCCACCCGAGCCGGAAGGCGGACGCAGAAAACGTCGCCGAGGCGGCCGCGGAGGTCCCGGCGGACCTGACGGTTCCGGTGGTCGACGGGGCGGTCGCGGCGGCAACGGCCGTGGCGGCGGGTGGAAGAACCGTGGTGCTGACGGCAACCGTGAGATGCCGATGGTCGAGGATGTCGAGTTCACGTCCTATTACGGTCGACCGATCGTCAAGGCTCCACCGTGGGGCGATGAGATCGGGGCCTACCTGTTCCTCGGCGGTCTGGCGGGCGGTTCGTCTCTGTTGGGCTTCGGCGCGCAGTTGACCGATCGGCCCGGTCTGCGCATCGCCTCCCGGATGACTGCGATCGCCGCGACCGGCATCGGCGGTGCCGCTCTCGTGGCTGACCTCGGCAGGCCCGAGCGGTTCCTCAATATGATGCGCGTCGTCAAAGTCTCATCGCCGATGAGCTTGGGCACTTGGATCCTCTCCGGCTTCGGCGTCGGATCGGGAGTGACCTTTGCGATCGAACTCGACCGGATCACCGGTGAGAAGCTGCTGCCTCTGGGCCCGCTGCGCAAGGTGCTCCATGCGATGGAGACGCCGGCGGCCGTCGAGTCCGCCTTCTTTGCTACTCCGCTGGCCGCATATACCGCTGTGCTTCTCGGGGCGACGGCCGTTCCGACTTGGAACGCCGCCGGTCGCAACGGTCTGCCGTACGTGTTCGTGTCCTCGGCATCGATGGCCGCCGGAGGTGCCGCGATGGCATTGGCACCGGTGGCCGAGACCGGCCCGGCCCGACTGCTCGCGCTCGCCGGGACCGCCGGAGAGGCTTATGCGATGTCGGCGATGAGGAAGCGCATGCACCCGGCCGAGGTCGATCCGTTGGACGACGGCGAACCGGGACACAAGCTGCATCGGGCCGAGAGGCTGCTCATCGCCGGAGCCGTCGGAGCCGCCGTCGTCGAGGTGGGGGCGCGCGTGTTCGCGAAGAAGCTGGGTGGGCGTAGCTCTGGCGGCTCAGCGAGTGCTTCAGGTGTGGCTGGCGCAGTTGCTGAGGCTGTCGGAAGTGCAGGCTCTGCTGGAGTCGCAAAGCGGAGTTGGAAGACGCGTGCTGTGCTGCGGGGGCTGTCCGTCGTCTCCGGTGCGGCCTTGGCGGCCGCCTCGGCGTACACGCGTTTCGGTGTGCTGGAAGCCGGCATCGAATCGACGAAGGACCCGCGTCACGTGGTCGAACCGCAGCGCGCTCGCCTCGAAGAGCGTCGGGCTCGCGGCATCACCGACGACTCCATCACCACCGGGCGGTAGGCGCGCGGGCGGGACATCACCGCTAAGCGCGAGCGCCCCCACCGTGAGCACCCCTCACTGTTCGTGTTGCTGGGCGCCGGCAGTGCCAACACTCACTCGCGAGTGGCTCTTCATACAGTTCCGGCGGAACCCCCTCGCCTTCAGTGCGAAAACACCTCGGTGTAACGGGGTGGTGTGCGACGACCGATGAAGGATGCTCGAAATCGTCGCGCGAACTTCCCCTGTGAACGCCGATTGATGCCGAAAAGTGCCTCACGAGACAGCATATTCAGCAAATAGACTTGCGAAATGAAGTGCGTCGGGTAGCGTGAGAGACCTATGAAAAAGTTGCTTCAGGACCGCCAGAGCATCAAGCTCGGTGTGCTCGTAGCACTGCTCTTCCCACTGGTCTACTTCGGCATGCACCTGCTCGGCTGGGGCAACGAGTCATTCAACTGGTGGCAGACACTCCTGGCCGGTCTCTTCACCGGTGCCTTCTTCTGGTTCTTCACGTCCAGCTTCCGCCAGTTCCGCGACGAGGACGTCACCCCGCGCCGATAGTGCCCCTCACCTCACGTGCACGCCTGAACCGGTGACGATCTCACCGATGACGGGGTGACCAGGCAGTTCGCCGACGACGAGCAGCCCGCCGGAGGTCTGCGCATCGGCCAGAAGCAGCAGGTCGTCCTCGGTCACGGAATCATCCGCGGTCAGATGAGGTCGTACCCAGTCGAGGTTTCGCCTGGTCCCGCCGGACACATACCCGTCAGCGATCGACTCATCGACACCGCCGAGGCGGGGCACCGCAGCCGAATCGATGACCGCTCCGACTCCTGAGGCACGGGCCATCTTGAACAGGTGCCCGAGCAGACCGAACCCGGTGATATCCGTGGCCGCTCGTATGCCTGCAGCCACGGCCGCCCGCGACGCTTCGGCATTGAGTGCAGTCATCGTGGCGATGGCCTCCTCGGAGACCTCGCCGGTCTGCTTGTGCCGGTTGTTGAGGATCCCCACGCCGATCGGCTTGGTCAATGTCAGGGGCAGCCCCGCCTCGGCGGAATCGTTGCGCATGAGTTCATCCGGGTGGGCCACACCGGTCACGGCCATGCCGTACTTCGGTTCGGGGTCGTCGATCGAATGGCCGCCGGCCACGGGGCAGTTCGCCTGCGCTGCGACGTCGAGCCCGCCGCGCAGGACCTCGGTGAGCAGCTCCATCGGCAGCTTCTCCCGCGGCCACCCGACGAGGTTGATCGCCGTGACCGGGGCCCCGCCCATCGCGTAGATGTCCGAGAGCGCATTGGCCGCCGCGATCCGTCCCCAGTCGTAGGCGTCATCGACGACCGGGGTGAAGAAATCCGCGGTCGAGAGCACCGCGAGGTCATCGCGGACTCGCACCGCCGAGGCATCATCGCCGTCATCGAGGCCGACGAGGACATCCGGGCCGGGCCGACCGACCAGGCCGCGCACCGCGTCCTCGAGCTCGCCGGGAGGGATCTTGCAGGCGCATCCTCCACCGTGGGCGAACGAGGTCAGACGGTCCTGAATCGCAGTCATACTGCGAGACTAACACCGGCGGTCAAGGGCGTCGACGGACGCCCGATTCCATTCCGTCGCCGAGGCGGCCGTGCACCTCCGTACGGGCGCACGGCCGGTCGTTCGCCCGGGTCACTGCCTCCCCGCCGGGCGGCCGGCCCGCCGCGCGCGGGCCGCGCGGACGGCGATGATTCCGCCGATGACCAGCAACGCGCCGAGCAGTGCGGTGAGCAGAACCGGCCCGCCCGTGCGCGGCAGATCGCCGTTCCCGTCAGACGACCCGTCCGCGTTCGCATCGCTTCTCGACGAGGCGGTCGACGAAGTGCCGTCCGATTCGCTGTCCGACGAGCCGCTCGCCTCGCTGCCGCCCGAGGCACTCGAAGAGGCATTCGACGAGGCTCCGTCCGAACCGCTTCCCGCCGAGGAATCCTCATCGGCACCGGCCGAGGCCTTGGTCGAGGCACCGTCATCGTCCGACCCCTCCGATGAGCGGTCCTCGCCTCCCGTGGAGGAAGCGTCGGAGCCGTCCTCAGCTCCCGCACTGTCGGCCGATGCTCCGCTGTCCTCAGATCCGTCGTCATCGCCGGGACCCGGAGGCGGTTCTTCCCCCGCGACCTCGACGGTGGCCTTCGCGGTCTTGCCGTTGACGGTGACCTCGAGGACCGCGGTTCCCGGGTTCTCCGCGGTGATCTGACCCGTCGCCGGGTTGACGCGGACGACGTCGGAGGCCGCCTCGGGGGCCCCGGATTTCACTGACTGGGCACTGACCTTCGCGCCCGTCGCCTGCTGCATGGCCACCTCGGCGCCGGAATCGACCACGACCCCGTCACCACCCCACTGAGCCGTCGCCGGCCACCCGACGGGAACGGTGCGCTCACCCTGAGTGAAGGACGCAGCGACGTCCGCGGATTGACCCAGGGCCAGGGAGCCGGGTGCCTCGAGTGAGATCGAATCGACGCGCGGCTTCGTCTCCGCGGCCAGCCAGCCGACCCGATCGGCTGTGGTCGGATCGTCACCGACGTCGCCGACGCCGGGATCGACGCCGAGCATCGTCCATCCGGTGAATCCGCCGGTCGCCGGAGTGCCGGCCGGATCCTTCCCGGAGTTTCCGTTGATGAGGTAGCTCACGCCCTCGACCGCGGACCCGTGGAATGCTCCTACATGGCCGTTGATCACGGCCGCGGACTTCCCGCTGTCCTTGCGGAACTCTCCGAGCTTCTTCTCGAGTTCCTCGGCCTCCCGTCGGTCCCCGAGCTGGCTCGTCTTCGACGGCAGCGGATCCTGCGGGGGATGGTGGAAGAACACGGTGATGCCGGTGAGCTCGTCACGTTCGGCCACCTCGTCGAGGGCGTCTTCGAGCATGTTCAACTGCGAATCATCGCTGCCGTTCAACGTTCCGTCCGAGGAATTCAGGGTCACGATCTTCGTCCGCCCCACTGTGCGTTCGCCGGTCGGGGAACCGAAGGCGGCCTCGAAGTTGTCGATCTCCCCGCCCATGATCTCGTGGTTGCCGGGCACGTAGATGTAGGGGATTGACTCATCCCACTCCTCGTCGATGATCGTCTTCGCCAGTTCGAAGTCCTCCGGAGAGGCCTCGTCGACGAGGTCGCCGTTGATGACGAGCAGATCCGGCTTCGCCTCGCGGATCTCCTTCAGCGTCCGCCTGGCACCCTTGACAGCTTCGGAATCCGGGTCGGTGGCGACGAACTGGGCGTCGCTCATCACGGCGATGTTCTGCGGACGGTCAGCGACGGTCCCGGTTGTCAACAGCGCCGGATCATGCCGCGCCGAGGTGGCCGGATCGTCGGTCTCAGGCGTGGAGATCGCCTGGAGGTCGGAGATCGAAATGTCCCCCTTGTACTTTTCGGCAGACCGGGTCTCCATCATCCGGATCCGTTCGAGGGTGAGCGGTTGGGAGAGCCCCTCGGGGACGGTGAAGCGGACCTTCTGCCACCCGTCGAAGGTGATGTGGTCGCCGTCGATGTTCGTCACTGTGCCGTCGGGAGTGCTCACCTGCAGCCTCGGCCAGGCCCCGGTGCCGTCGCCGCGGACCATCATCTCGAACGCCACCGTGTTGCCTTCCAGCTTCACCGGCTCCTTCGGGATGAGGTAGTAGCCGCGCGTCGCCGAGGAGGTGGAGAAGTCATACGTGAGATCGATGCTCGGCTTGCCATCAGGGCTGGGCTCACCTGCGGTGAATGAGCCGGTGGCCCGATCGTGGCCGTCGGTGAACGCCGAGGTGTCGGAGAAGTCGAGGACCTCGGTCGTTTCGGTGCCGACGGTCACCGGGATCGTCGTTGTCACGTCTCCGACGGTGAGCTTCACGTTCCCGGACGTCGGTTCGTCGTCGCGGGAGTCCTTGCCTTTCCCAGCCGTCGACGAATCGGCGGAGACGACGAGTTCGCCGAGGCTGTCGGTGTCGACCCTCAGCCCTTCGTCGGCGTCGACGTCGATGTCGCCGGTTTCGATGAGAGAACGCCTGCCCTCGGAGTCGAAGCCGGTCAGGGACACCGTCTGCGAGTCCTGGGCGTCCTCGAGGTTGATGCTCCGCGCGCTCGGCCAGAGTCCGACCGGTTCGCCGAGCACATCGAGGTCCTGTCGCGCGGTGTGCCCGTCGACGGCATAGCTCACGCGACCCTTGCCGGTGGTCTCACCGGTCACGCGGGCGTTCGACTCATCGGAGTCGGCGAGCTTCACTCCGCCGTCGGCGGAGAACTTTCCGGAGGAGGCGATCGGTTCGAGATTCTCACCGAGCCCGGTGCCCCTCATCGATCGGCTCAGCCCCTTGAGCACGGTGGTCTGTCCGTCGAGTTCGGGTTCGATCTGCGCATCGGCCAGCTGCTCCGCGGGGGCATCTGAGTAGAAGACGAGGGCATTGGCGACGGTGCGCTGCTTACCGTCGGACGGGTCGTTCTGCAGTGCCGGAGCATCTGCGCCGGCTGTGCGGGCGAGCATCGTCGTCGACCCGCCGCCGTCGAGGTTGACCGCGTTGTAGGCGCCGATGTCAGAGAAGAACTCGCCCATGTCCTCGAGACTCATGCCTCCCGAGGACTCGCTGCGTCCGTCGATGGTGGTGACGAACAGCTCCGAACCGTCCTTGCTGATGCCCACCGCGGTGCGCGGGTGTTCGGTGTCTTCGAGGTCGCCGGCGGGGAGGTCGGGAACCGAGCCGTCGGCCAGGATCTGGTGGCTGCCCGCGATCCCCATGTCGACATCCTCGCTCGGTCCGATCTCGACATCGACGTCGTCGCCGACTTCGAGTTCCGACAGCGTCTTCGCCCCGGCATCGCGGCCGAGCAGGACCTGTCCTTCTGCCGGGATTTCCGGGTCGCCCGCTTCGTCCACCATGCCCGAGGTTTCGGTGACCTTTCCGTCGACGACAGTGACGCGGGCGACCTCGGCGGCTATGTCATCGGGGCCGCCGACCGGACGGTCGAGCGTATGGTCTCCCCACGCCTCGTTGTACACACCGATGGTGTCGGGGCTCAGCTCCGGGTTGTTCAATCCGCCGAGTTCCGTCTCCTGCCCGTCATGGGTCAGCGTTCCCGCCGCGGAGAGCATCGACACGGCTGCCTTCTTGTCCTCGAGCGTGAGCGCCGGTTTGGCCTCCTTCGAGCCGATGCGCATTCCCTCCCGAGACACCGAGGTGTAGATCGGTGCCCACGACTGGTTGATGTCGAAGAACGTGCCGTTGACGGCGGCCACGGCCTTCTTCCCCTCGGGTCCGCCCGCCATGATCTCGCTGGTGGTACCGGCGCCGGCGACCTTTCCCGTGTCGCGGACGTCCATCGACAGGGAGTCCGTGGTGAGGTCCGCGGTGAGCACATTGCCGTTGTTCCACCCTCCGTCCTCGAGACGGGAGAAGTTCGTCAGGTCGAGTCCCGGAGCCACGCGTTTGGTTTCGACGTCGCGCAGTGCCGACCCGTCCTTGCCGAGGTCGTCCTCGCTTGGTGCTGCAGCATGGGCCGGTGTCGAGGCGGGACCGGGAAGACCGGGGAGCGTTCCGATGGGTGCGACATGGGCAGCGAGGACCGCCAGTGTGGCGAGGATGGCGGGGATGAATAGTCGCTCTCCGGTGGGATGGGATCGGCGGTGTGACCAGGCAGGATGAAGCGAAGAGGGCATGACGACCTTCGAGCGGTGATGGCTGGGAACCTTGTCACCTTAAGCCGCGCTCGGAGAAGCCTGAGCGAATGGTGAGTGAACTCGGTCGGAAGATCGGTACCGGCGCGCTCGATACTGGTTCGTTTGGTCAATCGAGCGCCGCCCCGGCCGCATCGGCCCTTCGCTTCACCTCGCTCACACCCGCGATAGGATTCCTTATGGAGGCGTCCGTGTCCTGGTGGGCGCCCTGGTCTTCAAAACCAGTGAGACCGAGTATCTCGGTCTGGCGGGTTCGATTCCCGTCCGCCTCCGCCAACCGTTTCGCGGTTCCGCCGACCAAGCGGCGCCGCCATGACCCCGCGCAGAGGAGGAGGTCAGATGGTCGAGTCCGACCCGCGTCGATCCATTCCGCGCACGGATCATCTCCTCGCCCTTCCCGAGGTCATCGCAGCAGGTGAGCGCCTCAACCAGGCGACCATCAAGGCCATCATCTCCGAGGTGCAGAACGCCGCCCGAGCCGGCGAGATCCCCGTCGCCGAGGTGGCCCCCGCCATCACCTCCAAGCTCACCTCCCGTTCGGCTTCCTCCTTGACCCCAGTGCTCAATGCCACCGGCATCCTCGTCCACACGAACCTCGGCCGGGCACCGCTCTCACCTGCGGCAACCCAGGCGATCACCGAGGCGGCCGGATATGTCGACGTCGAGATGGACCTCGGCACCGGCAAACGCAGCAAGCGGGGCACCGGAGCGAAGGCCGCCCTACTGCAGGCGAGCCCGGCTGCCGAGGATGCTCTCGTGGTCAACAACGGTGCGGCCGCCCTGCTGCTGGCCGTCACTGCGGTGCGCGGCCGCGGCACAGGTTCCGGCGAGATCATCATCAGCCGCGGCGAACTCATCGAAATCGGTGCCGGGTTCCGCCTCACCGACCTCATGACGACGACCGGCTCCAGCCTGCGCGAGGTCGGCACGACGAACCGCACCCACGTGGCCGACTACGCCGAGGCCATCAGCGACGACACGTCCTGCCTGCTCAAGGTGCACACGAGCAACTTCCGCGTCGAAGGATTCACCTCCTCCGTCGACGTGGCTGAACTGCGCGGACTCGCCGATGAGCACAACCTGCCGCTCATCGTCGACCTCGGGTCCGGGCTCTTCACTCCCGACCCGGCATTGCCCGACGAACCCGATATCGACACCGCCCTGCGCGCCGGCGCCGACCTCGTCATCGTCTCCGGCGACAAGCTCTTGGGCGGACCGCAGGCCGGACTCATCCTCGGCCGCACCGAAGCAGTGCAGACACTGGCCAAACACCCTCTGGCCAGAGCGATGCGCACCGACAAACTCACCCTCGCGGCGCTGGAAGCCACGATCACGCACACGGCGAACCCGATCCACGACGCCCTCCACATCGACACAGTTCACCTGCGGAAACGCACCGAAACCCTCGCCGAGGCGGTCGGTGCCACGATCGTCGACCACGACGGACGAGTCGGCGGCGGGGGAGCCCCCGGAGTGCCCCTGTCCGGCTGGGCCGTCGAACTGCCCGAAGCCTTCGCCGAGCCGCTGCGCCGCAGCGATCCTGCGATCGTCGCCCGAGTCCACCAGGGACGATGCTTGGTCGACCTGCGCTGCGTACCCGAAAGCGAAGACAACCGCATCGCTGCCGCCATCAAGCGAGTCCGTGCTGACAATGCCTGACACTTTCGTCATCGCCACCGCCGGACACGTCGACCATGGGAAGTCGACGCTGGTCAATGCCCTGACCGGAATGGAACCCGATCGGTGGGCCGAAGAGAAGAAGCGCGGGCTGACCATCGACCTCGGTTTCGCCTGGACGACCCTGCCCTCGGGACGCGAACTCGCCTTCGTCGACGTTCCGGGGCACGAAAAGTTCCTCGCGAACATGCTTGCCGGGCTCGGCCCCGCCCCCATCGCCTGCTTCGTCATCGCCGCAGACAAGGGCTGGCAAGCCCAATCGACTGACCATCGCGACGCGATCAATGCGCTCGGCATCACCCACGGCCTCGTCGTCATCACCCGGGCCGACCTCGCCCCCTACTCCGTCGAGACCACAAAGGCTCAGGTCAGAGCGCAGCTGCGTGGAACACCACTCGAAGCAGCGCCGATCGTCACGGTGTCAGCCACGACCGGGCAGGGCCTGCCCGAACTCATCAGCGTCCTCGACGAGGTCACGACCACGGCCGAGCCTCCGACCACCTCGGGGAGGGTGCGTTTGTGGGTCGACCGGGCCTTCACCATCAAGGGAGCCGGCACCGTCGTCACCGGGACCCTCACGGCAGGCACACTGACCACGGGCGATACAGTCGAGCTGCGCGGAGAGACCATCGACCGGATCGTGGGTGTGCGGGGTCTGCAGTCCCGTAATTCCACCACTACCGAGGTGGTCCCGCAGGCCCGCGTGGCCGTCAACCTGCGCGACGTCCCCGCCGACGACCTCCACCGCGGCGACGCACTGCTCACGAGTGGGGCCTGGCCGATCGTCGACACGATCGACGTGCGCCGCACCATGGGCGAGACCCTCGACTCCGGCATCCACGAACTCATGGCCCATATCGGCACCGCCGCCGTGCCCGCACGATTGCGGGCATTCGATGCCGACCACGCCCGGCTCACCCTCGACCGACCGCTTCCCCTGCAGGTCAGCGACCGGATTGTGCTCCGCGCGCCAGGAAGCCGCAACGTCTTCGCCGGCCTCCTCGTGCTCGACGTCGACCCGCCCGAACTGTCCCGACGAGGCGACGGCGCCAGGCGAGCTCATGAGCTTGCCGAGCATCCTGTGAAAGGCGATATCCTCGCCGAGGTGGCCCGCCGCGGAGCCGTCGAACGCACCTTCCTTACCCGGTTCGGTCTGCAGGTTCCCGTCGACGAATCCTTGCCTGCCGATGTTGAGGAAGTGGGTGAGTGGCTCGTCCACTCGCCGACGCTGACCTCCTGGGTCGAGGCGACAAAATCCCTGGTCCGAGGCGAACTCGCCGCCACGCCGATGGCCGCGGGAGTGCCCGTCAAAGCCGTCGCAGAGGCACTTCAGCGAACTCCGGACTCAGGTCGCAGACGCGGCGCCGAATCGAAACGCGACTCCCCGGCGAAGGCGAAAATCCAACCGGCTCTGCCTCTGCCCGAAGGCTCCGGCGGCGCGATTCGCGCACTGCTCAACCAGATCATCTCCCGCGCCGGGCTCGAAGCCGTCGACGGAATGGTCTGCCCGCCCGGGCATGCCGCGGGACTCGGTGCCGCCGAAGCCGGTATCGCCGAGATCGAACGCTTGCTCGCAGCCGACCCGTTCGCGGCACCGGAAGCCGATGACCTGCGAGAACTCGGCCTCGGAGCGCGGGAGCTCGCGGTCGCCGCGAAGGCGGGACGGATCCTGCGCCTCGGCGACGGAATCATCGTGTCTCCGCGCACCCCCGCGCAGGCGATGCGGATCCTCGCCGGTCTCGACCAGCCCTTCACCACAAGCCAGGCGAGGCAGGCGCTGGGGACGACCCGACGCGTCGTCATCCCCCTGCTCGAACACCTCGACGGCCGGGGCTGGACGCGCCGACTCGACACCACACACCGCGAAGTCGTGCGCTGAGGACCCTCGTGGCACTATCGGACGGACGGCCACGACGACGAACCGCTCGCCGGGTCGGTGGGCGGCCGCCTCGGCGAAACTCCGTGACCTGTATTACGATCAAGTCGGAATGATCGTTCGCGCCGATTCGGGCGCTTCCGTCGATGGTATGGGTGATAACTGACTGCGGTGATGGGGCCGCAGCGACGCCATTCATCGCCTCACAATCCCCATATCCGGGCGCGCTGCCCTGGTCGCAGCACTGACCGCCCACCAGAAATTCTCACCATTGACCGTCTCCGGTCGCGCAGATGCGATTCCGACCCGAGACTGCGAAGGAGCAACCATGTCGAACTATCGTGTTCAGAATCCCGCCACTGGCGAGGTCGTCGAGACCTTTTCCGAGGCAACGAATGCCGAGATCGAGTCCACAGTGACTGCTGCCCACTCCACGTACCTGATGTGGAAGGACACCGATATTCAGGAGCGGGCGTCGGTTGTGCGTCGGGCTGCGGAGATCTTCCATGAACGCAAGGACGAACTCGCCAGAACGATCTCGGTGGAGATGGGCAAGTCGTATGCCGAGTCTGTTGACGAGGTCGAGTTCGCTGCCGACATCATCGACTACTACGGCGTCCACGGCCCCAGTCTGGTCACGGATTATCAGATCCCGTCGACCATCCCCGGTACCGCGCGGATCGAATCTCTGCCGGTCGGTGCTCTGTTGGGTGTGATGCCGTGGAACTTCCCTTACTACCAGGTCGCCCGGTTCGCTGCCCCGAATCTGGTGTTGGGCAATACGATCATGCTCAAACATGCCGATATCTGTGGACGGTCGGCACTGTTGATCGAGGAGATCTTCCACGCCGCCGGTGTCCCTGCCGGCGGGTACTCCCACCTTTTTGCCAACCATGACCAGATCGCTGCGCTCATTGCTGACCCTCGGGTTCAGGGTGTGTCGTTGACCGGGTCGGAGCGGGCGGGTGCGATCATCGGTGCCCAGGCGGGTCAGAACCTGAAGAAGGCCGTGCTCGAACTCGGCGGCATCGACCCGATGGTTGTTCTCGACGCCGACGATGTTGCGGCGGTGGCGCGTGAGGCGTGGGAGTTTCGGACGTATAACGCCGGACAAGTCTGCAACTCGAATAAGCGCCTGATCGTCATGGACGACATCTATGACGACTTCGTAGCCGAACTCGTGCGATTGGGTACCGGACTTACTCCGGGGGATCCGATGAATCTGGGTGAGGGTGAGTATGTGCCGTTGTCGAGTCGTGCCGCCGCGGAGACCGTTGATGCGCAGGTGAAGAAAGCCGTGTCCGAAGGTGCTCGGGTGCTCATCGGCGGTGAGCTGGGAGAAGGCCCGGCGGCGTATTATGCGCCGACGGTGCTCGTTGATGTGCCCCGGGATTCCGAGTCGTATGGTGAGGAGCTCTTCGGCCCCGTGGCCACAGTCTTCAAGGTCTCCAGCGATGAGGAGGCTCTCGAGTTGGCCAATGATTGTGCTCTTGGTTTGGGTGGGTCTGTGTTCTCTGCTGATGAGGGGCGTGCTGATCGTGTGGCTGCTCGTCTTGAGGTGGGGATGACGCATGTGAACACGATTGCTGCTGAGGCGGCTGAGTTGCCGTTCGGTGGTGTGAAGCGGTCTGGTTTCGGTCGTGAGATGGGTCCGATCGGGATGGGTGAGTTCGTGAATAAACGGCTCCACTTCACCGCGAAATAAGGGAAGGGGAACCGCCTCGGCTGAGCACCGGACGCTCAGCCCGAGCGGTTCACCGCCCGCAGGCGCGCAGCCGCCTCGGCGATGAACCTCACGATCTCCGGACTCGGCTCATCCTCGTCGACCACATTATCGGCTTTCGCATAGGCCGCATTGAGCTCGGCGAACCGTGTGGTCGAGCGGATGGTCATCGAGCGCCCGTCGGAGGGGTTGGTGTCGCGCTCGATCCACCCGTCCTTCTCGAGCCGGGAGAGCACCCCGGTCATCGTCGCTCTGCTCCAGCCGATCCGTCCGGCGACCTGCGAGGGTGTGCATGGTCCTTCGCGGTCGATGACGTCGAGGATGTCGAGGTCACGTGGCTGCAGTCCGACCGAGCGTGCGACTCGGTCGTTGAGGATGACGAGTTCGATCCGGAATTCGCGAATCGCATCCTTGAGGCTCTGGGGCCTGGTCGTGTCGGCGTTCACTTTGCGCGTCGATCGGTTGCCGGTGCCATTGCCCGGTGGATGTGCTGCGGTTCCTCGAGCTCGGCGATCATGGCTGCGGCGAGGTCGGCACGGGACGTGAAACCGCCGTCGAGGTAGTCGGGCGTGAGTCGATACTGTGAGACCTGGTCGCGGTTGATGAGTCTGCCCGGTCGCATCACCGTCCAGGCGATGTCATCGCAGGTGCGGAGGAATTCCTCCATCGACCGCATGTCGGCGTAGAGGGTGCGGCCGATGATGTTGCGGAGCAGGGGGAAGAGGATCAGGTCGCCGAAGATGTTGGTGCGCGGCGGCGGATAGGTCAGGCCCGAGCTCACCACGACGAGGCGCCGGCCGGCCGCGCGCTCCCGCAGACCCGAAACGATGTTCGAGGTCCCGGTCGAGTAGATGTCGATCGGTTTGCGGGTGTACGCGGCTCCCAAAGCCGACAGTGCAGCGTGCGCGCCGTCGAGCGCCTCATCGACGCCGACGCCTGTGCCGGGATCGGCCAACACCTGCTCGAGATCGTCATGCCTGGGCAGCGGAAGGCGATCGGCCCGACGGCTCACCGCCCTCACCGAGTGCCCCGCGTCCAGGGCCTGTTTGCAGACGAGCAGACCGGTGGGGCCGCTTGCCCCGAATACCGTGATGTCCATGAGTTCCCCACCCCGAAGAGTCTGATCGTTCCGAATATAGTACGAGAACCGTATCAGTTTATCCGTGGGTTGCCCAGAGCCAGTGCGTCCTCGATGATGTCCTCCATCGCCGAGGCGGTCAATGCCCGCCACTGTGCACGTGACGGTGCGGACGGGATCCGCGCGCCGCGCACCTTGGCCAGGGCCACCTCGGTGATGGGGGCATGCTGAGGAAATGCGTCCAATCCGTGGCGACCCGCTGCCTCCTTGCCGATGATCTCACCGGTCGCGAGCGTGCGATGCATGCGCGCGGGACCGAGCACGCACCACGCAACCGTGCCGGCGCTCAGTCCCCGCGGGGACGTGAGGAGACGATGGAACAGCGTGCGTGGAGTTCTCCGCGGTCGGTCGCGCAGCTGTGCGGCCAACGGAGTCCAGTACTCGCGCAGGTTCGTGCGGACCCATGGTCGAAGCGCCTCCGTCTGCGCATCGAGATCCCATGCAGCGATCGGTCGTCCCCGCACCGTGATGCCGCCGTCGACGAGCTCTTTCCAGATCACCGGATTGA
This sequence comes from Brevibacterium sp. OS20, assembly GCF_056837565.1. Taxonomy (NCBI): domain Bacteria; kingdom Bacillati; phylum Actinomycetota; class Actinomycetes; order Micrococcales; family Brevibacteriaceae; genus Brevibacterium; species Brevibacterium sp. OS20. The sequence goes on along the minus strand of NZ_CM166367.1, from coordinate 3,982,120 downwards.
CGTCGAACGCGCCGTGCGAATCGAAGATCTCACCCGTATGGGAGGCGATTGGACGGATCTCGGTGACGGGTCGACTGACCTCGGACTCGGCGATGAAGACGGTATTGCAGCACGCACTCACACCTCGCCCGCGCGCCGCCCCTACTACTAGGCGGGGCACCTGCGAGAGGTGGAGCAGCCGCAGCCGCCGAATGAGATCCGGACGGTCCAGCCACTCATCGGCGATGACCGCGACGAGGTCGATGTCGCTGCGGCCCGGACGATAGGCGCCGAGGGCGATCGATCCGGTGACGGCGCAGGCGATGATGCCGCCTGGCAGGATCCGATCGGCAAGACGCAGGTAGGACCTGACGGCGGTTGCGGCATCTGGCGGCAGCGGTACGGACATGGGATCAGCGTACACAGGGGACAGGGGCCTGGACTGAGGAACTGTCCGGTGGGTCCGACGTGGCTGCGCAACGACTATCTCCCGCGCTCTTGACCTTCAGCCAGGGTGAAAGTCGATGATGGGTCCATGGACCCCACCCGCGAACCCGACACCGCACGAGTGCCGCAGTCGACGAGCCGGTCGCTGCAGACGATCAGTGACTTCGCTCGTGCCGTCGGACTCAGCGCCAGCGCCCTGCGGGGGTACGACAGCAGCGGCCTTCTGTCGCCCGCACATGTCGAGGACCGGACCGGCTATCGGTACTACGGGCTCGACCAGCAGCAGCGTGCGATCTGGATCCGACGTCTGCGTGACGCGGGTTTTCGGCTGAGCACGATCGGAACCATCCTCGACAGCGAACCGGCGATCGCCGAGGCCATCCTCGACGACTGGCTCGCCGAGGCCGTCGGACGAGCCGAGTCCGCCGCGGCGCTGGTCGACGACTTGAGATCGGTGCTCCGATCCCGGACCGAGACGACGACGCTCAGCCGCGCTCGGGTCGACTCCGCCGTGCTCGCCGCCGCGGTGCGCCAGCTGGCGCAGCCGAAGGGGACGGACCCCGCCGATTCGCCCTTCGACCACCTGAGTGTGGAGATCAAACCCGAGGCCCTCACCTTGGCCGTGACCGACGGCTACGTGCTGATGGCGCGCACGCACATCCCCGCCGAGATCGATGACCGGTCGCCAGCGGACGGTCCGGCGGGGTCGGTGGGTGCGTCGACGGTCGTCACCGCCTCGGCTCTGCTTTCGCTCCCGACCACGAGCTGCGAGGTGACCCTCACGATCGCTGTCACCGGAGGATCCGTCGACCACCCCGAACAGGTGCGCGTGTCGATCGAGCACTCCGACGGAGAGTCGACGATCCTGTCGCAGTCCGACCGCCGGTTCCCCGACATCGGTCGCACCGTGGAGGCGGCCGCCGCGCGCCGCAGAGGCAGAAGCCGGTTCTCACGCCAAGAGATCCTGCGGCTCGTCGACGAAGCCACAGGCCGGTCCCCTGAATCCGGAGTGCGGCTGCCGAGGGACGCGTCGAGATTCGAACTCTCCGCCGGCTCCATGAAGTCCATCGTCGACGCGGGAATCGGCGACGAACTGATCTGCGACTGGGGCAACGAGGACGACCCCCTCATCTGGCGTGCTCCCAGCCAACCCGACTTCCTGGCGCTCGTCATGCCCCGCAGAGCCTGAGCCCCGTCGATATGGGAGTCTCAGGCGGGGACCGGGTCCCGCTGCCGAAGGGATTCAACGCCTGGGTGCTCACCTCGGTCGTCACCGAACTCGGCACCGGGATCCTCGCGTTCGCTCTGACATGGGTGGCCTCCGGCCACGGCCCTCATCTCGCCGCCTGGGTATTCACGCTCACCGTCCTGCCTGCGGTGCTGCTCGGGCTGCTCGGCGGCGCGGTCGCCGACAGATTCGGGCCGCGTCGGGTGATGCTCGCGTGCACACTCGCCTTCGTGCTCATCGGCTCGGGGATCGCACTCGCCGTTGCCGTCTGGTCGGCGGCTCCGCCGGTGCTCCTGGCGGCCGCCGTGCTCATCGGGTCGGCGGCAGCGTTCTATCGGCCCGCCGTCGGAGTCTTCCCACGGCTCTTCGTCCCCGAGAGATCATTGGGCACAGCCATGGCCCGATCGGGCATGGCCGGACCGCTGGCGCGCACCATCGCCCCGCCGCTGGGCGGAATCCTCATCGGGATCATCAGCCTGTCCGGGGTGGCACTGCTCGATGTGCTCGGATGCCTGATCATGCTCATCGCCCTGCTTGCGATCCGACCGCCTCGGCGAGGGGATCACCTGCCCGACCCGGTCAGCGTGCGCGGAATCGTCGACGGGGTGCGAGCGGCGCGGGCGACGCCGGGAGTGCCGGCGCTGCTGACCGGTGTGTCCCTCATGGCCGGAGCCGTGATCCCGTCGGTACTCCTCGGCATTCCCCTTGCCGCCCGCGAGCGCGGCTGGACCGCCGCCGAGGCGGGGCTCATCGAATCCGGATGGATCGCCGGGGGCCTGCTGACGAGCGCCGTGTTCGCATGGCGCGGCATTGCGAATCGGGTGTGGACTCCGATGGTCATCGGTCCGTGCGTCGTGGCCCTGGGGCTCATCGTGCTGGCTGTGTCGGCCGACTGGCGAGTGGGTCTCGCAGCGACCGCCCTCGTCGGGGCCGGGGGCGTGGTCTTCACTGCGCATGTCTTCCCGGTCTATGTGCTGCTGGCACCTGCGTCCAAGGTATCGAGATTTCAGAGTCTGCTCATCGTCGTCCAACAGGCCCCTCAGGTCATCGTCAATCCGCTCATCGGTCTCATCGTCGGACTGCTCGGCACCGGCGCCATGATTGCGGCAGCGAGTGTCATCGCAGTGGGTGCCTCCTTCGTCGTCGGGCGAGATCGGACGCTGCAGGCCTTCAGGTCCGAGTGACCTGGTTCACGTGGTGTTGAGCTCGTGTTGAGAACCCTGTGACGTGATGTTGAAACGGAGTTTGTTGAGGCCTCTCATCGGATCGGACAGTCTGGAGGACGTGAGCGAAACGACAGGATCGCTTGCGTGATCGATGCTGGTTTCCGATCGCTTCCCCACTCAGCTGGTCTCGAGTTCTCGCTCACGGCAACTGCCCCTCAAAAGAACAGGAAACCGATGAAACTCGTACGCAGAATTGCAGTGACAGCCCTTTCCGCGGCTGTCATCGCCGGCGGTGTCTCCATGGCGACCGCCGCGTCCGCAGAGCCGGCTGCAGTCTCAAAGGAGGCCGCTCCGTTCACGAGCAAAGCACTCGACGGCGGCAAGGTTCCGAGCGCTCAGGACGCCACTCAGCTCACCCAGGAGCAGATCGACAATGCGCGCACGATCATCGCCGTCGGCAAGGGCGCGGACCTGTCGACGCAGGCACAGAAGATCGCCGTGATGACGGCCCTGCAGGAATCGAGCCTCTACAACCTCGACGGCGGAGACCGCGACTCCGCCGGACTGTTCCAGCAGCGTCCGTCCATGGGCTGGGGCACTCTGGCTCAGGTGACCGACCCGGTCTACGCCTCGAAGTCGTTCTACGGCGTCAACCCCGAGGGCTCGAACCTCGGCCTCATCCAGATCGAAGGATGGGAGACGATGGTTCCGGGAGCCGCAGCTCAGGCAGTGCAGGGCTCCGCCTTCCCCGCCGAGTACGACAAGTGGGATCCCTTGGCGACCGAGCTCGTCAACGGCAATCAGGATGTTGCCCCGATCAGCTGAGACCCGTTCCGCTGACCTGAAGTCGCACCACCCGAAACCGCACATTCCGAAATCACACATGCACACCCGAGAACGATCAGGAGAGATGATGAAGGTTTCACGCACACTCACCACCACCGTCCTCACCGCAGGTCTCCTCGCAGGCGGCACCATGATGGCCACCGCACCCGCTCAGGCCGACGCTGCCCCGGCACACAGCTACGCAGCACAGGGAGATTCCGGCAAGGCCACGACCGCGCAGTCGGAGTCCGGCCAGAAGACATCCACCCAGGCCGATGATCGTCGCGATGAGATCATCAGCCGCGCCCAGACCTGGGTCGACCAGGGGGTGCCCTACAACTGGGACACCACCCATCCGGATCCACAGGGCAAGCAGTACCGCATGGACTGCTCGGGATTCGTCTCGATGGCCTGGGGACTCGACGACAGCCTCAACACCGTGACCCTGCCCGATGTCTCCCACAAGATCGACAAGGGCGAACTGAAGCCCGGCGACGTCCTGATGAAGGGCGGCCCCGGCACCGAAGGCGCCAACGGCCACGTCGTGATCTTCAACGGCTGGGCCAACGACGATAAAACCGCCTACCACGCCCTCGAGGAGAACGGCTCGCTCGGCTCGGTCGCCCACGAAGTCTCCTACCCGTACGACCAGGACGACAGCTTCGTCCCCTACCGCCTGAACGGCCTCTGATCTGAACTGCCCGTGATCCGGCACTGATCCGATGCCGATCCGGCGGCTCCGATCCGCCGACCGTACTCCGCGCACCTGAGCGCACATCGTCGCCGCGCCCCTCCCATGGGACGCGGCGACGATGCATGTGACGAGGAGGGCCGCCTCGGAGGAACAGGGCCGACCTCGAAGTGCAGGATCGCCGAGGATCGACCCCCATCGATCGCCGCCGGCGCCTGAAATTTCCCTGGCTCGCGCCTGCGAACCGCCGGACGAGCGGATCGAGACCCCGGTCACGGGCGGGTGGGAGCACTGCTGGTGACCGCGCGGCGTTCAGCGAACTCTGATCGCATGCACACGGATCCGTGACGATTCGTTGCGGCGAGAATAAGTCATCTCGAAGTCTCTCTGCATTGAACAGGGCCAATCGGTCCGTCAGTGTTGTGTGGGGCGATTCCACGGCACCTTCTGCATTGGTGTTCCTGTGCCGACCACAGGGCAGATGCCGCAGAACCCACCACGTGTGCCGCGCACCAGGAATCGCCGACCGGGTCGAGCACCCGATCAAGAGAAAGTGAGAACAGATGAAACGTGCGCGCACACTTGCGGTGACTGCACTGTCCGCAGCCATTCTCGCCGGGGGAGTCTCCCTGGCAACGGCGACCTCGGCCTCGGCCGACCCGATCTCCGGAGGCGTCAGCCAGGAGGGTGAAGCAACCCAGTCCGACGCCGGCTCGACCGGAGGGATCGACGACCCCGATGAGCTGAGCGAGGAGCAGATCGACAACGCGCGCACCATCATCGGCGTCGGCAAGGGCGCGGACCTGTCGAAGGAGGCTCAGACGATCGCCGTGATGACCGCGCTGCAGGAATCGAGCCTCAACGACCTCGAAGGAGGCGACCGCGACTCCGCCGGTGCCTTCCAGCAGCGTCCCTCGATGAACTGGGGATCGGTCGACGAAGTCACCGACACCGTGTACGCATCGAAAGCCTTCTACGGCGTCGACTCCGGAACCGACAATCCGGGGCTGACCCAGATCGACAACTGGGAGAGCATCGAACCCGGTGACGCCGCACAGGAAGTGCAGCACTCCGGATACCCCGACGCTTACGACAAGTGGGAGCCGCTGGCGAAGAAGCTCGTCGACGAGAACCAAGACGTCGACTCCATCGACTGATGACCGCGGGTCCGAGAGTCCTGTCCACTCGGCATCTGGCTATGGATTCGTCCACAACCCCGAGATAGAATGTACCTACAGTAGTGACATTCCGGGAGGTGGATGATGACCACGATGTCGAGTCGGGAATTCAACCGGGACGTATCGGCGGCCAAACGTGCGGCCAGACACGGACCGGTCACCATCACCGAACATGGTCGTCGCGCGCACGTTCTTCTGACTGCCGATGAGTACGATCAACTCAGCGGCAGATCGGACCTCGTCGGAGATGCCCTCGTCATCCACGACGATGATTCGGACCTCGATCTGCCGCATCGGTCTCAGCGATCGCTGCGGGTGCCCGAACTGTGAGATATCTGCTCGACACCAACATCATCAGTGACGCTCGCCGCGGCAACCGGACTCCCGTCGGCTCCTGGATCGCCGCACAGAGGATCGACGATCTGGCCATCAGCGCCATTACGGTCCTCGAACTCGACGTCGGAGTCCGACGGAAAGAGCGGCGGGACGCACGCGCTGGATCCGTCCTTCGGCAGTGGTTCGACGAACAGGTTTCTGAGGTCTTCGACAGAAGAATTCTTGCCGTCGATGCCGAAGTGGCTGTGCAGGCATCGCAATTGCACGTCCCTGACGCGATGCCCGACATGGACAGCCTGATCGCAGGGACCGCACTCGCACACTCTCTGACCCTGGTGACGAGGAACGTCGCTGACTTCGCGAATACGGGAGTCAGGTTGCTCAATCCCTGGGAGGACTGACCTCCTTCGCGGTCACTCTGCCAGCGCGCCGGCGGCGAGCCGGCGAACCACCTCGGTGAGGTGATGGAGACCCGAGACGAGGTCCTCGTCCTTCGTGAACTCGGCCAGACTGTGCGAGACCCCGTCGACGCTGGGAATGAAGAGCATGACGGTGGGCACTTCGTCCTTCATGTTCGTGGAATCGTGCCCGGCCACGGTCATCACCTTCGCCGAGGTGAGTCCCAAGTCCTCGGCAGCGGTGCGTGCCAGTTCGACCCCGTCTTCGGAGTACGGGTTCTGATCCCAGCTGTGCTCGGCGACGATCTCGATCTCCACGCGATCATCGGCGCTGACCTGCGCGATCGTGGCCATGAGCTTCTCATGGGCGGCGGCGATCACCTCGGCGCTGGGGGAGCGCAGATCGAGCAGCAGGCTGACTTCGCTGGCGACGACGACCGGAGAATTCGGGTAGACGGTGAGCTGACCGCACGCGGTGTGCAGGGCACCGGGCTCGAAGTCGTCGACGAGTTCCCGTGCGGCCACGACCAGACGTGCCGCACCGAGCAGGGCATCCTGCCGATCGGCCATGAGCGTCGACCCGCTGTGCGCCTGTGCGCCGGTGACCTTGAACTCGTACTTGTGCGCCGCCCAGGTGGCATTGACCAGCCCGATCGTCACTCCGTCCTCTTCCATGCTGCGGCCCTGCTGGACGTGGATCTCCGCATAGGAGGCGATCTTCGGTGCCGTGAAGTCTCCGCGTTCTCCCAACTCATCGAGCGCCTCGGCGACGGAGATTCCAGCAGCATCACGCGTGGTCAGGGCCGCTTCGAGTTCGGCCTTGCCGGTGAAGACATTGGATCCCATCATCGACGGCTTGAACCGGGAGCCCTCTTCGTTGAACCAGTTGACCACGGCGAGGTTGAATTTCGCCTTCGACGGGTCTGCTCGCATCTCATCGGCGATCGCGAAACATGCATGCGCCGAGGCCATCACCCCGTAGGCACCGTCGAAACGGCCGGCCGTCGGCTGCGAATCCATATGCGAACCAGTCAGCACATACGGGGCCCCGGGCACGAGCTCGAGGAGCCCGAACTGATTGCCGATCGCATCCCGGTGGACGCTGAAACCGTGCTTGATGAGCAGCTCGGCGAACCATTTCCGCTGCTGACCATCGGCGGCGCTCGCCGCCTGCCGGTCGACCCCGTTCGTGCCCTCGACGGCACCGAAACGCGAATGCACGGCCCAATCGGCGAGGAACTCGGCCTCGCGATCAGCGCTGATCAGAGAGGGCGAAACGGTCATAGCGGGTCCTTTCGAGAGGTGTCGCGGGCGGGTGGTTCGCGACTGCGGGGTGGAGGGGTGCGGCGCCGGCGGTGCCGGTGTCAGGTCGGTAGTGCCGGGTGGGCAACCAGGATGGATCAGGCGGTTTCGTCGGCGGTCGGCGGCATAGTCGCGGGATCGATGAGCACATGGATGAGCGCGGGCCCGTCGTGGGCAAGGGCTCTGTCGAGCGCCGGCCCGAATTCCTCGGTCGTTTCGACGCGCTCCCCGTGCCCGGTCGGCCCGGATGCGGAGGCCCCGTCGCCGTTCATGGACGCTTTGCTCGCCGAGGTGGCCCCGGAGCTGTTGAGATCGAATGCCGACATCCACGCTGCGAAGTTCGGATTGACCATGCGCGTGCCCGAGGGTCGTCCCGGATAGTGATTCTCCTGGTGAGACACGATCGTGCCGTACACGCCGTTGTCGACGACGATGATGAGCGGTGATCCGCCGTGGGCGAAGGCCGTGGCGATCTCCTGGCCGTTCATGAGGAAGTCCCCATCGCCGCAGACCGCGACCGCACGCCGCTCCGGGTACGCCATTGATGCCGCCACCGCGGCGGGAACGGCGAGACCCATCGCCCCGTTGCGGGCTCCGACGAGGCTGGACGGGAGCTCATGCCGGATGAACCTGTGCCCCCAGATCGTGGCATTGCCCGCCCCGTAGGTGAGGATCGCCTCCCCGCCGAGGCGGTCATCGAGAATCCCGAACGCCACCCCGAGATCGACCCCGGCACGGCCCGCGTTCTGCGGTGCCGCCTCGGCGTCGGGGCGGTGAGCGGCGAACCGGGACTGCGCGTCCGCGCGTCCCTGCATCCACTCATCCGTCCGGTCACCGCGCAGCTGGCGCGCATCTCGAGCATCACCAGTATTGGTCGTGGTCAGGGCCTGCGTGAAGGAGTTCGGGGAGGCGATGATGTGCTCATCGATGCGGCCTGCGTGCTGGGTGGCCTCCATATCGAGGGAGACGAGAACGGTCTCGGCGTCGAAACCGATCGTGTACCCGTCGCTGGCGACGTCGGAGCGGGTGCAGCCGACGAAGATGACGAGGTCCGCCTCGGCGAAACCGGCCGCCACAGCATCGGCGCGACCGTAGCCGAGCCAACCCGCCCACGCCGGCGAGGAATGCGGAATCGCATCGTAGGCGCGCCAATCGCAGAAGATCGGCACCCCCGCCGAGGCGGCCAGACCGGCCAGCTCGGCTCCGCAGCCGTTGTGCCACCCATCCCCGCCGAGCACGAATGCGGGACGCTCGGCCGCCGCGATCCGCGAAGCCACGCCATCGATGACGGCTGGGGCAGGGGTCGGTGGGGCCACCTCGGGGAGGGTCGGAGTGGGGGCCTCGGTGAGACGGACGAGGACATCCTCGGGCAGGCCGACGACGACGGGCCCGGGGCGACCGGATGCGGCGATGCGCAGGGCATCGGCGGTGATCTCACCGGCACGGTCCTCATCATCGATGGTGAGCACGCGCTTCGCCGTCGAGGAGAACCACTCGGGCAGGCTGAACTCCTGGAAGGATTCGCGGGAGCGATCGTTGAGGGGGACGAGGCCGACGAACAGGACGAGCGCGGTTGCGTCCTGCCAGGCGGTGTGGACAGCGATCATCGCATTCGCCGCCCCTGGACCGCGGGTGACCATGGCGATTCCGGGACGGCCGGTCAGCCGGGATTCGGCCAGCGCCATGAACCCCGCACCGCCCTCCTGCCGGCACACGACGGTCTCGATCTTCGCGTCATACAGTCCGTCGAGGACGTCGAGGTAGGACTCACCGGGGACCGCGTAGACGCGCTCGATGCCCGCGCTCTCCAGAGTGTCGACGATGAGGTGGCCGGCGGAACGCGACATGGTGTGGGTGTCCTTTCGACGATCGAACGGTGTGAGGTCCGGGGCTCCCGGCCCGGTGCTGCGCTGGGTTCTCAGCGCTGTGCGGTTCTCAGTGTTTGAAGCCGGGGAGGTCGACGCTCATCCGAGGAGCGACAAAGCCGGCGAACGCCGTGAACAGGGAGAGGAAGACGAGCATTGCGGCGGCCGGCCACCAGTGGTCTCCGGCGGAGGCGACGAAGCTCGTGGCCAGCAGCGGGATGAACCCGGAGAGCATGCCTGCGGCGTTCTGCGCCATGCCCACACCCGTGTAGCGAGTGGTGGCGGGGAACAGTCCGGTGAGCACGGTGCCCGATGCCGCGTAGGGCAGGGACAGAGTGGACACGGCCAGGGTCATGGCGATGACGACGAGGACCGGATTGCCGGACTCGAACATGAAGAATGCAGGAACGGCGACCACCGCCGAGGCGACACCACCCCAGAGGATGACCTTCGAGGCTCCGAACTTCGTGCCCAGGGCACCGCCCCAGATCAGGGCTCCGATCTCGACGGCGGCGGCGACCATGCTGCCGAGCAGGAGGAGCGAATCGTCGTAGCCGAGGACGTTGACGCCGTACCAGACGCAGAATGCGGTGACGAGGTAGAAGCCGCCGACGCCGAGCAGAGCCGCGGCCATGCCGATGATGATCTGCTTCCACGAGTCACGGAAGGTGGTGCGGATGGGGCTCTTCTCGACCTCGCCGGACTCTTCGAGCTGACGGAAGACCGGGGACTCTTCGAGGCGGGAGCGGAGGTAGACGGCGACGACGAGCAGCGGCAGGGCCACGAGGAATGGGATCCTCCAGCCGAACGAGTCGAAGCTGTCCTGTGAGAACACCAGGGTCATGATGAAGAAGCCGCCGGAGGACAGGATCGTGCCGATCGGGGAGCCGATCTGCGGGATCGCTGCATAACGGGCACGCAGGTGGAGCGGGGCGTTCTCGACGACGAGCGTCATCGCGCCCGACCATTCGCCGCCGACGAAGAGACCCTGGAGGATGCGCAGGAGCACGAGCAGGGCGGGGGCGGCGAAGCCGATCGCAGCATAGGTGGGCAGGAGGCCGATGAGTCCGGTGACGACGCCGATGCCGATGATCGTGATGAGCAGGACCTTGCGGCGCCCGATCCTGTCGCCCATGCGGCCGAAGATCAGACCGCCGATGGGACGAGCGGCCAGCCCGACACCGAAGGTGGCGAAGGAGGCCATGGCGGCGGCCGTGGCGTTCTCGCTGGTGAAGTACTGGACGTTGAAGACCAGGGCGGCCGCTGCCGAGAAGAGGAAGAAGTCGTACCACTCGAGGGCGGTGCCGATCAGGGCGCCGGCGGCGACCTTGTTCGCGTCCTTGATGCTCAGTTCCGTTGTGGCATTGAGCTCGGCGGACGCCGTGGTGTTCTGCTCGCTCATGGATTCTCTCCGTCGAGTCCGGGGACCTGGGCCTGGTCGGCCGAGTCCGGGTGCGGGTGGTGCATCGGCCGATCGTTGCGATCGACCGGCAGGTATCGACCTTACAGAGTGCCACATGTCCTGATCCAGGCACATTTGTCGCCGAAAAGCGAGCAGTGCTTGTGCAGATGCACATATTCTGGAGCGTGTGATGGATGAACAGGTTGGAATTGCGGGCACACGACAGCTTCGGGACCGTCCGGAGCCCGGAGACGAACGTCGCTGGCTCGAGCTCCTCGACGCTCTCGATCTCGACGAGCTGACCGATCGGTTCATGATCCGCGTCGTCACGGTCTCCGGCTACGATCCCGCACCGATTCCGGTCTCGGAGCTGCGGCGGACCGGTCGGCTCTCCTTCTCCACCCTCATCGAGGGGCTGCGCGCCGGTGGGTTCGACGGCCCCGTGGCGGTATCGACGGAGGTCGGGGTCTCCCGGGCACGGGCTGGAATTCCGCTCGAGGCGCTGATGACCGCGATCCGCCACGATTTCAATGTGCTCTGGGAGGTGCTCACCCGTGTGGCGAATCAGGAGGATGCGGAACTCGTCATCCGGCACACCGGCATCGTCTTATCCACCGTCGACGAATACGTCTCTCAGGTCCAACAGGCCTATACCGCCGAGCGCACCCGGATGCGCGCGGAAGAGGATTCGGTGCATGCGGGCCTCATCGCAAGCCTCTTCGATGATCCCGATCCCACCGCGGAGCGCCTGTCGAGGATCGCGACCGGGCTCGGTCTCGATGTGGACTCTCCGCTGCTCGTCATCGCCGCCACCGGGGACGACGTCCGGGCGCTGCGGGTGATCATCTCCGATCATGCCCGCGCGGGCGGGACCATGTTCACGCACCACCTCGGCGAGGTTCTCATTGCGTTCACGCAGGTTCCAGGTGGTGCGGGACATGCTTCCACTCCATTCGGGGGCGGAACCGGTCATTCGTTGGGGGCGCTCGCCGGCAAGATCGCCGAGGCCAGGGTGGGGTATGTCCGCGCCGAAGGGATCGGCACCCTGCGGCGGTCGGCGCTGACCGCACGTGACCTCGCCGATGTCATCGCCGCTGATGAGACGACTGCGATGACATGGCGCAGCGGGTGGGCGCGGTTGGCCGCACGGTCGCTCAATGCCGCCGGCAATCCGATCCTCGCCGATGTCGAGTCCGCGCTGGCCGCCTGTGGTCCGGTTGAGCGGGAGCGCCTCATCGAGGCGGTGCAGGTCTATCTCGCTTCGGGGAGCATCGGTGCGTCTGCCGCGCAGCTGTTCTGCCATCGCAATACTGTGGCCAATCGTCTGCGCCGCTTCGCCGAACTCACCGGGGTCGATCCGACGATCCCCGCCGAGGCGGCCCGCCTCGTCGTCGGTTGGGCGTGATTTCGCGATCTGGGAGTCATCGGGCGACCACGGCCGCATCGTTCATAGCGGCCCTCGCTTTTCGAAACCAAGCTCCGTCGTTCAAGGCGGCGCGCACTTGTCGAAAGGTGCACAGTTCGACATCCGCGCTGCGGCTTGAACGACGCCCCGCGATCACCTCGAGGGCCGAGTGTGACGAGCCTGGCTCGAGTTCTCAGGCGGAGCTGATAGAAGTCAAGTATTCAACCATCGTCGGACGATGCCTTCAAGGCATCAGAAGAGAGGCACCGTGAGCACGTCGACAAATGACCGAGTCGGCCATCTCGGGTTCATCCACCTCGTTCCCTTCGATCGCGATGATCCTGGTCGCGGCCTGGCCGAGGGTATCGAACTGTTCCGCTTCGCCGAGGAGCTCGGGCTCGACAGCGGATGGGTCCGAACTCGGCACATGCAGTCCGGTCTGCCGTCGCCGGCAGTGTACTTCGCTGCTTTGGCCCAGCACACGCAGCGGATCGGGCTGGGCAGTGCGGTGATTCCCGTCGGTCATGAGAATCCGTTTCGACTGGCCGAGGATCTCGCCGTTGCCGACGTCCTCTCCGGAGGCCGGGTTCTGGCTGGATTGAGCGTGCATCCGCCCGCATTCGCCGAGGAGGTCAATGACATCGTCCATGGTGAGGGATGGCGCGGCGAAGACTACAGCTACGCGCGCATCGAGCGTCTGCGTGATCTCCTCGCGGGAGGCCCGGTACGGGAGAAGCCCGAGTACAAAGGCTTCGGCGGGGACATCGATTCCGAACGGGTGGAACCGCATGCGCCCGGACTGAGCGATCGCCTCTGGTATGGAGGGGGATCGCTGCGCTCGGCCACCTGGTCGGGCGAGGCTGGATTGAATTGGCTGATGAGCAACATCACCTCGGCAGAGGACGGCATCGAGGACTTCTCTCTCAACCAGGTCAACCAGATCGAGACTTACCGCGAATCGCTCTCTGGTGAGAATGGACGAGTGAGCCTGGCACGCGTGATCGTTCCAACCGATAACGCGAGTCCGGTACAGGCGGCCAAGTACCGGAAGTACGCAGAGGAGCGGACTCCGCGGACGAAGCAGGTCCACGGGAAGAACACGATCATTGCACCGGACCTGCTCGGCTCGACCGAGGAGATCGTCGACTACCTGCTGTCCAACCCGGCTTTCCAGGCTTCGGATGACTATCTCTTCGAACTTCCGTTCGAGTTCGAACTCGATGACTGGAAGCACATCCTCCACCAACTTGCCACTGAGATCGGCCCGAAGCTCGGGTGGACGTCAGCAAGCTCTTAGACGTCTCCCTCGGTGGGCACTGTCCGCCGCTGTTCGCTGCCTCGCTGCCTCGCTGCCTCGCTGTCGACGCTTCGTTCAAGGCTTCGCTCTTCGACCCAGCCTCGATCAAGGCGCAACTCAGTCCTCGAAAGGCGCACGGGTCGACGTCTGCGCTCTGCCTTGAACGAGCCTCCTGGGGGCGTCGACTGCTTGAGCACGGCCCCGATTCCGAGCGGGTCGGCGCATCAGGGGATCACCGCGATGCCGACATAGTTCTGCCCGTGCGGTCCGGTCAGAGCGACAGCTTGGCCGTCGACGCTGAGCACGAATCGCCCATCGGGCTCGATCCCGAGTGTCTCGAGCTGAGCGCGAGTGTCAGGCAGAACGCCGGCGCCCTCATTGCTGATCCACACGACGTCGTCGCGCGATTGCATGAGCGAAGCGAAGCGGGCACGCGCCTCGGCGTCGACATAGGCCAGCACCGCACTGTGGAAGACGACCGGTTGGGTCCCGGCTGGCACCTCGGCAAGCAGGGTTTCGACGGTGTCGAGCAGGTCGCCGCGGACGAGGTGCGGGGGATCGGCGGCCGCGACCGAGGCAGCGGCGAGGAGGCGCTCCCGTCTCGACTCATGCTCCGGCCAGATCAGCGAAGTCAGCCATTCCCGCTGGTCAGCATCGGTGATATCGAGAGGATTGAGATCGATTCCGGCCCGCCACGCGACCTCGGGGAGACGGTTCGGCACGGCAGTGTTCGTCAGTTCGCATTCGAGCACGACCGGGATCGGACCGTCCGCAGGGTCGAGCGTCGTCGACTTCTCGGAATCTGAACCGGACGACCCGGCCGCCTCGTTTACGGTGAATCGGTAACTGTACCGGTCAGGGTAGAGGCAGAGCCCCGCTGAGGCGCCTACCTCGATGAGCGCAAGCGGTCCTGGAACCCGTGCGAGTGCTGGAAGGAGAGTCGCGCAGCGACCCGCCTCATTCGTCTGGGTTGACCGGGCGAGCATGAGCTCGCGGACCTTCGCCCAATGCTCGAGCAGCCATGTACGCAGGTCAGCATAGGAGCCTTCGCCAGCGCCGAGGTGGCGGGCTGCGCCGAAGAGCAGATTGGCTTGGCGCTTCGGTCGGGGCAGTTCCAGCAGGCGCGAGAGGATCTCGTCATCCGCGGCCACTCCCTCGGCCCATGCGGCGTAGATCGGGGAGGTGTCGGCCGCTTCGAGGCGGGCGAACTTGCCGAAGTAGTCGCGCAGAGTCTCGGCTTCGAGTCCCGTCATCGGCTGCATGTCGCCCTCCTCGCAATGGTATCCGCGCCTCAGTGACTTCATCGTACCGACCGGTTGCCCGACGGCGAGTGGGGCAACCGAAACGTCGATCAAGGCGCAGCGCGGATATCGAACCGTACACGGTTCGATATCCGGGCGCCGGCTTGAACGAGCCGATTGAAGTCCCCGTCCCGGTATCCGGTACTTTTGCTGCGAACGCTAGGTCAGCCGCCCGCGCTGTCGTAATGTGTTGCCATCATGCGCCGACGACCATGTTCGCGGCGCATCCCCGCGCCACCACCGTGGCCCGACTTGATCGAAGGAGATCCCATGTCATCCGAGGTGAGCCCGCCGACCAGCGGACAGACCCCCGCCGATTCGGCACTGGAGAAGAGGACCCTGCGCAAGGTCCTCATCCGTCTCATCCCGTTCGTCATCGCGATGTACTTCATCAACTACCTCGATCGGACGAACATCGGCATCGCCGGACCGGGCGGAATGAACGAAGACCTCGCGATGAACGCGACCCAGTTCGGGTTCGCCGCAGGCATCTTCTTCTTCGGCTACCTCATCCTCGAAGTGCCCTCGAACCTCGCTCTGCACAAGTTCGGCGCCCGCATCTGGCTCGCCCGCATCCTCATCAGCTGGGGCGTCGTCGCCGCGGCCATGGCATTCGTGCCCAACCACGGCTGGCTCTACGTGCTGCGGTTCCTCCTCGGCGTCGCCGAGGCGGGATTCTTCCCGGGCATCATCCTCTACCTCACGTACTGGTTCCCGACCTCGATGCGCGCGCGGGCCACGGCTCTGTTCATGCTCGCCATCCCGCTCTCCAGCGTCGTGGGTTCGCCCCTGTCGTCGTGGCTGATCTCCAGCGGCAACTCGATCTTCGAAAACTTCGCCGGCTGGCGCTTCATGTTCATCATCGAAGGCGTGCCCGCCGTTCTCCTGGGCATCATGTGCATCTTCTACCTCACCGACCGCCCGCGGGACGCGAAGTGGCTGAGCGCCGAAGAGCGCAACTGGCTGCAGTCGACGATGGACGCCGAGGAGAAGAGCAAGGAAGAGACCTTCCACTACCCGGTCCGCCGGTCGCTGCTCCAGCCCCGCGTCTGGGCCCTGTCATTCGTCTACTTCGGCATGGTCTACGGCCTCTACGCCATGAGCTTCTTCCTCCCGACGATCATCGCCGGCTTCCAGGAGTCCTTCGGCGTCGAGTACTCGATCGTCGAGATCGGCCTCATCACGGCCATCCCCTATGTCTTCGGTGCCCTGGCCATGTACTTCTGGTCCCGGCACGGCGATCGCACGGGTGAGCGTGTGTGGCACGTGGCCATCCCGCTGTTCATCGGCGGTGTGGCGATCCCCATCGCCCTCTACCTGTCCTCACCGTTCACCACGATGATCGCCGTGACGATCACCTGCATGGCGATCTGCGCCGCCCTGCCGACCTTCTGGCCGCTGCCGCAGACCTTCCTCGCCGGTGCCGGTGCCGCCGCGGGACTCGCGCTCATCAACTCGCTCGGCAACTCCGCGGGCTTCTTCGCCCCCTACATCACCGGTTGGCTGGCCGATCTCACCGGAACCCAGAATGCCGGCATGTGGGTCGTCGGCGCGGCCATGGTCGCCGCCGGCATCGTCACCCTCATCCTCCGGGCCGCACCCGCTCCCGATAACCTGGACGTGATGAAGTAACGGCCCGCCGTCCGCCTTCGCCCGACCGATCCGAGGAGCAGAATTGACGACCCCGACGTCCACCGCACCCGACTTCCCCGCCCTCGACCCGGTGGCGCTCGACGACCTCACAGCGAAGCTGAGTCCGGGTGCGCTGACGACTGACCCGGATGTCATCGACGCTCACTCGAGCGATGAGGCCCTGTTCTGCCCGCGCGAGGGGGCGATCGCCCTGGTCAGGGCCGCCTCGGCGGAAGACATCCAAGAGGTCATGGCCTTCGCCAGCGCACATCGGGTGCCGGTCGTCCCGCAGGGGGCGAGATCCGGGATCTCGGGAGGCGCGAACGCCTCACCGGGAGCGATCCTGCTCAACGTGTCGAAGATGAAGGACGTGGTGGCCGTCAACGAGGCCGAACGTCTCGTCACCGTTCAACCGGGCATCATCAACCAGGACCTCAAGGACCACCTCGCCCCGTTCGGACTGTCCTACCCGCCGGACCCCGGATCGGTGGCACTGTCATCGATCGGTGGGAACATCGCAACGAATGCCGGCGGACTCTGCTGCGTGAAGTACGGTGTGACCAGGGACTACGTGCGCTCACTCAAAGTCGTACTCGCCGACGGGACCATCACCACGCTCGGCCCGCAGACGGCCAAGGGCGTGGCCGGACTCGATATGCGCCATCTCTTCATCGGCTCCGAAGGCACCCTGGGCATCGTCGTCGAAGCGACGCTGCGCCTCGTGCCCGCCCTGCCCGAGCCGTTCACCGCGATCGCGACTTTCCCGGATGAGCGCAGCGGACTGCAGACCGTCGCCGACTTCATGGCCGGCGGCGGAGTGCCGAGCCTGTTCGAATTCCTCGACGGGGCCAGCCTGCGCATGCTCAACGACTACGGCGACTTCGGCCTCGACGGCGATGCCGGGTCGATGCTCATCATGCAGGTCGATGACAACCCGACCGATGCGGAGGCCGCGATGTCGACCTTCACCGAGGTGGCCCAGCGCTGCGGTGCCCTTGACGTCGCTTACTCCGACGACCCGAGCGATTCCGCGGCTCTCATCACGGCACGGCGGATGATCCAGCCGGCCTACGAGAAATTCGCCAACGCTCACGGCGGCGGTCAGCTGCTCGACGATGTATGCCTGCCGCGCACCGCCGTGCCCGAATTCTGTGACCGTCTGGCCGAGCTGCGGTCATCATCCGGACTGGAGATCGCCCTCGTCGCGCACGCCGGCGACGGAAATATGCACCCATCGGTGTTCTTCGACTCCGGCGATGCGGCCGAGACGGCGAAGGCCGAAGGGGTGTTCGCTGAGATCATGCGCGTCGGCCTCGAACTCGGCGGCACGATCACCGGCGAACACGGGGTCGGGTTCCTCAAGCGCGCTTGGCTGCCGAACGAACTCGACGAAGGATCACGACGGATCCAGCTGGCCGTGAAGAACGCGCTCGACCCGCTGGGCATCCTCAACCCGGGCAAGATGCTCGCCGAGATCTGAGCGCAGTCGGGCTGTCGCTAGTGCACGCATGCGCCGTGGCGGCGCGCCCGCGAAGCAGGAGGCCGGCGGTCTTTCCATCGTCAGCCGGTGGCGAGCTCGCGCAGGGCTGTGACCGCATCCTCGATGAGTTCCTGCTGCGGGTGGCCCGGATCGCTGATCGCGTGGATGAAGCGGATCGGTTCGGGCGCTGTCAGCCGGATGATGGCCACCCCGGGAGGCAGGGGTTCGACACCGAGCCGCGGGAGAATCGTCAGACCCAAGCCCCGACTGACCATGTGCAGGGCAGTGGCGAAGCTGTGAGCCTCGTGCTTGAAGTGCACCGCCACCCCTGCACGTGCGCAGGCGTCGAACAGGATCGTCCGGCACGGACCGTCGCCGGTGTCGTTGTCGATCCAAGGATGATTCTCCAGCTCGTCGAGGCTGACCTCCGGACGCGAGGCCAGGGGGTGATCGTCGGGCACTGCGACCACATACGGATCCTCGGTGAGGAAGTGGCTCTCCACTTGCGATGGGAACACGGGATCCTCGGAATCTGAAATCACGACCTGGACATCGGAGTGGAATTCGTTCCAGGGGCCCTCTGCCAGGTTGAGCTGCACGGCGACATCGGGATGGCGGTTCTCGAGGTAGGAGACGAGTTCGGGCATCCACTGGGTGCCGGCCGTGCCGAAGTACCCGATCGACAGGCGTCCGATCCGATTCTCATGCAGGTCCGAGATGCGCTGGCCCAATCGCCCCGAGCTCTCGAGCACGGAGTCGACGTCGGACATGATCGCCGAACCAGTGTCGGTCAGGCACAGGCCGCGTCCCTGTCGCTGAAACAGAGTCAGACCGGTCTCCTGTTCGAGAATTTTGAGGTGATGGCTGACCGCAGACGGAGAGAGACTGAGATGCTGTGCGGCGGACCGGACGGACCCGGTGAGTGCGACCGATTTGAATGACTTCAGGTGGGCAACGTTGTACACAGTCGAACCGTACGCACATCACGGACAGTTGTGCAATAGTGTGCGCTTTTCTTTCACGATCATGCGACGAATAATCGTTCCTATGAACAGATCAGCCCTCAGTCCTCGAGTCGCGAGTCCGAATCCTCACCAGATGACAGCGCCCCGCGTCCTGCCCTGGATCGCTGCCCTGCTCACCATGACGTTCTGGGCGTCATCATTCGTCGTCATCCGCGATGCCGGCGAATTCTTCTCACCTGGTCCGATGGCGCTGCTGCGCGGCGCGTCCGCGGCTGTGGTGCTCTCCGCGTGGATGCTCTTCCGCCGCCCCCGATTCCCCTCCGGCAAGGTCGTCTGGCTGATTCTCGTCCTGTGGGGAGTCGCCTGGTTCTCTGCCTACGTCGTCGTCCTCAACGCTGCGGAACGGTCGATCGATGCCGGAACCGCCTCGATGATCGTCAATATCGCACCGCTGATCATCGCCGTCTTCGCCGGCCTCGTCTTCGGAGAAGGGCTGCCGAAGCGCCTGCTCATCGGCATCATCGTCTCTCTGCTCGGAATCGGGCTGATCACGGCAGCCAGCTTCACCGGCTTCTTCACCGTCGGCGGTCTCGTCCTCAGTCTCGTCGCCGCAGTGCTCTACGCCGCCTGCGTGCTACTGCAGAAGCACTTCCTGTCCGGAGAGGACTCGGTGACCGTGACCTGGATGGGAATCCTCATCGGCGCACTCGTCAGTCTCGTCTTCGCCCCCGGCCTCATCGACGAGGTGGCCACGGCACCCATCGAGATGACGCTGCAGATCATCTACCTGGGAGTCGTACCGACCGCTATCGCCTTCAACCTCTGGGGATATGCGCTCAAGCATCTGCCGGCAGGTCTGCTCAGCTCTTCGAGTCTCCTCGTCCCCGCGATCGTCGTCGTGATGGCCTGGATCGTTCTCGGAGAGGTCCCGCCTCCGCTGGCCGCAGTGGGCGGTGTGCTCTGCCTGGCCGGGGCGGCTGCCGCGATCGGGCCGCAGATCATCGGAGCTCTGCGACCGTCGCCGGCTCAGCCCGGCAAGGTCTGAGAGTTCAGTCAGGCAGAGTCTGAAGGCTCGGTCGAGCTGGGTCTGAGGGCTCAGCCCTCGGCCTTGCCCTGACGCCAGTAGCCCATGAACGCGATCTGCTTGCGGTCGACCCCGACTTCCTGGACGAGGTAGCGGCGCAGACGCTTGACCGGTCCGGCCTCTCCGGCGATCCACGCATAGAAGGGGCGGTCATCCTTCTCCGTCGCACTCGAACTGCCTTGAGCCGCCTCGGTGAGGGCCGCGGGAACGTCCCAGAGGATCTCTTCGTCGATGTTGACATCGTCGAGTTCCCGGACCTGACCATCCGGCCCGCCGGCCGACCCTGCCGCTCCGGCCCCGACGGGGATCCGGGTCTCCGACCGCACCGCCTCGCGGACGGCAGGTTCGAGGAGCTGACCGAAGTCGGCCTCCCCGCGTGGCAGCCATTCGATCTCGAAGCCGGTGGGAGCGGTGATGTCGATGATGTCCTCGGCGCTCGGGACTTCGAGAACGGCCTTGCCCTGCGCCTGGCTGTCCTTGAGTGAATCGAGGATCGAGGCGATGGCGGGCACAGCCGTCTCGTCGCCGGCGAGCAGGATCTGGTGGGCATCTCCCGGGGCGAACTCGATCCCGGCGCACGGAGTCTCCGAGGCACGGGAGGGGCCGATGATATGGAGGCGGTGGCCCACCTCGGCGGCTTCGGCCCACTCGGCCGCCGGGCCCGAGTGGCCGTGCTCATCGGTGTGGAGGACCATGTCGATGACGAGTCTGCGCTCGGCATCGTCCCATTCGCGCACGGTGTAGGTGCGCATCGCGCCGCGCTCCTCGGGGCTGACCTGCAGCCAGGCCTGGTACCAGGACACTCCAGCGGCTTCCTGCTCGGTGAGGAATGCCGGCAGATCGAACTGCGGCGAGGCGGCACGCTGAGGAGGGATGACGAGTTTGATCCGCAGATCACGAGGGTGGGTGTTCGGGCCGAATTCCTCGAGTCCCGCACCCCCGAAAGTCACCCGACGGAAGGACGGGCTGAGGTCTTCGACGGCGAGGACCTCTGCTTCGAAGGCACCGATGGGGGCTCGTGACACTGATTCTCCTTCGCATCCCCAGGACCATGTGGCCGTGAGGGCGTCCCCGCGGGGACGCGTTGTGTTCGTGTGTGCAGCTGTCGTGGATATGTCAACATCCGCAACGCTACTCTACTCTAATTTAGTAAGGCTAGCCTTTCCAAATAGTGCTACGGTGGTCCCGGCGTCACTACAGGCGCACCAGTTCCGTCCCTGCGGGGACGCCCACCGAAAGGCTCTCGATGCGTCGTCGTCAGCTCCTTGCCCTGTCCGTTCTCGCCCCGTTCGCCCTCGTCGGCTGCCGCGGCGAAGCCGATGGCGATGCGGGTGACGGCGCTTCCGGCGCTGCGGGCAGCGTCCCGAACTTCACGTATTCGCCCGAAGGCTATGACGGGCTGACGATCGAACTCGACCGCCCGGCGAAGCGCATCGCCGCGGACTTCTATTCGGCAGCCGGACTCGCGCAGTACGGAATCACGCCGGTCGCGGTCTTCGGGTTCGGACAGAACGAGTCCCCGGGCAAGTCCTTCGACTCGGAAGGAGTCGAGGTCGTCGGCACCGATATGGAACTCGATATCGAGGCCCTCGCGGTTGCCGAGCCGGACATCCTCGTCGCCTACGGCAATGAGGCCGGCGACGGGTGGACCTGGTGGGACGAGAAGGTGAAAGGTCAGGTCAGCGAGCTCGTGCCGTTCGTCCCGGTCAAACTCGGCGGGCAGGGTCCCGACGCGATGTTCGCTCAGTACGCGGCCATCGCCGAGGCGCTGGGCAAGGACACAGACACCGGCGCCATCGCGGACAAGCGGAAGGCCTTCGACGACGCTCGGGCACGCATCCGCAGCGTGGCGAAGAAGCAGGACCAGCTGACTGTGCTGCTGGCGAACTTCACCGCGGAGATCAACTACACCTCGAACTCCTTGGGCATCGCCGAGATGCTCAACGAGGACGGGCTCACCCTCGTCGGCCCCGACGCCACAGGCGAGAGCAGTTGGGCAGAAGTCTCCTGGGAGAAGATGTCGGACTACCCGGCCGACGTCGTCCTCGTCCACGACGCCTCGACCGACTACGAAGACAACCCGGTGTACAAGAGCCTGCCCGCAGTCAAGGAGGACCAGCTCGGCACCTGGGACGACAAACGCGCCTACACCTATGACGGCTACGCGAAATGGCTGAACGAACTCGGCGACGTCCTCGAATCCGCTAAGAAGATCGTCAAGAGCTGAGGCCCGCACCCCGCCGGGCTACGATCGGTGCATGACCGACCTGCCTGACGAACTCAGCACCGACGAGATCATCCGATCCCTCGCATCGGATGCCCCGACCACATGGCTCCGCTCCACCCCCAACGAGGCGGCCCTGCCCGACCTCGGCGACGTGATGGATTCCGCGGCGGCCCGGTTCGACCGCTTCGCCCCCTGGTTCGCAGAGACCTTCCCGGAGACGGCGACCGTTCCGGCCGAGCTCGCATCGGCGTTTCCAGACGTCAGCGGCGGAACGATCGAATCGGCTCTGGTTCCGGCGCCTGCGGCGCAGCACCGCCTCGACGGTCTGTTCGGATCCGAGCTGGGCGGACGGCTGTGGCTCAAACGCGACGACTCCCTGCCGGTGAGCGGGTCGATCAAGGCCCGCGGCGGCTTCCACGAGGTGCTCGAATTCGCCGAGGCGGTCGCCGCCGAGCACGGACTCGACGCTCTTGATCCCGCCACCTATTCGACTCGTGAGTTTCAAGAGATCGCCGCGAACCACCGCATCGTCGTGGGCTCGACCGGCAACCTCGGGCTGTCGATCGGGATCCTGAGCGCTCGCCTCGGCTTCGCCGCCTCGGTGCATATGTCAGCCGACGCCCGGGAATGGAAGAAGACGATGCTGCGCGACCACGGGGTCGACGTCATCGAACATGCCGGCGACTTCGTCGAAGCCGTCGAAGCCGGCCGTGCCTCGGCACTGGCCGCCGAGAACACGCACTTCGTCGACGACGAGGACTCCGTGAGTCTCTTTGCTGGATATTCGGTGGCTGCTCTGCGGCTGGAGCGCCAGTTCGCGGCCGCCGGAGTGACCATCGACGAGCAGAATCCGCTCACCGTCTATCTGCCGTGCGGAATCGGTGGCGGACCCGGGGGAGTGACCTTCGGGCTCAAACGGGTCTTCGGCACTGCGGTGCGCTGCATCTTCGTCGAACCGAGCCAGGCGCCGGCGATGTTCCTCGGAGTGCGCACCGGTCGGCACAGCGGCATCTCCGTTCAGGACATCGGGCTGTCCGGAGCCACACCGGCCGACGGGCTGGCGGTCGCCCGCCCCTCACGCTTCATCGGACCGATGATCGGGCCGCTCATCTCCGGCTTCGCCGCGGTTCCCGACGAGGTCATCCGCGCGGGAGTCGGGGTGCTCCATGAGACCGAAGGCATCGATGTCGAACCCTCCGCTACCGCCGGGCTGACCATTCCGTGGCGGATGGGCGACGCGGCGGCTCGGTCCGCGACCGGCGTCCACCTCGTGTGGCTCACCGGTGGGGCGATGGTCCCCGGCGACGAACGCGCCGCCTACGTTGACGAAGGACTGGGACTCGTCAAACGGATCAGCAGCCCCGCCTCGGCGATCTTCGTCGACTGAACGGCGTGCCCCGGGCCGGGTCACGCTGCCTCGGTCACCAGTCCCATGGGTCGTCGTTGACGGTGATGACGATCTTGCCGTCGACGATCTCGGCCGTGCCGTTGAGGTCGAAGGTCACGGTGTCATCGAAGGGTTCGGACTCGTCGAACATGTCGTAGCTGCCGGTCACGAGCGCCTCACCGGAGGTGTCGGAGGAGATCAGCCACGCCGGACCGCCGTTCGGACCGGTCGCGTCCTCGGGGTTCGAATACTGGTCGGCACCCATGGAGTCATCGGCGACGGTCACCGTCGGATACGACGAGATCGACCAGGTGAGGCCGGTGGCGTCATAGCTGTCGGCCAGCGAGGATCCGAACGGGCACCCGTCGGGCTGGGCGACCGTCTTCTTCGCGCAGCTGTCGATGAGGGTCTTGACCTGTTTGTCGACCTCGCTGCGGAACGCGTCCGAGGGATGGGCGGCGAGCAGCGGCGTGTCCTCACCCTCCATGTTCGGGTCATCGCCGAGGAACGCCCGCACCTTGACCGCGTCTGCGGTGATGAGATCGGACTTCTCGGCCAGGTCGATCGTGTAGAGACCGGGGAAGGCCGGCAGGGACAGTGTCGACCCGTCGCTGTCGACGTCGATCCCATTGACCTTGACCTTTTTGAGGCCGGGAGTGTCGACGGTGAGAGTGAGCAGGTCGGGACTCTTGAGCGCCCAGTCGTCGAAGAACAGCGCCTTCTTTCCGGCTTTGTGCAGGGTCAGCGTGCTGTCGCCCTTGGAGCCGCCGACGTCGTAGGTGACCGCGACCGTCGCCGTGTCTCCGGAGATCTCGGCATCCTCGACGGTGACATCGTCGGGCAGTGCCTTGGAGCCGCCGAGGACATCGTTGGTCAAAAGGGTCCGTGACTCCTGCGGAACGTCGACGTCGGCGACCTCGAGGGCACCCTCGGCGTCACCGTCGGAGAGCTCCGAGAAGTACTTCTCCACCGTCGCCTCGGGACCGAACATGTGCCCGTTGAGCTGGGTGACGACGATGAGTGCGGCCACAAGGAGGAGGACGGCACCACCGGCGACGACCGATACGAGCGTCGTCTTCTTCTTGTCGAAGGGCTTGGCCGGGCCCGCGTACGGCTGCGGCGCATACATTCCCTGCGGAGCCGAGTTTGACTGCTGCCCGGCTGAGCCCTGCGGCGTCGAATAGGCCGGCTGGTCGGCGACACCCTGCGGGTAGGCATAAGGCTGCTGGTCGGACGGGGTCGGATGCTGCTGCGGACCGACCGGACCAGAGAACTGCTGCGGACCCTGCTGGAGATGGGGCGGCTGGCCCTGCGAGTCGAACGCATTCGGCGATGCGGGCGGGCCCTGATGGCCGACAGGTCCCTGCGGTCCGAACCCGCCAGGGTCGTGCGGTCCGACTTCGCCGGGGCCGGGAGCAACCGGCGGTGGCGTCGGGGCGGCGGCTCGAGCCAGATCGGGATGGATGAACGCGAACTGCGGTTCGCTCATGCCCAGGTATGGTCCCCAGTGCGGGTGCACGGTCCGTCCGGCGGCGATCCGCGCCACGGCCGGGAAGGTGAGGGCGAGTCGCGGGCCGAGGGTGCGCGAAAGCACCTCGATGATCCCGCCCCAGAGGGCGAAGATGAGGAACGTCCAGGCAAGGGGGCCGATCCCCGCACGGGCCGCACCGGAACCGCCGAAGAACATGGCCGCCTCGGCGGATCCGGACATCGACAGGTTCGCGGGGATGGCCAACAGCGACAGCAGACCCCAGACGAGGCAGAACGCCACAGGCAGCTTCCACGCGCTCGACCACTGCTGCTTGTCCTGCTCGATCACGGTCCAGGCCGGACGCCGGGTGACGGTGGCGACGATCGTTGCGATCAGCACGGCGGCCACGACGACGAGCAGGCCCAGCCACAGCAGCCCGGGAGCCTCGCGGCTGAACATGGTGAGGCTCTCGGAGAAGGTGTCCGAGTACAAGCCCAAGTCGCCTTGGGCGGTGGCGCTGATTCCGCCGAGGTGGGTCAGCGACGTGAGGATGAGGCCCATGTTGACGAACGTCAGCGGCACCAGCTGACCCGGCATCTCGACTGACAGCGGCAGGACGAAGAGCGCGACGATCGAGAACACGGCCACGGTGAGGGCGAGGTGGATCCAGGTCACCAGCAGAGGCGGAACAGCCCAGCGCAGGAACGGTGCACCGATCGCCTCGGTGCCCTTGAAATGTCCGGCGACACGACCGGCGATGCTCGTGATGAGGATGACGAGCATCGGCAGGAAGAACGATCGGACGGTGACCGCCGAGAAGGTGAAGGTGAACGATCCTTCCTCTTCGAAGGCGGAGGCGCGGGCGGCGAAGATGACCTGGAGGAGGAAGAGCACGAGCGTCATCGCCAGGGTCGCGACCCCGATGCGGATCCACGTGGACACTCGGTTGGGTGCGGGGGAGCGGCGTTCGCTCAATTTCGTCATCCACCACAGCAGACCCACGGTGACGATGGTGACCACCAGGGGTGCGCCGGTGGTGAAGATGCCCAGTTGGGCGTTGAAGGTGTCAGGTGCGTTGATGTCCAAGCGCAACGCCGCCGAACCGAACAGCGACAGAGCCATGAGGATGAACGGCAGGGCGTAGTTGAGGCTGTCGAGGTTGAGGCCGGTCTCCTCGGTCAGCGAGTCGAATTCCGACATCGACGTGAGGATGACGGTGAGGATGATGGAGACGATGATGCCGCCGAGGAGGGCGATCCCCGGCGGGATCAGGGCCGTTTTCCACGTCGCTCCCTTAGCCAGCGCCGAGGCGAATTTCGACTTCGGGGCATTCGCCGGGTAGCCCGGTGGTGCGGGGTAGGGCACAGGACCGGACTGGTAGGGGCCCTGCTGGTGAGGGCGTTGCTGATAAGGCACCTGCTGGTAGGGGGCTTGTTGGTAGGGGTCGACTGTCTGCTCGGTGGTGGGCGTGCCGTCTTCCGGCGGCGCCCAGCGAGCGGTCTCCTCGGTGGAATCATCTTCGCCTGAATCGGGTTCATCGGCGCCTGCAGATTCTGCTGAACCAGTCGTTTCGGAACTCTTGGCATCCGAGGAGACGGGGTCCATCACCTCGGTGGCCTCAGAATCCTGAGCTGCAGGATCATCCGAGGTCTCGGCGGCGTCCGGAACCTCGTCTTCGGGACTCTCCTGGTCCTCGGCGGTCTGATCCTTCGGATCCTCGGCAGCGGTCGGTTTCGTCTCGTCGGTTTCGTCGTGCATACCCAGTCCTCAAGTGCCGTTGCCCGACAGCTCCGCAATGTCATTCAAATCGAAACAATCAACTGAGCAGATCAAGCATGTGTAGTTCACAACTTATATTAGGCTGTTAATGCAAGAGAAGTTCTATATTGGGACTTTTTCTGAAATACGGCGTGATCGATCTGGAGTGACGGATGAGTACGAACCCTCCCGGGCGCGGGGATGAGAACGAATGGGACGTCAACGACCGGTCGGGAAGCCAATGGTCCTCGCAGCCGGGACCTCCGCCGGGCAATGGATGGGGCACACCTCCGCCGCCTTCTCAGTCACCTCAGCCGCAGCGTCCCTATATCCAGACCCCGCACTCGCAGAGCGGCCCGCCTCATCGCAACGGTCAGCCTCCTCGCCAGCAGAGCGGATCCACCCAGGGTCAAGGCGCCCAAGCCTTCCAGGCCGGCGGCTACGCGGCCGCCAACGGAATGCCTCCACAGCCCGGACAGCCCGCACACCAGCAGCCCTACGGCTACGGTCCGGGACCGTATCAGCAGGCCGGACCGCCGGCGCAGAAGAAGCGCGGCGGGATGATCGCGCTCCTCGTCGTCGTCGGCATCGTCCTCGCAGGGGGCATCGGATGGGGCGCAGCGACGTTCTTCTCGAAGGACTCCGAGGACCCCGCCAATGTCGCCTCCACCGATGAGCCGACGAACGCCGCCAGCGATGACGGTTCGGCTGCGGCCAGCAATTCACCCGAGCCCACCGAGACCGAATCGGCGCTTCCCGACGACCCGAAGAAGGCACTCAAACAGCTCGCCGACTCCGACGGACAGACAGCGAAGAGCGAACTCAACGGCAAATGGGTGCCGCAGCTGAGTTCGAAGAAGGTCGGCCTCGAAGCCGAGGGGAAGACCTGGGACGAAGAAGCGATCCTCGAAGAATTCGAAGGGCTGCGCGAAGAGTTCCCCCGCGTGAAGCTCATCTGGTCGGGCGACTTCGGCAGCTTCAAGGAAGACAATTTCTGGGTCACCGTCGTCGGCATCGGCTACGACGACCCCGAGGACGCCCTGTCGTGGTGCTCATCGCACGGACTCGGCCCCGACAGCTGCTACGCCAAACAGCTCAACACCTCCGGCGGCCACGAAGGAACGACCCGCCTGCAGGACTGAGACTCCCGAGCCGGTCCGTCCGGTCACACCCGCAACCGGCGGCTGAATGATGGGCCGCCGGACCGGCTCAGACGTGGGCGCGCCGCCGGTTGTTCACCGCGAACACGGCAATGCCGATGACGAGCCAGACCGCCCCGATGACCAGGGCCAGCGGGTTTGCGCTGACGAGCACTGCGATGAGCAGGCCGGCGCCGATGACCGGAATGACGCCGTGGTTGAACCAGTTGGGAGTCTCGCTGCCCTGCTTCTTCACGAGGAAGTATCCGACCATCGAGGCTTGAAGGAAGATGAACGCCGTCAGCGCCCCGACGTTGACGATCGAGGTCAGCTGGTCGAGACCATCGGCACGGGTCGCCGCCCACCCGGCCACGATCACATTGCCGCCGGCGGCCACGAGGATTCCCTTCCACGGAACACCGGTCTTCGGGGCCACCTCGGCGAGGAATTTCGGCACCTGACGGGATCGTCCCATGTCCATGAGGATGCGGGAGCCTGCGGCCTGACCGATCATCGCGGAGAACGCCGCGCCCACGGCCTTGGCCAAGGCGAGCAGCCAGTGCAGCCACGGGCCGAGAGTCGAGTCGACGGCGTCGTAGTAGGCGGCTCCCTCGAGCGCGGGATCGGCCTGCAGGTCCGCCGGAGTCAACGGTGAGAGCAGACTGCCCACCCAGGTCTGCGCGACGAAGAAGACACCTGCGAGCACGAGGCAGATCAGCGTGGCACGGCCGACGATCCGCGGCCCGCCCTTGGCCTCCTCGGAGAATGTCGCGAGCGAATCGAAGCCGAGATACGACAGGACAGCCACGGACACGGCAGCGAGCACCGCTGTCACGGAGAACGCATCGACCCCGGTCAGCGGGGTCAACCATCCCCGCGTCGGCCCATGCTGGACGAGGTAGGCGATGCCGAGGACGAGGACCAGGGCGAGGACGGCCACCTCGGCGAGGACGACCCCGGTGATCACGCGGGAGGCGACCTTGACCCCGGCGAGATTGAGCCCGGTGGTGAGGATGACGGCCACGGCCACGAACACCCAGACGGGCAGCGCGGGGAAGATCGAGTTCAGAGCGATCCCGGTGAACAGATAGGCGACCGAGGGGATGAAGAGATAGTCGAGGAGGATCATCCAGCCGGCGACGAAACCGGCCGGTTTTCCGATTCCCGCCGAGGCGTAGGCGAACACCGTGCCCGCGCGGGGAACCTCCCGTGACATGCGCATATAGCTGACCGCGGTGAAGGCCATGACGATCGTCGCGACGATGTAGACGAGTGCCACGGCCCCGCCCGAGCGGGCATCGAGGGTGCCGAATACGCCGACTGCGGCCGCGGGACCGATGAAGACGAGTCCGAAGAAGACGAGCTCGCTCAGGCCGATCGTCCGTTTGAGCGTCCCACCTCTCACCGAGGCGGCCGTGTCCTCGGGTGCGGAAGTCCGAGTTTCGTTGTCGACCTGGTTGGACCGATCATCGGCGGTCATATCGTCCATCATGGTGCCCGTCTTTCGGAGTATGTGCTTCAACTCTACGCGCAGGTCATGGCGCGGTTTCGAGTCCCCGATAGGATCGGGGGAGAGGAAGGAGGCCCGGATG
Organism: Brevibacterium sp. OS20; assembly: GCF_056837565.1. Taxonomy (NCBI): domain Bacteria; kingdom Bacillati; phylum Actinomycetota; class Actinomycetes; order Micrococcales; family Brevibacteriaceae; genus Brevibacterium; species Brevibacterium sp. OS20. The sequence continues at coordinate 3,952,565 of NZ_CM166367.1, read as the reverse complement.
ACGCATCACCCGCAGATGATCCAGCCCGGTGGGTTCCCGCCGGGAGGTGTGCCTGCGAAGAAACCGTCCGTGGTGCCGGGAATCCTCCTCATCATCGCCGGAGTCCTCGGTCTCGGGGTGGGACTGTGCATCCTCGTCATCCCGATGTTCCTGTTCCTCCTCGGAGGCGGCGGCAACGTCGACGCCTTCGACGATTTCGCCTCCGGCTTCTTCATCACCGGTTTCGTTGTGGCCGTGGTTTCCGTTCTGGTGCTGATCGCCGGGATCGTCCTCACCACCGTCGTCGCGCGGAAGCGGCGTCGAATGCGACCGCAGGTCCGGATGGTCAGGCCTCCTGGTGGGCCGCCGTTTCAGCAGACTCCCGGAGGACCTCCAACGCCGAGGCGATGATCGGCTGAGCGCCCGAACCGCGGCGGATGCCCGAGAGGATCTTCCGGGACGGCACCGGATCACCGCGCAGCGGCACGCGCACCACATCGAAGCCGTCCGGCAGGCGTGCCAGGCGAGGAATGAGCGCGACCCCGAGTCCCGCCGAGACCAACGACGCACCCGTCTCCCACTCCCGAGACTGATGGGCCTGTTCCGGTTGGAAACCGGCAGCCGCACACGCCGTGCGCACCAGACGGTGATACGGCGAACCCGCCCGGTCGAGGATCCAGGACTCCTCGGCGGCCTCGCTCAACGCCACAGCTGACTTCTCTGCCAGGCGGTGTCCGACGGGAACCAGCAGATCGAGGCGATCGCTGAACAGTGCCGACTGCTCGAAGCGGGGATCGCTGCGCGGCGGCAGCGGGTCGGTGGCCACGACCACGGCGACGTCGGCATGGTCGGAGATGAGAAGGTCGAAGCACTCCTCGGGGTCGGCTTCGATGATCGTGACCTCGGCGCCCGGGAATCGCTCCATCACCGTCAGGGCTGTCGGTGGAAGCAGGGCGGCCGCGGCAGTGGAGAAGCCGCACAGGCGCAGCCGTCTGGTGCGCGTATCTCGGCTGGTGCCGAGGCCGTCGAGCTCGCCTCGGATCTCCTCCCACCTGGTGAAGAGCTCCTGAGAGCGTTCGAGGAGCAGCTGACCGGCTCGAGTGAGGACGAGTCCGCGACCGCGCGGTTCGACGATGCGCACGCCGAGATCTTTCGACAGGCCTCTGAGCTGGTGCGATACGGCTGAAGGGGTGTATCCGAGGCGGTGTGCCGCCTCGGTGAGAGTGCCGACTTCGGCAAGGACCCGAAGGACGTGGAGACGCGGATCGATCATGCAATAGTATTGCACGTTTCGGATGAAGAAGATTCGCTTTTCTTCAGCAAACCTCTGGCGGACACTGGGGGCAGGAGCACGAACTCCACGGTCGCGGTCGGCGAAGGGGCCGACAGCAGGCGCGGCCGAGACACGACGAGGTGGTGGACGAATTGACTCTGGCGCCAGAGCAGAAGCGGACCGATTCCAGCACGAGCGGACCCGCTGGGTCGGGTGCGGCTGTCGGATCGGGCGGGCACGGCAGGACCGATATCGACCGACTCATCGACGAACGTGTGCCCGGCTATTCGCTGGCGGCGCCGTTCTACATCAGCCCGGAGTTCTTCTCCCGCGATATCGAGGCGATCTTCGCCTCGACCTGGATCTTCGTTGCCTCTGCTGCCGAAGTGCCCGAGTCCGGTGACTATCTCACGGTCGACATCGGCGCCTACTCCGTCATCGTCATCCGCGATGACGACGGTGAGATCCGTGCCCACCACAATGTGTGCCGTCACCGGGGGACTCGGCTGCTGGGTGACCTGTCCGGATCGGTCGGCAACATCGTGTGCGGTTACCACCAATGGACCTACACCCCTGCCGGAGAGCTCATCTCTGCAGGCGTTCAAGCTCCCGGCTTCGACCGGAGCTGCTTCTCTCTGCGCTCGGTGAACCTCCGCGTCATCGGCGGGCTCATCTTCATCTGCCTCAGCCCCACCCCGCCCGATGACATCGACGAGGTGGCCGAGGTCATCGAGCCCTACCTGACCGGGCATGACATCGCCGGGACGAAGGTAGCTGCGCAGAGTGACCTCATAGAGGACTCGAACTGGAAGCTCGTCATGGAGAACAACCGCGAGTGCTACCACTGCGAAGCTGGCCACCCGGAGCTGACGTGCACGTTCTTCCCCACCTACGGCTACGAACCAGACGAGATTCCGAAGCGATTGCAGCCGGCGTACCAGCGGTACCTCGACGCCGAGGATCAGCTTCATGCCGACTGCGACCGCAACGGCCTGCCGTATGCCCTCGTCGAGGAGCTGAGCGGACGGCCCACCGGATTCCGGATCGAACGGGCAGCTCTCGACGGAAAGGGCGAGTCGTACACGATGGACGGATCGGCCGCCTCGGCGAAATTATTGGGCGACCTCGACACCTTCGTTCTGGGCCGGGCCTCGCTGCACGTGCAGCCGAATATGTGGTTCCACGCGATGGGCGACCACGTGGTGACGTTCAGCCTGCTGCCGTTGGCCGAGGACAAGACGCTGGTGCGCACGACCTGGCTCGTCCACGCCGATGCGGAGGAGGGCGTCGACTACGACCTCGACAACCTCACGACGGTGTGGCTCAAGACGAACGAACAGGACGCGACCTTCTGCGAACGCGGGCACCTGGGAATCTCGTCGCCGGCGTACGTGCCGGGCCCCTACGCACCCACCGAATCGCAGGTCGACGACTTCGTCACCTGGTACATCGAACGGCTCAAGGCCCATAGAGAACAGCGAACCGTGCAGTTGGAAGGAGCTGAGCGACGATGAGGTACCGCCATTCGACATTCGCCCAGGCTGCATCTGCGCCCGTGGGCAAGGCGACGTTCCGAGTGCCCACTCGGGGCAGTCGACCCGCAACCGCGGCCGCTGCCCCGCCGGTCTTCGATACGGCAGTCGAGCCCGCGCTCGCCGCGTCGGTCGACCGGGTGCCGGCAGAATCAGCTGGCCCCGTGCTCGCCGAACTTCAGCTCGATCCCGAACTGCTCACCGGCCCCGTCGAGGTCACCGGCATCACCCAGGTGACCCACGATGTCAAGACCTTCGAGCTGCGGGCGGGATGGATGACCGCGGTCGATTTCGCCCCGGGTCAGTACGTGACGATGCGCATCCCCGAGCTCGGCCTCGAGCGCTGCTACTCGATCTCCTCGGCGCCCTTCGGCACGAACATCTTCACCATCACGGTCAAGCGCGTGGCCGGGGGAGCGGTATCGACCCATCTGCATGACAACGTGCGGGTCGGCGATCGGCTGCACGTGGACGGACCCTACGGGCTGTTCAGCACGAGCTTCCATCAGGCCGAACGTCACCTCTTCCTCTCCGCCGGCTCCGGAATCACCCCGATCATGTCGATGGTGCGCAGCCTGCTGGCCCGACAGGGAGGGTTCGGCACCGACATCGTCTTCGTCCACAGCGCCTCGACTCCGCTCGACATCATCTTCCGCGCCGAGCTCGAACAGCTCGCCGAGGTCGCCGGAGTCAGCGTCACCATCCTGTGCTCCAGGGATTCCGAGGTGGAGACGTGGGCCGGTCGGCGGGGTCGGATCGATGCGTCCACCCTCGCCGAGGTGGTCCCCGACGCGGCCGACCGCGAAGCCTTCGTGTGCGGGCCGGGTCCGTACATGGACGCGGTGCGGCCCCTGCTCGCCGAGGCGGGGGTGGCATCGGCGCGGATGCATGAGGAGTCGTTCGTCTTCGCCACTTCACCTGCCGATCGTTTGGCCAAGGCCGGTGCGAGAGCCAAAGCTGCCGGAGTCGGCGTCGTCGGCGGTACTGGAGTGAGCCACGTCGTCGAGTTCGCGGTCTCCGGGCGCGTGGTCGACTGCGATGAGTCCACGACCGTCCTCGACTCTGCTCTGGACGCCGGATTGTCCGTGCCCTCATCCTGCTCGGAAGGCGCGTGCGGAACCTGCAAGTCTGTGCTCATCAGCGGCGAAGTCGAGATGAAGCATGCGGGCGGAATCCGTCCGAAGGAGATCGCCGCAGGAAAGTTCCTGCCCTGCTGCTCGACTCCGCTGACCGACATCGTCGTCGACAGGTGAGCTGCCTGCTCAGTGCTTGAGCTTCGTCTCCTTCAGCCCGTAGGTGCCCAGCACATAGGGTTCGAAGCCGACGACATCCCGGCTCATTCCGTACAGTGCTCGCTGGTAGGCGATCGGTACGATCGGGGCCTCGTCGGCGACCTGCTGCTGGATCTGGGCGTACAGCTCGTTCTGCTTCTCCGGATCCTCTTCGGCCACGGCCTCCTCCGCCCATTTCTCCACCTTGGGATTCGCGTAGCCGGAACGGATTCCCGAGTCGTCGGTGACGGCGAGGAAGTTGATCATCTGCGAAGTGTCAGAAACGTCGGACGTCGCATAGCTGACCTGAACTTGGAAGTCGCCGTTCGTGCGGTTCGTCGTCAGAGTCGCATCGTCGAGCTTTTGGACGTGAACGGTCAGACCGATGTCCTGCCACGCCTGCTGGGCGATCTGCGCCAGCAGCTCACGATCGGCGACACCCGAGGGAATCTGAATGTTGATGTCGATACCGTCTGGATGATCCGACTCCTTGACCAGCTGTTCGGCCTTCTCCATGTCGAACTGGCTGCTGTCGACCTTGTCCGCATGACCGGCGAGACCCGGTGAGATGAACGAAGACGCGGGCTCGGCATACCCGGCGTAGACCACCTCGACGATGGACTTGCGATCGACCGCATACGACATGGCACGTCGCAGCTTGGGATCGTCGAGGCCCTTCTCCTTGTTGTTGATGTTGAAATAGAGGATCTTCGTCGAGGTGAACGCCTGGGCATTGATGTCCTGAGAGCGCGAGAGCTGACTCATGCTCAATGGAGCAGGCTCCTGATTGATATCGGCCTGACCGCCCTGCAGCTGCAGGCGACGAGTATTGTCATCGGCAACGACGTTGAAGGTCACGGAATCCAGAGAGGGCACCCCGTCCTCCCAGTAGTCCGGATTCTTCACCAGTTCCAGGCTCTGTCCCTTATTCCAATTGCCGACCTCGAACGGCCCAGTGCCGTCTGCGTGCGCTGCCATGTACTCGGCGTCGTGTCCGCCGAAGTCGTTAGGGTAGATCGATGCGGCGAACAGCGCCATATAGCTCGGCAGGGGACCCCACGGCTGCTTCAGATCAATGCGCACCGTGTGGTCATCGACCTTCTTCACGTCTTTGATCGGGTCGAACTCTGCTGCCCAGAGATTGTTCTCATCCTCCTGATCCCGCGCATAGTTCAGGGAGAAGACGACATCGTCGGCGTCGAGGGTCTTGCCGCTGTGGAATTTCACTCCCTCGCGCAGGTGGAAGGTCCAGGACATCTTGTCCTTCGATTCCTCCCAATCGGTTGCCAGCCCCGGTTCGACCCCGGACCCGTCGGGTTTGTTGAGCGTGAGAGTCTCGTAGACCTGCTGCAGCGTCCAGATGTCTTCATTCTGGGTCGTCGTCGGTGGCAGCAGAGTTGTAGCATCGGCGGCGCGAGCGAAGACGAGGTCGCCCCCGGGCCGGGCAGTCTTCTCTCCTGATGAACTGCACCCTGCGAGGACCAGGAGGCAGGCGCAGAGCGCGGCAGTCACCGCTGCGAATCTCGTGGCCATCACCCTTCCCCTCTTCGGATCCGATCGAGGTAAGCGCTGTCGAAGGTGGGTATCGCCTTCAGCAGTGTCTTCGTGTAGTCGTCGCGCGGGGACGTGAAGATCTCCTCGGTGGTGTTCTCTTCGACGAGACGTCCGTTGTGGATGACGTAGATCCGCTCGCACAGCTTCTTGACGACCGCCAGGTCATGGGAGATGAAGAGGATCGACAGGTCGAGTTCCTCGCGCAGTCGGGCGAAGAGTGCGACGATCTCAGCTTGAACACTGACGTCGAGGGCGGAGACGGCCTCATCGGCGACGATGATGCTGGGCTCGACGGCAAGCGCTCGGGCGATCGCCACTCTCTGTCTCTGCCCTCCAGACATAGCGGTCGGGGTGCGGTCGAGGAACTCCTCGGGAAGCCGCACCATCTCCATGAGCTCCGCACACCTGGCCCGCAGAGCGGCACCGGAAGCGAGACGATGATGGCGGATCACCTCGGCGAGCGTGGCCCGCACTGTATAACGGGGGTCGAGGGAGGCGAAGGGGTCCTGGAAGACCATCTGCACGATCCGCCACTGAGCGCTTGTGCGCTTCTGTGCGAATTCCCGACCGTCGACGCTCACCGTGCCGTCGTATTCGCGCTGGAGTCCGCAGATGACTCGGGACAGCGTCGATTTTCCCGAACCCGATTCGCCGACGAGTCCGACGATCTCGCCCGGGCGGACCTGCAGGTCGGCGGAATCGACCGCGGTGAAGGCGCGGTCACCACGTCCGAAGGTGACGGTGACGTTCTCGGCGCGCAGACCGCGCACCGACGCTGACGAAGGCTGAGTCTCGGTCATCGTGTCTCCTCGGCAAGGCCCGCATCGTCAACGTCCTCATCGATGCGCGGAGTCGCTGTCAGCAGTCGACGCGTGTACTCCTCCTGGGGATCGTCGAAGACCTCCTGCAGCACACCGTGTTCGACGATCTGCCCGTCCTTCATCACACTGATCGACGAGCACAGCTGAGCGACGACCGCGAGGTCATGGGTGACATAGAGCAGACCGAGGCCCTCGTCCTGCTGCATGGTGCGGAAGAGATCGAGCACCTGCGCCTGGATCGTCACGTCGAGCGCCGTCGTCGGTTCGTCGCAGAGCAGAACCTGTGGCTCCTGCGCCAACGCCGCCGCGATCATCACGCGCTGACGCATTCCACCCGAGAGCTGGAACGGGTAGTGCCTGGCTCTGCGGTCGGGATCGGTGATGCCGACACGGTCCATGAGCTCGACGGCGAGGTCGTGAGCCTGCTTCTTCGACAGTCCTCTGCGCTCGGCGATGGCATCGGTGATCTGGCGGCCGACCTTCATCACCGGGTTGAGCGCGATGGCCGGTTCCTGGAACACCATCGAGATGCCGGTGCCGCGGATGCGCTGGTCGAATCGTCCGCCCGGCCCGGAGCTGAGGATATTGCGACCGTCGAACCGGATCTCTCCGTCGACGACGGAGGCGCCGGGCGGGAGCATTCCGAGAATGCTGCGCAGCGTCATCGACTTGCCCGATCCCGATTCGCCGACGAGACCCATCGGCTCACCGGCCTCGAGGCTGATCGACACGTCGTCGAGGATCCGACGCCGTCCGGCCTCTCCGTCGATGTCGACGGTGAGGGAGTCCACTTCGAGGATGGGCATGGTCACCTCTTCGGCTTCAGCGTGTTCGTCAGTCCGTCGCCGATGAGCGCCAGCGCGAAGGACACGATGACGACGGCGAACCCCGGCCACAGGATGAGGCCGTAGTTGCCGGTGCCCATGTACTGCTGACCGTCATTCATCATCTGACCCCAGTCGGCGGTCGGTGGGACGATGCCCATGCCGAAGTAGCTGAGGGTGACGACGACGCCGATGTTGAGCACGATGTCACTCATCGCATAGATGACGCCCTGGCTGACGGTGTTCGGAATGATGTGGCGGGTGAGGATCCGGGGAGTGCTCAGACCCGAGGCACGACAGGCGGAGATGAATTCCTGCTCTCTCAGGACGAGCACCTCGCCGCGGACGATGCGGGCGTAGGCCACCCAGGACACGGCGCTGATGGCGACGAAGATGCTGCCCATTCCGTTGCCCATGACGAAGACGAGCACGATGACCAGGACGTAGAACGGGAAGGCCGAGACGATATCGGCCAGGCGCATGATGACGATGTCGACCCAGCGACCGAAGTACCCGGCCAGCGAACCGAGGGCCGTACCGAGGATGAAGGGCACGATGACGGCGACGACAGCGACGATGAGGTCGACGCGACCGCCGTGAAGGAAGCGGGAGAGGACGTCTCGCCCGAGCTGATCGGTGCCCAACGGGTGCGCGACCGAAGACGGGGCGAAGGTGTTGAGCAGGTCCTGCCGATTGGGGTCGTCGGTGACGAAGAGCGGTCCGACGGCGAGCAGCAGCACCATCGCACCGAGAATGAACGCACCGATCCACAGCTGCAGATTGTGCCGTCGCAGGAATGCCGGCAGGGGAAGCGTGAACCGCGCGGTCGGCGTCGCTCGGGACGCAGTGCCGCCGCGAGTCCGCGGCGGTTTCCCGTTGAGGCCACCGGCACCGGTCGCCGTGGGGGAGGTCATCGGTTCGCTCATCATGCCCCCAGCCGCACGCGTGGATCGACGATGCTGTAGACGACATCGGTGAGCAGGTAGACGAGGACGACGAGGACACCGAAGATCACAGTCAGCGCCTGCACGACGTCGTAGTCGCGAGCGAGGACGGCTTCCATGAGGAGTGAGCCGACACCGGGGATCGCGAAGACGTTCTCGACGACGAGGGCACCGCCGACGAGGTGACCGACCTGGATGCCGAGGATCGAAACACCTGTGATTCCGGCGTTGCGGAAGGCATAGTCGATCACCGTCCGCTTCCTGCTCAGTCCCTTCGACAGGGCGAAGTTCGTGTACTCGGCGGACATCGAATCGTTCAGTGCCGCCGTGAGGCTGCGGATGAGCACGGGGCAGATCGTCAGCGCGACAGCGAGACCGGGCAGGACGAGGGAGTAGAGGTGCTCTCCGAAGTTGCTGCCGTAGCCGCCGACCGGGAAGATGCCCAGGTTCACCCCGAGGACGAGGATGAGCAGGGTGCCGACGAAGAAAGCCGGCATGCCCTGGACGGTGGCGGCGAAGACCCTGGACACGATCGCCGAGGCGGCAGATCGTTTCGCCGCCACCCACAGTGACAGCGGGACGGAGATGACGACAGCGAACACCAGAGACACGAGCATGAGCAGCAGGGTGGCCGGCATCCGCAGCTTCAGCAGCTCGAGGACGGAGGTCTGGAAGATGAATGACTGTCCGAAGTCACCGACGAGGAGGCCCGCGAGGAACTGGAAGTACTGGATGATCATCGGTTCGTTCAGGCCCCAAGCCTGACGAAGCTGAGCGACGTTCTCCGGAGTGGCTTTATCGCCGAGGTATGCGGCTGCGGGATCGCCGGGAGCCAGCTTCATGAGGATGAAGGACAGCGTGGCGACACCGAGGACGATCGGAATCATCAGCAGCACACGCCGGAGGATGTACTTGCCCACACCCACCCCTTCGCAGTGTGACCTGGATTACACCTGTCATTCTATTCGCAATATTGCTTGTCGCGGTGGTCCGGGACGCGGCGTGTCGACTTCTACGCAGCGGCGATGGCGGAGACGATCGCCTGGATCTGCGGAATGAGTTCCTCGAGGGTGCGGCCCTGCCTGTTCAGCCACTGATCGAGCTGCGCGGCGGACAGAACTGCCATGACCGCCTCGGCGCGGGTCCGAACCGGATCGGACGGGTTCGCATCTGTCGGCTCGGGGGCCGTGGGCGTCCACATCTCGGCGATGAGGATCTCCACGTGGCGACGCCAGAAGGGGTAGCTCTGCCGGTCGAACCGGCCTTTCGGCGAGCTGCTCTCGGTGAGCAGGACGAGGTCGAGGTTGCCGGCGATGTGGCGCAGGTACGCATCGACGAAAGCGGTGAGGCGCTCGCCCCCTGGAGCACCCGGGCCCAGGGGCGGAGGGCCCTGGAGCATGCGAGCGTGCATGTCCCGGACCCGGTCGTCGAGCAGAGCCGAGGCAATCCCAGGCTTGTCGGTGAAGTTGCGGTAGAGAGTGCCTTTGCCGACCCCCGCCCGCCGGGCCAGCTCATCCATCGTCAGCCCGTCCACTCCCTTGTCGGCCACGAGGTCGGTCGCGGCATCGAGGATTTTGCGCCGATTGCGCTGCGCATCGGCGCGCAGCGGAGCCTGCGAGGGGACCAAAGGGAGGAATTTCTCGTTTCCTCTTCCATAAGCGGACTGCAGTCCGTTAATGTCGTTCATATACGGACTATAGTCCGGATCGGATTCGACTTCGAGGAGGCAGCAATGACATCGATCATCGTCAATGAACACGGGGGACCTGAGAAGTACGAGGTCACCGACGACTCACCAGAGGGTGCCGCTGCGCCGGCCGACGGACAGCTGCAGGTCAGCCTGAGTCTGGCCGGGGTGAACTTCCTCGACGTCGTCCAGCGCCGCGCCGCCCTGCCCACTCCCTTCCGCCCCGGAGTCGAAGGTGTCGGCACGGTCACCGCCGTGGGTGCCGGAGTCGACGGCTTCTCCGTCGGCGACCGCGTCGGCTGGATGACCGGCGGACAGGGCAGCTTCTCATCCACAGCTCTCGTCAGGTCGGACAAGGCCGTGCCGCTGCCGGATGACATCGATGATGAGACCGCTGTTGCGGCACTCATGCAGGGCATCACCGCCCACTACCTGATCACTGACACCTACCCGGTCGCATCCGGCGAAGTCGTCCTCATCCACGCGGCCGCTGGCGGACTCGGTCAGCTGCTCACCCAGATTGCGGTGCTCAAAGGTGCCACGGTGATCGGCACGACCTCGACCGAAGAGAAGGCCGAGATCGCCCGAGCCAATGGCGCCGCCCACGTCTTCGGCTACGACGACTTCGCTGAGAAGGTCCGGGAGGTCTCAGATGGAGAAGGAGCCTCGGTGATCTTCGACGGCGTCGGCGCGACGACCTTCGAAGGCGACCTCAAGGCCCTGCGCACGCGCGGGACCCTCGTTGTCGTCGGCAATGCCAGCGGCCCCGTTCCCGCCGTCGACGTCAACACCCTCAGCGCCTCAGGCTCCCTCTTCCTCACCCGACCGACCGTCGTTGACCACGCCAGGACGCCCGAGGAGCTGCGCTCGCGCACCGACGAGATCTTCGAATGGATCCGCAGCGGAGACCTCACCGTTCACATCGGCGACCGGTTTCCCCTCACCGAGGTGGCCGCCGCCTTCACAGCACTCGAATCCCGGGCGACGACCGGAAAGATCATCCTCGAACACTGATCGAGGAGGAGCAGAGACTCAGCGCAGCACGAACCCGGGCACGAGATCATCGAGCGGGTCGACCTCGAACGTCGAGGTGGCCACCCGGTAGGCGCTGCCGGTGACGACCGGGACGACGCTGTCATCGGTCTCTTCGAGCACTCGCGCCCGGAACGTCGTGCCGACGATCGACTCATGGACGAGCGTCTGCCCCGGGCGAAGCTCACCGGCGGCGTGGAGAGCGGCGACTCGAGCTGCCGTTCCCGATCCGCACGGCGAGCGGTCGACCTGACCGTCGGCGAAGACCGTGACATTGCGCTGATGCAGTTCGCCGCCGGGCAGAGTGCCGAACCGGTCGACGAAGATCGTGCCGTACACCCCGGAGAGCCGGTCATCCTCGGGGTGGACGGTGTCCGGATGATCGGCGAGACCCGCCTTTATCTCCCGGCCCACGGCGATGAGCGCGGTGAGGTTCTCGGGCACGACTTCGCAACTCACCTCACCGAGGCGGCCCACCTCGTCGGCCTGAGAGGAACCGGCGGCAGCACCCAACTGAGCGACGTCGACGAGCGCATAGATCGCCCCGCCCCACGCGAGGTCGACCGTCACCTGGCCCAGGCTCGTGTCCACCGTGATGCCAGAGGCGATGAGTCGGCTGGGCACGTTGACGAAGTCCACCGAGGTGGCCCGCCCCTCGGCGTCCGTGTGCACCTGCGCGCGCACTCGACCCGAGGGCACGTCGATCGTGACCTCCGTGGTCCCGGACGGATCGACGGCGACGATCCCGGAGGACACCGCCCATGCGCCGAGCGCCATCGTCCCGTGGCCGCAGGCCGTGGAGAAGCCGTCCTTGTGCCAGAACAGGACCCCGAAGTCAGCCCCGTCGTCATCGGGTTCGGTGATGAATCCGCCGTACATGTCCGCATGACCGCGCGGCTCGAAGCACAGCAGCCTGCGCAGATCATCGACTTCCGAGCCCGGCACGGCCAGTTCCCGCCGTTCTGCCACGCTCGCGCCGGGGATCTCGACCGGGGGTTCGGCGACGATTCGGAACGGTTCGCCGGCAGTATGGAAGTCCACACTCGTGCAGATCGTGCTCACAGCCCCATTCCCACTCTCAGCCCTTCCAACACCGCCGCATGCACATTGCGGGAGGCGACGGCATCACCGATACGGTACAGCGTGAATGGGTGCCCCGCCTCAGCGGAGGTGGTGGCGGAGGTGGTCGTCGGTTCCGCGACTGCCGTCGCACCTGGGTGAGTGCCCGTCGCACCGACGTATCCCGGCTGCGGACGTCCGTGGACCCACGCCTCGAGGTCCGTCGCCCCGTGGTTCGTCGATCGCGACTTGAGCTCGAAATAGACCTCATCATTGGGCGTCGTCCCGAAATCGACGACCACGGCATCGGTGACGACCTCTGCCTCCCGATCCGAATAGTCGTTGCGCAGCACCGCCACGATCTCCTTCCCCTCGATCCGCGGCTTCCGGCTCAGGCGCTCGCCGAGGCGGACCTCGACTCCGAATTCGGAGAACACCTGAAGGTAGGCGGGAGAGTTCATCGACCCCACGTCGATGCCGATGGTGCGTTCGGGGCTGACATAGGTGACCTGCTGGCCGGCTCGGGCCAAGCGTTCGACGGCGTCGAGCGCCGGGTAGAACCCGTGGTCGTCGAAGACGAGCACCCGCTGCTTCGACCTGAGCCGGTCGTCCATGACGTCCCAGACGTCGAAGCTCGGGCCCTGCTCACGGAAGGGATACCCGGCATCGGGAACCCCTCCGGTGGCGACGATGACGACGTCGGGGTCGAGTGCGAGGATGTCGTCCGCCTCGGCGAAGGTGTTCAGTCGCAGGTCGACACCGTGCTTCCGGCATTGCTGGACACGCCAGTCGATGATGCCGATGAGATCGCGGCGGCGCTGCGAGCGAGCGGCGATGCGGACCTGCCCGCCGGGGGCGTCCTCGGCCTCGAGCAGGGTCACCCGGTGACCGCGCACGGCCGCGACACGGGCGGCTTCGAGCCCGGCCGGACCGGCGCCGATGATGACGACATGCTTGGGTCCGGTCGTGACGTCGTGGGGAACCTCCTGCGGCAGATCGGCCTCCCGGCCGGTAGCGGGATTGTGGATGCAGGTGGCCGAACCGGAGGTGTAGATGGAGTCGAGGCACATGTTGGCGCCGACGCAGGGACGGATATCGTCCTCACGTCCTTCGGCCACCTTGCGCGCCAGGTGAGGGTCGGCCAGCTGCGCCCGGGTCATCCCGACGAGGTCGAGGCAGCCATCGGCGATCGCGAACCGGGCGGTCGCGGCGTCGGAGATGCGTGCGGCGTGGAGGACGGGGATGTCGATGGCCTCGCGGATGCGACGGCAGGTCTCGAGCCAGGGGGCCGAGGGGGTGCCCATGCCGGGGATCGCCTCGGCGAGCTGACGGTCCGAGTTGATCATCCCGACGTTGAGGTTGAGGAAATCGATGCCGTGATCGGTGTAGGTCCGGAGGATCTCGGTGGCCCTCGCTTCGTCCATGCCGTCTTCGCGGCGCTCGTCGACGGCCATGCGGATGCCGAGGACGAAGTCGTTGGGAACTGATGCACGCACGGCGTCGATGATGCGCATCGGGAACTTGATGAGATTCTCCAGTTCGCCGGAGTACTCGTCGTCGCGGTCGTTGAGCCACGGGGCGAGGAAGGAATCGAGCAGGTGACCGGCGTGCATGACCTCGAGTCCGTCGAATCCGGCGGCGGCGACGCGTTCGGCGGCGGACGCGAAGTCCGCGACGATGCGATCCATATCGAAGTCCTCGAGCGCCTTGGTAAACGACCGGTGCGCAGCCTCCCGGGTCCGAGAGGCCGAGACCAGCGGCAGCCAGTCGCCGGCGAAGTTCGAGGATCGGTGGCCCAGATGGGTCGCCTGGATCATGATCGCCGCGCCCTCGTCGTGGCAGTCGTCAGCGATCGCGGACAGCCACGGAACCACCTCGTCGGTGGACAGGTCGATATTGCCGAACGCGGCAGGGGAGTCCTTCGACACGATGGCCGAACCGCCGATCATCGTCAGGCCGACACCGCCGCGGGCCTTCTCCCGGTGATAGAGGCGGTAGCGGTCCTTCGGCATGCCGAGTTCGGTGTACGCGGGCTCGTGCGAGGTCGAGACGATGCGGTTGCGCAGCGTGAGTCTGCCGAGTTCGAAGGGCTGGAGCAGCGGATCGGCGGACACGTCGGTCGCAGACGTGGTCGGTGCGGGTGTGCCGGTTGCGGGGTCGGCGGTCATGGGTTCCTCCTTCATTGCAGGAACGTCACTGTGGGTTCGACTCCGTGGGGAGTCCGGGTGGGTAATCGGTTACCGACTACTTAGTTCAATGGTGCGATCTCGCGGTTATGCTGTCAATAGTCGCCGACCACGATTCGAAGGGGAGTGTGCGATGGAGCGAGTGGGACCGCAGGCCGAATCGCTGCGCGAGCAGGCACTGGGCATCATCCGCGATGCCATCACCTCAGGTGAGCTCGCCGAGGATCGCATCTATTCGGCAGCGGGCCTGGCCAAGCAGCTCGGCATCTCACTCAGCCCGGTGCGCGAGGCGATGATGGCGCTCGTCACCGAAGGGACCGTCGAGGCCGTGCCCAATCGCGGCTTCCGTCTGGTCACCATCACCGAGGCGGACCTCGAGGAGATCATCGCCATCCGCGTTCTTCTCGCTGTCCCCGCCGCCCGCAGTCTGGCAGAGGCCGGCAGCGATGACATCGTCGGTCGCGGCCTGAGAGCTGACGGCGTGCAGGCGGTGACTGACGGGTCTGTGACCGAGACCGGCGAGGCAGCGACCAAATGCGAGGCGATCGTCCGACTGCGCGAATTCGCCGAGGCGACCGTGGACGCGGCCGAGGCCGGCGAATTCGCCGAGTTCTATACGCAGGACCGCAGGTTCCATGAGGCTCTGCTCGAGCACGGCCTCGGCGGGCGTGCCGCCGCGATCAGTCTGCGCCTGCGCGATCAGTCACGCCTCTACCGGCACCAGGATCAGATCGGGGCCATCGCGGTCGATTCCGCTCGCGAGCTGCCGAGGATCGTCGACCTCATCGAGTCCGGGGACGCCGCCGAGGCGGCCGACCTCGTCACGTCGAACCTCTACTTCTTCAAACGCGTCCCGGCCACAGCCGACGGCGAAGGCTGATTCGTCACTGTCAGAACGGCCCAGTTTCGGCTGAGTAGCCCAGTTTCGAACATGGGCTGCTCAGCTCAGAGTGGGCTGGTTGTCTCAATCGGCTGTAGTGCGAGCCGCGAAACGACGAAACGGCGCTGGGCCGCCCCGAATCGGGACGGCCCAGCGTCTTCTGCACTCGATCAGGCATTGCAGCCGATCAGGTTCTCACCTCGATCAGGCGGGTGCCTTGTCGGGGTCGATGTCGACGATCGGCATCGACTCGATGTCCAGGTCCGGGTTGTTCGTCTGGGTCCTGGCCAGCTCTTCGGCCTCTTCGTGGGTGTTCACCGTCGGGAATGAGCCCGGCAGCGGCTTGTGCGCCGATTCCTTCATGAGCAGCACGGCGACGAGTGCGACGACCGAGAAGAACATGATGTAGAACGCGGGCATGTACGAGTTGCCGGTGACATCGATGAGCGCCTGGGCGAACAGCGGCGTGGTGCCGCCGAACAGAGAGACGCCGAAGTTGAACGTCAGGCCCATCGCACCGTAGCGCGACGCGGTCGGGAACAGCGCCGGCAGGGTCGAGGCCAGGCAGGCGATGTAGAACCCGGCGGGCAGGGCGACCATGAACAGAGCCACCATCACTGCCCACATCTCACCGATCTGCATGACGGCGAACGCGGGAACGATGAGGACGATCGTCATGATGGCTGCTGCCAGGAAGACGAACTTGCGGCCCATCTTGTCGGAGAGTTTGCCGATGAGCGGCAGGCACAGCGACATGACGACGAGGACCGGGATCGTGGCCACGGCCGCCTGGACATTCGAGACCTTGACGGTCTCCTCCAGGTAGGTGGGCATGAAGCTCGTCAGTGCATAGCCGACCGTCTGGGAGCCTGCGACGACGGCGATGCCGATGAGGATCTCTTTCCAGAAGTGACGGATGACGCCGATGAGGCCGTGGCGGGCGTACTTGTCGTCCTTGACCTTGACGTCGCGGCCGGCTTCCTCGCTCGATTCGAAGCTCGGGGTCTCCGGGATCTTCAGACGGAACCAGATGGCGACGGCGCCGAGCGGGATGGCGATGAGGAACGGGATCCTCCAGCCGCCGTCGAGCATGGCGTTCTCGCCGTTGATGGACGTGGTGATCACGGTCGTGAGAGCCACGGTTCCGGCACCGGCGGCGAAGCCCAGGTAAGAGCCGACATCGAGCCAGGAAGCCCAGTAGCCGCGGGACTTGTCCGGAGCGAACTCCGAGACATAGGTGGTGGCACCGGCGTACTCGCCGCCGGTGGAGAAGCCCTGGATCATCTTGAGCAGGTAGAGGGGGACGATCACCCACAGGCCGACCTGGGCCGCGGTGGGCAGGACGCCGATGAGGGCGGTGGCGGTGGCCATCGTGGCCATCGTGAAGAACAGGACCTTCTGGCGGCCGATCTTGTCACCCAGCGGTCCGAGCACCATGCCGCCGAGCGGGCGGACGAGGAAGGACACGGCGAAGCCGAGGAGGGTCACGAGCAGACCCATCTGTCGGTCCATGCCTTCGGTGAAGACGGAGGTCATCGTCACGGCCAGGTAGCCGTAGACGCCGAAGTCGAACCATTCCATGAAGTTGCCGACTGTGGTGCCGCCGATGGCGGTGCGGATCGATTTGGTTTCGACGACGATGCAGTCATCGGCCTCGAACCGCTTCTGTTTCTTTATTGCACGCCGTTCCTTGCGGGTCGGCTTCTTGTCTTTCTGCGCGGGTCTGTCGTGGCCTTCTGACATCAGTGGTTCCTCGTTTCAGCTGCTGCTAGGCAAGTTGCAGGGCCGAGTCGCCGGAATGGTGCGAACTCTGCGCGGCAGTTGCTGTCGGATTTCGACAATGCAGAACATCCTTGCTTGGTACTCAGGGAGTGTCAATAAAAATTGTGACACAGGTCACGGCGAATGCGCCCGAGGGTAGTTACCTTCGTTGAAATTCGTCCAGTGGTCCAGAAAATACGCAAGAAAGATGTTGCCTAATTAGCAGTGCTCCTTGTCCAGCGGCGTTGTCGGCAGCGACCGGCGGACACGGGGTGGACGGTGACTGCGCGGAGATCAATTCCTGACGACGCGATAGGCCTCGAGGCCGGGATCGACGGCGCCGCGGACGTGGCCGGACGGACTCGCCGCCACGGCCTGGAGGAAGTCGACGGTGTCGGCCGTGATCTCCTCGCCGGGCAGGACATTGGGGATCCCGGGCGGGTACGCGGCCAGCGAGCTCACGCTCACCCGTCCGACCGCCTCGGCGGCGGTGACGAGTTCGGAATCGGCGAAGTACGCCTCACGCGGTGTCATCGCCAACCGGCCGGCCGTCGGCAGCGGCGGGAGGGCGGCTGCCGGGCTCGTCGCCGTGGCGGAGTCCGCGGTTTCGAGTCGCATGATCTCCAGGGCGTCGATGAGGCGGCCGATGTCCGGGGACTTGCCGATGCCGATGAGGGCGACGAGGGTGGTCGCCGTCGACATCTCGGGGAAGATGTCGAATTCCTCGGCCAGGCGTTTGCGCACCGTGTGACCGTCGAGTCCGGTCGCGGTGATGTCGATGGGCAGGCGGAACGGGTCGATGTCGACGACGTCGGCATGACCGAGGAACTCGCCGGACAACAGGTGGTAGCGGTCGGTGGCTTCGATCTGCGCACGGATGTGGCGGATGTTCTCCAGCGAATCCGTGATCGCCTCGGTCGAGGTCATGAGTGCGCGGCGGGCGAGGTCGATCGAAGCCATGAGATGGGCGTTCTCGCTCGTCGAAGCGGTCATCATAAAGGCCCGGGCCAGCGCCGGTTCGAGGCGATCGGCGAATTCGGTGTCGCCGAGGTGGAGGAGCGCGGACTGGGTGAGCGAGCCTGCGAGTTTGTGCGTGCTCATGATGACGATGTCGGCACCCTGGGCAACGGGGGATGCCGGCAGGTCAGGATGGAAGCCGAAGTGGGCACCCCAGGCGGCGTCGACGATCAGTGCCGCGCCTGCTTCGTGGGCCGCCTCGGCGAGGGCTTCGACGTCGGCCACAGCGCCGAAGTAGCTCGGGGTCACGAGGTAGACGGCGGTCACCGGCTCGGGGTGATTGCGGATGGCCAGGCGCAGGGCGTCGGGGGTGACGCCGTGGGCGATGCCGTTGACTTCGTCGACGTTGGGGTAGACGAAGCCGGGGTTGAGCCCGGCCAGCACGATGCCGTCGATGAAGCTCGAATGCGCGCTGCGCTGGGCGACGACGCCGGACCCGAGGGTGCCGATGGCCAGGGCGGCCATGCGGTTGCCCTGCGAGGAGCCGTTGGTGAGGAACCAGGTGCGGCGGGCGCCCCAGGCCTCGGCGGCCAATTGCAGGGCTTCGTCCTTCGGGGTGTCGACGCCGAGGTCGATTCCGTCGAAGAGCGGGGGGATGTCCAGGGAGAGGGTGTGCTCGCCGAAGAATTCGGCTTGACCTGCAGAGATGCCCTCGGTCGTGCCTCCGTGCCCGGGGGTGGACAGGAACAGCGAATTGCGGTCGGCCGCGTGCGCCAGAGCTTCGGCATAGGGCGCGCGTGACTGCGTGAGGGCAGGATGCATCGGCGACCCCGAGGAGGAGTGCGGGGCCGGGGGCATGGGGGAGTCCTGGTGCACGGTCATGCGTCCAGATTAAGGAGGCGAGCAGGTACGAGAGAATAGCAACTTTCCTCTGTTGCTCTATAGTCAGTATTGAACTCAATGGGGGAGATCAATGGAACCACTCGATACCCGCGGCCTCACCGCTCTGCGCGCCGTGGCCGACACCGGATCCGTCGCCGCGGCCGCTGCCGCGCTGCAGTGGAGCCAGCCGACGGTCAATCATCATCTGCGCAATCTCGAGCGTGCCGTCGGCGCGACTCTGCTCGATCGCACACCGCGCGGATCACAGCCGACGACCGTGGGCAGCCTCGTGGTGACCCGAGCCGTGGAGATCCTCGGACTGTGCCAGCGCCTCGGCGCCGAGGTGGCTCTCTGGCGGGAATCTCAGGCCGTGCCGGTGCGCATCGGGGCCGTGCCCACCGTCGGTGCTCGCGTCATCCCGCGCCTCCACGATCAGCTGCAGGCTCGCCCGAGGTGGCAGACCCGTGACGAGGCGGTCGCCGGCGACCGGACCGACGTACTCACCGCGGCCCTGGACGTGACGATGGACGAGCACGCGAAGCTCGTCTCCCGGCTCGAGTCCGGGGACCTCGACCTCGCACTGCTCGTGTCGACCGATCTCGACCGCACGTGGATCCCGGCGACGCTGACTGCCGCCCACCTGTATTCGGAGCGGCTGTTCCTGTGCGTGCCGCGCTCGATCGGGCCGATCGAGCGCGATTCCCACGGCATGCCCGACCTCGCCGCGCTCGTGTCGCAGACCTGGGCGTTCAGCATCGACCCCGGTGACGCCATCGACGAGGTGGTCCGCTCCTTCTGTCTGTCCGCGGGCTTCGAGCCGCGGGTGGGGATGCGGATGGACGACTATGCGGCCATCAACCGGATGATCTCGGCCGGTTTGGCGGTGGCGATGATCCCCGAATCATCGCTGTCGACCGACCCGGACATCACCGTCATCCCGATGCCGCTCAGCGACTGCCGCCGTGACGTTCTGCTCGTCTCCCGGTCCTCGCGACCGCAGGGGCGCGCCCGTCACGATCCGATCGTCGATGCGCACAATTCCGCCATCGCCGAGGTGGTCGCCGACGTCCGTACCGTCACCCGGCAGTGGCGGTGATGCTGCGGTTTCAGAGCGGCGGTCAGAACGTGCCTCACAGCGCGAGGATCGCGGGCACGGTGAGCACCGCGACGTAGTAGCCCATGAACTGGACGCCGGCGTGCATGCCGATGAACCGGTTGAAGAGTCCCCCGACGAGGCCGACGGTGATCGTCACTCCGAGCGCCAGCAGACCGCCTTCGTAGAGGCAGATGACGCAGATGAGAGCGGCGAACCCAGCGATGATTGCCTCGTGGGAGACCGATCGCATCACCCAGGTCGCCGCTCGGTGAGCGTTCGTCATCACGAATGGGTAGGCGATGGCGACCGCGATGACCGCCGCGATCACGGAGAAGAGCGCGAACTGTCCGGTCGTGAGCAGGTCGTGGAGGTTGTTCGTCGTCCCTGCCTCGGTATCGAGTGTATAAACAGGAGGAGCGTTGAACAGCGGTCCTGCGGGACCGGCTGCCATCGGTGACAGGGGCAGGCCGATCGCGATGAGCGGGATGAGAGTCTCGGCGATATAGGTCGACTCTGTGGTTCCGTTGCGGACAGTGATGACGGTGGTGAGTCGTTCGTACCCGTTCTTGACCCGGCTTCCGACGATCTCGCCCATGAGCACAGCCATGGCCACGGGGGAGAAGACGAAGGTCGCGCTGGTGATCGCCGCTGAACCGCTGGTGTATGCCAGTTGCTTTCCGGTCAGCACCCTGAAGGGGTTCGGCATCCTCGATCCCCCTGCGGGCCGGACGTCGGGAGCAAGATTGAATTCCCGTTTGCCCGACTGCTGCATCGAGCGGCGTCCGGCGGGGGAGAGCGCAGCGAACAGGTCGAAGATGAGCGGCCCGGTGGCGATGCCGAGGAAGAACGAAGTGGTGAAGGTCGCTTCCTTCTGCTCCATGATGAAGGCCTGCAAGCCGACGATGAGCAGGACGAACGGGACGAGCCCCGCAACTGCAGCGAGCTTGCCCTTCGAGGTATAGGCGACGAGGACGGCCGCGGCGATGAAGATCCAGGGAGCGGCAGCGCCGATCGCCTCGGCGAAAGGGGTGAGTACGAGGGCGAACACGATCGACAGCGGAATGGCAATGGCAACTGAGACGACTCCTCCGGAGATCGCCTTCTGAAGTGCGATATGCGGGATTCCGAGAGACCTCAGCAGCTGCGCCTCACGCAGCATCGGCACTGCCGTGGTGTCACCGGGAATTCCGAGGAGAGTTGTCGGCACGGCGTGGGAGATGTGTTTGGCAATGATCGCGGCGAGGAAGAACGCGAGCACCCCGGCAGGAGGCACCCCGATGAGGATGACAAGCAGCGCCAGCGGTGCCACGATCGCCGTCTCGTCCGTGCCCGAGATCAGTCCGATTCCGGTGAAGAGCACCCCGGAGAGAAGCGCCATCCCGACGGCCCACAGTACTGGTTCGATGAGTTCCGCGGTCACTGGTGCCCACCCTTCTCGCGGATGCGCGCCTCATGGTTGTCGACGAGGGCGTCGAAGAGACCGAGGGCTCGGACTTCTGCCTGAACCGCCGGACCGAGGTCGCGGGGGTCGCCGAGATCCCCGTATTCCTCGACGACCTCGTCGATGATCTCCTGCCGGTTGCGGGTGTCGGCCGCCGAGGTGGTGATCACTCTCTTGGGTTTGAACAGAAATCCGGAGATCACGGCGCCGACGATGCAGCCGACGATGCCGACGAGGAGCGCATAGGAGTGACCCAGCGCTTCATCGTCTCCGGCAGCGAAGAGATGATCGGCGATGAGGTAGGCCGGGACTGCTGTCCCGACGGCTATGGCGATACCGCCGATGAGATGTCTGGGGTCGACGGTGTCATTCCACACCTCGAGCAATTGCGGCATCATTGCCTGCCTTCTGTCGGCCGACGGCTGTCGGGAACGTGAACGATGGAACTACCGGCCGAGGATGGCCGAGGATGTTGCGGATGGAAGCGGAATGCCGAGCTGCTCGCCCAGCCACTGGCTGATCGAAGCCACGGCCTCGTTGTCGACGCCGGTGGAGATGCCCAGCCCCTGAAGCATCCAGAGAAGATCCTCAGTGGCCAGGTTTCCGGAAGCTGTGCGGGCGAAGGGGCAGCCACCGATCCCTCCTGCCGATGCGTCGAACTGACTGACACCTGCTTGAAGCGCGGAATAGACATTCGCAAGCGCCTGGCCATAGGTGTTGTGGGTGTGCAGGGCGATCCGATCGATCGGAATCCCGGCGCCGACCAGGCTATCAAGAACAGCGGTCACATGACCGGGAGTCGCGGTGCCGATGGTATCGCCGAGCGAGATCGTCAGGCAGCCGGCATCGACGAGGCGACGCGCAGCCGTAGCGACGCGATCAGGATCGACCGCGCCTTCCCAGGGGTCCCCGAAGACCATCGACAGATAGCCGCGCACTCGCAGGCCCGCCACAGTCGCTGCGCGTGCCACCTCGAGGCTGCGATCGGTGGTGTGCTGAAGGGAACCGCCGAGGTTGGCCTGCGCGAACGATTCGGTGACGCTGATGAAGACCGAGGCATCCTTCGTTCCCGCCGCAACGGCATCATCGAGACCGCGCTGGTTTGGGATGAGGACGGGGAACGCGACTTCGGAGTCCAGGTCGAGCCCGGCGAGCACCGATCGGGTGTCGGCCATCTGGGGAACGGCTCGCGGAGAGACGAAGCTTCCGGCTTCGATGGTCTTCAGGCCGGCTCCGGAGAGCCGCCGAATCAGTTCGAGCCGTGTTGAGACAGGCAGTGTACGTGCTTGCGACTGCAGACCATCTCGAGCGCTGACTTCGCAGATACTGACTTCGGTCGGCAGGTTCGACGACGCGAACTGCTGTGGAAGCTGTGCCGTCATCGCGACACACCGGAGCGGAGTTCGTCGAGGATTGACTGGACCCTGTCGAACCGGAAGGCCCTCTCCTTGATCAGGCGGTCCACGATGATCGCTGTCTCCTCGGCGTTCGCTCCGGCAGAGGCCGCGAGGTTCTTCGCATGAAGTGACATGTGTCCGCGCTGCACGCCCTCGGTGGCGAGAACTCGCAGTGCCGCGAGGTTCTGCGCCAAGCCGGCGGCGACGATCATCTCGGCGAGATCCTGTGCGCTCGCCACTTCGGCGATCTGCAGTGCTGTGCGCGCGGCGGGATGGACCTTGGTGGCACCCCCGACAAGGCCGACCGGCATGGGCACCTCGAGGGTGCCGACTAGGTCGCCGTCGGCATTCCTCTCAAACGTCGAGAGGGAAGAGTAGCGGCCGTCGACGAGCGCATGGGAGTGCGCTCCGGCCTCGACCGCGCGGGTGTCGTTCCCGGTGGCGAGGACGACCGCGGAGATGCCGTTCATGATGCCCTTGTTGTGAGTGGCCGCTCGATAGGGATCGGCTGCGGCGAGTTCGTATGCGTGGAGGATGTTGTCGATGACCTCGTCTCCGCCGAGCAGACCCCTGTCGAAGACTGCCCGTGCCCGAGACAGTCGACGGTCCGCCTTGTTGGTGAGGATGCGCAGGAGCGCGTCACCTCCGGCGATGGCTGCCACGGTTCCGGAGACCGCCTCAGCCATCGTGTTGACCGCATTCGCCCCCATTGCGTCTCGAACATCGACGAGGAGGTGGACGAGAACATACGTCATCGTCCGTGCCTCGACGAGGCGGACCTCGATGCCCTTGACCCCGCCGCCGACCTCGACGAGCTTGGGATCCTGCGCATTGGCCAGGTCGATGATCTCTGCTTGGCGTTCGAGAACACGTGTGCGCGCGGCCTGCGGGTCCGCCACGTTGATGAGTTGGATCTGTGCCTGCATGACGGGCTCGGTCGAGCTTGTGAAGAAACCGCCGTGCGGACGTGCCATTCGAGCCGCGTTGCTGGCGGCGGCGATGACCGAGGCCTCTTCGGTTGCCATGGGTACGAGCACGTCGGTGCCGTTGATCGTGAAGTTGGTGGCTGCGCCGAGCGGAAGCGAGAACACGCCGAAGATGTTCTCGCTGAGGTTGGCGGCGTCTTCGGGACCGAAAGCGTCCGCATCGAGCTGGCTGAACAGTTCGGCGTCGAGCCCAATCGAGGCTGCGACGGCCTTCCTGCGATCATCGACCGACATATTTCGGAAGTCGGCAATTCGGCTGTTCACTGCCATCGTGTATCTCCAGTCAGGTCGTCATTGGCCGACATCGCCTGTCGGTCGGAGTTCCTCCGCAGAGATCAGTCAAACAATGCACGCGGGAATCTGCCATGTCTTTTTCGGATGTGAATATCGCTCAGCTATGGCTGTTCCAGACATGGAAGCTTAGAAAGATGACTTCAGCTTGTCCAGGCGGAGCGCGACCTGGAGGCGGAACGCCCGCTCCGGTGACCTCCACTCCTGACCGAGCACGAGATCGGCTCTCTCAAGCCGTTGCTTGACGGTGTTGACATGCACTGACATCTGAGTCGCGGTTCTGCGGATGTTCATCCCGGACTCGAAATATTCCCGCAGCGTCGAGATCAGCTCGGCTGAATGGATTCGGTCCCATCGGCGCAGCGGCTCGAGCATCCGTTGCATGAATCTCTCCGTCTGCTCCGGCGCGGTGCCGAACATTGCGGTGTAAGGCGCGAAATCTTCCGTGGGAAAGATTCCTTCGCTGATGCCGAGGGAATTGAGGATGCGGATGCACGACCACATTTCGTCCTCGGCAGTGCGCAGCTGATTCCTGTCGTAATCGGTGTCGGAGATGATCACCAGCGAACTGTCGAGGGCGCCCGACTCTTCGAACAGGGTGTCCAGGGTGGGCCTGTCGCGGATCACGGCACTGGGGAGGAGCACCGTGATCCCGGGGGATCGCTGCGTCATGAGAATGCGCGGCTCGACGCGGACCAGGCGAGCGGCGATGCGGTCATCGTTTTCGATGTCGCCCTGAATCGTCATGAGTCTCCAGGGTCCGGAGAGGCTGAAGCTGCCGGTTCGGGAACGGGCCTCGAGCTCACTGAGATCACGAGTGCCGGCAATGATGTCGACTGCGAGTTCTCCACGGACTCGGTTCTCGGCATCAGCCCGGGCTTGTTCGTTCATTCGGATGAGCGCTAGCGTCTGCGCCGCCTGGGCGACGATGTTCGCGTCGCCGTCCGCCGGTTCGTCGTTGAAACGCGCGAACAGTGCGCTGTGCTGTCGGCGGTGAGACGCCACCGAGGCGACGTACATGTGCTGTGCACCAGCGACCTGTGCGCTTCGGCCAGTCGCCCGGCTGTGACTCAGTGCCGTTCGGACGTCAGCATCGTCCACCGTGATGCCGTCGAAGAACGCCTCATCGGCGGGGAATCTCGGAGAGCCCAGACGCCCGCTGTCGACGACGATCACGTCGGCCTCGAGTAATTCGGAGATAGCGTCGAGAACTGCGGGGACTCCTTGTCCCTGCAAGACGAGCTGCGTCAGCTGCTCCTCGACCTCGACGAGCCGTTGGAGGGTGCTGGCCTGCGCGGCTGCCGTCTCCTCGGCTTCCGCGGAGGCTTGGGCCGCCTCTGCGAGGTCTCCCATCAGCTGCGCCGTCTTCAGCACCACGGAAGCGTGGTCCGCGAGAGCCGACAGCAGGGTGATCTCGTCGGTGGTGAAGTCATGTGGGTAGCGGTTGGCCGCGAAGAGGGCGCCGAGGACTTCGCCGTCGACGACCATCGGCACTCCGAGGAGTGATTCCATGCGCTCGGCCTTCACCGCGGAGTCGACGCGCCTTTCGTGCGGCAGTCGGGTCAGATCGTAGTTCGACGTCCACTGTGCGGCGCGATCGCGCACGACCTGTCCTGCCAGTCCGACGCCGGGAGGCACACGCAGTTCTTTGAGATTCGCCGAGATCGCTCCGCGACTTGCCTGAACACGCAGGTCGTCGGTCTCCGGATAGTACTGGGAGAGGTAGGCGATATCGCATCCGATGAGTGTTCGGGCACGGTCGACGAGCTTCTGCAGCAGCTTCTCGGTGTCTCGCACACGGATGAGCTCTGAAGCGCTCTCCAAAAGAGCCGAACGCTCGCGATCTTTCTGCTTCCACCGGGTCATGGTCGCCGACAGATCGGAGAAGGATTCGATGAGGTCGTGGTGGTCCCCGAAACCACGGGATAGGGCCGCCCGGTCGAGATCTATCCCGCGGGAGAGAGCTCTGACGATCTCGGCCACGGCGGTGGCGGACACGGTCCCCGACTCATCATCGATCTCTGTCATGAGACCAGTGTCGCAGGGGCTCGGTGCCTCCGCCGCACCCGGCATCGGATGGGTGCTTCGCCTGAGCGGTCGTGGCCGTCAGCCGGCCGCAGGTGCTCCCGCGTGCTCGGTCTCGCGCACCACGGGCAGCTCGCACGTCGTCGGAGCGACCTGCCGGTAGCCGGAGAGGAACGTGTCGAGGCGTTCGATCGCCTCGGTGAGCACCTCGACGGACGGCAGGGTGACGAGTCGGAAGTGGTCGGGCTTGGGCCAGTTGAAAGCCGTGCCGTGGGAGACGAGGATCTTCTGTTCGCGCAGCAGGTCGAGGGCGAACTGCTCGTCATCGGTGATGCCGAACTTCTCGACATCGAGCTTTGCGAACATGTACAGCGCACCGTCGGCCCGGTGGGCCGAGACGCCGTCGATCGAGTTGAGCCCCTCGTAGGCGACCTGCATCTGCGCGCCGAGGCGGCCGGTCGGCAGAACGAGGTCGTCGATCGACTGCTTTCCGCCCAGGGCCGCTTGGATGGCGTGCTGGGCCGGAACGTTCGAGCACATGCGCATATTCGCGAGCAGCTTGATGCCCTCGAGGTAGCTGTGCGCCTCGTCCAGCGGTCCGGTGATCGCCAGCCAGCCGGAACGGTAGCCGGCGACCCGGTAGGCCTTCGACAGTCCGGAGAAGGTCAGGCACAGAACGTCGTCGCCGGTGAGAGTGGCCATGTTGACGAGTTCGACGCCGTTGTAGGTGATCTTCTCGTAGATCTCGTCGGAGAAGACGATGAGGCCGTGACGGCGGGCGATGTCGGCGATCTTCTGCAGCGTCTCCTTCGAGTACACCGCGCCCGTCGGGTTGTTCGGGTTGATGACGACGATTCCGCGGGTGCGTTCGGTGATCCGGGATTCGAGGTCGTCCAGGTCCGGCTGCCAGGCGTCCTCTTCCGCGCAGCGGTAGTGGACGGGGGTGCCGCCGGACAGCGCCACCGAGGCGGTCCACAGCGGATAGTCGGGCCCAGGCACGAGGATCTCGTCACCGGGGTTGCACAGGGCCTGCAGACTGAGCGTAATGAGTTCGCTGACTCCGTTGCCGAGGAAGACCTCGTCGGTGCCGAGATTGTGGATGCCGCGGGTCTCGTAGTACTGGACGACGGCACGGCGGGCGGAGAGGATTCCCCGCGAGTCGGAGTAGCCCTGTGTCACCGGCAGGTTCGCGGCGATGTCCTGGACGATCGCCTCGGGGGCTTCGAATCCGAAGGGGGCAGGGTTGCCGATGTTGAGCTTGAGGATCGTGTGCCCGGCGGCTTCCATCGCCTGGGCCTCTTCGAGGACGGGTCCCCGAATGTCATAGAGGACATTGGCCAACTTCGACGACTGCCTGAACATGTGAACCGAAAAACCTTTCATACGACTGCTGCTACATCCACGCTAGGACCCCCGCCGAGGTGGTTCTGACCAAACAGAGGCCCGTTTCCCAGACCTTTGCTCGGTTCGGAGGACCGTTGTGCAGACCTTTTGCAACTGGGCCTCACGATACTCTGGGGAGTATGGCGGATGTGAAGCCGGGGCCTCGTCGAAGGGGGCGCCCCCGTAAGGAAAACGGCAGTGAGGCGCGGACAGCGATCACCGATGCCGCCTCGGCCGAGTTCGCCGAGAAGGGCTACGACAAGGCGTCGATCCGTGGAATCGCCCGTCGCGCCCAGGTCGACTCCGCACTCGTCCACCACTATTTCGAGTCCAAGGCCGGCCTTTTCGCGGAAGTCGTCAAGCTTCCCGTGCGGCCGGACCGCATCATCCGCTCGGCCTTGGACGTCTCGGTCGACTGCCTCGGCGAGTCTCTCGTGCACACGGTGCTCAGCGCCTGGGAGCAGACAAGCGTGAAGTCGATCGGGGTGACCGTTCTGCGTTCTGCAGTGAGCGATTCGGCAGCCGGCCGACTGATCAGACAATTTCTCCTGCGCGAGCTCAAAGGAGCAGTGGCGGGAAGGATCGCGGACGGAGGCGTCGACCGCGCCGAAGCAGATCTGCGGGCCACGCTCGTCCTCACGCAGATGGCGGGTGCGCTCATGTTTCGCCATGTCCTCGAACTCGAACCGCTGGCATCGATGCCGGTCGACGACCTCACCGCGCGCCTGGCGCCGGCGGTGCAGGGGCATCTCGATGGAGTCGGCGACTCGATGTGAGCCCGAATGGCGGTCGTGCACGTACCGCTCGTCGGCGGCAGGGCGGCGGTCATGAAATCTCTCCGTGAGAACCCTTGACCGGAGCACTCTCGGATGTCATATTCAGCACATGATGAATAAGTCGGTGGAAGCACGAGGGCTGACAATTCGGCGGGGACGTGCCACCGTCATCGACTCACTGGATCTGGATGTGCCCAGGGGCGCGATCGTCGGTCTGCTGGGTCCCAGCGGCAGCGGGAAGACGACGCTGATGCGGGCCGTCGTCGGAGTGCAGATCGTCGCCGGCGGACGTGTGCAGGTGCTCGGCCGGCCTGCCGGATCGGCGGATCTGCGGCATCGGGTCGGCTATATGACCCAGTCGGCGAGCATCTACGAGGACCTCAGTGTACGGGCGAATCTGCGCTACTTCGCACGGGTGCAGGGAGCTCCGAAGGCCGATGTCGACCGGGTGCTCGAACGCACGGACCTCATCGGGCAGGCCGATCAGCTGGCCCGGACGCTCTCGGGCGGTCAGGCCAATCGGGTGTCCCTGGCCGCGGCGATGCTCGGTTCCCCGGACCTGCTCGTCCTCGATGAGCCGACGGTGGGACTCGACCCAGTGCTGCGCAATGATCTGTGGGATCTCTTCCGTGGGCTCGCCGAGGAGGGGACCACGCTGCTCGTCTCGAGCCACGTCATGGATGAGGCCACGCGCTGTGACCGGCTGCTGCTCATGCGGGAGGGCGCGATCATCGCGGACACGACACCGCACGATCTGCTCGCCGGCACAGGGGCCGCCTCGGCGGAGGAGGCGTTCCTCGACATCATCGAGAAGGACACGGCCGGTGAAGGACCTGTCGGGAACCGACGCCGGTCGGGGACCCATCTGCTCTCCCGGGACGTGAACGACGTCGGTCGGCCAAGCCACGCTCGGCGGGGCCGCACAGTGACGAAGGGGGCCCGGCGATGAACCCGATGCGCACCCTGGCCACGACGGGGCGTGTGCTCACACAGATCCGCAATGACCCGCGCACGATCGCCCTGCTGCTCATCGTGCCCAGCCTGCTCATCGGACTTGTCGCCTGGATCTTCGACGAGACCGAGGTGTTCGCCGACATCGGGCCGGCGATGCTCGCGCTCTTCCCGTTCATCGTCATGTTCCTCGTCACGAGCATCGCGACCCTGCGCGAACGCCGCAGCGGAACGCTCGAGCGGCTGCTGTCGATGCCGTTGGGTCGCGGCGACTTCATCCTTGGATACACCCTGGCATTCGGGCTGCTCGCCGTCATTCAGACGGCTGTGGCCGTCGGCTATGCGACTCTGGTGTGCGGTCTGGAGATCGAGGGATCCGTCGGACTGCTCTTCGTCGTCGCGATTGCCGACGCCCTGCTCGGCACGGCGTTGGGCCTCTTGGCCAGCGCCTTCGCGCGCACGGAATTCCAGGTCGTGCAGTTCATGCCGGTGTTCGTGTTCCCGCAGATCCTGCTCGGCGGGATCTTCCTCCCGCGTGATCAGCTGCCGGATGTGCTCGAGGTGATCGGCGACTGGCTGCCGCTCTCGCACGCGATCGATGCGCTGGTTGCCGTGTCGACCGGCAACGAGGATGACTCCTATATCTGGCAGCGGGTGTTCTTCATCGCCTGTTGGATCGTCGGAGCCATCATCGTCGGGTCGCTCACCCTGCGCCGCCGGACGCCGTGAGAAGTGACGACGTTGCGGACAGTTGCGAGCAGGGTCGTCAGTTCTTTCCGGACCTCATGGGTTCGGTGCGATCGGTGAGCGCGTAAGGCCGACGGCCCCGACCGCGGACGAAGGCGAAATAGCACAGCCACAGCGCGACGACCCACAGCAGACCGACCCACAGAGCCGGTCGTGAGTCGGGGACTATGCCGACCATGACGACGACGAAGACGATGAACGCGACGGTGATCCACGATCCCACCGGCCACAGCGGCATGGGGAATTCGCTGGGAAGGCGAGCCTCCTCGGCGATCGCCTTCTTCATCCGGATATGGGAAGCGAGGATGATCAGCCACACGAGCACCGTGGCGAAGGTGGCCAGCGCTCCGAGGAGGAACAGGGCCTGATCAGGGTAGAGGTAGTTGAGGACGACGCCTGCGAGTAGCGCGACGATCATCGTGACCACGGTCATCACGGGCACGCCGCCCGGTGAGGTGCGGGCGAAGGACCGCGGAGCCTGCCCCTGTTCGGCGAGGCCGTGGAGCATCCTGCCGGCGCCGAAGATGTCGGCGTTGATGGCCGACAGGGCCGCCGTGATGAGGACGACCTGGAGGATGGCGGCCGCTGCACTGAAGCCGACGGAGTCGAAGATCGCGACGAAGGGGCTGATCTCGGAGGTGATCTGGTTCCACGGCAGGATGCACATGATCACGCCGAGGGTGAGGACGTAGAAGAGGAGGATGCGCACCGGCACCGAGTTGATGGCGGCCGGCAGCACCTGCTTCGGATTCTGCGCCTCTCCGGCTGTGACGCCGATGATCTCGATGCCGCCGAAGGCGAACATCACGATGGTGAACGATGAGAGCAGACCCCAGAATCCGTTGGGGAAGAAGCCGCCGTGGTCGAACAGAGCCTGCGGGCCCATCTGGTCGTGGTCGGCGATGCCGAAGCCGAAGATGATGATGGCTACTCCGGCGGCGATGAGGGCGATGATCGCAACGATCTTGATGAGTGCGAACCAGAATTCGAGTTCACCGAAGACCTTGACGCCGATCATGTTGATCGCGGCGATGAAGAAGACGACGGCGAGCACCCAGATCCAGCGGGGGACGCCCGGGAACCAGAAGCCCATGTACACGCCGATTGCGGTGGCGTCGAAGACGGCGACGAGAACCATCTCGAAGGCGAAGGTCCAGCCGACGAGGAAGCCTGCGAAGGGGTGGATGTAGCGGGAGGCATACTGGCCGAAGGAGCCGGAGACGGGGTGGCGGACGACGAGTTCGCCAAGGGCGCGCATGACCATGAAGACGGCGGCACCGCCGATGATATAAGCGAGCAGCACTGCCGGTCCTGCGGCTTGGATCGACTCCGAAGATCCCATGAAGAGGCCGGTGCCGATGGCGGAACCGAGGGCCATGAAGCGAATGTGTCGGGCGGTCAGGCCTCTTTTCAGGCCGGCGTTCTCTTCATGTCCGTCAGCGTTTGCGTCGCTGGGGAGCGCCTCGTTGCGGTCCTTGTCGGCTGGAGCCATCGGTGTCTGCTGTCCTCTTCTCTCGACTGACCGTGGCCGCCTCGGCCCCGATGCGTTCGACGGACCCGGCTCCACAGCCACCTCAGATTCTCACACCGGGGCGGCGGGCGAATACGGAAGCTGGCACAAAGAGTCCGAGATCTCAGAAAATCGGGCCGGACCGGCGTCTGGAACGGAGCAGTCAGGCTGTCTGCCGATCGCTGGAGAGCATCCCGAAGATGAGGGTGTCGGTCCATTCGCCTTTCGACCACCAGTCCTTGCGCAGGTGCGCTTCCTCCCGCATCCCTATCCTGCGAGCCAGATTCGCCGAGGCGGTGTTCCGGGAATCCATCTGCGCGAACACCCGGTGGAGGCCGTAGTGGTCGAAGGCGACGTTGAGGACCGCGATGGCCGCCTCGGTGGCGAACCCGTGGCCACTGGCGGCCGGATCGAGGATCCAGCCGATCTCGGCCTTCTGCTCACTGTCGTTGTCGAGCCAGATAGCGATGTCGCCGATGACGTGCGAACCGTCAAGAGAATCGAGACCGTCGGCCGTCTCGATGACTAGGGCCAGGGCACGGGATTCGGTCTCGAGCCCCGTGCGCTGCATGCGTTCTGAGACCTTGGTCCGGGCCACCTCGGCGGTCCAGGGATCTTCGAGGAGGAACCGGGAGACGTCCTCGCGGGAGAATATCCGCAGCTGCTCGTCGACGTCGGATTCGACATAGGTGCGCAACCGCAGTCGGTCGGTGGTCAGCGGAAGTTCGATGGGTTCCATGGGCCTACTCTGCCAGGTCGACCTGTGGAGACGACGAACGATGCCGGACGCTTCGCTGGGAAGAATCCGGCACCGTTCGTGGTCGGGCTGGTGTCAGGCGGGGAGGATTCCGCGGCGCTTGGCCATGCGGATCAGGGCCGATCCGCCGATGATCGCGGCCACGCCGAAGAAGATCGCGGCACCGATCTCGACTCCGGTGCGCGGCAGGGTTCCGCCTCCACCGCCGGCCAGACCGGGACCTTGGTCTCCTCCGCCGGTCGAGGCATTGCCTTCGCCGCCTTCGGAGCCGCCATTGGCACCGGCGCCGCCGCCAGCGGAATCGGAGGAGCCGTTGGCGTCCTCGGATGCGTTCGAGTCTTCGGTACCTGCCGCACCGTCAGTGCCACCGGCATCGGACGATCCCGCGGCATCGTCGGAACCGGCCGAGTCGTCGGAACCGGCCGAGTCGTCATTGCCGTTCGCGTCGTCGCCCGGGCCGCCGGGCACTTCGGCGTCGGGGTCGAGTCCCAGACCGTCGGCGATCGTATAGTGCATGTCGGTCTGGTCGGTCAGCCCGACGACATTGGCGGCGCCCGGACCGTAGGCGGCGATGCGCAGCTGCGTTCCGGTGTGGCCCTGCGACTCCTCTTCGTCAGCGGTCGCGTAGTTCATCGTCATCTCACTGCCGTCGGCAGTGGTCAGGGTTCGGGTGAGACCCGGAGTGTCCGAACCGGCGCTGACGATCTGGCTGGTGTGAGCGTGGTCGGCGGTGGTGATGACGAGAGTTTCGCCGTCTTCCTTCGCAAAGTCGAGGGCGGCCTTGACCGCCTCGTCGAGGTCGACGGTCTCACCGATCTGACCGCACGGGTTGGCAGCGTGATCCTGCTTGTCGATGCTCGCCCCCTCGACCTGGAGGAAGAAGCCCTTGTCATTGTCGAGCAGATCGACAGCCTTGTTCGTCAGCTGGTCGAGCTTCGGCACGTCCGAGGTGCGCTCCGGGTTGTTCTTGCACTTCACGGCCGGTTCGGTGCCACCTCCGTGCGTGGCCTTCGGTCCCTCCCAGCGAACGGGGAAATTGCCCTCTGTGAAGAGACCGAGCACCGGTGCATCTTGGTTCGCCTCGGTGATGGAGTCGAGTGAATCGGAGTCGTCGACGAGCTGGTAGCCGCGTTCCTCCGCCTGCTCACGCAGCGTCTTGTCCTTCCAATCGCCGGCGGTTGCCTTCTGTTCGAAGGATGCCGAACCGCCGCCGAGGGTGACATCGGCGCGAGCATTGAGGATCTGCTCGCTGATCGAGCCGAGGCCGCCGTTCTCCAGGGTCTCGTCCGCGCAGTCCTTGGCCGTCTCCTCGGGGCCGTAGCAGCCGCGCTGGCTGATGTGGGCGAGCTGCGCGGCCGGAGTCGCGTCCTGGATCTCCGCGGTCGAGACGTCGCCGGTCTTCATGCCCTTGGCGCGGGCCATCTCGATGAGAGTCTTGTGCGGTTTGCCTGTCCGGTCGACGCCGAGCGCACCGTTGTAGGTCTTTGTGCCCGAGGACCAGCCGGTGGCGCTGGCCGCGGAGTCAGTGACATAGTCCGGCTTGCCGGAGTCCCTGTCCACCGCGTAGGTCGTGTACTGCCCGGTCAGCGGCAGTTCGTCGAGACCGTCGAAGCGACCATGGGCGCCCTTCGCATAGTTGCGGGCGGCGGTGATCTCCGAATCGCCCATGCCGTCGCCGATGAGGAGGATGACGTTCTTCGCGCCGGAGTCCTCGACCGCGTCGCGGATGGCGTCGGTGTTGTCGCCGTCGAGTTGGCGGGCGCCGCCGGGTTCGTCGATTCCTGCCGCCGAGGCGGGGGCCGCGTATCCGAAGAGTGCGAGGCTGAGAGCGCCGGTTGCCGCGGCGAGACGCAGGGTTGTCCTGGCCATGTGCAGTCCTTTCGTTGAGGTGCACAGGCGCTCACCTAAGAGGAGGCGTCGTTACGATTCGAGCGGTGCCGGAGGCAGGGCTCGGCCGAGTGCGTGAGCGTCGTGTGCGAGCAGACGGCCTCCAGCCTACTCAGCATTCACACAAGGCGAGTGGAGGGAACGTGAAGCCTGAGTTAACTCGCAGTTCGGTCTCTGCGTCTCCGCACTAGTTCTGCGAACCGATGACAAATGGCACCCCCGCCTCTGTGACAAATGGCATCTGTACACACCGGCTCCGATTTCTAGTCTGTGGACATGACTTCACAGACAGCGACTCACACAGCCCCTCCGACCCGGACATCCGCCGCGACCCCTGCAGCTGTCAGCCTGAACCGCCTGACCAAGAGCTTCGGCGAACTGACAGCCGTCGACGGCCTCAACCTCGACATTCGCCCCGGCGAAGTCGTCGCCTTCCTCGGACCCAACGGGGCTGGTAAGACAACGACCATCGACATGCTCCTCGGACTCAGCCGACCAGATGACGGCTCTGTCGAGATCTTCGGGATGCCGCCTCGGCGAGCGGTCGCCCTCGGGCTCGTCAGTTCGGTGATGCAGACCGGTGGACTGCTCGATGACCTCACCGTCCGCGAAACCGTCGACTACACCTCGGCGATCTTCGCCTCCTCCCTCGACACGGACCTCGTCCTCGAACGCGCCGGGATCACCGACATCGCCGATTCGGTGGTGAAGAAATGCTCCGGCGGGCAGAAGCAGCGCCTGCGCTTCGCCATGGCCCTGCTGCCGGACCCCGCCCTCATCGTCCTCGACGAACCGACCACCGGAATGGACGTCACCGGCCGCCGCGACTTCTGGCACCAGATGCGCGCCGACGCACTGACCGGCAAGACAATCCTCTTCGCCACCCACTACCTCGAAGAGGCCGATGAATTCGCCGACCGCGTCGTCCTCGTCGCAGACGGCCGGGTCGTCGCCGACGGACCCGCCCACGAGATCCGCGGCATGACAGCAGCGAAGACCGTGAGCGCAACCCTGCCGATGACCGACGACACCACCGAATCGGGCGTCGATGACCTGCTCGATCGCCTCGGCGGACTGGCCGGTGTCGAATCCATCGATGTCGCTGCCAAACGTCTGAAGATGCGCACCACAGACTCGGATGCAGCCGCGAAGATGCTCTTCGAGAACGCGTGCACCGACCTCGAGATCACCTCCCATTCCCTTGAAGACGCCTTCATCAGCCTTACCTCGAAAGGAGCCTGAAATGTCCGTTCGCCCCGACACCGCTGCCCACCCCGAATCCGCAGCCCACACTGACTCGCTCACTGACACCGAAACCCGCACCGCCGCCTCGGCGACGTTCCTCACCTCGCTGGAGAACCGACGGGTGTCCCGCCTCGGCGGATTCTCAGCCACCCTGCTGCGCCTCGAACTGCTGCGGAAGCTGCGCAACCGGCGCACATTGATCTTCACGATGATCATGCCCGCGGTCTTCTACCTCATCTTCGGCCTGACGAACAAGGGCGAGATGCTCGGAAGCACAGACGCAGCACTCTACATCTCGGTCTCCTTGGCCACGTATGGGGCGATGATCGCTACGACCACGGGTGGTGCGCAGGTCGCCATCGAACGCGCGCTCGGGTGGAGCCGGCAGCTCGCACTGACGCCGTTGCACCCGGCGGCCTACATCCTCATCAAAGTGATCGTATCCATGGCTCTCGGCGCGGTGTCCGTCATCGTCGTCTTCGTCCTTGCCGCCGTCACCGGTGTCCACGCACCACTGGGCACACTCATCGCCTCCGGTCTCCTCGTCATCCTCACCTCCGGTGTCTTCGCCGCTTTCGGCGTCATGCTCGGATACCTGCTGCCGGCCGAGAACGCGATCCAGGTCGCCAGCATGGTCCTCGGCATCCTCTCGCTCATCGGCGGACTCTTCGTTCCACTCGAGATCTGGCCCGACACCCTGCAGACGATCGCCCGCTTCACCCCGGCGTACGGAGTCGGCGAAATCGCCCGCGCACCGCTTGGCGGGGGTTACGATCATTGGGCGATCGTCAGCGTGATCGTGTGGCTGGGGATCTTCGTGGCAGGTTCGGCCTGGGCCCTGCGCCGAGACACCGCACGAGTGTGAGGCCAATGGTCGCGAACGGGCCACGACACCGCATACGTGAACGACGCGAACACGACGACCAGCATGACGGCCAGGGCACAGTGACGGAGGAAGGACCACAGTGACCACGCACGACAGCATCGGTGAGGCGAGGGCAGAGTCCTCGCCCGTCGGGCTGCGTTCGCTCAACTTCATGAGTTGGTTCTTTCCGTTCTTCTGGCTCGTCTTCCTCGTCTACCCCCTGAGCGCATCGTTCCAGCTCGGCGGAGCACAGCGGATCTGGGGCGTGAGCCTCACCGCCGCATTCGCCGTCATCTTCTACGGCGGAATGATCGCCGGCGGGGTCGGTCTCGGCACCTTCGCCCGCACGATGCGCGATCCCCACGCCCGCCGTACCCGCCGGGCGCTCATCATCGTCAATGCTTCGATCATCGCAATGATCGTCATCACTGCGGTGGCCGTTCCCATCGTCGGTGAGCAGGCGCTGGCATTCCTCGCCTATATCTCCGTCCTCTCCGTCGTCTCGATTCGGCGGGTGATACCTGGCCTCATCATTGCGGCATCGACGCTCATCGTCGCCGAGGCGGCCCAACGTCTCGTCCCCGGGTGGACTCACGATTGGTCGTCCACCTTCGGGATCTCGATCTCCGGGTTCGCCATGGTCATGGCGCTCATGGCCGGCGACCGAGCCCGCGCGGCACGGGCGGCAGAAGAGGAGAACCGGCGACTCGAGCGGGAGGCCGAACGCTTGCGCGTGTCCCAAGTCGTTCATGATGTGCTCGGACATTCGCTCACCGTCATCGCGCTCAAGGCGCAGCTGGCGGCGAAGCTCGAAGCGGCCGGCTCGCCTGATGCGGCTCGGCATATCGCCGAGATCGAAGAACTCGCCCGTGGTGCGCTGGCCGATGTCCGGACCACAGTGCAGGGGACACGGACGATCTCCCTGGCCGAGGAGCTCGTCGAGGCGACTCGTGCGCTGCGCGCCGCCGACATCACGGTCGAGGCTCCTACCTCGGTCGATGTCGTCGACCCACGGCTGCGAGAACTCTTCGCCTGGAGTCTGCGTGAAGGCAGTACGAACATCCTCCGGCATGCCCGAGCCGGACGGGCCACCATCGTTCTCGAGAGGAATCGATTGACCATCAGCAACGACAACGGTCGCCGCGATGACCCTGCGCACCCGGTCACGGAGCTCAACCTCGGCGAGGTGGGTGCCGGATCGGGACTGCAGGGACTGCGGAGTCGGGCACGCGCACTCGGTGGGAGTCTGCGAACGCAGCAGACCGACGAAAGTTTCGAACTCATCGTCGAAGGAGCGGATGCGGACCTCGCGCGTCCCCGCGGGGACGCAGGTGGCGGCGAACTCGACGCGGGCGATGGACTAGGCGCAGAGAGGGGTGGGGCCGGTGACGACGCTGCTCATCGCTGACGATCAGACCATGGTCCGTGAGGCGCTCGCCGCCCTGCTCGGCATGGAATCCGACTTCGAGGTCGTCGCCCAGTGTGCCCGCGGCTCCGAGGTCGTGCCGGCGATCACCGCGACTCGACCGGATGTGGCGCTGCTCGATGTGGACATGCCCGAACCCGATGGGCTTTCAGTCGCTGCCACGCTCAAGGACAAGTTTCCCGAGGTCAAGGTCATCATCGTCACGACCTACGGGCGGCCCGGTTGGGTCAAACGCGCCCTGGACGCCGGGGTCAGCGGGTTCATGGTCAAGGACGCTCCGGTCGACCACCTCGCCGAGGGGATCCGCCGGGTCATGGCCGGGATGTCGGTCATCGACCCCGAACTCGTCGTTGAGTCGACGATGCACGGGGCGTCACCGCTGACCGTGCGGGAGACCGATGTTCTGCGCGCGGCCGCCGACGGGGCGAGCGTCGACGAGGTGGCAGCTCAGTTGTATCTGTCTGCCGGCACCGTGCGGAATCGTCTGTCCTCGGCGATCGGGAAGACGAACGCCCGCAACCGTGCCGATGCCGCGCGGATCGCCGCAGAGAACGGCTGGCTGTAGGTCACAGGAGGCTGCAGTGCTCAGCCAGTCAGGCTGTCACCGCCGCAGCGCCTGCCCCCACGTCAGCTTCGGTCCCGACTTCAGGATCGAGCGTTCGAAGATCCTCGTGGCCAGCAGCAGCGCGAGCAGCGTGGTGACGATGAGGATGAACAGGGACACCAGCGGCTCCCACCATTCGATGGTGCCGAGGAAGACTCGCATCGGCACTGCCACCGCCGCGGAGAACGGAATGTAGGACAGCACCGCCATGACCGTTTCGTTCGACGAGAAGATGATGACGCCCATGTAGGGGAGGAATATGAGCATCATGATCGGCGTGCTCGTCGACGGCAGGTCCTCGGTGCGCGAGACCATCGATGCTGCGGCCGCGTAGAGGGCGGCGACCATGACGAAGCCGACGATGAAGAGCGGGACGAACCAGGCGATCGGTTCGGCGACCTTGCCCAGCACCAGGTCGTTTCCGCTGATGGCGGCGCCCGCGAGGACCGCGACTGCGGTGAGTCCGATCTGTGCGAAAGCGAGGATCGTACAGGCGATGACCTTGCCGAACATGAGCACCCGCGCCGAGGTGGACGCGAGCAGGATCTCCACGATCCGCGACTGCTTCTCCTCCACCACGGACGAGGCGATCGTGTTCCCGAACGTCATCGCGGCCATGAAGAAGACAAGGCCGAGGCCGAGCCCGATGAAGTAGGTGAGTGCTGGGTCCGGTGCGTCGGGATCGAGGAGTTCGACCTCGGGGGTGAGGCTGAGTGCCCCGATGAGTGATTCCGGTGCCGAACGAAGGGACAGCACCGCGACCCCGGTCGGCGAATCCTGGGATTCGACGACGGCGGATTCGACCTCCTCGGAGGTGATCAGAGCTTTTGCCTCGTCGACGTCAGCGACTTCGACGGTCTCGATATCGTCGATCCCCTCGACGGCTTTCGCCCCCGCCGAGGTGACCGCCACCTTGTCCGTGGAGGAGAACAGCGAGGGCAGCGCTCCGGAGACTCCGACGAGGACGCCGAAGAGGACGATGCTCAATATCGTCGAGACCATGAACGCCTTCGACTTGATTCGCACCATGATCTCGCGTTCGATGACGAGCCCGATCGCGGTGGTGAATCCGGCTCGGTTCAAGCCGACTCGGGCCTGGCGGGTGTTGTCGGCTGCGGTGGTCGTGTCGGTGGTGCTCATGATTGCGTGACCTCCTGGAAGAGACGGTTGAGGGCGACTTCGTGTGGAGCGAAGGATGACACCGTTGAGACGGTGAGCGCTTTGCGTAGGACCGCCTCGGCGGTGTCGGCATTCGGGGCTGTGAACCGGGCCCAATTGCCGTCGAGTTCGACGACGGAGATATCGGGCAGACCGCGCACCCAGCCGAGGTCCGCATCGGTCTGCAGCGTCCACTCGGGCAGGCTGCGCTGGCGGCGCAGTTCCGTAGTGGTGCCGGCTGCGACGAGGCGGCCGTCATTGATGATGACGAGGTCGTCGACGAGGCGCTCGACGAGGTCGAGCTGATGGCTGGAGAAGAGGACCGGGGCGCCGGAGGAGGCAAAGTCGGTGAGGACGCCGAGGGTGCGTTCGACGGCTGCGGGGTCGAGACCGGAGAACGGTTCGTCGAGGACGAGCGCCTGCGGGTCGTGAATGAGAGCCGCGGCGATCTGGACCTTCTGCTGATTGCCGAGGCTGACCGATTCGAGGGTGTCGGTGGGTTCGCCCTTGAGCTCGAGCTGTTCGAGGAGGTCGAGTCCGCGCTTCTTCGCCGCTTGGCGGGTGAGACCGTGGAAGCGGGCGAGGTAGACGAGCTGGTCGATGATCGGCATCTTGGGGTAGAGGCCGCGTTCCTCGGGCATGTAGCCGATCGCGCTGCGGTGGCCGGCGGTGATGGGGGTGCCGTCGACGAGGATGCGCCCGGAATCGGCGGCAAGGACGCCGAGGAGGATCCGCATGGTTGTGGTCTTGCCGGAGCCGTTCGAGCCGACGAAGCCGGTCATCCGGCCGTCGCCGATGTCGAAGCTGAGATCGTGCAGCACCTGTTTGTCGCCGAAGCTGCGGTTGATGTTCTCCAAGGTGATCATGCTTCAACGCTATGCGGAGACCGGCTTGAGCGGATCAGTCTTAAGGGTGAATTCGGTGCCCTGCGTGAGGGGGGATCGCGGCTCCTCGCAATCGAAGGTGCAATCGGAGCCGGTTGGCGCCTGCGAAGAGTCCGAATATCCCCTGTTGCGTGGGTCGGCACGCGAGTATGATTCAGCCCATGACGAGACCGAGTGAGATCCTCGGCAGCGTAGTCGCCGCCAGCGAGCGCGAGCAGCTTGAGACGTTCCTGGACTATCTGCGCGACGCCGTCGTGCGCAAAGTTCGCGGCGTGTCGGAGGTAGAAGCTCGGCGCAGCCCGGTGCCGACCGGCACCAACCTCGGCGGTCTGGTCAAACATCTGCGCTGGGTGGAACTGGGAGCGTTCGCAGAGCAGATCGGGCAGATCCCCGCCGCGGAGCTGCCCACACCGCCGTGGACCGAAGCAGACCCGGAGGCCGACTTGCGGCTGGAGCCGGACGAGAAGCTGGACGATGTCATCGGTGCCTACCAAACGGAGTGCGACCGCTCCCGAGAGATCGCTGCCCGGCACAGTCTCGACTACTCACCGCAGGGCAGTGAGCTGACGTTGCGGTGGGTGTACCTGCACCTGATCCTGGAGACTGGCCGGCACGCGGGACATGCGGACATCGTGCGCGAGATGATCGATCGCAGCGTCGGCGACTGACTGCTTCTTGCGAGTCATCGGTCCGTGTCTCGGTCGTCGGAGCCGGCGTGACACCGGTATCAGAGGCTCACCTCTCAGGTTTTTGGCTTTGGGCCACTCGACGGCTGATTCGCAGAAACGTTGTGTCTAGCCCCCGACCTTCGCGACCCCGTTCTCATACGCCCAGATCACGGCATGGATGCGATCGCGGATGCCGAGCTTCGACAGCAGGTTCGACACGTGGGTCTTCACGGTCGCCTCACCGACGAAGAGATTTCCGGCGATCTCGGAATTGCTGGCCCCCGTAGCTACCAGCCGCAGCACCTCGAGCTCACGGTCGGTGAGGTGCTCGAGTTCCGGGGCACTGGGTGCCGCCGGTTCCGGGCTCGACACGGACCGTTCGATGACTCGGCGCGTGACCTCGGGGGAGAGCAGACCGTCTCCGGCGGCCAGGGCGGTCACCGCGTCGATGAGCTGCTCTGCCTCGGCGGTCTTGAGCAGAAACCCGCTGGCACCGGCGTCGAGTGCGCGGAACAGGAAGTCGTCGCGGTCGAAGGTCGTAAGCATGAGGACGGCTCCGGCAGCGCCGCGGCTGACGATCTCCTCTGTCGCTTCGAGCCCGTCCATGACCGGCATCTGCACATCCATGCAGATGACATCCGGGGACAATTCGAGCGCCTTATCGATGGCGATCTGCCCGTTCTCGGCCTCACCGACGACCGTGATGCCGTCCTCGCTTTCGAGGATCGTGCGGAAACCGGTGCGAACCATCGACTGGTCGTCGACGAGGAGGACTCGGATCATGTGGATGCCTTCGCTGGAGTGCCGGGGGACGAGTGATCTGGGGTGCTGCGAGGGTAGGGGATCCGAGCCCGCACGATCCAGCCGCCGCGGGATTTCGGCCCTGCCTCAAGGCTGCCGCCGAGAGCATTCATGCGTTCCCTCATGCCGACGATTCCGAGGCCCAGACCTTCGTTCATGGAACGCGTCCCAGAGTCTGCCCGGACGCTGCTGTGCCCTGCTGATGTCGGCCTTCCGGCAGAGCGGGCATCGCTGACCTCCACCTCGAGATCGGTGCTGCCATAGCGCAGCCGCACATCCACCTCGGCGCCGGCGCCCGCATAGCGGGAACAGTTGGTCAGGGATTCCTGAATCACGCGATAGATCGACATCTCGGTGATCGGAGTGAGCGGGCGAGGTTCCCCGATCGTCGCGTACTCGACAGTTTGGTCGAATCGTCGGGCCGATTCGATGAGCTCCGGAAGGTCGCCGAGGCTGGGGTTGCCTTTCGTCGAAGCTGCCGTCGCAGCGTCGGCCGGTTCTTCCGCCGCATGGTCGCCGGACGCGGCGGTGTCGTCTGTGGCGGCGGTGCCGTCGGTCGACGGGTCCGTGTCGCGCAGCGTGTAGACGAGGGCGCGGAGCTCGTCGACGGTTTCGCGGGTCGAGGATTCGATGACCTGGAGCGATTCCTTGGCCTTGTCGGGGTTCTTCTCGAGGCTGCGACGCGCAGCGGCGGCGTGGATGCCGACTCCGGCGATATGGTGGGCGACTCCATCGTGGAGTTCCCGCGCGATGCGCACGCGTTCGAGGTCGAGGGCTTGCCGAGTCAGCTGCTGTTCCTGCTCGCGGACTTCTTCGTTGGCCGCGCGGAGTTCCTCGAGCAGTCGACGCTGCTTCCACGCGCGGTTGCCGAAGAGCCACGCGCCGCCGAAGAAGACCGTGTTGATCAGGAAAGTCACCCCGGTAGCCGCGGCGAACTGGACGAAAGTCAGGTCGCCGAGATCCTGGAACTGCAGGGCCGCCGAGACGATGACATAGATGAGAATTGCCAGACACAGCAGACAGCGTGAGATGAAAGCTGCGCGTTGACTGTAGCGAAACGCGCCGATCGCGTAGACCGATGTGAAGAGAACGATCTGAGAGACACCGGGTTCCATCATCTGCAGGATCTGCGCGGTGACGTAGAGCGTGGTGATTAACCATGCGACGAAATTCGGGAAACGACGACGCCACAGCAGGGGAACGGTGACTGCGATTGAGAGCACGCAGACAACCCACAGCGGTGCTTTGAACTCCCAGAACCCGCTGCCCTCATAGAGGACGGCGAAGATGAGCGAGCCGACGGTGAGGGCGGCAACGAGCCAGAGGTCGGACCGGTTCGGCTTGCGAGCCGCGGCCGACAGGCGTGCCGAGGTCCGTGGTTCTCTCGTCCTGTCCTCCGTCATCCTTCCAGCTTAGACAGTGACGTGCCCGGCCGGTATCCGCCGCAGTGGGGAAATCAGATGCCGCGGCTCCGGCAGTCGGTGGAGGGATTGAGCGTGCGGGACCGGGCGGCTGCCGGTAACCGGATCAGCCCATGCTCCCTGTGACGACACGAGCCAACGCCGCGTCGATCGGATGCGGCTGCGGGCGCCCGGATTCATCGAGAGTGTTCCAGCGCTGACGATTGGTGAACACCGTCACCTGCTTGCCTGTGTCCGCCCGGGTGAATGTGAGCGCTCCTCCGCCCCACACCGAACCGTCATGTCCCCACCAGACGGTTCCGTCGTCGGATTCGCGTCGGTGCAGGCCGAGCCCGTATTCGATCGTCGTGCCCTCG
Organism: Brevibacterium sp. OS20; assembly: GCF_056837565.1. Classification (NCBI taxonomy): domain Bacteria; kingdom Bacillati; phylum Actinomycetota; class Actinomycetes; order Micrococcales; family Brevibacteriaceae; genus Brevibacterium; species Brevibacterium sp. OS20. Next base: position 3,909,248 of record NZ_CM166367.1, on the reverse strand, counting down.
AACGAGATCACCGGAACTGTGCTCTGCATCTGTTCGAGCGATTCCGGTCGAAGCAGCTGACCGTCGATGAGGAGACCGAAGAACCGATTGAGATCGGCCGTCGTCGACACCAATGAGGCGGCGGGACCCACCCACGACATGTCGCAGTCGGTGAGGTCGACCGGCGGACCGGCCATGCCGAACCACGACTCGTACAGATGAGTATGCGCAGCCGCCAGCACGGACCCGACCGGAAAGTAGGTGTCGGGGAGATCGGCAGGCTCGATGACCTCGGAGCGGATGTGCTCTTCGGCAGAAGTGCCGGTGACGGACTCGATGAGTTCGGCAAGGAGCAGATAGTTCGTGTTCGAGTATCTGCCGGGCAGGCCGCCGGGTTCGCCTGCGGGAGGAGCTCCGACGCCGATGTTGATGAGCTCTCGTCGGTCGAAGCGGGTGAACTGCTGCTCGATGAGGCTGCGTGGACTCGTCTGCGCCAGGTTCGGAAACGCCCGCAGCGAGTCATAGATGACGGGTAGGTATTCGTTGAGTCCGCTCGTGTGATTCGCGAGCATCCGCACGGTGATCGCCTCCCCGCGAGTTCCGGGCACGAGCTCGGGGAGGTAGCCGCCGATCGGGGCGTCCAGGTCGATGATCCCCTTCTCGACGAGCCGCAGCAATGTCACCGTCGTGAAGGTCTTTGCGATGCTGCCGACCCGGTGGTGGAGCTCGGGCGTCATCGGCGTCTTCGCTGCGACCTCGGCGAACCCTGCGCATTCACACACGATCTCTCCGTGGTCGACCACCTCGGCGATGATGCCGGGCAGGCCTGCCCGGTGGGCCTCGAGTACCGCCTCGGCCAAGTCGTGTCGGGTGTGAGTCTGGGAGCTGATGGGGTGTGTCACGGTTCTTCCTTTCATGCTGTTCGTGCGCGTGGTGAGCGGTGCAGGGGTCGTGGATCGTTGTTCGCCGAGGTGGCTGCTCGGGTGAACATGAGGACGACCGCGATAAGCCCTGCCGCACAGGGGAGGAGCCCGATCGTGCCGATGAGCGGCGGCAGTCCGGTGTCTCCCGAAGTGTCCCGGACGAGAAGGGCGAATGCCGCGACCGAGGTGCCGGTGAGAGCGAGCACCACGGCTGCCCACCGAATCCTTCGGCTGCCCCGATGTGCTCGCCAGATCGTTGCGACCCAGCCGAGGACGCCGAGCACACCGACGATCGTCAAGGACGCGGCGTAGAAGTTCACGCCTGACGTGATCTCATCCTGGGGCATCGATGGGTAGCCGCTGCGGATGTGTTCGCCGATGAGCGGCCTGCCCAGCTGTGCGCTGACGATGGCCAGTACGGTGAGTCCGAGTCCGACCCAGAGGGCGACGTAGGTCGAACGAGAATACTGCCTATTCATGATGGTGCCCTTTCTCTTGTGTTATACAGCGTAAATCGTGGTTCTCATGCTAGTTTTACGCTGTAGAGCAGGTCAATGGAGGAAAACCCGAGAGTTCGTGAGGGAGGCGGCCATGGTGAAGCGAAGTGATCGCGCAGCAGGTGCGACTTCGAGCGGCAGGCGGAGCGAGTCCGGCGCGGCGCGTACGCGGGGCCAGCATGCTGGTCTGAAGCCGGAATCGATCGTGAGGACCGCGATTGCCATCGCCGACGAAGAAGGTCTGGCCTCTGTGTCGATGCGCAGGATCGGCGCCGAACTCAAGGTCGAGGCGATGGCGCTCTACCACCATTTCCCGAACAAGGGTGCGCTGCTTGACGCCGTCGTCGAGCAGATATCGACTTCCGTGCCGCCAGTCGAAATCGCCGGATCACCGTGGGACGACGTTCTGCGGGGGTACGCCCGGTCGCAGCTGAACACTCTGTCCGAGCATCCGAACCTCGTCGATCTCGTCATGACCCGCCCGGCGGTGACCACCGGAAACCTTGCTCTGTTGGAGGCACTCGTCGACTTCCTCTGCGCCGCCGGGTTCTCAGCTCGCCGCGGGCTCGACATGATCTACACCATCCATGAGTTCGTTCTCATGCATGCCGCGCTCAATGCCGAGGTTGGAAAGGCCGCCCGCAGAGGCGCGGTGCGAGCCGAGGGTGGCGAACGGGGCGGAGGCATGAGCGGCGAGCTGCGCCAAGCGGCTCATCTCGAGGGAATCTCCGAGGCGGACTTCCCGCGTCTCGCGGAGGCGGTCAGTGCGGCTTCACGTCGACCCTCAACCGCTCGATTCGAATTCGCACTCGACGTCCTCATCGCGGGATTCGCCGATGTGCCTGAGGGCGATCGCTGAATCAGACGAATCAGGCTCCGGCTCTGGCGAAGACTGATCAGTCCTTCTGAGCGACGACGACGGCCAGATCCCGGTGCTGCCAGTGCACATGGGTGGTCAGTCCTGCCTCGGCGAGCCAGGTCAGCTGCTCATCGAGCGAACTGGGGGTGTCGTCGATCCAGTCGATCGGCGTGACGACGTCCGCTGGGTCGGCGGGTACGACGAGATCACCGAGGACGAACCTCCCGCCTGTCTCGAGCACCGATGCGATGCGGGCGAAGAGGTCGGCCTTGCCGGGGCCGTCGAGGTGGTGGATGGCGAGCATGGACATGACCAGATCGAAGGGCCCGTCCGGCAGCGGTTCTTCCAGGCGACCCGACTGCAGTCGGGTGCGTTCGGGGTCGAGGGTCGCCTCGGCGGCGGCGAGCATCTCGGAACTCGCGTCGACGCCCAGCAGTTTCGCCTCTGGCAGGGCTTCGAGAACGCGCTGTGCGGTCAGCCCGCTGCCGATGCCCAGATCGAGGATCGACGTCGGCGCTCCTGACGCTGCCGCAGCCGCCACTTCCGTCTGCAGACGCGGGTAGTCGGGGATCTCCTCGGCCATCAGCGCCAGATAGGTCTCCGGATCCCACTCGAAATCGGACATAACAGCTCCTTCGCCGCCGATGCCAGGAAGCCTACTCCCTGCAGCTTCAGAGGTCGATGGCGACAACCGGATCCGTGGTCGGCTGCTTCGAGCCTCCCTCGGGCTCGACGGTGATGCCGAAGACGCTGCCCGAGGCGAACGTCTCGCCGGCGATGGTCACCGGATCGTCCGACATCAGACCGGCGCTTTCCGGACCGTCAGCACCAATGACCCACATCTGCATCGACTTTCCGGCCGGTGGCCGCCCGATGTCTTTCGGACTGAGGCGGATGAGCTGCTCGCTCTCGGAGGAGAGCACAGTCACGCTTCCGCCCTCCGGCATGTCTGCGGTGCTCGTCTTCAGGTCACTGGCCTCCATGAGACGAGCGGAGTCATCGAGCTGCTGCTGAGTCGCCGCCAAGTCCTCTTCCAAGGAATTCTGTCGCTGATTCTGCTGCCAGACGGTGGCGCCGAGTACTGCGGCGACGACGATCGCCGCCGCAGCTGCCGCCCAGGGCAGCCAGGAACTGCGGCGAGGCTGTGACTCGCCGGCGCCCTCTGCGCGGGCATCGGACCGGCGTGCCTCCCGATGGTCGGCGAGCGATGCCGGAGCGGCCGGCTCATCGGCGGAGGCCTCCGCAGCGACCGACGAAGTCTCAGGCTCGACAGCGGGTGAGGTCTCCGGTGCCGACTCCTGGGGGTAGTTCTCGGGGATCGACAGAATTGCCTCTTGAGTCGCCGAGCTGACCTCGACCGGTTCATCGGATTCGGCCGCGTCGGCCATCACGTCGGCATAGGCGGCGACTTCGGCGCGGAAGTCGGCGTCGGCATCGGCCAGCGCCTGAGCCTCGGTGAGTTCTGAGTCGCTGAGCCCGCCGAGGGCCAGCCCGGCAGCCAGATAGTCACGATCTGCGCTCATCGGCTTGCCTCCAACTCTTCTCGCAGCTTCTTCATTCCGTCCCTGATCCGTGACTTGATGGTACCCAGGGGCACCTGGAGATTCTCAGAGATCTGGGTGTGGGTCATGCCTTGGTAGAAGGCCATGACGATCGGTTCGGCCTGCTCATCCGGGAGGATCCGCAGAGCCGAGACGGTCCGGTCCGACTCTGCACGGGCGATGACGGTCTGCTCCACCTGGTCGCCTGCTTCGGCGGTGGTGCGGAGCCCGTCCGCATAGTCTCTGTCCTGTTGAGCCTGGACGCTGCGCACACAGTCGATGGCTCGCCTGCGGCACAGGGTGATCAGCCATGCCCGTCCGCTGCCGCGCCCCGGGTCGAAGCCCGAACACCGGGTCCACACCTCGGTGAAGCAGTCCTGGAGGACTTCCTCGGCCAGTGTTCGGCTCTTGACGATTCGCAGGATGACGGCCATGAGGATGCGGGAGTGAGTGGTGAACAGTTCTTCGAATGCGGACCGGTCACCCTCGGCGATGCGGATCAGCAGGGCACCGCCGGGATCGGCGGAATCCGCCGGCTGGTGATCAGAACTCATTGCCCAATCATGCCATGCATGCAGAAACCGATCACACCTTTCCCAGGTGAGCGAGTCGAGCGGGGTGGGCGCAGTGGTGGGAGCGTGTACAGCAGAGACGGTCAGTCGACGTTCGCCTGAAGCCGCACGAACCGGCGAGGAACCGAAAGCGGCCGGGAGCCGATCCTGTTGCTGCTGATCGGTTCCCGGCCACTGCATCGTGGTGTTCTCTCGCTGTGGACTCTCCGGTCACTTCTTGGGCATCATCACGGCGTCGACCATGTAGACCGTGGCGTTGGCGGTCTTGACTCCGCCGCAGACCAGTCCGGCATCGTCGAACTTCATGTCCTCGCCCTCACCGGAGATCTTCACCTTCGAACCTTCGACGGTCTCGTGTTCACCGGCGATCTCATCGGGGGAGAGCTGTCCGGGGATCACGTGGTAGGTCAGCACCTTCGTCAGCTGGTCCGAGTCCTTGGCCAGGGCGTCGAGGTCGTCCTTGGGCACATCGGCGAAGGCGTCGTCGACCGGGGCGATGACCGTGAACTCGTCGCCGTTGAGGGTGTCGACGAGGTCGACATCGGGGTTGAGCTTGCCCGAGACAGCCTTGGTCAGGGTCGTGAGCATCGGGTTGTTCGAGGCGGCAGTGGCCACCGGATCCTGGCCCATGCCCTCGACAGAACCGGCCCCGTCCGGGTTCGCCTCGGCGTAAGCCGAGCAGCCCTTGCCGACGAGGTCGGAATCGGCCATGGAGGAGTCGCCGGACTCGTCTGGCATCTCGGACTCGCCCGAGTCAGCGGGCTGAGATTCGGAGCTGCCCGATTCCGAACCGGACTCCTCCCCGCCGGAACCAGAATCCATTCCGCAGCCGCTCAGAGCCAACAGACCGATGGCGCCGGCCGAGAGGATGGTGGCGGTGCGTGTGCGAAGCAGTGTCTTCATTGTTCTTCTCCTAATCAACAGTGATGCGTATTCGCGCACAGCTGTGAAGTGATCTCCATTGCTCGCTGTGTACTGGGTATTCGGCGCGGTGCTCGGTTCGGATGGGTGGATGGGGAAGAAATCTTGAGAATCTCTTCGCCGAGGCGGCTGCGGGCTCATTCGACGCGGAATTGGATGTGGTGGTGCCCGGTGGCCGAGTTCGGGATCGAATCCCGACGTTTCGCTGTCTGCACTGTGCCGTCCTTGTCCGTGGCACGCACGGTGAGGGTATGTGAACCCGCGGCCACCTCGGCGAATTCGGTCCGCCACTGTCGCCAGGTGTCGATCGTGACCTCCTCGGCCAGATCCGCCTGCGTCCATTCGCCGTCGTCGAGCTTGACCTCGACGCGGTCGATCCCTGCACGCTGCGCCCAGGCGGTGCCGCCGACTCGGATGTCCCCAGCAGGGACCTTGGCCAGCGGCTTGGGGACCTCGATGCGCGAAGCGACGAGGATGGGGGCCTTGGCATCCCACCCGCGGTCGGTCCAGTAGGCGGTCTTCTCATCGAAGCGGGTGACCTCGAGTTCGGTCACCCATTTCGTCGCGGAAACGAAGCCGTAGAGCCCGGGAACGACGAGGCGGGCGGGGAAGCCGTGGATCGGGGTGAGCGGTTCGCCGTTCATTCCCACCGCCAGGAGGGCGGCGCGGTCATCGGTCAGTGCACCGATCGGGGTCGAGGCGGTGAATCCATCGAAGGAGTGGGAGAGGACCATATCGGCTTGCGAGTTCGGGCGTGCTCGGGCGAGGAGATCACGCACGGGATATCCGAGCCAGGTCGCGTTGCCGACGAGGTCCCCGCCGACGGGATTGGACACGCAGGTGAGCGTGATGTGGTGTTCTTCCAGCGGCAGGTCGAGGACGTCGTCCATCGTCAGGGTCACCTCCTCTTCGACCATGCCGTGGATGCGCAGGGACCACTGTTCCGGGTCGATGACCGGTGGTGAGAGCACCGTGTCGATGCGGTAGAAGTCCTTCGCTTCGGTGACGAAGGGGACCGTGCCGTCGAGGTCGGTGCTCGCGGCGGCGGGGATCGCTGCCGCCTTCTTCGCGGGGTTGGGCAGAACCAGCTTGGCCACCGCTGCTCCGGCTTCCTGTGTGAGGGAGACGAGGGTCTGGCCGGCGGCGATGGTGACGGCCCCGATGGTGCCGACGGCACCGGCGAGGCCGAAGAAACGGCGGCGGCTCAAGGGCTCCGAGGTTCGCGAACCGCGCGCGACATCGGGACTGTCGGCCGCCTCGGCGGGGGTTTCAGGTACACCGAGGCGCAGCAGAAGTAGGAAGACCGCGACACCCGCCGCAATGCCGATCAGCGTGGGAATGACGTCGATGGCACCCGCTTCGGGGCGGATGATGATGACGATGACTGGGACGAGCCCGGCGACGACCAGCAGTGTCGTGGCCAGACGCCGGCGGGAAACCGCCAGTGCTCCGATGAGACCGGCGAGGACGATCGCGCCGAGGCCGGTGGAGAGGACGAGGACGAGTTTGTCGTTGTCGCCGAACAGGGCGATGACGGGTTTGATCGCCGCCGGGGGAGCCAGGGGGATGATCGCCTGACCGAGGGTGAGCAGGGGTGCGGCGCTCGGGGTGAAGGCACGCGCGATGAGGTCTGCGAGACCGAACATCATGACTGTGGCGACGATGCCTGCCACGACGCCGCGGAAACGGTGGGTTGCACGGGTTTTCCGATTCATAGTGATCATTCGGAGCCGCCGGGGCGGCGGATGGGTCTGCGGGTTTTGTTACTGACCATTCACTGAAACGCCAGTGACCTTGTTGCGTGCCTGTCGTAGCATGGTGCAATGACTGAGAAACCCGGATACGCCCAGCCGCAGGCTCCGACCGGAGACGCGGATGAGCCGAAGAGCCCGAGTGCGCCGATCTACACCGCGAAGGTCGAGAACCTCGGCGGCACCTCGGGCGAGGTGCGCGTCGAAGACGGCCAGACCCTGTCCACCGCCCCGACCTCACGGGTCGAAGAGGGCAACAACCCGGAACAGTTCCTCGCCATGGCCTGGTCGACCTGCCTCGGCGAGACGCTCAAGGTCGTCCTCGCGGTCAATGAGATCGAGGCGCTCTCACGCGTGCGCGTCGAGGTCGAGCTGCACAACGAACCCTCCGGCAACGGCTTCTACTTCGCTCCGAAGGCGTTCATCTCCATCGAAGGGGTCTCGGACACCGACGCCGAGAAGTACGCTGCCCGCGCCCACGCTCGCTGCCCCATCTCCAAACTGCTTATGGGCAAGGGCACCCCAGTCGTCGAAATCGAACCGTACAAGAACCCGGACAACTTCCAGCTCAGCTGAATCGGCTGAGCAGAGAACGAGAGGCCCCGACTGTCACGGTCGGGGCCTCTTCCGTCGGCGCCTGCGCTTTACCTGTCGGACTCCGCGGCAACGTCGGCGGCGATCTGCGCCAACTGCACGGCCGCCTCGGCGGGGCGGATCAGCCATCCCACGTGGGACGACGCGAGCGTTCGCACCCGGTAGGGATTGTCCGGGGTGAGCGCATCACCTTCGCGGATGAGGCGATCCTGCATCGCGGTCGGCATGCTCCGATCCTCGCCGAGGCGGACGAACGTACGCGGAATCGTCCCCCACGTGCCCGCCTGCGCCCGGTGTTCGGGCCCTCCCGCGTCGAGGTTCTCATCCGGCTGCAGTGAGTTCAGGAAGATGCGGAATTCCTCATCGCTGACGTCGGCGCAGAAGAGTGCTTTCAGGCCGTCGAGGACCTCCAGGTCGGCCTGGCGGAAATTGCAGCGCAGCAGTCCCAACTGCCCGGGATCACCGGCCAGGGCCCGGGCGAGAGCCGCATTGTCGACGGTCTTCATTTCGGGTTCGGCATTGTATTCAGCGGCTGGGAGGTCCACCGGTGCCCATGCGGAGACATAGACCATGTGGTCGATGAGTTCCGGATGCGCATTCGCCAAGGCGGTCAATGTGGCCCCGCCGCGGCTGTGGGCGACGATGACCACCGGTCCGTGCTCCTTGGCACGGGCGGCCGCCTCGGTGAGAGCCCGGACATTGTCCTCGACGGTCACACCCCTGATCGATCCCGGCTCCGAGGTGAACTGGGCGAGGTCCTGAGGTGCCTGATACCCGAGCGGGAAGGTGGCGGCGAAACCGTGACCCGGCAGGTCAACCGCAGCCGAGCGAACTCCGTGGCAGGCGAGTTCGGCCTGCAGCGGGGCGAAAGAGAAGGAAGTGGCGAAAGCGCCGTGGACGAGGATGAGCGTCGGCTGCGTCATCTCCTCAGCCTAGCGGCCGCCTCGGCGATGGGGAACGGAACACCAGACAAATGGCTCACTGGATGTCGAAGCGGATTACAGTGGCTGGTAGGACGCTCGGCACCGGGCCGGGCACGGAGCGACGAGAGGAGCCGAGGTGGAGATGAACTTGCAGGAGTTCCTGTTCCTCGCCCTCGACCTCACCGGCACTTTCGTCTTCGCAGTCTCCGGAGTGCTGCTGGCCGCGCGACGCAATTTCGACATCACCGGCGGGTTGGTGCTGGGCACGATGACGGGCATCGGCGGAGGCATGATCCGCGATGTGCTCCTCGACCGGGTGCCCAACGCCATCGGCCAACCGATCTACCTCGCCCCGCCGGTGATCGCGACCCTGCTCATCTACATCATCGGCTCCCACATCTCTCGGGCCCGGATCTGGATCGTCGCCTTCGACGCGATGGGCCTCGGCCTCTTCAGCGTCACCGGTACGACGATCGCGCTCGCCGCCGGGACGAACTATCCGGCGGCGCTGCTCATGGGTGCGCTGACCGCGTGCGGTGGAGGGCTCATGCGCGATGCCGTGGCCAGTGAGGATCCGGCGATCTTCCGCGGCACCGACCTCTACCTCATCCCCGCCCTGTTCGGATCGGGGCTGACGATCATCGCCGAGGTGACCGGACTGTTGGGTGCCATCGCCTCACTCATCATCGCGGCCGCCGCCTTCGGCTTCCGCATGCTCGCGTGGAAGCTGCAGTGGCGGGTGCCGCAGCCGATGCGGCAATGGTCGTACCGGGACACCGGGCAGCGCGTGAAGAAGAAGCTGCCGTCGGTGTTCCGGAAACCGGACTGAGGACGTCGGTGTCTCGCTTCGTCGAAATCAGCGGTGTCGAGGCTGACACATCGCTGCCTGTATGTGGCGCCTGTGGGTGTGCGACGATGAAATCATGAGTGAGACACCGCCCGGACCGCCGCCACCGGGGCCACTTCCGTTGCATGAGGAGAAACCGGTTCCGACATGGACGCGTGACTTTGTGCGCGCCCTCGGCTTCACCCTCTTCGGTGCGCTCTTCTTCACCTTCTTCATCTGGCTGGCCTCGACGGGGCTGATGTGCCAGCGGAACATGGCCGACAGAATTGAGGCAGATGGCCTCTGGGCAGGAATCATTGCTGGTGTATTTGCGTTGCTCTTTCCCTTCCTGTTCATGGAGTACAAGCGCAAGGACGACGGGTTCCGGCGTGAGGGTCTCGTCCCGCTGATCCTTCTGAGCGTGGTCGGCTCCGCAGTGATCGTCACGTTGGTGGCGCTGGTCTGGCCGTTCTTCCTCGGCGAGCGGGCCGTTCCCGGAACGGTTGCGACGGAACTCAACAGCGATCCGGCGAGCTTCTTCCTCGTCCTGCTCTTCTTCATCGGCGGAATGGCGTGGAGTATGTGTGTGGTGATGCCGATGATGATCGGCGGCTTCAAGGTCGCGCTGTGGCTCCTGCTGCCGTTTCTCGGATTCGTCTTCCTCATCGGCTTCGCCGGTGTGAGAGTCTTCGACAATCCGCCGAGCCTGCTCACCACGATGATCTGGGTGGCTGTGACGCTGACCGGCCTGGCGGTGCTGACCGTTCTGGCGATGCTGCGCAATGTCATCGACAAGTCCACGCCGCAGATGACCGCCGCCGAACGCGAAGCGGACTACCAGAGGTACCTGGAGGACAGGCGTCGGCGTGGACTGACGAACGAGAACCCGCTGCCGGGCATCGACGGACCTCAGCCGCCTCGGCGGTGAGTTGTCGGTATAGACGCGGCCGTTCCCACCTGGAAAGATGAACGCATGAGCGAGCCGACGAGCAACTGGACGACCGATCCCGCCCCACTTCTCCGTGCCGGGGAGGGATTCCGCCTCGGCGAGGTCGATCCCGAATCCACTCCCGGCTACGACGGGGACAAGAAGAGCGGGAAGAAGGATCTCGAGGCGCTGTCCGCTGGACTCAACGACCTGCAGGAGCGCCTCTTCGCTGCTCACCACGACGAGGACTCCGGCCCCGCTGTCCTCCTCGTCCTGCAAGCCATGGACACTGCGGGCAAAGGCGGAATCGTCCGCCACGTCGTCGGAGCCGTCGACCCGCAGGGAGTCGAACTCGCCGCCTTCAAGAAACCCACCGAGGAGGAACTCGCCCACGACTTCCTCTGGCGCATCCGACCGCGCGTGCCCGGGCCCGGCATGATCGGAGTCTTCGACCGCTCACACTACGAGGATGTGCTCATCGGCCGCGTCCGTGAACTCGCCGACGAGACCGAGATCGAGCGCCGCTACACCGCCATCAACGACTTCGAAGCCGAGTTGGTCGCGGCGGGAGTGCGCATCGTCAAGGTCATGCTCCACATCTCTCCGGACGAGCAGAAGGCGCGCCTGGCCGAACGTCTCGACCGGCCGGACAAGTACTGGAAGTACAACCCGGGTGACGTCGACGAACGACTCCTGTGGCCGGATTACATGGACGCCTATCAGGTTGTCTTCGACCGCACCTCCACCGAGGCGGCCCCGTGGTTCGTCGTGCCCGCGAACCGGAAATGGTACGCCCGCTTGGCTGTGCAGCGGCTGCTGCTCGATGCCCTGGTCGACATCGACCCGCAGTGGCCCGCCGCCGATTTCGACGTCGAGGTCGAGAAGAAGCGGCTGGCCGAGAGCTGAAGCTCACCTCCGTACGGAACGTCGGGCCGCCTCGGCGAAGGATCGGCCGTGACGAGTCGGAAGGTCAGTCTCGACGGATGCTGAAGTCGACCTTCGTGGGGTGTTCGACGGTGCGGGAGACCGTGCAGTACTTGTCATGGGAGAGCCCGACGAGGCGTTCGACGCGGGCATCGGCCTTTCGGCCCTCCTCGTCGTCAGGGAATTCGAGGTCGAAATCGAGGTGGACGTTGTCCACACGGGAGGCGCCGTCTTCGTCGATCTTGTCTGCGGTCGCGGAGACGTCGAACTTCGTCGGTTCGGTGTGACGGCTGGTCACGGTGTCGACGTCGATCGACGAGCAGCCGGCGACGGCGGCCAGGAGCAGTTCGACGGGGGTCATGAGGCCTTCGCCGCGGCCGAATTCGATGCTTGCTCCGCTCGGGGCGGTGGCGCGGTAGTGGTTTTCGGCGATGCGGGTCAGTTCGATGCTGCGGATGTCTTCACTCATGGGGCCATGATGCCAGGTTTCGGAGGCCGCCGTTGTGGTCACGGTCGGCGGGCGGGTGAGCTCATGGTCACGGTCGGCGGTCGGGAGCCTCATCGGTCGTCGGCAGATGCGCTGCCTGCCACGCCTCAAAGCCGCCGATGACATCGGCAGTGCTCGTCAGACCCATCTGTCGCAGGTTCCACGCGGCCAGCGATGAGGAATAGCCGTGGCGGCAGATGAGGATCCACCGCCGATCGGTTCGATCGGCCTCGGGGATGCGCCAATCGAAGCCGGGGTCGAGACGCCACGGCAGCACGGTCAGGTCGATGGCGAGGGATCCGGGGATCGACGGAGCAGACTCGCGGTGGACCTCGGTGCGGACATCGACGATGATCGCCCCTTGCTGCTGCTCGATGAAGGCGGCGTGTGGAGTCAGCCGGTCGATCTCGGCGCGGGCGCGATCGAGCAGTGCCAACGAGCCGGGTCGGGCGACACCGTCAGCGAGCACCGAAGTCGACCTTGTCGGCTTCCTCGACCTTCGCGGTGCGACCCGGACCCGATTCGAATCCCCAATAGAGGTTCGTGTGTGAGACCACCTGCTCCGGTGGGGGAGCACCCCATTCGGTGAGATCCTCGGTGGTGTGGGCGTCGGAGACCAGCGTGACGTCGTAGCCGCGGGCGAATCCGCCGTGGATGGTCGAGCGCACGCAGGCATCAGATTGGGCACCGGTGACGACGAGGTGGCCGACGTCCTTTCCGGCGAGCACCTCCTCGAAGTCCGTGCCCTCGAATGTATTGCCGTGGGTCTTCTCGATGATCGCTTCGCCCTCAGCGGGGGAGAGCGTGTCGACGATCTGCCATTGCGGGGAATCGATCGGCAGCTCACCGGAGCTGTGCCGGACCCAGACCACCTCGGTGCCGGTGTTCCGGGCAAGGTCGACGAGATCGGAGATCGTGGAAATGACCGATTCGGAGTTCCAACTGGCTTCCATGACGCCGTTTTGGACGTCGATGACGACAAGGGCGGAGTTCGGGCGGGTGGACGTCGGCGGTTGAGCTGTGGACATAAGATCCTCCTTGATCAAGGATCATTGTCCTCGCCTCGATCCCAGCAGACAAGAGGTCGGTGCCGGTCCGTTCCGCCGGTGTGAGAATGGGGGAGTGAGCGATTTCTCCGAGGACAACGGCGGTGCCGCCGGTCCGCGCCGTTTCAGCGTGCTTCGCAGTTGGAAGACTGCGCCCTATCTGATCGGATCGGGCACGGCGATGATGGGCGACAATATCGAGCACGTCATCACCTATTGGGTGCTGTGGCAGAAGTTCGAATCCCCGGCGCTCGTCGGATTCCAGCTCATCAGCCATTGGCTGCCCTTCCTGCTCCTGTCCGTCTATGCCGGGTCTCTGGCCGAACGCTTCGACTGCCGCCGCCTCATCCAGATCGGACAGATCATGTTCATGGTCGTGTCCCTGTGTTGGGGGATCCTCTTCCTCACGGACTCTCTGCAGCTGTGGCAGGCCTGCGTGCTGCTCGTCATCCATGGCCTGGCCGGATGTCTGTGGGGTCCTGCCGAGCAGATGATGCTCCATGACTTCGTCGATCGGAAGGAGTTGCCGAGCGCTGTCCGGCTCAATGCGACGTTCCGCAGCCTCGGCATCCTCTTCGGTCCCGTCGTCGGTTCCGCTCTGCTGCTCGGGGTCGGTGCCACGTGGGGCATCTTCATCAACATCGTCTTCTATCTGCCGCTGACGATCTTCCTCATTCGCACCCCCTTCACCGGGCATCTGCGCAGCGGAGGAGTGCGCACCGCGCGGACGACTCTCATCCAGTCGCTGCGGGTGCTCATCGACGTCCGCCACAATCGCGCGATCGTCGGCATGCTGTTGCTGGCCGCGCTCGCCTCGACGACGATCGGGGCGGTGCTGCAGACGGCGATGCCGGTGTTCGGCGACATCCTCAATCCGGTCGGCGGGGACAGTGACTTCACCTATGGCGTGCTGCTCTTCGCCATGGGTGCAGGAGGGGTGCTCGGGGGCTTCGGGCTTGAGGCGACCGGGTGGATCAAGGCCGTTCCGGCTGCCGCGGCACTGGCCGCCGCGGCGATGGGCATCAGCTCTCTGTTCTTCGCCCTGACCTCGCACCTGTGGCTGGCCGTCATCATGCTCGTCATCGCCGGAGTCTCGAAGATCACCGCCGAGTCGACCGAGATGGCGATCATCCAACTCGAAGCGCCGCCGGAGATCCGCGGCCGCGTCATCGGCTCCTATGCGACGTTCGGGCCGGGGATGCAGACCTTCTCCGGAGTCACCGTGGGAGTGCTCGGCACGATCGCCACGATTCCCGGAGCCGTCATCATCGGCGGCACGGTCCTGGCCATCGGAGCGGTGGCCATCGGCACCTACGCCATCACAGGAAGGCGCAACCCCCATGCCCCAATTGCTACCTGACGGGGGCGCAGCAACCTGGCGCCAGGTATCTGGGCCGCCGTCACCTGCTTCTGCGCGGGAATTCGGTGTGCCATCGCTCGGGTTCGCCCACGTCAAAGGCACACGACACGAGGCTCGACCGAGCGCAGCCGTCGACGTTCACGGTCCGGTCGGCGATCGTGAGTTCTGCTTCGTCGATGTCGAACGACGACAGGTGCTCAAGACCGTGCAGAATCCTCGGCTCATCCGCATGACCACCTCACTCGTCGACGACATTTTGACGATCACCCTGCCCGACGGGCGCTCTGCCACCGGGGTGCCAGCCGGCTCGGGTGAGCGCCTGACCTGCAATTACTGGAAGCGACCGGTCGACCTCGAACTCACTGACGGCCCGCATTCGGCACTCGCCTCCGAGTGGCTGGGAAAGCCGGTGCGGCTGGCCCGCGCACGTCGTGGAGACGTGATCTACGGAGCTGGCCTGTCGATCGTCACGACCGCGTCGATGAGGGAACTCGCCGATCGGTCGGGTCACCATGAGCTGCTTGATGAAGCCGCCCGCTTCCGGGCCACCCTCGTTCTCGACACGGACGAACCCTTCATCGAAGAGACCTGGCGAGGCCGGGACGTGACGGTGAACGTGCCGAACGCCGCCGCGCTGCGTGTGCGAATCGGGGATCCGATCGCGCGGTGTGCTGTCCTCGATCTCGACCCGATCACTGGGGAGCGGGGCAGCAATCTGCTCAAGACGCTTGTCGCCAACCGCCCGCGAAATGAGGCGGGTGAACCGTACTTCGGCGTCAACGCCGAGATCATCGAGACTTCTGCTGCTCCGGACACCTGAGCGGCCACGTCCCAATGCAGGTGACGGCGGCCCAGATACCTGGCGCCAGGTTGTTGCGCCGCCGTCGGGTAGCAATTAGGTGACGGCGCCGCGGACCTTGTGCGCCGGGGTGTCCCAGAGTCGGTTGTCGAGGATGTCGCGCAGGGCCTCGACGGTGTCCCACACCTCGGTGAACCCGATGTAGAGCGGGGTCAATCCGAACCGCAGCACCTCCGGCTCGCGGTAGTCGCCGATGATTCCGCGTTCGATGAGCGCGCTCATCACCGCGAATCCCTCGGGGTGGGTGATCGAGACCTGGGATCCGCGATGGGCGTGTTCACGTGGGGTGACGACCTCGACCGGGTGATCGGCCAATCGCTCATCGACGAGGTCGATGAACAGGTCCGACAGGGCCAGGGACTTCTCCCGGATCTGTTCCATGTCCACCCGCGAGTGGATGTCGAGGCCGAGCTCTGCCACGGACATCGACAGGATTCCCTGCGTTCCGGTGAGGTAGCGGCGGATACCGTCGGCCGGCCGGTAGTCCGGGGCCATATCGAAGGGCTGCGCATGCGACCACCACCCCGACAGAGGTTGGCTGAATCGGTTCTGCAGCGCCTCGGCGACCCAGATGAATGCGGGAGACCCGGGTCCGCCGTTGAGGAACTTGTACGTGCAGCCGATCGCCATGTCCGCCCCGGTTCCGGCCAGATCGATGGGCAGAGCACCGGCCGAATGGCACAGGTCCCAGATGACCATGGCTCCGCCGGAATGGATCGCCGAGGTGGTCGTGCCCATATCGAAGAGCCGACCGGTCCGGTAGTTCACATGGGTGAGGACGACGAGGGCCACCTCGTCGGACATCGTGGTCGGGAACCCTGCGGTGACTTCCTCATCGTCGACGAGGCGGACCTCATATCCGTCGCCGAGCTGCTCGGCCAATCCTTCGAGCATGTAGATATCGGAGGGAAAGTTCTCCCGCTGGGTGAGGATGACCCGCCGGTCCGAGGAGTCCTCGGCCTGCATCTTCAGCGCCGCCGAGGCGGCCTTGAACAGATTGATCGACGTCGTGTCCGTGACGACGGTCGACCCGGCCCCGCCGCCGACGAACCCGGCGACCTTCTCACCCAGCTTTGCCGGCAGATCCCACCAGCCGGCGGTGTTCCATGACCCGATGAGGCCGGTGCCCCATTCGTCGGTGATGACTTCCTGGGCGCGTTCTGCGGCTCCCTTTGTGCGCGGGCCGAGAGAGTTCCCGTCGAGATAGATCGTGCCTTCCGGGAGCAGGAACTCCTCGCGGCAATCACGCAGAGGATCGTTCGCATCGCGTTGTTCGCAGTCCGCGCGGGTGATTGAACCCGGGGAGCCAGTTGAGTTCGCCGAGGTGGCTGTCCGGTCAGAGGTCGTCATCGTCGCCTTCCGCGTGGTGGGGGAACCGGTGGGTTCGTCTGCCTTCCAGGCTACCGTGCGTCGGCTGATGACGAATTGTGTTCTGCTCATGACGCCAGACGACGGCAGCAGACGGTGGGGAGGACGCCGCCGGGCGATCGTTTCTAGTCTGAGATCAGCACTGACCCGCACGATCTCGACCACACGCTCGACCATTCGATCAGGAGTCCACCCTCATGACTGCAGCCACCACCGAGTTCGACACGACCATCGCCATCAGCGACGAAGAACGCGCCACGCGACTGACCACGGCCGGAGAGGCATGGAACGAACGGCTGGCCGCCTCGGCGAAGAACGGGCAGCTGACGTTCTCGGCCTCGGGCACCGCCCGCGGTTCGGTGTCCTCGGTCATCACCGCCGGCCGCCACACCTTCACTGTCGACGAACCGACCCCGCTGGCCGGCGACGACGCCGCCCCGAATCCCGTCGAGTACGCCCTCGGCGCATTGATCTCCTGCCAGGTCGTCGTCTACCGCCTCTACGCCCAGAACCTCGGACTGACCATCGACGCACTCGATGTCAGCGCTGAAGGCGACCTGGATGTGCGGGGACTCTTCGGCGCCGATGAGACCGTGCGCCCCGGATTCTCGTCCGTGCGCGTGAGCGTCAACATCGCCGGACCCGACAGCAACGAGGACTACCAGAAGCTGCAGGAGACCGTGGACGCTCATTGCCCCGTCTTCGACATCTTCACCAACCCGACCCCGATCGACGTCACCGTCACGAAGACCAACTGACCTCCCAGGACTACCCGACGGCGGCACAGCAACCTCGCGCCAGGTTGCTGGGCCGCCGTCGGGTAGCAAATGGGTGTTGACAGGGGGTCTGGGCGCAGTAAGAATCGAAGTCCCACCGTCCAGCCATCCGGCTGTCGTGGACCGTCCGGTGTCGCGTCTCCCGATCCGCCGCCGTCACTGCAAGGGAGCAGTCATGACCCAGATCTTCGTCAACCTTCCGACCACCGACCTCGAGCGTGCCAAGACCTTCTACCAAGCCATCGGCGCCGAGGTGGTGCCCGAGTTCACCGATGACAATGCGTCGTGCATCAAATGGACCGATGACATCTTCTTCATGATCCTCACCCGGGACTACCTCGCCACGTTCACGGACAAACCGATCGTCGACCCGCACACCGCGGCACAGGCGCTGACTGCGATGAGCCGCGAATCCCGCGACGAGGTCGATTCGATGCGCGCCTCGATCCTCGACGCCGGCGGAGGGGAGAACAAAGAACCGCAGGACCTCGGGTTCATGTACGGCATCAGCATGACCGACCCCGACGGCAACATCCTCGAGTTCATGTGGATGGACCCAGCAGCAGCCGAGCAGGGTCCCGAGGCCTTCGAGCAGAACTGAGTATGATCAGCCCGAAACCGATCCGGGGCCGGCTAGGAAGTCGAACTACCCGATGGCGGCCCAGCAACCCGGCGCGAGGTTGCTGGGCCGCCGTCAGGTAGCAAATAGGGAGTTTGAGGGGCCCGAGGCTGTCTAGCCTGCTTGGGCGGCGAGCACCTCGAGCACGGAATCGCCGTAGCGGTCGAGCTTCTTCAGACCCACTCCGCTGACCTGACCGAGTTCGCTGATCGTCGTCGGCTTGACCTCGACGATGCCGTAGAGCGTGGCATCGGGGAACACGACGTAGGCGGGCACGCCCTGCTCCTTCGCCTGCTCTCCTCGCCAGGAGCGCAGTGCCTCGAACAGGGAGGCATCGGCGGGGTCGAGCTCGACCTCGGGGCCGCCTCGGCGACTTGATCCGGCCTTCTTCGCTCCGGCTTTCTTCACCGGGTCGACACGCAGTGAGATCTCCTCTTCTCCGCGCAGCACGGGGCCGGCGTTCTCGCCGACCACAAGTACACCGTAGTCACCATGGGATTCGAGGAGGCCGCGGGCGAGCACCTGCCGGATGACGGTCTTCCACTGACTCTCGGACAGGTCCTCGCCGACGCCCCAGACGCTCAAGCTCTCATGGTCCGAGGCCCGGGACCGGTCATTGTCGTTGCCGCGCAGCACATCGATGACTTGGCCCGAACCGAAACGCTGCCCGCGTTCTCGGTCGAGGCGGATGACGGCCGACAGAAGCTTCTGCACGGCCACGGTCGCGTCCCAGGTCACTGGGGGTGTCATGCAGGTGTCGCAGTTGCCGCACGGTGCGGATTCCTCATCGAAGTACCGCAGCAGCTGCACACGTCGGCAGTCGACGGTCTCGCAGAGGGCGAGCATCGAATCGAGGTGGCTCATCTGGCGGCGTTTGAACACCTGGTCGCCCTCGCCGGATTCGATGAGCCGGCGTTGGGAGACGACATCGCCGAGGCCGTAGACCATCCACGCATCCGCGGGCAGTCCGTCACGGCCGGCTCGACCGGTCTCCTGGTAGTAGCCCTCGACCGAGCGGGGCAGATCGAGGTGGGCGACGAAGCGGACATCGGGTTTGTCGATGCCCATGCCGAAGGCGATCGTGGCGACCATGACGATGCCGTCCTCGCGGAGGAATCTCGCCTGATTCTCCGCCCGCACCTCGGAGGGCAGCCCTGCGTGGTACGGCAGGGCTGTGAGGCCGCGGGCGACGAGTGCTTCGGCCAGCTGATCGACCCCGCGCCGGGACAGACAGTAGACGATGCCCGAATCCCCGGGGTGTTCGGTGGTGATGAAGTTCAGCAGCTGCGATCTCGCCGAGGCCTTCGGCTCGATCCGGTAGGTGATGTTGGGTCGGTCGAAGCTCGCGACGAAGTGCTCGGCGTCCTGGAGGTGGAGTCGTTCGGTGAGTTCGGCGTGGGTGGCCGGCGTGGCCGTGGCCGTCAGTGCGATGCGCGGGACATCCGGGAATCGTTCGGCCAAGACGCCGAGTCCCAGATAGTCGCTGCGGAAGTCATGTCCCCATTGGGACACGCAGTGGGCTTCGTCGATAGCGAACAGGGAGATCTGTGCCTGCTCGAGCAGTCGCATCGTCCGCGGCAGGACGAGACGCTCGGGCGCGAGGTAGAGCAGGTCGATCTCTCCGGCGAGCAGCTGCTGTTCGACCTGTTGGGCGGTCTCGAAATCGAGGGATGAGTTGAGATAGGCCGCCCGCACGCCGAGGTTCTCCAGTGCCGCGACCTGATCGGCCATGAGTGCGATGAGCGGGGAGATGACCACACCTGTACCGTGCCTGACCAGGGCCGGGATCTGATAGCACAGGGATTTTCCGCCGCCGGTGGGCATGAGTACGACCGCATCCCCGCCGCCGACGACCTGGTCGACGATGGCCGCCTGCTGGCCCCGGAACTCCTCATAGCCGAAGACATCGTGGAGGACATCGAGGGCGGAGGTCGTGGCTGCGGAGGTCATGGCTCCCACCCTAGTTCACGTCACTGACCCGAACCTCCACCGGAGACAGCCCACAGCACCCGGCAATCCCATACTTAACGGCCCGCGAACCTCCGTGCCGCCACGAGGCCCAACACGCACACCACGGCCACAGCGACGGCGAAGACGACGGTCGCATTCGCCAGTCCCACCTCGGCGGCGAGGAATCCGGCACCGATCGCCGGAACCGACATGAACACATAGGCGAGGATGAAGTACGAGGTGGTCGCCTCGGTGCGGTGCTCGGGCGCAGTCACCGCGGTGATCGCGCGCATCCCGGTCATGAAGACGAGCCCCTGCCCGGCTCCTGCCAACGCTGCGGAGACGATGAGCACCGGCAGCGACCCCGCCATGAGTGCGAAGACGAGCGCACCCATGCTCACGATCATGGTCACGGTCCCGCCGACGATGAGCAGGCGGTCGCTGAACCCGCGCAACAGCACCTGCGCGGTCGCCGAGGAGCCGAAGAGGAGGAACACAACAGCGCCGGTGACCGCGGTCGACGTCACGTGCAGGGTCTGCCCGATGAAGCTCGGCGCGATCGCCGAATACAGCCCGCACACCGCGAAGCCGGTGATCGCCCCAGGTGAGGCGGCGAGGAACATGCGCTTCGCCGAGGCGGGAATCCCCGGCAGCTGCAACCGCACGGAGGTTGCCCCTCCCCGCGTCCGGTCCCGCACGAGGATGAGCGCCACCCCGGCGATGATGAGCATGATCGCATTGACGAGGAACGGCGTGAGCAGGGGAGCGGGAGCGAATCGGGCGAGCAGTCCGGAGGACAGGATCCCGAGTCCCAGCCCGCCCATATTCGCCGCCGTCGCCAAGGATCCGGCGAGTCGTTCGCGACCGGCCGGCGCGTTCTCGAGCACGGTGACGGTGGCGGTCGACGTGAAGATCCCCGCGGCCAGCCCGGACAGGACCCGGCCGGCCAACAGCAGGCCGATGTGGGAGCCGATGAGGAAGAGCGCCGCCGAGCCGATCGAGAAGATCACCCCGAGGCTGAGCACCGGCCGACGCCCCAGTCCGTCGGAGAGGCGACCGAAGACGACGAGCGCGCCGATGACACCGACCGCGTAGATCGCGAAGAGCTGAGTGGTGAATGCGGTGCCGAACCCGAACCGCTCCTCATAGAGCGGGTAGAGGGGCGTGGGCAGGGTGGTGCCCATCATGACGACAGTGAACACGTACACCGAGGCGGCCAATCCCCATCCCGTCGCGACGCGCGCTTCCGGGTGCCGCCGGTGTGCCGCCGCCGTTTCGTCGGCCACTGCCGCACCCCTTTTCCGTCCGCAATCGTCGCTCGCCGAGGCGGCCCACCGCACCCATTGCCCCGATCGTCCGAGGACCGATCCGGTGCCCTTCGATCCTGACAGCTGTCTGCAGGCGGTGAACCGACTGCGATTGTACGCTGGAACTGAAAAGCCCATGCCTGCGTGAGCACATGGCGGATTGTGCGCACCCGCGAGAAGGAGCAGATTCCGATGACGACGACCCCGAACAGCCCCGCCGAAGTCGAATCGACCGCAACGGCGGATCCGACCCGACGACGTGTGATGAAGACAGCGGGCGTGGCCGGAACGGTGGCGGTCATCGGCGGCTCGGTGGCGGCCACCTCGGCGTGTTCGTCCGACGAGGAGGCGGAGCCGCCGAAGGACTCGAGCCTGCCGTCCTCCGACGTGCCCGTCGGATCCGGCACCGTCATCGAGGACACCTACGTGATCACTCAGCCGAAGGAAGGCGAGTTCTTCGCGTTCTCATCGGTGTGCACCCACCAGGGCTGCCAGGTCACCCGGGTCACCGAGGAGGCCATCATCTGCCCGTGCCATTCCTCGAACTTCTCGGTGACCACCGGAGAGGTGATGTCCGGTCCGGCCGAGGAACCGCTGCCGAAGTACGACGTCTCCGAAAGCGGCGGCACGTTGACGGTCAAGGGGCAGTAGGGCACGTAGAGCCCGATGCGGGCCGCTGCCGGCCTACGCAGCCCGCCGCGGTCGGCCGTTCGTGGAGCCGGGCACTCTCCGTCAGAGGAAGAGCCCGGGGAGGACGAGGGTGCCGGCGATGAGGAGCGCGAGCAGGGCGGAGAAACCGAGCCCGCTCGCTTCGTTCCGGCGTGCCTTCGGATCGTCGGATCGCCACGGCAGGTCCGCCCAGACGAGCGCGGCCCGGAAGACGGAGACGACGATGACGAGCATTCCGGTCAGCCAGACGTAGATGAACCAGCTCTCCCAGCCTCCGAACGGTGTGATGAGGCGGATGAGCAGCACGAATACGACCGCCGTGACCATCCCCGAGAGCAGTCCGATCCGGGACGTCGCGCGGGGCGCTCGCCACGCGGTGAATGCGCCCCACGCCACGATGAGGGCTCCGATCACTGCTGAGACGAGTTCGGGACTCATGAGCGTTCTCCTTTCGCCGAGCCTTCGTTCCCGGATGCTGCCCCGGTTTCGGACGCGGTTTCGGTTTCGGCCGTGGTGGCGGAATCCGCGCCGGCATCGGCACCGATGAGCGTCGCGGCCTCATCGACGTCGTTGGCTGAGTCGTTCAGGACGATGATGCCGCCACCGCTCTCTCTGTCGAAGCCGAGGAAAGACCGGTAGCCGCCGGTGCCGCCGTTGTGCCAGGTGATGGTCGAGCCGTCGTGCGTCGTCGTGAACCACGCCCAGCCGATGCGGTCGTCCTCGAAGTCGGCTCGAGGTTCGGCCGCCTCGGCGCCGGGCGCGGTTCCGTCGCTCACAGCTCGCAGCCAGATCGACAGGTCATGGGTCGTCGATCGAATCGCGCCAGCAGATGCCGAGCCGCCGAGAGTCCACGGAGCGGCCGGCAGCCCCGATGCCGTGAACCCATGGGACAGGCCGTCAGCGGAGTCGGGAACGAACGTCTCATTCATCCCCAAGGGTTCGGTGAGGCGGTCGCGAACGAGCTCGGAATAGTCCCGCCCGGCCGCCTCGGCGAGGGCCTGGCCGAGGACGGCGAACCCGTAGTTCGAATACTCGGGTTCCGGCTCGCCCACCTCCACGTCGTTGAGGCTAGCCACGATGTCCCCGGCGTCCCCGCGGTACGGGTCGGTGTGCAGGTAGTTCGACAGCACGCTCATCACCCCGTCGCTGAAGCTCGGAGCGGGTTCCTGGGAGGGCAGCCCCGACCGCTGCATCGCAATCGACTCGAGCGTCACCTCGGCGACCTTCCCCTCCAGGTTCGGCCAGACCTCGCCGAGGCGGGTGTCCGCCTTCACCTCGCCCCGGTCGATCGCCTCGGCGAAGAGGGCGGCCGTGAACGTCTTCGTGATTGAGCCGATCTCGAACTCGGTGTGCTCATCGGCTCCGGTGCCCGCGAAGGTCACTGCGTCTCCGTCGATGTGGGCCGCGGCCACATGCTGCCAATGCTGGCTGCCGAGCGCGTCCCCGAGTTCGGTCATGAGCTCGGCGTCCCCTGTCGGCGTGCCTTGGAAGCCGCGCGGCCACGGGGTGATCGCCGCGAGCACGGCGGCTGTGACGGTTGCCGCGATCACGGCAATCAACACTCGCCGAGGCGGCCGTCCCGCAGCCGCAGATGTGCGGTTGAGATCGGAGTCAGTCATCGTTCCTCCTGGTCAGCAGGGGTGGAATGGGTGATGGTCGGGTCCGGGTCGCGCGGTGGGCGAGCGGCCCGCCGCCGAGAGGTTCTGTCAGTGCGTTCCGATGAGGACGAGGGTGAGCAGCGGAACGACTCGCTGAGCGGGCACGCGCCAGTGTCCGCGGCGGGCGCTCTCTAACCAGCCGGCTCCGGCGAGGGCATGCACATGGTGATAGATCTGCCCGGACGTGCCGAACCGTTCGTCCTTGCCCAGTTCGGCGACGGTGCTCGTGCCCTCATAGATCGCTTGGAGCAGCTGCAGGCGGACCGGGTGACCGAGGGCTGCCAAGGATCCGGCCGCCTCGGCGAAATCGATCTGCGCCAGCCCTGCGCTGCTCAGACCCATCTGCCACGCCACGGGACCGTTGCCGCCCGGGGGAGTCGTGTACCCGGTGTAGGTCACTCCGCCCTCCTCGCCGAGGTGGTCGACGAGCCCGTGCAGCGCCCAGAACGTCTCGGTGTCGCCCGGCAGGGCTGTGTTCCCGGCGGCGGGTTGGACTGACGATTCCGGGCAACCGGATGGCGCCGGTGATTCCGCTCTGATCGACGACGTTCCGTCCGCCTTCTGCTGAGTCACGCCGGGCTCCTGCGATGCAGAGGGTTCTGCGGCTGCAGCCTCGAGCTCGGCGACTCGCTGTTCGAGAGCGGAGAGGCGATCTTCTGCCGACGGTGTTGGTTCCATGCTTCGACAATACAGGAAATACGTAATTACGTAAATGCATGCAGAGCGAAGAGGCGGCTCTCGCTCGACCCTGAACCGACGCTGATCGGACAGACTCAGGCAGGCGACCTAGACTGGTGCCGTGATGAGTACCGAAGATCCGCGCACCGAATCCACAGCCCCGCGTAACGAAGCCGCCCCGCAGGCCATTGCCGCAGCGAGTCGACTCGGCTGGCCCATGGTCGTACGCGGAATCCTCGGCGTCGCCTTCGGCATCGTCACCGTCTTCTGGCCCCGCGATTCGAGCAATCCGCTGCAGCTGAGCCTGCCGACCGACGTTGTCGACCACCTCGCGATCGGCTACCTCATCCTCTTTGCCCTGGCCCTGGTCTTCCAGGCTGTGCGCTCGCCGTTGAACGTGCGCACCGCGATCTTCGGACAGGCCGTCATCGCGATCCCGGCCATCGTCTTCCTCTTCCTCGCCGACCAGCCCGCCGAACTGCGCGCGGCCCTGAGCATCTGGGCCCTGCTGCACGGCGCCCTCGAATTCTGGGCCTACCGGCAGCTGCGGTCCCAGCCCATGGCCTCGGACTTCCTCATTGCCTCCGGAGTCCACGTCCTGCTCGGCATCATCCTCGTCTTCGGCGACGGCATGGAGGCGCTGTCGATCCTCGGCTTCACGGGAGCGGCGACCCTCATCGCCGGCGTGATCTTCATCATCGGCGGCTACTCTCGCCTGAGCAAGGGCCGCCAACTGGCCAAGCTCGGTGCCCTGCCCGAACAGATCGACACCCCCGCCGAGGCGGCCGACCCCACCGACGCTGCCCCCTCGGGCGCCGCTGACGCCGCCGACGATGCGAACCCGTCCGATGCCGCGGACACATCCGACCCAGCCGATGCCGCGGACACGTCGAACCCAGCCGATGCCGCCGGCGAAGCCGATCGCACGACCGAGGCCGCCGACTCGGCCGATTCCGGTGATCCGGACGATCCGGACACCGATACTCCAGTGAAGAAAGAGCCCTGACCGGCACCCGAGCCAACCGAGACACCCGAGGTGAGATGAGCACTGTCGAGCACGAGAGCGCAACCGAATCCCGATTGGCCACCATCGCCGCCTCGGTGAGGTCCTCCGAGTTATTGGGCGACCTTGCCGAAGCCAGCCGAGCACTCGACCCCGTCCTCTTCCGGCGCCTCTTCGAACTTTCCCGTTCCCCATCGCTGCTGGTGGCCACCGACTACGACGGGACGATTGCCCCCATCGTCGACATCCCCAGCCAAGCCTTTCCCTTGGAGAGCTCGGTCGACTCACTGCGCGCGCTCGCCTTGCTGCCGTCCACCTCGGCGGGGGTGATCTCCGGTCGCAGTCTGCGTGACCTCGCGGCAATGTCGCGCCTGCCCCGGGAGGTCCACCTCTTCGGGTCCCACGGCGGTGAGACCGACACATTCACCATCGACACGCTCACCGAAGAGCAGCGGGCGGTCCTCGCCGACTTCCGCGCCGACCTCACCCGCGCCCTGCCGCGCGACGTCATCGAGCACAAGACCACTGGCGCGGCCGTGCACCTGCGCGGACTCGACGAGGCCGGCCGGCGGGAGATCGAAGCCGCTGTCGAGAAGCTCGCCGACGCCCACCCGATCCACCCCACCCGCGGCAAGCAGGTCATCGACCTGTCCGTCGTACCGTCGTCGAAGGCCGACGCGCTGACCCGTCTGCGCAGCCAGACAGGGGCGGAAGCCGTCGTCTTCATCGGCGATGACACCGCCGACGAGTTCGCTCTCGAAACCCTCGGCGCCGATGACCTCGGGCTCAAGGTCGGAACTCAGACCGCACCCACTCACGCCGACTTCCGGCTGGACTCACCGGCCGAGGTCTCCACCGTCCTCAGTGCCCTGTTCGAGCTGCGCAAGTCCTGGCTCTTCGGCCGCCGCGCCACCCCGATCCAGCGGCACAGCCTCATCGGCAACGGACAGTCGACCGCGCTCATCGACCCCACCGGCAGCATCTGCTGGATGCCGCACCCGCTGCCGCATTCGGCGTCGATGTTCTCCGAGATCCTCGGCTCCGAGGCGGCAGGATTCTTCGCCGTGGCACCGGCCAACGGGGCCGCCCCGCTGACCCAGCGCTACCTCGGGAACTCGACCCTGCTCGAGACCCGGTGGGCCGGACTGAGCTGTGTCGACTACCTCGCTCCCGTCGACGGGCACAGCGATGACACGATCGTCGTCCGCGTGCTCACCGGCGACACCCCGACCCGCATCCGCTTCGCACCCAGGCTCGACTACGCCACGGTTCCCACCCGCATGACCCGGTCCGATGATGGTGTGGCGGTGCTCGGCACCGCCGAGCCGATCGAACTCCACGCCCCCGGAATCGACTTCGACATCGTCGAGAACGGCGACTCCCACACCGCCGAGGCGACCGTCGTCCCCTCGCAGCAGCCCGGCGGATCCGTCGTCCTCGTCCTCGCCTGCGGGACGGGCACGGGCGACGCCGGATACATGGCCACCGGCGGCGAGCATCATGTGCGCGAACGCGCCCTGAACTTCTGGACGAACTGGGTCGAATCACTGACTCTGCCCGGTCACCACCGCGAAGAGGTCATCCGCTCCGCGATCACCCTGCGCGCTCTGTGCCACGAACCCACCGGCGGAGTCCTCGCCGCCCCCACGACCTCCCTGCCCGAGGGCATCGGCGGCGTCCGCAACTGGGACTACCGCTATACATGGCTGCGCGACGGATCGATGACCGTCCGCGCCCTGCTCGCCCTCGGTTCCACCGGTGAGGCCGAAGGATTCCTCTCCTGGCTGTCGGGGGTGCTCGAGCGCACGGTCTCACCCGAACAGCTGCATCCGCTCTACGCCGTCGACGGCTCGGCCCTGACCACCGAGGCGGTGCTCAACCACCTGCCCGGATACGCCGGATCACGGCCGGTGCGGGTCGGCAACGCCGCCGAACATCAGGTCCAACTCGACGTGTTCGGCCCGGTCACGGAGCTCCTCGACGAACTCAGCGACCACCTCGGCGAGTTGCCCGAGGATTATTGGACGCTCACCTGTCAGATGGTCGAGGCCGTGGGCAAACGGTGGTTCGAGGCCGATCACGGGATCTGGGAAGCCAGGCGTCCGCCGAAGCACAACGTGTACACGCGCGTGATGTGCTGGGTGACGGTCGATCGGGCGCTGCGGATCGCGGACCGGTTCGATCATGAGCCGCCCGGTGCGTGGCGGCAACTGCGTGAGGAGATCGCCCACGACGTGCTCACGCATGGCTTTAACGAGGAAGTCGGAGCATTCACCGTCGCCTACGGTGAGACGGACCTGGACTCGGCCGCACTGTTCGTCGGACTCTCGGGACTGCTCGCCGCCGACGATCCGCGCTTCGTGTCCACCGTCGATGCGATCGAACGCGAGCTGCGGGTCGGCCCGACGGTGTTCCGCTATCGCTACGATGACGGGCTGCCCGGGCTCGAGGGCGGATTCCACATCTGTACGACCTGGCTCATCGAAGCCTTCATCAAGGTCGGTCGCATCGACGACGCCTGGGATCTGTTCCGGCAGGTCGACAACTTGCTCGGGCCCACCGGGCTGCTGTCAGAGGAATACGACCCCGTCGCCGAGATGCACCTGGGCAACCACCCGCAGGCGTACTCACACCTCGGCTACATCCGCGTCGCCCAACAGCTCGACGCCCACCGCCCGAGCTGAGGCAACGCTGCCTGCCGCGGCGGACCCTGTCCGCGCGATAAATGTGCGCAGATTGCCAACTCCGAGCTGGAAATGGGCAATCTGCGCACACTTATCCTGCCGTCAGACGGCGGACGCTCAGTGGTGCCAGCTGTCCTGTCGCGCTCAGCTCACTCGACGAGGAGGGTGACCACCTCGGCGACGCAGGCGGGGCGATCCTGGCCGTCGATCTCGATCGTGTGTTCGAGGATGACCTGAGTGCCCTTGTCGCCGCGGATGACGTCCTTGACGCTGATGGTTCCGCGCAGTCGGGAGCCGACGAGGACGGGCTGGAGGAAGCGGACCTTGTTGAGCCCGTAGTTGACTCGGATCGACACGCCTTCGATCGTGAAGACCTCCGTGGAGAGCTTCGGAATGAGCGAGAGGGTGAAGAATCCGTGGACGATCGTCGCACCGTAGGGCCCTTCGGCCGCGCGCGTTTCGTCCACGTGGATCCACTGGTGGTCGCCGGTGACATCGGCGAAGGTGTTGATGGCGTCCTGATCCATCGTCATCCATTCGGAGGAGCCGAGCTCCTGGCCGATGAGCGATTCGATTTCGTCGATGCCGTTGATTGTGCGCACGTGGTTCTCCTTTGATCCTGGCTCAGATGCTGAGCGGACATTCGATTGAGGTCCGCTGTTCTTGGCATCATACGTGGCCGTCCGGTCGACGCCACACAGCCGTCCGGACTGTGAGTCCCACGGTCCGAGTCCGTTCGGTTGACGGTTCAAGTCCGTTAGGTTGGAGGCATGGCCGAACAATCACAGGAGCGCCCGGAGACGCTGACGCATCCCCTCTCGCCGAGGTGGCTGGAACGTCCCGACGGCTACCGTCACTTCGAATCCGCGTACTTCGTCGGCCACGGGACAGACACGTTCGAGCGCTGCGCCGAGGAGCTCCTGCACTGGGAGGTCAAGATCCGCAGCGGCTTCGACATCGAGGTGGACGTCGGCGACGTCCTCGTCGGAAGTGCGGACATGGTCAGTCGAGCGGCTGGAGCGGAGTCGACGGCCGATGTCGACGCTCGCGCGGACGGAGTGAGACCTGGTAGGCTGCCTCGTGTGGAGCCGGGGCAGGAGCCGACGATCCGCGTGCGCCTCGGGCCCTTCCGCCTGCCTGAGCCCTCACGAGTCATCGACGTCTTCGAAGCGGAGGACCGATGCGGATTCACCTATGGCACGAAGCCGGGACATCCGATCACCGGAGAGGAGTCATTCATCCTCATCCGCACGGCCGAGGACCGGGTCTTCCTCGTCCTGAGGTCGGTCTCGCGGGCGGGGCTGGGCATCTGGAGACTCGGCGAACCGTTCGTCCGGCTCGCTCAGATCATCTACCGCCGCCGTTACGGACGAGCCTTGCGCCGCTGATCGATCACTTGCCGGGAATCGAGTCGCGGGCGGGGGTGTATTCCCAGTGCCACGGCTCGTACATGCTCGCCTTGGCCCAGTCGGGGTTCTCCCAGCCGTATTCGTCTCCGTGCTCGACGAGCCAGTTCCAGGCTCCGGTCTTGTTGGCGACTCCGCCGCCGAGGTCGAGTGCGATTCCCCAACCATGCAGTGAGGTGCCCGGCTTGGCGGCCAGCCCCGGCTTCCGGCCGGCGACCGAGAGCTGTCCGGCCATGTCGCGGTAGGAGTCCGTGATCTCGAGCTCCTTGCCGGTGTCCTTCTTGTACGCGGCATTCATCTTCGCGAAGGAGACAGCGGCGTCGGCGCGGAGTCGGTGGTCTTCCTTGCCGAGGTCGCACAGCCACTCGTCGGGCAGTTCGCCGTTGCCGGCGGACTGGTCGAAGTTCTGCTTCGCATCGCAGCCGGGCAGGGCGCTCTTCTCAACAGCGCGGGACGCGGCTTCGACCTTCTTCTGCTTGGCGCTCGGCACGCCGATCTCCATCGATGACTTTCCCTTGACTTCCGGGACGTCGGCGTTGACCTTCTCAGCATTGATGGCGGCGGGCTCACCGGCGGCGGTCGGGTCGGTCTTGACCTCGGCACCTCCGCTGAGGTTGTTGACCAGCATGGTCACGGCAGTGGCGGCACCCGCCACTGAGACGGCTGCCAGAGTCGAGACGGTCCGCACTTTCTTCTTTCGCACGGACTTGAGCAGCGCACCATCGGACCCGCGGCTCTCGGCGGCTCCTGCGCTGACCCGACGGGCAGACGAGGCAGACGGTGAGCCGAAGGTCGTGGGGACCGCGGCTGCTTCACGCGCCATTGCGGCACGACGCGGAGACGCCTGAGCGGCCCGCGCCTCGTCGGCCATTGCTGCGCGCCTGGGCGACAGGGACTCGGCAGAAGAGTCAGTGGATGCAGGCGCGGTCGGTGCCCCGGTGCTGCGCGACGAGGTGCGTGCGCGTGAGAACGGGGACGATGAGCGACGCCTGTGCAGATCCCGTCGACGCACCGTTGGTTCTGTGGTCGATGATGACTCTGACATAACTCTCCGTGTGACTGTGACTCGTCGAAGACCGCCGAGGTTTCGACGACTTCAATACAACATCACAAAAGTGTAACGGGAATATATAGAACCTGTCATATTTTGGTGACGAGTTGCACTCGCGGTCGGTCAGCCGTTGTCCAGGCTGGGTCCAGCGAAACCTCGGAGTCCGGGCATCAGACCAGGTCAGCGCCCTGAATGGAGTTGAGGGGCCGCCTCGGCGAAATCATTCGGATCGGCTCTCGATGTACTCCCGGAGCGCGCGATCCTGGGCCTCCTCGTCAGGGAAGATCACCTCGGTTCGCGCGCCTCCCGTTACGGGGTCGTTACTGAAGATCAGCGTGATGCCGAGCAGCCGAGCCTGCCCCTGAGCGATGACGAGACCGAGGCCCATTCCGCCGCCGCCGGCGGAGACGAAACGGGTCGGGCCGGTGTTGACGATGTCCGGTGGGTAGCCGGAGCCGGAGTCGGTGACGACGATGCTGCGCGTGCTCGTCTCCAGGCGGATGGGATCTCCACCGTGTTTGATCGCGTTGACGAGCAGGTTCGAGACGATGCGCTCGAAACGGCGGACATCGGTGACCAGCGTCGAATTCAGCGCCGCCAGATGGGTGTCGATCTGATGAC
The DNA here is from genome assembly GCF_056837565.1 of Brevibacterium sp. OS20. Taxonomy (NCBI): domain Bacteria; kingdom Bacillati; phylum Actinomycetota; class Actinomycetes; order Micrococcales; family Brevibacteriaceae; genus Brevibacterium; species Brevibacterium sp. OS20. The sequence continues at coordinate 3,878,468 of NZ_CM166367.1, read as the reverse complement.
CGGCGAGGGCACCCGAGGCTTCCATCGTGCCCAGCAGGGACCGGATCGCCTGATCGACGTCGACGCGGGTGAACTCCGGGTTGGCGCGGCCGGCGTCGAGGCGGGAGACCTCGAGGAGATCTTCGACGAGGACCTGCATGCGCACGACCCGGTCCTTGACGAGTTCGGCCGGGCGGGAATCCTCTTCGAGCAGGTTGGCGGCGTTGACCAGACCGGTCAGCGGGGTGCGCATCTCGTGCGCGAGGTCGGCGGTGAAGCGCTGCTCGGAGTCGATGCGTTCGGTCAGTCGGGCTACCGCGGTATCGACGGCAGTGGCGAAGGCCCACACCTCCTGATCGGATTCGTCGATGACATCGGCGATGCGCGTCGTCGTGTCCCCGGCGGCGATCTTCCTGGCAGCCTGAGCGCCGAGGGTGAGCCTGCGGGAGATGCGGCCGGCGACGATCGATCCCACACCGCCGACAACGAGGGCGGAGCCGATCATGCCCACCAGCAGTGCTTGGTCGATGCGGCCGATGAGCTCTTGGCTGTCCTTCGTCGAGGCGCGCACGGAGATCACCTGGGTGTGCGAACCGACCTCGATCGGGGCGGCGGCCCACACGATCTCCTCACCGTCGACCTCGGACCGGATCGTCACACTCTGGCCCTTGAGCGCGGACTTGCGCGCTTCCTTGGGCAGCTCCGGATCGTCGATGCGGGCATTGAGGGTGAGCACTCCGGTTTCGGAGAAGATGGCCGTCGCATTCGTCAGCTGCTCCGTCACGGTCGAACGCATCCGGTCGTCCTCGGCTCGTGCGGCGGATTGGCGCAACACGATCGAGCACGACAGCACGGCGATGATCACCGAGGCGACGATGAGCAGAGAGATCTTCCAGCGCAGCGACATGCGATCAGCCTGCGAAGCGGTAACCGAATCCGCGAACGGTTTCGATCATGTTCGCCCCGATCTTCTTCCGCAGGCGCTGGATGTGAACGTCGACGACGCGGGAGTCACCGGCCCATTCGTATCCCCATACCGTGAACGCGATCTTCTCCCGGGAGTACACATGTTCGGGCTGCTCGGTCAGCAGCAGGAGGACGCGCAGCTCGGTCGGGGTGAGGTGGACTTCCTCTCCGTCGACCTCGACGGTCAGCCGGCCGGTGTCGAGGACGAGGGATCCCAGTCGTGTGCGGAACGGACCCAGCCCGCCGTCGGAGCCGGACGGTTCCTGGGCCACAGTGGGCGAGCCGTTGGGGCGGGGTGGAACCCCGGTGCCGCCGATCGCCTCTTCGTCGTCATCCGTCTCGGGGGCGGTGGTGAATTTCCCACCGGCACCGAGGTAGGTGTCATCGGATTCGAGCTGCGCTCGCAGCCGATCCCGGGTGTCCATTCCGGGGCTGGCGCCGAGGACCTCGGGGATGCCGTCGCCGGTGACCATGCCGCCGGGACCGATGACGGTTTCGTGATGCTCATCCGCCTCGGGGGCGGGGGAATAGCCGAACCGGTCGGTGCCGGTGGTGATGAATCGACGAACGACCGCGCGGATGCGGGCGTTGAGCACCTGCATGTCGAAGGGTTTGGTGAGGTAGTCGTCGGCTCCGGCCTCGAGCGCCTGGACGATGTCGATGGCATCGGAACGGGCGGAGATGATGATGATCGGGATCGTCGAACGCTCGCGCACGGCACGGCAGATGGACGCGCCGTTCATCGTCGGCAGCATGAGATCCAGAAGCAGGACATCGGCGCCGTTGGCGGAGACGAACTCGTAGCCCTCGCGGCCGTCGGCAAAGGCCGAGACCGTGTAATCGAAGCGTTCGAGTCCGATCTGCGTCGTTTCGCGGATGACCTCGTCATCCTCGACCAGAACTATGTGCATTACGTTTCTCCATTAAGCCGCGTGAAGCGTTGACCTGGTTCAAACCTACCGTCGTGCAGGCGGAACACCTGCACCGACCAGCCGGAGGGGCAGCATGCTTTGTCCCCGTCAGCGAACATGGCCTCCTGCACCACCAGTGTCCCATTTCTGCCGGGACTGACCTTGAGCTGATTGCCCGTGGCGATGAGCTCGAGGCGGGGCTCGCCCTTCTGTTCGCTGATGACAGCGCCGGCGATGATCTCATTCCGCTGTTTGGGGTTGGCCACCGTGACCAGCTGGAACTTCTGTTTGCCGCTGAGGAACGGCGACGCGAACTTCAGGCAGTCCTTGCAGTCAGCGACGACCTTGGCGGTCTCCGTGGCGCTGCCGGTGACGGCGATTCCCGAGGACGATTCGATGGCCTTGCGGACCTCGTCGAGCGAGAACGGTTCGTTCGCCTGGCCGGCTGCCTCGGTGTTGGGGGCGAAGAGAGAGGGGGAGGGGTTGCCCTCGGGGGAGACCTTGAGGCCGCGATCGGGGCCGCAGGCTGTGACGGTGAGAGTCATGACTACCGCGAGGAGGAGTGCGGTGACGGTGCGGAGTGTGCGACGGGGGGATGCCGAGTGGGGAATATCGAGGGGGCCGGGGCCGACGGCTGCGACGCCTGCGGCGGTGGTCGTCGGTGCAGTGGTGTCCGCGCATGATTCACAGCCAGGCGGGGCCTGGCTGGAGTGAAATGAGCGCAGCTCCTCCCCGGAGGCGCGTCTGACAGTGACGGGCACATCCTCATTTTTGCCTGTTCCGAGCCTGTAGTCCACCTGATCATCGGCGCAGAGGGGTCAGCGCCGTCGTCGGATCCACCTGCCGTCGTGTCGTCCGCCGGTTTCAAGGCGTCTTGTGGCCGCCTCGGTGCTTGGGACGGACGGTTGGCGGGGCCCACCTCGGTGCCGGTGGAATCGAAGTTCCAGTTGGGGTCGACCGAGATTTGATCTCGCCCACAGGATGGGACTGCTCTCAGGTCGGACCGGTAGAATGAGCGGCATGGCGCCCACGAACACCCCGAAGAAGAAGTCCACAGGCGGCAAGCCCACCAGCACGGTGTCCTACAAGGACGCGATCAAAGTCGGCGCCGTCTGCGGAATCGTCACTCTCGTCCTCGCGATCATCGTCACTCGAGCTTGGCAGGACGGCCGCGCCTTCGGCTACGCGTTCATCTACGCCGGAGCCGCATTTGTGCTGGTGTCGGGCTTCACGAGCTACCTCAACTGGGTGATGCGCAAGGATACGCAGAACCAGAACCAGTCCTACCCGGTCATGCGGTAAGACGTCCCAGTCCTGCGCCGAGACGCCGGCCCTGCGCTGAGACGTTCACTGCGGCGCCGGCATCGACTTCCCTCTCGCGGCACCACCTCGCGTGACTGTCACTTCCTACAGCTGCTGAGGCATCAGACACCGAAAGCGCCATAACGCCCTGCTCCTGCAGGGCGTTATGGCGCTTTCAGTGGGTGATGCTCGCAGTCGGGGAAGAGGCAGCTTGTCGGTTACCGCTGTGCGGCCGACGTGTGCCCGCCGCAGCTCCGTCGCCGGAGGGCCCCGCCGCAGCTCCGTCGCGGTCCGCCCCGCCGCGCTTACCTGAAGCGCAGCAGGCGGAGGCTGTTGAGGATGACGAACACCGACGAGAACGCCATCGCTGCACCGGCGATCATCGGGTCGAGCAGACCGAACGCCGCGATCGGGATCGCTGCCGTGTTGTAGGCGAAGGCCCAGAACAGGTTGCCCTTGATGAGCCCCAAGGTTCGGCGCGAGAGTCGGATCGCCTGCGGGATCTGCTGTGGATCGGACTTGACCATGGTGACATCCGAAGCCGCCATCGCCGCGTCCGTGCCCGACCCCATCGCGATGCCGAGATCGGCACCGGCCAGTGCGGCGGCGTCGTTGACCCCGTCGCCCACCATGGCCACGGCCCGGCCCTGCCCCTGCAGTTCGCTGACCACGGAGACCTTGCCTTCCGGGCGGACATCCGCGCGGACCTCGGTGATCCCGAGAGCCTCGGCGACCACCTCGGCGGCTTGGGCATTGTCCCCGGTCAGCAGCACGGTGCTCAGTCCCAGCGAATGCAGTTCGTCGATCGCCGCCTTGGCCGTCGGTTTGGCTTCATCGGAGACGAAGCTCAACCCGCGGAACTGACCGTCGATCGCCAGTGCGACGATCGTGGCCCCACGCGGAATCGAATCGGTCGGGTAGTCGACCGCGATTCCGCGTTCCCGGAGCAGATCAGGGCGACCGGCGAGCACCTCGGCGCCGTCGATCGTGGCCCGCAGTCCGCCGCCGGCGATGTTCTCGAAATCCGTGACCGATGACCCGGTCGCGGTTTCGACCGACCTCGCCGAGGCGGCCCTGGCCGAATCCTCGGCCGATCCCATCGAGCTCGGCTCAGTTGGGACAGTTCCGGTCGAGACAGACTCGGTCGCGGCGGCTCCCGCTGAACCCGTCCCAACGATCTCGGGCGCGGCGTCGACGATGGCGCGGGCGATCGGATGTTCGCTGCGCGATTCCAAGCGGGACAGGACATCGAAGTCCGCGGGCGAGAGCTCGGTTCCGGTCAGGCGCATCACGCCGGTGGTCAGGGTGCCGGTCTTGTCGAGGACGACCGTATCGATCGACCGCGTCGACTCCAGCGCCTCGGGCCCGGAGACGAGGATGCCCAGCTGAGATCCGCGCCCCGACGAGACTGCGAGAGCCGTCGGTGTGGCCAGACCCAGGGCACAGGGGCAGGCGATGATGAGCACGGTGAGCGCCGCATGCAGCCCCGCCGCCCACTCACCGGTGACGAAGCCCCAGATGAGCAGGGTGAGAAGGGCGATGCCGAAGACGATCGGCACGAACACCGCCGAGATCCGATCGGCCAGCCGCTGCACGGCAGGTTTGCCGTTCTGCGCACGGGAGACGAGATCGGCCATGGCCGCCAGCGTCGTGTCCGCACCCACTCGGGTGGCGCGGACCTCGAGCACACCGGAGGTGTTGATCGTGGCTCCGGTGACGGAATCTCCGGGGCCGACCTCGACCGGCACGGATTCGCCGGTGAGCATCGCCTCGTCGATGGCCGAATGACCGGTCAGCACCTCGCCGTCGGTGGCGATCTTCTCGCCGGGACGGACGAGGAAGACATCGTCGACGGTCAGCTCGTCGATCGGCACCTGCACTTCGACACGGCCGCCATTCGCAGCAGCCCCGCCCGAAGCGGCCCCACTGTTCGCGGCGGCACCCTCCCGCAGCACGGTCGCGGACTTCGCGCCGAGGTCGAGCAGCGCCTTGAGCGCGGCCGTCGCCCGGTTCTTCGCCCGGTCTTCGGTGAGCTTGCCGATGAGCAGGAACACCGTGATCGCCGCGGCCGCCTCGAACCACACGTGGTACTCGGCGGGGATCGCCCAGCCGTGACCGTCGGCGACGGCCCGGCCCAGCGTGAAGTACGAGTAGAGGCTCGCGACGGTGATGCCGACGCTGACCAGGGTATCCATGGTCGTCGATCCACCGCGGGCAGCCTTGTACGCCGCCGAGTGGAACGGCCACGCACCCCAGGTGACGACCGGCAGGGCGAGGATCGCGACGATCCAGTGCCACCCGGTGAAGTGCCAGCTCATGACCATCGAGATCGCGACGATCGGCACGGCCAGGATGAGGGCGCCTGCGAAGCGCGGTCGCAGGTGGCGGGGATCGTAGTCGACGATCTCCGGACCGGCACTGCCTGCGCCGGGGCTGCGCACCGTGGCACCGTAGCCGGCCTTCTCGACGGCGGCGGTGATGTCGTCGTCGCTGAGTTCGGAATCGACGACCACATGCGCGGTCTCCAGCGGCAGGTTGACCTCCGCCGTGACCCCGTCGAGGCGGGTGAGCTTCTTCTCGATCCGCGCCGAGCACGACGCGCAGGTCATGCCCGTGATGTCGAGCTCGAGCTCGCGAGGCATCACTTCACCTCGTAGCCGGCCTCATCGACGGCGGCACGGATCGCCGCATCGTCGAGTGCGTCCGACGAGGTGATCGTGACCGGGGAATCGCCCCCGGCGTTGAGGTCAACCGCGACGTCCGAGACGCCCGCAAGTGCGCCGAGCTCTTCCTTGACAGCGGCTTCGCAGTGTCCGCAGGTCATTCCCGAAACGGTGATGGTGGTGGTCGTCATTGTGCTCTCCTATCAGCTGTGAGTGCTTCCCGATGTCAGAGCCTCAGGCGTCGTCGCACCCCGATCGGGCGGACGCGGCCCTCCGCTCAGCTCTTGATGAGTCGGGAGATGGCGGCTGATGCCTCCTCGACCTTCTTCCGCGCTTCTTCGTCGTCGCCCGATGAGGCGGCGTCGACCACGCAGTGAGCTATGTGCTCTTCGAGGAGGTTGATGGAGACCGCGTGCAGCGCGGCTGTCGCGGCGGAGACCTGGGTGAGGATGTCGATGCAGTACTTGTCCTCATCGATCATCTTCCCGATTCCGCGGACCTGACCTTCGATCCGCTTCATCCTCCGCGCGAGAGCGTCCTTCTGCGGGGTGTATCCATGTTGCTCAGTCATATTCACACCGTATACCCCTATAGGGTATAAATCAAGGTCGATCCTCGCCGAGGCGGCTGTGCGTTTGCTCTCACCCTGACCCTGACGTGTTCTCCGGCTCCTACAATCGAATCATGCGTGCTGCCAGACTGTTCCGGTTCCCGGTCAAGGGATTCCCCGCCGAGGAGCTCACCGAGGCCCGAGTGGTCAAGGACCGCGGAATCCGCGGCGACCGGATCGCGGCGTTCACTAATGGCAGCCTCGACGTCCCCGCCGACGCCTGGCACTCGTACTCCGCCTTCACCGTGCTCAAGAACGACACCGACCTGCAGAAATGGCAGGTCGCAACGACCCTCCCCGAGGCGGTCGGCGCCGAATCCGCGCCCGGACCTGATCCGGATGGCCGGAGCGCCCCCGCCGAGGCGGTCGACGATATTTCCGCGACCGTGACCCTCACGGCCCCGACGGGGGAGTCGACGACTTTCTCCACTGATGACGAAGAGGGCAGGGCCGCCTCGGCGATGTTCCTCTCCGAGCGGATACCCCCTCAGGGTACATTCCCGCGCTGCCTGGCCGTCGCCGATCAGGGGATGTTCGACTCGCAGCGCTCGGGAATCTCGCTCATCAACCCCGCCACGGTCGCCGCGATCGCCGATACCGACGAGGGCCGCGCGGCCCTCGGGTTGAGCGCGGAAGCTGCCGGTCGTACGGCGGTCGACCCGGCGGACACGGACGACCCGGTCACTCCCACAGCCGAGCTCGACCCGCTGCGGTTCCGCGGCAACATCCTCGTCGACGGACTCGCCCCGTTCGAGGAGTTCGCGCTCATCGGTTCGATCATCCGCCTCGGCGGCGTGCGCCTGGCGATCCGTTCGACGATCGAACGCTGCCCGGCGACGACCGTCAACCCGACGACCACCGAGGTCGACGTCAACGTCCCACGTCTGCTCAACTCCGCCTGCGGGCATCTGCACTGCGGAATCTACGGGCAGATCCTCGAGACCGGCGATGTCGCGGCCGGCGACGAGATCACGGTCGAAGGCCCGGCCCCGCGGGAACTGGTCAAGGTCGCACGAACTCCGCGGTTCATGACCGTCGTCGGCCGCCGGCAGATCTGCAACGACATCGTCGAGGTGGCCCTGCGCGACGACCTCGGCTGGATCCGCGAATTCGACGAGCCGGGCACGAACCTGCGCGTCCATCTCGACCTCGGCGCACCGTTCTGGCGAACCTATACGATCACCGACGTCGACGGCGACATCGTCCGCATCGCCGTGCGCACCCAAGGCAAGGGCTCCCGCGCCGTGGCGTCGCTGGACGAGGGGCAGCGGATCCTCACCTCCGGCCCGCACGGAACCATGACCGCCTCCCGCGTCTTCGGCGGCACAACGGCTCTGATCACCGCGGGAATCGGCATCACCCCGAGCCTCGGACTGCTGCGCAGCGATGGCCTGGCCGACCTTCCCGCCACCGACCGGATCCGCCTCGTCCACGTCGACCGCGATCACCGCACCGCCTGCCTGTGGAACCGGCTGCAGGACCGTGCCCACTCGGGTGCCGTGCCCGTTGAGACCCATCACCGCGACACCGCGACGGCCGGTCGACCCGGCCACCGGGAGCTCGTGGATTGGGTGGCCGGCTGTGACAACGTCATGGTCTGCGGACCCCGCGACTTCACGGCGGCCGTACTCGCCGCTGCTGACGAGGCCGGCGTTCCCGCCGTCCACCAGGAGACCTTCGCCTCTCCGAACACGGGAATGAGCGAGGCTATCGCCGCATGCTCGCCCGCCGAGGTGACACTGGAGGAATCGGGCACGAGCTTCGTCTGGCAGCCGCAGGAAGGCACCCTGCTCGAATCCTTGGAAGCGCGCGGATTCCGCTCGCCGAGCTCCTGCCGAGGCGGATCCTGCGGAACCTGTTCGGTGTCCCTGGCCGCCGGGTCCGTGCTCTATCCGATCGAACCCGCCGCCCGCGTCGAGAGCGACGAGGTGCTCGTGTGCTCCGCGGTTCCCGCCGGGCCCATCAGTCTGGCCCTCTGAACCCGGCAGGCTGACCGGCCGGAATGGCGCGGCTGACTGACTAGGCGGACTGACCCAGCCGGCCCTCTGAACCCGCCGAATGAGCTGCCGGCCCGATCAGGCAGACGGCGGCTGGGCGGGTGGCACAATGGATTCCATGCCGAAGAAGAAGCGCACCGTGCTGTCGAAGGGGCCCGCCGGACCGGTGGGTCGCCTGAGTCGGTGGGTCCGCCTCTCCGCGGCCGGGCGGATCATGTTCGCGAACTCGATCATGCTCGTGGGCATCATGGTGCTCACGACGAGTCTGCTCTACCTTCAGCTCTCCCAACTCAACACGAAGCGCGAACAGGACCTGCTGCGGTCGGCCGCGGACAACATCTCGATGTCACTGGGCCTCGTCGGAACCGGTGACGTCGGCCAGGACGACTACCTCGATTCCGAATCCCGCGACGACGTTCAGACGCTGCTGGACAACGTCATCAGCCAATACGGCTTCGACATCGCCGCGGTCGTACCCATCGACTTCCTCCTCACGCCGCCGACCCTGGGCTCACCCGGACGCCAGCAGGCGCTGGAAGCGAAGACCGCCTCGGCGGATTCCGGGAAGATCCCCGAGGACTCCATCGACCAGCTGGCCCAGGCCGTCGACGGACAGGCCCTGCAGAATGGCAGGTCGACCGTGCGCTTCATCAACGACGGCGGCCCGGCCGACGGCACCATGTACGTCGTCACCCCCGTCTACGCCGAGCACGTCGGCGTCGACGGACTGAGATCGGACACCGTGGTCGGCGCCGTCATCGTCGGCAGCTCCGCAGATTCGGTCCGCGAAGGCTTCCTGGCGCAGGGCAAATGGCTCATCGGCATCGCCGTCCTCACCCTCGTCCTCGGCATCGGTTCGTCCTGGGTGACATCGCGGGGACTGCGCAGGGTCACCGGTGACTACGGTGCCGACGAGCTGCGCAGCATGCTCGACTTCTACTCCTCCGTGCTCACGGCCGTCTCCGAAGGACTGCTGCTCGTCGATCGAGCCCGCGGGATCGTGCTCATCAACACCGAGGCCCGGGAACTGCTGGGCATGCCGCCCGCCGGCGACGATGCGGACTCGGGCCCCACCTCGGCGGAGGAGATGCCGCTGCGCGAACTCGACCTGCCCGAGGCGCTGCACGATCTGCTCGCTTCCGGACGGTGGGCTCGTGACGAGATCCACTACACCGACGACCGTGTCCTCGTCGTCAATCAGCAGCCCACCGAGGCGGCCAGCGACACGTGGGTCGTGACCATGCGCGATCACACGGAGCTGGCCGAGCTCTCCGGCGAACTCGTCTCCGTGCGCTCCTTCTCCGATTCCCTTCGCGCGCAGACCCATGAATACGCGAACCGGCTGCACATGGTCGTGTCCCTGCTCGAGACCGGGCACGTCGATGAGGCCATCGACTTCGCGGCCAAGGACATCGACGATCTCAACCGGGTCAACGGTGACGGGTCGATGACCTTCGACCATCCTGTCCTCTCGGCGCTGCTGCTGTCGAAGATCGCCCAAGCCGCCGAGGCGGGCATCGAGATGACGGTGGACACCGCGGACCTCACGGGCAACCTCGGCGGGGACGATCGCGACCTCGCAACGATCCTCGGCAACCTCGTCGACAATGCCTTCGACGCCCTGAGCAGGCAGGACGTACTGCCCGAGGACAAGAGAGTCCATGTCGAACTCTCCGGCTCCGGCGGTCCCGGCGGATTCACGATCGAGGTCAGCGATGACGGCCCGGGAATCGACGAGGAATACCTCGACGCGATCTTCGAGCGCGGCTGGTCGACGAAGCACGATGGCGTCGAGACCGACCAGGGACAGGGTCGCCAGCAGACGGGCACCCGCGGGGTCGGGCTGTCCCTGGTCGTGCAGGCGATCCGCCGCCTCGGGGGAGCCGTCGACGTGCAGGGCCACGGGGAGGACTGCGACCGATTCAAGGGCGCAGTGCTCACGGTGTGGCTGCCCGACCCGGGGAATGTGGGTCAGATCGGGGCGGGTCAGACCGCGGCAGGCAGGTCGGGTTCCGGACAGTCCGGCGACGGGCAGGTCGGATAGGGGCGGGGCGGATAGGGGCGGGTGATCGCCGGTGATGCCGGCACCGCCCAGGTGGACCGGAACCGGATGTGACGGGACTGCAACACGATCCGGGACGCTGTCAAACGGGTGAAGATAGACTGGCGGCATGTCGGACACAACTGCGCCTGAATCGAGCATCGGTGTGCTCGTCGTCGAGGATGAGGTGGTCGCCGCCCGTGCTCACGCGAAGTACATCGACCGCATCGACGGCTATCACGTCGCCGGAGTGGCGAAGAATGCCACTCAGGCGATGGCTGCTCTCACAGGCCAGATCTACGGCCTCGATCCCTCCGGCGTCCATCTCGTCCTCCTCGATATGAACCTGCCCGACGGGCACGGGCTGCAGGTCTGCCGCGCTATCCGCGGCCAACGCGTCGACGTCGACATCATCGCGGTCACCGCTGCCAGGGATATGCAGATCGTGCAGGAGGCTCTGTCCTACGGCGTCGCCCAGTACATCATCAAGCCCTTCACCTTCCCCGTCTTCAAATCCAAACTCGAGGCGTATTCGTCCTTCCGCAACCGCCTCGGCGGGGATTCGAACGACGGCGAGGTCACCCAGACCGAGGTCGACAAAGCGATCTCGGCCCTGCGCACGCACACCGTGGCGGCGACCGCGAAGGGAGTGCCCGATGCGGTCCAAGCCGAGGTGAAGAGCCTGCTCGATGAGAATCCCGGCCAGTCCGCAGCAGAGCTGGCCGAAGGGCTCGGGGTCTCCCGAGTCACCGCTCGCCGCTACCTCGAATCCATGGCCGACGCCGGCATGCTCGAACGCCGTCCCCGATACGGTTCGGCCGGTCGTCCCGTCCTCGAATACACCGTCGTCCCCGACGCAGGCTGACCGCGGATTACGTGCGCGAGCAGCCGACCGTAACCGACGCCGCGAGCTGATCGCTCTGTCACCGCGCCCGTGACCGACGCCGCAAGCACTGTTGGGTCGATCCACGGCGTTCTGAACGCCGAAACCGCCGTGGATCGCCCCAACAATCGGTCGTGGGGCCGACGTTGCGCCGGTCTCGCCGCAGGGCAATGGACATCGGGCGAACCCCGGTAGAGGATGGTTCCATGTCGAAGAAGTCCCGGGTCTGGCTGGCCGTCGCCTTCGTCCTCGTGCTGCTCGCCGGAGCCGGAGTCTTCGCTCTCTTCCGGCTGCCGATGACGAAGTCCTCCGCCGCCGAGGCGGCCGCCCACGACCTCGCCGAAGAGCAGCTGAGCTCGGACATCTGGCATGAGAAGGACCTCGCCCAGGGCCTGTTCGACCGCGTCACGAAGGCATTGGGCACGAAGGTCGACCTGCGGTCGGTCACCGTCGACGACATCACCGAGGCCGACGGTCGGACCCTGGCCACACTCGATTGGACGTGGGCGAACAACGACGGAGAGTCCTGGGAGTACAGTTCGCAGCTGCCCCTGGAGAAGAACGGGCTCTTCTGGTGGGCGGATCTCACGGAGAAGGCCATCCACCCGAAGCTCGGCAAGGGCGGTCGCTTCGAACTGCGCGCGAACCAGGGAAGGAGGGGGAACATCCTCGGTGCCGATGATGAAGTGCTCATGGAGGAGGAGAAGGTCGTCGACATCGGCGTCCACCCGAATCGACTCGAACCCGACACCATCGGCCGACTCGTCAGCGGACTCAACGACGGTGTCGACTCCCTCGACCTCGACGCCGATGATCTCGAGAAGTCCGTCGATGACGCCGAAGGCAACCAGCTCGTCCCCGTCGTGACGCTGCGCGAAGGCGACTACAAGTCGGTCAAGGACGCCATCCACGATCTGCCGGGAGTGCTGTTCACCGAGGATACCCAGACCCTGACCCGGTCCCGCGGGTTCGCCCAGGCCACCCTCGGTTCCGTGGGGCAGGCCAGCGCCGACGACATCGAGAAATCCCAGGCCACGATCATCCCCGGCGAGATCATCGGCCGCACGGGTCTGCAGAAGACATTCAACAATCGGCTGAGCGGACCCGGCGGCGTCGAAGTCTTCGCGAAAGGCGATGCGAGCGATGACACGGGCGGAACGACGAAGCTGACGAGTCTCCATGCCTTCACAGCCGAAGACGGCGAGAATCTCGAGACCACCCTCGATGTGCGGATCCAAGAAGCCGCGGACAAGGCGGCTGCGACCGGCAGGAAACCGACAGCTCTCGTCGCCATCCGACCGAGCGACGGTCACGTCCTCGCCGTGGCCAACCACGACCCGGAAGGAGCGGCCTGGGACCGAGCGCTGAGCGGCCAGTACGCTCCCGGCTCGGTGTTCAAGATCGCTTCGGGCCTCGCGCTCCTCGAATCCGGAGTGAAGCCGGACGACACGATCGACTGCCCGCAGACAGCGACGGTCGGTGGCAAGAGGTTCAAGAACGCCGAAGATGAAGTGCTCGGCGACGTCAGCTTCGCCAGCGACTTCGCACACTCGTGCAACACCGCTTTCGTCTCCTCCGGGGACGAGGTCACCGGCGACGACCTGACCGCAGCAGCCGAGCAGCTGGGCATGACGGCTGCGACATTGGGCATCGGAGCGAAGACCGCCTCGGTGCCGGCCGACGACGACGAGGTCACGCATGCTGCGCAGATGATCGGTCAGGGCAAGGTGCAGGCGAGCCCGCTGTCCGTGGCGACGATGGCCGCCTCGGTGCAGGCCGGGGAGACCGTGGACCCGCAGCTCGTGCTCGGTGATGCCCTCGACGATGCCGGCGTCGACGAGTCGGGTGCGGAAGGGGCTGACGATCCTCCGGCCCTTGATGGCCAAGCGGCGAAGGAGATCTCGAAGATGATGCGAGCGGTCGTCACCGAGGGCACCGCCACCGATCTCAAGGACGTTCCCGGCGATCCCGTCCACGGCAAAACCGGAACAGCCGAATACGGCAATGACTCCCCGCCGCGCACCCATTCGTGGTTCGCCGGATTCCAGGGCGACCTGGCCGTGGCCGTGCTCGTCGAAGACGGCGGATTCGGCGCCGAGGCGGCCGTGCCGGTGGCGCACGAATTCTTCGACAACGTCAACTGACCCCCACCTATATTCGCCGGTCTACTTCATGCGCAGGGACCGCATGGCCTGCAGCGCCCCGGTCATGGCCTTCGCGAACTTCGCCTGGTCGAGGGGGCCGGCCGGTGCGATCGGGTGGAGGCGCTGCTGCGCGATCGTGTGCGAGTGCATGAACTGAAAGAGGCCCTCAGGGCCGTGCCGGTGGCCCATTCCCGAGGCCTTGACTCCGCCGGCTGGTGCGTCGATGGATCCCCAGCTGGCCGGGTAGACCTCGTTGATGTTGACCATTCCGGCCTCGACCTGCCGCGCGATCTCACGCCCGTGGGAGCGTGAGTACACCGATGCCGAGAGTCCGTAGTCGCTGTCATTGGCCGCAGCGATCGCCGCGGCATCCGACGGCACCGAATAGACGGAGACGACGGGACCGAAGGTCTCCTCGCGATGCAGCTCCGCCTCAGGAGGAACATCCGTGAGCACGGTCGGGGCGTAGAAGTAGGGGCCGAGATCGGGCACCGGGTGTCCTCCGGCGAGAACCGTGGCACCGGCGCTGCGCGCCTGCTCGACATGGTTGGTGATCGTCTCGAGCTGCTTCGGTCCCGCCAAGGTGCCCATGTCCGGGCCGTACTCGAACGCGGCGCTGAGACGGTAGGCACGGGCCGCCTCGGCGAAATGGGCGCAGAAGGTCTCATAGAGGTCCTCGTGGACGTAGATGCGCTCGATGGAGATGCACAGCTGCCCGGCCGACGAGAACGATCCGCGCACAGCACCCTCGACGGCCTTCTCCAGATCCGCATCGGCGGCCACGATCAGGGGATTCTTGCCTCCGAGCTCGAGTGCGGCGGGGAGCAGACGCTGACCCGCCTCGGCGGCGATCGACCGCCCAGCGGCCGTCGACCCGGTGAACGAGATTCCGTCGGCGCCGGCCATGAGCGCGGGTCCGACCTCGGCGGAGGGCCCGGGCACGAGCTGCCAGACCTCGGCGGGCAGGCCGGCGGCGATCGCCAGCCTGCGCATGAACACCGAGGTCAGCGTCGTCGTCGAGTCGGGTTTGTGGACGACGGCATTGCCGGCGGTCAGGGCGGCGAACAGGTCGGTCGCCCCCAGGGTCAGCGGGTAGTTCCATGGTGTGATGAAGCCGATCACGCCCAGTGGGGTGCGGGTGACCTCGGTGCGGGTGAGCACGGGGATGGCTCCGCGCCGTCGTTCGGGGCGCAGATAGCGGGCGGCCATCACCCCGTAGTGGCGGAGCACATTGAAGGTATCGAGGATCTCGTCATAGGCGTGGATGCGGGCCTTGCCGGTCTCGTACTGGATGATGTCGAGGAGCAGATCCTCATTGCGGACCAGTGCGGAATGCAGTCGGGTGAGCACCTTCGCTCGGTGCTCGACCGACTGAGCGGCCCATGCTTCGCCGGCAATGCGCGCGGTGGCGTAGGCAGCCTCGATATCTTCGGGAGTGTTCCGGGCGAACCTGTCGACCTCCTGGCCGGTGAACGGCTCGACTCCGCGCACCACCTCGCCCGAGCCGGAGGCGTCAGCGTACGGATCGGTGTCGAGGAAGTCCCGCAGCGCCGCGGTGACATGCGCGGAAGGGGTCCCGGCAGCGTCTGCTTCGGAGGTGCGTGCGGTGGTCTTTGTACTCATCGGCTTCCTCTTTCTGTGACGTAGGTCATCGCAGGCTAGACTACCGAATATGGTTTCGAGTGATCTGCGGAGGGCGCTGAAGGGGACCGGCGCACCCACCGCCGTCCTCGATCTCGACGCCTTCGACGCGAACCTCGACGCCCTTGCCGAACGGGCTCGCGGACTGCCGATCCGCCTGGCCACGAAGTCCCTGCGCGTGCCCGCCGCCATCGACCGGGCGCTCGCCCATCCCGCATTTTCCGGGGTGCTCGCCTATTCCGTCCCCGAGGCGCTGTTCCTCCACGTCCGCGGCATCCGCGATATCGTGATCGGCTATCCCAGCCTCGACCGAGCTTCCCTGAGTCGGATGTTCGCCGAGTCGGGAGCGTGCACGAACATCACCCTGATGATCGATTCCGTGGACCACCTCGACATCATCGACGACGTCCGAGAGAACCTCACCGAGGCGGGAGCCGCCTCGGTGCGGGTGTGCATCGACGTCGACTCCTCCTATCGACCGGCCGAATCCTGGTTGGGCGACCGCGTCCATATCGGGGCCAGGCGCTCGCCGATCCGTGACGGGCGAGCGGCCATCGCGCTTGCCCGGCAGGTCGCGGCGCGGCCCGGTTTCGACCTCGTCGGGATGATGTTCTACGAGGGGCAGATCGCCGGCACCGCCGATGCCGGACGCTCGGCGCGGCAGGCGATCGTGCGCGCCATGCAGAAGGCCTCGATCACCGAACTCGCCGAACGGCGAGCAGCCGTCATCGCCGCAGTCCGCGAGGTTGCCGACCTCGAATTCGTCAACGGCGGCGGGACCGGTTCGTTCGAATCCAGCTCCGTCGAGGGCACTCTGACCGAACTCGCCGCCGGATCCGGCCTCTTCTCCCCGGGACTCTTCGACGGCTATACGCACTTTCGGCATCGGCCGGCCGCGTACTTCGTCACGCCCGTCGTGCGCAGACCCGGCCCTGGCTGGGTGACGGTCTTCAAAGGCGGATTCATCGCGTCGGGGGTTCCTGGTTCCGACCGGCTGCCGACCATCGCCTGGCCGCCGGGCCTCGAGTACTCCGGTCTCGAGGGTCCCGGCGAGGTGCAGACTCCGCTGACCGGGCCCGGCACGGAATCGCTGCGCATCGGGGATCTCGTGTGGTTCAGGCATGCGAAAGCAGGCGAACTGGCCGAACATTTCAACGAATTCCTCGTCGTCTCGGGATCGACGATCATCGACACCTGGTCGACATACAGGGGAGAGGGACTGGTGCTGTGAGCACGATGAACAGAGGCCGAAGCACTCAAGCGCGCGCTCGGACCGCGCAGCGACGAGCGTTCCGGAACTGGGCCGGGCACGTCCACGCACATCCGCACACATTCTCGAGCCCCGCCTCGGCGGAAGAGCTATCGGGAATCGTCACGGCCGCTGCAGCGGCCGGGGACCGTCTGCGGGTCGTCGGGGCCGGGCATTCGTTCACTCCCGTGGCCGCCGGCGATGACGTCATGGTCAGCCTCGACGGACTGTCGGGGATCGTCGCCGTCGACGAGGCGGCCGACCGGGTCCGCTTCCACGCCGGCACCCGACTGCGGGACATTCCCGCCCTCCTCGCACCCTTCGGCCTGGCCCTGGAGAACCAGGGTGACGTCAATCCGCAAGCCCTTGCCGGTGCGATCTCGACGAGCACACACGGCACCGGGATCGGGTTCACCGGGTTCGCCGGGACCGTCACCGGACTGAGCCTCATGGGCCCCGACGGCGAAGTACGGGAGCTGTCGGCCGAGGCGGAACCGGAGATCTTCGACCTCGCACGGGTCAGCCTCGGCGTCCTCGGAGTCATCACCGAGGTCGAACTCCAGTGCGTGCCTGCCTTCGACCTCATCGCCGAGGAGAAGGTCGCCGGATTCGACGAGCTCCTCGATGGGCTCACCGAGCGGATGCGCGGGGCAGACCATTTCGAGTTCTACTGGTTCCCGCACACCGATTCGGTGCTGACGAAGACGAACACCCGGGTCGAGCCTGGGCAGGCCGGGCCGGGTCACCTCGCCGAGGCGGGGGGGCGCAACCGGTGGCTCAACCTCCTCGACAAAGAGGTGGTGGAGAACGGGGCGCTGCGGCTGGCCGTCGAGCTCGGTGCCAAGGTCCCGGCCGTGGTGCCCTCGATCAATCGGATCGCTCAGTCCGTCGTGGCAGACCGGACGTACCGGGCGCCGGGTCACGATGTGTTCGTCACCCCACGGCGGGTGCGGTTCAACGAGATGGAATACGCGCTGCCCTTCGACTCCGGGTCCGAGGCGATTCGGGAGATCAGAGACGTCATCGAGGCCAAGGGGTGGGCGATCTCATTCCCCGTCGAGGTTCGGTGCGCCGCCGCCGATGATGTGCCGCTGTCGACGGCATCGGGGCGGGAGACGATGTACATCGCCGTCCACCGCTTCATCAAAGAGGACTTCGCCGAGTACTTCCGCGTCGTCGAGGAGATCCTGTGCCGGCACGGCGGCCGACCGCACTGGGGCAAGATCCACACTCGTACCGCTGCTGACCTGCACGAGCTCTATCCGCGATTCGCGGACTTCTGCGATCTGCGGGCTCGACTGGATCCGGAGGCCATGTTCGGCAATCGCTTCACCGACTCGCTGTTCGGCGTCACGCGGCGCTGAGGTCCGTCGACGTCACCCGCGGCTGAGAGTGTTCGGCGTCGCCCGCAGTTGAGGGCCGGTCAGCCGAGAAGTGGTCGCAAACGGATACTGGCGACCGGAAAGTGGTCGCAATCGGATACTTCTGGGCGCGGAGAATCTCCGGTAGTGACCTATTCTTCGGCTGCTCGCGCGTCGAGCCAGTCGAGGATCTCCGGCCAGGCGGCCTCGGCGGTCGATCTGCGCATGAGGCCGTGATGTCCGATGCTCTTCACTCCGAGCTCCTCCGGGGCGAAGGTACGACGAGTCACCGGGGCCAGTCGCAGCCGGTCGGTGATCGCATCGATGAACGCCTGCGTCGCCCAAGGATCGTCTGAGGTGCCGATGGCGAGCACAGGTGTGCGCAGTCGGGAGGCTCGTGCCTCGGCATCGAAGCTCGGGTCGTCGAAGAAGAAGTGGGGGCGGCGCAGCCATTTCGTCCACTCGTAGAGAGCGGCAGCGGGAATGTCCTCACCGAGTCCCACTCGGCTGCCTGGCATGTACCCGAACACCCGAGTGATCGCTCTGCCGAAGACCCCGAGGCCGACTTCCACCCGAAATCGCTCGCTGCGGGGTGCGATTTGGCGCGCCGCCACCATCGCTGTGGCGACCGTGGCGATTCCACTCAGGCGCTGACCGCCGTATCCCAGGAGCAGAGCGTGCCCGCCGACGCTGTGGCCCAACGCCGTATGCGGCAGATCAGTAAATCTCTCCTCCGCCCAGGCGCCCGCTGCCGCCACATCTTCGGAGATCCAGTCGCGCATGCGGATGTGCCGATGTGCGCGAGCTTCCGTTCGATCGCCGACGCCGCGGAAGCCGTAGGTGATCACGGCGAACCCTCTCGCGGTGGCCGCCTCGGCGAAGGAGAAGTAGAAGCGTTCCGGAGTCGCGGTCGCCGGGTGGATCGTCAGCACCGCACGGGGGTCGGCCGTGGGGAGGAAGAGATGTCCCTCGAGGTCGTTGGATCCGTACCGGCTCGGCACCGGGATGCGTACGTCCTGTTTGAGAAGTGAGTCCATATCCTTCAGCGTAATCACCACGACGCCAGGATGCTACTAGTCGGTAATATAATTTTGGTCGTTGCCCTCCGTGCCGGCGTGTTCGGCGCCCTCCCGCTGCAGCCTCCGGCCCGTCCCCGCCGTAATCCTCGGCAGTATTTCGCCGAAGTCCTTTGCGGGTTCCCATGTCCGAGCGTGCTGGTACGCTCGGGGAATGACCGCGTCGGATCGGAACCATCCCGCATCACCCACTCAGGCGACCAGCCGCGAGCGGGAGAGAGGCCGGCGCAGGTCGATGTTCGTCGCCGCATTCGGCACCGTCGTCGAATGGTACGACTTCTCGATCTTCTTCTATGTCGCCACGACCCTGACCAAGGAGTTCTTCGGCGATCAGACGGATTCCCTGCTGCTGACCCTCGGGGTCGGCGCGGCGGGATTCCTCTTCCGGCCCTTGGGCGCGATGGTCTTCGGCCACCTCGGTGATCGGATCGGGCGACGATCGACGCTCATCATCTCCGCGGTCCTCATGGCGATCTCCATGCTCGGGATCGCGGTGATCCCGAACTACGACACGATCGGCATCTGGGCAGGCGTGCTCATGGTCGCCCTGCGCTGCCTGTCCGGATTCTCCGTCGGCGCGGAATACACGGGAATCATGGTCTTCCTCATGGAATCGGCGGGACCGGGAAAGCGCGGATTGGCGGCCAGCTGGGCTGCGGCCAACAGCGAGGTCGGCGCCCTCTTGGCGGTGGGGTCCGGTGCGCTGCTGGCGAATACGCTCAGCCCCGAGGCAATGGACTCCTGGGGTTGGCGGCTGCTGTTCGTCCTCGGTGCTGTGCTCGCCATCCTCATGGTTCCGCTGCGGTCGATGATGGAGGAGACCGAGACCTTCAAACGGCTGCAGCAGGCAGAGAAGGAGAAGAAGGGCACGAAGGACACGGCCCTCGAGCGCTCCCCGCTCATCACTGCGATCCTCGAACAGCCGCGGGCGATCCTCGTGGCCTTCCTCATCTCCTCGATCGGCTCGGTCAGCTACTTCCTCAACATCACCTATGTGCCCACGTACATCGAAGAGGTGGCGAAGGTTCCGAACTCCGGCTCCCTGGCCCTGGGCACGGTCGCGGCCGTCGTCGCCATCGTCGTCACTCCGTTCTTCGGCCTGGCCTCCGACAGGTTCGGGCGCAAACCCGCCCTGGCCGTTCTCATGGCTGTCTTCGTGTTCACGATCATTCCCGCATACGCTCTGCTGGGCGGCAGCTCCTCGAGTGGGGCGGTCTTCGGTGTTGCGTTCCTCGCAATTCCCGCCGCCGGGTGGAGCGCGGTGGCCGCCGCTATGGTGCCCGAGCAGTTCACCGGCACGAGCCGTTTCTCCGGCATGGCGATCGGCTACAACGTCGCCACCGTCCTCTTCGGCGGTCTCTCGCCGCTCATCGCCACGGCACTCATGTCGTCGACGGGCATCAACCTGGCGCCGGCGATCTACGCCACCGTCGTCATCGTCGTCGCTGGCGTTCCCACCCTGTTCCTCGCTCGCAGCATGGGCAAGAAGACCCTCGCCGAGGTGGACGCGGACAAGCATCTCGTCCCTGCTTGAGCGCGTGGCCGGGGAATTCGCGCGACCCGCTCAAAGCGGCACACCGACGCCTCGCGGAGTGAGACTCTTCGGGGGCTGCGGCGGATCGGTGACAGACGTTGCCGTTCTGCCACACTCTGCGCACATCTCGCGCTCGATGAACTCATAGGTTGGTTTCAGAACACGCATTCGGGCGAACGACTCCCGGGTGTGAGAGACCGATTAAGGAGTCATCATGAAACGCATGAAGCGTGCCACCTTCACCGCTGCGGCCCTGCTCAGCTGCACACTCGCCTTCTCGGGCTGCTCGCTCATCAGCCAGGCCGTCCAGCCCGAACAGGGCCAGACCGGAGAGCAGTCGAATGCCGACGCTCAGGATCAGGGCGACCAGGATCAGAACGGCCAGGATCAGAACGCTCAGGGTCAGGGCGACCAGAACGGTCAGGAGTCGAGTGCCGACCAGAACGGCCAGGAACAGGCCGGACAGGACCAGACCGGCGGTCAGGACGCGAGTTCCGATCAGTCGACCTCGGGCTCCTCGTCGGCCTCGTCTTCTGACGGGTCCGCCGGTTCGGACTCGGGAGCGTCGTCCGGCAGCCAGGGGCAGGTCAGCATCGGCGAAAGCTTCGAGGATCCGGAGATGCAGGACAAGATCGAGGTGCTCTCTGCGGTGCGGAACTTCGAGTCGTCCAAGAGGGCATCGGCGATCGAACTCGGGGGCGAAGTAGTCCTCCTCGAAGTCAAGATCACCCCAGGGCAGAAATACAGCGGACTCATCCAGTCCGGAGCATTCAAGATCTCCGAAGACGGCGGGGCGGACTACCGATACGACCAGACCGACGGCCTCGAAGCCGAAATGCGAGCTGCTGGCTACGAGCCCTTCGAAGACGTCAGACGCCGAGACGGCGGAACCCACCAGGGCTGGCTCGCCTATGTTCCGAACGAGAAGCAGGACGCCTACACGATCCGCTATGAACGCGGACCCGGCAAGGTGCTGGGAACCGACGAGAAGGTCCCGGAGTTCACGACGACCTTCGACATCCCCTCCGTCTGACTCTCGAGGCTGACTCGCGAGGGCGGCTGCGAACCGTGAGTCATGTGGCTGCGACCCGCCAAGCCTGAGTCAGGGCGGCGTCGGCCGACCAGGGAAATGCACATCGAGGCCGGTCTCCGAATTCGGAGACCGGCCTCGAGGCGTTGTCAGGCCCTGAGATCAGCCTTCGCTGAAGGCCTTCCAGTCCGAGACCTCGGACTCGGCGAGCTGAGCCGCGACACCGGTGTAGGTGGCGGGCGTGAGGGCCTTGAGCAGTTCGGCACGCTCCTCGGGCAGTCCGAGACCGTCGACGAACGTCTGCAGATCAGCTTGGTTGATGCGCTTGCCGCGAGTGAGTTCCTTGAGCGTTTCGTACGGGTTGTCCATTCCCGGCACGCCCTGCAGTCCGGCGGCACGCATGACCGACTGGACGGCTTCACCGAGGACCTCCCAGTTGCCGTCGAGGTCGGCGGCCAGAGCCTCCTCGTTGATGGCGAGCGCACCGAGGCCCTTGACCAGGTTGTTGAGCGCGAGGACCGAGTGGCCGTAAGCGACGCCGATATTGCGCTGCGAGGTCGAGTCGGTGAGGTCGCGCTGCATCCGCGAGGTGATCAGCGTCGAGCCGAGGGAATCGAGCAGGGCGCAGGAGAGTTCGAGGTTCGCTTCGGCGTTCTCGAAGCGGATCGGGTTGACCTTGTGCGGCATCGTCGACGAACCGGTCGCACCGGCGACGGGGATCTGTTTGAAGTAGTTCATCGAGATGTAGGTCCACAAATCGGTGGCCAGGTTGTGTGCGATCCGGTTGAACCGAGCGATATCGGCGAACAGCTCGGAGTTCCAGTCGTGGGACTCGATCTGCGTGGTCAGCGAGTTGAAGGTCAGCCCGAGACGGTCTTCGACGAAGGTGCGGGCGATCTGCGGCCAATCCGCTCCCGGCACAGCGGCCAGATGGGCCGAATAGGTGCCCGTGGCGCCGTTGATCTTGCCGAGGAACTCTGTGGCGGCGATGCGTTCGTACTGACGACGCAGGCGGTGGATGAAGACCGCGAGCTCCTTGCCCATCGTCGTCGGAGTGGCCGGCTGACCGTGGGTGTGGGCGAGCATCGGAACTTCGGCCAGTTCCGCGGCGGACTCGGCGAGAGCGTCGATGAGGGCTTTCGCTCTCGGCAGCCACACCTGTTCGGTGGCACCCTTGATGCCGAGCGCCCAGGACAGGTTGTTGATGTCTTCGGACGTGCAGCAGAAGTGGACGAGCTCGCCGAGGTCCTCGGCGCCGATCGTCACTAGGGCTTCTTTGATTGTGTATTCGACGGCCTTGACGTCATGAACGGTGACGGCTTCATGAGCGGCCAGCGTGGCGATGGTGTCGGCGTCGAAGTCGGCGGCGAAGGCACGCAGTCCGTCGACCTCATCGGGGGTGAGGGTGCGAACGCCCTCGATCACCGAGTTCTGTGCGAGATGGATGAACCATTCGATCTCAACGATGATGCGGTTGCGGTTGAGCGCCGCCTCGGAGAGATGATCGACGAGGTCAGCGGTGTCTTTGCGGTAGCGACCATCAAGCGGTCCGAGAGCGATGGCGGGCGAGATTTCGGCAAGGGAAACAGTCGGCATGCCCTCATTTTCTCATGAGCGGCGAATCGGAGCGGCACCCGTCCGCGCCGACCGATCGCCAGGCGCCGGCGGGACCACGAGACTCGAGCATCGCCCCTTGTGGATTCGGTGGCGACTTCGACGCCTGTGCCCTGTGGATGCTCAAGCCTCTTCCCCAGCCTTGGAATCGAGGCTTCTCTGCTCGAGCCGCTGCCGCCTACGGTCGAGTGATTCGGGCACGGATGCCGAACAGGCAGGCGGGAGGGCAGAGTCATGATCACTGACGAATTGGAGCGCAATCGTGAGCAGTGGAGGCGGCGAGCGGAGGTGCTGCACTCCCTGGCGCAGAGCTGCCGCCAGATCGACGGATGGGATTCCCCGGCGGGAGCGCTGCTCGATGACCGAGTGGCCTCTTGCGCAGAATCGATCGACGAGTTGGGCGAGAGGGCGGAGAAGCTCGCCGAGGCGTATGACCTCCACCTGCAGGTCGTGTCGGTGGGCGGGCGGATCCAGCTGTGAACACTCACCCCGCCGAACGTGAGGGCGCCGGCATCGACAGTTGGATCGTCGTCGACCTCGACCGGATCAGCAGACTGCCCGAACGGCTGCGTTGTCTTTGGCCGCCCGATCTGCTCCCTCGCCGGGTCGACCGGGACTCCCGAGCCGCCTCGGCGGAGGCGGAAAGATCCAATGCAACCGCAGGGACTGCGGCCGCAGGTTCGGGGACTGGCGCCGCACCCTCGGGAATGGGCGAGGGCCGTGGGGGCGCGAAACGGGACCTCGATGTGCTCACCGCATGGCTGCGCGGCTTCGCCTCCGAACTCAACCGGGTGCGAACGCGCATCAGCGTCGTCGTTTCATCGGGAGTCGAGACCGTCCACCTGGCACTGTGCCTGGGGCCGGGGATCGCGCATGCGATCCTCGCGTTGCAGGGGGAGGGGCTCGAAGACTTCGCGCGGCACCAGCTGCTGCGCCGGATCGAGCCGGGACGGATCGGGCACGTCGTCGAGGATCTCACCGAGCTCGTCGACCAGGACTGTGTGCTCACGCTCAGCTGGGCGTCCGGACGGGGTGCGACAGGATTGGAATTCCTCCGCCGAGAGGGCGGGACATGGTTCCGGCCGGTCATCGAGCGCGCCGGCGATTCCGTCACCGTCGACGATGACGTCGACGCCGGCGAATCAGCGGTGCGAAAGCTGCTGAGCGCCGTGCTCACGCGGACGCTGACGGCAGGAGCTCCGAGTTGACGGCGGCAGCACTGACGGCGGCAGCGGCTGACGACCGGGAGTTCGTGGCCCCGTGGGCTCGTGGCACCAGCGACCGGCAGAGACCGGGGCATGAGGGCGGCAGCGACCGGGGCATGAGAGGAGACCCGCGATGATCGACTCGACGACCCGCGGAGGCGGTCGGATCACCGTCGACGAACGCGCCGACGGCAGCGGAGACGCACTGCAGACCGTCATCGCCGACGTCGGTGATCTGTCCGTCGACGCCGCTGTCGGAGACTTCGACCTCGCGACCCTGCTCACCCAGGTCCCCGCTCCGGTGACGGCGCTCAACCTCGATGCCTGCCGGATCCGGTTCCACGCCCAGCTGACCGCCTCGGTGCTCGAACTCGAGGCGACACTGCTCGCCGTTCGTGCCGCTGCCTTCGCATACCGGCAGGCGGAGAAGGGCATCAGCGAAGTCTTCGGCGGACTGCTCGACGCTCTCGGGTACGCGACCGGCCGCATCATCGCACTCAGCCTGCCCGTCATCATTCCCGTTGCGCTCGTCGTCGGCGCTCAGGTCGTCGTGCTCACGAAGATCCTCGACGTCACCGGACTCGACGATGTCATCACCAAGCAGTTCGGCATCGACCTGGGCAAGACGAAGGCGAAAGCGAAGGAAGCGCTGATCACGTTCGCGTTCGAACAGTCCGACGTCACCGGGGCCGTCATCGAGCATGTGCTGCCGGGCTTCGTCGTCGGATTCTTCGGGCTGCCTCCGTTCATCCTCGACTCCGAAGGTGATCACGCGTTCTGGCCGCACGACTCGACGTCGATGACGATCTGGGTCCTGGCAGGTGCGAACGCGTTCGGACTGCTGCTGCCCTCCGATGTCGAGGTGTGGAGGGCGAAAGGCCTGACTGCTCCGCACAAAGAACCGCCGCGTGACGTCGAAGACCTCTTCATCCGCGAAGCGAACTGCCACCGCGGAGCCGATTCCGGACAGGTCCGCATCGAGGAGGTCGTCGGACCCGATGGGACGACCCGCTATATCGTCTACGTCCCGGCCACCACCGACTGGTCTCCGAAGTCGGGTGACAATACGACGGACCTGACGACCAACGTGCAGGGCATGGCCGGCAACGACACCGTGATGCGCGAAATGGTGCGCCAGGCGATCGCCGATGCCGGGATCGGTCGCGGCGCCGAGGTCATGCTCGTCGGATATTCGCAGGGAGGAATCACCGCAGGCTCTCTGGCCGCGGACCCCGCGTTCCTCGACGATGTCAACGTCACTGCCCTGATGACGGTCGGTGCTCCGGTCTCCGATTTCGCCATCGATTCGGGAATCGACGTGCTTTCGATCGAGCACGAACAGGACCTCGTCCCCGATCTCGACGGCAATGAGAACCCGGCGACGAAGAACTGGTCGACGATCACTGTCGACTACGACCCCGACGAACTGCGCAAGGTCCCCGAACTGGCGGACAAGACCGATGCCGAACTCGATGCGATGTTCGCCTCGGCCGGGGCAGCGCACTCGTCCGTCGCCTATGCGGCCTCGATCGGACTGCTGCTGAAGGGCGGGAATTCCGCAGTCGACCGTTTCACCTCGAAGAACTCAGGCTTCTTCACCGGTGATCTCGGGAAGACGCGCGACTACCAGGGCAAGCGCAGACGTCATTGAACTCGGTTTCGCGGAACGGCACTCGGCATCGAAACGATGGGACACCCCGGTGCACCAACGGAGCTCATGGGACCTGCACTCGATCTCCCGAAGATGGGCCGCCCCGGCGAGCGATGGGATCGTGCGAAACCCGCGCACGACCTCCCGAAGAAGGGCCGCCTCGGTGCTCGGATGTGCATTGGTCGGACGATGGAGCATCTCTGCCGTGATCGACAATTGTCCACGGAACGCTTTGGAACTCGGCCACATGTGTCGAGCTCGGGCCATAGTCTGTTCCTGACCTGCACTTTTGATACTCGAACCGCATGGGGAGAGTGGCAAGCAGTGAGTGGATTCGGTATTGTGATATCACCTGTGAATCAGATCACTCGAGGGCGAGTTCTCACATCCGAGGGCCTGCCCGACGGACACGGTCCACCACTGGTCACCTCCGGTGAAGATGGACCTCGAACAAAGGAGAACTGAAATGACCTCCAACATTTCAGTGGGAACCGGCGCTGCCCACAGTCAGTCCTCGGAGCCCAGAATGATCCAGATGCTCACCGAAGACGGAAACCGCGTCGAATCCGGTGAGTACGATGCCTTCGCAGCAGAACTCACCGATGAGGATCTGCGCGGCTTCTACCGGGATATGGTCCTGGTCCGCCGCATCGACGCCGAAGGAGCTGCTCTGCAGCGTCAGGGACAGTTGGGCCTGTGGGCACCTCTGTTCGGACAGGAAGCAGCCCAGATCGGCATGGGACGGGCCGCTCGCCCCCAAGACTTCGTCTTCCCCACCTACCGCGAACACGGCCTCGCCTACACCCGCGGTGTCGAACCCGAAACCCTGCTCAGCATCTTCCGCGGTCAGAACCACGGCGGCTGGGATCCGCAGGAGCACCGCTTCCACACCTACACCATCGTCATCGGCTCGCAGGCCCTGCACGCCACCGGCTACGCCATGGGCATCTCCATGGACGGCGACGTCGGCACCGGCGACATCGAACGCGACACTGTCTCCATCGCCTGCTTCGGCGATGGTGCGACCTCGCAGGGCGACGTCTCCGAGGCGCTGACTTTCGCCGGAGCCTTCCACGCCCCGGTTCTGTTCTTCTGCCAGAACAACCAGTGGGCCATCTCCGAACCCACTCACGTCCAGTCCGCAGCCCCGCTGTCGACCCGCGGCGAAGGATTCGGAGTCCCCGGCATCCGCGTCGACGGCAACGACATCATCGCGATGTACTCCGTGGCCCGCGCCAGCCTCGACTCCGTGCGCGCCGGCCACGGCCCGATGCTCATCGAAGCCTTCACCTATCGTCGCGGCGCCCACACCACGGCCGATGATCCGACGAAGTACCGCGACAAGGCCGAAGAGGAGATCTGGGAGGACCGCGACCCGATCACCCGCCTCAAGGCCTACCTGGGCAAGCACACCGAGACCAGCGACGAATTCTTCGCCGAGGTGGACGCCGAGGCCGACACCCTCGCCGCCCGCATCCGCCACAACTGCATGACCATGGAGAACCCCGACGGCGTCGAGATGTTCGCCCATGTCACCGCGGAACCCCACTCCCTCGTCGACGAGGAACGTGCCGAATTCCTGGCATACCAGGCCTCGTTCGCCGATGCGGGTGAGGCCTGATGGAGAAACTTCCCCTCTCGAAGGCGATCACCGCCGGAATGCGCAAGGCCATGGAGGACGACCCGAAGGTCGTCCTCATCGGCGAGGACATCGGCAAACTCGGCGGCGTCTTCCGCGTCACCGAGGGTCTGCAGAAGGACTTCGGTCCGCAGCGTGTCATCGATGCCCCGCTGGCCGAATCCGGCATCGTCGGCACCTCGATCGGCATGGCCATCCGCGGCTACCGTCCCGTCATCGAGATCCAGTTCGACGCGTTCATCTTCCCGGCCTATGACCAGATCGTCACCCAGGTGGCGAAGCTGTACAACCGCACCCTGGGCAAAGAGAACATCCCGTTGGTCATCCGCGTGCCCTACGGCGGCGGCATCGGCTCACCCGAGCACCATTCGGAGAGCCCCGAGACCGTGTTCGCCCACCATGCGGGACTGCGGCTCATATCCCCGTCGAACGCTCATGACGCGTACTGGATGATCCAGGACGCAATCAAGAGCGAGGATCCGGTGATGTTCTTCGAACCCAAGCGTCGCTACTGGATGCGCGGGGACGTCGACACGTCGGCCCGAGGCGAGCTGGGCATGCATGACGCCCGCGTCGTGTCCGAAGGCACCGACGTCACCCTCGTCGCCTACGGCCCGCTGGTGCCGACCGCGCAGGACGTGGTCACCGCGGCCGCCGAGGAAGGCAAGAGCGTCGAACTCATCGACCTGCGCAGCCTCAACCCGATCGACTTCACCGCGATCGAGAAGTCCGTGACGAAGACCGGCCGACTGGTCGTCGCCCATGAGGCTCCAACCTTCCTGGGGCCGGGTTCGGAGATCGCCGCGCGCATCACCGAACGCTGCTTCTTCAACCTCGAAGCCCCGGTCATCCGGGTCGGCGGCTACCACACCCCGTACCCCGGTTCGCGGATGGAAGAGCACTACCTGCCCGACCTCGATCGCATCTTCGATGGTGTCGATCGGGCCCTGTCCTACTGATTTCGAGGAGAGTCAAGAATGTCATTCGAATTTCCTCTTCCCGACGTCGGTGAGGGCCTGACCGAGGCCGACATCGTCGCGTGGAAGGTCGCCCCCGGCGACACTGTCACCGTCAACCAGATTCTCGTCGAGATCGAGACCGCGAAATCGCTCGTCGAGCTGCCCAGTCCGCAGGCCGGCACCGTCGGTGCGCTCCTTGTCGAGGAGGGCCAGACCATCGAGGTCGGCACCCCGATCATCCGGTTCGGCGGAGATGATGCCAACACCGAGGCGGCCCCCGCCTCCGCTGATGCGCCGACTTCCGGTTCGGCTGAGAAGTCGGTCGATGCCTCCGGTGATGCCGACGGCGGAGCCACTCTCGTCGGTTATGGAGCGAAGGAGACGTCGTCGAAGCGGCGTCCGCGGAAGGGCGCTTCCGTCCCCGCTCCCGCCGCTCCCGCAGCGTCGGCTGCCCCGGTTGCCTCAGCTGCCCAGGCTGCGGAGGCGGCCGCGCCTGCACCGGCCGCGGCTCCGGCGGCTCAGGCACAGTCGGCGTCGGCACCTGCTCCGGCAGCGCAGTCGCAGTCCGCTTCGGCTCCCGCGTCACCGAGCAAGCCGCTGGCGAAGCCGCCCGTGCGGAAGCTCGCGAAGGATCTGGGCGTCGACCTCTCCCAGGTGACACCGACCGGGCCCCGCGGGGACGTCACGCGCGACGATGTGCACGCCGCCGCCAACCAGACCGCCGCTCCCACGTCGGGTGCGACGGCACCGGCGGCCGCCTCGGCGAGTGATCAGGGAGCGCTCGAAGAGCGGATCCCGTTCAAGGGCGTGACGAAGATGATGGCGAAGGCCATGGTCGATTCAGCATTCACGATGCCGCACGTCACCGAATTCCTCGACGTCGACGTCACCGAGACGATGGCGATGGTCCGCCGGCTGAAGTCGACGAAGTTCCTGGGCGAGGACGTCAAGGTCTCGCCTCTGCTCATCGTCGCCAAGGCAGTGGCGTGGGCCGTGGGACGCAACCCGCGGATCAACTCGTGCCTCGAGGGCGACGAGATCGTCGTGAAGAAGTACGTCAACCTCGGCATCGCGGCCGCCACTCCGCGCGGACTGATCGTGCCGAACATCAAGAACGCGCAGGCCATGGGGCTGGGCGAACTGGCGCAGGGCATTCAGGATCTCACCGCTCTGGCGCGGTCGGGCAAGACGCCGCCGGCCGATCAGGCCGGGGGCACGATCACGATCACGAATGTCGGTGTCTTCGGAGTCGATGCCGGTACGCCGATCATCAATCCTGGTGAGGCCGCGATCCTCGCGTTCGGACAGGTCCGGAAGAAGCCGTGGGTGGTGGGCGACGAGATCGTTCCGCGCGAGATCACCACGCTGTCGGTCAGCGCCGACCATCGTGTCGTCGACGGCGAGATCATCTCGAAGTTCCTCGCCGACGTCGGCCGGGGTCTGGAGGACCCGACTCTGATGTTGGCCTGATTCTCGCCCGGGCGCCGGCTTCTGACCGGCTCCGGGAGCTTGAGCGCCCCGGCTTCGCACAGTGCGAAGCCGGGGCGTTTCAGCGTTTCGCCAGTCACTCGGCGGCTGACTCGATCAGTCGCTGTTTGAAGTTGAAGACCGGGCGCGGGAGCGGAGCATCGGAAAGGTAGGCGATCACCAGTTTGCGTTCAATGGTGGGCATGATCGGGATGCTGACGAGATCGCTGAAATTCATCAGGGGGACGACCAACCTCGGTACTGCGGTGATGCCCATACCTGCTGCCACCATGCCGCCGACCGCGGGAATCGTATCTGCCGTCTGCACTTCATGGGGTTCTGCTGCTGCCTTGAGCAGAGTTCGCCGCACCATCGGCGCGATGCTCGTCACGGAGTTGAAGCCGACGAACTCTTCGCCGTGGAACTCCTCCCACCGCAGAGATGCGCGTGCAGCCAATCGATGACCGCGTGGAACGATTGCGACGAAAGGATCGGACAGGAATGGAGTCACTGCCAGATCGGCAGGGAGAGAGTCCGTGAAGGCGACGAGGCCGATGTCCACCGTCCCTTCGGTCACCATCGGCACGACCTGATCCTGAGCCGCATCACGGATGACGAGTTCGACCTCCGGGAACTCCCGGCGAAACGCGTGAACGACCTCGGGCAAACCGGTTGCTGCCAACGATGGCAGGCAGGCGATTCTCACCTGCCCCGAACTGCCGGTGACGAAGCCGGAGATCCGTTCCAATGCCGAGTCGAACGAGCGAACTGCGTGTGCGGCGTACAGTGCCACTTCGGTGCCGGTAACCGTTGCGGTGACCTTGCGGGTAGTGCGCTCGAACAGTTGTGTGCCGATGCGTCGCTCTGCCTCCGCGACGGTACGGCTGAGAGCCGGCTGGCTGACCTCGATCTCCTCGGCCGCACGGGTGAAACTCTCCGTGCGCTGCACCGCTTCGATTGCTCGCAGGTGGTGCAAGGACAGATTGATAACCATAAATCATGAGTCTAGCCGCAACGGATATTGGACGGTCCTACTCATGCTCAACGAGGATGAATACGTTCATCGAGAAGGGAATCAAAGGTGCTTTCACTTATCGGCTATGTCACCATGCTCATCATTCTGGCGTTGTTGCTCACGCAGAAGGTCTCTCCGGTCGTCGCATTGGCCGGAGTGCCGCTCGTCGCGGCGCTGATCGCCGGACAGTCGCCGACCGACATCAGTGAATTCGTCTCAGCCGGAATCGCGGGAGTCGCAGACGTCGTCGTCATGTTCATCTTCGCAATCGTCTACTTCGGAATCCTGCGCAATGCGAAGTTCTTCGACCCGATCATCGATCGGATCATCAGGTTCGGCGGATCCTCACCGCGCAACGTAGCCGTTGCGACCACACTTCTGGCATGTGTCGTTCACCTCGACGGTGCAGGTGCGACGACGTTCCTGGTCACGATCCCAGCCATGCTGCCGCTCTACCAGCGTCTCGGGATGAGCCGGTTGACGCTGTCGACGTGCGTGGCGCTGGGCGCCGGCGTCATGAACATGTTGCCCTGGGGAGGGCCGACTGCCCGTGCGGCGGCAACGATCAAGGTCGATGCGAACGACTTGTGGGTCCCTCTCATCCCGGCTCAGATCGCTGGGATCATTGCGGCTCTGGCAGTGGCTTGGTACCTCGGGCATCGTGAAGCAAAGCGGCTCGACCGGGTGCCTGCTGACGACTCTGCCGACTCGGTGATGGTCGCAGCGACGTCGGCTGCAGAAGCCGGCCGTTCGGCGGAGGCATCCAGCACAATCCGATCAGCACAGGGTTCGGAGGAAACGGCTGGAACCGACCAGACGGCGGGATCGGGCTCACCCGACGGAACCGATGTTGCGGGTGATTCGAACTCCACTCGCGGTCCAGCGGAGGCGGGGCCGACGGTGCTGTCGCTCGTCCTCAATGGTGTCGTGCTCGTCGCTGCCTTGGCGACGATGATGACTGGCGTGATCTCACCCGCACTGACCTTTATGGTTGCAACGATTCTCGCTCTGCTGATCAACCATCGCGGAATGGCGGGTCAGTCCGAACAGTTCGACCTCAACGCCAAATCATGCATGCTCATGGCCAGCACTCTGTTGGCAGCGGGTGTGCTCTTGGGAGTGCTCGACGAAAGCGGAATGATCGAGGCGATGGCCAAGTCGGCGACCGCTGTGCTTCCCGCCGGCGTCATGCCGGTGTTGCCGATCATCGTCGCTGTGCTCGGCGTGCCGATGAGTCTGCTGTTCGGCCCGGACGCATACTATTTCGGGCTCTTGCCCGTGCTGGCGAGCGTCGGCAGCACCTACGGCATCGATCCGGTCGTCCTCGGTCAGGCATCGATCATCGGGCAGGAGACACTGGGCTTCCCCATCAGCCCGTTGACCGGCTCCTTCTATCTGCTTGTCGGCTTAGCCGGGGTCCCGATCGGCAAGCACATCATCCGCGCCACCGGCTGGCTGTGGCTGGTCAGCATCGTCGTCACCATCGTCGCCATCGCACTAGGAGTGATTCCGCTGTGGGTATCGTAAAAGCACAGGATCTGGGCTCAACGGCCAGAGAAGCTGATCCGCCAGAACCTGGGACAGTTCGCATCGGATCGGGAGCAGGGTTCGCCGGCGACCGTCTCGACCCGGCCCTCGAGCTCGCGCAGCTTGGGCATCTCGACTTCCTCGTCTTCGAGCTCCTCGGCGAACGGACGGTCGCGAACGCTCAGAAAGCCCGGCTGAATGACCCCTCTGCGGGCTACGATCCGACTCTGCTCGATAGGATCCGGCTCACCGCACCGCACTGCTCGGCCAACGGAACTCGCATCATCACCAATGGCGGAGCAGCGAATCCGCTTACAGCAGGGCGCGCCGTCGCTGGGCTTCTCGACGACATGGGCATTGACATGCCGGTGGCAGTTGTCATCGGTGACGATGTGCTCGACCAAGTGCTTGCGACGGATCCCCTTAGGTGGGAAGACTCCCAACCGGCTGCCAGCTCGGAGCCCCGGCTCGCTTCTGCCAACGCCTACCTCGGCGCATCCGGCATCCGACGTGCGCTCGACGAAGGTGCACGCATCGTCATCACCGGCAGAGTTGCCGATCCCTCGCTGTACGTCGGGCCGCTGAGCCACAGCTTCTCCTGGTCGGACGACGATTCCGACCTCATCGGGCAGGCCACTGTCATCGGCCACCTCCTCGAATGCGGAGGCCAGGTCACCGGTGGATACTTCGCCGACCCGATGACGAAGCCCGTGGCAGGGTTGGACCGTCTCGGCTTCCCTTACGCCGATGTCTCACCCAGCGGCGACGCCGTCATTGGGAAGCTCGCGGGTACCGGAGGCGCCGTCACCGTCCGGACCTGCACGGAGCAGCTGCTCTACGAAGTGGCCGACCCCGGTGCCTACGTCACCCCGGACGTGGTCGCAGACTTCACTGGAACAGTACTCCGAGAGGTCGGGTCCGACCGGATCGCTGTAACTGGTGGAAAAGGAGTTGCCGCACCAGTCGAGCTCAAGGTGACATTGGGCTACCTCGGCGGGTGGGAAGCAGAAGGACAGATCACCTATGCCGGCCCGCGGGCTCTGTTGCGTGCCCAGCTCGCGGCAGACATCGTCGTACGTCGGTTGGAGCGCATACACGGATATCGGGAATCCGAACTCTCGGTAGAGTTCATCGGCGCCGGAGCCAGCTTCAGAGGTCTCAGCGATGTGGCAGATCCGCCCGAAGTGCGACTGCGGGTGGCAGGAGCTGCTCAGAGCCGCAGACGCGCCTCTGCGATCGGAGCCGAGGTCGAGGCGCTCTATACCAACGGGCCGGCGGGAGGAGGCGGCGCAAGGACGTCCGTTCGGGAGAGCCTCAGTGTCAAATCGTGTTCGCTGCCGCGTGCACTCACGAAGGTCTCCGTCATTCACGCCGACGAACTGACTGACCATGAGGAGGCGTCTGATGGCCGCGAAGTCTGAGCACATGCTCACCGTCGATGACCTGGCCACAGTCAGGACCGGAGACAAAGGGGATACGCTCATCCTCGGTGTCATTGCCCGTGAAGGGGCCCAATTCTCCGTGCTGAGTCGCGCGGTCACCGAGGAGGCAGTGGCGCATCACTTCGGGCTGCCGGTCTCGCGAGTCCGCCGCTGTCTATTGCCGCGGCTGAACGCCATGAGTTTTGAACTCAAGGGAATGCTGGGCAGGGGTGTCACGGGAGTCAGCCACCTCGACGGACATGGAAAGACGCTGAGCTACCACCTGCTGACGATGCAGTTGAAGCACTGAGCGGGATGCTCGTCGAGGGGCAGACCTGCATGTGCTCCGGCCGGTCCGACGGTGCGGTCTACCCGTCGAGGTAGGCGCTGTTGTCCTTGGGGCTGCCGTCTTTGACGAGTCGCTTGGCGATGCAGTGGTTGCGGTCGAGACCCCACGAGCGGCACTGGTCGAGGGCCTGCTCCGGATTGCTGTAGCCGGTGTCGACGACCGTGACCCAGTAGCTGCCGTCCCTGTACGAGGCCCAGTCGCCGCTGTGGATGAGGATTGCGCCCGGGTACTTGACCTTGTTGGCCTCGTACTCGTTGAGGATGTCCTGCGCTGACCAGGTCTTGCCGTCGGCCTTGAGGCCGACGTTCTTCGCGCTCACCTGAGTCACCCACTCACCTTCGAGGTCAGCGGCTTTCTCGGTGCCTTCTTCGGTATAGGCGTCGAGCTGGTCTTCCGGGCTCTTCGTCGGTTGGACAAGGTCATCCGAAGGGCTGGGCGACGGGCTGGCCGGCTCGCTGGATCCGACATCCACAGGGACGGTTCCCGAGGACGGCGCGAGCCACCGGATACCGAAGAATCCCACCAAGGCCAGAACCATGAGTATGACGATGATGACGACAGCGATCTTCAGACCATTGCGCGAGGAAGAATCGTCTTGGACGGTGGGCGGAAACTGTGGGGAAGGAGGAGTCTGGGCTCCATTCTGTGTCGAGCCGCCGACGCCATTGCCGGCACCACCGCCGGCAGGCTGCTGAGACTGCTGAGAATTCACATACTGGTGGGAACCGGCAGAGTGAGCGTCATCGAAGGGTGAGCGTCCGGCAGGGGCGAAGACATTGCCGCTGCGAGCTTTCGAGATCGACTGTTCCCCCGTGTGCCGTTCGAGGTACTCGTAGTAGGTCGAGTTGTCGAAATCGGCAGACGAACGTTCCGCGTCATTCCCGTACGACGGGGTCTGACCAGCAGGTTCACCTGAACCCTTGTGCCAGTCGTCGCTAGTCGCCGGACGAATGCGCGGCCTCTGTGGAACGTCGCTCATCAGTCCTCCTGAATGCCAGATGTGGTGGCAATCATCTACTTACCTTGGCACGAGTCGAGCAGTCGTTCAACAGGATCGCCGACAGGACGCGTTGCCGACGAAAGCCTACTGCGGAAATCACCGAGTTGGCTTGGCCCCAGCTGTGAAAGTCCCTCCGGGCGTCGACAAAGGTCCCTCCGGGCATCGATGACGACCGCACAAGCCCATCCAGGTGGGCGATGTCAGTGACGAAGACCCCACCGCGAAAACCGGGATGAATTTGCCCTCCGGCCCGCCATCTCAGTAAGATTGATTCTTGTTGTGTCGTAGCAGCCAGGTCACCGATCGATCTGCTAGGACACACATGGTGCTCACCCACCGCTGCACTCCAGCTTCGGCCATCTCTCACAGGCTACGGCTTCAGCGCTGGTGAGACATCTCGCCCGAACGGGCAGACCTGTTTTGGCGTACACAATTTTCACGGTGACAGTCGAGAAAATTTGTTGATGTCTTCCGACATCGGCGCAAGCAAGCGGAGAGGGCACGCAAGTGCAATCCCGCAGGGGCTTGTTTCGAGAGTCGGTAACTTGTGAACTGGAGGAGAGACATGGCAGCAACCTGCCAGGTAACCGGGGCAGTCCCCGGTTTTGGACACAACGTGTCCCACTCGAAGCGCCGCACGAAGCGCCGCTTCAACCCGAACATTCAGAAAAAGCGCTACTACGTTCCGTCGCTGCGCCGCAACGTCACGCTGACCCTGTCCGCTAAGGGCATCAAGGTCATCGACGCTCGCGGAATCGACGCTGTGGTCAACGAACTCATCGCCAAGGGAGTGAAGCTCTGATGGCTAAGGCACAGGATGTTCGTCCCATCATCAAGCTCAAGTCGACGGCCGGCACCGGGTTCACCTACGTGACCCGCAAGAACCGCCGCAACACCCCGGACCGCATCGTGCTCAAGAAGTACGATCCCGTAGTCCGCAAGCACGTCGATTTCCGAGAGGAGCGCTGAGCGCACATGGCTAAGAAGTCAAAGATCGCAAAAGACAAGCAGCGTCGCGTCATCGTTGAACGCTATGCAGAGCGCCGCGCGACTCTCAAGCGTCAGCTGACCCACCCCGATTCCACCGATGAGCAGCGCGAGGAAGCACGCCTCGCACTGCAGAAGCTTCCCCGCGATGCTTCGCCGGTTCGCGTTCGCAACCGCGACCAGGTGGATGGTCGTCCGCGTGGCTACCTCCGGAAGTTCGGACTCTCGCGAGTTCGCTTCCGCGAAATGGCACACAACGGCGAGTTGCCCGGCGTTACCAAGTCGAGCTGGTAATCTCGAGGAAGTTCGTCATCGGAAAAACGGACCGGTGACCTACCGACTTGTCCTAAGGAGGACACTTTTATGGCTAAGAACCGCAGTGAGCTCGTTGCAGAAGTTGCCGAGAAGTCCGGCCTGACCCAGAAGCAGGTCTCGGACGTGCTCGATGGTGTCTTCGATGTCTTCTCCGACGTCGTGGCCAAGGGCGAAAAGCTCACCATCCCCGGCTGGCTCTCCGTTGAGCGCACCGAGCGTGCCGCTCGCAAGGGTCGCAACCCGCAGACCGGTGAAGAGATCCAGATCAAGGCCGGCTACTCCGTGAAGCTGTCCGCTGGTTCGAAGCTGAAGGGTGCCGCTGGCAGCCCGAACTGATCAACGCAGCAGCGTCGAATGGCCCGGATCGTATGATCCGGGCCGTTTGCTGTCTCTGAGCGTCTTCAAGCGTCTCAGACCGCCTTCGAACAGGGAGGATCGTCGTCCCGTACGACTGAATCCATCCTCGCCGAGGCGGCTCCCCGAGATCTCGACCACGAAGAGATCTCCCGGTTGGCAGTGCGGCGACGCCGAACGATATCCTTGGGTCATGTCAGAAGGGGCGGTCCGC
The DNA here is from genome assembly GCF_056837565.1 of Brevibacterium sp. OS20. Taxonomy (NCBI): domain Bacteria; kingdom Bacillati; phylum Actinomycetota; class Actinomycetes; order Micrococcales; family Brevibacteriaceae; genus Brevibacterium; species Brevibacterium sp. OS20. The sequence continues at coordinate 3,841,364 of NZ_CM166367.1, read as the reverse complement.
ACGCAGTGAGTTCTTCAGGATTCGAGCCGATCACACGGTTCGTGCAACGTGCCACGGTCCCCATCGTCGTCTTCCTCGGGGTGATCGCCGGTCTGGCCGCACTCTTCTTCACCGGAGCAGCCAACCCGACTCTGCTCAATGACCCCGGCTCTGTCGTCCGTTTCGGTCTTCCCGCAGCGAAGTTCGTCTTCAATATTGCGATGTCGCTGACCGTCGGCGCCCTCATGTTCGCCGTCCTCATCCTCCCGCGCACGGCCGGCGGTCGCGCCCGCCGGCACAAGGCCACGGACGATGACGTGCCTCTCGACCCGCTGTGGACGAAGGCCATTCAGATCGCCGAATACTCCTCAGTCGTGTGGACGCTGTCCGCGGTCGCCGTGCTCGTCTTCTCATTCGTCGATACTGTGGGCGCCCAGGCCTATCTCGACTTCTCGAACCAACTCGGCGTGTTCGTCACTCAGATCGCCTACGGGCAGCTGTGGGTGCTCATCGTCGTCCTCATCGCTGTCGCCTCGACCCTGTGCTTCGGCACCCGCTCCCATATCGGCATCGCCGCCGCCGGAGTGCTCAGCGTCGCCGTGATCCTCCCCTTGGCTCTGATGGGCCACTCCGCAGAGGCCTCCGGGCACACGCAGGCCGTCAACAGCCTCGGTCTGCACATCCTCGGCGCGGTCCTCTGGCTCGGTGGGCTCTTCGTCATCGCCCTGTTGGGCACCCGTCTGGCCGCTTCGAAGAACCTCAAGCCGATCGTCGAACGGTATTCGACGATCGCCCTCATCGCCTTCGGCCTCATCGTCTTCTCCGGAGTCGTCAACTCGCTTCTGCGCGTGCAGGGCTTCGACGACCTCATGACCACGTACGGGCAGGTCATCCTCGCAAAGGCGTTCGCGACGGTCCTGCTCGGTCTGATCGGATTCTGGCACCGTCAGTTCGTCATTTCACGCTTGGGCACAGCCGCCTCGGCGACAGTGGAATTCTGGCGCCTCATCACCGTCGAATTCATCCTCTTCGGGGTCACGATGGGATTGGCCGTGGCCTTGGCCCGGTCACAGCCGCCCGTGCCGCAGGAGCCGGTGGGCGACCCCACCCCGGCCGAGATCCTCACCGGTGATCCGCTGCCGCCGAAGCCGAACCTGTCCCGCTACTTCAGCGAATGGTCGATGGATCCGCTGTGGATCGCGATCGCAGCGGGCGCCTCGATCGCCTACGTCGTGGCGTTCATCAACCTCCGCCGCCGAGGCGACAAATGGCCGGTGCTGCGCCTCATCAGTTGGCTGGTGGGCATGGTCTTCCTCGTCTACGTCACCTCGGGCGGACCCCGGGTCTACGGCGAGGTGCAGTTCTCCGCGCACATGATCGAGCACATGCTCCTGGTCATGGTCGTACCCCTGCCGCTCGTGCTCGGCGCACCGATCACGATGCTCATGCGCGGAACGAAGGCGCGCACGGATGGGTCCGTCGGCCTGCGCGAATGGGTGCTCTGGCTCGTCCATACTCCGTACCTGCGCTTCTTCGCGCACCCGATCGTGGCGAGTGTGAACTTCGCGGGTTCGCTGGTCGTCTTCTACTACTCGGGAATCATGTACTACGCGCTCGATACTCATATCGGGCACGAACTGATGATCGCGCACTTCCTCGGCGCCGGGTACCTGTTCGCCCAAGCCCTCATCGGCATCGATCCGGGCGTCAAGCGCCCTGTCTTCCCGATGCGGCTCGTGATGCTGCTGGTGACGATGGCCTTCCACGCCTTCTTCGGCATTTCGATCATGAGTTCGAACGTGCTGATCGCCGGAGACTGGTTCGGCAACGTCGGCGCAGGATGGGGCTACACGGCGATCGACGACCAGCAGCTCGGCGGTTCCATCGCGTGGGGCATCGGCGAATTCCCGACCCTGTTCATCGCGATCATGGTCTGCGTCCAATGGGCGAAGTCCTCGGACCGGGAGGCCAAGCGCATCGACCGCAGCGAAGACCGCACCGACGACGCCGAGCTGCGCGCCTACAATGCGATGCTCGCCTCGATGGCCGAACGCGATGCGAAGGCGCCTCCGCGCCGACGGTGAGGTTCGGGGTTGTGCTCGCTGCGCTGACTGCGGTGGTACCTCGATGGCTGGCGTGGTGTTCAGACGCAGAGGTGCTGGCCTGACGCGCAGGGACGATTCGCGCCGCAATGGGCCTTGCTCGCTCGCAGCAGTCACAGCTGACTGCTGCACATCGGCTGTGCACGAATGTGCACCGGAAATTCTCGGATTATGGCCAGGTCGTTACCAAAAACTCCGTAACGTGGCGCACACTGATCCTTGGATGAGAAATATCCAAGCGCCCGAAACACTGCGCTGAAGCAGGGGTACACCGGCCGCGCCGATGCGGTCTGAGTGCTCCGGGTTGTCAGCCGGTCGGCGCCGGAGCAAGCCTATTCGCGCATTCAACGGTGACGCGGATTGTGGAAACGAAGGAGTCCCATGAGTTCTCAGAACAATGCTGAGAGGAAGTCGATCCGCGCTCAGCTGCGCAAGGTCGTCGCTGCCTCGATGGCCGGAACGGTCGTCGAATGGTACGAGTTCTTCCTCTACGGTTCGGCCGCCACGCTGGTGTTCAACCACATTCTGTTCCCGCCTTCCGACAATCCGCTGACGCCGATCCTGGCCGGCTTCGCCACCTACGCAGTCGGATTCATCGCCCGCCCCGTCGGTGGCATCGTCTTCGGTCACTTCGGCGACAAGTACGGACGCAAGAAGCTGCTGCAGCTCTCGATCGTCCTCGTCGGTGTGGCCACGTTCCTCATGGGCTGTCTGCCGACCTTCGACCAGATCGGCTACCTCGCTCCGATCCTGCTCGTGCTGCTGCGTGTGGTCCAGGGCTTCGCAGTCGGCGGCGAATGGGGCGGAGCTGTCCTCCTCGTGGCCGAGCACGCTCCGAACAAGGAGCGCGGTTTCTGGGCATCATTCCCGCAGTCCGGCGTGCCCTTGGGCAACCTGCTGGCCACCGCGGTTCTCTTCGTTCTCACTGCAACGCTGACCGAAGAGCACTTCCTGTCGTGGGGCTGGCGCATTTCGTTCTGGCTCTCGGCCGTCATCGTCCTCATCGGCTACTACATCCGCACCCGAGTCTCCGATGCGCCGATCTTCGACGAGGTTCAGGCCGAGGAGATCGAAGAAGGCGTCGACTACGGCATCAAGGCCGTATTCAAGCGCTACCCGCGTGAGGTCTTCGCCGCGATGGGCCTGCGCTTCGTCGAGAACATCCACTACTACCTCGTGGTGACCTTCTCGATCACCTACCTCGCCACGCAGGTGAAGATCGAATCCGCCGAGATCCTCGGCCTCCTCCTCGGCGCCCATGCGATCCACGCAGTCCTCGTTCCGCTCGTCGGTGCCGCCACCGACCGGATCGGACGCAAGATGCCCTACGCCGTGGGCATCATCCTGACCGCGACCTGGGGCTTCTTCGCCTTCCCGATGTACGACACCGGCAGTGCCGGCATGATCTTCCTCGCCCTCCTCATCGGTCTCGTCTTCCACGCACTGATGTACGCGGGCCAGCCGGCGATCATGTCCGAGATGTTCCCGACCCGCATGCGCAACTCGGGCGTCTCGACCGGCTACCAGGTGACGGCCATCGTCGCTGGATCCTTCGCGCCGATCATCGCCACCGCACTGCTCGACGCCTTCGGCTCCTCGGTGCCGATCGCGCTCTACCTGCTGGCCGCTGCGATCATCTCGTTCATCGCACTCATGTTCACCCGCGAGACCAAGGGGATCGACCTGCGCTCGCTCGACCATGCAGACAAGGTGCGCCGCGGAGTCGCCACGGCCAGCTGAGGCCGGATGTTGACCCGGTGAGGGGCGGTGTCGGTGAATATCGGCACCGCCCCTTTGCCTGGCGCCGACCTCACCTGTCGGACTACGACCTACGCTCGGCAGCCGCCTCGGCGCCCACCTCGATGATTCCTCGGCCTCCGCAGGGTGGAAGATGGACACGTACGACAGACTCGAACCACGAAAGGCACATCTCATGGGAGACCTCACCGGCAAACGCGCCCTCGTCACCGGCGGAGCATCCGGGCTCGGAAAAGCGATCGCGCAGTCGTTTGCGCGGGCCGGAGCCTCCGTCATCGTCGCCGATGTCGACGCCGACTCGGCGCAGGCCGTTGCCGACGAGATCGGCGGCGAAGCGTGGGCAGTCAACCTGGCGGACACCGCGGCGCTGGACGGCACCGAGCTCGACGTCGACATCCTCGTCAACAACGCCGGCATCCAGCGGATCCACCCGATCACGGAATTTCCGCTCGAGGACTGGCGGCTGATCAATACGCTCATGCTCGAAGCGCCGTTCGTGCTCACGAAGGCGGTGCTGCCGAAGATGTACGAACGCGGTTGGGGACGCATCATCAATCTCTCCTCCGTCCACGGTCTGCGGGCCTCGGCGAACAAGTCCGCGTATGTCGCGGCCAAGCACGGTCTCATGGGACTGACGAAGACGACCGCGCTCGAGGCCGGTCCGCACGGAGTGACGTGCAATGCGATCAATCCCGGCTACGTGCTCACGCCACTGGTCAAGGGACAGATCGCCGATCAGGCGAAGACTCACGGCATCAGCGAGGACGAGGTCCTCGAGCAGGTCTTCCTCGGCCATTCAGCAGTGCCCAAGCTCGCCGAGCCCGAGGACGTCGCGGCCATCGCGACCTTCCTGGCCGGGGACCATGCCGCGGTCATCAACGGCAGCGCTCACAGCATCGACGGGGGCTGGGTGGCCGCCTGAACTGTCCAGCATCTCGCTCCCCCTCCCAGAACTACCTGACGGCGGCCCAGCAACCTCGCGCGAGGTAGCTGGGCCGCCGTCAGGTAGCAATTAGAGGGATTCTAGGACTTTGCGGACTCCGGCGTTGCGCAGGGACTCGTGGCGGACTGAGGCCCAATACGACACCTGCTTGGAGAACAGCTCGGGCAGAACCTGCACCAAGCGGGAGTTTCCGTGGGCGAGGAAGTCAGGCAGGATGCCGATCCCGGCACCGTGCGAGGTCGCGAGCACATGCGCATGCACCGAGGTCGACCGGAAGAATCCCTTCCCGCGCGGAAGTGCGTCGGCCGCCTCGTCGAGATCATCGACCCGCAGCGAATTCTCGATGTAGTAGACCATCCGGTGGTCGGCCAGATCATCCAGCGTCTGCGGCATCGGATGCGAGGCGATGTAATCCTGCGAAGCGTAGAGCTGGAGCCGGTAGTCGCGGATGTGCTTGGCGATCGAGCGCGGGGCATCCGGACGTCCCACGACGATTTCGATATCGACGCCCGACCGATACTGCCGGGCCCGCTGCGTAGCGGTGATCAGTTCGATCTGCAGTCCCGGGTGCTGCCCCTGCAGTTCGGTAAGCGCCGGAACGGCGTACTCAAGGGCGAAGGCCTGCGGGCACGCCAGCCGGATCGTTCCGGACAGAGCGGAATTCGAATGCGCATCGATGCGCCCCAGAGCGGCCTCGATGTCCTCGGCGATCGGCAGCAGCTGACGCCCGGCGGCGCTGAGCTCCCACCCGTCGGGCGAGGCCACGAGCACGCGATCGCCGTACGCCTTCTCAAGCGCGGCGATGCGTCTGGACACGGTCGTGTGGTTGAGGCCGAGGCTGTGTGCCGCGGCCGTGAACTTCCCCAGCCGGGCGACGGCGAGCAGAGTCAGCAGATCCTCGGGGGCGATCTGCGGACCGGAACTGCCAGGTGCATAGGAAGCCATAGTGGCCCCATTCTATCTGCGTACGCGCACATAACCGGTGCGGAAGAGGTGAGGCTCCCCGCCGGGCTTCCGCGCGTTCACTGGCGTACTGTGAGAGGGAACACGTAAGAGTTGCTGAACATGATGCGAGGAGGCATATTATGTCGACGATTGGATGGGTTGGCCTGGGAAATATGGGCCGCCCGATGACTGCGAACCTGGTCAAGGCCGGTCACACCGTCAATGGTTTCGATCTCGTCCCCGAGGCCGTGGACGCAGCCGCGAAGAGCGGGGTGAACCCCGTGAGTTCCATCGCCGAGGCGGTCGCCGGTGCCGATATCGTCTTCACGATGCTGCCCAAGGGCGAGCACGCGCGCACCGCATACCTCGAGCCCGACGGAGTCCTGGCCAACGCAGACCGGAAGACCCTCCTCATCGATTCCTCGACGATCGACTTCGATTCGGCCCGCCTCCTCCACTCCGAGGCGAAGAAGGCAGGCTTCCGCCTCATCGACGGTCCCGTCTCCGGCGGCGTCACCGGTGCCGAGGCCGGCACCTTGACGTTCATGCTCGGCGGCGACGACGCCGACATCGAAGAGGCCCGACCCGTCATCGAGGCAATGGCCGGGAACATCTTCCACGCCGGCGGTGACGCCGCAGGTCAGGCCGCGAAGATCGTCAACAACATGATGCTCTCGATCAGCCTTCAGGGTGTCGTCGAAGGCGCTGTGCTGGCCGATCGCTTCGGCCTCGATCCGAAGGTCTTCCACGATATTGCCAAGGTGTCCTCCGGCGACTCCTGGCCGCTGCGGACCTGGTATCCGGTGCCCGGCGTGACCACCACGGCCGCGGCGAACAACGAGTTCAAGCCCGGTTTCGCCACCGCACTCATGCACAAGGACGTCGGCCTGGCCCTCGCCGGCGCCGAGACCCAGGGAGTCGACCTCCCGGCGGCCACCCTCGTCCATGCACAGCTGCAGAAGCTCATTGACGAAGACCTCGGCGGACTCGACACCTCCGCGCTTATCAAGAACATCGACCCGAACGCCGAGGGCCTGCCGAAGTAAGCACTCAACCGACGCCGATGCGGTTGGAACAACCGACGCTGAGGCGGTTGGAACAAGCACAGCCCGCTCACAACGGCGGCACCGAGCTGCGGACGATCCAGGTCGAGGAATCACGATGATTTCGACCCGGATCGTCCGCATTTCGTTTCTCGGCCGGGCATCCTCGGCGACCTGAAACTTCGCGCGGCTCATGCAAGACTGGAGACATGAGTACGCCTGATTCCCCCTCACTGTCCGCCGACGACATCGCAGCCATCATCGGCAACCTCGACGAGGTGGCTGACCGTGCCCGCGCCGCCGCCGAGTCGAGCGGTCGCAGCGGTGACGATGTGCGCGTGCTGCTGGCCACGAAGACGCAGCCGGCAGAGAAGATCCGCGTCGCCCTCGAGCACGGGTTCACCCTCATCGGCGAGAACAAGGTGCAGGAGATCACCGGCAAGGCCGAGGCTCTCGCCGACCTCAACCCCGAGACCCACCTCATCGGACCCCTGCAGAGGAACAAGGTCAATCACACCCTGCGGCACGCTCACTGCGTCCAGTCCGTCGATAACCTCCCGCTGGCCGAGAAGATCAACAACCGTCTCGACGTCCTCGATGAGACCATCGACTACTTCATCCAGGTCAACACCTCCCGCGAAGACTCGAAGTTCGGTGTCGCGCCCGAAGACGCCGAGGAGCTCGTCACCGCGACCCGGGAGCTCGGCCGGATGCGGCTGCGCGGACTCATGACGATCGGCCTTCCCGGCAGCAGTCCCGAAGAGATCCGCCCAAGCTACTCCGACCTGCGCGAACTCAGCGAGAAGCTGCGCGGGGCCGGGGTCATGCCCGCCGAGGCGACCGAGCTGTCGATGGGCATGAGCAACGACTTCGAACTCGCGATCGCCGAGGGCGCCACGATCGTCCGAGTCGGCTCGAGCATCTTCGGCGCCCGCGACTACACCTGAACGACAGTCCCTCCCGCCGCTGATCGGCGGCGGCCGAAACCAACGCCGGACCGATCACAGTCGGAACCGGCACCGGGCTGCCTGCGGACAGAGCCAACGCCGGACCGGGCGCGAGCGGAACTGTCACACAATGACACCGGGGAGGCCGCCTCGGTGGGGGATCTGCGATCATAGAACCATGAACAGCAGTCCAGAATTCTCCGCGTCAGCCACTTCGTCGGCACGGGACGTCAAGGTCCGTGCGCCCGAACTCGTCGGCCGCCGATGGATGAACTCCGGCGGCAAGGATCTGACCCTGGCCGACCTGCGCGGAAAGGTCGTTCTCCTCGACTTCTGGACCTTCTGCTGCATCAATTGCCTCCACGTCCTCGACGAACTGCGCCCGTTGGAGGAGAAGTACGCACAAGAGCTCGTCATCATCGGCGTGCACTCGCCGAAATTCGAGTTCGAACGCACCGTCGAAGCCGTCGACCAGGCCGTGGAACGGTACCAGGTCGAGCACCTCGTCCTCGACGATCCCGACCTCGTCACCTGGCAGGCCTACACCGCCCGCGCCTGGCCGACCTTGGCCGTCATCGACCCCGAGGGCTACCTCGTAGCGACGATGTCCGGTGAAGGCCACGCGGCCGGCCTCACCGAGATCATCGAGGGCCTCATCGAGGAGCACTCGGCCAAGGGCACCCTTCACTCCGGCGACGGGCCCTACGTTCCGCCGCCGGCCCCGGAGACGGACCTGTTCTACCCCGGAAAGGCCACCCGGCTGCCCTCGGGCCACCTCATGGTCGCCGATTCCGGACACCACAGCCTCGTCGAATACGACGACGATGCGGCCACGATCATCCGCCGGATCGGCACCGGTGAGCGCGGCGCGGACGACGGCGACTTCGCCTCGGCGAGCTTCAGCGAACCCGGCGGCATCACCGTGCTGCCTGCCGATCTGGCGGCCGAGGTCGGTTACCACCTCGTCGTCGCCGATACCGTCAACCACACCCTGCGCGGGATCGACCTGACGAACGAGACGGTCACGACCATCGCCGGCACCGGTGAGCAGCACATGGTCGGTGCCATCGACAACGTCCGCGGCAAGCCCGGTGAGCTGGGACGATACGACGGACCCGCGGTAGACGTGAAGCTGTCGTCGCCGTGGGATGTCCTCTTCGTCCCCTCCACCGCCGAGGTGGTCGTGGCGATGGCCGGCAACCACACCATCTGGTCTTTCGATCCGAAGGACGGCACGATCCGCATCCTCTCGGGCACGATGAACGAGGGCCTGGTCGACGGGAACGGCGAGTCAGCCTGGTTCGCCCAATCCTCCGGTCTCGACCTCGGGCCAGCGGGCGAGGTGTTCGTCGCCGACTCCGAGACCTCGGCGATCCGCCGCCTCGACCCCGCCACCGGTGAGGTGTCCTCGTTGGTGGGCGTCGGACTCTTCGACTTCGGCTTCCGCGACGGACCGGCCGCCGAAGCCCGCCTGCAGCACCCGCTGGGAGTGCGCAGCCTGCCTGACGGGTCGGTCGCGATCGCCGACACCTACAACGGTGCGATCCGCCGCTTCGACCCGAGGACCGAGGAAGTCACGACCCTGGCGCGCGGCCTGCGCGAACCCTCGGACATCGTCCTCATCGGCAACGAAGGCACCCCCGATGACGCCGAACTCATCGTCGTCGAGTCCGCCGCACACGCACTCACCCGGGTGAAGCTGCCCAAGGACGCCCAGAAGGTCGACGAAGGCGCATTGACGACGAAGCGCCCTTCGACGGAGATCGCCTCCGGTCCGGTGTCGCTGACCGTGAGTTTCACTGTCCCAGCTGGTCAGAAGCTCGACGACCGGTGGGGTGATCCCACGTTCCTGCAGGTGTCTGCGACGCCGCCGGAACTCATCTCCTCAGGAGAAGGCGGAGCCGAGGGGCTCAGCAGAGATATCGTCATCAATCCCGAGTTCACAGAGGGAGTGCTGCACGTGACAGCGCGTGCTGCAGCCTGCGACGGTGAGCCCGGGGGAGAGATCCCGCTGCACGCGGCCTGCCACCTCTACCAGCAGGACTGGGGCATCCCCGTCGAGCTCGTGGATTCGGCTCCGAACGCACTCACCCTCGACCTCCGCGGCGCCTGAGCGCTCCGCCACCGGAGCGAGGGCCGCTGTCGATCAGGCGGACGGTAGTCGCAGAATCGCCCATGCACGGAGATTGCTGGGTCGATCCACGGTGGTTTCGGTCCCTTGAACGCCGTGGATCGACCCAACAATCACTGTGGCAAGGAGAACCGCGAGAGGCGCATCCGTCGGAGGTCCGGACACGGGCCTGTGGAGCGGGACTGGGACCTCAGCAGGAGGAGCGCCCCTCAGGCGATGGTGACGTCGCCGAGGCGGCGCGGTTCGAAGCTCACCTGTGAGGACTTGACGACCACCGAGCCGCCGAGGACGAAGGAGAGCTTCTCGTCGAAGTCGTGTTCGGCAGCGGTGACGATGTCCCGGTAGCGTCCCCTGACCCGTACCTCGACCGTCGAGGGAGTGAGTTCGAGATCGCTGCCGGACGAGGTCAGCCCGATCTGCGGACTGCGCTCGAGCGACCAGGAGACATCGCCGATGATCTCGTTGTCCGTGTCGTAGCCGAAGACGCAGCCGGCCGGCATGAGTGTCTTCGACTTCATGCAGTCCTGCAGATGGTCGGTGACCTGCTCCTCCACGGTCTGCTCGAGCTTGGCCGTGGGTTCGGGCGAGAGCTTCACGGTGGGGGAGTCGCCGGGGGCGGTCACCTCGGTGCGTTGGGATCGCGACTTCAGATACGTCGCATCGAAACCGACGAGGTAGCTCGCCGGGAACAGCACGGGCACACTCCCCGTGCTGACCCCGTATCCGTTGACCGTCGCCGTCGACGAACCGGAGACGTCCAGGGTCAAGGTCGGCCATGCTTCCTGTTCGATGGCCCAGCGGTTGAAGAGTCCCGCGCTGGCAGGCAGGCGGACCATGTTGAGATCGACGGTCTGCTCCCGCGAGGACAGGTTGTAGCTGAGGCTGACCTTCGCGTGATCGCCGTCGACGGAAACGGTCTCGGCCTCGGGCTCGCGCGGCAGATCGGGAGCCGCGGAGAGCACTTCGTCACTGAGTGCCAAGGTCGATGTCGGAGTCGGCGTGGACAGGTAGGAGAAGGCACTCTGCGCATCGCCGCGTTCGATCGCCGAGATATAGGATTCGGCGGCTCGCGCGGGCGTGTAGACGGTGAAGTTGAGGAGGGGGACCGCTGCCACTGTGAGGACGACGACCGTCAGCGCTGAGATCAGAAGTCTGCGCGACGTTCGCATGGCGCTCCTGATTCGGTTGGGGACTTGAGGGGACTGGGCAGTTCTCAGTCTATCTGCCGCGGATCACTCGACCGGGTAGGCATGCAGGGCAGAGGTGTCGACCTCGACGAAGACATGCGTGCCGACCTTGACGTTGGCTCGCAGTTCAGAGATCGTCGCGCCGAGTCCCGGGTGCAGGACACCGAATCCGATGGTCGGCTTTTCGCTCGCGTCTGACTCGGCGGTCGCCGCAGAATCCTCAGCCGATTCGGCGGATGCGTCGGACTTCGTCGGATCCGGCTGCGTTCTCGGCACTCCGGCGAGGTCGGCGAGGTCGACGTCGAGCGCGAGGCCCATCTCCGTGTCGACCGGTGAGAGCTTCGCCTGCAGACAGGAACCGCGATCGCGCAGTCCCGTGACGATGGCTTCGAACACCGTCGCCGAGGTGAACGCCGGGTCGTGTTCGTCCAGTGACAGGAGGGCGGCACGCCACCCGAGGGTGACGAACACCTTCCCGTCGAGTTCGGTGCGGGCGCGCACGGCCGAATGGCCGATGGACAGCCATCCCTTCCGGGCCAGCCCGGAATAGACATTGACGCCGCTGAGCTCGGCCGGCAGCGAACCGCGCGGTTCGGTGACGATCTGCTCCAAGGAGCCGAGCGCGACGAGTTGGTCCTTTTCGATATCGGCCACCCCCGCCTCGGCGATGGTGTGGTCGGTCAGCGAATTCGAGCTGAAGACGACACCGCGGCCCTCCTGGTCGACGAGTTCGGCGAAGCGACCTCGCAGCCCGGTGCGCAGATGGCCGGGGACCGAACCGAACGGGTCGATGAGAGCCAGCCACTTCGCGCCGCTCGCCCAGGCCGCGGCCAGGGCGAGGCGGGCACGATCGGTCGCGTCGAGGTCGTCGAGACGACTGCGCAGAACATCGGGACGCAGTCCGAATGATGTCAATGCAGCCGATGGATCCGCTGCCGATGCCGCCTCCCCAGATCCGGCATCGGCTTCGCGAAGATAGCTCTTCATCCAGCTGCGCACACGCAAGCGACCCGACCGGCGACCGGTCGGGAAGCGTGGTGGTGGTGCGACGTGGGGCAGGGCCGCCGCGGACAGCACCACCGAGGTGGTGCTGTCCGGGCTGCCCATGAGTCCGAGCATTGTCCCTGCTCGCAGACGTCCGAGGTCGATCTCGCGTCCGTCGAGCTGCAGCCCCGCGAGGGACAATTCATCGTTCAACGCGGCTTAGAACTCCGCGGGATCGTCGGAGGCGTTCATCCGCCGACGGGTGATGATGACAGCTGCTGCACCGACTGCGAGCAGACCGACACCGAGAGCCAGTCCGGTCATCTCGGCACCGGTGCGCGGCAGGTCGCTGCCCGAATCGTTCGAGCCACTGCCGTTCCCGGCCCCGTTTCCGCCCTCGTCGACGGCGGTGCCGTTGGTGAGCACGGTGAAGCTTCCGCCCTGGGGCTCATCGAAGCTCTCGGCCTGGGCACGCACGTTGTAGGTGCCGAGCACGGCCTTGACCTTGGCCTGGACACCGAACGTGACCTTGCCATCGGAATCGGCTTCCTTGGTCATCGTGTAGCGGTCGACCTTGCCCTGGGCATGCTCGACCGTGATCGAGACCTTCTCGCCGGGCTGAGCCCCGCTGACGCCGATCTTGATGCCGTCGTTCAGGAAGTCCTCGGAGCTGACCTCGGTGGGGTTGATGAACATGGACGCCTGTGCGGCTGCAGCAGGCTTCTTGTCCTCGGTGCCGGGGCTGGCCGGACCGGTGGACTCGGGAGCCTCGTCCTCGGCCTTCTTGTCGTCTTCGGCACCGTCGGTCTCATCGACCTTGGGCTCGTCGGACTTCGGCGCTTCGTCCTTCGGACCCTCGGCGGGTCCCGGCTTCACACCGTCGGCAGGAGCCTTGTCGTCCTTGTCCTCGCCCTTGTCGGTCTCCGACGGGCTCGGCTTGGGCGCTTCGGTGGTGGGCTCTTCGGTCTTCGTCTCCGACGGACTCGGCTTCGGTGCCTCGGTGGTGGGCTCCTCGGTCTTGGTCTCCGTCGGCTCGGGAGCCTTCGTGGTCGGATCCTCGGTCTTCGTCTCCGATGGGCTGGGCTTCGGTGCCTCGGTGGTGGGCTCCTCGGTCTTCGTCTCAGAGGGCTCCGGGGACTTCGTTTCGCTGGGAGTCTCGTCCGGAGTCTTGATGGGACCGGTGGCCGAATCGCACTTATCGTCGTCGCCCTTGCCCGGTTCGTCGACCTCGGAGGCCTTGGAGACGACCTCGAAGGTCACCTTCGAAGACTTCTTCTCGGACTTGAGATCGGTGAGGTAGAGCGAGTACTCGCCGACAGGCACCTGGGCACCGTCGGTGACGGTGAAGAAGTAGGTGCCGGAGACCTTTCCGTCTTCGTCGACCGTGAGCTTCTTGTCCGGCGAGTATTCGGTGCCATCGGTGCCGACGACGGTCACCGTGGCCTTCTGGTCCGGGCTGAATCCGGTGCCGGAGAAGCCGATTCCCTTTTTGTCGTCAGCTATGTCGGCGCGGGTCACCTGCGCCTGCGCAAGGGTCGCCTGCGGATCCGACTCGTCGGGAACCGAAGAATCCGATTCGGAGCTGCTCGATGACTGCTGATCACCCTGGGCGCACAGCGGTTGCTGAGGGACCGAAGCGGTGGACTCTGTCGCTGCGAACGCCGGGGCGCCAGCAAGACCTGTCAATGCAACGGCTACTGCGGGGGCAAGCACAAGACGCGAGGTCTTCACAGTAATGCCTTTCGATTGTTGTCTACCCACGAAAGACGATGGACTCCCGGCATTCCTTGGCTTAAGAAGGGGAAGGCACCATCGTGCGCGGGTCCGTACAGCTCATTACCCTAAAGCATTCATCCGCCGCTATGGGGAGACACACGGGTAAAAATCAGGAGAATTCCCGAGAATCGTTACCGTTTTGTGACATAGTTTCGGCGTGTCGGTAGATTTTGCCGGCCGGTTATGCGTATTCGACCCATGGTTCGGCAGAAGGGAGAGGAGAGAAAGCTCAAGCGTGCGGGGCTTGCAGCGACTACCATCGGAAGCGTGACTCTCCTTTCCGACCGCGACATCCGCGCCGAGCTCGACTCCGGACGCATCGCCCTCGACCCCTACGACCCGTCGCTGATCCAGCCGGCCAGCGTCGACGTGTGTCTCGACCGCTACTTCCGGCTCTTCGACAACCACAAGTACGCGGTCATCGACCCGAGCCTCGAGCAGCCCGAACTCACCCGTTTCGTCGAAGCCGCTCCGGGGGAGCCCTTCGTCCTCCACCCGGGGGAGTTCGTCCTCGCATCCACTCATGAGCTCGTGACTCTGCCCGTCGATGTCGCGGCTCGGCTCGAGGGCAAGTCCTCGCTCGGACGTCTCGGTCTCCTGACCCATTCGACGGCCGGTTTCATCGACCCCGGTTTCAGCGGCCACGTCACCCTGGAGCTGTCGAACGTCGCGACCCTGCCGATCACCCTTTGGCCGGGGATGAAGATCGGCCAGCTCTGCTTCTTCCGACTCAGCTCGGCGGCGGAGAACCCCTACGGTTCCCAGGCCACGGGCAACCGCTACCAGGGCCAGCGCGGCCCGACCGCTTCCCGTTCGCACCTCAATTTCTATCGGAGGGACATGTGATCACCCGCCGCGAACTGCGGCTGCAACGCGAAGCCGCTGAACGCGCCGCCCGGGAACAGGCCGACGCTGCGCGCTACCAGGCCCCCGACGCCGAAGCGACGGATGCCTCTGCCCCGACGGATGCTTCTGCCCCGACAGATGCCTCCGCCCCCGTGCCCCCTGCCTCCGACGCTCAGGCCGCGAGCAGGCGGCGGACCGGGATGCCGTCGACGGGACGGCCCGGATACGGCGGTGACACGTCCGCGCCCGAGGACACGGCCACCTCGGCGGATCTGCGCGGTTTCCACCTCATCCTCCTCGATGATGCGGTCGAGGTCTCCGACGTCCTCGCGCTCATCCACAACAAGCTGCCCGATCTGCGCCCCGTGCTCGACGAGCACGGGCAGCTGCGCCTGAGCCGGCACTCCCGACTGAGCTCCGGGGCTGCCCTCGACCCGGCCGATGCCGCCGCGCTCGAAGTCCCCGACTGGGCTCGGCATGCCATCGTCATCGACTGCCCCCGGGATCGGCAGCCGACCCCGCCGCCGGACTGGTTCGCCGACGCCGACGGACTCCACGAGGCCTTCCCCAACGGAATGCCGGATCGGGAGGAGGAGCGGATGCTCAGCCTCATGCTCTCCGTCGCCTCCCGCCTCCACGCGGGCGTGCGCCTGGCCGACGAGCCCGGACTGCCGACGCGGGTGATCATCCCCGACCCGGAGGCGAAGGTCGACCTCTACATCTACTCCTCGTACTGGATGGAGCCGTCGGTCGCGCTCGACTTCGTCCGCCGCCATGCCCCGCACGCCTTCCAGCAGTCCCTGCCCACCCCCGACGAGGATGTGCTGGCCCAAGCGAGCATCGACGATCCGCTCTTCGACCCTTCCGCCCCGGTCATCCTCGACGGCTATGCCCTGCTCGTTCCGCTCGGCGAGATCGATGAATCCGCCGGCAGCCTCGAGATCCGAGTGATGGAAGCCGAGTGGGTTCCGCCGATCGTCGCCGCCCACACCGTCGCCCCGCAGATCGAATACCACGTGCACTGGATGGACACCGAGTCGAAGCGCTATCAGCCGAACCAGGGTCGCCGCTTCCGACGGATGCGCGGTCGGGTGGCCGAACTCACAGATGCGATCGGAGCCGAGCTGCTCGTCGGCTCGGACGGCATCGGTCTCGACGAGAACGGCTTCCTCGTGACCAGCAGACAGCTGCGCGCGTGACCAGCTGTCGGATGCGCGCGTGACCAGCCTTCGGATTCGCGCGTGAGCGGTGTCGTGTCGGGGCAGAGCCTGTCTCAGCTCACACCCAGCAATTGGGGAAACGACACCTGTTCGTGCGAAAATGACATGACGAACCTTTCTCACAAACAGGCATATGACGGAGGTGGCCGCCGGTGATAGTCATGACAGGGGCCTTCTTCGGGGCATCTGTCATCGCCTACCCTCTGGTTCGCCTGCTCGGTCGCAACGCTTTCTTCTTCCTCGCTCTCGTCCCCCTCGCGGGACTGCTGTGGAGCCTGTCGACGATCCCAGAGATCTTCGGCCCCGCCGCCCAGCCGGTCGTGGAGAATCTCGACTGGCTGCCCGAGCTCGGTCTCGCCGGAATCTTCCGCCTCGACGTGCTCTCCTGGATCATGACGCTGCTGGTGACCGGGGTCGGAGCCCTCGTCTTCGTCTACTGTGCACGCTACTTCCCGCCCGACGAGCCGGGACTGGCCCGGTTCGCGGGAATCTTCATGGCCTTTGCCGGAATGATGTACGGGCTCGTCATCGCCGACGAACTGCTCATGCTCTACCTGTTCTGGGAAGGCACCACCGTCTTCTCCTACCTGCTCATCGGGCACAGCCAGTCCCGCCGCCGTTCCAGGCAGGCGGCGCTGCAGGCCCTCATCGTCACCACCGCAGGCGGGCTGGCCATGCTCGTGGGCATGATCCTGCTCATCACCGCCACCGGCACCGGGCAGATCTCGACCCTGGTCGATCGAGCCCAGTCGGGCATGGACACCGGCGGAATCATCATCTCCGCCGTCA
Source organism: Brevibacterium sp. OS20 (assembly GCF_056837565.1). NCBI lineage: Bacteria > Bacillati > Actinomycetota > Actinomycetes > Micrococcales > Brevibacteriaceae > Brevibacterium > Brevibacterium sp. OS20. Next base: position 3,824,714 of record NZ_CM166367.1, on the reverse strand, counting down.
TTCTCATCCTCGTCGGCGCGATCTCGAAGTCCGCGCTCATGCCGTTCCACTTCTGGCTGCCCGGCGCCATGGCCGCACCCACTCCGGTGAGCGCCTATCTGCACGCCGCGGCCATGGTCAAGGCGGGAATCTACCTCGTCCTGCGCCTGGCGCCTGGCTACAACAACATCCCCGGCTGGTCCGAGGTGCTGCTCACCCTGGGTCTGCTGACGATGTTCATCGGCGGTTGGCAGGCGCTGAAGCAGACCGACCTCAAACTGCTGCTGGCCTTCGGTACGGTCTCGCAGCTCGGATTCCTCACCACCATGGCCTCGTTCGGCACTCCGGACATCACGAAGGCAGCCTTGGGTCTGCTCATCGCCCACGCTCTGTTCAAGTCGTGTCTGTTCCTGTGCGTCGGAATCATCGACCACCGTGCCGGCACCCGTGACCTGACGAAGCTCTCCGGCGGCTGGAAGGCCTTCCCCGTCGTCGCCGTGTGCGCGACGATCGCCGCCGCCTCGATGGCCGGACTGCCCCCTCTGCTCGGCTTCGCGGCGAAGGAAGCCGCGTACTCGACCCTTCTGTCCTCGCCGGACAAGGCCTCGGTCATCGCCTTCATCGGCATCATGATCGGCTCGATCCTCACCGTCGCCTACTCGGCCCGTTTCGTCTGGGGCGCGTTCTCCTCGAAGCCCGGAGTCGACGACATCGCCCGCCGCGACGAGAAGCTCACCCTCGTCGTCTCCCCGCTCATCCTCACCGCCCTGACTCTGGCGCTCGGCCCGGGAGTCGGCCTGCTCGACGGCTACTTCTCCGCGTGGACCTCCGGGCTGCCGGCAGTGGCCGAAGGCGATGGGCACTACCACCTCGCGCTGTGGCACGGATTCGAACCGGCGCTCGCCTTCACCGCCGTCACCGTCGCCGCTGGCCTCGCTCTGTTCATCTACCGCCGTCCCTTCGCGAAGGTGCAGGCGACGCTGCCGTCGGGACTGGACTTCCACGAGCTCTACCGAATGCTCATCGGCTGGATGGAGGCCCTGGCGCTGTGGGTCACCGCCCGTACCCAGCGCGGTTCGCTGCCGTTCTACCAAGGCGTGGTCTACCTCGTCCTCGTCGCCGGACTGGGACTGGCGATCATCTCCAACGACACGTGGAACATCACGTTCCGGCTCTGGGACACCCCGCTGGACCTCATCGTCGCGGCCGTGCTCGTCATCGTCGCGATCGGTGCCACCCGAGCCAAGAAGCGGTTCACCGCCGTCGTCGTCACCGGCATCTCCGGCTACGCCATGGTCGCCTACTTCGCTTTCGTCGGCGCTCCCGACTTGGCCCTGACCCAGGTGCTCGTCGAGACCATCACGATCGTCGTGTTCGTCCTCGTCCTCCGCCGGCTGCCGGCGCGCATCGGCGAGTCGACCGGTCGACTCACCCCCGCCTGGCGGGCGATCATCGGCGGTGCCGTGGGCATCACCATGATGCTAGTAGTCCTCATCGCTTCCGGTGTGCGCATGGCCGATCCGATCTCCATCGACTTCGGTCAGCTCGCCTACGAGCTCGGTCACGGCAAGAACATCGTCAATGTCACCCTCGTCGATATCCGCGCGTGGGACACGATGGGCGAGATCTCGGTGCTCGTGGCCGCCGGAACCGGTATCGCAGGCCTCATCTTCGTCCGTGGTCGCGAAGGACACCTGCATCGGTTCGAACGAAAGAAAGACGGCACCGAGGCGGCCGGTCGCATCCGCTTCCAACCCGTGGCCGAGGACGTCGTCGACCTCCACCACGCCGGCCGCGGGGAAGGGCTGTCGCAGAAGCGTGCGTCCTGGCTCATCGCCGGACGGACCCTGGCTCCGCGCAATCGGTCAATCATCCTCGAGGTCACTGCCCGCCTGATCTTCCACGCCGTCATCGTCTTCTCCGTCTACCTGCTCTTCGCCGGCCACAACGATCCGGGCGGCGGATTCGCCGGCGGCCTCGTCGCCGGGCTCGCGCTCGTCGTGCGCTACCTTGCCGGAGGCAAGTACGAACTCGCCGAAGCGGCCCCCTTCACCCCCTCGGGAATGCTGGGCACCGGTCTGGTCACCGCGATCCTCACCGTCATCGGCGGGTGGATCTGGGGTGGGACGGTCTTCGAGTCCGTCTACATCGAGGGTGATCTGCCGGTGCTGGGCCACCTGTCCTTCGGTACGTCGACGTTCTTCGACATCGGCGTCTACCTCATCGTCGTCGGCCTCATGCTCGACATCCTCCGCTCGCTGGGAGCCGAGGTCGATCTGCACCAGGAGCGCGACGAGGCGATGCTGACCAACCGCATCCACGACAATGTGAACTTCTCCGAGGACATGGGCGCCACGGCCGAACATCGGGCCGTGTCCGAGATCATCGACCGCGTCAACGAACTCGACGTCGACAACGGTGCGGAAGGGGGCCGCCTATGAGCGTCCCCTTCATCATGGTCCTGGCTATGGGCGTCCTCTTCGCCGCCGGCATCTACCTCATGCTCGAACGCTCCCTGACCCGAGTCCTGCTCGGCTTCATCCTGCTCGGCAACGGAGCCAACCTGCTCATCATCCTCACCGCCGGCCGCGGTTCCCCGCCCCTGACGGACGGAGAGAACCTGTCGACCGAAGGCATGTCCGATCCGCTGCCGCACGCCCTCGTCCTCACAGCCATCGTCATCACCTTCTCCGTGACGGCGTTCCTGCTGGCGATGATCTACCGCTCTTGGAGGCTCATGCGCGCCGATTCGCTGCAGGATGACGACACCGACCTCCAGGTGGCGATCACGAAGCTCATCGACTCCGAGGCGGAGGCGAGCACCGACTACGACGACACCGAGTTCGGTGACGAAGCGGAGTCCCCGATCACCGGTGCCATCGACCTCGACGACGACGGCACGCCCGCAGAGCGGGAGGACCTCGCCGACGACATCGAGGACGCGTCGACCCCGGCGGAGGCCGATGCCATCGCCGAGGAGGCCGTGGACTCGCAGACGGAAGCGCACAGCGCCGAGGAGGCCGAGGTCACCGAAGAGGCCAAAGAGGCGAAACAGCAGGGAGACGACGCATGATCGATCTTCTGCCCGTGCTCGTTCCCCTGCCCGTTCTGCTGCCGCTCATCGGCGCTGGAATCGCGCTCATCCTGTCGAAGCACACGCGGGCGCAGAACATCGTGTCGATCGCGATCCTGGTCGCGGTGATGGTCATCGCCACGATGATCCTCTTCGGAGTCGATGCGCATGGGCCGCAGGTCGTGGCAATCGGCGGGTGGCAGCCTCCTGCGGGCATCGTGCTCGTCGCCGACCGGCTGTCGGCTCTCATGCTCATCGTGTCTGCACTGGTCACACTGTGCGTGCTCGTCTACGCCCTGAGCCAGGACGCCAACGACGATTCGAACGAGACTCCGATCTCGGTGTTCAACCCCAGCTATCTGGTGCTGTGCGCGGGCATTGCGAACTCGTTCCTCGCCGGAGACCTGTTCAATCTCTACGTCGGCTTCGAGATGTTCCTCGTCGCTTCCTATGTGCTGCTCACCCTCGGTGCCACGGCGGAGCGGATCCGGGCGGGAGTCACCTATGTGATCATCTCGCTTGTGTCCTCGGTGATCTTCCTCGCCGCCATCGGTGTCATCTACGCCGCGTGCGGCACCGTGAACATGGCGCAGCTGTCCGAGAGGATCTCGGATCTGCCGGCCGATGTGCAGATGATCCTCCACGTCCTCCTGCTGCTGGGCTTCGGCATCAAGGCCGCGATCTTCCCGCTGTCGTTCTGGCTGCCCGACTCCTATCCGACGGCACCGGCCCCGGTGACAGCGGTCTTCGCGGGACTGCTGACCAAGGTCGGCATCTATGCGATCATCCGCACGGAGACCCTGCTGTTCGCCGAGTCCTCCCTGCGGGTGCCGCTGCTCATCGCGGCCGGGCTGACGATGCTCGTGGGCATCTTCGGCGCCATCGCGCAGTCGGAGATCAAGAGGATCGTGTCCTTCACACTGGTCTCCCATATCGGCTATATGCTCTTCGGCGTGGCCCTGGGCACGAGTGTCGGCCTGTCTGCGGCGATCTACTACACGGTTCACCACATCATCGTCCAGACCGCGCTGTTCCTGGCCATCGGCCTCGTCGAAATGCGCGGCGGGTCCACCTCGACGAGGTCGCTCGGCGGTCTCATGGTGCTCTCGCCGGTGATCACGATCATCTTCTTCATCCCGGCTCTCAACCTCTCCGGCATTCCGCCGTTCTCCGGGTTCATCGGCAAGGTCGCACTCTTCCTCGCCGGCTTCGACGACCACGCGTGGCTGCCGACCGTCCTCATCGTCGCCGGCACCGTGACGAGTCTGCTCACCCTCTACGTCATCGGACGTACCTTCAACCTCGCATTCTGGCGTGATCCGGCCGATGCGGAGGAGCCGAACGAGGACCTCGTCGAGGAGTTCACGGAGCGGAAGAAGACGCTGCTGGCGGGGAAGAAGTGGAAATCTCAGATCGGCGTTCCCCCCGCCATGGTGGCGGCCACCTCGGTGGTGGTGATCGCCTCCATCGTTCTCACCGTCGCAGCCGAACCTCTGTGGGACATGTCGAACCGGGCAGCCGAGAACCTCTCGACGCCGATCGACTACGTCACGAATGTGCTCGGAGGTGATGAGTGATGAGCCCCGACCGAGACCAGGGACAGACCCGAGCTGAAGGCCAGGACCGAGTCCGCGGCCGGGACCGGGCAGCGGCACAGGACCGGGCGATGGGTCAGGACCGGGTGCCGGCGAACCGGGCGCGGATGAGCCGGGGCCGCGGATTCATCCAGCAGCTCGTGCTGCTGGTCTCGCTGGTTCTGCTGTGGCTGATGCTGTGGGATTCGATCACAGTGGTCACCGTGGTCACCGGAATCGTGCTGGCCTTCGTCATCACGCGCGTCTTCTACCTCCCGCCCGTTGTGCTCTCCGGACGGTTCAACGTCTGGCATGCGTTGGTGTTCGGTCTGTGGTTCCTCTATTCGGTTCTCCACGCCTCCATCGAAGTCGCCTGGTATGCGTTCCGTCGCAAAGCGGTCGGCGCGGGGTCCGTCGTCGCCTGCGATCTGCGCACGAGCTCGGACCTCGTGCTCACCCTCATCGCCGATACCGCCAGCCTCATCCCCGGGTCGATCATCATCGACAGCGATCGCGCCATGGGCATGCTCTACCTGCACTTCCTCGACTGCGATTCCGAGGAGAAGGTGCGCAAGGCGAAAGCGCAGGTCTACTACATCGAAGAGCTGCTCATCCGCACTCTCGGTTCGCACCGTGATCTCGCCGCCCTGCGGGCCAGACCGGATCCGCTGGCCGAAGCCGAAGGGGGCCGCTCATGAGTGAGATCGTCCTCCACTCCCTCGTCGTCGCCGGTTCGGTGCTGTTGGCCGCCTCGGTGGTCATTGCGCTCTTCCGGATCGTCCGCGGTCCGTCGATCCTCGACCGCATGATCGGCACCGACGTCGTGCTGGCGGCGATCATGTGCGGCCTCGGCGGGTATATGGCTCTGTCCGACCGGACGGACCTGCTGCCCGTGCTCATCGTGCTCGCGATGCTCGGCTTCGTCGGTTCGGTGAGCGTGTCGCGGTATGTGTCGAAGTCCGATTCGATGACTCCCGGCGCCGAGGCGGGGGCCCTGTCCGAGTTCAGTGCCTCTGACTGGCACATGCCCCGTGATGCGGACGAGCAGGGCGCCGGGCCCGGATCGACCTCTGTGCCCCAGGCTCGACCCGGCGATGACGTCACCGAGATCGCGGATGCCACCTACGACGCCCACGCCGACAGCGGCGGAGAGGGCGAGGGCACCGGACCCGACCCGGGACCCGATGACGCCGAGCACGTGTCGGATGGCGACGGGCAGGAGAGCAATCGTGGTTCTTGACATCATCTCGGCCGTGCTCATCTTCCTCGGCGCGGTCCTGTCCCTGGCCGCCGCGGTCGGTCTCGTCCGCTTCGGCGACCTTCTCTCGCGAATGCACGCGAGCGCGAAACCCCAGGTGCTGGGCCTGGTGCTCGTTGCCGTGGCGATCGCGATCCAGTTCCCGACTTGGGCGACGGTGACGACTCTGGCGATCATCATCTCCTTCCAGCTCGTGACGATTCCCGTCGCCACCCATATGGTCGGCCGCGCCGGCTATCGCACCAAGCACCTGCGTCGATCTATGCTGTACCGAGATGAACTCGCCGAGGCGGTCGACCGTGCCGAGGCCCGAGAGATCGCCTGGGAACGCCAGAGAGGAACCGGAACAGACCACCATGACGGCTGACAATCACACCGAGCCCCAACCACTCGTCTTAGTCGCCGATGATGAGCCCGACGTCCTCGGGGCAGTCGTACCGTTCCTCGAGCGCTCCGGTTTCCGGGTGTTGCCTGCCAGCGACGGACTGCTCGCTCTCGACGAGATCCATCGTCACAAACCCGATGTGTGCGTCCTCGACGTGCTCATGCCCGGAGCCGACGGTCGGCAGGTGCTGCGCCGCCTGCGCCAAGAGGAGAACTGGGTTCCGGTGCTGCTGCTGACCCAGGTCGGCGAGGGCGTCGAGCGGGCGATGGCGCTCGAAGAGGGCGCGGACGACTACCTCAACAAACCCTTCGATCCGCACGAGCTCGTCGCGCGCATCCGTGCCGTGCTGCGCAGGACCCGCAATGACGGTCCGCCCTTGGCCACGGCACCGGTGCTCGTGTCCAGCTTCGGCCTGCGCGTCGACCGTGTCGGACGCCGGGCGTGGTTGGGGCAGCGTGAACTCGTCATCACCCCGAAGGGCTTCACCCTGCTCGAGTACCTCATGGTGCACAAGGACGAGCTCATCGAACGCTCCCGCCTGCTCGAAGTGCTGTGGGGATTCGAAGAGGCCGTTGGCACCCGTGCCGTGGACTCCCGGGTCGCCGAGCTGCGTCGTGTGCTCGGCGAGGACGCCGCAGAACCGCGGTGGATCGCCACCGTGCAGGGGCGCGGCTATCGTTTCGTCGGTGAGGTCCGCGGCGAGGACGGACAGAGCCGTCTATGACGAACTTCCTTGTCTTCGAGATCCAGGTCTGGCTGTTCCTGCTGCTGCTCGTCATCGTGCTCGGCGGTCTCGCCGTCGGTGCCTGGTTCGGCTGGCGGTATCTGCAGAGGCGTGAGGCCGCGCTGCGGGAATCCATCGAGACGGCCGCGGCCGAGGATTCGATGACGAAGCGCAATCGGATGCTCATCCGACTCGATCATGAGCTCAAGAATCCGCTGACGGCGCTGCGCACCTCGGCGGCGAGCATCCGGGAGGTCGTCCGCGACGGCGGCACGCTGAGCGAGGTTGAGCCGGCCGCCAAGCAGGTCGACGTGTCCTCGCGCCGGGTCGCCCGACTGCTGGCCGATCTGCGCAAGCTCGCCGACGTCGAGACCCGCATCATCGAATACGCCCGCGTCGATCTCGATGCGCTCATCCATCAGGCCGTCGAAGATGCATCGACGGCGCCGGGAGCCGAGGACCGGATGATCGTGGCGACTGTCGCCCGTGCTCCGTGGCGGCTGCCCGATGTCGCCGGTGAAGAGGATCTGCTGCTCACCGCGATCCTCAACCTGCTGGGCAATGCTCTCAAATACTCGTCGCAGGCCGAAGTCGTCGAGCTGCGTGCCAATGAGCAGATCATCGACGGGCACCGCTGGGTCGTCGTCGAGGTTGCGGATACGGGCAGCGGCATCCCGCTGGCCGAACAGGAGAACGTCTGGGACGAGCTCTCTCGCGGTTCACGTGTACGCGCGGTCGCCGGTTCGGGCATGGGTCTCTCGCTCGTGCGTGCCATCGTCACTCGGCACGGCGGATCCGTGCAGCTCTTCAGCCAGGAGGGTGTGGGCACCTCGGTGCGCATGGTCCTCCCCGTCCTTGCCGATGCCGCGCCCGTGACCGTTCCGCAGATGTCGGATCATATGGATCGGGTCGCTGCCGGTTCGCATGCGGTGCAGCCGGTGCAGCAGGCGGATTCGCGGCAGGCGCCCGGATTCCTGCCTCCGCGTCAGCCCAATGAGGCCGAACTGCAGGGACGGATCCTCGGCACTCCGCGGCGGACGTCGAAGCGTCGTCTCGAGAGGGTCGACGGGAACCTGGTCAATCGTCGGACGGGCGAATCCGTCTCCGGTGGGTTCCCGCCGGATTCCGGTCAGCATTCGCAGTTCAAACCGCCGCGGCAGGCCCCGAACGCCGGAGGACAGAACCCGGGCTATGGGCAGCCGCCTGCCGGCAGCCAGCCGAACTCGGGTCCTCAGAGATCCGGCCCGCAACAGCCCGGACAGCCTTCGGTCGGAAGTCAGCCGCACTCGGGTCAGCAGAGCTTCGGGCAGACACCTGTTGGCAGTCAGCCCAATTCCGGTCCGCAGAACTTCGGCCAGTCCTACGCGGGAAGTCAGCCCAATTCGGGACCCCAGAACTTCGGCCAGCAGCCCGTCGGCAGCCGGCCCGGTGCTCCGTACAACGGTCAGCCGCCTGCGGGCAGTCAGCCCGCCGGCGGCCCCCAGTCCACCGGACAACCACCTGTCGGAAGCCAGTCCGGATCAGGTCCGCAAATGCCTCAGCACGGGTACGGGCCGGCTCAGCCGAATCTGAACGGCCCGGAAGCGGGGTACCCAGACCGTCGCCGCCGAGGTGACCAGCAGTGACACCAGCGACACCAGTGACTGGGCGCACGGCATCGGATACCTCATCCGTGGGGATCTTCGCAGCGAAGAGACCCGTTTCGGGGAGTCGTGCCGCGGGGAGTCCCGACGCGGGCAGACCCGCCTCGGCGCGACGAGCCGCGGCCGCCGGCACACTCGCACTGACCGTCCTCCTCAGCGGATGCTCGGTCCTCCAGATCCGCACGGAAGACAAGTCCGCAGGGCCGGTGCGGATCGGCGTGGAGGAGACCGCCGGTCCCGAGCCTACGGGCAAGCCCACCGAAGCCGGCATCCCCGAGGGGATGACGAAGACTTCAGTGACGTTCGGCAGCAGCTGCCCGGTCGAACTCACCTTCGCAATCGGTGATGACTGGAGAGACAGCACCGGGAGCACCGAGCAGTTCCATGTATTCAACCATGGCGAAGACACCACTCGCGGCGATACCATCCTCGTCAACTGCACCGACGAATACGGTGACAGTGCTCAGGAAGTCGTTGATCAGAAGAGACGGTACAACTTCTCCGAACAGGACTCACAGGTGTTGGCCGAGCAGACAGGGTCTCTGGCCGCGGGCGAGTTCTGGAGCTATCAGGGTGAACTCGGTCCGACCGAGATCCTCGCTATCAACAACGAACCGACTTATGCCTTCGGGGTGCAGACGGGGTATAAGATCAACGGGCGCCTGGTGAATCTGTCCATCGAGATGCGCACACCGAAGACGAACACCGAAGTGGCGGAGGACTTCAAGAAGATGCTTCCGACGGTGACGATCGATGGTGAGAAAGTCCCGTCACCGAGCTTCCACTGACGTGCCAGTGAGCACCGAACGACGTGGCGATCAGGTGCCCGCGAAGATAGTGCGCCCGCGAAGTTAATGCGCCCGCGATCCGGTCGACCGCCTCGGTGACTCCGGTCAGTCATCACAGTGGCCGGTCGCCTCGGCGATCTGGGGTTTCTCTGGATTTCGCCCCGGAATCTGCGCGGGGATCTAGGATGGGAAGATGACGACCCACGACGCAGTGACCCGACTCCTCGACGCCCGCCGCCTGCAAGGCCTCTTGACGAATCAGAGCGGCCGCGTCATCGCCCAGTACTCGTTCCTCAATTCCGAAGGGAATTCCTCCCTCAGCCACCTCGCCGATATCAGCGGGGAGACGCCCCGACGCATCACTCGCGGCGATCAGTCCGTGGGACCGGCCGCACTGAGCGAGAACGGCACGATCGTCTTCGCCTCCAAACGCAAGGGCGAGGACGGCAAGGATGCCGAGTCCCCGAGCCTGTGGGCCCTGCCGGACAACGGTGAGGCCCGCAAGCTTGCCGATCATGAGGGCGGTTTCTCCCGCATCGAGGTCAAGGGCGAGACCATCATCGTCGAGTTCCCCGTCCATACATGGGCCGCCGACGAGAACGACCATCAGGAATTCAGCTCCGAACGCAGCGACGCGAAGGTCAGCGGGATCCTCCACACCGGTTTCCCCGTCCGTCGCTGGGATCATGATCTGGGGCCGGGACGGCAGACCCTGGCTGTGGCCACCCTCGACGAGGCGGCCGCCGACTTCCCCGAAGTCAGTGACGAGCTGAGTGCCCCGGCGGGCTTGGACTTCCGGTACCTGTCCCTGCCGTCTGGGCGACTTGTCGATTGGGCCGTCGACGATGGGGCGCGCTTCGCCCTCGTCCAGCTCGAGAAGCCGATCCCCGGACAGCTCGAGGCCAGTGAGGTCTGGCGCGTGGACCTCGACGGGGAACCCGAACTGCATCGTCTGACGAAACCGGCTGCCGATCACAGCTTCGACATCGAGGCGATCAGCCCGGACGGGACGAAAGCACTGGTCACTCGCGTACAGAACTGGACTCCGCAGACCAACCTCGCGGCCGAACTCATGGTCCTCGATCTCGAGACCGCGGAACTGAATCCTGTGTGGCCGGATGGTGATTTCTGGTTCTCCCCGATCTGGGCAGACGATTCGACCATCGTGGCCACCGCGGATGATCACGGTCGCGGCAGCATCTTCATCGGTGACATCAATGATGCTCAGCCTCGGCGGCTCGTCGGGGGCGCCGATCAGAAGTATTCGTTCTCGGGGCTGGCCCTGCGCGAGGACACGGTCGTGGCGACCGCCTCGGCGATCGATGTCGCGCCGCTGCCGATCTCCGTCGACCTCCGCACCGGGGTCATCAGCGAGCTCGCGAACCCCGCGACGGTGCTCGACGAGGAAGGCACCCTCACCGAGGTCGAGGTCCGTGCCGAGGACGGCACGCCGATCCGTGCGTGGCTGGTGCTTCCGGAAGGGGAGGGGCCGCATCCGCTCGTCGTCTTCGCCCACGGCGGACCGTGGGGGTCGTGGAATGCGTGGACTTACCGGTGGAATCCGGGTCCCTTCGCGGCTGCCGGCTATGCGGTGCTGCTGCCGGACCCGGCGATCTCCACCGGCTACGGGCAGGCGATGATCGATCGCGGTCAGCAGCAGCTCGGCGGCACTCCTTTCACCGACATCATGGCGCTGACCGAGGCCGCAGGGGAGAGGGCGGACATCGATTTCGAACGTGTCGCCCTGGCCGGCGGGTCCTACGGCGGATACATGGCCAATTGGGTGGCCGGGCATACCGGCAGCGCGTTCAAGTGCATCGTCACCCACGCCTCTCTGTGGAACACCACGTCGATGGGGCGGACGACGGACAATTCGTCGTGGGATCAGGCGATGCGGGAACAGTCGACTCAGTATTCGCCGCACCTGTTCGCCGATGACATCGAGGTGCCGATGCTCGTCATCCATGGCGACAAGGACTACCGGGTACCGATCGGTCAGGGTCAGGAGCTGTGGCTGGATCTTCTCACTCGGGCGAAGACTCCCCTCGACGCCGATGGCGACACTCAGCATCGGTTCCTCTACTTCCCCGACGAGGGGCATTGGATCCTCGGCCGCGGGAACGCCGAGGTCTGGTACCGCACCGTGCTCGCGTTCCTCGATACGCATGTGCTCGGCATCGACGCGAACCGAGTTCGCACACTGGGGTGAGCCGGCAGTCGGTTCGTCGGTTTCCTGAGGTGGGCGCGGCAACCGGTTCGTCCGCGCCGCGCGGTGGGGCGGTAGCTGCCTCGTCTGCGCCCCGCGCTGGGGAGGCTACCGGTTTGACGGCGCCCCTGGGGCGAGGCGGCAAGCGGTTCGTTCGCACCTGGGGCGAGCCGACAGCCGATCTGTCGGCACAACACCCGTCGGCACCTTGCCCGACGAGACCCAACTCGCCAAGACCCTGCTGCGGGGCAAATTCACCAACTGATTCCGTACCCTGAATGAGGCGTTCGCAGAGCGATGGAAGGACCCTGATGACACAGACCGAACAGATCCCCGCCGAGGCGGTCATCCACAATGCGTGCATCCTCGACGGCGATCGGGTGACGTTCACCGAGGGGACCGCGGACACGTGGATCGCGGTCGCCGAGGGAACGGTCACGGCACGGGGCCGCGGGGACGGCTGGAAGGACAGGGCCGCCTCGGCGAGAGGTGAGGTCATCGACGCCGCCGGCGGATACGTGGCTCCCGCGTTCGTCGATATCCACTGTCACGGTGCGGGCGGTGCGAGCGCCGAGGACAGGAGCGAGGGGATCGATGCGATCCTCGACGTGCATTGGGCCCACGGCACCGGCAGGCTCGCTCTGTCCTACGTCTCCGACACGATCGAGGGGCTGTGTGAGTCCTTGCGCGCGGGCGCCGGACTCGTCCGTGAGCGGGCCATGGTCATGGGCCTGCACGCCGAAGGCCCGTTCCTGTCCCCGGATTTCAAAGGTGCGCATGCGCCCGAAGTGCTCACATCGCCGACTCCGGAGGCGGTCGAAGCAATCCTCGAGGCGGCCGATGGAACTCTGAGCCAGATCACCATCGCGCCCGAACTTCCCGGTGCTCTCGATGCGATCGGTCGGTTCTCTGCGGCAGGGGTGCGTGTGGCCGTCGGTCACACGGCTGCCGATTATGCGCTGGCCGCGCAGGCCTTCGAGGCGGGGGCGAGCATCCTCACCCACGCGTTCAATGCGATGCCCGGAATCCATCACCGTGCTCCGGGGCCGGTCCTCGCCGCGGCCGAGGCCGAGCATGTCACCGTCGAACTCATCAATGACGGCGTCCATGTCGTCGCCCCGGTCGCGCGTATGCTCCACGAACTCGTGCCCGGGCGCATCGCTCTCATCACTGACGCCATGGCCGCGACCGGCCTGCACGATGGGAGCTATCACCTTGGTTCGCTCCCGGTCGAGGTCAAGGATTCGGTGGCTCGTCTGGTTACCGCGGATGGCACTCAGGGCGCCATCGCGGGGTCCACGTTGACGATGGACGAGGCTGTGAAGCGGGCCGTCGCCGAGGTGGGACTCAGCCCGTTCGACGCTGTGCAGTCCGCAGGATTCGTTCCATTGCGTGCGGTGGGCGGAGTGCCGGAGCCGGGTGATTCTCTGCAGGCGGCGGGCGGTGCCGCTGGTGCCGGCAGCCTGTTGGCTCCCGGAATGCCGGCTGATCTCCTGCTCCTCGATGAGGACATGAGCATCCGAGCCTCTTCATTGGGGGACTGAACCCGCCTGAACCGGGCTGAATCGGGCCGAACCGAGTTGAACCGGGCTGAACCGAGTTGAACACGGCTGAACTTGGAAAGTGGGCACAGCTGTCCCCTGAAAGTTGGGGCGGCTATTTGTCGAACAGGGAGTCGACGATGTCGTCCGCGATGAAGCGGGCGTGGAGGATCGGCTTACGAGCCGGGTCCTTTGCGGCAGGCGGAATGTAGGCCGGTCGCCCGTCGAAGAGCATCACCGTGTCCCAGGCGGTGCGGTCGAGCAGGTGGTGGTGATAGCTGCAGAGCAGCGCGAGATTATTGATCTCCGTCTTTCCGCCGAGCGACCATGGAAACACATGGTTGGCATCGCACCAACCGGGAGGGGCGTCACAGCCGGGGAAGGTGCAACCTCGGTCACGGGCGGTGATCACTGCCAACTGTTTGCGATTGGCGAAGCGCTGTTCTGTGGCCACCTGCATCGTCTTGGCCCTGTCGCTCATGAGGTGGAAGAACAGCGAGCCGTTGAGGCCGTTTCTCATCAGTTCCTTGATGGGAATGGGATTGTCGGCGCCCGTGGTTCCGTGTCCTGTTCCTTTGGCCAGATCTTCGGCGGTGGCGTTGATGACGAGAGCATAAGGCGCTCCTGCAGCCGTCCGCTGCTTGTCGATCGTCGTGACGAGGCCGGCGAATCGTTCGTAGATCCATTCGCGCGCCGAGGGCTGTTCGGCGCTGACGTCGACGAATCCGCCGTCCTCACGAACGCCGACGCCGGGGACGGCAGCCGAATTTCCGCTCGTGCGAGCTGCGTTGAGATCGGGTTCCGGAACTCGCTTCGCGTCATATCGGTCACCGGAGAGCACCGCGTCGACGATCTCAAGCAGCTCTTTGTCTGGCAGCGGCGAGCTCGTCTCCTCAGAAGCAGCGGTTACGGTGGCGGGATTGCCCGCGGCCGCGATCCCGGAGGCGCCAGTCGCCGAGTCGGCACCGGTCTTGTCGGCTTCTCCCGCAGACTGGATCCGTGAGGTCAGCAGTCCGTTGAGAGTGCCGCCGGTGACGGGGTCGAGCAGTCCACGCAGCTCCCAGTCGCCGTTGGCCTTGGCGCGCATGGACATGTTGTACGCAGAGCGGTCGGCCGAGTCATTCGGCTCTGCGCCGTCCGGGTCGATATAGCCCATGAGCTTGCCGAAGATCTCGCGCAGGTCCTTGAGACGGACCTTGGGCGCGTTGTCGACCAAGCGCGTCTCGACGTCGGTGCGGACCGTCTGACTGACCCACGTGGGCAGTTTGCGCATGCAGTCTTCAATGACAGACGCCTGGGCGGCGGAGACCGTGCCGGCATGGAGCGCATCTGCGACGACAGGGTAGAGAGGCGGCAGAGCCTGTCCGGCCATGTCGACGCGTCCGCCGAGGTTCTTGGCCATATCGGTGCGGCGATTCGCTTCCGCGCCGGTGAGGTTGAATCGGTTCTCGATGAGCGACTTCGTCGACTTGGCGCCGAAGTCGCTGGGTGTTCCGACACGTTCGCAGACGGAGAGCGCGAGCGTCGACAATGCATCGTTGATGCGTGTGATCGCCTCGACCCCATCGGCGAGCATGATGGCCTGATCCGGTCCCATGGGGCGATCGAACGAGCGCAGCTCATCTTTGAGGCTCATCAGCTGAGTGATCGAAGAGGTGACCTCGGGCGCAAAGCGGCTGAGATCTGCCCACTCCTCGTCGGCCAGCAGCGGGTGTCCGCTGGTCTGCGAGGAGTTGTCGGCGTTCCGATCGGAATGATCGGAGCTGCGTTCGGGAGTGAGGGTCATGGGGATGAATTCCGTTCACCAACATCGTTGTTGTTGGAATCCAGTGTACGCTCATAATGCATGGAAAGCCATAGATGATCGAAAAAAGTTTCGAACACAAATTCAGTGTTCGTCACAGTTCGAGGATGCTCACAAGATTCTTTGTGTCCATGCAGGTCAGGGGTGGTGTCGGCTGTGGCCGAGGTGAACCGGCTTCGAATGTGTCAGTCGGTCGTGGCACGATTGGAGTATGGATGCCCTGCTCCTCATTGACACCGACGACGCCAGCTACCCCAGCGATGACGCCATGGAGACCCTCGGCGATATCGTCACCCGCACCCGCGCTGTGGGCGGTGTGCTCATCTTCGCGTCGACGAAGGCCGACCTCGCCGACACTCCCGATGAGGAGCTGAGCATCTTCGTCCCCGATGAGGAGGATCTTGTGCTCCGATCCGAGAGTCCGGATGTGTTCGAGGGCGTCGACGATCTGGCCGCAGGTCTGCATGACCTCTCCGTCGACCGGATCATCATTGCCGGCGCCGACGCGTCCTCCGCGGGCACCCCCGGAGCCGTCTACGCCTCGGCGATGGCGGGTCTTGTGTGCAACTTCGACGTTGTCGTCCTTTCCGACTCCACCACTGACCCCGATGGCAACCTCGTCGCCTGGGGGGATGCTGCCGCTGATGCCGGTGCCATGGTCAAGAAGACCGCCGATACCTGGCTGCGGATGTAGGCTCAGTCGCCTTCCCGAAATTGTTCTACATTGAGTAGAATGTGGGAGCGAGCTGAGAGGAGGGCCCATGACCGGATGGACGAAATCCGTACGTGCGCTCTTCGCTGCCCTCTTCACGACTCTCCTTGCTCTGCTCATGCACCTCGGTGCCGGTGGCGGCGTCTCGATTCCGGGCACTGTGGTCGTCTTCGTCCTCGTCCTCTGGGCGGCGATGATCGTCGCAGGCAGGCGTCTGGGCTACCTCACTCTGGCCGGCTTGCTCGGCCTCGGACAGGTGCTCATGCACCTGACGATGAGTTGGTCCGCACACACCTTCGCCCATGCGGGGACCCACGCGGGAACCGCTCAATCCGGAAGCGGGCAGGCCGGAGCTGCAGGTGCCGGATCCACTTCCGCCGAGGCGGCCCTCCATGCCCACGCCGGACACATCGTCCCAGCCTCCGGCTCCCTTGACCTCGGTCCTGCCGCAACCGCGCTCGGACATGCGAGCCACGGGGCAACCTCGGCGGGAATGATCATCGCCCACGTCGTCGCCGTCCTCGTCACCGCCGTGATCCTCAAACGCGGTGAGGACATCGTCCTCAGCATTCTGCAGCTGGCACTGGGCCCGGTGATCGGCGCACTGCGAGCCCTCGCCGAGGCGGCCGGAGTCCTGGCCGACGAACCGTTCCGCAAGCTCTGCGCTTCGTTCCGGGTGCCGCAGCCGGTCACATCGGCGGTGGTCGGCCCGAACTACCGCCGCGGCCCTCCCGCGTTCGGCTGACATCCCAATCGGCGTTTGCAGCGCCGACCCACACCTGGTTTCCCGGGTGACCATCCATCTTCGGGCGACCGCCCAGACAGCGGCGGGCCGCCCCTCGGTGACAGTCGAACACGTCCGCGCACACCGCTGCGCGCAGAGTACACGTACCCGCACCCTGGCCAGCACATGCCCTGCGCACTTGCACTCGCACGAGCTGCGCGCAGGCAACTGTGACCTGCGCAAAGGCTCACGAAAGCGCTGCCGGTCAGCCGCGTTCCCTGCACACAGGCGGACGAACGCGATGCGGCTCAGCGCCCGCAGCTTCGGGCAGCAGAGACTCTGCGACCGAAGATCCTCGTCGTCTGACGGCGGGGGACACGCGGGACTGCCTGTGCCAACAGGTGACCGCGGCGCGCGCCGACATGTGCTCGACAGCACCTGAATGACGAAAGTGCAGACATCATGCGAAAGAACATCACCCTGGCCCTTGCCCTGCCCATCGCCGTTGCCATCGGCCTGGCAGGCTGCGGCCAAGACGACAGCAAGGCTGCCGGTTCGACACAGACCGACGGCGGCAGCTCCACCTCGGCGGAATCCTCGGAAAGCGCAGTCGACGCCGAAGCGCTCAGCTTCGACGGCGCTTGGGTCAAGGCCGCCGACGACGGAATGACCGCGGTCTTCGGGGAGCTGAAGAACAACACCGACGCCGACATCAACCTCGTCGAGGCGAAATACGCGGACGCGGAGATGGTCGAACTCCACGAAACCGTAGGCGACGGCTCAGGCGGAATGTCCATGCAGGAGAAGAAGGGCGGCTTCACCATCCCGGCCGGGGAGAGCCTCCGCTTCGAGCCCGGAGGCGATCACATCATGATCATGGGACTGAAGAAGGCGATCAAGCCGGGCGAGCAGATCAAGCTCGATCTCGTCACCGCCGATGACGAGACCGTCGAGGTCACGGCCGTGGCCAAGGAGTACTCCGGAGCCCAGGAAGACTACGCGCCCGGTGAGGCTGAAGGTTCCAGCGACGACCACGGCGACCATGGTGAGCACGGCGACGAGGGCAAACACATCGGCGCCGACAGCGAAGAGCACGAGGACTCCGATCACGGAGACCACGGTGACCACTGAGCCCGGTCGCACCGGCTTCAGCCGCCGAGGTCTCCTGACCTCGGCGGCCGCGGCCGGCGGTGCAGGTGTCGTCGGTGCCACGGCCGGATTTGCGCTCGGCCGCGGTCCCGGATCACAGGGCACGAGCGCCGGTGACGGTGGGCCGCCTCGGCGAGATCTGGATGGCGCGAACGGGCCGCAGACCGAGCCGTTCTACGGCACTCATCAATCCGGGGTCGAGACCCCGCCGCAGGCCTATGCGCACTTCATCGCGTTCACGTTGGGGCCCGGGATCAAGGCCGCCGAGGCGGTGCGCTGGCTGCGCCTGCTCACCGCGGATGCGGCCGCGCTGACGCAGGGGCAGGCGCCGTTGGCCGACTCCGAATCCGAGCTCGCCGTCGACCCTGCCCGGCTGACGGTGACCTTCGGGTTCGGAGCCGAGCTGGTGGCGCTGGCCGGAACGGAGCACGTGCCGGATTGGCTGAAGCCCTTGGAAGCGTTCTCGATCGATCGCCTCGATCAGGACCGCTGCCAGGGCGACCTGCTCCTGCAGATCTGCGGCGACGACCCGCTGACCTTGGCACATGCCAGGCGCATGCTGTTCAAGGATTCGCGATCGTTCGCCGAGGTGGCCTGGCAGCGGGACGGATTTCGACGTGCCTACGGCAGCGCAGGGGAGGGGAAGACCCAGCGGAACCTCTTCGGCCAGCTCGACGGCACTGCGAATCCTGGACCCGGATCCGAGGACTTCGCGCGGACCATCTGGGGGCAGGGCACCGAGACCGCGAATCCGGTGTTCTCCGCCCGCGGGGAGCCGCCGGCCGACCTCGGTGCGCATCTGCCGGTGTGGATGCGCGGGGGAACGACGCTGGTTCTGCGCGATATCGCGATGAACCTCGACACCTGGGATCAGGCCGACCGACCGGCACGGGAGTTCGCGGTCGGGCGGACCATGGGCACCGGGGCACCGCTGTCGGGTGAGGACGAGTTCGACGTCCCGGACTTAACCGCCGTCGATCAGCGCGGACTGACGAAGATCTCACAGGTCGCGCATATCGCCCGGGCCCGCGACGGACTGGGTCCGGAGGTGCAGATCCACCGGCGCACGTTCAACTACGAGACCGGTGCGGGTGGGGATTCGGGGCTGCTGTTCGCGTCGTTCCAGGCCGATATCGAACGGCAGTTCCTGCCGATCCAGCGCCGACTCGCCGAGGTGGACCTGCTCAACGAATGGACGACCCCGATCGGGTCGACCGTGTGGGCGATCCCGCCCGGAGCGACCGAGGACGGGTACGTCGGGCAGGAATTGTTCGACGGCTGAGAAAGCGGCGCGGCCGCCGGACCCGCAGAAGCGGGGGCGGCGGCCGCACCGTATGTTCGCGCAGCGGCTCAGTCGGTGATCTCGGAGTCGAAGGCCTTCGGATTGTCCTTGACCCACTGGTCGACGGCGTCGCCTTCCTGGCCCTCTTTGTATTCGTTGACGATGAGGTCCTCGAGCTCACCGTACGTCTTGTCGTCGAGCTTGATCCCCTTGATGAGCTCCGACGCCTCAGGGAACTCGTCGCTGAAGCCCTCGGTACCGAGGAAGTGCATCTTCTCCGGATCGCCCATGGCGTTCTTCGGATCCTTGAGCTCCTTGACGTCGTAGGCATTGTTCGCCCAGAACGGACGCCACAGGGTGACGACGATGTCGTCCTGCGCATCGATGGCATTGCCCAGCTCGGTGAGCATGGCCGGGGTCGAGGAGGTGACGAGTTCGAAGTCCTTCTCGAGGTCGTAGGCAGGCATCATCGAATCCTTCGTCACCTTGGTGAGACCGGCTCCGGGCTCGATGCCGACGATCTTGCCGTCGAACTCGTCGGCATTGTCTTTGAGCTCATCCATCGAATCGATGTCGACATAGTCGGGCACGACGATCGTGTTCTGCGCCTTGTCGTAATAGGTGCTGATGTCCTCGATCTTGTCGCCGTACTCATCCATGTACTGCTTGTGGGTCTTCTCCGGCCAGGCGGAGGGGTAGATGTCGATGTCGCCGTTCGCCACTCCCGCATAGAGGATCGCGGCCTCGGAGATCGTCTCCAGCTCGGGCTCGTATCCCAGCTTCTCGAGCTGGTCCTCGAGCAGGAACGCGGTGCTGCGGCTGTCGGACCACGAAGAGATGTAGCCGATCTTGATTGTGCCCTTGTCGCCGTCGGAGCCGGAGTCCTTGCTGGCTTCCTGGGAGCACCCGGTCAGGGCGAGACCCAGGGCCGCGCAGGCGGCGACGACGGTGGTGATTGTGCGTGACTTCATCAGTTTCCTCTTCGCGGTGGCTGCTCGAGCGCGGTGAAACCGCCGACTCTGGCAATTCCGATCGTCCGAGCAGGAACATGTGAATGCAGGATCATTTGTGATCACAAAAGTTGGTACGGCAATGTAATCACATTATTCGCGTAACTTCCAGTGGCGTCCTCCAGATCTGCCGTGGCCCCCGACCGGTGTCCGGAGAGCTCCGCCCGGCGGACAGCTGAATGCGGCAGACTACCGGCACGGAACGGGACCAAAACGAGCCCGGTGCGGGACCGAAGCGAGCCAGACGCGGGCCAAGAACGCTGCGTCAGCGTCAGCGTCAGAACAGCGGCTGCGGCAGGGCGTCTTCGAACTCGAGGAGACGCCGCTTGGTCTCGAGCTCGTGCCCGGGCAGCCCGCCCGAATACCCGCCGAGTCCGTCACCGGCGACAACACGATGGCAGGGGACGATGATCGGGATCGGATTGAGTCCCATGATTCCGCCGACGGCACGCGCCGGAATCCCGGTTCCGCTGGCTTCGGCGAGCTGTCCGTAGGTGACCGTGGTCCCTGCCGGGACCTCTTCGGCCAAGGTCGTCAAAACGGTGCTCGCGACGTCCGAGATCTGACCGAAGTCCACGGGCAGGTCGAAATCGCCGAGGCGGCCGTCGAAGTACGCTCGCAACTGGGCGACCGCCTCGACGAGGGTCGGATCCGAGGCGGCCGCCTCGGTGGGGTTTGAATCGTCGGCGTCAATTGCCTCGTCAGATGTGCGCCATTCGAGTCGGACGATGGACCGGCCGTCGCTGGTCACAGTGAGAGGGCCGACGAAGGTGTCGACGGATGCCGAAGCAGTCGTCATGGGATGTCCTCCGTTCGGTCCCGCGCACCGAAATCGGTGTCAACGGCAATTCTCAGTCGAGTCTACTCACACAGCTGTGCCCTCCCGACTCGAATGAGTCGAGAGGGCACAGCATATTCATGACCGCACGTCGGTCAATGGGGAAGCTCGCAGCCGAGCCGACGACGTCGTCCTCAGTGCGACTCCTGCCGCGGCGGCAGAATCACTTCTCGTCAGGCAGCTCACCTTCGTAGGCATCGGGGTTGGCCTTCAGCCACTCGGCGATGGCCTTCTTGCCATCGTCCTTGTACTTGTTGACGACCAGGTCCTCGAGGTCTCCGTACTGCTTGTCATCCATCTTGATCTTCCCGACGTAGTCAGCAGCGTCGGAGAACTCTTCGCCGAAGCCCTTGGTCGCGGTGAAGTGGAGTTTCTCGGGGTCTCCCATCGCACCCTTCGGGTCCTCGAGGTCCTTGACCGGGTACTCGTTGTTGGCCCAGAACGGACGCCACAGGGTGACGACGATGTCCTTCTCCGCGTCGGTCGCATTGCCGAGCTCGGTGAGCATGGCAGCGGTCGACGAGGTGACGAGCTCGTATTCGTCGTCGAGACCGTATTCGGGAATCATCGCCTTGGTGGCCTTCGTCAGACCGGCTCCGGGCTCGATTCCGATGATCTCGCCGCCGAAGTCCTTGCCCTTGCCCTTGAGGTCCTCGATCGAGTTGATGTCCTTCATGTACTTCGGGACGGCGATCGTGAGGACGGCGTTGTCGTAGTAGGCGCCGAGGTCTTCGAGGTCGTCACCGTATTCGTCGATGTACTGCTTGTGCGTGACCTCGGGCCACGAGGACGGATACATGTCGATATCGCCGTTGGCGACACCGGCGTAGAGGACGGCGGCGTCGTTGAAGGTCTCGGTCTCGACGTTGTAGCCCATCTTGCCCAGCTGATCTTCGAGCAGGAGCGAGATGCTCTGGCCGTCGGTCCAGCCGGTGACGTAGCCGAGTTTGATGTCGCCCTTGTCGCCGCCTTCGCCACCGTCCTTCGATGCTTCCTGTGAGCAACCGGTCAGGGCAAGGCCGAGGGCTGCGACCGCAGCGACGATCGGGGTGAGGAATCTTCTCTTCATTGTGTGTTCCTTTTCTCTAGTGATCGACTATTCAGACTGTGTGGTCCATCGACTCAGGCGGCTGCCGCAGCCGCCTTGTTCTTCGCGCTGCGACGACGCATCCCCGCAACCAGCGAGTGCGGGTAGTCCTTCGCGTTGCCCAGGGCTGCGGTGACGCGATCGAGGTAGACCGCGATGATCACGACACCGAGTCCGGCTTCGACACCGAGCGGCAGGTTCTGGGTGGCGATCGCTTCGACGACGTTCTTTCCGAGTCCGTCGGCGCCGACCATGCCGGCGATGACGGCCATCGCCAGTGCGAGCATGATGACCTGGTTGATGCCGGCCATGATCGTCGGGGTGGCCAAGGGCAGCTGGACTCCGCGGAGGATCTGGCCGGGAGTCGCACCGAAGGACTGTCCGGCTTCGACCGTCTCCGAATCGACCCCGCGGATGCCGAGCTCGGTGAACCGCACACCCGGGGGCAGAGCGAAGATCACCGTGGCCACGAGGCCGGGAACGACGCCGATGCCGAAGAAGGTGACTGCCGGGATGAGGTAGACGAATGCCGGCATCGTCTGCATGAAGTCGAGGATCGGTTTGATGACCGCCGAGGCTCTGTTGCTGCGCGCGGCCAGAATGCCGACCGGGACGGCGATGATGATGGCGATGACAGCGGCGATGATGATCAGCGCCAGGGTCTGCATCGCGGCCACCCATTGGTCCATCGTCATGATGAAGAACAGGGTGATGAGCGTGCCCACGGCCATCTGCCACGAGCGGAAGATCCAGCCGATGAGCGCCAGCAGAATGATGATGACGAGCGGGTGGAGGTCGACGAGTACGTCGGTGAGGACTTCGATGAGGAAGTTGAACAGCCAGGTGACGGCGTCGAAGAACCATGCGACGTTGTCTTTGAGCCAGTCGAATACGGTGTCGACCCAGGCTCCGATCGGAATTCGGATGTTCTCCATCAGCTCTCACTCCTTTCGCCGGTGGCCTGCGGTGCGACTGCATCATCGCCTTCGGCGAGTACCTGGTCGATGATTCCGGTGTCGACCGGCTCGGGCCAGTCTTCGACAGCGGCTTCCGTCGAGGCCTCGTCGTTGCCGTTCTGCGTGCCGAGCGCGGCGAGCAGCGTGGCTCGGGGGACGACGCCGACGAGTTCGCCGTCCGCGTCGGTGACGGGCACCGGCAGAGGCATCTCCGCGGTCGGGAGGAAGAGATCGATGAGCAGGTCGTCCGGAGATGCGGGGTGGGCGACCGGTTTGATGATCTCGTCGAGAGTCGTGGCACCTGTCCGGATGTGTTCGATGCAGTCGCGGTCGCTGACGAGGCCGAGGAACTTCCTGTCCCTGTCCGTGACGTACACGCCTGAGGCGCCGTTGTCGCGCATGGTGCGCAGTGCAACTCGGGGACCGTTCTGATTGCTCACGGTCTGCCGAGCCTTCTCCATGACGTTGTTGGCAGTCAGCACGCGGGCCCGGTCGACGTCGTGGACGAACTGTGCCACGTAGTCGTTGGCCGGGTCGGTGAGGATGTCCTCCGGGGTGCCGACCTGGACGATGCGTCCGTTGCGCATCACCGCGATCCGGTCACCGAGGAACATCGCCTCATTGAGGTCGTGAGTGATGAAGATGATGGTCTTCTTCAGCTCCCGCTGCAGTTCGACGAGCTGTTCCTGCATCTCGCGCCGGATCAGCGGGTCGAGGGCGGAGAAGGCTTCGTCCATGAGGAGGATGTCGGTCTCTGCCGCCAGCGCGCGGGCCAGGCCGACGCGCTGCTGCATACCGCCGGAGAGCTGCTCGGGGAACTTGTCGCCCCAGCCTTCGAGGCCGACGGCCTTGAGCCAACGGTCGGCGGCCTTGTCCCGCTCCGCCTTCGCGACTCCGCGGATCTCGAGCGCATAGGCGGCGTTGTCGCGGACGGTGCGGTGCGGGAGCAGTGCGAAGTGCTGGAACACCATCGAGATGTGTTCGCTGCGGACCTTGCGCAGTGCGGCCGGATCGATCTTCGCGATGTCGGTGCCCAGCACCTCGACGGATCCGGCGGTGGGTGCCCAGAGTCCGTTGAGAGTGCGGATCAGGGTCGACTTGCCCGAGCCTGACAGGCCCATGACGACGAAGATCTCGCCGGCCTCGACCTCGAAGCTCGCATCGATGACGGCGGCGGTTCCGAGTTTTGTCAGATCATCTCGGTCGGCGCCCTCTTCGAGTCGTTTGACGACTTCGTTTTCGCGCTTTCCGAAAACTTTGTAGACGTGTGACGCTTTGACAACGCTCACGTGCTTCCTCCTTGCATTCTTGGCAGTCCGCAAGAACGAGAGGCTTCACCCCCGTTTGCACGGTTCGGTGCTCGCAGATCAGATCCGAATAGCTCAATTGCGCACGCGCCTCACCGCACACGGATATCTGATCCACCATTGTAGTTTTGTTCAGGGTTTTCGGTAGAGATCTTGTTGGGATTATGCGGCGCGTCGCCCTTGACTGGCGCTCTGACCTGGGCAAACAGATGTTCGTGCGTTACTTGATTGTTATAATCATCGATTGGAGCATGTAGGTATGCCGTTAATGGATTTGATACCGGATATGGGATTTTGATGCAGTAGGCGGCCTTGCCTCCGGAATTCCTGCCTTCAGGAATTATGCAGCGATTCCGTGAGGAATCGGACCACGGCCGGAGTGACCACCTCGGCGAATTCTTCGAAGAATCCGTGTCGGCCTTCCGGCAGAATCAGCAGCTGAGATCCGGGGATGCGCTCGTGGAGGATGCGGGCGTTCCCGACAGGGTTCATCCGATCGGCATCGCCGTGCATGATCAGCGTCGGGGCGGAGATCTCGGGCAGCCGGTCCCAGGCATTGTGATTGGCGCTCACGCGCAGATGGGCGGATGACTCGGCCGCCGTCATCGTGTCGTCGCCGAGCATCTTGCTGTACTCCGCCGATACCGTCCATTCGGGGGTGTAGAAGAGGTCGAAGAGGTACTGCGTGTGCTCGTCACCACGCAGCCTCGCCAGAGCTTGGCCGACCTCACGCGGACGCTTGACGGCATGCGGCCCGCCGGGCGAGGTGCACCCGAGGACCAGAGCGCTCACCCGCTCCGGATGGTTGAGTGCCAGCATCTGAGAGATCCGCCCGCCCATGGACGTGCCGTAGATCGCGGCCCGATCCGCGCCGAGGTGGTCGAGCACGTCCACGGCATCTTCGGCGAAGCTCGCTGTCGACAGTTCCCCGAGCTCACCCCGGCTGCCGCCCGTTCCGCGATAGTCGAACGTGATTGTGCGGAAGTCCGGTTCGAAGTCCCCGCGCAGATCGTCCCACCACTCGTGCGAATTCGATTGGCCCTGCAGGAGGAGCAGTGCAGGAGCGTCCTCCGGCCCGCTGACCTGGACCTCGAGGGGGAAGCCATCGCGTGCGCTGATCCTGTCCACCTGCATCGTCTCCACCCGTGTCCTCCTGCCCGCGCGCGCCTGGTCACCGCCTACGCTTGAGAAATGAAATCCTTGCCGTTCCTCAATCCTGCCGCAGGATCGCCCGCGGTGCGCAATCCTGGGCGACCTGCCGTCATCGTGCCGACACAGGCAATCGATGCAGATGAGCTCACTGCCGAATGCGCCGCGGCCGCCGCGACCGGAATCGTCGACGCCGTCGAATGGCGCATCGATCCGCTGCTCGTCGTCGCCTCCGGTCCTGCGCAGGGTGGGGTGCGCACGAGTGTGCACAGCCTCGCCGAGGCGGCCCTTCGTCTGCTTCCGAGTGCACTCACAGCGGGGTTGCCGATCCTGCTGACCGTCCGCACCGGATTCGAGGGCGGGCAGGTGGAGATCACCGAGGACGACTACGCCGAGGTGGTGCGGGAACTCATCGCCGGGGTCGCCGACGTCGAGGCGGACGCCGGAACTGCTGCCGGCACCGGTCTCACCGGCAGCGCATCATCGGGCGTTCCCGGCAGCGCATCATCGGGCGTTCCCGTGGCCATCGACGTTGAGATCGATCGGGCCGCGTCGGGCTCCCTCATCGCCTCGGCGCAGGAAGCGGGCGTGCCCGTCGTCGCTTCGCACCACAATTTCGAGTCCACGGACTCTGCCGAGCGCCTGCTGAAGACGTTCGCTGCGATGAGCGAGGCCGGAGCGCATGTGGCCAAGGTGGCGATGATGCCGCAGGCGCCGGCCGATGTTCTGCGTCTCCTGGAGGCGACTGCCGCGGCGGATGCCTCGCTGCCGGTTCCCGTGCTCGGAATCTCGATGGGATCGTTGGGCCGGACGAGCAGGATCATGGGCGCCGACTTCGGCAGCTGCGCCACATTCGCGCAGATCGGTCAGGCTTCGGCGCCGGGGCAGATCGAGGCATCGGTCCTCGCCGAGATCCTCGACCGCGTCGGACCTAGGTGTGGATGAGCGGCCTCAAAGTTCATACGCAGTGATCTTGATCAGGGCGTATGAATTTCTGACTCGCGTTTGCTGGCGGGCCGGGCTCAACCGGCAGATTTCGCCAGGGAAGCAGACGGCCCGCGAAGCATGAGCTTCGCGGGCCGCTTCGCTGCTGCAGAAGCAGCAGAAGGTCAGCGGAAGATCAGTCAGTGACCTCTTCGATCTGCTTGCGGAACTTCTTCGGCAGGGCCTCATCGCCGAAGTTGTTGCGCACGGTGTTCGCGGCGATGCGCTGAACCACGAGCTGAGCCACGGCCACACCGACACCGGAGACGATCGTCCAGGCCAGGGCCTCGGACATCGAGATCTCGTCATCGACGGGGTTCGACGGCGCCGGGCGCTTCGTCGACTTCTCCCACGCGAAGGTCAGGGTCTTGCGAGCGACGAATGCAGCTGCGATAGGCGCTCCCACGCCGATGATCTGCCAAGCGAGCTTTCCCATGCTCGTGTCCTTTCCTTTGAACATTGAGTCCCACGACTCTCACGAGACGCGGGAACGTATTCCGTTGAAGTCAACACTAACGCAGGACGATGCGCGCGAGGCCACCCGAGATTGAACGAGGTCGAGAAAGTTCGCTCATTTCATACTTTTGGGGGATGTGCCGGGCAGACCGGGGGAGATAGCGTGAGAGCACGCTTCGATCGGGCAAGGGAAGGTCTGGGTCGAAACGTGAAGAGAAAGGCACACGATGCTGAGGAAGTGGAAGACGCGCGTCGTCACCGGACTGTTCGTCTGTGGCGCCCTCGGATTCCTGCTTGCGCTGCTGCCGGGAATGTCCGGCGTCTTCTGGCCGGTGTGGCTGATCAGCTGCGCCGCCTGCATCCTCGGGCTCGTTCTCGCCTTCACTCTCCCCTCGGCGAAACCCGCCGACGCTCTGCCCCGAGCCTGAGGGCTCGGGGCAGCGCATCCCCGAAGGCGCCCAGAGACCGGCCACCCCGGGGCAGCGCATCCCCGAAGGCGCCTGCCGCCGCTCGGAGCCGGCGGCTTCCACGGCCTCACCGTCCGCGAATGATCTCCTGGAACCTGTCAGTCAAAGTCTGATCGACTGAGATCGCGTTCCCGTCGAGTTCGCGCAGCGCGACCGCCGTGCGCATCGACGAGACGTACCAAGCCCCATCCGCCGCCTTGACGTCGTCGAGGCTCAGGTCGGCATATTCGGCGCTCAGGCCCAGTTCCTCCGCATGATCGAAGATGAGGCGCTGCGTCGTTCCCGACAGCAGGCCCGCCTCCGGATTCGGAGTGAGCAGGTGGTCGCCTCGGCGGATGATGAGATTCGCGGTCGGTCCTTCGAGCACGATTCCGTCATGGGAGACGAAAAGCGCCTCATCGGCGTCGTTGGCCGCGGCATAGCGGCCGGCGGCCTGATTGACCGCATAGGACAGAGTCTTCGCGCCGATGAGCAGCCACGGTGCCTTGCTGCCGATATAGGCGTCGAATCCGCGGTCGAGGCTGACGGCGGTGACACCTTGCTCCCGAGCTGTACGGATGTGGTCGTCCACGGGCACGGGAAAGGCCCACCCGCGGCCCCGGAATGCGCCGTTCGCGTCCTGCTCCCCGCGGGAGAGAGCGTAGCGGATCCCGAACTCGACATTCTCGGGATCGGCGGCGGCCACCTCGGCGATGAGGGAATCGATGACCCGATCCCACAGTCCTTGGTCGGGATCGGGCAGATTCAGCGCCGAGGCGGATGCGCGGAACCGGGTGAAGTGCCGTTCCCGTGACACCACGGTGGCACCGTGCGCACCCACGCTCACCAGTACGGTTTCGAAGATCCCGTCCCCGCGATGAGCGGAGAGGTCCGTGACGGGCAGTTGGGCGGAACGCAGGTCGGTGAGTTCGAACGTGCCGGTGGCGGGGTTGACGAGGATGAGCGGATCGGTCATGCGGTACCTCCGAAGAGCAGGCCGAGGGCGTAGGTCACGGCAGCGGCGCCGAAGCCGATGCCGAGTTGGCGCAGGGCGCGGGGGCCGGGCGATTTGCCGGAGAGCAGGCCGACGATGCCGCCGGTGAACAGCAGTGCGATGCCGACGAGGCCGGCGGACAGGAACACGGCGGGCAGTCCGGACATGCCGAAGATGTAGGGCAGGATCGGGATGAGCGCGCCGGAGGAGAAGAAGCAGAAGCTTGAAAGGGCGGCGCCGAGGCCGGTGCCCAATTCGTCGCGGTCGACTTCGGAGTCGAGGTTCGGCAGCCTCGGTGCCTGTTTGTTCTTCGCCGCCGCGATCGTGCGGTTGGCGCGGGCCTCGGCTTCGCGGGCTTCCATTCCGCGGGCGCGGAAGACGAGAGCGAGCTCGTTGGCGTCGATGTTGAGGTCGGCCAGAGCGTGCCGGGACTCGGGATCCGGAGTGGAGGCGTCGAGGAGTTCGCGCTGGGAGCGCACCGAGATGTACTCGCCGGCTCCCATCGACAGGGCTCCGGCGAGCAGTCCGGACACGCCGGTGAGCAGGATGACGGTGTTCGAGACTCCAGCCGCGCCGACACCGAGGACGAGGGCGAGGTTCGAGACCAAGCCGTCGTTGGCGCCGAAGACGGCGGCACGGAAGTTCCCCGACAGGCGGGCACGGGAACGGGCGGCCAGAGCACGGACCACCTCGGCGTGGATGCGTTCATCGGCGGCCATCTCGGCCGAGGCGGCTTCGTCTTCGTCATACGGCGAGCTCGTCTCGGACTGCTGAGCCAGGGCGAGGACGAACACGGAGCCGAACATGCGGCCGAGGAACGCCAGGCAGCGGGTGACGAGATCGGCGGAGCGGCGCTTCTGGGCGTGTTCACCGAGGAGGGAGATCCAATGCTCCTGATGCCGGGATTCCGCTGCGGCGAGGCTGAGCAGGATCTCGCGGTCCTCGCCCTTGCGGCGTTCGGCGAGGTTGCGATACACCCGTTCCTCGAGCCGCTCGTTGGCGAGGTAGCGCTGCCAGCGGCGAATGGTCCGCCGGTCGGGGGAGGCGGGCGGAGTCCCTCCTGCGGAGTCATTGGTCGTCACTGGTCCAAGTCTAGTCGTGCGGTCTGATTCCGGCACGGGCGGACGTGAGGGGGCTGAGAAGACGGGCCGGGTTGCGCGGTGCGATGCGCGGGCAGGCAGCAGGTGAGGCCGGGGCGTCGCGGGAGTGACCGGTGGTGCGGCCGCAGTCGCCGCAGAGAATCCGCATGTGAACCGCAGACAGTCCGCGTGTGCGAAATCAATCAGTGACCGGTTGTTATCAATTCGTAACATGAAAGCCCGCTGGGGTGCGTTAGATTAATGACCAATGTGAGTTGTGTCACCGTTTCGTTATAGAAGCATGTGATTCGTTACCAACGACGAATCATGGCGAAGCGTCAGAATCGAGCTTCCCCGCAAGTGCAGCCGTAGATGGGCCGGCACCGGTATGGCCGAGGAGTCATGCCGCGCCGGTCGCTTCCGGTGCGCCGTCATGTGCGATTCCTCTGGACACAGACAAAGGAGCGAAAGGAACTCCATGAAGTTGCGCACGAAGAGCTGGCTGGCGTTCACCGCCACGGCCGGACTGGTCCTCGGCGGGGTGAGCCCGGCACTGGCGGCGGGCACCGCGGGGCCGACTGAACACACCGATATGGGCGTCAACGGCGACGCCGTGATGGAGCATCTGCAGAAGATCTCCGACATCTCCACCTCGCATGCGGATGAAGGATTCCGCGCGCTGGGCACGCCCGGCTACGAAGAAGCCGTGGAATACGTCGAATCCACCCTCGAGGCGACCGGTGCCTTCGATGTGAAGCGTCAGGCCTTCGAGCACGAACAGCAGAAGGACGGCACGGTCGAGGTTGTCGTCGACGGCGAGAAGGTCGATGTCAACACCGCAAGCTACACCGAGGCGACCGAAGAACCGCTGACTGGCATACCCGTGGTCCTGCCGGTCGATGATGACAACAGCGACCTTGCGGGCGGGCAGCTCGGCTGCTCTGCCGATGATTACGATGAGTCTGCTGAAGGCGCGCTCGTCCTCGCCTCCCGCGGAGAGTGCTCATTCGGCGAGAAGGCGCAGGCCGCCACCGATGCCGGTGCCGCCGCGCTCATCATCTACAACAATGACGCCGACAATCCCGACGAGGAGCTCAACGCCACCCTCGGTGAGCGGATTGAGAATGGCACCCCGACCGTGACGGTGACCTACAAGGTCGGCCAGGATCTCCTCTCCAAGGTCGAAGACGCAGCAGAGGCCGAGGGTGCGGCTGAGAACGGCGGCACCGAGGCCGGCAGCGGCCTCGCCGGCGGAGGCGAGGCGAGTGAAGCCGACGACGCAGACGAAACGACGGGCGACGAGGCTGAGGCCGGCAACGATGCCGCAGCGGCCGCCGTGCTCACGGCCGACTTCACGCTCGAGACCGAGTATGTGACCTCGACGACATGGAACGTCATCGCCGAGACCAAGGCCGGCGACCACGATAACGTCCAGATGTTCGGTGCCCACCTCGACGGTGTCGCAGAAGGTCCCGGCGTCAACGACAACGGTTCGGGATCTGCGGCGCTGCTCGCTTCCGCCGAGGCGCTCGCGAAACAGCCGACCGATGTCGACAACGCCATCCGCTTCGGTTGGTGGGGAGCCGAGGAAGAGGGACTCGTCGGTTCGACACACTACGTGGAGAGCCTCGACGATGCCGAGCTGGGCAAGATCAAGTCGTACATGAACTTCGACATGATCGGGTCCGACAACTACATCGTCGGCACACTCGACTCGGATGGCTCAGATGTGCCGATTCCCGACGGCGTCAACGTCCCCGAAGGCTCGGCCGAACTCGAGAAGGTCTTCACCGACTACTTCGCCGATATCGACCAGCCCAACGTCGGCACCGATTTCTCCGGGCGCTCGGACTATCAGGCGTTTATCGACAACGGCATCCCGGCCAGCGGCCTGTTCTCCGGCGCCGACGGTACGAAGACCGCCGAGGAAGCCGAGATGTTCGGCGGCACCGTCGGTGAGAAGCATGACACGAACTACCACCAGCCCACGGACACGATCGAGAACGTGAGCAAGGAATCCATCGACATCTTCGCTCCCGCCATCGGTTTCGCCGTCCACACGTTGGCCTATGACCTCACCGACACGCCGACGGATCCTCCCACCGATCCGACGACTCCGCCCACGGATCCCACTGATCCGCCCACGGAGACGCCGACCGAGGCTCCTGATGAGCGGGCTCTGAGCATCGATCCGAAGACGATCGAGGCGCCGGACTTCGTCAGCGAGAAGGGAGTCCAGGTCGCGGCCACCGGCTGCACCGCCGACTCCACCGCGACGATGACGGTGACCCCGAACAACGGGAAGATCGAGAAGTTCGAACAGACTGCCGAGGTCGGAGCCGACGGCACCGCTCGATTCGGAGTCCGCGGACTCGATGCGTCGATGGTTGACAGCTACATCGGCACCTACGACGTCACGGTCGACTGTGAAGGCGGGAATCCGCTGACCGGATCCTTCGAGGTCGTCGCCGAGGGTGACGGGCCGGGTGCCGGTGACGGCGGCAACGGTGGCGGCGGAGGAGATCTGCCGCGCACCGGTAACGAAGCCCTGCCGCTGATCCTCTCGGCCGGAGCGCTCATCGTGCTCGGTCTGGCGATGACGCTGGGTTCACGCCGCCGCCGCAGCTGAGCGGCATCCGAGACAACGTGCCCTGAACGGCACGGACGGCCCGACGTGGGCCGGTGACTGGAGACGGTCGCCGGCCCGCGTCGGGCCGTTCTCGTCCGCGATGATGACGATGGCCGCGGTTCGAATCCGGCGCCGATGACGCAGCTGAGTCTGCCCTGAACCAGATCTGAGATCGAGCGACTCACCTGGCGGCGCTCCTCAGGGGGCGTTCACCTTGTCCGGGCACAATGGTCTTCTGTGACTCCCAAACGTTTCTTCACCTTCTTCGCCATCGCCGAGACCGTCACCTGGACTCTGCTGCTCATCGGCATGTTCCTCAAACACGTCACCCACACCACCGAGGTGGGGGTGCGGATCGGCGGAGGCATCCACGGCTTCATCTTCATCTGCTTCGTCATCGCCGTCATCGGCGTCGGCACCTCGCAGCAGTGGAGCAAGCGTCGCATCGCCACGGGTCTCGGATCGGCGATCATTCCCTACGCCACGATTCCCTTCGAGCGTTCCGTCGAGAAGACCGGATCTCTCGAAGGCGACTGGGGTCTGGGCCGCAACGGCCGCACCCCGCAGACCTGGTTCGAGAAGCTCACCTCGTGGTGCATCCGTTCGCCCTGGCTGGCCATCGGGCTGGGCATCGTCTTCGTCATCCTCGTCTTCTCGGGGCTGCTCCTGGCAGGCCCTCCCGGCGATTGGGGCAAGTGAACCTGATCACTGCCGCGGCGGGGTGAGGGCGGACTTCCACCGCGCGGGTGACGGTCGGGACGGCCGCCTCGGCGAGATTCTGCCCTGTCGCGTGTCAGAGCGCTCGCATAGGATGGAGGGGATCGGCCGGCGATCGGTCGGTCGGCACACCCCACCGCGATGAAAGGCCCACTGATGGACCTGCTCTTAGGCGCCGGAGGAATCGGCGTCCTCGTCCTCATCATTCTGATCGCCCTGTTCGTGATCCTGCGCTCCTACAAGATCGCTTCACCGTCCGAGGCGCTCATCATCACCGGCCGGAACGCCTCGGGCGCGTCGGGAACCGGGCGCATCGTCATCGGGGGCCGCTCGGTCGTCTACCCGATCGTGCAGAAGGCGTTCATCCTTTCGCTGTCCTCGCGGCAGATCTCCGTCGAGATCGACGGCATCTCCATCAACGGCATCGCCCTGCGTCTGCGCGGTGTCGCCCAGGTCAAGGTCGGCGGCACCGAGGACGATGTGCGCAAGGCCGCACAGCGCTTCCTTGATCAGCAGGACCAGATCGACCACTACTCGAAGGAGATCCTCTCGGGTACCCTGCGCGCAGTGGTCGGCACGCTCACCGTCGAGCAGATCATCCAGGACCGCGCTTCCTTCGCCGCGCAGGTGCAGGAGGAGTCCGCGCACTCGATGAACAATCAGGGCCTCATCATCGACACCTTCCAGATCTCTGCCGTCGAAGACGAAGGCAGCTATCTGCGCGACTGGGGTCGTCCGCAGGCCGCCGAAGTGGCGAAGAACGCAGCCATCGCCGAGGCGAACGCCGGCCGTGCTTCGGCCGTCGAACAGGCGCAGCAGAACGAGGAGACCCAGAAGCAGCAGGCGCTCACCGATCAGGCGATCGCCGAACAGCAGCAGCAGCTGGCGCTGCGCCGGGCCGCGCTGAAGGAAGAGGCCGATCAGCGACAGGCCACGGCCGACAACGCCGGCCCGTTGGCCGCGGCAGCCGAGAAGCAGAAGCTGCTCGAGAAAGACCGGATCGTGGCGAAGGAAGCTGCGGAGCTGCGTGCCGAACAGCTCGACGCCGAGGTGCGCCGCCCGGCCGACGCCGAACGCTACCGGCAGCAGGCCGCGGCCGATGCCCGTGCCTATGAGATCGAGGCGCAGGGCCGGGCCGAGGCTGCCGCCGAGCTCCACCGTCGGTCGAAGGACGCCGAGGCCATCCGCCTCGAAGGTGAAGCCGAGGCCGATGCGATTCGTGCCCGCGGTGAAGCCGAAGCCGAGGCGCTGCGTGCACAGGCCGAGGCCTACAAGCAGTTCAACGACGCGGCCGTGCTGTCGAAGGTGCTCGAGGTGCTGCCCTCGGTCGCCGGGGAGCTCGTGGCGCCGTATGCGAACATCAAGGATCTCTCCATCGTGTCCACCGATGGCGAGTCGAAGCTCGCGAACTCCGTGTCGAACAACCTCTCGCAGGTCCTCGAGGTCGTGCGCGGAACGACTGGTGTCGACCTCACCGACCTCGTCGCCAAGGCGAAGGGCTCCGGCGGAGCCGGCTCGAGTGGTGATCGTTCGGGCGAGCCCGGTGGAAACGGCGGGGCCGGTGGTTCTGGCGGGACTGGCGGTTCCGGAGGGTCCGCTTCTGGTGGTTCGTCCGGGACGGGCCGCTCCCCGGACGAGATCGTCGACGGGGTCGTCGCAGACGGCGCGGCTGCCGGTCCGCGATCGACAGGCACAGGATTCGACCCGAAGGCCTTCCTCGATGACAGCGGCGTCGACCTCGACCGGATCGGCGACGAGGTGAAGAAGGCCACCGGCTTCGATGTGCAGGCCTATATCGACGAGGCGAAGCGTCGCCTCGACGAGAGCGGTACAGGCGCGTCCGGGGCGGATGCGGCAGGCATCCCCGACAGTAACGATCCGGGCGGCGAACAGGACGACGACGGCAAGGGCGCCCAGGACTGACCGCCGCCCCGGGTGAGGGGCGCCCACATCGTGCAGGCAGCGGCCGCCGAGGACATCCTCGTCGGCCGCTTCTTTCGTGGAGGTCGATCAGATGCATAAACAAATGTGCATATGTTAATGTTTTGAGTCGAGGAGGTATCTATGGCTCACGATCATGCACATGGTTCAGGTTCGCGGCGGCAGCTGCGGATCGTCTTCGGCATCGTCGCGACGATCTTCGTGTTTCAGCTCATCGGCTCGGTGGTCACGGGCAGTCTCGCGCTGCTCATCGACACCGGCCACAACGCCGTCGATCTCATCGGCATCGGCATCGCACTCTTCGCGGCGAGCTTGGTCAGCAAACCGACGGGCGGACAGAAGACCTGGGGGTTCCGTCGGGCGGAAGTGCTTGCGGCCGGTGCCCAGGCGACTCTGCTGTTGGGGCTCGGTGTCTACAGCCTCATCGAAGGCATCCAGCGGTTCTTCGTCCCGCCGGAGGTGCCCGGACCGGGCCTGCTGCTCTTCGGTGCCATCGGCCTCGTGGGCAACCTCGTCTCCATCGTCATCCTCAGCTCCTCGAAGGAAGACTCCCTCAATCTCAAGGCCGCATTCCTCGAGGTCATCGCCGATGCGCTCGGCTCGGTGGCCGTGATCTTCGCAGCCCTGGCGATCTGGCTCTTCGGCTGGGACCGGGCCGACGCCGTGGCTGCTCTGGTCATCGCGGCGCTCATCGTCCCCAGGGCGTTCGCCATCCTGCGCGAGACCGGATCGATCCTGCTCGAAGAGGCGCCGAAGGAGCTCGACCTCGACAAGGTCCGCGAGCATCTCGAGGCAGTCGAACATGTGCAGGAAGTCCACGACCTCCACATCACCCGCATCGACTCGAACCTGCCGGTGCTCACCGCTCATGTCGTTCTCGCCGATGAATGCTTCTATGACGGGCATGCTCCGCGCATCCTCAAGGCTCTGCAGGAATGCCTGACGGAGCACCACAAGATCGCGATCGAACACTCGACGTTCCAGTTCGATCGGGCGAAGGACGCCGCCGAGGAGACTCACACCCACGACTGAGGCGGCCCTCCCTGTGTGGGTCGGTGACCGGTGAAGGGAGGGCCGCCTCGGTGGGATTCGGGTCTCTGCCGGGCGCTGCTCAGACGGCTGCGTGATCCTCGGCGTGGATGGCTTCGAGCTGAGCGACGATCGCCTCGGTCATCTCGACGGTATTCGACTCGCCGCCCAAGTCTCGTGGCAGGATCCCGGCTCCGGTGGCATTCTCGATGGCCCGGCGGACGCGGTCGGCCTCTGCTGTCAGTCCGAACTGGTCGAGCATGAGTGCGGCCGACGAGATCGCTCCGATCGGGTTCGAAATTCCCTGTCCGGCGATGTCCGGGGCGGAGCCGTGCACAGGTTCGAACATCGAGGGGAAGCGTCGCTCGGGGTTGAGGTTCGCGCTCGCTGCGAGGCCGAGGCTGCCGGCCAACGCCGAGCCGAGATCCGAGAGGATGTCGGCGTGCAGGTTGGATGCGACGACAACGGACAGCTGCTCCGGGTGCAGGACGAATTTCGCGCTCATCGCGTCGACGAGGACGCTCTCGGTCTCGACATCGGGGTAGTCCTGGGCGACACGGACGAACACTTCGTCCCACAGCACCATTCCGTACTGCTGAGCGTTCGACTTCGTCACGCTGGACACCTTCTTCACGTCCCGAGTGCG
This sequence comes from Brevibacterium sp. OS20, assembly GCF_056837565.1. NCBI lineage: Bacteria > Bacillati > Actinomycetota > Actinomycetes > Micrococcales > Brevibacteriaceae > Brevibacterium > Brevibacterium sp. OS20. Next base: position 3,788,604 of record NZ_CM166367.1, on the reverse strand, counting down.
CGCGATATCGAACGCGAAGCGGATGATCCGTTCGCATCCCTTCTCCGTGTGCAGGCTGGTCTGCAGCGCCACCTCGTTGCCGGGGCCGCGTCCGCTGAGGTTGCGGCCGCCCATCCCTGCGTACTCACCTTCGCTGTTCTCCCTGACGACGATCCAGTCGAGCTCGGTATCGTCGGCCTTCCGCAGCGGGGACTCGACGCCGGGCAGGAAAGTGACGGGGCGGATGTTCGCCCACTGGTCGAAGGGCTGTGTGATCGCCAGACGCAGCCCCCACAGGCTGGTGTGGTCAGGGACGTCGGCCGAACCGACCGCACCGAAGTAGATGGCGTCGTGCTTCTCGAGTTCCTCGAGTCCGCCTTCGGGGATGTACCGGCCGTTCTTCAGGTAGTACTCCGAGCTCCAGGGATACTCGGTGACCTCGAACTCGACTGTCCCTTCGGACTGTTTGGCGATGGTGTCGAGCACGCGCAGTCCGGCGGCGACGACCTCGCCGCCGATGCCGTCACCGGGGATGGAGGCGATCGAGAAGGTCTGTGATTCCGTCATGATTCTTTCGTCCTTGGTCGAAGGGAGTGGAGAGCTCGTGGCGCCTGCGGCGCCCGGGCGTATCGCTCTGACTCCATTGAGCACTCGATCCGTTGATAAGTCCAAGATCGGATTGTGATGATTCAGATAGGTGGTGCCTATAGCTGAAGATCGATCGCCAGCTGCAGCAGTCGAGCTGCCGCGGGCGTCAGACCTTCTTGACGTGCGATGGCCGAGACGTGCAGAGACGGTGCGCCGGAGATCGGGGCCAGGCGCACCTGGCCTTCGGCGGCAAAGCTCTGCCAGGAGGCGGGCAGCACCGCTTGGCCGATGCCGGCCCTGACGAGGGGGAGGATCGAATTGCGGTGAGTCACCTCGGCGACGATGTCGATATCGATGCCGCGCCCGATGAGCTCGTCGACGTACGCGCGCATGAGCGAGCCCCTGTGGGAGACGATGAGTCGTGTGCCGGCGAGGGATTCCGGGGTGAACGCCTCGGCATCGAATGAAGCGGACATGGACGGGCCGGTGGCGAGCATGAGGGGCTGGTCCGCCAACGGGACGACCTGAAGGTCGCTGACCAGCAGAGGGCCGCGTCCGCCGAGGAATCCGATCTCGGCGCGACCGTAGCGAACGGCTTCGACCGTCTCGTCGACGGTGAACGTGCCGTTGAGATCGAACGAGACCTGTGGGTGTTCACGCGTGAAAGTCGACAGCAGAGAGGTCAGCGGCTCGATGCTCGGGGTGGGCATCGCCGCGATCTGGATCCGACCCGACCGCAGTCCGCGCAGGCCTCGCACGTGCGCTTCCGCCGTCTCGAGGTCGCGGATGACGAGCCTGGCCGGTCCCTCGAGTTCCCTGCCCGCTTCGCTGAGCGTGATGCGACGTCCGACCCGGTGGAAGAGTGTCACACCGAGCTCCCGTTCGAGCCCTTTGATCGTCTGCGACAGGGAGGGCTGCGCGACGAGAAGCGACTCCGCAGCTTTCGTGAAGCTGCCGGTGTCGACGACGGCGAGGAAATGGCGGATCTGACGAATATCCATAGGTCAAGACTATCGATTGCATCGAAAAATAGCCTTGGACTATTCGAGCCCGGTCCGTCAGGCTGAAACGACGGCGATGAAAGGACCAATGACGGTGAGTACTTCGCAGAAATACGGCAGCAACGGTTCGTCAGGGCTGATGACCGATGTGCGTGAGGCCCTGCTGGGCGGCAAGACATTTCGAAGTCTGAGCGAGCAGAAGCTCTCTCCGCGGGAGGAGAAGTTCGAACGGGCTCGGATGACTTCGGGGTTCATCCTTGCTCCGCTTGTGGCGATCGTCTTCGCACTCATCCCGATGGGGCTGAGTAATCAGCAGCACATGCTGGCGGCGATCCTCCTCGGCGTCATCGTCCTCTGGATCACCGAACCGGTGCCGATCCCCATTGGCGGTCTCATCGGCGTCGGCGCAGTCGTCGTCCTCGGGATCGTGCCGGCCGCAGATGCGGTCGGGCCTTTCGGCTCTTCGACGATCTTCACCTTCATCGGTGCGTTCATCCTCGCCCAAGCGATGCTCCACCACGGAATCGCCCAAAGGCTGGCATTGACCGTTCTCGCACTGCCCGGTGTCGGGAAGTCGGTCTACCGTGTGATCCTCGCCTTCGGCCTCATCACCTGTGTACTCTCCGCCTTCGTGTCCAACACGGCGACTGTGGCGATGCTCATGCCCACGGCGTTGGGCATCCTCGCCGTGATCGCCGAGCTCATGCAGGAGCGCGGCATCGTGAAGAAGGACTTCGACCCGCTGCGGCTCCGGGTCGGTGCGGCACTGCTGCTCATGCTGGCCTACGGCGCGAGCGTCGGCGGGCTGCTCACTCCAGTCGGTTCACCTCCGAACCTCATCGGACGCGGACTCATCGAGGAGGCGACGGGGACGAAGATCTCCTTCGGCCAGTGGATGGCTGTGGCCCTGCCGATCTGCGTGGCGATGTTCGTCATCCTCGCCGTCGTGCTGTTCCTGCTCAACAAGCCGGAGATCCGGAAGATCGAAGGCGTCGAAGAGTATGTGAAGAAGGAGCTCGCCGACCTCGGTCCCGTGTCCCGTGCGGAGAAGAACACCCTCTTCGCTTTCGGAGTCACCGTGGTGCTGTGGCTTCTGCCGGCATTCGCGGCCCTGTTCACAGGCACCGATTCGGCGATCTACGAGTTCCTCGACTCCCGCCTCGACGAAGGGATCGTCGCCGTCATCGGCGCCTCGCTGCTCTTCATTCTTCCCGTCGACTGGAAGCGTCGCGAGCCCACGCTGACCTGGACCCAGGCGGCGAAGATCGATTGGGGCACGATCATCCTCTTCGGCTGCGGCATCATCTTCGGAGCCCTGCTGGCCGACACCGGTCTGGCCGAGACGATCGGCACAGGATTCGCCGACGGCCTGGGCGTGACGAGTCTGCTCGCCATCACCGCAGTGTCCGTTGTGTTGGCGATCCTCATCTCGGAGACGACGTCGAACACCGCCGCAGCGGCCGTGATCGTGCCGATCGTCATCCCGCTGTGCCAGGCGGCGGGCATCGATCCGTTCGTTCCGGCGATGGCCGCGACCTTCGCAGCGTCGTTCGGTTTCATGCTCCCGGTCTCGACGCCGCAGAACGCGATCGTCTACGGCACCGGAGCCGTGCCGATCACGAAGATGATCCGCACTGGATTCTCCTTCGACATCGCCGGAGCCATCCTCATCGTGGCACTGGTGCCGGTGATGATCGGGGTCGTCGGCCTCGGTCAGTGAGGTCGCACCGGCGGGATCCTGCAGTGAAGGCGGCCCAACCTGCCGGTCAGTGACCGGTCACGGGAGGGCCGCCTCGGCGAACCTTGTCCTACTGTCCGGGCAGGATCTCCAGCGAATCCGTGCGGAAGCGTTCGAGCTTGGCCGGGTCGATGGAGACGCCGAAGCCGATGCCGGTGGGCACGTCGACCTTGCCGTCGTACATGACGATCTCCTCGGTGATGTCCTCGTGGAAGAACCGATTCGAGCCGGAGATGTCGCCGGGCAGGGTGAAGCCCGGCAGTGATGCCAGCGCCGCGTTCGCCGCCCGCCCCAGTCCGGTTTCGACCATTCCGCCGTGCCAGACGGCGACGCCGTGGGCGGCGGCGAGATCGTGGATCTTCTTCGCCTCGATGAACCCGCCGACCCGTCCGGGCTTGATGTTGATCACCGAGGTGGCGCCGAGCATGATCGCGTCCGCGGCAGCCTCGGCGGAGACGATCGACTCGTCGAGGCACATCGGGGTGTCCATGAGTTTGGCGAGTTCGGCGTGCTGGCGGATGTCGGCTTCGCCGAGGGGCTGTTCGATGAGCAGGAGACCGTAGTCGTCGAGGCGGCGCAGGTGTGCGGCGTCGACGAGGGTGTAGGCGGCGTTCGCATCGACCTGGAAGCCGAAGTCGTCGCCGAAGGCCTTGCGCACGGCGGCCACCGGGGCGATGTCCTTGCCGGGTTTGATCTTCAGCTTGATCCGGGCGTAGCCCTCTTCGAGGTAGCCGCCGATGACCTTGACGGTCTCCTCGACGGAATCCTGAATGCCCACCGAAACTCCTGAAGGCACGGAGTTGACCACTCCGCCGAGGTAGTCCTTGAACGACTGGTTGTTGAGCTTGAGCTGGGCCTCGATGACGGCCATCTCCAGAGCCGACTTCGCCATCGGGTGGCCGATGACATGACGCAGGTGCCAGCCGACGGTCTCCGCAGTGAGGTTGTCGACGTCGAAGAGCAGCGGTGCCAGCCAGCGGCGAGTGACATCGATGCCGGCGGCCACATATTCGGAGGAGTAGAGCGGAGAGATCATCGCCACGGACTCTCCCCACCCGGTGATCTCACCTTGCGGGGTGTCGAAGACAGCCTCGACGAGGTAGCAGTCCTTCTCCGTCTCCCGCATGAACGAGGTCTCGAACGGGGTGACGAGAGGAATCGAGACTTGGTGGAGGGTGACTGACTTGAGCTTCATATGCCGGGCTCCTGCTTTGCAACGGGGCGGATGGGTCTTCGCTTCCACCTTATGCCAGCGGTCCGCGAAGAGGCGGCGAGTATCGCGAATCAGGTCCGGAAGAACCCTGGAGCAGTGGGCCGGCGATTGATAGTGTGAACAAAAGTCTTCCTGTCAGCAAGGGGGCCACCGTCGTGAATGACCACCTGCGCACTTTCACCGCGCGCAGACAGTCCTGGTTCGGCCTCAAGCTGCCGGTCAAGACCGCCCTCGCGCAACCTGCGCTCCACCCTCTGCTGCGAACGATCGCGCCCCGGATCAGAGGGCTGAAGATCGGTCGACTTCCCGCCCCCATCGAACTCACCGAGATCCGCGGAAGAGCGGGCGGAGCGGACTTCATCCTCGTCGAGCCCTTCCGCTGCGAGATCGCCAAGGAGTTCTACTGGGGAAGGGGCAGACGCACCGAACCCGAAGACGCGTTCGCCCTCGACCTCATGGTCGCGCTCAGCGCCGATGCCGATGCCTTCCTCGACATCGGCGCCTACACCGGGGTCTTCACCATGGCAGTCCTCGCCGCGAACGAGAATGTGCGCGCCCACGTCTTCGAGATCATCCCCGCCGTCGTCGCGGGTGTGGAGAAGAACGTCGAACGCAACGGCTTCAACAGCCGCGTGACCGTCCACCCGACCGGGGTAGGCAGCCCCGACACCTGGATGAAGGTGCCCATCGGGGACGGAGGATCGGCGCTGCCGTCGTTCTACTCCTCCGATATGCGCTTCGACTCCGACGCCGAGGTGCGCTTCACTTCTCTCGACGCACTCCTGACCGAGGTGCTGGCAGAGACGTCGGAGCGAGATCCGCAGCTGCACGCCGGGGAAGGTGTTCCTGACGTTTCAAATCGAGGAGAGGCACCGCGCGTGACGGTGAAGATCGACGTCGAAGGCGGTGAGAACGACGTCTTCGCTCACGGCCAGGACTTCCTCGCTGCGCTGTACCCGGACATCCTTTGCGAAGTCCTCGATGACCGCGCGAAACCACGCGAACTCATGGGCCACCTCGGCGAGCATGGCTATCGCTACTACCTCGTCGGCGAAGATCGACTGTACGCGCGGACGACGATTCGGCCGGATCCTCACCTGCGCGACTGGCTGTTCACGCTGAAATCACCGGATCAGATGCGCGCGGCGGGCTACCCGGTCGACTGAAGCCCTGCTGCCGATAGTCAACTGTGCGCAGATTGCACATCTTCGGCTCGAAACTGGCAATCTGCGCACACTTAACTACGGAGGGAAGGCCCCGGCGCACTGTCGGTGTCTGGGAACTACGGCAGCAGCGAAAGGCAGCAGCTCGCCGCTCCGCTTCAGCCCTGCAGCTGATCGGCGATGAGAGCGGCCAGCAGTGCGGTACGCGGGGCGATCTCATCGATGACGGCGTGTTCGTGTTCGGCGTGCGCCCCATCGCCGACGGCACCGAGACCGTCGAGAGTGGCGATGCCGTCACCGGCGGTGAAGTTCCCGTCCGAGGCGCCGCCCACGGACACTCCCTGCGGCGCGGGCAGCCCGAGTTCGCCGGCCAGGGACGTCGCCCGCTCGAAGAGCGCAGCCGACTGCTCAGGTTCGAACGGAGGCCGGTTGATTCCGCCGAGCACCTCCATCGCCGAGCCCTCCACCTGCGGCTTCGCAGCCAACTCACGGATCTGCGCATCCACGCGTTCGAGCTCAGCCGCAGTCCGGGCTCGCACATCGATGTCCACCCGGGCCTCGGCCGGCACGGTGTTCGACGTGGTCCCCGCGCTGATCACGGTCGGCACCACCGTCGTCCCCGCCTCGGCGTCGGCCAGGTCAGCCACCAACGGCAGAGTCAGAGCCAGGGCCATTCCCGCGTTGATGCCCTTCTCCGGTTCGAGCCCCGCGTGCGAGGCCTTGCCGGTGAACTTCAGCACGTAGTTGCTCGTGCCCTTCCGCTCGAGTTTGAGCGCCCCGCCCGCGCTCGCCTCCATGACGAACACAGCCTTCGCCTCGGCCGCCTCGGCGCGGATGAGGTCCGACGAGGATACGGATCCGATCTCCTCATCGCCGGTGACGAGGATCGACAGACCGTCCAGTCCGCCCTCGCCGAGGTGGTCGGCCACCATCGCGGTCGCGTGCACGCTCATGATCGCCCCGGTGAGCATGTCGAAGCTGCCGGGACCGCGGAGGATGCCGTCCTCGGTGGAGAACGGGATGCGTTCGAGGGTGCCGTGCGGCCACACCGTGTCCTGGTGGTTGAGCAGGACGACGCGGGCCGGCCCGGTGCCGAAGCGCAGACGCAGGTGGGCGGTGCCGTCGACCTCGAGCAGTTCCGCCTCGGCGCCGAGGCGGTCCCCCAGAAGCGCGGCGAAGTCCCGTGCTCCTGCGGCCACGGCCGCCTTGTCGTGTGAGGGGGTCTCGATGGAGATGACCCGTTCGATGTCGGCGAGCATGTCGGGCAGACGTCGCTTCGCCTGTTCGACGAAGTCAGCGGGCTGGGGCGCAGATGATGTGGTCGAAGTCATAGGGCGAGTCTACGGAAGGCCGGTTGCCGACATCGCAGGTGTCCGAATGATGCAGGACGGACCCGATGCGCAGCTTGTCCGCACCGCGGCCGAATCGGTGTGCGGTGCGCCGTGGGAAGGATCGCGGTCTCCGTGCGGAATGGCCTGTGGACCGCGGCCGCGCACAAACCCGGCCGTCTGTGGTTTGCTAGTCCTATGGGTGAGGCAGTCAGCTCGAAGCGGTACACGCCGGAGGAACGCACACTGTATCGGGAGAAGCTTGCGGAGAATCTCGAGCTCTTCGATACCTACCTTCGTCATGCGGATTTCAAATCGGCGGGCACGATCGGGCTCGAACTCGAGCTCAACCTCGTCGGCGAGGGCAATCAGCCGAGCCTGCGGAACAAGGAGGTGCTCGATCGACTCGATGACGAGTATCAGTCCGAGATCGGCGGCTTCAACCTCGAACTCAACCATCCGGTGCTCCAAGTGGCCGGGCGGGGGCTGAAGACCTTGGAGGCCGGTGTCGCTCATCGCTTGGAGAAAGCGCAGAAGGCCGCCGAGGAAGACGGACTCAAGGTGGTGTCGATCGGCACCCTGCCGACCCTGACCACCGAATTCCTCACCGACGAGAAGTGGATGACGGAGGAGAACCGCTACGAGGCGCTGAGCAACTCGGTCATCGACGCCCGCGGCGAGTATGTCCGCATCGAACTCGGTCGTGAAGAGCGGTACAAGGCGGAGTTCGCCGATATCGCTCCGGAATCCTCCTGCACGTCGATGCAGCTGCACCTGCAGGTGGCGCCGAACCGGTTCGCCGACGCGTGGAACGCCTCGCAGGCGATCGCCGGGGCGCAGGTGGCGATGGCAGCGAACTCACCGCTGTTCGTCGGCCGCAAGCTGTGGCACGAATCCCGGATCCCGATCTTCGCGCAGTCCATCGACACCCGCACGCCCGAACTCGTCAACCAGGGCGTGCGTCCCCGCGTATGGTTCGGCGAACGGTGGATCACCAGCGTCTTCGACCTCTTCGAGGAGAACGTCCGCTACTTCCCGCCGCTGCTGCCCGAGATCAAGGACTTCGTCGAATTCCGTGCCGCCGACGCTCCGAAGCTCTTCGAACTCAATCTGCACAACGGCACGGTGTGGCGTTGGAACCGCCCCATCTACAACTCCGGCGACGGCGGCGCGCACATCCGTGTCGAGAACCGCCTGCTTCCGGCCGGTCCGACCCCGGTCGACATGGTTGCCGACGCCGCCTTCTACTACGGCCTGGCCGAGTTCCTCGTCGGGGAGAACCGTCCCGTGTGGTCGCGGATGTCATTCGCCGAGGCGGAGGAGAACTTCAACGCCTGCGCCAAAGACGGGATCGAGGCCCGGGTGACCTGGCCGAAGATCGGACGCATCGGCGTGGCCGACCTCGTCACCGATGTGCTCGCACCGCAGGCCAGGCGCGGACTCTCACGACTGAACATCGACAAGGACGTCATCGACGAATACATGTCGATCATCGAAGGCCGTGCCGAAAGCCGCGTCAACGGTGCGACCTGGCAGCTGAAGGCCCTCGAGAGCCTCACACCAGGCAGTCGCCAGGACTCACCCGAACGCGCCGAGGGCATCACGGCGATGATGGATGCCTACCTCGCGAACCAGGCGACAGGGAAGCCCGTCCACACCTGGGAGATCCCCACCCGCTGAGGCTGATTTCTCGTCGCCTCTGAGGCGCTCGAGTGATGTGACGCGAGCTGAAATGTCTCCTGTAGGTGGATCCACACCGATATCGCGGCAGAAATCGAGGTGGATCCACCCACAGGGAACGTGCTTTATGAACTACTTGGTTCAGAGACGCTCGACCTCGACGAAGACGACGTCAGCGCTGCCTCCGGGATTCGAGACCTCATGCTCGGATCCTGCCGGACGCGTGTAGGAGACTCCGGCCTCGAGTTCGGCGCGGATCTCGGTACCATCCGAATTGCGCACGAGCATCGTGTCCGTGACCATCGGCACGACGACGTATTCGTACTCGTGCTTGTGCATCGGGATGACGCCGTCGGGGCAGATCGTCCACTTCGTCACCCGGAACACTCCGTTGTCGAGCTGGACCTCGCCGGTCGAACCGGTGTCTGCTGCTTTGTCTGCGGTCATGGTGATCTCCTTCGATACGCGAGCGGTTTGCGGTAGAGCAGGGACGGACCTGACGCACTCACTGTATCGCCCTGAGCGGGCTCGACTTGAACCGATCCACCCGGGCTAGCATGAGGGATATGCGATACCCACTTGCTGACATCGACAACGTCGACGATGACATCCGCGCCCAGATCCTCGAGGTCGCCGAGAAGTCGGGCTTCGTGCCCAACGTCTTCCTCGCCCTGGCACGCCGGCCGGACGAATTCCGCGCCTTCTTCGCCTACTATGACGCGCTCATGGAGAAGGAGACGGGGAACCTGACCAAGGCCGATCGGGAGATGATCATCGTGGCCACCTCGGCGATCAATCACTGCCTCTACTGCGTCGTCGCGCACGGAGCGATGCTGCGGATCTTCCAGAAAGACGCGCTCATCGCCGATGTCGTCGCCACGAACTATCGCCAAGCCGATATCAGCCCACGTCAGATGGCTATGCTCGACTTCGCCGTCAAGGTCTGCGAAGAGCCGTGGGCCGTAGGAGACGCCGACCACCAGAGGCTTGCCGACCACGGATTCGACGCCGAAGACGCCTGGGACATCGCCGCGATCACCGGCTTCTTCGGCCTGTCCAACCGCATGGCCCACATCTCCGGAATGCTCCCGAACCCGGAGTTCTACACCCTCGGCCGCCTCCCGCGTGAGAAGAAATGAACCGATGACCTCATCCACTCCCGCCGAGGCGGACCCCACCACCCGTGCCTCCGCCGTTTCCGGTCCGGCCGCCTCCGCCGAAACCATCCCGGCCGCCTCCGCCCGATCCGGGCTCGTCAAACCGTTCGCCGCGATGGGCATCGTCGCCACCGTCGGGCAGATGCAGCGCGCCGGCCGCGACACCATCGCCATGTGCCTGGGCGAACCGACCCAGGGCGCGCCCGGCCCCGTGCTCGCCCGTGCCGCCGAGGTCATGACCGACGGCACCGGACTCGGATACTCGCCGATCTTCGGCATCCCCGAACTGCGCGAAGCCATCGCCTCCCACTACCGCGACTGGTACGGACTCGACATCGCACCCGACCGCATCGCCGTGACGACCGGATCCTCCGGCGCCTTCCAGACGACGTTCCTCACCTGCTTCGACGTCGGTGACCGAGTAGCCCTGGCCCGACCCGGGTACGGGGCGTACAAGAACATCCTCGCGGCCCTCGGCTGCGAGGTCGTCGAACTCGACTGCGGTGCCGACGAAGGGTTCCAGCCCACCGTCGACCTCTTGGCCGCCGCCCATGCGAAGGCCCCGCTCAAAGGGCTCATGCTCGCCTCACCTGCGAACCCGACCGGCACGATGATCGGCCCCGAGGCGCTCGGCCGGATCGTCGACTGGTGCCGGGCCAACGGAGTGCAGGTGATCTCCGATGAGATCTACCACGGCATCAGCTATATCGGCACCCGCGGCGAATGCGCACTCGCCCACGACGACTCTGCCGTCGTCATCTCCTCGTTCTCCAAATACTGGGGCATGACCGGGTGGCGACTCGGCTGGGCGATCCTGCCCGAAGCGCTCGTCGCGCCGGCCCAGAACGTCACGGGCAACCTCTCCCTGTGCGCCCCGGTGCCGGCGCAGTACGCGGCGGTCGCGGCGTTTGCAGACGAGTCCTATGCCGAATGCGAGGCCGCAGTGGCCTCGTTCGCCGGTGCACGCGAACATGTCCTGGGCGCCCGCGCGGACCTCGGCTTCGGCGAGATGGCCCCACCCGACGGCGCCTTCTACATGTACGCCCGCATCGACGACATCCTCGACCGCGCGGGAATTGCCACTGCCGGCCAGTGGTGCGCGCGGGTGCTCGAGGCCACCGGCGTCGCGCTCGCCCCCGGTGACGACTTCGACTCCGTCGACGGCTCCCGTTCGGTGCGCCTGTCGCTGGCCGTCGGAGCGGACCGCACGGCCGAAGCCATCGACCGCATCCTCGACTTCATGGGATGAGCCCTGAACGTCGTGAGATGAGCCCTTCCGAGGGGATCCGATGAGCGCCGAGGATGTGCGGGCGGGAGGGCCGCCTCCCGCCCGCAAGGCCCTGCCGGTGCTCGGCATCATCCTGGCCGCCATCCTGCTCGGATCGGCCGGACTGTTCGTCATCCTCGCCGAGGCGACCGCCCCCACAGCTGCCTTCCTGCGGTGTTGGATAGCGATCATTGTGCTCGCCCCGTTGGCGTGGCTCGAGCTGCGCAGGCACGGTCGTTTCCCGCCGAAGGCGATCCTCATCGCCGCGGTCTCCGGAGCGGCGCTCGGAATCGACTATGTGCTGTGGGCGCAGAGCGTGCTCGACGCCGGTCTGGGCGTGTCCACGGTCCTCATCAGCGTTCAAGTGATCGTGTTCCCGGCGCTGGTGTGGGCGTTCGGCGGTTCCCGGCCGGGATGGCTGTTCATCGGCTGCGTGCCGATCATGATCATCGGCATGCTGCTGACCGGGGGAGTGTTCGGCGCCGACGAGACGGCGGCGAATCCGATGCGGGGAGCGATCTTCGGGGTCCTGTCCGGTGTGCTCTACGGCGTCTACATCTTCGGCATCCACCACAGCCGGAAGGTCGCCGGAGACTTCATCGTCGCCCCGGTCCAGGTGGGCACGATCTCCGCCGGGGTGATGACCGCGGTCGCCGGGCTGACCCTCGGCGGCCTCGACTTCGACCTCGGCTGGGCCGGTTGGGGCTGGATGATCGCCCTGGCCGTCTGCGGTCAGGCCCTGTCATGGGTGCTGCTGAGCATCTCCAGCCCGCTGGTGCCGGTGCCGATGACCGCGGCGCTCATGCTGCTCCAACCGCTGTCCGCAGTCGTGCTCGGATCCATCATCGCCGGGGAGCGGCTGCAGGCGGGACAGTGGATCGGTGCCGTCCTCGTGGCCCTCATCGTCTGGATCGTCGGTGGAGGACCCGAGGCCCTCACGCGTCGTCGACGTCGGTAGGGATGGGCTGCCTCGGCGAAGGATCGCTGCTGTGGGCTGGGAACGGTGGGCTGCCTCGGCGAAGGAATCGCTGCGGAAGCAGCGTCGCGGGTGGAACTCAGTGTTCGTGGGCCTCGATCGTGTGGGCGATGGCGTCGACGATGATGTGGGCGACGTGGTCGTCCTTGAGCGAGTAGTAGGCTTCGCGGCCGATCCGATTGACTCCGACGAGGTGGAGTCCGCGGAGGAACTTCAGGTGCTGGGACACCAGCGGCTGGGACAGTCCGGTCGCCTCGACGATGTGGGTGACCGTGGCCTCGCCGTGGGTGAGGACGAGCAGCATCTTCAGCCGGGAGGGTGTGGCGAGTGCCTTGAAGAGGTCGGCGGTCTCGGTGATGGCTTCGAGATGGTCCTCGGGGTTGAGCAGGAGCTGCTCGACATCGTCATTGACGGGGACGGAATCGGGAATGGAAGCCATGAGTGCAGATTACCGGACAACCGGCGTGGTCATGCGATATCCGGCACCGTGAGGCGGTCGCGGCAGTCGCGGGGTTCGGGCGGTCGGGGCAGCCAGCGCCTCAGTCGAGGGCTTCGACGTCGGCCTGCGAGCCGAGGAGGTCATCGGCCAAGGTCTCCCACTGACCGTAGGCGTCCGGCAGTGCCGACCGCTGCACGGACTGTGCCGCTTCGGTCGGTGACATCGAATCCCAGCCGTCGATCTGGTTGAGGCCGGGGTTCTCGACCTCGGGATTGATCCCATAGAACGCCTTGGCAGCGTAGATGGGATCGGTGAGCTGATGGGGTTCGCCCCAGCCTTGTGACGGGCGCTGCTGGAACAGACCGACCGAATCACGGTCGCCGGAATCCAGATTGCGCAGCGAGGACTCCTGCAGCGCTGTCATCAGGGCGATCCTGATCGCATGGTCGTCGAAGTTTCCGCCGCGGCCGACGCCGATGATGAGCCGAGCATTGTCGATCTGCTGTTCGCTGAGCTGGTTGACCGAAGCCATCTGCATCTGCCTGATCTTCGTGGAACCGAATGAAATGGGGGAATTGAGGATGATGACGGCGCCCACGACCAGTGCCATCACTGCTGCCCCGAGCCCGATGAGGGCACCAGTGAGCACGGACCGGCGGCCCTTGCGAGATGAGGTCAGACGAGGCATGAATATAACGATAATGCAACAAACTTAAGAGTGCATGGGGCAACGCCGAGGTTTTTATCACAGGAAGGTCACGGCCGGGCGGCGGTGAGAGTGCGAGCGGAGCCGATCGCGGACCGGTTTCGGAAGGCCCCGCACAGCTTAGGCTTGAACCATGGTGAGAATCGTTCGGCGCAACAACCGCCCACCTCTGATGACCTGTCTCATTGTGGTCTTCTCCTTCGTCGCTGTCGGCATCCTGACCGTTGCCGGCATCCTCGTCGCCATCATCTTCCTCTCCGCGGAGTCATCGTCGACAGATTCATCGCCGACCTCGGACTCCTCGTCGATCGGATCCTCATCCTCCGATTCCGATTCGGACGGCGGCCCCGGTCCGAGCACCACTGCCCCGGTGTCCGGAGGCTGGACGAGCGGAGGCTGAGTCTCGGGCCGCGGCTGAGTCCCTGGTAGGACGGGCGAGCAGCATCGTCGGCATCCGTCCAGATCACCGATCCGAATCAGCCTTAGTCGCCCAGCGGGATCACCGGCTGGCGGAGGATCGTGCGCAGCTTCTCCGGCGCGGTCCGGCGAACGTCGCTGAGGTAGATCTCGTGATGTTTCCCCGCCATCGTCATCCCTGCCTCGGGAATGGCATCGGTGTGCATGCGCTCGAGGACGGGCCCTTCGTCGTCGAAGGGTCCGACATGCAGGGTCTGGACGCACGTTCCCTCCCGCAGCGTGTCGAATCGGATCTCGCCGAGGCGGGGCGCCGATCCCTTCGCCCGGACCGTGTCGATGACGCCGTCGACGTGGCCTGCGTCCAGCCAGTCCGGGACGAACAGCATGAGGGTGAAGTCCCACGCTGACTTGTCCCGAGCGCTCGTGAACGCCGCCATATCATCGGCCCACCACAGCCCCTCGAGCGGTGGCACGACATAGTCGCGACCGAGTTCGAGCTTGCTGAGGAACTTCAGCCCATAGGCGATCGGATAGAGGCTCGTCAGCGCCGATGCGAAATCCGGCGAGGTGTTCGGGTCCCCGTGGCCATCGATCATGATGTACTGCGATTCCGGCACCTCGATGAGGTCGAATCGCCCCTGCTTCGCGCGGAAACTCGGCAGCGATCTCTTGAAATCGATCTTGTCCATACGAGGCTCCGCTCCGTGGGTTGGGAAAGGGATGGGTCTGATCTGCTTGACCTTGACACGATGTCAGGGTCTTCACTGGGTGGCAAGGAGGTGGAGACCATGACACATCCACTCAAACACCACCGGACCGACACCGGCGACCCCATGATCGAAGCGCTGAGTGCGTCGACCCCGCAGCAGCGCCTGCAGGCGGCGATGGCCATCGGCACACGAGCCGAGCCCCGTGACCTCGACGTGCTCATCGCCCGGTGCCGCATCGAACCGGACTTCTTCGTCCGCGACATGCTCACCTGGGCGCTCACTCGGCTGCCCGCCGGCGACACCGTTGCCCGCCTCGTCGCCGAACTCGACTCGCCGCTGTCGCAGGCGATCAGTCAATCCCTGCACACCCTGTCGAAGATCGGTGACGTCCGCGCCTGGCCGGCCATGGACCCGGCCCGGATCGGCACCGCCCTCATCGCCCATGCCGACACCGAGGTGGCCCGCAGCGCGTGGAGAGCCGCCGTTGCCCTTGTCCCCGGTGAAGATCGTGAAGAGCTGGCATCCGCCCTGGTGACGCAGTTGGGGCGAGGAGATCTCGAGATGCAGAAGAGCCTCAGTCGAGCGATTGTCTCCCTCGGCGAGGATCTCGTGTCAGTGGTCGATGAGAGGCTTCATGCAGAGGACGACACAGTGCGGGCTCACGCCATGGCGACTCGGGACATGTTCGATGACCCGGATGCCGGCTTCGCCCACGCCTTGGACGCAGCCAAGCGGGTGGTCGCACTGGGGTCCGAGGCCACGGTCTAGATCGGCACAGGGAAGGTCCGATCGCGCGTGTGCCGACGGGCGGGGCAAGCCCGTCGGCACACGGCCGAGGTCTCGGATCCCTTCCTTCAGTGCGCGGTTCCAGCACCTGTGCGAAGTCCGCCTGCGGCCGTTGAACGACGTCCGAAAGGTCCCAGGCATCGAAGAACTTCGGAACAATGCACCCGGAGGGCCGCGATCGCGGCATAGAGTGGCTGACAGCAGAGAAGAGGTGGCAATGCTCATCGGCGAAGTGGCCCGGCGCTCCGGTGTGAGCGCACGCATGCTGCGCCACTACGAATCATTGGGCCTCGTCTCGCCCAGCCAGCGGACGCCTGGCGGCTATCGGGAGTACTCCGACGCCGACATCGGGCGCATCTTCCACATCGAAGGTCTGCGCAAACTCGGGATGTCTCTGACCGAAGTCGGTCGGGTGCTGTCCGAGCCGGACTTCGACCCCGGCACAGTGCTCGGGGACCTCATCGACCAGGCACGTGAGCGGATCGCGGCCGAGCAGCGTCTGCTCGACCACCTCCAGTCCGTCGCTCGGCTCGGTCGAGCCGACGGCGAGTCTCTCCTGTACACCATCGATCTCATGCGCTCTCTCGAATCCGGCGATGTCATCCAACGGCACAAAGCCGCACTCGGCAGCGGAGTCGACGGAGGAATGCCGATCGAGGCCTTGGCGCAGGCGGTCCTGCAGGAGACCGTGCTCAACGCGGCCGGGGCCATGCGGTGGGCGCTCGCCCAAGCCGGTGCCGAGGCCGTGCCCCATGTGGTGGTCGGAATGGACGACGCATCGGCCCAAGTGCGTCGCAATGCCCTGCTCGCCCTCGACGAGATCCGCAGAACCACACCGGACGAGAAACTCGACTCACGCTCGATATCGATGATCCGTCAGGCACTGGACAAGGGACTCGACGATGTCGACTCTGATATCCGCAGCATCGCCGCGCTCACCCTCGGCCGCTCAGGTGACGAGAAAGCTGTTCCTGTGCTGCTCGACATGGCGATGAATGGACCGAGGGACATCGAGGCAGCCGAGACCCTCGGCTTCATCGTCGACGCGACCGGACCGACTGCCGACATCGGAGAAAAGGTTCTCATCGAACTGCACCGACAAGCGGACTCGCACGATCCCCAGATACGGTTCCGGGTGCTCCAAGTCCTCCTCGAGATCTCCGGCAACCGCAGCAGTGACCTCATTGCCGAGCTCAGCGGCGATGACAGCCCGGAGCTCGCAGCCACCGCGCTCGCCGCACTCGATCGCCGACGACGGGAGCAGACATCGGACAAGGAGTGAACCTGGCCGATTTCGGTCGGGCCGCCTCGGTGAGGGGAAGACGGGAATCCGCGTTCCGACCGCCTCGGTGAAGGGGCGGTGGGAATCTGCGTTCCGGCCGCCTCGGCGAAGGGATGTCGGGTCTTCCTCATTCCGGTGGCTGTTGCCGGATCACTAAACTGGCCCTCATGACAACGGGCGGGACGACGGACGGAACGGATGCGGCCGGTGCGGCGGTCGGGCAGAAGCGGCGGCTGAGGCAGCCGTTCGTCTATCGGCGACACCACTTCACGCCCACCGGAGTGCTCGACTACCTGTTCTTCCTGTTCGCCGGTGCGGCCTCGACTTGGCTGGCGCTGCTCATCCTGCTCAAGGGATTCAGCCTCGGCTGGTGGCAGGTGCTCACGCTGCTCGTGTTCTGGGGAGTCGTGTCCTATCTGGCTCTGCCCAGGCTGCACCGCATCCTGTCTCAGATCTATGTGCCGAACTACTTCATCGGCCGCACACGCACCTCTGACGGTCTGCTCGGCGATCCGGTCAATCTCGCCTGGCGTGGTGAGGAAGCGCAGATCCACCATGCGATGCGCGAAGCCGGATGGATCCTCGCCGACAGCATCACTCCCGCATCGACGTGGGAGATCATCCGGTCGACGGTGACGAAGCGCAGCTACCCGCAGGCGCCGGTGTCCCCGCTGCTGCTGTTCGGCCGCCGTCAGGACTTCGCCTACCAGCAGGAAGTCGATGGAGATCCGGGCCAGCGCCACCATGTGCGGTTCTGGAAATGCCCGCGCGGATGGCTGCTGCCCGGCGGACATCAGGCCGATTGGCTGGCCGCCGGAACCTATGACAAAGCCGTCGGCATCTCCCTGTTCACCCTCCAGTTCACCCACAAGATCGAAGAGAACACCGACGTCGAACGAGACCACATCGTCGATACAGTCACCCGTGCCAATGAAGTGATCGCGGTCGATCGGATCAAGGACTTCTCCACCGGATACCACTCCCGCAACGGCGGCGGCGATGCGATCATCACCGACGGGCACCTGCCGATCGTGGACGTCACCGAGGTGGTCGCCGACGAAGCCGACCATCCCGAACGCCTGGAGCTGGCGCTCGACGCCACCCGCATCTACTCCGATTCACGCAGCGTGTCCG
Organism: Brevibacterium sp. OS20; assembly: GCF_056837565.1. Lineage (NCBI taxonomy): Bacteria > Bacillati > Actinomycetota > Actinomycetes > Micrococcales > Brevibacteriaceae > Brevibacterium > Brevibacterium sp. OS20. The sequence continues at coordinate 3,771,040 of NZ_CM166367.1, read as the reverse complement.
AAGTGACGAAGACGCTGTGGCGACAGCGCCCGCTGCAGACCGTCGTCGGGGCCGCCCTCGTGCTCGTCCTGCTGCTCTTCCAGGCGTGGGATGTGATCAGTATGCTTCTCGATTGGAACGGATTGCGCTCCGAAGTCGTCGGCTACAGCTCGGACATCGCGGCCATCAGCGATGACACGGCCACGCGCATCGTCGCTGGAGTGCTCGTCGGCGTCAGCCTCCTCATCGGTTGTCTGCAGGTCATCGCTTCGACGTCGGTGTTCCGCGGCAGCAACCGGGCCAGGCTGTGGATCCTCACGCTCTCGACGATCTCCGTGATCGTGTCGATGACGAACTACTTCACCGGAGACCGCGACCTGGCGACGAACATGTATGCGCTGACGACCATCGCCATGCAGGTGGCGGTGCTGCTGGCGCTGTCGAGCGACTCCTCCCGGATGTTCACCCGCTTCAGCACGGCAGCCCTGCGTGCCGAACGACAGGACCGCGCCCTCGAGGACTGACGCGGCGGGTTCCCACCCGTGAGGAATGGGGCGGCGGGTTCCCGCCCGCAGGGCCCGGGGTGGCGGGTCCGTGTATTCTGACCGTGTCCGATCCAGTCCGGACTCCGCACTTCAGCTCGACGCCGAGGCTGGACCACACACGAAGGCAGGACTCCATGACCGACCAGACCCCCGATGCTTCCGTCTTCGATTCGATCGATCCGGTCCTCAAGGTCGTCACCGCCGAGATCGAGATCTCAGCTCCCGCCGAGGCGGTCTTCGAACTCATCGCCGACCCGCAGCGTCAGCCGGAATGGGACGGCAATGACAACCTCGGCTCGGCCGTCGAGGGCCAGCGAGTGCAGGGGGCCGGGAGCTCGTTCGTCACGACTCTGACCAAGGGCGTGGACCGGGAGAACCACATCGTCGACTTCGCCGAGGGCAGGCTCATCGCCTGGAAGCCCTCCGAAGTGGGTGGAGAGCCGTTCGGTCAGAAGTGGGTGTGGGAGATCGAATCGACCGGGGACGACTCGGTCTTGGTTCGTCACACCTATGACTGGACCGAGCTGCGCGATCCGAAGCGTCTGTCGCGGGCGCAGTCGACGACCGCGGCGAATCTGCTCGCCTCGCTCAAGAGACTCAAGCAGCTCGCCGAAGGCTGAGATCAGGCGCCTGGCAGACAGCCGCGGCCGAGGCCTGACTGCTCACCGCATCCGAGTGGCCGTCCCGCCGGGACAGCAGTCCGGTCAGAACAGACGGATAGAGGCACTCATTTCGGCCAGGCGTCGGCGAGGCGCGTGAGCAGCGATGCCAGCTGTGCCCGTTCGTCCTCGGTGAATGTGCTCAATGCCTGATCGACGTTGTCACGCTGGGCGCCGCGGAATCTGTTGGTGATCGCGCGGCCCTTGTCCGTCAGCGCGATGAGGGTTCGTCGGGCATCGTCCGGGTCTGCTTCGCGACGCAGTAGTCCGAGCTCGACGCCTTGGGATACGAGCCTGGACGCGCGCGGCTGATCGACGCCGATCGCATCGCCGAGTGCGCTGACTCCCAGCGCCGTGCCTGCCTGGACGAGGGAGACGAGCAGACGGATGAGTGCACGCCCGCGGCCGTGTGCGGCGAACGGCCCACCGGGATGACGCTTGCCGCCGAAGGGGAAATCGTCTGAGTTCCGGCCGCTGCCGAATCCACCACGGTCTCCGAATCCACCGCGTTCACCGAAGCCCCCGCGCTGGCCAGGGCCGCCGTGCTCACCGAGCCCGCCGAAGGGGCCGAATCCACGCGGACCGCCGGGCCCGCGCCGCCACTGCAGGCGGGTGAGCGCCTCGGCGATCGCCTGAATGTCATCGTTCGTGCTCATGATTCGATTTTACATGCCACTTGACATGCAATCGAATTGCATGTCATTCTGCATGTACATGTCAGATGACAACTAAGGAGATGACATGACTGAAAACAAAGACTTCAACGATGACAACGACGACTTCACCACCCCGACCGGAGGAGCCGGCGCAGCAGGTGCCGATGGCCGGACAGACTCGCCGAACACCGACGAGGACACCGTCGCCGGCAGCGCCTCGAGTCTCGGCTCCGATCGCGAACAGCCGGGCGAAGCGGGCAAGACCGATGCGGCGGAGAATGATTCGGCCGCACGCACTGAGCCCGTGAACGGTGCCGATTCCGGCGACGGCAAGGGCGATGTCACCGACACCGATCTGCCGCAGCTGCTGCGCGAGTTCAGCCACGTGCTGCGTCGCGAATTCCGCTCGGCTGCGGTCGACTCCGGATTCGACCCTCGCGACTTCGGACGTATGCGGCGAGGACGTCGCCGCTGGGACTCCGATGAGGTCGTCGCCGACGGTGCCGCCTACCCGGAAGAGCCTGTGACCTACGGTCCGCCGCGCGGCCGAGGTGGATGGGGGCCATCGAAGAACATCGATCCCGAAGAGCTGCGCCAGCGCTTCCGCGATATGCGCGACGGAGTCGGCGATCGCATCGAAGAGGTGCTCACCTCCGAAGAATTCGAGAACCTCAAGGCCTCGCTGGCGAAGATCGTCGACAACTTCGGCCCCGATCGCTGCGGCGACGACTCGGCCCGCCATAACGGACCGTACGACCGCGAACACCCCCACGACCATGACGATCACCGAGGCGGCCCTGACCGTCACGAGGCTCATGGACCCCGTGGTGGGAACGGCGACCACGACCGCCGCCGCGGGGGAGGCCGCGGACGGCGCGGATTCGGCCCGAACTTCGGTCCCGGCTTCGGTCCGGGCCGACGAGGATTCGACCCCTTCGGCTGGGCCGATGAGCGCCGCAGCCGCGAACAGGAGGTCCAAGAGGCCTTCGAGCGCGGATTCGCCGCGGGCTTCGAACAGGGACGCAACTCGTAAGCGACGCCGCCGGTGGAGTGCTCTCCGCCGGCGGCCGACCGTTGGGTCGTGCGAAGACACTCTCCCGACCACCCGAGAACGCGATGCCGGCCCGCACATCCGCGCTGTCCATCAACAGAACGGCACCGTGAAACATTGACGCGATCCGGTGCGAACCTCCACGGTTCGCACCGGATCGCGTCTGCGTCTGTGTGCCGAGACTCCCCGCGCGGTGCACAGGCGTATCCACGGCACTTCTGCCGGCGCAACGATCATGCGGCAGCACGGGCCGCTCACCGCTCAGCTGCGGGAGAGCACCGCCCCGAGATCATCGAGCACGCTGCGATCCTCGATCGTCGACGGCACTGCCGGATCGTCGACGCCATCGGCGATCTGCCGCATCGTCTTCCGCAGGATCTTGCCCGACCGGGTCTTCGGCAGACCCGCGACGATGTCGACGCGTTTGAATGCGGCGACCGGTCCGATCTCTTTGCGGACGAGCGCCACGAGTTCGTCGATGACGGTGTCCGGGTCGGCCGCCTCGGCGGAATCCCCGAGCACGACCAGCGCACGTGGGATCTGTCCCTTCATATCATCGTGGACGCCGATGACAGCGGCCTCGGCCACGGCCGGGTGGGAGGCGACGACCGCCTCGATGATGCCGGTGGACAGGCGGTGGCCGGCGACGTTGATGACATCGTCGGTGCGACCCATGACGAAGACGTACCCATCCTCATCGAGATAGCCGGAATCGCCGGTGAGGTAATAGCCGTCGAAGGCGGCGAGGTAGGAGGAGATGAACCGCTCGTCGTCACCCCACACCGTGGCCATGGTGCCCGGAGGCAACGGCAGCCGGATGACGATGAGTCCTTCCTCCCCGGCCGGAACTGGCTGACCGCCGGGGTCGACGACCTCGACGTGGAAGCCGGGAGTCGGCTTCGTCGAGGATCCCGCCTTGAGCGGGAACCGGGTCAGTCCCAGCGGATTCGCCGTGATCGGCCAGCCGGTCTCCGTCTGCCACCAATTGTCGACGACGGGGACGTCGCGTCCGGTCGCCTCGGCGAGGATCTTCGTCGTCCACTCATATGTGTCGGGATCGAGGCGCTCGCCAGCGAGGAATTCCGCACGCAGACTCGACAGATCGTACTTCTTCATCAGCTCGCCGTTCGGGTCCTCCTTGCGCACCACGCGCATGGCGGTCGGGGCGGTGAAGTGGACGTTGACCTTGTGCTGCTCGATGGCGCGGAAGAAGGCTCCGGCATCGGGTGTGCCCACGGGTTTGCCCTCATAGAGCACCGAGGTGACGCCGGCCAGCAGGGGTGCGTAGATGATGTACGTGTGCCCGACGACCCACCCGACGTCGGAGGCGGTGAACATCGTGTCGCCCGGGTGGAGGCCGAAGACGGTCGGCATCGAGAACGCTCCGGCCACCGCATATCCGCCGGAATCGCGGACGATTCCCTTCGGTTTGCCAGTGGTGCCCGAGGTGTAGAGGACGTAGAGCTCGTCGGTGGCCTTCACGGTCACCGGGTCGATGCCCTCGGGCGTCTGGGCGAGCAGTTCGGCGTAGTCGAGGTCGTTCTCGCCGAGTTCGCAGCGATGTTCGTCGCGCTGGACGATGACGGTGAAGTCCGGTTTGTTCTCAGCGATCTCGATGGCCTCATCGAGCATCGGCTTGTATTCGAGGACTCGGCTCTTCTCGACTCCGCAGGAAGTGGAGATGACGGCTTTCGGGGCGGTGTCGTCGATGCGCACGGCGAGCTCGTTCGGCGCGAAGCCGCCGAAGACGACCGAGTGGATCGCGCCGAGGCGGGCGCACGCGAGCATGGCCACGGCTGCCTCGGGGATCATCGGCATGTAGATGACGACGCGATCGCCCTTGGTCACCCCTCTGTCCGCCAGGGCCCGAGCGAAGCGGGAGACCTCGTCGAGAAGCACGGCGTAGGTAATCGAACGGACTGTGTCGGTGACCGGCGAATCGTAGATGATGGCGGCCTGGTCGCCGCGGCCGTTCGCGACATGTCGGTCGAGCGCGTTGTAACAGACGTTGAGCTCGCCGTCGGGGAACCAGCGATAGATCGGCGCATTCGAATCGTCGACGGCCTTCGTCGGTTCGGTGACCCAGTCGATGTGGTTCTTGGCCTGCTCGAGCCAGAAGACCTCTGGGTCCTCGGCGATGCGGGCCACGACGTCGTCGTAGCTTTCAGCGGAGTTCTCGATGGTGGTATTCATGCTCCCATTGTGACGCATGGCACAGTCATTCGCTGAGGTGGGGCGCATCCTCGGGGATCGCCACCGGCACGAAAGTGGACCCATTTCCCTGCACTCGGACCAGGAGAGGGCACAATGGGGATATGAGATTCCTGGTTGCACTGATCCTCGGCCTCGCCGTCATGTTCGGTCTGAACGCCATCTTCGACTTCTTCGCGATGGCGCGACCGTGGGGTTCGATCCTCATGGGCGTCATCGTCGGGCTGACAATGCTCGTCGTCCTGCTCATCTGGGAGGCCGTGCGCCCGACCCAGCCGAAGGGCGAATCGGCGAAGGCAAAGGCGAAGGCGCAGAAGAGCGAAGACGAGCGGGCGAAGGCCCGTGCCGAACGACGTGCCCGACTCGCCGCCGAGGCGGGAGTGAGCCTCGAAGGCATCGACGGTGCCCTGCCGGGGTCGACCGCCCAATCGTCGGAGGCGGCCTCGTCCGATGGGTCAGCCGAGGAGGCTTCCACCGAGGGGGCTTCCGCCGAGGGTGCATCGGCTCAGTCGACACCCACCGAGGCGATTCCGACTGCGAGCGAGTCCGCTGGCAGTGCGACAGCTGAAGGCTCGGACGCGGCTGGGGCCGCGGCGACGACCGAGGGCGAGGAGTCTGCTGAGACCAGCGCCGCTGCCGACGGTGCGGCGACCGTTGCGCCGAACGAGGCGACGACCGCCGGGTCGAAAGCGTCTGAGGCCGACGCGGCCGAGCACGCAGATGAGCAGAACAGCGAGACGGAATCGTCGCTGGAATCTGACGGAACCGAAAGCGGCGAGGCCCCGCAAGAAGAGGGACGACCCACGGATTCTGCGAAGCCCACAGTGGTGGTGAAGCCCGCACAGTCGGCAGCACCCGTCACTTCCGCGCAGCCATCAGCCTCCGCGCCGTCCGGCGGCTCCGAAGCCGCCAACGCCAGCGCCGCAGACACCGAAGCGGGAAGCACCCGCGTCGGTGACACCGAAACCGCCGGCACAGCCGCTGTCGAGGATGAACCGGCTCGGCCCGCTGAAAAGCCTGCCGCGCAGTCAGGGGATTCGTCCGAACTGCCCCCGCCTCCGCCGATGCCGCCGTCGTTCCCCTCTCTACCCACCAGCGCCCCGCAGGCCGGTGCAACCGATGCGAAGAACGACGACATGTCCGCGGCTCCGTCGCTGAATAAGGACGATGTCAGTGACAGCGGGTCCGCCTCGGCGTCCGACCCCGAACTCGAAGGACCCGCCGAAGACCCGGCGACGCTCGACCCCGAGGAATTCGACGAATCCGCCAGTGGCTCCTCGCTCGAGGCGCCGCCGACCGGTGAACCCGGAATGTCGGCCGACGCGCTCTCCGGCAAGATGCCGGACGAGGCCGAGGATTCGGCAGACTCGGCTGAAGAAGAGCCTGCCGATGAACAAGCTGAGGAAGCTGCGGCACCGGAACGCAGAGGTCCCTCAGCCGAGGAGAACAACCAGTACCGGCTCTGAAGCCCTCGCGCCGACGCGGGGTGAGTCTCGACGACATCGAAGTCGCCCTGCGGGCAGGGGAACCCAGTAAGTCAGCGGATGAGCTTGCTGAAGCTGACTCGCCGGGCACCGCTTCTGATGACGGGACGGAGAAAGCCGAGATCCCGTCGTTGTGTCGACGTTTGAGAGCGAAGAGTTCCGCGGGGAAATCTATGTGAGGCACGACCCCTGGCTGTGCGTGGTCTGTCTATGAGACTCGTCCATTGCTGTTTACGACCAGCGAACCTACGATGTTGAAAAGGGTTTAGAACGGCACTGGACAATGGCTCCAGCCTGTGAACCCGTCGACCATTCTCGGGCGGGGTGAAATCAATGGCGGTCGCCAAATACGTCGAGTCGTATCGGCAACTCAGCGAAACCATCCATGATGCCGGTCTGATGACTCGAAACCGAACCTTCTATATCAGTCGGATCGCTGCCTGGCTGGTGGTTTTGGCCGGTCTGCTCGCCGCCGTCATCGTCTTCGGGACCAGCTGGTTCCAACTGATCACCGCCGGTCTGATCGGGATGGTTATGGCACAGCTCGGTTTCCTCTCCCACGAAGCGGCGCATCGTGAGATCTTCGCCTCCAGGGCATGGAACGAGTGGACATCGCGCATCATCGCGGGATTGTTCATGGGGCTGAGCTTCAGCTGGTGGATGGCCAAACACAACACGCATCACGCCTATCCGAATCAGGAGGGTGTCGACCCCGACATCGACTCCAGTCTCATTGCAATGACCCCCAACGCCGCGGGCCGTCGCAGAGGGATAGGAGCCTTTCTCTCCAGTCACCAGGGCGCGTTCTTCGTCCCCCTGCTGTTCTTGGAGGGAGCGAACCTTCATTACGCATCGCTGAAGACCCTGTTCTCGGCTCCGAATGTGCCTCACCGCATCACCGAGATCGTGCTGATCGCGGTCCGGCATGGAGGCTATCTCTCGCTTCTCTTCGTTGTGCTGCCATTCGGCATGGCGTGCGCGTTCTTCGGTGTGCAGGTCGGCTTCTTCGGGATCCTTCTCGGTGGGGCCTTCGCCCTCAACCACATCGGGATGCCCACCGTCGAGAAGGGAATCCACATCGACTTCCTGCGCAGGCAGGTGGTCATGTCCAGGAATATCAAGGACGGGCCGGTGGCACGATTCTTCCTCGGCGGTCTGCAGTTCCAGATCGAACATCACCTGTTCCCGGCCGCGCCGCGCACCAGCCTCCCGAAGATGCAGACGATCGTCCGCGAGCGCTGCGCCCGCTACGACATCCCGTACACGGAGAGGACACTGACCGAGGCAGCGGCCACGGTTGTCGCCTATCTCAGCCAGGTCGGCGTGAGAGGACAGGATCCCTACACCTGTCCGCTCGTGCGACGATACCGAGGGTGACGTCCATGCCTGATCCTCAAACCGATGTGCCGCATCCACCACTCAGGAGCGAACCGATGAAGATCACACTGCATTCGAGCATGTGCGTTGCGTCCGGCAATTGCGGATTCGTCGCGCCCGAAGTCTTTTCGAACCCAGATGAGAATGAGGGATTTGCGAAGCTCAACGACACGTCACCTCCCGAATCGCAGCGGGAGGCCGTCCGGGCAGCAGAGTACCTGTGCCCGTCGAAGGCGATCCAGCTCGACGAGCATCAGATCCCTCCGCGCTGATCAGGGCCGGTAGTGCTGTGCCAACTTCTCCAGCCCCTCTTCGATGCTGACTCGGGGAGCCCAACCGAGGACTTCCTGCGTCCGCCGCTGATCGAACCAATGCGCGGTCGACAGCTGTTCGGCGAGGAACCTCGTCAACGGCGGTTCGTCGTCATGCTCTCCGAACTCCCACACCTTTTCGACCACAGACCCTGCTGCCAGCGCCGGTGCCACCGGAATGCGCAGCTTCGGCTCCGCCGCACCGCCGGCGATCGCGATGCGTGACATCAGCTCACCGATCGGCCGAGGCTGACCGTTCGTCACCACCAATGCCTCACCATGGGTGGAATCGACCGCGGTCACCGCCGCGACGATCGCCTCCACTGCATTGTCGACGAACAGGGTGTCGACCAACGCCGCTCCCGAACCGAGCACCGGCATCCGCCCCGATCGGGCGCGATCGATGACCCGTTCCGTGAGCTGAGTGTCACCAGGACCCCACATGAGGTGGGGCCGCAGGACGAGTACCCGGAAGTCGGACGAGTCCGCTCCCAGGGCAATCCGCTCACCGGCCCCCTTGGTCCGCGCATACTCGCCGCGCGCAGACTCCGGAGATGCCGGTTCAGCACCGTCGCCGATGATCGACTCACCGGTATGCGCCACTGAAGGAGATGAGATATGGACCAGACGCTGCACGCCGGCGGCCCGCGCCGCATCGACGAGTGTGCGGGTCCCGCCGATGTTCACGGCCTCGAAATCCTTGGGATCACCCATCATGGACACCTTCGCGGCCAAATGAACGACCGCCTCGGCGCCGGTGACGGCCTGATCGACGGCGGCCGCATCGGTCACCGAACCGATGACATCGACGGCACCGTCGACCCCTGAGGGGCGACGCTGCAGAGTGGTGACCTCGTGACCGGCGTTGACGAGCGCACGCGCGACGGACGAACCGAGCAGCCCGGAGGCTCCGGTGACGGTGATTCTCACTTCAGCTCCTCGTGAACGGGGACGACGCAGATTCGGGGGTGGCGCAGATATCGGCGATGCCTCTAGAAGCTTCCCCGCACCGGCCCACCAGCCAGGGCGCTGTCGGCCCAGGCGGCGAGTCGGGAGCGGTCGATCTTCGAATTGTGGCGGATGTCGGTGGGGAACTCGGGTGCCACGAGCACAGCGGTCAGATCATGACCGACCGCCTCGGCGACCTTCTCCCGCAGGCGCGCTGTCAGGTCCAAGGGCGCCAGACCGGGAGACAGCGAGGTGCCCTCGGCATCGAGCACCGCCACGAGCGCCTGGGTGCCGACGGGACCGATGCCGACGACAGAGTTGCGGGAGACCTGGGCATCGGCGTCGATGAGCGCTTCGAGGCCTCCGGGCCCGACCGGCCCGCGCGGGGTCGTGACGACATGCTGCAGACGTCCCTCGAGCCACACGCGACCGTTCTCATCGATGTGGCCGATGTCGTTCGTGCGGTGCCATGTCAGACCGTGCAGATCATCACGCGCAGAATCCGCACTGGTGCGCCAGAGGTTGTCGTAGCCAGACTTGATATGGGCGGCACTGACGACGAATTCGCCGAGGCGGCCCTGTACGGCCGCACCCTGCAGCAGCTCATCGGCCGAACGTCCCGACTCATCGATGGGGGCCAGGGCGAGTTCGACGCCGTCGATCGGCTGCCCCACGCAGACCCCGAGACCACCGGTGGCATCGGCGGCGGCCACGCCGTCACGGTCGATGTCGGTGAGCAGGAGCCCCTCGGTCATGCCATATGGGGAGTGGATGGACGCGTTCGGGAACACCTCGGCAATGGCATCCATAAGCTCCAGCGGCACGGGCGCACCCGCCGAGAGCACGAGTTCGACCCCGGCGCACGCTTCCCGCTGCTGCTCGTCGAGCTCTCCGGCGGTCGCGGCGACATTCGAGTATGCGGCAGGGGAGGCGAAGACCATGGTGGCCCGTCCGGCGATGATCGCATCGGCGATCGCTGTGGCCGTGAGCGTCTTCGGTTTCGTCACCGACATGTCCGGTGTCACCGAGGTGGCCCCGATGGCCGGTCCCAACAGGGCGAACGGTGGGAACCCAGCCACCAGACCGGTGCCTTCGGTGACGTTGAAGGTCCTGGTCAGCATGGCCGCCAGCGCGGAGATGTCCGCATGCGTATAGCGCACGCCCTTCGCCGGTCCCGTCGACCCGGAGGTGAAGAGGATCGCCGCATCGGCATCCGGTGACGGGGTCGGCAGCTCGGCCCGGTGCGGGGTGCGGGAGAGTGCCGTCAGGCTCGTCTCCGCCTTGAACATCCGGGAACGCACAGGCCCGAGCGGACGTACGGAGATGCGTCGTCCCGGCCAGCCGAAGGCGCGGGCCAGAGCGAGTCCGGGTAGTTCGCCGATGATCCACTGCGGATCAGCCGAGGTGATCGCCCGAGTCATTCCCTTCGGGCCGAGTCCGGCATCGGCGACGACGGCGACCGCACCGATCTTCAGGCACGCATAGAGGGCGGCGGTGAGGTTGTTGCCCGGAGGCACAAGCATGGACACCCGGTCCCCGGGCTTCACCCCGAGGTCGAGCAGCCCGTTCGCGATCGACGTCGTCACGTGCCACAGATGGCGCCACGTGATCTGCTGCGCCGGATTCTGCGCGAAGTCGACCGAGGCGATCGCCTCGTCCTCACGGCGGGCATCGAGGATCGCCGTGACGGGGCGGATATCAGCCTCGGACGCTGAGCCGGCGGCGGCAGGGATCGATCCCGTCGCCGAGGCGGCCGTGCCCTTCCGCTCGGACGATCCCTTCGCGGGGGCCGCCTCGGTGGGGGTGTTCGCGGTGGTGGGCGCATCGAACTGGGCGCTCAGCCAGTCGAGGACGAGACCGGGCACGTCGTGGTCTTCGCTGACGAGGTGGGAGGCCGTTTCGAATCGGTGCACATCGGCCTGCGGCAGGCGCTGGCGCAGGTCGCGCAGATAGCGTTCGAGGAACACCGGATCCTTCGGGCCCCAGACGAGCAAGGCCGGCTTGTCGAAGGCAGCGATGTCCTGGCCGATGCGCTGGAGTTCGGGATCGGAGGCATGAGTGCCATCGACGGGGATATCGGCGACGAAGTTGCCGATCGCCCATCGGTCCTCTGCCCTCCGGTACGGGGCGTGGAAGGCGTCCTTGATCTCGGCATCGAGGTCACCCAAAGCGAGGGTGACGCGTAGGAAACCGTCGGTGAGAACGGTGGCCGCAGGCAGCATGGGCCCGGCCAGGGTCGCGCGCAGCGGTGCGGGCACCGGGGCGTCCTCGGGCTGGTGGACGGCCGTGTTGAGGCTGATCGCCGCGGACACCAGTTCGGTGTTCCTGGCGGCCCAGCCGAGGGAGAGGACTCCGCCCCAGTCGTGACCGATCGTCACGATCGGGTGGGTGGCGGATCCGGTGGCGGCCACCTCGGCGAACAGGTTTGAGACGACCGCGTCGAAATCAGCGATGCGATCGGCGATGCGACGGACCTCTGCGGATTTCGGGGCCGGCATCGAGGAGTGGGCGAGCCGTTCGGAGAAGCCCATCTCGAGCTGGTCGGGGGCGATGAGCCGCCAGGCGCGGCCGCCGGACTGTGCGGCATCGATGGTGGCCTGCGCCAGCCTGCGCCACAGATACGACCAGGTCGGGTTGCCGTGGAGGGCAACGATCGTGCCCGTCGGCTCCACCCCGGCAGCGGTCAGGGCCGGCAGCGTGTCGAGCACATGGAACGCGTGCGTCCCGTCGGAGGTTTCCGCCTCGACGATTCGGGACCAGGCGGGGTCCCACTCGGGCAGCTGCGGGGGAGTCGTGGCCGGCCGTGCAGGAAATCTCATGAAGTCTCTACCACTCGATCTCGGTCATGGCGGTGTTGAGGCCGGAGCCGACGCCCATGCACAGGATGCGGTCGCCGGGTTTGAGGTTCTCGGCCTCACGGGACAGGGTGATGGGCAGGGAGGCGGGGCCGACGTTGCCCAGCTCCGGATAGCTCACGGGAATCCGGTCGGGGTCGAGGTTCGCGGCCTTCGTGATCGAATTCGTGTGCACATCGGAGACCTGGTGCATGACGTAGCGGTCCATCTCCCGCCAGTTCCAACCGGTCTCGTGGGCTTCCTCCCACGCGGCGACGACGAGTTCCATGCCGCCGGAGAGCAACCCCTTCGTGTCGGTGAACATTCCGTTGTGGTCACCGACGCACAGCTCGTGATGCTGGGTGGCCGCACGGGTGATGCCGCCGAGGATGCGGTGGCCCTCCGGATGTTTGTCGGCAGGGCCGAGGACGGCGGCGGCAGCGCCGGAACCCAGGGTCAGAGACGCGAATTCGTTGAGGTATTCCTCGCGGGTGATGCCCGGACGGTTGAGGCGACGCAGCGTCGCCTCCTGAACACGGGAGGCGTCTTCGCCGGCGACGATGAGGGCGTATTCGATCTGCCCGGCGTCGATCATGTTCGCGGCCAGGGTCATTCCGTTGACGAATCCGAGGCAGGCGTTGGCGATGTCGAAGTTCATCGCCTGGGGGCCGAGCCCGATGCCGGCGTGGACGCCGACGGCCACAGACGGTTCCAGGTGTTCGCGGGTCACGGAGGTGTTGACCATCAGTCCGATGGCGTCGGGAGGGACCCCCGCCTCGGCGAGGGCCTTCTTTCCGGCCGTGATCGCACCATCGGCGAACTGGTGGGGCTCATCCCAGTTGCGGCGGGCGTACACACCGGCGACTCGTTGGAGCAGACCCTGCGGCAGGTTGAGGGATGACAGCGTATCGGCGAGGCGCTCGTCGAATTCCTGCGAGGTCACTTCGTTCGGGGCCAGGGTCTCGGTCAGGCCGAGCAGGGCCACGTTCGAGTGCCGAAATGTTGCATTGCCATTCGCCAATTGAAGTACTCATCCCTTTTCGGGTCGTTCGTCGGTGTCGATATCGGCCGCAGAGGCGCGCGTGACGCGTCACGACGGGGGAATTCCGGACCTATCTTACCGCCCGGTTTCTGAGATGTTCATCAGCGTGTGAACCAGGTGAAGCCGTCATAGAGCAATCCTGTGGCGGCGAGCACAGCGATGACGGCGAGAACGAGCGAGGTCACAGTGTGCGAGACCTTCGACGTCTGGAAGCGCACGGCACGCGAATACGACATAGGACGATCGGTGACGTTGTGGCCGAACTGGGCGAAGATCCGCCAATCCATGACGTCGACGAGCGACTTAGCGGCGAGGGTGAAGACGATGATGCAGCCGATGCCCATGAACAGCAGGAACACGAAGCCGAAGAAGCCGAAGTCCTTGAAGAACGTCACCACCCGGTCGCCGATGGCCACGGCGAAGGCGGAGAAGCCGTCGCCGAAGGGCAGGGCGTCGAACGAGTCGGTGATCGTGGACAGGCTGATGTTGTCGCGCACAGTCTGCACGGACCCGATGTACATGAAGATCGACGCGGCCAGGGCGACGAGCAGGTTGATGATCGAGATCGTCGCATTGTCCGGCCAGAAGTCCAGGTGCTTGATCGTGTAGGTCGCCGACAGCGCCACGCAGATGATCGCGCCCGTCAGCGCGCCGATGGTGGCCGGCAGCAGCAGGTTGTTGAAGAACACGAAGGCGACGACGGCGATGAGTGCGGCACCGAGGATGTAGGTGAACACTGCGACGGTGTCGCCGTTGGCCGCGGTGGCAGCCCGTCGGTTGGCCTCGATCATCTGGCCGGAGTGCTGGACGTTGGCGGCGAGTTCGTTCTTCGTCGCTCGCGGCAGATCGGCGTCGTCGTAGCCCTGTGCGTTGTAGCCCTGCGCGTTGCTGGGAAGAACGCGGGTCTCGTCCTCGCTGCTCCACGGGCGACCGGACTGGTCGTAGCCGGGCTGGCCGTAGGGGTTCTGACCGTACTGAGTCTGTGGGTAGCCGCCCTGAGCACCGCCTCCACTGGCGGGGTTCCTGGGCTGCCATCGTCCGAGCTTCGCTCCGATGAAGTAGATGACGAAGACGACGAGAGCCGCGAGGACTCCGATGGAGATGCCGGCGCCGAGCTCGTTCATAAGGGTGACTTCCTGGGGATGGACAACGGTGGTCTTCTTTTCAGTCTATGGACTCATGCCGCTCAGAGCACGTTCCGTGGCCCATGTGCGCGCGGTTCGCAGCGATTTGCTGGTCGATCCACGGTGTTCTGGGCCGCGATATCACCGTGGATCGACCCAACATCTGTCGCGCTGCAGACCGTCTCGCGGCGCTCGGCCGCGCTGCAGACCGTCTCGCGGCGCTCGGCTTCGGTGCTGGCGGTTCCTGGGTATGGTGGGGTCAGGATCCGCCCACCGACGTCCGAAGGAGACACGCGATGAGCAACCCACAGGCATTCACCTCCGAGGCCCTGCCACTCGATGAGCAGGTCGTGCTCGTCACCGGGTCCGGTCGCGGCCTGGGCGCTGCGATCGCGAAGGCCTTCGCGCCCGAGGGTGCGGCCCTGGTCATCAACTACCGGTACTCGGCCGAGACCGCAGAAGAACTCGCCGAGGCGGTCCGCGCTCGCGGTGGACGTGCGGTGGCCATCGAAGCCGATGTCACCGATTCCCGCGCCGTCGACGCCATGTTCGAAACCGCGGCCGCCGAGTTCGGTTCTCCCGTATCCACTGTGGTCAACAATGCTCTCGCAGATTTCTCGTTCAACGGCGATGAACGCCAACCGGCCGACGAGATCGATTATTCGGATTTCGCCGATCAGTTCCGCGGTTCGGTCGAAGGTGCGGTCAACACGATCCAGGCCGCGATGCACGGTTTCCGCGAGCTCGGTTCCGGCCGCGTCATCAACATCGGCACCAACCTGTTCCAGGACCCGGTCGTGCCGTACCACGACTACACGGCAGGCAAGGCGGCGCTGCTGTCGCTGACCAGGACGTTCGCGAAGGACCTCGGCCCGGCCGGGGTGCGGGTGAACATGGTCTCCGGCGGACTGCTGCGCACCACCGATGCGTCCTCGGCGACGCCCGAAGAGGTCTTCGACCAGATCGCCGCCGCCAGTGCGCTGCGACGGGTGACGACTCCGGAGGACTTCGCCTCGGCGGTGGTGTTCTTCGCCTCTCCCGCCTCGCGTGCGGTGACCGGCCAGAACCTCATCGTCGACAACGGCCTCGTCATGGGGTGAGGCGGCCGACTGTGACATGGGCGGGCCGCGCCCGCCAGCGTGGACGAGGCTGGACAACCGATGGTCTGCGTGCAAGGGCGTCCCGGAGCCGGGAAGTGGACTTCAGAAACGGTCGAGGAAAGCCAAAGCCCGTTCGTAGAGCAGTTCTGCGCTGTCTTCGCGGTAGTCCGGGGTGGTCGGGTCGCTGAACAGGTGGGTGCTGCCCGGGTAGAGGAAGTACTCCGCCTGCGCACCCGCCTTCGTCGCAGACTCCATGAGCGTCTCAATCGTTCCCGGGCTACGCCAGGAGTCATCGACGGCGAAATGAGCCTGCACCGGAACTCCGGCCTGCCAGCGCGTCGGCTTCGGGAAGCCGCCGCCGTGGAAGAGCAGGACGCCGCGGGCGCGCGGATCGTTCTTGCCCATCTGCTGAGCGAGGGCGGCCCCCAGCGAGAATCCGCCGAAGACGAGATCGTCGCCGAGGTCCTCGCAGGCGTCCTTCACCCGATCGACGAGGGTCGAGAACCCGAGCTCCTGGGAGTGGGCGACTCCCGATTCTGCGTCGTCGAAGGTCCTGCCCGCATAGACGTCGGGAGTGTGCACGGCACATCCGGCCAGGGCGAAGCGTTCGGCGATGGCATCCATCCCGGACGTCCGCCCCAGAGCCGAATGGAGAAGGACAAGAGTGGTCATAGGAATCCTCTCACTCAGCGGCTGTGTCCGCGGGGGATGGTGAAGGTGTCCGCGCGGGCCGTGGCCCAGTCGTCTGCCCACTCCGAGGGGGTGTCATCAAGGAGTTCGCCGGGCTTCAGCCAGTCGTAGAGGCGAGCATAGGACCAGGATTCGGAGGCCGAGACATTGCGTCGCAGCATCGTCGGCTCCAGCTCGTCCGGTGCGGCCGCACCCATCGATGCCATGAGGCGGACCGCCTCGGCGACGACTCCGTCGTGGTAGTTGCGCACACGTTCGGCCTTGGTGGGAACGTCGATGGCGCGCGCTCGCCGCGGATCCTGTGTGGCGACGCCTACGGGGCATTTGCCCGTGTGGCAGGCCTGGGCCTGGATGCAGCCGACGGCCATCATCATCGCGCGGGCGGAGTTCGTGAAGTCCGCACCCTGGATGAGGCGTTTGACGATATCGGTGCCAGTGGCGATCTTGCCCGAGGCGCCGACCTTGATCTTCTTCCGCAGGCCCGCGCCGACGAGCGCGTTGTGGACGATCATCAGCCCCTGAGTCAGAGGCAGACCGACATTGTCCTCGAACTCCAACGGTGCAGCACCGGTGCCGCCTTCGGAGCCGTCGACGATGATGAAGTCCGGCAGGATCTGGGTCTCCACCATGGCCTTGACGATCGAGAGGAACTCCGTGCGCGAGCCGATGCACAGTTTGAATCCGGCGGGTTTGCCGCCGGAGAGCTCACGCATCTGCCGGATGAACTCGAGCAGCTCGATCGGAGTCGAGAACACCGTGTGTCCGGGAGGGCTGATGCAGGTCTGGCCGACGGGGATGCCGCGGATCTCGGAGATCTCCTCGGTGACCTTCGGCCCGGGCAGCACGCCGCCGATGCCCGGCTTCGCACCCTGGGAGAGCTTGAGCGAGACCATCTTCACCTGCGGGTCCTGCGCTTTCTCGGCGAAGATCTCGGGGGAGAATTCTCCTTCGGGGGTGCGGGCGCCGAAGTATCCGGTGCCGAGCTCCCAGATGAGGTCGCCGCCGTGCTCACGGTGATACGGCGAGATCGATCCCTCACCGGTGTCGTGGGCGAATCCGCCCAGCGCCGCACCCTTGTTCAGGGCCCGGATGGCGTTGTTGCTCAGCGAGCCGAAGCTCATCGCCGAGACGTTGAGCAACGAGATGTCGTAGGGCTGAGTGCACTCGTCACCGCCGATGCGCACGCGTGGTGGCCTGGGCGGATTGGGGATCGGCATGTTCGAGTGCATGAGCGCCTCGTAGCCGGCGCGGTCGACATCGTGCTCGGTGCCGAACGCGTGTTCCGAGTGGGTGCCTTTGGCTCGTTCGTAGATGGTGGTGCGGGTGTCGCGATTGAACGGGCGTCCGTCCCAGTTTCGTTCGATGAAGTACTGCTGGATCTCCGGCCGGATCGACTCCAGCAGGAATCGGGCGTGCCCAGCGATCGGATAGTTGCGCAGGATCGAATGCTTCTTCTGCGTGAGATCCCATGCTGCCAGCGCGCCGAGTCCGAGCGCCGAGGCGGCCGCCGCCGCTCCGGCGATCTGCTTGCCTGCCGTGTCGCCGGTGACCATCCGGACAATGGGGAATTGCCGTTTCATTGTGCCTCCTTGGACTGTCCTGATCTCGAGCCTAGACCGAGAACGTGCAGTTTTCAGGAAAGGCAGACCTGAGACAGTCGTGAACTGTCGGCGAACCGTCTCAGAACAGGCTGCCGAGACGCATCAGAACCGGAGGCTGGATCGTCTCAGAAGAGGCTGCCGAGCAGCGTTGTCACGAGCTCGTCGATCTGCATCGAATAGGCGACGATGAGGGTGAATCCGGTGGCAATCCACGCGATCTCCTTGTCCTGCGCGTAACCGCGCAGCGGCTCCCGCCGATAACGCAGGCCGCCGGCGAGAACGATGCCGAGATCGATGAGCCACCAGATCCCCAACCCGCCGAGGCTGAGCAGCTTGAGCGCGCCCGTGAGGTATCGGCCGGTGTAGAACCGATCAAGACCGAGGACCCCGAAGAGCATCGACAGCAGCCAGGTGATGACGAAGGAGCGGTTGCCGGGCACGTCCGCGGGCTGGCTTTCGGAAGGCGCAAGCGATTCCAGGGACGAGGTGGGGTCACCGGGGGAGGGCGCGGCTGGGTTCTGTGGAGCAAAGGGTGAGTCAGAGGGTGCGGCAGAGCGGTTCGCGGGGTCTGCGCTGAGTGCGGGAATCTCGCTGGTCGCCGTCATCGCTGGCACGTCCATTCACTGCTCGTCGAACTTATGGTCTTCAGCCTAGAAGTCGCAGGGCCGCCTCCGCGATGGGGTTATCCTCCGCATCCCCGCGGTGTTGTGCGATCCCGCAGGTACACGCGGGGCACACCGGCGTCGGGTGCCCACAGCCACCCGCGGTGTCCGGACTCACACGGTCCGGGACCCGGAATCGTTTGAGCCGCGAATGCCGGAGGCATAGCGTAGGGCTCATGAGCACAGGTGAGCCGAGTCCGACGAGCACTCGGCGTACCGTAGCCGCGGTCTTCCTCGCGGGAGTCTCCGTCTTCCTCGTCCTCTACGAGACCCAGGGCCTGCTGCCGGCGATCCGCGACGCCTACGGAATCGACGGTCCGACGGCGAGCCTGACCGTGTCCGCGACGAACGTGGCCATGGCCTGTTTCCTCATTCCCTTCTCCATGCTCGCCCCGCGGATCGGCCACGCCCGCCAGATCGGTGCTGGGGTGATCGTCGCGGCGATCCTCGCGCTCGTCCTTCCCTTCACTCCGACCCCGGAGCTGCTCATCGTCGTCCGGTTCCTCCAGGGACTGGCGATCGCCTCGGTGCCGGCCACGGCCATGGCCTATCTGTCGCTTCGTCTGCCGCCGGCCGCGCTGCCCGGGGCGATCGGGGTCTACATCGCCGGCAACACGATCGGCGGGCTCTGCTCGAGGTTGCTCACCGGGCTGGCGTCGGAATTCCTCGGCTGGCACGGTGGGCTTGCGTTCACCGCGGTCGTGTCGCTGATCTTCGGGCTCATCGTCGTCTGGCTGCTGCGCCACGATCTCTTCTCCACCGCCCGCAGCCGGGCTGTCCTCGACACGGACGACTCCATTCCGTCCGACACGAATCCCACCCTCGCCGAGGCGGCCGACCCTGACGCTGTCACCGAAGGTGACGGCAGTGCCAGCAATGCTCTCGCCGACGGTGACGGCGTCCCGGCCGCCACCGATGGGTCCGTCGACGGCGATGCCGACTCTTCCGGCGACGCCGCCGCCGACGACGGTGGGGCTGGGAGCGCGCAGCCGCCTCGGCGAGCGATTCCGCTGCGCGGAGGTCTGTGGAGGATCTACCTCACCGGGTTCCTGTGCATGATCGTCTTCGGCGGATCGTTCACGATGCTCGGCACCCGCCTCCAGCAGGATCCGTGGCACCTGAGCGAGGGCGCAGTCGCGCTGTTCTTCCTCATCTACCTCGTCGGCACCGTCGTCACCACGTATTACGGCCGCTTGGCCACGAAGTACCCACGCACTCGGATCACCCTGGCGGGAATGGTCATCGCGCTCGCCGGTGCGGGGCTGACTCTGGTCGATTCGCTCGTGGTGATCATCATCGGCATGTCGCTGCTCACCGCCGGATTCTTCCTCGGACATACGGGTGCCTCCGCGGCGGCGAGTGCCGCCCGGCCGGGAGTCGACTCGACCCGTTCTGCAGCCATCTACCTCACCGTCTACTACCTGGGCACGAGCCTCGGCGCCTGGCTCTCGGCGGTCCTCTTCGCCGACTTCGCTTGGCCGGGAGTCGTCGCCATGTGCGCGAGCTCACTCATAGTGGTCTTCGTCTTGACCCTGACCGGTGCTCCGCTAGGCTTCAGGAAACGCAGCTGATCGCTCGTTCAGTGTCGCCGGCGTCGGTGGCCTGTCGCCTGCGGCTGCGTCATGTTCCGCTTGTGCCGGTGGTTTGCGCACCGGCATCGTCGTCGAAAGGCCCATTCATGTCTGAGACCACCAACTCGACCGTCGTCTACGCGATCACCGACGGCGTCGCCCACGTCGAGATCGACCGTGCCGACAAGCTCAATTCGCTCACTCGCGAGGTATTCGAAGACCTCGTCGAGGCGGGGCTGGCACTTAAAGGTTCGAGCGAAGTCAAGGCCGTGGTCCTGTCCGGTCGCGGTCGTGCCTTCAGCGCCGGTCTCGACTTCACCGAGATGGCCCGGATCGCCGAGGCCGGAGCAGCGACCCGCTCATCCGCTGAGGAAGCAGCCGAGCAGGCCGCCGGTGCCGGTGAATCGGAAGCGGCGGACTCCGTGGCCACCGCCGTCGATATCGGCGAGCGGCTCGGTTCGGCCCGGGCCCTGGCGCAGAAAGCCGTGCACGTGTGGTCACTCGTCGAGGTTCCGGTCATCGCTGCCGTGCGCGGACCGGCGCTCGGCGGCGGGCTGCAGATCGCTCTCGGTGCGGACATGCGTGTGGCCGGACCAGACGCGAAGCTCTCACTCATGGAACTCAATTGGGGAATCATCCCCGATATGTGCGGCACCCAGCTGTTGCCGCGACTCGTGGGACCCGCTCAGGCGAAGAAGCTCATCGTCACCGCCGTCACGATCGGTGCCGAAGAAGCTCTGCGCATCGGCCTCGTCGAAGAAGTCGTCGAGGACCCTCTGGCCCGTGCTCTCGAACTGGCCGGGCAGATCGCGGGCCAGTCACGGTCGGCGCTGGTGTGGGCGAAGCGGCTTGTTGACCTGTCCTATGACTCCGACTTCAGCACCGGACTCGACGCCGAACAGGAAGCGCTCGCCGCGCTGTTGGGCACCGACGAGCAGAAGCAGGTCGTCGCCACTCGCCTGGCCGCGATGAAGGCCCGCGCCAAGGGCTGAGTCAGGACCCGCGGTTGGAGGGGAACTCCGGGCGGACTGGATCGATGATCCTCTCGGAGGTGATCGCCTCGGCGACGGTGGGGAATTCCGCGAGTTCACGCAGCAGCACGAACGTCGGACGCATGAGCTTCAGCCGTCCGGCTCCCTCATCTGCGAGGATCCCGGTCACCGAGCGCCACTCGCTCGTGTGCGCCTCCGTCGTCTGATGCTGGGCGGCGGCGAGCTCGGGAGCCGCGATCGTATAGAAGTACGTATCGAAGCGCTTGGGCCGACCCAATGGAGTCACCCAGTTCGCCCACGGCTTGAGCCCGGCCGGGTCGAGGACCGCGCCCGTCTCCTCCTCGACCTCGCGCACAGCGGTGGCCAGCAGGACGCGCCACCCTTCGGCATCCTCGGCGATGGTCGAGTCGGACCACGCGGACGTGTGCACCTGCGGATCGGGGACGGTGATGGTCGGTGCGGTCGTCGCATCGACGGGGTCGACGCGGCCACCGGGGAAGACGACGACGCCGGCCGCGAAATCCATCGTCGACACCCGGTGCTGGACGAACACCTCGATCCCTTCGTCCCCGTCGCGGAGCATGAGCACGCTGACGGCGGGCCTGATCGGGACCGCCTCGGCGTCGGCGATATCGGGACCGCGGCTCGCGCTGTCGGCGGTATCCGAACGGTCGGAACCCTCGGGGTTGATGTCTCGAATCACGTTCAGCACCTTCGCTCTCAGCAATTGATGTCTGCTTCCAGTATGCCCGGGCTCGGGCAGAGGGCCGACGGTGGGGTGGGGCGAGTGCGCGCGGGGCGGGCAGGATACGATGGATGGCAATCTGACATCCTCCATCTGAGGCCGATAACCCAACCGGTGACGAACAGGGCGGGGCTGAACGGGCACTATATGAGCAGTTTCGGGATCTATCCGTTCTTCAACATCAATCAGGCTTGGCCGAACTGGCTGATCGTCATCCTGCTGTTGGTCGACATGATCATCCGCATCATCGCGCTCGGGTGGATTCCGCACAATCGCAGGCCGTCGGTCGCGCTGGGCTGGCTGCTTGCGATCTTCCTCATCCCGTATGTGGGCATTGCGGCGTTCCTGCTGCTGGGATCGTCGAAGCTGCCGAAGCGGCGGCGGGACAAACAGTCGAAGATGAATGACCTCTTCCGGGATCAGATCCGCCACCAGGCGATCGTCGGACGCCAGGACCATATGCCCGAACCGCTGAGCACCGCAGCGCAGCTCAACTTCGATCTCGGTGCCCTGCCGATGACCCAC
Source organism: Brevibacterium sp. OS20 (assembly GCF_056837565.1). Classification (NCBI taxonomy): domain Bacteria; kingdom Bacillati; phylum Actinomycetota; class Actinomycetes; order Micrococcales; family Brevibacteriaceae; genus Brevibacterium; species Brevibacterium sp. OS20. Next base: position 3,748,933 of record NZ_CM166367.1, on the reverse strand, counting down.
GGCAACTCCTTCGACCTCCACGTCGACAACCACGCCTGCATGGAGGCGATGGCCGATGCCGTCGACCGAGCACAGCGGTTCGTCCACTTCGAGTTCTACATCGTCGCCATCGATGACACGACGAGGCGGCTGCTCGAATCGCTGCTGGCCGCGCACCGGCGCGGTGTGAGTGTGCGGGTCCTCATCGACCATGTGGGATCGCTGGGCTACCCGGGCTACTCGGAACTGGTGAAGAAGCTCGACGGTTCGGGCATCAGCTGGCGCCGTGCCCTGCCGATCCGCCCCTGGAGGGGCGAATACCAGCGGCCCGACCTGCGCAATCACCGCAAGATCCTCGTCGTCGACGGGGAGGTCGCGTTCACCGGTTCGCAGAACATCATCGACCGCACTTACAACAAGGCTCGCAACCGCCGGAAGGGCTTCCAGTGGAAGGACCTGTCGGTGGAATGCCGTGGGCCGGTCGTCGAAGAGCTCGATGCCGTGTTCATCACCGACTGGTATTCGGAGACCGACGAGATCCTCGACGAACCCGACAGCTTCGAGCTCGAGGCCCCCGAGTTCGGCGGCGTCCAGGCGCAGATCGTGCCGTCGGGTCCCGGCTTCGAGGACGAGAACAATCTGCGCCTGTTCAACCACCTCATCTACAACGCGAATCGTCGCGTCGTCGTCTGCTCACCGTATTTCGTGCCCGACGAGTCCCTGCTGCACGCGCTGACGACCGAGGCCAGATCGGGAGTCGATGTGCGTCTGTACGTCGGCGAGACGAGCGACCATTGGCTGACCCACAAGGCGCAGCAGTCGTACTATGACGAGTTGGTGCGCGCCGGGGTGCGGATCTTCATGTACCACGCTCCGACGGTGCTGCACTCGAAGTTCCTCATGATCGACGACGAGGTCTCGATCATCGGCTCGTCGAATATGGACGAGAGGTCCTTCGCGATGAACCTCGAGGTCACGCTCTTCATCGTCAACAAGGAATTCACGCAGCGCATGTACGACCTCGAGGCCGAACGCTATGCACCGAATTCGGTCGAGCTCAATGCCGAGGAATGGCAGGCGCGGCCGCTGCTGAAGAAGTATCTGGAGAACGTGGCCCGCCTGACGAGCTCGCTGCTGTAGGCGCCGGCCCACCAGCGGCGGATTCCGCGAACAGCCCAGAAAAAGGTGAACAGCCCTGTTTCAAACATGGGCTGTTCACCTTTTCCTGGGCTGTTGCCGACTGACTCAGCCAGTCTGCCGTTGCTCAGTCGTCGTCGGCGACTCCTGCCGGTCCTTCGTCGTCGAGGTGACGCTCGGGATCGGTGATCGAGTCCTGGGCCTTCGGCGACGGCTTGTGCTTCGCCGTGGTGTTCGACTTCGCTGTTTCCTGCGCGGCGGTGGTGCTCTTCGCGGTCGTGTCTGCCTTCGCACCAGTCGAGTCCTCGTCGCCGTCGAATTCGGAGACGGGAGTGTTCGTGGCAGCGGCGGCGTTGACCTTGTCGGCCGCGGTCTGAACGGCATCGGCGACTGCCGGCGACTTCTCGCGGATAGACTGGTTGGCCTTCTCGACGGTGTCCTGGACGCGCGGGTCGGTCCACAGATCCTGAGCCTGGGCCTTCAGCCGTTCGTAGCTCTGGCGCCCGGTGCGTGATCCCAGAATGAATCCGACTCCGAGACCGGCCAGGAGAATCAATCTCTTCTTCATGGTCTTGCTCCTCTTCGCAACTCGACGTCACCGTATTCGGCTCTGCTGTGCGACACAGATCCGGGCAACGATGTGGCAGCGCACGGGCACTGTGCCCTCAAGATCCAGCTTATACCGAGTCGTGCTCGTACGGGTATGGATTCACCCGCGCCGTCATCGCAGATTCTCGACGATCCCGGGTTCGGCACGCGGGATCCCGGCTCGGCACGCGTGGCCCGGGGGTTGGAAGCCGGGACCTGCAGCAGGTTCCGGCTCGACTCAGCCGAGGCTCGGCTGCTGCTGGGTGATGCAGTGGATTCCGCCGCCGCGGGCGAAGAGTTCGCGTGCATCGACCCCGACGACCTTCCGCCCCGGGTAGACGCGCTCGAGCACGGCTGCCGCCTCGGCGTCCATCGGATCGTCGAAGGTGCAGGCGATGACCCCGCCGTTGGTGACGAGGTGATTGACATACGAATAGTCGACCCACCCTTCTTCGTCGCGCAGCACCTCGGGCGCCGGGATCGGCACCACCTCGAAGGGCGTGCCGTCGGCGGTGGTCTCGGCCGCGAACTGCTCCTTGAGTGCGCGACTGAATTCGAAGTCCGGATGTTCGGGATTGCGCTGATCGTGGACGAGGACGACGCCGGGGCTGGGCATCGCGGCGACGATGTCGACGTGTCCACGGGTGCCGAAGGTCTGATTGTCCCGGTGGAGTCCGCGGTCGAGCCAGATGACCTTCTTGGCCCCGATCGTGCGCGCGAATTCGGCTTCCACATCGGCTTCGGTGAGTCCCGGATTGCGGCCGGGGTCGAGCTGGACGCTGCGCGTCGCGAGCACCGTGCCCTGACCGTCGACGTGGAATCCGCCGCCTTCGTTGCGCAGATCCGAGGACACCACGGGAGTCCCGGCGAGGCCTGCGACGAATTCTCCGATGTGCTCATCGTGATCCCACGTCGCCCACTCCTGCGCGCCCCACCCGTTGAACACCCAGTCCACAGCGTGCAGCGCACCCGCCTCGTCGACGACGAAGCTCGGCCCGATATCGCGCATCCACGCATCATCGAGTTCGGCGTTGACGAGCGTGATCTCGTGGTTGATCCCCTCGCCGAGGTGGCGCTTGGCATGATCGGTCTGTGCACTGGTCACGACGACCGTGACAGGGGTGAATTCGCTGGTGGCGCGGGCAACTGCGGCCCACGTGGCGCGTGCCGCCTCGGCCTCGGCTTCCGTGTCGCCGAGCGCGTAGCCGGAGGACGGGAACGCCATCCAGACTCGGTCCTGGGCGGCGGTCTCCGCCGGCATGTGCAACGTCATCGTTCGTCCCTTCGCTGGTGGACTGTCGCTGAGCCGAGTGTAGCCAGAATCTCGCCGAGGCGGTCGACGGATTTCGTTGCCGCCCGCCCGGCTCTCGGCTCGTTTCCGCGGACGCTCACCCCACAGGCCAGGGCGGCCATGTCGATTCCGTATAGTCAGGCGAAGAACAGGCAAGCAGAACGTGCCAAAGGAGGCATCAAGTGTCAGCAGCAGACGCAGCATTCGGACGGCAGGGGACGGGGCCTCTGGCCGGAACCATCGTGGCCGATTTCTCCCGAGTCCTCGCCGGCCCCTACGCGACGATGATGCTTGCGGATCTGGGTGCCACGGTCATCAAGGTGGAGGGGAAGACCGGGGACGATACACGTCACTGGGCGCCGCCTCGGCGAGGGGATGATGCGACGTATTTCCTCACGGCGAACCGGAACAAGCACTCCGTCGTCCTCGATTTCAAGGACTCCGACGACCTCTCCTTCGCCCAGCAGCTCGCTGCTCGCGCGGATGTGCTCGTGGAGAACTTCAAGGCCGGGGGACTGGCGAAGTACGGCCTCGACTATGAGACGGTCAGCGCGGTCAATCCGGGCATCGTCTACGCCTCGGTGACGGGTTTCGGTCGCGACAATCCTCAGCCGGGCTACGATCTGCTCATCCAGGGTCTGTCCGGATTCATGTCGGTCACCGGCTCCGAGGAGTCGGGCCCGGTCAAGGCGGGTGTCGCTGTCGTCGACGTGATCACGGGACTGCATACGGCGGTCGGCATCCTCGGCGCGCTCAACCACCGCAAGGACACCGGGATCGGTCAGCTGGTCGAGACGAATCTGCTGTCCTCGGCGCTGTCCGGGCTGGCGAACCAGACCTCGGCATATGTGGCCGGCGGCGTGACTCCGCAGGCGATGGGCAATAAGCACCCGAGCCTCTACCCGTACCAGCCGATGCCCACGGCGGAGGGCCAGATCATCATCGCGTGCGGCAACGACAAGCAGTTCGCCCGGCTCGCCGAGGTGCTCGGCCACCCCGAATGGGCGACCGATGAACGGTTCGCGAACTTCGCCGACCGCAACGTCAACCGCGATGACCTCGAGCCCGAGCTCATCGCCGCGTTGAGTGAGAAGACGAACCAGGAATGGTTCGACATCCTCACCGAGGCAGGGCTGCCCTGCGCGCCGATCAACTCGATCGCTCAGGGTGTGGACCTGGCATCGTCGCTGGGACTCGAGCCCGTCGCCGAGGCGGGTCAGGGCGATCGCGTCATCCCCACCGTCCGCAACCCGATCCGGTTGTCCGAGACCCCGCCGAGCTACGAACTGGCTCCGCCGACGCTCGGCGATTCCACGGAAGCGGTCAAGGCGTGGCTGAGGGCGGCCGAATAGACCTCGGGCGTGCGCCGCGAATCGGCAAGTAATCGTGAGGAAGTCATCTTGCGCCTGATGACCGCGAATGATTCTGCCGCTGCCCGGGCGGGCAGTGCCACAGCTGAAGTACCCTATTGACTGTGCGTTGTCACCGAGAGATCTGCCAAGCGACCGATGAGGCGCGGGACCTGCGGTGACGGCAGTCGTATTCCCAAGAGAATTCCGGAACCGAGATGGACAATGAGTCGACCGAGGTCACACCTCGGAGACGTTCGGCGGTGAAACGGACCCTGATGGTCATCGCGATGGCGATCACAGGGTTCCATATCTTCGCCAGCTTCCTGTGGATCGCCCCTGCCTCGACGGCGAGGGAGGTGATTCCCGGTGACCTGCTCTCCAAATACATGATCCCGCTGTGGGGACAGTCGTGGAGCGTGTTCGCCCCCGAGCCGATCAACGGCGACTACTACTTCGATGTGCGCGCGGTGATCAAGACCGACAGCGGCGAAGAGATCACTCAATGGGTGCGGGCTACCGATGTCGAACTCGACCACTCGACATACAAGCTGTTCCCGCCGCGGTCGGCGGGGCTGGGCATCGGAGTGGCCTCGGACATCAAAGGTTCGTGGGAAGATCTGCCCGACGATCAGAAGGCGATCGTCAAACTCGACTACTTCAAGGGCGACGATTCCGTCGACCGGCTGGAGACGAAGCTGGGGGAATACGACGACCCGGAGAACGCGATTCCCGCCTACCTGGAGAGCGAACATCTGGCCACGGCGTATGCGACGCAGGTGGCGAAGGCCATCTGGGGCGACGACGTCCAGCGCGTCCAATACCAGGCCGCCCGTCAGAACGTCGTGCCTTTCGCCGAACGCAACGACAAAGACGCGAAGCGTCCGAACATCCAACCCGTCCCCGTGGGATGGCGCGCACTCGTCGTCGAAGATCATCAGTCCCAAGAGGAATTCACGAAGTACTTCTGTGCCTCGGACGAAGTGAGGTGCGTCGGTGAACAGTGATGACACGACCCGCACAGGCGGGGACGACCACGATGCAGAGGTCACTGACCAGCGGACCGGCACGGCCGCCTCGGCGCAGGGCCGGGTGAAGGACTCCGCGGGCCACGCGAACGCCGGCACCGCCTCGGCGCGGAAACCGGAGAAGGACCACGGTTCGGACTCCGCCGGCCGCGGAAACGATGGGACCGCCTCGGCGAGTGATTCGGCTCCTGAATTCGGGCTGGTCCCGGTGACGACCCTCGTGCGGACGAAGCTCGCGCAGGGGTGGAACTGGCTCGAGGAGATGCTCACCGGCCGGTACCACGCGACATACGGGCTGGCGGTGACACGGATCCTCATCGGATTCGCCGGTCTCGGCCTCATCCTCACGAACTTCAGCGCTCGGCATTACACCTTCGGTGTGGGATCGGCCTGGAACGGGGAGATCGCCGAACCCAAGAGCGATTTCCCGACCATCTGGCTCTTCTCCCTCTTCCACCGAGCGGTGACGACGCCGCCGCTGTTCACGGCGATGATGATCGGGCTCGCGCTGCTGGCGATCGTCATCATCCTCGGGTGGCGCACAAGGATCGTCCTGCCGATCTACCTCGTGCTGTGGGTGAGCTTCATCGAGCTCAACGACGGGGCAGGGGATCAGGGCGACAACGCCTACCGGATGTTTATGATCGCCATGCTCTTCGCCGATACGACCCGCAGATGGTCCCTCGACGCCAGGCGGCGCGCGCGGAACCCGGAGTTCCCGGACAACGACGGCGGGCAGTGGCGCTGGGCGCTCATCATGGCCAACAATCTCGCCATCGTCGTGCTCGCGTTCCAGGTGTGCGCAATCTACATGTCCGGCGGTCTGTACAAGGCCGGAGGCGAGGCCTGGCAGCACGGATTCGCCGTGTACAACCCGCTGCACACTCAGCAGTTCGGCACGTGGCCGGTGCTGTCGGACCTGATGACGGCGTGGGGGCCGATGGTCGTAGCGATCTCGTGGGGATCGATCCTCTTCCAGTGCGCCTTCCCGTTCATGCTGTTCAACCGCTACACCCGCATCATCGCGCTGCTGGGCATCCTGTCCTTCCACTTGGGCATCGCGCTGCTCATGGGCCTGCCGTGGTTCTCGCTGACGATGATCGCCGTCGATGCGATCTTCATCCGCGACCGTTCATTCGCGAAGGTCAGCGCCTATCTGCGGCATTGGTGGACCTCATCGGCCCCGCGGGGTGCTGGTGGGGATGGTGGTGGTTCCGCCGGTGGCCGCGGCGGTTCGGGTGCTCGCGGTGGTTCGGGTGCTGCCAAGGGCGGGTCTGCGAAGACTCGTACGCGGTCGTCCGCAGGCTCTCGCGGCAAGTAACCGTCGCGCATAGCGCTCAGCAACCGGCAGATGCTGAAATGGGACACCCTGCTCTGAAATTCTCACCGAAGAAAGTGAGCGATCCAGAGCAGGGTGTCCCATTTCTGTGCTGTGCCGCGCTGCGGTCAGCGAAACAGCCCAGTTTGAGTTGAATAGCCCATGTTCAAATAGGTGCTATTCAACTCAAACTGGGCTGATTCCGCGCAGCACGCCCCAGCCGGGAGCCTTACCGCTTGGGGCGCAGCTCCAGGCCGGTGGCCTCGGGGTCTTCGGGCAGGTTGACGACCACGGTGTCCCCGTCGACGATGTCGCCGGCGAGCAGAGCGCGGGCCAGCTTGTCGCCGATCTCGCGCTGGACCAGCCTGCGCAGCGGCCGGGCACCGAACGCCGGATCGTAGCCTTCGAGCGCCAACCAGTCCTCGGCTCCCTGAGTGACCTCGAGCGAGACACGACGGTCGGAGAGCCGGCGCGACATGTGCGAGATCTGCAGATCGACGATCGACGCGAGTTCGGTCTGGCTGAGCGCGTCGAAGAGCACGATGTCATCGAGACGGTTGAGGAACTCGGGCTTGAACGTCGCATGCACGACATCGAGCACCTTGCTCCGCTGCTCCTCGGTCGACAGGCTCTTGTCGACGAGGAACTGCGAACCGAGGTTCGAGGTCAGGATCAGGATGGTGTTCCTGAAGTCGACCGTGCGTCCCTGACCGTCGGTGAGCCGACCGTCATCGAGGACCTGCAGCAGGATGTCGAACACGGACGGGTGCGCCTTCTCGACCTCGTCGAGCAGCACGACGGAGTACGGGCGACGGCGGACCGCCTCGGTGAGTTGGCCGCCCTCGTCGTATCCGACGTAGCCCGGAGGGGCACCGACGAGGCGGGACACGGTGTGCTTCTCACCGTATTCGCTCATATCGATCCTGATCAGGGCCTTCTCGTCGTCGAAGAGGAAGTCCGCGAGCGACTTCGCGAGCTCCGTCTTGCCGACGCCGGTGGGTCCGAGGAACAGGAACGAACCGGTCGGGCGATCCGGGTCGGCGACCCCGGCCCGCGAACGGCGGATGGCGTCGGAGACCGCGGCGACGGCGTTCTTCTGCCCGATGAGACGCTCACCGAGGATGCCCTCGGCTCCCAGCAGCTTCTCGACCTCGCCCTGGACGAGGCGTCCGGCGGGGATGCCCGTCCACGAGGAGACCACCTCGGCGATGTCGTTGCTCGAGACCTTGTCCGAGACCATCTGATCGGAATTCGCTCCCGCCTCGGCCTGGGCCTCGGCGGCTTCGGCCTCGGCGATCTCCTTCTGCACGGCAGGGATCTCGCCGTAGAGCAGACGGGATGCGGTCTCGAGGTCCGTGTCGCGCTGAGCCTTCTCGGCGGCCGAACGCAGCTCGTCGAGCTTCGTCTTCAGCTCACCGACCCGGTTGAGGCCGGCACGCTGGGACTCCCAGGTGGCCTCGAGTCCGCGCAGCTCCTCCTCCTTGTCGGCGAGATCGGCGCGCAGGGCGCTCAACCGCTCGATCGACGCGGAGTCTGTCTCCTTGGCCAGGGCCATGTCCTCCATCTTCAGGCGGTCCACGGCGCGGCGGAGCTCATCGATCTCGACCGGAGCCGAATCGATCTCCATCCGCAGGCGGGAAGCCGCCTCGTCGACGAGGTCGATGGCCTTGTCCGGCAGCTGCCTGCCGGTGATGTACCGGTTCGACATCGTTGCGGCCGCGACCAGGGCGCCGTCGTTGATCGAGACCTTGTGGTGAGCTTCGTAGCGTTCCTTGAGCCCGCGCAGAATCGCGATCGTGTCCTCGACGCTGGGCTCACCGACGAAGACCTGCTGGAACCGGCGCTCCAGAGCGGGATCCTTCTCGATGTTCTCGCGGTATTCGTCCAACGTGGTGGCACCGATCATCCGCAGCTCACCGCGGGCGAGCATCGGCTTGAGCATATTGCCTGCGTCCATCGAGGAGTCTCCGCCGGCACCGGCACCGACGATCGTGTGGAGCTCGTCGATGAAGGTGATGATCCGACCGTCGGCGTTCTTGATCTCCTCGAGCACGGCCTTGAACCGCTCCTCGAACTCACCGCGGTACTTCGCGCCGGCGACCATGGCGGACAGGTCGAGGCTGATGAGCGTCTTGTCGCGCAGCGATTCGGGCACGTCTCCGGCCACGATCCGCTGGGCCAGGCCTTCGACGACGGAGGTCTTGCCGACGCCGGGTTCACCGATGAGAACGGGGTTGTTCTTCGTCCTCCGCGAGAGCACCTGGACGACGCGGCGAACCTCTTTGTCGCGGCCGATCACCGGGTCGAGCTTGCCTTCCCGGGCGACGGCGGTGAGATCGATGCCGAACTTCTCCAGCGACTGCATCGTCTCCTCGGGGTTCTCCGAAGTGACCTTCTTTCCGGCACGCAGTTCGGGCAGGGCCGCGAGCAGCGCGTCCCTGTTGGCCCCATTCGCGCGCAGCGCCTCACCGGCGCCGTCCTTGCCGGCCGCAGCGGCGAGCAGCAGGTGTTCGGTCGAGACGAACTGGTCGCCGAGGGCCGTCATCTCCTCCTGCGCGAGGTTCATCATCTCCAGGCCGGCGCGGGAGAGTCCCGGCTGGCTGACGGTGGAACCGCTGACGGTGGGGAATCCGCTGATCACGGACTCGATGGACCGCAGCACGGTCTGCGGCTCAGCACCGACCTTCGTCAGCAGGGTCGCGGCGAGCGAATCGGGCTGGCCGAGCAGGGCCGCGACGAGGTGGGCCGGTTCGATCTGATTGTTCTTCCGGGCGACGACGTCGTTGACCGCAGTCTGCAGCGCCTCCCGGGATTTGGTTGTCATCTGTGCGTCCATGTACGCATCTCCTTCTCAAATTCTGTGCTGATTTCAGCTCTCGAAAAGAACAACACCGGCAAAGTTGAGTCTATTCCGCTCAACTTTGAAAATCGAGAAGAACTTCGCCGAGGCGGCCCGCCCGGATACGTGTCCCTGTCCAGCCGGGACCGGCCCGGAAACCTGCCCGGCCGGGACTAGCCCGGCCCTACCTCGTGATGACCGACTGGAGGTCGAAGCGGTGGAGCACGCGGTCGGCGATCTCCGGATCGGTGCCGCGTTCGCGCCGGGCCTTGAGCACCTCGGCGCGCGCGGACTGCATGGCCTTCTTCTGCACGGCCAGCATCTGCTCCCGGTGTTCCTTGAACGCCATCGCCTGCTCCGAGCTCGCCTGGTCATCGGTGGTTCCGCTGAGCTGATCGTGCAGGACTTTGAACCTCGCCCGCAGGGGTTCGATGACGTCGTCGGGCAGACTGTCATCGTTCTTGATCTCGCGCATCGCAGCCTTGTAGGCACGCAGAGCGATGTCCCTGGTCGCCTGATGTTCCTTCTCCGCCTCGTCGTCGATGCCGAGGAGAGCGACGACGGTCGGAAAGCTCAGGCCCGCCAGCACCAGAGTGAGCAGCAGGACCACCGCGGCCGCGACGACGACATAGGACCGCCCGGGGAACGGGGCACCGGAACTCGTCGTGGCCGGGATCGACAGCGCCAAGGCGACCGTGGCGAGGCCGCGCATCCCGCCCCAGGTCATCAGCGTGGCATCGCGGACGCTCAAAGGTGCGGCATCCGGATCCTCCTCGCGTCTCTTGCGTTCGATGACAGTGCCGAGCAGCAGCCAGACGAAGCGGACGGCGACGACGATGAGAGCGATGAGCGCGCCGACGAGCAGCGCTCGCCCGAGGTCGGCGTGTTCGGATTCGACGATGAGACGCAGATCGAGGCCGATGAGTCCGAAGGCGATTCCGGTGATGAGCATCTCGAGGACCTGCCACGTCGAGTTCTGCGTCACCCGCTCCGCCGAGTTCCCCTCGACATCGCGGCGCCGCACTTCGAGGGCGGCCACGACGACGGCGATGACCCCGCTGGCGTGGAAGTGCTCGGCCACGAGGTAGACGCCGAAGGGCAGGACGAGCATGAGGGAGGACCGAGCGATCGTGTGATCGATCTTCTCCATCACCCACCAGGCGGCGAAGGACAGCACCAGGCCGACGATGATCGCCACGACGGCGGAGACGACGAACGACACGGCCAGATCTGCGTAGTCCACCTCGGTGCCGGCCAATACTGCGGCCATTGCGGTCTGGAAGATGACCAGGGAGGCGGCATCGTTGAACAGACCTTCGCTCTGCAGGGTCGACATGATGCGGCGGGGGATCGACACGGTGCTGGCCACGGCTTCGACAGCGACCGGGTCGGGTGGGGCGAGCATGGCGCCGAGCGCGATGGCCGCGGCGATGGTGATTCCGGGGACGAGGAAGACCGCGGACCCGGCGACGGCGGCCACGGTCACACCGACGAGAGCCACGGACATGCCGAGGATCGTGCGCCACCGGATCGCGAACAGCGCCCACGATGTCTTCTGTGCGGCGGCGAAGAGCAGGGGCGGCAGGAAGAGAGGGAGGACGAGCTCCGGATCGATGGCCACCTCGGCGAAGGTGGGGATGAACGCACCGGCGATGCCGATGAGGACCATGAGCGCCGGCCACGGGAGCTTGAGCTTCTGCCCCAATCCGACCACCACCGAGGTGGCGGCACCGAATCCGATGATCATCAGCAGTGTGGTCATGCCAGTCCCTCCGAATCGCTCCCACCGGGGCAGATGTGTCCGGAGGCGGGCGGAAATCGTCTGCGCAGATTCCGCGCCGGGCCCGGCGACCTTTGGCAGAATGAGGCTATGTCGGAATCAATTGTATTCGCGCAGCTCGACGACGGAGTCGCCTCCGTGACGATCAACCGGCCGTCCACGCGCAACGCACTGTCGCGTGAGGTCATGGAAGACCTCATCGACACCCTCACCGAGGTGGCCGACCGCACCGATGTGCGCGCGGTCATCCTCATCACCGCCGGTCATGTGTTCAGCTCCGGTCATGACCTCACCGAGATCCGCGGGGCGGATCTGGAGACGCAGCAGACCACGTTCGACGCCTGTGCCCGACTGATGCAGGTCATCCGATCCATCCCACAGCCGGTCATCGCGCAGGTGCAGGGTGTGGCCACGGCGGCCGGCTGCCAGCTGGTGGCGACCTGCGATCTGGCCGTTGCCGCCGAGTCCGCCAGATTCGCAACTCCGGGAGTGAAGATCGGTCTGTTCTGTTCGACTCCGATGGTGGCCCTCTCCCGTGCGGTGCCGGCGAAGCAGGCGATGCGGATGCTGCTGACCGGTGATTTCGTGACCGCCGAGGATGCGCTGAAGTTCGGTCTCGTCTCCGATGTCGTCGCCGACGCCGACCTCGAGTCCGCCACCTTGGAATTGGCTCTCAAGGTCGCGTCCGCCTCGTCGGCTACAGTTGCTCTAGGAAAGGCCGCGTTCTACGAACAGCGGGAGCTGCCTGTGGCTGATGCCTATGCGCGGATGTCGCAGGTGATGGCGGACAATGCCGTCGCGGCCGATGCGCAGGAGGGGATCGACGCCTTTCTGACGAAGAGGGAGCCGCAGTGGCAGCACCGTCGCTGAGGCGGTGGATGTGAAGATGAGAGAGGGAACGTCGTGGCGGTGATAGTGACCGGAGCCAGCGGCTTCATCGGTGGTGCCATTGCACGGGCGCTCGTCGAAAGGGGCGAAACGGTCTACGCGCTGTGCCGGCGAGATCCCGAGATCCCCGGGGTGAACTTCCAGGACTGGGACATCACCGAACCCGCGTCCGCCGCGGTGACCTCGTTGGCCAAGAATGTGACCGCGGTCTTCCACTGTGCCGGAATCGCCTCCGTCAGCGCCGATGACGACGCTCTCTATGACGTGAAGGTGACGGGCACGCGCAATGTCCTCGACGCCTTCCCGACGGCTCGCATCGTCCATGTGTCCTCGACGACGGTGTACTCCGAGTCCGAACCCCACGCAGAGCTGTGGGAGGAGGCCGGGCCGAAGGACCCCAACGACTTCGACGACGCGTACTCTCGCACCCATGCTCTCGCCGAGCAGCTCGTCATGAGGCTCCGTCCCGATGCTGCGATCCTGCGTCCTGCGGCTGTCTACGGTCCGGGGGAGACGATGCTCATGCCGTTCCTGTCGCGGATGTCGAAGAAGGGTGTGCTGCGGCTGCCCGGCGGCGGACGACAGAAGATCACCCTGACGCATGTCGGCAATGTGGTGCGGGCAGCGCTCGCCTGCCTCGACGTGCCTTCGGCGGCGGGTCCCTTCAATATCGGTGACCCGATTCCGTACCGGCTCAAAGAGGCTGTGGTCACTCACTTTGCTCGGATGGGCTATGACCAGGTCGTCATCGAGGGTGTCGCGAAGGACAAGGCGCTGGTGTCGGCGAAGCTGGGACTCAAGATCAAGGGCGTGTTCAAGCGCGGGGACCGAGCGAAGCTCTTCCTCGTCAGATACCTGCAGTCGGATCGGACGTACAACCTGTCCCGGCAGCAGCGGGTGCTCGGCATCTCGACCACCCAACACCTCATCCCGTCCCGCCTGCAGTAGGGCGGCTGGGAACGGACCGCCTGCGCTCACCGCTTCAGACCGTGCTGGGCGGCGACGATCTTCGACAGGAGTTCGCGCGGAAGTGCGCGCTTGAGCAGAAACGGAAGCGGTGCCCTGCTGCCGACGGCGTAGAACTCTCGCGGCCTCGGCGCGACCATCGCATCGACGATCGTGGCGGCGACCTTCTCAGCAGGAATGCCTCCGCGTTCGTTGGCATCGAGATGCTCGAGCATCGTCGTGACGTCGTCCGTATAGGGTGAGCCCTCCTCGAGGTACTTCGTCCGCCGCAGCCCGATTCCCGTGGCGATCGAACCCGGTTCGACGGTGCTCACCCACACACCGAAGGGTGAAAGCTCCTGCCGTGCCGCCGTGGCGAAAGTACGCAGAGCCGCCTTCGCCGCTGAATACGAACTGCGGTGGGCCAAGGGAAAGCTGCCGAGCATCGACCCGACCATGATGATGCGCCCCCGGCCGCGCGCACGCATACCGGGCAGAACGAGCTGGCTCAGCCGAACGGGTCCGAACACGTTGGTGCGGAAGAGTCGCTCAATGGCCTCGGCCGGCAGCTCTTCGAACGGACCCGACTGGCTCTCACCGGCGTTGTTGATGAGCACATCGATGTCGTCGAGCAGGCCGAGATCCTCGAGTTCCTCTGCCAGGGCGACCGGACCATCCGGGTCGGCCAGATCGAGTCGCAGATACCGGACACCGGGGATCCGCTCGGCAGGTGCGAGGCGGTCTGGGTTCCGGCTGGTCGTCAGTACCGTGCAGCCCTTCGCCGCCAGCGCCTCGGCGAGGGCTCGGCCGATGCCCGAGGTGCCGCCCGTGACAAGGATGGTGAGGTCTGCCTGCGCGGTGGTGGTCATGTGTGTTCTCCATCGTTGGGTGCGGATGAGGTTTGCGGGTGTCCAGGCGTCGCCTCAAGACTCACCTGCGCCGCCGGCCCGGCCCTGCTTGGCAGCAGCGCGGCCGGCGCGCATGCCGGAGAAGATGCACCCGCCGAGGAAGGTGCCCTCGAGCGCGTTGTAGCCGTGCATTCCGCCGCCGCCGAAACCGGTCACCTCGCCGGCCGCATACAGGCCGGGGATCGGTGTGTTGAAGTCTTCGGCGCCTGGACCACCTGCATTGTCGCCGCCACCGGGCCCGCCGAGTGCAGCCGGGCCGGATCCCGCCAGGACCTGCCCGTCGAGGTTCGTCTCCAGCCCTCCGAGCGTCTTGCGCGAGAGCAGGCTCAGCCGCACCGCGATGAGCGGTCCGTGCGCGGGGTCGAGGATCTTGTGCGGCTTGACCGCGCGCACGATCTTGTCGCCCAGATAGGACCGCGCATTGTGGATGGCTTGGACCTGCGCATCTTTGGAGAAGCCGTGCTCGGTCTGCCGGTCCCGCTGCCGGATCTGCTCCACGATGTGGTCATGATCGATGACCGGGCCCCGGGAGCGTTCGTTCATTCCCGCGACCAGTTCCTCGGTGGTTTCGGCCACGACGAAGTCGGAGCCGTACCTCTTGAAGGCCTCGATCGGTCCCGGGGCATCGGAGGAGCGCACCCGATCGAGCGTGATCCGAATGTCCTTCTCCGTGAGGTCCGGGTTCTGCTCCGAACCGGAGAGCGCGAATTCCTTGCGGATGATCGACTCGTTGAGCACGAACCACGAATAGTCGTGTCCGGTGTCCAGGATCGTGCGCATCGTCCGATTCGTATCGAAACCGGGGTAGTTCGGGGCCGGGAAGCGGTTGCCCTCGGCGTCGAACCACAGCGACGACGGTCCCGGAATGATGCGGATCCCGTGCCCCGGCCAGATCGGATTCCAGTTCTCGATGCCCTCCGTATATGCCCAGATGCGGTCCCGGTTGATGAGGCTGGCTCCGGCATCCTCGGCGATCTGCAGCATCCGCCCGTCCACGTGCGCGGGGACTCCGGCGAGCATCGTATCCGGGAACTCGCCGAGGCGGTCGGTCGGCCAGTATTTCCTCATCAGCTCGAAATTGTGTCCGATGCCGCCGGTGGTGACGATGACGGCGGGAGCGCGGAGGTCGAAGTCCGCGACTTCCTCCCGGTTCGACTCGACTCCGCGGGCCGTGTGGCTGAGGGCCAGTGTGCGTCCGCGGACCCCGACGACGGCACCACCCTCGGTGATGAGTTCGTCGACGCGGTGCCGGAAGGCGAACTTGACGAGTCCGGCGGCCTCCGCGGATTCGACGGGTTCGCGGAAAACCCGGACCACCTCGGGGCCGGTGCCCCAGGTCAGGTGGAAGCGGGGGACGGAATTGCCGTGCTCGCCGGCCCCGGAGCCGCCGCGTTCGGCCCAGCCGACGATCGGCGTCAGCTTCAGTCCGAGGTCACGCAGGTACTCGCGCTTCTCGCCGGCCGCGAACTCGAGGTAGGCCTCCGCCCACTTCCTGGGCCAATGGTCCTCGTCTCGGTCGAAGCCCGCCGAGGTGGCCCAGTCATCCTTGGCGAGCTCGAGCGAATCGTGGATGCGCAGCCGCCGCTGTTCTGGGGAGTCGATGAGGAAGAGTCCGCCGAGCGACCAGAAAGCCTGTCCGCCGAGGTTCGTGCGGTTCTCCTGGTCGAGGATGAGCACCCGCTTGCCGGCTTGGGTGAGTTCGTGGGCGGCGACGAGCCCGGCGAGTCCGGCTCCGACGATGATCGCGTCGGGGGAGGGGCGGCCCCTGTTTGCGGGTGTGCTGCCGAAAGAACTCATCGTCGACTCCTCTGTCGCATCTGTCGCATTCGTCGGCGGGTGAACCGACGTTAAGTGTGCGCAGATTGCCCGAAACAGACCAGTTTCCGGCAATCTGCGCACACTTACCTACCAGTAGGTTTCAGTATTGCAGATTCGGCGGCGAGCTGGGAGCGAACTGGGACGAATTCAGCCTTCCAGAGTCCTCTCCAGCCAGTCGGCGGCCGCGGCGAAGGACTCGTCCGTCGTCGTCGGGTCGATCGGCACCACGGCTCCGTCGGAACTCGGGTAGCTGCCGAGGAAGTGCAGTGTGAGAGCCGCCCGGTGAACGCCCTGCAGGGCCTCGGCCATCCGTGCCTCATAGATGTGTCCGAGCAGGTCGATGGAGAACTGGTAGAGGCCCAGCCCGTCACCGGTCGGACGGGATTCGATGCGGGACATATTGATCCCGCGGCTGGAGAACTGTTCGAGCAGTTCGAGCAGCGAACCCGCACGGTCCGAACGCAGCGCCGCGACGATGGTCGTCTTATCGGCCCCGGTCGGAGCGGGCAGAGGACCCGGTCGTGTGACCACGACGAATCGGGTGACGGCATCCTTGCGGTCGCCGATGTCCTCGGCGACGACTTCGAGTCCATACCGCTGCGCGGCCAGAGCCGGGCAGACCGCGGCCATATGGTCGCCGGCGTCATTGGCCAGATCCCTGGCGGCCGCGGCAGTCGAGGACGTCGGCAGGTAGACGGCTTCGGGGAAGTGCTCGTTCATGAACGCGCGCACCTGTGCCTCGCCGTGCGGGTGGGAGCCGAAGGAGGAGATCTCCTCCTTGGTGGTGCCGGGCTTGACGGCGAGGACGAAGCGGACGGGCACGACCACCTCGGCGATGATCTGCAGGCGTCCGTTCTCCGTCAGCGCATCGATCGTGGCCGGCACTCCGCCTTCGAGGGAGTTCTCGATCGGCACGACCGCGGCATCGCAGTCGCCCTCGAGCACCGAATCGAGTGCCGAGGGCGCATTGCGCATCGGGTGCGTCGAGGCGTCGGCACGCAGGTTCCGGGAGTCGAGGAAGCTGAGCAGGGCCGCCTCGGTGAAGGTGGCCTCGGGGCCGAGATACGCGAAACGGTTGAGGCTCACTTGCCGGTCTCCTTGTGGTTATCGCCATTCCGCTTCGCGCGGAGGCGGCGGACGAGGATGGCGCGGGCGACATCGCGGTACTGGGCGGCGCGGTGCAGCTGCGCTTTCAGATCGCGACCGGTGACGCGGTGGTGGAGGTCGCACTCGACCTCTTCGACGCGCAGTCCGGCGTTGACAACGTCGATGGTCATGGCCGCCTCGACGCCCCATCCGGCGGCGAACGGCAGGGCCGCGTCGAAGGCCTCCCGCGACAGGCAGCGCATTCCCGACAGGGGTTGGGTGGCGTCGAACCCGGAGAGCTCGGCGATACCTTTCTTCGCCAATCCGACGACGAAGCCGAAGCCGCCGCCCTTGCGCTTCTGGGCGGGCAGGATCGCGATCGTCATATCGGCTTCCCCTGCGAGCACCGGGGCGGCCAGGGGAGCGGTATTGATCGCGGAGTCCTCGAGGTCGCCGTCGATGAACAGCAGCGCACGGTGGTGCGGATCGGCACCCGGATCGGCGTCGGAGATCTCCCGATTGCGCAGGGCGAAGGCTCCGGTCATCATGGCCGCAGCCTTGCCTTTGTTCTTCGGGTGGGTGATGACCTCGGCGCCGGCCCGGCGGGCCCGAGTCCCCGTGTCGTCAGCCGATCCGTCGTCGACGACGAGGACCATGTCGACCCCGGGGATCTGCTTGGCCGCAGCGACGGTGGCACCGATCCGCTGGGATTCGTTCATCGCGGGGATGATGGCGGCGACCGCCTCGGGGGCGGGGTGCGGCTGTGTGCTCATGTCGGTTCTCCTGTCCGTCACCGGCACCGAGGCGGGACACCCTTTTTCGGGTCCCGCCTCGGTGATGGAGTGGTGACGGATATCAGTGGATGGTCAGCTGGCGGGACACGATGCCCGAGCGGACGCGGCGGGCCTCGGTGCTCATCGGCTCGGTCGTGTTCAGCGCTTCGTCGAGGCGCTTTCCGAACGCGGCGATGGGCTCTTCGACGTCGTCGACCTGGGTGCCGAACTCGAGTTCCCAGACGGGGACGATGATGCCGTGGGCGCGGAAGTAGCCGAGGAAAGTGCCGATTCCGCCGAGGTCGTTGGCGTTCTCGGCCTGCAGGCGGGCCATCGCATCGACGACGCGGTCCTCACCTTCGGGGCGGGCCCAGCGGACGTAGGTGCGGCCGGACATCTCGGTCCAGTAGGCGGAGTCGACGGAGGCGAGCTTCTCGGTCGGGGCCACGGAGTCGTTGGCCTGCTGGAGGGCGGCGGCGACGTCGGCATCGGACTCGGCTTCGGGCAGGGCCCAGTAGTCGAAGTTCTCGAGCACGCGGACGTCGAACGGGTGAGAGGTGTCGAGGATGTCCTGCAGACTCGGGCCCTCACCGGGTTCGGTGGTCGCCTCGATGGAGGTGCCGGGTTCGGCGTCGACGGCGGCCAGCAGGCCGCGGGCGACGTCGCGGGAGGCGTCTGTCGAGGACACGGGCACCTGCATTCCGGCCAGGATCTCACCGTCGTCGCGGCGCCAGGCCTGCCATGCGGCGGGCAGCAGGGACGTGATGGTCACCTCGTGGCCGCCGTATTCCTCTGTGAGCTTCGCGGTCGCGGTGGCCGCGGGCACGAGTTCACGCAGGCAGATGAGGTCGGCTTCGAACGGCAGGTCCGCGAACGGACGCGCGACGAATGCCGTGGCCTGCGCCCTGGCGAGGCGTTTGGCGATGAGTTCTTCCTTGGAGCGCTTCGACTTCTTTCCCATGGGACGCAAGTCTAGTCGGTGTGGCGCCTGAAAGGTTGCCCAGTCCGCAGTCGGTCGAGCGACGTCGGGGTCAGCTCTTCCGGCCGACGGGGTCAGCTCTCCCAGCCGACGGGGTCAGCTCTCTCGACCGTCGGGGTCAGCTCTCCCAGCCGACGGGGATGAAATAGCGCGTGTTGTTCGACTCGTCCATGCGCACCTGCAGTTTGTCGCCCGGGTGAGGGAAGGCCGAGCGCTCCGGATTGTCGGGAGTCAGCCCGAGCGTCTCCAGACGGATGATGCCGTGGCGGCCCACCTCATCGGCGGCGAGGACGTAGGAGTGGTTGAGTTCGCGGATCGTGACCTCGATGGCCGGATCGGTCGGTTCGTCTGCCTCGGCGAAGGCTCTGGGCGGAGCGGAATTGCCCATGCCCAGATACGCGCCGACGTCATCGGCGATGAAGGCGGCCACGGAATCGGCCTGTGCCATGAGCCCGGCGAGGATCACCGACAGCCGTTCCTGCTGGGCATCGGATTTCAGCGCCTGGCCGGGTTTGAACAGGTGCTCCTCGGCGAGCACGCACCATGCGTCCTGCATGATCGTGCGCAGCTGGAGTTCGACGAGGACGGAGGGCTCGGAGTCGAAGGGAACCTCGACGATGAGGTGGCGGCCGCGGTATCCCGACGGTTTCGGGGTGGCGGAATAGTCGCGCACCTCGGCGATGGAGAGGTTCGTATCGTCGCTCACCGCGGTGAGCAGATCCCACAGGGCCGACTGCTCGCGTTCGGTGCGGCAGATGACACGGGCACCGACGACATCGATGACCTGATTCTCGACCTCGACGGATTCGTGGATCTCGTCATTGGCATCGGCGAGTTTGCGGCGCAGCTTCTCGCCTGTGCGCATCCGATCCTTGATCCGACCGTCGACGACGCGCACTCGATCCCCGGAGAGCAGAGCGGAAGGAGCGCGGACGGACTCGACCCAGTCGTTGACCGTCTCGAGGGCGGCCCTCCAGGTGGACTCACGCCGGTCGTAGGCTTCGTCGACCAATTCGCGGACAGTTGCTGACATCCTCGTCACCTTCCTAGCTCCTGATTCAACTTCACCAGAAGAGAGGAGAGATGTCTATGGCTTCGACGCTGAAGTTGCCGCGAGGTGTCGAAAGGTGAGACGAGGGTGCCTCAGACGTCGTAGTCGACGATGACGGGAGCGTGGTCGGACGCTCCCTTGCCCTTGCGCTCCTCGCGGTCGATCTCGCCTGCGGTCGCGGTCTTCGCCAGTGCCTGTGAGGCGAGCTGGAAGTCGATGCGCATGCCCTGCTTCTTCGGGAACCGCAGCTTCTGGTAGTCCCAGAAGGTAAAGACGCCGGGGCCGGGCGTGAACTGTCGAGTGACTTCGGACAGTCCCGCGCCAAGCAGTTCGTCGAAGGCGGCGCGTTCGGCATCGGAGACGTGGGTGGCGCCGTCGAACTCGGCCATATCCCAGACGTCCTCATCGAGCGGGGCGACGTTGAAGTCACCGCAGAGGACGAGCTTCTTCTCCGGTTCGGCACTGAGCTGGGCGGCGATATCGGCCGTCAGCGCCTTGTACCAGTCGAGCTTGTACGCGTAATGCGGGTGGTCGAGTTCGCGGCCATTGGGCACATAGAGCGAGTAGACACGCACATCGTTGCAGGTCACCGACAGCGCCCGGGCTTCGACGACGGGATCTTCCGAGCCGAAGGCAGGGATGTCCGTGAACCCGATCTCGGTGTCGGCCAGTCCGACGCGCGAGGCGATGGCCACCCCGTTCCACTGGTTGAGGCCGTGATAGCTGACCTCGTATCCGCGCTCGGTGAACAGCTCCTCGGGAAACTGGGCATCCTTGCACTTGAGTTCCTGGATGGCCAGGACATCGACATCCGAACGATCCAGCCAGGCCCCGATGCGGTCGTGGCGGGCACGGATCGAGTTCACATTCCACGTAGCGATTCTCACCCTCCCACCCTAAGCCGTCCGCGCCGGAGGTGAAAGCGGGGTGCGTGCGGCTGCCGGTGGGCCGCCTCGGCGTGCTTATGCCGGAGCAACACAGCCGCTTATGCCGGAGCCGTGTGGAAGGGGGCGTGCCCAGACCCTGCGTCGAGCGGACCCTCTCGGCTCGATAAGCTGGGACCATGCCTGAAGCTCCCAATGAACACCTCGGCCATGACGGTGCCGCCTACCCGGACTCCTACTATGTGCGGCTGTCCGAGGACCGCCTCGTCTCGACTCTGCACAGCCAGGGCGCTTGGCAGCCCGGCGAGCAGCACCTCGCGCCTGCCTCGGGGATAGTGCTCGCCGAGATCGAACGTCGACTGCCCAGCGACAAGCTCATCTCCCGGGTGACCTTCGACGTCCTCGGCGTCATCCACTCCGGCGAGTTCACCATCGATGTCGACGTCGTCCGCCCCGGCCGCACCATCGAACTCGTCGAAGCGCATATGCGCCACGGTGAGCGCACCAGCGTGACCGCGCGGGTGTGGAGACTGCAGGCCTCCGACACCGAGGCGGTCGCAGGCGACGAATGGTCCGCGATGCCGCCCGTGTCCGAAGTGCCCGAGATTCCTTTCACCAACCGTTGGGGCGGCGGTTACATCGCGTCCCTCGAGGGGCGCCAGGGAGCGGACGCCCACCCCGGCTACGCACGGTCCTGGGTGCGCAGTCCCTATCCTCTCGTCGACGGTGAGATCGACCCGCCGACCGCGGCCTTCGTCAAGTTCGTCGACACCGCCAACGGTCTGGCCGTCCGTGAGGATCCGAAGACGACGTTCTTCCCGAACGTCGACCTCTCCATCCACCTCACTCGCGTGCCCGAAGCCGGCTGGGTCGGCTTCGACACCAAGGTGGCCTTCGGGCCGACCGGACTGGGGCAGACGACGAGCGTGCTCAGCGACGTCGACGGACCCATCGGCACAGCAGTTCAGTCCCTGACCGTTCGTCGAGGTCAAGGCGCGGTATGAATCCGCGGCCGCGTGCCCTCATCACCGGGGCGAGCTCCGGGCTGGGGCGCGGCTATGCCCGCAGCCTGGCCGCCGAAGGCTACGACCTCGTCCTGGTCGCCAGGGACGAGGACCGGCTGAATCAGCTGGCCGAGCAGCTGCGAACCACGCAGAATATCCACGCCGAGGTGGCCGTGGCGGATCTGTCCGACCGTGACGGGATCGACTCGGTCGTCGAGATCATCGCCACGCAGCCGATCGATGTGCTCATCAACAACGCCGGCTTCGGTCTGCGCGGGACGTTGCTGGACACCGATATCGCCGAGCTCGACGAACAGGATCGGGTGCTCACCGGGGCGGTGAGGGAGCTGTCGCTGGCTTCGGCCAAGCGCATGCAGTCCCGCGTTCGCGGAGGAATCGTCAACGTCTCCTCGCTGGCGGCGGTGACGACGATGGGACAGTACGCCGCTTCGAAGGCGTCGACTCTGATCTTCACTGAGGCGCTCGCCGGCGAACTCAGGGACAGCCCGGTGACGGTCACGGCCGTTCTGCCCGGATTCATCCGGACGGAATTCCACCGCCGCCTCGGCGTGGAGCGTCCCGGACCTGGTCTGATCTGGCTCAGCGTCGATCAGGTGGTGCGGGAATCGCTGCGTGATGCACGGGCGGGAAAGGTCGTCTCGGTTCCGGGGTGGGGATATCGGTTGGCCGCGCTCGTGGCTCCCGTGGTGCCGCGTCCGCTCATGCGCTGGGGATCGACTGGATTCTCCTTCGCCCGCACTCGCGATCGCTGAGTCGGGATCCGACACGTGCGCTCGTCGGCATGACATGCTCCAGCGGTGGTCGCCCGCACCCGCGATCGCTGAGTCGGGATTCGCGAGATGCGCCGGCGGTCATCGAACTGTGGTCGTGTGCTCGCCGCGGGATGTGACCTATATGCAATTTTCGGCAGGGGCGGCACAACTGAGTTGAGGATTGAACTACCGGGGGCTGAGCCTGTGACCAGGGGTTTTATTCTGATCGCTTCTGTGCTATAGAGCCCGACAGGATTCAAGACGGAGCGTGAGATTCTTTACAAGCGACACGAAAGTGTGGTCAAATTAATGTGTTCGCCCGGTGGGGATCGGGTGGACATAACGGACGTATGGGGATGCGTCCGGGTACTCGAGGGGAGTGCTGCGAGGACCCCGGGATGTCGCGATTACGCGCCCCGGGGTTCTTGTCATTCACAGCAGTGTTTCGCGACCGCCTGCCTGTCTTCAGGTCACTATCGGACATCCGAACTCGAATCTAGGTCACTATCGGATACTTCTGCGTGCGAAAAGTATCCGATAGTGACCTGGATTCGGTGGCTGCATCCGATGGTGACCTCGCCGCTGCCTGCTGCTGAAGCAGAAACTGCAGCTGCCGGCTTCTGCCGACTGCGGCGCTCTTGGATGGCGGCGCTACTGGACGCTGACGCTGCGCTGGCGGCGCGAGCGAGTGCGGGCGATGCCGATCTCCAGGGCCACCGCGCTCAGCGGAGCACCGAGTGCCATTGCCGCATTGCCGGCGGCGCGCTCGGCGACGTCGGCGATGATCGCATCGATGTCGGCGCGTTCATCGGCGTCGACGTGGATGAGCAGCTCCGGACTCCGCGCGGTGCCGCGCAGAATCACCGTGGCGTCGGAGACTCCGTCGGTGGATTCGAGGTCGGCGGCGACCGCCTCGGCGATGACCTCCGCATTCACCGTGGTCATACCCGTGCGGGCATCGGCCTGCATCCGGAAGGGCTTCGCGAAGTCCTTGCGCGGGACCTGCACGCTCAGCCAGCGGAGCCCGATGATCGCCAGGATGAGGGCCACGACCACGGCGATGAGCGCCGAATAGGGCAGCGCCAGCACCGAGGCGACCGGACCGAGATCCGCTCCCGCCTCCAGGGCAGGGTCGACCGGGGCGGTGAGACCGAACCCGATGGCGAGCACTGCCAATCCGATGATCAGCGCGATGAGGCCGAGGATGATCAGTCCCGTGCGGTTGGCGGCGGCGGCCGTGCGTCTCATGACTGACTCCTTCTGGCCTGGACCTTCACCGTGGGGGTGCGGTCGAATGAGATCGAGGCGTAGCGTTCCCTGACGGTGGCTTCGACTTCGGCGCGGATCGGCTCAACGTCGCGGATCGGCGTCGAGAACGTCACGATCGTCGACCTCGCGTTCGAAGAGGCCTTGACCCCGCTGACGCCGTCGACCCCATCGGCGGCCGCGGCCGCGATCTGCGACAGCGCCGAGGTGGGCAGGGCGACCTCGAAATCACCGATGTGTTCTGACCCAGCGGCGCTCACGCCGAGGATCCGGCGCGCTCCGGGAGAGATGCCGAGGATGAAGGCGATGAGTCCGAGCAGAGCCAGGACGATGCCGACCGCGATGACGACCGCGGAATTCCAATGCAGGTTCCCGGCCGCCTCGGCGATGGCGGTATCCGGCGCCTCGATCAGTGCGGCTGCGACGGATCCGAAGCTCACGAATGCGGCGATGCCGGCCCAGCCGAGTCCCACGGCGAGGAGCAGCAGGATGAGGGCGACGACCACGGCCGGACCGATGCGGGAGGGCCGCTTGCGCAGCAGGCGTGTGCTCATTGCAGGCGATTCCTTCCTCGATTCGCACCGGAGGACTCCGGGGCGAGCCACCGCACGCTGATGTCGACCTGACGGACGGTGACACCGGTGAGGCGTTCGACTTCGTGACTCAGGGTGGAGCGGACGTGTTCGGTCGCCTCGACGATGGGGGTGGGGTAGGCCAGGCCCAGCTGGACGGCGAGCGTGCAGCTGCGCCCGGACAGGGTGACATCCACGGACGGGCGCGTGTCCAGGCTGGAACTCGCTCCGATTCCGAAGAGACCCGAGCTCGTGCCGCCGACGCCGGGCAGGTCTTTCAGCACCTGCCCGGCGGTGCGCTCCACGACCTTGTCCGCGATGGTCAAGCCGCCTCGGCGAGCTGGAGCGTCGTCGAGTATCGGGGCCACGGCGCTACCTCCGCGTGGTCGAGCGTGAGCTCAGCGCGGACAGGTCGAGGCGTCCGTCGAGGACGAGGCCGACCACCAGGCCGAGCCCGCCGCAGATGGCGACGACGAGGAACGCGAGGAAACCGCCGAAGTAGGCGACGATTCCCAGCGTCAGGCCGACGAGGAGTCCGATGAGTGTTTTCGACATGGCATTCCTTCTGCCGAGGTGGTGCAGCGGATGAGGGTCAGTTGAGTTCCGGCGAATCCTTGGCCGGAGCCTCTTCGTCGTCCTCGGGCAGGTGGACGTCGGTGACGTCGATGTTGACCTCGACGACCTGGAGTCCGGTGCCCTGTTCGACGGCGCGCACGACGTTGCGGCGGATCGCCTCGGCGACGTCGACGATGGAGGTGCCGTATTCGACGACGATGGTGAGGTCGATGGCGGTCTGCTTCTCACCCTTCTCCACGGACACTCCGCCCGAGACGTTGGTCTGCGAGCCGGGGATGCGGTCGGTGAGGGTGTCGAAGGCGCGGCGTGCGGCATTGCCCATTCCGTAGACGCCGGGGACCTCGCGGGCGGCGATTCCGGTGAGCTTGGCGACGACGTTCTCGGCGATGGTGGTGGTGCCCATCTCGGTGACGAGCGGGCTGCGCACGTCATCGTTCTGGGTGGTCTGGGCCTTCTGGTTCGAATCGGACTGCTTGGGTTCCGGCATCGTTCTTCCTTTTCGTTGGAGGGGCATGCGGTTCGCAAGTCCTTCGTCTGAAGGATGCTTACACAGGTACAGACGCAGCCTCGATGCAATCCTCACGCAGTGTTCGCAGAAATTTTTCGCCGGAGCGGATTTTTCGCCGAGGCGGCAAGCCGGTTCCGCGGCCTCGTGGCCTACGATGGGGATATGACAAGGGGAGATGATCGTTTCGACATCGTCACCTTGGTCGTGCGCGCTCGCGAGGGCGACATCGCCTCGTTCGAGGCCCTCGTCGACGAGTACGAGCGGAAGCTGCTGCGTTTCGCCTGGCGTACGCTCGGGGATCGACAGGATGCCGAGGACGTCGTTCAGGACACGCTCGTCAAGGCCTGGAGGTCGCTGGACGCACTGTCCGAACCCGCTGCCTTCGGCACGTGGATCTACCGGATGGCCTCGAATCGCTGCACCGACGTGCTGCGCCGTCGCACCGCCCGGCCCGCGGATGCATCGGATCCCGAGGAGCTGGGCCACCACGTCGACGGCGCCGCCTCGGTCGAACGGTCCGTCGAGGCGCGCACGGCACTCGAGCATTTCACCGAGGTCCTGAAGACTCTGTCTTCGGAACAGCGTGTAACGTGGGTGCTCCATCAGATGGAAGGTCTCAGCTACGTCGAGGTCGCCGAGACCTTGGGAATCAGCGAAGGCAGCGTGCGCGGACGCATCCACCGCGCCCGGACTGCCATCGCCGAGGGCATGGAAGGATGGGTATGAGCGACGAGTCCGTCGATGCCACGGACGCTCACCTGCGCGGCATCATCGACGAATACATGGGGGCCTTCGAACCCGACCCCGAGGAGACCGTCGGCCTGCGCGAACGCATCCTCCAGATCGTGCGCGAGGACGCGGCCCTGGCGCCGGCCACGAAGCTGACGACCGAACGCGGCAACCCCTTCCGGATATCGACGGCCGAGGTGCGCGGCATCATCCGCGAGGCCGTCGACGCAGTTCCCGGGATCCGCGCCCGCAGCGTGAATCTGACCCCCGCGGGCGAGCCGGAGGGCAGTGCCGTCGAGGTGGCGCTGACTGTGATGATGAGCGTGGGGACGGCCTTCGTCTCCGCCGCCGAGGATGTCCGCCGCAGCGTAGCCAGTGCCCTGATCGCGCAGGTGGGGATCCCCGCACTGCGAATCGACGTCACCCTCGAGGACGCCTTCGTCGATGAGGAGGCCGGCGATGACTGAGAAGCCGAGGGTTGTGAAGCCGAGGGTCGAAAGCGGGACCTCACGCGGATTCGACGAGGCGGCGGTCTCGGCCCGCCTGACCGAATCCGTCACCGGAGTCGACGGCGTCACCGGCCTGGCACCGGGGCTGCGCGGCATGATCGCCAACGCGGCCGCTCAAGTGATGCGCCGAACCGGATCCGAACCGCTGCGCGTCGAGGTCTGGCGCACAGGCGAGGATCTCGGCATCCGGATCGATGCGCATCTCGATGACAGCCGGCCCGTGACCGAGATCGTAGACGAGCTCTTCGCCGTCATCGCCGTCGACCTGCAGGCGGCGGTCGACGGGCCCATCGGGGAGATCGACATCGACGTGCACATCGTCAGCCGCAGCCGCTGAGGTCGTGCGGCGGGCGGCACCCAAGACGCGAACGGCACAGAAAAAGGTGGATAGCCCAGTTTCAAACTTGGGCTGTCCACCTTTTTCTGGGCTGTTGCCGACGCTGCCGTCTGCGGCTGTGTTTGGCCGCAACGGGGTGCCGCCGGGCAGTGGCTCTCTAGATGGCTGCAGTCCCTCAGTCGGCCTTGCTCTTCGAGCGTCCGGTGATGAGGCCCCAGATGATGAGCACGATCAGCGAGCCGCCGATCGCGCACAGCCAGGACGACAGTGAGAAGAACTTATCCATCTGGGCGCCGAAGATCATGCCGCCGAGCCAGCCGCCCAGCATGGCTCCGATGACGCCGAGGATGAGCGTGGCGAAGAAGCCGCCGCCCTGTTTGCCGGGCAGGATCGCCTTAGCGATGGCTCCGGCGATGAGTCCGAGGATGAGGTATGCGATGAAACCCATGTTGCTCACGTCCCTTCTGAGACAGTTGACCGGCCGGGTTGCACGGTGCTGTTGCCACTGTACAACCGAAACGCAGGGTAAGTGCCAAGTCTTGTTGATCCTTTATGACATCTATACAGACGCAGAGCCAGCCGGATCCTCACGCCCGGTGTCAGCACGACCAGCCGGATCCTCACGAGGATACTCACATCCGATGTCAGCGGGCCGCGGCAAAAGGGCAGCTGGGCTCTGAGGCGGGAGGCCTGCGGGAGGCCTTCTGGACACTGAAAGGGAGGGCGCCTGGTCACTGAGACGGGGCTGAACGGGCGTGGTCCGACCGCCCAGTAGACTGGAGTTCATGACCGACAGCGCTGACACTCGCCGACAACTGCTCGACCTCATCGACGAACTCGCCGTGGTGCGCGGCAGGGTGACCCTCTCCTCCGGCAAGGAGGCCGACTACTACCTCGATCTGCGTCGGGTCACCCTCGATCACCGTTCGGCACCGCTCGTCGGCGATGTCGTCCTTGATCTCCTCGAGGCTCATGATCTGCTCGACAAGGTCGATGCCGTCGGCGGACTGACGATGGGCGCCGACCCGGTCGGCACCGCCGTCATGCACCGGTCGGTGGTGCGCGGCACCCCGCTCGACTCCTTCGTCGTGCGCAAAGAGGCGAAGAAGCACGGAATGTCCCGTCGTGTCGAAGGCCCCGACGTCGCCGGCAAGCGCGTCGTCGCCGTCGAGGACACGTCGACCACGGGCGGTTCCGTGCTCACCGCCGTCGAAGCGCTCAAAGAAGCCGGCGCCGAGGTGGTCGCCGTGGCGGTGGTCATGGATCGCGACACCGGCGCCAAGGAACGGGTCGAAGCCACGGGAATTCCGTACCTGACCGCGCTGACGACCGCGGATCTCGGACTCGACTGAGGCCCGCCTCGGCGAAGTGGGGCGAAACGGTGCCCCCTCGGCGAACTCGACTCACCGATCACGACCTGGGACTCGACTGGCAATTCTGTCGAAATCGAGGACGTGGTTTGAAACAAGTCTCTTATTTCAACACGATAGATGAGACACTCCCCAAGAACTGTTTGATGTAAAGGATGACGCGTGCTCACACTGAAAGAGGTTTCCCTGCGCAAAGGGAAGCGGACATATCTGGACGAGGTGAGTTTCACCGCCGAGGCGGGCCGGATCACCGCAATCGTGGGAACCCGCTCGGCGGGCCGCACCGAATTGGTGCGCATCATCATGGGCCTCATCGCCGCTGATGAGGGCACCATCGAACTCGAGGACTTCGAACTCGACTTCGGCGACCGGCAGAACTTCGGCTATCTGCCCGCCGAGCGCGGCGGATACCCGAACATGCGCGTGCTCGACCAGATCGTCTACCTCGCCCGCCTGCACGGGATCACCCTGGGTGCGGCCGAACGGAATGCGCTGACCCTGCTCGGCCATCTCGAGCTCGCCGACCGCGGCTACGCACCGCTGAAGAACCTCTCCGGCGCCGAGATCGCCCGCGTCGACATCGCCGCGACCCTGGCCGCGGACCCGGACGTCGTCGTCATCGACGATGCCTTCGCCGGCCTCGACGCCGCCTCGCTGCGCCTGGTCACGTCCCTGCTGCGGGCCCATGCATCCTCGGGAGTGCCTGTCATCCTGGCCACCGACGACTGGGAGGCCGCACAGGAGTTCGCCGATGATGTCATCGTTCTGAACCAGGGCAAGGTGACCGCCTCGGGCAGCGTCGAGAAGCTGCTCGGTGACCAGCACTATCGCGTCGAGACGACGGACACCGAGGCGGCCGCCTCGGCACTGAAATCCCGAACGGGAATCAGCGATGTGAAGACCGTCGGACGCGAGGGCGTGAGCTTCCGCGCGAATGATGCGAAGTCAGCCGCCGCTGCCGTGGCCGAGCTGAAGAATGTGAAGAACTTCGAAAGTGTCCGCCCGACACTGGCCGAGCAGTACAAGGAGGCTCTGTAATGGCGCGCAAAGACAATGGTGCGAATGACGAGTCCCCGGAACCGCTCGTGTCCAAGGGCACGGCCGGCGAAGGCATCGACGACCTCGGTGTGCCCGTCGATGACGATGTGATCGAAGACGAGACCACCGCCGAGGAGGCCGACTCGGTCGACGAGGCGACCGACGCCGGTGCGACCACTGGATCGGCCGCCTCGGCGAAGAAGGGCACCGAGGCGAAGGACCCAGCCGCGAAGGCCTCCGACGCGAAGGAAGCGGACGAGTCCGGCGCCACCGCCGGCCTCGACGACGTTCCCTTCGAACTCGCCGAGGACACCCCAGACCCCGACGAACTGCCGGAGACCGGACTGGTCTCGGAGTTCGTCGATGTCGGCAACCGCCAGGCCGCGTGGCTCGTGTCGAATCGTGAGTCCACCACGGCCATGCGCAGCCCCTACTTCCTGGTCACGGCCGCCGTGATCATCCTCGGCGTGCTGGCCGCGATCATCTCCGGAATCGTCGCCGACGTGCAGAAGGACTCGGGCACCCCGACCATGGCGATGGTCGGAGTCGGCGAGCAGGCGGCGATGTATGAGCAACAGCTGGGTGTGAAGATCACCGACGCCAAGGACGCCCCCGCCGCCGAGAAGCTCGTGCGTGAGGGCAAGGTCGACGCCGCATTCATCCAGGACCCGAGCGGTCAGGGGCAGCCGACGATCATCGCCCTCGACAAGCAGCCCGATGCCCTGCTCGAGAAGCTCGCACCGAAGACCGAGGCGACGCTGCTCGAGACCCCGGCCGTCGACGGTGCCGTGGCCACCCCGCTGCTGTGGGGCATGGTCGCGCTGTCGCTGCTCGTCGTCGCCACACTGGGCACTGCGCTGTACCAGAACCTGCGCCTGGAGAAGCGAAACCGGATCACCGAGATCATCGCAGCCACGATTCCGCCGCGTGCCTCGGCCTCGGGGCGAGTGACGGGCATGCTGACCCTCGTCGTCGTCCACCTCGTTGCGGCCGCCG
Organism: Brevibacterium sp. OS20; assembly: GCF_056837565.1. Classification (NCBI taxonomy): domain Bacteria; kingdom Bacillati; phylum Actinomycetota; class Actinomycetes; order Micrococcales; family Brevibacteriaceae; genus Brevibacterium; species Brevibacterium sp. OS20. The sequence continues at coordinate 3,718,614 of NZ_CM166367.1, read as the reverse complement.
TCATCACCGAGCTCGGACTCTCGCTGTCGGGCAAGACGTCCCTGGCATTCGCCATGCTGCCGGGACTGGGCTGGTTCGCGCTGGCCCTGCTGCTCACCGCCTGGTCGGTGTTCGCGCTGCTCGTCTGGGCGTCGACCGTCGTCGGCTCCAAGGCGCGCGCCACCTTCCTCACGATCATCGGCGTCATCACCGTGGCGGGCTTCTTCGCTCCGGTCATCATCGGACCCTCGGGCACCGTCGCGAAGGTGCTGTCGTGGACGCCGTTCACATCGCCGCTGGGCATCGCCGGTCGTTCCTTCGCCGGTCAGGCCGAGTGGTGGGAAGGCCTCGTCGCCGCCGGCATCGCGCTGGTCCTCGCCGTCATCCTCCACGCTCTGGCCTCGGGCGCGTACGTGCGCTCGGTGCTGTCCGGTGGCGGTCGCGGCGGCAAGACCGTGAAGATGAGCAAGCGCGCGCAGAAGGTCGGTGCCGCCACCTCGGCGAAGGGCGCCGCGAAGTCGGACTCGAGCGCTGACGACGCGGATGATGCCGATTCGGACGACACGGACGACGTGGACGCGGACAAGGACGCGAAGTCGGCGGCCGCCTCGGCGAAGGAATCCGGCACGAAGAAGTCGGACGTGAAGTCCGGCGGAGAAGACGAGAAGGACGCGAAGTCGGCGGATGATTCCCGCGACGACAAGTGACCGAAAGCGCTGAACCGCAGGTGGGGGTCGGTCCGTGGACCGGCCCCTGGCCTGTGGAAGAGCACTTCGATCCGGAGCTGCTGGCTGAGGGCGACCGGCGCAATGTCGTCGATCGGTATCGGTATTGGAAGCACGATGCGATCGTGGCCGACCTCGATGCCTCGCGGCACGACTTCCATGTCGGAGTCGAGAACTGGCAGCATGACCTCAACATCGGTTCGGTCGTGCGCACCGCCAACGCGTTCAACGCCGCAGCCGTGCACATCGTCGGCAAACGCCGCTGGAACCGGCGCGGGGCGATGGTCACGGACAAATACCAGCACGTCATCCACCATCCGAGCGTGGACGACCTGCTCAGCTGGTGCGCCGAGAACGACGTGCCGCTGCTGGGCATCGACAACTTCCCGGATTCCGTGCCGCTGGAGACCTACGACCTGCCCAAGCGCTGCCTGCTGCTGTTCGGTCAGGAAGGACCGGGACTGAGCGAGGAAGCGCACCAGGCGAGCCGCGACGTGCTCTCGATCGCGCAGTACGGTTCGACACGGTCGATGAACGCCGCAGCAGCCGCCGCGATCACCATGCATTCGTGGATCCGCCGGCACGTGTACGACCAGCCCGTGAGCTGAGTTCGCTGCCGGCAGCGCAGGCCTCGCAGCGGAGGACTTGGTCTCCCTGAGGAAATCCCGTCCTCCTCGTCCACAAGGCCGTGGTCCCGCCGAGGAGGCCCTGTCCTCCTTGCGCAGGTGCGGTTGACGGCATTGTTTGGTCGATCCACGGGGTTATTCGCGCTCAGATCACCGTGGATCGCCCCAACAATCCAACTCTGTTGGAGTGCGGTGGACCGAGTCGCCGCCACGGAGGTTGCCGACCGGCATACAGAGACGAAGAAGCGCCGAGGCGGCACGACCAACGTCGTGTCGCCTCGGCGCTTCCGTGCTGCCGGGATCCGGCCGCCTCGGTGGGCGTTGATAGGCCCCGACGACGCAGCGCCGCACGCTCGGGGTCGAACGTGCGGCGCTGAAGTGCCGGTGCCTCAGCTGAGGTCGGCGGCGTGGGGTTCGATGAGTCCGCCGAGTTCGGCGAGCTCTGCGGTCAGCGAATCCGAGTCGTCGAACGTGCGGGTCATGACCGTCAGGCGCTTGGCGTAGTGACCGATAGGGTACTCCATGGTCATGCCGATGCCGCCGTGCATCTGGATCGACTCCTGGCTGATGTTGCGAGCAGCCCGGTCGACGATGATCTTCGCGGCGATGACGTCGCGGTGACGGTCCTTCTCAGCCCCGGGGACCTCGGAGGTCACGGCCAGGCGAGAGTACAGAGCCATGCTGCGCGCGTACTCGAGTTCGGCGTAGAGGTCGGCGGCGCGGTGCTGCAGAGCCTGGTTCGCACCGATCGGTGCACCGAACTGCTCGCGGGTCTTCAGGTACTCGGCAGTCATCGTCAGCGAGGCTTCGAGCGCACCGACGGCCTCAGCCATGATTGCGGCGTTGCCCAGGTCGAGGACTTCGGACAGCACGGCGTTGGCATCGGCGGCGTCGAGGCGCTGGGCGGCGACACCCTCGAGCTTGAGGTTCGCGCTGCCCAGACCATCGGCCTGGCGCTGAGCCACACGGCTCAGACCCTCGGCATCGGCGGCGACGAGGTAGAGGCCCAGTTCGCCGTTCTGCGTGGCGGTGACGACGAAGTGGTCGGCCACGTCCCCGCCGAGCACGTTGTTCTTCTCACCGGTGAGGGTGAAGCTGCCGTCTGCACCGGAGACCTGAGTCTGCGGAGCGTCGATCGCGTAGCGCAGTCCGGGCTCGAGTGCTGCGAGAGCGAGGAAGGTCTGGCCCTCTGCCACACCGGGCAGGATGGCCTGTTTCTGCTCCTCGCTGCCGCCGAGTAGAACGGCATTGGCACCGAGGACTGCGGTAGCCAGAAACGGTTCGAGGACGAGTGAGCGACCGAACGCCTCGGCGACCACGGCCACCTCGTTGAAGGTCATGTCCGCGCCGCCGTAGGACTCGGGAATCGCAAGTCCGAGCAGACCCATCTCGGCGAAGGCCTGCCACTTCTCGCGGGAGATGCCCTCGTCGCTGCGAAGGATCTCTTCGCGCTTGGCGATGTCGTACTCGCTGCGCAGGTACTTGTTCAGTGTGCTGGCGAGTTCTTGCTGAATGTCGTTGAGTTCAAGATCCATTGTTGTCCTTCTTGGGAGATCGAGTGAGCGTCGGTATCTCAGAGACCGAGCAGTGCCTTCGAGATGATTCCGCGCTGCACCTCGGACGAACCGCCGTAGATGGTGACCTTGCGGGTGTTGAAGTAGCCGGGCAGAGCATCGACAGCGCCGTTGGGCAGGTCGGACAGACCCTGGCCCTGCACGCGGTCGGAGACGAAGTCGAGACCCTGCGGACCGAGTACGTCGACGAGGAGTTCGGAGATGTCCTCCTGCAGCTGGGAGCCCTTGAGCTTGAGCACCGAGGAGCGTGGATCCGGCTTGTCGGACCCGGCGGCCTGGGTCGAGAGGATCCGCAGCTGGGTCATCTCGAGCGCGGTGAGTTCGGCTTCGATCTTCGTCAGACGAGCGGAGAACAGGGGGTCATCCAACAGAGTGCCGCGAGCGGTCTTCGTCACCGCGGCGTAGGCCTTGGCACGGGCGAGGTTGACCTTCGAACCGCCGATGCGGGCGATTCCGGTGCGCTCGTTGCCGAGCAGGAACTTCGCGTAGGTCCAGCCCTTGTTCTCTTCGCCGACGAGGTTTTCGACGGGGACCTCGACATTGTCGAAGAAGACTTCGTTGACCTCGTGTCCGCCGTCGATGAGCTGGATCGGACGGACGGTGACGCCGGGGGTCTTCATGTCGATGAGCAGGAAGGAGATGCCTGCCTGCTTCTTCACGTCAGGGTCGGTGCGCACGAGGTTGAAGATCCAGTCGCCGTACTGGCCCAGGGTCGTCCAGGTCTTCTGGCCGTTGACGATGTACTTGTCGCCCTGGCGCACCGCGGTGGTCTTGAGCGAGGCGAGGTCCGAGCCGGCGTTGGGTTCGGAGAATCCCTGCGACCACCAGATGTCGATGTTCGCGGTGGCGGGCAGGAAACGTTCCTTGATCTCCTGCGAGCCGAAGGTGGCGATGACGGGTCCGACCATGGACACGTTGAACGGCAGCGGCTGCGGAACGCAGGCCAGCTGCATCTCTTCGAGCCAGATGTGACGCTGCACGGGGGTCCAGTCCTGGCCGCCCCATTCGACCGGCCAGTTCGGCACGGCGTAGCCGTGCTGGTTGAGGATCCGCTGCGAGGTGACCATGTCTTCCTTGCTCAGCTCCTGGCCGGTGGCGACCTTGAAGCGGAGTTCCTCGGGGATCTCCGTGCGGTAGAACTGACGCATCTGCTGCGCGAACTCGCGCTCTTCTGCATTCAGTAGGGTGTCCATGCGAACTCCTTATAGATCGTTCAGTAACTTTCCTCCAATGGTACGGTTCGGTGTTCGGGCTCACAAGTGGGAGACGGCGAAGACCCTCGCCGAGGCGGCCCTCCGGTGGGATCGGATGTTGATGTCACAATCGCCTAACTTTATTTCAGAGATGTATTACTACACCTATCCCAAGTGGTAATACTGATCCAGGAATTCCAATGGTGATTCCGAGACGTGAGCTTCTCCGGATTGAACCCCGCGCCGCTGGGCTCCGCATTCCCCGCTGCAGAAGATCCCCAGGGGTACGGAAAGCTGAGTGACGTGTCAGGCAGGACCACGCATATCCCCCCGGTCGCACCGTCGCGTCGGCTCTTCGGCTATGAGTCCGAGCTCTCGACGGTCGTCGGCGCGATCTCCGGGCAGGGGCATCTGGGCGCTCTCATCATCGGCGCGGCGGGCATCGGGAAGACCGCGCTGGTGAATGCTGCGCTCTCTCGTCTCGACCCCGATCTTGCGGTCACCCGCCTGCGCGGCTCGGAGAACGCGCGGGTCCGGAACCTCGGAATCTTCGAAATCCTGCTGTCGTGGGAGGGCATCGACACTGACCTTCCGCCCGGGCGTGCGCTGTCGGTGATCGGTGATCTGTTCGAGCGCAGAGCCGAAGGCGGTCGCTCTCTGGTCGTCGTCGACAATGCCGATCTCGTCGACGATCATTCCCTCGCAGTGTTGGCTCAGCTGACGGATGCACGCAGGATCAAACTCGTCATCGCCGCCGAATCGGCGCGTTCGCCGGTCGATCTCATCGCCGGGCTGTGGCTGTCGGGAAGCATTGTCAGGATCGATCTGGACGGTATCGACGAGGCGGATGCGGCTGCGATGATCAACAGCATCGGACTCTCGGAGACCGAGACGAGATCGGTCTCGGAGCTGACTGCACTCGCCCACGGCAATCCGCGGCTGCTCGAGAGGCTGCTGTTCGGGCGGAGCCGGACCAGCGGGGTCGAAACCGCGATCGCCCGGGTCGATCAGTCCAGCCGCGAGGTCATCGAAACCGTCGCTCTCATCGAAGCGGTGCCCTATGACGTGCTCGTCGGGTTCACCAGTCCACAGACGATCGACTCTTTGGCGGAGGACGGTCTGCTCTCGATTTCGAAGGGTCGAGGGGGAACGGTGAGCATGCACGAACCCGTCACGGCTGAGAACGTCCGAGCCATGGTCCCTCCCTCTCGCAGCCTCGAACTGCTCACCAGGTTCGATGCCGGAGCGGATCTTTCGGCACTTCACGGCAGAACGCTCTTCGGCTACGCCGCGTGGTCGATCTCCTTGGGCCGGGTGCCGACTCCCAAACAGGTTCTGGATGCCGCCGGTTGGGCAAACGCGCGGGGCAGATACCGCGAAGCCGCAGAGATCATCCGCACCAGCGGCTATCGCGGTCCCGAACTCGACCTCGAGCACGCCCGCAGCGAATGGGGAGCCGGTAGGCTCCGCCAGGCCCGGGAGATCGTCGACCCGCTTGTCTCCGAGGCGTGTCTGAATCCGGACACCTCAGCACAGGAGTATCTGTCCCGCCTCGCCTCGATGGAACTGAGGCTGATGGACCCAAGGAAGCCCGAGGATCTGCGGCTGGACTGGGTCCGGGACACGCTTTCGCTGCCGATCGACGTCGGTCGGCTCGATGCGACGCGCGCCAGGTTCGACCTCAAAGGAGGTCGTATCGCCGCTGCCTGTGCCTTGGCCGAGAGCGTCTATCTCAACCATGCGAGCTCGGTGCGCCACCGTCTGCGCGCATGTGCGTTCCTCGGCGTGGCAGAAGTGATGTCCGGACGGATCGAACTGGGACTGAGCTATATCGCGCAGGCCCGGCTGATGTTCGGACTTCCCGGGCCCGAATCGTTCGAACGGGAAGATGCCATCCCGCAGTTCTTCGTGGCGAATTTCATCGCCGGCAACTGGGCCGAGGCGCGGACGGCAATGGATGAACTGACCTCCAGTCGGCGGCTGACCAGGCTGACGAACGCGCTCATCGACCTGCGCACCGGAAACGCGGCGAAGGCCCACTGCATCCTCGGCGAACTCAATCTCGGTGCCGACCCCTGCGACATCGTCGATATCGCTGGAATGGCCAGGTCGGCACTGTCTCTCTCCGCTGTGCTGACAGACCAGCGGACGGAGGTCGTCTCGATCGCTGTCGACGAGGAGGCCGATGCCAGTCGGCATTCGTGGTGGGCTTCATTCGAAGCCAGACTCTTCGACCTGCAGGCACTGGCGCAGACGTCGCCGGGGCCGGCAGCCCCGCAACTCTATGAGCTCGGGGCCTGGGCAGAAGAACACGGTGCGCACACCCTTGCCTGCCTGGCCTGGCTCGAGGCCGGTCGACTCGGGCACGAACAGGCCATCGGCGGATTGTCCGCGTCGTCCGGCAGGGTCGACGGCTCCCTCGGTCGCCTGCTGCGCGCCGTGGCACATGCCTTCAGCACTGACGATCTGCAGGCGCTCATCACCGCGGCCCGTGAGGCGCTGATCTTCGGCGCGGTCGTGCTCTGCGCCCAGCTGTCCGGCGAGGCCCGAAAACGCGCCGTTGCCTCAGGCAATGCTGCCGCCACCAAGGAAGCCCGGATCCTGCTGGGCCGGAGCCGGCGCGTGCTCGACTTCGATGCCGACGGCAAACGGTTCCACGCGAATCTGGGCGAGCTCGAGCACTCGATCATCACGGGCATCGTCGAGGGTCGAACGAGCGCAGAGATCGGAGAAGAGCTGCACCTTTCGGCCCGAACCGTCGAATGGCACCTCGGACGTCTCTACCGCCGAGTGCATGTGGCCAATCGGCAGGAGCTGCGAGAGGTGGTGACGGAATGGCTGAAGAGCTGACCACATCATCGGGCGAGAGCATCCAGGACGGCACGACGATCTTCGGGCGCAAGGGCGAACTCGAACTGATTCGTCAGTCGCTGCGCTGCTCGGAATGCTCCGGCATCCTCATCGAAGGCGAGATCGGCGTCGGCAAGACCCTTCTGGCGAGAACGGCCTTCGAGGACGGGAGCGACGGAATCTGGATCCGCGGGGACCGCGTGCACCAGAACACCGAGTTCGGCGTCTTCGGTCTGCTCGTCGACCTCGACGGCGACCCGTCCACGCTGCTGGGGCGAATCGTGTCCCGGCTCACCTCGACTCGAACCTCGCAGGCGGTCTTTGTCGACGATGCCCACCTGCTCGATTCCCGTTCGCAGGAGGTCCTGACCGACTTGGCCAGCGCCGGCTCGATCAGGCTCGTCGCGATGTCGCGGTCCAACCCCGAGAGTGGGGTCATGCCGTTCTCGACTCTGGTCGAAGACCGTGTGCTCCAGCATCTCGTCCTCGGTCCTCTGCCGCGTGAGGACTATCGGTCGATGATCGAACACCGCCTCGGTCACATCGTGTCCCAAGCAGTGGTCGACATCGTCGACTTCCATTCGAAACGCAATCCGGGAAAGCTCATCGAACTCCTCGAATACACCGCACGACGGTCGCGCTTCCTCCTGCGCCGAGGAGTGTGGATCCTCGACGGACACGACACCGACTATGATGCGCGTGCCCGCGACTACGCACGGATCGGTCTTGCCGACCACTCGCCCCAGGAGACGGAGGCCCTCGAGTTGGTCGTCCTCGCGGGGGAGGTGGAGCTGGCGACACTGCTCGAGGCGGGGCTCGGGGAAGCCGCGGATGCCCTCGTGGCCGCCGGTGAACTGAAGATCGACGCGCAGAGACCCCATGTCTATGAGGCAGTGGAGAACCACACCTCGGACACGATCAGGTACACGACCCCGACCGGTCGGAGTCGAGAGTGGTTCGACTTCATCGACTCCAGCGGAGATGCACCTGCGGAGTGGTCGCAGGTGGTCAGGGCCGAGTGGGGACTGATCTGCGGAGCGGAAGTCGGCGAGTCGAGGACCATCGACGCCGCACTCATCGCCGCTCGCCTCGGAGACTGGCATCGGGCCATGCGGCTGATCGCGGAGATCCCGACGGAGAAGTTGAGCCCACACGAGCTGCTCTCGGTCGCTCTGCTCTATTGCGGCTGCAATAAGATTCCCCTCGGACTCGACATCTTGGCCCATGCGGTTCGCACCGCATGCTGTGCTCCGCTGGTCGTCGATGCGCTCGTGGTCTGGATGAACCGCTCTTCCGCCTCCATGTCTCCGGCCCTGCGGCTTGCGGACTTCCGCACCGCTCTCAATCGGCTGCACGAGGAAGGTGACGGACACCCCGGAGGGGGAGTGGACGCAGCGTTCGGACTCGAATTCCTCGACCGTGTCGCCGCCGTCGTGGCCGAAGAACGACCGATCACCGTGGACGTCTTCGACGGACTCACACCCGAGGGCGGGGCAACGGGCAGCTTCCATCTGCTCGACACGATGCTGCACGCGACCGACATGCTCGACTCGGGACGCACCTTGGAAGCGCTCGCGCTCCTCGAATCCGCTCAAGCCGATTTCAGCAACGAAAGCACAGGGGCACTTCACCTGACCATGCTGCAGGGGCGCACACTTCTGCAGCTGGGACGAACCGCTGAGGCGAGAGAGCTGATGACGACACTGGCGACGCATGACATCGCGTACCTGTCAGCTCGGTCCGGGCCGATCGACCTGCTGTGGGCGCAGACTCACCTGCTCGAGGGCAATCTGCCGGGGGCGATGAAGGCGCTTCGCGCCGCGATCGAATCGCTCACCTATTGGAACTTGGGCACGCAGCTGGCCATCGCGTTGGCGGAGGCCGAATATGCGGTCTCTCGTGTCGGAACCGCTGCTGACGCCGACGAGCTGCACGCCCGCTTCGACGAGCTGCCCGTCACAGCCCTCTACCACGAATATCGTCGAGCCCTCGTACTGCGAACCACCGCGCGGGCGATACGCACCGGTGAGACCCGGTACGAGCACGAGCTGCGCCGGATGATGGACGAAGCCGAAGCCGATGGGGCAGCCGCGATCGTCGTACTCATCCGCCTGCACCTCTTCCTGCACTTCGACGAGATCGCACCTGAGGCGATGTGTGAAGCGGCCGCGCACGGAACCGGGCGTGAGTTCGACATTGTCAGCCGCCTCGGCGCTGCACTGCGTGATCATGATCGTGCAGCCTTGACGTCTCTTGCGGAGGAATACGGAGCGTCTATGCCTGACCTGGCGGGTAAGTGCATCGCTCTGGCCGCGCGATTCGGAGCTGGTCAGAGCAACGGCCCGGGCAGGCAGAACATAGGACTGACCGCCCGGGAGAAGCAGATCAGCGCGCTCATCGTCGCGGGCCGATCGAATGCGGAGATCGCGCTGGAACTGGGAGTGCGGGTGCGAACGGTCGAGGGCCACACGTACCGGCTGTTCCGCAAGCTCGGTGTCGAACGCAGGGACCAGGTCGCCGAGGCGATGCGGGATGCCGAAGGCCGACTGCGCGCCTGAGCGTGAGCCGAGTATCACCGACTGCGGGATTTCGGACTCGGGTGAGTACTCACTGCGGTGCTCCGGTGGTGACCTGGTGGTGACTGAGTAGTGACCCGAAGGCGACTCCAGTATCGACCACCTGGTCCGAGACGGCTGCCGGCGAGCAGTATCTGAGTATGGACATCACGCCTCAGCCTCCTCAGTCTCCTCAGCCTCCTCATCGAACCGACCCCCGCGCCGTGCGAACGGCGGCGTCCGTCTCCGGGCCGGAAATCCTTCTCCGAACGAGTTCCCCGGACTCGACGACGGGAGGCGGATCATGCGTCAGGTGATTCGCCGCAAGGAAGTCGGCGAGCTCCGCTCCCTCCTCTCGCGGCACCGTGCCGCAGCCCTCACCGGCGGCTTCGGGTCCGGGCGGCGATCGATCTTGTCGGCACTCGAGTCGGAGTGGGATGGAACGGTGATCAGGGTCGCATCGAGTCCGCTCGATGAGGACACGCCCTGGTCCGGGATAGGCGGTCTGCTCGCCGCAGTCAGCGCATCCGTGCACGGCCCCTCCGATCCGGCGGAGCTCGCCGATGATGAGATCGTGCCGAACATGATGACGGCTCTCCGATCGATTCCAGGAGACGAGGACACGCTCATCCTCGTGCCCAATGCCGACGAGATGGACATGGACTCGCAGCGGGTGCTCGGTCAGGCGCTGCGCCGGTTGAAGTCAGGACGTCTGCACATCGTCATCACGGTTCGGTCGATCGACGATGACGGTCCGTTCGCCTCGGTGCCGGAGATCGAACTTGCGGATCTCAGCATCGCCGAGCTCATCGAGCTCGCCCGGGACCTCGCCTTGGCCCGCTTCGGACACACGAGGATCGCCGAGGAGGCAGCCCAGGTCGCTGCCCACGCCGCCGCGGGTCGTCCCTTGGCCGTCAGCCATATCCTCGAGGAGATGGCGCCCAGTGAGATGCGCGGGGAGATCGCGCTGTCGATCCCGGTCAGAGTGGGACCGGCCAGCCGTCCGATGATCGCCGACTATGTCGAAGGGCTGACGGCCAATGCCGAAGCGCTGCTCGGATGTCTGTCTCTGTCCCCACTGACGCCGCTGCGGCCTCTGGCCAGGAGGCTGCCCGGATTCTGGGAAGCCGTCGACGAACTCGAATCGCGCGGGACGATCGAACGTCGAGGGGCCTTTCTGCGGATACCCCACGGATTCGTCCGTGCCATGGTGCAGCAGTCGATGGGGGCGCGCGAGCGACGTCGAACCCACCTCGTCCTGGCCGAAGACTGCGCCGACACGTGGCCGCAGGTCGAAGCCTGGCACGTCTCGTTCATCGACCCGGGTGAGGAGACCGCACAGCAGCTGGCGGCACACGCTCTCGGACTGGTGCGACGCGGACTCACTGCCGGAGGGGCCGAATTCGCCGAACGGGCCATCCGGGTCTGCAACGATCTCGAGGAGCTGCGCGGTCAGCTGGTCGAGATCGCCGAGACGCTGTCCGATCACGGGCAGTTCGCCTTCTCCCGCCGCTATGTGCAGATCGCCTCTCGGTCGAACCGGGCCGCGGTCGTGGTCCGCGCTCGGACTCTCGAAGTCCGCAATGTCTTCCTCGAGACGCAGACGCTGCCGTCCTCACTGTTCACGTCGTGGAGCAGGGTCGAATCGGAGCAGGCACCCGCCGAGGTGGCACGCCTGCAGCTGACGCTGGCGCTCTGCCACTGTGAACGAGGCGAATTCGCTCGAGCGCAGGAGCTTCTGGCACTTGCCGAAGCCGCCGATGAGCAGTTTCGCGACAGCGAGGCACAGCTTGTCCAGGCCGTGCGCATCCTGCTTGACAGCAACTGCGGAAAGGACGGGGCGGCGCTCGCCGGTTTCGCGAGCCTGCAGGAACACCAGGAGGCGATCAGGCCGAGCTTCGGACTCGCCGTCGCCCAGGGACTGGTGCTCACCGAGCATTATGAAGCCGCCTCGGCTGTGCTCGACCACATCGGTGAGACCTGTGCCGCGACCAGGGTCTGGAAGCGGCAGGTGGACTGTGTCCGCGCTGATCTGGAAATGCGCCTCGGCCGAGTCAGCCAGGCCGTCGACGTCATCGACAGGCTCATCGCGGAATCTGAGGCCGACAAGCGCAGAGGACTCGTCGTCGTCCGGCAGGATCGGATCCTGCTGCTGCACGCCTGGAAGATGCTGCTGACCGGACGCGCCGGTGAAGCGGGGCTCGTCGAGGAACAGGCCGCGGTCCGGGCTTCGGCGACGAACAACCACCGTCTGCTGGCCGAGCTGAATGCGCTCCAGGGCAGATACCTCCTGCGCGCCGACTGCGCGGCCGAAGCGATCGGACACCTTCGGCGCTGCGAACAGCTGTCCGCGGACGAGACCAACCCGAACGTGCGTCGTTTCGAGGGCGACCTCATTGAAGCCTTGGTGGGTATCGGCAGAAGAGAGCATGCGACTCTTCTGCTTCAGAAGCTGCGTGACCGCGCGAAGGCATGCCCTTCTCGGTGGACCGATCTGTCCGTCAGTCGGAGCGAAGCGCTTCTGGCCGCCGGGGAGACTGCCACCGACCTGTTCGGGCGAGTGCTGCGGCAGTCCAGCACCTCAGAGTTCGTCTTCGAGAAGGCGGTCACGCATGCGGCGTTCGCCTCTCGCCTGACCGACAACGGTTCGAACCTGAGAGCACGTGAACAGAGACTCGCCGCTGCGGCGCTGTTTCGCGAAGTCGGGGCCGGTCGTCTCGCCGACCATCTCCGCACCGGGCAGATCGTCGAAGAGCCGAAGGCGCCGACGATGCCTGAGCTGCCGCGCCTCGGCGAACTCAGCGACGAGGAGCTCAAGGTCGTCGAACTGGTTCGTGCGGGAATGAAGAACCGGGAGATCTCCGAACGGATCTTCGTCTCCCTGCGCACCGTCGAACTCCGCCTCACCGCTGTCTACCGCAAGCTCGACGTCGGGTCTCGCACAGAGCTCGTATCCAGGCTCGCGGGCAACCCGCGTCTCGCCGCGGTCTGAGCCGCCATCCTTGGTGAACATGAGCCGCAGACGGTTCGCGCCGTCTGCGGCAGAACGCCCCGCGGAGACCCGCACCGCAGTCGCGGATGACCGCAGTCTCCCCTCCGCAAGCACCAGAACAGAGTCATCGCACTCATAGCGTGAAGTCGACGCATTCCGCAGTTGGAATCGCAGCATCGTCGGCTCTCACCGACGATGCCCGGCCGCCACAGTGACGGGGCCGGGAGAGTCGAACATGGGAGATCACGATGACTGTGTCAGAACATCCGAATCCACTCATCCGGGGGAGGGCCGGCGGTGTGGCTTCGCCACCTTCAGCGACTTCTGGATCGACGTGGCCGGCACGGCTGACAACGCGGATCTGGAAGGGCAAGACCAGGTTCCAGCTCGTCCTCGATCTCGTCGCTTGGACGGCTGCCGGCCTGCTCGCCTCGACGGTCATGGGTTCAGGAGTCGTCAGTGGAGTCGAACTCGTTTCCGCGCTTGGGGCGGCAGTGGTTCTGCAAGTGCTCCTCGGCCTGCTCACCGGGCTCTACCGCAGTCGCTACCACTACGGCAGCTTCGCCGAATACGGCGGCATCGCGATCATCGCACTGATCAGCGCGTGCGGTCTGATGGCCGTCACCTTGGGGGATTCGCCGTTTGTCCTGCTCACTGTCTCCTCCGCAGTCATCTTCATGACCGGCAGCCGTTACCTCATCCGCTGGTCCCACCAGATCGTGACCCGTCCACTGCAGGGTGAGCGAGTACTCGTCGTCGGCGCCGGCGACGCGGCTGAATCCCTGATCCGCCAGATGCTCTCGAACCCTGACGGTGAGTATCTGCCCGTCGGGCTCATCGATGATGATCCGCACAAACGTCATCTGAGCATCCACGGGGTTCGGGTCCGTGGGACGAGTAAGGACATCGCCGAGGCGGCCGAGTGGCTGAATGCAGCTGGAGTCATCGTCGCGATCGCTGATTCCGACGCGGAATTCCTGCAGAAATGTCGCGAGCGTCTGGAGCCGACAGGGAAATGGCTGAGGACGATCCCGCCGCTGGCCGAGATGGTCAATCGCAAGGTCGAGATCGGCGATATCCGCGATATCAAGGTCGAAGACCTCATCGGCCGCGCTCCGGTGCACACCGATCTGGCAGAGATCGCCAAGAAGGTAGCCGGCAAACGGGTTCTCGTCACGGGAGCGGGTGGATCGATCGGCAGCGAACTCTGCCGGCAGCTGTTCGCTCTCCATCCGGAGAGCCTCGTCATGCTCGATCGCGATGAGACGGCGCTGCACGGAGTCGAACTCACGCTCTACGGCTCGGCGCTGCTGATGTCGCCGAACACCGTGCTTGCCGACATCCGAGACCGGGCTGCACTTCATCATGTCTTCGCCGAGGCGAAGCCGCAGATCGTCTTCCACGCGGCGGCGCTCAAACATCTGCCGATGCTGCAGCGGTTCCCCGAGGAGGCGTGGAAGACGAATGTCCACGGCACCCTCAACGTCCTCGAAGCAGCACGCGCAGTCGGAGTCGAAACCTTCGTCAACATCTCGACGGACAAGGCCGCCGCACCGACGAGCGAGCTCGGCCGGAGCAAACGGATCGCCGAAAGACTCGTCAGCGGATTCGCAGCGAAGTCGCCAGGCACCTACCTCTCGGTTCGCTTCGGCAATGTTCTGGGCTCCCGCGGATCGGTGCTCCTGTCCTTCCAGGAACAGATCAGACAGGGCGGTCCGATCACGGTCACCGATCCGGAGGTCCGACGCTTCTTCATGACGATCCCGGAGGCATGCCAGCTGGTGCTGCAGGCGGCGACGATCGGCGAGGACGGCTACGTCATGGTTCTCGACATGGGTGAACCCGTGCGCATCGTCGACATCGCCCGGAGTCTGGTTGCGATGTCGAATCAGAATACCGAGATCGTCTATACCGGCCTGCGCGAGGGTGAGAAGCTCGACGAGGAGCTCTTCGGTGACTACGAAGGCACCGTCATCCGCATCCACGACAAGATCAGCCGTGTTGAGGCACCTGAGCTCTCACCTGCCGATCTGCCGGTCGTGATGGCTGAGCGAGGCGTCATCGACGAGTTCTGTGACCGCAGCTGCCGCCCCCAACCGGAACTCGGTCATCAAGTGGGCCGCCGAGAACCCGCCGGCGGAGCTGTCCACCTGCCGGTGCCGACCACGTTGATTTCGGATGAGGTCAGGCCATGACGATCTCGGACGCGGCACCGACGAAACCGGAGACCGCACCGGAGCCTCAGCCTGTCCCGGCCGCTAGCCGGATCCTCCTGTCGGGCCCCGACGTCGGGGAGCTCGAAGAGGAATTCCTGTTGCGCGCGTTTCGCAGCGGCTGGATAGCACCTGTCGGTCCGGACCTCGAAGCGTTCGAGACCGAGCTTGCGGCAAAAGTCGGAGTCTCTTATGCAGTTGGGCTCTCATCCGGCACGGCGGCTCTCCACCTCGGCCTTCTCGGTCTCGGAGTGCGGCCGGGAGACCTGGTGATTACGTCGACGATGACTTTCGCCGCAACGGCGAACGCCATCACCTATTGCGGAGCCGAACCTGTATTCGTCGACTGCTCCTCGGACGGAAACATGGATCCGGTACAGCTGCACCGGGCTTTGAAGAACTCGATCCGAGGTAAGAAGAAGCCGGCGGCAATCGTCCCGGTCGACCTGCTCGGACGGCCCGCCGACTACGACCGGATCTTGCCGATTGCGGCCGAATTCGAAGTCCCCGTCCTCGTCGACGCCGCCGAATCGCTGGGATCCCGCTATGGAGCTGTCACCTGCGGCAGCTTCGGCGACGCCGCGGTCGTGTCATTCAACGGCAACAAGATCATGACCACCTCGGGCGGTGGAGCACTGCTCACCGACGATTCCCGACTGGCAGAGTACGCCCGTTTCCTGTCGACCCAGGCCCGGGAGCCGGTGGCCCACTACGAACACCGGGAGATTGGGTTCAACTATCGGCTGAGCAATCTGCTCGCCTCTATCGGACGGGCGCAGCTGACCCGGCTCGACGCGATGGTCGACCGTCGCCGGGAGATCCGTCGACGCTACAGCGACACAATCGCCTCGGTGCAGGGGGTTTCTGTGTTCGGCAACGACAACGACCACTGCGACAATGCCTGGCTGACTGCGATCCTCGTGGACGAGCATCGGACTGGATTCAGTGCGGCCGAGTTGGGAGCCTGGCTGGCTGAACACGATATCGAAACCCGACCGCTGTGGAAGCCGATGCACTTGCAGCCGGTCTTCGCCGAGGCGCCGATATACGGCGGAGAAGTCTCCGAACGCATCTTCTCCACCGGCCTCAACCTGCCGAGCGGATCGAAGATGACCGATGCCGACATCGAACATGTCATTGTCATTGCGACTGCGTACTTCGAGCTTCGAGGCGCAGCCGTCGATGGAGCTGCGCCGTGACCCAGTCCCGTGGCAGACGGTCCCATACTCGAATTCCCCAACGCGCCAACGCAACCTGACACAGATACTCGGAAGAGGAGAAGGGAAACTTCATGTTGTCCACTGCCCGCCGATTCGCGGCTCAGATGCTGCCGAATGGAGTCTCACCGTCAGTCGTCGAAGAGGTCTATTCGACGCTGAACAACCCCGCATCCCGTTCATCCTCTGCCGCATTGGAACAGATCGCGCGGCATGCTCGCACTCATGTGCCCTTCTACCAGAACTTGAAGGGCGAGGGTTTCGAGTCACTGCCGGTGGTCACGAAACCGATGATGGTGGCGGACCGTTCGCAGTTCTTCGATGAGCGGGTGAATTCTGACAACCTTGCCAGCAGATATTCGTCTGGGACTTCTGGTGTACTCTACGATTCCTACTTCGACGCCGACCGGATCTCTCATCACAGGGCCGAAATGGTAGCTGCTTTTCGGTTCCTCGGCGCCGACCCGTTTGCCCCGACCCTCCACGGCACGACATGGTTCGACGTTTCGGTCAAATCCAAGCTGGTGTATTTCCTACAAGGCAAGCGGATGTACAGCGGAGAGCACGATGAGCAGAGTATTCGGGCGATCGCTCGATGGCTGAGGCGCCGACACGGCACAATCGTCGTTGCGCTGTGCTCTTATCTGGATGCGCTCTTCGAGGGCTTTCGCAGGTACGACATCGAGTTCGCAGAAGGAGTCATCGGTGCAGTGCTTGGAATCGGTGAGCCCGCTACCAGCTCATTGAACGAACTCATCCGGGCCCAAGCAGGAGTTGATCTCGCTATGAGGTACTCCAATACCGAGAATGGGATCTTCGGAATCTCGGACGGCGCGCTGACCCGTTACAGGCTCAACACTGCGACCTTCCATTTCGAGATCCTGGACCTGGACTCGGACCGCCCAGCTCCGCCGGGCGGAATCGGACGAATTGTGGTCACAGACCTGTTCAATCGTGCTTCGCCCTATATCCGATACGACACAGGGGACGTCGGGCGGTTCGCTGTCGACGACGCCGGTGCGCCGATTCCCGGCATATTGCAGGAGCTCAGTGGGCGCAACCGGGATTTCTGCATCGGCGGTACCGCAGAGGTGCCTCAGAGGATACTGCATATGGGAATGATGGAACTTGCTGACCAGCTCCAGGAGATCCGACAGTTCCAGCTTCGTCAGAACGATATCGGGAAGTTTACGTGGGTGCTCAACGCGCCCCGATCCGCAGCCCTCGAGCTCCGTCTTCGCAGTATCCTCGACGACTGCGTCGGGGACATCGTGCGCTGTGACTTCACCTATGATTCGCAGCACCTCGTCGTCGGGTCCGGTAAACGTCAGAGCTTCGTCAACGAGATTCCCGATCCAGAAAGTCTGTTCAGGTCCCGATCACTCAACTGAACTGGTAGGAGTCACCGGCACTCTTCCGGCGACTCGAATACTTTCGTATTTCGCGGAGACAACGCCGGGCTCATAACGACTCCACTCGAACCCGTCATCTCTGCCCATGGCCTGGGCCAGGTAGTACAGCGGGACATCGGCTCCCGCGAGATGCACGAATGGATATCCGCCGCCGAAGCGCGGATTGATGTCGATGACAGTGCTGCGTCCCTCTCCGTCGAGGAACATGTCGACATCGATGAGTCCGGTGAGCCCAGCCGCTTTCGCGATGAGAGCCGAATTCGCCACGAACGGGGCAGGATCCACCGTAACCGCTTTGTCCGTCTCGCCCGCTCGCATCCGCAGCTTGCGTCGGGCAAGGACAGCGGCGAGGTCACTGGGGGCATGGAGTGCACCGACGATATCGACACCGTGTTCGGTGCCGGAGAGTTTGGGTTGGATCACGACATCGTCGGCAGTCGGCTCACCGCCCGATTGCGCAGGTGCGGAGAGCAGTGATTCGGCCACAGCTTCTTCTGCCCGAGCAGCGGACACGATCGCGAGACCCGACGAACCGCTGCCGAACCGGTGTTTGACGACAACGTCATCGGTATACGCTGCAAGTGCCGACAGTCCTGCGCCGTCTCCGCCGGTGACCGTCGGCGCAGTTCGCACGCCGATCGCGGTGAGCATCTGCGCCATCCGCAACTTGTCGACGCAGCCGCGCTGCCATTCGGCGGACACACCGGGGACGAGCACTCCCAACTGTCGCATTCGGTCCGCGAGGTCCGTATTCACATGGAGATGAAGGAGTTCATAGTCGTTGACGGAGATGAACAGCTGCGGTTCGAGGTCGGCGATGAGGTCCAACAGGGCGGTCTCATAAGCAGGGTCCGAGTACTTCGGCATGATTCTGCCGATGTCGCCATAAGTCGCGGACGAACTCGTCTCGTCGTTCTCGGTGACGACTACGCGCCCCTCGACGCCGAGAGTCTCGAAGGCCTTGCGGAACCAGTCGATGAGATACAGGCGTCGACCGGCCGAGCCGATCACGACTGTGGCTGGAATCGACGTCATGTGGTCCTCCTGCAGTCACCCAGCGGATTCTTTGATTCACGCATGGGACTTCTCGGTTCGAATAACGGCTGACGCCACTGACCGGCCTTCATCGGCTCGGCACTGAAAGCATATCCGCATCATTGGGGCCGAACCAGGGTATGACTCGGTCCACACGCGTTCGGGCGGCTTTCCACAGGGCCACTGCGGATCACCGCAGGCTCTGTCGCAGACCGCGTTCGACGACGGCCTGCGAATGTAGCGTGAAGTCCGATTCGCCGAGCTGTCAGCAAAGGTCAGAGCGGCGCAGAGGAGTCCAAGGGCGCTCGCCGACATCACCGGTCGCAATCATCGGCATCGGTTCTACGCGCAGCAGTTACGCAGTTCGGAAGGACACAGACATGGGCATGACAGAATCGGCACCCAACGGCGCGGGCATGGACCTGCGCGACTACGTGAGGATCCTTCGACGCAGATGGCTGCTCGTCACAGCAGCGACGGTGCTCGGAATCGTCGCAGGTGCCGTGCCCGTCGCGCTCATGACGCCCACATATGAAGCGCACACCCAGCTCTACGTGTCGGTCCAATCTGATGCGGGAGGAACCGGTGACCTGGTGCAGGGAAACAGCTTCGCAAAAGAAGTCGTCAGCAGCTATACAGACATCGTCGGGTCCAGCGTCGTCCTCGACCCGGTGATCTCCGAACTCGGACTCAACACCACGGTGGCCGAACTGCGCGATGATGTGAAAGCGAGCACCCCCGACGGCTCGGTCCTCATCGACATCACCGTCGCCGATTCGGATCCTCAGCAGGCTGAGCGGATCGCCGCGGCGATCAGCCGAAGCCTGACTCAGGCAGTGCAGAATCGGCTCGAACCCAAACGTGCGGACGGGCGGAGTTCGATCAGCCTGACTACCACGCAGGAAGCTCAGACCGCAGATGCACCGGTGAGTCCACGGGCAAGTCTGCTCGTGCCCGCCGGACTGCTGCTGGGGCTGCTGTGCGGGATCGGAATCGCCATCCTCACCGCGGTCTTCGACACTCGGGTGCGATCGGTGCAGGATATCAGGCAGCTCACCGAGACCCCCGTGATCGGAAGAATCCCCCGAGACTCCGCTGTCGCCGACGATCCGTTGGTGGTTCGAGCCTTCAAATACGGTCCCACGGCAGAGGCGTTTCGGGCACTGCGCACCAACCTCGAATTCCTCGGAGTCGGCTCCAAGCGCCGAGTCTTCGCCATCACTTCGCCGAGTCTCGGTGAGGGCAAATCGATCACGGCAGCGAATCTGTCGATCATCCTCGCCGAATCGGGGCTGCGGGTGGCTCTCGTCGACTGTGACCTTCGTCGGCCCAAAGTCGCCGAATATTTGGGCATCGAAGGCGCGGCGGGGCTCAGTGACGTCCTCGTCGGTCGGGTGGAGATCTCCGACGTCCTCCAACCATGGGGCGAACACGGGCTCAGTGCCCTGCCGGCAGGGCATATCCCACCGAATCCGAGTGAGCTGCTGGGTTCCCAAGCGATGGACGCTGTACTGCACGAGCTCGGCGAAGACTTCGACTATGTCATCCTCGACGCACCACCGACCCTGGCTGTTACAGATTCCGCAGTGGTCGGGACGAAGGCGGCAGGCATCATCATGGTCTCCGCGGCGAGCAACACTAAGAAGCGCGCCTTCACCGAGTCGATCCGCACCCACCTGGCCGTGGGCGCCCGTGTCGCCGGGATAGTCGTCACGATGCTGCCGCCGAACGGCGAGGATCTGTACACCTACGGTGCAGCGGAGGCTTATGGCAGGCCCCCGACCGAGACCGAACGACTGTCGGCCGATACCGGCCCGAGCTGGATGTTCCGACCGGATCGAAGTCATGTACAGGGTCCCGCAGACGACGGCATCGACACGGCGGTCGATCGTCATCCAGCGGCACCTTTCGGATCGAAGCATCTCTCCGCCCCGAAGTTCTGGCCGATCCCCAGTCGGAGCAGACTCGCCGATCACCGATGCGCTCCGGCCGATGACACGGGCTTCGAGGAACCGCAGACCGCAGAGCTGCCCCGGGTGGGCGCGGTTCCCGGTAATGCGAAGCCGCAGAGAGCGGATTAAAGCTGATGTCTCAGAGCTTCACCGTGCTCACGGTGTGCACCGGAAACCTCTGCCGCTCGCGTCTTGCAGAGCTGGTGCTGGCCCAGAGGTTCGCCGACGTCTCCGAGATCCGCCTGCGCTCGGCCGGCACCCGTGCCGCACCGGGGCGAATGATGCCCGAAGAAGCCCGGGAAGTTGCGGGGTTCATGGGGGTGATCAACATCCGGGCCCAGCGGGCGCGGCAGGTCAGTGAGGATTCGCTCAGCGCGGCTGACCTCGTGCTCGTCATGACACGCGAGCACCGACGCGCAGTCGTCGAACTCAACCCGCGCATCGTTCGGCGGACCTTCACGATCCGCGAACTCGCAAGTCTCGCGGCGGTGACTCGCGACGACGAGATCGTCAGCGAGGGCGCTCTTCCGTCAGCGGACCGGGCGACGCGTCTGCGGGCCGCGGTCGGAGCGGCGGTGCGACGGCGCAGTCGCAGACGCGCACCGGATCTTCCCACAGATGATGACGTGATCGACCCGTATGGGTGCGATCGGGACATCTATGCGCTCGCGGCTCTGCAGCTCGCCCCAGCGGTCGAAGGCGTGGCAGTCCTGTTCCAGAGGGCACTCAACCTCGGTGAGGAGGAATGATGGACGAGATCGAGCAACAGCCGGCAGCCACTCGCGCGCGCCGAATGAATACCCGTACGCAACGACGCCCTTACGACACCGTGAAACGAGGGATCGATGTCTGCCTCAGCGTATTCGGGCTGATCATCACAGCACCCCTGCAAGCGGTCGTCGCCGTTGTCGTGCTCGTCGTCCATGGCGGGCCCGTGCTCTTCAGGCAGCCTCGTCCCGGGCGCGGAGGGAAGGTGTTCGACATCCTGAAGTTCCGAACCATGCTGCATCCGGACGCCGACCACATCACCGATGGACAGCGACTGACCCGGCTCGGCCGGTTCCTGCGGGCGTCGAGCCTCGACGAACTGCCTTCGCTGTGGAACGTCGCCTGCGGCGAGATGAGTCTCGTCGGACCGCGACCGCTGCGGGTGGAGTATCTTGCCCGGTACACTCCTGAACAGTCTCGGCGACACGAGGCGCTGCCCGGAATCACCGGTCTGGCGCAGGTTCGTGGCCGCAACGACCTCGACTGGGACGACAAATTCCGACTCGATGTGGAATACGTCGACACCCGGTGTCTGAGACTCGACCTGCTCATTCTCCTGCAGACAGTGCAGACCGTGCTCGGACGGCAGGGCATCAGCAAGGGCG
This sequence comes from Brevibacterium sp. OS20, assembly GCF_056837565.1. NCBI lineage: Bacteria > Bacillati > Actinomycetota > Actinomycetes > Micrococcales > Brevibacteriaceae > Brevibacterium > Brevibacterium sp. OS20. The sequence goes on along the minus strand of NZ_CM166367.1, from coordinate 3,696,918 downwards.
GCTTCGACACGATGCCCACGTTCACCGGAGAGAGGGACGCGGGCAATGGAGATTCGTAGCAGACTCGGGGGAGCGAAGCTCGCGGCCGTTGTCCTGGTCAGCGCGCAGATGGTCGCTGCAGGTGGAGCGGTGGCGGTGAACCTGCTGGCAGCCTTCGTGCTGAGCCCGTCGGGACGCGGAGATCTCGCCTTTGCCCTGCAGCTCGCGTACTTCCTCTCCGTGTTCGCGATCATGGGTCTCGAGCGGCCCTTCATCGCCGCTCGGTCCGGAGGCTTCGGCAGCGAATACCGAGTCTTCGCCCGAATGGTGACGCCGGGGACTCTCTGCATCCTTCCGATCGTGGTCCTCGCAGCGATGGTGTCACCGTTCAGCACCACATGGCTGTGGATGGGCGTCATCGCAATCGCAGGATATGTTGCACTCAATTCGCTGGTGCGTGCGCTGCGCGTCGCCTATGTCTGCAGCCGGGAATGGAAGTGGTTCACCGTCAACGCGGTCGCCACCCAGGTGATCATCGTGGTCGGTGCCGCATTGCTGGTGCTGCTGCGTGTGGACGACCCGGTGGTGTGGATGTGGGCATATGCCGCATCGGCGCTTCCTGCCGTCGCTCTTCTGTTCCTCGCGCCGCGCTCGTGGAAGCAGTCGGCACCCTCCCGGGCGGAGAGCCGGGGGCTGCGCCGCCGCGGCTGGGTTCTGCTCCCCTCAGACTTCAGCAACACCGCGATGCTGCGCTCGGACCGACTGCTGCTTCCCATGCTGAGCAGTTCGGCGGAGCTCGGCCTGTATGTCACCGTCGCCACAGTTCTCGAGATGGCGACGTGGCCGGTGCAGCAGTGGGTTGACGCTTCTCTGCGCAGCTGGTCGAAGTCGTTCTCATCGGGCCCGCTCCCAGTCCTCCGTGTCATCGTCCGAAGCGTCCTTCTGCTGATCGTCTTCGCGGCAGTGCTGGCGGGCGCGGCCTTCGCCATGATCATCTTCGTGCTTCCCGAGTCCTATCGGCCGGCGACCGCAGTGATCGTTCCCTTGGCGGCCTCAGCTGTCGTATTCGGACTGACTCGCGTCCAGCAGGGTCTGCTCATTGCCTTGGACGCGCCGGGACGGGTCTCGATCGTCGAAATCGTCGGTACGGCCGCCTCGGTGCTCGCCTATCTCACGCTGATTCCGCCCTACGGCATGCTCGGTGCAGCCTACGGGTCGATCATCGGGTACTCCGTCTGTGCCGCAGCAGGTGCGTACGCACTCATCCGAGTGCTCAAGAGCAGACCCGAATCTTGGGCTTGCGACGGGCTCGCCGAGGATGCGAAGAACAGCGATCCACGATCGGCCGCGGAAGCGGATGTGACGGCCATGGCCGACACAGCCATGAGCGACGCCATCCATCGACACTCAGACACAACGAGGAAGTGACCCCATGGACGTATTGATGATCGCCCACTTCACCGGCGGCGGAAGACGGCCGGATGACAGGTTCGACACCTTGGCCGGCATTCTCGCCCGTCGGGGAGCCGAGGTCGAGCTGGTCACTTCGTCGTTCCACCATCTGTCCAAGAAGCATCGGGACCCTTCCGACAGGGAGACTCAGCTCTTCGTGACCACCTACGTCTCTGAACCTGCCTATCGGACCAACGTCTCCATGCGTCGTCTTCTCAGCCACCGGGCCCTCGGTCGGAACCTCAAGGAATATCTGCGGCACCGACGGGTGCCCGACGTCGTCTACTGCGCCGTGCCCTCGCTCGAAGCCGCGCACGCTGCGACCGAATTCGCCGCAAGAAACGGTGTGCGACTCATCCTCGATGTGCAGGATCTGTGGCCCGAAGCCTTCGAACTCGTGCTCAGACCACATTGGGCCGGACGTTCCGTGCTCGCACCGCTGCGCAGAACAGCGGAACGGATCTATCGTGCTGCAGACTCAGTGGTCACTGTCTCCGAGACCTACTCGAATCGCGTTGCTGAGGCTCGCGGGGACGCGGCCGGGGTGACGACCGTCTATCTCGGCACCGACCTGCAGCGCTTCGACAGTTTCGGCGCGAACCGACCGACCGACGACGGATACATCGAACTTGCATACGTCGGCACCCTGGGGCACAGCTACGACCTGCCGACGGTATTCGAAGCACTTCGCATACTGAAGCGTGCAGGAAAGCGCATGCGCCTGCATGTGATGGGCACGGGACCGTTCGAGAACCAATGGCGCGGGGAAACTGCCGATCTGCTCGAAGAGGTCATCTTCTACGGCAGACTCGAGTATCCGGATATGGTCGCACGTCTGCGGGGGTGCGATATTGCGGTCAATCCCATCGTTGCGGGAGCCGCACAGTCCATCACCAACAAGATCGGCGACTACGCTGCGGCAGGGCTGCCGGTCGTCAACTCTCAGGAATGCCCCGAGTATCGGGACCTGCTCGTCGCCTACGGAGCAGGAATCAGTTGTGAACCGACGGCGGAAGCCGTCGCCGCAGCGCTGGTGGAACTGGCCCAAGACCGAAATCTGGTGGAACGCGGTATGGGGTCACGACGGATGGCCGAGGAGCGCTTCGATCGGGCGGTGACCTATGAACGCCTCGGCGGGGTGGTCCTCGATGCGACCTGAGTCAGCAGCTGCTCACCGCATGAGTTCGACTCGAAGCGGAGTCGGCGGGCTTCTGCTCATACTTCTCCTGGTCGCAATCGTGCCGGTGGCTGTGGTGGTGGCATTCGGAGTCCCGGTGCCGTTCATGGTAGCGGTGGGCTTCGGCTATATGCTGCAGTTGCTGGTCATCGTCGTCGCGGCCTTCCACCGGCGAGTTCAGCCAAGGGATCCGTGGATCGCGATTGCCATCGTCTACGGAATCATGCAGGCGACCACCCTGGTATCTGTTGGCATGAGGTACGGAACCTATGACGTTCTGGACCTGCTCGGAGCGGCCGCTGGGATCATCGGAATCCTTGTCTTCGCCGGCCTGGTCCAGGCGCTGCACCCGAGTGAGCACGACTTGCACACCTTTCTCGGCGGATTTCTGTGGCTCACGTTCATCGCCATCATCGTCAACTTCGTGCAGCACGCATCCGACATTCCTCTGATGTTCAGCGCCGACTCGAGTTACCAGTTCGAGTTCGCCAGCTTCTTCGCCAACCGCAATCAGTTCGGATACTTCCTGTTCCTCGGCCTCGTCGCCCATATGCTGTACCTCCATGGCCGACGCTGTCGCGCGCACAACATCGGTCTCTTCGCCCTGCAGATCGCCTCGCTGCTTCTGACCATGTCGCGGGGATCGATTGCCGCCTCACTCATCTTCCTCACCGTCTTCGCCGTGCTCAGGCTCCGGACCAAACCGAAGTACTTCGCTTCTTTCCTCGCCGTCGGCGGAATCGGTGCCGCGGTCGTAGTCACCACCGGAGTCGGAGACAAACTCGAAGAACTCATTCTGAGACCGGACGCCGCGTTGGCGGGCCGCGACGTCGTCTGGTCGATCGGACTCGACATCTGGCGAGAGCGCGGGATCCTGCTCGGCAGCGGAAGCTTCCGCGGCGTCATGATCGCTCAGGAGAGGGGAATGCCCTATGAGGAATTCCACAGCTTCTTCGTCGAATCGTTGGTCGGCGGAGGATTGGTCGAGCTGATCCTGATGCTGCTGATCCTCGGGTTGGCCTGGCGCAGGGTCGTCCAATCACACCTCGACGTCGGACGTCGACATGTCCTCTACGCCTCGGCGGTTGGGGTCATGGGTCTGTCCTGCGTCGAAAGCGTCTCCTTCTTCACTGTCGGCCTCGTGGGCACACTCTTCACGATCTTCTTCGTCTCTCTGCCGATTCTGTACGCTGGCCTCCCGCCTGCAGCTGTCCGCCAGTTTGCACGAGGACGGTCGGAAATCGACGCGGCGAGCTGAACGACGGCCAGTATCCGGGGCGGGTGAACAGGTCAGACGAACTCCCGCTGAGGAGGAGCTGTCCTCCGGTCCGTTCGTGTATCCGCATTCCCTTGGCGGACTACCGCAGACCACTCGCGGTGGAGCACAAAAGCACCCGGTATACGGGCACATTGGGAGTCCGGGCAGGCTCGAGAGCTGCGTGCTGACAGGGTCGGCCGGTGAAGACCGGACAGGGAAGGAGGAGCTCACGTGTACGTCGATGAGCGTGACGCGGGTGTGATCCGCCGAGATGAAGGATGGGCGACCATGAGCTCGAATGCTGAAGGGACCACGCAGGATCCTCGCCTCAGCCTGGGAGACTTCATCGTCGAACTCGAATCCTCAGGCGTAAGCCTGGTCGACACCGAGCTCTGCCACCTGCTGTGGACGGAATGCGCCGGTCGTGCTCACTTCGCCGAGGCGGTCCTCCGTGCCGCAGCCACCGCAGGGGTCACGGTGGTCCCCGAATCCGTTTCCTTTGCCGATTGGGTCGTCGAACTGTGTCCACGGCTGTCCCTAGAGCTGGGACCCGGTGACACGGCGGCAGCCTCGGTGCTCGCTCAACTCAGTGCTGTGTCAGAGACGACCGCCGTGCGGGCGCTGACCGCGGTGGCTGATGACCTCCTCGGCGGTACTGGGGTCAACGATCCTGAAGGAGTCCTGAACCGACTCCACTCCAGCGGGATACTCACTCGCGTTGAGGATTCGGTGCGGGGATCGCTGCTGCGAGTTCCAACCCTCATCGCGGCCAAGCTGCGATATGACCTCACTGCCACACCCGGTGCGGGGCCGGTGGTCGTCTCACTTCTCGAAGTGCTCATCGAACATATGGAATCGGCAGGCACCGTCGAGCCCGAACTACTCAGCGACGTGCTGCTCTTGGCCCGACACGGCGGCTACTGGCCCCAGCTGCTGCGAGTGACCGAGGCGGTGGGCATACCGATGTTCCTGCTCACTCCTCGGACCGCCTGCACCGCGTTTCGTCTTCTGCCGCCCAAGACTCGTGCGAACTGGCCCGGACTTGAATTCTTCGGAACACTCGCCGAGGATATCGACGCTGATTCCGCTGCCGCCGATCCGGCGCGCATCCGTGCCGCCGCGATCAGGCATACCGGCCCGGGACTGCTGAGGCCACGACTGCCGGCGTTCCTCGGCGCCTCGGCACCGGGAGAAGATGAGAGCGGAGAAGTCCTGCTGGACGGATTGCCGGTGGATGTCATCGACACCGTTCGTCAGCTGATCGGTCTCGGCGATTCCGGCCGACACGGTGATGCCGCAGAATTGGGCATCCGTGCCGCGGCGAAGATGCCCAGTGTGCGTGGGCGTTCCGTCGTCCGACTCCTCACTGCGATCGCACTCCACCATGCAGCCAAGTCTCGCCGGGCACTGTCCCTGCTCAATGAGATCGAGGGGCCCGCTCGGGCCGGACACATCGACGGCGACTTCCTGCTGCCGGCAATCATCGCGTGGACGGCTCTCATCTCGGCCGTCAGCGGCGACTGTGAACGAGCCGATATCCATCTCGCGTTGGCAACAGAGTCGTCCGAGCTCAGCCGAGTCGGTGCCGGAAGCGGCTCTGTCGCAGGTCGTTCAGCGACACGGCCGAGCGTCATCATCGACGAGCTCGTCACTCCGCCGCTGCGTATCGCCGCGGCGCTGCGGGCCCTCGACCGTCTCGACCTGCAACGCGCTCAGACGGAATTCGATGCGTTGTCCGCATATCCCGAGCTGCGAACGCTGTGGGTCTATCTGCCTCTCATCGCTCGGACCTTGGCAGTGCTGTCCGCAAAGTCCGAATCCGGGTTGCTCTTCGTCAACGATGATGCCGAGCGGTATCGCGATTCCGGAGTCCTATCCGCAGCCGAGAAGGATCTGCTTGCGTTCGGACGCAGCATGGCCTTCATCGCACTCGGCCAGCTGCGATGGGCCGAGCTCGACCGAGAGAGGCTCTCACCGGCGTGTGATGCGCGCATCGTCCTCGACGTCCGCTCAAAGCTCGTGGCCGGGCGCAACGACGATGCGATCGCGTGCGCCGACACCTGGTTCTATCATCGTTCGCTCAGTCCGCGCAGCCGCGCAGAACTCGCCGCCATCAGAGCAGCAGCCAAACTGCGCACTGGGGACGAGGCTGCAGCGCAGACTGATTTCACGATGGCTGTGAGTCTTTCGACCTGGGTGGGCTCGCTTCTGCCGCTTGCACTATTGCCGCTGACCGATCGCAGTCGACTCGTCGACCTCACGGCTGACTCGCCCGTATGGGCGGAAGCTGCGAATGAGTTCTCCGTGACCTTCGCTTCACCGGCGCAGCTGATGGAGCGGCTGCGCCATATCGGCTCGGTCTCCGTGGACCTGGCAGAAGCGCCGCAGCTCAACGTCGGCGAAGCCCAACTCATCGACCTGCTGGCACGTGGCCTGTCCGTGGCTGAGATCGCCGGCGAACTGCAGCAGGTCACCGGAACCGTGAAGAACCGTCTCTCCGCTCTCTACCGCAAATTCGGAGTTTCGAACCGGGCGGACGTCCTCAGCCGCGCCCGGTCCTTGGGGTACCTCACGCCGTGACGAGGTCCCGCCTTCGGAATCCGAGGATCCCAGCCCCGACGAGGACCACAGCGATCCCTGCCAACCACAGCACCGCCTCGGCGGAGAGATCCTGGGCCGGATACTGGCCGATATGGGTGAACAAGGACAGATCGAGGACCGCGTCGTCGAGCTGCATCAGCCCGCCGAAGAGGGCGAGCACCGCCGAGGCGCCGAAGACGATCCAGCTCAGGCTCATCAGCCGCGGGGCGAGGCCGTAGAGCAGGTAGGCGAATCCGAGCAGCACCCAGATCGACGGCGCCTGCGCGAGATGCCCGAGCAAGGTCGGCCACACCAGGGACCAATCGTCCATCGACATCGCGGCACCCACCCCTTCACCGAGGCCGGCCATGCCCATCAGCCAACCGGCCCCGACCAGAGTCACCATTGCCCAGGAAGCCAACCATCCGCTGCGGGAGACCGCGGTCGCGAGCACCGGTTCGGTGTGGAAAGAGGACTCCTCCGACCGCAGCCCACCAGCGGCGATGACCGCATACGCGGCGACGATGATGGCGAAGTACAGGGCCATGTATCCGAGGTAGCCGTCGACGATTCCGGACCGACCGCCCATGATCGTCAGGATCTCCGGCGGCATCCCCGCCGCTCCTTCGTCCATTGGCCCGGTGAACGATCCGAACACCACACCCATGACCAGCATGCTCATCGACCACCAGATCAGGCTCGAGGCCTGCAGGCGCAGCGCCAGACCCAGCGGCGTCGACAGCAGCGGTCCCGCCTGCGACCGGCCCAGCCGTTCTGCGACGATTCCGGCACCCAGGTCACGACGAGACTGCAGCATCGCGGCCGCGACGACGAGGACCGTGAACAGACCAGCCGAGTACAGCAGCGGCCACCAGCGGTCGAGGGTGAACGGTGCCGTCTGCTGCGCCCACCCCAAGGGCGAGAGCCACGACAGCCAATCGAGGCCACCCCCGGACACGTGCGACATATCACCGATCCCGCGGAGGACGAAGCTGAGTGCGAGCACCGCTCCGGCCATCGACGAGGCGGCCCTGGCGAACGCGCTCAGCTGCACAGTGACCGCGGTGACGGCGGCGAAGACACAGCTCACCGCGCCGATTCCAACCGTGAATAGCATCGTCGCCGACCACGAATCCGGTTCGGCCTGAGAGAATCCGAACGCCGCAGCCATGCCCGCGCTGAGCAGGAGATTCATGAACACCGTGAGCGCAAGGGCGGCGATGAGCTGAGTGTGCCGACCGGTGACGCCGGCGCGAACGAGTTCGGCCCGCCCCGTCTGCTCCTCGGCGCGCGTGTGGCGGGAGATGGTGAGGATCGACATCAGAGCCGCCCCGATCATGAGGAACACCCCGTACATGCCGACGATGAACCGCGGGATCGTCACCTGGTCGAGCCCGTAACCTGGCCCCGTGATGAGCGCCATCACCGGATTCTTCGCGAACGCCGTCATCGCCTGCAGCGAATCCGAATCCATGACCACGGCGATCGCATTAGCGAAGTACGCGGTGAGCGCAGAGAGAGCAAGCACCCAGATCGGCAGCCACAGGCGGTCCCGCCGCAGCATGAACTTCAGCAGGTGACCCAACCCTGCCAGGTTTCCCTCGCCGAGGCGGCCACGCCGAACACGTTCATGTGCACCATGATGATGCCCGGTCCGCGGTGCCCTCCCCGGAACTCCGTGGACTGTGCGATCCCCGTCGTCCGTGTATGCGGCCAGCAGATTCATGACTCCTCCTTGCCGTAGTGACGCAGCAGCAGCTGCTCGAGGGTCGGCGGGGTCGCGGTGAGCGATTCGACATCGTGTTCGCCGAGCGCCCGCATGATAAGGGGCAGCTGCGCCGTATCGGCGCTGAAATGCAGTCGCGAACCTTCGCGGACGAGGTCGTGGACTCCGGTCATCTCGGACAGAGCGGGCACATCGTGTTCGAGTCCGACGGTGATCGTCGTCCGCGACAGGTGACGCAGCTCGGACAGGGTCCCCGTCTCGACGATGCGACCCGAGCGGATGATCGACACCCGATCGGCCAGGGCCTCGACCTGGGCGAGGATGTGACTGGAGAGCAGCACCGTGCGACCGGCGTCCTTCGCCTCGCGGATGCAGTCCTGGAACACCGCTTCCATGAGCGGGTCGAGTCCGGCCGTCGGCTCGTCGAGGAGCAGCAGTTCGACGTCCGAGGCCAGGGCGGAGATGAGCGCGACCTTCTGCCGGTTGCCTTTCGAATAGGTCCGGCCCTTCTTCCGCGGGTCGAGGTCGAACCGCTCGATGAGCTCATCGCGACGACGTCTGTCCACCCCTCCGCGCAACCGGGCGAACAGGTCGATCGCCTCACCACCGGTCAGCCCCGGCCACAGCTCCACATCGCCGGGGACGTAGGCCAGGCGGCGGTGCAGGGGCACCGCCTTCGCCCAGGGATCCTCGCCGAGGAGGCGCACCGTGCCCGAGTTGTGTCGCAGGATTCCGAGCAGGATCCGGATCGTCGTCGACTTGCCGGCGCCGTTGGGGCCGAGGAAGCCGTGGACCTCACCATGGGCGACCTCGAGGTCGAGGCTGTCCAGGGCGCGGACGCGTCCGTATGACTTCACGACCTCCCGCATCGAGATCGCCGCCGAGGCGGATGCGCGGCCGTCGTCGGTGCGGCGGGGACGGGTCAATGTGCTCATGGTTCCTCATCTCCTGGTTGAGAGTTGTCGGGGACTGACTCGAGGGCACCGTGCAGGTAGAGGTCGAGCAGATGCGGGGCGAGTCGGGTCATCATTGCGGTGGTGTCATCGGTGCCGAGGACCGAATGCAGGCGGTGCTCGAGCAGGGAGGGGGCCAGGGCCATGACCGCGATGGTCGCCGCCTGTCCACGAGAATCCTCGCTCTGTCGAAAGGTGTAGCCGGCGAATCCTTCGGTGATATAGGACTCGACGAGGTCGACGTAGTGGTCGAAGTAGCGCTGGCCATGCTCGCTGGGGTCGAGCAGGGACTTGACGAGGTAGTCCACAGCAGTGGACATCTCGGGGTCGTCGAACATCATCTGCACTGCCATGGTGGCGTAGCCGGCGTTCGCCGCCTTCGACTCAGCGATTCGCTCGAATACGTGTTCATCACATGCGCTGCGCAGCCCGTCCTTGGAACCGAAATGGTGGATGACCAGGCCGGGGGAGACCTCGGCGGCCGCGGCGATGCCGCGGACAGTCGTCTTCGTGAACCCGTGGCGGGCGAACTCGGCGACGGCGGCAGAGAGGATCTTCTCGGCAGTCTCCGGGGAGGCGTTGGGAGAGCGGCGCGAGTTGGAATCGGGGTTCGTTGAACGCATGTTTAATATTAAACGCGTGTTCAATGTCGAATGTCAACGGGTCGCGAGAATCTTTGCCTGCACCTATTTACATACAACCATTCGGTTGTATGATTGATCGCATGAAAGGACTTCTCGATGACGAGGCGGATGCGCTGTTCCAAGCATTGGCCGACCGCACCCGGCGCGATATCGTACGCCGAGTCGCAGGAGAAGGGCTTTCGGTGACCGATCTGGCCGCCGACTACGACATGAGCTTCGCCGCAGTGCAGAAGCACGTCGCGGTCCTCGAACGTGCAGGACTGGTGACGAAGCGACGAGTCGGAAAGCAGCAGATCGCTCACGCAGAGGTGGGTCCGCTTCGCACCATCAGGAGCATGCTCGCCGAACTCGAAGACCAGTGGGTCGACCGAGTGCAGAGAATCGACGACCTTCTGTCCGGGGACGAACAGGCCGGGTCGTGAGGCAAACCACCGCAATGCTTAAGGAGCAGCCATGCCGGTCATCGACACATTTCATGACGAAGAGACACAGACGCTGACGATCGTCGCCGAGTTCGCGGCGCCGCGCGAACGGGTGTGGGAAGTTTATGCCGATCCCCGCCAGCTCGAGCAGATTTGGGGTCCGCCGACGTATCCGGCCACGGTCGTCGACCATTCGCTCGAGCCCGGCGGCAGAGTCACATACTTTATGACGAGCCCGGAGGGCGAGAAGTTCTGCGGACTGTGGGAACTGACCGCCGTCGACCGTCCCACGCGCCTGGAGTTCCGCGACTACTTCGCCGATGAGGACTTCAGCGTCGTCGAATCGATGCCGGGAAGCAGCTGCATCTACCGCTTCGAAGCGACCGAGACCGGGACTCGTGCCACCTACGAATCGGTCTTCGACTCGGCTGAGGGACTGCGCACCGTGTTGGAGATGGGTGTCATCGAAGGCTCGACCGGAGCGATCAACCAGATCGACGATCTGCTCGCCCGGCAGTGAGCCGGTGCGGCCGGCGCCCGGCCTCTCCGCAATGCTTCAGCTTTCCTCGCGGGCCTGCATGGAGTGCGCCGGGGCGTCGGGTCGGACGGGAATGATGAGCGCCAGGCCGACCGCCAGGACGATGAGGATGCCCAGCGTTCCTGCCCGCTGGAAGCCGAAGATCTGGATCGCCAGGGCGAACATCGCCGGGCCCAGGAAGCTCACGGCCCGGCCTGTCGTGGCGTAGAGTCCGAAGTTCTCCCCGGCCGACTCCGGCGGAGTGATGCGGGCCAGGAACGACCGACTCGACGCCTGAACCGGACCGACGCAGAAGCTCAAGATCAGGGCACAGACCCAGAACACGGCCGCCTCGGCGCTGAAGAGGATCGGCAGTCCGCCGAGGATGATGACGATGAGACCGGCGATGATGACGGGTTTCGGTCCGAGCCGATCATCGAACCACCCGGCGATCATCGCCCCGGCACCGGCGGCGACGTTCGCGGCCACGCCGAGGATGATGATCTGGGAGGCGGAGAACCCGTAGCTGCCGGCGGCGAGGACGCCCGCGAACGAGAAGATCGCGGCCAGACCGTCCCGGAAGACCGCCGAGGCGATGAAGAACCGCAGCGTCTGATGCTCGGTCGACCACATCCGGATCAGACGGCGCACGAGTGCGGCGTAGTCGGCGATGAATGCTCGGATCGGGTGCCCACCCGAAGTGCCCTTGACCTTCGCCCCTGGTGCCGAGAACAGAGCGGGGATCGCGAAGATCGCAAACCACACGGCGGACAGGACCGCGACGATGCGGAACCGCAGTCCCTCCTCGTCGCTGGCGCCGAGGAAGCCGACCGCGGGTTGGATGACGAGGACGAGGAGGATGACGAGGAGAACCAGCCCTCCGACGTATCCCATTCCCCAGCCGAATCCGGAAACCCTGCCGACGTTGTCGGGTGTGGTGATGCGGACCATGATGCCGTTGTAGGACACCTCGGCGAATTCGAAGAAGACGCTGCCGACGGCCAAGAGCAGAAGGCCCAGCCACAGATAGTCGGGGGAGTCGCGGACGAAGAACAGTCCGAACATCGTGAGCACGACGATCGCGGTGTGCACGCCCAGCCACAGGCGATGCCGACCCCCGGCGTCGGCCCGGGTGCCGGCGGCCGGGGCGACGACAGCGATGACGAAACCGGCCGCAGCCATCGACCAGCCCAATGCCGAGGATCCGGCCTCCTCGGTGGCGGCGACGGACTTCGTCAGATACGGGGCGAAGACGAAGGTGATGATCACGGCGTTGAAGGACGCCGAGCCCCAGTCCCACAGAGCCCAATTGAAGATGCGCAGGCGATTGTCCGAACCGGGCGGAGTCAGCGTCGAGGCCATGAGGCCACTGTACTGAATGCAGCGTCCGAAGCGAGGTCTGAGCTAGGGTCGGGCCTCCTCGGCAGCAGGATCCGAAATTGCGTTCCCGGATTCGTCCACGATCGGTGCCAGGAGAGAGCATCCTCGGTGAGGCCGCCGTTGGGACCTCCTGCCATGGGCGGGGCGGAACGAGTAGGCTGGTGGCAGCAGAAACGGCCGACCCCGACCAAGGAGCATGTATGCCCATCGCCAGCCCCGAAGTGTATGCCGAGATGATCGACCGCGCGAAGACCCAGGGCTTCGCCTACCCCGCGATCAACTGCACCTCCTCGCAGACGATCAACGCCGCCATCCGCGGGTTCGCCGAGGCCGGATCCGACGGCATCGTGCAGATCTCCACGGGCGGTGCCGAATACATGTCCGGCCCGACGGTCAAGGACCGCGTGCGGGGCGCCATCGCGTTCTCCGTCTTCGCCGCCGAAGTGGCCAAGAGCTACGACGTCAACATCGCGCTGCACACCGACCACGCCCCGAAGGACGCCGTCGAAGCCTGGGTCAAGCCCCTGCTGGCCGCGTCGACCGAGCGCGTGAAGAACGGCGGCGATCCCTACTTCCAGTCGCATATGTGGGACGGTTCCGCCGTTCCGCTCGACGAGAACCTCACTCTCGCTGAGGAGCTGCTCGAGCTCTCGACGGCAGCGCACTCGATCCTCGAGATCGAGGTCGGCGTCGTCGGCGGCGAAGAGGACGGCGTCGAGAACGAGATCAACGACAAGCTCTACACCACCGTCGAGGACGGGCTGGCCACCGCACGAGCGCTGGGTACCGGCGAGAAGGGCCGCTACCTCACGGCTCTGACCTTCGGAAACGTCCACGGCGTGTACAAGCCCGGCAATGTGAAGCTGCGTCCCGAACTCCTCGGTGAGATCCAGGAGAAGGTCGGGGCCGAGGTCGGCAAGAAGGCTCCCTTCGACCTTGTCTTCCACGGCGGCTCGGGTTCGAGTGCAGAAGAGATCGCCGAGGCGGTCCGCCACGGAGTCGTGAAGATGAACATCGACACGGATACCCAGTACGCCTTCACCCGCCCCGTCGTCGAGCACATGTTCCGCAACTACGACGGAGTGCTCAAGATCGACGGCGAGGTCGGCGACAAGAAGCTCTACGACCCGCGCTCCTACGGCAAGGCCGCAGAGAAGGGCATGGCCGAGCGCATCGTCGAAGCCTGCCAGAACCTCGGCTCGGCAGGCACCAGCCTGAAGAAGTGAGCCGGCTCAGTCGGCTGGGCCAGCACGGTCGGCTTAGCCAGCTTAGCCAGCGCGGCCAGCTCGGCTGGTGAGCCGGAGGGCAACAGAGTCTGCCCCGTGAACCGACAGCGGCCGTCGCCCGATTCAGGGCGGCGGCCGCTTTGTGGGGGTGCTGCGCATGCTGAACCGTCGAGAAACGGGCTGAGTGTCGAGAAACGCACGCGCACACCCGTGTCTCGACACTCAGCCCGTTTCTCGGCGAGATTCCACTGTGAATGGCACGAGGCCCGGGACGCCATTGTCCCGGACCTCGCAATCTGTCCCTCGCATCGGCGGACGAGTAGTCTGCCGAATGGCCTTCCTGCCGATCGGCGGCCTGCCGGGTGGCAGGCAGCCGACCGCGTGGGGCATCAGCCTTCCGGCACCGCCTCGCCGGCCTTGAGGCGAGCCACGCGCTGATCCCAGAAGTCGGCATTGCGCACGCCGATCTTCTCGGGCTCGAACACCGGATCCAGGCCGAGCTTGGTCTGGCGTTCGAAGTCGCGCAGGAGCTTGAACGCCGGCTGCTGGAGGATGAGGATCGCGATCACATTCAGCCAGGCCATGAGGCCCACTCCGATGTCGCCGAGCGCCCAGGCGCTGCCCGAGGTCGACATCGCGCCCACGGCCACCGCGATGACGATGACTACCTGCAGCACACGAGTGCCGATCGTCAGGGCCAATGTGCTCTTGGCCTTGCCGAGCAGGTAGACGAGGTTCGTCTCCGCCATGTAGTAGTAGGCGACGATCGTCGTCAGGGCGAAGAGGAAGATCGAGATCGCGATGAAGCCCGCACCGAAGCCGGAGATCATCGTGTCGAGTCCGGCCTGAGGCCACTTCTCACCGGGTGTTGCAGCGATGGCTTCGGCCATCTGACCGCGTCCTGTGCCGATGATGGTCTCGCCGTCGGCATCGAAGACCTTGTACATACCGGTGGAGAGGATCATGAAAGCAGTCGCTGAGCACACGAAGAGGGTGTCGATGTAGATCGAACCGGCCTGCACGAGTCCCTGCTTCGACGGGTGCGAGACCTCGGCGGCAGCGGCAGCGTGCGGGCCGGTGCCCTGTCCGGCCTCGTTCGAGTAGATCCCGCGCTGGACGCCCCACTGAACAGCCATGCCGAGAATGCCGCCGAAGGCCGCGTCCGGTCCTGCGTCGACGCCGAATGCGGAGGTGAAGACGAGCTGGAAGACGGGGATGATCTGGTCGGCGTTGACGAGTGTGACAGCGATCGCCGCAATGATGTAGATGACGGCCATGAAGGGCACCGCGAGTGAGGCGAAGTGGGCGATGCGCTTGACTCCGCCGATGACGATGAAGCCCATGATGACCGCGAGGATGACCGCGGTGATCCATGTCGGAGTTCCCCACGCGTTCTCGACCGCACCGGAGATCGCGTTCGACTGGATGCCCGGGAGCATGAAGCTCATCGCGAGGACCGTGACAGCGGCGAAGACGAGACCGTAGACCTTGAACAGGCCCTTGGCCTTCGTGTGCCGGTAGGCCTTCTCGATGTAGAAAGCCGGTCCGCCGCGGTATTCGCCGCTCTTGGGGTCCTGTTCCTTGAAGACCTGGCCGAGAGTCGACTCGACATAAGACGTTGAGGCTCCGAGCAGCGCGGAGATCCACATCCACACCACCGCGCCAGGTCCGCCGAAGCCGATTGCGGTGGCGACACCGGCGATGTTGCCCACGCCGACGCGACCGGCCAACGACATCGCGAGAGCTTGGAAGGAGGAGACGCCCTCGTTCGAGCTCTTCCCGCGGAACATCTGCGTGAAGATCGCTTTGATCTGTCGGATCTGGACGGCTCGGGAGCGGATCGTGAAGTACACGCCGGCACCGAGGCAGAGGTACACGAGGGCGGAGGACCAGATGATTCCGTTGAGCCAATCAAGGACTGCGGACACGCTTTTCCAATCAGAGGGGGGCAGGGGTTTCTGAGCATCGAAACAGTGAAGGACCTGTGTCTTCTCTGTGATGCACCTCATAAGTCAAACCGATTGTCATCGGTGACGCAAATCGAATTCGCCGAGGCGGCTCCCCGTTGCGCCGCCGAAGTCGCGGCCGTTGGATGGGCTACGGCTGGGAGCGGTTCGCGGCGGTTGTGGGCGTGATGTGGGGTGACGGCGGGGAGTGCCCCGGCTGTCCCGGCAAGGGAAGTTTCGCTGTGGCGAGCAGAGCCGCCTCGGCGAATTGTTGCGAAGTCGTTGCGAACTGGATCACTTCATGTGCGTCAGTTCACTATTTGGGACGGGAACCGTAAGATGTGGTGCGGATCTCTTCGAGCAAAGAAGACACGAAGAGCACTTGTGAAAGACAGGAACACCATGAAACGACGAACTGGCGCAAAGGCCGTGGCCATCGCCGCGGCCGGCGCTCTGCTCCTCTCCGCCTGCTCGACCTCGACGACCGGAGGCGGCGGCGGGGACGACAAAGGCGGAATGCTCACGGTCGGAACCACGGACAAGGTTGTGGCGTTGGATCCGGCCGCCGCGTACGACAACGGAAGCTCCCTCGTCGAGCAGCAGATCTACCCGTACATCCTCGCCTACAAGCCGGGTACGGCCGAGCTCAACCCTTCGATCGCCGAGTCCGCTGACTTCACCGAGCCGACGAAGTACGAGGTCAAGCTCAAGGACGGACTCAAGTACGCCAACGGCAACGAACTGACCTCCTCGGACGTGAAGTTCTCCTTCGATCGTCAGCTGAAGATCCAGGATCCCAACGGGCCCTCTTCGCTGCTCGGCGGCCTGAAGTCCGTGGAGACCCCGGATGAGAAGACCGTCGTCTTCAACCTCAAGCGCAAGAACGACCAGACCTGGCCCGGAGTCCTGGCCAGCGCCGCCGGCCCGATCGTCGATGAAGACGTATTCTCGGCCGACAAGGTCACGAAGGACCAGGAGATCGTCGACGGCAAGGCCTTCGCCGGCCCGTACACGATCGACGGCTTCAAGTTCAACGAGCTGATCACCTACAAGGCGAACCCGGACTACAAGGGCTTCATCGAGCCGGCGAAGACCGAGACCGTGCAGATGAAGTACTACTCGGACGCGAACAACATGAAGCTCGACGTCCAGGAGAACACCATCGACGTCGCGTGGCGTTCGCTCTCGGCCACCGACGTCGAGGACCTCGGCAAGAACGAGGACCTCAAGGTCCACAAGGGACCCGGCGGCGAGATCCGCTACATCGTGTTCAACTACGACACGATGCCCTTCGGTGCGAAGACCGATGACGCCGACGAGAAGAAGGCGCTCGCTGTCCGCCAGGCCATGGCCGACTCAGTCGACCGTCAGGCGATCGCCAGCCAGGTCTACAAGGACACCTTCACTCCGCTGTACTCGCACGTGCCCGACGGACTTCCCGGCTCCGATGAACCGCTGAAGTCCGAATATGGCGACGGCAAGGGCGGCGCCGACGTCGAGAAAGCGAAGAAGGCACTCAAGGACGCCGGAGTCAAAACCCCGGTCGAGCTCAAGCTCCAGTACAACCCTGACCACTACGGCCCCTCCTCAGGCGATGAGTACGCCCTGGTGAAGGACCAGCTGGACAAGACCGGGCTGTTCAACGTCAAGCTGCAGTCGACCGAGTGGGTCCAGTACTCGAAGGACCGCACCGACGACGTGTACCCGATGTACCAGCTGGGTTGGTTCCCGGACTACTCGGATGCCGACAACTACCTCATGCCGTTCTTCTACGACACGGATGAGACTCCGTCGTTCCTCGCCAACCACTACCGTGACGAAGCGATGAACAAGGAGCTCAACGCTCAGTCCTCGATCGCTGATAAGGGCAAGCGCGAAGATGCCCTGAAGAAGATCCAGGGTGAGCTGGCCGACGAACTGCCGACCCTGCCGCTGCTGCAGGGCAACCAGATCGCCGTGTCCGGCAAGGACGTCAAGGGCGTCGACGACACCCTCGACCCCGCTTTCCAGTTCCGTCTGGCACTGCTGAGCAAGTGATCACCCACACGAGGTGCAGGTGAGCCGATCAGGCCGCCTGCACCTCGTGGCGCGTCCGCGGCGAGGTCCGTACACCTGCAGTGACCCTCGCCGAGCTGTCTCTTGCCGCTGGCGCATCGAAACACATCCCATAAGGAACACATGTCTGCTGCCATCAGCGAACCAGGGGCTGAGGCCGCCGAGACTTCGGTCGCGGTCAAGAAGCCCTCGGGAGGCGGTCTGGGACGTTATGTCCTCATCCGCTTCCTGCTCATCATTCCCACCATCTTCATTCTCACCACTCTGGTGTTCTTCCTCATGCGCATCACCGGTGACCCGATCACCGCAGCGTTGGGAGGACGCCTGACGAAGGCCCAACTGGCCGAGCGCGTCCACGCCGCCGGCTACGACCGGCCCATCCTCGTCCAGTACTTCGAATACTTGGGCAATCTGCTCAAGGGCGACTTCGGTACAGCGGTCTCCGACGGGCAGCCGGTCTCGTCGATCCTGCTCAACTACGGAGCAGCGACCGTCGAACTCGTCTTCTACGCGCTCATCGTCGCGTTCATCCTCGGCATCCCGCTGGGCATGCTCGCCGCCTACCACCGCGACAAGGCGCCCGACGCGGCACTGCGTGTGCTCGCGATCCTCGGCTATGCGACCCCGGTGTTCTTCGCGGGCATGATCCTCAAGCTCGTCTTCGGCGTCTTCCTGCCGATCCTGCCCGTCGCCGGCCGCGGCACCACAGAGACCGAATACATCATGTCCGGTGTCGTCGGCCCGACGAGGTTCTACCTCATCGACGCCCTGCGCATCGGCAACTTCTCGGTCCTCGGCGATGTGCTCGCCCATGCGGTGCTGCCGGCGATCGCCCTCGGCGTGCTCACCGCCGGAGTGTTCCTCCGGCTCGTGCGCACGAACCTCATCGGCACGCTCGAGCAGCAGTACGTCGACTCCGGTCGATCCCGCGGAATCTCCGAATACCGCCTGGTCACCAAGCATGCGTACCGTCCAGCGCTGATCCCGATCATCACGGTCATGGGTATGCAGATCGCGCTCATGCTCGCCGGCGCCGTGCTCACCGAGACGACGTTCGAGTGGAAGGGACTCGGTTTCAAACTCGCCGAGTACCTGACCGCCCGTGACTTCGTGGCAGTGCAGGGAATCGTCGTGTTCCTCGCCGTCATCGTCGCGGTCACGAACTTCCTCGTCGACGTCATCGCCGCGTTCATCGACCCGAGAGTGAGGTACTGATGTCTACTCCAGACAACCCGCAGAACCAGGGCCCGGCTGAAGGGGCCCAGACCTTCGCCGAGGAGGCTCCCGGCTCCGGAGTACCGGCAGTGGCGTTCGACGACCGGGCCAAGAAGTCCTGGTTCTCCCGCCTGCCGATCATCTCGCATCTGCGCCAGTCCGTGGGGCTGCAGCGCGGAATGCTCATCACCGGCCTCGTGCTGTGCGGAATCGTGCTCATCTGCGCGATCTTCGCTCCGCTCATCGCCCCGTACGGTTTCAACCAGCTGGGCACCTCCGAGGGCAACTTCGGGTCGAAGCTGCCACCCGGCGGCACCCATATCTGGGGCACGACCGTCGGCGGCTACGATGTCTTCTCCCGTGTCGTCTGGGGCGCCCAGACCGCAGTGGCCGTCATCGTCGTGGCCGTGGTCATGTCGATCTTCGCCGGTGTCATCCTCGGTCTCGTCTCCGGCTACATCGGCGGATGGCTCGACCGCATCCTCGTCGTCATCGCCGATGCCGTCTACGCCTTCCCGACCCTGCTGCTGGCGCTGGTCATGTCGATTGCGATCTCCGGCGGTCAGTCGAGTGCGTGGGGCGGCATCGCCGCGGCCGCATTCTCGATCACGGTCGTCTTCATCCCGCAGTACTTCCGCGTCGTCCGTGCCGAGACGCTGCGGCTGAAGGCCGAACCGTTCGTCGAATCGGCGATCGTCCTCGGCGCCTCGAAGACGCGGATCATCTCCAAGCACATCTTCCGCAATGCTACTCGGACCCTGCCGCTGATCTTCACACTCAACTCCTCCGAGGCGATTCTGACCTTGGCCGGACTCGGGTTCCTGGGCTTCGGAATCGAACCCACTTCGGCGTCGGAATGGGGATACGACCTCAACAAGGCACTGCCGGACGTCACCTCCGGTGTGTGGTGGACGGCGGTGTTCCCGGGCGTGGCCATCGTGCTCACGGTGCTGGGAATCACCTTGGTCGGTGAGTCGATGAACGACCTCAACGACCCGCGTCTGCGCGTGCGACGCAAAGCCAAGGTCAAGAACGTCAAGCCCGCGGAGGTCACGGCATGAGCAAGCAGAAACACGAGCGGACCGCCTCGGCGACGGGCAGCATCCTCGATGTCGACAGTCTCGACGTCACCTTCTCCACCGACGGCGGGGACGTCCACGCGGTCAAGGACGTGTCGCTGAGCGTCTCGCCCGGTGAGGTGCTGGCGATTGTGGGTGAGTCGGGGTCCGGCAAGACCGTGACCGCCCGATCCATCCTCGGTCTGCTGCCCGAGACGGCGCAGCGAACCGGGGCCATCGTCATCTCCGGTGCGAACGTGCTCAGCGTCTCCGCCGATGAGCTGCGGGCCATGCGCGGCCGGGATGTGGCGATGGTCTTCCAGGAGCCGTCGACGGCGCTCAACCCCGTCTTCACGGTCGGGTGGCAGATTGCCGAAGGTCTGCGCGCGCACGATAGGAAGGCGAACAAGGCCGACCTCAAGGCGCGCGTAGTCAAGGCCATGCGGCAGGTCGGGATCCCCGATGCCGAAAGCCGTTTCGACTACTACCCGCACCAGTTCTCGGGCGGGCAGAAGCAGCGCATCGTCATCGCCATGGCCCTCGCTCTCGGGGCGAAGCTCATCGTCGCCGACGAGCCCACCACCGCACTCGACGTCACCGTGCAGGCAGAGATCCTCGACCTGCTGCGCGATCTGCGAGACGAGACGGGCACTGCCATCGTTCTCATCACCCACAACATGGGCGTCGTCGCCGACCTCGCCGATCGAGTGGCCGTGATGCTGCGCGGCGACCTCGTCGAAGTCTCGACCGTCGAGCAGCTCTTCAACGATCCGCAGGAGCAGTACACGCGCGAACTCCTCGCCGCGGTGCCGCGGATCGGGTCGACCGTGGCCGGAAGCCGCAAGGCGGCCGCCGCCTCAGCGCGCACTGACTCGACGGGGGAGGCCTCGGGTGGGGTCGCCTCGGCGGGGGAGACGTCGGACGGGGGTGCCTCGGCGAAGGAGGGAGCCGCCTCGGCGAAGGACGGGGACGCACGCGAATCGATCGTGACCGCGCGCGAGCTCGATATCGTCTATCCGGGCGGGATCGGCAAGCCGGACTTCCACGCGGTGAAGAAGGTCAGCCTCGATATCAAGGCCGGCGAAGTCTACGGGCTCGTCGGTGAGTCGGGGTCGGGCAAGACGACGATCGGACGCGCGATTGCGGGCCTGACCAGGGCCAGCGGCGGCAGCCTCTCCGTCCTCGGGCACGAGATGGTCGGGTTCAAGGAGCGTGAGTTCTCGAAGATCCGGCGACGGATCGGGTTCGTGTTCCAGGACCCGGCGGCCTCGTTCAATCCTCATCTGTCGATCGGGGAGTGCATCGCCGAACCGTTCGCGATCCACCGCCGGGAGATGAGTGCGAACGACCGGTCGCAGCGAGTGGCCGAACTCCTCGATTCTGTGCAGCTGCCGAAGGCGTATGCGGCGCGGTATCCGCATGAGCTCTCCGGCGGTCAGCGGCAGAGGGCGTCCCTGGCGCGCGGACTGGCGCTCGATCCGGAGCTGCTCATCGCCGACGAGCCGACCTCGGCGCTCGATGTGTCCGTGCAGGCGAAGGTGCTCGAGCTCTTCGTCGAGCTGCAGAACCGCTTCGACTTCGCGGCCCTGTTCATCAGCCACGACCTCGCCGTGGTCGATATGCTCTCCGACCGCATCGGGGTGCTCTTCCACGGCGAGCTGCTCGAAGAGGGCACGGGTGAGCAGGTGCTCGGTGCGCCGCAGGAGGACTACACGAAACGCCTCATCGCCTCACTGCCGGTCCCGGACCCGAAGGAGCAGGCGAAGCGCCGCGAGCTGGCAAGAACCCTCCGCCCAACCCCCTAATTACTACCTGACGGCGGCGCAGCAACCTCGCGCGAGGTTGCTGCGCCGCCGTCAGGTAGTAAGGGGTCAATTGGTGTCGGCGATGAAGTCGAGCATTCCGGCCTGGTTGACCGGCAGGGCCAGCAGGCGGTCGAGTTCGGCCTCGTCGGGGTCGATGCCGAGGATGCGCATCGAGTACTGAGTGAAGTCGCGCTCGATCATGTCAGGCGTCAGGTCGCCCGTCGGCCGGTACCACAGTGAGAGCGAGTTGCAGATCGAGTGGATGGCGCGAGTGGCCAGAGCCGCACTGCTGACGTGGAACTTCCCTGCATCGATGCCGGCCTGGACGATATCGCCCATGATCTCGCGGGCCTCTCGCTGGAGTTCTTTGACGCGGACGGCGTTGTCGCCGGTGAGCCGTTCGGTGTCGCGCAGCAGCACGGTGGAGACCGAGACGTTCTCCATGCGATAGCGGGCGAGGTAGCGCACCGCCACGGCCAGCTGATCGACGACATCGTCATCGACGTCGGCGATGACCGCTCGGCAGTGCTCGACGTACCAGGTATAGGCTGTGTGGACGAGCTCGTAGAGAGCTTCCTGCTTGGACGGGAAGTAGTAGTAGAGCGCTGAGAGGCTCAGACCTGCTGTCTGTGCGATATCGCGGATGGACGCGCCGTCGAATCCTTTGTCCGCGAAGGTGTCCCGGGCCGAGCGGAGAATATTGTTGCGGCCGTTGGTTGAGCGCACGATGACCGGACTCCTTGCCTTGTTTTCCGTTGAAGCCGACTTTTTAACGAACAGTCTTTCACTTGCCCAACGACCATACACGACAGGTGGTCTCTGCGGGCCTGATTTCGCGGGGAATTACGGTATCACCGTGTTCGGCGCCCGTTGCGACCGGTCGCGGGCTTCGTCGGGCCCTGTCACCAGGACAGTGATCGGGCAGTGGCCGGTCAGTGACCTGGCCCAGCCTCAACCAGTGACCAGGGTCACTCTCGATCCGGGAATGATTGAGGGTTCAACAATGTTGGCCAGTGTGGAACTGAGCCGACCCGGTTCGCCGAGGTCGCAGGCTCCGCCCGTGAACTCGACCGCCATGGCCGCCCGGCCGGTGGACACCGCTCAACGATTTGAGGACGCATATGCTCAACATTGCCATCATCCCCGGAACTTCCCGCCCGCAGGCGCTCAACCCGCAGATCGTGAGCTGGGTCGAGCAGCAGCTGGCTTCCAATGATGACGTCCGCGCCGAGGTCGTCGACTTCGGCAGCTTCGACCTGCCCCTCCTCGACGAGGTGATCCCCGCCGGTGCGAAGATGTACGCCAACGACCACACGAAGGCCTGGGGCGCGAAGCTCGAAGAGTTCGACGCCTTCATCTTCGTCACCCCGGAGTACAACCACTCGATCTCCGGTTCGCTGAAGAACGCCCTCGACTTCGTCGCCACCGAGTTCAACCACAAGGTCGCCGGCATCGTGAACTACGGCGCCGACAAGGGAGTGCGCGCCGCTGAGCACCTGCGCCACATCCTCGCGAACTACAAGCTCGCCGTCGTCCGCGACCAGGCATCGTTCTCGATCTTCACCGACGTCGCCGACGGTACGTTCGCCCCGACCGAGATCTCGGCCGCCCCGTTCGCCTCCATGGTCGACGACATCGTCGCCTGGGGCGAGGCCCTGAAGTCCGTGCGCGAAGCCGGTGCCGAGGAGCAGGCCGCCTGAGTCCGCCCTCGCAGCTGAGCTGAGACAGGCCCGCCGGTCACCCGACCGGCGGGCTTTGTCGTCCCCGCGTCGACCGACATCGTCCCCGTCGCGACCGACGCCGCCGTCAGGGTGATCCCGCGCCGAGGCGGCCCCACCCGACCGTGCACAGTGACCGTCCCCACATCTGCGTTAGAGTCGCAGTGATCAACTGTTCGCTCAGCGATGCAAAGGACACTCATGGATCTCACGAACACCGTCGCCCTCGTCACCGGCGGAGCCTCCGGACTCGGCCGCGCCACCACCGAACGCCTCTTGGCCGCCGGCGCCCAGGTCGTCATGGTCGACCTCAACGCCGAGGTGGGGCAGCAGGTCGCCGCCGAACTCGGCGATTCCGCCCACTTCGTCACCGCCGACGTGACGAACGAAGAGCAGGTTCAGGCCGCCGTCGACACCGCCACCGGGCTCGGCGCCCTGCGCGTAGTCGTCAACTGCGCGGGCGTCGCGACCCCCGGCAAGCTCGTCTCCCGCAAGGGTCCGCTGCCGCTCGAGGCATTCCAAAAGGTGCTGAACATCAACATCGTCGGCACCGTCAATGTCTGCCGCCTCGCCGCTGCGGCCATGCAGCAGCAGGAGCCGGACGGCGAAGAGCGCGGAGTCATCGTCAACACCGCCTCCGTCGCCGCCTTCGACGGGCAGATCGGCCAGATCGCCTACTCGGCGTCCAAGGGTGCCGTGGCCGCCGTGACATTGCCGATGGCCCGCGAACTCGCCGCCTCTCTCATCCGCGTCGTCACCATCGCCCCCGGCATCTTCGAGACCCCGATGATGGCCGGTCTGCCCGCCGAGGCGCAGGAATCCCTCGGCAAGTCCGTGCCGCACCCGGCCCGGTTGGGCAAGCCCGCCGAGTACGCGCAGCTCGTCGAAGCGATCGTCGCCAACCCGATGCTCAACGGTGAGACGATCCGCCTCGACGGCGCCATTCGAATGGCTCCGAAATGATCGCCTAGGGAGGCTCAGCGGCGGGCGTTGACGAGCAGCGCCAGCTGCACCCGCGAGGTCACTTCGAGCTTGTCGAAGATGCGCGCCAGGTGGGTCTTCACCGTCGCCGTCGATACGAACAGCGACCGCGCCACCTGCGCGTTCGTCAAACCCTGAGCGACCGCCTCGGCGATCTCCCGTTCCCTGGTCGACAGGGACGCCAGCGGATCCTGACCCGACGTCGAGGCGGCCGGACGGGACGACATCAACGTGGCCAGGGCGGTCGCCGACAGGGTGCGGGTGCCGTCGGCTGCCGCGCGGACGGCGTTGATGAGCTCTTCCGGCGGGGTGTCCTTGAGGATGTAACCAGCCGCCCCGGACTGCAGGGCGCGGTGGATGAAATCGTCGGTCCCGAAGGCCGTGAGCATGAGCACCTGCGGATGTTCGGGATCGGACAGCAGCGTCTGCGCGGCCTCGAGGCCGTCGAGACGGGGCATCCGGATGTCCATGAGTACGAGGTCGGGACTCAGCCGACGGGCGAGGTCGATGGCTTCGACACCGTCGACCGCCTCGGCGATGACCTCGATATCGGTCGCCGCGCCGAGGAGGAGCTTGAGACCCGAGCGCATGAGCGATTCGTCGTCGGCGATGAGTACCCGAATGCTCATGGCTGTGTCTCCTGCTCGTCGCGGGGGTCGGTCGCTTCGGTCATACCCAGGGCGTCGCCGTCTGTGAAGATGTCGGCGTCGACGGGGATGCGGGCACGGAGGGTGAACTCCGGAGTGGTCGTCACGGTGAGATCGCCGCCCATGGCCTCCATTCTCTCCCGCAGTCCGAGCAGTCCCAACCCGGATCCGGAGACGAGCTGCTGCGCTCCGGCGCGGAAGGCCGGGGCCAGGCCTGTGTGCGGATTGCTGGCGACGAGCACGAGGTGACCGTCGGCCTCATCGAAGCCGACCTTGATCGTCACCGTCTGGCCTGGTGCGTGCTTGACCGCGTTCGTGATCGCCTCCTGGAC
Source organism: Brevibacterium sp. OS20 (assembly GCF_056837565.1). NCBI lineage: Bacteria > Bacillati > Actinomycetota > Actinomycetes > Micrococcales > Brevibacteriaceae > Brevibacterium > Brevibacterium sp. OS20. The sequence continues at coordinate 3,671,847 of NZ_CM166367.1, read as the reverse complement.
GAAGCGGTAGATCGTCGTCTGCTCGAGTGCCCCGCACCGGTGGAGCGCCGCGCCCGTCACCGGTTCGAGGTAGCGCAGCTCAGCGGTGTCGCCCCTGGCCGCGACGAGGCGGTCGATGTCGGGGTCGATGACCGTGCCCTGATCGTCGCTGCGGAGCATGGTGAGCACCTCCCGGAGTTCGACGCCGGAGCGGCGGGCGGCATCGGCGATGAGGCGGGCGTTCTCCCGCACCTCGTCGGGGTCGAGGTCCTGCCGCACGGACAGCGCACCGGAATACATGGCGATGACGGAGAGGTGGTGGGACAGGGAATCGTGCATATCGCGGGCGATGCCGCGTCGCACCTCGGCGATGGCGCGGTCCTGCCGGGAGCGTTCGCGCAGCAGGGTCTGGGCGGCGGAGTCGATGAAGCCCTGCTCGCGGGCACCGCGGATGACACCGACGATGACGATAACGGCGTACATCGTGCCGCCGAAGACGAACACGGGAAGATCGAAGGCTCCCGCGGCCTGTGGAGTGAGCACATAGGTCGCTGAGAAGGCTGCCAGTGTGGCGGCGAGTGCGACGAAGTCGAGGGCCCAACTGCGCCGGGCCGACAGTGAGATGAGCATGATCGAAGCGGCGAAGGCGCCGAGGATGCTGACCGTGCCGAGGAGTATGCCGATGATCCCGACTGTGACGGGAATCCAGCCTCCCGGTCGCCGCTGAAGCGATTCGACGGATCCGTCGGCGGCGAGGAACTCATCACCGCCGTGCCCGGTGACTGTGAGGAATTCGCGCAGCTTCTCTGAGGCAAGGACCTTCGGACGCAGTTGTTTGCGCGGAATCCGGCGTCCGTCGAAGACGAGCACGATTGGCAGACAGACGAAGGATACGAGCCCGAAGACGATGTGTACGAAGATTTCGGCACTGAGCGCGTCCGCCTCAGCACCGGTGGGTTTCGGGTTCGGCCACTGGTTTCCGATGACAACGAAGAGGATGAGCGCGCCGACGACCGCGGAGATGCCGGTCCAGAGGAGGGCATGCGCGAGCGGGCGGCGGGCGGGGCGAGGTGTCACCCTTCGAGCCTACCCGGGCGCGGGCCGCGAGGGTGTCGCCCGAAAGGATGAATTCGGAGCGGCCGCGAGGGCGCGGCAGCCCGGCCGGATGCGCCCTGACGTGCGCATTCATCCGATCGGATGACATGAATCATGCCCTTGACCGATGGTGGGCGGCCGCCGGTTTCGAAAGGGTGGAGACATGAGAAACCGACCCCACACTATGCACTATCATCGTCAGTTCGCCGCACTGCCCGACAACAGGTGGTTCAAGCCGATCCTCGTCGCGCTCCTGACCGCGGTGTTCTACCTCATCGCAATCGTCGTCCTGTTCGTCGGCTTCCTTCTCTGGGCACTCTTCGCCCTCGGCGTCGACGGTGGCTTCAACACATGGTCGGAACGCCTCATCGACATGAACACGACCACGGGCGTCCTCTTCGGACTCGTCAACGTCATCCTCATGTGGCCGGCCGCCGAGCTCGCGACCCTATGCATCTACCGGCGCTCTTTCTCCTCGATGATCTCGCTCTGCGGCGGCATGCGATGGGGGCAGCTCGGCCGGTATCTGCTGGTCGGTGCGGCCGTATGGATGGTCTGCGCGATCGTCATGGTCGCCTTCTCCGACGGGTCGATGGGCAACCTGACCTTGGGAATCGTGTGGAACAGCCAAGTGCTCGCCATGCTCATCGCAATCATCCTCCTCGTTCCGTTCCAGGCAACGGCCGAGGAGATCGTCTTCCGCGGCCTGGCCATGAACATCATCGGCTCATGGCTGCGCCACCCCGCGTGGGCCGTGTTCATCCCCGTGCCGATCTTCGTCGTCGGCCACGTCTACGACCTGCCGGGACTCATCGACGTCGGCATCTTCGCCGTCATCGTCGGCACCCTGACCATCATCACCGGCGGTCTTGAGGCCGGAATCGCCTTCCACATCGTCAACAACGTCTTCGCGTTCGGTCTGGGCGTGCTCGCCGGTGCCGACCTCAATGCGACGAGCGCCCCCACAGTCGAGGTCGTCATGTCGATAGCGGCTCCGATCGTCTTCGGCATCATCGTCGTCCTCGATCATCTCCGCCGAGGTGGATCGATCTTTCGCCGAGGCGGCCCGACCGACCGTGAACCGATGCGTCCCCGCGGGGACAGCCCAGAGAACGAGGAAACCGCGGTGGACAGCGATGTGAATGCCGACACCGAAACGAAAGCGAACCTGTCATGAGCTACTACAGCGAGCTCGCCCAGAACCTGCGCAAGCGCGGGTGTGAAGAAGACCAGGTCCTCACCGTCCTCCACGAGGTCAAAGACAGGGCCGAGGCGGCGGGGACGACACCCGACGCCGGGTTCGGCACCCCCGAAGAGGAAGCCTCAAAACACAGCGGGAAGCGCGCACGGTCCGCGGGCCAGGCGACGCTCAACGTGTTCGGATTCGTGGGCGTGTGCTGTGTGGTCGTCTACGCCATCTGGCCGGGACTGTTCGACTTCACAAACCCTGTGCTGTCGAACTTCGCCGGCATGATCGCGCTCCTCGTCCTGCTCGTCATCGGCGCCTTCGTCGCAGGCTTCATCGACTCTCGTCTGCCGAAGGGGTTCGAGGCTCCGCGGTCAGAAGCCGATCGATGAGCTCATCTGCAGTGATGCCCTTGGCCCGCGCGGCGGCGTTGATGCGATCGAGCGTCGAAGGCGACAGAGCCGGCGTCGGTTGGGACGACGGCTGGGACGACGACGGTTGAGTCGATCGGGCTGACGTCTCGCCGGCGCGGTCGGCGCGCGCAGGCTTCGACCCGGTCCTGAGCAGCAGCGAAGTCAGCGGCACGACGACGACCCCGAGTGCGGCGAGGATCCATACGATCCCGTTGAGGCGGGTCAGCCACTCGAGTTCCCACGCCGGTTCCACCCAGATCGTGACGAGAACCAGGCTCGTGCCGAGAGCAAGCAGTCCGAGCGTGATCGGCAGCCCGACCCGCACCACCCAGGACCGGGGCACCAGCAGCAGAATGAGCGCGGATATCGAGGCGACAGCGGTGAGGAGGGCGAACGAGGACAGGGCTTGGAAGAGGACCTCTTCGAGTTCATAGCTGTCAGGATCTGCATAGGGGTCGCCCCGGAGGAACCACAGGCTCAGCGCCATCGTGACCGTAGCCATGCCGATCGTGACGATCCCGAACCACTGGGTCCGGCGACCGATGAGCGTGGCACCGCAGAACGCTGCGACACTGACGGCGCCGGTCAGAGCCGTGGTGCCGATGACTTTGTACGTCGCTTCGGACTCGATGTCGCCGAGGAGGACGATGATCCCGCCGGCCGCAGCCAGGCTGAAAGCCACGACGATGATGATGGCGATCGTGCGCCGCAGAATCCGCACCGATCGTCTCGGTGCCTTCGGATCCGACGCCGAGGCGGTCGCCGGCGAAGGCGGAGATGCAGATGGCGAAGGAGGCGGCTGTGACATGGGGAAACAGTCCTTCCGAATGGGAAAGCATGAGGGGACTTCCAGTATGGCACCGGACGCCCGACGCTCGCCTGATTCGGCGCGAATCCGCGCCGCCTCAGCCCTTTCCTCGGACCTTCACTCCATCGGCAGCGACGCCCTGACCTCGAAACCACGGTGCTGGGTCGGCCCCACCTGCAGGCTCCCGCCCAAGGCTTCGACGCGTTCGCGCATCCCTTTGATGCCGAAACCTCCGCCGAGGTGGCTGTGCCCACCCGCATCCGCCCCGCCGTCGGGTTCCCCGTTGAGCACGGAGATCTCGAGCCGGGAGCCGATGGCTGTGACGGTGACCGCCACTGGTGCGCCGGCGGCATGCCGCAGCGCATTCGACAGACTCTCCTGAACCACGCGGAAGGCCGTGAGGCTCGTCGTCGGCGGCAGCGACATGGGGTCGGTGGGGAAGTCGAGATCGACGACCGCACCGGAGCCGCGCGTGACATCGACGAGAGCGGGAATGTCGTCGACGGTCGGCTGCGGCGCCAGGTCGGCATCCCGGCCACCGCGGAGGATCGCGAGCAATCCGCGCATCTCCGTCAGCGCCTGCCTGGCCGATGAGGCCATCGAATCGAATTCACCGAGGCTGCGCTCATCGAGTCCGGGCAGCCGGTACTTCGCCGTCGTCGCCTGGACACTGATGACCGACATGCTGTGCGCCACGACATCATGGAGTTCCTGAGCGATGCGGTTGCGTTCTTCCAGCTCCTGCCGTTTCGCCAGCTCCGCGGCGCTGAGTTCGCGTTCGGATTCGAGCTGCCTGCGACCTTTGATGAGCAGGTTGCCGATGACGCCGATGACTCCGGCACCGGCGGCGACGGCCGCGGTGGTGATGACGTTCGACAAGGCCCCGGGCAGCTCGCCGGCATGCGGCAGGACCAGAGCGAGCCCGCCGATGAGCGCACTACCCGACCACAGTGCGACGAGGTGGATCCAGCGGTGCCGCAGACCGATGATGAGGTGAAGGAACACGAGAGCCAGCAGCGAGGTGACCGTGAACGGTCGGACCACTCCCGAGACTTCCGCAGTGAGCAGAATGCCTGCCAGCTGAGCGACGAGGCCGAGGCCGATCGCCGGGATGGGCCAGCGCACTGCCAACAGGAGCGCGGCGCTGAGACTGAACGCAAGAACCATCGCGAAGACTGTCGGGACACCGTAGAGCACGGTGGTCACCGGCCAGGCGACCGCGACGAGCACGACCCCGACGAACGCTGCGATGAGCCAGAACCACCCCTGACTCCCGGCGATGGCCGACAGTGCAGACGACTGCGCCGGATGAGCCGACCGCTCTGAGCGAGTCGCCTGCGCGGAGACAGCTGCCCCATCAGTCGACCCGGCAGCGCGGATCGAGACGATCTCGAGCAGTGCCATGGCGTGGAGGATGAAGGGGAAAGTCAGCAGCAGGACGATGCCCGTGACGAATTGGAACGTCGCCTCGGCGGAGAACCCGAGGTCAGTGACCGGGGAGTTCGTCACCCAGGCGACCACCCAGTCGACGGTATCGCCTTCGTCTTCGGGGAGAAACCTGCCCCAGACGAAGAACGTGATCCCGCCAAGACCGCCTGCGAACCAGGCCAGGGAGATCGAGAACGTGAAGAGCCGGATCGGCAGTGCGAACACTGCCTCGAAGAGCAGATCCAACCACGCACGCGCATCGGACAGCGGAGCCAACCACCAGCGGAGTCCGCGTCCACGGGGACGGGGAGCCGCCTCGGCGATGGGGGCACCCCACGCACGAGCACGGGCCCGGGAGAGATTACCGAACGCGCGGGCGACGGTGAGTGTCAGCGGCAGGAGGAGCACGCCGACCCAGACGATGACAGTGGCGATCGAGACGGAGAACAGGGCGATGAGCACCGGGAACGCGATAAGGGAGATGAGCAGGCTCGGGGCGACGAGGCCGGCATCGCGACCGAGATTGTGCCACACTCTGGCCCACCACGAACTCGGCGCGGTCGCGGTCCGAGAACCTGCGGCCGCCTGGGAGTTCGGGCCGATCTGCGGAGGCTCTGCTGGGCGGGGCACGTCTCCAGCGTACGCGTCGGCGGGTGCGGGGGAGGTGAGAACGGGGGAGTGGTTCACAGCGTGATTCCTTCCTGTGCTGTGTGCGAGGACGTCTGCGCGGTGCCGACCGCAGTCTCAGTGCGAGCGGTCTTGCGGGATTCGAGGACCTTCGGGTGGAAGCGCGAGAGCATCCACACTCCGCCGATGCCGATGGCTGCGGAGACGAGCAGACCGAGAGTGGCCGGCGGAGTCAGGCCCGTGTACTCGCCGAAGAATGCGGCACCGATGATGACGGCGACGATCGGATCGATGACGGTGAGGCCGGCCAGCACGGTCTCGGCGGGGCCGCAGGCGTACGCAGTCTGGACGAGCCAGAACCCCGCCGCCGAGGCCAGGCCGACCGCGCCCAACAGCGCCCACCAGCGCAGACCGAACGTATCGAGTCCGGGCAGTCCCGACATGACGACGGATCGGGCGAGGACGTGCGTGGCCGCGGCGACCGTGCCGAAGACGATCCCGGTCATGACGACCCGGGGGATGTGGCCGGCGGAGCTGAACGAGAACAGCCCCGCGAAGACGGTGAGGGCGATGAGCACGGCGAGCAGCCACGTCACCGACTGTGCGTTTACGGAGATGTCGTGGGCGAACCTCGCCGAGGTGGCCACGAAGGAGAAGATCCCGAAGAGCGTGACCGCGATGCTGATGAGCAGCGGAGCACCGAGGCGGAGCCCGAAGCACCGCCGGCCGATGAGGACGGCGAAGACGAGAGAGACCGCGCCGATGGGCTGGACGATGGCGACCGGGCCGAGTCCGAGCGCGATGACGTTGAGCACCGTGACCAGCCCCATGAGACCGAGCCCGGTGGCCCAGGCAGCGCGACGGCGCAGGCCCGGAGCCATGGTGGCCACGGCATGCTGTTGGAAGTGGGTGCCCAAGGCCAGACAGAACGCTGCTGCGGTGGCGAGGATGACGGCGGTGATGATCATGACTCGAACGTTAGGGAGCCGGTGTGCGCCGGCACATCATACGCTGGAGTGAAATGAGCGCCGCACGTATCACCCATGAGGATGAGATCTGCGCGAAACCGGACCCAAGCGGCGGATTCTCGGGGATTGCGCGGGTTCTGCGACCCCGCTGTCCGGTAGGTTTGGACCATGCCGGGAATTGAGGACGCGGGGAACGGGGACGGAGGAGCCGCCTCGGCGAGTGTGCCGCCTCCGTCGGAGACGACGATCAGGGTCGCCATCGTCGACGATCAGGCGATGGTGCGGCAGGGGTTCGGGGCGCTGCTCGACGCGCAGTCGGACATGCAGGTCGTCGGCAGCGCCGATGACGGGTCCGCCGTCGTCGACCTCGTCCGCCGTACGAGCCCCGATGTCATCCTCATGGACATTCGGATGCCGACGCTCAACGGGCTCGACGCCACCCGAGCGATCTTCAACATGCCCGGGGACCACCCGCGAGTCATCATGCTCACCACGTTCGACGCCGACGAATACGTGTTCTCCGCGCTCCGCGCCGGTGCGAGCGGATTCCTCCTCAAGGACGCCACCGCCGAAGACATGATCACCGCTGTCCGGGTCGTTGCCGGTGGGGAATCGCTGCTCGCGCCCTCGGTGACCCGCCGCCTCATCGCCGAATACGTCGCCGGGCCCACCGTGGCCAAGGACACCGCGGTGCTCGGTCAGCTCACCGACCGGGAGATCGACGTGATGACCCTGGTGGCGAAGGGGCACGCCAACGCCGAGGTGGCCGAACAGCTGTACCTCGCCGAACAGACCGTGAAGACCCACGTCTCGAGGATCCTGTCGAAGCTCGGGTTGCGCGACCGCACCCAGATCGTCGTTGCCGCCTACGAGTCCGGGTTGGTCGTCGCCGGGAACTGAGCGGCGCGGTTCGGAGAGGCGCGTCTGCGGGGGACGCCGGCTCGCCGACTACTCGCGGGCGAAGCCGGCTCCGAGGTCCTTGACGATGGTCTCTGCGGATCCGTCCTGGGCGCTGCGGTATCCGGTTCCGGCCCACAGGTGCAGGCCGTGCGGGTCATCGGCCTTCTTCGCCGCGGCGCGGAACTCCTTCGTCAGATGGTGCACGGCCGGATAGGCGTCGACGGCGATCGGGTCGAACGTCCGCACGAAGTCATTGACCAGCGCACGCGCGGGGCGTCCGGTGAACGCCCTGGTCAGCTGGGTGTCCGTGAACTCGTCGGCGGCCAGTGCAGCCCGATGAGTGGGTGCCGTTCCTGCCTCGTCGGAGCGCAGAAGCAGGGTGCCGACGACGACTGAGCTCGCCCCCGCACCGAGGAGCTCTCCCACCATGGCCTCACCGTCGACTCCGCCGCCGGCTGCCACGGGCAGGTCCACCTCGGCGAGGATGTCACGGACGAGATCGACGGTCGCGCGGTCCTCGATGGTCCGCGTCGGATCGGCCGTACCCGAATGTCCGCCGGCGTGCGGACCTTGGACGATGAGCCCGTCGACCCCGACTTCGGCGGCCGCACGGGCCTCAGCAACCGAGGTCACCGTGGCGACGACCTGAGTGCCGACGGCGTGGAGGCGGTCGACCGCCTCGGCGGTGGGCAGATTGAAGGTCAGCGAGACCAGAGGAACGGGGTGCTCGGTGAGCCAGTCGAGCTTGTCGTCGAAGTTGTCGTCATCCTCGACCGGTTCGGGATCGAGCGTGATACCGCGAGCGGCAGCGGCCGGTTCGAGCGCACTGACGAACCCGTCGAAAGCCTCGCGATCGACAGGGACGGGATTCGGAGCGAAGAGGTTGACGCCGAAGTTCGAGGTCGTCTCGCGCATCCGTGTGATAAGAGGGGCGAGAGCCTCGGCGGTGAGATACCCGCCGGCGACGAAGGGGAATCCGCCGGCCCGGGCGACAGCCTCGGTGAGTTCGGGCGTCGTCGTCCCACCGGCCATGGGTGCACCGATGATGGGCAGTGAGGTCTTCGCGAAGGCGATCGTCACGGTTCTCTCCTATTATCGGCGGCCCGGGCTCGGCGTCTGTAGCCGAGCGAGGCGGCCGCGTGGTCGTGCGTGCTCATCGCCATTCTCACACGATCGGCCGCGGCGAGTATGAGGTGACCGGTCGAAGGTATCCCTCGGAAGTATCGGTCGGCGGGGGAGAGGTGGGCTCTCCGGCGTGATGTGCCGAGGCAGACGCGGTTCCTAACTTCGGTGTCATCGCCCCGATTCCCTGTGATCGGTACTGAACGACTCTGACAAGGAACTGCCATGACACTCATGCTCAACGACCCGGCCCTGCCCGCCGGCACCGAGGTCGTCCGAACCCCCGAGAGCGCGGTCGCCCCGCCCGCCGAACCTCGGGCTCGCGAAACCCACACCGCCGCCACACCCCACCGCGACCAGGCCATCGACCTCATCCGGTTCGGCTGCCTCGTCGTCGTGGTCATCCTCCACTCGATGATGAGCGCGGCCGTGCTCGGTTCCGACGGCACAGTGGCGCCGACGGTCGCGCTGTCGACGACCGCCGGATTCGCCGCAGCGTCCTGGTTCTTCCAGGTCATGCCCCTGTTCTTCATCATCGGGGGATACGCGGGCATCACCGGATGGCGGCGCACCCGTGCTCGAGGCGGAACTTGGACCGACTATCTGCGCGCCCGACTGCGCCGCCTCGCCGTACCCACAGCTGTCCTCGTCGTCATTGCCGGAATCGGACTGTCCGCGGCCGCTGACATGGGCGTTTCCTCCGAACTCATCGCCGAGGCGAGCCGCCGCATCGGCCAGCCGCTGTGGTTCCTCGCCGTCTATCTCGGCCTGTCCTCGCTGGTGCCGGTAGCGGTCCATTTCCATGAAAGAGCGCCGAGGCGGTCCCTGGCAGTCCTCGCCGGTGCCGTCATCGCCGTCGACGTTCTCTCCGGAACGACAGGGATTGCCGGCCTCGGCTATCTCAACTTCGTCGTCGTCTGGCCGCTGATCCAACAGCTCGGGTTCTTCTTCGCCGAGGCCTCCGACCGCCCGATCAGCCGTCCCGTGGTGTGGTCGGCGCTTGCGGCCGCTCTGGGTCTCCTCGGCGGACTCGTGGCAGCCGGGGTGTACAGCCCGAATATGCTCGTCAACCTCAATCCGCCGACCGGCGCCCTCGTCCTGCTCGGCGTCGCGCAGCTCTGTGTGCTGCATCTGTTCCATGCCCGGCTGAATCAGGCGCTCAACGTCGATCGGCTGTCCGCAGAGTCGACGATGGTTCCAAGAGAAGCCCCCGCAGCCCTCGCCGAGGCGGCCCCCTCCTCCCGAATTCTGACCGCCCAGTTCTGGGCGCGGGTCATCGCCTGGGGCAATTCCTACGGAATGCAGGTCTACCTGTGGCATATGAGCGTCGTCATCGTCCTCATCGGCGCTCTCGGATGGCTGGCGCAGACAGTCGTCGGCTTCCCGACGGGGATTCTGCTCGACCTGCCGACCGGCACCGTCGCCGAGTTCATCCTTCCCGAGATCGAGTCGGGATGGTGGTGGGCGACGCGTCTGCCGTGGCTGCTTGCAGTCATGGGACTCTCCGCGCTGGTCGCCATGGCCGCGGAGCGGATCCCGTTCCCCTCCGAACAGCGACTGGCCGCAGTCGGTCGCAGCCTCTCAGCGCTTGTCCGTGCTGTCCTTCCGCAGGGTTTCCCGGTCCAGGCATTCAGCTCGCGGGCGCGCGCCATTGTCGCTGTCGGAGCGGCCACGATGGGCATTGCGATCGCCCTCCTCGTCGGAATCGCGCCGATGATCTGGACGGTCGTGGCGGCCGGCCTGCTGATGGGTTCGCTCGTCCTGTCGGCCGGGCTCACTCCACTGCGGCAGCCAGCTGGTCGGTGACAGTGCCCCAGCCGTCGAAGAACCCGAGTTCTTCATGCCGGGCGCGCTGCTCCGGGCTGCCGTGCCGCACGATGGCGCGGTAGTCGGTGCCGTCGGGATGATCGCCGAGGATGATCTCGGTGGTCATCGCCACCGGGTCCGGCAGCGAAGGGTGCCAGGAGCTGCTGACGGCGTTCGTGAACACGAGGCGGCTGCCTTCCTCGATGACGAGGAACACCGCATCGACATGCGGATGCCATTCGGTGCCGTCCTCGCTCATCCGGGTGACGAAGGCACCGCCCGGAGCGAGCTCGAGCGAATCCACGCGCAGACTCAGCGGTGCCGGAATCCACCATTGGGCCAGCTGATCCGGCGTGGTCCAAGCATCCCAGATCGCCTGCTTCGGGGCGCGGATGATCCGCTGGATGCTGAGGTCGAGGTCTGGATTCTGATTGCGGGTGCGAGAGAGCTGAGTGGTCATGATTCCTCCTTGGTCGGGGTGGGCCCGTCGGAGTCGACGGAACCCGTGGTGACGAACTGTTCGAGCCGGTCGGTGGCGCGTTCCCAGATGCGCCGCTGTTCCTCGAGCCAACCCGAGAGCAGATGGAACCGATCCTGGTTGAGCACACAGGTGCGCACGCGCCCGGACTTCTCGGTCCGGATGAGGCCGCACGATTCGAGGCTGCGCACATGTTTCATGAACGACGGCAGCGAGATCGACAACGGCTCGGCAAGCTCTCCGACGCTGGCCGGTCCCCGCCCGAGACGCGCGATCACGCTGCGGCGAGTGGGGTCGGCCAATGCCGAGAACATCGCATCGAGCTCATCCGAATACTTAACCATGAGGCTAAGTATTACACCCTGGGGCGGCCTATGGGAAGAGGGCGGCTGAAAGTTCTGTGACGAATGATGACGACGATCATACTCAACTATTGTTGAGCAATTGAGTTTACTGATACGGTGTTGATCGTCAACATTCCACGACATCACTTCAGCAGAGGGCATGATGATCGCTTTCAAGAATTCGCAGACCTGGGCGCTGTCCGCACGGTTCGAAGCTCTTGACTGTTGCTTGCCCATGCCGATGTTCCGGCTCGTCAACGGCTGATTTACCGCCGATTCCGGGCGCCCGGGCTTTTCTGCGGCGGAGGCTGTCGGGCCTCGCTCGCCTCGCCCCGCCGGACGCTCCGCGTTCTCGCGTGATTCTGGGGCGCCGAACAGAAAGCGCTTGATCTTTCCGGCGATATGTTGAGCAATCACTGCCGAATGGTCGGCCCGTGATCGTCGCAACTCGCGCCGACACCTTCGCAATCACCTCTGATTCACATCCACCACTGACACCACCCAGGACACCCATGACCACCATCAGCTCTCCCGCCGCTCCGACCCGCTCGCCGCAGCGCCGCTCTCACTTCGCTCTCGCCGTGCTCGCAGCAGGTTCCCTCCTCCTCGCCGGGTGCTCCGGATCGGCACAGGCCGAGGACGAAGATGCCACACCTCAGGACGGCGGAACTCTGAAGATCGCCTACGACGTCGATCCGACCTGCCTCGACGGACAGCAGCAGGGCACGAACGTCACCCTCAATGTCACTCGTCAGATCACGGACTCGCTCACCGATCAGGATCCGGAGACCCAGGAGATCAAGCCGTGGCTCGCCGAGAGCTGGGATGTCTCCGATGATGCGAAGACCTTCACCTTCCACCTCCGCGACGGGGTGAAGTTCCAGGACGGCACGGACTTCACCTCCGCCTCGGTGAAGGAGAACTTCGAAGCGATCCAGGATCTCGGCGCGAAGGCTTCCCTGGGGCAGACCTACCTCGACGGGCTGAAGTCGATCGAGACCCCCGACAAGCAGACCGTGACATTCACCTTCGACAAGTCCAACGCCCAGTTCCTCCAGGCGACGTCGACGATGTCGCTGGGCTTCTACTCCTCCGACACACTCGCGAAGTCCCCCGAGGAACGCTGCACCGGAGACATCGTCGGCACCGGCCCGTTCCAGGTGAAGTCCTTCGAACACAACAAGTCGATCGAGCTCGCCCGGTTCGACGACTACGACTGGCCGTCATCGATCGCCGAGCACGAAGGGCCGGCCCACCTCGACGGCATCGAATTCTCCATCGTCCCCGAGGCCTCGGTGCGCAACGGTTCACTGCTGTCGGGACAGGTAGATGTCGACTTCTCCGTCCAATCCCAGGACGAGAAAACCCTCGAGGCGCAGGGACTGGGCATCGCCTCCCGACCGAACCCGGGCGTCGTCTACAACCTCGTGCCCAAGCTCACCGGGAACATCGCCAAGGACAAGTCGGTGCGTCAGGCGCTCGTCAAGGGCATCGACCGCGACCAGCTGCAGAGCGTGATCTCGCAGCACCAGGCTCCGGCCACCTCGGTGCTGGCGAAGTCGACCCCTGAGTACGAAGACCTCTCCGATCTGCTCGCCTACGACCCGGACGGGGCGAAGAGACTCCTCGACGATGCCGGCTGGAAGCCCGGCGACGACGGCATCAGGGTCAAGAACGGCAAGAAGCTGTCGACGACGCTGACCTACTGGCAGGACGCCCCATTCCTCGAGCTCGTCCAGCAGCAGCTGCGAGAGATCGGCTTCGACCTCAAACTCGAGAAGAAGACCACTGCCGAGGTGACCGCCCAGCAGGCCGAGGGCAAGGAAGAACTGACCTTCGGCAACCTCACCCGTGCCGACGGCGATGTTCTGCGCAACTACTTCGGCGTCGACGAACAGAACGGCAACGCGAGGAAGAAGAAGGAGAAGCTCGACGACATCCTCGCCCGCACGACCTCGACGCTCGACGAGAAGGAACGCACGGCGGACTTCACGAAGGCCGCGAAGATCCTCATCGACGAAGGCTACTCGATTCCGATCGTCGAACTCTCCGGAGTGATCGGCACCGGCAAGAATGTCCACGACTTCAAGTACGAGGCCTCCTCGCGCTTCCAGCTCTATGACACCTGGCTGGACGGTGAGCGGTGATGAGCCTGCGCTACCTGGCCTCCCGGCTGGCCCAAGGACTGCTCGTCCTGTGGATCGCGTTCACCTTCAGCTTCTTCCTCCTCTATTGGCTGCCCGGCGATCCGGTCATCACGATGCTCGGCGCCGGGGGAGAGCTGCAGAGCTTCGACCCCGCCGAGGTGGCCAGGCTTCGTGCCGAGTTCAACCTCGACCAGCCGTTGCCCATCCAGTACCTGCTCGCCCTCCTGGCCGTCGTCCGCCTTGACTTCGGCACCTCGATCCAGGCCGGCACCCCCGTCACCGAGGCGATCGCCGCCGCCCTGCCCCCGACGCTCGCACTCGCCGCGTTGGCCTTAGGTCTCGCGTTGGCGGTGGGGATCGTCATCGCGGTTGCCGCGACCCTGACCCGCCGCCCGTGGCTGCGCGACACCCTCGCGGCTCTGCCGGGACTGGGAGTGGCGTTGCCGACGTTCTGGGTCGGGCTGATGCTGCTGCAGGTCTTCTCCTTCCGCTTCCCGCTCTTCCCTGCAGTGGGCACCGGTTCCCCGGCCGCGATCGTGCTGCCGGCCGTGACCCTGGCGATCCCGCTGTCGGCGATCATCGCCCAGGTGCTCTTCCGCTCGCTGCAGAACGCGTGGATCCAACCCTTCGTCACGACCTTCCACGCCTCCGGATACACCCGCCTGCGGCTGCTGCTGCGCCAGGCGCTGCCCGTCGCGCTGCTGCCGGCGCTGACGATGGGCGGGGTGCTCTTCGGACAGGCGCTCGCCGGGTCCGTCGTCGTGGAGAACGTGTTCTCCCGCCAGGGCCTCGGCCGCCTCGCACAGACCGCTGTGACCGGGCAGGACATTCCGCTCGTCCAGGGCATCGTCCTCTTCGCCGCTGCAGTGTTCGTCCTCGTCAACCTCATCACCGACCTCCTGTACCCGCTGCTCGATCCGCGGCTGCGGGCCGCTCGTCGGAAGTTCGAATCGACGACTGGGCACACCCTCGCCGAGGCGGCCGACCGTGAGAACGCCACCGCCGGTGTGAACCCGGCGGGCTCGACGGCAGAGTCCGCATCGACGACGACCGAAGGAGGGCGCTCATGAGTCTGGTCACCGAACTGCAGAAGAACGATCAGATCGCACCGACCGGGCCCGGTGCAGACCGGCCCCACGAGGACCGGGTCCCCGGCGGCGGCACGCCCGGTCGGCTGCGTCGACTCACCTCGGCGGTGGGTTCCACCCGCATCGGGATCGTCGAAGTCATCGCGATCATCGTCCTCGGACTCGCCGCACTCGCCGCCGTCTGGCCGACCCTGCTCACCAGCGTCGATCCGCTCACCGGCAACCCGACCGACCGCCTCCTGGCACCCAGTGCCGAGCACGTCTTCGGCACCGATCAGCTCGGCCGCGACGTCTTCGCCCGCACCATCCACGGGTCCGCGCAGACCCTGTCGGCCAGCCTCGCCGCCGTGCTCATCGGGGTCGGCGCGGGCGTCCTCATCGGCCTCCTCGCCGGCTTCTTCACCGGGGTGCTCGACGCGATCTTCATGCGCACCGTCGATGTCCTCCAGGCCGTGCCCGGCCTGCTGCTGTCGATGGCAGTGATCACCGCGCTCGGCTTCGGCACCCTCAACGTCGCCGTGGCCGTCGGCGTGGCGGCCGTGCCCTCGTTCGCCCGGCTGACCCGCGCCGAGGTGATCCGGTGGCGCTCGACCGAATTCGTCCGCGCCGCCCGCGCCGACGGACTTTCGGCCGCATCGGTCCTAGCCCGGCACATCCTGCCCCAGGTCAGAGGCCCGATCGGGGCGCTGCTCGCACTCGAGTTCGGGTCCGCTGTGCTCGCCGTCTCCGCACTGAGCTTCCTCGGCTTCGGCGCCCCGCCGCCGCAGCCCGAATGGGGTCTGCTCGTCTCCGAGGGCCGCGACTTCCTCGCCGCAGCCTGGTGGATGACGACCTTCCCCGGACTCGTCGTCGCGGCGGTAGTGCTCGCGGCCAACCGTCTCTCCCACGCCGTCAACTCCGAGAAGGAATTCCGATGATCAACACCGATCTCCTCGCCTGGCCCGCAGCCGGTGCCGGCACCGAACTCCTCGACGATGCCGGTCTGGAGACCACCGAGGCCCAGCCGACACCGATCCGGGCCCGGTCGACCCTGTCGCCTCAGGACCCTGAGGTCCTCGAGGTTGCGGGACTGAGCGTCACCTACCCCGGTGCTCCCACCCCGGCGATCGCGGACATCGACCTCAGTCTCGCCCCCGGTGACACGCTCGCGATCGTCGGCGAATCCGGATCCGGCAAATCCACGACGGCAGCGGCCCTGACCGGACTCCTCCCGGCTGGGACGAAGGTTCACGCGCACACGCACAGCCACCTCGGCGAGGACCTCACCTCGGCGAAGCCGCGCACCTGGCAGCGGATCCTCGGTACGGGAATCGCGTACGTGCCGCAGGACGCGGGCGCCGGGCTCAACCCGGTGCGTACGATCGCCTCCGCCCTGGCCGAGACCCTGACCGTCAACGGTTATGCGAAACCGCAGATCAGACCCCGTATCGCCGAGGTTCTCACCGCCGTGGGACTCGACCCGCAGACCCACGGGCGACGGTACCCGCACGAACTCTCCGGCGGGCAGCGGCAGCGCGTGCTCATCGCCAATGCGATCGCCGCCCGGCCGGCGCTCATCATCGCCGACGAACCCACCTCGGCGCTCGACGCGACCGTGGCCAAACAGGTCCTCGACGTGCTGGGCGGCCTCGTCGCCGGTTCGCAGACCGCGCTCGTGCTCATCACCCACGACCTCGGCGTCGCGAAGGAACGCGCCGCAAAGCTGCTGGTCATGCAGGCCGGCCGCATCGTCGAAACCGGGCCCACCGAAGCCGTCCTCGCCGACCCCCAGCATGCCTATACGCAGTCGCTCCTCGCCGCGGCCCCGCACCTCGGGTGGGGGAGACTGCGGCCGAGCACCGACGCTGGCGCCACCGAGACCCACACCGGCGCCGAGGCGGTCCTGTCCGGCCGCGGCATCGTGCGGAACTTCGGCGGGGATCGTCCCGCCGTCGACGGTCTCGACATCTCACTGCGGGCCGGGGCGAC
Source organism: Brevibacterium sp. OS20 (assembly GCF_056837565.1). Lineage (NCBI taxonomy): Bacteria > Bacillati > Actinomycetota > Actinomycetes > Micrococcales > Brevibacteriaceae > Brevibacterium > Brevibacterium sp. OS20. The sequence continues at coordinate 3,655,490 of NZ_CM166367.1, read as the reverse complement.
CGTGGGAATCGTCGGCGAATCCGGGTCGGGGAAGACCACCTCGGCGAGGATCCTGCTCGGTGCCGACCGAGCGGATTCCGGCCAGATCACCCTCCACGGAAAGCCCGTCACCGATTACGGACGGAAGGACCTCGGACGGCGCATCCGGTACGTCCACCAGGACTCGAGCGCGGCTCTCGACCCGCACTACACGGTCGAGCGGATTCTCACCGAACCGCTGCGCGGCCACCGCATCGGCACCCGAGCCGACCGGCCGGGACGCGTGCGGGAGCTGCTCGACTCCGTCGCCCTCGATCACAGCCTGCTCACCCGCACGCCGCGGGAGCTCTCCGGAGGGCAGCGGCAGCGGCTCGCGATCGCCCGTGCGCTGGCCGTCGACCCCGAGGTGATCATCCTCGACGAACCCGTCTCCGCACTCGACGTCGGCGTGCAGGCGCAGATCCTCCAGCTGCTCGTCGACCTGCAGGATCGCCTCGGCGTCGCCTACCTCTTCATCTCCCATGACCTCGCCGTCATCGAGCAGATCGCCGACGAGGTGATCGTGATGAAGGACGGACGTGTCGTCGAATCCGGGCCGACTGCTCGTGTGCTGCACGAGAGCCGTGACGACTACACGCGGGCGCTCATCGACGCAGTGCCGTGCTTCGACGACTCCGCCGTGCGCACGGCCGAGCGCGCGACTTCGACAGAGACCACCGACACCGACCTGCGCGCGACGTCCACCGACACCGGCGACGTATCGCTGACCCCGAACCCCACCGAACTGACAGGAGCATCCCATGCCTGAATTCGACAGCAGCATCCCCGGCCAGCCGCGGCAGGTCCACCTCGCCGCGCACTTCCCGGGCGTGAACAACACGACCGTATGGTCCGATCCTGCCTCGGGCAGCCACATCGAATTCGACTCCTTCGCTCACCTCGCACAGACCGCCGAGGCCGGATTCTTCGACTTCTTCTTCCTCGCCGAAGGCCTGCGCCTGCGCGAACACCAGGGAAAGATCTTCGACCTCGACGTCGTCGGTCGTCCGAACACCACGGCCGTACTGTCCGCGCTCGCCGCCGTGACCAAGCGCATCGGCCTGGCCGGAACTCTGAGCTCGACGTTCAACGAACCCTTCGACATCGCCCGCCGGCTCGCGACGATCGACCACCTCTCGAACGGTCGCGCCGCCTGGAACGTCGTCACGACCTCCAACGCCTTCACAGGCGAGAACTTCCGCCGCGGCGGCTACCTCGACTACGCCGACCGCTACCGCCGCGCCGAGGACTTCATCGACGTGGCTCGGAGACTCTGGGACACCGCCGCCGGTGACGGGTCGTGCACGCATGCCAGCGACTTCTTCGACATCGCCGGACGCTTCCCCGCCGGCGCCCTGCCCGGCGGTCACCCCGTCGTCTTCCAGGCGGGGGACTCGGACTCCGGCCGTGACTTCGCCGTCGGCTCGGCCGACGTCATCTTCACCCGCCACTCCGACCCCGAATCCGGACGGAAGTTCTACGCGGACGTGAAATCCCGGCTGGCCCGCTACGGCCGAACCGAAGACTCCCTGAAGATCTACCCGGGAGTCTCCGTCATCCTCGGCGACACCCCCGCCGAGGCGGCCGAACGCTCCCGCGAGGTCGCCGCCCAGCAGGTCAGCGAGGCCGGTGCTATCGCCTTCCTTGAACGCGTCTGGGACCGCGACCTCTCCGCCTTCGACCCGAACGGACCTCTGCCCGATGTGCCGCCGGCCGGCGAATCGATCTCGCAGGGCCGGGTCAAGCACATCAAGAACGCGGAAGCCACGATCGCCTCCTGGCGGCAGATCGCCGAGGCCGAGAACCTCACCGCCCGAGAACTCGTCATCCGGGTCTCGACCCGTCACTCCTACGTCGGCACCCCGCACCAGGTCGCGACCGACCTCGCCGAGGCGGTCCGCACGAAGGCCGCCGACGGCTTCATCCTCGTCCCCCACCTCACCCCCGGCGGACTCGACGAGGTCGTTGAGAAGGTCGTGCCCGAACTCCAGGAACTCGGCGTCTACCGCACCGAGTATCCGGGCGGGTCCCTGCGCGAGAACACCGGACTGCCCGCCGCCCGCACCGCCGTCGACTGGGCCGAGGCCCGCCGCGAAGCCCGCAGCACCGCCGCCGCGGAAACCGACACCACAGAGATCGGTGTCGCCGGCACCCCCGACGCTCCGACCCGCGAACTCAAGGAGGTGGGCTGACATGTCGCGTGTCGTCCTGCTCTCGGCCAGCCCCTCGGAGAACTCGAAGACCGAGGCACTGCTCGAATTCATCGCCCGCAGGCTCGGCCAGTACGGCCACCGTACGGAGTTCATCAAACTCCGCCACCTGCCCGCCGGCCCCCTCCTGACGGGGGATTCGAGCGACGGTCTCATCGCCTCGGCGCGGGACACGGTCGCCGCGGCCGATGCCGTGGTCGTCGGATCCCCGGTCTTCAAGGCCACGTACACCGGACTGCTCAAGGTCTTCATCGACCTGCTGCCGATGGACGCCCTGCACGGCAAACCCGTTCTGCCGTTGCTCACCGGCGGATCCGCCGCCCACGTCCTCGCCCTCGACTACGGCCTCAAACCGCTGCTGGCGACCCTCGGGGCGAGCTCGATCGGCCGCGGACGCTTCGTCGTCTCGAGCAACATCCTCCCGGCCACGGACACGACCCCGCCGAGCATCGATGAGTCCGTCGAACGCGATGTCATCGACGCGATCGACCAGTTCGACTCCGAACTGACCGTCCGTGCACGGTCGTGCACCCACGCCGAGGCGGCCGCCGCCGAATCCCTCATCACCACCCCGATCACGACCGAACGGAATCCCTCATGAGCGTCATCATCGCCACCACGCTGAACCCCGATCCGATCTCCGGCCCGGCGACCGCGAAGACCCTTGACGGACATGCGGACTTCGCCCTCGTCCCCGATGACTTCACCGGGTACGACGCGCTCGAGTTCGCCTCCTGGCTCGGCCCGCTGACCAGCAGGCTCGGGATCGTCCCCGAGGTCCGCGCCACCCATCTCGAGCCCTTCCACCTCGCGACCGCCTCGGCGACGCTCGACTATGCGGCTCGGGCCCGTGCCGGACTCGCCGTGGGCATCTCATCCACCCCCGCCGAGGCGGCCCTCTTCGGTCGACGCGGCCCCGCCCCGGCACCCGCTGCCTGGGCCGAGGCCGCATCCGTCATCGACGTCATCCGCCGACTCTGGGACTCCTGGGACGACGACGCGATCATCCGCGACGAGGCCACCGACCGGTACATCGATCGCGACCGCCTCCACTACATCGAAGCGCAGGTCCAGGACTCGACGGGAGTCGACTACTCGGTGCTCGGCCCCTCGATCACGCCGCGCCCGCCGCAGGGCCACCCGCCGATCATCGTCCGTGCGGAGGCCGGCAACGAGGCGGCCCGCGCCGCCGCTGACGTCGTCCTCGTCGACGAGGCCGCCGGCACCGTCTCGCTCGAGGATCTGCGCACCGAACTCGACCCCGGGGTGCCGGTGCTCACCGTCCTGCCGGCACCGACGAACCGCGCCGAGGTGGCCGAGCTCGTCGGCTCCGTGCGCATCCTCGTCGAACGCGGGGCCTCGGGAGTGCTGCTGACCGCGTCAGCTGAGAATCAACTCGACTTCAGCGTCCGACTGGTCTCCGAGATCCTCCCCGCCCTGCACGCGGCGGGACTGCGGGACACCCCTGAGGTCGTCGCGGCACTGGGCGGCGGCAGCGACGCGAGCGATCTGCGCGGCCGCCTCGGACTCGCCCCGGCCGTGAGCCTCTATGCCGATGCGTAAGACGTCGGCTGCGGCGGACCTCACGACCGGCGGTGATGCGTCGACGGCATCCGATTCGGGCGGGCACCGCGCCGACCTCACCTTCATCGGGGCCGGGCCGAAGACCCTGGGCATTCTGCTCGCGATCGCCGCGACCTCGAACGCCGGGGCAGGCCTGCGCATCCACCTCGTCGACCCGTACCCGGCCGGAGCCGGGCGAATCTGGCGGACCGAGCAGTCGCCGCACCTGTGGATGAACTCGCGCACCGAGGACATCACGATCTTCCCGGACGAGACCTGCCTGCTCGACAATCCCGGCATCATGGGTCCGACCCTGCACGAGTGGATCCACGGGCCCGGTCGAGATCGCCTGACGCAGGTGGGCCTCGGCGCCGAGGCGGCAGTGCTCGACTCCCAATCGTTCGCCAGCCGCCGTGTCCAGGGTCACTACCTGTCGGCTGCCTTCGAGCTCGCTCTCGACCGGCTCGGCGCCGAGGTGCACATGCACCGTGCCCGCGCCGAGGCGGTGCGCCGCGGCGAAGGCGACCGCGGCTTCGTGGTCACCACCTCCGCCGGGGCGGAGATCGCCACCGACGTCCTGGTCTCGGCTCAGGGGCATCTCGATATGCACACCGCCGAGCAGGATGCGATCCTGGCCGACCGCGCTGCCGCCTCGGCGGGACATGACCTGTACTACCAGGCTCCCGGATACACGGCCGACCTCGACTTCAGCGGCATCCCTGCCGGCGCTGAGGTGCTCACCCGAGGTTTCGGACTCGCGTTCCTCGACTTCATGGTCATGGTCACCGAGGGTCGCGGCGGCGAGTTCGTCGACGACGGAGAACGGCTTCGCTACCGGCCCTCCGGCACCGAACCGGTGCTGTGGGTGGGATCCTCCCGCGGGGTCTCCTACAGTCCGAAGCTCGGCTACAGTCAGGCCGATGTCCCCGGCGCACCGGCCGTGGCACTGCGGTACTTGGACCGCGTGGCTGAGAGAACCGGCGGCGTGGGAGGGGGCCGTCGCGGAAGTGGGCACCGCCTCGGCGAGAGTTCCCGGTTCATCGACTTCGATGAAGTGCTCGGTCCGCTGTTCGAACTCGAACTCACCTATGCCCACTACGAACACGTGCTGTGGAAGCGCGGCATCGACGCTCCCGAACTGCTCGAGCGCATCGACGCAACCGCCGAGCGGGTCCGTTCAGGCCGCATCGGCGAGAACGGGGCAGAAGCCACCACCGGCGCCGTCTTCGAGACCATCGCCGAGGCCGCCCGCGACGTCATCACAGACGAGGCCGACCTGTTCGACCTGGACCGCATCGACCGTCCGCTGGCCGATCTGCGCTGCGATGATCTCTCTTCTGCAGAGGCGAGCGTGCGCGATCACATCTCCGGGCAACTCAAGCGCAGTGCCGATGTGCACCACTCTGCCGACCTCGCCGTCTTCACCGCTCTGGTCAAGGCATATGTGCAGATCAGGATGCTCGTCCGCGACGGTCGAGTCAGCAATGGCGATCGCACGGAGTTCGTCGAAGGCAGCTTCCATTCCCTGTTCTCGTTCATCGGCAGCGGCCCGCCGCCGAAGAGAGTCAGACAGATCCTCGCTCTCCACGAAGCCGGTCTCGTTCGGTTCCTCGGTCCCGGGTTGAGCATCGACGCCGATGCTGCCGGTTTCACCGCCCGCTCCACCGCTCACCCGGAGGCGAAGACCTTCACTCATCTCGTCGATGCCCGCCTGGCTCGGCAGAGTGCGGAGAAGGCAGCCGATCCGGTCCTCGAAACACTGCGGGCGGACGGCCGACTGCTGCTCGAGACCGCGGCTCACGCGAAGCTGCGCACCGACGGTGCCGGTCGCGCGCTCGACGCACATGGTCGGGCACAAGGCGATCTGTTCCTGCTGGGCCCCGCGGTCTCCGGATCGACGGCCGAGGCCTTCAGCCGACCGCAGACTGGCGCCCCCGTGTTCGCTGACAACGAGCGCATTGCCGGGGCGATCCTCGACGCCGTGGCGGCAGGGTCCGACCGGCGGGAGCTCCTGGCTGGGTGACCGGCGACCGGCAGTGGGACTGCTCGATCGTCACAGAGAGCTGCCGCGGTGGGAACGAACGACGGTCACGTCGCGTGCGTACGAGTCGGCGGACCGCCTCGGCGAGGGATGCCGACCTTCTACGTCGAAAAATGACATTCGTCGACGACATATGACGCGACGTGACCATCCGAGACGGCGCGTTCGCGCGAGCGCATCTGGGGCACTCACACTGAATCACACCGCAGATGCAGCGGTGCCCATCAGTGAAGGAAGGATCCGCCGTGAGTTCACCCCGTTTCGAACCCACCACACCCGCCGGAATCTCGACCCGATCGGTGCACTCGGGAGCCATGCCCGAGGCGCACACCGGTTCGGTCGTGGCCCCGATCTTCCAGACCTCGACCTTCATGATGGACACTCCGGGAGAGACTCGCGCCGGCTTCGACTACGCGCGCACGGGCACGCCGAACCGCAGCGACCTCGAACAGGCTCTGTGCGAATTGGAGGGAGCGTCGTTCGCCGCGGCCGTCAATTCGGGAACCTCGGCCGAGGTAGCCGTGTTCTCTTCTCTGCTTCGTCCCGGCGACGAGGTCATCCTGCCCCGCGACGTCTACGGCGGGACCTTCCGGCTCCTGCAGAATGAGTACGTCCGCTGGGGAGTGGTCATCCGCACCGTCGACCTCACGGACACCGCGGCGCTCGCCGCCGCCATCAACGACAACACCGCGATCATCTGGGTCGAGACCCCGAGCAACCCCGGGCTCGACATCATCGATATCGCCGAGGCGGCCCGCCTCGCCCACCGAGCGAACGCGCTCCTGGCCGTGGACTCGACCTTCGCGACCCCGGTGCTCCAGCGTCCGCTGGAGCTCGGCGCCGATATCGTCGTGCACTCGACGACGAAGTTCATCAATGGCCACTCCGATGTCATCGGCGGGGCGGTCCTCACCGGTGACGGGACGAGCTGTCCCCGCGCCGCCGAGGTGGTCGACCGTCTCGAAAGCCACCTCGCTTCCGTCGGGCTGGGCATCTCCCCGTTCGACGCGTGGCTGACCAGGCGCGGGATCAAAACCCTGCCGGTGCGGATGAAGGCGCACTGTGCCAACGCGCAGGCGGTGGCCGAATGGCTCGAGACCCGCGACGAGGTGGCCGAAGTGATCTATCCGGGCCTGCCCTCGCACCCGGGCCACGAGGTGGCGAAGCGGCAGATGAGCGGGTTCGGGGGAGTGGTGTCCCTGCGCACCGACACCGAGGAGCGGGCACTGTCCCTGGTGGCGAACACGAAACTCATCACTCTGGCCGAATCGCTCGGAGGCGTCGAGTCCCTCATCGACCACCCGGCGACGATGACGCACCTGTCCGTGGCCGGCAGCGAGGTGAGCGTCTCCGGCAGGTTCATCCGCCTGTCCGTCGGGATCGAAGACGTCGAAGACATCCTCGCCGACCTTGCGCAGGCGCTCGACGCCACGTCCGGTGATGCGGGCACGAGTCCTGCCGACGGAGCCGCCCATACCGCTCCTGTGGGACAGCGCCACGTCTCGTCTCCAACGGTTGCGGTCCCCGTATAGCCGACGGCATCACGTACCGGGAGCGACACTTCCTCCCGGTACGTCGGCACACCTCACCCTTCGTGGCAGACCACCTCGTTGCAGCGGGGTGATTCGTCGCGAAGGGTGAGGGATGCTCAGACACGTCGTGCGCAAAGGCGCGGCTGATGCGGTCCGGGGCTCCAGCGCCCACCTGGAAATCCAGTGGGTGCGGTCACAGGGTGTCGGGAAAACCCGACGTGGGGTCGGAGGTCTTCGTGCTGTTCGCGAGCCCGCGGCTCCCGTAGCGTATTTGCTATGAGTGAGAAGACCCCCGAGAACCCGCAGGATCAGGAGCCGCTCGGCCCCGATCCGCAGGAGCCTCAACCCCCACAGCGCGAAGAGTCAATCAGCGCCGAAGCGATCGTCAATGCACCGCCGACCACCGAAGTCGACGCAGCAGCGGCCGACGTACCGACCGCTCGCGAAGCAGGAGAGTTCCGGACGAAACCCGTCGACCTCGACGTGCCGTTCGCGACGGGCTCGACCCGAGTGATGGGAGCCGGCGAACAGGCCCAGCGTTCTGACCACCCACCGATGAACCCCACCAGGCCGGTCACCTACACTCATCCGACGGCTCCTGCGCAGCCTGGCCCCCGCGCCCATCCCTCGGCTCAGGCCGCACCATCCGGGTACGCGCCCTCGAGCAACCCGAACTACCCCACCCCGCCCGGCCACGCCCCTCAACCCGGACCGCACCCAGCACCACAACCCGGCCCCCAGTTCGGTCGGCCCGCGCCGCATGCACAACCCATGCCGCATGCACGGCCCGCGCCGAACGCACAGCCCATGCCGACGGCACAGCCGATGGCACAGCCGCGGCCGCCTCGGCGGATGAAGCCCAAACGTGACCCCGTCGCCTACGCACCGGTCACCGGCTCACTGCCGCTGAGCCGGGACGAGGTCACCGAGATCCCCGCCGACGGACCCATCACCTGGCCCAAACGCCCCACCGGAATCATCGGTGTCGCGAACCTCGTGCTCTCCGCCGTCCTCGCCCTGATCTGGGCGTGGATCCCGCTGGGTCTGCTGTTCACCGGAATCGGCGGCATCTTCGCCCTCGGTCTCGGCGTCCTCGCCCTCCTCGTCTGGGTCCTCGTCCAGCAGGGCGCGAACAACGCCGAACGCTACCGGGCCGAACTCATCTACGCCGATAAGATCCCCGTCCCGAAGATCGAAAGCAGCAATCGCGATCCCGGCATGGGCCGCTTCCTCCACAACCGTTGGCTGCAGGTGAAATCCGGTGCCTTCTGGCGCTCGACCGCCCACCACTACATCAAGATGCTCCTCGGCCTGATCGTCGTCGCCGGCACCATCGCCGCAATCTGCGGATCGATCTTCGGCATCTTCGCCGCCATCAACCCACATGGAGTCAATACCTTCTTCATCGGCGAAACCATCGACGGACCGGCCCGCATCGGTGTGGCTATCGGTTCCGTCATCGTCCTCGCCAGCTCCTTGGCCATCCTGTGGTTCGCCCCGCTGCTCGACCGCGCCCTCGACCGGGCGCTGCTCGCTCCGGCCCGCACCGTGGCGCTGCAGGCCGAGGTCACGGAACTCGATCGGGCCCGCATGGCCGGCCTCGAGGCGGCCGCGGCGGAACGTCTGCGCATCGAACGCGACCTCCACGACGGAGCCCAGCCCCGCCTCGTCGCCCTGACCATGACCTTGGGCATGGCGAAGACGAAGATCGACACAGATCCGGAGAAGGCGAAGGAACTTGTGGCCGAAGCCCATACCGAAGCCAAGGGCATCGTCAACGAACTCCGCCAGCTGGCCCGCGGAATCCACCCCGCTGTCCTCACCGATCGCGGACTCGACGCCGCGGTCTCCGCCCTGGCCGGACGGTCGACGATTCCCGTCGACGTCGATGTCCGCCTCGAGGGGCGGATCGGGCGTGAAGCCGAGGCCGTGTCCTACTTCGTCGTCGCCGAATGCCTGACGAACATCGCCAAGCACTCCGGCGCCACTCGCGCCAGCGTGTTCATCGCCCCGATCGAGAGCGGTGTGCAGATCGTCGTCACCGACAACGGCCACGGCGGTGCACGTGTCGACCGCACGGGGCGTCACACCGGGATCGCCGGCCTCATCGACCGGGTCGAAGCCGCTCGTGGCACACTGAACCTGACCAGCCCCGCAGGTGGGCCAACGACTGTAGTTGTGGAGGTGCCATGCGCATCGTAATCGCTGAAGACTCTGCCGTCCTGAGGGCCGGACTCGAAAGGCTGCTCGCCGACGCCGGACATGAGGTCATCGCCGCCGTGCCCGACGCCAACGAACTCCTCGCCGTCGTTCACAACGATCCGCCGGACCTCGCCGTCATCGACGTGCGCATGCCCCCGACGTTCACCGATGAAGGCATCCGCGCCGCCGTCCTCATCCGCAAGCAGAACCCGGACGTCAAGGTCCTCGTGTTCAGCCAGTACGTGGAGGAGCAGTACGCGTCCGAACTCATCGCCGAGAACACCGGCGGCTTCGGCTACCTGCTCAAGGACCGAGTCGCCGACGTCGAAGACTTCCTCACTGCCGTCGACGAGGTCGCAGGCGGCGGCACCGTTCTCGACCCGGAGGTCGTGTCCCAGATCCTTGTGCGCACGCGCAAGAAGGACGGACTGTCGACCCTGAGCCCCCGCGAGATCGAAGTCCTCCAGCTCATGGCCGAAGGCAAGTCCAATGCCGCGATCGCCGGCACCCTCTACCTCAGTGCCGGTGCCGTAGAAAAGCACATCTCCTCGGTGTTCACGAAGTTCGGCCTCACCGCCGACACCTCGGAGAACCGCCGAGTCCTCGCCGTCCTCACATTCCTCGGAGCCTAGAATGCCTGCCACAGTGCGCATCAGCGAATCCGCCCGCGTCGGTCTGCGCGCGGTCCTGATCATCCTCGCCGCCGTCGTCCTCCTCGTCCCCGTCATCGTCAGCACCGCCCAAGGTGCTTCCCGCCTCGACTACGGGCGGATCGAATCGTCTGAACCGCTGCCGAAGGCGATGAAGGAACTCAAGATCGGCCTCGACTCCGGTGGTGCCGTCGACATCAAGACCGCCGACGTTGCCGAGGCGACCGTGAAGCTCACCGGCACCGGTCCCCGCGACAGCTCCGCGAACCTTGAGGTCGACAGTCGAGCCGATACCGCCGAGGTGGCCGTGAAGAACGGCGGGAAACTCGAGAACACCAGGTTGACCGTCACCATCCCGACCAGTGAGGCGAAAGACCTTGCGCTGGACTTCGACGGCAACTACGGCCGGTTCGATGTCACCGGTGACTTCGCCGAGATCAACGCCGACACCGGCGGTGGAACCGCAAACGTGACCGGTTCGGCTGAGAAAGTGCGGACCACGAGCGATTGGGGTGCGACCTACCTGGACGGTGACTTCGGGACGGTGTCGGCCAAGACGGGGGTCGGCGCCATCGAAGGAGAGAATCTCACCGTCAGCGACCGCATCGACGTGGTCAGTTCGACGGGAACCGTCGATCTCGACTTCACCAATCAGGCGATGCCCACCGGCGGAATCATCGCGAAGACAGAAGAAGGCTCGATCGACATGCGAGTGCCGAATCTCAAGCTCACCTCGGAAGAGCTTGATAAGGACTTCTTCTACCGGATCAACGCGAAGTCCAATGACGGCTCCGTCGACCTCGCCTCCGATCTGAAGAAGTACGATGTGGCGGATGACCCGAAGGAAGCCAAGGGCAAGATCCTCGTTCCGATCTCGGCCACGGCCGATACTGGTACTGTCACAGTCAACCAGAACTGAGAAACGACCGGCGCACGGGCGGGCTCGACTTCGGGCCCGCCCATGCGGCGTCTGAGGGGTCGACGAGCATGCAGATCACAGTCTATGGAGCCACCGGAACCTTCGGCGCGCAGTTGGTGCCCCAGCTGCGCGAACGCGGCCACACTGTTATCGCCGCCCATCGCGGGAGCGGGGTCGACACGGTGACTGGGCAGGGCGTCACCGAGGCAGCGGAAGGCAGCGACGTCCTCGTCGATTGCGTCAACCAGCTGACGATGAACGCCCAGAAAGCCATCGACTTCTTCTCACGCAGCTCCTGTTCGATCGCCGAGGCGGCCGCCGAGCAGCCCGGCACCTCCGTGGCCGTCCTGTCGATCGCGTTCCGCCCCGAGGCCGCCGAGTCGCGGATGATGGGCTACTACCAGGGCAAAGCCATGCAGGAGCGCATCTTTCGCCGGCTCGTCCCAGGCGAGCAGCTGCTGATGTTCCGGTCGGCTCAGTGGTTCGAACTCGTTGACACGATGACGGTCAAGGCCGGGCCGCTGCGCTTCGTGCCGAAGATGCGCGTGCAGGCCCTGGCTGTTGCCGAGGCGGCCCGCATGATGGCCGAAGCCATCGACGCACGCGAGCGCGGCACCATCGAGGTCGCCGGTCCCGAGATCAGCGACTTCGCTGAGATCGCCCGCAGACTTGCCGCTGCACGTGCCCGAAAGGCGGGTGTGAAGCCGTCGAAAGTCGTCGGTATTCCCCTGCCCGGGCCGATGGCCCGCGACGGCCTCATCCCACCGTCACCGAGGATGTCCGACGTGACCGTCGACGAATGGCTGCGCTCGGTCTGAGTCCCAGACGAGGTGCTGAACCGGGTGCGAGGCGCTGAACTCCAGGCGCAATACAGAGCCCCGATTCCGGGGCAGGCGTATCATCCGTTCCGGAGGTTCTCATGGATTGGATGGAATACGGGCTCAATTGGGTCGACGCAGTCAGGATCGTCGTCTCATGTGTGGCCTTCTACTTCGGGATCATTCTGCTCTTGCGCATCTTCGGCCAGCGCACTCTGGCGAGCCTGTCGAGCTTCGACGTGGCCGCGATCATCGCGATGGGAGCGATCATCGGGCGGTCCATCCTCGGCGATACCCCGACCCTGGCGGCCGGAATCCTGGGTCTGGCGACCCTGCTGATCCTGCAGGCGCTCAGCGGATTCGGCCGACGCTTCGGATTCGTGCGCAGCGTCGTCAACTCCCCGGCGGTGGTGCTCATGGCCGGTCGTGAGATCCTCAAGGACAACCTGTCGAAGAGCCACGTCGACCACGACGAACTCATCGCCAAACTGCGATCTGCCGGCATCCGCAACCGCGATGAGGTGGCATGCGTGATCCTCGAATCGACCGGTCAGATCAGCGTCATCCGACGCGGTGCACCCATCGCCGAGGAGATGCTCACCGGGGTCGTCGGCGCCGACCGAGTGCCCCGCGACGGCTGAGACTCAGTCGAGCCCGAGCACCTTCGCGCCGTTGGTCCACAGCACCGAGCGCATCCAATCATCGCCGAGGCCCAACCCTGCCAGTCCGGAGATCTGATCGACATAGGGATAGGGGATGTTCGGGAAATCAGAGCCGAGGATGACCTTGTCCTCAAGCCTGGCCAGGCGTTCACGGTAGGCGGGGGTCACCTCGGCGGGGGTGGAGAAATACCCGGAGGCGAACATCGTCGTATCGAGATAGACGTTGTCGAATCTCTCTGCGAGATCGGCGAACTCGTCGTACTCGGGCATGCCCATATGGGCGATGACGAACTTCAGCCGTGGGAACTTGGACAGAACGTTCGCCACCGCCTGCGGCCCGGTGTACGTGCCCGGCAGGGGAGCGGATCCAGCGTGGATGACGATCGGCACGCGGGCCTCTTCGAGGGCTTTCCACGCAGGGTCGAGGACCTCGTCGTCGGGGGAGAACACACCGACCTGGACGTGGACCTTGAACAGCGTCGCCCCGGCGGCAAGTGCGGCCTGGACGTAGTCGGCTGATTCGGGTTCGGCATAGAGGGTGCCGCAGTGGATGACGTCGTCGTGGGCGGCGGCGAACTCGGCGTTCCATTCATTCAGCCACGCGGCCATTCCGGGTTTGTGCGGGTAAGTCAGGGCCGGGATCGCGCGCAGGCCGAGCTCGCGGACGATTTCCAGGCGGGTGTCCGCGTCGTACCGGTAGGTGATCGGCCAGTCGCGGCCGTAGTTGTCCGCGGCATTGTCGAAGTACTCCCACACCTTGTCGAGCACGTTCTGCGGAAGGAAGTGGACGTGGATGTCAGCGAGGCCTGGCAAGCCGAGGGCGCGGACGTAGTCGGGGACTTCGGCATCGGTGCGCGGTGGAGCGGTCATCGTTTCCGGGACCTCGAAGGCGCGACCGATCGTCGTCTCCGGGGCAGGGTTCGCGGTCGGGGCAGTGGGTGCGGTCTGGGCTGCCGAGGGGGTCTGAGCCGCTGCGTCATCGGAGTCGTTCATGGCCCCACTCTATGACCTCGCCGCCCAGGTCTTCACGGGTGGTCGGTCTTCAGCGCTCGCCCATGCCCGACGCATAGACTGCCCGCATGAGCCTGCGCGATCCGTTCACGATCCCCACTCCGTCCCAGGTCAGACCCGTGGGGAAGGCGCCGTACTGGACTCCGGGGCAGACCGTGACCTGGACGTTCCGGCGTTTCGACTTCAACCGCGACCTCGCCGAGGTGGCACGACCGATGCGTGTCATCGCCGACGGGCCGTCCGGCTCTGTTCTGTGGTTGGCAGGGGGTACGCCGACGCAGGAGACCCGCATCGTCGGGTGGGAAGACACGAACGCCCACGATGTGCCGTTGAAGGCACGGTTTCGTCCCATCGCCGAGGCGCCGACGAGGATCAATGTCGAGGGCACGTGGCGGGGTCGTGGAGTGCTCAAGATCGTCCCGCCCGAAGCTCCGTTCTCCGTATGGGTGCTGCTCAAAGATGCTGGGGATGATGTCGATCGTCCAGAGTCCGGCGGCGTGCGGGTCGAGTGGTACATCAATCTTGAGACCTCACACCGACGCAGCGATGATGCGCTGTTCACCAGCGATCACATCCTCGATATCACCTTCCCGATCGCGTCTATGCCCCTGCACGCCGAGGACGGTCGGCTCGATCCGACCGGTGCCGTGTTCAAGGATGTCGACGAACTCGCCTCGGCGGCGAACTACGGCGCGTGGCCGAAGGAGTGGTCGGAGATCATCCGAGACAATGGCAGCCATCTGCTCGACCACCTCGGCGATTTCGGGTGGGCCTTCGATCCCGAATGGGAGACGGTGGCCCGCGATCTGGTGGGGAAGGTTCGACTGGGTGCCGCCTCGGTGTCAGAAAAATCGTTCGATCAGGAACATCGGGCGATCCCGAATGGTTGTTATGACCGACAGCATCGGTGATCGTCGCGGATGCACCTGTCGCCCCAATGAAGCACACAAGCGAAGAATGATCTGCTGCTGAAAGGAACCGTCTCCATGACGACCAACCATCGGATTCGCCTGAACTCGCGCCCTGTGGGCGCTCCCACTGCAGAGAACTACCTGCTCGACGAGGTGCCTGTGCCGACCCCGGGCGAGGGGCAGGTGCTGCTGCGCACCCTCTATCTCTCGCTCGATCCGTACATGCGCGGGCGGATGTCGGACGCGAAGTCTTACGCCAAGCCCGTCGAGGTCGGCGATGTCATGGTCGGCGCCACCGTGTCCGAGGTCGTCGAATCCAATGCCGAGGGCTTCACCGCCGGTGAGATCGTGCTCGGCTACGGCGGTTGGCAGGAGTATTCGGTCGAGTCGACCGGACACCTGCGCAAGATCGACCCGGAGATTGCGCCGATCTCCACCCACCTCGGTGTGCTCGGCATGCCCGGGTTCACTGCGTACGCGGGTCTGCTCGAGCTCGGTCAGCCCAAGGAGGGTGAGACCGTGGCCGTGGCCGCTGCGACCGGTCCCGTCGGATCCGTCGTCGGTCAGATCGCGAAGATCAAGGGAGCGACTGCCGTCGGCATCGCCGGCGGACCGGACAAGGTCGCTCACCTTCGTGAGCTCGGCTTCGACGTGGCACTTGACCACCGCACGGGGAACCTGCGGCAGGAGCTGAAGGAGGCGGTGCCGCAGGGCATCGACGTCTACTTTGAGAACGTCGGCGGGGAGGTCTTCGACGCTGTGCTGCCGCGGCTCAATACGTTCGCTCGCGTGCCCGTGTGCGGTCTCGTCGCCAACTACAACCTCACCTCGCTGCCCGAGGGGCCGGACCGTTCGGGAGCGCTCATGGGCAACATCCTGACGAAGTCGCTGCTCGTGCGCGGATTCATCCAGACCGAGTTCGCCGAGCGTCTGACCCCGCAGTTCCTTACGGACATGAGCGGCTGGCTCAAGGAGGGCAAGGTTCGCTTCCGCGAGGATATCCGTCCCGGTCTCGAGAAGGCTCCCGAATACTTCAACGATCTGCTCACCGGCGGAAACTTCGGCAAGATGGTCGTCGCCGTGGGCGCCGAGAGCTGAGGCTGTCGGTTCATCTCTGAATCGGAAACGAGGAGGCGGCGTCGGCCAGTTCTGGCCGACGCCGCCTCTTTCTTGCGTTGCGGATCGCAACGCTGTTCAGGCAGGCAGGTATTCGGTGACGGAGAACGAGTTCCTCACGACCTGACGCAGCTCGTCCAAGCTGCTGGTCGGATCGACCTGACCGACCGCTCGCGCTTGGATGAGCAGATTGCCGATCGCCGTCGCCTCGACGGGACCGGCGAGCACTCTGCGGCCGGAGCGGTTCGCGGTGAGCTGGCAGAGCAGAGTGTTCTGCGAACCGCCGCCGACGATGTGGATCGTCTCCACACTCCGTCCCGTCAGCTTCTCGGCCGTCGCAATGGTCTGAGCATAAGCGGCAGCAAGCGATTCGAGGATGGATCTGACCACCTCGGCTCGGGTGTGGGGAGGTTCGATGCCGTGCTCACCGCACCAATCACGGATTCGGGTGGGCATGTCCCCGGGTGGGGTGAAACGTCCATCGGACGGGTCGAACACAGCCACAGGCGTCGTGATTGCGGCCGCCTCGGCGAGCAGGCTCTCAAGGTCCGAGCTGCGTTGAGCATCGGTGGCGTCGTGTTCCCACTGGCGCATCGATTCGCTGAGCAGCCACAGACCGGACACGTTCTTGAGGAACCGGATCGTTCCGTCGACTCCGCCTTCGTTCGTAAAGTTCGCTCGGCGCGCCTCCTCGGTCACGACCGGTTCGTCGATCTCGAGACCGACCAAGGACCAGGTGCCGCTGGAGATATAAGCAGAGCTCTGCCGTTCCATCGGCACGGCCACCACCGCCGAGGCGGTGTCATGGCTGCCCACGGCTGTGACCTGGATCGGGTCGGCCGCCCCGAGACGGACAGCCACCGGTGCATTCAGTTCCCCGATGCTCTCGCCGGGGGAGACGAGAGCGGGCAGAAGATCGGCCGGCAGTCCGAGCCGTTCCATGAGGTCGGCGTCCCAGTCTCCGTTGCGGACCGACAGAAGCCCGCTCGTCGAGGCGTTCGTGCGTTCGGTGCGCATCTGCCCGGTCAGCCAGAATCCGATGAGATCGGGAACGAGCAGTGCCGCGTCGGCGAGGTCGAGGAACCCGGATTCGGCTTCGACCGCGAACTGGAACACGGTGTTGAAGTCGAGGTGCTGGAGGCCGTTGTGGGTGAAGAGCTCATCAGGGGCGACGAGTTCGTGGACGATTTCGACACCGCGCAGATTCCGGGCATCACGGTAATGGTGCGGAATCCCGAGCAGTTCTCCGCCGCGGAGCAGCCCATAGTCGACGGCCCACGAATCGATGCCGATGCTCACGAGTCCCGGACTTCTGAGGATGGCTTCCCGGAGGCCCGTACTCAGTTCGGCGAAGAGCGACTGGATGTTCCAGTGCATGCTCTCGCCCAAGAGTTGCGGCACATTGGCAAACCGAGCCACGGGCTTCATCCGCAGCACGCCATCGTGCACGCCGCCCAAGATGACGCGGCCGCTCGTGGCGCCGAGGTCGACCGCGGCGAGAGTCAGACCGGCAGCAGAATCAGTGGAGTCCATTTGCGTGTGTTTCTCCGTTCGCACGTGGCTCAGCGCAGGAAAGCCGCGGCGACACCGGCGTCGACGGGTACGTGCAGACCGGTCGTATGCGAGAAGTCGGAAGTGCAGAGCGCATAGACGGCGTTGGCCACATTCTCCGGAACGACCTCGCAGCCGAGAATGGTCCGCTGAGCATAGAACTTGCCCAGGTCCTTCTCCTCCACCCCATAGGTCTTCGCGCGCTGCGCACCCCAACCGCCGGCGAAGATTCCCGAACCGCGCACCACGCCGTCGGGGTTGATGCCGTTGACACGGATTCCGTGTTCGCCGAGTTCGGCCGCGAGCAGACGCACCTGATGAGCTTGATCGGCTTTCGTCGCCGAGTAGGCGATATTGTTCGGTCCGGCGAAGACGGAGTTCTTCGAGGAGATGTAGACGATGTCACCGCCGAGCCCTTGGTCGACGAGGATCCGGGCGGCGTTCTTCGACACGAGGAACGACCCCTTGGCCATCACGTTGTGCTGGAGGTCCCAATCGGCTTCGGTCGTGTCGAACAGCGACTTCGACAGGGACAGCCCGGCATTGTTGACGATGAGATCGAGACCGCCGAAGGCAAGGACCGCCTCATTCAAGGCCGCCTGCACTCCGGCCTCATCAGAGACATCGGCTGCGACGCCGATGGCGACATCGGTCGACCCGAGTTCGGTCGCAACCTCCTGCGCTTTGGTCCGGTCGAGATCGGCGATGACGACGCAGGCCCCCTCGGCGACGAGGCGAGTGGCGATCGCCTTGCCGATCCCCGAAGCGGCGCCGGTGACGAACGCGATGCGACCGGCCAGCGGCTTAGGTGCAGGCCTGCGCTGCAGCTTGGCTTCCTCGAGAGCCCAGTATTCGATGCGGAACTTCTCCGCCTCGCTGATGGGAGCGTAGGTCGACAGCGCTTCGGCTCCGCGCATGACGTTGATGGCATTGACGTAGAACTCGCCGGCCACCCGCGCCGTCTGCTTGTCCGCGCCATAGGAGAACATGCCCACCCCCGGAACGAGGATGATCGCCGGATCAGCCCCGCGCATGGCGGGTGATTCAGCATCGGCGTGGCGGTCGTAATAGGCCGCATAATCGGCTCGGTAGGCCTCGTGCAGTGCCGGGAGTGCGGCGATGGTCTCTTCCACCGAGGTGGCCGCCGGCAGATCGATGACCAGCGGCTTCACCTTGGTGCGGAGGAAATGGTCCGGGCAGCTCGTGCCGAGTTCGGCCAGAGCGTTGAGCTTCTCCCCGGCGAGGAATTCGAGCACCGCCGGTTCGTCGGTGAAGTGCCCGACCATCGTCTTGTCCGCAGAGGCGAGACCGCGCAGGTGCGGAGCCAGGGCCGCGGCCTTGGCCCGGCGCTCATCGGCAGGCAGAGCGGCGAAGTCCGTGCGCTCTGCGCCGAAAGGTTCGGGACGGCCGTGTTCGGCGATATAGGCCGCCGCGGTGTCGATGATCCACCGCGAGTTGGTTTCGGATTCCGCTGAGGTGGCTCCCCATGCCGTGATCCCGTGACCTCCCAGGACGGTGCCGATGGCCTGCGGGTTCTCTGCCTTGATGGCTGCGATGTCGAGGCCGAGCTGGAAACCGGGTCGGCGCCATGGCACCCAGACGACCAAACCGTCGAAGATCGTCTTCGTCAGTTCCTCACCGTCGGCCGCAGTGGCGATGGCGATTCCGGAGTCAGGGTGGAGGTGGTCGACGTGGGCGGCGTCGACGAGTCCGTGCATGGCGGTGTCGATCGAGGGTGCGGCACCGCCCTTGCCGTGCAGGGTGTAGTCGAAGGCCGCGACCATCTCGTCTTCGCGGTCGACACCGGGATAGGTGTTTTCCATCGCTCGCAGCCGGTCGAGGCGGAGGACCGCGAGACCTTCGGGAGTCAGCGTTCCGAGGTCTCCGCCGGAGCCTTTGACCCACATGAGTTCGACGTCTTCGCCGGTCACCGGGTCGATGTCGGTGCCTTTGGCGGAGGTGTTGCCACCGGCAAAGTTCGTATTGCGACGATCGGCGCCGAGCGAGTTCGAGCGGGTGATGAGTTCGTTGACGGTCGGATGGGTCATGGTTCTCCTCGAAAAGGATGGTGCGGGTGTCGAAGTGCGTGATGCAGCGAGGTGGGTCGAGACAGTGGGT
The DNA here is from genome assembly GCF_056837565.1 of Brevibacterium sp. OS20. Taxonomy (NCBI): domain Bacteria; kingdom Bacillati; phylum Actinomycetota; class Actinomycetes; order Micrococcales; family Brevibacteriaceae; genus Brevibacterium; species Brevibacterium sp. OS20. The sequence continues at coordinate 3,636,168 of NZ_CM166367.1, read as the reverse complement.
GCCGCGATGTCGGGACGCCCACTGTCGCCGAGCTCAGGCGCCCCAGCCGGCTTGGGTGCCGCCGACGCGGTCGGCTGCGATCTGCTCCTGGTAGCCGGATTCGCGGAAGGCGCGGATGGGGTCGGCCGGCAGTCCGCGGGAGACGCGCCAATCAGCGAGGTCGCTGCGAACATCGGTGTAGAACGCATCCATGAAGATGGCGTTGGCGGTGATGACATCGCCTGCTCGCTGAGCCTCGGTGAGCGCCTCTGTGTCGATGAGGAGGGCTCGGGCGGTCATTTCCTGGACATTGAGCACCGATCGGATCTGTCCTTCGATCTTGTTCTCCACGTTGTGGCACTGGTCGAGCATGAACGCGATATCGGGACTGTTGAGGCCGCCTCCGCGAATCACTTCGTGGATGATTCGGAAGAGCTGGAACGGGTCGGCGGCACCGACCATGAGGTCGTCATCGGCGTAGAAGCGGGAATTGAAGTCGAACGAGCCGAGCTTGCCCAGGCGCAGCAGCTGCATGACGATGAATTCGATGTTCGTGCCCGGAGCGTGGTGGCCGGTGTCGAGGCAGACCAGCGCCTTGTCGCCCAGGGCTGCGACCTGGGTGTAGCTAGTGCCCCAGTCGGGGACGTCCGTGTGGTAGAACGAGGGCTCGAAGAACTTGTATTCGAGCACCATCTTCTGTTCCTCGCCGAGGCGGTCGTAGATCTGGGAAAGTGACTCGTGGAGTCGATCTTGCCGACCCCGCATGTCCGCTTGGCCAGGGTAGTTCGAACCTTCGGCCAACCAGATCTTGAGGTCCCGTGATCCAGTGCGATCCATGACGTCGATGCATTCGAGATGAGCGTCGATGGCCTTGGCGCGGATAGCCTCGTCCTCGTGGGTGAGGGCACCGAATTTATAGTCGTCGTCCTGGAATGTGTTCGAGTTGACCGTGCCCAAACGCACCCCGAGTCCGGCAGCGTGGGCAGCCAGCTCGTCGAAATCGCAGAGGTCCCACGGAATGTGCAGAGCCACCTGAGGAGCGAGTCCGGTGAGTTCGTGGACCTTTGCGGCATCGGCGATCTTCTCGAATGGGTCCCGCGGTGTGCCAGGGGTGCCGAAGACCTTGAAGCGGGTGCCGGAGTTGCCGAACGCCCAGGAGGGCAGTTCGATCTCCTGCGCGGCGAGCTTATCGGTGATGTCGGAGAAGGTGGGGCGAGTGCTCATGAGAGTTGGTATTCCTTAATGTTGCGGTGGTGCTGGGTGCATTGTGGGACTGAAGAATCAGCGAGTCGCTGGATCCGATGCAGTGGTCACTCGGGGTGAACTTCGGCCCGGGCCGCAGCGAGTTGGTCCTCGAGGTGGAAGATCTCGCGGATTCGTTCCGGTCCTGCGTCGAACGACCCGCCGGCAGCGAAGTACGGAGACATCGACTGCTGCCAAGCAGCGTTGATCTCCGTCAGCTCCATCCCCTTCTGCGCGGCCTCGTAGTCGTCCGTTTCGAGATAGCCGATGACCATGCCGGTCGGATCCGCGAACAGGGAGTAGTTGCGCCAACCGGTGGATTCGAGAGCCTCGAGCATGTCCGGCCATACGGCCCGGTGTGCCGCGACGTACTCATCGAGGCGGGCAGGATCGACCTGCATGCGGAAACACACCCGCTCCATCTCAGCGTTCCCTGACTGCGGTGGAATCGGTCGAACCGGATGTTGCGGTTCCGTCGGTGTGGATATTGCCCGCGGCCACCTCGGTGGCGTGATCGGCATCGAGGAGTCGGCCGTAGCGTTCGATCTCGATCTCTTCTAGGGTCTTGTTCTGGGTGTTCGGGGCCCAGATCATGCCGATGAGCAGGGCGGCGACGAGGAGTCCGACGATGAGGAATCCGACGCCGTGGATGCCGGTCTTCTCGAGCATGAGAGGGAACCACAGGGACAGGACGCCGACCATGACGCGCACGATCATGAACATGAAGCCCTGTGCTGAGGCACGGTAGCGGGTGGCGAAGAGCTCGGCCGCCCACAGCCCGTAGAAGGCCTGAGCGCCCAGTCCGGACGAGATGCCCCAGCCGATGGCGAAGACGAGGAGGGAGAACCAACCGGCCGGTCCCCAGATGAGCACGGCCCAGGCGATGACGCCGAGTCCGGCGCCGAAGCCGTAGAGCCAGCGGCGGGAGACCTTGTCGCCGTAGCGCATGAAGCCGAAGAAGGTTGCGGCGCTGGTCAGACCCCAGACGAGGACCTGCAGCAGGTATTGGGAGCGGGCGTCGGTGAGTCCGGTGGCCTCGTAGATGCGGGGCTGGAAGATTCCGGCCTGACCGGCCACCGTGTTCCACAGGCCGTAGACGCCGATGAGGAAGAGGAGTGCTGTGATGTTCTTCTTCTTGGTGAACATCTCGAAGATTCCGCGGTAGGTGCCCACGGTGTTCGGGTTGGCCTGCTTCTTCGTCCAGCGACGCGATTCGCTCAGTCCGCGGCGGACCCACCAGGTGATGAAGGCGATGACGAAGAGGTGGGCGAAGATGATGCGGGAGCCGAGCAGACCCATCGGTTCGAGCAGGGCGGCAAGGAGGAAGCCGATCATCGGCCCGATCGACCAGGCCAACTGGGCCACACCGACATGGCCGGCCCTACGGCCGTCGGGGGCTTCCTCGGCGATATAGGTCCATGCGGCGGTGACACCGGCACCGACGGCGATGCCTGTGAGGACGAAGCCGATGAGCAGCGAAGCGAAGTTGAACGCGAAGATCGCGAACAGCGTGCCGAACATGTACAGGAGCAGGTCGTAGGTGTAGATGAACTTCCGGCCGTAGCGGTCACAGAGCGGACCGCCGATGGCCGCACCGATCGCAGCACCGAAGGCGTTGGCACTCAGTGCACTGAGCAGGCCGACGGCCATGCTGTCGAGGCCGAATTCCGTCTGCCACAGGCTGATGCTCGTGGCGATCGCGATGATCGAACCGGCTTCGATGTAGTTCGACATAGCCACGGCGATCGTGGCCTTCCATTTGGACGACGTCGTTGTGCCCTTCATAGGTTCCTCCAGGATGGCTCGGTGATCGCGACTTCGCGAATCCGCCGGGTGAGATGAAGTGATTGAAACGTTTCAATATTGTTGCTCGGAACACTAGCATGTCGTTCGGGTCACATCAAGACGGCCGTTGGCGGTTGTGGAAGTTGGGGTGGGAGCGGCGGCCGGAATGACGGTGCGTCAGGCACAATGAGACATGCCTGCCCGCGAAATTGCGGAGTGCCGCGGAGCGGATAACGGACGGCACAGCGCAGGTGACGTAAGTACAACGGATGACAGAGGGAGACTCATGGCGAAAGTGAGCATGCGCGAAGTCGCCGACCGCGCAGGAGTCTCGGTCGGCACGGTCTCCCATGTCGTCAACGGTTCGTCGAAGGTCGCCGAGGCGACGGCGGCGAAGGTCAACGCCGCAATCGAGGAGCTTGGTTTCGTTCGCAATGCCGCGGCCAGGCAGCTGCGATCTGGGCACAGCAGCAGTTTGGGCCTCGTCGTCCTCGACACCGCGAACCCGTTCTTCGCGTCTGTTGCGCACGGGGCCAGACAAGCCTGCGACGAGGCAGGACTGTCACTGCTCATCGGAGACTCGGGGACCGATGAGGCCCGGGAATCGAAATATGTCGACCTCTTCGCCGAACAGAGAGTGAACGGTCTGCTCGTCACCCCGACTGGCTCAGACCTGTCCGGGCTCGAATCGATTGCGTCCAGAGGCACGCCCGTCATGCTCGTCGACCGTGACTCGAACGGCTACGCCCTGTCGTCAGTGACCGTGGACAATATCGCCGGAGGGCGGTTGGCACTCGACCACATCATCTCCGGTGGCTGCACGAGACCAGCGTTCATCGGCGGACAGCAGTCGCTGCCGCAGGTCGCCGACCGTTTGACCGGAGCGCGAGAACGAGCCGGTCAAGCAGGACTCGAGTTGCCGGTCTTCGACACCGCCGAACTCACCATCCTCGCCGGACGGGACGCGGGGGAGAAGGTCGTCGCGCTGCCCGACGATCAGCGGCCCGACGCGGTCTTCTGCGCCAACGATCTGTTGGCGGTCGGATTCATGCAGGCAGTCATCATGTTCAGCGATCTGCGGATCCCTGAGGACATCGCGATCGTCGGCTACGACGATATCGACTATGCGTTCTCAACGATCGTGCCCTTGACTTCCGTGCGGCAGCCGGCGGAACTGCTCGGACGCACGGCGGTGGAGGCACTCCTGCAGGAGAACGCATTGGCCTCGGATGAACATCACGACCGCCAGTTCACCCCGGAACTCGTGGTGCGGGGGTCGACCAGGCCGGTGTGAAGCTCAGTTGAATTGACCAAACACCTCGGCGGGGTCAAGGCCGAAGCTCAGCGCCAGGTTGAGCACGATGCGGGCCTTGCGAGCGTCGAGGATTCCCGCGGAGATGAGCCCGGAATCGAGCAAGCCGATCTCGCCGCCCGGATAGCCGTAGGTGCGGTGCAGGCTCGCACCCGAACCGGTACGTGAGGCCAGCACCACGGGCATCCTCTCGGCCAGTCGGGCCACGGCGGGCATCAGATCCTCGGGGACGTGACCGCCGCCGACTCCGGAGATCACGGCTCCGGCGAACCCGGACCCGTCGATGAGACCAAGGGTCTCTTCCGGTTCGCCCATCCCCACCTCGGCGAGGGCGACCTTGCTCAGTTGAGACGGACGGGGAAGTCCGGCGAACGGTGATTTCGGAGGCTGGGGTGCGTGCGGGAGATGGAGATCGTCTTCGCTCAGCCATCCGATCGCGCCGAGGATGGGCCCGGAGGAGAACGCGGCCGTCGAGGTCGTGTGCGACTTCGTTGCGAACCTCGGATCGTGGACCTCGTCATTGAACACAAGGGACGCAGGCAGGTTTCTGACCTGGTCGGACAGGGCAGTGAGCGCGGCGGCCCGGACATTTGCCGGCCCGTCGGCTCCGGGCAGGGTCGGATTGCGCATGGCCCCGGTGACAGCGATGTGAGTGCTCGAGTCATTGAGCAGCCAGAGCCCGAACGCGGACTCTTCAAGAGTGTCGGTGCCTTGGGTGAGGACGATTCCATCGGCCGCGGATGAGCGGGCGAGTTCGACGACGTCGAAGAGCATCTCGAGGGTGACATTCGCGCTCGAAACCTGAGCAACCTGAGTGAAATCAGCCTGCAGATCCGGCCAGACCTGATCGAGACCCGCGGCCGCAGCGATCTCTGCCCCACTGAGTGCTGGAGCAACCCCACCTGCGGCATTGGCGGTCGACGCGATGGTCCCGCCGAGAGCGGCCAAGAGCAGGTGAGGGGTGGTGTGGAGTGAGGTCTCAGGCATGATTCGAGTCTAACGTCAGTTCCTACGTCAGTGGCCTTTGCTAGTCTCCACGCATGGACCCCGCCACCGTGCTCCGACTGTCCCACGACCAAGCCATGCAGTACCCCTCGGTCGAACTCGACCACCCGTTCGGGCCGGACAATGCCGTGTACAAAGTGCGCGGAAAGATGTTCATGATGGCATACGAGCTGCGGGGAGTTCCGAGTCTCAACCTCAAGATCGATCCCCTCGACGATGAGGTGCTGCGCGACGCCTATGCGGAGATCTCACCCGGCTATCACATGAACAAGAAGCATTGGATCACCGTCGCCGGGGAGGGAAGCGATGACGGCGGCGAACCCGGCGCCGCAACTGCCGGCGATCGTCTCGATCCCGATCTTCTCCACGACCTCGTGCTCGAGTCCTATTGTCTTGTCGTGGCCAAGATGTCCAAGAAGGACCGACCTGTTGACCCTGACACTTTCGGAGGGAGGAACGACAGCCGTTGACCTCACCCGACTCGCGAATTGGCGCGCACCCGCCTAGGCGCAGAGAATAGTTCCTATGTCCGCCCTGTCATCCGCGCTCGCCTACCGGCGACTGCTCGAATCGAATGCCACTCTGCGCATGCTCCGGGCCGACAACCTCGCTGTCATGGCCGGAACCCTCGACGCTCATCTCGGCAAGCCCGGCACCAGGATGAATACCGAGGATCTGCACGAAAGCATCGATGCCGACCTCGAGGAGCTGCGCGACCACTTCGACCTCTCGCTTCGGACGGCGAAGGCCTACTGCGATGACTGGCGTCGCGCCGAAATCCTCGTCCGCCGTCCCGCCACCGCCGCCAGAGGCGAAACCTACGAACTCTCCGCCGCCGGCTTCGATGCCATCCGCATGCTCGAGCAGCTGCGCACCCCACCACAGACCGCCACCGAATCCCGGCTGGTCAGTCTCGCCCAATCCGTGCGACAGCTGGCCATCGACACCGACCCGGACAGCTCTCGCCGCCTCGCCTCCTTACGCGCCGAACGCGAACGCATCGACGCCGAGATCGCCCGTGTGCGCCGCGGCGATCCGCGCTCCGTCGTCCTCGACAGGCGGCGAGCCAACGAACGCGTCTCCGACATCCTCCAGCAGGCGCAGGGACTGCCCGCCGACTTCGCCCGCGTGCGCGCACGCTTCGAAGAACTCAATCAGGAACTGCGGGTCTCGATCCTCGCCGCCGAGGACTCCCAGTCCAAAGTACTCGACGAAGTGTTCCGCGGCGTCGACCTCATCGAGTCCTCCGACGAAGGTCGGACGTTCTCGGCGTTCTCCGCCCTCGTCCGCGACCCCGAACAGTCCGCGGCCTTCGACGACGACATCGCCGCCATCCTCGACCGGGACTTCTCCGCTACCCTCTCTCTGGCCACCCGCCGTTCCCTGCGCACCCTGATGCGCCAGATGAAGGACGGATCCCACGAGGTTTCGGACATCCTCACCGAGTTCGCCCGTGGACTGCGCCGCTACGTCCACTCCCACGAATTCCAACGCGACCGCGTCATGCGCACTCTCCTCCAGGAGGGTCTCGCCGCGGCCGCGCCCGTGTCGCAGGAACTCAAACCCTACGACGAGATCGGCATCGACCTCGAACTCTCCAGCGTCTCACTCGGCAGCGTCGGCGAGGTCATCCTCCACGACCCCGAGGAGTTCGACGCCGGAGCGGAACTCGGCGAGGCCACGGACTCCGAGATCGACTTCGCCGAACTCATCGCAGTCGCCCGCGAATCCGAGATCGACTTCGCCGAACTCACCGAGAACATCAACTCCGTCGTCACTTCCGCCCACGAAGCCTCCGTCGCGGAGGTGCTCGAAACCTTCCCCGCCACACAGGGACTGGCCAGCGTCGTCGGCCTGTTGTCCCTGGCCAGCACCTATGGCCACGTCGATGTCGGCAACCGCGAAATCCTCACCTGGGCCGGTATCGACGGCATCGTCCGCACCGCCGCGATCCGCCGCCACTACTTCACCGAAGGCATCACCCTATGAGCCCCACCCACCACGACAACGACACAGCTCCCGCCGAGGTGGGGGTCGCCTCGGCGATGGAATCCACCGACTCCGCAGACGACCTCGGCCACAACCCCAGCGGTCTGTGGTCCGGTGACACCGGAACGCTGGGAGAGCGCACTCGCCGAGTGCTGCTCGAACTGCTCAAAGGGCCGTATGTGTCCGGGACGCAGGCCCCGCAGCTGTGGGCCGCTCTCGTCGCGGACGAGGGCCTCGTCCGTTCCCGCCTGCACGACCTGTTCCTCGACCTCGTCATCGACCGGGTCGACGAATTCGCATTCACCCGCAAGATCGTCACCGACGAGATCGACGCGCCCGCCGCGGTGCGCAGCGAACGACTCACCTTCCTCGACACGGCTATGCTGCTGGTGCTCCGGCAGCTGCTGTTGGCCGCGCCGGGGGAGAAGCGTGTCATCGTCGATCGCGAAGAGGTCTATGAACGACTCGCGATCTACCGCACAGGGGACGAATCGACCTTCCAGCGCAATCTCAACGGCGCGTGGTCGCGGATGAGCAACCGACTGCGTGTGCTCCACAAAGCCGGTGAAGACCGCTTCGAGATCTCTCCCATGGTGAAGTTCCTCATCGACGAGGACCGCGTGCGCGAGCTCATCGCCGTCTACGAACGCATCGCCGCCGGTGAAGCCGATGCCGGTGAGATCAATGACGGAGAGTCTGATGACGGTGAGGACTCCATCGCCGAGGCGGTCGTGGACAACACCGACACCGACGCATCCGATACCGACATCGACGCCGACACCGAGGAGGACGAAGCGTGACAGAGGCACTCTTCCCGCTCGACGCGGCGTTCGTCGCCGACCAGGCGCGTGCTCGCGGAGCGAACCGACCCGACGTCGGCAGTCAGTGGCGCCTGAGCGAGATCCAGATCGCGAACTGGGGCACCTTCGATGCCGACATCCACCGCATCCCCGTCTCCCACAAGGGCCACCTCATCACCGGGCCCTCGGGCTCGGGCAAGTCCTCCCTCCTCGACGGAATCGCCGCTGTGCTCACCCCGGACAAGTGGCTGCGCTTCAACGTCGCCGCTCAGACCGCGGGCGCTCGCCTCGACCAGCGCAGCCTCGTCAGCTACGTCCGCGGGGCCTGGACTCGCACCGCGGATTCCGAAGAGGACCGGGTCGTCAGCAAATATCTGCGTCCGCGCGCAACCTGGAGCGGAATCATCCTCCGCTACGACAACGGCAGCGACAAGCCCCTGTCGTTGGCCCGACTCTTCTTCATCAAGGGTTCGGGCACGAAAACGACGGATCTCTCCGACGCCTGTGTCCTCGAGCGCGCGGACCTCGACCTCTCCGACCTGCAGCACTATGCGCGCTCCGGACTCGAGGCCCGCAAACTCAAGGCCGACCATCCTGATGCGGTGGTCACCTCGAACGGCCACCACGGGAAGTTCTATGCACGGATGCGCAAGACCTTCGGCATGGCCGACGAGTCCGCACTCCAGCTGCTGCACAAGACACAGTCGGCGAAGAGCCTGGACAGCCTCGACCGGCTCTTCCGAGACCATATGCTCGAAAGTCCGGTGACCTTCGATCTCGCCGAGACTGCCGTCGCCCAGTTCGGTGATCTCAAGGACGCTCATGACCATGTCGTCGAACTGCGCAAACAGCGCGATCATCTGCTGCAGCTGCGCGAAGCCGCCTCCCGTTTCGAGACTGCCAACGACATCGCCGCGAAGTCGATCGCGCTCAGCGAAGCTCTGCTGCCGTACCAGAAGCGGCGCGAGCTCGATATCCTCCGCGCCGACCTCTCGGCGCTGACCAGACAGATCGTCGAACTCGAAGTCACCGCCGACCGCGCCAAACGTGACTTCGACGCCGCAGTCGACGAGTACGACTTGGCCCGACGGGCCACTTTGGAACTCGGCGGGTCCGAGGCCGAACACCTTCAGCAGCGCATCGACACCGCCGAAACCGAACGCCGCGCCATCGCCGAACGTTGGTCTGGGCTGGCTCGCCAGCTTGAGCAGGCCGGCATCGAGCATGCCCCGACCACGGCCGCCGAGTTCGCCGAACTGCAGGCCCAGATCGCCTCCAGCCTCGACGACGACACGCAGGTCGCCGGACCCAGCCACGCCGATCACGACCGGTTCTCCCAGGCGCGGGCGAAGGTCCGCGAACTCGAAGGGGAGATCGAATCCCTGCGGCGGTCCGGATCGACCGTGCCGAACAACCTCATGACGATCAGATCCGAGCTCGCCGCCGGCACCGGACTGAGCGAGAAGGCGCTGCCGTTCGCGGCCGAACTCATCGAAGTCGACCCCGACGAGGCCCGGTGGACGGGTGCCATCGAGAGGGTGCTGCGGCCCATGGCACTGACCGTCCTCGTCCGTTCTGAGAACCTCTCAGCCGTGCGCACCTGGGTGGATTCCCACCGCATCCGCGGACGCCTCGTCTTCGAGGAGATCCCGCGTTCAGTGCCGAGCCCCCGCCCCGTGGGCAGTGAGAAGTCGCTGGTCAACAAGGTGAATGTCAGCGACACCGGTTTCGGCGACTGGGTCCGGACCACCTTGTCCGAACGCTTCGACTTCGCCTGTGTCGACCACCCGGACGAACTCGACGACCATCCGCGCGCCGTCACCGTCAAGGGCCAGGTCAAGACCTCACGCACCCGGTACGAGAAGGACGACCGGCGGGCCATCGACGATCGCAGCCAATGGGTCCTCGGCGACCGCGAAGCGAAACTCGAAGCCCTCGTCGAATCCCTCAAGGAGGCTCAGTCGGAACTGGCCGCGGCCGAACAGGTGGTCGCGGCGGCCGACGCCGAAACCGCACAGGCCCACCGTCGCCGCGGCATCCTCGCCGGTATTCGCGAACAGTCCTGGCGCGACGTCGACCGAGACGGAGCGGCCGAGAAGGTCGCGACTCTCGAGCGGCAGCTGGCCGAACTCGAAGATGCCGACGGCGACCTGCAGCAGGCGATCGGCGCCGAACGCGAAGCCAAGGCGGTCAAGGACGCGGCCGAGACAGCGAAGAACGAAGCCGACTATGCCCTTCGCCGGGCGAACGAGGAATCGACGGGTCTGCGCTCGAACCTGACCCGGATCGAGGACGACGTCAACTCAGGTCGGGTGGCGGAAGTCGAGGGCCACCTCGGCGAACAATTGGACGAACGGTTCCGGAAGATCCAACGCAGCATCAAGCGGGAGAACCTCGCCGAGGTGGGCCAGCAGGTCTCGCAGGTGCTGCAGGAGGAGAAGGACCGGGCGCAAGCCGATGCAAGTCGGTCGGGGCAGTCCGTGACACGGTTGGCTGCCGAGTTCAAGGCCGCATGGCCATCGGTATCGTCCCAGCTCACGGCGGAAGTCGATGATCGGCGCGCCTACCTGTCGATGCTCGATGAGATCCTCGCGCACGGCTTGCCCGATCATGAGAACCGTTTCCGGGATCTGCTGCAGCAGCGGTCCCGGGATCTCATCGGCGAACTCCTCAACGAGATCCATGCCGCTCCGCGTGAGATCGAGGATCGGGTCGCGCCGATCAACTCCTCCTTGCTGCGGTCGCAGTTTGACGAGGACCGGTACCTGCGGCTGAAGGTCAAGACCCGGCGGTCCGAGACAGTCAACGCCTTCATCGCCGATCTCCGCCTCGTGGCAAGCGGCAGCTGGGGTGAGGACGATATGGAGACCGCGGAGAAGAAGTACGACACCCTCGCCGAGGTGATGCGCCGATTCTCATCCAGCGAGCACGTCGACAAGGTCTGGAAGACTCAGTGCCTGGACACACGCCTGCACGTGAGCTTCCTCGCCGAGGAGATCGACGACCATGGTCGTGCACATGCCACCTACGATTCGGGTGCGGCGATGTCCGGTGGTCAGCAGCAGAAGCTCGTGATCTTCTGCCTGGCGGCAGCGCTGCGCTATCAGCTCGCCGACCCGGATGAGGCGATCTCGAAGTACGGCACGATCATCCTCGACGAGGCCTTCGACAAAGCGGATACGCGGTATACGCGTATGGCCTTGGACATCTTCATCGAGTTCGGCTTCCACATGGTGCTGGCGACTCCGCAGAAGCTGCTGCAGACGATCGAACCCTATGTGGGTGCGGCGACCTCGATCGAGAATCCGAGTCGGCAGAAGACCCTGACCTCGACGATGGTGTGGGACGAGACGGAGCTGGACGGGGCTGGAGCTGAGTCGGTCTCGGAGTCAGTATCGGAGTCGGAGTCAGTCGCTGGCGCTGGCGAAGAATCGAGCGGCGCCGGAGCGGCCACGGAAGCTGAGGGATCGGACGGTGCCGGTGGGGCAGATGGGTCTGAGAAGGCGGCCGGCTCCGACAGCATCCGTGTGGCCGGTGAAGTCGAGCTTGAGTTCGAGGAGTCGGACGCCCGATGACGATGCTCTCCGTCGCCGAGGCTCGGGACAAGGCGCGCAAGCGCCTGGCTGCGTCTATGGCTGCCTGGGCGGCGGAACAGGTCGAGGAGGTGCGAATCGAGATCGCCCTCAAATCGCCGACGGAACAGCAGGTGCTCTCCGATCAGGCTGCTGCCGCCGACTGGGCCGGCAGTTGGCGGGCGTTCCGGGAGCTTGCGGGGGCAGCCGCGGGCGCACCTGCAGAGTTCGAGATCGATTGGGAAGAGCGCAGCTGGGTCCGCGTCGGCAGTCAACGCGTTCCGGTCCGACTGCGACTGCTGACCCCTGATGCAGTGGCCGCTTTCGTCGGCGGCGACACCGCTCGAGAATGGCGGAGGCTGCGAGACCGTGCCGTCAGCATCCGGCAGCGACTCGGGTCCGTATCGAACGGCATCGCGGCGACTCGCGACGCGGACGCGGAGGTCAGCTCGGACGGGGGCTCCCTTGCCGCAGCGATACGTTCCCAGTCGAAACGGATCCTCTCCTTGTCCGACACTGCGTTCGTTACTGTCGTCGACGTCGTCGACTGGCTGTGCACCCATCCGCTCGGATCGCTGCGACCCAGGCAGCTGCCCATCCGCGGGGTGGACTCGAAGTGGTTTGAGACCCACCGCAGCCTCGTCACCGCCCTGCTCGGAGGGATCGGCCATGCCGATGCGGTGACCGTCCTCGACGCCGAACCGCGACTGCGGCTGCGTATCCTCGACGGGACTCTGATCGCCGCTGCTGATTCCGCAGCCACTGGCGACCGTGCTTCGAACAGCGCTCCAGCCGTGTACCTCGACGATGTGACCGCTCCGATCTCCCAATTCGGTCGACTGCCCATATCGCCGAGGCTGGTCTTCGTCTTCGAGAACCTCGAATCCGTGCTCGCCATGCCGGATTGGCCGGGTGCCGTGGCCGTACACGGCTCCGGCTATGCCGTCGACGGGGTCGCTCGATTGGACTGGATCGCCGGTGCGCGCGTGATCTATTGGGGCGACCTCGACTCCCATGGTTTCGCGATCCTCAACCGCCTGCGCAGCCACCTGCCGGAGGTCGAATCCGTGCTCATGGACGAAGCAACTCTGCTCGCGCACCAGGATCTCTGGGTACCGGAACCGAAGCCGAGCATCGGCACTTTCGCGCATCTCACCGGCACCGAAGCACGTGCCCTCGAACGGATCCGCGCCGAAGGAGGCGTCCGGCTCGAACAGGAACGCATCCCGTGGGAGACGGCTCTGAACCGGCTGCGGACCGCGGCCGAGGGGGAGACCTCGGGTCACCTCGGCGAAGGAACAGGTCGTGGCGTGGGAACGGAGCACCGCCTCGGCGAGGGTCCCGATGACGACCGATAAGCCGCGCGGGGGACTGGCCGCTCTCTGCGTCGCCGAACTCGTGTGCTGGGGTCTGCTCTACTACTCCCTGCCGGTGGCGGTCACCCCGATCTCTGACGATATGGGGTGGAGCCACACGACGGTGACGGCGGCGCTGACCGTCGGACTCATCGTCTCAGCGCTCATGGGACCCAGCGTCGGGCGCCTCCTCGACCGGCACGGTCCGCAGCTGATCATGGGTGCGGGTACGGCCATCGGAGTTGTCGCACTCGGACTCGTCGCGGTCGCGCCGAACCTCGTGGTGTTCTTCGCCGCCTGGATCCTCGCCGGGTTCGCGCAGGCAGCGACGCTCTACCCGCCGGCTTTCGCCGTCATCACCCGCTGGTACGGGGCGGAGCGGACGAAGCCCCTGACGACGATCACGCTCGTCGGCGGGCTCGCCTCGACGGTCTTCGCCCCGATCATCGCCTGGCTCATCGACAGCCTCGGTTGGCGGGGAACCTACGGTGTGCTCGCCGGATTGCTCGCCGTCCTCGCGCTGCCGATGCACCTGTTCTTCCTCAACCGCACCTGGACCGACGAGGCGGCCGCATCCGCGGTGAAGCCGAGCCGGGCCGAGCTGCGCCAAGTCACTCGTCACCCGCGTTTCATCACCCTGCAGATCGCCGTCGCGATCGCGACGTTCACCCTCTTCGCGGTGACGATCAACATCATCCCGCTCATCATCGAACGCGGTGCCGACTACAGTCTGGCGGCCATCGCCCTCGGCCTCGTCGGCTTCGGTCAGGTGGCCGGACGGTTTGGCTACCCGAGTCTGGAACGGCACTCGTCGACACGGGCGCGGACAGTCATCCTCTTCGCCTCGGGCGCTGTCGGACTGTGGCTGCTCGCCCTGGTTCCCAGCCCGATCTGGCTGCTCATCGGCATTGCCATGCTCGGCGGCGGTGTGCGCGGCTGCATGACATTGCTGCAGGCCACGGCGGTGTCCGACCGGTGGGGAACGAAGAATTTCGGGGCCGTCAACGGCGTCTTCGTCGCCCCGATCACCGCAGGCACGGCGCTCGCGCCGGTCGCCGGCCCCGCGTTGGCCGGGGTGCTCGGCGGGTACCCGATGATGGCGGTGGCCATGGCCGGGCTGCTCACCCTGGCGACCCTGCTGTCGGCGCGGACGTGAGCGCCGCCTCGGTGAGGGGCACACTCTACGGGCAGAGAAACGTGTAAAGAAATCGGCGATTTTTTTACACGTTTCGAAGATGTGGCAAATTGCTTGACACATCATTTGGGCGCTTCTGCGAACCTCACGGCAAGCACCTCGTCGGAGGATTCCGTGCATGCGAACCCATCCGTCAGCGCCGCCTCGGCGAGGTTATTCCTGCATCCGAGGGTGAGGAATCGGACAGCCGCCCTGGTGGACTTCGGGACTAGACTGAAAGCGCGGTCAAGGCCCCAAGCGTGGGGCCGCCCCTGCCGGGGCTGTGAATGCACCCCGGTGCCATGGTTCAACGGAAGGAAGTCAATGCCCACCGTCGCCAGAAACATCGTCGATACCCTCGTCGCGAGCGGAGTCAAGCGCGTCTACGGCATCCCGGGAGATTCGCTCAACGGATTCACCGATGCCCTCCGCGTGAACCCGCAACTCGAATGGGTTCACGTCCGCCACGAGGAGGCCGCTTCCTTCGCCGCCAGCGGCGAGGCCGCCCTGACCGGTGAGCTCGCGGTCTGCGCCGGCAGCTGCGGACCCGGCAACCTCCACCTCATCAACGGTCTCTTCGACGCCCAGCGTTCGCGAGTTCCCGTGCTGGCCATCGCTGCCCAGATCCCCAGCGATGAAATCGGCTCGAACTACTTCCAGGAGACCCACCCGACCGAGCTGTTCCGCGATTGCAGCGTCTACGTCGAGAACGTCTCCTCGGCTGAGCAGATGCCCCGCCTGCTGCGCATCGCCATGCGAGAAGCCATCGAGAAGCGCGGCGTGGCCGTGCTCGTCATTCCCGGTGACGTCGGCCTGGCCGACATCGATGCCGCCGCCGAGGAGGTCCGGGCCTACCCGTCGCACATGATCCCTGCGGATTCCCAGATCGAAGCCGCTGCCAAGGCGCTCAACAAGGGCAAGAAGACGACGATCCTCGCTGGCGCAGGCACCGAGGGCGCCTATGATGAGCTGCTCGCCATCGCCGAGAAGCTCCAGGCCCCGATCGTCCATACGATGCGCGGCAAGGAATTCGTCGAACCCGACAATCCCTACGACGTAGGCATGACCGGTCTGCTCGGATTCTCCTCCGGCTACGCCGCGCTCAAGGACTGCGACACTCTGCTCATGCTCGGTACCGATCTGCCCTACCAGCAGTTCTACCCCGAGGACGCGACCGTCATCCAAGTCGATGTGCGCGGGTCCCAGATCGGACGGCGCACGAAGGTCGACATTCCGCTCGTCGGAACGGTCGCCGACACCGTCGAGGCGCTGCTGCCGAAGATCAAGGCCAACCGCAGCAGCACGCATCTGAAGTCCCTGACCAAGCACTATCAGAGGACGCGCAAGGACCTCGACGAGCTGGCCACACCGTCGAAGCGGACGATCCACCCGCAGTACCTGACCCGGCTCCTCGACGAGATGGCCGATGACGACGCCGTCTTCATCCCCGACGTCGGATCACCCGTGGTGTGGGCGGCCCGCTACCTGACGATGAACGGCAAGCGCCGCCTCATCGGATCCTTCAGCCACGGATCGATGGCCAACGCCCTGTCCCAGAGCGTCGGCGTGCAGTCGGCGTTCGAGGACCGGCAGACCATCGCGCTCGCCGGTGACGGCGGACTGGCCATGCTGCTCGGTGAGCTCATCACGCTCACGCAGAACAAGCTGCCGGTCAAGACGGTCGTGTACAACAACTCCTCGCTCAACTTCGTCGAGCTCGAGATGAAGGCGGCCGGTTTCGTCACGTTCGGAACGGACCTCGACAACCCCGACTTCTCCACCATCGCCGAGGCGGTCGGGATCAAGGGATTCCGTGTCGAGAAGTCCAAGGACCTGCCGAAGGTCGTCAAGGAATTCCTCGCCTACCCGGGGCCTGCGGTCCTCGATGTCGTCACCGAACGCCAGGAGCTGTCGATGCCGCCGTCGATCACCGTCGAGCAGGCCAAGGGCTTCGCTCTCTACGCGATCCGCACGGTGCTCTCGGGCAAGGGCGACGAACTCATCGACCTCGCCCGGACGAACATCCGCCAGCTCTTCTGAGCTGAGTCAGGTCGCGGGCCTGCGCCGCCGGCGCAACCTGCCGCACAGCACGATAAGTGTGCGCAGATTGCCACTTGGGACACCCAAATGGGCAATCTGCGCACACTTATCTTTTGGGGAAGCAGGTTCTGCTGTCCGATCGGTCTGAGGAAGCTGGGGTCGGCCGACCCGCTCGCCCGAGGAGGCCCCCGCCACTCAGCCCTGCTCAGATCTGAGGGTACGGCGCCAGGGCCTGAACGGTGACGAGAGCGGCGGTCATCGCCTCATGTCCCTTGTCCTCGACCGAGCCCTCGAGCCCGGCACGGTCGAGTCCCTGCTGTTCGGTGTCGCAGGTCAGGACGCCGAAGCCGACCGGCTTGCCGGAGTCGATGGCGACCCGGTTGAGGCCGTCGGTGGCGGCTTGGCAGACGTAGTCGAAGTGCGGGGTGCCGCCGCGGATGACGACTCCGAGAGCGACGACCGCGTCGAAGTGCGGTGCCAAACGAGCTGCGGCGACGGGCAGTTCGAAGCTGCCGGGCACACGGATGAGTGTGGCTTCGGCTCCGGCCTCGGCGGCGGCGCGTTGGGCCCCGTCGACGAGTCCGTCCATGATCTGGGTGTGCCAGGAGGCGGCGACGACGGCGACGCGCAGGTCAGCGGCGTCGACGGTGAGTTCTGGTGCTCCGGAATGAGCCATGATTGTGTCCTTTGTTCGAAGGCTCCGCAGAGCCTGGTTCGTGTCTGTGTGGGGCCGAGATTCAGCTGGCGACGGCCCCGGCTGTGCCCGCGCCAGTGCCGGATGTGCCCGTGACCTCCGGCAGCGAGAGCACATGGTGCATACGTTCGCGCTTCGTGGCCAGGTAGTGCGTGTTCTCTGGCCGCGCCGCGACCTCGAGCGGAACCACAGCGTCGACCGTGATGCCCAGCTCTTCGAGAGCCGAGGTCTTCGCCGGGTTGTTCGTGAGCAGGCGGATGCGAGTCAACCCGAGCGAGCGCAGGATCGTCGCCGCGGCACGGTAGTCGCGGGCGTCGTCGGTGAACCCGAGGTCCCGGTTCGCATCCACGGTGTCCCGCCCCTGATCCTGCAGGGCGTACGCGCGCAGCTTGTTGCTCAGCCCGATTCCGCGACCCTCGTGCCCGGTCAGGTAGAGCACCGCCCCGCCGTGTTCGGCGATGAGGCCGAGCGCCAGGTCGAGCTGCTCACCGCAGTCACACCGGTGCGAACCGAAGACGTCCCCGGTCAGGCACTCCGAATGCAGCCGCACGAGAGGTGCCGGACCCGCTGAGTCGGAATCCGGGGACCCCGCAAACACGCCGAGGTGGTCATGTCCGTTGATCGTGAACGCGCGGGCCCGCAGGCTGCCGTGCTCCGACGGCAGAGCCACCTCCGCGGTCGCCTCAACCGATTCGTCCCCACCAGGGGCACCGGCGATGTTCACCGAGGCGGCCGCCTCAGTGCGGGAATCGTCCGAAGGCGAAGACACGGACGCCGCGGAGTCGTTCGACTCATCCGCGTCACGCAGCTCGAGGTAGGCGATGAGCTGTTCGATCGAGACCATGACGAGGTCGTGGGCGTCGGCGAAGTCGCGCACCGCGTCGAAGCGCATCATCGAACCGTCGTCGTGGACCACCTCGGCGATCATCGCCACCGGCTGAGCACCGGCCAGGCGCGCGAACTCGACTCCGGCCTCGGTGTGACCTGGACGTTCGCGGACCCCGCCGTCCTTGGCGATGAGCGGGAAGATGTGGCCGGGCCGCGAGATCGCAGTCGGATCCGGACCGGCGGCGAGGACTCGACCGGTCTCGGCGCGTTCGGCGGCGCTGATGCCCGTGGTCACCCCGACCGCGTCGCAGCTGACCGTGTAGGCGGTGCCCTTCGGATCCTCGTTGTCGGTGACCATCGGCGGCAGACGCAGGGACGCGGCTCGGTCGGCGGTCATCGGTGCGCAGATGACGCCCGAGGTGTGCCGGACGAAGAAGCCCATCGTCGTGGGGTCGGCGAACTCGGCGGCCATGATGAGGTCGCCCTCGTTCTCCCGGTCCTCATCATCGACGACGAGGATGGGTCGGCCGGCGGCGACGGCTGCGATGGCCGCGTCTATGGGATCGAGGCGGCTGGCGTGAGCGATGGGATCAGTCATGATCGACTCCTTGCTGGGTGGCGGTGCGGAAGGACAGGAGGCGTGCGGTGTACTTCGCGAGCACGTCGACCTCGACGTTCACGGCCGCGCCTACCGGCAGCTCGCCGAACGTCGTGTGTGCCAGGGTGGCTGGAATGAGGCCGACCTCCACCCACGCCGAGGGTGCGCTCGGTTCGGACACGGCCGTCAGCGTCAGCGACACACCATTGAGCGCGATCGACCCCTTGATCGCGGTCAGCGGTGCGAGGTCGTTCGGGATCCCGATGCGCAGGGTCGACCAGTCGGGTCGGTCGATGCGGTTGAGGAGTTCGCCGCGTCCGTCGACGTGTCCTTGGACGACATGCCCGTCGAAGCGCCCCGAGGCGGGCGTGCAGCGTTCCAGGTTGACGCGGTCGCCCGTGACCAAGGAGCCGAGCCCGGTCAGGCGCAGGGTCTCGCCCATGACCTCGGCGGTGAATAGGCCGGGACGCTGCTCGGTGGGCTGCCTCGTCGAAGTCAGGCAGACTCCGTTGACGGACAGCGAGCCGCCGAGGTCGAGGTCGGCGACGAGGGGGCCGGCGTCGATGGTGATCGCGGCCGAATCGTTCGTGTGCTCGATGGACTCGACGGTGCCGAGTTCTTCGATGATTCCGGTGAACATGTGACTCCAGATTCTTCAGGCGGTGGTCGGTGGTGGTTGGGGGAGTGCGGCGGCTACGTACCTGGTTCGGGGGAGCCGGTTTCGGTAGGTTCCGGATCCGCAGTTGTGAAGTGCAGCAGGAAGTCCGGGCCGAGCCGTGACACCGCCGGTGTCTCCGTGTCGTCGGGGATCAGCTGCAGCGCCTCGGACAGGGTGCCGATGTCCAAGCCGTCGACGCTGCTGCGGCCGGGTCCGATGAGCACCGGAGCCTGATAGCAGAAGACCTCGTCGACGATCCCCGCGGAGAAGAACGCGCCCAGCACCGTCGGCCCGCCTTCGACGAGGAGGTGGCGCACTCCGGCGGCGTACAGTTCGTCCAAGGCCGTACGGACATCGTGGGTGCGCAGCTGCAGAGTGTTCGGATTGAGGGCGAGAAACGATGTGACCGGCAGTTCCGAGGTGCCGAGCACGACGGGCCGCGGCTGGTCGTCGAGTGAGATTCCGTCCGGGCCGCGGGCATTGAGACGCGGATCGTCGGCCACGGCGGTGCCGGTGCCGACGAGGATGGCGTCGACTCGGGCCCGGACCTCGTGAGCGTGTGCGCGAGACTCCGCGGAGGTGATCCACTGACTGGTTCCATCGGCGGCGGCGACGGCCCCGTCGAGGCTCTGTGCGATCTTCGCCGAGACGAACGGGCGGGCCTCGGCCGTCGACCGGACCCAGCGGGCATTGAGTGCGCGGGAGTCGTCTTCGTGCAGTCCCGAACGGACCGTCAGCCCCGCCTCGGCGAGGGTCTGTCCACCGCCCGCGGCCAGGGGGTTCGGGTCGGGGGAGGCGAAGACGACGGAGGGGATCGCAGCGTTGATGATCGCCTCGGTGCAGGGGCCGGTCCGGCCGTGGTGGGCGCAGGGCTCGAGCGTGACGAACAGCGTCGAGGTGGTCAGATCGATGTCGAGGTCGTGGGCGGTGGTGATCGCGTCCACCTCGGCGTGGGGAGTGCCCGCACCTCCGTGGTGACCGGTGACGATCTGGCCGTCGGCTGTCAGGATTGCCGCGCCCACCAGCGGATTCGCTCCGCGAACACCTTCGCGGGCCGCATTGAGGGCAGCGGTCATCGCCGCGGATTCGAGGTCCGTGAATTCCGCTGCGTCGCCTGACTGCGCGCCCATGAAAAAACCTCCCGAGCCTTCGCCGGGAGGGAGGATATTGCGGGTGCAACCATCAGGGCGTCTCAGTCGCGTGCGACGGTGCGGTCGATTGCACCAGACACAGCGGCCGAGGCCACCATGCTCCTCCCATCCAGACTCTGACTGTCGGTTTCGGAATTTCACCGAATCAACCGCCTGCACGAATGCGAGCGGCTCGCGGACTATGACCGCCGGTACGGAATTTCACCGTCCCCGGAACATGTGAGGCCAGAGTAGCATGACCATCACCGAGGCGGCCGTGAGGTCCGTCACATGGTGACATCTGGGCGGGGTGGGAGCGGTTTTCCGTGCGGATGGGGTGGAGTGTCTCCGTGGTCCGGGCGGGCCGGCGTTCGCGAGCGACGCGAAGGCGCTCGCGGTGACCATGATTTGCCGAATTGCATAACCTGGGTATATAAATAAGTTATGGATGATGTGGATTCGGCTGAACTCGTGTCGCGGCTCGTTGTCGTCTCGTCGCGCCTGACCAGAGCGTTTCGACGAGTGATCGGCAATGAGAACTCGCTGGCGGCGCTGCGTGCGCTCGCAGTCGTCGAGCAGTATCAGCCCGTGCGGGTGGGCCATTTCGCGCAAGGATATCTGAGCTCTCAGCCCGCGGCGACGAAACTCCTCGCCAAACTCGAAGAAGCCGGACTCGTCGTGCGCGAACCCAGTCCCACGGACGGCCGGGCGTCGCAGTTCTCTCTCACCGAAGCCGGACGGGCGAGGCTGGCGGAGAACCGGTCGATCATGATCGAGCAGATGCAGCCCTACTTCGAGTCGCTGAGCGTCGAGGAGAGGCAGAGCGTCGATCGTGCGCTCGGACTGGTCTCGGACTTCCTCAAGGACCGCCACCCGGTCGACGGCGTCGACGAACCCGCCGACGAATCGGACTCCGATTCGGCCGCGGGCTAGCCGCAGCACACACCTCAGTTTTTCAACCACGCTTCCGAATCGGACTTCGCAAGCGGAACGCACCATAGGAAAGGAGACGCGACCAGCAGATGAGAGCGTCAGCAGACAACGAAACAACAGGGGACGAAACACCCGGCGATTCCGGGGCGGGAGCGTCGATCCTTCGCCAGCCGCGTGCCGTCTGGGCGGTCGCGTTCGCCGCGGTCATCGCCTTCATGGGCATCGGCCTGGTCGATCCGATCCTGCCGGCCATCTCGGCCGAGCTTGACGCCACCCCCGCCCAATCGATGCTGCTGTTCACCAGCTACCTGTTCATCACCGGCGGAATGATGTTCTTCACGAGCTTCCTGTCTTCGCGCATCGGTGCGAAGACCACGCTGCTCATCGGTCTCGTGCTCATCGTCGCGTTCGCGGCTCTGGCTGGATTCTCCGGTTCCGTCGACCAGATCATCGGTTTCCGTGCCGGTTGGGGGCTGGGCAACGCGCTGTTCATCTCCACCGCTCTGTCGACGATCGTCGGTGCCGCGTCCGGTGGTGCTGAGAAGGCTATCATCCTCTACGAGGCGGCTCTCGGCGTCGGCATCGCCACCGGCCCGCTGCTCGGCGGACTGCTCGGCGGCATCTCCTGGCGCGGACCGTTCTTCGGCACCGCAGTCCTCATGGCCATCGGCTTCATCGCCATCGTTGTGCTGCTGCCGGGAGGAACGAGCTCGAATGGGGCCTCGGCGGAGCCGATCAAGCTCAGCGCTACGTTCCGTGCACTCGCCCGTCCGGGTGTCGCCATCCTCGGCGTCTCCGCTCTGCTCTACAACTTCGGCTTCTTCATTCTGCTGGCCTACAGCCCGTTCCCCGTCGAGGCTGCCGCCGCGAAGATGGGCATGGAGGACTTCGGGGCCATGGGCCTCGGCTACGTCTTCTTCGGTTGGGGCATCTGCGTGGCGATCACCTCGGTGTTCGGCGCTCCCGTGCTGACCAAGCGGATCGGGCGTCGTCGCAGCCTCATCGTCACTCTGGTCGCACTGGCCGTGCTGCTGGGTGTCATGTCCTTCCTCGTCGAGTCGCTGGCCGGAATCATCGTCTGCATCATCGTGGCCGGCATGCTTCTGGGCGTGCTCAACACGGTGTTCACCGAATCGGCGATGGAGGTCAGCGACCTGCCACGTCCGGTCGCCTCGGGGACCTATTCGGGTGTGCGTTTCATCGGCGGTGCCGTGGCGCCGATCGTCGCCGGTGCGGTATCGGAATCCATCAGTGCGGGTTCTCCGTACCTCTTCGGTGCGGGGGCCGTGCTGCTGTCGGTCGTCGTCATCTCGCTCGGCTGGAAGAAGCTGCGTCGCGTCGACGGGCATATCGATGAGTCGTCGGTCGACGAGGCTTATGCCCTCACCGGAGGCGACGCCTGAGGCGAACTCGCCTGCAGGCAGTGCTGATCGTCGACGAGGTCGAGCCTTTTCGAAGCGGCAGCGGCTCGCGGATCACGGCGTCCGAGGAATCATTCCTCGGGCGCCGTTTCCGTGTCCGGACCATGACAAATGAGTGAATCATGCGCTGTGTTGCAGATCTGAAACCGGTTCGACACATGATCGATGGAATGCCTGGTGCAGAATAGAGTGCGCGCTTCCTGAAGATCGGCTGAGCATTTTCGGCCCATCGACGTCGGAGCGCGATCGGAAACGTCACCTACAAATGAAGGTCATCATGTCCTACGACGCGAATGCAGCATACAACTCCGGCGCACCCGGTCAAGGAGCTCCCGGTGCCGCCGGCCAGGGCTATGGAGGGCAGGGCTTCGGTGGAGCGCCACGCGGTGCCGCCAGCCCCGATGACCTCTCACTGCCGCTCTACGGCGCTTCCTTCGGCCAGGCCGTCAAGCGCTTCTTCAAGAACTACGCGAAGTTCAGCGGGCGGGCCTCGCGCAGCGAGTTCTGGTGGGCGACGCTGTTCTGCGTTCTCGTTGCGCTGGTGCCCTACATTCTTGTCATCATCGGAGCGGTGATGATGGCGGCGTCTGCTTCTGCCGATCCCTACGGGGGCGGGGCGCCCTCGGGCGGTGGCATTGCACTGATGGGCATCGGAGGGGTCCTTCTCGGCGTGTTTGTCCTGGCCACGATCGTGCCGTCGATCGCTGTCTCCTGGCGCCGCCTCCACGATGCAGGCTTCTCCGGCCTCTTCTACCTGCTTACCCTGACCTCTATCGGCGGAATCGTTGTGCTCGTTATGGAGATCATGCCGCCCAAGCCCGAGGGTCAGCGCTTCGACGTCTGATTTCGAGGTCTGACTGCGGCGCCTGTGCTCGGGCGGAGCATCACGTCTAGTTGCTGACACGTAACACAGCTGCGCAACCATAACGCCCCGTCAGTGTCATCTCGCACCATTGCAATGGTGCGAGAAGCCACTGGCGGGGCGTTGTGCTGTTGGGAGGGCGCATTGCGAAGACCCCGCCGAGGAGGTCCGAGCGGTCAGCGACTGCGGAGGGTTCTGACGAATGACGTGACCATGGTGACGAAGACGATCGCCCAGACGGTCAGTGCGATCCAGTACCAGTGGAGCCCGATCCATTCGATCGCCGGCACATGATCCGACCGGCCCAGGTAGATGCTCGCCACGGCGTACATGCCGACTGGGAACACCATGCTCCACAGCCCGGCCGAATAGGTCATCGGCACCCGGTGGACGGCATGCCTCCAGGCTCCTGCGGCGACGAGCGCCGGGACGAGCCACGTGACGATCGCCCACAGCAGCGCCGAGGAGGCGCCGACCAGTACACGTGTCGCTTCGAGCAGGGGAGCGTCGCCGAGATCGAGAATCCGGGAACCCGCAACGATCGTGATTGCCAGTGCCCCCATCGTCACCCAATACGGAGCATCGAGGTCCTTGGGCCCGAACCGATGCCGAAGCACGCGCACGCCGATCGCAATCACGCAGACGACGTAGAGCGCCAGTCCAACCGCCCACATGACCACCGCCGCGAGCGCGAGGAATGCGACCAGACCGGGCTCGAGATATGCGGTGTTCGGAAGCTCGATCCCCAGGCTCGCGGCGACCACCGCCACTGACTGAGCGGCCACCGCCCACACAAGCCACGTGCC
This sequence comes from Brevibacterium sp. OS20, assembly GCF_056837565.1. Taxonomy (NCBI): domain Bacteria; kingdom Bacillati; phylum Actinomycetota; class Actinomycetes; order Micrococcales; family Brevibacteriaceae; genus Brevibacterium; species Brevibacterium sp. OS20. The sequence continues at coordinate 3,611,985 of NZ_CM166367.1, read as the reverse complement.
GTTCACCCCTGCAGATACCGGCCGTGTGCTCGACCCGAGGATCGCGGTGAAGGGAATCCCGTACCCGAGCACCAGCCAGAGCAGACCGCCGAGAGCGAAGAAGGCGAGGGCCAGCGGGATCAAGCCGAAACCGACGAGCCCCGTCGCCAGGACATTCGTGCCTGCCACAGCGGTGAAGAACCCGAACGCCCGGGAGGGATCATGCAGGTCGGCGCGAACAGCTTCTGGATATCGGAGGATCCGCACCACGGTGAGTACGGTGAAGAACACATACAGAGCGACGGCGATCCAGAACAGACCCACTGACAGCGAGTGCAGCTCTTTGAGCTCGGCACCGATCGACACGATGCCGGTCGCCATCACCGAGGCGAAACATCCGGGAGCCAGCGTCGAAGGGCTCAGCCCCCACCGTCTGTGCAGTCCGGTGAGGTTGCGATCGGCCGTGCTCATCCGCTCCTCATTCTCGTCGTCGTGTGTCGAGGGACATCGACGTCTTCGATAGTACGACCCCACCCCTGAAACCGCGTTGCAGTCCCGCCCTCCTGAACCGTTCCGCGGTCCCCACCGAGAGGCCACCCGAGAGTCCGCCCGATGGCCTCTGTCCAGCGAATCGATGTGCAATTCGTGACATCTGGGTCTTCTCGAGTCACTCTCGCGTCATTTTCATGAGAGAATTCACTGGTGTTACCAATGGGTAACTTCGCGTGGAATCGCCCGCTCCACAACCTCACGTGCCGGTGGTGGCGTAGTCTGCAGTCACCTGCGCGCAGCAGAATTATCCGGCACTGACCGGATCGACGAGGGCACAGACGATTGGGAGCGATGGCTATGGAGAGCACAACGGACACTCTCGCCGAGGACACCGACATCGACGCGCCAGCGGTCGCGCTGCACGGTTGGTCGCTGTCCGGCAAACAGGGCGATGTGTTCACCGATATCGACCTCGAGGTGCCGACCGGTGCCATCGCTGTCGTCCGTGGTCCCGCCGGCAGCGGGAAGACCTCTCTCCTCCTGTCCTTGGCTGGAAGGATGCGGGTCTCCGCGGGGGAGGGCCGCCTCGGCGATATCGATATCCGCAAGCAGGCCCGCAACGTGCGCGGGCAGGTTGCGGTCGGACATATCGGCGGGCTGACGGACCTTGAGGACGATTTCACGGTTGCGCAGCACGTCGCCGAACGACAGATCATGCTCCAGCCCTGGTACAAGCCGTGGGCGTCGAAATCGACCCTGCGTGAGGTCATCGGTCTCATCCGGGACACCTTCACCACGGCTACGGAGATCATTGACGAACTCCCGCCGGGGACGTTCTCGAAGCAGGACGCCCAGCGCGCGGACTTCCTCATCGACGATGACGGAGAGGTATTCGTCTCCGAGCTGAGTGAGCTGCAGAAATTCTTCCTCGAATTCGGGCTGGCGAGCCTCAGCCGCCCACCCGTCGTCGTCATCGACAACATCGACTACCTGCGCGAATCCGCCGACCGAGCCCGTGCTTGGGCCGGGATCCTCATCTACCAGCAGCTGCGCAGATCACGGGATCCCGAGAACCCGCTCACGGTCATCGTCTCCTGCGAGGACTCGAGCGAACTCGACATCGCCACCAGATCGCTCGGCTTCCGCGCGGAGCCGTCGCTGGTCGAACTCGAACTGCCGCCCCACCCTCCCGCTCATCGCGGGTCCAAACACTGAACTGCCTGCCCCACGTATACGAATCCGAGGAGATTCCCGAATGTTCTCCCTGCCCTGGTTAGAACTCTCACGATTCAAACGCCACACGATCACGCGCTTGGCGATGATCGTCATCATCGTCATCCCGTCGATCTACGGCGGGCTGTACCTGGCCTCGAACTGGAACCCGACCGAGCACCTCGACAAGCTGCAGGCGGCAATCGTCAACGAGGATACCGGCGCGGAGAAGCCCGACTCGGACGGAGAGAAGCTCAACGCCGGTCAGGAACTCGTCGACGAGATCACGCCGAAGGGCGAAGGCGGATTCGACTGGCAGGAGACCAGCCAAGAGGAAGCCGACGAGGGACTGGCCGAAGGGAAATACTTCGCGGTCCTCGAGATCCCCTCGGACTTCTCCGAGATGCTCGTGTCGACCGGAGGTGACGATCCGCAGCAGGCAGGGCTGCGGCTGCGCACCGACGACGCCCACAACTTCATCGTCGGACAGGTGGCCGGGACCATCCTCTCCGAGATCAAGGGCGGACTGAGCAAGACGACGACCGCCGAGTACGTCAACCAGGTCTATCTCGGATTCAACGACATCCATTCGGAGACGGAGAAAGCTGCAAACGGTGCGTCCGACCTGCACGACGGAGCAGGCCAACTCCACGACGGCACCGGAGAGCTCGTGGACGGGACGACGAAGCTCGACAAAGGAATCGGAACGCTGCAGACCGGGCTCATCGACCTCGATAAGGGTGCGGGCGAGCTGAAGAAGGGCAGCGGCGACCTCGCCGACGGGGCCGATACCCTGGCGAAATCCACCACCGAAGCGAAGAACGGCTCGAAGAAACTCGCCGACGGTGCCGGGCAGGTCGCCGACGGCACCTCAGAGCTGCGAGATACCGCCGATGAGGCGACGAAGAAAGCCGAGGACGTCAAACGCAAGGCCGATGACGTCGTCGACGGAGCGCGACCGAAGCTCGAGCGCGCCGAAGGGGACTTCGACGACGCCCGCACCACCGTGCGCGGGGACATGGACGACCGGATCAAGCAGCTGCAGGAGGACTATCCGGACGACCCGAACGTCAAGAAACTCGCCGAGGATGCCAACGGCCTCGGCGAGGACCTCGATTCCGCACACCAGCGCGCCTCCGATGCCAAAGATGAAGCCAAGAGCCTCGAGGACAAGCTGACCGACGCGGTCGACGGCGTGATGGACAAGATCCGCACGGCCGATAAGAAGATCGGTCAGCTCGACGACGGAGCGCAGAAGGTCGCGACCGGTGCCGATGACCTCCACTCCGGACTGATCAAGCTCGACGCCGGAGCGGGCAAGCTCGCCAAGGGTGCCGGTGACCTGCATGACGGGGCCGTCCAGCTCAAGGACGGCACGGCGAAGGCCAAGGACGGAGCCGGTGATCTCAAGGACGGATCGGAGCAGCTCGTCGACGGGTCAACCGAACTCGATAAGGGTGCGGGCAAGCTTGATGACGGCTCCGGAGAACTCGCCGACGGGTTGGAGAAAGGACTCGAACAGATCCCGACCTACGACAAGAAGGACCGGGAGAACCGTTCGGATGTCGTGGCGGTTCCCGTCGATGCAGACAAGGTCAAGGACAACGCCGTCGATGCCTATGGCGAAGGACTGTCTGCGTTCTTCGTCTCCCTGGCTCTGTGGATCGGCGGAATGATCACCTACATGGTGCTCAACGCCATCCCATACCGAGCACTGTTCTCATCGGCCACCTCGTCGCGCATCGCATGGGCCGGCTACGTTCCCGGGCTGCTGTTCGGCATCGCCCAAGTCGCGGTCCTCTATGCGATCCTCGCCTTCACCTTGGACTTCTCGGCCGGTTCGTGGTTGTGGACGCTGCTGTTCTCGATGCTCGTGGCGGCCTGTTTCCACTCCGTGCACCAATTGTGTGTCGCGGCCTTGGGTGGTGTCGGCAGGCTGATTGCCCTGGTTCTGCTGATGCTGCAGATCGCATCGGCAGGCGGAACCTATCCGGTGGAGACGGCGCCGAAGATCTTCCAGATCATCTCGCCGTTCCTGCCGATGACGCACGCGGTCAGCGGTCTGCGCACACTGGTTGCCGGTGGTGACATGTTCATCGCCGCGCAGGCGGCAGTGGTGCTGCTGCTGATGACTGCAATCTGTCTGGTCGCCACAACCGTGGTCTGCAGCCGCAAGCGTATGGTCACGCTCACTCAGCTCCACCCGAGCCTGCAGCTGTAGGCCGGGCCGGTTGCAGTGTCGTGCCTTGGGGTGCGGGCTGCAGAGTTGTTGCGGGACACAGGGCTGCTGCGGACTTACAGGCCTGATCGCAGCGCGGGTGTCGCAGCGCGGGCGTGGCCCGTTGCGGATGCCAGACGCTGTCGGCGCATTTGTTTGGTCGATCCACGGTGTTTTCGCTGGGCGAAACGCCGTGGATCGACCAAACAATCCAGCGAAATCCAGTTGGGAGGTGATCAAGCAACCATCGCCGAGGTGTTTGGGGGGTCTCCCGGGTGCAAACTGCGCGTGTCAGCAGAGTAAGGAGTGGGTCGCCTCTGGCGTTGCGGGCGTAGGCGGCGGCTCAGTCGTCGAGGTAGCGCAGGTATCGCTGCGGGTCGTGGAGGAAACGGCGCCAGTGATCGACCATGTCGAGGTCCTCCCACGCGGATTCGCGCAGTCCCCAGTCGCCGACCTCGACGATCTTCGCGTTGTCGGCCCGGGCGAGGATGGGGGAGTGGGTGGCCATGACGGTCTGCAGGCCCTTCCGCTGGCGTTCGCGGATGAGCTGCAGAAGAGTCAGCGAGGCCGTGAACGACAGCGCGCTCTCCGGCTCGTCAAGGATCCACAGTCCTAGCTCCATGAAACGGCTTGTGAGCATGTCGACGAACATCTCGCCGTGCGAGCGCTGCGCATAGTGATGGCCGCGCATCGAACCGACGCTCATGAGATAGGCCATGTTCTCGTGCATCGTCTCGGCGCGAAGGAAGAAGCCGCTGCGATTCGTTGTCGCTCCGCGCACGATCTGCAGGTGTTCACTCAGCTCGGGAGGCGCCTCGACGTGATCGCGCACCTCCAAACCGGAGCCGCCGCCGTGCGGGAGGTCAAGAGCCGTGGCGATGGCCTCGATGATGGTCGACTTGCCCGAGCCGTTCTCGCCGACGAAGACGGTCGTCCGATCGAACTCGAAGCCGGACAGAACGTCGCGAACGGCCGGCAGATCACGCAGCCAGGGACTCAGCTTCGGAGGAGACAGGGCATGCTCGGCCACAGAACGCAGTGGCAGGTCGATGCGGGGATCCATGTCTGCGACGGTATCGCTCGGCTCCGACACGACCGCGGAGCCTCCGTCTGCATGCCGACCCGAGCCCCAGCTCCCACCGCGGCGACTTCCCTGCTATCCCAGCGCCAGCCGCGCGGCCAGCAGCACGAGCACGACGGCGATGATGACGTCGAGGACCTGCCAGACTCGCGGCCGCCCCAAGTAACGGGAGAGCCCACGGGCGCCGTAGCCGATGACGAGGAACCAGCTGATCGAGCCGAGCATTGCCCCGAATGTGAACGGCCACACCCCGTCCGAACCCTGCTGATTCGCGAGATTGCCGAGCATGACGACGGTGTCGATGTAGACGCCGGGGTTGAGGAACGTCAGCGCCAGAGTGGTGACGATGATGGACTTGAGGGACCGCTGATGAGTGTCCGCCTTCAGCCCGGTGGCTTCACGCGCCGATTTCAGGCTCGTCCACGCGAACCACAGCAGGTAGGCCACGCCCAGCCAGCGCAGGACTTCGAGCGCCCACGGCGCGAGCAGAACGATCGCCCCGATCCCCACCGTGCCCGCTGCGATGAGCAGCACGTCGGCGACGATGCAGATGGTGACGACGACGCCGAGGTGCTCGCGCCGGATCCCCTGCCGCAGCAGGAGTGCGTTCTGCGGGCCGACGGCGATGATGAGGGACCTGCCGGTGAGGAGTCCGGTGACGAGATGAGTGAACACGGACTCAACAGTAGAGACCGATAGTTCAGAAGAAAAACAACAGAATATGCATCTGATGCACAATTGCTTCATGAACATCGATCACGTCAAGGCGCTCGCCGCCGCTGTCGACGAAGGCACCGTCGAGGGAGCGGCCTTCGTTCTCGGCATCACCGCCTCTGCGGCGAGTCAGCGCATCCGCACACTCGAGTCCCGCCTCGGGCAGGTGCTCATCCGACGAACGAACCCGATCACCGTCACCGAGGCGGGGCAGGCGATCCTCCGCTACGCTCGGCAAGTTGAGCTGCTCGAGTCCGAGGCGCTCGACCGGCTGCACGGCATCGACGCCGACTCCCTCGGGGCGGGCGGATCCGGTGACCGGGGTCGTGAGCCTACGGTGCTCCGGGTGGGGGTGAATGCCGATTCGATGGCGACGTGGTTCCGCCCGATCTTCGCCGAGGCGGCCGGCTGGGACGATGTCGTCGTCCGCATCGAGATGGTCGATCAGGACAAGGCGCTGCCGCTCTTGGCCTCGGGAGAAGTGCTCGGCACGATCACCTCGACCGCGACCGGCGGATACGGGACAACGGTCGCCGAGCTCGGGGCGATGCGCTACACCGCCGTGGCCGAACGCTTCCTGTTCGATCGGCATTCCACCGGCACCGAGGCGGATCTGACCAGACTGCCGATGGTGAATTTCGGACAGGACGACGATCTGCAGTTCGAGTTCCTCAGGCGCTGCGGAGTCGAGGGCCGGCCCCCGATGTCGGTCGTGCCGGGCTCAGCGGAGTTCGCGGCCGCCGTGGAGGCAGGCCTCGGGTGGGGGATGGTGCCGGTTATGCAGCTCGACGGTCTCGAAGCCGACCTCGTCGAGATCGGCGCGGAGCCGCATATCGACGTGCCGCTGTACTGGCACCACTGGACTCTGGCCTCGGACAAGCTCTCCCGACTGACCGACGCACTGCGTCGCGCGGCCGCCGTCATGCGGTGATTCGGGGGCGGAGCTGAACTGCCCTCTGTTGATCCGCTCAGGAGCTGAGGAGCTTGCTGATCGTCCACTTGACCTGCTCATGTGCGGCGTCGACGGTCATGGTCTCGGGAGAGATGATCGAGTGCAGGGCGATGCCGTCGACGGTGGTGAAGAGTGCTGTGGCGGTCGGCGCCACCTCAGTCGGGTCGAGATGCCCCTCCTCGGCGAGCAGATTCAGCCAGCGATGCAGGCTGTCATAGGTGACACGGTGACCGTGTTCGAGGAGGCGCCGGGACACTGCCCGCTTCTCCGCTCCAAGGGCATGCAAGTGCATGGAGAACCAGGTTTCGAGCTGCACATCTCGATGCTCATGAGTCGGCAGGAACTGAGCGCAGCACTCATAGAGCCGGTCGGCCGGGTCGCGGTTCGCATCAGCGATGGAGAAGTCCTTGACGACGGTGTCGATGGAGCGCCGAGCGACTGCTTCGTGGAGGTCTGCCTGGGTGGGGAAGTAGTGGCGCAGAGTCGATGGTCCGACCCCTGCTTCCTTGGCCACGGCGCGCACACTGAGGTTCGCGTGCCCAGGCTGCGACCCCTCAGCCAGGCGGATGGCTGCGGCGACGATCTCGTCTCGCTTCGACAACCGTGACTCCTCGCTTCATTGACAACGATGCTTCAACTCAGTGTATAGTACGTTGTACTAGTACGGTGTGCCAAAGCGTTGAAACGGCGCGGCAGGAACAGTGTGCTGACCCGACCAGAGGACCCGAACGGAAGAAGAGAGAGCCCTCATGGTCGACAGTCTGCAGGAATTCGCCGGAAACATCCCCGACTGGCTGCAGTGGGCGGGCATTCTGCTCGTCTCGGCCATCCCTTTCGTCGAGTCGTATTTCGGCGCTGTCATCGGCGTCGCGATCGGACTCCACCCCGTGGTCGCCATCCTCATGGCCATCATCGGCAACGTCATCTCAATGCTCGCCTTCGTCTATGGGGCCGGTGCCATCCGCGACAAGGCGACGAAGAACAAAGAGGTCGAGGAGAAGCCGAAACGACAGCGGCTCAAGCGCATGTTCGACAAATTCGGCGTGCCGGGAGTCTCGCTGCTCGGCCAGACGCTCCTGCCCTCGCAGATCACCTCGTCAGCGATGGTCGGCTTCGGTGCGAACCGCAATGTCGTAGCCTTCTGGCAGGTCATCTCGATCATCCTCTGGGGCGTCCTCTTCGGAGTGCTCGCCACCCTGGGCATCGAGCTGGCGCTGCGCTGAGGAGCCGCAGCAAAGGCAAAGTGAAGGACATGCTTTGCCCAGGCCAACTGGGGGATGGGCCTGCCGTGTCACACCCTCCACCTAGACTGGCCCCATGACGGAATCCACCCCGACATCCCCACCGGTTGCAGGCTCACCCGGCGCCCCTGACGATTTCGCGATCGAGGCGCAGCGGATCCTGGCCGAGCTCACCGCGAACCCGAACGCGCAGTTCCGCGATGGCCAGCTCGAGTCCATCCGCGACCTCGTGCAGGCGAAGAAACGCGTCCTCGTCGTCCAGCGCACCGGGTGGGGCAAGTCAGCGGTGTACTTCGTGGCCACTCGGATGCTCCGGGCCTCGGGCACCGGGCCGAGTCTCATCATCTCCCCGCTGCTGGCGCTCATGCGCGACCAGATCGCCGCGGCCGAACGTGCCGGAGTCCGTGCCGCCAGTCTCAACTCCTCGAACGTCACCGAATGGGATTCCGTGCTCGAGGACCTCAAGGCCGGCAGTCTCGACGTCCTCCTCGTCTCCCCGGAACGGCTGAACAATCCGCAGTTCCGCGACGAAGTGCTGCCCCAACTGCTGGCCTTCCTCGGACTCATCGTCGTCGACGAAGCCCACTGCATCTCCGATTGGGGCCACGATTTCCGCCCCGACTACCGCCGCATCGGCCGGATTCTGTCCGAACTGCCACGTGACACCCCGGTACTCGCGACGACGGCGACAGCGAACTCCCGCGTCGTCACCGACGTCGCCGAACAGCTCGGCGACGACACCACAGTCGTCCGCGGTGAACTCGCCCGAGATTCCCTGCGCCTCGGCGTCCTCCCAGGGCTCGACGCCAGCTCCCGCATCGCCTGGCTGGCCTCCCATCTCAACGACTTCACCGGGTCCGGAATCGTCTACACGCTCACCGTCTCCGCTGCCGAGGACATCACCCGAATGCTGCGCGAACAAGGCCACGAGGTCCGCGCCTATACGGGCCGGACCGATGCCGAAGAACGCGCGGAACTCGAGCAGCAGCTCAAGGACAATCGGATCAAGGCGCTGGTGGCCACCTCGGCGCTGGGCATGGGATTCGACAAACCGGACCTCGGATTCGTCATCCACATCGGCGCGCCCTCCTCAGCCGTGGCTTACTACCAGCAGGTCGGCCGAGCCGGCCGCGCCACAGACTCCGCCGATGTCCTGCTGTTGCCCGGAGCGGAAGACGAACAGATCTGGGAGTACTTTGCGACTGCATCGATGCCCAATCAGGACGATGCGAACGCCGTGCTCGCAGCCCTCGCCGAGGCGGACGGCCCCCTGTCCGTGGCCCGCTTGGAAACTTTGGTCGGAACCAAACGCTCCCGTCTCAACCTGCTGCTCAAGACCCTCGAAGTCGAAGACGCGGTGTCGAAGGTCAAAGGCGGGTACGTCTCGACCGGGTTGGGCTGGACCTACGACCGGGAACGCTATGAGAAGGTCGCGGCCGTCCGAGCCGAAGAGGCCCAGGCCATGCTCGATTATGAGGCGACCGGGCAGTGTCGGATGGAGTTCCTCATCCGTCAGCTCGACGATCCCGACCCGAAACTCTGCGGCCGCTGCGACAACTGTGCGGGAGTGTGGTTCTCTGCCGAGATCTCCGACGAACAGCGCCAAGCGGCGGCCGGGAACCTGCACAAGATCGGCCTGCCCATCGAACCGCGCAGTACCTGGCCTAGTGGATTGGCCAACATCGGGGTTCCGCTCAAGGGTCGGATCCCCGCCGAAGATCTCGCCGAGGAAGGACGCGCCATCGCCCGCCTCTCCGACCTCGGACAGGGGCAGAGCCTGCGATCGTTCCTCGCCCCCGATGCTCCCGACGCCGAGGTGCCCGGCCAGATCGGCAAATGGTGCCTCGAAGTGCTCGGGCAGTGGGACTGGAACACCCGCCCCGAGGTGGTCGTATCGATCCCGAGCAATCGCCGTCCAGTGACGGTGCGGTCTCTGGCCGCGAATCTCGCCGCGGCCGGCCGACTCGTGGACGGCGGGGAACTGCTCCAGGTAGGCGATCACGGCACCCCTGATGTCAACAGTGCTTTCCGCGTCAAAGACCTCTATGAGGCCTTCGTTGTTCCTCCGGAAGTCGAGGAGGCAGTGGCCGGGAAGTCAGTGTTGCTGGTCGACGACGAGGTCGTCTCGCGGTGGACGATGACGGTCTGTGCACGATTGCTGCGGCGGGCAGGAGCCACCTCGGTGCTGCCGTTCGCCCTTGCACTCCGGGCCTGAGGTCAGTTCGACGAGCCGTCCCGGAGCTGACCCCAGCCGAACTCGGTCTCCGATATTTCATCTCGAAGATCTTCGAAGAATCGATCTCGCGCCTCATCCATGTTTTCGTACATATAGGAATCTGAAACGATGACGCTGAGAGTCTCTCCGCATGCCTGAATAGACGCTACGAATCGATCGAGCCTAGACCCCTCAGATTCGATAGTAAGTTGTTCGAATTCGGCATCAGTAAGCAGCTTCTGAATCGCTGGAATTACTATGTATTCGATCCTGCCGTTCAGTTCCGTGCTGATGTCCAAATGGATCCGCTCTCTTTGACTTCCAGTCGTGCGACGCTCTCGGCCGTCGGCTTGTTGGTTTCGAGCTTAAACGTCGGCGAATGAAGATGCCATAAATACAGAGACTGTCGCGATGTTCATTCTGAGACTATTCAGCGACCGCATGATTTCAAAGCTCACCATCAAGCGTGCTGGATGACTTACAGCGGTAGCTCTAACTCCTCTGCAGGTCTCTGACCAGGCGCGGAGTTGACCGGCGGCCGACCTTCACTGTCCACTTCGACCACGGGTAGGAGAGTCGGACATGGAAATAGTTGATGTATTCGGCGGCAGCGAACTGCCAGATGACGATGATGAGAACCGCGCTGAGCGAAAAGCCGGGCCAAGCGACGACGATGCCGATGAGTGAGGTGAGAAGCACCAGCGGATTGATGACGCGCAGAAACCGATAGATTCGAGCGACCGGTCTTGGAATCGGGGCCGGCAGATGATGCCGAGCGATCAGCCAGTAGATTCCGGCCTGGACGAGGATGAAGAGCAGCGGGGACAGCGCTGCCTATAGCGCTGCTTCGGCTCGATCGGTCGCGACAAAAGCGAGCCGCGTCGGAACGACAGCGAAGACCGCCGCGGCGACGATCTCCCCGAGCCCCAGGCTGAGGAATCGTCGCCGCAGCGGTGCAAAACGATCGGTGTCAGTCACAGCCGGATCAGCGACTGCCGAAGGGCAGTCGACCAGAACAGTGCCGGGCCGCCTCGGCGAGGCTGACGGTCACAGATTCTGCTGGAGCTGGAACGTCGCGCCTTCCGGATCGGTGACCGTGACGATGCGTCCGTACGGGGAGTCTTCCGGACCGGCGAGCACCTTGCCGCCGAGCTCGGTCACCTTCGCTGCCGCAGCATCGGCGTCTTCGACGTTGAAGTAGGTGCGCCAATAGGAATTCTGTGCCCATTCGCTGGCGTCACAGATTCCGGCCACGGCATCGTCGCCGTCGCCGTGCGTCGAGTACGGGAAGCCCTCCATCGGAGTGATGTCGAATGAGAAGACCTTGGCATAGAAATCATTCGCTGCCTGGTAGTTCGTCGTCATGAGTTCGAACCACACGGGAGTTCCCGGTGAGAGCGGAGTATCGAAGCCGGAGAACTCGCCGGGCTGCCACATGCCGATGGGCGAACCCGTCGGATCGACGACGACGGCCATCTGGCCGAGCGGGCCGACGGGCATGGGTCCGACGACGTCCGCAGCACCGGCACCCAACGCTGCCTGGTGGACTCCGGCGATGTTCCCAGTGTGCAGGTAGGTCGACCAAGCCGTGGGCATCTCCGGACTCGGGGTGCCGTCCATGTTCATGGCTCGCATGGCGCCGCCGACGTTGCCTCCGTCCTTCGTGATCATGTTGTAGTGGCCGAAGTCCTCACCCATGTCGGTGAATTCCCAGCCGAAGAGCTGATTGTAGAAGTTCTGGGCGGCCTCGAAGTCCTGGCAGACATAGTCGATCCAGATCGGCTGGCCTTCGCGGGGGTTGGCAGGCATTGCGTCTCCTCTTGTGATGGGTGGAGGTGAGTTGCAGTGAATAGTGCCGACGGCAGGGGGATGACCCTACTGCCAAGCGCGCGTGAAATCCGCGAAGCAGTCGGTCAGCGCCGCCTGCAGAAGCGGACCGAAGGTCACGCGCCCGACCCCGAGCTCAGCGAGCTGTGAGAGGTCGAGTTCTTCGGGCACCGCGCCCTTGATCGGGTGCGCGGTGACATTGAGCGGCAGAGTGATCTGCGCGAGGATCGACTTGAGTGTGCCCACATCGGGCAGGCGGACGGGGTAGACGGAGTCCGCGCCGGCGTCGGTGCACAGACGCAGACGTCGAACCACCTCGGCGGTGGGATCCTCGAAGTCGCCGGGATATTTGAACACATCTGTCCGGGCGTTGATGACGACGTGGACCCTTTGAGCCTCGGCCGCTTGGCGCAGACTCCAGATGTATTCGGCATGCTCCTCGGGACTGCGCATGCTGCCGCGACTGTGCACCGTGTCCTCGATATTCACACCGACCGCTCCGGCCTCGAGGAGACCGGCGACGAGCTCGGGAGCGGGGGTGTCGTATCCGGATTCGAGATCCGCGGTGACGGGAACATCCACCGCGGAGGTGATCCGCGAGATACCCTCGAGCGCCTGCTCGAGCGTCATCTGCTCACCGTCGCCGTGGCCGAGCGAATCGGCGAGTGGGTGCGACCCGACGCTCAGAGCGTTGAAACCGACGTCGACCATCGCACGAGCCGACCAGGCATCCCAGACAGTCGGCAGCACGAGAGGTTCGTCCTGGTGATGTCCCTGCAGAAGGGTGAAAGCGCGTTCGGCGAGAACCGTGTAATCGACCATGGTCAATACTTTTCCACTGTTGTGCCTCGACACGCCAGGGGTCGGACTGGTTCACCAGAAGGTTTCAGGCAGGCGCAGTGATAGCGTGAACAACATCCGATGTCGCCGTACGGAGGAGCAGAGGTGGCCGGTTCGGGCACCATCCGCGTTTCGCCCAAACCCGAGCGGGTATGGGCACTCCTCGCCGTGCTTGCCAGCATGGCCACGATCCTCATCGAGATTCCCGCGGCACTGATGTCCGAAGGCGGCTATTCGTTCACTCAGCAGCCCATCAGCCATCTGGGGATGACCGGATGCGGGGACTGGGGAGACGTCGGAACCCCGATCGAGGTCTGCTCACCGGCCCATCCCTTCGTCAACGGTGTTTCCATCATCGCCGGATCGATGCTCGCGATCATCGCCTTCATCTGGCACGACTGGATCGCCCCGAGTCGCTGGGGCAGGTGCGGATCCTTCCTACTCGCCGCCGGCGGAATGCTGTTGGCCGGAACCGGGATGGTCCCCGCCGATATCGATCCGACTCTGCATGCTGTCTTCGGTTTCGGCGGATCCGGAATCCAGAATCTCGGTCTGCTCGCCGCAGGCATCGCCTTGACTCATTGGCCCGAGAAGCGCTGGATCGGTCCCGTCGAATTCGGCGGGCTCACGCTCGGACTGGGCGCGTTCGGTCTCGCCGGAGCACTGTTCTTGGCTGCTCCCGAGACCTGGAACCTGCCCGTCGGCATCGTCGAGAGAGCCGCGTCCTACCCGTTCCTCATCTGGTTCATCCTCGCCGGATGGATGCAGCTGCGTGACGCCTCCAGGCGAAAGCGCGAACTCACCTCCGGGCGCTGACGATCTACAGCCGCGGAGTCCGCGGCGGCACCTGGCGACGGTCGCCGGTCGCCTCGAACGCCGCAGCGATCTCGATGAGTGCCGAATCGTCCCAGCCGCGTCCGGCGATCGTCAGGCCCACGGGAATCCCGGTATCGGACATGGTGCCCATCGGCACCGTCACCGAGGGAATGCCCAGATGCCTGGGCACGAGGTTGCCGTTGGCCACCCACGTGCCGTTGCGCCATCCCAGGTCCGCGGAAGCTTCATTGACGTCCATGTCCGATGGTCCCACATCGGCCATCGCCGGGAAGATCACCGCATCGAGGCCCCGCTCGTCCATCCATTCCTCGAGGTCGACCCGGCGGGTCTCCTCGAGCCCGCGCACACCGGATTCGAGCTCCGGGATCTCCGTGACCGAGACGTAGCGATTCGTGCGCACCTGCTCCGGGTAGGTCGCGATGTCATCGTCGAACCCGACGTAGCGATCCGGCAGCGCACCGGCTGGGTGGGGGAAGATCAAGGCTCCGTCCACCTCGGCGAGGGTGTTCAGTTTCGGGTCGCCGTTCGCGACGAGGAAATCATCCCACCCCCACGACGAGAGGTCGTTGATCTCCCGATCGAGGTAGGCGGCGGTGACGAGCCCCCGCGTCGCGATCGTCGGCGCACCGGGCCGGTCGCCCTCGTATTTGCTCACGACCGGGAAGTCGGTCTCGACGACCTCGGCGCCTGCGGATTCGAGATCGGCTCGCGCCGCCTGCCAGGCCTCGATCACCGAGGCGCGCGTCTCGACTCGCTGTCCCGTGGGCCCGCCGATACCGCCGTCCGGGTTCGTCCCGGCCTCGTCATCGGCGTTGATGTACATCCGTGGCACGCCGAGGCGTTTGCCGGCCAACACCGATTGCGCCGCCGCGACCGATTCCGGCAGCAGTGCGGCATAGGAATCCGGGCGCACCGCGCTCGCCTTCGGGATATCCACCCACGGCTGGACGCGCCAGAAGTCCCCGCGAGTCTGCTCGTCGTCGGCGACGATGACGTCGAGGACCTCGGCCAGGTCGGCCATCGTGCGAGTGTGGGGGACGACGACGTCCATGGTCGGCACGAGCGGCCAGTTTCCGCGGACGCTGATGACCCCGCGAGAGGGGGTGTAGGCGATGAGCGCATTGTGTGACGCTGGGGCTCGGCCCGATGACCAGGTTTCCTCGCCGAGGCCGAAGGCTGCGAAGCTCGCCGTCGTGGCCGTGCCCGAGCCGTTCGAGGATCCGGAGGCGAAGGCGCTGGTCAGCCAGTCGGCGTTGTACGGGCTTTCGGCCCGACCATAGAGTCCGCGCTGCATGCCGCCGTTGGCCATCGGCGGCATGTTCGTCAGGCCCAAACAGATGGCGCCGCCGGCGCGCAGCCGTTCGATCGTGAATGCATCTTTCTGTGCCACGAGGTCGGCGAAGGCCGGGGATCCGGAGGCCACGGTGAGGCCCGCGACCATATAGCTGTCCTTCGCGGTGTACGGAATTCCGTCGAGGGGGCCGAGCGTCTCACCGGCTGCACGTCGTTCGTCGGAGGCGGCCGCCTCGGTGAGGGCTTGCGGGTTCTTCACGATCACGGAGTTGAGTTTCGTGTCGGTGTCGGGGCCGTCGAACGCGGCGATCCGGTCCTGATAGGCCTCGACGAGCTCCACCGAGGTGGTGCGGCCGTTCTCGAGGGCGGCTCGCAGATCGGCGATGGACGCTTCGACGACATCGAACTTCGACATGATCTTCCTCCGGGCACTCGACGGTGCGTGCGCGATGTGGGTGTGTTCCTGCCCAGAGTAGCGCCGATTCGCCGAGGATGGGCTGCGGATTTCGTTGTCCTCGAGGTGCTGAGTGCGGTATTCGCGGTCTGTACGATCGAGGCATGACGGTCAACGCGATCATTCTCACCGGCGGTCGTTCGCGACGCTTCGACGGTGTTCACAAACCCGGCGTCGAGGTCGACGGACGGTCGACGATCTCCCGGATCCTGCAGAGCATCCGCGGTGCGGCAGCCGACGCCGAGGTGTGGGTGGCCGGACCCGCAGACGGGCTCTCGGAAGCGGAGCAGAAAAGCGTCCGCGTCGTGCGGGAAGAACCCGAGTTCGCGGGCCCTTTGGCCGGGATCGCAGCCGCGGTTGCGGCAATGCCGACTGAGGCGGACTTTCCGGTCGAGACGGCCGATGTCACCCTTGTCCTGGCCGGGGACATGCCGCTGATCACGGCGGGCCACCTCGGTGAGCTCATCTCTGCGTGTCGTGCCACCGGACGTCCGGCCACGGGCACCGACGATCGGGGGAAGACGCAGTTCCTCTGCGCGGCCTGGCCGACTCGGCTGCTGCGTGCCCGTCTCACGGAGATCGGCGACCCGACGGATGGGGCGGTGAAGCTGCTCTTCGCGGGACTCGAGCCGGTCGCGGTCGCTGTGGACCCGGAGGTAGTGAGCGACTTCGACACTGCAGCCGAGCTCGAAGCGATTCGAACCCGGCTCAGCCCTGACGGGCCTTGAATCGAGGATTCTTCTTGTTGATGACGTAGACGCGGCCGCGGCGGCGGACCACCTGCGAACCGGGCAGTGACTTCAGCGAACGCAGCGAACGACGAACCTTCATGGATGCGACTCCTTAGTGAGAATGAGTATCATTAGAGATAATACTATGTTCTCCAGCGAAGGGAAGCGAATGCAGGGATCAGACGAACGCGGCCGGAGTCCCATCGTCGACGGAATCGAAGCGATCGCCGTCGTCGGACTCTGCGCGGCTGAGCGCAGGCGCTATGCGATGGGTCTGGCCAGGGATCGCGGTTTTGTCTTCGTGCCCGCGGAGCAGACGGAACAGGGCATCGAGGCGATCGACCGCCTCGTCGATCTGGTCGGAATGACATCCGGGGTGCACGGGTTCGTCCTCGAATACGGGGAGGACGCGGATTGTGCGGAGATCATCGGAGCTCTGAGTGATCCCGACACGCGAGCCGTGCTCACCGACCTCGTCTGCGTGCTCGACCTTGCCTGCCTGCGCAGCGATCTCGATTCGGAAGCGCGCGCCGGAGCCCTGGTTGCGCAGATCGAATTCGCCTCGACACTTGCTCTGCTGGCGCCCGATGCTGCCGACTCGGCCGGGGCCGAGGCGGCCGTCGGGCTGATCGCGCACCTGGCACCGGAGGCCGAGCGCTTTCTCCTGCGCGACGGCGCGGTGCATGAGCCGGTGTGCTGGCAGTTCGGGCACCGACCTCCCGCCGCGGGGTGGACGGCGATACTCAACTCGGAGTTTCGGCCCCCGGCTCGGTCGGGAGGTGTCCGCGCTTGCCGTTTCGAACAAGCGCGACCCTTCCACCCGCAGCGACTGCAGGCAGTGCTGAGTGCGGCGCTCGGCGAAGACTGCTGGGGGCGAATCGTCCGTTCGGCCGGCTTCGCGAAGCTTGCCTCCCGACCCTATGTGACCGCGCATTGGGATCAGGCAGGCACGCTGCTGACGTTCTCACCGCTGACCGCTGATCCGCTGCCCGGTGCAGAGCTGTTGGCGCTCGGTCAGGATCTCGCCTTCATCGGCTTCGACCTCGACGAGGCGGGGCTGTGTGAAGCGCTCGACCGCGCCGTCCTCACCGATGCTGAGCTTCTGGCGGGTCCGATGGCCTGGCTGGAGTATCACGACGAGTTCCCCGCATGGGACTCCGCGCACCGCGGATGACGCCAGCGGTCTAAGCCTGACGCCGGGGCGGTGCTCCGGCTGCGCTCAGCCGGACGCCCGACATTCGGCGCACAGGCCGAAGATCTCGAAGACGTGGTGTGTGATCTCGAAGCCGTTCGATGCCGCAATCTGACGCATCCAGTCCTCACTCGGCGGGTCGATCTCAACGGCGGTGCCGCAGCGCTCGCAGACGAGATGGTGATGGTGCTCGGTCTGCGCGCAGGCGCGGAAGAGCTGGGTCTCGGCGATGGTGATCGTATCGGCATCGCCGCCGCGTGCAAGCGCATTGAGCTGCCGGTAGACGGTGGCGAGGCCGACGCTGGCCCCTTCGTCTTCGAGGCGGCGGTGGAGCTGTTTGGCGGAGACGAAGCGGGTCTCGGTCTCAAGGGCAGAGCGGATGAGCGCCTTCTGTGCGGTGCTGCGCGTCTTCTTCTGCGGAGCTGCCATGGGAGTCCTCCCTTATCGTCTCTGTCGAACTCATCGTCGACGTCACAGGGGCATATGCATGAACGCGCATATGCGAGAGAAATAATGAAACACGTTACCATTAACGGGCGGTTCACCCACACCTCTACGATTGACCCCGTACCGAGAACGGGGCCCTCGCGCACAGCGGAACCCGCGCTGTCGAGCCACCGAGCACGAAAAGCGAGCACGACCACCGAGGAGGCGCAATGAGCGGCCCCACCCGCAGACCGGCGATCCCGGTCATCCTGCTCACCGGCTACCTCGGTGCCGGAAAGACGAGCCTGCTCAACCACCTCCTGCGCCACCCTGACGCCCGCATCGGCGTCATCGTCAACGACTTCGGCGACCTCAACATCGACGCCGGACTCGTCGTCGGCCAGGTCGACGAACCGCTGTCGATCTCGGGCGGATGCGTGTGCTGCCTGACCGATGACTCCGAGCTCGAAGACGCGCTCGTGGCGATGACGAACCCCAAGCTGCGCCTCGACGCAATCATCGTCGAGGCCAGCGGATTCGCCGAGCCCCTGACCCTGGCCCGCATGATCACGCGCATGGGCCACCACCGATTCCACCTCGGCGGGGTCATCGACGTCGTCGACGCCACCATGTACTTCGACACCATCGATACCTCGAGCCTGCCGCCCCTGCGTTTCGCCGCGACGACATTGGTGCTGGTCAACAAGCTCGACCAGGTGCCGGTGGCCGACCGTGGGACCACGGTCGAGGCCGTGCGCGCCCGCGTCCACGAACGCAATCCGCGCGTCATCGTCATCGGCACCCACCACGCCCGCCTCGACCCCACACTCATATTCGATCCGGGCGAAGGTGAGCAGGACCTTCGCCGAGGCGGCTCCGACGCCGGTGATGACCCGATCCAACCTGAGTTGCCGATCCGGGAACTGCTGCGTCAGGCCTACGCCGAGGCGGCGGTCGACGAGATCGGTGACGACGAGGTCGATGCGGAATCCATGCCACACCGCCACGCCCAGTCCGTGACCGTCACCGGCAGCGGCCCTGTCGATCCGGATGCGGTGATGGATTTCGTCGAAGACCTCCCGCCCGGGGTGTACCGCGTGAAGGGCACCGTGCTCGCGGCTGTGGGATCTCGCAGGCGCAGCTTCGATGTGCAGGCTGTGGGTCCGAACGTCTACGTCGCGGAGGCGGCCCGACCTGTCCCGAAGACGCCGTCCTTAAGCGCGGGGAATGGTGATCGGCCGGATGCCGACAGCGTCCTCGTCGCCATCGGAGAGGACTTCGACACCGAGGCGGCCGAAGCCACTCTGACCGCCGCCCTCAACGTCGACGCCGCCGGAGGCCTGGATGTCGCGGCATCAGACAGTGACCGCTCCGAACGCCTCCTCCACCACGTCCGCCTCCACACCTAATTGCTACCTGACGGCGGCCCAGCAACCTCGCGCCAGGTTGCTGGGCCGCCGTCAGGTAGTAAGAGGAGGGGATCCTCCGGTTTTCCTCCGTGTTTCCTGAGGGTGGTCTGGGGGACAACTCCCGTGCCGGGCACCCGTGACCGCTTCTAGGGTCGGAACGTGCCCCACCGAACGGCCGTGATCGACCTGCCGGGAACAGCAGTGAGAATTCATCCTTTTGGGGGACACCGTTGCCTACTTTTGGGCGATCCGCTGAGGCGATCCGCTTGGAAGACTGACTGGAGCGCCCTGCTCACACCCCCGAACCCGGAGGACCCCTGTGCACCTGATCACCCGGATGAGTCTGAAGAACCGCCTCATCGTCGGATTGCTCACCCTCGTGATCGCCGTCTTCGGCATCGTCGCGACCACCTCACTCAACCAGGAGACGATGCCCTCGGTCGACCTGCCCGGCACTTCGGTGCAGGCCACCGTCCCCGGCGCTTCTCCGGAGGTCATCGAGGAGACTGTGACCAAGCCCCTCGAAACCGCGCTCGACGGGGTCGGAGAGCTCGAATCGGTGACCACCTCCACATCGTCGGGGATGATGACCGCCGAGGTGACTTGGCCCTTCGGCAAGGACTCCGAAGAGATGACCGACGCCGTCCGCTCGGCCGTCGACGGAGTGAAGTCCGACCTGCCCGCCGATGCGGAAGCCGAGGTGCTGTCGTATCAGATGGATGAGGTCCCGGTGACGATGTTCGCCGTCTCCGGTGGAGACTCCGCCACCCTCGGTGACCGTCTTGAGACTGACCTCGTCCCCGAACTCCGCGCTCTCGACGGAGTCTCGAACGTCGAGGTCACCGGCCAGGACGAGCAGCGAGTCTCCATCACCTTCCGCCCCGAGGACGTGGCGGAGAAGAACGTCGTCGAATCCTCCGTGCCCGATGAGCTCGAAGCCGCCGGCACTGTCGTTCCCGCTGGCCAGAGCTCACAGGGCGACACGTCGATGGCCGTCGAGGTCGGCACTGAGGTCGACGCCGTCGAGCAGATCGAGAAGACGCCACTGCGCACCGTGGACGGCACCGTACTGCTGGGTGAGGTCGCCGACGTCGACCTCGACTCGGTCGAGAAGACCTCCCTGTCCCGCGCCGACGGCAGGGATTCCGTGACTGTGTCGGTGACCAAAGACCAGGACGCCAATGTCGTCGACGTCTCCCACAAGGTCGCCGACACCCTCGACAAGGTCGGTCCGAAGCTCGGCGAGGATACGGAATTCTCGACGATCTTCGATCAAGCTCCGGAGATCGAGAAGTCGATCCACGACCTCTCCGTCGAAGGCGGACTCGGCCTGATCTTCGCGATCTTCGTCATCCTCGCCTTCCTCGGCTCGTTCCGTTCGACCATCGTCGCCGCGATCTCGATCCCGATGTCGCTGCTCATCGCGATGATCGGCCTCATGGTCGGCGACTACACGCTGAACATCCTCACTTTGGGCGCCCTGACGATCGCCGTCGGCCGCGTCGTCGACGACTCCATCGTCGTCATCGAGAACATCCGGAGACGCCAGGGCACGAGCGACCTGACGGTCGAAGACATCGTCGCCAGCGTCAAGCAGGTCGCCGGTGCCATTACCGCCTCGACTCTGACCACCGTCGCCGTGTTCCTGCCCATCGCGTTCGTCGACGGCATCGCCGGACAGCTGTTCCGGCCCTTCTCCGTCACCGTGTCCTTGGCACTGCTGGCCTCCCTCGTCGTGGCGCTGACGATCGTCCCCGTGTTCAGCTACTGGGTCCTGCGCCGCAGCCCCAAACCGCTCTCGCCGAAACGGCAAGCCGCCACCGACCGCAGCTATGAGCTGTGGGCGGCCAAGCAGCACCGCCGCTCGGTGGCCCGTGCCGAACGCCGCCAGAAGGCGATCGAGAAGAAGAACGCTAAACGCGCGGCCAAGGGCAAGGACCCGCTGCCGGACGCGACCGTCGAACCCGTCGTCGCTCCCGCACCCGGAAACGGTGAGGCCTCCGGCCGAGTCGATCGCCTCCAGCAGCGCAGCCTGCCGGCGATCATCTCGGCCCTGCACCACCCCTGGAGGACCATCGCCTTCTCCGTCGTCATCTTCGTTGTCACGATGATGTGCGCGACCTTCCTCAAGACGGACCTGCTCGGATCGGCCGGGCAGAACTCCGTGTACATCACGCAGACCCTCCCCGCCGGCGCTTCGCTCGAAGCCAGTGACAAGGCCGCGAAGCGCGTGGAAGCCGTGCTCGGCGATGATCCGGACGTCGACACCTACTCGACGACGGTCAACGGCCCAGAATCCGGAGCGGAGAACCAGTTCAACGTCACCCTGGCCGAAGACTCCGAGGCCGAGGTCGCGACGAACCGCCTCCGCACCCAACTCGACGACCTCGGGAAGGACGCGGGCGAGATCGACGTCCAGGACGCTGGCGGCTCCGTCAGCGAGGACGTCGAGGTCACCCTTTCGGGCACCGACCTGGGTGCGCTGCGAAAGGCTGCCGACGAGGTGACGAAGAAGATGGCGGACACCGACGGCGTACAGTCCGCCCGCAACGACCTCGCCGCCGATCAGCCGGTCATCGAGGTCGACGTCGATCGGGAGAAAGCCGCCGACTACGGATTCAGCCAGGCTGAGGTCGGGCAGGCCATCGCCGCCGCACTCCACGGTGTCGAGGCCGGCACCATCACCCTCAATGGCCAGGAGCGCGACATCACCCTCGCTCCGACTCATCCGGATGCGACCCCGGACGAGATCCGTGCTCTCGAACTGCCCGTCACCGAGGTGCAGACGCAGAACGCCCAGGAGGATGCGACCGATCGGGTCGAGGAGAAGACCGATGCCCGCGCCGAGGAGGCCAAGCGCAAGGCCGCTGACGAATCGGCCGTGCAGCTTGAGTCTGCCCGTGAAGCTCGTGACAACGCGGCCGACCAGCTCGAACAGGCCCGCAAGGCCCTGCGCGATGCCGAGAATCCGCCGCCGGCTCCGAGCCCGGGCGACATGGCTGCCGACCAGGTGGAACAGGCCCGCGAAGGGGTCGAACAGGCAGAGAAGGGACTGAAGGAAGCCAACGACGCCATCGACGACCTCGTCGACGGCCAGCGTGAACAGGAACAGAGCCAGGAGGAGGAAGAGGCGCTTGCCGATGAGCAGGCCGCCATCCCCGACATCAAGGGTGAGCCGATCACCGTCGACGAGATCGCGGAGGTGAAGAAGACCGAGACCCCGGCGACGATCGACCGTGCCGACGGCGACCGGAAGGTCACCGTGTTCGCAACCCCGTCCAGCGGCCAGCTCGAAACGGTCACCGCCGCGGCCACTGACCTGACCGAGACCATGGATCTGCCCGACGGAGTCAGCTTCGACGTCGGCGGTGCCAGTCAGGAGCAGGCGGAATCCTTCGGTCAGCTCGGATTGGCGATGGCCGTGGCGATCGTGCTCGTGTTCCTCGTGATGATCGCGACCTTCCGCAGCTTCGTCCAGCCGCTCATCCTGCTGGTGTCGATTCCGTTCGCCGCGACCGGAGCCGTGCTGCTCCTGCTGGCGACCGGCACACCATTGGGCATTCCCTCGCTCATCGGTCTGCTCATGCTCATCGGCATCGTCGTGACGAACGCGATCGTGCTCATCGACCTCATCAACAAGCTGCGTGAGGACGGGCTCGACCTCATGGACGCGATCGTCCACGGCACCCGACTGCGCCTGCGCCCGATCCTCATGACCGCGGCCGCGACGATCTTCGCCCTCGTGCCGATGTCGCTGGGGCTGACCGGTGGGGGAGTGTTCATCTCGCAGCCCCTGGCGATCGTCGTCATCGGCGGGCTCACCTCGTCGACGGTGCTCACGCTCATCCTCGTCCCCGCTCTCTACCTCCTCGTCGAACGGCGCAAAGAGGTCCGGGCGGTACATAAGGAGGAGAAGCGCGCCAAGAAACGGGCCGAGAACCAAGCGCGGATCGAAGCGGAAACCGCCGAGGTGGCCCAACGTTCCGACGACCAGTAAACCCCTCAATTGCTACCTGACGGCTGTGAGTCTTGGTAGTGGCTGGTCTGGGACCGGCTGGCAGAGTAGGTGCTGGCCTCTCCACCCCGTGATCGTGACTCAACCTGGCGGTGACCCACCCCCTTTTGGTGGTGTCTTCGGGCCGATTTGTCCGATCACATGGGTGGTGCGGCCGGCACCGACTCGGCCCACCTCGGTAACTTGATCAGAAGGCTGTCCGCCCCTTGCCGGGGCGTGACTCATCACAGTGTTGTTCCGAAGTGACCTCATCCCGGACCGGTACCGGCCGCAAGCGGCCGCACAACCTATCGGTCAAACAGGGAGCTTCGAACCGCTATGTCCATTGTCGCGCACTTATACAACTTCTTCATCGGCGTCGATACACACGCCAGAAAACACGTCTACACGATCATCACCAACACCGGCATCCTCGTGGCTACCGGCAGCTTCCCGACATCTCGGGCCGGCATCAAACGGGCCCTGACCTGGGCCGGCCGGTGGACGAAAGGTGACCTCGACACCCTGTGGGTCGTGGAAGGAACCGCATCCTACGGGGCGGTGCTGACCGGTCATATCGCCACGACCGAATACCCCGTGGTCGAAGCTGGACGCATGGATGCCAAAGCCCGGTACGGCGTGGGTAAGAGCGATGAGCTCGACTCCTACCGGATCGCGAAGTCCGTGCTGGCGCTACACACCGACCAGCTGCGGTGGCCACGCCAAGGCGAAGGAGTCCGCCAGGGCCTGCGCGTGCTGTTGGCAGCCCGGGACGCGATGACCACCGAACGGACCCGGATGATCAACTCCCTGACCGCGTTGGTGCGCACTGTCGCTCTGGGAATTGATGCCCGTAACTCGTTGACCGATGCCCAGTTCGTCGAGATCTCGAAGTGGCGGTCGAGGAAGGAAGACATCGGCCTGGCCACGTCCCGGGACGAAGCGGTCCGTTTAGCTCAACGCGTCCTCGATCTTGATGACGATCTGCAGGACAACCATGACAAGCTCGCTGAACTTGTTGAGGCCAGTCCGGCGGCAGTCTTGCTGGCCGAACCCGGGATCGGTACGTTCACTGCCGCGGTGTTCTTCACCGCCTGGTCGCATCCGGGACGAGTCCGTAACGCGGCTGCGTTCGCAGCCCTGGCAGGGGCGAATCCGATCCCTGCTTCGTCGGGCAACACGCAACGACACCGGTTGAACAGGGGTGGGGATCGGCAGTTGAACCGGGCCCTGCACACGGTGATCACGAACCGGATGATCCACGATGAGAGAACCAGGGATTATGTTGCCCAGCGCTTTGGTGAGGACCCGACGAAGAAGTCGAAGAGGGAACTCAAGCGCAAGCTCAAATGGTATCTCGCGCGTCGAGTTTTCAAGATTCTCAACGGGCTAGAAACAATTCCCACGCCGGCTTGACAGACATAGAAGGATCGGCCCAGCAACCTCGCGCGAGGTTGCTGGGCCGCCGTCAGGTAGCAATTGGGGTGGGTTAGGTGTCGGAGAGGCCGGGTAAGCGTGAGGCGGCGAAGCGGATGTGTTCCTCGGTCAGGGCCGCAGCCTCCTCGGCGCGACCGGCGGTGATGGCGTCCATGATCCCGTGGTGTTGGGCTTGCAGCTTCGCCATCAGCGCCTGCTGGTCGTCGACGCGGCTGAACGAGGAGAAGATCGACTTCCGCAGAGAGGTGCGGATGGCCCCGGTGAGGTCGGAGAACAGCTGATTTCCAGCCGCCTGAGCGATGGCGACGTGGAAGGCGGTGTCTGCGTCGTTGAAGGTCTCCAAACTGATGCCGGGAGTGTCCATCATCGCCAGCTGCGCATTCACCTCCGCCAGTGCGTCCTTATCGGCACGGGTCGCCGCGAGAATCGCGCTCGAGCGTTCGAGCTGGATGCGCGTCTCCGTCACGTCATCGATGCTGAAGTTCGTGAGCGCAACATGAAGGCGGAGGAAACGAGTGAGCGCGGCCGAGGGCATGGCGGCGATGAACGTGCCGGCACCACGACCTGACCCGCCAGATGACCGAACGACGCCGAGGCTGTCGAGCACCCGCAGCGCTTCGCGCACACTGGCGCGACTGACGCCGAGCTTCGTCGCCAGGTCGCGTTCGGCAGGCAGAGGATCTCCGACGCCCAGTGAGCCGGTCATGATCTGCTCTTCGATGGCATCGATGACGAGCTCATAGGTGCTCGCCCGGTTCACGGGTTTCCATTCGGGACCGGTGGCCGCCTCGGCGCTGCCGGTCTGTTCCGGGCGGACCTCGTTCGTGTCATCGTTCATGGTCGTCTCCACCGCGCCATCATGTCATGCCTCTCGTTGCTCGTCGTCCTGCTCGTGGGGATGCGACCGGAACCGCCGCCGGAAGAAAACAGTTGACGCAGATCACACCCTCGTCCTATGCTCAGATTAATGGTCTGACCTCATAAAGGCCATACTGAAAGTTCTGATCGTTCGAGTTCGGAGCGCGTTCACAGGGGAACGGACCCGATGTGGGCAGGCCCGGCCGATTTGGAGAAGCCATGTACACACCTGAAATCGCACCGGTGGCCGACAGCCTGCTGTGGACGTCCATGCTGGCGATCCTGCCGCTGTTGACGATCTTCGTCACCCTCGGCGCGCTCAAATGGAAGGCCCACTGGGCCGGACTGACCGCCGTCGGCGTCGCTCTCATCGTCGCGATCGCCGCCTACGGAATGCCGGTCGGACTCGCCGCGCTCTCGGCGACACAGGGGTTCGCCTTCGGACTGTTTCCGATCATGTGGATCGTCATCACCGCGATCTGGCTCTACGAGCTCACCGTGCGCTCGGGGCACTTCGAGGACCTGCGGTTGGTCATCAACGTCATCTCCGATGACCCGCGCATTCAGGCCATCATCGTCGCCTTCTGCTTCGGCGGCCTCCTCGAAGCGCTCGCCGGATTCGGCGCCCCGGTGGCGATCACCGGTGTCATGCTCGTCGCCGTCGGCTTCACCGCTATGCGAGCTGCCGTCGTCGTCCTCGTTGCCAACACCGCCCCCGTGGCCTTCGGCGCCATCGCCATCCCGATCATCACCGCCGGCACTCTGACGGGAATCGACTACCAGGACATCGGCGCCATGGTCGGTCACCAGACCCCGTTCCTCGCCGCAGTCGTGCCGCTCTTCCTCGTCCTGCTCGTCGACGGGCGTCGCGGGCTGAAGCAGATCTGGCCGCTGGCCCTCGTCGTGGGCATCGCCTTCGGCCTCGCCCAGTGGGTCTCCGCCACGTTCCTCTCCGTCGAACTCACCGACATCATCGCCTCCCTCGTCGGCCTCGCAGCCGTCGTCATCATGCTGCGCTTCTGGAAGCCGAAGGGCGGTCAGGACGCACTCGACCGCATGGCCGATGAGCGCGAACACGAAGGCGCCGATGCTCCCGATGCCGGCGGTGCCTCTGCTGCCGTTGCCACCGATGTGAAGAAGGAGACCGCGCCGCTGACCGGGTCCCGCGTCTTCCTCGCGCTCTTTCCCTATCTGCTCGTCATCGTCATCTTCTCCGTGGCCAAACTCGTGCCGGTACTCAACAACTGGCTGGCCTCGACCGATGTGAAGATCCCCTGGCCCGGACTGGATGGGAACATCCTCAACGCCGCTGGCGAAGTCTCTACGAGCACGGTCTACAACTTCCAATGGCTGTCTTCCCCGGGCACCCTGCTGCTCATCTCCGGCATCATCGTCGCGATCGTGTACAAGATGTCGGCGAAGGACGCCGTCGATGTCTTCATCGTCAACGTCGTGAAGATGAAGTTCTCGATCCTCACCGTCGGCTCCGTTCTCGCGCTGGCCTATGTCATGAACCTCTCGGGCCAGACGATCACCATCGGAACCTGGATCGCCGGCACCGGAGCCTTCTTCGCCTTCCTCTCGCCGATCCTCGGCTGGCTGGGCACTGCTGTGACCGGTTCGGACACCTCGGCGAACGCACTGTTCGCGACCCTGCAGCAGACCGCCGCACATGAAGCCGGGCTCAACCCGCTGCTACTCGTCGGTGCCAACAGCTCAGGCGGTGTCCTCGGCAAGATGGTCAGCCCGCAGAACCTCACCATCGCGGCCACCGCTGTCGGCCTGCTCGGCAAGGAGGCCTCGATCCTCCGCCGCGTCATCGGCTGGTCCCTGGGCATGCTCGTCGCCATGTGTCTGCTCGTCGGACTCCAGTCGACGGTGCTGTCCTGGATGGTCCCCGGCTCCTGAATCCGCGCGGCGCCGTCTCGCCGATCCGACCACCCGCACCAGCCACCCCCACTTCTCAACCACCGCCTAATCAAAGGAGCGAAAAACATGGTCAAGAGGCAGATTCCTCAGCCGGCCGAGATCTTCGAGCTGATGAAGTTCAAGAAGTTCGAACTCGACCCGAAGAAGCGCCGCTTGGAGAATGCGCTGACGATCGAGGACCTGCGCAAGATCGCGAAGCGTCGGACCCCGGCCGCGGCGTTCGACTACACGGATGGTGCCGCCGAGGGTGAGATCTCGATGGAGCGCTCGGTCCAGTCCTTCCGCGATATCGAGTTCCACCCCTCGATCCTCAAGGACGTCACGAACGTCGACACCTCGACCCAGATTATGGGCGGCAGCTCGGCCATGCCCTTCGGCATCGCGCCGACCGGCTTCACCCGACTCATGCAGACCGAGGGTGAGACCGCCGGCGCCGGAGCCGCCGGAGCTGCAGGCATCCCGTTCACGCTCTCGACGTTGGGCACGACGTCGATCGAGGACGTGAAGAAGACCAACCCGCATGGGCGAAATTGGTTCCAGCTCTATGTGATGAAGCAGCGCGACATCTCCTACGGCCTCGTCGAGCGGGCGAAGAACGCCGGGTTCGACACTCTCTTCTTCACCGTCGACGCCCCCGTCGCCGGTGCCCGACTGCGCGATACCCGCAACGGCTTCTCGATTCCACCGCAACTGACCCCGCAGACGATCCTCAACGCCATCCCTCGTCCCTGGTGGTGGTGGGATTTCCTGACCACCCCGAAGCTCGAGTTCGCGTCCCTGTCGGAGACCGGCGGCACCGTCGGCGAGCTCCTCGATTCGGCGATGGACCCCTCCATCAACTTCGATGACCTCGCCGAGATCCGCGCCATGTGGCCCGGCAAATTCTCCGTCAAGGGCGTGCAGACGCTCGAGGATGCGAAAAAGCTCGCCGACCTCGGCGTCGATTCGATCGTCCTGTCCAACCACGGCGGGCGCCAGCTCGATCGCGCGCCCGTGCCCTTCGAACTCCTCCCCGAGGTGGCTCGCGAGATCGGCAAGGACGTGGAGATCATCATCGACACCGGAATCCGCAACGGCGCCGACATCGTCGCGTCGTTGGCGCTGGGCGCGGACTTCACGCTCATCGGCCGCGCCTACCTCTTCGGCCTCATGGCCGGCGGTCGAGCAGGAGTGGACCGGACGATCGAGATCCTCGGCGAGCAGGTCGAGCGCACCATGCGCCTGCTCCAGGTCGCCGATGTCTCCGAGCTCAACCCGTCCCATGTGACCCAGCTGCGTCAATTCAACCGCGACGAGCGCGCGGAGATCATCAGCTCCCGCCCGGCCAAGGGCTGATTCGCCGAGGCGGCCCCGCGGAGGTCGATCAGATCGCCGAGGCGGCCCCGCCGGGGCCGCCAAGACGGGGCTCCGTAGGCAGAGAACGGACGGCCGGCAGCGAGAAGAATCTTCGTTGCCGGCTGTCCGTTTCGGGTTCAGGTGATCACTTGCCGAATTCGTCCTCGATGCGGTCGAGGACGTTCGTGGCGGAGTAGTAATCGAGGCGGAATGAGTCGAGGCCCATCGGGTAGACGGCATCGTTCTTCACCGCCGGTGTGCTCTCGACCAGCGAGTTCTTCGCATATGACGCGGCTGTCTTCTCGTTCGCGTTGAACAGGAACACGGATTCGCCGGTGACGGCCTTCGACAGGTTCTCACCGGTGACTTCGACGATATCGGCGCGTTTGCCCATTTCTCCTTGGCCGGCTGTGCCTTCGGGGACCTCGGCGAGTTCGAAGCCGACCTCCTGGAGGAGCTTGCCTTGAGCGGATTCCGGGGTCCAGATGTTCGCGCTGGCCCCGGATCCTCCGCCCTTGGCCTTCTCGTTGAAGATCATGCCGGTGACCGGCTGCTTCGGGGCGTCGATGGCGGACTTGACCTCCTCGGCGCGGGAACCGAATTCGTCGTTGACCTTCTTCGCCTCATCCTCGTGGCCGGTGATCTCACCGAGCTTGGCAGTGACCTCCTGCCAGTCCTTGTCCCCGTAGTCGATGACGACGGTCGGGGCGATGTCGTTGAGCTGATCGTAGATGGCGTTCGCCGAGTCCTGGCCGGTCTTCGAAACCACGATGAGGTCGGGTTCCTCGGCGAGCACGGCCTCGACATCGGGGTCGCCCTGGTAGAGGGCTTTGACGTCCTTCTCCTTCGCGACGTCGCTCCACTGCGTGAAGAAGCCCTGGTCGTCGGCAACGGGGGAGTTGGGCATGGTGGCCCCGGAGGCAGTGACCGGTGCGTCGACGGCGAGGAGGCTGCCGGTGAGAGTCACCGAGGTGGAGACGACCGATTCGGGTGCCTCGTCGATGGTCACTTCGTGGCCGGCGTCGTCCGTGATCGTCAGGGGCCATTGACCGTCGGCGGCGGCGTCGCCATTGCCGGAGTCGGAAGAGCCGGACCCGCCGCAGGCGCTGAGGCTGAGAGCGGTGGCGAGGGTGACTGCGGCAAATACGCGTGTGCTGCCGGGTTTGACGCGGGACATAGGGGACCTTTCGAGAATGTTCGCTTGCGAAGATGAGCCTAACCTAAGTAGGCCCAGGAAGCTGCATTCGTGGTGAGATTTTGCGCAGGGTGTGGCGTGTCGAGCGAAGTATCCACTTAGGGTAGGCTCATCTTCGTGAAATCGACTCTGAAGAATCGGGCGGTTGCTGTGGCCGCCTCTGCTCTGACCATTGCCCTGCTCGCTGTCGGCTGTGCCGCCGAGGGTGACAAGGACGCCGACGGGGACGCCGGCAACAAGGATGTTGCGACAGGAGGCGAGGCCTTCGGCACTGCTGATGAGGAGACTGCGAAGCTCGGCAGTGATGCCGAGGCCGGGGTCTTCCCGCGGACGGTCAAGCATGCCAATGGCACGACGGAGATCGAAAAGAAGCCCGAGCGCGTCGTCGTCCTCGACACGGGAGAGCTCGACGATGTCCTGTCGCTGGGCATCACACCGGTCGGCATGGTGACGACCGAAGGCGCCAGTCCGGTGCCGAGCTATCTCGAAGACCAGGTCAAGGGAGTCGAGACGGTCGGCACGATTCAGGAGCTTGATCTCGAGAAGATCGCCTCTCTCGAACCCGACCTCATCCTCGGCAGCCAGCTGCGTGCCGACAAACTCTATGACGAACTCGACTCCATTGCTCCGACGGTGTTCTCGATCCGTCCCGGGTTCCCGTGGAAGGAGAACTTCCGCCTCGTCGGTGAGGCGATGGGCATGGAAGACGAGACGACGAAGGAGCTTGAGGAATACGCTCGCGAGGCGGGAGAACTCAAGGACTCCGTCGACGGCGACCCGACGATCTCGCTCGTGCGTTTCATGCCTGATCGCCTCCGTCTGTATGCGAACCAGTCGCTCATCGGAGTCATCCTCCACGATGCCGGGTTCAAGCGCCCGAAGAACCAGGACGTCGACGAGCTCGCCGTCGAGATCTCTCCGGAGAACCTCGACCAGGCGGCCGGCGATTATGTCTTCTACACCAGCTATGGCGATCCGGAGGCGACCGGGGAGAAGAAGGCACTCGAATCGAGCCAATGGAAGGGTCTCGACGCGGTCAAGGACAGCAAGGCCATCCGCGTCAATGACGATGTCTGGTTCCTCGGACTCGGCCCGACCGGGGCCGGTCAGATCCTCGATGATCTGGAGGACCACCTCGGCGAGTGAATCTCCGAGAGATTTCGCAGTGACGGCGAAGAAATCGCCTCTATGCTGACTCTCATCATCTGACTCGGAGAGGTCACCATGGGATCAGCAGCCGCTGCGAGAGGCGACGACGGGTTCGTTAAGGAACTCGACCGGAATTTCAAAGGGCGCGAAAGCGGCCCATCGGGCAGTGCTGCGGTCACTCCTCTCGTTGTCATCGCCGGGGTTCCCGGGGCAGGCAAGACCGAAGCACTCAGAGTATTACGGGGCCGATCGCCTCGGGTGCGGTCGGCGGACCCGGAGGGCGTGCGACGTCAGCTGCGTCAGTGGATGCCGTGGTTGCCGTACGCGCTTGTTCGACCGATTCTCCACACGATCGCCCATCTCCGCGTGCTTGCGCTCATGCTCAACAGGGGCGGCGGACCGCTGGTCATCCATGATCCGGGCACCCGCCGATGGAGTCGCCGACTCATTGTGAGCCTTGCAGGAATTCTCGGATATCGACCGATGATCGTCTTCATTGATACGGATCGAGATTCCGCGCTTCGCGGTCAGGCGCAGCGGAAGAGGCTTGTCAGGCGACGCGCCTTCGACCGACATTGGAGGCGCTGGAGCGAACTGCGCGAGCGCATCCTTCGTGGTGACAGCCTCGGTGACGGTGAGCCCTGGGGCCGTGTCGTGCTGTCGCATCAGGGCGCTGTTGTCGATGATGTTCTCGGCCTGCTCGATACCGCAGCGGCTGTAGGATCTCGTTACTCTTGTCAGAAGCTCACCGAGGTGACCTTGGACATGACAACTTGAGGAGACCACTTTCGTCTCACTAAGTTGTCATTTTCTTCCAGTACCTACCACAGAGTAGATGAAAGCCTAAAGATGAGCTATCGCGGTGCAACATTGCGTAAAGGAGTGAGCGCCCGCTTTGCGGTCAAGTCGCTCGGGTAAAGTCATATCACCTACGAGTGTTCGACGACGAGCAGGATCCGCCTACTGTCAAGGGAGCTTGGATTGACCAGGTCCACGCTCGTCAGCGATCTCAATGTCTGACCTCTGCCTGCCAACATCAGGGCTCACAGGCGGTGGAAGTGCATCCGATCTCATTTAACCTGTAATCATGCCATGAAAGTCATACGACGTTCGCACACTGAGGGCGAAAGCCATCTCCTCGCTGCGGACTGGCGTCACAGCGTTCAACGCACTGGAAAACAATGGAAGAGTGACCACAGTCTTGATCCATCTTAAGCATTGTTTCGAAATGCTCCTCGAAGCAGCGCTGCTCGCTACTGGAGACAAGAATGTCTTTGACAAAGGGAAACGAGTAGCCACAGATTGAACCGTCCTTAGTTTGATTGAGGGTGTGACAGATATCCGGAAGGACGGCCCTTTTACCGAACCCGAAGGATCCTACCGAGCTCCACGCGCGTACCACACGGTTGGCGGTGGAAGCTCGCCGAGACCCTGCGATGCGCAACGGCGCGATCGCTCGGATCGCTGAACAGACCGGTGTCCACAAGGAAGCTCTACAGACGTGGGTCAAGCGCGCTTAAGATGACGATCTGCCCACGACGCCGATCGACTCCACAGCTCGGATCCGGCAACTGGAAGCTGAGAATCGGGGGCTGAAGAAGACGAACGAGATCCTCCGGTCAGCGACCGCGTACTTCGGCAAGGCGGAGTTCGACCGCCTACGGAAGTGATCGTCGCTTTCCTCGACGAGCACAAAGACCTATAGGGCACTGCGCTACACACGACCAATGACCCTGAAGCCGAAGCGGCCGGCATCCGTGAAGTCGACTTGGAGATAAAGTTCTACATGGGAAAATATGACCTGGCCGACAAATCAAACGTTAACCGCACCCGAGCCACAGCTCTGCGCAGGCACTTGGGACTAGGCAATGACGACGACCATTTTTCGCACCTCTTTCGACTAGGTACCCAGAAAACGTTGCGACACTCGGACAACGCGCTACGAGCGATGCGAGATGCGCTACGCCAAGTTGATATAGAGAGGGTCTGGGCAGCGCACCGTCCTATCTCAGCAAAAGTAGCCGACAGTCTTCCTGCATGTGACCAACTAGGCAGCGCCCAGTAGGTAAAAGTAAGGAACTACGCTCTGATCGCCTCAGAAGGGGCCGGATGACCCGCATTGTTTGACTGTGGAGCTTCAGCCAGCATCGCGATCTACCATCAGGTCCGCGACGACCGGCGCGAGTGCGACACCCAGGGCGTGGTGCTGGTCGGCGTCGAGATGCACGCCGTCGTGCTTGCTGCTGGTGGTGATCGTGTTCGAGTCGAAAAAGACGCAGTCGGTGTCTTCGCTGACCTGTCGAATTGCCTGCGCGAGACCCTGTGCGGCGATATCCCCGCCCGCGAACTTCGGGCCGATCGGTCCTCGAGGGTTGTCAAGCTGCGGGGGCGCGATGACGAGAATCGGCGGGGTAGGCATCCCGGGCTCGATCGGCGCTGTCCTGATCGCGTTGATGAGCGCTGCGATGCCCATCGCGGAGTGCCAGGGTTTGTGCTGGTGCATGGATTGGAAGTCGTTCGTGCCGAGTAGGAGAATCACGAGGTCGAGCGGGGATTGCGCTTCTATGACCTGTTGGATGCCGCTGAGGGCGTTCCGCCCAGGTTTGTATGGGTCGTCGAAGGCGGTGCGACGCCCGTTGAGACAATCCTCCGTAAGCCGGATGCGACCGTCCCTTCCCGCGTTGAGCGCGGCGTGCAGGACTCCGGGCCAGCGCTCTTCGAAGGGAAGTCGCTGCCGAGTCGTCGGGACTATGCCCCAGGTCAGCGAGTCCGAGTACACAAGGATGTGCTTCGTCGTTGGCATCTTGTCTCCTTTGCGTTGCCGTCGTTCTCTTTACGCGTTCACGGGTCCGGAAGGAGGATCGTGGCGAGGTTGACGCGTTGCTGACCGTCCTCCCGTTCCGTCAGGTAAGGGGCCAGTAGCTCGGCGAGGCTGGACTGGATCGTGGCGAGATCCTCCCTGTTCACGTACAAGGGCGTTCGCGCGAAACCGACCAACTCACGGGCTTCGGGAGAACCCGCGCTGAGGAAACGATCGAAGTCACCCGTGACGTCTCCCAAGAAAGTCAGGAAGGCTGTGTTTAGCTGCGCGCTGCTCATCGCAGAAAGCTCGGCGTGGTCAATCGCTGCCATCCGGTCCCCTAGCGCCAAGGTTCGCTCGATCGCGCCACGAGATCTGCGCTCATTGACCACGGCGACAACCTCGGCATCGAGGAGGGCCGCTACATGTCGATAGAGCGTGGCCTGCGGGATATCCGGGAGCGCCTCGCGCAACTGTGCCGTCGTGCGGTTGCGACCACCCAGCTGCTGGATGATCCGTAATCGCACGGGGTGCAGCACGACCTCTGCCAGAGCAGTCTTGTCCGGCACCTTGACTCCTCACTGTTATCATTATGATAATGTTCTCGTTACGATTCTATTCTAGCGATCAGGAGAGAACGATGACGAACATCACGTACGACCAAACGGGAGTACACGTGCAGTTTCCCGGCTGGGAGGCGACGATGACGGGCTTGCCGAAGCTGTCAATTCCGAGGGCGGCGATCCGTGGTGTAACGAGCGAGCCGGGATGGACTTCCGAGATCCTCGGGATGAAATCCGGTCTCGTCATCTCTGGCTACCGCAAGCTGGGCACGTTCAGACACCCTTCGGGAGTGCGGCGCCTAGTCTCGATGAAGCGCGGTCACCCGCTGCTGCGGATCGCCGTCGACCGGGCCGCCGTCGGGTTCGACGAGGTCCTCCTGAGCACCGATGCTGCAGAGTCGATCGCGGCAGACCTCCGATCGGACGTGCACTCTTGAACGCTGCGATCGAGGTAGAGGCGCTCTCAAAACGGTTCGGGGCAGTCGTTGCGCTCGAAGATGTCACCTTGAAGGTCGAGAACGGGCGCGTCGTCGGGTTCCTCGGGCCCAATGGGGCAGGGAAATCGACGCTCATGCGCGCACTACTCGGCCTAGTTCGCTCCGACAGCGGTGAGGCTCACATTGCTGGCCTTCCGTATGCCCACCTGCCTGCGCCCGCAAAGACCGTGGGCGCGGTCCTGGACATTGCCTCAGCGCATCCACGCATGACGGCACGCGCTCACCTTCACACGTACGTGGCACTCGGAGGAATGGACCGGTCGCGGGTCGACACCGTGTTATCCCTCGTGGGGGCGCAGTCGTACGCCGATCGTCGGATCGGCACCTTCTCCACCGGGATGCGCCAGCGCCTCGCGCTGGCCACCGCGATGCTCGGCGACCCGGACATCCTCGTGCTCGATGAGCCGTCGAACGGTCTCGACCCAAGCGGAAGCGCCTGGCTTCGCACATTCCTGCGCGAGTTCGCCGATGCTGACGGCGCGCCGTACTGCTCTCCAGCCATGTGCTCAACGAGGTTGAGCACACGATCGACGACGTCATCCTCATCGACCGAGGCCGCACCGTCTGGGCTGGCGCACTCGAACGACTCGTAGCGCAAGATGCTCCCCTCGAAGAAGCCTTCCTGCGCCTCACGCAGAAAGGACTCCTCCTATGAATGCCGTCTATGGCGAAGTCGCGCGACTGAGCGGCACCGGAGTAGCACTGCGGTCGACACTGGTTGCGCTCGCGTGTGGTGGCGGATTGCCGCTTCTCCTTGCGCTCACCGGACCGCAGAACGCCCAGCCTCCCATGCCGGACATCGACACCCCCGAAGGCGTTGGATTCGTGCTCGGCATCGGAACCGTGCTTCTGTTCGTCCCCGCGCTGATCGGGACCATCGCGATCACAAACGAGTATCGACACCGCACGATCGGCACGACGTTCCTCGTCGTTCCTCGTCGGGGTCGAGTACTCACAGCCAAGCTCGCCGTGTACACAGCGCTGGGCATTGTCTACGGAATGGTCGCATCCCTGTCGGCCTTCCTCGCCCTGATCGTCGCAACATGGATGCGCGGTGTACCGCTGGGCGTCAATGTGGTGAATCTGGTACCGGCACTCATACAGCTCAGCCTCGCCGCTGCCGCCTACATGCTGCTTGGAGTAGGGATCGGCGCGTTGGCGCGTTCACCCTTCGTCGCGATCGGCGTCGTGCTCGGCTACTTCCTGTTCGTCGAGTACGTCCTGATGATGGTTCCCGGCGTCAATGCGATCTACCCGTTCCTGCCGGGCGGCGCGACGGCATCGCTGACGAGTTTCGACTTCCTCACCGGCGCGATCGCGAGCCAGACAGCGCTGACGCCTGCGACGATGGTCTCACCTGTGCTCGGCGCTGCGATCCTCGTGGCATACGCGGTCATCGCGGCGATTCTCGCCATCTTCGTTCCCCTTCGGCGAGACCTGAGGTGAACGGATCCAGGGTCTCGCCGAACGGGAGCCTCTATGGCTGCACATACGCGCTCGCGTAGTCCTCACTGGGAGCCACGGGCTGGATGATGTCGAGCAGCACACCATCGGGGGCAGCAATGGTGAAGTGCCGCTGACCGAAGTCCTCGTCGCGAAGCGGTAACACCACGTTCACCTCTGTTCTGCCGGCCAGCTGCTTGTGGACGGCATCGACGTCGCTGACTTCGAGGTTGACGATCACTCCTCGGGGAAGTTCACGGTATCCGGCCGGCACCGTGGAGTGATCGTGAGCCAAGATCGCCAGCTCGAACTCGCCTAAGCGCAAGCTGACATACCAGTCGGATTCAAAGGTCGTCTCAAAACCGATGAAGTCGCGGTAGAAGGACGCCGCGGCGTCGACATCGCGAGACATGAGCACGGGATAGAGGCTGGTGACGGACATTGCACTCCTTTACGTACGATATGCATGTAACGAAGCCAGCATACATACACACTGTACGTAAAGGAAGAGGACCATGCCCCGCGCCTCCGCAGCCGACGCCGCCCAGACAGCCCAACGCATCCTCGATTCCGCGAAGGAACTCTTATCAGCGCGAGGCTTCAGCGAAGTCTCCGTCGATGATGTCGCCCGGGACGCCGGGGTCACACGGGGGGCGGTCTACCACCACTACCGGAACAAGGTCGCGCTGTTCGGCGAAGTCGCCGCCCGACTCCAAGCCGACGTCGCACGAGCTGTCGTCGCGGCGGCCGAGAATGCAGACCCGCAGCCTCACGAACAGCTCAAGGCCGGGTCGCACGCATTCCTCGATGCGATCACGAACGGAGCCGCCATGCGCATCCTGCTCATCGATTCACCAGCAGTGATCGGCTGGCAGGAATGGCGCCGACTTGACGCAGAGAATTCGGCGACGCATCTGCGAGAGGCACTACGTGAGGCAGGAGTTGCAGA
This sequence comes from Brevibacterium sp. OS20, assembly GCF_056837565.1. NCBI lineage: Bacteria > Bacillati > Actinomycetota > Actinomycetes > Micrococcales > Brevibacteriaceae > Brevibacterium > Brevibacterium sp. OS20. The sequence goes on along the minus strand of NZ_CM166367.1, from coordinate 3,574,723 downwards.
AGACATCCTCGATGCGTCGACCGCGCAACTCTCCGGCGCGATGAACGAAGCAGCCCTGTGGACAGCCCAACAGAACGACATCGACCTGGCTCGTCGACAGTCTCATCGGGCCCTTGACAGACTGCTCACGGCCTACGTGTCATAGAGCCGACTCTGGAGCATGGGAGAGTTTTCCAGAGATTCGCACGATGTCGAGGAGGTCGCGCGCGTCGAGCCGATCGGCGAAGCGGCGGCACACGGATTCCAAGTGCACGGCAGTCGCTCCACGAAGGGCGTCGAGACCGAGGGGGGCGAGTACGAGCAGACAGCCGCGACCGTCTGCCGGGTCGGGATCACGGCGAATCAGCTCTCGCGCTTCCATCCTGCCGGCGTGACGCGAGAGCCTGCTCCGCGACCACCCCATCTTCTGCGCTTGGGCATGCAGTGTGCTCGTCATCTCCGGCGCTTCGACCAGGGTGCTGAGCACCTCGTAGTCGGGCTCCGAGAGACCCGACGCTGCAAGGTCGTGCACCACACCGGCCTGCACTGCGATCGTCATGCGACGAAACGCGCGCCAGGCGACTTCCTCATCCTCGTTCAACCACGGCGCCGCGGACCCCATCCTTTTCGTTGACATGTAATCATTCTACGATCTATGCTCGTTTACATGTCAATAAAATCTCCTAGAGTCGTGATCCTCACGTGCAGCACCAGGCCAGGAGCTATGGGCCCGGCGGTTGCAGACTGGCTCCTGCGAACCCTCACCCCCGACGCCGACGCACTCGGCGTCGAGCTTCAGCATGTGTCGTTGCGCGATCTCGACCTCCCGTTCTTCGACGAGGAGGAACATCCTGCTGTTGGCGCCTACCGAAACCCGCACACCAAAGCGTGGAGCAAGATCGTCGACGAGGCGGATGGCTTCATCGCGGTCACGCCGGAATACAACTACGGCATGCCCGCGACGCTCAAGAACGCCCTCGACTACCTGAGCCAAGAATGGGCATGGAAGCCCATGGGGTTCGTGAGCTACGGCAACACCTCGGCAGGCACCCGATCCGTGCAGCACGCGAAACAGGTGATAACGACACTTCGTCTCGTCCCACTCGGCTCGACCGTCGCCCTGCGCCTGAAAGACACGATCGATTCGACCGGGGTGCGCTCGGGCGCACAGCTGACCGCGTCAGCGAACAGCTTGCTGGAAGAGCTGATCAGACTAGCTCACGCACTCAAGCCCATGCGGGAGGCTGCACGGCCAGGTAACGGAGTTGGGCCGCTGCCCGGTAGCTATACACGCCCGTTGACTCCCAACGACGCACCTCATGTACTGGTTCTGCAGCGATGCTGCTGGGTCGACGAGGCGTTGAGCAACGAAACACTAGACCTCACTCCGTTCACCGAGACCCTCGACGACGTGCAGGCCTGGCTCACCGACTGGGAGACGATCGGACTCTGGCTCCACGGTCGTCTCATCGGAATGGTTCGCGCTCGACGCGCATCGCGAACAGGGTACATCGGCAGACTCGCCGTCGTTCCCGATCTCTACGGACGGGGAATCGGGCGCTGGCTCCTCCGGCACGCGACGGATGCTCTCGCCAGCTCCTGCGACCGGATAGAGCTCAGCACCGGATCGCGGAGCACGAAGAACATCCATCTGTACACGAGCGAAGGATTCGTCCAGCAAACCGAGAATCCCGAAGGAGCAGTCGATCTTGTCAAGCGTTTTTGAAGCGAGGTCCGGTGGACTGACATTCGGCTCCCTGCGAATGCACCTACGTGTCGTCGCCCGCTTGAGGCATCGGCAGGCTTTCGAGGAATGCTCTTGCTGCGGGGGTGGAGTTGAAGCTGCTCCACGCGAGGTACTCGATACGGGTGGGGCCAGCTGTCACCGGGATCGTTCGAAGGTCGTTGCTGCCGGCGGGGAGGACAGCTGGTGAGAGCAGGGCGATCACGAGGCCCTGCCTGACCAGGTCGACGATGAGGTCGGCGCTCATCGCTTCGAAGGCGACCTCGCGATGGACACCAGCGGCCTGGAATGCGAGGTCGGAGGGAACTAGGCCGGGTGTTCCCTCGGGAAAGTCCACGAACACTTCATCGGTCAAGTCTTCCAACCGTAGTCTGCGACGCCGAGCCAGTGAGTGTTCAGCGGCGACGACGACGATGAGCCGCTCCCTGGCAAGAACGCGCGCGTTCACGCCTTTCGGGGGTGCGCTGTCGGGCAGCCCGAGCACTGCGACGTCCATACGGCCCTCGCTGATCGCGGTGATGAACTCATCGCTACCGCCGCCTCGGAGCTTGATCCGCACCGCAGGGTGGGCGCGATGGAAAAGCTCCAGTACAGTAGGTATATCGATGGTGGTCACCGTCGGAATCACACCGATCGTGAGACTGCCTCGAATCTGCCCGTCCGCCTCCGCCGCCTCGGAGACCGCCCGTTCAGCCGCATCGAGACTCTCTCGTGCTCGTGCCAGGAATTGTTCTCATGGCCCTCGATTGACAGGATCGTGAGAAATTTTGACACGCGATGGCCAAGAAAGTGACACCTCGAACGAGAAGCTACATTTATTGTATGACCTGGCGGAACTTGTCAGTCGAGCACCGCGCTGACCTGCGATGTGACCCATGCATGAGACGTCATGTCTCACCAACTTGTCAAGCTCCATGCTCGTGCTTCCCAGTTCAAACATCCACGGTAGGACGCAGCTGCCCCGAAACAGACAGCGATAGTGTCATATTCAGCGGGTTGCCTGTTCGTCGACTCCAGGTTTGGTGCTGTCTGCGATTTTGAGCCAGACCACTCCAGCGATAATCACTGCCAGCCAGATAGCTGTGGTCCACGTAAGATGCTCGTCGAAGAACAGAGGACCGAAGACGGCTGCTCCGACGGCCCCGATGCCTGTCCAGACCGCGTACCCGATGCCGACGTCCACATGCTTGAGCGCGACACTGAGGAAGAACATCGTTAGAAGGAAGAACACCACCGCAAGAGAAGACCAAATCGGGTCGGTGAAACCTCCGCTGCCGTTGACCGAGAGAGCATAGCCGATCTCGAATCCGCCGGCGACCAGTAATGCGATCCATGCGCGGCCATTCTTTGCGGGCTCAACGGTGTCGGCGGCTGGAGCCGGGGCGTTCATGAGGCCTCCTTACTGAGCTGAGAAGAGTGGGGGGGTCAAGCGGTTCCCGAGAAGTTGAGGCCGATGACCCCGGCGACCACGACGGTGATCCCGAGTGCCTTCTTCCACGTGATCTTCTGAGAGAGAATGAGGGCACCGATAATGACGATTCCAACCTCGGCGAGTGAGGTCCAGAGTGAGTAACCGATGCCGACATCGAAGGTGAGCAGGGCGAGGCTGAGGAAGTAGGTTCCGATCGCGCCGCTGATGAGGGTGACGATGGTCCACCGGAGGTCGGTGAAACCGTTTGCTTTGCCGGCAGAAATCCCGACGGCGATCTCAAAGACGACGGCGATAGCAAGGTAGAACCAGCTCATGACGATATCCCTTTCACTGTGGCAAGTGCCCTACGCCGACCAAGCCAGGATCACTGCGCGGTGGGTAGCGAGCCGGGTCCTCAGGTATCTCACTCGGCACCTGCGGTCGTATCTGCCCCGAATGGATGAGACGAGACGTCGATGAGGACCTTGCCGATGGCATTGGCTTGAACAGCGTCGTGAGCGTCGGAAGTCCGGTCCAGCTCGAATCGTGTCAGAGGCAGTCCGGCTTCTTCGCCCACGGGCAATGCCCGGTCCTTGAGTGCGTTGACGATATCGTCGGCGGCGGCCCTCAGTGCTGTGTTGCCAACCGTGTACAAGAGGACGAACTGATACCGCGTGTTCGTCGCAAGATGTGGCCAGACATCGAGGTTCAACGGCTGGCCTTCGGTCGCATAGACTGCGACTGTTCCATGATTGGCCAGCACCTGAGAATCGAGTGCGGCGTTGGCACTCGGCGCAACCTCAACGATCTGGTCCACGCCGTTGGCTGCGATCTTCCGGATTTCAGCGGCGGCAGCGCCCCCTCGATAGTTGATGACGTGATCTGCTCCCGCGGCTGAGGCGAGTGCGGCCTTTCGCCGGGAACTGACAGTGGTGATCACTTCGGCTCCGGACCAACGCGCCAGTTGGATGGCAGCATGCCCGACGGCCCCTGCGCCGCCGGTCACCAGGATGGTTCGTCCTTGAAGAGTTCCCGGCCCGAGCCGTGCTGGTCCCGAGTCGGAAACGGTCAATGCCCTGTGGGCCGTCATGGCGGGCACGCCGAGAGCGGCGCCGACATCGAAGCTTGCGGTGTCTGGGAGGTGGACGACCCTTTCTTGTGGCAGGACAGTGTATTCCTGCGCGGTCCCTGTGGGGCGCTCGTGAGCGGCGAGGTGGACCCAGACGCGGTCGCCCACGGTAAGGCCCTCGACTCCGGGGCCGATGGAATCGACGATCCCGGAGCCATCCTGGTTGGGTACACGGGCTTCGCCGGGCGTCGACGTCGAGGAGGGCCCGCCTGCTCGTCCTTTCCAGTCCGTCGGATTGACTCCGGAGACGACGATCTTGACTCGGACTTCTCCGGCTCCTGGGGCGGGTACCTCGACGTCGACGTATTCGAGAACCGTTGAGTCGCCGTACCGCGTGTGGATGACTGCTTTCATATGGGCCTTCGCCTTCTGCGCATACGTGATCGCTGGTCGGATAGAGGGTGCGTGAGGTCTGATGACAAGTCCTGACTAAGCGTTTGCCTGGCACGGATCGCGCGGTGGCGCGACCACGTCCACCAGTTCTGGGAATTCTCGCAATCGACGTTCGTGCAGTCCTGCGATCGCGTCGCCGATCGTCGGGTCGGTGTCGTCGGTGATGTCGAACATTGTGAAATCGTCGAGCAGGGGCCAGCCGAGTCTGTCCGTCTCCAAATGGGCCGGATGGGTGATGAACTGCCAGTAGGCGTCGAGGTCGTTGAGTATGAAATTCGCTCCCCAGGCGCGGTCCTCACCGTGGGCCCGTCCAACGTGCGCGGAGACCACAGCCGGCACCGCGACAGCCTGTCTTCTCAGGCTGTTGAGAAGGTTGTCGAGCTGTTCGTCTGAAACTCCCGACTTGATATTGAAACGGATGACGTGATGGATCACGGGAACTCCTAGTAAACGGAAGGCTGTCCAGTGCAACTGGGCCAGTGGCCGTGAGGGGAAGGCACGGTCTGCGTGGCTCAATTCTGGTACTGAGTACCAGTTGGTACTGGGTACATAATAAGACTAACCTGATCTCATGACAACACCGTCCTCTCTGCGTGCCCGCTCTCAGTCGCGGATACGGCAGGCCATCATTGACGCTGCGTATGACCTCTTCGCTGAATGCGATTTTGATGCCGTTAGCGTTTCCGAGATTGCTGAGCGTGCCGCGGTGGGGCGGACGACGTTCTTCCGGTATTTCGGCGATAAGCAGGAAGTGCTCTTCGCCGACGAAGGGCAAGTAGCAGAACTGCTCGTTGCGGAGGCGTCAAGGGTCGGTACATCACCGACATCGACTCCATTTCATCGGGCGCGTTGCGCCTTACGAGCGGTTTCTGTCCACCTGGTCGCTGGCGGGGAGCGGTTTGCACTGCGGTCTCGCCTCGTGGCTGAGAATCAGTCTCTCAGGGACCGCGAAGAGCGGAAACTGCTGTGGTTGAGCGGAGTTCTCGCTGAAGCCTTGAAAGAGTGTGGCGCCACGACGCAAGAGGCGAGGTTGTCGACGGAGATCGCCTTCGGAGTCTTTCGGGCCGCAAGATACCATGGTTCCATCGACAGTATTGATCTCGTCCGGCGCGTCGATGACTCGTTCGAGCAGACCATTCGCATGTTTGATCCATAGAGGGTGCTGTGGCTGGCAGGGTATGCCTGTCTGCGGGCTTGGCCGGTATCAGCGACTTCTTCTTGGCTTTGGTGGCGACTGCTCGCAACTAGCCTGGAAATTTCACGTGATCGCTCGGTTGGGCGGTGTATGGCAGTGCCTCTCTGACGGGAGATGCTTGGCTTGTTGAAGTCAAGTCGGCCGAGTCTGCTGAGTGCCCCACCACTTAGCCTTGATCCACCGATCTGCTTGCAGGCAAGGGGTGCGGCTGGATTCGAGCGCGAGCATGACGTGCGGGCAGGAGGTAGCGTCTCGGTCTCTCACCGGTCTCTTCCACAAATGTTTCCCAAGGTCTCCTCCAGACCCTGCGGCGTTGTGCTCGAGCAGGAGCGGATCGGTCAGGACAATACCGTCGTCGGTGGACTCAGAACCGCTTGCCAGAGTCGTGCGAAGTCCGTCGCCCACGGCCACTTCGTGGGCAGGTGCAGGATCAGCTTCCTGGCACGGTGAGCAATCCGGGCCGGGATGCTGATGATCCGTGTTCGCAGTGTCTGGGCGCGTACTTTGCTCATCCGTCCGCCGATGAGTCCGGCAGCGGCCCGCAGCAGGTTGTGAGTGATCGCTGTGATCGTCACCCAGGCGGCGTTGGCGTTGAACACCCCGGAGGGCATATGCGCCAGGGCACCGTTCTTCAGCTCCGCATTGATCTGCTCGATGATCGCGTGCTTGCGGTGCATGTGATCAGCAGCGACAGTGTCGAAACGATCCCGGTCGACGGTGGTGAAGAACGCGTGATAGCGGAACAAGTCGGATAACGGATTCTGCCCGGCAGCGCGTTTGGTCTCGTTGAGCTCCGGGATACGGCGGACGACCAAGCGGCCAGTGGTGTGCAGGGACTTCTTCTTCGAGGTGAACGCGGTGAACGGAACCTCGGCGACTTCAGCCTTACTGACCCAGGCTCCGGAGTCCTCGTCGTAGATCGCTTCGGGATACTCGATGCCAGTCCATGCGTCATCGCTGATTGTTCCGATCGCTGCTTTGACCCGCTTGTCCATGCGCACGGTGATCGACACATGAGCCCCGGCATCATGGGCGGCTTTGGTCACGGTCGATGAGTAGTACGCCGAGTCAGCGCGAACGAGCACCGCAGCACCAGGGTTGATGCGTTTGGTGGTGGCCAGAGCGTCGGAGACGAACTTATCAGCACCACGTGCTGAGAAGGTCGAGCCTTTGCGCAGGCGCTGGCCCACGATGAGCTGGTTGGAGCTGCTGGTTGACGCGGTAGCCAATAGCGTGTTGAGGCCGCGACTGCCCTGGTAGCCGAACCCAGCTCCCTGCTTCGACGCAGAGTGAATGTCGATGACGGTGTCGTCGACATCGACGAAGACTGTCGATGATTGCGCGTTCTCCTGACTGGCGGGCAGCAGAGGCGTGTGTTCATTGAGATTGGTCAGGAAGCGGGAGGAGATGGCGTCGAGTTGTTTCACGTGGCCGAAGGCGAACGAGCGGAGGAACGAGCCCAAAGTCGAAGGGGCATAGACGCGGTCGAAGGGGTGTTTCATGCCGCCGTGGCGGAGAATGTTCATGTCATCGATCGAGTCGGCCCCGGCAGCCATTCCCGCAACCAGTGTGGCCAGCTTCGCTGCCGGATTCGCGCCCTTATCGGCCCCGGTGGTGGTCACGGTCAGACGGTTTTCGGCGAGGTCTGGCAAGCCGGCGTTCTGGGCCAGGGCCATGATCGGGACGAGCCCGGTGGCAGCGGTGAGATTCGTGTCGTCGAAAGAGTGGGACACAGTCGTGGGGGAGTGATTGAATAGCACTTGAGAGGTGCCCCTTTCTGAGCGGGATATGGAGACTTAGAACATCATTATTTTCCCAGCTCAGGAGGGGTATTTCTATTTCACGCGGGGCCCGGTCTGGCTACTCGCATCGGTGGATCAAGGCTAAGACCTGGAGCGAACCCCAGGGCGCTTCACCGCTATCTGCGAGTGCTGGGGCGTCTCGTACACGCCCATAAGGTCGTCGAGTGGTCGTGGAAGAGAATCGCTAGGAATCGCCGAGCCTTGTTCTGGTCGATGACGCTCATTCGCGACGAGCGGGGCCTCGCCCCCGCCTCCACCGCCTAGCTGTACGAAACTGGGCTGCGGCTCCGTGCGCCGCCCTCGTTTGAACATATCAGGGCTAAGAAGACCACCAACGGAACGATTAAGCGCCCCCTCAACGTGTGGGAGAGCGGGCATTCCGCCTCAACGGTCAAGAGCTCCAGCGGGGCCGTGGTCCTGGGCCGTTCGGCCTAGGAAGGGCCGCGGGTAGTGCTCAGGGTTCGAGCAGGCGCTTGAGGTCTTTTGCGAATTCTGACGGCTCTGAGCTTGCGCCGAGGTGGTTACCTGGCATGTCGACTAGGGGCAGTCCTAGACGTTCAGCGAGCATTTGGGTTGCCCGCCGCGCGAGTTGATGATGGCTCAGTGAGCCTGCACACAGCGTAATCGCAACACGTCGGATGGCCTCAATATCGGGTACGTAAAAGACTGATGGACCGGCCATCTGCCCTAGAAAGTAGCGATTCTTTTCGAGTTCCTCGGCAGGTAGCTCGGGCATCGACATATGGGCGGGAGGTGTCTGATCTGGTCCCGTATGGTGGGCAGCGCCACTGAGATCAAAGAACTCCTGCACTGCCCGCTGGGGATCAGCCTCCGCGGCTTCAAACACCGCTGCAGCTCTGTCCGCTAGCTTCGAATCAGCCACGAGGGACACGAGCGGCGGCTCATGCAACACGGCCCGGCCAACCATTTCAGAATACTGCTTGGCCAGTTCCAACAGCGTCACGGCGCCGCCACTGGTTCCGACGAATAGGGCGGGCCCTCCGGTGAGCCGGTCAACAAGCGCAGCAAGATCCTCGGCAAGTACCTCGGGCGTGGGTGCAGCCATCCCCAGGACTGCACGACTGGCACCGACACCACGCGGGTCATGGGTGACGACGGTATAACGGTCGGAAAGCTCATGCGCTAGCGGTGCGAAACCAGCCCGCCCCGCCGGCGCACCGACCAGAAACAACAGAGGCCCCTCCCCCTGGACGTCGAACGCAATCGTGCAATCTGTTCGCTCGAGAAGGTTCACCGAACCGGTGATTCGATCGCTGAAATCCATGATCTTCCGCGTAATTACATCGAGCGCTCGGTCGAGCTCCTCACGCCTATCCTGGACGCGACGGCGATGGGCTGTCAGTAACTCCACTCGAAGTCCGGCCAGATCAGCCACCTTGTTGTCTGCGCCCGTGAACTGCGCGATATCAGCCAGAGGCATCCCCGTCTCACGGAGATGAACCAGCATGCGGATCAACTCGACGTCGGCCGTCGTGTACTGACGGTGTCCCGCACTGTCGCGTCGTGGAGACGGTATGACCCTCTGGCGCTCGAAGTATCGTATCGTGTCCGGTTCCAGACCGATCCGTGCCGAGACTTCGGCAATCCCAAACAGCTCATCTCGTTCACTCATGCCTCAAGCTTCACCCCTGAACCGAGGTTCAGGTCAAACGAAGGGAATGCTGAAGGTTTGTTTGACTCTGACCTGACCCATGGTTTGGTTTCCACTCGAAGTCCGCCAACCACAATCGATCGAGTTCTAACCGGCTTTCGAACGGTATATGGTCGTTTGTGGTCGCGGACCAAAACAAACCGGGGTAGTGACGTTGACGCGCGTATGATCTGGGCGACCGGACCGGTAGTCCCTTCGAAAGTCGGGTGCTGTCCACAGCGCCCACAGTGGTGGCTACCGATGTGCCCTCCTCGGTGAGGTACATCAGTTCCGTGTCCAGCAACGTCTTCGTTGTCATGTTTCCAGCATCCTCGCACCGACATGAAACTGGGAACACCGACACGCCTCCGACGCGAAATTGAGATTCCGACACGAAATCCGAGAACCTACAGCGGCTGTCTGAAAAGAAATCCTCTCCCGCCGGAATAAAACCATCCTCAGCAAAGTTGAGTCTGGTGTACGCAACTTTGATGAGGCCGACTTGACGGTCGGAACCTCGAAGAGAATACTTGAGTCCGGTTGGCTCAATGTGTGCGGTCGAGTGGTTCTGACTCAAGAACCGGAGCCGCCCGATCGCACACATTCGAGTCGCAGGAACTCACGATCTGTAAGGAGAGAAAACTATGGCACGTGCAGTCGGAATCGACCTCGGAACCACGAACTCCGTCGTCACCGTCCTCGAGGGCGGCGACCCGAAGGTCATCGCAAACGCGGAAGGCGGTCGCACGACCCCGTCCGTCGTCGCAGTCAACAAGAACGGCGACTCCCTCGTCGGTGAGATCGCCAAGCGCCAGGCCGTCACGAACATCAAGAACACCGTCGCATCGGTCAAGCGCCACATGGGCACCGACTGGTCCACCGAGATCGGCGGCAAGAAGATGACGGCCCCCGAAGTTTCGGCCCGCATCCTCCAGAAGCTCAAGCACGACGCCGAAGAGTACCTGCAGGAGAAGGTCACCGACGCGGTGATCACCGTTCCCGCATACTTCAACGATGCTGAGCGCCAGGCAACCAAGGATGCCGGTGAGATCGCCGGCCTCAACGTCTCGCGCATCATCAACGAACCCACTGCTGCCGCTCTTGCCTACGGCCTCGAGCGCGGCAAGGAAGACGAGCTCATCCTCGTCTTCGACCTCGGTGGCGGTACCTTCGACGTCTCCCTGCTGGAAGTCGGCAAGGACGAAGACGACTTCTCCACCATTCAGGTCCGTGCGACCTCCGGTGACAACCGCCTCGGCGGTGACGACTGGGATCAGCGCATCGTCGACTGGCTGGTCGAGCAGGTCAAGAACAACTACGGCGTGGACCTGACCAAGGATGCCACCGCTCTGCAGCGCCTCAAGGAAGCCGCAGAGCAGGCCAAGAAGGAACTGTCCTCGGCCACCAGCACGAACATCTCGCTGCAGTACCTGTCGATGAGCGAGAACGGACCCATCCACCTGGATGAGACCCTCACCCGTGCGAAGTTCGAGGACCTGACCAAGGACCTCCTCGAGCGCACCAAGGCTCCGTTCCACGCAGTCATGAAGGACGCCGGTGTCTCCGTCAGCGACATCGACCACGTCGTCCTCGTGGGCGGTTCGACCCGTATGCCCGGCGTCTCCGCCGTCGTCACCGAACTCACCGGAGGCAAGGAGCCCAACAAGGGCGTCAACCCCGATGAGGTCGTCGCCATCGGCGCCGCCGTTCAGGCCGGTGTCCTCGTGGGTGAGCGCAAGGACGTCCTGCTCATCGACGTCACCCCGCTCTCGCTCGGACTCGAGACCAAGGGCGGCGTGATGACCAAGCTCATCGAGCGCAACACCCCGATCCCGACCAAGCGCTCGGAGACCTTCACCACCGCTGAGGACAACCAGCCCTCCGTGTCGATCCAGGTCTTCCAGGGTGAGCGTGAGTTCACTCGCGACAACAAGAACCTCGGCACCTTCGAGCTGACCGGTATCGCTCCGGCTCCGCGCGGTGTGCCGCAGATCGAGGTCGCCTTCGACATCGACGCCAACGGCATCGTCCACGTGTCGGCCACCGACAAGGGCACCGGCACCGAGCAGTCGATGACGATCACCGGCGGTTCCGCACTGCCGAAGGAAGACATCGACCGCATGGTCCGCGAGGCCGAGGAGCACGCAGAAGAGGACAAGAAGCGCCGTGAGGCTGCCGACGTCCGCAACAATGCGGAGAACCTCGCCTACCAGACCGAGAAGCTGCTGACCGACAATGCCGACAAGCTGCCGGAAGAGCTCAAGACCGAGATGCAGGGCGATGTCGACGCCGTCAAGGAAGCCCTCAAGGGTGAAGACGACGACGCCGTGAAGAGCGCCTACGACAAGCTCGTGGAGAACCAGCAGAAGATCGGCGAAGCCATCTACAGCCAGCAGGGCGGTGCCGAAGGCGCCGAAGCTGCCGGTGAAGGCGCAGCCGATGCGAGCGCAGACGACGATGTCGTCGACGCCGAAGTTGTCGACGATGAGGATGAGGAGAAGAAGTAATGACTGCCGAGGGCAACGACAAGTCGTCCGAGGAGCCAGGCTTCACCTTCAGTGACAAGCGCCGGGTCGATCCGAACACCGGTGAGGTCCGTCCCGAGGCCGACGCCCAGTCGGCCTCGGCCGGGGCCGGCGAGGAGCCGACCGCGGACCCGAATGCCGAACAGGCTGCCGCGGCCGATGCCAGCGACCTCGGTGTGGACATCCCGTCCGATGCCTCGGGTCTCGAGGACATCGAGCCGGAGGCCGAGCCCGAACCGGGTTCTGAGGCAGCGGGATACCTGGCCGACCTCAAGCGCATCAACGCCGAATATGCGGCCTACCGGATGCGGGCCGACCGCGAACGTGAGCGTGCGGCGCTCGGCGGCACGATCAAGGTCGTCGAGGCCCTGATTCCCGTGCTCGACGAGGTCAAGCTCGCTCGCGACAACGGCGATGTCACCGGGCCCTTCGAGACCCACGTGAACAAGCTCGTCGAATCGCTGAACAAGCTCGGCGTCGAACAGTACGGAGAGGTCGGCGACGAGTTCGATCCGAACATCCACGAGGCGCTCATGCAGCAGCCTTCGGATGAGGTCGAGAATCCGACGCTCTTCCTGGTCATGCAGCCGGGCTACCGGATCGGGGAGCGCATCATCCGCGCCGCCCGCGTCGGTGTCCAGCAGCCGGAGGACTGAGCAGCGACCATGATCGCCGAGGCGGCCGCCCGCCCCGCACGCCGGTTCACCGACGTGCGGGGCCGGGGAACCGCCTCGGCGGCGGTCCGGATCTTCGGGGCATCGCCCCGGGGATGCGGATTGTGAGAGGACAAGTGAATACCCTGATGACAGGATTGATTGGAAGGAAAGGAGGTGCCAGGTGAATACCGGACCTCAGAATGATTGGTTCGACAAGGACTTCTACAAAACCCTCGGCGTCTCCAAGGATGCTTCCGACGCCGAGATCAAGAAGGCTTATCGCAAGCTCGCGCGCAAGTATCACCCGGACGCCAACCCCGGTGATGAGAAGGCCGAGGAGAAGTTCAAGGAGATCGGCCAGGCCCACCAGGTGCTCTCCGACAAGGAATCCCGGGCCCAGTACGATCAGGTCCGTGCCATGGGCGGCGGCGCCAGGTTCAGCGCCGGTTCCGGTGGACCCGGCGGGGCTGCCGGCGGCGGATTCGACGACGTGTTCTCCGACCTCTTCGGAGGCGGCGGACGCACCCGGACCCGCACGACCTACGGCGGTGGGGGAGACGTTCCCCCGGACCTGGCGGATCTGCTCGGCGGATTCGGCGGAGGCTTCGGCGGTGGCGGCGGATACGGCGGCTACCAGCCTCCGGTCAAGGGCGGCGACATCAAGTCGAGCACGACGCTGTCGTTCACCGAAGCCATCGACGGCGCCTCGGTGAAGCTGAACATGCCCGGCGGGAAGCCGCTGACCGTGCGCACCCCGATCGGGGTCAAGGACGGACAGAAGATCCGCCTGGCCGGCAAGGGCAAGGCCAGCCCCAACGGCGGCGAGCCCGGAGACGTCATCCTCACCGTGCACGTGAGCCCGCACCCGGTCTTCACCCGCGATGGTGACAACCTGCGGATGGATCTGCCGATCAGCTTCGACGAGGCGGCCCTCGGCGCCGAGGTCAAGGTGCCGACTCTGGGCGGGATGCCCGTCAAGGTCAAGGTCGCACCGGGTACACCGTCGGGACGGACCCTGCGCGTGCGGGGCAAAGGTGTGAAGACGAAGAAGGGCACCGGCGATCTGCTGGCGACAGTCGAGATCGTGGCGCCGAAGAACCTGTCCAAGGAAGCCAAGCAAGCGGTCGAGTCGTTCAAGGCCGCCACTGAAGGTGAGGACCCACGCGCCGGCTTGCTGGACAAAGCCAAGGCCAGCTGAGGTGGTGAATCACAATGCACATTTCATCGAGTGCGGCGGTGTATGTCATCTCGGTGGCCGCGGATCTGGCGGGCATGCACCCGCAGACGCTGCGGCAGTATGACCGACTGGGTCTCGTCTCTCCGGAACGCACTGCGGGCCGGGGCCGGCGTTATTCCGGGAAGGACATCGCCAAGCTGCGACTGATCCAGCAGCTGTCGCAGGACGAGGGAGTCAACCTCGTCGGGATCAAGAAGATCATCGACCTGCAGAATCAGGTCGATGCGCTCAAGAGCCGCAACGAGGAGCTTGAGGACGAGGTTCGGGCACGCCGGTCGGTGCAGGAACGCGATGCGCGTGTCTTCGCGGCCGGAACCGTGGGCGGAGACGTCGTCTCGATCTCGAGGGGACGACGCCCACAGGGTCGCCCTGAGCCGGGAGCTCTGGTGCTGTACAACCGGTACCGACGCGGCTGATCCTGACGAGGCCCGACTGGGACGCTGAGAACAGCGTCGAGGCGGAGTGCGAACCGAACTTTCGGTGCGCACTCCGCCTTTTCGCGTTGCTCGACGAATCCAGTTCATTGCGGCGCAGAAAAGTACACGTGTTGTGCGACACTGACTCTGTGAACGAGAAAGAGAAGGTTCGACAGGTCGCCGACAGTGCCGATTCGGCGGCTCAGGAAGCCGCGGACAGCCGCTGGTTCGAGCGTGTGGCCCGCGCGGGCTTCATTGCCAATGGGTTGGTCCACGCGATCCTCGGTGCGACGGCCGTGACGATCGGCCTGGGGCAGGGCGGCGGCGAAGCCGACCAGGCCGGAGCGGTCGGACAGATCGCTTCACAGCCCTTCGGCCTGGTGCTGATCGTGATCTGCTTCCTCGGCTGTGCGCTGATGGCGTTGTGGTGCTTGGTCAACGCGTTCTTCGGTGCGTCGTCGCTGCGCGGTGCCGGAACTCGCGACCCGCAGGAGAAGCAGGGGAGGAAACAGTGGATCGACTTCTTCTCGACGGTCGGTTCTGCCATTGCCTATGTTGTGGTTGCCGCGACCTTCTCCCAGTTCGTCTTCGGCGGAGGATCGGACTCGGGCAAAGTGAGCTCACAGGCCTCGACGACCGTGGCGAAGGCCCCGGGCGGACTGTATATCCTCATGGCTGCCGGCGCCGTGATTGCGCTCATCGGCATCGTGTTCTGTATCAATGGTCTGCGCCGGAAGTGGAAAGATGAGCTTCGTCGGCCGCGCAGCGCGTTCACCCGCTTCCTCGTCGGATTCACCGGTGTTGTCGGGTATCTGGGCAAAGGTGCGACGCTGCTGTCGGTGGGCATCCTCATCGTGGTGTCTGCGGCGACCGGTGATCCGGAGGAGTTCACTGGTATCGACGGTGCGCTCAAGGGCATGCGCGATCAGCCGTTCGGGCCGTATCTGCTGTTGGCCGTGGGTCTCGGCCTGGTCCTCTACGGGGTCTTCCTCGCCCTGCGCTCGAGGTACGACCGCATGGAATGAGCTGTCTTCTGCTTTGTTGCAGCGAAAAGAAGAAGGGCGCGAACCCAACTGGGTTCGCGCCCTTCTTCGACTCACGCCCGCCTCAGTCGAGCCGGCATGTTCTCAAGTCGGTCGCTATCAGATCTCAGCGGGATCTTTGGCAACCTTCTTGCGGCGCATGGTCATGGCGACTGCAACTCCACCGATGAGGAGGAGGCCGGCGCCGCCGACCAGGCCGGTCAGCTCGGTACCGGTGCGGGGCAGGTCGCCGCCGTTGCCGGCGTCTCCGTTGTCGCCATCATCGTTTCCGCCGTTACCGTCTTCATTGCCGTCGCCGCCACCGGCGTTCGGGTCTTCCTCGACCGAGAAGTCACCGGTCAGTTCGTCATCGCCGCAGGTGACGGTGACGTCGTATTCGCCGACGTAGGCCGATGCGTTGGAGGCGCTGGTGCCATAGACGTTGACGTTGGCCTTGCCTTCGTCGTCAGCCTGGACGGTCTTGTCGAAGGCGGTGACGCTCGACTCGCCCTTGGGATTGACGAGGAAGCGGACGTCTTCACCGGGTTCGCAGTTCTCGACGGCGAGGGTAACGCCCTTGTCTTCCTTGACGAAGTCAGCAGGCGTGATCGACTCGGGGGAGACGGTCAGCTTGGCTTCTTCAACCGGAGCGGTGGGCTCTTCGGTTTCGTCTTCGGTGATGACGAAGTCCTGAGCCGGGGAGTTGGTTTCCGACTCCTGGTCGACGCCCCAGACGGAGTAGTCGCCGGCCGGAAGCGCCTCGTCGCCCTCAAACTTCAGGGTTGCGGAGATCTTTCCTTCGTCGTCGGCTTCGACTTCATTGGTCGCGAACGGCGACGTTGCGTTGCCGCCGACGACGGTGACCTTGCTGTTCGGGGTGAAGCCCTCACCGGTGACCTTGATGCCGTTCTCTGCGAACTCGCTCTCCGTGAACTTGTCGGCGTTGAGCGAGACCTTCGGGTCGACCTCGGGAGCCTCGGGCTCGTCTGTGTCGTCGACGACGGAGAAGCTCAGCCCGTCATAGGTGCGCTCCTCGCCATCGCGAGTGATCGTGACGGAGAAATCGACCTTGCCGTTCTCGATGTCTTCGGCGGGCTGAGTCGAGTAGATGTTGTATTCGAAGGTATCGCCCTCAGCAGTTCCGGCTTCGCCGGTGAGCGAATCCGAGATCTTGTCTCCGGCTTCAAGACCGGTGATCGTGACGACGATTCCCTTGTCCTTGTTGGCGAGGTCCTCGGCGGTGATCTCCTTGGGGGAGGTTGTCACCTTCGCTTCGATGGCCTGCGCCTCAGCCTCAGGCGACTCCGAAGGAGTGCTCTCCTGGGCGTCGCCGGAGTTCTTGACGACAGTGTGCGAGTAGCTGTCCGAACCGGGAGCAGCGATGACTGGGGATGCGGCCAGGCCGGTGATGGCGATGGCCACCGCGGGGGCGAGGGCGAGCTTCTTCATGTATTTCCTTAGAAAATTACAGCTGGGTGTGAAGTATTACGAATGTAACAGTAATGCAACATTCACCACACACATAGTTGTGGTCGTTTTGTTCAGCACTGACGTCGGCTCTGTTGCAGAGTTCATTCTTCATTCACCCTGAACACCCGGTTCGTCACAGACTGCAGAACAGAAGGAGGGGCGGCTCAGCGTGTGCTGAGCCGCCCCTCCCTCTCGATTCAGGTCATCCGCCTGGCTCGGATCAGAAGCTCGTCGGAGTCTGTCCGAACTTGTTCTTGCGGCCGGTCAGTGCGATCGCGGCACCACCGACGAGGAGGAGCAGGGCTCCCGTCGTCAGTCCACCGAGGTCGGCACCGGTGCGAGGCAGCTGACTGCCGTCATCTCCACCGCCGTTGCCGGCATTGCCGTTGTCCCCGCCGTCAGATCCGCCGCCATTGGCGCCTTCGGTAACTGTGAAGGAGTCTTTCATGGTGTCGTCGCCGCAAGTTGCGGTTGCGGTGTACGCACCGACGTAGGCGGAGACATCCGACGAGGTGCCGAAGACGTTGACCGAGGCATTGCCTTCGTCGTCAGCTTTGACGGTGTTCTCATAGGCCGTGACGTTGATGCCCTTCGGGTTGACCTCGAAGTGGACATCTGCGCCGGGCCCGCAGTTCTCGACGGCGAGGGTGACGCCCTTCTTCTCGTTGGCGAAGTCCGCCGCCTCGATCGTCTTCGGCGAAACCGTGAAGGAAGCCTCGGCTGGAGCTTCGGTCTCGCCGTCGTCTCCGTCGTCGCCGTCATCCTTGCCGTCGTCATTGCCGTCTTCGTTGCCGTCGTCCCCGTCGTCTTCGCCGACAACGTTGATGGTGCCGTTGAGGGTCTCCGACTCGGTGCCTTCGCGGTCGATGGTGACAGTGAATGGCACCTCGCCGACCTCGAGGTTGTCGGGGTTGCCCTCGTACCAGAGGTGGAGCTTGTAGTCGCCGTCGGCCTCTGCCGTTTCGGCCTCACCGGTGAGGGAATCGGTGATCTTGTCACCCGCCTTCACGCCGGTGACTGTGACGGTCACGCCCTTGTCCTTGTTGGCGAGATCCTCGGCGGTGATCTCCTTCGGATCGACCTTCAGTGAGGCATCGATCGGATCGACAGCGTCGTCTTCGGTGATGGTGAAGTCCTGAGCCGGGGAGTTGGTTTCGGACTCCTGGTCGACGCCCCAGACGGAGTAATCGCCGGCCGGAAGTGCTTCGTCGCCCTCGAACTTCAGGGTTGCGGAGATCTCGCCGTCGGCGTTGGCTTCGACTTCCTGGGTCGCGAAGGGCGACGTTGCGTTGCCGCCGACGACGGTGACAGTGCCGTTCGGGGTGAAGCCCTCACCGGTGACCTCGATGCCGTTCTCGTCGAAATCGCTCTGCGAGATCTCGGTGGTGTTGAGCGAGACCGTCGGTTCGGCCTCTGCCTGAACATCGACCTCGGCGGCGCCGGTGAGGGTCTTGGTGTCGGCGTCTTCCCGCTGTACCTGGACTGCGAAGGAAACCGACTCCTGCGAGACCTCAGAGGCGGAACGCAGCTTCATCGTCGCGGTCGAACCCTGAGCGGTGACGGCCGGGCCGGTCAGGCCGGACTTGGCGGCGACCTTGTCGCCCTTCTCGAGGCCGGTGACCTTGACGGTCACACCGTCCTCGTGGAGCTCCTCGGCGGTGACTTCACCCGAGGTGACCTGCACCGAGGCGTTGATGGGGTTGGCCTTGTCCTCGGACTTGTCGTCGTCCTTGGAGTCCTTGTCCTCGTCCTTGGGGGCAGGAGCGGGCTTCGGATCGACCTTCTTCGGAGGCGTCTTTGCCTCGTCCTTCTTATCCGCTTTGTCCTCGGCGGCCTTCTTCTCGTCCGCCTTCTTCTTGTCGGCGGCTTTCTTGGCAGCCTCGGCCTTTTCCTTGGCCTTCTTTTCGGCTGCCGCCTTCTCCGCGGCTGCCTTCTTCTCGGCTTCGGCCTTCTCAGCCGCGGCCTTCTTGGCCTCTTCCTTCTTCTTGGCTTCGGCCTTTGCGGCTTCAACCTTCTTCTGCTCGGCCTTCTGCGTGGAGGCGGACTGGGCAGACGTCGATTCCGCGGCAGCGACCGGGCTCGCGACAAGCCCGGTGAACGCGAGCGCGACTGCCGGCGCGAGGATGATCTTCTTCATTGGAGTGCCTTCAATCTCTGTGGCGAGGGGTGTGATACGGCACTCATCCTAGGTTCTGAGGGTTTTCCAAACTATTTCTGTACGTTTTGTTCAGGTTTAAAAGCGGTAACACTTAGGTGAATTTCTTTAACCGTTTCGTGACCTACTCGTCGGTAAAAGAATGGCTGTCAGTGCCGCCTCGGCGAGGGGACGCGTCGGCCGCGCGAATTCAGCGGTTCTGAGCTAGACCGGCCACGCCTCGGCGCGGATCTGCTTGCGCTGTTCGACGGTGGGGACGCGGACGGTCAGGGCGGAGGGGTCGACCTCCATCTCCAGGTAGGACGACTGTCCCAGCGGGTCTCCGTCGATCTGAATATCGACCTCGTCGCCGGCTTCGATGACGACCTTTCGGCACTTCCGGATGTTCGTGTGCAGCCCGCGTGAGGCTCGGCGGCCGGCGATCGATGCGAGCACGCCGACCCATTGGCCGAGGTTCTTCGGGCTGACGATGAGCACGTCGAGCATGCCGTCGTCGATGACGGCCTGCGGCAGCAGCTGGATGCCTCCCTGCAATCGGCCGCAATTGCCGCCGAGCACCGAACGCACCCTGGCCGAGATCCGATATTCGTCGTCGAACGTGACCTTGACATGACTGGGTTTGCCGGTGAGCTTCCGCGATCCCGCTTCGACGTAGGCGAGCCATCCGAGGCGGGCCTTGAGATCGTCATTGGTATCGGCCATGACCGCGGCGTCGAAGCCGAGTCCGGTCATCACGGTGAAGACATGGGTATCGCCGTCGGGGGCGATCTTCGCCGTCCCCACGTCGATCTCCCGGTTGCGTCCCCACAGCGCGATCCGCAGCGCCCATTCCGTCTTGTCGAGGACGAGGTCGATATTGCGGGCGAGCAGATTCCCGGTCCCCAACGGCACGATCCCCAGCGGAGTGGAGGTGCCGGCCAGCGCCGAGGCGACCGCGCGGATGGTGCCGTCCCCGCCGGCGGCGATGACGACGTCGACTCCCTCGTCGAGGGCACGGACCGTGGCCCCCTCACCGGAATCCTCGGGGGTGGTCTCGAGCACGAGCGGAGGGTTCCATCCCTCGAAACGACAGATCGCCTCGGCGGTGGCGGCCAATTTGCGCACATCGGTCTTTGTGGGATTGACGATGAGCGCGGCACGGTATCGGGCCGCATCATCGACTGCCTCGTCGGCGAGGTTCGCCGGGTGGACGTAGCGTCTCATCGTGTTGAGCGTGCGTCGCACGCCGTTGCGGCGGCCGATGAGGAACGCGGCCACGAGCACGGCGAGGGCACCGATGACGATGACCCAGGTCATCAGGGGGTCCAACTCGATGATCATGTCCCAAATCTACAGTGCTCCGGTCGTGTGCAGGCTGAGTGCCGAATGTCGAAAACACGCCCGGCCCGTTAAGCTGAGAGGGTGATCGATCTAGCGCTTCTCAGAGACAACCCGGCCCTGTTCAAGGCATCGCAGGAGGCTCGCGGGGCATCCGTCGAGCTCATCGACGAGGTCATCGCCGCCGATTCCGCTCGTCGCGCGGCCATCACCGCCTTCGAAGACGCACGAGCGGATCAGAAGTCGTTCTCCTCCCAGATCGCGAAGGCACCGAAAGAGGACAAGCCGGCACTCATCGCCGAGGGCAAGGCGAAGTCCGAGGCCGTGAAGTCGCTGTCCGCGGAGTCCGAAGAAGCCACTTTCGCCTTCGACCAGCTCGTGTCAAAGGTCCCGAACCTCATCATCGACGGCATCCCTGCCGGCGGCGAAGAGAACTTCGTGACGCTCAAGACCGTCGGCGTTCCCCGCGACTTCACCCAAGACGGCTTCGAACCGCTCGATCATCTCGAGATCGGTGAGAAGCTGAAGGCCATCGACACCCAGCGGGGAACAAAGGTCTCCGGATCGCGTTTCCACTACCTCACCGGTTTCGGCGCGAAGCTCGAGATGGCTCTGCTCAACCTCGCCCGCGACGTCGCCGAGGAGGCCGGGTTCAGCCCGACCATCACCCCGACCCTGGTCCGTCCCGAAGTCATGCGCGGCACCGGGTTCCTCGGTGAGCACGCCGATGAGGTGTACCGCCTCGAAGCCGACGACCTGTTCCTCGTCGGCACCTCCGAGGTGCCCCTGGCCGGCTACCACATGGACGAAATCATCGATCTCTCCGACGGTCCGCTGCGCTACGCCGGCATCTCCTCCTGCTACCGCCGCGAGGCCGGCTCCTACGGCAAGGACACCCGCGGAATCATCCGCGTCCACCAGTTCCAGAAGGTCGAGATGTTCGCCTACGTCCCGGTCGAGGACGCCGAAGCCGAACACGAGCGGATGTTGTCCCTGCAGGAGAAGATGCTCGGACTGTGCGAGCTGCCCTACCGGGTCATCGACACAGCCGCCGGCGACCTCGGTGACTCGGCCGCCCGCAAGTTCGACTGCGAAGCCTGGGTGCCGACTCAGGGCACCTACCGGGAACTGACCTCGACGTCGAACTGCACGACATTCCAGGCCCGCCGCCTGCAGATCCGCGAACGCCGCGACGGATCGACCCGGCCCGTCGCCACCCTCAACGGAACCATGGCCAACACGCGTTGGCTCGTGCCGATCCTCGAGAACCATCAGCAGGCGGACGGCTCGGTCACGGTGCCCGAGGCACTGCGGCCCTACCTCGGCGGGATGACCGCACAGGGACCGGAAGGACCGCGCTACTGAGCCTGTGCCGGGACGCGGGGAACTGACCGTGCGGCGGAACTCGACGGGACTCGGT
The DNA here is from genome assembly GCF_056837565.1 of Brevibacterium sp. OS20. NCBI lineage: Bacteria > Bacillati > Actinomycetota > Actinomycetes > Micrococcales > Brevibacteriaceae > Brevibacterium > Brevibacterium sp. OS20. The sequence goes on along the minus strand of NZ_CM166367.1, from coordinate 3,553,201 downwards.
CGGGTTCGGTCGCCTCGGCGCCGGGAAGAACGACAAGAAGATTCACGCATACGTTGGGAGACACATTGACCCCGCACCTCATCGCACTCGATGTCGACGGCACGATCGTCGGCTACGACGGAACCCTGTCGGAGTCGGTGAAGCAGGTGCTCGATCGGCTCGCCGAGGAGGGCCACCACCTTGTGGTCTCCACCGGCCGTGCCCTGCCGGGAGCGCTCGAGGTCGTCCACGCGCTCGACCTCAAGCACGGCTTCGTCGTGTGCTCGAACGGATCGGTCGTCGTCCGCCTCGACCCGGAGCTGCCGTTGGGGTGGGAGCTGCACCATGTCGTGTCCTTCGACCCGAAGGATGCGCTCGAGCAGATGCACGCGGCGTTGCCGACGGCGCTGTTCCTCGTCGAGGATCCGGACCTGCACCGGTGGGCGTCCGGGGCGTTCCCGGTCGGCGAACTCGCCGAATCCGACACCCTCGACATCGTCGACTTCGACGAGCTGCTGACCAAGCGGGCCACCCGCATCGTCATGCGCGAAGTCAACGGCACCGCCGAGGAGTTCGCCGCCGCCGTGGACTCGCTCGGACTGCATGAGGTCAGCTACTCGGTGGGCTGGAGCAACTGGCTCGACATCGCCCCGGACGGGGTCTCGAAGGCCAGCGGTCTGGAGATCGTGGCCGAGGAACTCGGGGTCAAGCACGCTCACACTGTGGGGGCCGGAGACGGACTCAACGACCTCGAGATGATCGAATGGGTCGAACACGGAATCGTTATGGGGCAGTCGAAGGACGAACTCAAGGTGCTCGCGAGCGTGGTTACCGATTCGGTCGACGACGACGGACTGGCGGTGGCACTGGTCGATTACTTCAGCCTCGACTCAGCGCTCCTCGAAGCAGAGGGCACCACCAACACCCGCCCCTAATTACTACCCGACGGCGGCCCAGCAACCTCGCGCGAGGTAGCTGGGCCGCCGTCAGATAGTAATTGGGGTCAGTTGGGGCGGGTGTCTAAGACGGCGTCGAGGTAGCGGGCGACGCCATCGTCGTCGACTGCCTCGGTCACGGCCGCTGCGATCGCCTTGACCGACCCCAGCGCATTGCCCATGGCGACCCCGTGCCCGGCCCACGACAGCATCTCGATGTCGTTGGGCATATCCCCGAACGCCATCACCTGCGCCCGCGCCACTCCGAGGTGGTCGCATAGATCCGACAGCGTCTTCGCCTTCGTGATCCCATACGGTGCCAGTTCGACAAGACCGTTGTCCGGCTCGGAGAACGAGGCATGGCAAGTGCCGTCGACGAGCGGATCGATGAGGTCGTGCATCGCCTGCGAATCGCTCGTCTCCAGACGCACGAGCACCTTGACGACGTCCTCGCCGGCGAGTTCGGAGACATCGTCGATGATCCTGGCCTCACGCGGTCGGCCGGTGACGAACTCCCGGTCGATGAAACCGCCGTTGAGCGTCTCGTAGGCGAACCGGGCCTCGGGATGATCGACGCGGACCGCCGCGGTGATCTCCGTCAGCGTCTGCGTATCGATGGTGTGGGCATCGACGACGGACTGCGATGCGATGTCGTAGACGACCGCCCCGTTGAGGCAGACGACGCGACCGAGGTCGGGGATCTGCTCGGCGATCGGCGCCAACCATCGCATGGGCCGCCCGGTGACGAGCACGAAGGGGATTCTCGCGTCCTGGCAGCGGTGGATCGCATCGATCGTGGCCGTCGAGATCGGCTTCCAGTTCAGCAGCAGAGTGCCGTCGATATCGCTGGCGACAAGGCCGAGGTCGAAGTCATCCGGCGGCAGGATATCGGGGCTGATCGGAGGTCTCATGATGCCTCCACCCTAGCGAGAATCTCCCGCGCCCGTCCCAGCAGCTCCTCGGCATCCGTGATGAACCGAACCGTGGCCCCCGCGCTCGAGTCGATCGACCGTCCCGATGGCCCGTCCGACCGTGCCATCGACGCCGCGAGCACCGCCTCGCCGACCTTCGACGAGGCCTTCGTCAGCAGCTCCGGTGCGTCGCCGACGGCCTGCCGAGCCGGCCCGGGCACCACCTGACCGGTGACGGGGTGGCGGGCATGGAGGGTCGCTGTGAGGTCGTCGACGATGTCGACGAGTGCGTTGAGCCGGTGGGTGCCGCCGACGATGACGTCGATCGGATCCTTCGCCGAGGCGGCCGTGGCCTCGCCGTCGGACGATCCCGCCGAGGCGGCTCCCGAGATGGCTCTGCCACCGGAGTCCCGTGACTCGTGGAGGGCCACCGCGGTGGTGTAGTACCGGTCGACTGCGCGGATGAAGCGGTCGCGGTTGTGGCGCCACAGACCGGTGCCGAACCGGTCATCGTCCTTGACCGCGGTCGGAATCGCCTTCTTGCGCAGGCCGGAGAAGAAACGCTTCACAGATAGTTGCCGGTGCCGCGATCGTCGCGGTCCGACTTCGTCTTCTCGCCGGGCTGCCCGTCAGCCGGCGTCATTCCGGGCGGAACCATCCCCGGAGGCAGCTGGCCGCGGCCGGCCATCTGCTGGGCCATGGCCTGCTGTGCCATGATCGCGGTCTGGATGCCGTGGAAGAGACCCTCTAACCAGCCGACGAGCTGGGCCTGGGCGATCCGCAGCTCCGAGGTCGTCGGGGGACCGTCGGCCGAGTCGAAGGGCAGGTCGAGGCGTTCGAGCTCCTCGATGAGGTCCTTCGACAGCCCATCTTCGAGTTCGTCGATGGAGCGGCGATGGATCTCGGCGAGGCGCTCGCGTCCCTTCTCATCGAGCTCGGTACCACGGACCTCCTCGAGCAGCTGCTTGACCATGGTGCCGATGCGCATCACCTTCGCCGGTGACGAGACGTCCGCCTGATCGTGCTGCGCCTTGGCGAGGCCGGCCTGCACTCCGTCGGCGTTCGACACACTGTTCGCGTTCCCCGCCTCGTCTGTGTTCGCTGCGTCCGAAGTGCTCGTGTCACCCGCGGAGTTCTGGATGCCGCCTAAGGACTCGGGATTCTCAGTCATTGCTCATGCACCTTCCTCATCGACGATGAGCAGAACCTTTCCGATGTTCGCCCCGTCCTCCAGCGTCTGATGAGCACGGACGACGTCGGCCAGCGGCATGGCCTCGTGGATGATGGGGCGGATGTCGCCCGAGATCACGGCCGGCCAGAGGCGGTCGGCCACCTCGGCGACGATGGCGATCTTCTGGTCCTTCGGCCGCGCCCGCAGGGTCGTGGCGGAGACTGACTTGCGCGGCTGCATGAGCCAGCCGAGGTTGATCTCGGTCTTCGTTCCGCCCTGCATGCCGATGATGACGAGACGGCCGTCGGTGCCCAGCGCCTTGATATTGCGCTCGAGGTATTTCGCGCCGATGATGTCGAGGATGACATCGGCTCCTGTCGACCCGTCGTCGTGGGTGCAGATCTCGTGGACGCGTTCGACGAAGTCCTCTTCGCGGTAGTTGATGACGGCATCGGCACCGAGTTCGCGGCAGAAGTCGGCCTTCTTCTCGGAGCCGACGGTCACGACGATCTTCACGCCGAGGTGGCGTGCGATCTGGATTGCGGCCGTTCCGATTCCGGAGCCGCCGCCGTGGACGAGCAGCCATTCGCCTGCCTGCACCTTTGCGCGGCCGACGATGTTGGACCAGACGGTCGACAGCACCTCGGGCAGGGCGGCCGCCTCGGTGAGGTCGAAGCCGGCGGGGACGGGAAGCAGCTGACCTGCGGGAACGGGCACGTATTCGGCGTATCCGCCGCCTGAGAGCAGAGCCGCCACCCGGTCGCCGACGGACCAGCCGGTGACGTCGGCGCCGAGTTCTTCGATCGTGCCGGAGACCTCGAGGCCGGGAATCTCGGTGGCCCCTGGTGGGGGATCGTAGAATCCGCGGCGCTGCAGGAGGTCGGCCCTGTTGACGCCGGCGGCATGGACGCTGACGAGGACCTCGTCGGCGGCGATGTCTGGTGTGGGTTCGTCGGTGACCTGCAGGACCTCGGGTTCACCGGGGGAGGAGATCGTGATAGCGCGCATGCGTCCACTCTAGTAGCTGGGTGCGCGAGTGGGCAGGGGCATCCGCGAGGTGGGGTTCGGTGGAGGGCGACTCGGGATGAGGCAGGGCGGCAGCGAAGCCGCTCAGGCGAAGAGGCGGAACATCGGCGAGTTCTGGTGGACGCGCTCGACCTCGATATTCGAGGCCTCCATCCGCTCGAGCAGATTCGGCAGGTCTTCGGCATAGCCGAGCTGAATGCCGACGAACGCCGGTCCGGTCTCCCGGTCGGAGCGTTTGACGTACTCGAACATCGCGATGTCGTCCTCGGGACCGAGCACTTCGTTGAGGAACCGGCGCAGGGCACCGGGCTCTTGCGGGAAGTCGACGATGAAGTAGTGCTTAAGGCCTTCGTGGACGAGTGAGCGTTCGAGGATCTCCGGGTAGCGGGAGATGTCGTTGTTGCCGCCGGAGACCAGGCACACCACGGTCGACCCGGGTTCGATCGTGATCGGCTTGTCCGAGTCCGGGCCGCCGATCCCGGCCGAGGCCAGAGCACCGGAGGGTTCGGCGATGATTCCGTCGACCTGGTACATATCGAGCATCTCGGTGGCCACCGCGCCCTCGGCGACGGGGCGGATGTCGAGGCCGAGGTCGGCGATGACGTCATAGGTGATGTTGCCGGCCCGGCGCACTGCGGTGCCGTCGGCGAAACGGTCGATGTTCTCCAAGGTCACGGGGTGGCCGGCCTTGAGCGCTGCGATCATCGAGGCGGCTCCGGCGGGTTCGGCGCCGATGACCTTCGTGTTCGGCATCCGTTCGGCCGCATAGGCGGCGATTCCCGCAAGCACTCCGCCGCCGCCGACGGGAACGATGATGTAATCCGGGTCGGTCTCGAGCTGAGCGTGGATCTCCGCGGCCACGGTGCCCTGACCGGCGATGGTGCGCATATCGTCGAAGGCCGAGACCAGGAGTGCCTCATTGCGTTCGGCGAACCGGTGGGCCAACGCCGAGGCGTCATCGTAGGTGGAGCCGGCGATCTCGATGGTCACCTGCTCCCCGCCGAAGTGACGGACGCGTTCGATCTTCTGCTTCGGCGTCGTCTTCGGCACGAAGATCGTGCCCTGGATGCCCAGTTCCTTGCAGGCCCGGGCGAATCCCTGGGCATGGTTGCCCGCCGAGGCGCAGACGACACCGCGGGCGCGTTCGTCGGCATCGAGCTGGAGCATGAAGTTGAAGGCGCCGCGGATCTTGTAGGACCGCACCATCTGCAGGTCCTCGCGCTTGAGGTAGACCGTGGAACCGGTCGCGGTCGTCAACCGCTCGCAGATCTGAAGTGGCGACAGGATGACAGAATCGGAAATTCGCAGCGCAGCCGCCTCGACCTCGCCGGCGAGTGTGAGCTTCTGGGGAGTCATGTCTGTTTCAACCACCAGACTATTGTGCGCCCTTTGTCTTGCTATTTGGCAATTCGTATCGATATGAGGACAGCCGCGGGCCGCTGAGAACTCGCCGCGGCCCGCCCCGCTATGACAGTACCGCGTCCCTCCCGTACCCGCCTCGCACCTACCCGAACCCGGTGATTCGGCTCCCGACTTCGGGGTTTCGGGTGCGCCCTGGACCGCGAACACCCCATATCATGATTGGATGGAGGATGCCCGTAATCCCTTCTAGGAGACGTCATGGCCATCAGCAGTGAGCTCGAACAACTGTTAGCCAGCTGGATACCCCGACAGCCGTGGTTTCCCAAGCTCGCAGCAGATTTCGGGACCGACCCCGACATCACCCCCATGTCGGTGGCCCGCGCGTTCACTTACACCGCCGAGGAGCTCGGGGGCTTCGCCGGTCTCGTGACCGTCATCTCCGTCGGCGACGGTCCCACCCTGCGTCGCCTCAACATCCCCCTGACCCTGCGCGGTGCCGAGGATATGCACCTGCGCCACGCCCTCATCGGCCGCGTCGACGACCTCGCGCTCGGCACCGTCTACGTCTACGACGGCGCCGCCGATCCCGTCTTCGTCAACCTCATGGCCGACGCGATCACGAAGCGCAAGGTCTTCGACGGCGGGCAGCTGTCCACCGAGTCCCTGCGCCACAGCCAGGAGAAGACCGAGGCCCGGGACCGTGCGCCGATGCCGTTCCCGGTGACCGCGAACGGCGCGGCCGCCTCGGCGAATGGATCGACGAACACCGCCGCCGAGGCGGTCCCACCGAAGCCATCGATCGGAGACCTCACGGTGGGGGCGGAGGACGTCATGCCCGTCGAGATCCGCCCGATCGAGGTCTCGGACTCCGGGCAGTACAAGTCGACCGTCATCATCCACGACGAATACGAGCCGCTGGAGCTCTCGTTCTTCCGCGTCCTCGAGAACGGAATGCCGTCGTCGCTGACGATTCCGGTTCTGCTCACCGAGGCGGGTTCGCGCAGCGTGCCCGAGGTCATCGGCTGGGGTTCGGGCCGCTGGTACGACATGTTCGAGGTCCAGGAGATGGAGGCGCCGATGGCGCTGCTCTCCCACGTCGATGTCGACGCCGAACCTGCATGGCGAGAAGCCGTGAACACGGTGTGCGCCGTCGACTCCGGTTCGATCGGGGCTTACAACGCCCACGCCGCAGAGATGGGGCGGCGCATCGGCGAACTGCACACGGACATGGCCGCCGAATTCGGTGTCGTCGAAGGCGCCGGCGAACCGACGAAGCAGCTGGTGCAGAAGTGGGTCGAACGCATCGACTGGGCGCTGGGCCGGGCACCCCTGGCCCTGGATTCGCTGGTGCCGGAGCTGCGCGGCCATCGTGCCAGGCTGCAGAGCCTCGAAACCATCGGCACCCTGCAGAAGATCCACGGCGAGCTGACGCTCGACCATGTGGTCAGCTCGTCCACCGACGGCTATTCGGTCGTGAAGTTCACGGACTCGACGGACTCGGACCCCAAGCCCGCCGCCTTCGACCTCGTGGCTCTGCTGCGCAGCATCGACTACGCTGCCGGTTTCGCTCGTCTGCAGCGCACCGACGCGCTCGACTCCGAGGACGGCTCGCTGGTCGTCAGCGGCTTTGGCAACGATCCGGGAGCGCTGCGCGCGATCTTCGATTCGCCCGAGTACCTGTGGGCCTCGCAGGTCCAGAACTCGCTGCTGTCCGGATATTCGCGGGCGCGCGGCGACAGCATCGGGCTGAGCGATCCCGTGCTGCGCGCGGCGCTGGTCGACCGGCTTCTCGTCGAGGTCGTCACCGAGCTGCGCAACCGCCCGAACTGGCTGTCCGTGCCGCTGGCCACGCTCACCCTCGTCCTCAAGGGCAAGCCCGCCCGCACCGAGGAGGCTGCTGAGGCCCGCCTCAACTGGTCTGATTCCGGCGAGGCGGGGTCCGATGCGGCCGAGGACTCTCCAGCTTCCGGCGACGCAGCCGGTGCTGCTGTTGCCGAGGACTCGGAAGTGGATGCGGAAGTCGCGTCGAGCGATGCGTTCGCCGTGGCTCCACCCGCCGACGAGGCGACCGCCGCCGATTCGGAGTCGGTCTCTGCGGCGCCCCGTGGAACCTCCGGCGCCGTCGCAGCTGCGATCGCGAACTCAGACTCCGAGGACTCGGGGGCCGAACGGTTGGGCTCCGAAGGACCGACTGTCGAGGAGCCCTCTGCAGTCAGCGAAGCGGACGAAGTTGCCGCGGCAGAACCTGAAGCTGCTGAGTCGCCCGCCAATGGGAGTGCGGCCGACGCAGTTCCTTCGGCAGAGCCCACGGTCGAGAATTCCGAGACCGACAGGTCCGAAGCCGAAGAGGTCGAGGTCGCCGATACTGCGGAGAACACCGTTGACGCGGTCGCGGATTCCGACATCGACGATGTCGAGGACTCGACCGTGGACCCGCCCCAGGACGATGCACCCGAAGTGGCTCCAGCTCCTGCTGAAGACGAGGAATTCGTCGACGAGGAAGAATCGGAAGCTCCGGTCCGACGAGTTCCGGCCTCGTTCGCGGCGCGCGGCGCCACCTCGGAGGACGCCGACAGCACTGGACACGAATCGCAGCCGGCCAAACCGAAGGACGCACCGAAGCTCGGCCACACGTGGAGCGAACGTTCGCAGAACTCCGGCAGCGACCGCGGAACATTCGGCGAGCAGATCTCCGAGCGGCCGGACAAGAGTCGCGACGATTCCGCGGCACGGCCCGACGAATCAATGGATAAGTCCCGGGACGATTCGAAGCCTGCCGGCGGGTCTGTGTTCGATGACCTCCTGGGCACCGAGCGTAAGCGGAACCGGATGAAGAAGCGCAAGAAGGACTGACCTCCTCTCCTGAACCGTCAATTGGCAGATGCTGTTGCGGTTGTGAGAAACTATGGTGGCTCGACCTCGCGTCGAGCAGGCCGGGTTCGCTCCATCACTGTCACAGGCATGGAAGAACCGAAGGAAGCGTGTCCGAGCGGCCGAAGGAGACGGTCTTGAAAACCGTTGTGCGGCAACCCCGCACCGTGGGTTCGAATCCCACCGCTTCCGCCAAGGGAGAAGCCCCTGAGCTCATCGTCAACAGCGAAGAGCTCGGGGGCTTTCACTTGCTCACTACGGCGCTTCATCACGCGCGGCGAATCCTCTGCTTCCGCTCGTTCAAGGCTGAGCGCGCTTTTCGCTGGGCAGACCTACCGATAACCGCGCCTGGTCTTGAACGACGGGATTCCCGCGGTGCAGCGCTTGAACGACGGTCCTAGCGCTGCCGCTGCCGCAGACCGAGTCGCGCAGACTCGGTCGCGCAAGGGTCCTTCTTGACCAGGCCCGCCGGAAGCGCCGGGTGTCCCAGTGCTTTCAGTGAGTTTGTCAGACGGTGGTGAGCGGATGATGCGGCAAGGGTGGTAGCTCGACGATGATCGCGTCGCCCGGACGAACGACCCCGCCTCGGGCGACGATGCCCATGACTCCGGCAAGCCGGCGAACATGGCCATCGTCGTCCTTGAACACGAGGCGCTTCATCAGGCCAGGCTGCAGGTCATCGATCTGACGGCACGGGTTGCGCAGGCCGGTGACGACCACCGTCGCCTCACCGATTCTCAGTCGAGTGCCGACCGGCAGTTCGAGCAGATTGACTCCGCCCGTGGTGATGTTCTCCCCGAGGCTGCCCGGCTCCACCGTGAACCCCTCGTCGCTGAGGTGGTCGAAGAGTTCGCCATGGATGAGGTGGACCTGTCGGAGGTTCGGTGTGCTCGGGTCCCTGGCCACTCTGCTGCGATGCTGAACGGTCGTCCCTGCATGAGCGTCACCGGCGACGCCGATGCCCTCGATGAGCGTGATCGAGGGCATCGGCTCTTTGCTGAAGTCATGCGTAGGGCTGAAGTGGACTGCGCGGACCGAGGACACCATGGAACTGATTCTCCCATGGGGCCAGCCCCGCGACAGAGACTCCACTTCCGCTCGTTCAAGGCTGAGCGCGCTTTTCTCTAGGCAGACCTACCGATAACCGCGCTTCGCCTTGAACGACGGGATTTCAGCGATGCAGCGCTTGAACGGCACGCCCAGCGCTAAGTGTCGTAACTCGCGGGTTCGAAATTCATGCGCACTGATCAAGATCACCGCGTATGAATTTCGAAGCCGCTCATAGGCACCGTTAGGTCGATAGTGCACTCAGGTGCCGACCGCTCAGTCCCGGACCGGCGCTCCCGCCTCGGGAGCCTCGCCAGCCCCGGGCGTCCCAGCGCCGCCCCCGGCCTCAGGCGCCTCTGGTTCGGACATCTCGGCATCGGCCTCGGGGTCGTCGAAGCTGCGCACCGAGCGCTTGAATCCGCGGGTCAGCACGGCCAGGTAGATGATGCCGATCGCCAGCCACACGAGTCCGCCGATGAGCGCGGTCCCGTGCAGGCTGACCCACAGGACTCCTGTGAGGATCGCGCCGACGGCCGGCATCACGACGTAGCTGAACGCCGACTTGAAGTCCTTGACCTGCTTGGTTCGGAAGGCGTAGTGCGCAATGACCGTGAGGTTGACGAAGGTGAAGGCGATGAGCGCACCGAAGTTGATGAGCGCCGAGATGAGCTCGAGGCTGAATGACATCGCCAGCAGGCACACCGCACCGACGAGCACGATATTGAACACCGGAGTGTGCGTCTTCGGGTTGATGTATCCGAAGGCCTTGCGCGGCAGCACCCCGTTGCGGCCCATTACGAGCATCATCCGCGACACCGACGCATGCGAAGCCAGCCCCGAGGCGGCGGTCGCAGCGAATGCCGCAGCCACGAAGAACAGCTGGAACACGTGGCCGCCGGTGATCATGCCGATCTCCGGCAGCGGATCGTCGACGATGGTGAACTGCGAATTGTCGGGGAAGAGCAGCTGCGCGAAATAGCCGGCGACGAGGAAGATGAGACCGCCGGCGAGAACGGTGAGCATGATCGCCTTCGGCATGAGGCTGACGTGCTTCGCCTCGTTCGTGTACATCGTCACCGCATCGAAGCCGATGAACGAGAAGCACACGACAGTCGCACCGGTGAGGACCGCGCCGAGGTGGACGCCATGATGGATGAACGGCTCCGGGCTGAAGACGACTCCGGCGCCTTCGCCGGCGTTGAGCTGCATGACGGCGAGCACGCAGAACGTGGCGACGAGCACAACCGCGAAGACGAGGAGGATGCCGTTGATGTTCGCCGTCCCCCGCATCGAGGACAGGACGATGCCGGTCATGACGATCGTATAGACGATGACCCACACCCACGGGGGCGCATCGGGGACCATCGACTCCATGTAGAGCCGGATGATGAGGCAGTTGACCATCGGCAGCAGCAGATAGTCCAGGAGGGAGGTCCACCCGACGAGGAAGCCGAGCCCCGGTGACATCGTCTCCCGCGTATAGGTGTAGGCCGACCCCGCGGTCGGGAAGACCCTGACCATCTTGCCGTAGCTGAAGGCCGTGAAGATCATGACGATGAGAGCCACGAGGTACGCCGCCGGAACTGCTCCGTTCGTCTGTTCGGAGACGATTCCGAACGTGTCGAAGACGACCGTCGGCGTCATATAGCCGAGTCCGAGTCCGACGATGGACCACAGTCCGAGGTTGCGCTTCAGTGAGCCAGAGGCAGCCATATCAATCCTCCCCAATGAGTCTTGCCGCCCGCCGGGCCGTCGACGTCGCCATCGATGACCGGCCCGGAAGTGATGTGCGTCATGATCTTAACGCTCAAGGTACTGAAAACGAAACCATCGCCGAGGATCGGGATGGGTATCAGTGTGAAATCGTGACCTTTCCGATGAAAACCGTCAATATCGGCAACGATATCGGTAGTCAGATCGGGTGGTGCCGTGCCCAGTTATCGAACGAACCGTCAGCGCCGACGCGAAACAGAGTAGATTGCAGTCAACGGACAATGTGGCCCCACGAGAGGTGTGAGAGCAGTATGGCGATCGAAACGCTCAGTTCCCAGCAGTCGGCGGCATGGAAGGATCGAGTCCTGCCGCCGGTCGAACAGGTCGCCGAAGGTGTCTGGGCCCTCCCGGTCCCGATCCCCAACAACCCTCTCGTCTACACCTACTGCTATGCCCTCGCCGACGGCTCCGGCGTCGTCCTCATCGACCCGGGCTGGGATGGCAAGGATCAGTACCTGGCGCTCACCTCGGCGCTTAACGACCTCGGCTTCACGGTCACCGATATCCACGGAATCGCGATCACCCACTATCACCGCGACCACATCGGGCTCGTGCCCGCACTCCTCGCGAAGAACCCCGACGCCTGGGTCGCCATGCACGGCGAGGACCTGCGCGCGATCAAACGCTTCTACACCAACGCCGTCGACCTCGGCACCGGCATCGACCCCAACCTCAACATCGCCCGCGCCTATGGTGTCCCCGAGGACCGCTGGGCCGAAGTCGAAAGCCTCCAGGTCGGATCGAGCAAGGGCAGGTCGAAGAGCGCCTCGATGGACCTGTACAGACAGGCGATGAGCCGGCTGCCCGAGAACATCCACGTCCTCGATGACGGCACCGAACTCCCGCTCGACGAAGGTCGAGTGACGGCAATGTGGACGCCGGGGCACACCTACGGGCACTCGGCGTTCGTCCGCGACGAGGGCAAACTGTTCTTCTCCGGCGACCATGTGCTGCCGACGATCACCCCGAACATCGGCCTCGATTCCGGGGCGATCACGCACAGCCTCGGCGATTATCTGCGCTCACTGGAGAAGATCGGCGAGCTCGACGAGGACGTGGCGGTGCTGCCGGCCCACGGCTTCCGCTTCGCCGGACTCCATGACCGCAAGGTCGAACTCGTCGAACACCATCACGAGCGCCTCGGCGAGATCCGCGCCCGCATGGAGGCCACCGACGACCACAGCGTCTACTCGATCGCGGCGGGCCTGCACTGGTCCCGCGGCTTCGAGAGCCTGCACAACTTCAACCTCTTCGCCGCCCTTGCCGAAACCGCCGCGCACATGCATTATCTCGGTATCGACATCGGCGTCGGCTCTCTCGTCGGCAAGGACTGAGCCGGGCCCGGCCTGAAGAAGAGAGACAGCAAGGAGGAACCAGCATGAGCACCGAATTCGTTCCCGCCGCCGAGGTGCGGCCCGTGACCTTCGCCGTCCATGCGAGCGACCACGTCGAACGCGGCCACCGCCGTGGCGAGGAGCTGCGCACGGGAATCGCCTCCACCCTGGACGCGTATCGGCGCTACTTCTCGCATCTGTCCATCACCGAGGCGGCCGTGCACTCGGCAGCAACGTCGAGTTGGCAGCGACTCCAGCAATGGTGGCCGACCGGCGCCGAGGAAGTCGAAGCCGTAGCCGCCGGAGCGGGAATCGATGTCCCCGAACTGATGGAGATCGTCGCCCGGACGGAGATCATGACCCAGGCACCGGCCGCGCCGACCGAATGCTCGACCGTGAGCCACACCAGTCCTGGCGCCTCCGTGGCCGCACAGAACTGGGATTGGGCGGCGGACTTCTCCACTCTGTGGCACTTCAACGATGTCGGTGCCGTGCCCGGGCAGCACCGGCATGTGGGCATCGCCGAGTTCGGAATGCTCGGCAAGATCGGTCTCAACGAGGCCGGCGTCGGCGTCCTGCTCAACATCCTCAAGCACCGGAACGATGCGCCTGGTGGAGTGCCCATCCACATGATCCTCGCCCGTGTCCTGGCCGAAGCGGGCACCCTCGCCGAGGCGCTTGAGATCATCGACTCCGCCCCGACGTCATCATCGTCGATCATCACCGTCATCACCGCCGAGGCGGCCGTCCAGGTCGAGATCGCCGGCGAGCTCAAGCGCGAGCGACGGGCCCGCGCGAGCAGTGGGGCCGATGGGGAGACGGGGGAGTCCGGATTCCTCATCCACACAAACCATTTCCTGCACCCGGATCTGCTCGACGGTGCGCTCGAGCTGCGCCCCGATTCGACCTCGCAGGAACGGTACCGTCACCTCGCCGAGGCGGTCGTGCGCTTCGAAGCCGAACGTGCGCTGGCGCGTGGCGGAGAGCCCCCTGCTGATGGTGCCGCCGAGTCCGACAGCGCCGCCCATACCGACGGTGCCGCTGAGCCCGACGGCGCTGCCTCGACCGACGGTGCGAAGAACGCGCCCGTCGCGGTCGGAGATCTCACGAAGCTGCTGACGACTGGACCGGGAGACGCGCCTGTGTGCTGCACTCCGGCGCCCGGCGCCGCCTACGGGGATCGTTCGGCGACCCTGGTGAGCGTGCGCATCGATCCGGCGCGCAAACAGATCGACCTCGCACCCGGGTCACCGGCCGACGGTCTGCACGGAAACCGCCGCTTCCAACTCTGAACCGGCGGCGGCCGCTCAGTTCTCGTCTGCTCCGTCCGTCGCACTGGCGGAATCATCGGAACTCTCGTCCGCCTCGGCGGCTTCCTGCTCGCGCATCTCGATGACCGCGTCGAGGGCGGACGCGATCGCATCGTCGTTCTCCAGTGCGGCTTGGATGAGTCGCCACGGCACGAGGTCGAGATTCTGATCGCCGACGACGAAGCGGATGAACGGCTGCCTGCTGCGCGGATCATCGGCTTCGAGTTCGGCGCCGTAGCGCCACTGGCCGAAGGCGATGCGGCGCACCGTCTCACCGATGAAGCGCATGGCACCGGCGGTGAAGGGGGTCTCGTCCTCGGCGATCATGTCGTCGGGGCCGTCGTAGCGGACCGCGACCTGCCTGCCCAGACGGGCGAGGCTCTCCCGGTCGAAGCCCCACGAACTCGGATCGGCCTGCTCCTGAGTCCAGGCGGCGATGCCCGGTTCGACGGTGCCGATGAAGCGGGTGAGGAATTCGACCTCCTCCTCGCTCGAGTTCTCGGCGTTGAGCACCCCGAGGGAGAGCCCCGTGCACTTGCGGCGCGGTTGGCCGTCCCCGCCGAGGAGCTCCCTGGCCTTGTCGAGCACTGCGGTGAACACCTCGGCGCTGCGCTGGTCGACGGCGGCCAGCACGATTCCCACCAGCGGGATCGGCTCACCGGCGGCCGGGCCGTCGGCATTGTCGGGGCGGATGAATGGCATCCCGTTGCCTGACGACTCGTCGTGGTCCCAGACCCCGCCGATCGCACGCAGATAGGTTTCGCCGAGGTAGCGGATGAGTCCTTCGAAGAAGCGGCGGTTCTCCGGCTTGAGGATCTCTTCGGTGTTCGGGAACTTCGAGAGCACGAAGAGTTCGAGCATCGGCAGTGATTTCGGCCCGAAGTCCTTCGGGAACTTCACGGTCTCCCCGTCCTCCTTCTCGAAGGTTTCGGGGAGGTCGGCGAGGACGAACGCGCCGAGGCGGACGTCCATATTGTTGATGAAAGCAGAGAATTCGCGCTGGAGTTCGTTCACGGGCACCACCTTAGTGCCTCGAGCCGGTTCGTCGAGCGCGTTCAGACCTTGTCATAGGGGCAGAAGCCTCCAGGTATCGCTGTCGGGGCAGAAGCGTTCAGACCTCGGCGTCGGGACAGAAATCGATGAGGTGCATGAGGACCTCGACGATGAGGCTCGGATCGATGTCGACGTGCTCGTCCATCTTCTTCCCGGCCGCCGCAGTCAGGGCGATCCGGTTGAACACGGAGATGATGACCGTGAGGAAGTCGCCGAGCGGCTGCTTCGTCGTGGCGCCGGCGACATCGAGGGCCGTGGTCACGAGTGCGGCCAGCCGATCGAGCTGAGTGGCGTTGAGTTCGACATACCGGGCGTGGAGATGCGGAACCCGCAGGCAGTAGAGCTCGATCTCCTGTTCCGTGATCGTCTCGGCCACGGTCTGCTTCTTCTCATTGAAGACATCGTCGATGAACTGCGTCATCAGCGCTTTGATCTCCGGCACCTCGGCAGTGGCCATGAGCTGCTCGGACCACCGCTGGATCGTGGCATCGAGGCGATCAAGGTTCTCCGAGATGCGCATCTCGATGATCGCGAGCACCAGATCGTCACGGCTGGAGAAGTTCGAATAGAACGCCCCTCTGGTCAGGCCTCCGGCCTCGCAGATCTCCTCGATCGAGGCGCCGTCGATGCCGCGGACGGCGAAGACCGAGGTGCCGGCCTGAACGAGGGTGGATCGGGTCTGGCGTCTGCGTGGGCTGAGTTCGTCTGTGTTCATCGTCATTTCGTTGCGGTGGGGTCGGCGATGGCCAAGGTGGTGCAGTTCTCTGCGCCGGCATCGGAGCCGGCAGCGACGGCGTGGCGGAGAGCGAGGCGCCTGAGCATCTCATGGGAATCCTCGCTCAACCTGGGATCCATTTGCATGGAGGGTGGGTATTGCACAACAATACAATACTGTATCCAATACACTTTTGTATCGAGGTTTTCGTGTCAACTTTCCTCTACGCCCTGGGCCGTCGTGCGTATCGGACCCCGTGGCGCTTCATCGCCGCGTGGCTGCTGATCTTCGTCCTCGTCGGAGCCGGAGTCGCCGCCTTCTCCAAGGACTTCGACAATGACTTCACACTCCCGGGTTCGGAGGCGCAGACGGCTCTGGACTCGATGAAGTCGACGTTCCCCGAAGCCGCCGGCGTCTCCGCCTCGGTGATCGTCGTCGCCGACGACGGAGACTCGGTCGAGGATGCGAAGTACAAGGACGCGATCGAAGACGAGATCGACCGCATCGAGGACCTCCCGCACGTCGACACGGTGACCTCCCCGTATTCCGACCTCGTCGAGGGTGCCATCAGCAAGGACGAGACGGCGGCCATGATCTCCGTCCAATACGACGGCACTCAGCAGGACGTCGGGGAGGACGCCGGCGACAACCTCATCGAGGCGCTCGACCCGCTGCGCGATGCCCTGCCCGGAGCGCAGGTCGAAGGCGGCGGTGAGCTCTTCCAGATCACCGGTGTCGAGATCTCCTGGGTCGAAGGCATCGGCGTCGTCATCGCCTTCATCGTCCTCCTGCTCACACTCGGTTCCTTCCGAGCCGCGGGAATGCCGCTGATCACTGCGCTCATCGGCGTCGGCATCTCCGTGCTGCTCATCGTCGGCGGCACCGCGTTCGCGACGATCAACTCCTCCTCGATCATGCTTGCGCTCATGCTCGGCCTGGCCGTGGGCATCGACTACGCACTCTTCATCGTCTCCCGCGCCCGCGACCTCCTCGCCGAAGGCCACGACCCCGTCGAGGCGGCCGGACGCGCCGTCGCGACGGCCGGGTCCGCCGTCGTCTTCGCGGGCATGACCGTGATGATCGCACTCCTCGGCCTGTCCCTGGCCGGCATCCCCTTCCTCACGATCATGGGCATCGGCGCTTCCGGCTCCGTCGCCGTGGCCGTGATGATCTCCCTGACGATGGTCCCCGCCCTGCTGGGACTCGTGAAGTCCAAGATCACCCCGAAGCCGACGAAGCGCTACCGGAAGGCCTACGCCGCGGCCGCTCAGCGGGCGACGACGGGCACGACCGCCTCGGCGAAGGGATCATCGACCGGCACCGAGGCGGGGGACGGTTCCACAGGAACCCCCACTGTGGCGACCGACGCATCCACAGGAACCCCCGCCGAGGCGACCGACCCGGCACTGCGGGAGAGGATCGCCGACGAGGCGCGCGCCGAGGGCGGCGACCCGTACCCGCCGACGATCATGAACAAGTTCTTCGCCGGGTGGCTCAAGGTCGTCACGAAGATCCCGCTGCTGACGATCGTCGTCATCGTCGGCGGCCTCGCGCTCTTCGCGATCCCTGCCACCCAGCTCCAACTGTCCCTGCCCACCGCAGGCGACCAGGAGCAGGGCACCCCGGCACGGGCGACCTACGACCTCATCGACGAGCACTTCGGACCCGGCTACAACGGGCCCCTGGTCATGACCAGCCAGATCGTGACGAGCGACGATCCGCTCGGAGACGTCGAGGAGATCGAGAAGCGCATCGAGAAGGTCGACGGCGTCGAACAGGTCATCATGGCCACCCCGAACCGGGACGCGACCGTCGGGCTCTTCCAGATCATTCCGACGACGGCCTCCGACGACCCGGCGACCCTCGACACGGTCGATCGGCTGCGGGACCTGAGCACGGAGATCGAGGACGACTTCGACTTCGACACCGCCGTCACCGGTGCCACCGCGATCCAGATCGACGTCTCCGACCAGCTCGGCAAGGCTCTGGTGCCCTTCGGCATCTTCGTCGTCGGACTCTCCATCATCCTGCTCATGATGGTCTTCCGCTCCGTGGCGGTGCCGATCAAGGCCACCGGTGGGTTCCTCCTCTCCGTCTTCGCCTCCTTCGGCACGGTCGTCCTCGTCTTCCACGACGGACTCTTCGCCGGCCCCTTGGGCATCGACGGGACGGGACCGGTCATCAGCTTCCTGCCGATCATCGTCATGGGCATCCTCTTCGGCCTCGCGATGGACTACGAGGTGTTCCTCGTCTCGGGCATGCGCGAAGCCTATGTCCACGGCTCCTCGGCCAAGGACGCCATCAGAGCCGGATTCGCCTCCTCCGCCCGCGTCGTCTCGGCCGCAGCGATCATCATGTTCTCCGTCTTCGCGGCCTTCGTGCCCGCCGGCGAACCGATCATCAAGTCGATCGCGCTCGCCCTGGCCGCCGGCATCTTCGTCGACGCCTTCCTCGTGCGCATGTCGCTGGTGCCCGCGATCATGCAGCTGCTCGGCGACAAGGCCTGGTGGCTGCCGAAGTGGCTCGATCGGATCCTGCCGCGCCTCGACGTCGAAGGAGAGGGCCTCGCCCACGAAGTGGCCCTGCGCGACTGGCCGGAGCCGAACTCGGACTACCGGGTCTACGGACGCGGAATCGGCGTGTACTCCGGAGACCGCGGCTTCGCCCGCGTCGACATCTCCCTGCTGCCCGGCCAGATCCTCGTCGCCAGCGGCGATTCCCGCCGAGCCCTCCTGCTCGCCGTGTCCGGCCGCGTCGGACTCACGGCCGGGGAGATGAAGATCGGCCAGAACGTCCTGCCCGAACACGCCGGACGGGTCCGCCGACAGGTTCCCTACCTCGACCTCAACCGGGGCGAAGCCGACCGGATGATCAGTCCGCGCGACATCTCTCGGATGGCCGCCTCGGCGCCGGATCTGCTCGTCATCGACGGGGCGGAGAAGCTCGCGGCCGGGGCACGGGAATCGGCCGGACCGGCACGGGATCTGCGCGATCTGCTGCCGCAGCTCGTCGCCGAAGGCACCACCGTCATCCTCGGCCTGCCCGACGGGGATGTGACAGGGATCTTCGATCCCGAAACGAACTACTTCCACCTCGACCTCGACGAGGCTCGACCCGATGAGCGGGGCGGAACCGACAGCGAATCAGACGGCGAACACACCCACGCCGTCGACAGCACCAACATGGAAGGTGTGCAGTCGTGAGACTCGAACGTGCGAACTCGAAGAAGCCGGTGAACTGGCTCTCCCTCCTCGGGCTGGTCCTCATCCCGATCATCGTGGCGGCCGGATTCATCCTCGCCACGTGGAAGAGCGGCGATCGTCTCGAGACCATCGAAGCCGCCATCGTCAACAACGACGATGGAGCGAAGGTCGACGGCAAGACCGTGCCGATCGGCCGTCAGCTGACCAGCGGTCTGGTGGGTGAGGACGAGAACAACATCCACTGGGTCATCACCGATGAAGAGGATGCGCAGAACGGGCTGTCCGACGGCACATACGCCGCGAAGCTGACGATTCCCGAGGGCTTCTCCCGCGCTGTGACCTCGGTCGATGATGCGAAGTCGGCGACGCAGACGCAGCTCGACGTCGACGTCTCCGGGACCGCTCCCGCGCTCGATACGCAGATCTCCCGATCCGTCGCCGAGGTGGCGCGGACGACCTTCAACACGCAGATGACCGAGAACTACCTCGACAACATCTACGTGGGCTTCAATAAGATGGGCGATCAGATGAAGGACCTCGGCGACGCAGCCGGGGAACTCGACAAGGGTGCCGAAGGCCTCAAGGAAGGCACCGGACAATCGGCCGAAGGCGCCGGCGAGCTGTCCAAAGGCATGAAGCAGCTCAGTGACAACGGCGGCGAGCTCAAGTCCGGAGCCACGGAGCTGTCGAAGGGCGCCGGCGAACTGTCCAAGGGTGCCTCGGAGATGTCCGGGGGGCTGAACGAACTCGACAAGAAGACCTCGAAGCTGCCCGACAGCACGCAGAAGCTGGCCGACGGCTCCGGTGAGCTCTCCGACGGCGTCG
Organism: Brevibacterium sp. OS20; assembly: GCF_056837565.1. Taxonomy (NCBI): domain Bacteria; kingdom Bacillati; phylum Actinomycetota; class Actinomycetes; order Micrococcales; family Brevibacteriaceae; genus Brevibacterium; species Brevibacterium sp. OS20. The sequence continues at coordinate 3,533,686 of NZ_CM166367.1, read as the reverse complement.
ACGAATACACGAAGTCCATCGACGAGATCATCAAGGGCTTCGCCGGATCCGGCGACTCGGGCGAAGGCGGCCTCGGCGACATCACCAAGGGCGGCAAGGAACTCGAGAAGGGCGCCGACGGTGTGTCCAAGGGCGCCTCAGGCCTCTCCGACGGACTGCACCAGTACCGAGACGGGCTGAAGCAGAAGGCCGATGGTGCCGACAAGCTCGCTGCCTCGAAACCTGATCTCGACAAGCTTGTCGAAGAGGGCATCATGAGCAAGTCCGAGGCGAAGCAGGCACGGGCCGAGATGTGCCCGACCGGAACTCCCGACCAGGTCTGTCAGGGCATCGAACAGGCCTATGCCCAGGGACTGCTCAACGGCACTTCGGGCGGTCTGAACGGAGCCGTGGACGGACTCGAGCAGGAGCAGAACGGCTCGTCCCTCCTCGGCGGGTCCGATGAACTCGCCAAGGGTGCTTCGGAGCTCTCCGACGGCGTGACCAAGTTCGTCAAGGGACTCGAGGACGGCCTCGGCGATCTGACGAAGGGCATGGAGGACATCTCGAAGAACGCCCCGAAGCTGCTCGAGGCCTCGAAGGGACTGCGTGACGGTGCCGCCGGGGTCGCCGACGGCAACCAGCAGCTCGCCGACGGTATGCCGGCCCTGTCCAAGGGCATCGGCAAGGTCGCCGACGGTTCCTCGGAACTCTCCGACGGTGCCGGTCAGCTCAGCGATGGGCTGAGCGAATACAGCACCGGTGTCGGCAAGTACACCGATGGCGTCTCCGAGGCCGCGACCGGCACCTCCGAACTCTCAGCCGGCCTCGACAAGCTCGATGAGGGCACGGGCAAGTATGCGAAGGGCGTGAGCAAGTTCTCCGACGGCGTCAAGGACGGTGCGGACGAAGTGCCGTCCTACACGGCTCCGGAACGTGACCGCTTGGCCAAGGTCGCCTCGGCGAATATCGCATCCCCGGACACGGACAGCGTCACGGATGTGCTGGCGGGATCGACGATCGCGCTCCTCATCATGCTCGCCCTGTGGATCGGCGGACTCGTCACCTACACGGTGCTCAAGCCGATCCCGGCATGGGCTCTGCTGTCGACGAAGTCTTCGTTCGCCGTGTGGGCGCGCGGACTGCTGCCCGGCCTCGTCGTCGGCGTGCTGCAGGCGCTCGTGCTCTCGATCCTCGCGGTCACCGTGATGGACATCGACGCGATCCAAGGCTTCGACATCGCAGTGCTCACGTTCGTCTCAGCGATCGTGTTCATGATCCTGAATTTCGCACTCGTCGCGTGGTTCGGGGGAGTGGGCCGGTTCCTGTCGGTCATCGCAGTCGTGCTGGCCGTCGCGGGTCGGACGATCGGGGCGGTGCCGCAGTTCTTCGACTTCGTCGCGCCGATCCTGCCGCTGACTCCGTCGATGAACGGCTTCGCAGCGATCGCCGCGGGCACCAGCGGGCAGGCTGCCGCATACGGCGGACTGCTGGCCTGGGCGGTCATCGGCATCGTGATGTCGCTGCTGGCCATCGTCCGGGCCCGGACCACGAAGCCCGAAGCCGCCCTCGAAATGGCGTAGCCGCCGGGGCGGACGCGGCGCCACGCTGCCGGCCCGGTGCGGCGCGGCGTCGCCTCTGCGAACAGCCCAGTCTGAGTTGAATAGCCCATGTTTGAAACTGGGCCATTCACCCTAGACTGGGCTGTTCGCGTTCGATGCTCGGCCGCTCACTTTCCTCCATGTGCATTACAGAGAAGGGTGTACCGAAACTCGCCTCGTGCATTGCGCGGCGCGGAGTTCGGCAACTGTCGCGGGTGGTGTGGTCCGCTGATGGACAGTGTGCTGGCGGCGGAAGCGGAGTCGCGGGTGGGTCGTCAGCGTCCGCGGAGACGCGGATGGGCCGAGAGTTCTCGGCGACTGGCGTCCGGGGAGAGCCTGCTGAGCTTTAGAAGAGGACGAGTACGCGGCCTCAGAGGAGGTCGAGGATCGCCTCGGCGGCTGCGTGCGAGTCGTTGAGCGTGGCCGCGTTCGTGCCCGGGTTCGCTGCGATCGCCAGCCCCCACTGCTTCGACGACAGCTGGATCGACAGAGCGAACCGGCGCGGGTGGACGTTGCCCTCGACATCGATGGTGCGGTACGGCCGAGACGTGAGTGCGAGTCCGTTGAGAAATTTCTCTCGACCGTCGTCCAAGGTCAGGCGGGCCGCGGTGAGCTGACCGCGTTCGAGCATTCCGTAGAGCAGGACATCGGCAGCGCGCGAGACGGAGTTCGTCGGGGACGCGGCATCGATGACGACGCTGCCCGTGATCGCGCCCGCGGCCTGCGCCGAGGTGACCGTGAAGATCTCTGGCCGCGGCTTCTGCGCCTCATTGGTGAGTCCCTTTGCTTTGGCAGTGGTGCTATCGACCCCGTCCGGGCGTGCGGCGATGCCGGAACTTGCGGTCTCTGCCTCAGCTTCGGGCGCCTCTGGATTCTCGCGGAGAGCGTCAGGGTTTTCTTCGATGCGCATATCGGGGCCGATGAAGGATACGATTCCCGCCTCGGCGAGGGCGATGAGTTCCGCGATCCGCTGCGGGGGAGGCCCATCGCAGATGCCGGAGACGAAGCCCTCGAACCAGCCGAGGATCTCCATGTCGATGCTCACGCGGTCGATGTGACCTGCGACGATGAGCTCCTTGAGCAGCAGCCGGGACTGCCATAGCACGGTGAAGAGCGCCTTCTCCGGGCTGCCGGTCGGACCTGCCAGAGAGTTGCGCAGGTCGGTGCGCAGGAAATCGAGCATCCACTCGTGCAGGGAACCAGGCTCGCCGGGTTCGCGGCTGGTGAAGAGCTCACCTTCGAGCGGGTTGAGCAGGGTGTGCAGTGACATGCGGTCGGCAGGATCGGGCACGAGTGCCTCTTCGATCTCCGACCAGGCGAAGGCCTCACGGGTGACGCGGCCCTGACGGGCGGCATCCTCGGTGGCCGTGGCGCCGGCTGTTCGTGCAGCACCGGACGTGGCCGTAGCGCTTGCCGCGGCGCGAGCGGGCGCAGCGGTCCGAGCCTCGCCAGCACCGACTTCGCCCGACTGCGGGTGGGTTTCCTGCCAGGTGCGCCGGGTCAGGTGACGTGAGACGGCTTCGCCGATGGCCTCGCGCAGCTGGCCGGGGTCATCGGCGAACGCTTCGGGACGGACCTGGGAGAGCGTGTGATAGTACGCCAGACGCAGGTCGGCGAGGATGAGCGGCCACAGCTGATCATTGAATCGGGCACCGGCCTTGCGTTCCCCGTCGAGGTGCTCGATCCCGGCGAGCAGAGCGATATTGTCCTTCGTGAAGTACCGCAGGGGCCAGTCCCGCCGAGGATGTTCATGACAGATCGGTTTGCTGCGGTACGGGATTCCGCGTCGTGATCCCAGCGCCAGCCGCGGTTCGTCACCGCTGGGCACATACCGCAGCAGTCCGCCGGGCTGCGTCTCATAGCGACCGCCGCGCTCATGAGTGAACAGGGTCTGCAGGTCGAAGTAGTTGAGCCCCATGCCACGGACGATGACCCGCTCACCGGGGGCCACCTCGGTGACGGGGGTTTCCGCGGGCAGACCCTGCGGCAGGTACAGCCCGCCGCCCAGTTCGGCGAAAGCGGCGAGGCGGGCGCGCTCCTCCGGCTGGGCGCTGGGGATGTGACCGACGGCGAGCACGACGGCGCTGGCGACGATCGTCGTGCCGTTCTGGCAGCGCACGAGCTGCTCGGGGACAGTGGCCCGTGAACTCTCTGCCACCGATTGGGGGAGGTCCATCGCGGGCAGGTCGATGACGGATTCGGCCTTCGTCGGGTGTTCGACGATCTCGATGAAGTCCGGTGCGCCCTCGCGGATGCGCCGGTAGGCGTCGCGGAGGTAGCGGCCGTAGAGACTGCGGCTGGGGAAGGTCGAGTGCAGCGGTTCGGTGCCGCCGTTGGCAAGGTACCACTCGGCCATGGACGGTCCGGTCGGTGCTTCTTCGGGGCCGAGGAAGCTGCAGCTGGAATCGGGGAAGACGGTCTGCTCGGCGATGGTGGTGTTCATCAGCAGAGACTCGGGCTGGTCGGTGCGCCACACGATTCCCGCGCCGGGCGGGTACGGGTCGATGAGGTGGATGGTCAGCGCGGTCTCGGTGGTGGCGTCAGCCGCGCTGCGGGACGCGCCGACGGTGCCGGCGAAGCGTTTCGCAGCCAGAGCCACGAGCCTCTCCAGAACGGTGAGACCTCGCGGTCCGACGCCGATGATCGCGACCGCGGGGGCGGGAGTCTGTGGAGCCTGACTCACCCCTGCTCGCCGGTTCCGCCGTTGGGCCCGGGGTAGCCGGGGAAGTCGTCACCGGGCTTGAAGCCCTTCGGGTAGCACTTGCCTTCGGCGTTGGGCTCACCCGGCGTTGCCGTTTCGGTGGCGTCCGCCTCGGCGCCGGCCTCGTCCGTGGAACCATCCGCGGAATCGGCCGGTTCATCGGTGGCGGTGTCTTCGGTGCTGTCCTCGGTCGAGCCGGTGCTGTCCTCGGATTCCTGGGACTTGCTGCCGTCGTTCGTCGGCTTCGGTGTCTCCTCGCCGTCGGACGCACCCTTGACTTCGCCGAGGATCCACTTGTGGAGCACATCGTAATCGGGGTCGTAGGTCGGGGTGACGTCATTGTTGATCTGGACTGTGGTGACGTCGCCCTTCTGCATCATCATGGCAAGTTCGATGAAGGCCGGGATCTCGTTCTGTGGGATCGACGTGGCGATGTTCCGCGTCGCGGAGTTCGCGAGCTTCGGATAGGCCGTGGCGATCTCCTGCGGGTCGATCTGCTCGAGAGTGGTCTTGAGCATCCGCTGCTGACGGCACATGCGGTCGTAGTTGTCGCTGCCTTCACGGGAGCGGACGTACCAGAGTGCGTCCTTGCCCTTGAGCGTCTGCGGGCCCGGATCGACCCAGCCGTAGATCTCGTTCTTCACACCCGACATCGATTTTCCGCCGCCCATCGGGATCGGGCGTTCGACGTCGATCTTGACTCCGCCGATGGCGTCGACGACGTCTTCGAATCCGGCCATGTCGACCGAGGACCAATAGTCGAGCTTGAGACCCAACGAGCCTTCGACGGCCTGCATCGTCGCCCACATGCCCGGTTCGAGTCCGTGCGGGTTTCCGATCTTGTCGGGGTTCTGTTCGCCCCACTGCCATACGGCGTTGATGAGGTCCTCGGACGAGTCACCGGAGGGGCGGAATCCGTCGGGCCACGCCTTTTCGAGTTCGCTGCCTTCGGGGAAGACCGGGAACGCGAGGTTACGGGGCACGGAGATGAGCGCGGCGTTGCCGGTCTTCGTGTCGATGGAGGCCACGAGCATCGTGTCCGGGCGGGTGCCCTCACGATCGTCGCCATTGTCGCGGCCCATGAGGAAGACGTTGATATAGGGCTTGTCCGCCCAGAGGTCTTCGGCGCTGTGGGCCTTGCCCGTGCTGTCGCCGAAGAGGCTGGCCACCGTGTCGGACTGCACGCGGGCGAAGACCGAGCCGACGCCGAGCGGGATGCCGATGATGAGGGCGAGGGAGACGACGAGGACGCCGGCCATCTTGTTCTGCCAGGGCCGGTATCGGTGTCCGCGGCGCAGCCCGAGGTGGGATACGACCATCACGAGGATCCAGATCACGGCCACGAGCACGGCGGCGATGGCGAGGAAGTTGAGCAGCGAGGGGCTGGCGACGATCGTGGCGATCGCACGCACCGGTCCCTTGACCAGCAGGTAGACGAGCCCGACGAGCAGAGTGAGGACGAAGAGACCGAAGACGATGAGCCCGGCGGGCCGGAAGCGTGTGCGCAGCAGTCCGACACCGGGCAGCAGGGTGCTCAGTGAGGTCCAGCCGACGAGGCTGGGGAACGATTCGCCGAGGCGGGAGGAATGGCGGCGGGCCCGTCCCGGTCCGTGACCGGTCGACTTCTCGCCGTGGGCGGAGCCGTTCTCGTCGGCTCCTCTCGCGGCAGACGATGCGCCGGTTGCTGCCGCAGTGCCGCCCGCACCGACCGCTGCTGCGGCCGCGGCGCTGCGCGCGCCCCGTGTGGCGGATGACTTCTTTCGGCCCCGGCCTCGGGATTCGGCCGCGTGCCGTTCACGGGCGTCGCGGCGAGTCGTCGGAGCGGAGCCCGTATCGGCGTCGTTGTCCGTGTGGTCGAAATCGTGGGAATCCCTCGCCGAGGCGGCCGATTCGTCCCGTGCGAAGGTGCGCGGAGCATCGTGGGCAGGACCGCGCCGTGAGCCGGCGTCCGGATCATCCTGTGTATTCGAGCTTGCTGCTGCGGCCACTCCGGCGGCAGAGGCTCCGCTTGCGGCGGCAGCTCGCAGCATGCGGGCTTCGCGGCGAGTGCGTGGGGCGACCGGGCGCGGAGGCGGTGCATGCGGCGAGCGGGTCGCTGATCCTGTGTCACGGGTGCTGTCGCCGAGTCGATTGTCCGACTGCTCTCCGGATCCGCGAGAGCTTGTGCGGAACGAATAGTCGGATCGGGCGTCGGCGGACCGTGTGGAGTCCTGACCAGAGTTCTGGCCGGGGTTGTGGTCCGAGTTCGTGCGGGACCGGCGAGGATTCACCGCCGAGGTCGGCAGCTGCTTGGAGTCACGACGCTGGGAGTCCGAGCGGCGAGGCTCAGACTGCCGAGAATTCTGCTGCGGCGAGCTCGACTGCGGTGTCGAGTCGCTTTCACTGGCGGCGGTGTCGCCGCGGAACCGGGGGCGAGAGGAGGCACGGAGCCGACGACCTGTTGTCTGGGAATCGGGGTCGCTCCCATACGGTCCGCGCTTGTCAGGGGGAAACTCTGGCAAGTTGTCTACTCCTCAAAAACTGTCTGCTCGTGCAATACGGCCCGCTCGCCGTTCTCGTTTCCGGCACAGGGCACACCGCGGCTATCGGTTTTCCGACCGGTGTTTCTGCGAGGATCTGAGACCAGACCGCAAAGCACATCACGCCGATTTTACGCCTGGACATTGATGAATGCTGGAATTCCGGTGTGGGGGAGCGGTACAAAGGGGACGTTCGGCCCGGATTTGCGCCCGTCACGGGTCGGTTCGACTATGACGAAGCCCACTCTCCGCGGTTGCGCTTTGCCCTGGATGGCTCCTTTCCCTTAGGCTGTATCCCGTAGTGCTGGAGGGTCTGTCGGTATGCATTTCGCCGAGGCGGATCGCAGCATTGCGGATGGAGTCGTGGCTGAGCGGCCGAAAGCGTCACCCTGCTAAGGTGAAGTCCTCCAATAGGGGGACCGTGGGTTCAAATCCCACCGGCTCCGCGTGAGGCAGAACCCCTGCGATCCGATGAGAATTCGGGTGCAGGGGTTCTTGCGTTCCCACAGAATCGCGTTTGCCCGCGAGTGCCGACGCCTTTGTTCGTCTCGACTTACGTTCGATGTAGTGAAAGTTCACCTGTCCGGGGTAAGTTGATCCGCGTCCGCCCCCGCGCCACCGGAGCTCACCAGCAGAGATGCTGCTCCGGCGAGTACTGAGGAGAACTCCCATCGCTATGCCCCTGATCCGCAAGACAGCTCTGTCCGCTGCCGCCGCAGCTTTGGCGCTGACCCTGGCCGCCTGCTCGTCCGGAGACGACACAGAGGAGCCGAACGCCGAGGGTGCCGAGACCCAAGGCGCTGCGCAGGAGTCCGGTGAGGCCGCAGGTTCGAAGGGTGAATCCGGATCCGCCGAGGCGGCCGGCCTCGATCCGAAGGATCTTCCCGATCCTGTCGCTTCCCAGGAGATTCCCGCCGCCGTTGACGGCGATGACAAGGCAACGATGGCTGTCGAGCTGTTCCCTCTGAAGCGTCAGGGCGAGACGGTCGTGGCCCAGTTCGCGTTCAGTGTGAACTCTGATCAGACCGACGAGGACGACGACGGTGACGATCTCTACGGCTATCTGGGCGGGAGCTGGGCGCCGTTCCTTGTCGACTCGCAGAACCTGCGCAAGCACAACGTGTTGGATAAGTTCCCGCAGCGAGCGCAGACGAATGTCCAACAGACGAAGTTCAAACCCGGCCAGACCCACTACGCCTTCGCTGTCTTCGCGGCCCCGCCGCCGGATGTCGATGAGGTCGAGGTCTCCGTCGTCGACGGTATGAACCTCGCCACCGGAGTGAAGATCTCGTGAAGCCGGCAGCCGTCGGTCCTGTAGCGGTGATTCTTGCTGCCGGCATTGTCGTCGCCGGTCCACCCGCACTCGCGTTCGCAGACTCAGTGACTTCGCAGGACATCGCCAACCGAGATGCCCCGACTCCGGAGGACTTCACCGATCCCGACCAGTCGCAGATCGACAAGAGCATTGTCGAACTCGAACCGGAGATCTATGACCTGGACAAAGGCATCGAGGACGTGGAGACAACCAAAGCCAGTGGCGGCGATACCGTGGTCACGCTCGACACGGATATCCTCTTCGACTTCGACTCGGCTGAGCTCAGCGACACAGCGAAGAAGAAGATCAAGGACCTTGTCGAGGATCTGCCGTCCGACTCCGAGATCACCGTCGGCGGGCATACGGATTCCAAAGGCGAAGACGACTACAACAAGAAGCTCTCCGAAGACCGAGCGAAAGCCGTCGCCGAGGTGCTCACCTCGGAGGACTCGGACCTTGACCTGACGGCAAAGGGTTTCGGCGAGTCCGAGCCCGTCGAGTCGAACGAGAAGAACGGCAAGGACGACCCCGAGGGCCGGGCGAAGAACCGTCGCGTCGAAATCCGCTACGAAGGCTGAGCCTGATCTGGGGCTGTCCGGGAAGAGCGGCTGAGGCCATTGACGAACCTGACCGCACTGCATAGCGTCTCTCTCAATAGATGGTCATACAAAAGTCAGCTTCGGTGACGTCGGCCCTGATCGGACCGTGAAACAGCCGATTCGGGGACCAATGGAGGGCAACCGATTGAAGACAGTCATCGTCGGAGGCGGTGTGGTCGGGCTGACCATCGCGTACGAACTTGCGCTGCGCGGACACGACGTCACAGTCATCGAGGCTGCCCGCTGCGGTTCGGGCGCCTCTCACGGAAATGCCGCAAAGATCGCCATCGCCGAGAGCACCCCGGTGCCTGCCCCGGGTGTGCTGCTTCAGGGGATCCGATGGATGCTCAAACCCGACAGCCCACTATCGATCAAGCCGTCCCTTGCGCCCGGCTATCTCAGTTTCCTGTTGCGGATGGCCAGGCACTGCAACGCACGTGACTTCGAAGCCGGACTCGACCTCCACCTGCGCCTCGGCGAGGATGCGAACGATCTCTTCGATGAGTATCAGGCTCAAGGCATCGACTTCGAGATGCACGACCGCGGTGTGCTGCTGGCTTTCGAGACTCGGGAACGCTTCGACGAGCACTGTGCGAGCTTGCCTGCTTTCGAGGCCGCCGGCCACCGGCCGCGGCGACTGCATGATGACGAAGTCCGCGAGGCCGAACCGGCTCTCAGCGAACGCATCCGCCACGGTCTCTCCTTCTCCGCTGACCGACAGATCGAACCCGATTCTCTGACGGCGGGTCTCCTCACGAAACTCTCCGATCTCGGGGTCGCCGTGCGAGAAGACACTCGCGTCGGACGCTTTGTTCGCTCAGGCGACGCTGTGACCGCAGTTGTCACCTCCGACGCGGAGGTCATCAAGGCGGACGCTCTAGTCATCTCTGCCGGTGTCCCGTCCGGCGCATTGGCCAGGCAACTCGGCCAGAAGATCCCGATCTACTCCGGCAAGGGCTACAGCATCGATTACTCACCGGCCCCGATTCAGCTGCGCACATCGCTGACCCTCGAAGATGCACGAGTCGCAGTCACTCCGCTGGACGGCATGCTCCGGCTGGCAGGCACGATGGAGTTCGGCAGTACCGACGACGATGTCAACGAGGTTTGCGTCGGTGCGATCCGCCGCTCCGCGCAGGAGTCATTCCGTGATTGGGGCGACGGTCAGGGAGAACTGGCTCCATGGGCAGGGTCGCGCCCAATGACACCTGACGGCCTTCCCGTCATCGGACGACTTGACTCTGTGAAGAACGCCTACATCAATTCCGGACATGCGATGCTCGGTCTGACACTGGCACCGGGATCTGCCCGTCTGCTGGCCGGACTCATGACTGACGGAAGCTCGACGTTGCCAGACGAACTTCTCGCCCGGGTTTCACCGAACCGGTTCTGAACGTCTCTCGTCGGCATCGAACCTCTTCGCCGACACCCCACACGAAATGAGGAAAGTTCCATGACCACACAGCAAGTCGCCGGCAGCGAAGTCGTGGGCTGAGGCCCGCCCGAGCAGAGACGAGGGAACGTGAAGAACAGACAGCTCATCCAGGCCGTCGATGTTCACGCGGCCGGCGAACCCGGCCGAGTGCTCATCGGCTCGGGACTGCGGGTCAAAGGTGCCACGATGGGCGAAAAGCTCCGATACTGCGAAGAGCACCTCGACGACTTCCGGAACCTCATCCTCCACGAACCCCGCGGCTATCCCGGCCTGTGCTCGCCGATCGTCGTGCCTGCGACGGATCCGAGCTGCGATTTCGGAATGATCGTGATGGAGCAGGGCGGGTTCAAGCCGATGTCCGGATCGAACCTCATCTGCACCGTCACGGCGCTGATCGAGACGGGGTCCGTCGACGTCAGCGAACCGGTCACCGAGCTGCGGGTCGATACCGCCGCCGGTGTCGTCACGGTCCGCGCCGAGGTGGAGGCCGGCCGAGCGAAATCGGTGACCTTCGACAATGTCCCGGCTTTCGTCCACGGACTCGACCTGCCTCTCGAGGTGCCTGGGTACGGGACGATTCCCGTCGACATCGTCTTCGGCGGTCAGTTCTACGTACAGACTGCGTCGGACAACCTCGGCGTGGATCTTGATCCTGGCAATGCCAAGGAGATCATCAGGGCTGCCAGCGTGTTGCGGCAGGCGGCGAACGAGACCTTCGAGGTGAGGCATCCCCTCATCCCTGAAATCGATTCGATCGGTCTGCCGCTGATCCACGGACCCGCACGAACTGAGGGCACCGACGGACGCAACGCCGTCGTCCTGCCCAACGGCATAGTCGACCTCGACGATCCGAGCACGTGGACTGGGACTTTCGACCGCTCGCCGTGCGGCACCGGGACGAGCGGGCGAGTGGCGGCCAAACACGCCCGCGGCGAACTGCGCGTCGGTCAGCGATTCGTCCACGAATCGATGATGGGTACGACCTTCACCGCCGTGGTGAAGGAAGAGACCGAGATCGGCGGTAGTCCAGCCGTCATCCCTTCGATTACCGGGCGCGGGTGGATCACAGGATTCCAACAGCTCGTGCTCGAGGCCGATGATCCGTTTCCGGTCGGCTTCACCGTCGGAGACATCTGGAGCGGCGGTACGAGGGCAGCAGAACCAGGAGTCGACGGCTGAGACGCGGATATGGCGGGGCAGGATCGATGACTGTTCGAGCGGTAGTCTGCTGATCAAGGCCAATGGTCGAAGCCGACACGATTCGCTGCACACGAGGAGCGCACAATGACGAACGAACCCGACCGCATCTCTTTCGATGATCTTGTCTCGGCGATCGAAGCCAAGCTCACCGCCGCAGGAGCCTCTTCGGCGGTTGCGAGAGTGCTGGCGACCAACTGTGCCACCTGCGAACGCGACGGCACTCTCAGCCACGGAGTCTTCAGGGTCGCCGGCTATCTCGATTCATTGAATCGAGGCTGGGCAGATGGGGCAGCAGAAGCGAGCATCGACGTCGTCGGCCCTTCCTATATCCGCATCGACGGTCACAATGGTTTCGCTCAACCTGCACTCGCCGAGGCGGGGCCGACGATCGACAAGGCGCTCGACGACACCGGTGTCGCCGTCATCGCTCTGCGCAACACCCATCACTTCAGTGCCCTGTGGCCCGACCTCGAGGCATTTGCACGCGACGGTCGGGTGGCGATGGGGATGATCGCCAGCGGCAAGCTCGCCGTTGTTCCCGAGGGGGCCACTCGTCCGGTCTTCAGTACCAATCCGTTCGGTTTCGCCACACCCGTGGCTGACGCGGACCCGATCGTCTTCGACTTCTCCACGTCGTCGATGTCCCACGGGGATCTGCAGCTGCTGCGGGCAGAAGGCCAGGACGTTCCGGTCGGGACCGGGGTCGACTCGACCGGCGCGGACACCACGGATCCGAACGCCATCCTCGACGGCGGCGGCATCCGCCCGATCGGCGGGCATAAGGGTGCGCTGCTGTCGTTCATGATCGAAACGCTTGCCGCAGGGCTGACCGGCGGTGCCTTCACCTATGAGGTCGACGCGGAGGCCCCCGAGGGCGCCCACACCTTCCGGACCGGTCAGCTCTTCATCGTCATTGATCCCGAGCGCGGCGGCAACGACGCCTACCTCGCTCGGGTGCGCGAATTCGTCGACATGCTCCGCGATGCGGGCATGGACCGTCAGCCCGGTGACCGTCGCTACGCCAATCGCGCCGAGGCGGCCGAACGCGGAATCCCCGTCACCGACACGATTCGCGCTATATTCGACTGAACTTCTGTCGACCGGCCGAAGCCTGCTCTGTCCCGGGCAGCACACGACCCCGCTGGAGGGAGTCGCCGACTCCGTCGAGTACGGTCCTCAGCCGTACATCCGCCACCACAGCAGCGCTACGTGCAGTGCCGTGCGTGACTCCGCATCGTCGAGTGAGACGCCGAGGCGGTCCTGCAGGCGATTGATCCGTGCGTAGAGCGCGGGCCGGGACAGATGCCCGGCCCGCGCCATCGCCGACTTGTTGCCGCCATGGGAGAGGTAGAGCTCGAGGAAGTCGAGCAGTCCGTCGTCTGCGGCGTTCGCAGCGAATGGCAGAACGCCGTCCCGGCGTCCGTCTTCGCCGAGCAGCGGCCCCAGCTCTCCCTCGGCGAAGGCACGCAGCCGGGAGTCCTCGGCCAGCAGAGACAGCAGCCCGCGGATGCGCACGTCCGAGGAGCGGTAGAACGCACGCTCACGCACATCGAGCGTCGACGCGACCTCGGCGACGTGAGAAGCGGCTTCGAAACCGGCGACAGCGCGAAGCAGAGAAGTGCTGCCACGGCCGACCCCGACCACCCAGCTCGCAGCAAGCCCATCGAGCTCGGCGAGCAGACGGGTGAGCCGTTCATCGGCTTCCTCCGCACCGCGCAGACTCGGCTGCGATCGTCGGTTTCTCCCGCGACAGGGCCCCACAACGAACCCGAACACGCCTGACTGCAGGCTCGTCATGAGCAGACACAGATTGAGGCGTGAGGCGGCAGAGGCGATCTCCTGCGTCAGGCCGCGCTCCTGCAGCTGCACCCGAGTCGGATCGGTGTCGGCCTCACGATCGATGCGGACGACCACTGGGGTGAGTTCGGCTCCTTCCGCAGGAGTGAATCCCAGAGAGCGGGCGCGCTCCCTTGCCGAACGCTCGTCGATGCCCTCTGAGTCCGTGATCTCTCGGATCAGGCCGCTTTGGGCCTGCAGCAGCAGATCCTGCTCATCGCGATCGGCCATTCGAGTCAGCGTCAGGGCTTCACCCGCACGTTCGATGACCTGCTCGAGATCGGCGACGGACTCGGCGGCGCCGGGTACGACGAGCCGGCCCCACCGGCGAGAACGCAGCCCCACCGGCGTCTGCCGCCACTGCGCCGGCGCGTGACCGCCGGGCGTCGTACTCGCACCGCTGACGAGGTCGACCCACTTCTGCGCGAGAGCCTGCGAACCACGGCCGGAATGCGCGAGAACCCGATGGGACACATCCTCGAGGACCACCGCCGTGCCCAACAGCTCTGCAGTGCGGTCGACGATCGTCTGCGCCTCGGCCCGATCGAGACTCAGCTGCGTGTACGTCTCGTGGATCTCCCGGGCATGTTCGAGCCGCGAGATCTGCTGTGCGAGAAGGCTGCGGTGCGCGAGCTCGGTGATCCTGACGAACTTCACCCGACGCGGCAGGACGATGACAGGCAGTTCCCTCGCCGAGGCGGCCGCGGCCGCGATCTCGCGCGCTTCCTCATCGTGGGTCGAGTTCTCATCGACGAGTTCGATGATCGTCCCAGCCGCACCTGCGCGCTCGAGCTGGTCGAGGAACTCCGTCATCGCCGCAGGCGAGTGGCGGAAGGCCGTGGCGGTGGTCAACACGAGCTCACCACCCTCGAGGAAGCGCTCGACATGCTCGGAATCGGCGATGTGGACCCAGCGGATAGCCCGGTCGAGGCCTGCCTCGCCGGCAAGTACCGCAGGCTCTGCAGCCCTGATCTCCTCGAACTCGAGCAGACCGGCGATGCTCAACGATGCCCCGCTCGACTCCCGTGCAGTGTCCATTGACACAGTGTAAAGCCGAGGGCGAAGATTCTGACATTCTGACACTTCCGAGATCGGCAAAGCGGACAGAGGATGGACTCAACCGACGTACCGACGACGCAGAAGGACTCTTCATGGCAACGCTCTCCCACTGGATCAACGGACGGACCGTCACCGCGGACACCGACACCCGCCTCGGCGATATCACGAACCCGGCCACCGGAGTCGTCAGCGGCCAGGTGGCCCTGGGGTCGAAGGCCACCGTGGAATCGGCGATCGCCGCAGCATCCGCCGCGTTCCCCGCCTGGCGCGACACGTCCCTGGCCAAGCGGACCGCTGTCCTCTTCAACTTCCGCGAACTGCTCAACGCTCGGAAGCAGGAACTGGCCGAGATCATCACCGCCGAACACGGCAAGGTCGTCTCCGACGCTCTCGGCGAGGTCGCCCGCGGCCAGGAAGTCGTCGAATTCGCGTGCGGCATCGCGGGCCACCTGCGCGGCGGTCATACGGAGAACGCCTCGACGAACATCGACGTCCACTCCCTGCGCCAGCCGATCGGCGTTTCCGCGATCATCTCTCCCTTCAACTTCCCGGCCATGGTCCCGATGTGGTTCTTCCCCGTGGCCATCGCCACCGGAAACACCGTCGTGCTCAAGCCCTCGGAGAAGGACCCCTCGGCCGCGAACTGGCTCGCCGAGCTGTGGAAGGAAGCCGGGCTGCCCGATGGCGTGTTCAACGTCGTCCACGGTGACAAGGAAGCCGTCGACACGATCCTCGAGAGCCCCGAGGTCGCCTCGGTGTCCTTCGTCGGGTCGACCCCGATCGCAAAATACGTCTACGAGAACGGCACCGCCACCGGCAAGCGCGTCCAGGCGCTCGGCGGAGCGAAGAACCATATGCTCGTCCTGCCCGATGCGGACCTCGACCTCGCCGCCGACGCCGCCGTCAACGCCGGCTACGGCGCCGCAGGTGAGCGCTGCATGGCGATCTCCGTGGTCGTCGCTGTCGACTCCATCGCCGATGAGCTCGTGGCGAAGATCGCTGAACGCACCAAGACACTGCGCGTGGGTGACGGTGCCACCGAGCCGGACATGGGACCACTGGTCACCGCCGCCCACCGCGACAAGGTTGCCGGCTACATCGATGCCGGCGCCGAGGCGGGAGCCACCGTCGTCCTCGACGGCCGAGAGAACACCCCGGCCGAGGGATTCTTCCTCAACCCGACCCTCTTCGACAACGTCACCCCCGACATGTCGATCTACACCGATGAGATCTTCGGACCCGTCCTCGCCGTCGTCCGCGTCCCCGGCTACGACGAGGGCATCGACCTCATCAACTCCAACCCCTACGGCAACGGCACCGCGATCTTCACCAACGACGGCGGTGCTGCCCGCCGATACGAGAACGAGGTCGAGGTCGGTATGGTCGGCATCAACGTGCCCATCCCCGTGCCCGTGGGCTACTACTCTTTCGGCGGATGGAAGAACTCGCTGTTCGGCGACACTCACGCCTACGGTGACGAAGGCGTCCACTTCTTCACCCGCGGCAAGGTCGTCACCTCACGCTGGCTCGATCCCAGCCACGGCGGACTCAACCTCGGATTCCCCACCAACGACTGAACCGACCACCACTGACGTCCGCCCCGACCCGGGGCGGACGTTCACGCAACGACGAACCACCTCGGCGAAGGAGCCCTGACATGACCACCACCGCGGATTCCCCGCTCACCGAATCGCACCTCGACGCTGATCGCTCGGGCGCTGATCGGATCGATGCGCAGCAGATCGAGGCCGGGCGACGTGCCCACGGACTCGACCGTGCGCACGTCTTCCACTCCTGGCAGGCTCAGGGGCCGTTCGACCCGCTGACGATCGTCGACGCCGCCGGCCCCTACGTCTGGGACGGTGAGGGTCGAAAGCTGCTCGACATGTCTTCGCAGCTGGTCAACACCAATATCGGCCATCAGCACCCGGCCGTCGTTGCGGCCATCCAGGAGCAGGCCGGCCGGCTGTGCACCATCGCGCCGCAGCACGTCAACGACGCCCGCTCCGAGGCGGCCCGACTCATCGCCGAACGCACCCCGGGCGACCTCGACCATGTGTTCTTCACAAACGGGGGAGCCGATGCGAACGAGCACGCGATCCGGATGGCCCGACTGCACACCGGTCGGACGAAGGTGCTCTCGGCCTACCGCAGCTACCACGGCGGCACGCAGCTGGCCGTCAACGTCACCGGTGACCCGCGCAGGTTCGCCAACGACTACTCCGCTGAGGGCATCGTCCACTTCATGCCTGCCTACCCCTACCGGTCGTACTTCAACTCGACGTCCGAGGCCGAGGAGACGCAGCGGGCGCTGGCCCATCTCGAGGACATGATCACCCTCGAGGGGCCCGGCAATATCGCGGCCCTCATCCTCGAGACCGTGCCGGGCACCGCGGGGATCTACGCCCCACCGGCCGGCTACCTCGCCGGCGTGCGGGAACTGACGGCGAGGTACGGGATCGTCTTCATCGCCGACGAGGTGATGGCCGGATTCGGCCGCACCGGTCGCTGGTTCGCCGTCGACCACTGGGACGTCACCCCGGACCTCATCACCTTCGCCAAGGGCGTGAACTCCGGATACGTCCCGCTCGGCGGAGTCGCCATCTCGGACGCGATCTTCGAGACCTTCCGCGACCGGGCATACCCGGGCGGACTGACCTACTCGGGACATCCGCTCGCCTGTGCGGCAGCGGTCGCGACGATCACCGCGATGGAGGACGAGGGGATGATCGCCAATGCCGAGCGCCTCGGCGAGGACATCATCGGCCCGACTCTGCGGGAGATGGCGCAGCGCCACCCCTCGGTCGGGGATGTCCGGGGTCTCGGCTGCTTCTGGGCCGTCGAGCTCGTGAAGGACCGGACGACGAAGGAGCCGCTGGCGGCCTACGGCGGCAGCTCACCGGAGATGAACGAGGTCATCGCAGCGCTTAAGGCCGAAGGCGTGCTGCCGTTCGCGAACTTCAACCGCATCCACGTCGTGCCGCCGCTGAACACTCCGGACGAGGATGTTAGGTTCGGACTCGCCGCCCTGGATCGGGCACTCGACGTCGCGGATCGGTACGTCACGGAGTAGATTCGTCACGCGTGAAGGAGGAGTCGCCTCGGCGAAGTCACGCCGCGGTTTCCGCGGTTGACTGCGTGAGGCGGGGAGCCGCCTCGGCGAGGGATTGCTGTTTTCGGGCCCCGTTCGGAATGTGAGTGCTATTGCACTCTCGGCCGGGCGGGGCCCGTTTGCGCACGTCAAAAGTGAACAAAAGGTGAATGAGGTGGAGTAGGGTCGAATTGCGGGTGAAGAGCGGTTGAATCTGTGGGTAGACTTCTGCGGGATAGTGATGGCTGGCCGTCAGCTGCATCATCCACGGTCCGAATAGTGTCTACACCCAAGGTCGATTAGTGGAAATCATCTTCGTCGTCGTGCTCGTCATCGCACTGGCACTGTTCTTCGACTTCACCAATGGCTTTCACGATACGGCCAATGCCATGGCCACACCGATCGCGACCGGGGCCATCAAACCGAAGGCGGCGGTCACGCTTGCCGCGATCCTCAACCTCGTCGGTGCCTTCCTCTCCACCGAGGTGGCCAAGACCATCTCGGGCGGCATCATCAAGGAAGGCGGCGGGGGAGTCCAGATCACTCCCGACTTCATCCTCGCCGGCCTCATCGGAGCCATCATCTGGAACATGGCGACATGGCGCTTCGGCCTGCCATCATCCTCGTCCCACGCACTCTTCGGGGGCCTCATCGGTGCGGCCATCGTCGGTGCCGGACTCAACTCCGTCGACTACGGAGTGTTCCTGTCCAAGGTCGTCATCCCGGCTCTGGCTGCCCCGCTCATCGCCGGATTCAGCGCCTACCTGTGCACGAAGATCGCCTACGTGATCACTCGCCGCAACGAGGAGGGCAAGACCGCCCGGCGTGCACCGTTCAAGTACGGGCAGATCTTCTCGTCCTCGCTGGTGGCGCTCGCCCACGGAACAAATGATGCGCAGAAGACGATGGGCGTCATCACCCTCGTGCTCGTCTCCGCCAACCTGCAGGAGCACGGCACCGGCCCGCATATCTGGGTGATCACCGCATGTGCTCTGGCGATCGCGCTGGGCACCTATGTCGGCGGATGGCGCATCATCGACACTCTCGGCACGAAGCTGACGACGGTCAAGCCCGCTCAGGGACTGTCGGCCGAGACTTCGACGGCGGCCGCCATCCTCGCCTCTTCCCACCTCGGCTTCGCTCTGTCGACGACGCAGGTCGCCTCCGGCTCCGTGCTCGGTTCGGGACTGGGCCGCAAGGGCGCCGATGTCCAGTGGTCGACGGCCGGACGGATCGCATCCGGTTGGCTGCTGACGATTCCGGCCGCCGCGATCGTCGGCGGAATCGCCGCCGGCATCGCTCACCTGGGAACGGTCGGCGTCGTCGTCGACACGGTCATCGCCGTGGTCGTGGTGCTGTGGATCTACCTCAGTTCCCGCCGGGTCGAGGAGACGGACATCTCGAACTTCGACACCGTCGGCGAGGCCGTCAACATCCGCGGCCGCAAGCGCAAGCTGCGTAAGGACCGCAACCGCAAACGTGCTCAGGAGAAGAGAGAAGCTCGATACGAGGCCTGGGCGGAGAAGCAGGCGGCGAAAGAGAAGCGCCGTGCCCACCGCGATGCGAAGAAGAACGGGGCGGTTCCCGCCGAGGCTGCGAAGACGAGTTCATCGTCGACCGGATCTGCTTCCGGAGCCGATGCGGGCCGGGCCTCGAACACCGGAGCCGATGCGGGCAGGGCAGATGCGAGCAGGGCAGATGCGAGCGATAAGGGAGACGCGAAATGATCGAGTGGAGTTCGTTCGCCATCGTTGCAGCCGCGACATGGGTCTCGGCCATCATCGTCATCACTCTGTTCTCCGTCGGAGTGCGGATGCGCGCCGCGCACCTCGACCGCGTCGAGGAGGGCCGCAGCAGCTCAGCGCTGCCGGTCGGCTACTGGGCGGTCTTCGGCATCTGCGGAGCGGTCGTGCTGCTCGGCGTCTACCTCATCGTCCCGGCCCTCCACGGCGCCTGAGCTTACCTGGCCCGGTGAGCATCCCTCACCGTTGGTGGCATAACCAACCTCTGGATTGCCGTCGGTCACCGATAGCGGCTACTCCTACAGTTGCACCAGGGTGTTTTGGCACTGCGACAGTGTTTTGCGACTGCCTCTTGGTTATGAGACGCGCGTAAGGGAACAGCGTTGCCGCATGGGTGTGCCCGCGGCGTGCTTTCGCGGGCAGAGCCGAGACGAACAAATAGAATTCCGTCCATGGGGCATTCGGATACGGGCGATGAGCTGCCATCCTATGTGCGCAACGCAATAGGTGAGGCGGACCCGCAACTTGTCAGTCGGTGGGTCAAGGAGCTCGATCGGACCGGGCAGATGGTGCTGCGGACCGGGTTCTTTAAGACCCTGGGATTTGCTGTGATCACGTGGGCGTTTTCAGTCTGCCTCGCGCTTCCGTTTGTAGGAACACCGGCACCGATCTGGATTCCCGTGTGGGAGCCGCTCGAAAGTCCGAGCAGCTGGGCGGTCTCGATACTCTCCGGTGCCATCTTCGCCGCGGGTCTAGCGGTGTCGGGAATCGGGGCGCTGATGTTCACTGTCGCTGTTCCACTTTTCCGACCTCGGACGATCATCTCCCGGTGGGGAATCCGCACCATCTGGTGGGCTCCCGGAGGCAGCTCAACCCGGTTCTCTGCCGCTTGGTCTGACATAGACATCATCGATGGGTTCTATCCGCACACAGCACCGCCACGAATGTGGCCGTTGCGTTCGACACTTCACGTTCGAATCAGGGCGACCGGGCCGACAGTGAAGAACACTCTGCTGTTGCCTAGGAAGAGAAGTCTCAGAGCAGCTTCTGATGGGCAGAGAACCTATCTCCTCAGTCATCTATTGCGAGGAGGCTCACGCGAAAGGCTGGCATTCCTGCTCCAAGCGCAGGAACATTTTGTGAAATGACAAAGTGCGCGTGCCGCTTGCAGCGGCGATTTCTCTCGTCAGTTCCAATTCCTACAGCTGCACAGGGATGTTTTGGGCAGGGGAGCTGCATTATGCGCTTGCTGGGCGACCGGCGGTTTCGTCCTAAACTCTTCTTGTGAGAATTCCGCCGCACAATCCTCGACATGCCGCTGATCTGCAGAAGGAGATCGCCAAAGCCGATCGCCGGCGCATCGACCAATGGCATGCAGCAATGCGGCGCGATGGACGCGTCGTACTGCGAACAAACCTGGTCAAGACTTTCGCGATGGCACTCATCTGTTGGCTGTTCGTCGGAGCGATCATCCTCATGTTCGTCGTCACCCCCGCCTCGACCTGGAACCCGATGTCCCCTGGCTTCGGCGGGTGGCCGGTCTTCTTCTTCCTTGTGGTCTTTGCCATCGGCTTGGTGCTCTTCGGCGTTGGTGCAGTGTTATGGACGTTCGTCTTTCCCCTTTTGCGACCACAGTTGGTCATCTCGCGGTGGGGCGTGGAGTCCTCACGGTGGAAACCGGGCGGACGCCTCCGTCAGTTCGCAACGCCGTGGTCAGGCGTCGTCGACATCGGGGGAGAGTTCGAGTGGAGGAAATATCCGCTTCCGGACGCCCTGTTCGTGACGATCACTGCCCGTGGGCCGACCGCTCATCAGAACGCACTGATCGGCAAGCCGAGGAAGCCGGAGAAGGTCACCTATCGCCTACTAAAGGAGCTCAAAGCGAAACCGCGTGATGTGTTGGTATTTCTCCGTGAGGTTCATGGGGCGCAGGCGGCGCATTGCTGAGTCTGCGCGGCTTCGGCCCTATAGCCCGGAGGCACTCACGGATCAGCGGCGGGCTCAAACGGTCGAACGCGCACCCGCAACGAAATACGACAATCCCCCAACCACCTCGGCGGCGGTTGGGGGATTGCCGATGAACGGACGGCTCAGACTGTCAGCGATGAAACCAAACGGCTCAGGCTAGCCACACAGCTAAGAAACTCAGCCAAACGACTCAGGCGAGGCCGAGGCGCTGGCGGAGGTTGTCGACCTCGGCGCGGAGTTCGGCCGGAACCGAATCGCCGAGTTCGGCGTACCATTCCTCGATGAGGCCGAGTTCGGTCTCCCACTCTTCGGGCTTGATGGCGAGAGCCTTGCGCAGCTGCTCGTCGGTGAAGTCGAGGCCCTCGGTGTCCAGGCCGCCTTCGACCGGGGTGAGGCCGAGCGGGGATTCCTGCGCATCGGCGGTGCCGGTGACGCGCTCGAAGACCCACTTGAGGACGCGCGAGTTCTCGGAGAATCCGGGCCACAGGAACGAGTTGTCGTCGTCGCGGCGGAACCAGTTGACGTAGAAGATCTTCGGCAGCTGGGCGCCCTCGGTGTTGCCGATGTTGATCCAGTGCTGCAGGTAGTCACCGACGTTGTAGCCGATGAACGGACGCATCGCCATGGGGTCGCGGCGGACGACGCCGACGGCACCGGTGGCAGCTGCGGTGGTCTCCGAGGAGAGCACCGAGCCCATGAACACACCGTGGGTCCAGTCCTGGGTCTCGGTCACGAGCGGCATCGTGGTCTTGCGGCGACCGCCGAAGAGGATGGCCGAGATCGGCACACCATTCGGGTTGGTCCACTCGGGAGCCAGGGTCGGAACGTTCGCGATCGGGGTGCAGAAACGCGAGTTCGGGTGAGCGGCCGGGGTGTCGGACTCAGGCGTCCAGTCGTTGCCCCTCCAGTCGGTGAGGTGAGCAGGTGCCTCGTCGGTCTTGCCTTCCCACCACACGTCACCGTCGTCGGTCAGTGCGACGTTGGTGAAGATGTTGCCGCCGGCCTCGATGGCGCGCATCGCGGTCGGGTTCGTGGTGTAACCGGTGCCCGGGGCGACTCCGAAGAGTCCGAATTCGGGGTTGACGGCGTAGAGTTGGCCGTCTTCGCCGAAGCGCATCCACGCGATGTCGTCACCGAGGGTTTCGGCCTTCCATCCGGGGATGGTCGGTTCGATCATGGCGAGGTTCGTCTTGCCGCAGGCCGAGGGGAACGCAGCGGCGACGTACTTGACGACGCCTTCAGGGCTCGTCAGCTTGAGGATGAGCATGTGCTCGGCCAGCCAGCCTTCGTCGCGAGCGATCGCGGAGGCGATGCGCAGCGCGTAGCACTTCTTGCCCAGCAGGGCGTTGCCGCCGTAGCCGGATCCGTAGGACCAGATGGCGCGGTCTTCGGGGAAGTGGGTGATGTACTTGGTGGTGTTGCAGGGCCAGGCGACGTCTTCCTGTCCCTCTTCCAGCGGAGCGCCGACGGAGTGGACGCACTCGACGAACTTCGCGTCCTGGGCGTCGATCGCATCGAGGGCGTACTTGCCCGAGCGAGCCATGACGAGCATGGAGAGGACGACGTAGGCCGAATCGGTGACCTCGATGCCGAACATCGGCTGGTCCGCCTCGGCGTGGCCCATGACGAAGGGGATGACGTACATGGTGCGGCCGCGCATCGAACCCTCGAACAGACCGTTGAGCGTTTCCTTCATCTCCGCGGGAGCGACCCAGTTGTTGAGTGGACCGGCATCCTTCTCGTCTTCGGAGCAGATGTAGGTCCGGCCCTCGACGCGGGCGACGTCCTCGGGGTCGGAGGCCGCGTAGTAGGAGTCCTTGGTGCCGTTGACACGCTGGATGGTGCCGGCTTCGACGAGCTTCTCAGCGATCTCGTTCTTCTGTGCTTCGGAACCATCGATCCAGACGATGTCGTCCGGGGTTGTCAGGGCGGCGATCCGGCTGACGAACGAGAGCACCGACTTGTTCTCGGTCGGTGCGTTCTTCAGCTGGTCAGCGACGACATCATGGTCGAGGACAGTCATGAGTGGTCTCCTGGTCAATCGGGTGTGGGGTTTCGTCTCCGGCGGCTGGCGCCCGTCGAGCGGTTGGTACATATCCACCGTAGGATGGGAGCGGAAGCGAAAAACGCGCGTTTCGGTCACTCGAAGATGTGCATTGGATCACAGCCAGAGGGTCATTGACGTGAATGCAACAATTGGATGACGTGTTGTTTCAAATATTTGACGATTTGTTTCAGCGATGATTGACGGCTGAAATCTGCGATTTCATGCCCTCTCGCCGAGGCGGCTCTGACCGTGAGTGCGAATGTGGCGAAGCGCACGTGGGTGCGATTTGAGCTTCGGTGAAACTGGTGTGTATAGTTGTTCGAGTTGCAGGGCGTGAGTCCGAGCGACATGCGCCACTAGCTCAACGGATAGAGCATCTGACTACGGATCAGAAGGTTGGGGGTTCGAATCCCTCGTGGCGCACAGAACGAGAGTCCCTCACCTGGCAGGATTGCCGGTGAGGGACTTTTTCGTATGCCCGGAGTCAGGCTGATCCGGGCGTCGATTCGAAGGTTGGGGTTCTGTTGGGTGCTGAGATGCGGAAAGCCCGTCGCCATCGTGAAGAGCTCGGTGAGGTCATCGAGGTGTTCGCCGACCGCCCAGGACCGAAGACGGTGACGGGGTTCGTCCTCGGGTGGATGCTCTTCACAGTTCTGACATTCATCAACCCGGGGGAGACGCCGCTGCTGGCGGTTGCTCCGGGCATCATCTTCGCGGTGATGTTCGGTCTGATCCTTCTCTATCTCTCGGGTGAGCGGCTCATCGTCTGCGAACGAGGAATCCTTGTCGGCTCTGTTGCCCCGGGGATTCGTCCCTACGCCATTCCCTATGGGCAGATCACGCCCGGCAGCATCGTCGGGGTCGCTGGTGCGAACAGATATCTCAAAGAGGTCGGACTCCAGGGACAGATCGCTCAGTCGACTCTGCGGGCGTCGTGGTGGACGAAGAACGGTGTCCACTTCGTCGCCTGCTCGGCCGAGGATGCCAGGCGCGGACGCAGACGAGTCACACTGGCCCTCGACCCGATTCCACGGTCGATCGACGGCCGCTGGATCTGGTTCGCAGGGACCGGTCGGCAGTCCGCGAGGTCGGCGGTCGAGGCGATCGCTCGGGCCGCCTCGGCGGCGGGGTATCCGCAGCTGGCCCAGGCCGCGCTCGACCGCGGAGTCGTCGAGCTGACCGGCAACCCCGAGGACGCAGCGCGCCAACTGCCCGGCCACCCTCCGGTCCGCGGGGACGGACGATCGCGATAGGACGACGGTGCGGGAACGCGACCGTCGATTCGTTGAAACGACGGTCGCGTGGCCGGGCGGTCGACGGTGGGCTCAGTCCTTGACTGCGAGCACCGGAACCGGAGAGTCGAGGAGCAGCCTCTGGCTCACAGAGCCGATGAGCATCTTGCCCACCCGGGACCGACGTCGCATCCCGATGACGAGCCGGTCGACGTCCGAACGGTCGTCGAGTTCGTCGAGGACCGCCTCGGCGGGATCGCGGTCGCCGCGTCCCTTGCGTGCGACGACGGTGTAGCTGATTCCGCTCTCGTCGAGCGCGGCGGTGTCGAACGACGCGACGATGCCGAGCGGAACGATGACGAGATCGGTGTCGAAGAGCCTGGCTTCGGCGATGGCGGCGGTGACTGCCGCTGCGCCTTCCGCGCGGTCAGTGACGGCGACGAGGATCGACATGATGGGCTCCTTCACGAAAGAAGATGAACGATGAAGCTGATGCGGGCGGTGGAGTGAGCATCGGCGGCAGGACGACCAGTGCCGGCAATGCGGGCGGGAACGGACTCGTCACGTCACTCACCGTACTTCGTGCGGAACTCTGCTTCGAGGTCTTCGAGGGTCTTGTTCCGGGTCTCGGGGACGAAGAAGTAGATGAACAGCAGTGCCAGCACGCCGAGGGCGGCGAAGAGGAAGAACGTGTTCGCGATGCCGAGGCCGCTGACCACGCTCGGGAAGAACTGTGCGACCGCGGCATTGGCCAGCCAGAGGGCGAAGACGCAGATGCCCATTGCGAACGAGCGGATCTTCAGTGGGAAGATCTCGGCGAGCATGAGCCACACGAGCGGTCCGAGCGTTCCCTGCATGGAGAAGACGAACAGGATGACGAACACGAGGATCGCGTAGGCCTTGAACGTGCCGTCAGGCAGGAACACGGCCGAGAGGCCGATGAGCAGATGGAAAGAGCTGGTGAGGATGAACCCGCCGAGAAGCATGAACCGCCTCGGCAGGCGGTTGATGAGCATGATCCCGACGGTGACGCCGAGGACGGAGAAGAGTCCGTTGAACGTGTTCGCGATGATCGCGGCATCTGCGGAGAAGCCGGCATCGGTGAGCAGCTGGGTGCCGTAGTACATCACCGAATTGATACCGGTCAGCTGCTGAGCGACGCCGAGGCCGACGCCGATGAGGACGAGTCTGAGCACCCATTTCGAGGCGAGGTCCGACACCCCACCGGTTTTGGCGACTTCTTCCTGCTCGGCGAGGAGTTCGACCTCTCTCATTTCGGCCTCGGCACGTTCGTCGGACCGGACCAGTTTGAGGACCTCGAGCGCCTGACCATCGCGCTTCTTCGAAATCAGCCAACGCGGACTCTCCGGCAGGAAGATCATGCCCACAAGCAGTGCGATTGCCGGCAGCACGGCGACGGCGAGCATATAGCGCCACACATGATCGTGTTCACCCCATACGTTGAAGATGACCGCATTGATGACGAAGGCCGCGAACTGACCGACGACGATCATCACCTCATTGCGGGTCACGAGTGATCCGCGTTTCTCAAACGGTGCGAGTTCGGCCAGATAGACCGGTACCGTCGTCGAAGCCGCGCCGACCGCCAGGCCGAGGAAGAACCGGGCTCCAGCGAGGAACTGCCAGTTCGGTGCCAACGAACACGCCAGAGTTCCGACGATGAAGAACATCGCCAGAAGGATGATGTTCGATCGTCGCCCGAAGGCGTCGGAGAGACGTCCGCCGGCGACTGCGCCGAAGGCGGCTCCGATGGTGAGGAAGCTGACGACGAGGCCCTCGGTCCGCGGAGTCAGTCCGAAGTCGTGCGTCAGCGGTTCGAGGGCACCGTTGACGACCCCGGTGTCGTAGCCGAACAGCAGGCCGCCGAAGGTGGCGACGACGGCGATGATGCCCAGGCGTGAGGTGTGCGGACCCTTGGTGTCGGGCGGAAGTTCCACCAGCGATTTCACTTGACCGCTCATGGCGTTCACTCTCCTTTGAATGATTCTCAATCGTTCCGCCGCGGCAGCGCTGAATTGCGGCGCGACGGGGTAGCCGCACCACGCCGTGGCGGTGCGGTTGAGGTTGGCTATTCAGTAGTGGTGCGGATGGTGCGCTTATGTGGTTCGATCAGTGGGTACGAGCCAGCCCGACGACGCGGGGTCGGCTCGGTGCTGCGATTGTCAGACTGTCGGACCTCCCTGCTCTCTGATCAGGTCATCGATTCGTCGCTTCTGAAAGCGGCTGACTGACTCGTTGTTCTCGTTCTCAGCAAAGACGTTGGACACGATGAGGGACTCCGGAAGGTCGAGGAAACCCGTCCGCTGCAATGCGGCGAAGAGCGCGTCGAAGTCGACGTCGCCGTCTCCGACCTTGAGATGCTGGTGAACCCTCGCCGAGGTGGTCGGCGGATTCGCGATGTACCGCAACCCGTGTGAGGCCCGGTGATCGTAGGCATCGGAGATGTAGACCGCCCGGAGGCGCTCGCCGAGTTCGTCGACGAGGGTCTCGAGGCAGTCACCGTAGTGGAACGTATGCGGGGCGACGTAGACGAAGCCGATGGATTCGGAGTCGAGGCCGCGCAGGACCCGCCATGCCTCGTGGCCGTCTTCGACGAAGTCGTCGGGATGCGGGTCGAAGTTGAGCCGCAGCCCTTCCTTCTCGATGATCGGCAGCAGCTCGTCCATCGACCGGTAGAACGATTCCTCGGAATCCTCGAACGCTTCCGGCCGGCCGCTGAACTCGGTGTTGATGGTGTCCACACCGAGGTCGACGGCGATCTCGATGATGCGGCGGAAGTTCTTCACCGCTGCCACGCGCTTGGCTTCGTCGGGCCAAGCGATCCGCTGCACCGGCAGCAGAGCCGGCACTGTGATGCCTGCGGCATTGACGGCCTGGCCGAATCGGCGGATGAGGTCGCGGTCCATCTTCGGGTAGCGGAAGTGGGTCGCGAAATCCGGGTGCGGGGTCAGCTGCAGGTGTTCGAACCCGAGATCCGCCGTGGCGGCCGGGAAGTCGAGCAGTCGGTGCGTGTGATGCAGTGGGGTGGGATCGTAGGCGATCTTCATCGGTGCTCCAGGTGATCCAGTGGGCGGGCTGTCGGGTCAGAGGTAGAAGGCGGGAGTTTTGGGGATGTCGAGCGTGCGGGGCTTGCCGTCGAGAAGAGAGGCGACGCCCTCCTGACAGGCCACGGCCACCCTGTAGCCGTCCCAGGCCGAAGGCCCGGCGATGGTTCCCTGCCTGGCCGCGTCGACCCATGTCTGCACCTGGTTGTCGTAGGCCGTGGCGAAGCGAGTGGTGAAGTCGGCGTGCTCGGCAACACCGGAACGTCCCTGATGCCACAGCTGCATACCGTGGGACTCTCCGATCCGGGCGATGCCGGAGTCGAAGACCGCCTCGGTGGTCACCTGGTAGCCGAACTGGATGCTCACGTTCATCTCGAGATCGACGAGCGTTCCGTTCTCGAGCTCCATGAGCACGAGGATCGGCTCCTTGAGACGTTCGGGCGCCAGTCGGTTGCGGCGAGCGTGCTTGACCTCGAGGGAGACGATGGGGGAGCCTGCCAACCACGGCACGACATCGAACTCATGGACGACCGAGTCGTTGATGAGTGATTCCTGCTGATATGAGTCGGGCACCGCCGGATTGCGGTGAGCGCAGCGGAGCATGAGCAGCTCACCGGCCTGCTCGTTCGCGACGAGTTCCCGCAGCTGTCGGTATTCGGGGTCGAATCGGCGCATGAAGCCGACCTGGATGAGCTGTCTGCCGGTGGCCTGTTCGGCCTCGAGGACCCGCCAGGACGATTCCGGATCCGTCGTCAGCGGCTTCTCGCAGAGGATCGGAAGGCCGGCGGAGAGGCAGGGCAGGAGAACCTGCTCGTGGAGGAATCCGGGGGTGGCGATGAGAACTCCGTCGACAGCGCTCTCGTCGAGAGCGTCTTCGATGCGGGCGTATCCCTTGGCCCCTGGTGCGTCCTCCAGCGCCGCGGCGAGCCTGGCCTCGTCGGGGTCGACGATGGCAGAGACCCTGGCTCCGCTGATCGTAGAGGTGATGCGTTTGACATGGTCGGCTCCCATCATGCCTGCGCCGACGACGCCGACGCGGAAGTCTCGTGGTTGGGCGGAATCGTTCACTGTCACTCCTGTGTGTTCGTGGTCTGATGGTCAGCGGTCGACGACCGCGGCTGATGTCGAGCCGAGGATGGTTGCCAGAGTCCGCTGAGCGATCGGGAACGGGGCGTCGACGCTGCAGCCGAACATGTCCTGTTCGACGATGGCGAAGATGTTCTCATCGAGGGCGGCGACGGCGTCGATGATCGGGTCGAGCGGCGGAATGCCCTGATCGGGTTCGACCATGATCCCGTCGGCCACCGCATCTCCGAACGGAGTATCGGATTTGAGCACGTCGAAGATCTTCACCGGGTCGACCTGCTTGAGGTGGAGGTAGCCGATCCGGGACGGGTGGTCCTGGATGAGACCCAGGTTGTCGCCTCCGTAATAGGAGAAGTGGCCGGTGTCGAGGCAGAGGTTCGTGAAGCGCTCATCGGTGAGCTCGAGGAAGCGTTCGACCTCGGAATGCGTGCCGACATGGGAGTCTGCATGGGAGTGGAACTGCTGGTGGAGACCGAACTCCTCCAACAGTGCCTTGCCGAGGGCGTCGTGGCCGGCGGCCATGCGGGCCCACTGCTCGTCGTCGAGAGTGCGCGACTCCAGGGCCTGTCCGGTGGTGTCCGAACGCCACAGGTCAGGGATGACGACGATGTGCTCGCCTCCGAGATCGGCGGTCAGCGCCGCGACCGCTTCGGCCTGCTTCCAGGCTCGGTCGAACTGATCATCGGTCTTGTGGAACCCCGTGAACACGGTCCCGCCGGAGAGCTTGAGGCCGCGGCTGCCGAGTTCCTCGCGCAGCTGGTTCGGGTCCGTGGGCAGGTAGCCGTAGGGGCCGAGTTCGATCCAGGTGTAGCCGGCTTCGACCACCTCGTCGAGGAAGCGCTGCCAGGGGACCTGGCCGGGGTGGTCGGGCAGCCAGACTCCCCAGGAGTCGGGGGCGGTGCCGATGCGAAGTGACTGCGTCGTCATGGGTGAATCCTTGGTGTCGGTGATGTTCGTCTGAATCGAGGGCGGGGGCGCGTCTCGAATCGGGTTGCGTGATGCGCAGGTGATCTGAAGGAGGTCAGAGCAGCGCCCGCTGCGTGCTGCGCTCCTCCTCATAGGCGGTGCGGGCGTCCTGGGTCTCGTCCATCGTCGAGGTGGCTGCGACCGGCACGTCCCACCATCCCTCGCCGTCCGGGGCGTAGACCAAGGGGTCGGAGTTGATGTGGATGAGCGTGGAGGACTCCGAGGCACGGGCGGCTTCGACCGCCTCGGCGAGTCGGGCGCTCGCGGAGTTCCCGGGCTCGATCTCGACGACGTCGATGCCGTAGGAGCGGGCGTTCGCGGCGAGGTCGACGGGCAGGATCTCGTCGGTGCGGAACTCAGGGTCGTCGGCGTCGTACTTGCGGTACCAGGTGCCGAAGCGCGGAGCACCGACCGTTTCGGACAGGTGCCCGATCGAGGCGTAGCCGTGGTTCTGGATGAGGACGACGATGAGCTTGAGCCCTTCGGCGACCGCGGTCAGCAGCTCAGTGTGCAGCATGAGGTAGGACCCGTCGCCGACCATGACGACGACGTCCCGGTCGTCGCGGGCGGCGTCGATGGCTCGGCGCACGCCGAGTCCGCCGGCGATCTCGTAGCCCATGCACGAGAACGCGTATTCGACGTGGTAACCCAGCGCATCGCGGGTCCGCCAGAGTTTCTGCAGGTCACCGGGCAGGGAACCAGCGGCCTGGACGACGACGTCGCGCGGTCCCATGGCGCGGTTGACGGCGCCGATGATCTCGGGCTGACCGGGCAGCTCGGCGTCGGTGGCCGCGGTGGAGGCGTCGACCTCGGCGGTCCAGTTCGCCTTCTCCGTTTCGACCTTCCGTGTCAGCGCGTCATCGACCCGGAAGTCGCCGAGGCGCTCGTGCAGTCCCAGCAGACCGGCCCGGGCGTCGGCGATGATCGGGTACCGGCTGCCGTGCTTGTAAGCGTCGAAGCCTGCGACGTTGAGGTTGACGAAGCTGACGTCGGGGTTGTCGAAAGCGGTGCGGCTCGAGGTCGTGAAATCGCTGTAGCGGGTGCCGATGCCGATGACCAGGTCCGCCGAGGAGGCGATCCGGTTCGCGGCGGCCGATCCGGTGGCACCGACCCCGCCGAGGTTGAGCGGATGATCGTGGTCGAGGACTCCGCCGCCGGCGTGGGTGGTGGCCACGGGAATTCCGGTCGCCTCGGCGAAGGACTTGAGTTCGTTCTCGGCTTCGGAGTAGAGGACACCGCCGCCGGCGATGATGAGCGGTTCCTTCGCATTCCGGATCGCCTCGACCGCGCGGTCGAGCGGTCCGGGTTCGGGCAGGGGACGGCGGATGTGCCATTCGCGTTCGGTGAGGAACTCATCGGGGACCTCGATGAGCTCGGCCTGGACGTCCTCGGGCAGGGCGATGGTCACGGCCCCGGTCTCGGCCGGGTCGGTGAGCACGCGCATCGCGGCCAGCGCGATGGAGAAGAGCTGCTCGGGACGGTCGACCCGGTCGAAGAACCGGGAGAGCGGCCGGAACGCGTCCGTGACCTGCAGTGATGTGTCGTGAGGGTGTTCGAGCTGTTGGAGGACCGGGTCGGAGACGCGGGTGGCAAAGGTGTCCGAGGGCAGGAGCAGGACCGGCATGCGGTTGGCCGTGGCCAGGGCCGCGCCGGTGAGCATATTGGCCGCACCTGGACCCACCGAGGCTGCCGCTGCGAAGGTCGAACGCCGGCGGTTCATCCGGGCGTAGCCCACGGCCTGGTGGACCATGGCCTGTTCGTTGCGGCCCTGGTGGTAGGGCATGGCTCCCGGTTCCTCGTGGCTGAGCTGGCGAAGGGCCTGGCCGATGCCCGCGACATTGCCGTGACCGAAGATGCCGAACATGCCGGCGATGGTCCGCTGGCGGACGTCGCCGTCGACCGTGTACTGGCGGGCGAGGAATGTCGTGAGCGCCTGGGCGACCGTCATCGTTGTCGTCATGTCACTTCTCCTTCGAAGTCGCGTCTGTCTCGGCCGTGTAGGGCAGGCGGGAGTCGAATTCGAGGTTCTCCCATTCCTCGCGCACCCAGCCGTGGGCCGGATCGTCGCTGATGAGCCACACGCGTTCCTCGTCGGGGCCGGCCATGACGTTGAGGTAGTAGTTGTCGTAGCCGGGGGCTGCGGCCAGCGGACCGTGGTAGCCGTAGGGCACGAGCGCGATGTCGCCGGTGCGCACCGTCGCCGAGGTGGTGATCTCTCCCGCGGACGACGAGTAGGTCGAGAACAGGGAGAACGGATCGGCCGCCTCGGGGGCCTTCGATCCCCGGGAGACCGCGGTCTCGAAGTAGTAGATCTCCTCGAGTCGGGATTCGGAGCCGGGAATCGCCTCGTCGTGCTTGTGCGGGGGATACGACGACCAGTTGCCGCCCGGGGTGATGACCTCGCAGGCGATGATCTTCACACAGTCGAGTCCGGCCGGGGTCGCGAAGTTGTGGACCTGACGGCTCGAGATCCCCGAACCGCGCAGTTCGACGGGCACCTCGGCGGCGGGCAGGAACTGGACGGGACGAGCCTCGGTGGTGGGCGCCTCGGCGACGGCGATCCGCCCGGCGGTCGAGGACACGGTCGCGCTCGCTCCGGTGGGCAGGTAGAGGCAGTCGGCGGGGCCGTGGAAGACCGAGGTTCGGCCGGTCAGTGTCTGGCCGCCGGTGCTGCCGTCGGCCAGGGTGTAGTCGACGGTGAAGGACTCACCGGCGAGCGGGACGAGGACCCGTTCGACCGCGGCGGCCGGCAGGTCGATGGAGGTGGGGTGCTGATCATTCGCCGAGGCGGTCGTGCCGGTGCGCGGTGCGGACGGGATGGCGAATGCTGAGGCATCGCCCAAGGTCACGGACCGGAATCCGGTGTGTGCCCAGCCGTCGATCTCTGCGTCGACGACGGAGTCGAAGCCCTCGCGGGCGAGGGAGCCCGCGGTGTGGAACCATTCGTTGATCATGATTTCAGATCCTCTCTTCTCCGTGGACGAGAGCGGCGGCGCGGTCGACGGCCGAGACGACATCGCCGTCGGCGGGGTAGATGATCGAGCGGCCGATGACGAGTCCGCGGACTCCGGGCAGGGCCAGGGCGTTCGCCCAGCTGCGGAAGGTCGCCTCGGGGTCGTTCGAGCGTTCGCCGCCGAGCAGCAGCGTGGGCAGCGTGGTCGCGGCCATGACCCGTTCCATGTCGTCGACGACGGGGATCTTCAGCCACGTGTGCGTCGACGTCGCGCCGAGGCCCTGGGCGATGCCGATCGAGTTGATGACCGCCTCTGGGGTCAGCTGGTTGCGGACCTTGCCGTCGACCCATTCGTTCATGAACGGCTCCAGCATGACCGGCAGGTTCGCCTCGGCGCAGGCATTGACGGCATCGGCATTGGCCTGCAGCGCCGAGGCGGTCGCCGGGTCGCCGAGGTTGATCCGCAGCAGCGTCTTGGCCAGGTCGATCCCGTCGTGGGCCATCTGGTCGACGGTGTGACCGGTGAAGCGGTCGTCGATCTCGAAGCTCGAGCCGGCGAGCCCGCCGCGGTTCATCGATCCGACGGCGAGCTTGTTCTCGAGGTGGCCGAGGAAGGCGAGGTCGTCGAGGATCTCTGCGGTGGCGAGGACTCCGTCGACGCCGGGTCGCGAGAGCGCGGTGGCCAGGCGGGTGATGAGGTCGGCGCGGTCGGCCATCGCCAGGGCGTCGTCGCCGACCTTCATGGCGCCGCGGGCCGGGTGGTCGGCGGCGACGATGAAGAGGCGGGAGTCATCGCCGGCGATGGTGCGGCGGGAGCGGGACTGCCAGGCGCGGGTGATCGTGCCGGGGTCGGTGAAGCGGGCCTCGCGGAGTTCGGCGATGGCGTCGGTGGTCACGATGGGGCTCGCTGTCGCCGAGGCGGAAGCTGAGGCCGTGGTCTGTGCCGTGGTGGCGTCGGTGGTCACGAGTGGTCTCCCTTCGCGCCGGCCGCGACGGCAGCGGAGTCGGTGGGTTCGCCGATGACGGTGGTGATCTCCTCGGTCGCGGGCATCGCGGTCGAGCATTCGCGGCGGGTGGCGACGATGGCTCCGGCGACGTTGGCGAAGCGGAGCAGGTAGTCGAGGTCCCAGCCGGCCAGCAGTCCGCGGCACAGTGCGCCGCCGAATCCGTCTCCGGCGCCGAGGCCGTTGGTGACGTCGACCGGGTAGGGCGGAACTTCGACGCGTTCGTCGGCGGTCTTCGCGAGCACTCCCTTGGGGCCCTGTTTGACGATCGCGAGTTCGACGCCGCGTTCGAGGAGTGCGTCGGCGGCGCGTTCGGGTTCGGTCTCACCGACGGCGATCTCGCATTCCTCCTTGTTGCCCACGGCCACGGTGACGTGCTCGAGGGCACGGGCCACCTCGGCGCTGGCGATCTCGGGGGACTCCCAGAACATCGGGCGGTAGTCGAGGTCGAGGACGGTGTGCCCGGCGCGCTTCCGCGCCGCCCACGCGGCATGGTGGGTTCCCCGGCTGGGCTCGACACTCAGCCCGGTGACGGTGGCCCAGAAGATCTGCGCCGAGGCGATCTGCTCGGGGTCGAGGTCGGCCTCGGTGAGGTCGAGGTCGGGGGCCTTCGGGTCGCGGTAGAAGTAGAGCGGGAAGTCATCGGGCGGGAAGATCTCGCAGAAGGTCACGGGGGTGTTGTAGTCCGGGTTCGTGGCGACCCAGCGGTTGTCGACGCCGAGGCGGGCGACTTCGCTGCGCAGGTAGCGGCCGAAGGGGTCGTCGCCGGTGGCGGTGATGACGGCGGCGTCGACGCCGTGCTTGGCTGCGGCGACGGCGACGTTCGTGGCCGACCCGCCGAGGTACTTGCCGAAGGTCTCGACCTCTTCGAGGCCGACCGAGTCCTGGAGCGGGTAGATGTCGACGCCGATGCGTCCGATGGTGATGAGGTCGAACGGTGAGGTCCGAGGAGCCGAAGTCGGCGAGGAGGTCATGGTGGAGCTTCCTTCTCTACGGCGGCGATGCCGTTGCGAGTATTTGTCAGGACAAAGTATTTGTCATGACAATAGCACTGTTCGTGTGCCTCGTCACCCCCCTTGCGGGAGAAATTTCTCGGGTGCGGGCACAGCGGTGGCGGGTGGGTGTGAGAGTGCGGTGTAGGCGTGACGGCGCGATGCCGGATGGCCCCCGTTGTGTGCGGTGTGACTGATTGTCGCGGCCGCAGGCATCGCCGAAGTGCGGATCGGTGCGTCTCAGCGCGAGACGAGGGTCGTCTCGAATGAGTAGAGGTCGGGCCGGTAGCAGTGATCGCCCCATTCGACGATGGTGCCCGAATGGTCGAGTGCCGTGCGGTTCATCGTCAGCAGCGGTGACCCCGTGTCGATGTCGAGCAGTTCCGCCTCGGCGGAATCGGCGGCCTTCGCGCCGATGCGCTGCTGAGCGACGGAGAAGACGACCCCGCGGGCCCGCAGGGTCTCGTAGAGGCCGGTGCTCACGAGCTCGTCGGCGGTGATGTCGGTGAAGGGAGCCGGCAGCACATTGTGCAGCACCGCCAGCGGTGTCGAACCGACAAGACGGAGTCGCCGCAGGTGGAGGCTGGGTGTGCCGATGGGGACTCCGAGGTGTTCGGCCGCCTCGGCGTCGGCGGCTTCGACGCGATGCGAGAGCACGACAGTCGACGGCGGATTGCCGGACTTCTCGAGGTCCTCATAGAGGCTCGTGAGGTCGACCGGCCGGGCAACGGGGCGCTGGATCACCTGCGTGCCGATCCCGCGGCGACGCACCAGCAGTCCTTTGTCGACGAGGTCCTGGATCGCCTGGCGGATCGTCGGACGGGACAGCCCGATGCGTTTGGCCATCGCGACCTCGTTCTCGAGCCGGGTGCCGGCCACGAGCGTGCCGGCGGCAATGGCGCCTTCGAGCTTGCGTGCGATCTGGGTGTAGAGCGGCGCGGCACCGGGGGAGCGGTCGAGGGGGCCGAAGAACTCCGCAGGGAGTTCGGTCTCGGGTTCGCGTGCCATTGGCTCCTGCCTCATCGGGGGATCTGTGTTTCGAGCTTACTCGGCTCGCCAGGGTTCGGGGACGGTGACCCGCTCAGGTCACCGTCCCCGAACGCCTCAGTTCACGCAGTCGGCGTGGTCGCTGTGCCGCGGTCGGACGCGTCGCACGCCGACTGCGCGACCGTGTCGATCAGGCTGGGGACGGCACGGTGCGTGCGGTCGTGAGGAGCACCTCGGCGGCGGTTTCGAGTCCTTCGATCCGGCCGAGAGATTCGTCCTCGTGCTCGATGTGCACGGCCATGTTCGGGTCGACTCGGGCCAGGGCGGCGACGAACCGGTTCCAGAAGTCCTGGTCATGGCCCTTGCCGAGGGCGACGAAGTCCCAGGCCGAGCCCTTGGGCCAGGCGCTGATCGCCGCTCCGCCGCGGATGTTCGTGATCCGGTCCCCGGTGAAGCGGGTGTGGCGGTCGTCGAGCACGCCGTGGATCTGTGCGGCCTCGTTGATGCGCACGTCCTTGGCTGCTGCGTGGACGACGAGTTCGCCGAGGTGGTCGACGGCTGCGACGGGATCGATGCCCTGCCAGAACAGGTGGGAGGGGTCCATCTCCGCGCCGACGTTCGTCGCTCCGATCGTCTCGACGAGGCGTTCGAGGGTGGCGGGGTTGAACACGAGGTTGTGCGGGTGCATCTCGATGGCGATCTTCACACCGTTGTCGGCGGCGAGGCGGTCGAGGTTGCGCCAGATCGGGGTCGCGGCCTCCCATTGAGCGTCGCGGACGTCGAGGTAGGACGACTCCCACGGGTTGACGATCCAGGTCGGCACGGTGGCCGCGGAATCGGCGCCGGGCAGACCCGACATCGTCACCACGCGCGTCTGGCCCAGTCGATTCGCGACCTTGATGGCCCGCTCGATGTCGGCCAGAGTCGGCGGTCCGATCTCCGGATTCGGATGGAGGGGATTGCCGTTGGCGTTGAGGCCCGCCAACTCGACCCCTGCCTCGGCGAAGATGCCGAGGTAGTCATCACGGGCAGCGTCCGAGGTGAGGAGGTCATCGATCGTGGGCATGTGGATGGGCGGGAGGAACCCGCCGACGTTGATCTCGGCCGCGTCGAGTCCGAGCTCCTTGATGACGGTGAGTGCCTCGGGCAGCGGGCGATCGTGGAGGATGGCCGTGTAGACGCCGTACTTCATGCTGCGACCTCCTTCGCGGCTCCGTTGTCGCCAGCCGAGGCGATGACGGCGTCACGGACCTGGAGTGCGTGCAGGCCCTCGGAGAAGCGGGCGCAGCGGGGAAGGGAGTCAGCCTCGGCGCGGCCGGCGACCTCGTCGAGGAAAGCGCGCGCCTGGAAGACGAAGCCGTCGTTCTGTCCGACGCCGACACCGGGAGCTGCCATGGCGAGACCGTCGGCGATATAGGGATGTTCGGGGCCGAGTTGGATCGTCGTCAGTCCGGTCGCGGCGTGCCCGTCGATGGTCTGGTTGAGCACGATCTGGCCCGGGAAGCGGAAGTCGAAGCTGGCCGAGCCATTGGCGCAGAAGACTTCGATGCCGAGGCTGTTGGGATGGCCTGCGGCGATGCGGGAGACCTGGAGGACGCCGGATCCGGTGGGGAATTCGACGCCGAAGGCTGCGTAGTCGTCATTGCCGACAGGTTCGAATTCGTCGCTGACTTCGACATGGTCGTGGCCGACGACGTGACCGAGCGGCAGCGGGCGGGAGGTGATCGCGGTGTGGAAGCGACCGCCCGAGACCGAGCTGATGGGACCGGCGAGGAATTCGACGGTGTCGGTCAGGTGGCTGCCGACGTCGGCGAGTGCGCCGCTGCCGAGCTCACCTTTGTAGCGCCAACTCATCGGGGCGGTGGGGGAGCACGCATAGTCCGTCCAGTACCAGGCATTGACGTGGTGGACCTCGCCGAGGGTGCCGTCATTGATGAGGTCGCGGATGGCGGCCAGGCCGGGGGAGCGTCGGTAGGTGAAGCCGAGGCGGGCGATCGAGGTGGAGTCCTCGGCAGCGGCGACCATGGCGCGAGCGTCGTCGACGGTGTCGGTCAGCGGTTTCTCGCAGAGGACATGCTTGCCGGCCGCGAGCAGCGCTTCGACGATCTCCTTGTGGAGTGAGTTCGCGACGACGACGCTGACGATGTCGATATCGTCAGCATCGACGATGTTCTGCCAGTCCGTGTCGTGGCGGGAGAAGCCGTATCGGGCGGCCGTGGCGGCGGCGAGATCGCCTGCGAGGTCGCAGACGGAGACGAGTTCGAGCTCCGGCAGTTCGCCGGTGCCGACTGTGGGGGCGGCGCGCCAGGCCGAGGCGTGGGCTCGACCGGCCATTCCGGCTCCGATGACAGCGATTCCGAGGCGCTGCGGCATGATGATTCTCCTTCGAATGCAGGGGGTTCGGTGTCGGACGACAGTCTGCGATGCGTCCGACGGCAGTGAGGCTCGCATGGAGCCTTCGTGGTGAAGCGGACACCACATTACACATATATTTGTCAGGTCAAAAGAGAATCTGTCGACTAATTTGTCATGACATGAAAGTCGATGGCAGATCGGGCTCGGGTGGGGTGTGTTGCCGGTGGGCGGGGAGTCGGCGGTCGGCCGCTCATCTGGAGGCGAGAACGGCCTCACGCTGTTCTGTCGACAGGCGTTTGACGGCTTCTCGGATCGTCACCCCTGAGGCGCGGTGGGCGCGCGGGAGGATCCAGTCGAAGACGAGGTCGGGGCGTTTGCGCGAGGTATCGCGCAGAACCCAGCCGATGGCCTTGCGGATGAAGAATTCCTTCTCTTCGAGCATCGCATCGGCGAATCGGGAGAACCTGTCGAAGTCGCCGCGGCCGTGCCGCAGCGGGATCAGGTGCGCCAACAGGGCCGAGCGGCGAATCCATAAATCCTCATCGCTCGCCCAGCGCTCTAAGACGGGGTCGAACGCGGCGTCCCGTTCGCTCAACGGCCCGACAAGGTCCCCGGCCAGAGGGTCGACGAGCGCCCAGGTCTTCGCCTCGCGGAGCAGGCCCTCGATGAAATCCGCATCCGCACCGCCGAGGCGGTCCTTCGACTGGATGAGCACCATCGTGGCCGCGGCGCGACGTTCGTGGACGGGTGTGGGGTGCCCTGCTGACCCGGCGCCTGTGTGCGTCGGTTCGGCGCTGCCGGCCGAGTCGTCCGACGACGTCGGCGCGGCCCAGAGGAGTCGGGCTAGTTCGATGACTTCCTCGTGGTAGAGCTTCACCGTGCGCAGGGCGGCGCGAACGACGGCACGAGTGTCGGGCACACTCACCCCGTAATGGAGGAGTTCGCTCTTGAGGTAGGCCCTTTCCTTCTGGGCGCGTTCGCTGCCGCCACGGGCGCGCAGATCTCGGTCGACCGCCTCGGCGAGGGTGTGGGCCTTGTTCCGGGAATCGGAATTCATGGAGTGAATCTTTCCATGGCCCCGCCACCAGTGGGTACAGGCGCTGCAGATCGCAGTGAATGCGAAGCGACCGACAGGCGGACTCCGTCGATCGTGATGATCGAGGAGTGCGCCTGCCGGCCGTTCTCTGTTCTCAACCGGAGGCCGCGAGTCTCATGCTGCGCAGTGTCTCCGGAAGTTCTGGGGATCTCCGGTTCGGACGGGGCTCAGCCCTACCGGGACCTGTGCCGGGTCAGGACCTCAGTCCGTGCCGGCGTCGAAGGCCGAGGAGAGGTTGGCGAGGTCGCTGGCCTCGTCCACCTCGGCGTTGGAGTTCGCGATCTCCTCGGCGCCGCCGGCTTCCAGCGAGCCCACGAGCTCCGAAGTCGGGCCGGACACGATGCCCATGGCGGCGTACTGCTCGAGGCGGGCACGCGAATCGGCGATGTCGAGATTGCGCATGGTCATCTGGCCGATGCGGTCCTCGGGGCCGAAGGCGGAGTCGCCCACACGCTCCATCGACAGCTTCTCCGGGTGGTAGGACAGGTTCGGGCCCTCGGTGTTGACGATCGTGTAGTCGTCGCCGCGGCGCAGGCGCAGGGTGACCTCGCCGGTGATCGCCGAGGCGACCCACCGCTGCATGGACTCGCGCAGCATGAGCGACTGCGGGTCGAGCCAGCGTCCCTCATACATCCGGCGGCCGAGGCGGCGGCCCTCTTCGTGGTAGAGGGCGATGGTGTCCTCGTTGTGGATGGCGTTGAGCAGGCGTTCGTAGGTCACGTGCAGCAGGGCCATGCCCGGAGCCTCGTAGATGCCGCGGGACTTCGCCTCGATGATGCGGTTCTCGATCTGATCGGAGACGCCGAGCCCGTGGCGGCCGCCGATCTCGTTGGCTTTGAAGACCAGGGCAACGGGATCGTCGAAGACTTCGCCGTTGATGGCGACTGGGCGGCCGGCTTCGAAGCGGACCGAGACCTCTTCCGACTTGACCTCGACGTCATCGCGCCAGGCGGCGACGCCCATGATCGGTTCGACGATGTCGAGTCCGGCGTCGAGGAACTCCAGGGTCTTCGCCTCGTGGGTGGCTCCCCAGATGTTCGCATCCGTGGAGTAGGCCTTCTCGGCCGAGTCGCGGTAGGGGTAGCCGTGTTCGACGAGCCATTCGCTCATCTCCTGTCGGCCGCCGAGCTCGTCGACGAACTCCGAGTCGAGCCAGGGCTTGTAGATGCGCAGCTTCGGGTTGGCCATGAGGCCGTACCGGTAGAACCGCTCGATGTCGTTGCCCTTGTAGGTCGAGCCGTCGCCCCAGATGTCGACGCCGTCCTCCTTCATGGCGCGGACCAGCATGGTCCCGGTGACAGCGCGGCCGAGGGGAGTGGTGTTGAAGTAGGTCTTGCCTCCGGAGCGGACGTTGAACGCACCGCACTGGAGGGCGACGAAGCCTTCTTCGACGAGCAGGCGCTTGGCGTCGACGAAGCGAGCGATCTCGGCACCGTATTCCTTGGCGCGATCGGTCACCGACTCCAGGTCGGGCTCGTCGTACTGGCCGATATCGGCCGTGTATGTGCACGGGATGGCGCCCTTGTGGCGCATCCACGCGACCGCGCAGGAGGTGTCCAGACCGCCGGAGAAGGCGATTCCAACGTGCTCACCGACTGGGAGCGAAGACAGTACTTTCGACATGTCACCAGCGTAACGTGATTGTGCGCCGTCTGTCGAATTGTTATGCATAGGTCCGTATTTTTATGTGCGGGAAGTTGGTGAGGCGATGGAATCTCGCCGAGGCGGCCCCGCCGATTGCTATCGTGAGCGGGTGACGAATCCTCCCGTACCTCAGTTCACCGTCCGCCCTGAGACTTCCGGCGACTTCGACGCGATCCACGCGCTGACCGCAGCTGCATTCGGCCAGGTTGACGAGGCAGAGCTCGTCGACGCCCTCCGCGGATCCGGCAATGGGGTCGAGGGCTTGTCGTTCGTCGGAGTGCTCGAAGGTGAGGTCATCGCCCACGCGATGCTCTCCCGCTGCTTCGTCGGCGAGGCCCCAGGCGTCTGCCTGG
This sequence comes from Brevibacterium sp. OS20, assembly GCF_056837565.1. NCBI lineage: Bacteria > Bacillati > Actinomycetota > Actinomycetes > Micrococcales > Brevibacteriaceae > Brevibacterium > Brevibacterium sp. OS20. The sequence goes on along the minus strand of NZ_CM166367.1, from coordinate 3,492,861 downwards.
CGCCCTGTTCCGTATGGCCCGAGCACCAGCGCACTGGCGCAGGCACTGCGGTGATCGAAGCGCTCCTCGCCGAGGCGGCCCGCCGTAGTGAGGCATTCGCCGTCGTCCTCGGCCACCCCGAGTACTATCCGCGCTTCGGGTTCACCCCAGCCTCAGGCTTCGGCATCACCCTGCACGTCGACGTTCCCGACGAAGCGCTCATGGCGATGCCGCTGGGAGGCGAGGTACCCGAGGGCGCCCTGGCCTTCGCGCCAGAGTTCGGGGTCTGATCCGGGGCCGCGCCCGACCCGCGTGAGTTACTGCTTCGCGCGGTGTGCCCGGATCGCCTCGGCGACGGCGATGGCGTCACCTTCGGGAGCGTCGGACTTCCGATCCGGACGTGCCGTGAACAGATAGATGAATCCGGCGACAAGCACGACGACCAGACCGATGAGCACGATCCAGTCGGCGAAGAACGATCCGGAGTCGCCGGGCAGCGAGAGCAGGACCATAGCGAAGATGCCGTAGGCCAGTGCGGCGAAATTGACGATGATTCCCCAACCGCCCAGCGACCACGGACCCGCCGGCTTCCACCCGCGCAGCCGCTGCCGCAGCGCACCGAGGACGACCATCTGGAAGGCGAGGTAGATGCCGAGGATCGCGAACGAGGTCACGGCGACGAGGATTCCGTCGTTGAACCAGATGAGCACGCAGATCAGCGCGGGTGCCGTGCAGGCGACGATGAGCGCATTGTGCGGGATCTTCGTCCCGTCGGTGACCTTCGACAGCCACCGGTGCCCGGGCATCATTCCATCGCGGGCGAAGCTGAAGATCAGCCTCGATGCGGCGGCCTGCAGACTGAGCACGCAGGAGATGAATGCGAGGACAGCGACGACGAGGAAGATCTTCGCCCCCACCGCTCCGAGGCTGCCTTCGAGGATCGCGGGAATCGGGTCGGCGACCTCACCGGAGACGATCTCCTCGAGATTCGGTGCCGCGAGCACGTACCCGCCGAAGGAGAACAGGGCCGAGACCGCTCCGACGAGGATCGTCATGAGCATCGCCTTCGGGATGCCGCGAGCCGGATTCGACACCTCCTCGGCGACGTCGCCGCAGGCTTCGAATCCGTAGAAGAGGAAGAGCCCGGCGACTGCAGCTCCCATGAAGACGGGCAGGTAGCTGCCGTCGCCCGCGGTGCCCATGGTGTCGAAGAAGACGGAGAAGCTGTGCTTGCGTTCGAAGATGAGCAGGAACAGGCCGAGCCCGATGACGCCGATGAGCTCGGCGAAAAGGCCGATGCGCGCGATGCGGGCCAACCATTTCGTGCCCGAGAAGTTGATCGCCAAGGCCAGCACCAACAGCACCAGGCCGAGGAACAGAGTGGAGTTGCGGCTGAGTTCGAGGCCGAAGAGGCTCGCGAGGAATCCGGCACCGAACTCCGCCACCGAGGTGATCGTGACGATGAGTGCGCAGATGTAGATCCATGCGGCCATCCACGCATATCGCTTGCTCCACAGCCGCCTGGCCCATGGGTAGATTCCGCCGGCGATGGGGAACTGGGAGACGACTTCACCGAACACGAGGGCGACGAGCAGCTGTCCGCAGGCAACGATGACGATCCACCAGATCGAGGGCGGACCACCGGTTGAGAGCGCCACTGCCAGCAGCGAATACACACCGACGAGAGGGGAGAGGTAGGTGAAGCCGAGGGCGAAGTTCGCCCACGGACTCATCGACCGTTCGAAGGAATCTTCGTAGCCGAGGACGGCCAGATGGTCGGAATCGGAGAGGTGGTCGCCGGCCCGGTTGCCGGTGGAGTTGTGAACGCCTGCGGGGTGGTGGGCGTTCGAGGGGAGATCGGACATGGTGATGTTCCTTCATTCGAATCGTCGTTGATTCTGTGCTGTTCGCATCGTATCTCCGATTCTCACCTGCGGAAGCGTTCTCGCCCGCGCGGCTGATTGCTATTTCATCCTCGCGGCGGAGGTGTCGAACAACGACGAGTCATAGCGTGGAATCACAGGCACGGACCACCGCCGAATCGGTGGGCACAGTGCAGGATCGAGGAGGAACCGTGAACACGCAGACGCACAGTCACAACGGATTCGCCGAGGCGACCGGACCGACCGAGCCATCACCTCAACCCACTATCCAACCCCACCGGCCCGGAACGACGGATTCCATGCCCGGTTCTGCCGCCTCGGCGATGGATGGATCGCACACCCCCGCCGAGGATGTCGACGCGAAAGGACGGCCGCTCGCCGTCGTGCCCGCTCGGGTCCCGTGGCTCGAGATCGGAATCTTCACCGTCACCGCATTCGGGCTCGCTTGGCTGGCCTGCCTGCCGCTGTGGTTCTCCGCGGAGGGGATCGGCGATCCCGTTCTGCTTCTGGCCTGCGGCAGCGCCATGATGTTCACTCCGCTCATCGCGAGCATCATTGCCTCCATCGTCCAGCGCCGCCGCGCCCGTGCCAGGGGAGAGGTCCTGGCCAGTGCTCCGCGCTACTTCGGCTTCTGGCCGCTGCGCAGCTTCGGCCGAGTCATCGGGATGACCATCGCCGCCTTCTTCGGGATCATGGTGCTCGTCGTCCTCGGCTACCTGGTCAGCGCGGCCTTCGGATGGCTCGCCCTCGACCTCGACGGGTTGTCCGGGTTCACGGCGCAGCTGGAGACGATTCCCGGCACGGACTCATTGCCGACTGCCGCCGCCATCGCCATTTACCTGCTGCTCATGTTCGTCAGCTCGGTGGCCAATGTCGGTGTCACGATCGGCGAGGAATTCGGCTGGCGAGGATGGCTGCTCACCAGTCTGCGTCCCCTGGGCACCTGGCCCGCACTGCTCATCATCGGCGTCGTGTGGGGCCTGTGGCACTCACCGCTCATCCTGCTCGGCTACAACTTCGGGCGCCCCGACCTCACCGGTGTGGGTTTCATGGTCGGCGGCTGCGTCATGGTCGGCATCCTCTTCGGCTGGCTGCGCCTGCGCACCGGATCCGTATGGCCGGCCGTGTTCGCCCATGCCGCACTCAACGGCTGCGGGGCCATGTTGCTGGGCCTGTTCGTCGATGCAGGTGCGTCGACTCCGGATCCGGCGCTTGTCGCGTTCCTCGGAGTCGCAGGCTGGATCGTCTCAGCGGTCGTCATCGCAGTGCTCGTCGTCACCGGCCAGTTCCGCAAGCAGCCGGAACTGGGCATCAAAGGGAAGGCCGGCGCCGAATCTTGAGGCTCGGCCCCGGCGTCGGCTAGGCTCAAAACCCGATCAACCGGAATCCCAAACCCACAGGAGCCCCATATGACCTTCGGACCTTCGCTGCTGCAGACCGCCGGACGCGTGTTCACCGCACCGATCTTCATCAGCGGCGGATACTCGGCCGTCACTGATCCGGCAGGCAAAGCAGCGATGGCCGAGTCGACCCTGGACGCCATCCGCGAATACGTGCCCGGGCTGCCCGACGACAACGAGCTGCTCGTGCGCATCAACGGCGGCGTCCAGATCCTCGCCGGCACCACCCTGCTGCTGGGCATCAAGCCGCGCCTCTCGGCACTCGCACTCGCCGGGTCCCTCATCCCGACCACGCTCGCCGGACACTCCTTCTGGGAGATGGAAGGCGGAGAGGCGAAGGCTCACCAGACCCAGTTCTCGAAGAACCTCGCCGCGCTCGGCGGACTGCTGCTCCTCATCGGCGCCGGTGAGAACCAGAAGGCCATCGACAAGGCGGCCGCAAAGGCTGCCAGGAAAGCTGCGAAGAAGGCCGAGAAGCACGCCCTCAAGCAGGCCTGAGGCATGACGCAGCCGTCCGCTGGTGACTCCTCTGAGCAGGAGGCCGCGGGCGGTGTGTCCGCCGATCCGATGTCAGCCGCGATCGCTGACATCATCACCTTCAACGATGTCAAGGATCCCGATCTCTGGACGCGACCGACCACGCCGCCGTCCGTGATCGCCATCGTTGACCACGACCCCGCCTGGACCGATCATTTCGCCGAGGCGGCCCACCGGATCCGTCGGGCCCTGAGCCCGAGCGGTGCGTTCGTCGGCATCGACCACGTCGGGTCCACCTCGGTGCCGGGATTGCCCGCGAAACCGATCATCGACATCGCCCTCGTCGTAGCCGACCCCGCGGCCGAAGATGACTATGTCCCCGCGCTCGCCGAAGCGGGATTCGGTCTCACCCTCCGCGAACCTGCGTGGTACGAGCATCGGATGTTCAAGCGGCTCGACCCGGAACCCGGGCAGCCGGGATGCAATCTGCACGTCTTCGGACCCCGGTGCGCGGAAGTGGCACGGATGCGGCTCTTCCGAGATCGGCTGCGGGAGCATGCGGTCGAGCGCGAGGCCTACGAGTCGGTGAAGCGGACATCGGCCGCGGAATCGAACGCGGTCGGGGAGACGGTCATGGGCTACAACGCCCGCAAGCAGGCCGTCGTCCGCGAGATCTACCACCGCATCTTCGAAGCCCGAGGCTGGGTCTGACCCACTCCACTGATGCACCAGTTCCGATGGATCTGATCCACTCCACATACACTCCCGTCCCGAAGTGTCTGATCCGCTGATTCACACTCCCGTCGCCGTTTGCTTAGGGTAGGCTAAGCAAAGACTTGCGAACGAGGGGTGGAGCGAATGGTCAACTGGCAACGCGGAGTGATGCGGCTGATGCGCATCACGAATCACGAAGTGGTCGTCACCGGGGTCACGGACTTCACCCCGACCTACCGTCGGATCCACTTCTCCGGTGCCGAACTGCTGGCCCAACTCGATGAGGTCTTCCCGACTCTGTGGACCCGGCTGTGGTTCCCGCACCCGGAGAAGGGCGAGGGCCACCTGAGTCAGCGCGGCTACACGTTCTCGGCCATCGACCTCCACGCCGGGACATTCAGCCTCGACTTCGTCCTCCACGGTGACCTCGGAGAAGCCGATTCGGGCGGCCCGGCAAACCAGGCAATTCCGGCGGGCCCGGCAGTTTCTGCGGGTCAGGCAGGCCTGGCGGGCTCGACAAGCCCGATTGAGGCGGAATCCACGTCCGACATCGGTCCCGCGGCCCGCTGGGCGGCGCATGTCCGCCCAGGTGACACCATCGAAGCCGCCCTCACCCCTGCGCGCCTCGACCTGCCCGACGACACCTCCCACCTCCTCCTCGCGGGGGACCTCACTGCGCTCCCGGCCATCAATTCCTGGTGCGAAGCCGTCCCCGCCGACATTGCCATCACCGTGGCGATCACCGCCGACCCGGCCGAAGTGCCAGGGCTCCCGCAGTCGGCACACCCCAACGCGACGTGGCATTGGGTGAGTCAGGGTGTGAGCGCCGAGGCGGCCCCGCAGCATCGCACGGATCGATCCGTGGCCGATCGCCTGCGCGGACTCGACCTCGATACCGCCGGACTGTACGTCTGGGCGGCGGGGGAGAGGAACATGGTCAAAGAGGTCCGCCGCTTCGCCAAAGGCGATCTGGGGCTGGGGCGTTCGCAGCAGTTCTCCCAGTTCTACTGGTTCGCCGACAAACCCACCGGCTGAGCCGCGCCGACACGAATCGCTCGACCCTCCGATTCGCCACAGCACTGGATTTCCGTCCCCATTCGCCACATCTCTGGAATTCCGCGCAGAAACGCCTATGCTCGAGGCATGGCCAAGGCACTCCTCATCGTCGATGTCCAGAATGACTTCACCGAAGGCGGCGCGCTCGGCGTGACCGGCGGTGACGCCGTCGCCGAAGGCATCACCGCTTACCTCTCCGCCCATGTCGGAGACTACGACGCGATCATCGCTTCCCGCGACTGGCACGATGCCGACAATGACAACGGCGGCCACTTCAGCGAAACCCCGGACTTCGTCGATTCCTGGCCCGTCCACTGCGTCGCAGGCACCGACGGCGCGGCTTTCGATCCTCTCCTCGACACCGCGGCCATCACCCATGAGGTCCGCAAGGGCCAAGGTAAACCCGACTATTCGGCTTTTCAGGGGATCACGGACACGGGGAGCCGCCTCGGCGAGCTTCTTGGCGATCTCACGATCACCGACGTGGACGTCGTCGGCATCGCCACCGACCACTGCGTGCGCGCCTCAGCGCTCGACGCGCTGCGTGCGGGATTGAGCGTTCGCGTGCTCACCGACCTCGTCGCGGGCGTCGGAGACGAGTCGAGCAGGGCCGCCCTCGCGGAGGTCGAGAAGGCGGGCGCTGAGCTCGTCTGAGTCGCCGACTCTCCGCGGAACCTCCACCTTCAGAAAACCTATCGCCCCAGGTCAGCGCGTTTTCTCCATCGAAAGTTGCAGATCGAATCCGAACTCACAGGCGATGTGTGTGACTCCATAGATTGATGGACTGGAGTCATGAACTCACCACTGGCGAAAACCGCACATACGCTGACATCGAAGCGCGGTTCGTGGCTCGTCCTCGGCGGGATCGTCGTCCTCGTCGCTCTGCTCTTCGGACTCCTGTCCGGGGCAGGGGAGGACCGGCCCAACGAAACCGCTCCGGCCGACTCCGAATCGACTCAGGCACAGAAGGTCCTCGACAAGTTCCCCGAGGCGGACAAGCAGTCCGTCATGGTCGTGGCCTCGAACGAGGATGGATCCGAACTCTCCGCCGACGACCAGGCCGAGCTGAAGAAGCTCGGCTCCTCGCTCGGCGACTCCGTCGGCGACGAATCCACCGAGACCGTCACCGGACCGATCCTCAGCGACGACAAACAGGCCGCGCTGCTCATGGTGCCCATCACGGTCGGCCTGACGAACTCCGACACCGCCGAGACCGTCGACGACCTGCGCACCGCCATCGCCGACGACCCGACCGCTTCAGGACTGACCGATGAGGGCATGTCCCTGCTGGTCACCGGCGGTCCCGCGATCGGCGCCGACATCGCCTCGGCATTCAACGGCGCGGACTTCACGCTGCTCATCGTCACCATCGTCATCGTCGCCCTCCTGCTCATCATCACCTACCGCTCACCGATCCTGTGGCTGCTGCCGCTCATCGTCATCGGCACCGCCGACGGACTCGCCTCGACCGTGACCGCGGCCGTCGGCGACTGGCTCGACCTGCAGTTCGACGCAGGCATCATCAGCGTCCTCGTCTTCGGCGCCGGAGCGAACTACGCGCTGCTGTTCATCTCCCGCTACCGCGAGGAGCTGCGCCGCTTCACCGACCACCGCCGCGCGCTCGCCGACGCCTGGACGCACACCGCCACGACGATCCTCGCCTCGAACCTCACCGTCGTGCTGTCCCTGCTCAGCCTCGTCTTCGCGATCATCCCCGGCACCCGCGGCCTGGGCATCACCGCGGCCGTCGGCCTGCTCATCTCCGCAGCCGCCGTCCTCTTCGCGCTGCCGCCCGTACTCGCGATCTGCGGCAAGAAGATGTTCTGGCCCTTCATCCCGAAGGCCGAGGAGAGCACGGATGAAGAACTCACCCCCGCTGAGGCAGCCGCCGCCGGCCGTGCCACCGCACCTGAGGGTGCGACCGCACCCTCAGGTGCGGCCAAGCCCTCGATCTGGCGCACCATCGCCACTCGGGTGGTGCGCAAACCGGGGCTCCACCTCGGTGCCGGGATCGTCATCCTCGGTGTCATGGCCACCGGGTTCATCGGATCCTCGATCGGACTCGACCAGACCGAGAAGTTCCGGGTCCAGTCCGAATCCGCGCAGGGACTCGATGTCCTGGCCGACCACTTCCCGCCCGGGGAATCCCAGCCGATCTGGATCGTCGCCGATACCGACCATGCCGATGAGGTCGCCGATTCGGTCAACGATATGAACGGCGTCGTGCGCGCCTCGGCGATCGAGGACACGAACATCGACGGCACCTCGGTCACGAAGATCATGGTGACCGGCGAGTATGCACCCGACAGCACGAAGGGACTCGACCTCGTTGAGGACATCCGCGGCGACGTCCACGCCATCGACGGAGCCGACGCTCAGGTCGGTGGTGCAGCGGCCACGGAGCTCGACGCCCGTGACGGCAATCAGAAAGACTTCATGACCATTGTTCCGATGGTCTTGGCGATCAGCTTCATCATCCTGCTCGTCATCCTCCGTGCACCCATCGCGGCGTTCACCCTGCTGCTGGTCAACGTGGTCTCCTCCGCGGCGGCCATCGGGCTCGGCGCGTTCCTGTCACGGACGATCTTCGGTCAGTCCGCCCTCGATGCACAGGTGCCGATCCTCGCGTTCCTCTTCCTCGTGGCACTCGGCATCGACTACTCGATCTTCCTCGCCCACCGTGCGAAGAAGGAATCTGTCCTCCACGGCGGACGCCAGGGCATGGTCGAGGCAGTCGCCCACACCGGCGGCGTCATCACGAGTGCCGGCATCGTTCTGGCCGGAGTATTCGCGGCGTTGGGCATGCTGCCGCTCATGGTGCTCGGCCAGCTCGGCCTCATCGTCGGAGTCGGCGTACTGGTCGACACGATCATCGTCCGCACCATCATCGTCCCCTCGATCTTCGGACTCGTGGGCGACAAGGTGTGGTGGCCCAACAAGGCGATCACGCACTTCCACGAGCGTGCGGCATCCGGTGCGGCTGACGGTGACGAACACTCCACCCATCTGCTCGCCGAGAAGGAATTCGCGGACTCCGGTTCCGGGATTCACCACGGCAGGCACTGAGCCGTCACGCTGGGTGGGCTCGGGCGACGACGCAGATCGTCGCCCGGGCCCACTCGGTTTTCGCATCGGGCCGCGCATTTGTCGTACCACCGGGGTTTCGGATGTGATTGAGTTGGCAGGGAGATCATGACAGCACTGGATCACCGCTTCGGCAGTTTCATCGCCGAGGCCGATCTGCAGGAAGGTGGCAGCGTGGGCGCACGCAAATGGACGGAACGCACGATGGAGTTCGGTCAGCACGCCATCGCGCTCGTCCTCATGCTCATCTCCTGTATCCGCGCGGTCTCTGCCGGTGCACCGATGCTCGCTGCCGTAACCGTGAGCGTCGTCTTCCTCGCTTGGTACGCCCTCGGCGCCGTCCGCGCAGCGCGCTCCGGCGCACTGGTCCTCGCGAAATGGTGGCTCATCGTCCTCGCAGCCGCCTGGCTGTGCACCCTGCTCGTCTCCGCCGAGTTCATCTGGGTCGCCTTCCTCCTCTGGCTGCTCGCAGGCCACCTCTTCTCCCTGCGCATCGCCGTCGTCTTCACCGCACTCACCTACATCGCGACAATCGTCGCCCCACTCGCGCACTACGGGCAGGTGCCGACCCCGAGCATCATCGGCTCCCTCATCGGTGCCGTGTTCGCTCTCGGGCTGTCCCGCGGTTATATCGAACTCCTGCGCGAGGGCCGCCGCCGCGAGGAACTGCTGCGCTCGCTTGAGCTCGCACACCAGAACCTGCTCGACCTCCAGGACGAGCTCGCTCTCACCCAGCGCCACGCAGGCGAGATCCAGGAGCGGACCCGCGTCTCCCGCGACATCCACGACACGATCGCGCAGTCGATCTCGTCGATCCGCCTCATCGCCCACGCCGAGGCGGAGCGCACCACCGATGATCACGCCGGGCAGGTGCTCGCCCAGGTCGAGGAGCTCGCCGCGCAGAGCTCCCGCGACGTCCGCCGCATCATCGCCGCCCTTGCCCCGGCCGAACTCGAGGACGGGGCGCTGACCGCGGCGATCCGTCGGCTGCTCGCCAGGCTGGAGGAGGACAGCTCGATCACGGGTCGCCTCGACGTCGACGAGACCCTGCCGACTCTGTCCGCCGAGGCGGAGGTGGCGCTGCTGCGGACCGCGCAGTCTGCGCTGGCCAACGTTCGGCAGCATTCGCAGGCCACACGAGTGATGGTCAGCCTCATGGACCTCGACGGGGCGATCAGGATGGACATCGTCGATGACGGCGTCGGAATGGACGATCCTCACAATCGGCAGCGGAACCCCGATTCGGGATTCGGTCTCGACTTCATCGGCTCAAGGATGCGCGAACTCGGCGGCGAACTCGTCATCGAATCGAGTCAGGGATCCGGCTTTGCGATCTCCGCGACCCTGCCGAGCCAGTCCCAGCTGCACACCCGGGGTGAGGGGCTCAGCACTGCTGACGAGGGAGACGGCACACGCGAGAACACCGACACAGGAGAGAACGCATGAGCATTCGAGTCATCCTCGTCGACGACCACCCGGTCGTGCGGGCGGGCCTGAAGTCAGTCATCGACGCTCCGGACCACATCGCCGTCGTCGGTGAGGCCGGCAGTGGTGAGGAGGCGCTGACTGTCGTCGACGAACTCGACCCCGACGTCGTCCTCTGCGATCTGCGGCTGGGGGAGGGGATCGACGGCATCGAGGTGACGAAGCGACTGCGCGCAAAGGCGAATCCGCCGGCGGTGCTCATCCTCACCACCTTCGACCTCGATTCGGAGATCATCGCCGCGATCAACGCCGGGGCCTCGGGGTACCTGCTCAAGGACATCGACCCGGGGGATATCTCGACTGCGATCGAGAAAGCGGCGAAGGGGGAGACGTATATGCCTCCGGAGATCTCGTCGAAGGTCTTCGCCGCGATGCGCAATCCGAGCCCGAAGCTCACCCGGCGTGAACGCGACGTCGTCAGACTCTTGGCCACAGGGGCGTCGAACGCGCAGATCGCTCAGGAGCTCTTCGTCACCGAGGCGACAGTGAAGAGCCACCTCGTCAACGTATTCACGAAGCTCGGGGTGGACTCGCGGGCCCGCGCCATCCGAGTCGCCGAGGACCAGGGGCTGGTTTAGGGGCCTCACTGCTCGCAGTCTCCGCCGAAAAACGGGCTGAGCGTCGAGAAACGCATGTGCACCCCCGTTACTCGACACGCAGCCCGTTTTTCGGCGAGTGCGCGGTTCTATGCTCACCACACCCGAAGTGCCAATGTGAATGCCGCCGCATATGATCAAGCTATGCACCGGGGTATGAGCAGGAGAAACGCATTATGAAGCGGATGTGGGCGGCGGTTGTGGCGGCAGGTTTAGTGGCGCTGAGCGGCTGCAGCATCGGCGGCGAACCAGAGGGAAAACCATCGCCGACGACGACCCCGACCTTGGCCGAACCGGTCGAGCTCGATTACTTCGCCACACTGACCGTCGACGATGGTGCGGGGCATGCGCTCGTCACCGACTGGGTCGAAGAGAAGCTGCGGGCGATCGATTCCACCGGAGAAGAGCTGTGGAGCATCGACGCCTACATCAATGACGAAGGCGGAGGCTCAGAAGCCTATTCCGCGGGAGACCTGGTGATCGTCAACGACTACTCGGGAACGGTCACTGCCTACACCTGGGAAGACGGCGAGGAAGCCTGGTCATTCGACATTCCCGGCCCCGACGATGCGTGTCATGAACAGATGGCGTTCGGCTCCCGGTCGACAGGGCTCGGCAACCGCCTCGGCGAAGATGACCTGCTCCTGCTCGAATACAGCGGCATGCGAATGGACGGGCACTGCACACCTACCTCCGAAGCCGGCAATGCGGTGTTGTTCGCCCTTGACCCATCGACAGGGGTTGAAGCCTGGCCGTCGCTGTCGATCGATGATGACGGTCGGACCTTCGGCGGCTCCCTGATTCACCTCGCGCCGGACCGCAAGAACGCAGTCATGTCATGGAAGTCCGGGGAGGACTCCATGGTCACACGGATCTCGTTGGACACCGGGCGCCATGCCACTGTTCCCATCACCAAAGCTCGAGCGATCGACGACTCCGGAGTCGAGCACTTCGACGTCTTTCCGACAAGCGATGAGACCACGCTGACCTACCTCTTCGGAGCCGAGGACCCCGATGACCCGATGAGCCAGGCGTTCAGCAGAGCAGCTGAGCTGACCCTTCCTGCTGGACTCAAAGAGACCGACAGCGCGACATTGGCCGCCGACTCCGGCCCTAACGCCGCGACGATGGAGGACACGACCGATCCGATGTGTTCGACCGACTTCACCTTTACGCCGGAAGGCCGGGCCGCGTGTCTGCAGCTGCAGCTGTTCGCTTCGGCGGTCAAATATCAGGGCTCGGACGGGTCGCCGGAAGGATGGTTCGCGGATGCACCGGAGATGGCTTTCGATACCGTGCTGTACTCGGGGGCTCCCAGAACAGTGCCTTTCGACAGCCGAGGGAAGGCTGCGGTACTCGCGCCGGGTCCCGACGGAGGCGTCGTCGCCATCGATGCAGCGACCGGGAAGACGGCGTGGAATGCTGGCGACTACAGATCGACGACTCCGTGGGGCGGCGAGGGAGTATTGCCCGACGTCGGGCTGGTCGTGCTCACTGATAATAAGAAGACGAGCTTCTACGACTCGGATACCGGCAGACTCGTCGAAGAGCACAAGGCCGACCAATACGATGAGCTGACCTCCGGCTACAGCACCATTCTCGTCGCCGGTGAGAAATCGACGACGATGTGGGCTGTGGTCGACACGTGAAACGCCGAACCGCCGTTGCGGGCCGAGGCGGCGCCAGTGAGTCGGAAGCCGAGCGCGCCGCATCGGCACTGTGACCAACTGTCAGATGAATAACTGATAGGTAATCACCATTACCGTCACTCCAGGTGAGAGACGCAGACGATCGGGACGGAGAACGCCGCATCGCCCCAATCGGCTCTTCTCGACTACGGAGTTTCACCTCGTGCCGGTAGTCTGTTCCCTGCACATCGGGACAGCCGCGCGCATGCGCAACGCAGTCCAGGTCGAGACAGTGGAGGTGACATGGCAGGCGAAGACGAGACGTTTCCGCCCCGCCCGGTGACCCCGCCGAACCGACGAATCGGTGCATTGTCCGGCAATACCAAGGGCATCGGCACATCCACAGACACCGCCACCGAGGCGGCTCCCGGTCGATCTGCGGACGCGGACTCCCAGCAGCCCTCGGTTTCCGCGGACCCTGCAACCGTGCAGTCCGGAGTCGATGATGTCGACGCCTCGGCGTTGGACATCACCCTGCCGCACGTCGGGGAACTCACCTCTGCCAGTGAAGACGCCATCGTCGACCCATCGGAAGCGGTGCTCGAGAGCATCGACCTCGACACCTGGAAATGGCCCGAGTTCTTCGCCTTCGCGCTCACCCGAATGCAGGAGATCTTCCCGACCGGCGGCATCCCGCGCGGCATCGGGCCGGTGCGCGAATACGTCACCGAAGGCAACGACTTCCGGTCCTTGACGATCGACCGCGAGAAATGGCCGGCCGCCGACGAGGACTGGACCACCGTCGGCGACGTGCTGGCCAACACCCACACCGACGCCTGGCTCGTCACACGCAACGGAGTGGCGCTGGCCGAGGAATACGCCTGGCCGATGAAGCCCGCCCGCCAGCACATGCTCTTCTCCGTGAGCAAGTCCATCGTCGCCACCGTTATCGGTGCGCTCGCCGACGCCGGACTGCTGCGCCCCACCGACCTTGTCACCACGCATGTGCCCGCATTGGCCAAGAGCGGCTACGCGGGAGCCACCATTCGCGATCTGCTCGATATGCGCTCGGGCATCAAGTTCTCCGAGGAATACCTCGAGGAGGGCTCTGAGATCCGAGCCCTGTTCGAAGCCGTCGATTTCGCGCCTCGATCGGCCGCCTCGGCGAAGGGGATCAAGAACTTCCTCACCGGGCTGACCAGCGACCGCGAACACGGCTCTGCCTTCGTCTACCGCAGCTGCGAAACCGATGTGCTCGCCTGGATCGCCGAGGCGGTCACCGGCCAGCCGTTCTCCATCGTCGCCAGCGAATACGTGTGGTCGCGGATCGGCGCCGCCCACGCCGCCCAGGTCTGCCAGGACCGGTGGGGCGGATCGATCGCCGACGGTGCCATCAGTGCCACCCTGCGCGACCTCGCCCGCTTCGGCGAGATGATCGCCCGAGGCGGCACCACGGACAACGGTGAACGCGTGCTTTCGGCGGAATGGGTCGAAGACATCTTCACCGGCGCCGAGGACTCCGCCAAGGTCTTCGCTGCGTCCCCGTCGGGACGCTCCTACCCGGGCGGAATGTACCGCAGCCAGTTCTGGATGCCCTCGGCCGACCGCAACGTCGTCATCGGCATCGGCATCCACGGCCAGATGCTCTACATCGACCGCGCCACTCAGACCGTCGGCATCAAGCTCTCGAGCGACCCAGAACCGGTGAGCCTCGCGGCCCAGCACGGCACCCTGGCAATGTTCGAGGCCATCGCCGAGGCGGTCCCGACCGCTGGTCAGACGCCTGCAAGCCCTGCACCCACCGAGGCGGCTCCCCGGAACTCTGTACCGGGCACCGCGCCTGCAGTGCCGAGCGCAGCTGCTCCCGCCGACCCGAGTATCGGCAGCCCCGAGGCGGCGAGTGCCGAGGCTCTGGCCGCGGAGTCGATTCCGGTGGCTGCGTCACCAGCCGAAGCGGTGCAGGCGGCTGCGGAATCCGTCGAATCGGTCCCTGCGCAGACCTTGCCCGCCGCGGCGGAAGATGCCCCCGTAGCGCCGGCTCCCGCAGACCAGATTCCGGCAGCCCCAGCAGCTGCAGACCTTGCATCTGCAGCGCCCGTGCCTGCGCTGAGTGAAGCAGCGGTTGCACATCCTGAGGCCGCGCCCGCCACAGCCGCACCTCAGGAACCGCCTCTGCCGGGAGCGCAGACTGCCCCTCTCATCGGTCAGGGCACGCTGTACTGAGGCCGAGCGGTTCGCGTGTCTCCTGCGGGCGGATCCACCTCGAAACAGTGCGGATAGTCGAGGCGGATCCACCCGCAGGAGACATGCCGACCGCAAACCCGTCCGGCGCAGCTGTGTACGTGTCGATCCGCCTCTTAGGTGACAATTCCGTAGCGATTGATGCGGGGACTCGGTAGCGTGAGGATCGGAATGACACCGATCACAGGAGATATGACCATGACCGACTTCTTCGACCGCGAGAATGACCGCAAGTACGACAGGGCCTACAAGGAAACCACTCCCGACATCCTCAAGGCCTTCGGCGAGTTCAACAACGCCGTCTTCGCTTCCGAAGGTCGTGAAATCCCGCTGAAGTACCGTGAGCTCATCGCCTACGCCGTCGGCTTGACCACCCAGTGTGCCTACTGCATCGATGCGCATTCGAATGCCGCCGTCAAGGCCGGCGCCACGGAGACCGAACTGGCAGAGACTGCCTGGACTGCCTCGGCTCTTCGTGCCGGTGGAGCATATGCCCACGGTCGTCTGGGCTTCAAGCTCACCGGGGTCCACGAGCACTGAGTTCGCCCCGGGGCGAGTCCCGATTGCCTAGACTGAGAGGCGATCATGAGTGACGAGCCCCGCACCCTTCCGCGCAGAACACCCCGTTCCCGCCCGCACCGTATCCTCGTGCTGGCACTGGACGGGGTGTCTGCCATGGATCTCGGCGTCCCCGTCCAGATCTTCGGGCGGGAGTCGAACGCAGCCACAGACCGCACCCGCACCGAGACGGCCCCACGCTCCCAGCCGAATCCGAGCGGTGAGGCGGCTTCCGCCGTGCCCGGCGGACGGGCGACGACCGTCCCTGCAGGGGTCTGGCCCTACGAGGTTGAGGTCTGCGGCATCGCTGCAGGAAAGGTGACCGGTTCGGACGGGCTCGACTATTCCGTCGACCAGGGACTTCACGCCCTGGAGACCGCGGACACGATCATCCTGCCGGGTGCCACCTCGGCGGTGGCAGAAGAACCACCGGCCTCGGTCGTCGGGGCGCTCCTCTCGGCATTCGAGCGCGGCGCGCGGATCGCTGCCATCTCCACCGGCACCTTCGTCCTTGCGCGCACAGGACTGCTCGTCGGGCGACGCGCCACCACGCACTGGTCGACGGCGAAGGAGCTCGCCCGACGGTTCCCCTCGATCAAGGTCGACGAAAACGTCCTCTTCATCGACGAAGGACAGCTGCTGACCTCCGCCGGAGCCGCCTCGGCGATCGATCTGTGCCTCCATCTCATCCGCAGCGATCACGGCGTCGGACTGTCCAACCAGGTCGCCCGGCGGCTCGTTGCCGCCGCCTATCGCAGCGCTGGGCAGGCGCAGTATGTGCCGCGCAGCGTGCCTGACCCGCTCGGCGACGACTTCGCCGACACCCGCGAATGGGCGTTGCAGCACATCGGCGAGAAGATCACGCTGCGCGATCTCGCCGCCAACGCCGGAGTCTCCGTGCGCACCTTCTCCCGCCGCTTCGTCGAAGACACCGGGTACACTCCCATGCAGTGGGTTCTCAGAGCCCGAGTCGATGTCGCCCGGGAGCTCTTGGAGAACTCCGACCTGGGCATCGAGCAGATCGCTGACCAGGTGGGACTCGGAACGGGTGCGAATCTGCGGATGCACTTTCAGCGCATCCTCTCGACCTCCCCGAACGACTACCGTCACTCCTTCCAGGGCTGAAAGCGGGCGCTTGTCAGGGTGAGAATCTGACACTTCCGGGCCGAGCTGGGGCATTTTTCGGCACATTTCAGGGGCCCGGATCACACGAAGACAACTGTGGCCAGAAACTTTCGACCTTTGGCAATACGACTGGCGAGAACCTTGCGTAGATTGTCTGGCTGGCCACTGTTGACGTTTGTGGAAATCGCCCATGATGGAGATATCAAGACGAATCCCGTGTTCAACATCTACAAGGAGTGACATTGACTCGCATCGCCATCAATGGTTTCGGTCGCATCGGACGCAGCACCCTGCGCGCGCTGATCGAGCGCGGCAGCGAGCTCGAGGTCGTGGCCATCAACGACCTGGGCCCCGTGGACGATCTCGCTCGGCTGCTGAAGTTCGACACCACCCTCGGGCGCTTCAACCATGACGTCGAGGCCACGGATGATGAGATCGTCATCGACGGCAAGGCCATCAAGGTCTTCGCCGAGAAGGATCCGGCCAAACTGCCCTGGGGTGAGCTCGACATCGACATCGCGCTCGAATCGACCGGCCGCTTCACCAAGGCCGAAAAGGCCAGCGCCCACATCACCGCCGGCGCGAAGAAGGTCCTCGTCTCCGCTCCCTCGAAGGGTGCCGACGTCACCCTCGCCTACGGAGTGAACAACGAGGCGTACAAGCCCGAGCACACCGTCATCTCCAACGCCTCCTGCACGACGAACGCCCTGGCCCCGCTGGCCAAGGTACTCGACGACCTCGCCGGAATCGAGCAGGGCTTCATGACCACCGTCCACGCCTACACGGGTGACCAGATGGTCCAGGACGGCCCGCACAAGGATCCCCGCCGTGCCCGCGCCGCCGCCGAGAACATGATCCCCACCTCGACGGGTGCGGCCAAGGCAATCGGCCTCGTCCTCCCGCAGCTCGACGGCAAGCTGTCCGGCGATGCCATCCGCGTGCCGGTCCCGGTCGGATCGATCGTCGAGATCAACACGACCGTCTCCCGTGAGGTCACCCGCGACGAGGTGCTCGACGCCTACAAGAGGGCCGCCGAGGGCGAGCTCAAGGGCATCCTCGACTATGAGACCGAGCCCGTCGTCTCCTCCGATATCGTCGGTCAGCCCGCTTCGTCGATCTTCGACTCCGCGCTCACCCGCGTCGTCGGCAACCACGTCAAGGTCGTTGCCTGGTATGACAACGAGTGGGGCTTCTCCAATCGTGTCGTCGACAATCTCGAGTTCATCGGCAAGAACTGACGTTCTCCGCTGATACTCGCCTGATCTTCATCGGCGATATCCGCCGGTGACTTCGAACGTCGCCGAGGTGGTTGCTCGGCGCCGACGGATGCACCTGTGGCCTCGAATCCGCTCCGCGCGGATTCGAGGCCACAGTCGTCGCAACGGAATTCCCGGAAGTCACAAGGGACTCCCTGGCAGGGCTTCGCCTCACCGAGGAGGCCCTGCGTCTGCGCGCGGCGCTCAGACGTCGTCGGCGCCGGGGGTGCCGCCTTCGTCTTCCCAGCGTTCGATGGCGCGGACCTTTGCGCGGCTGAACTTCAGGCGGATGCCGTAGCCGCCTTCCTTGCCGTCGGGAATGAACCGCGCACCGTACTGTTCGAGGGCGAGGATGAGTCGACGCTCCTGCTCGGCGGTCAGGTCCGCTGTCCCCTTTTCGTAGTCCTTGAGTTCGGACTTGTCGATCTCAGCTTTGTCTGCCACGTGCTTGGCCGAGACCTGGCAGAGGATCCGCGTTGCGCGTGCCAGGGGGCCGTCGATGATGATCTCTTCTGTGCTCATGGCTCCACTTTGCCAGAGGCCATGATGGCTGCCAAGGACGGGCGACCGGCCTCTTGGCCTGATTCGCCGCCGGCGGCGAATTGGGATCGCTGCGCACATCTCAGCCCGGTGAAGTGTGTAGAAGCAGGTGAAACTGCGGACCAATGGTGTTCTATTCATTCCCGAGCAAGTCATGTCAGTGCCGCGGTCTAATGTTCTGTCCACGCATCCGACATCGGAGTCGGAGGTGACGCGTCGCAGGGTGCGGCGCACGACGGAAGGTCAGAACAATGATGATCACGACCAACAGCGTCGCTCGTTTGGCGCAGAGGTGCGGAGAGTTCCTCGGCGACTTCGGCCAGACGATGACACCGAGCTACCCGGCGAGCCTCGCGCTGTGCATCCTCGACGCAATCTATTCGACGGGCTCCCACCCGACGGCGGTGGATAAAGTCGTCGCCCGGTACATCGCCCAGCACGGAGAAGCCCATGGAGCGAAGTCGCTGCGCTACTCGATCGCCGCCGCAGGTGGGGCACGTCCGTGGGCTGAGTTCGAGGCGTGCAACCTCAAACCGGCCAGCACCCGCCCGGGGGCGGTGCTCAAGGCCGAGGTCGTCGACGACGCCACCCGAGTCATGGCCGACTATGGGATCGATGATGTCGGTGATCTGCTTGAAGCGGTCGGCGAGGGAGTCGGCAACGATGCGTTCTACAACGACGTCTCGAAGGCCTGGCGAGCTCTGCCCAGCCAGAGCTCGGGCATCACGTGGCTCCACCTGCTGATGCTCGCCGGGTGCCCTCAGTTCGAGGTCGACGACAAGGTGGTCGGATACCTCGCCGCGGTGGCCGACTCCGAAGCCGATCTCACCGTCGACTACGTGCACGATGAGATCCACGCAGTCGCCCGCGTGCTCGACACCGAGGTGTCAGCCGTCCGAAGGATCGTCTGGCAGGCTTCGCACGGCCGTATCCTCTCACTGCTCAAGGACGAGGACCTTCTGCCGGCTGACGGTCCGATCGAGGGTCCTGAGACGTCCAGTTCGGTCTGGGAGTTCAGCCCGGAACCGGTGGCGGGCAGGCCCTTCTGAACCGTGTCGAGCAGTGCGCTCGGCTCAGCGACCCGCGTTGCGCCGGTGCTGTGCGGCCAGCCGCACCGGCGCGTTCGGGGCGCCGTATCCCTGGTAGTCATTGCGGCGTTCGACCATCTCGAAGAACACCGATCCGATCGTCGAGGTGTAGAAATGGAGGAACTCGCCGCTGCCGTCGCGGTCGTAGAGGATGTTGTTCGCCCGCAGCCGTTCGAGCAGATCGGGGGCGAGATCGAAACGAGCCTCGAGATCCTCGTAGTAGTTCTCGGGAACAGGCAGGAAGTCCAACCCTCGTGAGACCGCGGTCTCTGCGGCCGTGAAGATGTCATCGCAGGCGAGAGCGACGTGCTCGGGGTAGCCGCCGGTCGTCGAAGTTTCGGCAGAACGCGGCGCGAGGTTGAGCGGCATGCGGATCGCCCCGTCGGAGCTTGCCATCACCTGCGACCGGACGAGACCTGAGGGGCTGGGCACATCGTTCGAGACCTGAGCATGGAGCGCGAGAAGAGAGGTGTAGAAGAGCACCGCTTCGTCATAGTGGTGGGCCGGCTGTGCGAGGTTGACGTGGTCGATGGCCGAGCGGCGATCGTCGGGGACGTTGCCGAACTCCTCGGTCCACGTGGGGTCGATGCCGGTTCCGTTGCCGAAGAATACCTCGGACCCGTCGGGAGCGAAGACGCCGCGCAGGATCTCCTCGTCATGGGCCTGGTCGCGGGGGACCTCGGTCGCCTGGAGCAGAATCGCCCGATTGATCGCGGCGTCGGCATCGGCCACGGCGAAGCCGATGCCGTGCAGATGGGTTCCCGATCCGGTGGGTGCGCCAGAGGGCTCGGATTCCACGGGGTCGACACCAGCGGATTCGGTGACGACGATGCGTGCCTGTCCGCGACGCCACAGCTGGACGTGCGGCTTCGTGCGGTGGAATCCGACGAAGCGGAATCCGAGCTGGTGGATTTGCCGGGTCAGTGCCCCGAGGTCGTCGGTGCCGAGCTCGACGTAGTCGACGCCGCGAGGTTCGGCGACCTCGGGCAGTCGCTGCAGGTCGAGACGCACTCGTCCCGCACCGGCGGCTGCAGGAGTGCCGCTGGCCGAACCCGGGTCATTGTCCTCAGACACCTGATCCGCGGTCGCCGCCTCGAGCCACCGCAGGGAACGCAGTCCGTCGACGGCGGTGCGCTGGGTGTCGGCCTGTCGGAAGGAGTCGTTGAAGACTTCGAGCGACACCGGTCCAGCATAACCGGTCCCGGCGACGCGAGCGAGGAAGTCGGTGAGGTCCCACGAGCCTTCGCCGGGGAAGACTCGGTGGTGACGGGACCAGCTGAGCACGTCCATCGACAGGGCCGGAGCGTCGGCGAGCTGGAGGAAGAAGATCTTCTCGCCCGGGATCTCGGCGATGCGTGACAGGTCCGTACCGCGGGAGAGGATGTGGAAGCTGTCGAGGCAGGTGCCGATGCGCGGATGGTCGGCGGCCTTGACGAGGTCCCAGGCGCGATCGTATTCGGAGACGAATCGACCCCAGGCCAGCGCCTCGTAGGCGACATTGATGCCGTATCTCTCTGCCAGATCGCCGAGGCGGCGCAGCTGATCGACGACGACCTCATCGTTGTCGATGGTTGCGGTGGCGACGTTCGAGCACAGCAAGATCGTGGTCATACCCATTCGACTCATCAGCTGGAACTTCGCCTCGGCCCGGGTCAGATTGGCGGCGAACTGCTCGTCATCGACGCCTTCGAAATCGCGGAAGGGCTGATAGAGGTCAAGACTCAGTCCGAGCTCTGCGGCCAGTTCGGCAATCTTCTCGGGCGAGTTGGGCGAGACGATGAGATCCTGTTCGAAGATCTCGACCCCGTCGAACCCTGCCGTTGCGGCAGCCTGCAGCTTCTCCTCGAGCGTGCCCGACAGGCACACCGTGGCAATCGAGGTTTTCATCGTGACCTTTCCTCGTGGACGACATCGATCTCTTCCAGGCTCAGTCCCTTCGTCTCCTTCGCCGTCATCGCGACCAGGCCGACGACGACGCAGACGCCCGCGGTGAACGCGGCGACCGAGACCCAATTCTCTCCTCCGGCGCCGGCGACAGCGGAAGCGAGGACCGGAGCCAGACCGCCGGAGACCGCGAATCCGACCTGTGTGCCCAGTGCCAGACCTGTCACTCGTGCCGTCGTCGGGAACATCTCGGCGTAGAACGAGGGCCAGATGGAGTTGGCCAGCGAGTACGCGCAGCCGGACATGATGGCGCCGAAGACGAAGATGAGCGGCCAGTTCCCGGCCGAGACCGCACCCAGGTACGGGAACATCATCAGACCCGATCCGACGGCGCCGGTGATGAAGATCGGTTTCCGGCCGAATCGGTCGGAGAGCAGTGCGGCCGCCGGGATCGCGAAGAGGGCGACACCGTTGGCGATGACCGAGACGAGCAGCATGGTCGAACGCTCGAGGCCGACGATCGACGTGGCGAACGACAGCGACCAGACGGTGAAGACCATATTCACGGTGTTGACCATGGCGCACACGGCCACGCGGACGACCGCAGCCTTGTGCCACCGGAAGACCTGCATGAGCGGTGGGTTCTCAACCCGCGACTCCTTGAATGCCGGCGGCTCCTCGAGCCCGCGACGGATGAGCCAGGCGGTGAGCACGACCAGTGCCGACAGCCAGAACGGTACACGCCAGCCCCAACTGAAGAGTGCTTCGTCAGGGAGGAAGGCAGTGAAGGGAATGAACACGGCTGTAGCCAGCAGGGTGCCGGCCTGAGTGCCGTGCAAGGTCCAGCTCGTTGTCCACGACCGCTTCGCCTCGTCCGAATGTTCGAGGGAGACTGAGATTGCGCTCGCCTGTTCACCCGAAGCCGACAGGCCCTGGATGATGCGGCAGAGCACGAGCAGGATCGGAGCGAGCATTCCGACCTGGTCATAGGTCGGCAGGCAGCCGACGACGAAGGTCGACACGCCCATCATGAACAGAGTGAGCATGAGGACGAACTTGCGACCGAAGCGGTCACCGAGCGGTCCCATGATGAGCGCACCCAGCGGACGCACGACATAGGCGACCCCGACCGTCCCCATCGCCAGCAGAATGGCGATTCCCGGTGCGGTGGTCTCGGGGAAGAACAGAGTGTTGAGCACCAGCGCCGCCGCGGTCCCGTAGACCGCGAAGTCGTAGTACTCCAGGGCCGAACCCGTCCAACTCGACAAGGCCGCGCGCAGCGGTGTCTTCTTCGTGGGGCGAGCTTCCTCGATCGCGTTGCTCATGCTTCCTCGCATTTCTCACTCTCAGGACTTATCGACGGCCTCGGCGCTGTCGAGCGTTCATCGGACCGATACTGCATTGCCATAGTGTGGCAATAATTGTTACATTGTGGTTTACAGTGTGATTGAGATGACATAGCCTGTCAACGTGGAACGAGGGAATTCTGCTTTCCGGACTCACGAACCACCTGCACATACTGCCCCAGCACCACCGAACTGCCACAGCAACGCAAGGAGGCGAAGCATGCCGCCCAAGGGCTCGAACTCGGTGACGAAGACCTTCGAGATGCTCGAACTCCTCGGCGAATCACCCGAGGGGATCAGCGCCGCCCAGGCCGCCGAGACGACCGGCTATCCCTTCTCGACCGCCTACCGCCTCCTCGGCGGGCTCGTCGAATCCGGGTATGCCAGCTTTGATGCGCGCACGAAGATCTACACCCTCGGGATGGAGGTCTTCCGCCTCGCGCAGAAGGTCGCGCACCGGCAGGGGCTGTCCGGAGCGACGAAGGATCTGCTGCAGGAACTGACGAAGTCCACCGGCGAATCGAGTATCCTCGCCGTCCGTCGCGGCAATGCCGCACTGACTGTGCTCACCGTCGACGGCCCGCAGTTCCGCACGACCACCGACCCCGGCGACGAATCTCCGCTGCATACCTCGGCGATCGGTCAGGCTCTGCTCGCCCATGATCCACAGGCCGACGCCACCGTCGACGCGCTCGACCTCGTCGCTCGCACCCCGAACTCGATCACCGATACGGCGAAGATGCGCACACGTCTCGAACAGATACGCGCCGACGGCTGGGCGGGACAGTCCGAAGAGAACGACATCGGCATGAATGCCCTGGCCGTGCCCGTCTTCGACCTCGACGGCACCTTGCTGGCCTCGCTCGCGCTCGCCGCTCCGGTCTTCCGCCGCAGCCTCGACGAGCTCATCGAATTCGTCCCCCGACTGAACGAAACCGCGGCATTGATCGCCGCCCGATTCCCGAGGTGACCATGCCCGAAATCCTCGTCCTCAACGGACCCAATCTCAACCTCCTCGGGGAGCGCGAACCGGAGATCTACGGCCGCACCACGCTGGCCGATATCGAGGCCATGTGTGCCGACACCGCCGCCGAGGCGGGGCTGAGCGTTCGCTGCATCCAGAGCAACCATGAGGGTGGGCTCATCGATGCCGTCCATGCGGCCCGGCGCTCCACGGTCGGTGCGATCATCAACGCCGGAGCGTACACGCACACCTCCCTGGCCCTGCACGATGCGCTGAAATCCTATGACCACCCGATCATCGAGGTGCATCTGAGCAACCCGCATGCGCGGGAAGCCGTGCGCCACCACTCCTACCTCTTACCCGTCGCCGCGGCCGTCATCGCCGGAGCCGGTGCGAAGGGCTACGTCCACGCGGTCGAGATCCTCATCGACCACCTCACGAACGCGAAAGCGAGACTATGACCTCATCCCTCCTCCTCGGCCTCATCGGCGATGGCATCTCCGCCTCCCGCACCCCGCGGATGCACGAGAACGAAGGTGCCGCACATTCCATCCCCACGATCTACCGCACCATCGACATCAGCAGCCCCCACCTCGCCGAGGCGACACTGACGGAGCT
Source organism: Brevibacterium sp. OS20 (assembly GCF_056837565.1). Classification (NCBI taxonomy): domain Bacteria; kingdom Bacillati; phylum Actinomycetota; class Actinomycetes; order Micrococcales; family Brevibacteriaceae; genus Brevibacterium; species Brevibacterium sp. OS20. The sequence goes on along the minus strand of NZ_CM166367.1, from coordinate 3,468,939 downwards.
GCTCACCGCGGCGATCCGCCTCGGTTTCGACGGGCTCAACATCACTCATCCGTTCAAGCAGCAGGTCATCGGCCTCCTCGATGAGGTCGATCCCGTGGCCGCGCGCATCAATTCGGTCAACACCGTCGTCATCGACAGCGCCGGACGGACGACGGGATACAACACCGATGTCACCGGTTTCGCTGCCGGATTCCGTGCCGGACTGGACGGTGCCGCCACCGAGGCGGTCGTGCAGATCGGTGCGGGCGGAGCCGGCCGTGCGGTCGGGTTCGCACTTGCGCAACTCGGAATCGGCGACCTCATCATCGCCGACACCGATGTGCAGCGTGCCGAAGGACTGGCCACGGACATCGTAGAAACGTCATCGGTCGGAACTCGGGCGCGAGCGATCGGGCTCGATGAGCTGGAAGGGGCGGCCGCCTCGGCGCAGGGGATCGTCAACGCCACCCCGGTGGGGATGAAGGCGTACCCGGGAACTCCGGTCGACACTTCCGTGTTCGGGTCGGATACCTGGGTGGCCGACGTCGTGTACTTCCCACTCGAGACGCAGCTGCTTGCCGAAGCCAGAGCGAAGGGCTGCCGCACGCTCGACGGATCGGGGATGGCGGTCAATCAGGCCATCGACGCGTTCGAACTCTTCAGCGGACAGAAGGCCGACCCGCAGCGCATGCGTGAGACCTTCCTGTCCTTCGGCTCCTGATCCGAGACACCTGACCAGGATCCGAAGCGGCTCCCGGTTCGGCGGGAATGGTCAGTTCTCGGAGGTGCCGCCTGCGGCTTCGGCCTTCTTCTGCTTGCGGTATTCCTTGAAGAAGCTGATGGCGAAGATGCCGACGATCAGGGCCAGGGTCAGCCACAGGGCGTACTTGTCGATGACCTTGAGGATGTCGACCGCGGCTTCTCCGAGCTGGTAGCCCAGGAATGTCCAGATGAGCGTGAAGATGAGGCAGCCGAGGAGGTCGGCGACGAGGAACAGCGACAGGCGCATCCGCGTCCACCCGGCGACGAGGTAGACGAGGGTGCCCGGGATTCCCGGGCAGCGCGAGATCAGCGTCATGAGGAACAGCGCCCAGTTCGGGATCTTCTTCAGCTGGTTGATGCGTTTGAGCTGGCGTTCGTTCTGTGCGAAGAGCCGCAGCACACCGTCGCCCCACCGGCGCCCGGCCAGCCAGAACGCCCAGTCGAGTTTGGCCATGCCGACGAAACCGGCGACGATGACCAGCCACAGCGGGATCTCACCGACGCGGGCATAGGCGGCGGCAGCGACGATCGAGGTCTTCGCGCCGTTGATGAATTCCTGGACGACCGGGGCATTGACGAGCATCCACGGTCGCAGCGGCATGAGGCCGAGGTAGATGAGTGGGACGCCGATGATGATGAACAGCAGCAGCTTGTCGAGGCCTTGGGCCTTGCCCTGCCAGGGTTTGATCGCCGCCCACGGATTCTCCTTGGACTCGGCTTCGGAGCTGACATCCGGCTCAGTGGTTGCGGAACCGTCTGCCTGCGCGGAACCATCGTCGGGCTCGGTGGACTCGGGCATCGGCGATGAGGGGTCTGCGGATACGGGCTCAGCCTGGTCGCGGTCCGCGCGATCGTCGCTCATCGGTGGGCTCCTGCGGGTCGTCGTGGCGGTCGGCGCTTACGGTATCACAGGCGCCCGAACACTCCACCTAAGAAGACTCTCATCGCCTCCGGCTCGACTTTGCGGCAGGCCTTGGGCAATGTGGACGGTATGGGTGGACGATCGAAGATCATCGGCTGGATTGTGGCCGGTCTCGTTGTCATGCTCGCACTGCTGACCGTGCTCATCGTGCGCAACACCACTCAAGCGGACCCGCCGGATCTCAGCCCGGTGGAAGTCACCCCTGAACCGACGGAGACCTCCAAGACGTCGGATGCAGACGCTGACAGCTCTGCCGACGAAGACTCGACTGGTGCCTCCGACACCGGCGCCTCCGCTGCCGAGGACTCAGATGCTGCGGACTCCGGAGGCGAGGATTCGCGAGAACCTGATGAGATCGAGCACTCCTACGAACCGGTGCCCAACCCGCCTCGTGAAGTCCCCGACGACGATGATGGCGGGGACGACGACGGCGACGACGATGACCGGGACGATGATGACCGGGACGACGGCGACGATGACGGGGACGACGATGACGACTGAACGGCGCGTCGGGCTGACCGTTCAGAACCGGTTGACCATCACCGTTGCCGCACTGTCCGTGCTCACCCTCTCCATCGTCGGCCTCATCCTCTACACCGTGGAGTCGAACAACGTCTCCAGCCGGACCACCGCCTCGATGTCCCAAGAGGTCGACGAGATGCGGACGTTCTCCGAGAACGGGATCGATCCGCAGACCGGCAGACCATTCGCCTCCGTCGATGAGATCCTCAGCAATTTCCTCGCCCAGAACAGGCCGGACGAGGACGAGGTGCTGTTCGCGTTCCTCACCGACGGCCGCGTGCTCTATCAGGGTGAGCCGAAGGACCTCCTCGGCAGTTCGAGCGACTTCGAGAAGGCCGTAGCCGGGGCGGCCGAGAAAGGCGGGGAGATCCGCCTGACCGTCGGTGACGTCGAATACGAAGGCTTCGTCCTGCCCATCGCCGGCACCGAGGCGGGAGCGGGCACGGCCACGGACACCCAGACCGCGCCCACCGATTCGACGTCCCGGACGAAGGGCGTCGGCGAGGTGGCGGGCGGAGCGGCCGCGACGAACGGGGCGGGAGCCTTCGTCGTCGTCCACAACGTCTCGGCCAGCCATGCCGACCTCGTGCAGATCATGCAGATCTATGTCGTCGTCGCGCTCGCCGCCACTCTGCTCATCGCCGGACTCTCCTCACTTCTGGCGCGCCGGCTGCTGTCACCGGTGACCGAGCTGAGGCAGACCGCGCAGTCGATCTCCGGCGGTGATCTCAGCAGTCGTCTGGAGACGAAGGGCCATGACGACATTGCCGAACTCGGGCACACCTTCAACGAGATGCTCGATCGCCTCGAGGCGGCTTTCGAAGCTCAGCGGCGCTTCCTCGACGACGTCGGGCACGAGCTGCGCACGCCACTGACCATTCTCGGCGGTCACCTCGAGACGATGAACGCAGAGGACGTCGGCGATGTCGAGGAGACCCGGGCGATGCTGCTCGATGAGACGGATCGGATGGGTCGCCTCGTCGAGGAGCTGCTCCTGCTGGCTCGTGCCCGCCGCCCTGATTTCGTGCGTTTCGCCGAGGTGGACCTCAGCGGGGTCGTGTCCGATTCCCTGGCGAAGGCCAAAGGACTGGGAGACCGGGAATGGGGCCTCGACGTACCCGAATCGCTGAGTTTCCGCGGGGATCGACAACGCCTGACGCAGGCGCTTCTGCAGCTGGCGTCCAATGCCGTCGAACACACCGAGCACGGTCAGAAGATCGTCTTCGGTGCCCGGGACGACTCCGATTCCGTGCACGTCTGGGTTCGCGACGAAGGCAAGGGGGTGCCCGACGAGATCGCCGAGGATATCTTCGACCGTTTCTGCCGTGGGTCGACCGACGGAGCCGGGTTCGGGTTGGGCCTGTCGATCATCTCCGCCATCGCCGAGGCGCACGGAGGCACGGTCGTGCTCGACCGGACCGCCATCGGTGCACAGTTCCGCATGATCCTGCCGAAAGGACAGAAGTGAAGAGCATTCTCGTGATCGAGGACGAGGCGCGGATCTCCGCCTTCATCTCGAAGGGCCTGACCGCCGCCGGGTTCAGTCCGCAGACCGCCGCCGACGGCCTCACCGGGCGAGACCTGGCAATGACGGGCGACTTCGCGCTCGTCATCCTCGACATCGGTCTGCCCGTCCTCGACGGTTTCACCGTGCTCGGGCAGCTGCGTGAACGGCGACCCGAACTGCCGGTGCTCGTGCTCACCGCCCGGGACAACCCGGACGACACGATCTACGCTCTCGAGTCCGGGGCGGTCGACTATATGATCAAGCCCTTCCGATTCGCGGAGCTGCTGGCTCGCGTCCGTCTGCGGCTCAAGGAGAGCCCGCAGGAGCAGGAGGTCACGGAGCTCATCCGCGATGAGGTGCGCATCGATCTGCTCAAAAGGCAGGTGTGGGTCAGAGACCGTCTCGTCGACCTCTCGGCTCGGGAACTGTCCCTGGCCGAGATCCTGCTGCGCAACAGAGGTAACGTCCTCTCCCGCGAACAGCTGCTCTCCCACGTGTGGGGATTCGACTTCGACCCCGGCTCGAACGTCGTCGACGTCTATGTCGGTTACCTGCGCAAGAAGCTCGGCTCTGATTTCGTCACCACGGTGCGCGGCTTCGGATACCGCGTGGACTGAACCTAAGATCTTTCTCATCCGCGTCTTAATCTCATCTTAATCACAGCCGACAAGCTGAGATGTATGAGACGACGATTGAGAATCGCACTGTTCTCCCACGACTCGCTGGGACTGGGCCACATCCGCCGCAACAGGGCGCTGGCCTTCGCTCTGGCCCGAGACCTGCCGGCACTGACCGGCCGGGAGGTCTCCGGTCTGCTCATCGCCAGCAGTCCTGAGGCCACGCGATTCGACCTGCCGGATGGGTGGGACTGGGTGATCCTGCCCGGAGTCACCCCCGCCCCCGGCGGTTACGTCCCACGGGCACTCGCCTCCTCGATGCAGGGCCTGCGGGCACTGCGAGCGGCGGCGATCTCGGCGATCCTCGACCAGCAGCGACCTGAGCTCTTCATCGTCGACCGGCACCCCTTCGGCATCGGCGGCGAGCTCGCCGACGCCATCGACCAGGTCCGCGATTACGGCTGCCGTACGGTCCTCGGGCTGCGCGAAGTCCTCGACACCCCGTCCGTCATCGCTGTCGAATGGGAGAAGGTCGGAGGGCCTGCACGAGTGGCCGAATCCTTCGACGAAGTCTGGATCTACGGTGACCCGGACGTCTACGATCCCCGGTCCACCGGCGAAGTGCCCGCGACCCTGGCGGCCAAGGCCGTGACCACCGGCTACCTGTCACGGGACCGCCCCGATGACGGTGGTGTCCTGCCGGCAGGCACCGTGGCTGCGGGTGTCGTGACGGCAGACGTCGAGACGGCAGGGGGCAGAACCCGGCCCTTCGTCCTCACCTGCCTCGGCGGGGGATCCGACGGCGGCAGCCTCGCCTCGATCGCAGTGGACGCCGAACCGCCCGATGGCCACCGTCACCTCGTCGTCACCGGTCCGCAGATGGACACCGAGGAGTTCGAACGACTGCGTGCCCGTGCCGGTGCGGCCACCACAGTCATCCGTCACTGCGACGACATCCCAGGACTCGTCGCCGCCGCCGACGCTGTCGTGTGCATGGGCGGGTACAACACTCTGGCCGAACTCATGGCCACCGATACCCCCGCGCTCGTCGTCCCCCGCAAGGGACACCGGGCCGAACAGCCCAGGCGGGCATTCGCCCTCGCTGCTGCCGGAGCGGTCGACGCTCTGACAATCGACAGCCTCGACGCCGATGTTCTCAGCGAATGGTTCGCCGACCGGGTCGGGCGACCCGCAGACCGTTCCCAAATCGATCTCACCGGATTGGCCACCGTTCCCCGCCTGGCAGCCGAACTCATCGCTGATGTCCGCGCCGAGGCAACGGCATTCGGATCCGCAACCGCACCGACGCCGACAACCGCACCGGCGACAACCGCACCGGCGTCAACAGCGCCGACGGCGACTGCAGCCGCCGGCACAGCACCGTCCGCCCGTCTGCCCATCACCCTGGAGGAGACCAGCCATGCTGTCTGAACAGACACCAAACCCTTCAACACCGGCACCGCGTCCACCGGCAGCCCCGACCGCTCGACCGGAAAGACATCTCGGCCGCCGCGCCTACGTGCTCAAGATGTACCCGCGGTTCTCCGAGACCTTCATCGTCTCCGAGATCCTCGCGCGTGAAGCCGCCGGAGAGGACCTCGTCATCTTCTCCCTGCGCCCCAGCACGGACACCCGCTTCCATCCCGAACTCGCTCGCGTCCGCGCCGAGGTCATCCACATCGACCGGCCCTCGAGCGCCCGCAGCTTCTGGCAGTCCTTCGCCGAGGCGGCAGCGGAACCGCGCGTGGCCGCGGCAGTGTCGGACCACCTCGGCGAACTTATGGAACTGGGCCACGATGATGCGATCCAAGCTCTCACCCTCGCCCGGTTGGCCCTCGACCACGAGGTCACCCACCTGCACGCGCACTTCGCGTCGGTGTCGACGACCGTGACTCGGGCCGCCTCGGCGCTGACGGGGATTCCCTACTCCTTCACCACGCATGCGAAGGACATCTTCCACGAGGATGTCGTGCTCACCGATCTGGCCCGCAAGACCGCGGACGCCGACCACGTGATCGCGATCAGCGATTTCAATCGCCGCTACCTGTCGCGGGTGCTCGGCCCCGAGTTGGCCGACCGGGTCGTCGTCGTGCGCAACGGCCTCGAGATCGATCGCTTCCCGTATCGGCCCAAGCAGGGCGCGACGGGCGAGGTGCCCTCGCTGCTGGCCGTCGGCCGCCTCGTCGAGAAGAAGGGATTCGCCCACCTCCTCGACGCGCTCGCCCGCCTCCGGGCCGACGGCATGAGCTGCCGTCTCGACCTCGTGGGCACCGGCCCCCTCGAGGAGGAGCTGCGGACCCGGTCCCACACACTCGGACTCGACGACCTCGTCACCTTCCACGGAGCGCTGACCCAGGCCGAGGTCCGCGACATGCTCACCGACCATGACATCCTCGTCTCCCCGTTCGTCATCGGCACCGACGGCAACGCCGACGGCCTGCCCACCGTGCTGCTCGAGGGCATGGCCACCGGAATTCCCTGCGTCGCCGGGGCCGTCACCGCCGTGCCAGAGGTCATCGACCATGGCCGGACCGGGTGGCTCGTCGACGGTACCGATGAGGCGAACATCGCCTCCACCATCGCCGAGGTGGCCGCCGCCCTCCGCACGGATCCCGCCGGTATCCGTGCCGTCACCGATGCCGCCCGTGACCGGGTGTGCCGCCTGCACGACTCGGGCGTCCAGGCCGGGCAGCTCGCGAGCCTGGCCGACGCTGCGGCGGTGCCTGGGGCAGTTCCTGCCGTTCCGACAGTCCGTGAAATGGAGTCAGTGTCATGAGAATCGCCTATGTCCTTCTCGACCCCGGCATCGGAGTCTTCGGCACGAAAGGTGCCAGCGTCCACGTCCAGGAGGTCGTGCGAACCTTCCGAACACTCGGCCATGAGGTCAGCGTCTTCTGCACCCGCACCGATGACGACGTGCCCTCCGACCTCGCCGACCTCGATGTCACCCGCCTCGAGGTGCCCCGTGGTCTTGACCGCTCCCAGCGTGAGATCGTACTGTTGCGACTCTCCGACATGCTCGCCGACCTGGTCACGGACACGGTGGCCGCCTCGGGGCAGGGATTCGACCTCGTCTACGAACGGTATTCTCTGTTCTCCACGGCCGGTGCCCGGATCAGCCAGCGCCTCGACGTGCCTTTGATCATGGAGGTCAATGCGCCTCTGCTGGAGGAGCAGCGGACCCATCGCGGACTCGTCCACGCCGAACACGCCGCCCGTGCCACGGCGGCAAGTTTCGCCGGAGCCGCACGCATCGTGTGCGTGAGCGAACTCGTCGCCGACTGGGTCCGCACCGACTATCCCGGCCTCGGCGACGTCAGCGTCGTCCCGAACGGAGTGAACACGGAACGGATCACTCCACGGCCAGATCACGACAGCCTCGGCGGGGAAGGATGCGGGTCGCCCAGCGGTCGCTCGATACGGGAGGACCGCCCCGGTGGGGGACCTCCGAGTGTTCACGGTCCGGTGCGGATCGGGTTCGTCGGCACGCTCAAACCCTGGCACGGCACGGATCGGCTCATCGCCGCCTGCGCCGGACTGGTCGGGGACTTCCGTGTCGACATCGTCGGCCATGGCCCCGAATCCGAGGCGCTGGAGAATCAGGTGCGTACGCTCGGGTTGGATGGGCGTGTGCGTTTCCACGGTGCTCTGGCACCCGAAGCCGTGCCGGAGGCGCTGCGCGAATTCGATATCGCTGTCGCCCCGTACCCGGCAGGGGAGAACTACTTCTCCCCTTTGAAGGTCTACGAATACCTGGCCGCCGGACTGCCCGTCGTTGCATCGAGCGTCGGTTCGATCCCCGGCGTGCTCGCAGGAACCGGAGCCGCGATCCTCACCGACCCGGCCGACCCCGCGGACCTCGCCCGCGCACTGCAGAGACTCATCGACGACGGCGAACTGCGCGCGAGGATGGGAGCACGCGCCCGCGCAGAGGCCCTGACCAGCCATTCCTGGATGCGCCGGTGTCAGCAGATCCTCGCACCGGTGACGGGAACCGCCGGCGACACAGCTGCCGGAGAAACCGATGCCGCACCTATCTGCGAGGAAACGTCCGTATCGGGACGGCGCCCCGCCTCGGCGGTGATCTCATGAGCGGCAAGAAGCTCACGGCGTCCGCGCTGCGGCGGACCCTGCGGATCATCCGCCCGCACCTGCGTCGGCACACGTGGCTGATCATCGGCGGGATGGCCGCACTGCTGGCCGACGTCGTCTTCCGCATTCTCGAACCGTGGCCGATCAAGATCGCCGTCGACGCCGTCACCGCGGCCCTGGGCGCCCAGATCGCCCCGACGTTCGGCCTCGACGCCGGAGTGGGTACGACCCTTGCAGTCGTGGCCATCGGCCTGGCCGTCATCGTCGGCGGACGGGCCGCGGCGAACTACGCCTCGACGATCTGCTTCGCTCTCGTCGGCGCCCGTGTCGCCACCCAGCTGCGCTCACGGGTGTTCGATCACGTCCAGTCCCTGTCGCTGCGCTACCACTCGAAGGCCTCGATCGGAGACACCTCACAGCGACTCGTCGGCGACATCGGACGGCTGCAGGAAGTCGCCGTCACCGCCGGGCTGCCCCTGGTCGGCAATGTCATCACGCTCGCCGTCCTACTCGTCGTCATGGTCGTCCTCGACCCCGTGCTCAGCGCCATCGTGCTCGTCACGGCGGCGGTCTACGGCCTGCTGTCGAAGGTGGCGACCCCGAAGATCACGAAGGCCTCCCGGTCCACGCGCAAGGGTGAGGGCCGACTGGTCGGATCCGCCGCCGAGGCGCTCGGTGCCATCCGCGTCGTCCAGGCCTACGGACTCGAGAAGACCGTGGCCCGCGACTTCGCCGACGGCAACGAACGCGCACTCAGGGCCGGGGTGCGGGCACGCCGTCTGGCGGCCGGGCTCGAGCGCTCCACGGATGTTCTCGTCGGCATCTCGCAGGCTCTCGTTCTCGCCTTCGGCGGGTGGCAGGTGCTGCGCGGGGCGATGTCTCCGGGCGACCTCGTCCTCTTCCTCCTCTACTTGAAGATCGCGATGAAGCCGCTGCGGGACATGGCCAAATACACCGGCCGGATCGCTCGCGCGGCCGCCTCGGGGGAGAGGATCGCCGACCTCCTCGACGAACCCGTCGAGATCGCCGACGCCCCCGACTCAGTGTCCATGGGCCCGGTCTGCGGCGACGTCGTCTTCAACCGCATCACCTCGGCCGATGGGCATGGCAGGCCGCTGTTCGACGAGCTGGACCTGCTCATTCCGGCTGGACAGAAGGTCGGGATCCTCGGGGCCTCCGGGGCCGGAAAATCGACCCTGATGAGCTACCTGCTGCGGTTGTCGCAGCCGGACTCCGGGTCGATCTACCTCGACGGCTACGACACCCACAACGTCACTCGCGCCTCCCTGCGGCAGAACGTGTCGGTCCTTCTCCAGGAGTCCGTGCTCTTCGCCGCGAGCGTGCGCGAGAACATTCGCTACGGTCGGCTCGATGCCACCGACGCCGAGGTGGTCGCCGCCGCCCGTGCGGCCCGTGCCGATGCGTTCATCCGCTCTCTTCCCGACGGCTACGACACCGAGCTCGGCAACCGAGGGGACACGCTTTCGGGTGGGCAGCGGCAGCGGCTGGCCATCGCTCGCGCCCTCGTCCGCGACGCCCCGGTCGTCGTCTTCGACGAAGCGACGACAGGGCTCGATCCGCAGACTCGCGCCGAGGTGGCCGATTCAGTGTCCGCGCTGACGACGGGCCGGACGAGCATCGTCATCAGCCACGACGTGGCGATGATCCGCGGACTCGACCGTGTGGTGTGGCTCGAGGACGGTCGGGTCGTCGAGGACGGAACACCGAGCGAGCTGGCTGCGGCTGCGGACTCGCGCTTCTCCCGGTGGATCCGTTCGCAGGCCGACGAAGCCGACAGCGTGCCGGGGCGAACGATGGGGGCGGAGCCGTCCACGGTCGCGGGACCACGTCCGTCCGAACCGCCCACCGTCGGCAGCGCCCCCACCTATGCAGGAGCCTCATCATGACCGCATCGATTTCCGACCCGGTGAACGACTTCGTGGACACGAGATTCGCCCTGTTGCCCTATATCGACGAACTGCGATCGGCAGACGAGCTCTCCCGACGCCTCGGCTTCGCGGTTCGTCCTCGCCGTGTCCGTGTCAAACCGGGGAAGAGCGCCATCGTCGCATGGCAGCGAGAGGAGCCCAGCCGCCTCGGCGAATTCGATGGTTGGGGATTCACCGCGGTTTTGACGAGCCCGGACAAGCTCGCCAATGCTCGGCGGCGGGCCGCTCGGCACGGGCAGGAGCTGGTCGTCCACGAGGCTGCCGACCCGCGTTCGGCGGGTGCGACCGGTGCCGTGCTGGTCACCGGCGGAGTGCTGGCCGACCCCAGGATCGGCAAGCATGTCGCACGGACACTCGACCACCTCGGCGGGGATCTGCGGATCATCGGATACAACCCCGCCAGGCGGCTGCTGCTCAAGCACACCCCGGCCGATGGGGCGCCGGAATTCGTGCGGATCGCCGCCGACTCCCAGATCCACCTCGCCGAGGCAGCCGACCGTTGGCAGCGAGCGGAGCTTCCCAGCCTGCCGGTCGAGTTCGTCGGCGGACGTGACACCGCCACACGTTCGCCGTGGTGGGGGACCGGTGACCTGAGCGATCGACCGGATCCGAATGTCGCCGAGGAAGTCGGCGTGATCATCGCCGAACTGCACAGAGGCGGTGTGTCTGATACACGTGCACTGCCGGACGACGAAGGCGATCCGGGAGAATCCGCGGGCGTGCAGGCAGACAAAGTTGGCGCTTCGGCGGGGGAGGACGGACGCGCGCTCGACTCTCCGCTCGACCAACTCGAGACCACCAGCCGGTCGCTGGTTCGTCTGCTCCCGGAACGAGAGACTGACATCGTCGGACTGCTCTCCGAACTGAGCCGACGACTCGGACCGAATCGAGGCCTCGGGCCGAAGCGGGAACTGCGGGAGATCCACGGGGACCTCAGCCCCGACCAGGTGCTTCTGGCGAATTCCGAGTGCCGGATCATCGACCTCGACCGGTCCGGGTACGGGCCGATCGGGATGGATCTGGGGCGATGGATCGCGGCCTGCCGCGTCGATTCCCGGTTGCACGAGCTCGAGCACCCCTTCATCGACGGCTACCGTTCCGCCGGCGGCGAGGAGACCGACCTGGGCGCATGGACGGCGTGGGCGATCCTGGTGGCCGCGCTCGAACCCTGGCGCAGCTGCTCCGAGACCTGGAGGGACGAGACGATGCGGATCATCGACCTCGCGCGCACCGCTCTGGAAGGGAACGCCCCGACGACGGAGGTCGCACCATGACCGGGACGAAGCAGACCGTGACGAAACAAGCCGTGACGAAGCAGACCGCGGCGACGCAGATCGCGACGAAGCAGACCGTGACGAAACAGTCTGCGACGAAGTGGGGCGCGGCCCTGCACATCCCTGACGCAGTCACGACCGGCGGACAGGACTGGAACGTGCGTCGAGCCTGGCCCGCAGGAGACAGTCGAATCGCGTGGGAGGCTTCTCTTCCTGGCCAGGGGACCCGGGTCGGCTATCTCGACGAACGCGGCGTGACGGTCCTCGACGCTGACCGTGACCCGAAGCTGCCGGGTCTCGCCGGGCTGCTCGAGGACGGAGGCCGGTTGGTCTCCCATCGGCCGGGCAGACGCGCCGTCGTCCGCCTGCGCGACGGCAGCTTCGCCAAATGCGTGCGCGACGGAAAGGCCTCCGACGTCATCGCGGGACAGTGCCGAGCGGTTGGGTTCCTTCCCGGTTTCGCCCTCCCGCAGGTGCTCAGTTCGGATTCTTCGACCGTTGTGCTCAGCGTGGTGCCCGGGGTCGAACTCCACGATCCAGCCGAGCTCGGCGAGGAGTGGTCACGTGCCTGGGCCGAGTCCCTCGACGCCTGGGCTCAGGCAAAGGCACATCCGACCAATACCGTGCCAGCGGCTGCGCCGAAACTGTCGACCGCGATGCCGTTTCATGGGGCTGCGGACGAGGTCGAAGTGCTCCACTTATGGCGTGAGCGCGCCCGTCCTCTGCTGGAGACCACGCGGACTGCGCGAGGGGAGACTCTGCTCGCCGACGTGGACGAACTCATCACAGAGGTCACGGCCGAACTCGACGACGAGACCGCCTCGGCGAGGGACGGATCGATCGGGCTCATCCACCGGGACCTACACGACAAACAGATCATGTGGGATCCGATCTCCGGACCGGGGCTGCTCGACGTGGATACGGCGTGCCGGGGTGAACGGGCGCTCGACCTCGGAAACCTCCGCGCGCATGCCCGGTGGCGCACCGAGCAGGGTCTGTGGACCCCCGCCGAGGCGGCCGTGGTCATCGATGAGATCGCCCGGGTCGCGTCGGCGGGAGGGTTCGACCCCGCCAGGGTGAGCGTGTACGAGAGGGCCACCCTCATTCGGCTCGCCTGCGTCTACGCTTTCCGGCCCGCTTGGAGCGACCGGATCGGGTGGCTGCTCGAGGCGGCGCAGGCGATGTGAGACTGCGACACTTGAGCCTTGCGGAGGGCCGCTGACTTCACTCGGCAGTGCTGCGTCGCGCGTCTCCCCAGATATCGACACCGGAATCGATGGCGAATTCGTCGATTGCCGTGAGCTCTTCGTCGCTCAACGGTGCCGCGTCGAGAGCCGCGACATTGTGCTCGAGCTGTTCGACACGGCTGGCCCCGATGACCAGCGAGGACACTCGGCCATCCCGCAGTGCCCAGGACAGGGCGAGCTGTGCCAACGACTGACCGCGAGCGGCCGCGATGTCGTTGAGCCCGCGGATCCGGGCGAGGTTGTCGGCGCTTAGGAACCCGTCCTTGAACGATGGCTTCGCCTTGCCCGCTCGCGAATCTTCGGGCACTCCGTCGAGGTACTTGTCCGTGAGCAGGCCCTGCGCCAGCGGGGAGAAGCAGATGACACCGAGCCCTTCGTCAGCGGTTGTGTCGAGGAGCTCATCATCTTCGATCCACCGGTTGATCATCGAGTACGAAGGCTGGTGGATGAGCAGGGGAGTGCCGAGATCGCGGGCGATCTGCGAGGCCCGGGCCGTATCGGCGGCGGAGTATGAGGAGATCCCGGCGTAGAGCGCGCGACCGGAGCGCACGGCGGTGTCGAGTGCGCCGATGGTCTCCTCGAGAGGCGTCGAAGCATCGGGACGATGGGAGTAGAAGATGTCGACATAGTCGAGGCCGAGTCGGCGCAGTGACGCATCGAGGCTGGCCAGAAGGTATTTGCGGCTGCCGCCGGGACCTCCATATGGGCCGGGATGCATGTTCCAACCGGCCTTCGTCGAGATGATGAGCTCATCGCGGTAGGGGCGGAGGTCTTCGCGCAGCAACCGGCCGAAATTCGTCTCCGCCGAGCCCGGGGGAGGACCGTAGTTGTTCGCCAGGTCGAAGTGCGTGATGCCCATGTCGAAGGCGCGACGGACGATATCGCGCTGGTTCTGGAAGGCGACATCGTCGCCGAAGTTGTGCCACAGCCCCAGTGACAACGCAGGCAGGACGAGCCCGGATCGACCGACGGGGCGAAAGGTCATCGAGTTGTAGCGGTTCTCGGCGGCTAGGTACACACGGACTCCCTGAACTGGGTGGAAGAGGTCGTATCCCAGCCTACGGGCGAGCGGCCAGCGTGCACACGCAGGCGCGATTGCCGTCGGCGTCGGCGAGGACGGTGAATGACGGCGCCTGAGACTCGTCGACGATCGTGCCTCCGGCGTCGACCGCGGCCCTGATCCGCTCCGGCGCGACCGCCGCCGGCACGGAGACGTCGACATGCAGACGCTGGTGCGGAACCTCGTGTTCTTCGCAGTCCTGGAACCACAGCAGCGGCATCTGTCCGGCAGGATCGACGACATCGGGTCCGGAGACGTTGCTCGCATCCCCGGTCAGGAGCGCCGCCCAGAACGGAGCGATGGCGTCCTGATTTGCGGTATCGAGGCCGAGCTCGAGCAGTGCCGGGATGGTCGGGTCCGCCTTCACCCCCGCCGAGGCGGCCGCCTCGCTGATCTGTCCCGCGAGGTTGAGGTCGCGTTCGGTCACGGCACCGGTGTCGTGGCTGGTCAGGCGGATGTCGACGTGGGGGAAAGTGAGCGTGACATCGGGATGGTGGCCGGCCGCCTCGGCGAGGGACCCGATCTCGGCCACGAGATCGAGCCCGGTGGCGAAGTCGCCGGTGAGGAACCGGGCGCCGATGCAGTCCGGCAGCCCCTGCCAGTCGCCGAGCCCTTGGGAGTCGAGTGCGTCGAGCAGCTTCTGTCCGGTATATGCAGTCATGGCTTCATGCTAGGGACTTCTCCCTCCCACGTGAACCCCTCGCGTGCGAACCCCTCGTTCCCGGATCCAGCAGGCAGGGGCGTAACGTTGCCCCAGTGATTGGCTCAACCGCATACCTCGTGACGCTTCTCTTCGCGTCGATCGCGCTTCTCATCCTCCTCATCAACTGGAAGACGAAGCTGCATCCGTTCCTCGCTCTCCTCATCACCTCCGCCGTGACGGCACTGGCCGCCGGTGAGGAGATCGCCAAGATTCCGGAGACGATCGCCGCCGGAGCCGGCGATACCCTCGGCGAGACCGGTGTCGTCGTCGCCCTCGGAGCGATGCTCGGACGGCTTCTGGCCGACAGCGGCGCCATCCAACGGATCGCGAACCTCGTCATCGAGCACTCCTCGCCGAAGGCCGCTCCGTGGATCATGACGGGTGTCGCCTTCATCATCGGCATCCCGATGTTCTTCGAGGTCGGCCTCGTCGTCCTCATCCCGGTCATCTACGCGGTCGCCTCGCAGCTGGAGAAGAAGACCGGGCAGAAGAAGCTGTGGTACCTGCGCATCCTCGTTCCCGCGATCGCCGCGCTCGCCTGCCTCCACGGCATGGTTCCGCCCCATCCGGGTCCGCTCATCGCCGTGTCCGGACTCGACGCGAACGTCGGAATGACCATCGGCCTCGGCCTGGTCTGTGCGATTCCCACTGTCATCCTCGCCGGCCCGGTCTACGCCCGCTGGATCGCCCCACGGGTCAAACTCGAACCGACCGCTGACCTCATCGACCAGTACACCGGAGCCCGCGCCGAGGTGGACCAGAAGGAACTGCGAACGATTCCGGTCTGGCTCGCCTTCGTCACCGTCCTCGTCCCCGTCGTGCTCATGCTCGTGCACACCGTCGTTCAGCTCGTGGCGCCGGAGTCCTCGTTCGAACCCATCGCCGAGGTGATCGGCAACCCGATCATCGCCATGCTGGCCGGAGTCGTCTTCGCCGCCATCGCACTCGGATGGACCTCGGGAATGGGCGGTGAGCGGATCCGCAGTTCCTTCGGCGACAGCCTCAAGTCGATTGCCGGAGTCATCCTCATCATCGGCGGCGGTGGTGCCTTCAACGAGGTGCTCAAGGACTCGGGCATCGGCGACGCCGTCGTCGGCGCGACCTCTCATCTGGAGATGAACCTCATCCTGCTCGGCTGGTTCATCGGCATCCTGCTGTCGTTCGCCACCGGATCGGCGACCGTCGGAATCACCTCGGCCACCGGCATCGTCGCCCCTCTCATCGGTGATCACTCGGGGGCATACGTGTCTCTGGTCGTCATTGCGATCGGCTCGGGATCGATCGGTCTGAACTGGGTCAACCATGCGGGATTCTGGTTCGTCAAGGAGAGCTTCGGCATGACGATCGGTCAGGCGACGAAGACTCACATGATGGTCCAGACCCTGGTCAGCGTCTTCGGGCTGATCTTCGCCTTCCTGCTCTCACTGCTCTTCGTCTGACGGGTCTCCGCTCGCCCGGTCTCAGCCCGCCCGGCCTCCGCCTGCCCGGCCTCTGACCGCCCGCCCGGTCTCCGCCGTTCAAGCCGGGGCGCAGATATGTCGTGGTCGACGACGCCATATTCGCGGCCCCGCTTGATCGAGGGAAGGGAGCGCTTGAAAGTGAGCGAGCGCTTGATCGACGGCACGAGTGAAACGCCGACCGAGGGTCCAGCCATCACAAAATAGACCAGTGGTCTTGATTTCGCAGTGTGTCCTGTGCCTCAATGGTGGTGTGACGAAATTCCATGCCATCCGTGACCAGCTCCTCGACCGTCTCGAGGACATGGCCGCCGGTGAGCAGTTCCCTCCGGAACGGCAGCTCGCCGAGACGCTCGGCATCTCGCGGATGACCCTGCGCCGCGCCATCGACGAACTCGTCGCCAAGGGCATGGTCCGCAGGCGGCACGGCACGGGTGTCTTCGCACTCGGGCCGAAACTCGACCAACCGCTGGCCGCGAGCTCCTTCACCGAGGATATGCTCGCCCGCGGAATGCGTCCCGGGTCTCATATCCTCAGCTTCGACGTCGCCGAGGCGGGCGCGCACATCGCTCGTCGACTCCATATTGCCGAAGACGACGACGTCATCGCGATCCTGCGTCTGCGCCTGGCCGATGACGAACCGATCGCTCTCGAAGAACTCCACGTCCCCTCGGCTCTCGTCCCGGGGCTGAGTCCAGGTGACCTCGAGGACCAGTCCTTCTACGATCTGCTGCGCCGGAACTTCGGCATCCGCCTCAACCACAGTGTGCAGACGATCGAGCCCACCCTCCTCGACGCCGGCGAAGCTCAACACCTCGGCGTCGAAGAACTCTCACCCGCCCTGCTGTTCGAACGCATATCCCGCGGTGCCGATGACTGCCCCTTCGAGTTCGTCCGCTCCGTCTACCGAGGCGACCGTTACAAGGTCCGCACCGAACTCACCGTCCCCGCTCCGGCCGCATCCGAGGCCGCCCCCACCGGCACCGCTCCCTCCACCGTCACCGACCACACTGGGGGAGTGCAGCCATGATCATCGCCGGACTCATGACCGGAACCTCCGCCGACGGTCTCGACCTCGTCATCGCCGAGTTCCGACCCGACCCCATCAGCGACACGGAACCCACCCCCAGCTTCGACCTCGTCGGCGCCGACCCCACCACCCTGACCGTGCGGATCCTCGCCGAACGCGAAACCCCGTTCGATGACCGGCTCTCCGCCGACATCCTTCGCCTTCTCGAACCGGCAGATCTGCCGTTGTCACTGGTCAGCAGCGTCGACGCCCGGCTCGGCCGATTCTGCGCCGACGCCCTGTCCGAACTCTGCGCCGACCACGACCTGACCCCTGACCTCGTCGTCTCCCACGGACAGACCGTCCGCCACGACATCACCGACGGGCAGGTCACTTCGACCCTCCAGCTGGGACAGCCGGCCTTCATCGCAGAACGACTCGGTGCGCCCGTGATCTCCGATGTCCGCTCCCGCGATGTCGCCGCAGGGGGACAGGGTGCCCCGCTCGTCGGGCTGCTCGACTCCCTCCTGCTCTCCGACGCCGAGGCGCCGACCGCGGTGCTCAACCTCGGCGGAATCGCGAACATCACCGTCATCGAACCAGGCCACGATCCCATCGCTTTCGACACCGGCCCGGCCAACGCCCTCATCGACATCCTCGCCCGCCGCATCACCGACGGTCGGCAGAGCTACGACAGCGACGGCGCGCTCGGAGCAGCCGGCACCGTCGACGAGGACCTGCTCACCGAGCTCCTCACCGAACCCTTCTACGCACGGCCCGCCCCGAAATCGACGGGCAAGGAACTCTTCCACGCCGCCTACCTCGACTCATACCTCGAACCCCACCCCCACCTCGGCGAGCATGATCAGATCGCCACGGTCACCGCGCTGACCGCGCGCACCATCGCCGAGGCGGCCCGCCGTCACGACGTCACCACCGTCATCGCCTCGGGAGGTGGGACGAGGAATCCGGAGCTGATGCGCCGCCTCGGCGAGGAACTGGGCGAGGGCATCGTCCTCACGAGCACGGATGAGGCCTTCGGGCTGCCGGAAGGCAGCAAGGAAGCGCTGCTCATGGCGCTCCTCGGGTGGCTGAGCTGGCACGGACTCGACGGCACTCAGCCCAGTCTGACCGGGGCGATCGGACCGCGCATCGCGGGTCGATTCACTCCCGGTGACGGACCGCTCCGTCTGCCCGAACCCCTCCACCGACGTCCCACCCGGCTGAGACTGAGTGACTGAGACTGGCCGACTGAACCGCGGCCGCCACCGGCAACGCCCGCCCGGCCACACAAACGAACGCACCTCCTGACCACCGATCAACCGACACACTCCACACCCCCAACAAGGAGAGACCAATGCAGATCATCGACCTCCTGGTGATCATCGCCTATCTCGTCGCAACGGCGTGGCTGGGACTGGCACTGAGCGGCAAGCAGAGCAGCCTCAAGGGCTACTTCCTCGGCGGGCGCGACCTGCCGTGGTGGGCCGTCTGCCTGTCCGTCGTCGCCACCGAGACGAGCGCGCTCACCGTCATCGGCATCCCCGTCATGAGCTACCTCGGCGACCTCAACTACCTGCAGCTCGGACTCGGCTACATCCTCGGCCGCGTCATCGTCGCCTACTTCATGCTGCCGCGCTACTACGACGGTGAGATGATCACCGCGTACGCCTACCTGGGCAAACGTTTCGGCCAGTCGACGCAGACCACGGCCGGCGTGACCTTCCTCTTCACCCGACTGCTCGCCGACGGCATCCGCGTGCTCGCCGCGGCCATCCCGCTCAAGGTCATCCTCGACGGGCTCGGCATCCACACGAACTACTTCGTCATCATCGTCGTCCTCTCGCTTGTGACGATCGTGTACACGTTCATCGGCGGCATCAAGGCCGTCGTCTGGGTCGATGTCGCGCAGATGATCCTCTACGTCCTCGGCGGGATTCTCGCGATCATCATCATCTCCGCATCGATCGGCGGCGGATGGCTCGCCGAGGCGGTCGAGGCCGGAAAGACGAACATCTTCGTCTTCGAGGGCAACCCGATCTCTGCGGACACCTCGTTCATCCCGTCGGTGCTCGGCGGCGCCGTGTTCGCGATGGCCTCCCACGGTTCCGATCAGCTCATCGTTCAGCGCCTGCTGTCGTGCCGGTCGAAGCTCGAGGCACAGAAGGCCCTCATCACCTCCGGATTCGTCGTGGTCGTCCAGTTCGCGATCTTCCTCGCCGTCGGCCTGGCTCTCTGGGCGTACTACGATCACGCGCTGCCTGCCGACCTCGGGCTGACCCGCGACGACGAGATCTTCCCGCTGTTCATCATCGAGGGCCTGCCCACGGGAATCTCCGGACTGCTGCTGGCCGGCATCCTCGCCGCCGCGATGTCGACGCTGTCGTCGTCGCTGTCGGCCCTGTCGTCCTCGACGGTCAACGACGTCTACGCGAAGCTCAAGCGCACCCCGATGACCGACGAACAGGGATTCAGGGTCGGCCGCTGGGCGACGATCGGCTGGGGGATCGCGTTCATCCTGCCGGCCACGGTCTTCGAATCCGACTCCGGCAACATCGTCATCCTGGCTCTCGGCATCGCCGGTATCACGTACGGCGGTCTGCTTGGCGCGTTCGTCTTCGGCATCGTCAACAAGCGGGCTAGGGCCGTCGACGCGAACATCGCCTTCGCCCTGGCCGTGGCCGTCAACGCGTTCTTCTTCGTCATGGAGAAGTACGTCACCGGCGAAGTGTGGGTGGCGTGGCAGTGGTACCCGCTGCTCGGCGTCATCGTCACCTTCATCGTCGGCGGCCTGCTGGGTCTGCGCCACAAGACCACAGTCGAAGAGCCCACCATCGCCGAGGCGGAAGGAAGCCCCCGTCCATGACCTCCTCCCAGCCGGGCTCAGCCCGCCCGACCTCGCCGACGTCGGAACCGAACCCGCCGACGTCTGAAACGGCACCGCCGGCCGGCCGGCCGCTGTCGCCGACCGAGCAGCGCAATCCGGCTAGCTCCGGCCTCGACGACCTCGACACCCTCGGGGTGCTCAAGGTCCTCAACGCCGAAGACCACGCCGTCATCGACGCGGTGGCCGCAGCCCTGCCGCAGCTGGCCGAACTCGTCGACATTGCCGCTGACCGCATGCGCCGAGGCGGCCGCGTCCACTACTTCGGCGCAGGCACCTCGGGGAGGCTGGGCGTCCTCGATGCGAGCGAGCTCCTGCCGACGTTCAACCTCGAACCGGGCCGGGTCATCGGGCATATCGCCGGTGGTCAGGCGGCATTGGTCAATGCGGTGGAGAACGCCGAGGACTCCGGGGCCGACGGAACCGCGGCCGGTGCCGAGCTCGGACCCGACGATGTGGCCATCGGCATCGCCGCGAGCGGGTCGACCCCGTACGTCGGCGGGGCGCTCGACGCGGCGCGGGCCAACGGCGCCCACGCTGTGCTCATCTCGAACAACCCGTACGCCTCTCTGGCGGAGAAAGCCGATGACCACATCGTGCTCGACACCGGCCCCGAAGTGATCACCGGATCGACTAGGCTCAAGGCCGGCACCGCCCAGAAGCTCACCCTCAACGGGTTCTCGACCGCGCTCATGGTCGCTCTCGGCCGGACCTGGGACAACCTCATGGTCTCCGTCGTCGCGACGAACGCGAAGCTGCGCGAGCGCACTGTGCGCATCCTCCGCGAGGCCGCTGACCTGGGAGACGCCGACGCGCGGGCTCTGCTCGAGAGCTGCGATGGCGATCTCAAGACCGCTATCGTCGTCTCCTTCACCGAGGCGGCCCCCGCCCTGGCCGGGTCGACCCTGGAGGCCCATGACGGTTCGGTCAGGGCCGCGATCGCCGAGCTTGTCGGGACGAAGAAACCGGTCGGCTCGGACGACGGTACGGACTCGGAAGGTTCCGGCCCGGGTACCGTGGGCGCATGACCCTGATCCTCGGCATCGACATCGGCGGCACCGGCAGCCGAGCCGCGCTCGGTGACGTTGGCGATGCAACTGACCATCGTGGCAATGCCGTTAGCAGACCGGGCATCGCTGACGGCGGGGGCTTCGTCCCACGCATCATCGACCAACTCACCGGCCCGCGGATCGAGATCGGGCCGAGCGGCAGCAACGTCCTTCACGTCGTCCGCGAACTAGTGAGAACGGCCGCGGAGACCTGGCCCGAACGTTTCCCCGAGGTCAGCAGCATCGGAATCGGTGCGACCGGCATCGCCTCCCTCGCTGAGGATCCGTCCGACGTTCTCGCCGAGATCTCCGGCGAGGTCGGGGTGCCCGCAGTCGCCGCGATCGATGCCGTGACCGCCCACCTCGGTGCTCTCGGTGGGGCCGGTGGGGCGATCAGTGTGCTCGGCACCGGGGCGATCGCCATCGCCCATCCGGGTCCGGACGCTGACGGCAAATGGACAGCAGACTGGTCACGAGCCGATGGCTGGGGACACCTCTTCGGCGATCGCGGGGGAGGAGCGTGGCTGGGACGTCATGGTCTCGAACTCGCTTTGCGCACTCAAGACGGAATCGACGAACACGGCCGTGCTTTGCTCGAGGCAGCCACCCGACGCTTCGGCCCACCCGCCTCGTGGCCGGCACAGTTCTATACCCGCAGCGACCGGGCCGGACTCCTCGCCGAAATCGCCGTTGACGTCGCTGATTGTGCCCGGGCCGGCGACACAGCATCTGCCGACCTGCTCCGTGAAGCTGGTCAGGAAGCGGCCCGCAGCGCGCTCGCCGCAGCTCGTTCCGTGCGAACTGACACTGACTCGTCAACGGTAGCCACCGAGGCCTTTCCCACTTCCAACTCCGCGACCCGCATCGCTCTCACCGGGGGAGTCGCGGCCGCCGGCGATCACCTCGTCGAGGGATTCCGCGCCGAAGCCGCACGACTGGATCCGACCATCACCATCGTCGAGCCCGCAGGCGGACCATTGGATGGGGCACTCATGCTCGGTCACCTCGGTGCCGGTGGGACACTGGGCGCACAGGACAAGGTCCTCTGGACCTGATTGGGCGTCAGTCGCCCCTGGCCTGCCGCACCATCCGCACCTCGCGCACCCCGTCGTACTCGTCGGTCTTGACCGTGCCGTCGGGGACGAACCCGTTCTTCGAATAGAACGCCTGCGCGCGGGGATTCGGATCCGCCACCCATAGCGCCGTCGTCACGGACGGATCGACGACGGCGTCGAAGAGATCCTGGCCGACGCCCGTGCCGTGCATGGCTCGATAGGCGTAGAGAACGTAGAGATGCCGGTCTTCGACGCTTCCGTCGGTTTCCGGCGGTCCGCACATTGCAATGCCGACGATCCGGCCATCGGATTCGGCGACGGCGCAGGTGTACTTCGACGGAGCAGCCTCGTCGAGGATCTGCGTCCACATCTGTCCGCGTCGATCGACGAGGTCCGGAGCATCGAGGAGTTCGTCGGGCATGATCCCGCGGTAGGTCTCACTCCAGGTGTCGACGTGGACGCGCGCCATTCCGGCGACGTCGGCAATGACTGCGGGGCGGACTGCAAATGTCATGAAGCGACTCTACCCCCGAGTGCCGATCATTCTCCTGGCCAACGACCATTCACAGCACATGCTGGAGCCCCGGTCGTCGGCACGAAATATTCACCTGACCTGCATCTGCCGACAAACAGCTGTCCAGCCGGGGCACCCAGGATCGAGAGAGTGAGAGCGAACCGCGAACCAGTCACCTCCGTCGAATCGCCAACCTCCGGCCACCCACTTCCTCAACCGCTCCGGCCGTCACCACCCGGTCCTCGGAGCTCCGGCAGGGGAGCCTTCTCGTTCGAGCCGACGGCACCACCGCCCTCCGGCCTCGAGCTGCCGATGGGCCCGCGTACCCGGCTGTACCGATTCTTCGAAGCCCTGCCGGCGGCGATCAGCTTCACCGCGGTCGGGCTCGTGTTCGTCCTCCCGTTCGTCGACGCGATGCTCGGAGCGGTCTATGTGCTCTCGATCGTCGGGCTGATGTTCGTCCGGGCGATGCTCGGGGCGATCGACGTCGCCCGCGGGTTCCTTCGCTACCGACGCAGCGCTCGCGTCGACTGGGCGGCACGCCTGACCGACCTCGAGCGGGCCCTGGACGGTCGCCCTTCCCTGGCGCATCCTCGGGGTGGATTCCGTGCTGCCGACCACGCCGCCCTCGTCGCGAAAGTCAGCGCCGATCCGACCTCGATCATGCGTCCATCGACCCTGCGCCACGCGGTCGTCGTGGCCGCGTACAACGAGCCCTACCCAGTCATCGCCGACACCATCCGCACCCTGCTGCACACCTCGACGAAGCCCGAACAGCTCCTCGTCTTCTTCGCTCATGAGGAACGCGGCGGCCCCGCAATGGCCGAGACAGCTCGGCAGCTCGAAGCCGAGTACGGCCACCGCTTCGGGGCCTTCGTCCTCGTCGAACATCCGGCCGGATTGCCCGACGAGATCGCCGGCAAGGGAGCGAACATCACGTACGCCGGATACCACCTGGCCGAATGGGTCCGTGACGAGGCCATCGACCCACGCCTGGTGATCGTCACGAGCCTCGACTGCGACAACATCCCGCACGAGTCCTACTTCGACTGTGTCGCCTACGAATATGCGACCGCGCCGGACCGGGAGCGTCTGTCGTTCCAGCCGATCAGTCTCTACATCACGAACATCTGGGACGTGCCCGCACCATCGCGAGTAGTCGCCAGCGCGAACTGCTTCTGGAATCTCACGACCACTGTCCGCAGGCTCGCACTGCGCAACTTCGCCTCCCACGCGCAGCCGCTGACCGCTCTGGTCGACATGGGCTTCTGGTCGAAGCGGACCATCGTCGAGGACGGTCACCAGTACTGGCGCAGCTGGTTCCACTTCGACGGGGACTACCGGGTCGTACCCATCCACGTCCCGATCTTCCAGGACGCTGTGCAGGCAGGAACGTTCAAGGCCACGATGGTCGCCCAGTTCAAACAGCTCAGCCGCTGGTCGTACGGTGCCTCCGACGTGCCCTATGTCGGAGTGCGCGTCTTCGCCCCAGGAGCCCGCGTACCGTTCTGGCCGGGAGTGCTCCGGTTCTTCTCCCTGCTCGAAGGGCACGTCAGTCTCGCCTCGATCTCGATCATCATCGCCATCGGCGGGTGGATCCCCTTCGTCGTGGCCACGCAGACGGGGCAGGCATCCTCGTTGGTCGAGCGCATGCCGATGACCGTGGGCATCATTCAGCAGATCGGCATGATCGGACTCATCGTCTCCATCATCGTGTTCAACGCGCTGCTGCCCCCTCGGCCGATCCACGTCCCGCGCGAACGCCGCGTGACGATGTGGCTGCAGTGGCTGCTCTATCCGCTCACGCTGCTCGTATTCAATTCCTCGACCGCGCTGTACTCGCAGTGGTGCCTGCTCACCGGCCGCTACCGCGAACGCTTCGACGTCACCGAGAAGATGGCCGGCGGACGCTCCAACTGACCAGGTGCCGGCAAATCAACTGGTTCAAAGTGTGAGTGCCCGGATTTCAGGCTCCTCTCCTGCACTTTGAACCAGTTGTCACCTCCGTCGCCGAGGCGGTCGGTCGGCTGGCCGGAGCGCATACCCTATTTCCGTCGCCCGGTGCGAGGTCTACGCTGGGAACTGAGCCCCAGCGTTCACAGAGTCAACGGTGCCGCCGGTTCCCGGAGCCGCGGTGCCGTCGAGCCGAGGAGAGTGTCATGGCCGACACCGACACCCCACACACTGCCCGCACCGACACCGACACCCCACACACTGCCCGCACCGACACCGACACCCCACACACTGCCCGCACCGACACCGACACCCCACACACTGCCCGCACCGACACCGAGCATTTCGACTGCATCATCGGCGGAGGCGGGCCTGCTGGAATCGTGGCCGGCCTGCTGCTCGCCCGTGGCGGAGTGAAGGTCGTGGTGCTCGAGAAGCACGAGGACTTCTTCCGCGACTTCCGCGGCGACACCATCCACCCGTCCACTCTGCGACTGCTTGACGAACTCGGCCTTTACCACGAGTTCGCCCGCATTGCTCATCGCCGCGTAGAAGGAGTGACCCTGACCGGGCGAGGCGGCCAGGACATTCTGCTCGCCGATTTCACGCGGCTCAACCTGCCCCATCCGTTCATGACGATCGCGCCCCAGTGGGACTTCCTCAACCTGCTCGCAAAAGCGGGCGAGAACGACTCGAACTTCGACCTGCGGATGGGCGTCGAGGCCGCCTCGTTGATCTGGGACGGAGACCGTGTGGTCGGTCTCCGTGCCCGGAATTCGACCGTCGCCGAGGCGGCCCCACAGTCCGAAGATACCGACGTTCCCCACGGGAAACGTGCTGAACCCGCCACCGACGTTCCCACCCCGGCCACCCTCGAACTCCGCGCACCACTTGTCATCGCCGCCGACGGCAGATGGTCGAAGGCGCGCGCCGAGGCAGGGTTGTCCGTGAGGGAACTGCCGTCGACGATCGATGTGTGGTGGTTCCGCATCGACACCGAGGCGGTGCTGCCCGATTCCGTGGCCCCACGAGGTGGGAACGGAAAGGTCTTCGTCGCCATTCCGCGCGACGGGCACGTGCAGATCGCCCGCCTCATCCCGAAAGGCGCGGACGCGCGATTGCGCGCCGAGGGAATCGATGAGTTGCGTGATGCCGTCGCGGAGACCTATCCGCAACTCGCCGCGGACGTCGGCCGGATCGACTTCGATGACGTGAAGCTTCTCGACGTCCGCCGCAATGAGGCCGAGCAGTGGTTCGTCGACGGCCTGCTGTGCATCGGCGATTCCGCACACGCGATGAGTCCGCTCGGCGGGGTCGGAGTCAACCTCGCGGTGCAGGACGGAATCGCCGTCGCCCGGATTCTCGCCGAGCCGCTGCGTGCCGGGTCGGTGGGGACCGCCGAGCTGCGGCGACTGCAGCTGAGACGACTCCCGACCACTCGTGCCGTCGAACTCCTGCAGGCGGGCATCCATCGGATGGTCGAACCCGCCGTTCACGGGCACCGGCCCATCCGCCCGCCGGCGCCGTTGGAATGGCTGCTGAGGACCTTCCCCGCACTCACCCGCATCCCGGCGCGCATCCTCGGCGTCGGCGTCACTGCCGAACACGCCCCGGATTTCGCACGACGCGAGGAACCGGCATTCGAAGGAGCACGATGAGCCAGATCCTCCAACTGCGACCCTTGAATCCCGCCGATGAAACGGTGATGAGGGACTTCCATGAGCAGCTGCGGGCCGACGACTTCGCATTCCTCCAAGCCGAGGGCACATGGGACGACATCATCGCCACCCACGAGCGCGAGGCCCGCGGAATCGATCTCCCACCGGGACGAGTGCGCGCGGAATTCCTCGTCGCCGAGGTGGACGGGCGGCCCGTGGGTCGCACCTCCATCCGATACGAACTCAACGACTTCCTGTTCGATCTCGGCGGGCACGTCGGATATGCAGTCGCCCCGGAATTCCGTCGCCGAGGATACGCCCAGCAGATCCTGTCCCGCTCGGTCGAACGTCTGCGATCGGCCGGAGTCGAGAGCGTGCTCGTCACGTGCGATGACACGAACATCGCCTCGGCAAGCGTGATCGAACGGTGCGGGGGAGTCCTCGAAGACGTGCGCGAAAACAGTGACGGACCGCCGAAGCGGCGTTATTGGATCGGCGCGGATTCCGGTTTTCCTCAATCGGCCTCGACGGTCAGCACTAGTGCCGCGGTGACGGCAGATCCGTAGAGTCGACGACATGAACTCACTATTCGACTCCATCCGCAGAATCGGTTTCCGTCGCGGTCCCGACCGCATCCTCGGCGGTATTGCCGGGGGCCTCGCCGAGGTAACCGGCATCAACGTCTGGATCATGCGGCTCATCGTCCTCGCCTCGTTCCTCCTCCCCGTACTCGGAATCGGCGCTTACCTCGTCGCGTGGATCCTCACTCCGTGGCAGGACAATTCGATCCCGCTGCAGCAGGTCTTCGGCGGTCGCTCGATCGAGTGACACGCCTGAGCTGATCAGCGTTCGCTGTCCAGCTGCGCCATAAGCGCACTCGGGTAGCGATCGCCACGTACCTCGGTTCTGGAGAGGACCTCGTCGATCTCTGCGAGATCAACTGAACTCAGCTCCACCTCGGTGCTGCTCAGTGTCGCTCGTACCTGCTGGACGGTGCGCGAACCGACGACGGGGACGATGTCCTCACCCTGTGCTGCGACCCAGGCGATCGCCAGCTGGGGCAGCGTGATCCCCTTCGCCGAGGCGACCGAACCCAATGCCGATATGATCGTTTCGTTGTGTTCGAGGTTCTCCCCTTGGAAGCGGGGGAACATCGCTCGATTCCCGCCGGTCTTGCCCGCGAACAGTCCCTTCGCCAGCGCCCCGTAAGCAGTGATGCCGATTCCGAGCTCGCGGCAGGCGGCCAGGATCCCATTGGACTCGATGGAACGGGTGAGCAGCGAGTACTCGATCTGCAGGTCGCTGATCGGAGCGACCGTTGCCGCCCTGCGGATCGTCTCCGCACTGACCTCGCTCAATCCGATCGACCGGACGTACCCGGCCTCGACGAGTTCGGCGATAGCCCCCACGGTCTCTTCGATAGGGATATTCGGGTCAAGGCGTGCCGGCCGGTAGACGTCGACATGATCTGCGCCGAGACGTCGCAGCGAGTAGGCAAAGGAGTTTCGGATTGCATCGGGGCGCGAGTCGAAGCCGATGAAGGATCCGTCAGGTGAGAGCACGGCCCCGAACTTGACCGAGAGGATGACGTCGTCACGGCTGCGCTGGCTCAGCGCACGGCCGATGAGCATCTCGTTGTGGCCTGCTCCGTAGAAATCGCCGGTGTCGATGAGGGTGCCTCCGGCGTCGAGGTAGGTGTGGATGGCGGCGATTCCCTCAGCGTCAGAGGTCGGGCCGTAGGCACCGGACATACTCATTGCGCCGAGGCCGGGCGATGTGACGATGGGTCCTGCGGTGCCCAGTCGGCGATGGTCGATGGTCTGCGAGTTGTTTTCAATAGTCATGTCAATGAGTCTGCTCGCATTGAGCGCCGGTGAGAATGCACTGTCGGTCCAGGGACAAGTTGTCCCTGGCTACTGTCGGGCAGCAGGCAGATAATGGGGCGATGACTGATCGTTCGGGCCTCGCCGATTTCCTCCGCCGTCGCCGCGAGAGCCTGCGACCCGAAGACGTCGGTGTGGGCACCACGGTTCGCCGGCGCACGCCGGGACTCAGACGTGAGGAAGTGGCGATGCTCGCGGGCGTCTCCGTCGACTACTACTCCCGCCTCGAACAGGGCAGAGGAGCGACGCCGTCGGCCGGAGTCGTCAGCGCCGTCGCCCGTGCGCTGCAGTGCGACCGGGACCAGCGCGATCACCTGCTGCATCTCGCAGGACACCCGGTCCCGCCGCGCAGTTCGGACGGGCATATTCGGCCCGGGCTCATCGCCGTGGCGAATCGGCTCGTCGATGTGCCGGCCGTCATTGTCACCGACCTCGGCGAGGTCGTCTGGCGGAACCCGACGGGGCGTGCTCTGTTCGGCGATCTGCCGGAGGAGCCGGGACGTGAGAGGAATCTGATCTGGAAGTGGTTCGAGGACCCGGAGTCACGGCCGATGCCCGAAGAGGACTGGGACAGGATCTCGGCGACACATGTGAGCGATCTGCGGGCGACATACGCCAAGCGGTCGGGTGACCGGCGCGTGCGGGAGTTCATCGCCGACCTCATCGACATCAGCGAGGAGTTCGCCGGACTGTGGGAGCGGCACGACGTCGCGGTTCGCCATTCCGACATCAAAGCGATCGCCCACAAGGACGTCGGTCGACTCGATTTCCGGTGCGAGGTGCTTCTCACTCCCGACGATGACATCTCGCTGCTTGTCTTCTTGCCTCTCGAAGGCACCGAGACAGCGGGTCGTTTGGAGCTGCTCGGCGTCGTCGGGACACAGACTCTGGCCTCGGGGTGAGGTGCGGACCGAGTCAGCACTCGCGGGGAGCACTGCCGACCGATGCGCAAGAATGAAGGCATGAGCGAAAGCGAATCCTCCGCACCGGCTAACCGCTACCCGGCAGCCGACGAGTGGCAGGCGGTCGACAGGTACTTCACCGACACCCTCCTCGGTGAAGACGACGCGCTCATCGCAACACGCAGGTCAGGTGCTGCGACGTCAATGCCCAATGCCGAGGTCGCAGCCAACCAGGGAGCGTTCCGCGGACTCATCATCGCGCGACGACGGTGATCCGTACCCGAGAGCCGGATCTACCAGACCTGTGGAGCCCTGCGGTAATAGACGTCGATCGGATCCAGGTCCAGCGTCGGTGCGTCGAAGATCGTCCAGATGAGGAGAACGACCGTGATCGGGAAGAACGCGATCGCCAGATAGCGCGTCGTGCCCCTCCAGAATCCGACGCGTCTGCCGCTGTGCTTGAGCGTGACGACTCCGCACAGCGCCTGGCCGGGGGAGACGGTGCAGCCGTAGAGGGCTCCGAACACCAGTGCCATCAACGGATAGCTGGCGAGAGCAACTCCAGTAGCAGCATCGAGCGAGATGATTTTGATCCCGGCGAGGGCAATGGCGACACCGACGACCGTACCGGTGCAGAAGAGGACGAAGATCGCGTCGAGGACCCTCGCCCACCAGCGCCGAACCAATGGCGCCGGGGTCAGCGGACTGCGGTTGCGCCAAGGACCAGGGCCGTTGACGGCAAGCCCAGCTTGGGCGCGGTAGTTCGAACTCATTGTGCGTATCCTTCTCGCTGCTGACCGGTCGATGACTCCGACTCTATGCGGTTGCCGGCCCGCAGGGGGTGTTCGTCAGGCAACATCCTGTGCCAGTTCCGGTACAACCCTTCTCGACCGTCCGCGGTCGGTGGGAGAACTGAATCGTCTGCTGAAAATCTGCTGAAAATGATGCACCCCCGAAGCTCGCAGCTTCGGGGGTGCCATGTATCATGCCTGGTCAGGCTAGGTGGGCCCCGTGGGGATCGAACCCACGACCCGCGGATTAAAAGTCCGCTGCTCTACCAACTGAGCTAGAGGCCCCGCCCCATCACAAGCGCAGTACACAGGCCTGTTGACGCATGATGGAGACGAACCAATAGTAGAGGTTCGCGCCCGAATTACTCAAACCAGGAACCGCCGTCGGGAGGGAGTCCGTCGACTTCCTCCCGACGAAGCTCCGCGGCTCACTTCTCCAGTCCGCGCCGATCCTCAGCGGTGTACGTACGAGGCAGACCGTCAGGGGCCTCGAGTTCTTCGGGATCCGTGGGCTCGATGACGTCGGACTCGATGGCCTTGTTCTTCTTGACCTTCCCGAGCAGGGCACGGATATTGCTCAGGCCCGCGAGCAGCTTCCGATCCTTCTTCGGCGCAACGTACTCGGGGTCGGTCTCGATGGGGAAGACCGTCGGCGCAGCACCGAAGGCCTCCTTCGATTCCCCAGCGACCTTCCGCGCCATCTGCGCATTCACCACGGCACCGATGACAGCGCCGACGCCGAAGGGCAGCAGCCGACCGACCAGCGATCCGCCAGCACGGGCGGCGAACTTGCGGATGAAGGTCTTGCGCAGCTTGCGCACGAGCAGATCGACCAGCGGGGCCGGAAGCTGCTTGGTCACGGTGGCGCCCCAGCTGCCGAACATCGACTCCACGCCGCCGTTCTGCTTGCCGAACTTCTGGATGAGGTTCTTCCCGTCCTTGCCCAGCATGAGGCCGAGCACCAGGGCGTTCGCCCGCTTGGCATCGGCCACCGGCAGTCCGTGGATCTCTGCGATGGCCTGCGCAAACAGTGCAGTGCCTTCCAGGAAGCCAGCGGTCTCGACGCTGGCGACACCCAGCGCGGCCGTCGTGCCCAACCCCGGAACGGCGGCGGTCGCACCGACCGCGGCTCCGCCCGAGGTCGTCAGGGTCAGATAGTGCCGGCGAATGATCGTGATGAGCTCTTCGGGGGTCGCGTCCGGATGCCGGCGGCGCAGACTGCGCACATAAGCCAGGGCGACGGGCCGCTGCACGGACAGCAGACGCGACAACATCGACTGGGCGCGGGGATTGAGGGTCCCATCGTCATTGACTGCCAACTTCGCAGCCTTGTCGAGACCCTTCTTCGCCACTGATGATTTTGCCACGAGAGTTCCTCCTCGTTTCGGTCACTCGCGACTGCCGGTCGCAGTCACGAATCAGACCCAAGTTTAATAGCGTCCGTTGTGAGTCCCGGGAGCAGAACCTGACCGTGCGGCGAAAGCCCGAATGTGCTCCACGTCCTAGTCCGCGCACCCTGACAGGGACTAAACTGCCCTGACCATGTCACAGCGCGCATTCCACCGTCCCGTTCCCCTGGCCGACCTCGACTCCGTCGGTGCCGTCGACGATCCCGTCGCCCGTTCGGAGACCTCGCACGCCACCGCGGCACTGCTGCTCGGCGATGCAGAGGGAAACCGCGACGAGGCTGCCACCAGGCGCTTCGTCGAACTCGCCGATGACATCGGCTTCGAGATCATCGCCGAGATGTGGTCAGCCGCTCCCGCCGTCTCCGCACCCGGCGCACTGTGGCGCCTCTACGCCCTGCGCCAATGGATCAAGTCCGCACCTCGCGAACTCGCCGAGATGTTCTCCGACGGCCAACGCCGCGTCACCGAGGGCATCGGCTACGACGAGATCCTCGCCGGCGTCGAACTGCCCGCCGGACCCGACGAAGTGGCCCACGCCATCGACGAGATCCTCGTCGGCGCCTTCCGCGGTGACGTCGTCATTGCGCTGCTGCGCGCCTCCGCCTTCGTCGGCATCTGCGCGGCAGGCGCCGACGACCACGACACCGCCGTCCGCCTGCGCCAGCTCTCCCAAGACCTGTCCGACGCCGCGGTCGCCCATCGCCGAGGCGGCCTCGACTGATCCTCAGCTCGCCGGCAATCCCCTCGCCGAGGCGGCCCCGCCCGACCGAATGAGCGTGGTCCCCGTAGGGACCGGATATTCCCGCCCGACCACGACATCGACTGTGAGATTCTCAACGGACGAAGAGCCGCCTCGGCGGTGGATTCATGAGCATGAACGAGTATCGTAGGGGGTGGCCTTCGGGCCACCGGACGCTGGATCGCTGAAGCCCCGGGCTCCAAATTCAGCCGCTCCGAGCGGCCTTCCGCCGAGAGGCGCTCTCGGTTCAGCGTCCGGCACATATCATTGAGGCATCATGCATATTCGTCCGGCTTGTCCGGGCCCCGGGCAGGAGGAGCGCATGCGGCTCAAGCGGGTACCGCAGGACAAGGTGTTCTATGAGCGGCTGTCCGATCTCGTCTCACAGATGCGGCAGTGCAACCTGGTGCTCGCCGAACTCTCCGGAATCGAAATCAGCGAACGCCGCGACGTCGCCGACCGCCTCCGCGAGATCGGGGACAGGGCCGATGAGGACATGGGCGCGATGCTCCGCGCACTGCGCGAGAACTACATCACCCCGTTCGACCGCAACGACCTCTACCTGCTCAGCCACCACATGCGCGATATCTGCCACCGGCTGCACGGAGTCGGCTACGTACTCGCCTCCGGAGCCTTCGACCCGCTGCCCTCCGGCGTCCCCGAGACCCTGGCCGTGCTGTCGAATCAGACGGACCACACCTCGCGGATGATCACCCGACTGCCGGGCAAGCTCGACCAGTGGGACTACGTCGACGCGATCAACCGACTGACCTACCAAGTCGAGAGCCTGCAGTGGCGGATGTCGGACGCGGTGCCGAACTCCAAACGGGGACTGACGTATATGGCGGCCGTGTCCCAACTCGGGCAGGCCTTCGTCCGGGCCGCCCACGGGTTCACCGAACTCGGCAAGGTCGTCGCAGCCATCGCGATCAAGGAGTCGTAGTCCGTGGAGCTGCTCTTGGCGGCAGTCGTCATCGCCGCGGTGATCTTCGCCGGCTCGAACGGATTCCACGATGCCGCACTGACCGTCGGCAACGCGGTCGTCGGGCGAGCGATGCGACCCGGCTGGGCGCTCAGCCTGGCCGTCATCTTCAACTTCATCGGTGCGCTCCTCGGTGAGGGAATCGCCATCGTCGTGGCCAACCAGATCGTGCTCTTCTCCGGTTCGACAGACCTCATCCTGACCACCTTGCTGATCGCCTTCGTCGCAGCGACGACGTGGAGCCTGTTCACCTACTATCTCGCGCTGCCTGTGTCGTCGACCCACTGTCTCATCGGCGGTCTGCTCGGCGCGGGAATCGTGTTCGGCTTCTCCGTCAACACCGGTGAAGCGATGGACTCAGTGGTGTGGCCGCTGGTGCTCTCACCGATCCTCGGGTTCATTCTCGCGTGGGTGCTCACGCTCATCCTGTCGAAGTCGCTCGCCTCCACTCCGCCCAAGCCGCTTTTCCGGGGTGCGCGCATGGTCGACTCCGTGCTCACGGCGGCCCTGTCGCTTGTCCACGGGGTCCAGGACGCGCAGAAGATCGCGGCCCTCGTCATGGTCGCCATTCTCGCCGTCGACACGCAGCAGCACGATGTCCTCTCCGTGGTCGACATCTCTTGGCCGGTGCGCCTCCTCATCGCCGCGGCTCTGGCTCTGGGCACCGGATTGAGCGGGTGGCGAGTGGTCCAGACACTTTCCGTGCGCATGGTCCGCCTCGATCCCCTCAAATCCTCCATCGCCGATGGCGCGGCCACGATCCTCATGTACACCGCAGCTCTGATCATGCGGGTTCCGGTGTCGCTGACCTTCGTCCTCGGCTCATCGATCCTCGGCACCCAATACGCCGGGCGCAAGGGCCACGCCAGAGCCCGGTACTTCGTGCCGATGTTCGCCGTCTGGCTCCTGACGATCCCGGCCGCCGCGCTGTTGGCCGTGGTGCTCGGGTGGATCGTCAAGGCCTCCGTCGGGCTCTGACAGGCCACCCGGTTCCTGCTGTTCGCTGACGCCGGAGCCGAGCCCGGGAGCGCGAGGCGCCCGGGCTCGGCTCTGACGAAATCGCTGACATCGGTGCCGACCAATCAGCCCCGAGGCTTCCGCCCGAATACGAAGCCGGTGGTGATCATGGCCGCGGCGAGGACAAAGTGCAGCCAGTTGTCGGCGGTGTTGAGCCCGACGAAGTTGCCCATCGACTCCATCGGAATCACCATTCCGTAGATCCACAGCACCGCATAGATGATTCCGCCGACGACGAGGTAGTTCTTCGCCAGCGCACGTGAGCGGAGTCCGAGCATCCCGACGACTCCGAAGAGCAGGTGGACGATGTTGTGGAGCACCGTGACCTGGAAGAGGCCGAGCAGTGCAGCGTCGGTGTGGTGTCCGGCGAAGCTGATCGAGCCGAGATTCGCGGTGATGCCCGGGACGAAGCCGAGGATCCCCACGAGCAGGAACACTGCGCCGAAGAGCCCGGAGACCATCTGCACCTGCGAACGCGCACCGCGTGCAGCGGCGGGCGACTGTGACGACATCGAGATATTCATGACGATCCTTTCCCAAAGATAGCTGGTATCGGTGATTCGGAGCAGATGCCGATTCGGATGGCCGACGGGCGAAACTTTCCGGCCGCCGTCTCATGTCGGCCCGCCGCTGTAGTCTGGTGGCAATGGGAGCTTGGGCGGCGAAGCTGTGGCGCAGACTGCTGGTCCTTCTGATCGGCGGGGTCATCGCCGTGCCCTATATTGCGGTCATCATCTGGGCCGTCTCCGCGTGGAACGAGGTCAGCGACCGGTCTCTGGCGTTCAGCATGCTCGCCTTCAGCGCCGTCGTCTTCGTGCTGTTGTGCATACCCGCGTTCCTTGCCGTCATCCGCGCACTCGAACGGACCCTGGCCGAGCAGCTCCTCGAACTGTCCATCCCCATCCCGCCGAGGCGGCCGACCTGGTCCGATCGCCTCCGCGGTGCCCTGTTCTACTTCGGCCACGCCTTCGCCGGTGCCCTGCTCCTGATCACGGTCGTCGTGGTCCTTCCTTCCGTGCTCCTGATGGTTGCGGACCCACAGCAGGCCTCGGAACTGTCGAACGGACTCCTCGGCATTGCGGGCTCCCCAGCCGGGGCGACTGCTGGATCGCCGGCCGGAAATGCCGATCCGTCGGCCGGCACCGGTGCCGAGTCCGTCGTCGTCCTGTCCGCCGGGCTCGTGCAGATCCTCGCACCCGTGATCCTGCTTCTCCTCACGGCCACGATCATCGCCGAAGGCTACTTCCTGCCTCACTACGCACAGATCCTGCTCGGCCCCTCGGCCGCTGACCGGGCTGAGCTCGCCGGGGCCGAGCGAGTCCGTCGGTTCCGTCGCACCGTCCTCGCCCGCGAAGTCCACGACTCGATCGGTCATGCCCTGACCGTGACGATGATGCAGGCAGCTGTGGCCAAACGTGCCCTGCACCAGGATCAGATACTCGCCGAGGCGGCCGTCGACGAGATCGCTCGCACCAGCCGTGAGGCGGTGGCCGAGTTGGACCATGTCCTCGCCCTGCTGCGTGCGGAGGCCGACGGCGCAGTCAGCGATGAAAGCACCGCAGGCGACGCCGACGCCCTTGGCGTTGCTGATGCCATCGATGGTGCCGATGCCCTCGATGGCGCCGAGAGCGAAGCAGTGGAGGGCGGAGAGCTCGCGGGGGACGGTGACAGCGGAAGTGCGGGGCCGCCTCGGCGAACAATGCTCGATATCACCCGATTGGCCGAGGAAGCCCGTGCGATCGGGCACCCCACCCGACTGACGGTCAGCGGGGATGCCACCGGACTGCCGCCGACCGTGGTCCACGAACTCCACCGGATCGTGCGCGAGGCGGTGACGAACTCGCTGCGGCACGCAACGACGCCCGGCCTCGATGTGGCCGTCGACATCGGCGCCGACTGCGTACAAGTGGTCACGCGCAATGCCGGCGCGGCCACCGGCCCGGTGCTCGGCTCATCGGAGAAGGGACGGGCCGAGGGGAAGGCGGCGGCTGACGCGAAAGCGGCGGGCGATGCGAAGGGGATTGCCGGTGCGAAGGGGGCGGCCGCCTCGGCGAGGCAGTCACGCGGACTCGTCGGCATCGGTGAGAGGGCTGCTCTGTTCGGTGGGAGCGCCGACTGGGGAATCGAGAACGGACAATGGATTCTGCAGGTGAGACTGCCGTATTCGGAGGGACAGATGCCATGACCATTTCGGTGATCCTCATCGATGACGAGCCTCTCGTGCGTGCGGGTCTGGCCGCGATCATCGACTCCGACCCGGGACTCGAGGTCGTCGGGGAGGGCGATGACGGGACGGAAGCACTCGATCTGGTGACTCGGCTGGATCCTGATGTCGTGGTGATGGATGTGCACATGCCCCACCTCGACGGATTGGAGGCAACGCGGCTGCTTATGAGCAGGCAGGAGCCGCCTCGGGTGCTCATCCTCACGACCTTCGACAGCGATGACTACGTCTTCGAAGCTCTGCGCGTGGGCGCTGACGGCTTCGTCCTCAAACGCGCTCAGCCGTCCGAACTCGTCCGGGCGGTGCATATCGTGGCCGGGGGAGATGCGCTGCTCTATCCGCAGAAGATCCGGGACATGGCAGCACGGTCTCACCGAGCTGTCGATGTGGTGAGTTCTGCTGGGCTGAGCAGGCGGGAACAGGAAGTCCTCACCCTCATGTCGAGAGGAATGAGCAACGCCGAGATCGCCGGGGAGATGTTCCTCGGGGCGGAGACGGTGAAGACCTATGTCAGTTCGCTGCTGTCGAAGCTCGGTGCCCGTGACAGGACACAAGCGGTGATCAAGGCTTTCGAATCGGGGTTCGTCGAGACCTGACCCCAAAGTGAGCAGGCGGGAGGGCCGTTCACCCGCCCAGTGTGCATTCACCCTCTCGGGAACCGGATTCACCCTTGTGGGGGAGCCCCCGGCGGGCCTTCGGGGACGAGCCTGGAGTCATGACACAGAAACAGCTCACTCACATAGTCAACCATCCGTCACCACAATCCGATCTCACCGTTCGCGCAGGACTGGCCGCCGCCTCGGCGTGGTCGCTCTTCCTTCTCGTCATGTCGGTCCTCTGGGGGTTGGGGATCGTCGCCTCACCCCTGGCCGGATCCGAGGAGTGGACGTTCACGTCGATGATCGCCGCACTCCCGGGACCGTTCGCGGGTCTCATCATCGGCTCCGTCTCCCTGCTCAGCTTTGTCGGCTCGGCGGCCCTGCTCACCGCGACCCGCCTGCGGCAGCGGCTTTTCGACAGAGGCGGGGCACGCGTTCTCGGGGTTGTCGTTCTGGCCTTCGCCGCCGTGGTCACGGTCATGCTCACCGACACCTTGCTGCTGGCCTACCTCGGCTATGCGCTCAGCCTGCAGTTCCCACCAATCCCGGCTCCGGTGATCTGGCAGGGAGTCATGCTGCTTGGTCCGCTGTTGTGGATCATCGTGTGGGCCGGTGCGGAGAAGACCAGTCGTCGGATTCACGAGGACAGTCATCGTCATTCGACCGAGACCGTTCATGTTGAGGATTCCGCCGCCGGTCACAGGCGTGCAAACGTTGACGGTACCGGACGCGTGGGGAGATCGACGTCGGTCACCGCAAGCGCGAAGATCGCCGTCGTCGTGGCGGTCATCGTGCCGGGCTTCTATGCCCTGACGCGGGTCCTCTGGGCCGTGGGAATTCCCTTCGGCCTGAGTGAAGGTCTCTACGACGAAGGCCAGCGTGTCGGACTCTGGCATTCGGGACTCGCGCTCGCCTTGGCCGCCATCGGTGGAATCCTGCTCACCCTCGGTCTCATCCAGAGATGGGGAGAGCGGCTGCCAACATGGCTTGGTCCTCTGGGCGGAAAGCGAGTGCCGATCACTCTGGCGACGATTCCCGCGACGATCGTGTCGCTGGCGATCTTCACCGGCGGAGTCGGCCTGGTGCGCACAATCTTCTCGGGGACCCCCGAAATCTTCGCCGACAGCTGGTGGGTGACGATCGGGCCGACGCTGCTCTTCCCGCTCTGGGCCGTGGCGCTCGGCTGGGCGACCTTCGCCTACCGGGAACGTCGGCTGGCTGCCGAGGCGGGTGCGTCCGGCGATGTCTGAGCTGTCTTTTCGAATCTTCGATGTCTCCTGCGGGCGGATCCACCTCGAATAAGCGGACGATCTCGAGGTGGATCCACCCGCTGGATCAGCCGGGGAACGGCCCGTAGGTGGCCAGCAGGTTGCCCTTGCTGGTCCGCTGCACGTCCTTGAGCTCCAAGCGAGTCGTCGTTCCACCCTCGAAGAGGGACCGTCCGCTGCCGGCGACGACCGGGTGGATGGCCACCGTCAGCTCGTCGACGAGGTTCGCTTCGACGAGCTGACGGACGATCGACATCGATCCCTCGACAGCGATCTTGCCGCCGTCGCCGGCTTTGAGCTCGCGGACGAAGTCGACGAGCTCGCCCTGGATGAGAGTCGAGTTCTCCCAGCTGAGATCGGCCTGCGACAGCGTTGTCGAGGCGATGTGCTTGGGAGTCGAGTTGATGAAGTCGGCGAACGGTGCGTCCTCGCCTTTTGTGTGGTTCGGCCAGTAGCCCTCCCACTCCTGATAGGTGACACGGCCGAGGAGGCAGTCGTCGACGCCGCCGATGGCCGTGGTCATCCACTCGCCCATCTCCTGGTCGAAGGAATCGAATTGGAAGTTGAACGGATCGGATGCGATCCCGTCGAGTGACTGGAACAGTGCGGCGATGACAGTGCGGGACATGGTGATCTCCTCATCGAGTTGTCGTGCGGGCCGTTGCGTTTCCTGAGGGCTGTGGTTCCGCAGCCCAGAAAGTTCAGAAAGTGAACTATGGTTTCAATAGTGAACTGATATTGCTATGCTGTCAACCATGAAGTCGTACGGACAATTCTGCGGTCTGGCTCGGGCAGCCGAGGTGCTGGGGGAACGGTGGTCGCTCATCATCCTCCGCGACCTCCTCGTCGGTCCGAAGCGCTTCAACGAGCTTCGACAGGGAAATCCCGGCATCCCCTCGAACCTGCTGACCACGCGGTTGCGCGAACTTGAGGCCGCCGAGATCATCGAGCGCGGCATCGACGGACGCAACGTCGTCTACCGCCTCAGCGACTACGGTTCGGATCTTAGTCCGGTGCTCATTGAGCTCGGCCGCTGGGGTGCACGGCGGATGGCTGAGCCCCGCGAGGGCGAGGTTCCGACGGACTCCTCTCTGGCCGCGGCTTTGCTGACCGCGCGCACCGACGCCCGAGTCCGACCCTTCACAGTCGAAATCACTGCCGGCCCCGCGACGGCTCATGCGACCGTGAGCGAGCGCGGTGTGGAGGCTGCGGAAGGGGCCCAGGCAGAAGCTGACCTGAGGATCGAAGGTCCCGGGCTGCGCGACCTGCTTGCCGATGGCGCAGCCGAAGCCGCACGAGAGGAAGGGGCGATCACGGTCGACGGCGACGAATCCCTGCTGGTCGATTTCGCCTCGGCCTTCCGTGCTCCCCGCGACGAACCAGCGGCCGGCTAGGAGGCAACGCCGCGTCGTCCTCGAACAGCTTGTCGCCGCTCCCTCGTCTGCGACGGTTCCGCCGACTCCTCACCTACGACGGTTCCGCCGGTCTGCCCGTCGGTGTCGCAGCAGAGTGACCAGGGCGTGGAGAAGCGCGGGTGCCGAGGCGATGAGCAGCAGAACGCCGCCAACCGTCATCACCGGCAGCAGGATCGACCCGCCGATGACGAAGCCGGTGAATAGAACGGCCGAGATCACGCCGCGCGCCAGCTGTTCGAGCCCTTCCACCCGACGATCGAGCTTCGGCGTCGACACCGTGAGCTCGCCGTCTTCGACCTT
This sequence comes from Brevibacterium sp. OS20, assembly GCF_056837565.1. Taxonomy (NCBI): domain Bacteria; kingdom Bacillati; phylum Actinomycetota; class Actinomycetes; order Micrococcales; family Brevibacteriaceae; genus Brevibacterium; species Brevibacterium sp. OS20. Next base: position 3,429,197 of record NZ_CM166367.1, on the reverse strand, counting down.
CGTGACCAGTGCGTCGAGGCGTCCGGGCAGGCTCAGGGTCAGACGCACGAGGTTGAGCGCCTCCTTCGTCGCCGAGCCGGCGACTCCTCCCGGTGAGTCGCTGATGAGGCCGCGTGCATAGGGTTCGACGACCTCCCAGATGTTGAACCGGGGATCGAGTGAGCTGCACAGACCAGAGACCATGGCGAGCGCACGGATGATGAGGAAGAGGTTCTCCGGCAATTGGACCGGAAGGTCGCGGACCACCGATTCGAAGTCCCTGGAGAAGGCCCGCAGCTCCTTTTCGTCGACCTCGCGCAGCTGAGCGAATCCCATCCCGCCGAACCGGGAGAAGAGCTCGGTCAGTGCGCGTTCGAGCTCCGCGGTGTCCGCGCCGTCGAGCAGCACCCCGATGAGTTCGACGCTCGTGACCAGGCGGTGGGAATCCCTGGTGGCCACGGCGATGATGAGTTCACGCAGCCCCGAGCGCAGATCCTCAGGAACGTGGCCCATCATTCCGAAGTCGACGAAGGTCAGGTGCCAGCCGACCCCCGCCGAGGCGGGATGCCCGGTCGAGGTGTGCGTTTCCCCTGTCGGCGGTGAGCCACCCATGTGCTCGGACGCCGGAGAGACACCCGAGCGTTCGACCGCTCCAGTTCGGTCGGGAGTGACGAAGATGTTGCCGGGATGGGGATCGGCGTGGAAGAAGCCGCCGCGGAAGAGCTGATCGAACATCGTGTGCGCGAACGCCGAAGCCACCTCGCGTGGATCGATCCCTGCCCGGCGCAGCGCCGCGACATCGTTGATCTTGATCGCCGAGACATCCTCCATGGTGAGAACCTGGGTCGTGGTCTGCCCCCAGACGATTCGCGGGGCCTGCGTCGGACCGGGCGAACCCGATGCCGAACGCTCGGCATCGTCCGCGAAGCGTGCGGCTTCGGTGGTGAACTGTTCCGCATTCGCCGCCTCGTGGAGGTAGTCGATCTCCTCGAGGCTGACATGGGCGAACTCCTCGACCAGCCCCGGCATATCGACCCGGCTGGCGATGAACCCGACGCGGGAGAGCCACCCTGCGATCCGGCGCAGTGTTCGCAGATCCACCTCGACGACGTCGGCGATGCCGGGGCGCTGGACCTTGACGACCACCTCGGTGAATCCGAGCTCGGCGGCCACATCCGGAGTCAGGGTGGCCGAATGAGCCTGGCCCAGTGATGCCGCGGCCAGCGGTCGGGGGTCGAAAGTGGCGAAGGCGGTGGTGAGTCGCATACCCAGCTGCGCCTCGGCGAGGGGCCTGATCCCGTCGAAGGGAACCGGCGATACTTCGTCCTGCAGGTCTGCCAGCTCTGCGGCGACCTCGGGCGGGAGGACATCCATGCGGGAGGAGAGGAACTGGCCCACCTTGATCATCAGCCCGCCGAGATCGATCGCCAGCGCCCTGAACTTCCTGGCGGTCGACTGCCAGCGCTCCACTCGTCGTCGGGCGGCCAGGCGACCCAGACCGATGCGAGGCAGGACGAGCTCGAACCACCAGGCCATGGCCATCTGGGCCGCGGCAAAGCGCAGGATCCGGGACGACCGGGACCGCAGCGCTCGCTTCCGGTCGGGAAGACCCTGGCCAGGGCCGACAGTGTCTGCTCCGCTGTGCTCACCGGCTTCTCGGCCGAGCTCATCCGGACTCACGTTTCTCTGTTCGGCTCCCGTCGACATCGCTCAGTCCCGAGCGAGGATCGAATACAGCCTGCGTTTGGTCTCTTCCAGCTCGGTGACCGCCTCTGCGACCTGCTCCTTGCTGCCCGAACGTCCGACCTGAGCGGCGGCCTGTGCCAACTCGACCCCGGCCTTGGCCAGTGTGGCCGCGCGCGGAGTCTCTCTCCTGCCGACCGATTCCCACGGGGCGGCGGAATCGGAGTCGGCCTCGACGTGCTCGCGTCCCGCCTCGGTGAGGGAATAGGTCTTGCGTCCGCTCGACGGCTCCGCATTGATGAGACCCTCGTCCGTGAGCAGCTGCAGCGTCGGATAGACCGACCCGGGGCTGGGCTTCCAGCTGCCGCCGCTGCGTTCCTCGATCTCCTGGATGATCTGGTATCCGTGCATCGGGGCCTCTGCCAGCAGCGAGAGGATTCCGGCACGGACGTCACCGCGGTTCATGCGGGCAGGCTGTTTGGGGGCGAAGGATGAGCGCAGCTGCTCGAACGCCTCCCAGATGCTAGCGCTGCCCCGGTCGCCGCCTCGGTGATGGGAGCTTCCGTGGGTGAATGGCTCGTTCATGATGACCTCCCTGGTCTGATGACACCGCAGTACCCCGCTGATTGCACGAAGTTCACTGCCCTGACGATATGTAACGATATATCGCCGATGTGTTGTCGGGAAGACCATGAGGTCGTCTGCGGAGGCAACTCACTGCGCGCGTTCAGGGTGACGTGACGACCGACCTGCCAGCGCCCTGCGCGATCCCCGAGGCGACTCTGCGCGAGTGCCCTACCGCCCGAAGTCGCGTCCGGCGGACCTGCCAACGCAAAGTGGTCGTTCTGGTCACGTTCCGCTGAGCAGAGCGTGACCAGAACGACCACTTATAGAGGCATGCGCCGCCGATTATAGAGGCATGCGCCGCCGAGACGGCACCCGCCCCGAGGGGCGCCCGCCGTTTGGGCGAGCCTTCAAATCATCCGAAGCGACCGGAGATGTAGTTCTCGGTCTCTTCCTTGTCCGGGTTCGAGAAGATCGTCGAGGTCTCGTTGAACTCGATGAGCTTTCCGGGCTTGCCGGTGCCGGCGATGTTGAAGAACGCGGTCTTGTCGGACACACGAGCGGCCTGCTGCATGTTGTGCGTGACGATGACGACCGTGTACTTGTCCTTGAGGTCGTTGATGAGGTCCTCGATCGCCAGGGTCGAAATCGGGTCGAGAGCCGAGCACGGCTCGTCCATGAGCAGGACCTCGGGTTCGACGGCGATTGCGCGGGCGATGCACAGACGCTGCTGCTGACCGCCGGAGAGACCCGAACCGGGCAGGTTGAGGCGGTCCTTGACCTCGTTCCAGAGGTTCGCGCCGCGCAGGGCACGTTCGGTGAGATCGTCGGCCTCGGTCTTCGACAGGCGCTTGTTGTTCAGGCGCACACCGGCGAGCACGTTCTCCTTGATGCTCATCGTCGGGAACGGGTTCGCCCGCTGGAAGACCATGCCCACCTCGCGGCGGACGTTGACCGGGTCGACGCCGGCGCCGTAGATGTCATTGCCGTCCATGAGGACCTCACCGGAGACGCTGGCGCCGGGGATGACTTCGTGCATGCGGTTCAGCGTGCGCAGCACCGTGGACTTGCCGCAGCCGGAGGGCCCGATGAAGGCGGTGACGGAGCGCGGCTTGATCTGCATCTGCACTCCGTCGACGGCGCGGAAGTCGCCGTAGAAGATGTCGAGATCCTTGATGTCGATCTGCTTGGACATTGTGTTTCCTATCCGTGGAAATGGGTGAGTCTGGAGGTCTGTGGGCAGTCGCCGGTCAGCGTCCGGCCTTCGGTGCGAGCACCTTCGCGATGATGCGGGCGAGCAGGTTGAGCACCATGACGAGGGCGACGAGCACAAGGGCTGCGGCCCAGGCGCGTTCCGAGCTGGCCAGGGCGGCGGCTCCCGGCGAGACCGGGCGCAGCTGCGAGTCGTAGATGAACGTCGGCAGCGTCGACATCCAACCGGAGAAGAGGTTCCAGTTGAGCGTCTTGGCGAACCCGGCGGTGACCATGATGGGTGCCGTCTCACCGATGACGCGGGCGATGGCGATGGTGACACCGGAGAGGATTCCCGACACCGAGGTGGGCAGAACGATCTTCACGATCGTCTTCCACTTCGGCACGCCGAGTGCGTAGGAAGCCTCGCGCAGGTCCATCGGCACCAAGCGGAGGATCTCCTCCGTATTGCGCACGACGATCGGGATCATCAGCACCGACAGCGCCACGGCCGCGGTGAAGCCGGTCTTCGCGATTCCGGCCGCGCCGGGCAGGAGCACGTTGGCAATCGTGGAGAACAGTGCGAAGGCGAAGAGACCGGCGACGATCGAGGGAATACCGGTCATCACGTCGACGAGGAAGGTGATCGCCTTGCCCAGGCGGTTCTTGTTCGAGTATTCGACGAGGTAGATGGCGGTGAGGACGCCGATCGGAATCGAGATCACGCAGGCGGCGAGTGTGATGAGCACGGTGCCGACGATGGCGTGGTAGAAGCCGCCGGCCAGAGTGGCCTCACCGGCGACGTACTGCTGATCGAGGACGCCCTTCATGCCGAGCATGGTGCGGGTGAGCAGGTCACCGCTGATGGCGGCCCCGCCCTTGGACACGGTCAGCCACAGCAGCGAGATGAGGGGAACGCATGCGAGGACGAACGTCGAGGTGACGATGGTGGTCGCGATCCGGTCGACGGCCTTGCGGCGGCCTTCGTAGGACGCGGAGACCGCGAACACGGCGATCGCGTTGATGAGGCCGGCGAGGACGGCCACGACGGGGATGTTGAAGCCGCCGAAGGCGATGAAGCTGATGACGATCGCCACGAGGATCGAGGCGACGGCGACGATCCACGGGGTGGCCTTCGGGAGCTGTTTGGAGGTGAGCTTCGCCGGTTTCGACACGGCCGCCTCGGTGGTGGTGTTCATGGTGGTCATTGGTCTCAACTTCCCTTCACCGAGGTGCGGGCGACGATGGCGCGGGCTCCCATGTTCACCAGCAGGGTGATGACGAAGAGCACGAGGCCGACGGTGATGAGCTCGGACAGGCGCAGTCCCGCGGCCTCGGGGAAGTTCTGCGCGATCTCGGAGGCGATGGTCTGGTTGCCGCTGACGACGAGCGAGGCGGTGAGGACGCCGGGCGAGAGGATCATGGCCACGGCCATGGTCTCACCGAGGGCGCGGCCGAGGCCGAGCATCGTGGCCGAGACGATTCCCGACTTGCCGAACGGCAGCACGGCCATGCGGATCATCTCCCAGCGGGTGGCGCCGAGCGCCAGCGCCGCCTCTTCCTGCAGGCGCGGGGTCTGGAGGAAGATCTCGCGGGTCAGCGAGGTGATGATCGGCAGGATCATGATCGAGAGCACGAGCGAGGCGGTGAGCAGTGTGCGGCCCGTCTGCGACACGGAGCCGTCGGCGGCCGGAGCGAAGATCGGAATCCAGCCGAACCACTTCGACAGCCACAGGTAGAAGCCGGTGAGGTTGCCGGCCAGAGCGATGCCCCACAGGCCGTAGACGACCGAGGGGATGGCGGCGAGCAGGTCGATGACGTAGCCGAGCACCGGAGCGAGCTTGCGCGGGGCCATGTGGGTGGTGAACAGCGCGATGCCCAGCGAGAAGGGAGTCGCGACGATCAGTGCGATGGCCGCGGAGATGAGCGTGCCGATGACCAGCGGCCAGACGTAGGAGAAGAAGCCCTTGCCGCCGGTGATCTGGGAGGGGTCGCTGATCTGCGCGGTGATGGTGTCCTTCGACTGTGCGAGAAGGAACAGGGCGACTCCGGCGAGGATCACCAGGATCAGGATGCCGGCGATGAGCGTGGCGGCCGAGAAGATGCGGTCGCCGGGTCGGACGACGGCCTTCTGCTGCCGAGTTGCCGGACTCTGCGGCGGCTTCTGCCCGGATTCGGGCGTGGAGCCGGGCCCTGTGGGGCCTGACTCAGTGGTCTGTGTGCTGATCGGCACAAGTACTCCTCATGTGACTTGTGGTGAAACCGGGGTGGTTCCACAGGCGCGGAAAAGCGGCGCAGGGCTTCTGCGCCGCTCCCGACTGGCTATATCTCCAGGTCAGAGACTGAAATCAGCCTTCGACCTTGATCGAGTCGATGACTTCTTCGATCTGCTTGCGCAGGTCGTCCGACAGCGGTGCGGACCCGGCGGAATCGGCAGCGGACTTCTGTCCCTCTTCCGAGACCACGAACTTCTCCCATGCCTTGACCATGTCCACGGTCTCCTGGTCCTTGTAGGACGAGCAGACGAGGTGGTAGGAGACGAGCACGATCGGGTAGGCGCCGGACTCGGTGGTGTCGCGGGCCAGGTCGAAGGCGAGGTCGCCTTCGCTGCGGCCTTCGACCTTCTCGGATGCGTCGACGACCTTGGTCGCGGCTTCCGGGGAGAGCTCGACGAACTCGTCGCCGACCTTGACCTTGGCGGTGGAGAGCTCACCGACGGCCGAGGCATCCGCGTAGCCGATGGCTCCGTCGGTGTCGGAGACGGTCTGGATGACACCGTCGGTGCCCTGAGCGGCCTCGCCGCCGTACTCCTTCGGGAAGTTGCCGTCGACCTCGGCGTCCCAGTCCTTCTCGGCGGTGGCCTTGAGGTACTCGGCGAAGTTCTCGGTGGTGCCCGAGTCATCGGCGCGGTGAACGGCGGTGATCTTGAGGTCCGGAAGCTCGGCATCCGGGTTGTCGGCCTTGATGGCCTTGTCGTTCCAGTTGGTGATGTCGCCCTTGAAGATCTTCGCGATCGTTTCGGGGGAGAGGTTGAGCTCGTCGACGCCCTTGACGTTGAAGGTCACGGCGATGGGGGAGATGTAGACGGGGAACTCGTAGGCTCCGTCGGCGCCGCAGGCTTCCTTTCCGGCCTTGACCTCGTCATCGTCGAGGTGGGCGTCGGATCCGGCGAACTGCGCGTTGCCGGCGAGGAACTGTTCACGGCCGGCACCCGATCCGTCGGGGGAGTAGTTGACGGTCACGCCGGAGTTCTGCGAGGTGAAGTCCGCTGTCCAGGCATCCATCGCGGCCTTCTGCGAGGAGGCGCCGATGCCGGTCAGGGTGCCCTGCAGGTCACTGCTGCCGCCGGATGCCTCTTCGCCGGTGGCGGACTGTCCGCCACCGCAAGCCGAGAGGGTGATGGCGCCGACCGCGAGGATCGCAGCGGAGGGGGCGAGATGCTTCATCTTCACGAAGATGCCTTTCATGTTTGTGGACACAGCTCGAGAGTTCTCGATTGCTCGTCATCCACGCTAAGGATCACGCGTGAAGTGCAAGGAGTTGAAACGTGAATGGAAGGTGAATGAGGGGCGAAGGGTTGGAACCGCTGTGAGTGCTCGATCACAGACTTCGTCGGTTTCATGAAAGGATCATTGTCGGGACCGGCATTCGCTCGCCGAGGCGGCCCGTTCCGTACGTGTGTAAGTTCGCCGAGGCGGGCCGCCCAGTACGCATGCTCGACCTTGAGAATCGGCTCGCTGGCGGGTCGTGCGCCTCGGTCAGCTGTCGATGGGGCGGACGCGTTCGATCTCGACGATGCGCGGCACCGGACCGGGGCGCACATAGGCGATGAGGACCTCACCGGGCTTGAGGTACGGATCGTCCTTCGGCAGCTTCGCCTCTACCCGTTTCGGGGCATGAGCCGCGTAGACGGAGAAGATCGTCGGCAGCACCGGCCGGTGCGTGCAGTAGATGACTGGTTTGCCCTTCGCCAGCAGCTTCTCGATATAGCGGGCGGTCTTGTCCGGGTTCGCAGCGGTGGCCTTCTCGCTGAGCGTCGACACCTTCTTGATCGACTTGCCCGTCGCCGCCGACAGCGGAGTCAGCGTCGCCATGCAGCGCTTCCACGGACTCGAGACGAGCTTGCGCACGCCCCAGGCTCCCAGCAGCCCGGTCAATGCCATGGCCTGTCGGGTGCCGAGCTTGAGCAGAGGCCGCACATGCTCTGTCTCGTACCACTTCGCACGTGGGAACGCCTTCCCGTGGCGGACGAGGATGAGCGGCCACGCCCGCAGTGCGTCCGTCTCAGCGAACTTCTCCAGCGCGTCGAGCTGTTCCCGGTCCGCGAAGGACGTCAGCTTCGACCGGGCCTTGTCGACAGGGAACCAGCCGGCGGTGTCGACCTCTCGCTTGTTCACCGGGGCGAAGTCCGCTTCGTCCTTGACCTCGGCCGACCAGTAGAACACCTTCTTCAGCGTGTTCTTGCCGACCGTGTACTCGGCCGACGGCAAGGGGATGCCGAGGTGGATGTCGAACCCCGTCTCCTCCTTGACCTCGCGGATCGCAGCCTCCGGCAGGGTCTCACCCGGATCGACCTTGCCCTTGGGCCACGACCAGTCGTTGTACTTCGGGCGGTGGATGAGCACCACCTCGAGGCCTTTCGAACCGTATCTCCAGCAGACCGCCCCGGCGGCAAGGACATCGGCGGTGACGCGCGATGACGCCTGTGCCGAGGCGACCTCGGACCGGCTCACGCCTCATCCCCGATTCGCCGACGCTTCCGGTGCCGACGGATGAGCTCCGTCTGATAGTCGGCGAGGATGCTGCCCTCGTCGTCGTGAGTCCGCCGGGTCCATCTGCCGTCACCGGACAGATCGAATGCCGAGGTGGTCGGGGCGAAGACGAGATCGAAGAGTTCGATGATCTCCGCCCGGTGACCGTCATCGACGATCTGCACGAGCGCTTCGACTCGACGGTCGAGGTTGCGGTGCATCATATCTGCCGAACCGATGTAGACGATCGGGTCGCCGTTGTTGCCGAAGACGAAGGCGCGGGAGTGTTCGAGGAAGCGTCCGAGCACGGAACGCACGGTGATGTTCTCGCTCAGACCTTCGATGCCCGGGCGCAGAGCGCAGATTCCGCGGACGAAGACTTCGACGGCGACCCCGGCCTGGGATGCCCGGTAGAGGGCGTCGATGATGGCTTCGTCGACGATCGAGTTGACCTTGATCCGCACCTGCCCCGCTCCGCCGGACTGTGCGATCGCGATCTCGGAGTCGATGAGGTCGATGAGTCCGGTGCGCACATTGCTGGGGGCGACGAGGAACCGTGAATATTCGGACTTCGGCGCATAGCCGGAGAGCTGGTTGAACAGCTTCGTCAGATCATCGGCGACGGCCCGATCACGTGTCAGCAGCCCGAAGTCCTCATAGCCGCGGGCGGTCTTCGGGTGGTAGTTGCCGGTGCCGACGTGACAGTACCGGGCCAGCCCGTCAGCCTCCTGACGGACGACGAGGGAGAGCTTCGCATGGGTCTTGAGCCCGACGATTCCGTAGACGACATGGACGCCGGCGCGCTCGAGCTTGCGGGCCCAGGTGATGTTGGCCTCCTCGTCGAACCGGGCCTTGATCTCGACGACGGCGAGCACCTGGATGCCGGCCTGTGCGGCATCGACGAGGGCGTCGATGATCGGCGAATCCCCGGAGGTGCGGTAGAGCGTCTGCTTGATCGCGAGCACGTTCTTGTCCGACGCCGCCTGTTCGAGGAAAGCCTGCACGCTCGTGGAGAACGAATCGTAGGGGTGGTGCAGGAGGATGTCCCGGCTGGCCACCGCGTCGAAGACGTCGACCTGGTCGCTGGATTCCCGCAGCGACAGGTCCTTGTTCATCTGTGGAACCATCTTCGGATAGTGCAGGTCATCGCGTGGCACATCGGCGATATCGGACATGCCGGACAGGTCCAGCGGGCTCGGCAGGTGGTAGATCTCCGAGTCGTGGATGCCCAGTTCGTCCTTGAGCATCTCGAGGACGCGGGGGTGGATGTTCTCTGTGATCTCCATCCGCACGGCCGGACCGAAACGCCTGCGCAGCAGCTCCTTCTCCAGAGCCTTGAGGAGGTTCTCCGCATCGTCCTCTTCGACCTCGAGGTCCTCATTGCGGGTCACGCGGAAGGTCGAATGGTGGACGATCTCCATACCGTCGAACAGGGTCCCGAGGTGTTCGGCGATGATGTCCTCGAGGGCGACGAAGCGGGCCGGGACGTCGCGCCCGGCGGGGCGGTCGGTCGCCTCGGCGACATTGAAGAACCGCGGCAGGCGCGGGGGAACCTTGACGCGGGCGAAGAACTCCTTGCCCGTCTCCGGCGACCGCAGGAGCACGCCGAGGTTGAGCGAGAGACCCGAGATATACGGGAACGGGTGGGCCGGATCGACGGCCAGCGGGGTGAGGACGGGGTAGACGTGGCCGAAGAAGAATTCGTCGACACGGTGCCGCTCATCCTCGGTGAGGTCCTCGACCTGGACCTTCGTGATCGATTCCGCGTCGAGGCGGGGACCGATATCGTCCTTGAGCAGGGCGGCATGCCGGCTCATCAGCTCGAATGCGCGCACCCCGATATCGTGCATGACCTGCGCGGGCATGCGGCCGGTGACGCTGGGCACGGCGAGACCGGTGTTGATGCGGCGTTTGAGACCGGCGACGCGGACCATGAAGAACTCGTCGAGGTTGGTCGCGAAGATCGAGAGGAATCGGACGCGTTCGAGCAGCGGGATCTCCGGATCCGAGGCGAGATCGAGGACGCGTTCGTTGAAGGCCAGCCAGCTGAGTTCACGATCGAGGAAGCGATCAGCCGGGTCGGGCAGTCCCAGCTCCTTACCCGAAGCCGCGATGTCGTACAACGCTCTACTCCTTCTCGTCCGTCGACGCCGTGCTCGCAGAATCAGTGCCGGTGACCTTTGCGGAGGCCGGTGCATAGGCCACGTGCGCGACCGCGACATGGAAACCCAGTCGCTCGTACAAGCCTAGCGCCGGGGCGTTGTCCGATTCGACGTAGAGTTCGATCGTCTCGGCGCCGGCGGTCACCATCCGCCGCATTCCCTCGACCGTCAGCGCCTTGCCCACGCCCTTGGCGTGGATGCGCGGATCGACTCCGACGACATAGACCTCGCCGAGGCGGCCCTCATCATCCGTGTCCGTGATCTTCGTCTGGTGGAATCCGATGACCTCGCCATCGCGGGCGGCGATGATGAAGGTGGTCGGGTCGAAGTCCGCAGCGGTGACGACGGCATCGATATCGGCGCGGGTCTGGCCGCCCTGTTCGGGATGCCAGTCGAAGGCGGCGTTGTTCACGGTCAGCCAGCCGTCCTCGTCGCCGGGAGCGAAGGAGCGGATCTCGACCCCGTCGGGGCTCTGCGTCTCGGGGAGGCCGTCGAGGCGCAGACCGGTGTCGGTGCGCATCTGATAGAGCACTCGATCGCGGCCGAGGCCGTGCTTCTGGGCGAGGTGGGCCGCGGCCGGGTGGTCGCCGTGCGACCAGCACCAGGCTTCGGGCTCTTCGTCGAGGATCGTTCTCAGCAGCTGTTCGCCGAGGCCCTGACGACGATGGTCGGGGGCGATGAGGAACTCGGCGGCGTGACGATCCCCCTGCAGGGCGCGGATTCCGAACCCGATGAGCTCGCCGGTCGTGTCTTTGCCGGCGGGGTCGGCATCGGTGGGGCCGGAACCGTCTGCGTCGTCGGCAAATACGCGCCAGACGCTCGAGACGGTCTGCGCCTCGTGGGCGGTGTCCTCACCGGTGGCGACGGCCATGAGCCCGCCGGAGATCTCGGGGGCGCCATCGGTGGCCGCCACGTCATCGAGGAACTTCAGCTCATCCTCGGTGAGGGTGTCGATCGGGGTGGAGGTGATTGCTCCGCTGGCCTGGATTCTCATGCCGTCACGTCCTCTGAATCTGTGTCTGTGACGCTGTCGGCGCTGAACCGGTAGCCGACGTTGCGCACGGTGTGGATGGCGTTCTCAAGGTCTTTGCCGAGTTTCGCACGGAGGCGGCGAACATGCACGTCAACGGTGCGGGTGCCGCCGAAGTAGTCGTCGCCCCACACGGCGAGCAGGATGTCGTCGCGGGTGAAGACGCGTTCGGGGTGCATGGCGAAGAACTTCAGCAGGGCGAACTCGCGGTAGGTGAGGTCGAGGCTGCGTCCGCCGAGCTCGGCGGTGAACGCGGTCTCGTCGATGCGCAGGTCCCCGGTGACGACGACCATCGGTTCGCCATCGGCATTCCACATTTCCTCGCCCGTGTCACCGAGGCGGCCAGACGTTCCGGGCCCGCCTCCTCGGGCGGTGCCGACGGGGCCGCGTCCGGTGCGAACCGGTCCCCGGCCCCCGGCGTCGCCCTTCGCGCCGAGCCGGCCGGACCCGGCATGCAATCCGCCGGGGAATCCGCTGCCGGAATGAGTTGACGAGGATGCGGCGTGACGGTCACGGGCCACGCGCAGCCGCGCTTCCACCTCGGCGGGGCCGGCAGTGGTGAGGATGAGGTCGGACACGTTCCATCTCGCCGAGGCGGTCGCCAGTCCGCCCTCCCCGAGGACGACGATGACGGGGGCGGTGATCCGCGCCTCGGCGAGCAGGTCGGAGATGCGCGGGGCCAGGGACAGATCGAGGCAGGCGTCGGCGATGACGACGTCGACCGCGGCGGATTCGGCCCGGCGGCTGGGCAGGTCCTCGGCGGCGCAGCGGTCGATCTGGTGACCGAGGTACTGCAGGGATTCGGGAGCGAGCGGGGCGTCGAGCCTGGCCGTGGGGCAGATGTGCAGAATCCGCATGTGCTGCATCCACCTCCTCGGCGCCCGTCGTCTCGCCCGTCGTCTGAGGAAGAGTATAGCGAGGCCCCGGCCGGGGCAGCTCCGACGCGCTGCCGCCGGTGGTTACCGCGGGTGTCGCCGGATAAGGCACGATAGTGCTGTGATCAGATGGATTCGAGTAGCCGTCGCCCTGGTGCTGGTGTTGGCCCTCAGTGCCTCCGTGTACTGGGGCTATACGCTGTTCCTGCTGGCGACCGGGCTCATCGTCTTCGGCGTCGCCTATGGCTGGCCGCGTCTGACGGACTCCCCGCAGCCGCGGGCGACGTCGATCATGCTCGCCCTCTTCGGCGTGGGTGGACTCTACGCCGCCTGGCAGGACTCAACGGCTCCCTACCTCGACTGGCTGCCCGTGCTCGCGGGACTCGGTCTGCTGTGGACCTTCGTGCAGAACCTCACCCGCGGAATCGGTGCCTCCTATGCGGTGGCGAACGTGTCCGCGCAGGTCTCCGGTCTCGTCATCGTCCTGTCCGCGAGCACCTGGGTTGCGGCGATCACCGTCCCCGGTGACAAGGAGGCCATCGTCATCGGCCTCGCCTCGCTCATCGTGGCGCAGTGTATGACCGCGCTGCCGTGGCCGGCGATCTACACCTCGCCGTTGGCCATCGCCATGTCCACGGCCGTGGCGGGGATCCTGTCGGTGCTCGTGTTCGCACAGGCGATCTCCTTGGCCATGGCGCTCGTCCTCGGTGTCATCATGGGCCTGCTCGTGGCAGCGGTCGATCGGATGCTCGGGCTCGTCGCCTATGCGAAGTTCCAGGCCGCCAACCTCGAGGCCTCACAGAACATCGAGGTGAAGAAGAACGTCGAGAAGGCCCGGAGCTTCGCCGTTCAGCTCGCCCTCGGTGCCGCCCCGATCGCGCTCGGCGGAGTCGTCGTCTACGCACTCGAACGCGTCGCTTCCTGACCCGGGCTGAATGCACATCACTTTGTCAGGAACTGTAGACTGGGAGCATGGATAATCTTGTTGCTCTCGAAATCGTCTTCTCCAGCCTCGTCGGCATTGCCGCTCTCGGTGCCCTGGGTGTCGGGATCAAGGTCGTCACGGCGCTGTTCAAAGACAACCGCTGATCCCTGATGGTGATCGAACTCGATGCCTCGGTCCATCCCGAGCTCGTCCCTCTGTCCTGGCTGATCGGGTCGTGGGAAGGCGTCGGTGTCGTCGGCTATGCGGACACTCCTGAGAAGCAGTTCGGCCAGCGCATCGACTTCGTCGTCCACGAGGGCACGCCCTTCCTCCAGTACACCGCGCATGCGTGGCTGCTCAGCGAGTCCGGTGATCTCGAGTCGACCCTGACTCTCGAGACCGGAATCTGGCAGCTCGTGCGTCAGCACGACGACGGCGACGTCGGCCCGGGAATGATGGTGCCGACCGAACAGCAGTCCTTCACCTCGGCCGCAGCGGTCGAAACCCTGCGCACGAACGACGACGCCTTCGAGATCGAAGCCGAGATCGTCCACCCGCACGGAGTCATGGAACTCTACGCCGGCACCGTCAAAGGACCGCGCATCGATCTGGCCACCGACGTGGTGGCCAGGACCAAGACCGCGAAGGAGTACACCGCCTCGACGCGGATGTACGGCCTCGTCGGCGGCGAACTCATGTGGGCCTGGGACATGGCAGCCATGGGCCACGAACTCGCCTCCCACTCCTCTGCCAGATTGAAGAAGCTGTCTTAAGATGACTGATCCCGTGTCGCCGAATTCTGACTTCAACGATTCGCCGTCGCCGGAGAACACCGACACCCCCACCGAGGCGGTTCGGCGCTCGTCGCTGGCCCGCGGACTGAGCTCGACCGCGGTGCTCGGAGCCGGCGACCTCGCCGAGACTCCCATCCACTACGGAGCTCCTCTGCGAGAGCAGCGCGTGCTCGAGGAGAAGGACGGTCTCGTCGACCTCGCTCATCTCCGCGTGCTGCGTCTGAGCGGACCCGACCGTCTGACCTGGCTGAACTCGATCACCACGCAGAAGATCGACACCCTGGCCCCCGGAGTGTCCACCGAAACCCTCGTGCTCGATCCGAACGGTCGCATCGAAGGCTGGCTGAAGCTCGTCGACGACGGTGAGGCGCTGTGGGCGATCAGCGACCTCAACACCGACGCGACACTGGACTTCCTGCGCAAGATGGTCTTCATGATGCGCGTCGAGATCGAGGATCTCAGCGACGACTATCAGTGCTTCGGCGCCATCACCGCTCTGCCGGAGACCCTGCCCGTCACCCGGACCTGGTCCGATCCGTGGCCGCACATCGGAAGCGGTTCGGCCTCCTACGCGCAGATCGACATCGGGCACGATGTCGCCGGAACCGACCATCCGGGTCTCGAGACTCCGTTCGTCATCGGCATCGTCAAGCGCTCCGATCTGCAGGGCCTGTCGGCGAACAGCCTCGACATGGCCGGCTTCGACGCCTGGGAAGCCCTGCGGATCGCCGCCTGGCGACCTGGCCGGAATGAAATCGATCACAAGGCCCTCGTCGGCGAACTCGACCTGCTGCGCACGGCCGTGCACCTGGCCAAGGGCTGCTACCGCGGTCAGGAAGCGGTGGCACGCGTCCACAATCTCGGTCAGCCGCCCAGGCGTCTGACCTTCGTCCATCTCGACGGGTCCGGGCACATCGCCCCGGACCCCGGCACCGAGGTGCTTGCCGAGGTCCGCGGGTCCGAACGATCAGTTGGCACTCTGACCTCGGTGACCGTGCACTGGGAGCTCGGACCGATCGGTCTGGCCGTAGTCAAACGGAACCTCGCCCCCGAGGCGCAGCTGAGCTTCGAAATCGGCGACGGCGAACGCGTCATCGGTGCTCAGGAGACGATCGTCGTGCCGATGCGCGAGCACGAGCGCCTGCTTCCGGAACGGAACAGGGACGTCGACGCCCGCGGTCAGAACCGCTGATTGCAGCGAATCTTGGGTGCGGCCAGGGCTGCCTCTGTCCTCGTTGTGGGCGGTCCGACTCGGGGATTCGACGGTCGATGAACGGCTGCGGATTTCGTACCCGAACTGGCCCGAATCCGCGCGTTCGTCTCTCCGTCGCGGGCGGTTCTGCTCAGCCCTCGGACGGTAAGTGACAAAAAGCGTCGATAACCCCTATTCTTCCCCTTATGACAGCTTTGGAAATTGGCGGCGAAGCTCTGCCGCAGGAACGTAAGATCGTCACCGAGATTCCGGGACCGAAGTCCCGTGAGATCGAGGAACGTCGCAAGTCAGCCGTGGCGACCGGTGTCGGTTCGAGCCTGCCCGCCTACGTGGTCGCGGCCGGCGGCGGCATCCTCAAGGACGCCGACGGCAACCAGCTCATCGACCTCGGCTCGGGCATCGCCGTGACCACGGCCGGCAACGCGAACCCCCGCGTGGTCGAGGCCGCGAAGGCCCAGCTCGAGGCCTTCACCCACACCTGCTTCATGGTCAACCCGTACGAGAGCTACGTCGAGGTCGCCGAAGCCCTCAACCGCCTCACTCCGGGTGACCACGAGAAGCGCACCGTGCTGCTCAACTCCGGTGCCGAGGCCGTCGAGAACGCTGTGAAGATCGCTCGCGCCCACACCGGTCGCGACGCCGTCGTCGTCTTCGACCACGCTTACCACGGTCGGACCAACCTGACCATGGCGATGACTGCGAAGGCAGCACCCTACAAGGCCGGCTTCGGTCCCTTCGCCGGTGAGGTCTACCGCGCACCCATGTCCTACCCGTACCGCGACAACGATGCGGCCGGCACGAAGATCAGCGGTGAGGACGCAGCCAAGCGCGTCATCACGATGATCGAGAAGCAGATCGGCTCCGAATACGTCGCCGCGATCGTCATCGAACCCATCCAGGGTGAGGGCGGCTTCATCGTCCCGGCCGAGGGCTTCCTGCCCACGCTCGTCGACTACGCCCGCGAGAAGGGCATCGTCTTCGTCGCCGACGAGGTGCAGGCCGGATTCGCCCGCACCGGCAAGATGTTCGCCTCCGAGTGGGAGGGCATCGTGCCCGACCTCATCACCACGGCCAAGGGCATCGCGGGCGGTCTGCCGCTGTCGGCCGTGACCGGTCGCGCGGACATCATGGACTCGGTCGGACCGGGCCGCCTCGGCGGAACCTACGGCGGCAACCCCGCCGCCTGTGCCGCAGCACTCGGCGCCATCGCCTCTTACGAAGAGGACGGGCTGCCCGAGCGCGCCCTGGCCATCGGCGAGATCATCGTCGACCGCCTGACGAAGCTGCAGTCGAAGTACCCCGAGGTCGGCGACATCCGCGGCCGCGGTGCCATGATCGCCGCCGAGTTCGTCGAGCACGATTCGATCGAGCCGAACGCGGATCTGGTGAAGAAGATCGCGGACTACTGCGCGAAGAACGGCGTCCTCGTGCTCACCACGGGAACCTTCAGCAACATCCTGCGCTTCCTGCCGCCGCTGACGATCTCCGACGAGCTTCTGGGCGACGCCTTCGACGTCATCGAGGCAGCCCTCGCCGAACTCCTCGGCTGACCCTCCTCCCAATTACTACCTGACGGCGGCCCAGCAACCTCGCGCGAGGTTGCTGGGCCGCCGTCAGGTAGTTCGGGGGAGGCAGTTGTAGCACAATAGAGGCCATGACTTCAGAGATCGACAGCGCGACCGGCACGTCAGCGAGCGTCCCGGCCCGAGTGTGGCACTTCCTTCGGGGGCCTCGCTTCATCGATCTGCCGATCCGTCTGCTGGCCCTCATCATGGGGCTGACGATCCTGGTGCCAGGGTCGTTCGAGATCACCGAACCCCGCTACGCAGGCCTGCTCATCCTCGCCTACGGACTCATCGTCTTAGCCGGCTTCCTGCCGCTGAGCATCGTCATCGCGACGACCGGACTGGGCATCGCGTTCTCCATGCTCTACCCGGACCTGGAGAACATGTTCCCCGAGGCGCTCATCCTCGCCACCGCGGTCCTGATCAGCCGCCGCCGCTGGATCGGCTTCGCGCTGGGCACCATCGGACTGGCCGTCTACCTCGGCGCATCGACCCGACTCGGATCCTATGATGCCGGCTTCGAAGGGTTCACCGACCTCGGCTACGGCTGGCTGACCTACTCGACCCTCGGCCTGTGTGCGTCCTTCGTCGAAGCTCGAATCCGCAGTGAGATCGACCGCCGCGAACGCGCCGCCGTCGACCACCAGAAGTCACTCGATGCCATGCGCGCCCGGTTCACCAGTGACATGCACGACACCATCTCGCATTCGCTGACCACCGAATCCGCGATCATCCGCACCCTGGCGAAGGAAACCGATTCCGAGACCGCGGACCGTCTCCTCGCCGAGTTGGCGCTGGTCAACGCCGAGGCCACGAAACGGCTCCGACAGCTGGTGACGAGCCTGAGCAGGTGGGAGACCGAGGCCTGCTCCGGGGACTCCGCCACCTCTCGGGTCCGGTTCCGCGCCGAGGCGGAGCAGCTGACGACCGCGATCGAGGATGGGTGTGCGGCCGGTTCCGTTCCGCTGACCACCGAGCTCGCCCCGTTGCCGCCCCACGCGACAGGCACCTTGTCGCACCATTTCCGGGCCGTGATGCTCGAGCTCGCCACGAATGTCATCCGCCACTCCGTTCCGGGCACCCCCGCCACCCTCGCCGTCGAAATGCGAGGTGAGCGCGGTGACCGGGCCGAACTGCTCTGCCGCAGCACGAACGAATCCCCGACCGCCCTGACCAAGGCGCCGAGGTCGCTGTCCCGCCGGGCCACGGCCGTGGGCGGCGTCTGCCGGGTGGACGAGGATGAACGGAGGAGAACCGTCGTCGAGGTGGCCCTGCCGGTCCGTTTCGTCTCCCCGTCCGCGCCGACTTCCTCGAAATCGCATACCGTGCGGTCTTCCTCGAATGTGGTCATGATCGACGTCGTCGATGATGACTTCGACACCAGCGCCGAGGCAACAGGTACTTTGCCGATCTCTGCTGAGGCGGCCGCCACCGACGTCCCCGACCGACCCACGGGCACGGACACAGCTGGTTCCGATTTCTCGGGCGAGGAGACCTACCGCCTCAGCAACGGCAGCCACAGCAGCGGCAGCCACAGCAATGGCACCCGCACGAAGGGCGGCCGGGACAAGGTCGACGCCTGATGACGTCGCACTCCCACACGGCCGCGCACACCACCGCGGCCCCGCACCGGACCTCGGAGGCGGCCCCTCACGTGAGACCGGAGACGACCATGCCGCAGGCCGACCACGACATGACCTCTGACTCCGCCGCACGCACCTCCGTGCTCGTCGTCGATGACGATTCGTGGACGACACGAGCGGTGGCAGCGGCGCTCGATGATGCGGGTTCCTTCCATGTCCTCGACCCGGTGCACTCCGGCGAAGAGGCCATCGCCGCTTTCGACGCCGAGCGTCCCGACCTCGTCCTCATGGACGTCAACATGCCGCCGGGAATGAGCGGCGTCGATGCGACGGCGGCGATCATGGACCTCGACCCCGAAGCCCGTGTTGTGCTCCTGACGACCGTATCGCCTGGTCCGGGAATCGCTCGCGGGCTCGAAGCCGGCGCACTCGCCGTGATCAACAAGACGGCCGGGGAGAGGGAACTCGTCTCGATCGTGCGGGCCGCCTCGGCGGGGGAGAGCCCCGAACTGCTCAGAGGGTTGGCCGAGGACATCGTCATCAGCGGAGATCCCCTGCCCGACGCCCCCGACTCGGCACCGCAGCTGACCGCCCGCGAGATGGAGCTGCTCACCCTGCTCTGCCAGGGCCACAGCTACGAGGAGATCGCCGCCGACCAATCGGTGGCCATGTCCACCATGAAGTCGCACGCCCGCAACCTGCGTCTCAAGCTGGGGGCGCGCAATCTCGCCCAGCTCGTCGTCCGCGCCCTCCAGTTCAAATTCTTCTCCCCGGAATGATCTGCCCCCGTCGAGGCGGCTGGCTGATTCGACTCAACCCCACCCCGCCGAGGCGGCCGACCCGTCCGGTTCATCCCACCCCACCGAGGCGACCGGTTCCGTTGACGCGGACCCTCCCGACCACTGTCGGTCGTTGACTACAGTGGGAGCATGACCGACACCGCGAGTCCGCGACTGTCCCGCCTGATCCGGGACACGGAGGGGTTCCTCCTGCCGCTGACGGAGGTGGCCGACGACGTCGCGGTCGCGCGAGTCGAATTCGGCTTCGACCTGCCAGCCGCTTCCACAGAGCCGTCGGCCGCAGCGCTCACTGCTCCACGCACGGCTCCGCTTACCGCTGCACGCACGGCTTCGACACCCGAGGCGGCTGACCACGGCTCCTTGAACGGCACAGTCGTCCTCGTCACCGAGCCGGTGCGCAGCCCTGCCGGGCTCGATTCCGTGCTGACCGACTATGCGGGAGCCGCCGCTCTCGTCGTCCCGCCCGGAACGCACAGCCACCTCGGTGACGAGGCCGATCTGCGGGGGAGTGCGGGCCGGGCTCCGGTCCTCCTCGAACGATCGCCGCATGTGACGTGGTCGGAGATCCTCGTCCATCTGCGACAGCTCATCGAGGGGGCGACGAGCGCCCTGGCCTGGCCTGATGTCGACGACCTCAGCGCCCTGGCCGCCGTCATCGCCGAAACCACGGGCGCGTCGGTCACGATCGAGGACCCGGCCTCGCGAGTGCTCGCGCATGCGAACCTCGGCGACGAACTCGATGAGATCCGTCGCGAGACGATCCTGTCCGGGGCCATTCCCGACTGGCGGATCGCCGAACTCGAGGAATCCGGGTTCCTCGACACGATCCGCCGTTCCACCGATGTCGTCGAACGTCCCGCCGAAGGCACATCACCGGCTCGATCGGTCATCGCCCTGCGCAGCGAGGGCGAACTCATCGGGTCGATCTGGGCGGCCTACCCGGCCGAGGTCGACCCCGAACCGCTGCGCGAGGTGCTGCGCGACGCAGCCCGCGCGGCCCTGCCCGTGATGCTTCGGACCCTGCGTCGGTCACCGTTCGAGAAGCGCATCCGCCGGGAGGCTCTCGGCGGGATCCTCGCCGGTTCGGCCGATCTCGGGCCGTCGGCGACCCTGCTGTCGCTGCCGTTCTCGGGCAGCTTCTGCGTCCTTGCCTTCACCGAGGTGGCCCCCGACCGAGAGCCCGTCCTGCGGTTCCATCTGCGGGCTGCCTTTGCCGATGCCGTGCTCGCGCACGTGAGCTCTGCCGGTGCCGTACACGCCGGACATAGTTCTGTCCCTGTCGGCCCGGCAGATGTCAGCATGGGTCGATCCGGAACCGGGGAGCGGGTCCACCTCGCGGCATTGGTGCAGATGAGCGAGCCGATGAACGCCGAACAGGTGCGCGATCACGTCATCGCCGCTCTGCGCAGGTCCCTGCCGAAGTCGGAGACCCTGTGCTTCGGAGTCGGCACCCCGGTCGACCGCCTCGATGCCGTGCACCGGTCGTGGACCGAAGCCGCATACGTCGTCGACGCCGTGCAGGCTGTCACCGAGGCGGGGCCTGGCGCGGACGACGAGGACGTGGACCCGACCCCACAGAAGAACTCGGGTACGCGCGCAAGTCCGAGTACTCACGGCCGAATCGTCGGGGCGACCATCCGCGACGTGGCAGCGAGGGTCGTGGGTCTGCAGGTCGCCGATACGCTGCTGGCCGCAGATGAGCGCGTGATCGGCGGAGGGCCCGGACCGGCCGACGGACGAGCACCCACCGGCCAGCGGGCTCAGGCGGGCGCAGGAGTACTCGGTCCGGCACAGGCACTGGCGGCTCACGACTCTCAGCACAACGGCAGCCTGCTCGAGACCCTGCGCGTCTACTTCGCCACGGTCGGCAACTCGGCCGAGGCCTCCCGCCGACTTCATGTGCACACGAATTCGCTGCGGCATCGCCTCGGCCGCATCGAGGAGATCACCGGACTCTCAACGGCGGAACCGGCCGAGCGGCTCTGGCTCGAACTCTCCGTGCTCGCTCA
Organism: Brevibacterium sp. OS20; assembly: GCF_056837565.1. Taxonomy (NCBI): domain Bacteria; kingdom Bacillati; phylum Actinomycetota; class Actinomycetes; order Micrococcales; family Brevibacteriaceae; genus Brevibacterium; species Brevibacterium sp. OS20. The sequence goes on along the minus strand of NZ_CM166367.1, from coordinate 3,408,073 downwards.
CGACCGGTCGTGAGAAACCTACAATCAGCCCCCGCGAACATTGGCGAATTATCGTGCGTTCTTCGAGGTCAGCCGTCCTAAAGTGACAACAGATCTCGAACAAAGGACGTTATGCCCAGTCACCACCATGCGATTCCGAACCGTCGCGCCCGAGCAATCCGAATGATCGCAGAGAACAGTGTGTCGCCTCACCGCTCAGCCGATCCGGCACAGTCGGCACACGCCTCCGCACCGTCGGATTCGGCTCCTGCGCAGCCGGATGCCGCACCCGCGCAATCGGACTCCGTCCCGGCGCTGACCGATGAGGCGGCTGTGCTCGGACTCATGGATCTTGATTGGGTCGACACCGCCTTCGACCGGCTGACCTCGGCATTCGCATCAGATCGCGAGGTGCTCCACGCAGTGGCGTGCAAGGCGGTGCCGCTGCCGTCGTTGCTGCGCCGGTTCGCCGAGGTGGGAGCCGGCTGCGAGGTCGCCAGCCCCGGCGAACTCGAACTCGCCCTCTCGGCCGGGTTCGCACCCGACCGCATCGTCTTCGACTCCCCGGCCAAGACCTGGGCCGAACTGTGCCGGGCCGTCGACCTCGGCGTCTCGATCAATGTCGACAACTTCGACGAACTCTCCCGCCTCGACACGATCCTGGCGGATCGGAACAGCACGGCCGTCACAGACGCCGCGCCCGCCTCGGCGAAGATCGGAATCCGCATCAATCCGCAGTCGGGCACGGGCGCGATCGGCGCCTTGAGCACCGCCACCGAAACCTCGAAATTCGGTATCGGCCTCGCCGACCCGGGTGCCCGCGAGGCCCTCATCGAGGCCTACCTCGCTCGCCCATGGCTGAGCCAGATCCACGTCCACTCCGGCTCGCAGGGCATCACCCTCGACAAAGCAGCCGTCGGAATCCGCGCCGCCGTCGACCTCGCCGAGGAGATCAACTCCCGTGCCTCGACCAGGCGGATCACGCGCATCGACATCGGCGGGGGACTGTCGGTGAACTTCGACGGTGAGGACATCACCCCGACCTTCGCCGACTACCGCTCGGTGCTCGAGGAGGAGGTGCCGGGCCTGTTCGGCTTCGACATCGTCACCGAATTCGGCCGCGCCCTCCTCGCAAAGGTCGGCACCATCCTCACCCGCGTCGAATACGCGAAGACCACCGGCGGGCGCCGCATCGTCATGACCCAGGCCGGCGTCCAGGTCGCCACCCGCACCGCTTATGCCCCGAACGACTGGCCCCTGCGGATCCTGCCGTTCACCTCGGACGGGAACCCCAAGACCGCCGAAGAGGCCGACACCGAGGTCGTCCCGACCGACGTCGCCGGACCCGCCTGCTTCTCCGGCGACCTCCTGGCCCGGGATCGGATGCTGCCGCGTCTCGACGCGGGTGACCTCGTCGCCGTGCCCGAGACAGGTGCCTATTACTTCTCGAATCCGTTCTCCTACAACCTGCTCCCGCGGGTGCCGATCTTCGGCTACCGCATTGCTCCTGACGGCGGCATCGAGTTCAGCCTCATCCGCCGCGGGCAGACGATCGCTGAAATCCTCGCCGAGGCGGGCGAGACCGAGCTGCGCCCGCTGAGCCCGGCGAGCCGCCGGCCGAACCCGGCGAGCCGCGGGCTGAGCCCGGACGGACGTGCGCTGAACCCGGACGATCGCGAAACCGCTGCCGAACCTCTTGCCCACGGCAGCTGATTTCGAACCGCCTGTGGCATCTGCACAGTGACCGGCTGGCATATTTGTGTGTTGTTGTGCCGTTTTCACGTCACTTCGAACGTAGAGTGATGGAGAACACATCTGCTCTGACCCGGGAGAACACTCCGATTCACCCGGGTCGGGGGAGGACAAGTGAATCACCGCACGAGAAGAAAGACGAAGATGTTCACTTCACACTCACTGCGCAGAGGCTGGCAACGGTGCCTGGCCGGCGTCGCAGCACTCGCCCTTGCCGGATCGATGGCCGCCTCCCCGGCGCAGGCCGCCACCTCGGAGGCTCCGGCCTCCGAGAACGTGCTGCGGATCGCCACCGACGGTTTCATCGACTCCTTCAACCCGTTCACGTCCTTCTACCTCGTGCCGACGAACACCTTCCGGTACATGTACGAGAACCTCGTGGCCAACGACGCCAAGGACGGTTCGATCACCGAGGGGCTCGCCACCGAATGGAACACGGACTCCGAGGGCAAGGTCTGGACCTACACGATCCGTCCGGACATGAAATGGTCCGACGGTGAACCGCTGACCTCGAAAGACGTCGCCTGGACCTACAACCAGATGATGGAGAAGGAAGAGATGGCGGTGGCCAACGGCAGCCTCGTCGAAAACTTCGACAAGGTCGAGGCCCCCGACGACGGCACCGTCAAGATCACTCTGAAGAAGCCGCAGGCGAACAACCCCGGCCAAGAGATCCCCGTCGTGCCCGAGCACGTCTGGTCGAAGATCGACAAGCCCGGCGAATTCAAGAACGATGAGAAGTCCGTCGGCTCGGGACCCTTCCAGCTCGAGAGCTACGAGGCGAACAAGTCGATCACGCTCAAGGCGAACCCGAACTTCTGGCGCGGCAAGCCGAAGCTCGACGAGATCCAGTACCGCTACTACACGAACTCAGATGCGCAGGTGCAGGCGATCCGCTCCGGCGAAGTCGACTTCATCACTGGGCTCAGCCCCGACCAGTTCACGGCGCTGGAGAACGCGGACAACGTCGAACTCAACGACGGCAACGGCCGCCGCTTCAATGGAATCTCCATCAACCCGGGCGTCGCCGACGCCAAAGGCAAGGAATTCGGCACCGGCAATGAGGCGCTCAAGGACAAGAAGGTCCGCCAGGCAATCCGCGCCGGCATTGACACCGAGACCCTGCGCAAACAGGTCATGCAGGACTATGCGCAGCCGGCCACGAGCTTCATTCCTGCCGTCTACCCGGACTGGGCACTCAAGTCCGACAACTCCGTCATCAGCGGATTCGACGTGGCCGAGGCGAAGAAGCTCCTCGACGACGCCGGCTGGAAGGAAGGATCCGGCGGCATCCGCGAGAAGGACGGTGAGAAGCTGCAGCTGCGCTTCCTCACCGACGCCGACGCGCCGATCGAACAGAGCACCGCGAAGTTCCTCAAACCGTGGATGAAGGACATCGGCATCGACCTGAAGAACGAGTCCTCTGACGTCGACACGGTGTCCGAACGCACCACCAAGGGCGACTACGATATGTACTTCTCCGGCTGGTCGATCAATCCCGATCCCGACTACCAGCTGAGCATCAACACCTGCGGTCAGCGCCCCGACGCCGACGGCAACGGCGGCACCAGCCAAGACGGCTGGTGCAACAAGGAATTCGACAAGCTCTATCAGGCTCAGCACGTCGAGCTCGACCCGGCCAAGCGTCAGGACCTCGTGCAGAAGGCCCAGGCCATCCACTACGAGGAAGCCCCCTCGGTGACGCTGTGGTACCCGAACCAGCTCGAGGCCTACCGCTCCGACCGGTTCGACAACTTCACCAAACAGCCCAGCGACGGCGGTGCCATCGCCAACCAGGTCGGCTACTGGGGATATTCCTCGGTCGAACCCGTCAGCGAAGAGGAAGCCACCGGCGGCGGAATGGGCGCCGGAGGCTGGATCGGCATCGCGGCAGCGGTCATCGTCGTCCTCGGCGGAGGCGGCTGGCTGCTCAGCCGTCGCAAGAAGTCCGACGACCGCGAATAGTCCCCACACCCACAGTCCGGGTGCCGCACCATCCGCACCACCTGCGGCACCCGGACCCGCGGGCCAGTCCGCACCACCCGCGGCAACCGGGCCCACGGGCCCGTCCCCACCATCTGGAGCACCATAGTGAGCACACCCACCCACGATCCCCAGTCCGGGGATCGCCCTGACCGAGGACCGGGCACGGCGAACCCGGGCACCGACCCCACGAACCCCAGCCCCGCCTCGGCGAAGGGATCCGCGGCAACCGCCGACGGGAGCCCCGCCGACGCGAACCCCGCCACCGTCGATATGGACGAACCACCGGCCGGCGGATCGTTCGCCCGTTACTTCCTGCGCAAGCTCGGCGGGGCCGCGACCTCGATGGTCCTCGTCATCGTGCTCGGCTTCTTCGCCTTCCGGATGCTGCCCGGCGATCCCGTGCTCAAGATCGCGAAGGAACGGCCGATGTCCCCGGCGCAGATCGCCGAACTGCGCAGCCAGTACGGACTCGACAAACCCGTCATCGTCCAGTTCTGGGACTACCTCGTCGGCATCGTCACCGGCGACCTCGGCGAGTCCTACGTGTACCGGAAATCCGTGTCCTCGCTCATCGGCGAATACCTCGGCCCGACGCTGCTGCTCACCGCCACCGCGGCCGTCATCGCCATCGTCCTGGGCCTGTGGCTCGGACAGATCTCGGCCTGGCGCCGCAACACCCTGTTCGACAAGCTCGCCTCCTCGACCTCGCTGATCTTCTGGTCCGTGCCGACGTTCTGGCTCGGCCTCATCCTGCTCATGATCTTCGGCGGCACCCTCCAATGGCTGCCCACCGGCGGCATGATCACCCCCGGCCTCGACCCATGGTCACCGGCCGGAATCATCGACGTCATCAAACACCTCATCCTCCCCGTCGTCTCGCTCGTCGCCGTCGTCTACGCACAGTTCCTCATGATCATGCGCGCCTCCCTGCTCGAGGAGATGAACGAGGACTACCTCACGACCGCCCGCGCAAAAGGACTCACCGAGGATGAGGTCCGCCGCCGTCACGCCGTGCCGAATGCGCTGCTGCCGACCGTCACCGTCGTCTTCCTCCACATCGGCGGGCTCATCGCCGGCGCCGTCACCGTCGAAGCCGTGTTCTCGTGGCCGGGACTGGGCAAACTCACCTTCGAAGCCATCCGCGGCCCCGACCTGCCGCTGCTGCAGGGCACCTTCGTCGTGTTCTCGGCGATCATCATCGTGATGAACCTTGCCGCCGACATCGTCTACCGATTCCTCGATCCCCGCGTCAGGAAGGCCTGATGAGCGCGAACACCCCCGCCGAGGCGGCCCCCGGCCCCTCATCGAACGAACCGAATCCGCGTGGTTCGGAAACACGGGGATCCATCCCTGTCGTCGACGGCGCGAAGCTCGTGCGCGAACGCCGCCTGAACAACGCGAAGAAGAACTGGGCGCTCTTCCGCTCCGACGTTCCGGCGCTCATCGGCGCCGTCGTGCTCCTCTTCTTCATCGTCATCGCGATCGCCGCACCGCTCATCGCCCCGGCCTCGATGCTCGATGTCACGAAGCAGCTCGACGTGCCGCGCTATGCCCCGCCGAGCCTCGACCACCCCTTGGGCACCGATGACCTGGGACGGGAGCTGTGGGTGCGCATCCTCTGGGGAGCGCGCGTGTCGATCCTCGTCGGCGTCGCCGCGACCGTCATGTCGATGATCATCGGCACCATCATGGGCCTGGCCGCAGGTCACTTCACGGGACTGTTCGGCGGCATCATCATGCGCATCGTCGACTTCTTCATCGTCCTGCCGTCCCTGCTTCTCGCGATCGTGCTGTCCTCCGTGCTCGAGCGCGGTGTCTTCACGATCGTCGTCGCCATCGGACTGACCTCATGGGCGTCGACCGCACGGATCGTGCGCTCGCAGACGTTGAGCGTCGAATCTCGGCTCTACATCGAAAGGGCGCGCATCCTCGGTGCCGGACATTCCCACATCCTGTTCCGTCACCTGCTGCCTGCGGTGATGCCGCTCGTGCTCGCGAACACGACGCTGACCGTCGGTGGGGCGATCATCGCCGAATCGACGCTGTCGTTCCTCGGCCTCGGGGACACGTCGAAGGAATCGTGGGGCACGATCCTGAAGAACTCGATGGACGTGTCCGCGGCGACCTCCGGCTACTGGTGGTACGTGCTCACCCCGGGTGTGGCGATCCTGCTCGTCGTGCTCGCCTTCACGATGGTCGGGCGCGCATTCGAGGCCATCATCAACCCTGCCCTGAGGAGCCGCTGATGACCGACCTTCATTTCGAGAACGTCTCGATCACCTACCGCTCCTCATCCGACCGCGGCGACGTCGTCGCCGTGGAAGACGTCAGCCTCGACCTGCCCGCCGGTGCCACCCTGGGCATCGCGGGGGAGTCCGGGTCGGGGAAGTCGACCCTGATCATGTCGGCTCTGCGCCTGCTGCCGAAGTCGGCTCGCCTCGACGGGCGGGTCCTCCTCGGCGGGCAGGACATCCGGGAGCTGAGCTTCGGCCAGATCCGCGCGGTCCGGTGGGCGCAGGCCTCGATCGTCTTCCAAGGAGCTCTGCACTCTCTCAACCCCGTCCGCGAGGTGGGGCAGCAGATCATCGAAGCCCTCGAACATCACTCGAAGGGCACGTGGACGACCCCGCAGAAGCGCCGCGACCGGATGTTCGAACTCCTCGCCGAGGTCAACCTCGAGGCATCGAAGTCGAGCGCATATCCGCACGAGCTCTCCGGCGGGCAGAAACAGCGCATCATGATCGCCATGGCGCTCGCCTGTGAACCCGATATCATCATCGCCGACGAGCCGACGACTGCCCTCGACGTCATCGTGCAGAAGCAGATCCTGTCCGGCCTGGCCCGCCTCGTCGCCGAACGCGGAATCTCCCTGCTGATGATCAGCCACGATCTCGCCGTGCTCTCGGCCGTGTGCGCGAAACTCGCGATCATGCGTCACGGCCGCCTCGTCGAATACGGACCGAGCGACGAAGTGTGCCTGTCTCCGCAGGAGGACTACACGAAGCAGCTGGCCGGTGCGTTTCCGCAGATCGGGGACCCCGAATCCCGGCTGAATCCCCGAACACTCAAACCCGCCGAGGTGGTCCGGGCCGAACCATTCACCATGACGGATGAGGTAGTGCTCGAGGCGAAGGATCTCAGTGTCTCCTTCGACACCCGGCGGGGTCGTGAACGTGCGGTGCGCGGTGTGGACCTGCAGCTGCGGAAGGCGGAGATCCTCGCCGTCGTCGGCCAGTCCGGCTCGGGGAAGACGACTCTGGCACGGTCGCTGCTCGGTCTGCAGGAGGTGGAAGCGGGTTCGCAGCTGTCGTTCGCGGGCAAGGCTCTGCCGAAGAAGGCGAAGGAGCTGCGAGCATTTCGGCAGAAGGTGCAGATGATTCTGCAGGACCCGGCCGGATCGCTCAATCCCAAACGCAGCGTGTACGAGGCCGTGGTCGAGGGCCTGAAGGTTCAGGGGATCAAGGACCGGGAGTACGAGAGGGTCATCGGCGCGCTCGAAGCCGCCGAGCTCACCCCTGCCGAGGACTATCTCGAGTCGATTCCGCAGGAGCTCTCCGGCGGACAGCGGCAGCGCGTCGTCATCGCCGGCGCTCTGGCTCTCGACCCGCAGGTGCTCATCGCCGATGAGCCGGTGGCATCGCTGGATGCCTCGGTGCGCGGGGAGATCCTTTCGCTGTTCCTCGCGCTGAAGAAGAACTTCGGGATGAGCGCGCTCATCATCACCCACGACCTCGGCCTGGCCTGGAACATCGCGGATACGGTGGCGGTGATGAAGAGAGGGGAGATCGTCGAATACGGTGAGGTCGACAGGGTGCTGTCCGATCCGCAGCACGAGTACACGCAGGAGCTGCTCGCCGCGGTTCCCCGATTGGGAAGTCAGAGTCTGGTGAGGAATGAGTAAGCCGAGCCCATATCTCGATTCTGCGCCGCTGTCGCCCGGTGACACCGTTCGCCTCATTGCGCCGTCGGGACCCACCGACGAGGAGTCGCTGCAGCGGGCCATCGCCCAGCTGGAATCCTGGGGCTTCGACGTCGTGCCGGGGGCCAACGTCCGCAGCCGGCACCCGCGGGTGAAGTATCTGGCCGGCACGGACGCCGAGCGCCGGGCCGATCTCGTCGACGCGTGGTGCGATCCGGACACGGATGCGGTGATCGCGCTGCGTGGCGGCTTCGGAGCCATGCGCCTGCTCGACGGCATCGACTTCGACCTCATGCGCCGGCACATGCTGCGCAGGGACGGCCGTCCCAAGCTGCTCACCGGCTCCTCGGACATCACCGCACTCCACCAGGCCTGGGAACACCACCTCGGCGTCGCGACTCTGTTCTGCCCGATGGTCGGCAATGACCCGTTCAAGAACTCGACGGTCGTGCCCGACGAGGTGGCCTCGTGGCTGTTTCATCCCTGGGGCGGGCGCGAACTCGGATTCCCCGCAGAGGCCTCGACGGAGGGCACCGCTGCGGCGGAGCAGACCGCTGCGACCCGCCCGCTCAGCCGGGCGCAGACGTTGGTTCCGGGGTCGGCGAGGGGCCGCCTCGGCGGGGGAAATCTCAGTCTCATCGCCGCGGGGATGGGCAGTCCCGAGCTCATCGACGTGCGGGAACGACGCGAGCATCGGGGTCCGAGCATCCTCATGCTCGAAGACGTCGACGAGGAGCTGTACCGGCTCGACAATCTCATGGTGCAGCTGGTCCGCGGCGGGTGGTTCACCTCGGCGGATGCGGTGGTGCTCGGCTCGTGGGAGGACTGCGCGCCCGTCCACGAGGTGGAGGCGCTGATGATCGACTACCTCGGCGGTCTGGGAATCCCGATCGTGTCTGAGATGGGCTTCGGCCACGATCCCGATGCGCCGAGCGCCCCACTCGGCGTCGACGTCACGCTCAAGGCGGAGCCCGGGGAACGGCCGCGGCTGTGGGTGGATCACGCGGGTGGGCAGGCATGATGGTGCCGACCACGTGCCGATGGCCCGGCTCGGTGAGGCGAACGAATCGCGGGCGCGCAGACATGAACGAAACGAGACTGACAGGAGCACGCTGATGAGCGAACTGAAATTCGATGGACTGCCCGGAGTGCGATTCAGCGCTCTGGCCTTCGACGTCGACAGTGGGGAACGGGTGTTCGCCCACAATGAGAACGACGAACTCGACACCGCCAGCATGGGCAAGGTCTTCCTCCTCCACACTGCCTTGCAGATGTACAAGGACGGCACGCTTGACCTGGAGGAACGCCTGCATCGGCGGCCTTCGGAGAGGGTCGACGAATCGGGGATCTGGTACCTCATGGAGCAGGACGATCTGAGCATCTTCGACGTCGCTCTGCTCATCGGGGCTTTCAGCGACAACTTCGCCACGAACGTGCTCATCCGCAGGGTCGGGCTGGAGAATGTTGCGGATCAGGTGGAGAAGCTCGGGTACAGGAACTCGGGTCTGCACGACTTTCTGCGCTGGCCGCGCCCGGCCAAAGCGCCGCGGACACTGTCGACGGGCACGGCCGCGGAGCTCAGTGATTTCATGGCCAGGCACGCCAAGGACGAATTCTGGGACGAGTCGACGAACGAGGTCTTCCGGCGCTGGTTGGGAGCCGGCGCGGACACCTCGATGGTCGCCTCGGCGTTCGATCTGGACCCGCTCGCTCACTACAACTACCAGCGGGACGTGTGGGTGTGGAACAAGACCGGCACGAACGGGACGATCCGGGCCGATGCCGGGATCGTGATGACGCCTACGCGTCGCGTCGCCTATGCGGTGTTCGCGAACTGGGAACCGGGCACCGACCGCGTCGTCGACGTCATGCCGATCATGCGGCAGGCCGGCAACGCGATCCACCGGTTCCTCTGAGCGTCCACTGCGTTCGACTGCCGTCGATGGGAACTCGCCTTTCGCCTGACGAATGTCCCCGGCGGCAGTCGTCGCCTGCCGGGCGACTCGCGGCCGCTCTGGGAGCGCCCCGGCTGCTTTCGGACCGGTCTCGGCGCCGAGAGCCGTGGGGTAGTCTGGTGGGCGATGTCCGATACGATCTACCTCACAGGCGAAGCGAAGGCTCCGTCGAACAACCCGATCACCAACCAGTTCGGTCTGTTCTACGTGGCATTCGAGATCCAGCCGGACACCCACCGAATCCTCGATGTGGACTGCACGGCGACGTTGGCTCTGACCCGGAACTTCATTCGGAGCCTGTTCGTCGATGCCGACATCACGGACCCTGGTCGACTGATAGAGCGCATCCAGCGCCGCTACCACGGATCCTCGCAGAAGGCGCTGATCACAGCAGTGAACAACGCCGCGAAGAAGTACCGCGAGGTCACCGCTTAGGCAGCGCCTTCGACCACCCCGATTGCCCGGGCCCTCACCGGACCGGATCCGATCGACAACTGCACATTGCTCCATCCCGGAGGCATCCTCGGTGCCGCCCGTGGCTCTGCCACTGGCCCAACCGGTGCTGCTGCCATCCGCGCCGTGCGGCGCAGCCAGCTGCGGCGCCGTCGGCTCTGCCTCTGCCGGGATGGACGTATTCAATGAGGAAGTGTCGTTAGTGATCACGGACGGTTTTCTATTCATCAGCCTGCTTCTGGCGATTTCCGCAGCGCTCGTCGTCGCGGACCGGAGCGGGCGCTTCAAGCTCTTCAAATATGTGCCCGGCTTCGTCATCCTCTACATCGTGGCGGCGCTGCTCAACACGTTCGGCGTCTTCGACCACGACGGTGGAGACATCACCGCGGTCGGCGACACCCTGCGCGAGGTGATGCTGCCCGCGATGATCCTGCTCATGCTGTTCAAGTGCGATATCCGGCAGATCATCAAGCTCGGGCCCAAACTGCTGCTCACCTTTGCGGTGACCGCGGCGAGCATCATCATCGGCTTCATCATCAGCTACCTCATCCTGCACTCCAGTCTCGACCCGGAAGCGTGGAAGGCCCTCGGCGCTCTCAACGCCTCGTGGACGGGTGGTTCGGCGAACATGGTCGCGGTGCAGGAGGTCCTCCAGGCACCCGAGAACGTGTTCGGCTACGTCCTCATCGTCGACACAGTGCTCTACTCCTTCTGGCTGCTGCTCATCTTCTCCTCCGTCACAGTCTCCGCCAAGTTCGACAAGTGGACGAAGGCCGATATGTCGAAGCTCGATTTCACCGACAGAGTCTCGGCCGAGGAGGAGAAGCCGATGACGCTGTCGTCGATCTTCGGACTCATCGGATTCGCACTGTTGGCCTCGGCCTTGGCGATCCGCCTCGGCGAACTGCTGCCCGAGGTCGGAGCGGTCATCGACGGCACCGCGTGGACGATCCTCATCGTCAGCGTCCTCGGGCTGGCCATCGGATCGACTCGGTTCGGCAGGACCGCCGGATCCAATGAGCTCGCGACGATCCTGCTCTACCTCATCATCGGCATCATCGCCTCGGGCTCGGACTTCACCTCCCTGGCCGAAGCGCCGCTCTACCTGGTGGCGGGCATCATCGTCCTCCTCGTCCACATCGCCATCATGCTCATCTACGCCAAGCTCACCCGCACCGAGCTCTTCAGCATCGCCGTGGCCAGCACCGCGAACATCGGCGGAATCGCCTCGGCGCCGGTCGTCGCGGGAGCCTTCAACCGACAGCTCGTCCCCGTCGGTGTGCTGTTCGCGCTGATGGGAACGTTCCTCGGCACGTTCCTCGGCCTGTGGTCGGCCCAGATCCTGTCCGGGCTGGCATGATGAACGAACCGACCCCACCTCGCCGAGGCGGCCGACCTCCCCATCGCGAGAGTACCGTTCCGTGCGTGCACCCCTGCACCGACCCAATCCGCCCGACCGGAAGGACCCGACCATGACCGCACCCAACACAGCCTCCGCAACCGGACCCGACACCGAATCCGCACCAGACGCAGCATCCGCACCCGCCGTCGACGTCTTCGACGGACACAACGACCTCGCCTGGTACCTGCGCGAGGAACGCGACTACAGCGTGGAGGGGCTCAACGACCCGGCCGTCTCGCCGTTCACCACGATGGATCAGCTGGCGGCCGGACACGTGGCCGCGCAGTACTGGTCCGTCTACGTTCATTCCTCGATCACCGGCGCCGACGCGATCACGGCCACATGGGAGCAGATCGACGCGGTCCAGCGTGTCGTCACCGCCTACCCCGAACGACTTGCCTTCGCCCGTACCGCCGCCGACGTCCGTGCGGCTCGCGCAGCCGGCAAGGTCGCCTCCCTCATGGGCGTCGAAGGCGGTCAGCAGATCGACGAATCCCTCGCCGTGCTGCGGTCGTACGCCCGCGCCGGGGCCCGCTATATGACTCTGACGTGGTCGACCACTCATTCCTGGGCCGACTCGGCCACGGACGAACCGGTCCACGGCGGCTTGAGCGTCTTCGGACGTGAGGTCGTGGCGGAGATGAACCGGATCGGCATGATCCTCGACCTCTCCCACGTCGCGCCCACCGTCATGCACCAGTCGCTGGACCAGAGCACCCTGCCGGTCCTCTTCACCCACTCCTGCGCGTACGGTCTCAACCCGCACCCGCGCAACATCCCGGACGACGTCTTGGACCGCGTGCCCGACAACGGGGGAGTGGCGATGATGACGTTCGTGCCCTCGTTCGTCTCGAACGCCCGCCGCGAATGGGTCGACGCCGGAGAACAGGGAACCGCCCCCGAGGTGACCGTGGCCCAGGTCGCCGACCACTGCGATTACGTTCGCGAACGGATCGGCATCGACCACATCGGACTGGGCGGCGACATCTGCGGAGTCGATGAGCTGCCGACCGGACTCGGTGATGCCGGCCAGTATCCGAACCTGTTCGCCGAGCTCGCCTCGCGCGGCTGGTCGCAGACCGACCTGCGCAAGATCGGCTTCGACAATGCGATGCGCGTCCTCGACGCGCACGAGGATGCGTACACGGCGTTCCTCGGCTCGGCGGTCGACGCACCGTCCGCGGCCAACGCCGGTTCCGCGGCCAACGGCACGGCCGCCTCGGCGACGGTGAACGGCGGCGGCAACGTCGGGTCCGCAGGCAATGGTTCGGCCGCCTCGGCGGGGGCGGAATCATGACGCGGCTGCTCGTCATCGTCAATGACATCGAGTCCCAGCCGGGGCTGCTGACACGGTGGATGATCAGCGAGAACGTCGAGTTCGATCTGCGCATCGGCGGGGTCTCACCCCTGCCCGGGCCCTCGGAGCTCGATGGCTATGACGGGCTCATCATGCTCGGCGGCGGGTACATGCCCGATGAGACGGACCGGGCCCCGTGGTTGGCCGATGAGGCCGAACTCGTCCGCCATGCCCTGGCCACGGATCTGCCGCAGTTCGGGATCTGCCTCGGCGGGCAGCTCATCGCCCACGTCATCGGGGGCGATGTGCAGGCTCGGACCGGGGCGCCGGAGAAGGGATACACGAGGATCGACACCACCGCCGAGGCGGCCGCGGACCCGGTGTTCTCCGCGATCCGGCCACGGACCTCGTTCGTCGAAAGCCATGTCGACCGCATCGTCGCCCTCCCCGAGGAGGCGACCCTGCTCGCCAGGAGCGAGGCCTGCGAATTCCAGGCGTTCCGGGTCGGCAGGGCGTGGGGGACGCAGTTCCACCCGGAGTCGACGCGGGCGAACATCGAGCGCTGGGATGCGGAGAAACTGCAGACTTTGGGGTTCGATAAAGATACCCTGTTGGAAGAAGCGATGGAGCTCGGGCCGGAGAGCGAACGTGATTCGAAGGCCCTGTTCTCCGCGTTTCTCACGGTGGTTCGGAACTGAAGCTTGTGTGTCAGGCTCGTGACTGAGGCATACTAGGCGAGGCTCTGACCACAGTCAGGGTTGCCAGGTATGCGGCACAGCCGCCGCATTGGACACGGAGGAATCGTGAGCGACAAAGAACCCACGACGACAATCGACCCCGGTGACGGACACCAGCCCGAGACCCTCAAGCGGGTCATGGGGCCGAAGCTGCTGCTTCTGTTCATCGTCGGTGACATCCTCGGAACCGGCGTCTATGCTCTGACGGGCAAGGTGGCTGGGCAGGTCGGCGGTGCCGGTTGGGCACCGGTGATCCTCGCCTTCCTCATCGCGCTGATCACCGCCTTCTCCTATATGGAACTCGTGACGAAGTATCCGCAGGCTGCGGGTGCAGCGCTCTATACGCACAAGGCGTTCGGAATCCACTTCGTGACGTTCCTCGTCGCCTTCGCCGTCCTCAGCTCCGGAATCACCTCGGCATCGACGGCGTCGAATGTCTTCGCGGCGAACCTCGTGGCTGGCTTCGGTTGGGACGTCTCCGGCACAGGGGTGATGTGGATTGCGCTGGCGTTCCTCACTCTCATCGCGCTCATCAACCTCCGCGGAGTCGGCGAGAGCGTATGGTTCAACGTCGTCCTCACCCTCATCGAGCTGAGCGGTCTGCTGCTGGTCATCGTCGTCGGCTTCTTCGCACTCGGTTCGGGTGACGCCGACTTCTCACGCGTGATGATCTTCGAGACCGAGGGCGACAAGAGCGTCTTCCTCGCGGTCACCGGTGCCACTGCGCTCGCCTTCTTCTCCATGGTCGGCTTCGAGGATTCGGTCAACATGGTCGAGGAGACGAAGGATCCACGGATCTTCCCGAAGATCATGCTCTCTGGTCTGACGATCACCGGCATCATCTACGTCCTCGTCTCCCTGGTCACCGTCGCAGCAGTGCCCATCGGCGTGCTCACCGAGAGCGAGACGCCGCTGCTCGAGGTCGTCCGGGAGGGTGCTCCGGGCCTGCCGATCGATACGATCTTCCCATTCATGACGATGTTCGCCGTTGCGAACTCGGCCCTGATCAACATGCTCATGGCCAGCCGTCTGCTCTACGGAATGGCCAAGCAGAACGTGCTCCCGCCCGTGTTCGCGAAGGTCTTGGCCGGACGCCGCTCGCCGTGGGTGTCGATCATCTTCACGACGCTGATCGCCTTCGCGCTCATCTTCTTCGTGTCCACGATCCTGCCCGAGACGGTGACCGCGTCCCTGGGCGGCACCACCTCGCTGCTGCTGTTGGCAGTGTTCGCCGTCGTCAACGTCGCCGTGCTCATCCTGCGCAAGGACAAGTCCGGCAATGCCGAACACTTCAAGGCACCGACGATTCTGCCGTGGATCGGCGTCATCACCTGCGTGTTCCTCGTCGGTCCGTGGGCCCGTCTCGATGAGCTCATCCAGTATCAGATCGCGGCGGCGCTCGTCGGCATCGGTGTCGTCCTGTGGGCCGTGACCTGGTTCTGGAACCGTTCGACGAAGGGCACGAGCACCCGATTCCGCAATCCCGAAGAGCTGTCGTGAGCTCATCCCCTCGCCGAGGCGGCGCAGCACTTCTCCGGGACGGTGCCGTCCATTCCCGGTACGGAGTCGTCCCTCGCCGAGGAGGCTCCCGCCACTGCGGAGACGGTGCGATCCCTCGCCGAGGCGGTGCGGCCGGGGCCGCCCGCCGACCCAAGTCTGCATCGCTCGATATGCTGGGACGGTGGGTTCCCGACCTGCGCGCTCGGATCTGTACAGCTCAATCCAACGAAGGTGAAAAATGACAGTACTCGTCGGTTACGTCAACAATCCCGCCGGACACGCTGCTCTCGATGCCGGCATCGCGCAGGCGAAGAAGGACGGCAAGGAGCTCGTCGTCGTCAATGCGTCACGGTCGGCGCAGCGCAGCGACTCCTACCGCCTCGGCGAAGGGGAGCTCAAATCGGTCAACAACTACCTGACCAGGGCGGACGTCGAATTCCGCGTACTGACCTTGGGCAGCGAGTACGACCCGGCCGAACAGATCCTCGACACCGCCAACGAGGTGGGAGCCGAACTGATCGTGCTCGGAACCCGGAAGCGCACCCCGGTCGGGAAGTTTCTGCTCGGGTCGACGATTCAGAAGGTCATCCTCGACGCCGAAGCCCCGGTGCTGTGCGTCAAAGCCGCGCACTGAGGGCTTGACCGCAGCGCACACGCAACCCGGCTCGCTGGGCTGACATGTGTCCGCTGCGTGCACGTCTCAGCGGAGCCGCTCCATGATGAGATCGGCGTTGACATGAGCGCCGGCCATCACCCCGCTGGCTGTGCTGGCCACGACCATCGCCGACACGTCTGCGCTGTTGCCGACCGCCCAGACGCCGGGCACATCGGTCTGTCCGGCCATCTGCGTCGGAATATAGGTGCCCATCCCGCTCGGGTGAGCGACGACCTCGCCTCCGAGCTGGGCGAACAGGTCGGCATTTGCTCGACCATACGCACCGACGGTGAGCGCGTCGAAGGTAAGCGATTCCGCTCCGTCCGCGGATTCGGCGGCCGCCAGTGAAACGACGGTGTCGGACTCGGTGCGGGCCACCTCGGTGACGGTGGAATCGATGAACTCGATGCCGAGCGTATCGAGCATTGCCGTCTGTTCGGAATCAGGGGCGGGAGCGTTGTGCCGGATGAAGCTGACGTGGTCGCTGAGCTGGGAGAACAGCATCGCCTGGTGGTATGACATGGCCGTTGTGCCGATGACCCCGATGCGCTGCCCGCGCACCTCGAAGCCGTGGCAGTAGGGGCAGTGCAGGACGGTGTCGCCCCAGCCTTCCGCGAGACCCGGGATGTCCGGAAGTTCGTCGCTCAAACCGGTGGCGATGATGATGCGTCGGACCCTGACATCGACCCCCGCCGAGGTGGTCAGTTCGAATCGATACCGCGGAGCCGCCTCGGCGGGGTGGGGTTCCGAATCGATCGTGCGTGCTTGCTGCACGGTCGCATCGATGAAGGCAACGCCGTACTCTTTGGCCTCGGCGCGGCCTTTCGCCACGAGATCCTGGGGCCTGATGCCTTCGTGGCCGAGGACGTTGTGCGCGTGTGCGCTTGAGGAATTGCGCAGCTGGCCTGCGTCGATGACGACGACGGATCGCAGAGACCTGGCCAGGGCGATCGATGCGGCGAGGCCGCCTGCCCCACCGCCGATGACGGCGACATCGAAGGAATCCTGCGCGGATTCGGCCGACGAGTCGGGCGCAGTTGGCTGGGAGTTTACGGGTGCAGTTTGGGTGGTCATGATTCTCCTGTGTGCTGATGGATGGTCGGCGTCTATTCGAGTGTGTTCCTAGCCCGTATAAAAGTGCAAACGTGTTTGCAGAAACAGCAAATTGTGTCATGCTGAGGGCATGGAAGAGCCAAGAGAGTCAGGGGAGCGCGCCGCTCATGCGACGGGTCGGATGTCGGAGATCCTCTCCGATGGGTCCGCCCCGGTTGAGGCGCAGGAGGCTATCCGGCAGTCTTTGGCGGGTGTCGGCGCTCGCCTGCGAGGGCTGCGGCAGGAGCAGGGGCGCACCCTCGACGAGGTGGCTGAGCTTGCCGGAATGTCGACGAGCACACTGTCGCGCCTGGAATCCGGGAAGCGCAAGCCGAGTTTGGAGCTGCTGCTGCCGCTGGCTGGGGTCTATGGGCTCCCGCTCGATGAGCTTGTGGGGACTCCGCCGATCGGCGATCCGCGCATTCATATCTCCCCGCGGAAGTTCCACGATCAGACGATCCTGCCGCTCAGCCGCGGAGCGATCGGAGTACAGGCCTTCAAGCACATCGTCGACGGTCGGCAGACACCGAAGCTCGGTGCGCTGAAGACTCACCCCGGATTCGAATGGGTGTATGTGATCCGCGGTCGCCTGACCCTCATCCTCGGCGACCGGACGATGGTTCTCAGTGCTGGAGAGGCCGCAGAGTTCGATACGCGCACTCCGCACTGGTTCGGGGGAGCCGATGACGGCGGGGTCGAGTATCTCAGCCTGTTCGGACCCGAAGGACAGCGCGTTCATATGAAGAGCTGAGTGGAGCTGTGGGCCGGCGCAGGCGCTCGTTGATACGACGGGGCGTCGGTTGCGCGCGCTTGATTGTGGCGGGAAGTGAGTTCCGCAAGCGTGACCGTGGCGGGACGTGAGTTCTGCCCGGGTGGCTGTGGCGGGGTCCTGGTCCTGCGTGGCTGCGGCGGGGTGCTGCCTGCGTGGCTGTGGCGGGACCCTGGCCCTGTGTGGCTGCGGCGGGGTGCTGCCTGCGTGGCTGTGGCGGGGCCCTGGCCCCGCGTCCTCGCGTCAGTGGCGAGGAGTAGTCTCGGCCCACTTCGTCGACACCGTAGGTGAGAGCCCCTTCTTCTGGTCGCCGCCAGCGATCATTGTCAAACATCGCACTCCGAGTGAGATCTCCCATTGACCAGTGCAAATAGTACAAAATAGCAAGACAGGGAAAATATTTCAAATAAATCGTACAGAACTATAGACTCTGTTCTATTCCTGGATTAGAATGGAGCCAAGCCGAAGACATCAACGATGATGAACGGATACGAAGAAGATGGCTCTCATCCCCGACCGAAGGTACGACGAGCACGATGATTGCGAAGCGGGAAAGGCTTCGCAGGCACCACCCCTTCAAGGTTCACCGCCCAGTGACCTCCCTCCAACTGCGGCCGGCTCTTCTGCCCGGTCTGCCGACAGTGACTCCTCCAGGTCGACTTACCGGGAGCTGCTCGCTGAGGCCGGATTCGATCTGACCGGTCATCCTCTCGCCGACAGATTCGACGGGATCGCCGACAACCTGGCCGACGGCGAGGCGGTCGCCGACCAAGCTGGTGACGGACAGGATGACGCCGTCGAGGATGGCAGCGATGCAGTCGTCGACGGAGTCGTAGCTGCGGAAGGCAGCAGTCAAGCAGCTGTTATCGAGGCTGACGCAG
Source organism: Brevibacterium sp. OS20 (assembly GCF_056837565.1). Lineage (NCBI taxonomy): Bacteria > Bacillati > Actinomycetota > Actinomycetes > Micrococcales > Brevibacteriaceae > Brevibacterium > Brevibacterium sp. OS20. The sequence continues at coordinate 3,389,696 of NZ_CM166367.1, read as the reverse complement.
CGGCGCCTGCTCTTCCGGGTGGCGTTATCCACGCCGGGCAGGGGCCCTGGTCGAGCAGGACGACGATGCCGGAGACCGAGGCAGAGGTCCAGGCATGCATCAGAGAGATCGAAGCACGCCAAAGCGCGTGGATGAAAGCAAAGCGCGAAGAACGTGAGACACAGCGAGCTGCGGAGCGTGAGGAGTTCCTGAAGAAGAACCCGCAGGCTCGCGCAGAGGACGAAGAACTCGCGCGTGAAAGAGCGGAGTGGAACGCCCACGTTGAGCGGTACGAGGCGAAGAAGCGGGCGCAGAAAGAAGCCGAACGTATCGCTGAGGTAGAACGCGCGGAGCGACACAAGGCACTCGCCGAACGCTATGACTCAGAAGCTGACACGCATCCCCTGCTCGACGAGTTTCGCTGGTCAGACTTGAAGCACGCAGCCCCGGAAGTCACAGAAAGCATCTGCGCTCTGCAGGGCCTGCTCGACGGGCTCCACGACTTCACTCGCCCCATGGGGCCCGATGACGCGGTGACTCTTCTCGATGGTCTTGAGACCTTGAACCGTCTGACGGAGTCCCTGTCGGTCGTGACCCTCTCCGTGTTCGAACGTGTCGGCACGCCCCGCGACTACGGGGCGAAAACGACGAAGGCGCTGGTCCAACATCGGCTCAACCTGTCTGCACAAGAGGCCTATCGCCGCACTCAGCTCGCTGAGTGCCTGGGAAAGCGGACCAGCATGAGCGGGGAATCGATCGAGGCGCAGTTTCCGATTCTCGCAGCTGCCCTTCGTGAAGGAGTGCTCTCGGCAAACCAGGCGTCGACGATCTCCAAATGCTTGAAGAACCTGCCTGTGAACGTATCGGAGGACGACAAGATCAAGGCTGAAAGCCTGCTCGTCGAAAAGGCTCAGGCGGTTCGCGTCTGCGATATCCATGCACTCTTCGAAGAGATCCTGGGCTGGATCGATCCCGACGGCCAGGAACCGAAAGAAACGGCAGACCGGGACAGCTTCGCTGTCAACCTGCGCCAGGCGAAGGACGGAACGTGGACCCTCAAAGGTCGCCTCGACGAGGAGACCGGTGGGATTCTCAATGGCTTGCTGACTTCGCGCATCAAAACCGATTCTCAGTCTGACGAGGACAGGTGCGCGAATGCGGCGGGCATCGATGCCGCTCCCGCGGATGGCGAACGCCCAATCGACGGAGCGAGCGCCACCGATGATACCCGTTCTGCCGACGATGCCCGCTCCGCAGTCGAAAGCGGCAGTGCCAGTGTGAGCGACCTCGACCAGGAAGTCGTCGACGTCTATACGGAGGTCCTGCGCGGCGACCGCTCGGACTGTCTCGACCCCTCGCTCGACTTCACCCCGCCACAGGTCGGCGCGAATGGTGAGATCCCGCAGGGGGCCGGGGTGAGGCAGGACGGCTCACTGGTGACGATGGCCGCTGAGCAGCCGAGTGTCCGGCGTCGCATCTACGAGCGTTTCTCCAGCGTCATCGGCAACATCGAAATGAACCGCATCAAGGCCGGAGCGGCCTACGCACTGGTCGTCACAGCCAAGGCGGAAGATCTGGCGAACCAGACCGGCAAGGCCGTCACGGGAGTCGAAACGCCGTTCCCGATCGATTCCGCTGCTCTGGAAGGACTGAACGGATCGGTCTTCTTCCACCTCATGGGCGAAAGAGCGAAATCGTTGGCACTCGCGACAGAACGACGGTTGGCCACAGAGAAACAGCTGGCAATTCTCGCCAGCCGTGACCAGGGATGCACGTTCCCCGGATGCGACACTCCTCCCGGCTGGTGCGAAGCGCACCATATCGTCCCATGGGCGCAGAACGGCAAGACTGACGTCAACAATCTCACTTTGGCCTGTTCAGCGCATCACCACCTGCTTGATTACACCGATTGGGACTGCAGAATGCTCATCGACGGTCGGCCCGCGTGGGTGCCACCGGCGACCATCGATCCAGCACAAGAACCGGTGCTCCACGCACGGTTCATCGCGCGGGAAATCGGAGAGACTCTCTTCGGCTGACAAGCACTTAGGTTCAGCTGACAAGCACTTGGGTTCGGCTGGCAAAACCCCGGCAATGTGACAGTTATTCGCGGGACACGTGGCCGAGACCAATGGTGCGGTTCATCGGCGGCGTGGTCCGCGGGGAACGGAATGTTCTTCTCACATGCACTGTTGCCTCGTTATGAAGCTTTCGATCCTTGACCTCGTTCCTGTCCGTACAGGACAGACGACAGCAGACTCCTTCGCCGCCTCAAAGCAGATCATCGACACGGCTGACAAGCTCGGATTCACCCGCTATTGGGTCGCCGAGCACCACAACATGCCCTCGATCGCATCGACGATGCCAGGGCCCGAACTCATGCACCTCGGCCAGGGAACACAGCAGATCCGCCTCGGTTCCGGTGGAGTCATGCTTCCCAATCACGCCCCGCTGGCGGTCGCCGAGCTGTTCGCTCTGCTCTCCGCTGTCTACGGCGACCGCATCGATCTGGGAATCGGTCGCGCACCGGGGACGGACCCGATCACTTCGGCGGCAATGCGCGGCCACCTCGGTGAAGGACGGATGGTCGACCGTGAAGGACGAGCAATCGATCCCGTCGAACAGTTCCCCCAGCACGTGATCGACACTCTCAGCCTCATGCGGCCCGAGGGGATGCGAGTTCCGCTTCACGGTGGACGCGAACATGTGCTCAAGGCGACGCCCGCGGCAGCTCCGGGAACGCAGCCGCTGCCGTGGCTGCTCGGTTCATCCGGTTACTCGGCCAGGCTGGCAGCTGAACTCGGCATGCCCTATGTCTTCGCCAACCACTTCGCATCGGGTGCCACCACCGGAATGAAGATCTACCGCGACAATTTCACGCCTGGCGCTTACGGAGACAAGCCGCAGACCTTTGTCACGGCCAACGTCGTCGCAGCACCCACCGAGGAAGAAGCGCGGCTGCGCTCGGAGCCATTCATGCTGCAGATGGCCAGAATGCGCACCGGCGGACCGATGGAGAAGCTGCACCTGGCCGGCGACGACGTGCGATCGGTGATGACCGACCAAGAGCGTATGGTCGGCGAAGAGCTCTCCGGCAACTGGATCATCGGCGACACGAAATCCGTGTCCGCGCAGCTCGAGGAACTCGCCGAGCGCTTCGAGGTCGACGAGATCATGATTCAGCCGATTGCGGGTGCCGTGGAAGGCGAAGACGTACGCGAAGACCCAGGACGGACTCAGACGATCGACCTGCTTGCCACGGAATTCCTCGGCTCCACCGGAGCTTCCGGCGTCGCTGATGCAGGCACCGATATGTGACACCTGGCTGAGGTCTGTCCCCGGTTCCGATCGGGGCCGATATCGGCCATCGGCACCGGGCCGAAGTCTCAGCTCAGCATCGATTCGGGCAAGTGGACTTCAATCCACGACCAGTCCGCGTTATCCTGTCACAGTGTCATGAAAGCTGACAGTCGTGTGACAGCCAGTAGAATCGACACCGTGCAGAACCTCGTCTACGGCGAGGCCGCTCCTTGCGGAGAGGTCGAAACGGAGGCGAATGCTGTACGCCGAATGCGCTCGCGCACCTTCGGAGACTTCCCCCACGCGGGCCCCGGCCTGCAGACCGAAAGAGAAATAATGCGTACCAAAATTGCTGTTTCGGCAGCACTTGGGGTCGGACTGGTTTTCGGCGCCGGTGCTCCCGCACTGTCGAGCAATCTGTCGTCGACTGACGCCGCAAAAACGTCCGGCATCTCCGCTGATGTCGTGCCCGGCCAAGAACTCGAACGAATCACCGACGGCAAGATCGAAAAGGGCGAGACCGCCTACGTCGATGTCACGGTCGCGACACTGTGGACCGACCCGAAGGCCCCTCGCAAGGTCGACAAGCCCGCGCTCCAGCACCCCGTCGACCTCAAGAAGTGGAACAAGAACCTCGAATCCACCGATGTGCGCCGGGGCCTGACTGGAAAAACCGAGACACAGGCAACCTACGGTTCGGAAGTCTCCGTCCTCGAAACCAAGGGCAGCTGGGCCAAGGTCGCCGTGACCGACCAGAAGACCCCGAAGAACAAGAAGGGCTACCCGGGTTGGCTGCCCAAGAAGCAGCTGGTCGAAAACGACCGCTTCGGAAAGCTCGCCGAAGACCAGCCCCGCGCAGTGGTCACGAAGCCCAAGAGCGAACTCGAAGGCATCGAATTCACCAAGGACACTGGTGCCGACGTCAGCTTCAACGTCGACCTGCCGCTCATCGCCCAGGACGTCGATGATGTCCGCGTCGCTCTCCCCGGAGGTGGAGCCGCCTGGATCGACATCGATGACGTGGATGTCTACGACGTCGGCGACAAACCCGAGAAGCCCAGCGGCAAAGACCTCGTGAAGACCGCGAAGCAGTTCGAGGGCCTGCGCTACCTGTGGGCCGGAGTCTCCGCCTACGGATTCGACTGCTCCGGATTCACCTACTCCATCTACAAAGCCCACGGCATCGATCTGCCTCGCGACTCGGGAGAACAGGCGAAGGCGGGCAAGGCTGTCTCCTCGTCGAACCTCAAGCCCGGAGACCTGCTGTTCTTCTCGACCAGCTCGGGAACAGTCCATCACGTCGGAATGTACGTCGGCGACGGCAAGATGATCCACTCGCCGAACGCGTCGAAAGACGTCTACATCACCGACTGGAAGAAGTGGGACACCGGAAACGAATTCTCCGGAGCCCGCCGCATCCTCTGATCTGGATCGAGTCAGATGGTCCCGGTTCCAACCAGGACCTGACCAGTTCAGTCGAGTGACCAGCCGACACACTGATGGCCGGTGCCCTGAGGAGGGCACCGGCCATCAATGATTTCAGTAGGGCCTAGCTGGGAACATCGCCAAGGTTGCTGAGCACGGCTCTAGCTGGGGAGCATCGCCAGGTCTGCTGAGCATGGCGATTGCTGAGAGACCTGGCCAGGGGAGGGGAGGGGCCTGGCCTGGGGAGAGGTGCCCGCCGAGGCGGCTATCGAGCAGAGTCGACCGGAATGACCGGCGACCCGATTTCATCGAAACTCGCCCACCGAGGCGACCGCCGTATGGTTTCTCCGAGGCGACCGCCGGTCAGTGCCGCGAGCTCTGAGTCGATTTCAGGAAGATGGCACGGGCCAGATCATCCCGACGTTCGATGACCAGCCGGCGCAGAGCCGCAGGTGCATCGTCGTTGGCGGCCAACCATGCGTCGGTCTTCTCGACCACAGCCTCCTCGTCGACGGACCACCGGGGATAGAGGCCGAGCACCAGGCGGCGAGCGATCTCAATCGAATTGTCCGTCCAGAACCCGAGCAGACCATCGAAGTACTCATCGACATACTCCTCGATGAGCGGCATCGCGCTCGGCGCGATGAACCCGGCGATGATCGCCGACAGAACATCATTGCTCAGCGCTCCCGCCTCGCTGATCGCCTCCCAGGCACGGATCTTGACGATCGGCAGAGGCAGTGCGGCACTGGCCGTCTCGGCGTGAAGTCGACCCGAAGAGCTGGGATCCGAATGATTCTCCCGCGCGATATCCGTCTGATCCGCCCACCCGAGGCACACGAGCGCCGTCAGCGCATTCCATCGCAGCGCATGATCATTGATGAGACCCCGGAACGGCAGCGTCGCAGTCGAATGCTCGGCGCCGCGACCCGTGCGGGCACCACCGGAAGCTTCGGCCGACTGGCTCATCGAACCGGCCTGCCCAGCCGAACCAGCCCGATCAGCCGAACCGGCCTGCCCGGGAGCTCCGGCATACATCCGGTCGATCTCCTCACCGACCGGCACCGTCAGGATCTGGCTGGCGAACCCACGCCCCATAGCCACCGCGGAACTGCCGGCGGCGCAGCGGGCCGTCCGCGACGTCAGCGCCAATACGAGGTTGGCCAGATGCAGCTGCGCATCCGACCCTGCTTTCGCCGCCGCCAACGCATCCAACGCCGCTCCCAGAAGCCCCATGATCGCGGCATCGAAATTCCGGTCCGCCACCCACTGATCGATGCAGGTCAGAGCGGTCTGGCTGAGCCCCGCCATGATCCCGGCATGACTCTCCTTGCCCAGGCTGCGGGCATAGGCGGTGAGGTACTTCTGCACCGGCATGAGCCCATCGCGCACCGCATTGTCCAAGGCCGACCACACCAGGGCCCGTGACAGCGGATCCGTGATCCGCGACGCCGAGGTGACCGCCGCCTCCGTCGACTCCGGATCGAGGCGCACCCGCGCATAGTCCAGGTCGTTGTAATTGAGCAGAGTGATCACGCCGGCGCTGCGACCGATCAGCTGCTCGACGTCGGCCGACTCGGTCGAGAACTCGAAACGGAAGGAATCGAGGGGAACGATCGCCCGCCCCGACCGCCCGAGCGTGGCGATCTCGATCGTGTGCGGCCGCAGCAGGGCTGTGCCCTCGGCCGAATCGGACTGAGTGATCGTGGCACCCGTGACCTTCTCCGAACCGGACCGTCGCCGAGGCGGTTCTGTCCTGCCGCTCGACCCGGGCCCTGCCTCGTGAGCGTCCCCGGCAGCCCCGTCGAAATCGTCGCCGACCGCATCCGGGCTGCGCAGCCTTGCGCCCGAGCTCGAAGCCACGAGCTTCCCGCGTCCCGCGCTCTGCGCGGCGGCATCGGTACCGGCAGAACCTCCTTCGGCCCCGGTCCCGGCCCCACCCTGGGAGAACACGGCCGACCCGACCGCGGATCCGGCCGAGTACCCAGCTGACCCGTCCGCGGACCCTGCCGACCCATCCGGGGACCCAGACGAACCGTCTGCCGTCGTGAGCTGCAGGGACAGCTCCGAGACTCCGGACGTCCCCAGCCACGCGGCCGCCCAGTTCGCGATGTCCCGGTCGGGAGCCGCCTCGGCGAGGCATTCGAGGAAATCAGCCAACTCGGTATTACCGTATTCGAACCGTCTGAAGTACAGCCGCGAACCGGCGAAGAAAGCCTCCCGGCCGACGAACGCGACGAGCTGCTTGAGCACGGATGCGCCCTTGGCATAGGTGATGCCATCGAAGTTGAGCTTCGCGGCCTCGACATCGGGGATGTCGGCGACGATAGGGTGCGTCGTCGGATACAGGTCCTGCGTGTACGCCCACGCCTTGCGGCGCAACGCGAAGGTCACCCACCCATCGGTGAACCGCGTCGCCTCGGCAAGCGCGAGCCCGCCCATGAAATCGGCGAAGGATTCCTTGAGCCACAGGTCATCCCACCACTTCATCGTGACGAGATCGCCGAACCACATATGCGCCATCTCGTGCAGGATGACATTGGCACGGGACTCGTAGTTCGCGTCCGTGACCTTGTCCCGGAAGATCAGATTGTCCGTGAACGTCACCAGACCGGGGTTCTCCATCGCGCCGAGGTTGTACTCGGGAACGAAGATCTGATCGTACTTTCCCCATGGATAGGGGTAGTCGAATTCGGAGGTGAAGAAGGCGAGGCCCGCCTTCGTAACGCCGAAGATGTCCTCCGCGTCGAGGTGGTCGACGAGGCTCGCGCGCGTCCAGGCGCCCAGTTGCACGGTCTGCCCGGTGCGCGGATCCGTCCACTCGTCCGTCGCCCCCTCGTAGGGACCCGCGGTGATGCAGGTGATGTAGCTCGACTGCTTGAGCGTCGGTTCGAAGTAATGGGTGACCGCGGCCGCCGAGGCAGATCCGTTCGCAGGCTCGAATCCCGCCGAGGCGGCCCCCGCCGCACCATCGGCCGGTTCCGTCCGCGCCTCGGCCCGGTTCGACAGAACCTGGAAATGTGCGGGAGCGGTGACCGTGAAGATGAACTCGGCCTTGAGGTCGGGCTGGTCGAAATTCGCAAAGACGCGACGGGCGTCGGTGGGTTCGTACTGTGTATAGAGGTAGGTTTTGCCGTCGGCCGGATCAGTGAACCGGTGCAGACCCTCGCCCGAGGTGGAATAGCGGGCCTGCGCCTCGATCGTCAGGGAATTGCGGCCGGCGCGGACGGGGAACGTGACTCGGGCGCCGTCGAAGACCTCGGCGGGGGAGAGACTCTCACCATTGATCAGAACTGAGGTCACGGAGTCGGCGATGAGGTCGATGAATGTCGAATCGACGAAGCGGGCGGAGAAGTCGACGACAGTGCGAGACAGGTACGTGTCGGCATCGGTTTCGGCGTTGCTGACGTCGATATGGACTGAGTAGGAATCGACCTCGAGCAGCTGTGTTCGGCTCTGCGCTTCGCTTCGGGTGAGATTCGTTGTCATTCAATAGCCTCCTCGGCGGACAGACTTTAGCATGCCACATTTCCGGTATTCTGAGTACAGCACCGGCGAACGGCAGAGGGGACTGATGGCGGACAATCGGGTCAGCGAACTGCCTCGGCGGGGGTTCAACGTCGTCGCCCACCGCCTGCGCTTAGGGCTCAAGCGTGTGTGGGTGAACTCCGGTCAGCTGATCCAGATCCCCATCGCCGCGACCGCCGCCTACGCTTTCTGCGTCTATGTGCTCGGCCACCCGTATCCGTTCCTTGCCGCGGTCGCCTCCGCCGTCGGCATCGGCCCCGTCGTCGACCGTCGCCTGCGCCGCGCCCTCGAGATCGGCATCGGAGCGACGTTCGGGGTGCTCGTGGGCGAGATACTCGTCAACTTCTACGGCTCCGGCATCTGGCAGCTCGCCCTGACTCTGATCATCGGCCTGACGATCGGCACGATACTGAACTCCGGCGGCATCTTCATCACCCAGATCGCCGTCCAATCCGTCTACGTCGTCGTAGTCCCTGCCAGCGCCACCACCATGCCGTTCCCGCGAACCCTCGACGCTCTCACCGGATCCGTCTGCGCCATCCTCCTGGCACTGCTGATCCCGCGCGACGCTCGAAAGGCTCCGCGTCGCCTGGCCGCGGACATGCTCGAGGAGGTCGACGCAGTCCTCAGGATGATGAAACGAGCCCTGCGCGAAGCCGATGTGACGATGGCAGGACGAGCCCTCGAGCGTGCTCGCGAAACCCAGGACATCATCGACTCCTGGGGTTCATCCCTGCGGATCTCTCGTGAAGCCGCGAAGATCAACGCACGTGCCCGCCGGCATGCGGCCGAAGTCACCCGCCTGTCACGTGCCCACACCTTCTCCGACCGCGCGATGCGGACCATGCGAGTCATCGCCCGCCGCGTCGTCGGCATCACCGAGCTCGGCGTCGCCAAACCCGTCATCGCCGACTACGTCGGATCCTTGGCCGACGGTGCGAAGAAGCTCGAGATCGCTCTGCGCCGCGGCACCGACCGTTCCCTCGCCGAGGCGGCCCTGTCCGAAGCGGCGGGGGCTCTGGATCCGCGAGCGAAGCCCGATTGGGACATCCACGACGAGTCGATGGTCCTGCTCCTGCGGACTGTCGCCGTCGACCTGCTGCAGGCCGCGGGACTCACTCGTGAGGAGGCCCAGTCCCGGCTTCCACCGCTGGCCGTGAACGCCGATGAGGAAGACGGACCGGCTGTCGAATAGCCGTCGAGGCGGTCAGCTGCTTTCGACGACGAAGACGGCGTTCGTGCCCGGCTCCAGAGCCGTGAACCGGTGAGGCTGATCGCCCGGATGGGTGAGGTAGTCGCCGACGCCCAATTCGTAGGACTTGCCGAGCACTTCGATGCGTGCGGCCCCGCGGCCGAGGATGACATGTTCGATCGTGCCCTGCGGGTGCGGCTGAGACTCCCTGGGTTCACCCGGTTCGGCCTGGATGAAGTAGACGTCGCGTCGGGCATTCGTCGGCGACGGCGAGAGCAGGGTGGCCACATAGTTCGCGGTGGTCGAGGGCAGGCTGGGCATATCGCCGACGTGTTGGAAGGCGACCTCGTGCGGGGGCGGGTCGAGCAGGCGCGCAAGGGGGATGTCGAGCGCAGCGGCCAGAGCCCACATCGTCTCCAGGCTCGGATTTCCGCTTCCCGTCTCAAGCCCGGACATCGTCGACTTGCCGATGCCGGCGCGCCTGGCGACCTCGGAGAGGGAGAGTCCGGCGCGCAGTCGTTCTCGTTTCAGCGCCGCCGCGATCTGCTGACTCGGTGAGAGCGACGGGCCGGGCGCTGTGGCGTCGGAATCGGTGGCGCTGGGAGCGGACTCGGGGTCGGAGCTGCCCTGAGCGTCATTCAGCGAATCGTCGTTGCTTCGAGAAGTCATGGGTTCACTATAGCGGTTAGGCCGTTCGGGTTGACGAACGATGGCCGAGGGCGCACTGTATAGAACATGGGTTCATTATTTCGCACGGCTGATCGGGTGCTCCCCGGCTCGACCTATCGTGCGGTCGCCATCGTCACCGTCACGATCATCGCAGTCGCGCTGTCGTACGGGGCGATCTCCGCGGTCTCCGGATTCGCCTGGTGGCAGACTCTGCTGCTGGCGATGTTCGCTCTCGGCGGCGCCGCCGAATTCACCTTCGTCGGCGTCATCGCCGCCGGCGGTGCCCCGATCCTCGCGGTGCTGGCGGGTCTCCTCGTCAATTCCCGGAACTTCGCCTTCGGCGTCGCAGTCGGCGCTTTCTTCCCACAGGACTGGCGAGCTCTCATCGCCTCCCACTGGATCAACGACGAATCCACCGCGATCTCGCGCCTCGGGCACAACGACCGGGCGAAATGGCATGCGTTCCTGCTCATGGGCGCCGCAATCGCCATCATGTGGCCCGGCGGTGCCATGGTCGGGCAGTGGCTGGGCAATGTCATCAACGCGGACCTGCTCGGACTCGATGCGGCCTTCCCGATCATCCTCTTCTGCCTCATCCGCGGGGACCTGAAGAACCGGGTCACACTCTCGCTGACCGTCATCGGCATCCTCATCGCCGTGGGCCTGACCCCGCTGCTGCCGCTCGGGCTGGGAGCAGTGACCTCGCTGTCCGTCTTCGTCTTCGTCGCCGCCGGCTGGGGTGTGCGCTGGTTCATCCGTCGCCGCCGCGCAGGCGACAACAGCGCAGACCCGCACGATGCCGCCCACTCGCAGCACTCAACCCGAGAGGAGAGCCGCCGATGAGCGCCGTCAGCTTCCTCATCGCCCTTGCCGGGCTGAGCCTCGGAACCTATCTCATGCGCTTCGCCGGTGTGAAGGTGGGAGCGGCCATCGCCACGAAGGGGCGCCGGCGGACCCCGGCGACCGCCTCGGCAGGGCCTGACTCCTCTGTGGGGGCCGATTCCTCCTCGGGCGTGGACGGACAGGGCACAACCGCCCCTGCAGGGGCCGACGGACAGGGCACAGCCGCCTCGGCGGGGGCCGGTGATTCGGCCGACTCGACCGAGCGCGTGACGATGTGGATGGACCGGGCCACGGTCGTGCTCATCGGCGCCGTCTTCGCCACGACCGCGGTCTTCGACGGCACTGACATCGCCGATCCGGCCCGCCTCATCGGCGTCGGCGCCGGCGTTCTCGCCTCGATTCTGCGCGTGCCGATGCTGCTCGCCGTCGTCATCGGCATGGGCGTGTGCGCGCTCATCCGCACCACCGGGATCCTCTGAGCAGGGACGGCAGGCACCCACTGTGAAAGCCGTGGGATGCGGGTGGGCAATTGCCGAGGATCTCCCGCCCGGAACTGCCCCGAAAGCCCGAGATTGCTAGGCTGGGACCATGGAATACATCGCGGGTTTTCAGCGTCTCGTCTTTCTTGCCCTGACGGTGGCCGCATTCGTCGTCCAGCTCTGGGCGTTCATCGACTGCCTCCGCTTCAAGGACGAGAACTACCGTGCCGTGGACAAGCAGAGCAAGAAGTTCTGGGTCATCCTCCTCGGCGTCGGGCTCGCGCTCGCCCTCATCGCACTGCCGCCGATGGGCATGAGCATGATCTTCCTCAACATCATCGCCCTCGTGGCCGGCATCGTCTACCTCACCGATGTGCGCCCGAAGGTCCGCGCCGTCGACCCGCGATACCGCAACCGCTGACCGACTTGACGCCGTAACTGCATTCGCGGACCCGATCGGCAAGCGCCCAGCACACGCTGACTAGACTCACCCTATGAGCACCGACCTCAACCTGCCGGGCCCCGAATCCGGCTTCATCGCCACGTTCGGAAGCGGCGAGCCGCACACCCTCTTCGGCCACGGATTCGCCGGCGCGATCCGCGACACCCGCCCCTTCGGCACCGGCATCACCGGCACCCGTCACTTCCTCCACCTGCCCGGCCACGGCGGCCGCCCCTCACCCGGCCCCGGCTGGACCTACCCGCAGATCGCCGAGGTGCTCGCCGACGCCGTGAGCACCACCTCGGCGAGCCGAGCGCTGGGCGTCTCGATGTCCGCCGGAGGACTCCTGCACCTGCTGAGCATCGCCCACCCCGTGACCCGCGGCCTCAACAAGATCGCCCTCGTCCTCCCCGCCTCCTTCACCGGGTTCCCCGCCGAGGTGGCCGCCGCCAACCGCTCCCACCTGGAGAGACTGCGCCGCCTCGTCGCCGATGAGGACATCGACGGCATCGTCGAACTCATGCTCTCCCGCGAACCCGCCGAGGTGGCCCAGATGCTTCCCGCGCGTGCTTGGACCAAGGCGAAGGCCGAGAACCTCGTCCACACGGACATGTCCGACGGACTCGGACTCGCCCTCGAAATCGCTGTCGCGGATACCGAAGAGGCAGCCCGGAACCTGCGCTCCTTCCCGGGCGATGTCCTCGTGCTCACCCACGAAGACGACCCAGCACATCCGGTCCCCGTCGCCGAAGCCATCCACCGTGCGATTCCGAACTCCCGCCTCGAGGTGCTCCCTGCCGGATCGATCTTGTGGCGCGGCCGTCATGACGTACGGCGCATCCTCGGCGAGTTCTTCGGTTAGGCACCGGCTTCGACCAGGCGCCGGCTTCGGTTAGTCACGTTCTTCGGTTAGGTTCTGGATTCGGTTCAGCGCTGGCTTCGGCTGGTCACCCGACAGAGGTCGTTGGCTAGACTGTCTCCGTGCGCATCTCCGTCCTCTCCCTCCACACCTCGCCCGTCGCCCAACCCGGCCAGGGCGACGCCGGAGGAATGAACGTCTACGTCGACCAATCCGTGCGCGCGCTCGCCGCCGCCGGACACCGAGTCGACGTGTTCACCGCCGACCCCGGCGGACTCGACGGCACGGGAGGCAGTGCAGAAGTCGCTTTCGACGGAGCCGGCGCTGACCGGGGACGCGGCGCGGGCCCCTCAGAGGGTCAGAGTGCGAGGCTGGAGATCACCGAATCCATCACCCTCCACCACCTGCCGGTCGGCGCCGCGACGAAGGACGAACTCGCCGACGCGATCGACGAACTCGCCGACCTGCTCAATGCCCACCCCGACTTCCGCTCCGCCGATCTCATCTGGAGCCACTATTGGATCTCCGCCGAGGCGGCCCTGCGCGCCCGTGACAACGCCCTCGACAACGCCGCCGAGTCCGGAGATAGCGGCACCGAATCCGGAGACAGCGGTGCCGACGCCGTTGTCGGGGTCGGGCAGGACCGTGCGGCGCAGGCTCCGATCGCGGTGAGCATGCACACGATCGGGGCCGTGAAGAACCGCGATTCCGACACCAGCCACGAACGACCCCAACGACTCGAAGCCGAAGAGCGCATCGCCGCCGAGGCCGATCTGCTCGTCGCCGCCACCCCCGCCGAACGTCGCGATCTCGTGTCGGAGCTCCAAGCCGACCCCGACTCGGTCGTCGTCGCCCGACCGGGTGTCGATCACGCGCTCTACGCACCGGACTCACAGTCGGACGCGCGCAAGCGTCTGGGATTCGACTCGGACGAGGCGATCGTCCTCTACGTCGGGCGTATGCAGTTCATCAAAGGCACGGACGTCGCCGTCGACGCCCTGGCCGATCTGCGGGAACGCAACCCGCACCTGGCCTCCCGAACCCGCGGTATCCTCCTCGGAGCCGCCTCGGGGGCAGGCGTCGAAGCAGGCGGGGGAGAGGTCCGACCGTCCTCGACGTATCTGCGGGAGCTGACCGCGGCGATCGCGAGCGAACCCAGCGTCGAGGTCCGCCCGCCCGTTCCCTCCCACATCCTCGTCGACTACTACCGGGCCGCTGACCTGCTCATCGTCCCCTCCCGCAGCGAATCCTTCGGACTCGTGGCCGCCGAAGCGGCCGCCTCCGGTCTGCCCGCGATCGCCTCGGCGGTGGGAGGACTCCCGGAAATCGTCGAACACGGACATTCGGGACTGCTCATCGCCGATCACAACCCGCACCACTGGGCGACGGCGATCGAAACGCTGCTCACTGACACGCAGCTGCGAGCCGAACTCGCCGGCCATGCCGTCGACCGTGCCGAACGCTTCGACTGGGGCCACACCGTCGCAGCCGTCCTCGACGCTGTGCCGGACATCTCCCGCGCATCTGCGCGGCGCTCGGAAGCGCTGGGAGCGTGCTGAACGACTAGAGTCGGCGGTGAGCACGAGAGCCGAGCGAAAGGCGTGAGAGCATGAGCACCGACACCGAGGCGATCCTGTCCGGAGTACGCACCTGGGCCGAGAGCAACGACGTTCCTGTCGATTCGATCGAGGATGCCGAGATCGTCGTCACCCTGCCGGGGGAGAAGAAGCTCAAGACGAACGTGGCGATCAGCGTCTTCGCTCGCACCGCCCATCTGCAGGCGTTCGTCATCCGTCATCCAGACGAGAACTCGGCCGCATTCAATCGGTGGCTGCTGCAGAAGAACCTCAAACCCGGGCCGGTGGCATTTGCGATCGACAGCCTCGGCGATGTCTATCTGCGCGCGAGCGTGCCCCGAGAGCACCTGCTCGATGACCTCGACGGACTTCTCGGGGCGATGCTCGCCACGGCGGACTCCTCATTCAACGAACTCCTCCAGATCGGGTTCCTCACCGGAATGAAGAAAGAGTGGGCCTGGAGGGTCGGCCGGGGCGAGTCGACGCGCAACCTTGCGGCCTTCGAGAAGGTGCTCAGCGGGGATGACAACGAATTCCTCGGCAACTTCGGCGACGGCGATTCCGAACCCCCGGCGGTGTCGGCCGATCGTGCGAGTGACGGCTCGCGCTCATGAGTGCGTCCACCTCCAAGCCGGCGAGCGTCGACGAATACATCGACTCATTCGACGACGAGCGACACCGAGCTTTCCTCACCCGGCTGCGCGAGCTCAGTCGTGCCGCTGCACCGCGAGCCGAGGAGAGCCTCAAATGGGGCAGCCCCGCCTATGCCCTCGGCTCGATCCTGTTCGTGTTCGCCGGGTACAAGAAGCACGCGAACGTCGTCTTCACTCCGAGTACGAAAGACGCCTTCGCCGACCGTCTGCAGGACTTCGACACCGGTAAGGGCTCGATCAAACTGCCCTATGACGGCGAGATTCCGACCGAGCTGCTGACCGAGATGATCGCCCACCGGATCCGCGAATTCGAGGTCGACGGAGTGAAGTGGATGTGAGGGCGCGCCGGTCTCAGTCGAGGGGCAGCTTCATTCCCTCGTGGCTGGCGACATAGCCGAGCCGATCGTAGAAACGCTGAGCACCGGTGCGCGACTTATCGGTGGTGAGCTGAACGAGTCCGGCGCCGAAGCGACGTCCGCACTCGTGAGCCCATTCGAAGACCGCCGTGCCGAGCCCGATGCCCTGAGCCGAGGGGCCGACTCGCACCGCCTCGATCTGCAGGCGGAGCGTGCCGCGGCGAGACAGGCTGGGCAGCAGACTCAGCTGCAGGGTCCCGACGACGGTCGAACCGTCGCGGGTCTGGCCAGCTGATCGGGACTGTTCGGCTGACTCGGCCTGTTCGGCTGACTCGGCCCGGCCTGGCGTGTCAGCCTGTCCTGCTGCTTCGGTGACGGCGACGAGGAGCTGATTGGGATCGGCGTCGATGAGCGCGAACGCACGAGCATAGGGGGCCGCATCCTCGGCGTCGGGGATGGCAGATGCAGCGCCGGCTGCGACAGCGCCCGCACGGTCGACCACTTCGACCTCGGCCTCACGGGCGGCCCCGAGCACGTCGTCACGCAGGAGCGCAACAATGGCCGACACATCGGCCTCGGTCGCGCGGCGGATGACGAACGTCCGGCCCGCCAGGTCCAGGGTCTGACGGGAGAACCCGTCGAAGCCTCGGCCCGATTCGCCCTGACCCGATTCGCCCTCGCCCGGGGCTGCCTCGGTGGTCATCAGCCCGCGATCCCAGCGGAGGTCGCTCCGGCAGTGGCCGGCTCACGGTTGGACGCATCGACCGGCGGCTTGCCGTAGGGACGACGCGCGAAGAGCGAGGCCAGCACGGCGCCGGAGACGTTGTGCCACACGCTGAAGACGGCTCCGGGCAGTGCTGCCAGCGGTGAGAAGTACGTGGTGGCCAGGGTCGATGCCAGACCGGAGTTCTGGAGTCCGACCTCGAACGACAGTGCGCGACGGGTCGGGGTGTCGAGACGGCAGGCCGCGGCCACACCGTAGCCGACACCGAGCCCGAGCAGATTGTGTGTGACGACGGCCAGCAGAACGAGCACACCGGCAGTGGCGATCGAACTCGCGGATCCGGCCACGACGATCGAGACGATATAGGCGATGGCGATCGAGGCCAGCCACGGCAGCACCGGCGAGATCTTGTCGACGAACTTCGACGCGAACACACGGACGAGGACGCCGACGATGACCGGGACGAGCACCGTCTGGCAGATCGAGACGAACATCGACCAGAACGGCACGTCCATATACGAACCGGCCAGCCACAGAGTCAGCAGCGGGGTGAGCACCGGAGCGAGCAGCGTCGACAGCGTCGTGATCGACACCGACAGTGCTGTGTCGCCCTTGGCCAGATAGGTGACGACATTCGACGCAGTGCCGCCGGGCGCGCAGCCGACGAGGATGACGCCGACGGCGATCTCGGTCGGAAGCGAGTACACGGTCACGACGAGGAGGCCGAGCAGCGGCATCGCCACGAACTGAGTGACGACTCCGAGCACCGCAATCCACGGCCGCTTCGCGATGCGGGCGAAGTCGGGCAGCGTCAGGGTCAGGCCCATGAAGAACATGACCACGCCGAGCGCCCACGTGATCGACGGCGCCAGAGGTGTGAAGGCATTGGGCAGCAGGAACCCGAGCACTCCCGCAATGACGACGAGGACCGGCAGAGCCGTGACGGCGATGATCGAACTGCGATCGGCAGCGGGAGCGGCTGTGCCTCCGGAAGCCTGATGTGCTGGCGTTTGTGACATGGGTCCAGGCTACTCCGACGATTTTGTCATTCGAGACACACGCCCAGAAATTGAGACCCGATCGGCGAGGAGGAGCGGCTGGGTGTTGGCGGGCCACCTCCGGAGGAGACCGGCGGTGATGACGGTCGTCGGCGACCGAGACTGAACGGTCGTGTCAAAATGGAGCCATGACGTATAACCTCATCCTGCTGCGCCACGGCGAAAGCGAATGGAACCAGAAGAATCTGTTCACCGGATGGGTCGACGTGACCCTCACCGACAAAGGCCGTGCCGAAGGCAAGCGCGCCGGCGAGCTGCTGCGCGAGAAAGACCTCATCCCCGATGTCGTCTACACCTCGCGGCTCAAGCGTGCGATTCTGACCGCGAACATCGCACTCGAGGCAGCGGATCTGTCCTGGCTCGACGTCCACCGCAGCTGGCGCCTCAACGAACGCCACTACGGCGCACTGCAGGGCAAGAACAAGAAGGAGATCCGCGACGAGTTCGGCGAAGAGCAGTTCATGACCTGGCGCCGCTCCTTCGATACTCCGCCGCCGGCCCTGGCCGACAGCTCGGAATTCTCTCAGGCCGGTGAAGCCCGCTACGCCAACCTCGGCGATGCGCTGCCCCGCACCGAATGCCTCGCCGACGTCATCGATCGCCTGCTGCCCTACTGGTACGACACCCTCGTGCCCGAACTCACCGTCGGCAAGACCGTGCTCGTGGCCGCCCACGGCAACTCGCTGCGTGCGCTGGTCAAGCACCTCGATGGGATTTCCGATGCCGATATCACCGGGCTGAATATCCCCACCGGCATTCCGCTGCACTACGAGCTCACCGAGGACTTCACCCCGGTCACCCCCGGCGGAACCTACCTCGATGCCGAAGCGGCAGCGGCCGCCATCGGCCAGGTCGCCAACCAGGGGCGCTGACCCCCGGCCCCACCGCAGACGGGGCGGGATCCGTTCGGGCTCGGGCGCCGAGACGACACTCGGACGCCGAACCCCGGCCCCACTCATGCACCGATCGAGTCGGTCTTCCCGGCGATCGCCTTCATCTCTTCGAGCAGAAAAGCGATCGCGGGGGAGGCCGACATCGATTTCCGCCACACCAGTGAGATCGTGCGGGCAATGCTCGGATCATCGAGCGGCACCGCCACGACATCGGCCGGCAGGTGCGGCCTACCCAACCGCGGCACGAGCGCCAACGCCCCGACAGCTCGGACGAATTCGATCTGCGTGTCGTACTCGATTGCCCAGTAGTCGATCTGCGGCTTGCTGCCGAGCTCCTCGAACAGTGCCGTCAGCCATCGATGGCACACGGCATTGCGCGGAGCCGATACGAACATCTCGCCGAGCAGATCGCTGCGGGTCACCTCGGTGCAGGCGGCCAGATGGTGATCCCGGTGCATGACGATATCGGCCCGATCCACGGTGATCGTCTCCGAGATCAGCGTCGCGGGCAGGTGCAGCGAGGACGAATCCCAGCCGAAGACGAGCGAGGCATCGATCCTGCCGGCCGTGACCATCTCGATGAGCTCGTCCGGCTCCTCCTCGAAGTTCGACACCGTCAGCTCCGGCGCCGAGGCGGCCAATCGCGGCAGCGCGGGTACGAGCAGTCCGCGGATCCCCGTGGAGAACCCGCCGACCGTGATCCGTCCCCGCGGCTCACCTGACTGCGCTCGGGCCGCGGTCTCGAGACTCTCCAGCTCCTCCAGCAGCCCGGCCCCGCGTCGGCTGAGCTCCCGGCCCACCGGTGTCAGCGCAATGCCGCGGCCCGTCCGCTCAGTCACCGGTGCACCGAGATAGCGCGAGAGCTTCTGCAGCTGATGGCTCACCGCCGCCGGCGTATATCCCAGAGACTCGGCCGTCGCCGTGACCGAACCGAGCGAATCGAGGGCGACGAGGGTGCGCAGTGCAACGGTATCGATCATCAAATAATCTTAATGAAACAGTGGACGGACTTTCAATGGAAATTTGACGACGGGGCTGGAATGCTGGAGTTATGCGCTCGGTCCACTACATGCTCGCCCTCCTCGTCGTCGTTCTCTGGGGAGTCAACTTCATCTTCATCGACCTCGGTCTGCGCGACTGGCCGCCTCTGCTCCTCGTCGCCGCCCGATTCACCTTCGTCGTGGTGCCCGCGATCTTCTTCGTCCGCTTCCCCCGTGGCTCCTTCGGCCGCATCCTCCTCATCGGCACCTTCATGTCGGCCGGCCAGTTCGGCCTTCTCTACACCTCCATGGCGCTCGGCCTGCCCGCCGGCCTGACCTCGATCGTCATCCAGATCCAAGCCGCGTTCACCGTCATCGTCGCGGCCCTCGTGCTGCACGAGATCCCGAGTCGCCGCCAGATCATCGGCGTCCTCGTCGGCCTCGTCGGCCTGGCCGTCATCGGTCTGAGCCTGCAGGCGAACGTGCCGATCGTCGCCTTCCTCGTCGCGGTCGGCGCCGCCCTGTCCTGGGCGACGGGCAACGTCATCGCGCGCGGCGTGAAACCCGGCACGAACGGAGTGCAGATGACGGTGTGGTCGGCTCTCGTCGTCCCGATTCCGATGGTCGCACTGTCGATGCTCATCGACGGTCCCGCCGAGGTGGCCCATGCACTCACGCACCCGACCTGGGGTGTCGTGGCCTCGGTCGTCTACACCGCCGGACTGGCGTCGCTGGTCGGCTATGTCATCTGGAACTCGCTGCTCGCTCGCTTCCCGGCCTCGCAGGTCGCGCCGTTCTCCCTGCTCGTCCCGCCGGTCGGAGTGATCTCCGCCTGGATCGTGCTCGGAGACCGCCCGAGCATCGCCGAACTCATCGGCGGAGTTCTGCTGCTCCTCGGTGTCGCCGTGACGACGGGAGTGCTCAAGAATCTGACCCGCGGCATCAGGAACGGGCCCAGACGTCGCCGAAAGATCGTCGTCAGACAGGCGCCGGAAGAGGTGCCCGCCTCCAGCTGAGGCTTCGGTCGCGTCAGTGAACCGCTGGCGCAGAATGCGCGAAGCGCCCCGACAGTGTCGGGGCGCTTCGCTCGATTCGTGCTTCTTCGAGCCGGGTTCCTACTTCTTCGACAGGTAGGGTTCCCAGTTTCCGGTGAGCAGGTACTCGACCTTCTGCGACACGGACACTGCGTGATCACCGAAGCGCTCGTAGTAGCGCGAGAGCAGGGTGACATCGGCGATATGACGGGGAGCCAGCGAGCCGGCCGGAGCTTCGCCGAGCTTCCCGAACACGCTCAGGTGAAGCTCGTCGAGCTCCTCGTCGATGGCGTTGATCGTGGGCACATCGGACAGGCCGGGATTCGAGAGCAGGCTCTGCGTCGCCTCGGCGATCCTCTCACCGGACTCGCCCATCCGCGCGAACGTCGATTCGAAGCCCTCGGGGATTGCGGACTCGGGATAGCGGATGCGCACCTGCTGGGCGATGTGACGGGCGAGGTCGCCCATGCGCTCGAGCGATGCCGACATCCGCAGCGAACCGATGACGGCACGCAGATCTGCGGCCACCGGAGCTTGCAGGGCGAGCATCTCGGCGGCCTGCTGATCGAGGGTGAACTGCATATTGTCGATGACGGAGTCGGCCTCGATGACCTGCTCGGCCAGCTCGAGATCATTCGAATGCAGCGACTGATTGGCCAGGCGGATGGCGTCGAGGACCTTGGTGGACATGCCGACCAGCTGGGTGGCCAGATCGTCCAATTCGTTTCTGAAGACTTCGCGCATGAACTGCGGTTCCTTAACTCTCGATTGTGACAATCGGAACTGACTGTCGGTGGTGCATGGTGTCATGAGGGGTGCCGGCGCTTCCGGTCCGCACCCTCAGCGGGGGAAAGCAGAAGGCAGGAACGGCAGGGAGCGCAGGCACACAGACGTCAGCATCGCACGATCGAGTGAACGACTCCAGACGGGAAGGTGAATTCCTCGGCAAATACTTCCAGCAGAAGTGAATTCGGTGCGCCGGGACGATGGACAGCGCCTAAGCTTGAGGCTGTGGATCTCTTAGTCGTGGCGGTCCTGACCGGCGTCGTCGGCCTGGGCCTGGGTATAGCGGGAATTCTTGCGTTCCGATTCAGCGAACGCTCCCGCGATGCTGCCGATCTGCATTCCGAGGACGACCTGCCCGAAGGCATCGCCGAAGTGCTGGCCGTCCTGCCCTCGGCCGCGATCGTCATCGACGCCGGTGACGACGTCGTCAAGGCGTCGCCGGCCGCATACACGTTCGGCCTGGTCAGGGGGCATTCGCTGGCATCGCCCGAGATGCTGCGGGTCGTCGGCCGCGTCCGCGCGCGCGGTCTCATCGAAGAGATCGACCTCGAGCAGACACGGGAGAACTCCGACTCCGTGATCCGCTACCTCCACGCCCGCGTCGCTCCCTTGGGCACCTCCTTCGTCCTCGTCCTCTGCGACGATCAGACCGAATCCAAGCGCGTCGACGCCGTCCGCCGTGACTTCGTCGCCAACGTCTCCCACGAGCTCAAGACGCCGATCGGTGCGATGGCACTGCTTGCCGAGGCGGTCACCGACTTCGCCGACGATCCGGCCGCTGTCGAACGCTTCGGCGGGCGGATGCAGCGGGAGTCGAAGAGGCTGACCCAGCTCGTGCAGGAGATCATCGACCTCTCCCGCGTCCAGGACCACGCCGCTCCCGCGACGACCGAGAAGATCTCCGTCGCCGAGGTGGTCGACGATGCCGCTGACCGTGCCCGGACCGGGGCGGAAGGCAAGAACATCCACATCGAGGTCTCCCCGCCGAGCGATCTGCTCATCGAAGGCAACTACGAACTGCTTGTCAACGCGGTGCGCAATCTCATCGACAATGCCGTGAACTACTCGCCCGAGGGCACCCGCGTCGGCGTCGGAGTCGACCTCGTCGACGAGCGCATCGAGATCGCCGTGACCGACCAGGGCATCGGGATGACCGCCCAGGACACCGAGCGCGTCTTCGAACGCTTCTACCGAGTGGACCCGGCACGCTCCCGGATCACCGGCGGCACCGGACTGGGGTTGAGCATCGTCAAGCACATCGTCGCCACCCACGGCGGTGAGGTGCGTGTGTGGAGTCAGCTGAACAAGGGCTCGACGTTCACGATCGTGCTCCCGTTGGCCGGAACTGCGACCGAAGCCTCCGCTGCCGATTCGGCCCCGGCAGGGGTCCTCATCGAACATTCCGCGGATTCGACCGGGACCGCCTCGGCGGATGATGACGAACCGACCGGAGCCGCCTCGGCGACAGAGGGCGAGTCTACGGGGATCGCCTCGGCGGATGACGACGGGCACGGAACCGCCGCGTCCGGCGCGGACGACCCGGCCGGCGACAACGACGCGCCCTCCGGTGATAATGGAGACGGCGGGGCGACCGCCGACCCACCCAAGGAACTGACCGAAGAAAGCGAACAAAGGAAGCTCACAACGTGACTCGTATTCTGCTTGTCGAGGACGAAGATTCGTTCTCGGACCCGCTGTCGTACCTGCTCGGTAAGGAAGGGTACGAGGTGACGGTCGCCGATGACGGGCTCAAGGCTCTGGCGGAGTTCGACCGCACCGGCGCCGATCTGGTCCTGCTCGATCTCATGCTGCCCGGTGCTTCCGGCACCGAGGTGTGCCGCGAGCTGCGGGCGAAGTCCAATGTGCCGATCATCATGCTCACGGCCAAGGATTCGGAGATCGACAAGGTCGTGGGACTCGAGCTCGGCGCCGATGACTATGTGACGAAGCCGTACTCCTCACGGGAGCTGCTGGCTCGCGTGCGAGCCGTGCTGCGCCGCAATGTCGAGACCGAGGAGTTCGAGGACGAGTCCGTGCTCGAGGCCGGGGGAGTGCGCATCGACGTCGAACGCCACGTCGTGTCCGTGCGTGGTGAAGAGCAGTCCATGCCGCTCAAGGAGTTCGAGCTGCTCGAGATCCTCGTGCGCAACTCCGGCCGAGTGATGACCCGCGGTCAGCTCATCGACCGGATCTGGGGCGAGGACTACGTGGGCGATACGAAGACGCTCGACGTCCACGTCAAGCGACTGCGTGCGAAGATCGAGGAGAACCCGTCGGAGCCGCGTCTGCTCACCACGGTGCGCGGGCTCGGGTACAAGTTCGAAGCCTGAGGGCGCCATCCGGCGAAGCCGGGTTGGTGAGGTCGGGATCGCTGGCCGGACGGGAATGCAGAAGGAGCCACTCACATCATGTGAGCGGCTCCTTCTGTGCTCCCGCGCGGGATTGGTCCCGGTGCTCGAGGAAGACGGATCAGCCGTTGGCTGTCGCGGTTCCTTCCGCGGAACCTGCATCCTCGGTCGGCATGTCCGACGGGGACTCGGACGGCGATTCCGACGGCACGTACTCGTTGTAATACGGCAGGGTGTCGGTGAGGAGCTGAGTTTCGATGACCTTCTCTTCGCCGCCGTTCTTGACGGTGATGTCGACGAGGTCGCCGGGCTTCGCCTTGAGGCTGTCGACGGTGACGACTTCCTTGGACGAGGTCTCGGGACTCTTCGGGTCCTGGACGAAGGTGTCGCCGGCCTTGATCGATTCGCTCACCGTGGTGTCGGCAACCTCGATGGACACCTTGGCGGTGGAGTCACCCTTGTTGATGAGGGTGAAGAACAGCTGAGCCGGACCGGAGCTCTCCTGATCCGTGATGAGCATGAGCCCACGGACCTCGACGTCGCCGACGGCTCCCGAGGCTCCATCGCCGCCGTTGTAGTGGTATTCGGCGGTCTGATGGGGAGACAGCAGGCTTGCACATCCGCTGACGGGGATAACGAGAGCGAGTGCGGCAACGGCGAGAGCCGCGCGGTTGTGCCGTTTCATTATGCTCCTTGAAGTGGCAATACAAGATCAGTCTGTATACTACCCGGTTTTTGACCCGCTGTAGAACCGGGTGGTCGGAGTGGACGAGGTTCCGCGACGCTCGGGCGCGTCGCGGTTGAAGTTTCGGTGAAGAGGCAGCGAAGTTCGGTCTGCATCGTGGTTGGTCGAGGATCTCGGCCGAGCTTCTCGGCAATGCGCCCTCTCCCGATGTACTCGCTGGCAGAGGCGGCAGCCGGGCTCATCGCGGTGCGCGGCAGAGGCGGAGCCTAGCATGAAGATTCGCTACCCTGAACGATTTCTGTGGCGAGCCTCATGGTAAACTGGTATTCCGCGAAAGGGGTTTGAAGAGAATATGAGTTTCCAGGTCGGCGACACTGTTGTCTATCCACATCACGGTGCAGCGACAATCCAAGAAATCAAGAAACGTGCCATCAAAGGTGAGGAGAAGCTGTATCTCAAGCTCCAGGTCGCCCATGGCGATCTCGTGATCGAAGTTCCGGCAGAGAACTGCGATCTGGTCGGTGTGCGAGATGTCGTCGGTGAAGAAGGCGTTGAAAAGGTCTTCAACGTCCTGCGTGCCGAATTCGTCGAAGAGCCCGCGAACTGGTCCCGTCGATACAAGGCCAATGTCGAGAAGCTGCAGTCCGGTGACGTCATCAAGGTAGCCGAGGTCGTCCGTGACCTCTGGCGCCGAGAGCAGGACCGTGGCCTGTCGACCGGCGAGAAGCGCATGCTCTCGAAGGCCCGCCAGATCCTCGTCTCCGAACTCGCACTGGCCGAGAAGAAGGAAGAGTCCGAAGCAGAAGCTCTGCTGGACGAAGTGCTCGCATCCTGAGCACCTGTGTCATCGTCCCGGCCGCAGGGTCGGGATCCCGTCTGGGTTGCAGCGAGCCGAAGGCCTTCGTCCGTGTGAACGGTCGGACCCTTCTGGCCCGCAGCCTCGAGACGATCATCTCCTCGGGAGTCGCCTCCACAATCGTGGTGGCTGCTCCTGAGGAGTTTCTTTTGCGGGCGCAAGAAGAAATCGCCGAAGTGGCCACGCGGATGAAATGCGAAATTTCAATTACAGCCGTAGCAGGTGGCGGTGATCGAAATTCTTCGGTGCAAACAGCCTTGAAACTTAACCGAGATGCGGAATACGTTCTCATCCATGATGCGGCGAGGTGTCTGACCCCGCCCGATGTGTTCACCCGAGTGGTCGCCGCGCTGCAATCCGGCGCCGAGGCGGTCGTTCCGGTTCTGCCGATGATCGACACCGTGCGGAGGGTCGTTTCGCACGAGACCGTCGGTGCGGATCCGAGCTCAGGTGCAGGCACGGGTGCGGAGCGCGCTTCCAATGGGATTGTTTGGTCGATCCACGGCGATTCTGGCGCTGAAACCACCGCGGATCGACCAGACAATCCGGATCATGCCGTCGCTGTGGGCGCCGGCGGGCGTGCAGTGGTGTGGGGCGATCTTGACCGGGCCGAGCTGCGACGGGTCCAGACGCCTCAGGGGTTCCGCGCCGAGGTGCTCAGGCGGGCCCATGACGAGTTTGCTGCCGACTGGGTCGGCGCGTCAAAAAGGGCTGGCTTGGCCGATGGCACTGTCACGACCGATGACGCTTGCCCAACCGACGGCGCGGGCTCGACTGCAGAGGCAGATCCGACGGCCGGGGAAGGCCGGCAGGGCAGAGTGCTGCCGACGGACGATGCGGGGCTCGTCGAACGCCTCGGCGTTGAGGTTGTCGCCGTCGACGGTGACGAAGAGGCGCTGAAGATCACCTATCCGCTCGACCTCGTCCTCGCGGAACAGCTCGCCCGAATGCGCGACCGAGCTGAAGTCCACAGAGCAGATGCGTTGGATGCGGCGAAGGAGCCACGATGAATCAGATCATTCCACGCATCGGCACCGGCGTCGATGTCCATGCCTTCGCCGCCGATCCCGCGCGCGAGTTGTGGATTGCGGGACTGCTGTGGCCGGGCGAACGAGGACTCGAAGGACACTCGGACTCCGATGTGGCCGCCCACGCCTGCTGCGACGCGCTGTTCTCCGCCGCGGGGCTCGGCGACCTCGGTGAGCACTTCGGGGTCGATCGTCCGGAATTCGCCGGTGCCTCGGGTTCGGTGCTGCTCGCCGAGGCGGCCCGCATCGTGCGCGCGGCGGGTTTCGAGATCGGAAACATCTCCGTCCAGGTGATCGGCAATCGACCGAAGATCGGCACGCGCCGTGCAGAGGCCCAACAGGTGCTGTCGGCTGCTGCCGGCGCACCCGTGTCGGTCTCGGGCACCACCTCTGACGGACTCGGACTGACCGGGCGAGGCGAAGGAATCGCCGCCATCGCCACCGCCTTGATTCATCCGAACTGATTCAACAGCTCTGAACCACCAGTATCGAGTCAGACGCACTTCTCTGTTCGAACCGAGCCAGGTGCGCCGAGGAAGGAACAAGCAGTGAGAGTCCTCTTCCAAGGAGCCGGCGCCATCGGCATCGCCGGGTCCGCGCTCTTCACCGATGGCCATGAGGTCGCCGTCGTCTCCCGCACCGCTGGTCCCAATGGGCGGGCGGCCTTTCCGTGGCGCGTGAGCACCTTCGACCCGACCGATCCCGGCGGGGTGGGAGGTGGACACGGCAGCTGCAGGCAAGGAGGTGGGCGAGCCGGAGGCAACAACAGGGGAGCAACCGGGGGAGAAACCGGGGGAGGAACCGGGCGAGAAAACGAGCGAGAAAACGAGCGAGAAACCGAGGGAGCTGAAGGCAGACAAGCGAGCGCGGGCAGTGGCTGGTCGGTGACTCGCGTAGCTGCGACTCGGCGGGTGACGATCTCAGACTGGGCTGCTGCTGCCGCAGATGGGAGCTGGGACCTCATCGTGCTCACGACTCGGCCGGATGATCTCGATGCAGAGGTGGTCTCGGCGATTCGGGACATCTCGCCCGCGTTCATTGCGACGACGAGCCAGGTCGAGGGAGACCTCGATCGAGCACGAGCAGTCTTCCCCGGCACTCAAGCAGTCATATTCGGACCCGCGTTCCTGTCCGAGCGACTGGACCCAGGCGCGCCGGCTGAGGTTGTTCGCGCTGAGGGCAGCCGTGCCGGGGATGCCGACGGAGGTGTGCGTACAGAGGGTAACCGGACCGAGGCGGCCGACGGAGGTGTGCTCACAACCGGCGGTCTCGACGGAGAGGTCGGCAGAAAGGCCGAACCCGGGCATGAAGTGAGGTTCTGGGCACCTGCAGGTGCGCCGCGGTTCTTCGTCGCCGGACCCTCGACCGCGGTGCGTTCGCTTGTCAGCAGGCTGGGTCGACTCGTTCTGCCAGTGCCGATGGAAGCCGTGCTTCTGCCGCCGAGGGTGTTCATTCCCTTCGTCGCCGAACTCAGCGTCCGCGACGGCAGCTGGGCCGCACTGAAATCACACCTTGATCGCCCCGTGAAGGCAGCGAGCGAAGCAGTGCGGACCCGCCTCGGGGCGCAGGTTCCCGTGTTCGGTTCCGCCGCGCACTTCGTGCTCGAAGCAGTCGAGAGGATCGTGCCGATCGACGTGACGAGCTATGCGGGCAGGCACTTCAACCGGCACGTGGGCCAGACCCGGGACATGCTCGCCGGCTGGGCGGAAACGGCAGATTCAGCCCACGCCCTGCGGGAGCTCGTTGCTGCATTGGACGCACTTGACGATTGAGGCTCGACGAGTTCAGATGCCCGCATTGGACGAAGGCTGCGACTGAGCAACCGGCCGCGAGGGAGATCGCAACGGTCCGGCCGCTGGAGATTGCCGCGGTCCGGGGGTGGGGGACTGCCGCGGTCCGGGCGCGGAAGCCGACAGCCGCCTCGGTGGCGGTGAACGGCGGGCTCAGACCTTCGCGTTCGGGTGACGCTTCGTGACGATGACTCCGACGAGGTAGAGCGCGACGACGAAGATGAGCGTGCCGACGATCTGGAAGCGCACGGATTCGACGGTCAGGCCGAGCCCGATGATCACGGCGATCCCGGCCAAGGTGACATACGACAGCCACGGGTAGCCCCACATGCGCAACGGCAGGGACCGACCGGCCGCCTCGGCGCGACGACGCAGAACGATCTGCGATACAAGGGTGGCGACCCAGGTGACGATGAGCGTCGAGCCGACGATGTTGAGCAGGACCCCGAGGACCTCGGCGGCCCAGAAATAGTTGAGTGCGACGGCGACGAAGCCGAACGCCGAGGTGGCCAGCACCGCAGGCACGGGGACACCGCGGCGATTGGTCCGGCCGAGCCCGCGCGGCAGCATGGACCGCTGCGACATCGAGAACGACATCCGGGACGCCCCATAGATGTTCGCGTTCATCGACGACAGCAGCGCGATGACGATGACCGCGGCCAGCAGCGAGGCGATGAACGGCAGCCCGGCGGTCTCGAGAACGGCCACGAAAGGCGACTCTGCCAGGCGGTCGTCCGTCCACGGCAGGACGAGGACGATGATTGCCACCGACCCGATGTAGAGGAACAGGATGCGCCACACGATCGTCTTGATCGCCTGGGAGACGCTGCGCTCGGGATTCGCGGTCTCGGCCGCGGCGACCGCAACGATCTCGATGCCGCCGAAGGCGAACGCGACGACGAGCAGTCCGGCGGCGATGCCGGAGATGCCGGTGGGCATGAACCCGTCGGCGAAGATCTGAGCGGGCGGTTCGGCCGGGGTCCACCCGAACAGGTACGCGGCACCGAGCACGACGAAGAGGACGACGAAGGCGACCTTGATGAGTGAGAACCAGAACTCGAACTCACCGAAGCTGCCCGAAGTGGTGAGGTTGATGGCCGTGAAGACGAGCATGATCGCCAAGGCGATGACCCACTGGGGGACTGCCGGAATATAGGAAGCGGCGATCTGCGCGGCGGCGGTGGCCTCGGCGGCGACGACGAGGCACAGCTGGACCCACCACAGAGCACCGACGGCGAAGGCCGCGGTCGGGCCCATGGCCTTGCCCGCATAGTGCGAGAACGCACCCGGATTCGGGTCGGCGGCGACGAGTTCGCCCAGCGCCCGCATGACGAAGATGACGATGAGACCCGCGACGACGTATGAGATGAGCACGGCGGGACCAGCCGCCTGCACTCCGGCACCGGAGCCGACGAAGAGACCGGCGCCGATCGCCGAGCCGAGGCTCATCATCACCAGGTGGCGGGGCTTCATCCCCACCTTGAGGCCGTTGGACGAGGTATCAGAAGAACCCGAGGCCGAGGCGGACGCTGACTCGGCGGGCTGCGAAGACTGTGATTCAGGCACCCGACGAGTCTATCCGGCAGGGGCGGAATGCGCAGACGCGGGTCGCGAACCCGTGTGGGTCGCGACCCGCGTCTGCGAGTTGCGCTGGTCGGTCACAGCCTGACCGCAGGCAGGTCGGCTATGCGATCTGCGTCTTAGTCGGCGAGCGGTCTGAGCCCGGCCCGCGGCGGCTCAGTGGCCGCGTTTGATCCAGTCCTCGAGGGCCGGGCTCTCCGCGCCGATCGACGTGGAATCGCCGTGCCCGGTGAGCACGACGGTCGCCTCGGGCAGCGGGAAGAGCACGTCGCGGATCGATTCGATGATGGTCTCGAAGCTCGAATGCGACCGTCCCGTGGCTCCGGGGCCGCCGTTGAACAGGGTGTCTCCGGAGAACAGCACCGGACCGACGGCCCGTCCGGCACCGGCCGATGCCGGAGCCGGCAGGCCGGTCTCGACGAAGAAGCACGTCGAACCGGGGGAGTGGCCGGGAGTGTGCAGGGCCTTGAGTTTGATTCCGCCGACGGTCCAGGTGTCGCCGTGGGCGATCTGTCCGTCGGGACGGTAGTTCTCAAAGGTCATATCCCACAGCACATAGTCGTCGGGATTGAGGTACACGGTGGGGTTGCCCACTCGCTGTGCGAAGTCGCGGACGACGCGCACATGATCGTCGTGACCGTGCGTGAGCAGGATGGCCTTGACGTCTCTGGATCCGACCGCCTCGGCGATCGCGTCGACATCATGGGCAGGGTCGATGACGATGACCTCGGAATCATCGCCGATGATCCACACGTTGTTGTCGACGTTGTGCGTCTCTCCGTCCAGGGAGAACGTGCCTGATGTGACGAGATGCTCAATAGCTGTCATTACAGTTCCACCACCGATCGTAGGACTTGGCCCTTGGCCATCTTCTCAAAAGCGGATTCGACATCGCCGATGCCGATGCGTTCGGACACGAACTTCTCGAGCGGGAAACGTCCCTGCTGGTAGAGGTCGACGAGCATCGGGAAGTCGCGGTCGGGCAGGCAGTCACCGTACCAGGAGGACTTGAGCTTGCCGCCGCGGCCGAACACATCGAGCAGCGGAACCGTGAGCTCCATCTCCGGGGTCGGCACACCGACGAGGACGACGGTGCCTGCGAGGTCGCGGCCGTAGAAGGCCTGGCGCCAGGTGGCGGGGAGTCCGACGGCGTCGATGACGACATCGGCGCCGAAGCCTCCGGTGCGCTCCTGGATCGCTGCGACGACCTCGTCCTCGCTCATGTCCTTCGTCGACACCGTGTCCGTGGCACCGAAGTCGCTGGCCCAGGACAGCTTCTTCTCATCGATGTCGAGGGCGATGATCGTGTTCGCCCCGGCCAGAGCCGAACCGGCGATCGCCGCGCAGCCGACACCGCCGGCGCCGATCACGGCCACGGACTTGCCGCGGGTGACCTCACCGGTATTGATGGCAGCTCCGATCCCGGCCATCATTCCGCAGCCGAGCAGACCCACGACTGCAGGATCCGCCTCGGGGACCTTCGTGCACTGGCCCGCTGCGACGAGTGTCTTCTCGGCGAACGATCCGATGCCCAGAGCTGCTTCGAGCTCGGTGCCGTCGGGCAGGGTCATCTTCTGCGAGGCATTGTGGGTGTCGAAGCAGTACCAGGGTTCTCCGCGCTTGCAGGCCCGGCAGTCGCCGCAGATGGCGCGCCAGTTGAGGATGACGAAATCGCCGACCGCGACCTCGGTGACTCCTTCGCCGACTTCGGAGACGACTCCGGCGGACTCGTGGCCGAGCAGGAACGGGTAGTCATCGCTGATCCCGCCCTCGCGGTAGTGGAAGTCTGTGTGGCAGACGCCGCACGACTTCACATCGACGACGACCTCGCCTGGTCCCGGGTCCGGGATGACGATGTCGGTGAGTTCGACCGGGGCTCCCTTGCTGCGGGAGATGACGCCCTTGACGGTCTGTGGCATTGCGTCTCCTAAATGTCTTCGGTGACGGGTGTCCGCGGATGGGAACACCCGAAGTGGACTGAGCGTACCCCGGAATGGGGTGCTCACAGTCCCCACCCTAACCAAGCACGCTGGGCTCGACCAGGTCGGTCCGGAAATCAGTGCACCTACGTGCGCTGACATGGTTCAGAGAGGGCGGAACCGTCCGTCGGGCAGCCTCGATCGGTCGTCGGTCTCGTGCACTCTGAGGGGCATGCGGAGCGGAAGTCGGCGCTGTTGCGTCCGGCGGTTCTTCCCTGGCGGAACGGGGATCGCAGGCGGTGGGCGGAGCCGCGATCTGAGGCGACGGCCAGAGTGGTGAATACGTCTCACATTGTGGTTTATCATTGACCGGTAAACTCAATCTCAGTGATCCGCGTCACTTTCGGCGGTGCGGTTCTCACTGCCATACTGCAAAGGAGGAGTCATGGCAGGCGAATGGAAACGCACGAAGTCCATCGAGCAGAGCATCCGTGACACTCAAGACCCCGAACATCAGCTGAAGAAGAACCTCGGCGCACTCGACCTCGTCATCTTCGGCGTGGGCGTCTGCATCGGCGCCGGCATCTTCGTCCTCACCGGGCACGCCGCCGCGACGAACGCCGGGCCGGGCATCGCGCTGTCCTTCCTCATCGCCGGCGTCGCCTGTGGCCTTGCGGCGCTGTGCTACGCCGAATTCGCGTCGACGGTGCCGGTTGCCGGCAGCGCCTACACGTTCACCTTTGCGACCATGGGCGAACTGTTGGCTTGGATCATCGGTTGGGATCTCATCCTCGAATTCACCGTCGGGTCGGCAGCGCTCGCGACCTCATTCAGTCAGTACCTCGCGGTAGTCCTCGAGAGCACGCCGTTCGCCATCCCCGATGCCATCGCCACAGCCGAGGGCGGCTGGATCAACCTGCCCGCGGGGCTGCTTGTACTGGGTCTGACGATCGTTCTGGTCACCGGCATCAAGCTGTCGAGCCGGATCAACATCATCGTCACCTTCCTCAAGGTCCTCGTCGTCCTCGCCGTCATCATCGTCGGGCTCTTCTTCGTCAAGGTCTCGAACTGGGTGCCGTTCATCCCGCCGGCGGAAGAGCCTGCCGACACCGGCGGATCGATGATGCACCTGCCTGTCGTTCAGGGGCTCTTCGGACTCGACCCGAGCGTCTTCGGCATCGGAGGCATCTTCGCAGCAGCAGCCATGGTGTTCTTCGCGTTCATCGGCTTCGACGTCGTTGCCACCACAGCAGAGGAGACGAAGAATCCGCAGCGAAACCTGCCTATCGGCATCTTCGGCTCCCTGGCTATCGTCACCGGACTCTACATCGCCGTCTCCCTGGTGATCACCGGTATGCAGAACTACAAGGACATCGACCCCGAAGACGGCGCCCCGCTGGCGACCGCGTTCGTCAATGCAGGTCTTCCCCTGATGGGCAACCTCATTGCGATCGGAGCCTGCATCGGCCTCATCGTCGTGTGCATGATCCTCTTCATGGGGCAGACGCGCGTCGGCTTCTCCATGGCTCGCGATGGCCTGCTGCCGCAGTGGCTGGCGAAGACCAACCCGAAGTTCGGCACTCCGTACCGGTTCACGATCATCACCGGCGTGATCATCGCGGTCATCGCCGCGTTCGTGCCCCTGTCGACGCTCGCCGAGCTCGTCAACATCGGCACGCTCTCGGCCTTCGTGCTTGTTTCGATCGGTGTCATCGTGCTGCGTCGGACCCGTCCGGAGCTCGAGCGCCCGTTCAAGGTTCCGTTCGTCCCGGTGCTGCCGATCGTCTCCGCGATCGTCTGCTTCTATCTCATGCTCAACCTCAACATGGACACGTGGATCCGCTTCCTCGTGTGGCTGGTCATCGGCCTCGTCGTGTATTTCGCCTATTCGCGGAAGCACAGTCGACTCAACCGGCCCGCCGAGGTGGCCGAAGCGTAACCGCGGCACTGTCGCCGGGATGACCGCAGGGTCACCCCGGCCTCGCCGAGGCGGCCGTGACCACGGCCCGGCCGCCTCGGCGAGGGAATTACACATGAGCACGAGGAAGGCGGTCCGATCCCTGTTATCGGGGATCGGACCGCCTTCGTCGTCTCATGCCGTCGGAGTGGGCGCGGTGCTCACTCCTCGTCGGGGTGCTTGCGCAGGTGCATGATCGCGGCGCCGAGTCCGCCCCATACGGTGACCATGGCGATGACCATCATGATGATTGCTGAGGTACCCATTTCAGGCTCCCTTGGTTTCGTTGCGGAAATTCTCTTCGGCTGCGGAATCGGCGATCGCCGCCTCCGCCTCGTCGATCGTCTGCTTCGGCCACTTGATGAGCGTGAGGACGATCGCTGCCACGACGAGCAGGCCGATCATGCCCCAGCCCATAACCCCGGTGATCAGGGTCGGGTAGTCCTCGTATCCCTCGGTGGCGTAGGTGATGATCTGATGGATGAGCATATAGGCGAGCACCAGCGTGGTCACTCCGCCGAGGATGATCATCCAGAACCAGCCGACCTTGAAGCTCGAGATCGCGTTGAGGTGATCGCGCAGGACCGGCAGCTTCCGCAGCGCCCATCCGATCACAATGAGGCCGACGACGGCGCCGCCGACGATGCCGATGTTGTTGGCCCAGGCATCGATCGTGTCGAGCACGTAGAGTCCGGTGACGGTGGGCAGGAGCAGGATCGAGATGATTGCCATCACACCGCCGACCAGGATGATCGATGCCTTGTTCCCCAACCTGAACTTCTCACGCAGCGCCTGGATCGGCACTTGGACGATCGAGACGAGCGAGGTCAGGCCGGCGAAGACGAGGCAGGCGAAGAACGCGAAGCCGAACAGTCCGCCGCCGGGCATCTCGGAGATGAGTGTGGGGAAGGCCATGAACGCCAGGCCGATGCCGGAGTCCGCGACCTCGGAGACCTGAGTGCCCTGTGCTGCTGCCATGAATCCGAGAGCGGCGAAGACACCGACGCCGGCGAGGATCTCGAACGCGGAGTTCGAGAAGCCGACGACGAGGCCGGAGCCGGTGAGGTTCGTCTTCTTCTTCAAGTACGAGGCGTAGGTGATCATGATGCCGAAGCCGATGGACAGTGAGAAGAAGATCTGCCCGTAGGCCGCAATCCACACATTCGGATCAGTCAGAGCTGCGAAGTCGGGCGTGAAGAGGGCGTTGAGGCCCTCGGCTGCGCCGGGCAGGAACAGTGCCCTGACGACGAGTGCGAGGAACAGGATCACCAGCAGCGGAATGAAGATCTTCGAGAATCCGGCGATGCCGTTCTGCACACCCAGAAGCAGAATGCCCAGGGTGATGATCCAGACGATGATGATCGGGATGAGCACCGCGGGCACGAACTCCATCGAGATTCCCGGGTCGGAGAGGTTGAGGAAGTCGGACTGGAAGAAGGTGGCCGCATCGTCTCCCCAGGCCTGGTTGAGGGAGAAGAACATGTAGCAGCCGGCCCAGCCGATGATGGCTGCGTAGTAGATGCCGATGACGAAGGCGACTCCGGTCTGGAACCAGCCGATGGGTTCGGCGACCTTCGATGCCATGCGGAACGAGAGCGGGGCCGAGCCGCGTGAACGGTGCCCCATGGCGTAGTCGAAGAACAGCAGCGGGATGCCCGCTGTCAGGAGTGCGACGAGGTAGGGGATGATGAAGGCGCCGCCGCCGTTGTCGTAGGTGACATAGGGGAAGCGCCAGATGTTGCCGAGGCCGACGGCCGAACCGATGGCAGCGAAGATGAACGCGCCGCGGGTGGCGAAGACCTCCCTCTGGGGTGATGTCTTGAGAGACATGGTGTCCTTTCTGTGGCGGTCCCGGGGATTCGTGACCGAGTCAGCCCACGCAGTCTCGTCTGTGAGACGGTCGGGCTCGTTCGAAGTCCGCTATGCGAGAAGGTCTCTCGCCTCGGTCTTCATTTCTTGCGTCCACTTTACTGGGAACTTGCTGAGTGATGTGCCACGCATCACGTGAGCCGCGTAACAGTCGTGTATCGAATATCGGGAAACGGGGAAATCAGCCAGGCCCGGTAGACTTGTGGGCGTGACTATCTCGCTCTATAACACCGCCAGCCGCACGACCGAAGAACTGCGCCCCGTCAACGACGGTCAGGTCGGTATCTACGTCTGTGGCGCCACGGTGCAGGGCGAGCCGCACATCGGCCACCTGCGGTCGGCCTCGGTGTTCGACACGCTGCGCCGCTGGCTGCTCTACAGCGGCTACCGGGTGACCGTGATCCGCAACGTCACCGACATCGACGACAAGATCCTGTCGAAGTCCGTCGAAGAGGGGCGGGAGTGGTTCGCTCACGCGTACAAGTACGAACGCGCCTTCACCGCAGCCTACGACGCGCTCGATGTTCTGCCGCCGAGCAGCGAACCGCGCGCGACCGGGCACATCACGGAGATGATCGAACTCATCTCCCGCCTCATCGAAGCCGGTCATGCCTACCCCGCGCTCGACGGCAGCGCCGATGTCTACTTCGACGCCGCCTCGTGGAGCGACTACGGGGCACTGACGAACCAGAGACTCGACGACATGGAACTGTCGGAGGGCGCTGAGCTGCGCGGGAAGAAGGACGCCCGGGACTTCGCCCTGTGGAAGGCCCACAAGGACTCCGAACCGATCACCGCCTCCTGGCCCTCACCGTGGGGTCGGGGCCGACCGGGTTGGCACATCGAGTGCTCGGCCATGTCGACGAAGTACCTGGGGTCGAACTTCGACATCCACGGGGGCGGACTCGACCTGCGTTTCCCGCACCATGAGAACGAGCTGGCGCAGTCCCGTGCCGCCGGGGACCAGTTCGCGAACATCTGGATGCATTCCGGCCTGCTCAACGTGGGCGGGGACAAGATGTCGAAGTCTCTGGGCAATTCGGTCTTCGCCTCCGACCTGTTCGACACGTTCAGCCCGCTGGCCGTGCGCTACTTCCTCACCGGCGCCAGCTACCGGTCTATCCTCGACTTCTCGAACGAGGCGATGGAACGCTCAGCGGCCTCGCTCGAACGGCTGCAGAACTTCCTCCAGCGCGCCCGCCAGACGCTCGGCGCGGACGGGCCGGCGTTGCCGGACGTCAGCGACGCCTACGGTTCACGCAGCGTCGACGTGCCCGCCGAATTCGCCGCCGCCCTCGACGACGACCTCGGTGTGCCTCGTGCCCTGTCCGTGGTCTTCGCCTCTGTGAGCGAAGGGGCGAAGCTCCTCGACTCCGGCGGTAACCGGGAGGGCCTGACGCGGATCGTCGCCGAGGTGGAGCTCATGCTCGACATCCTCGGTGTCAATCCCAGCGCTGCGGTCTGGGCCGGTTCGGCGGCCGATGCCAAGGCGGAGTCGGCGCTCGACTCCCTCGTGGCCGCCATGGCCGAGCGACGGGCCGAGGCGAAGGCGGAGAAGGACTTCGCCACCGCGGATGCTCTGCGGGACGAACTGGCCGCGGCCGGCGTCGTCATCGAGGATACGGCCGACGGCTACCGCTACCACCTCGGCGAGGGCTGAGGGCGACGAATTTCGGCCACGGGCACGAGCTCGCGGCCCCAACGTATTTGAAGGAATCAGATGGCTTCCAATCCCCGCTCCGGCGGTTCGAAGAAGGGTCCGACCAAGGGGTCGGGCGGTAAGAACAAGCGCGGCCTGCGCGGCAAGGGACCGACGCCGAAAGCCGAGGACCGCGTCTACCATAAGGCGCACAAGGCCGCGCAGCAGCGCAAGAGCTCGAACGCCTCGGCGCAGGCGAAGCGGAAGAAGAAGGAACTCGGACCGAATATGGTCGCCGGGCGCAATTCGGTCCTCGAAGCTCTGCGCGAGGGCGTTCCGGCCACCGCGATGTACGTCTCCGGGCGCATCGACTCCGACGATCGGGTCCGCGAGTCCATCACTCTCGCGACTCAGCGCGGCATCTCGATGCTCGAAGCGAGCAAGCCCGACCTCGACCGGCTCACCGATGACGCGATCCACCAGGGCATCGCCCTGCAGGTCCCGCCCTACGACTACGCCGATCCCTCCGATCTGCTCGAGTTCGCGGCTGAACGCGCCGAAACGCCGCTGCTCGTGGCCCTCGACGGGATCACGGATCCGCGCAACCTCGGTGCCATCGTTCGGTCGACGGCGGCCTTCGGCGGTCACGGAGTGATCATCCCCGAACGTCGCGCCGCCTCGATGACGGCCGCGGCCTGGAAGACCTCGGCCGGCGCCGCATCGCGCATCCGCGTGGCACAGGTGGTCAACCTGGCCAGGGCGATCGACGAGCTGAAGAAGCAGAACGTCTTCGTCGTCGGCCTCGACATGGACGGTGACGTCGAGCTGCCCGAGCTGACCTTCACCCGCGACCCGCTGTGCATCGTCGTCGGTTCCGAAGGCAAGGGGCTGTCGCGGCTCATCGCGGAGAAGTGCGATCAGATCGTGTCGATCCCGATCGCCGCGACCACCGAGTCGCTCAATGCGGGCATCGCCGCTGCCGTGTCCCTCTACGAGGTGGCAAGAGCCCGCCGCCCCTGACCCCTCTTACTACCTGACGGCGGCCCAGCAACCTCGCGCGAGGTTGCTGGGCCGCCGTCAGGTAGCAATTAGAGGGAGGTGCGGTAGGTCTGCTCGTCCAATGCCCCGACTCTTGAGTGGCGGCGGCTGTAGGTGAAGTAGACGATCGCGCCGACGGCCATCCACGCTCCGAAGACGATCCATGTCCGCCCGCCGAGGTTGACCATGAGGAACGCACACGCCACGGCTCCCAGCGCGGGCACGACCGGCCCGAACGGAACCTTGAATGAGCGCTCGAGGTCGGGGCGTTTGAACCGCAGGTAGATGACGGCGATGTTGACGAGGCAGAACGCGAACAGGGTGCCGATGCTCGTGGCGTCGGCGAGTTCGCCGAGCGGAATGAACGCCGCCGTGATGGCCACGAGGCCGCCGACGATGAGAGTGCCGACCAACGGGGTACCGGTGCGCTGGGAGACGCGGCCGAAGATCTTCGGCACCATTCCGTCCCTGGCCATCGTCAGCAGGATCCGCGACTGACCGTAGAGCACGGTGATGACGACGGAGAAGATCGCGAGCACCGCGGCCACCGCGAAGAGCAGCACCGCGATATTCGACCCGGTGATCTCCTCGACGATCTGGACCAGCGGGGCGTGAGCGCCGTCGAACCACTGCCACTGCCGTGCACCGATCGCTGTGACGGCGACGAGGACGTACATCGAGGTGACGATGAGCATCGAGAAGATGATCGCCCGCGGCAGATCCCGGCGCGGATTCTTCGCTTCCTCACCGGCCGTGGACGCGGCATCGAAGCCGATATAGGAGAAGAACACGCTGGATGCGGCCGCAGTGACTCCGGCGGCACCCATCGGCAGCATCGGCGCGAAGTTGCCGGCCTTGAACGCGGTGAACGCGACGATGGCGAAGAAGACGAGGATGCCGATCTTGACGAACACGAGAATCGTGTTGACGACACCGGATTCGCGGGCGCCGCGCATCAGCAGCACGGTCGCCAAGGCCACGACGATGAGGGCCGAGACGTTGATGACTCCGTCCGGATACTCGGCCAGGCCCGGCCCTGTGGTCAGGGACGCGGGCAGCTCGAGGCCGAAGACGCGCAGGGTCTCGTTGACGTAGTCGGCGGCGCCGACGGCGACCGCCGCGACCGAGACCGCGTATTCGAGGACGAGGCACCAGCCGCAGACCCAGGCGACGCCCTCACCCAGGGTGGCGTAGGAATACGAGTAGCTCGACCCGGACACCGGCACCATTCCGGCCATCTCGGCATAGCTGACCGCCGACAGCAGCGCGGTGATTCCGGCGAGAACGAAGGCGAGCCACACAGCGGGTCCGGCCACAGGCA
This sequence comes from Brevibacterium sp. OS20, assembly GCF_056837565.1. Classification (NCBI taxonomy): domain Bacteria; kingdom Bacillati; phylum Actinomycetota; class Actinomycetes; order Micrococcales; family Brevibacteriaceae; genus Brevibacterium; species Brevibacterium sp. OS20. The sequence goes on along the minus strand of NZ_CM166367.1, from coordinate 3,350,888 downwards.
CGGCCTCGCCGAGGATGACGAGGATTCCCGTGCCCAAGGTGGCGCCGACGCTGATCATCGTCAGCTGGAAGACGCCGAAGGTCCGCCGCAGTCCACCCTGCTGCGCGGACTGCGCATCGGTGTGGGCCTCGGCGGTCATGGCGCTGATCGACTTACGTCGCCCCAGCTGCCGCAGCACTCCTGTGGGAGTGTGCGCCGGAGGGGTGGGCGGAGTGTGCGAAACGGTCATCTGAATATTCTTGCATAATCATGAATATTGTCTCGCCGGTTCCCCGCGCGGTCACTGGTCACTCCGCCCCGCAGCGTCGCGGATCTCACACGTCGGGGGTGAACCGGCCGTCCTGCGCCATCCAGCCGCCGTCGACGAGCTGCGAGTGCCCGGTGACATAGCTCGAGGCGTCCGAGGCGAGGAACAGAACGGGCCCGGCGATCTCGTGCAGGCGACCCCAGCGGCCCAGGGCGGTCTTGTCCGCATACGCGTCCCACCACTTGCCGTCGGCCTTGATCTGCTGCGTCAGGGGCGTGTCGAACGGGCCGGGCAGGATCGCATTGACGCGCACGCCCTTGCCTCCGAGCTCGCTGGCCATCGTCTTCGTCAGTTGGACGACACCGGCTTTCGCTGCCGCATAGATTCCCTGGCCGGGTTCGATGGCCAGCGCCCGGAATGAGGCGTAGGTGACGATCGATCCGCGACCCCGCTCACCCATCTCACGGCCGAAACCGCGCATCAGCCGGTACGTGCCCTTGAGGTTGATGTCGATGACCCGGTCGAACTCGTCATCGGTGGTGTCGACGAGGCGTTTGCGCACGTTCGCTCCCGGTGTGATGACGAGGATCTCGGCATCGGCCCAGGCGTCCACGAGGGCATCGACGGAGGCCGTGTCCGTGATGTCAACGGCTGCAGCCGTGGCCGTTCCGTCCGCTCCCGGTGCAGCCGATCCGTCCGACTCCGAACCCTGCGCCGATGAGTGGGCGGCCGACCCGCTCCTGCGAGCGGCGATGAGGGCGGCGGTCTCCTCGGCGCCGGTGAGGTTGAGGTCGGCGGCGACGACGTGCGCCCCCGCATCGGCGAGCCCGATCGCGCTGGCCTGCCCCAGTCCGGAGCCGGCCCCGACGACGACGGCCGTGCGGCCGCTGAGGTCGAACAGGGACGGGATCGACGGGTTGTTCTCGTTCGTGGGCATCGGCTCGTTCGTCGACATCGGGAATCCTTCCGGGCGGGGTTCGGTTCCGGAGCGACACCGGTGTCGCTCCGTGGACTTCAAAGGTATGCCCGCCGAGGCGGCCCCGCCGTCCCCGTTTCACCTTGTGGAACATCGGCTTAGGTCAGGACCGCCTCGGGGAGGGGGTCAGAATTTCTTGCTGTCGACGTAGCGGATCTCGTCGGGGAGGTTCGCCAGGTAGTCGACGATGAAGTAGGCGATGGCCTCCATCGTGGGGATGTCGCGCTGACGGGCGCGCGCCATGGTGCGGCGGTGCTCGGCGAATTCGTAGAAGATCTGCCCGGGTTCGAGCTTGCGGGTGAGGTTCTCCGGGATCGCCTGGATGAGGGGTTTGTACACCTCGTCGAGCCAGCGGCGGGCGGCTTGGGATTCGTCGAGTTCGTCGAATTCGGCGATCTCGGGAGCCGAACGGAACGAATCGAGGTCGTTGAGCATCGCTCGGGCCTGGTTCTCGTTCGCGCCGATCCCGGTCAGGCGCAGCAGACGCCGTGAGTGGTGGTTGGGTTCGACGACCTTCGGGGATACGAGGAGGCTGATGCCGTCGAGATCCGTCGTCACGGTCAGTTCGCCGAGGTCGAAGCCCAGGTCGTTGAGGCGGCGGATGCGTTCGTCGATGCGCCAGCGTTCGTTGACGCTGAATTCCTCGACCCGGGTCAGCTCCGCCCACAGCGCGTTGTACGACTCGCAGAGCCGTTCACCGGCCGCCAGCGGATCGGTCTCGGGAGCGACGAGTCCCGCGGCCTGCAGGTCGAGGAAGTCCCCGGCGATGTTCATCCGCGCGATCCGCAGGTCCAAGTTCCGCTGTCCGTCGGAGAGCTGGTCGTGCAGCTCGCCGGTCTCGGCGTCGACGACATAGGCGGCATAGGCATCAGCGTCGCGGCGGAAGAGCGTGTTCGACAGCGACACGTCTCCCCAGTAGAAGCCGACGAGGTGGAGGCGGACGAGCAGAACAGCCAGAGCGTCGACGAGGCGGCCGCCGGTGTCCTCGGCCAGGTCCCGGGAGAACAGCGCGCGGTAGGGCAGCGAGAATTCGAGATAGGCGGTGATGAGAGCGCCCTTGAGTGCCTGGCCCGATGCGGTCCTGCGCTTTCCGACGACGGCGCGGGCTTCGACGAGGGGGACGTCGAGGTTGCCGAGCGCGCCGAGGATGTCGAACTCACGCGTGGCCTGCGCATCGTCGGTCTCCTTGATCGCGAGGACTTCGTCTCCGATCTCGACATAGCGCACTATGTGGCGGGAGATTCCGCGGGGCAGACCGCCGAGGAGCTTCTCCGGCCACTCGGCCAGGGGCAGGTGCCAGGGGAGCTCGGCCAGGGCCGCATGATCGGCGTTCCGGACAGTGTGGATCTCCGGTGCGGGAACGGCGGTCCCGACCGATGCGGCTGCGTCGACCGATGCGGTTGCGTCGATCGGCGTCGTCGCCGACGGTGAGGCCTGTGCTGACGGGTCCGGCGGGGGCAGGGTTCCCGGCACGGCTCAGGAGTCCGTGTCGGACACCGAGGCCACGAGCGCCTCGGCGAGGTCGGGTGTCTCCACGCCGATGAGCCGTCCGCGATCGAGGAAGGCGATCCGGTCGCCGAGGACCTTCGCATCCTCGAGATCGGAAGTGGCGTAGATCGTCGTCAGCCCGAATTCCTGCTGCAGCTGCTTGATGAGAGCAAGGGTCTCAGCCTGCTGCTCGGGGACGAGATTGACCACGGGCTCGTCCATGATGAGCACCTTGGGTCGGCGCACCACGGCACGCGCCAGGGCCACGGTCTGGCGCTGCAGCTGGGTGAGGTCACCGGGAACCGAATCGAGGATGTCGCTCAGCCCGATCTTGTCCATCACGGATTCGACGCGTTCGGTGATCTCGTCGGCGGGCAGGCCGTCGACGCGCAGCGCAAAGCCGAGATTGTCGCGCACGCTCATATGCGGGTAGAGCGCGTAGCTCTCCAGGGCCAGGGTGACATCGCGGTCGTTGACGGCGGCGTGGGTGATATCCGCGCCGTCGATGAGGATCGTGCCGGACTTCGGGGTCTCAAGTCCGTGCAGCATTCGCAGGATCGTCGACTTGCCCGACCCGCTGGGTCCGTAGAGGACGAGGAACTCTCCGTCATCGACGAAGAGATTGAACGGGTGGACGGATTCGGACGTCGTGTTCTCGTAGACATGACTGAGGCCATTCAACGACACCGTTGACATAAGTCCTCCTAAAACTTCTGAATAACTCCGTGAGCAGCTGGTCGTCGGTGACCCGGCAGGGATGCTCAGTCACTCTCATCCTAAGGGGTGGATGATTGGGGTGCTCTGTGAATTCGACAAAGCGTAGAGTGATTCTCAGCACGATGGCTGTGCGCCGACGCATACCGCGGCGCGAAAGTAGACTGACTCGTATGAAGGTCACGTTGGACGAGGTCGCCGCCAGGGCCGGAGTCTCTCTGGCCACGGTCTCCCGGGTGCTCGGTCGCCGCGGTGCCGTCGCCGAGTCGACCCGGGCGAAGGTGCTGGAGGCGATGAGCGAGCTCGGCTATTCGCGCTCGACCCTGCTCCATGATGCGCCGAGGCGGCTCGTGGCCGTCAGCGCTCCAGGCAATCCCGAACATTGGCAGGTCCAGGTCTGCACCCGCGTGGCCAAGGCCCTGCAGGATCATGATCTCCTCGTCACCCGCCCGCTCGTCGAAACCGACCCGGAACCGCTGCAGACCGCAATCGAGGCGGGCGCAGTGGCCCTGGTGACCACGACGATGACGAGTCTGAATACGGAGATCCCCTGCATCCGCGTCGCCGAACAGTCCGCCACCGAGGAGGTCTCCGAAGCCGGTACGGAGGTCATCGCCGCGCGCCTCGACCTCGGCGGTGGGATGACCACGGCCTTCGAACATCTGCGGGCGATCGGACACCGGCGCATCGGGCTGATCTGCAACGACAGCGGTGAACTGGCCGTCCAGCTCATCCGCCGCTTCCTCGCCGAACATCCGGCCAGAAATCTCGGGCTCAACCTCGAGGACTGGATCTCACGGGTGCCGAAGTCGTTCTCCGGCGGATCGCGTGCGGTGCTCGAACTCAAGGATGCGACCTGCACAGCGGTGATCGTCCAGTCCGCGCTGCAGCTGCACGGAGCCCTCCACGGTCTGCGGAACCGGCATCTGCAGGTGCCGCGGGACATGTCGGTCGTCGGATTCGGCGATTCCCCGACGATGAAGTTCACGGGCCCGCCGGCCACGGTGCTCGGCCTCGACGTCGAGGGGCTGTCGAATGCCCTCATCGATGCGACGCTGCAGACCCTGCGGATCTCGACGACGGGTCTGCCTTCGGTGCCTCCGGTGTTCCGTCCTCGACTCGTCGCCCGAACTTCGACGACGGCGGCCCGTCAATGAGCGAACATCTGCCCGAGCACCGGCACGTCCGTCTCGCCGAGATCGCCGGTACTGCCGGAGTCTCGAAAGCCACCGCCTCACGAGCTCTGCGCGATCCCGAATCGGTGTCGGCCGCCTCGTCGGCGAAGGTGCGGCAGGCTCTGGCGATCCTCGGCGCTGCCGGCCAGACCCCGTACGCCGAATCCGGCACACGGGAAGGATCCGGTGCTGGGGCTGGATCGGGTGCCGGCTCGTCGCTCATCGCGCTCATCAAACCCGCAGTGTCAGCAGGCAACGTGGACCCGTATTCGCGGCTTGCGGAGATCCTGACGAACCGGATGTTCGGACTCGGCATCGCCGTCGTCCACATCGAGGCCATCGCCGAACGCAATGAGGCCCTCCTCGAGACGATCCTCGGCAGTGAACACGGCGGGCCCACGATCTCCGGAGCCGTCGTCGTCGGCGGCGGTGCCGCTGGTGTGCTTGCGGGGATGCTCGCCGAACGTGGGCTGCCGCTCATCCGCATTTCGAATGCCCGCCACGACGATGGGATCTCGCGCATCTACCTCGACGCGACCGGCGGAATCGAGACCGCCGTGGCCCACCTGGTCCACCTCGGCCACAAACGCATCGGGCTCGCCGTGCTGCGCGATTCGGCTGCCCCGGCCCGCATCGCCGGCTTCCGCAGATCGATGGCAGGGATCCTCCACATTCCCGCCACCCGTGATCAGGCCCCCGTCGTCGAGGCTGCCGGCGGAGCCATGGCCGGAGTCGCAGCCGCCGAGGAGCTGCTCGACCTGCGCTGCACCGCTGTCATCGCCTGCGCCCCGTCCCTGTCCTTCGGCATGCTCGAGGCCGCCCAACGGCTGCGACTCGACGTTCCCAGGGACCTGTCCCTGCTCACGGTCGGCGACGTCCCCGACGCCGATGTCGTCCAACCGCCCTTGTCGCAGGTCGTCTACGACTGGGCGACCGTGGCGCAGTCGGCGATCGACGAGATCCGCGAGATGATCGCCGCCGGTGACGCGCGCGTACATGTCGACTACACGGTCGACCCGGATCTCGTCCTCCGGGCCAGCGCCGTGCCCCCGCAGCGCCGCTGATCTCGGGTTTCGATCGCAATCATCCTCGCCGAGGCGGTCCTGCCGTGACGTGGATCCGAACGGTGAGTCGGACCGACCGGAGCGCGCCGAGGTGGTCCGATGCCGGTCGCGAACCGGATCATCCTCGGCGAGGCGGCTCGACCTCAGTCGTGGACGGTGCGGAGGAATTCCGTGCGTTCGGCAACGAGGCGGCCGAGCAGTTCGGCCACGGCTGCAGGATCGGCGATCCGCCATGAAGCGCGAGTCGGGGCGGACCCGACTTTGACGGTGAGACCAGCGTTCAGAGCGCCGGAGTCCGTGAGTTCGTCGAGGGCCGCGAAGGCGTCCTCATCGGTGACATCGTCGCCGAGGTAGCCCATTGCCGTCGGTTCGCCGGCACGGGCGAGCAGCCCGATGCCGTCGCCTTTCGTCGCCTGTTTGACGGCGAGTTCGGTGATGTCGTGGCCTTCGATGACACGGATGTCCGGGAACTCCTCGACCACGTCGAGGGCGTGTTCATGGAGGGCCGCGGCGGCCTCGGGGGCGAGTCCGCGAGTGTGGACCGTCCGCGAATAGGGTTTGCGCTCGATGAGGAAATCCGAGGGGCCGTCGGCATGGCCTGAGTCGCTCGCGTCAATCGTTGCGGCCGAACCCGTCGTCGCGGCCGCACCTGTGGTCGCCGCGGCCGAACCGGGGCGTTCATCAGCGCCCGGAAGAGTGTGTTCGAACGCGTCGAGGTGTGCGTCGATGGCGGCGAGCATCGCTGCCTCGGCCGGAGCGAGCTCGGGGGACCGGCCCATTGCGGTGTCGGGATTGCGATCAGCGTCGGTGCCGAGCTCGGCCTCTGCGCCGTGCGAACCGATCAGCCACGCCGAGTCCGGCGCCTCGGACAGGCGTCGCAGGGTGGCGATATCGCGTCCGGACACCAGTGCCACCCGAGTGCGCGGCAGACCGGCAAGCGCCGCGATGGCCGAGGCCGATTCGGGGACCATCCGGGATGTCGACGGGTCGTCCTGAAGAGGTGCGAGCACCCCATCGAAATCCAAGGCCAGCAGCAGCGAATCGGCGGTGGCGAGATCACGCAGGGTCACCTCGGCGGTGGCGGAGGGGGCAGGACCGAGCACGGTCGGCTTCGATGTCACTGTTCGTCTCCTAGCGGGCGGTGGAGATATCGTCTGTCCACTCGGCATCATCGGGTCTGTCGGCGCGATCGGACGGGGCAGCCGGCACATCCGGCGGCGGTGCGGTGCGGTTCTTCTGCACCACGGGCCGTTCGGGGACGATGACCTCGGGATTGTCCTTGATGTGCTCGAGTTCGGCGAGGAAGTTCTTCGACCACCGGCTCACGGTGTCCGTTGCGACCCGCTTGCGCATCTGCTTCATCCGACGCGTGCGGGTCCTCTCATCCATCTGCACGGCTTCGAGGATGCCCGCCTTGAGGTCGGCGATGTCGTGGGGATTGACCATCACCGCGCCCTTGAGCTGTTCGGCAGCCCCGGTGAATTCGGAGAGCACCAGGGCTCCGTCGTCTCGCCTTCGGCACGCCACATATTCCTTGGCAACGAGGTTCATCCCATCACGCAGAGCGGTCACAAGCATGACATCGGCGGCGAGGAAGAACGCTGTCATCTCATCGCGCGGATAGGAATGGTGGAGGTAGCGCACGGGAATCGATCCGACATCGACCTGCTCGCCGTTGATCCGCCCGACAGCCAGTTCGACGTCGTGGCGGATGATCTTGTACTGCTCGAGGCGTTCCCGCGACGGGGTCGCGATCTGAATGAGCACGACATCCTCGACATCGAGTCGGCCCTCGGCGAGCAGCTCCCCGAACGCCTTGAGCCGGTGGCGGATGCCCTTCGTATAGTCCATCCGATCGACGCCGAGCATGACCACCCGAGGATTGCCGACCTCCTCGCGGATCTGCTTCGCCCGCTCGAGGATCTTCGGATCGCGGGCGAGCTCCTCGAGATAAGGGGTGTCGATCGAGATCGGGAACGGCTCGGCGCGGACGAGGTGGGCCGGGAGGAAGTCACCCGGCGGGACCGAGACGGTCGACCCCTTCGTCGCGTATCCCAGACGCCCGCGGACGGCACGGCGGAAGTTCGCTGCGTCCGCCGGCCGTTGGAACCCGATGAGGTCGGCGCCGAGGAGGCCGCGGAGGATCTCGTCGCGCCACGGCAGCTGAGCGAAGAGCTCGTAGGGCGGGAAGGGAATGTGGTTGAAGAACCCGATCGCGAGGTCAGGGCGCAGGCGTCGGACCATCTGCGGAACCAACTGGAGCTGATAATCGTGAACCCACACGGTCGCGGACTGCGCAGCCACCTCGGCGACCTTGGCCGCGAAGCGCTCATTGACCCGCACATACGCATCCCACCACGTGCGGTGGTACTCGGGCGGGACGATGACATCGTGATAGAGCGGCCACAGTGTGGCGTTGGAAAACCCTTCGTAGTACCTGAGGACATCCTCGCTTGTCAGAGTCACCGGGGTCAGGTGCATGCCGTCGATGGTGAAGGGTTCGAAATCCTCGTCGGCGACGCCCGTCCACCCGATCCACGCCCCCTCCTGGGCCTTCATCACGGGAGCCACTGCAGTGACCAAACCCCCAGGTGAGGTGCGCCATCCGCGATTCTCGTCGTCGGGATCGCGGTCAACGGGCAGGCGGTTGGCCACGACGACGAAATCGCTGTCGCCGTAGGGGATCTCGGTGCTGGGCTCGGCAGAGTCGACGGTGCTCATCTGCGCCTCCTCCTGTGTCGGTCCTTGGAATGAACTGTACTCGCTCGACTAGGCTTGGCCAGGTGATGGATCAGGAACTGGGAGGCTACCGCCTCATCGAGGAGCTCGGCTCGGGCGGCATGGGTGTCGTCTACCTCGGTGTCGACGGCGGAAACAACCCGGTCGCGGTCAAGGTCCTCCATCCGCATATCGCCAATGACGAGACCGCCAGGAAGCGTCTGGCCCGCGAAACCCGCACCCTGCGCCGGATCCGCCATCCCCGCATCGCCGAGGTGCTCGACGCCGAACTCGATTCCGCGCAGCCGTTCATCATCACCGAATTCGTCGACGGGCAGACCCTGTCCGATGATGTCCGCGACAACGGCCCCTTCGCCGAGGATGAGCTCGTCCACTTCGGCCACGCCCTCCTCGACGCTCTCAACGCCGTCCACGATGCCGGCGTCATCCACCGCGACCTCAAACCCGCCAATGTGATGATCATGGACGGTGAGCCGATGGTCATCGACTTCGGCATCGCCCAGGTCGCCGACGAAGTGCGCGTGACCGCCACCGGGCTGGTCATGGGCACCCCCGGCTATCTCTCCCCGGAGATCGCCGACGGCAAGACGTCGAGTGAGAAGACCGACTGGTGGGGATGGGCCGCGACCATGGCGTTCGCCGCCACCGGCCGCAACCCCTATGGCTCCGGACCCTTGGAAGCCGTGCTCGGTCGTGTGGCCATGGGCAAATTCGACCTCGACGGGGCGCCGAAGAACTTCGCTCCGCTCATCTCCGCCTGCCTCGACCCGAAACCCGAACGTCGTCCGTCGGGGCAGATGATCCTCGACGCTCTCGTCGACATCGAGTCCGGGCGGATGCCGCAGCTCGGTTCCGGTCCCAGCGGCGGTGCCGGCGCGGGCGGACCGCAGCGGACATCGAGCGGCACCGCGGTCATGCCTGCCGTCGACGACGGCGGCAGCGGTCACGGCGGTTCCGGCCTTGGTGGTGCCGGAGCCGCTGGGGCAGCGCTCGGGGGTGCGGCTCTGGGCGCGGGCACGGGGTACCCGGGAGCCGGCCCTTCCGGCAGCGGGCAGCCGCAGTACCCCGGATCCAGCCGACCGACCAATCATGCCGGGTCCGGTCATGGTGTCGGGTCCAACCAGGGACCGGGCTACGGTCCCGGGCAGATGCACGGGCAGCCGCCGCAGCAGGCGACCGCACCGCCGATCAGCAACCCCAACGGCGGCATCCAGGCGGGCCCGGGCTCCCCGATGGCCGGTGCCGACCTCGGCCGTTCCGGCTTCGTCCAACCCGGCCACGGACAGAACCTCGTCGGACCGAACGGTCCCGGCGGACAGCATGGCCAGGTTGCCCAGGGACAGTGGGGAGACCAGTCCGGTCCCGGCGGCCAGCACATGGGGCCCGGCGGCCAGCCGACGCAGCAGGGCGGTCAGCAGATGCAGCCCGGCGGTCAGCCGTGGACGCCGATGGGGTACCGACGAGTGCAGTCGGGCGGCTGGGTCGTCTTCGGACTCGTCGCCTTGGCCGTCGCCGTCATGCCGCTCGGCCCGCTGGTCATCAGCGTCGTCGCCCTGATCTGGTCGGTGCTCGCCCGCACCGGCACACGTCTGGACCGGAAGGTCCAGCGGTACCGGTTCGACCGCGGAACGGATTCGGGCGGATTCTTCCGCGCGCTCGCCTCGGCGCCGGGGGCCGTGCTGGCCTCGATACTGACGTCGGTGGCCTCGCTCATCCTGCCGGCGATCGCGGCCGCCGCCGCGCTCGTGCTCACCCGGCTCGACATCGCCGGGATCGTGCCCAGCGGGTCGTCCGAACAATGGTCGGTGTGGGCGGCCGGCGCCGCGGGTTCGCTGGTGCTGTGGGTCGGGCCGGGAGCCTCGAGCCTGCGCTTCGGCTCACGTCTGCTCGTCTCTGGAGCCACTCGAAATCAGCTCGGCCGCCTCATCGCCTTGGCGGTGATCGCGCTGCTCGTCATCCTCGCCGTCATGGTCATCCAGTCGGGGGCGGCCATGTCCTGGTGGCCGCTGACGATCAACCCCTTCGACTACTTGCCCGGACCGGTGTGAGCAGGTCGGACTGATTGTTCGGTCTGGTGCGGGCCGGTTGGCCGGGCGCGGTCCGGTCGGTTCGACGCGGGCGGGAATGTGGGAGTTCGCCTGGGCGCCTGGGCACTTGTTCAACTGTGCGACCGTGCGATCGTGCGAATCGATCCGTACTGATTGCCGGGAGAGTCCGAGGTAGTTGAACGTTGTAGTTGAACCTTGAATGTTTCTGGGAGTCGGCGAAGCACCTGTTTCGGTACAGTGGTGCCGTCGGGTCGCGGAAGCCGTCCCGCACCGTTCGGGCCTCAGGCCGCACCGATGTCAGACGATCCAACGTGAGGAACAATGGCGAAGAACAACTCCGCGGACGACAAGCGGAACCGCGCACGCGAGAACGCCCGCCAGATCGCGGCGAATCAGGCGAAGAAGGAGAAGACCGCGAAGACGATCCTGTACACCGGGATCGCAGTGGTCGTCGTCGCCGTGCTCGCCGTGGTCGGTGTGCTCGTATTCCAGCAGAGCAAACCCGCTGTCAGCCCCTCGAACTATGTCTCCGAGGGAATCACCGTGGGCAAGGACAACACGCTCGTGCAGCCGCTGAAGATGCCGGAAGGTGAGGAATCGGATCTGCCGGCTCCGACCGAGGAGGGTGCGAAGAAGGGCGCTGCCACGGTCACCGTCTACCTCGACTTCCAGTGCCCCGGGTGCAAGGCCTTCGAGGAAGGCAATGCGAGCATGCTGCGCAAGCTCGCCAACGAGGGTTCGATCGTCGTCAACTACAAGCCGGTGTCGTTCCTCGACCGCATGTCCAGCGGCAACGAGTACTCCACCCGCGCCGCCAACCTCGCCGCCTGTGTCGTCGACAGCCAGCCCGAAGTCGCCATGGACCTGTTCGACGCACTCTACGCTCAGCAGCCGGAGGAAGGCACCGAGGGCCGCACCGATGAGGAGCTGCTCAAGGTGGCCGAGGACGCCGGCGTCGACACCTCGAAGAAGCTCAAGGCCGATCCCGAGCAGACCGTGAAGTCCTGCGTTACGGACCGCACCTTCGACAAGTTCGTCGAACAGTCGAGCCAGACCGCTCTGGACGACGGTGTCGAAGCCACCCCGTGGGTGCTCATCAACGGCAAGCACACCGACAAGACCAGCGACTCGCAGGCCCTGGCCACCGAGATCCTCAAGGCCACCGGAGAGTTCAAAGGCTGAGTCCCTGAGGACCTGATCGGTTCCTGTCCGAGGCTGGATCGGACATCGTCCGGGGCGGCGCTCGGCCCGGCAGTGCACGAATGAAGGCCGGACCCCGCCGAGGTGGGGCCCGGCCTTCGTCGTCCCCGCAGGATGGGAGGTGCCTATCGGACGGGGATTGCCTACGGTGAGGTCGGGGCCGCCTCGGTGAGGGGGCGGTACAGGTTGAGGCTGGGCCGCCTCGGTGACGGTGTCCTGCCGGACTCGTTCCCCGCGGTTTTGTGGCCGGGCCCGGCCATGGACTACTATCGTGTAGGCGCGCACGCTCGGTGCGCACCACGCCTCCTTAGCTCAGTTGGTAGAGCACCGCTCTTGTAAAGCGAAGGTCGTCAGTTCGAGTCTGACAGGGGGCTCCGCTCGGGAAAGCCCCGCGCATCGCTGGAAACAGTGAGCGCGGGGCTCTTTCTGTGCGTGCAGGAGGACTGAATCCAGGTCACTATCGGACACTGGCCGCCGATTCCAGGTCACTATCGGACATTTCTACTGGCGAAAAGTATCCGATACTGACCTGAAGTCAGCCGCTGGGCCCTTGCGAGCTCGGATGCTGCGCCGTGGCGGTGAAGGGGCGACGGCTGGTTGACCGGCTAGGTCTGGCCGTCGCGTCGGAAAACGAGCATGAGGGAGCGCATGCTCAGCACGAAGCCGCCGAAGAGCAGCACGAAGCCGAAGAACGAGTACAGGTGGATGTCCTTCGTCAGCAGCGGACCCTCATCGCTGGTGATGAGCATGATCGCTCCCACCACGGCGGCCCCGGCGAGGACGGCGACGATGAGCTGCTGAAACAGACTGGTGAGGAAGCTGCGGTCGGAGGGATTCTCGAGCACACGCATGTTCATCGAGAACCGGCCGTGTTCGAGGTCCTCGGTGATCTTGTTGATCCGGCGCGGCATGCGGTCGATCATCGGCATCAGCTGCAGGGCCCGACGCTGCAGCTCATCGGTGATCTTCGTGCCCTTGAGCTTCGACCTCACGAGCCTGTTGCCCTCCTGCCGGGACACGGCGACGACATCGAAGTGCGGATCGATCGTCAGCAGCGCACCCTCCACGGAGGCCATCGCCCGGAATGCGGCGCTGATCGGCGCCGGCACGGAGAACCGGTGCGCGAGCACGAGATTGAACAGGTCGTCGAAGAGCTTCTGACCCTGCGCCGCACGGGTGCCGCCGCCGTAGCGCAGCAGGAGTTCGCCGACGGCCCGTTCGACCTCCCGATCGTCGAGTCCGTCGGGACGCCCGAGGAGTTCGATGAGGGCGTCGGTGGCCCCGGCACTGTCGTTCTGGTCGATCGAGTAGAGCATGAGTCCCAGCGAGGTCTGCGTGCCCGGATCGAGTCGGCCGACCGCACCGAAGTCGAGCAGCCCCAGCTTCCCCTCGGGAGTGATGAAGATGTTGCCGGCATGCAGGTCGGCGTGGAAGATCCCATCACCGATGATCTGCTCGAGCGTGGCACCCAACAGTGTGGTGGCCAATCGGGACCGTTCGGCATCACTGAGCTCGGTCAGCAGCGCCCCCGCCCGTGAGACAGGCTGTCCGGGCAGCCGATCCATGACCAGCAGGCGTTCGCCGCTGAGGCCCGGGTAGCCGTGTGGAACGGTGACGTCGAATTTCCCCGACCGTTTGAGAGAGTTCTCGATGCTGGCCATATTGTCCAGCTCGATCCGATAGTCGAGCTCCTCTTCCAACGTGTTCGCGAATCCCGCGGCCAGCGACTGCACCCCCAGATCCCTGCCCCAGGTCGTGGTCTTGTTCAGCCAACCCGCCAACCGCAGGATGATGTCGAGATCCTGAGTGACCTGATTGAGCGCCTTCGGCCGCTGCACCTTGACGATGACTTCCGTGCCGTCGAGCAGGGTCGCCTCGTGGACCTGCGCCACCGAGGCGGCCGCCAGCGGCGTGGAGCCGATCCGTGCGAACACCTCTCCGATGGGTCGACCGAGCCGCTCGGCGATGGCCGGTTCGATGACCGACCAGGGCTCGGGCGTGACTTGGGTCTGGAGGGTTTCGAGCTCACGGACGAACACCGGCGGGAGGATGTCTCTGCGGGTGGAGAGCATTTGTCCGAGCTTGACGAAGGTCACCCCCGCCTCGGCGAGGGATTCCTTGAGCGCTCGTGCGGTCTTGACGTCGCGACCAGGCGAATCCCCTCCGAAGCCGCGCAGCTGTGAGCCGAGCCCGTGCCGCACGGCGATGGACACGACCTGGGCGTAGCGGCGGCCGCGGCGACGGCGAGATTTCCACCCGAAGAACAGCGACTGCGGGCTCGGCAGGGACCCGGTCGGGAAGGCCGCTTCGAGCATGACGAGGGCACCGACGCCCAGAGCGAAGATCCATCCGAGGGCGAGCACCATGAACAGCACCGCCACTCCGGGGGAGACGTCAAGTCCGTCGACGTTCTGCCCGGTGCCGGCCCGGTAGAGGTACTGGACGGTCACGGCCACGACGGCGCTCATGACGAGACCGACGGCCAGCGTGCGCGGCCAGCCGGTGGGGACGCCGACGACGCGACGGACCACGGTGGCGGCGAACCATGACTGGAGGACGAGGAAGACGAGTGCGGCGAGGCTCACCAGCACATATCCGCCGACGTCCAGTGCTTCCATCGATGACTCTCCTGATCCTGTTCGGACTCTCAGCTGTGGGCCGGCCGCTGCGTGCCTTCAGCTTCGGGCCGTCAGCCGAACTTCGTCGATTCGGTCATCTCCAGCCTAGTCCGTCGAGTCAGTCCGTGCGCGGCGGATCGAGGCGCCTCCGCCTTCCGGGCAGACCCACCTGACGGGCCCAGATGAGGATCCACACCGCACCGAGGAAGGCGAGCAGTCCCGGGAAGAGCACCCCGAACCGCAGGGTGGTCACGGTGATGATGAGGGACAGCAGCGTCGGCCCGCCGAGCTTGCCGCCGTTGTTGAAGATCGCCCAGATGCCGAGGAACCGCGGCCTCCCGACCGCGGGGGAGAGGTCCGCGCCGATCGTCATATTCACGCCCGCGCCGAGGCCGTTGCCGAAGGCCATGACCGCGGCGGCGATGACCATCCCGGCGAGATCCGGTTTTGCGACCATGATGACGAACCCGGTGCCGAAGATGGACAGGCATGCGACGAGGGTCGCGACCCGACCGAGGTGATCCTTGATGTACGCGCCGAGGAACATGACGATGAGTTCGAGTCCGGCGCCGAAGGCGATGATGAGCGAGATCGAGGACTTGTGCAGACCGATCTCGACGCCCCACAGCTGGACGACGACCGGCTGGGCGGCGCGGGCCGCCGCCAGTGCGATGATCGTGACGCCGGTGAGGATGACCGATTTCCACCGCACGTCCAGCGGCGGCCGGCGATCCTTCTTCCCCCGCCGAGGAGGGGCGACGTCACCGTGTGCCGGATCGTTCGCCTCGGTGGGGTTGGGAGCATCGGCGGGTGAGGGATCGTCCGCACATGAGGTCGGGGCCGCCTCGGGGCGGTGCGGATGGTCGTCGAAGCCGGGGATCTGGGCGATCGGCAGGGTCATGATCGCGATAGCGGCGACGGCGGTGAGGCCGGAGAAGACGAACACGGACCAGATCGGGAAGATAAGCATGAGGCCGGCACCGATCATCGGCCCGACGAGGTTGCCGACCCGCTGCGTGCCGCCGAGCGCGGTCATCGCCTTCGCGAGGTCGGCCGGCGGCATCACCTCGGCGACGACGGCCTGTCTGGCCAGGCTCCACACATCGGAGACCGGGCCGAAGACCATGAGCGCGACCGTGTAGACGAGCAGCGAATACGGCGAATCCCAGATGAAGGCGGCGACGATGGAGCCGAGCACGATGATCGCCGCGCACGTGGCCACGAACATGGCCCGGAAATCGCCGAGGCGGTCGATGAGGATCCCGGCCGGCACCGTGGCCATGAGCGACACGGCCCCCATGATGCCGACGATGGCTGCGGCGAACGCCTGCGTCGAGCCCAGCGAGAGCGCCCCGAGCACGAGGATCGGCATGATCGCACCCAGGCCGACGGCGAAGAGGGCGAACGGCACGAGCACCGGCCACAGGATGGGTTTGAGCACGTGGCAAGTTTAGTTGAGGCGGGGCCGAGGCGTTCGCGGAGTCCGAGGTGAGAGCGGCTGCGGGTATGCGGAAAACCGGGCGGGCCGGTTCGGCGGGTGTTGGGCCAGCGCAGCGGGGTGCCGGAGTCGGCCGGACGGCCATAGAATGTGCGAGCACTCAATCCGACCGGTGAGGATCCCATGACCGCACAGCACTCAGCCGCACCACGGTTCCGCCTCAGTCCGATGCGTCCGCGCGATCCGGGTGAAGAGGGGCGGGCAGCCAGCACGCTCGAACTCTTCTTCGACCTCGTCTTCGTCATCGCCGTCTCGATCGCGTCCTCACACCTGCATGACACGATCACGGAGGGCCGCCTCGGCGATGGGGTGGTCAACTACCTGGTCGTGTTCTTCGGGATCTGGTGGGCGTGGATGAACTTCACGTGGTTCGCGACCTCCTTCGACACCGACGACTGGCTCTACCGAGTGCTCACGATCGTGCAGATGGGCGGGGTGCTCATCCTCGCCGCCGGCATCGGCCCCGTCTTCGAGAACGATGACTACCGGCTGCTCATCGGCGGCTACGTGCTCATGCGCATCATCATGATCTCCCAATGGCTGCGGGCCTCCCGCGGTGCCGGGGTCGCACGGTGGACGACGATCATCTACGCGGCCGGTATCGGCCTGGCCCAGATCCTGTGGGTGATGTGGCTGGCCATCGACGACTCCATGATCCGGTCCGTGGGCCTCGTCGTGCTCATCCTCGCCGAGGTGGCTGTGCCGGTCATCGCCGAAGCCCGCGGCAAGACTCCGTGGCACCCGCACCACATCACCGAACGCTATGGCTGCTTCACGATCATCGTCCTCGGCGAGAGCCTCCTGGCCTCGGCGAACACCGTCTTCGACGCGTTGGGCGAAGTCGAGGACATCGTCCCGCTGATCTCACTGGGCGTCCTCTGCCTCATCGTCACTGCGGCGATGTGGTGGATCTACTTCTGGCCGCCGCATCACCGGGCGATCGGCAGCCTCGGCGGATCGCTCAGATACGGCTACGGCCACTACTTCATCTTCGCCGCCGCCGGTGCGTTCTCGGCCGGGGTCGGCGTGGAGGCCGATTCCCAGCTCGGTGCCAGCGCTCTGAATCCGGTGCTGGCGACGTTCACGGTCTCAGTGCCGATCGTGGTGTTCGTCCTCGGGGTATGGGTGGTCGCCATCCGCGCCAACGCCAATGCCGTCGTCAACACCGTCGTCCCGGCCTGCGCGCTGCTCGTCCTCCTCGACCCGATCATCCCGGTCCCGACATTCCTCACCACATTCTTCATGGTCATCATCGTCATCACCCTCGTCGTGTTCCCTCCGCTCGATGACAACGGCAGGACCGGCGCCGAGGCGGTCGTGCGGTGATCGTGCTCCGCTGACGGGTGCGCGCGGGCCGGGGGAGGAGTTCGCGCGACCATGTGCAACAGAACGGGAGTGCCGGTCCGATCTGCGCCCTCGTCAGAACGGCAGACCGTGATAGCGGTCGATGTGCCTCTGTTTGGCGTGGTCGACCCGACGTGACATCTCCGCGGAGTCGACCTGCACGTGCAGGGCCCGGACGCGGCGACGCTCAATGAGCCACAGCGCCAGGCGCAGGACCAGACCCTCGAGGCCGGATGCCCTGGCGCGGGTGTCCTCGCCGCTGTCGACGACGAACTCCCTGGTCACGGTGATGGTGCGTTCGACGATGCGGCGCTGGTGAGATGCCCTGCCGTCGGCAGTGCCGATGCCGTTCAGGGGAGGGCGGATGGGTGCGGTGAGCGTGCTCATGATGGGGTTTCCTCTCCATCGGTCAGGGGGAAGGCGTAGAACTGGATCTGCACCGGGCGGGAGCCCGGATCATTGCGGCCGCGGTACTTGTTGATGAACGCCATGGTGGTCCTCTCGTACTCGGCGGCGATCTCGGCGAGCTGTTCCTTGGTCAGGCGCAGATTGCTCGTCTCGCTGACCGCGGCTTCGATCCACGACTTCGGCATCCGCTGGCCGTCATAGGCGGCATCGATGAAGTGTTCGAAGTTGCGCTGCGCATTGCGCACGAACTCTCGGTTGACGTAGGACGAGGCGGTCCGTGCCGACGGGTCGAGGTCGCGTTCGGGGCCCGGCACCTTCATGGCCCCGGGAATCCTCTCCCACCACTTCTCTCGCCCGCTCCGTTCGCCCTCGACCTCGCGGATGAGCTGGTGCCGAGCGAGCTGACGCAGGTGGTAGCTCGTTGCCCCGGATGATTCGCCGAGGCGCTTGGCCAGGCCTGTCGCCGTCTGCGGGCCCTGCGTCGACAGCGCGTCGTAGATCGCCATCCGCAGGGGATGGGCCAGGCCCTTGAGGGCCGAGGTGCTGATCTCGCGGACGCCGTCGGGGTGGGTGATCTCGTGAGTGGCGTCGTGTCCGGTGTCCTCGCTCATAATGCAAAGATACGCTTGCAAATAAGTCTTTGCAATACTTTCTTTGGATTGTGTTCAGGTCATCGGCTGAGGCCTCGACGCGGCCAGGTCGATCGGGCTGAACGCCGGAGCCCGGCGCAGATGTGCCGGGCTCCCTATCGGTTCGTCGCCGAAAGTGGCACGCTGGAGTCATGGTCCCTCAGAGCGTCGTCCCATTTCACAGTGTCGTCCCGCCCTACCTTCTCGATGCGATTGCCGAGCGCGGCACCGAGCGGTTCCCGAAGGCCGCGGCCGCCGCGGCAAGCTGCCGGATGTCCGACGAGAGCTGTCGGAACCTGCGCCTGGCCGGGCTGCGCTATACCCCACCGGCCGATCTCGGCAGAGACGTATCCGCGCTCGCCGCACCCGCTCCTGCAGGACTGCAGCGCCTCGTCCACGATGCTCAGAACACCGAGGTGCTGCCCGGCGAACTCGTCCGCTCCGAGGGCGAAGAACCCGTCGACGATGAGCCGGTCAACGAAGCCTATGACGGGCTCGGCGCTTCGTATGCTCTGTTCTCCGAGGTGTTCGGACGCGATTCGCTCGACGGCGCGGGAATGCCGCTCATGGCCAGCGTCCACTACGGCAAGGACTACGACAACGCCTTCTTCGACGGCCGCCTCATGGTCTTCGGCGACGGCGACGACGAAGTGTTCATCGGGTTCACCGGTTCGCTGTCGATCATCGGCCACGAGCTCTCCCACGGTGTCATCAGCCACACCGCCGACCTCGAGTACTTCGGCCAGCCGGGAGCGCTCAACGAGCACTGCGCCGATGTCTTCGGCGCCCTGACCCAACAGCACGACGCAGGACAGAATGCCGAGGACGCCGACTGGCTCATCGGTGCCGGAATCTTCACCCCCGAGGTGACCGGTCGTGCCCTGCGCTCCATGATCGAACCCGGCACGGCTTATGACGACGACGTCCTCGGCAAGGACCCGCAGCCTGCGCATATGGACGACTTCGTCACCACCGATTCCGACAACGGCGGGGTCCACCTGAACTCCGGGATCCCGAACCGGGCCTTCGCGCTCGCCGCCATCGCCGTGGGCGGCCCGTCCTGGGAAAGCGTCGGACAGGTCTGGTACTCCGTCCTCACAGGGGCTGAGATCACGCAGCGCACCGATTTCGCGGAGTTCGCAGAACTCACCATCGCCGCGGCGGCCGACCAGTTCGGCGCCGGATCCGACGTTCACGATGCGATCGTGTCCGGGTGGGAAACCGTGGGCATCTCCCACGCAGGTTCGGCCCGCGGAAACCAGGGGAGCAGCTGGTGAACGAGAAGCCTGCCGGTGGTTTCGGGCATCTGCTCGTCGAACGCTCGGGCGGTATCGGCGGGATGCTGCTCGTCTGGGAGGTCGACATCGACGCAAGCACCCGACGCGATGACCTGGGCCCGCGCATCGCCGAACTTCCCTGGTCCGACAGCGGGCAGAGCGATGGTGTGACGCAGAGTGATGATGCCCCGCAGGCCACGGGTGCTGATCGATTCGCCTACCTCATCGAGAGCCGGTACGGGCGAGTCCGCTTCGGCGAGTCTCAGATGCCGCCGGAGTGGAAGCAGCTGGTCGATGACGTCCGGGAAGTCGCCGAACCGCAGAGGCGGCAACCCGGCTGACCCTTATGCTGGAGGTCATGACCGACACCAACCATGACCCGGGCAGCGACGCTCGGACGACGGCCGAGAAGAACGAACGCGACCTCGAAGCCGGGGTCCACACCGACCTCAGGGAGTCGATGACATACGGGTCGTATCTCGACCTCGACCGTCTCCTCGGCGCCCAGCATCCAGTCAGCAGTCCCGAACACCACGATGAGCTGCTCTTCATCATCCAGCACCAGACCACGGAGCTGTGGTTCCGGCTCGTCATCCACGAACTCCTCGACGCCCGGCGACTCATCGCCGCCGATGAGCTGCAGACCGCGCTCAAGCGCATCGCCCGGGTCAAACACATCCAGAAGACCCTGACCGAGCAGTGGTCTGTCCTCGCCACTCTGACGCCGAGCGAATATGTCGGGTTCCGCGACCAGCTCGGCCGTGCCTCCGGTTTCCAGTCCTGGCAGTACCGGGCCGTGGAGTTCCTGCTCGGCAACAAGAATCGGGCCATGCTCCCGGTCTTCGACGGTGAGCCCGAGGCGCGTGCGGCCCTGGAGCAGTACCTCGAGGAACCGAGCATCTACGACGAGTTCCTCGCCTGCCTGGCCCGGCGCGGTCTTCCGGTGCCGCAGCGGCTCCTCGACCGAGACAAATCGGTCGCCCACACCTTCGACGAAGAACTGTCCGATGTCTTCCGCATCATCTACGAGAACCCGCAGAAGTACTGGCAGGAATACGAGAGCTGCGAAGAGCTCGTCGATCTCGAGGAGAACTTCCAGAACTGGCGCTACCGACACATGCGCACCGTGTTGCGGATCATCGGCATGAAACGCGGAACAGGCGGTTCGAGCGGAGTCGGATTCCTGCAGAAAGCGCTCGATCTCACGTTCTTCCCCGAGCTCTTCGACATCCGCACCGGAATCGAGAACGGCCCCGGAATCAGCCCCGAAGGGATCTGAGAAGCACCTTCAGCCGAGCAGCAGGTTCCTCATCTGTGCGAAGTATGGAGAATCGGGGTCGATGACATCGGCATGGTTCGCACCCGGCAGCTCGGTCAGGGCGGCGGGGAAGACACGGGAGAATTCGACGTTGACGGTGGCATCGGCGTCCCCGTGGATCGAATGCACGTCGACGCGTGCCGGGATGAGGGCGGCCCGAGATCGCGGATCGTGGCGCAGGTAGACGTCCAGATCGTCGTCTGGCCGCACACCCATATAGTCGAGGATTGCCCCATCGCCGAGGTTGTCCTCGACTTCCCGCAGCAGATCGGTCACCGGTGCCAGGGGACGCAGACGGATCCGCGGTCCCTCGTCGGGCAGGTGCGAAGCCCAGGCGAGGACGAGGCAGCCACCGGCCGAATGGCCCGAGACGATGAGATTGCCCTGTGCTCGTTCGCTCACGCCCCAGCGCGGCAGTTCGGCGCACACCGATTCGATGGCCGCGGTGACATCGTCGAGCAGGAGCGGCTGACCGCCGAGGCGTCGATACTCGATGGACGCGACGAGCACTCCCGACTCGGCCAGCGCCCGAGCCAACGGTCGGGCGTGGGACAGATCGGTGCGGGGTCGGAAGTAGCCTCCGTGGACGAAGACTACCGTCGCCGAGGCGGTCGCCGGGTCACCATAGACCTCGACGAACTGCTCGGGGGAGTCCCCGTAGACATGTCGGAAGGACGGAGCCACGTCGGTCCCGGCGGCGGCGAGTTCGGGAATGCGCACGGACTCGACGCTCATCCTTCGGTACCCCGAGGTGCGTTCACCTCACCGGTTCCACCTGTGTGAGTTTCGCCCGAGCCGGTCCGGTCGGCAGCGCCCGCTTCGCCGGCGGCGCCTGTCTCACCGTTCTCCCGGGCGCGGTCGACCTCACGCGAACGTTCGACGAGGTCGCGGACGCGGGTGAGCTCCGCCAGCTTCGGGTCCAGAGTGTCACCTGAGGACTGCCCGCGCAGCCGGCGACCGACCCACGGGGCCAGGTACTCACGGGCCCACCGCGACTCCTCGCTCATCACCTCGCGGATCGCCCGCGTCGGACGAGCGGGAACGCCGAAGCCCTTCACCGGCAGGGAGCGGCCGCTCTCCAGGGTCGCCAGAGCCTGCTCGGCGACGAGATGGTGGCCCTTCGTCGACAGGTGGATGCGGTCGTCGGCCCACATCTCCGCGGCGTAGAGCGAACGCAGCCCCCACAGGTCGACCATATGGCAGCCGTGTCGCTGCGCGATCGACCACAGGTGGGCGTTGTAGATTCCCACTCGTGGACGCACCGCACGGATGAGCGGGGTGCTGAATTCGGTATCGAAGCCATTGCACATGAGCACCTCGATGCCGGCCTCACGCATCGCGATCACGGCGCGTTCGAACTTCGCGGCCAGGGCATCGATATCGGCCTTCGGACGCAGGCAGTCATTGCCGCCGGCGCACAGGCTCACGAGATCCGGCTTCATCTCGAGCACCTGCGGCACCTGGTCATCGACGATGCGGTCGAGCAGCCGCCCCCGGATGGCCAGATTGGCATAGGAGAGGTCCGGGCTGCCTACCGACGACTCGGTGAGCATGAGCGCGAGCCGGTCGGTCCAGCCGCGGTACCGATCCTCGACCCGCGGGTCGGGATCCATCAGACCCTCACTGAACGAGTCTCCGATTGCGACGTATGAGGTGATCGGCTCAAGCATCAGGGATCCTTCTCTCTTCGGGCGATTCATCCAGACTATACGCCGGACCCGACGCGGGGACCCGTCCGCCCCAGAACTACCTGACGGCGGCCCAGCAACCTCGCGCGAGGTTGCTGGGCCGCCGTCAGGTAGCAATTGGGAGGGGAAGGGGGCGGGAACTCGCCTTGGCGGAGGCCGTGCGCAAACGCGGCGAACGGCCCCGAGGTCACCCAGCCGAAACATCGAGTGGCGTAGACTCGACACCGCAGCCCGACGTCGTCGCCGACCCCCTCGCTAGGAGCAGAATGTATCGGTCAGTCCCGGTCCCAGCAGCCACAGATTTCGTCATCACGAACGCGCGGATCGTGCCCGTGGCCGATGCGTCCGGGAACCGCGCCGAGGCGATCGAATCCGGCACGCTGACGGTCAGGGACGGCCGCATCACCGAGGTGGCCCCCGGCTCCGTCGACACCTCCTCCCTCCCAGCGGACACCGAGGTCATCGATGCCGGTGGACGCTGGGTCCTGCCCGGTTTCATCGAAGCCCACGGCCACCTCGGTGTCCATGAGGACGGTGAAGGCTGGTCCGGAGACGATACGAACGAGATGACCGATCCCAACGGGGCGGGCCTGCGCGCGCTCGACAGCATCGACCCCACCGATCTCGGATTCAAGGATGCCCTGCGTGGGGGTGTCACCTCGGCGCTCATCAAACCCGGTTCCGGCAATCCCATCGGCGGTCGCACCGCTTTCCTCAAGACCTGGGGTCGGATCGTCGACGAGATGCTCGTGACGCAGGATCTGTCCGTGAAGTCCGCACTCGGCGAGAACCCGAAACGCGTATACGGAGAGAAGAAGGTCACCCCATCGACGAGGATGGGCACCGTCAAGATCATCCGCGACGCCTTCGTCGAAGCGCGGAACTACCAGGCCAAACGTGCGCAAGCCGAAGCCGACGGCACCCCGTTCGACCGCGACCTGGTCAAGGAGACTCTGGCCGACGTCCTCGACGGCAAGCTCGCATGGGACCAGCACTGCCACCGCGCCGACGATATCGCCACCGCCATCCGCCTGTCCGAGGAATTCGGCTACCGCCTCGTCATCAACCACGGGACCGAAGGCCACAAGATCGCCGACTTCATCGCGGCCAAGGGCATCGACGTCATCCTCGGCCCCCTGATGACCTCCCGGTCGAAGGTCGAACTGCGCGACCGCACCCTGGCCACCGCGGCCTCCCTCGCCGAGGCGGGAGTGCGCATCGCGCTGACCACCGACCATCCGGTCATCCCGATCAACTTCCTCATCCACGAAGCCTCCCTGGCCGTGAAGGAAGGACTCGACCCGACCGTCGCGATCGAAGCGCTGACGATCAACCCGGCCGCGATCTTCGGCCTCGACGACCGCCTCGGTTCCCTGGCGGTGGGCCGCGACGCCGATATCGTCATCTGGTCCGGCGATCCGCTCGATCTGAACTCCCGCGCCGAGACCGCCTTCGTCTCCGGCCGTCGCGTCTTCGACTACGACGCCGCCTCAGGAACCGCGCACATCGCCGACCCACTCGGCCCGACACTCATCAGCGAGCCGTGAGCGACAGAGAACTCGAAGACGCCACCACCACCGAGGTTCGGGTCGAGGATCCGACCGAGCCGGGCCCTGTCCGGGGTTCGTCCCCGGCCCCGGCCTCCGGCGGCAATCCGGAGGCCGGATCCCAGGCTCTGCGCGAACTGCTCGAACGCACCCGCCTGCAGCGACTTGCCGAACTGAGGGACTCCTCACCGGAACCTCAGCCTGAAGATCTCGCCAAGGCCGCCGCGGCGAAGGCGGCGAAGGCCGAACGCGGCGGCGGGCGGTCGAAATCCCGCACCGACCACCTCGGTGCGTCTCAGCGCATCGCCCAGAAGGTCGCCCGGCGCACCGTCGGCAAACTCGTCTCCGGTACGACGGAGAACACGCAGCCGGTCCCGATCGTCACCGCGCTCAAGGGCACCCCGTACCAGGCGCCCGTCCAGGCGAACGAGCCGAGCGAAGACGAAGCCCGGATGATCCTCGACCTCGCCGCCGATATCGCGGCGATGATGATGCGCGCCGGTGCCGGCACCAGCGATGTCGAGGTCTCCGTCATCGCCGCGTGCACCGCGTGCGGTCTGGCCACCGTCGAGGTCGATCTGACCTCGAACACGCTCGTCGTGCACTATTCGACTTCGGACGGACGTCTGCTGACGGTGATGCGGGTCAACCGCGGTGAGTCCACGCATTTCGCGAAGCTCGCCTCTGTGCACAAGCTCGTCACCGACCTCGTCGACGGGCGTTTGGAATTCCATGAGGCACGCAGTCGTCTCGACGCGATACGCACGCAGCGGCGACCGTTCCCCGAATGGTTCACCACTGGTGCCTGGGGCTTCATGGTCGGTGCCCTCGTCCTGCTGCTCGGGGGAGGCCCGATCGCGATTCCCCTGGGTATCATCATGGCGATCGTCGTGTTCCAGTTCGGCAAGCTGCTCGGACGCACCCACCTGCCGTCGTTCTTCATCACGGCGCTGCAGGCCGCCTCGGCGACGCTCATCGCCACCATCGCCGGCGATGTGGGCATCATCGCCTCACCGCAGTACCTCGTGGCCGCCGGAATCGTTCTGCTGCTGCCGACGCAGTCGCTGTACTCGGCGGTTCAGGATGCGCTGACGAACTTCCCGCTGACCGCGGCCGGGCGGGTGGTCGGGGTATTCATGACTCTGGCCGGCATCGTCTCCGGCATCGCCCTGGGAATCGTGTGCGGTCAGGCCATCGGGCTCAGCCACATCGAGGTGCTCGTGCCGAAGACGAGTCCGCATGTGGTCACGGCGATCCTGTCGATGGTCGCGGCGGCCGTGGTGGCGATGTCCGGTGCGGTGGCCATGTCGGCCAGGCGCCGATTCATCCTGCCGGCGGCGCTCGTCGGCCTCGCTTCGCACATCACGATGATGTCGCTGACGCTGTTGGACATCGACAATGTGCTTGCCAGTCTGCTGGCGGCCACCGTCACCGGTTTCTTGTCGCGGCCGCTGGCGCTGCGGCTGGGAGCGCCGGCGATCGTGCTGATGATTCCCGGCATCTACACCCTGCTGCAGGGGCTGTCGATCTTCACCGCTGTCTATCAGATCGCGTCGGAATCGGAGAACGTCTCCTTCGCTGTGGGTCTGTCCTCGCTGTTCACCGCGATCCTGGCGAATGCTGCGCTCGCTGTCGGCGCTGTGCTCGGCAGCTATCTGGCGCTGCCGTTGAAGAACCTCAAGAGTCAGAGCTCGGCTGAGGAGAAGGTCGAAGAGGTGCGCAGCGGCGAGACGTCGACCTCTGTCATCGACTCGGTGCAGCCCGGTGGCGCGAAGACCCAGTCGAGTGGGACCGGAGGACCGAAGGCTCAGTCGAGTGGGGCCGGGGTAGAGAAGGCTCAATCGGGCGAGACCGGAGAAGCGGACGCCTCGGACGAGGCCGATACCGGTCCGATTCAGATCTGATCCGGGCTCAGATCGGTCCCGGACTCAGACCTGATCCGGGCCAAGCACTGATTCGGGCTCACCCTTGATCCGGGCTCAGGCCCGATCTGGCAGGGCCTGAGCCGAGTTCAGACCTGATCCGGCAGGGCCCAGTCGATCGGGTCGATGCCCTTCTGTGCGAGCAATTCATTCGTGCGCGAGAACGGTCGGGAGCCGAAGAATCCCCGCCGTGCCGACAGAGGTGAGGGATGCGCGGATTCGATGATGGCCACCTCGGCGGTTCCTGATGTCAGCAGGGGAGCGAGGTTCCGGGCGTCGCGGCCCCAGAGGATCGCGACAAGCGGCTGATCGCGTTCGATCAGCGCGGTGATTGCCCGTTCCGTGATCTCCTCCCAGCCTTTGCCGCGGTGGGAGGCGGGTTCGCCGGGGGAGACGGTGAGGGCGCGGTTGAGCAGCATGACTCCCTGGCGTGACCAGGCGCGCAGGTCCCCGTGCGCGGCCGGCGGAATCCCGAGGTCGGACTCGAGTTCCTTGTAGATGTTGCCCAGCGACCGCGGCAGGGGACGGACATCGGGGTCGACGGCGAATGACAGGCCGATGGCGTGGCCGGGCGTCGGATAGGGGTCCTGGCCGACGATGAGGACCTTGACCTCGGACAGCGGTTCGGCGAAGGCGCGGAAGACGAAGTCCCCGGAGGGCAGGTAGGCGCGACCGGCGGCGATCTCGTCGCGGAGGAAGTCGCCCATCGAGTGGATGCGCTCTTCCACTCCGGTCAGGGCGTTCGCCCAATCGGGGGACATGATCTCTGTCAGCGGGGGCGTCGACGTCATGGGCACGAGTGTAGCGATGCTCGGCGGACGAGATCGCGTTGAGGCTATGGGCAGAGCGATCCGGCAGTTGCACTTCTTGGTTTATAGGTTATAACCTATAGCGAATAGCAGTGATGCGGATCATCTAGTCGGATGAGTTCCGGTCGACTGTTCTCACGAGCGAGGCGAAGGGGCCGCTGTTCATGGTTCTGGCGGAACCGGGCATGCCCTCAGCCGGCTCACGAAGCACGACGTACCGCCCGAAAGGACAGCCCAGTGCCATTCAATCCCGAACGATCGCGTCCGTGGCCGAAGAGGATCATCATGATCGTCCTCGCCGTGGCCGGAGCCGTCATCATCGCCCTCGCCACCGTGAATGCCTCGGCCAGCGGAGCCGGGCATGACGCGACCAGCAAACTCAACCTCATCGCCCCGGCCGACGCCGGCGGAGGATGGGACGGGGCAGCTCGAGAAGCCCAACAGGCGATGCGATCTGCCGGCATAGTGAACAATGCCCAGGTGGTCAATATCCCGGGTGCGGGAGGAACCATCGGGCTCAATCAGCTCGCCGGCATGCGGGGTGAGAACACGACACTTATGGTCATGGGCATCACCATGCTCGGTGCCATCAACATCAACGGCTCATCGACCGACCTTGACGACGTCACCCCGATTGCGCGACTGACGGAGGACTACGACGTCCTCGTCGTTCCTGCCGACGCTCCCTATGATTCCGTCGACGATCTCCTCGCGGAGTGGAAGAAGAACCCTCGTGAGTTCGCGGTCGGCGGCGGATCTCTGGGCGGACTCGACCAGATGATCGCAGCCCAGCTGGCCGGAGACGGAGGCATCGATCCCACGGACGTCAACTACATCGCCTATTCCGGCGGTGCAGAACTGGCAACGTCCCTGCTGTCGGGAACCATCAAAGCCTCCGTCAGCGGCTACGCGGACTTCGAAGCCCAGATCGAATCGGGCAGCCTCAAAGCCCTCGCGGTCTCCGCGCCACAGCCCGTGCCATCCATCGATCTGCCCACCCTCAAGCAGGAGGGGTACGACATCGAACTGACGAACTGGCGTGGTGTCTTCGCGCCTCCCGGACTCAGTGCCGACGACGAAGAGAAGCTCGGGCAGATCGTCGAAGAGACCGTATCCACCCCCGAATGGCAGGACGCGATCAAGCGCAACCGATGGGTCGACCGCTACGCCGGCCAGGACGAGTTCGCCGAATACGTCGACTCCGAGACAGAAGCGGTCAACGAGATCTGGGCCGACCTCGGGTACTGACTCCCGGCGCTCGGACCTCGCGCAACAACCTCGGTGCCTCCAACCACTTGCACACGCCCCATACCGCCATCGCGCGGCACAGCGAAAAGAGAAACACAATGACAATCCTTGTCGGATACACGAGCACCTCTGAGGGCGAAGCCGCCCTCCGCCACGGCCGAGATATCGCCGAATGGAAGCAGGCGCCGCTGAACGTCTTCGTGCTCGACGATGTTCGCAGCGACGACGATGCAGTCCTCGCCGAAGCGGCGTCCGCCGGTGCCATCGTGCTGGAGCGCGACAGCCGCGACCACCACATGGCCTCCGAATTGCTCGACATGGCCGCTGAGATCGATGCGGAGTTCATCGTCATCGGCATCCGCTCGCGTTCGCGGGTCGGCAAATTCCTCCTGGGTTCGGACGCGCAGACGATCATCCTCGGGGCGAGGATTCCCGTGCTGACCGTGAAGGGAGACGACGATGACGATCGCTGAGACGCAGACGCACGGCGAGTCCACAGTGCGCGGCCGTTTGACTGGCCGCAGTGAGCTCACCGTCGCCGTGCTGCTGTTCGCCGTCGCCGGCTATCTGACATACGGGATCGTCACCATGGATGTTCCCGAAGGCGCCATGGCTCCCGGGCCGCGCTTCTTCCCGATCATCATCGCCATTGCGATCGCAGTGCTCGGTGTCCTCCTCTCCATCGGGGTGTTCCGTGCGCCGCCGGAAGCCCGCTCGGCCGACTACCGCTTCCACTCCGATTGGCGGTCGCTCGGACTTGTCATCGGCGGTTTCCTCGCTTTCGCGCTCCTGTTGATCCCCGTGGGCTGGATCCTTTCCGCAGCGCTGCTCTTCTGGGTGGTCGCCCATGCACTCGGCAGCCGTCGCAGGCTGCTCGACATCGGAATCTCGTTGGTCTTCTCATCGGCCATCCAACTCGCATTCAGCGCCGGTCTCGGTCTGACTCTGCCCGGCGGCATCTTCGAAGGGATCTACAGCTGATGGACTCACTCAACCTGCTCTTCGAGGGCTTCGGCCAGGCGGTGACGCCGATGAACCTGCTCTGGGTCTTCGTCGGAGCCTTCCTCGGAACGGCCGTCGGCGTTCTCCCCGGAATGGGCTCATCGATGGCCGTGGCGCTGCTCATGCCAGTCACCTTCAGCCTCGACCCTGCCGGTGCATTCATCATGTTCGCCGGAGTCTACTTCGGCGGACTCTTCGGCGACTCGACCATGGGCATCCTCATGAACACTCCGGGCGGGTCGACGGCGATCGCCACCTCTTTCGAGGGGCACAGGATGGCGAAGCTCGGCCGTGCTCCCCAGGCGCTGGCGACTGCTGCCATCGGTGCGTTCATCGGCGGTCTCCTGGCAACGATGATCGTCGTGTTCTTCGCTCCGAAGCTAGCCGAAATCGCGGTTATGTTCGGCCCCGCGGAATACCTTGCGCTCGCCGTATTCGCTTTCGTCGCCACCGCCTCGGTGGTCTCCGACTCCGCTGTGAAAGGGCTGTCGTCGCTGGCTATCGGCCTCGCTCTCGCCGTCGTCGGCATCGACGGAATCTCCGGTGCCTCCCGCTTCACCGGCGGTGCGCCTCAGCTGCTCGACGGAATCTCCATCATCGTCATCACGGTCGGCATCCTCGCTCTCGGCGAGGTCCTGCACGTCGCCTCCCGAATCCATCGGGACGAGAAGCTCACCGCTGTCGAGGTCTCGGGACGGCCTTTCCTCTCCCTTGCTGAATTCAAGGAGGCGCTGCCTGCGTGGCTGCGCGGCACCGCCTTCGGTGTTCCGTTCGGAGTCATCCCCGTCGGTGGTGCCGAGGTTCCGACCTTCATGGCCTACGGCACGGAGCGCCAGCTCGACCGTCGTCGCCGTCGTCCGCAGTTCGGCAAGGGCGCGATTCGCGGAGTTGCGGGTCCGGAGGCCGCGAGCAATGCGACCTCGGGCACGGCCATGGGTGCGCTGCTGTCATTGGGGCTGCCCACCTCGGCGACGGCGGCGATCATGCTTGCGGCTTTCCAGCAGTACGGTCTGCAGCCCGGACCGATGCTGTTCGAGCGCAACTCCGACCTGGTGTGGACGCTCATCGCCAGCCTTTTCATCGGACTCATCGTTCTGCTCATCCTCAATCTGCCCTTCGCGCCGCTGTGGGCCAAGCTCATGCTCATTCCCAAGCCGTACCTCTACGCGGGGATCACGGTCTTCTGCGGGCTCGGCATCTACGCGACCAGCTCATCGATCGCCGATCTGCTGATCGTCCTCGCCGTCGGCATCGTCGGGTTCATCATGCGACGCTACGGAATTCCGCTCGCACCGATCATGATCGGCGTCGTCCTCGGCCCGTTGGCCGAGACGAGCCTGCGCAATGCCATGATGTCCGGTGGAGGTCACGTCTCGGTGCTCGTGTCGGGTCCCGTGACCTGGTCGCTCTACGGAATCCTTCTCGTCGTCATCGTCATCACCGTGTGGAAGCGTCTCGGCTCCCGCGCCAGGCGCGACGTGTGACATCGGTGCGGAGGCTCGGCGCTCACCTAAGTCTGACGGTCGACGGCGGCGCGGGCTCCGGAGATCGGCCGCCGAGGGCGGCAGAACGTCCGAATAAGCTATAGGCTGGAATGGAACCGGACCGGCCGAATGAATGGACAGTGAGTGATGACCCTAGTCGGTCGACCAGCGCCAGCGTTCCACAGCAAGAGCGATATCGCTTACACCGAGGTGCGCGAGCGCATTCTCACCGGCGACCTGCGTCCGGACAGCGTCATCTCACAGGCGAAGCTGGCCACCGAGCTGGGATTGAGCACGACTCCTCTGCGGGAGGCCCTGCGCCGCTTGGCCGCAGAAGGTCTGGTCGTTCTCGGCTCACACCGTGACGCGCGGGTCGTGCCTGTGGATTCGGAAGGTGCGCGCAGCCTCTATGAGGTGCGGTCGGCGCTCGACCCGAGGGCCTGTGCCTTGGCCGCCGCGCGCCGCACCGATGCGGACATCGAGGCGATCGATGCGGCGCTCTCGGAGCTCGAGCCGCTGACCGGCCAGGGGTCCCAGTCCGCCCTCGATGCTCACAGGCGATTCCACCGGTCGATCTACGACGCCTCACGCAACCCGGTCCTCATCGACTTCCTCGAGAGCCTCTGGGACCGCACGGATCTCTATCGACTCGAGACCCTGCGCTCATGGACGCCCGATGATGAAGGGCGGGCACGCGTCCACTCCGAACACAAGGGACTGCGAGATGCGGTGGCAGCCGGAGACCCGGTTCTCGCCGAGACCCGGGCGGCCGCCCATATCACCGGCAGCCTCGGGCGCCGAGCCATCGGCCTGCTGGCCACCGACTCCTCATCGCCGGCATCGGTCGACGACGAAGCCTGAAGCAGGTGGCCGCCTGCCTGCCCTTGCCCGACTGCTGATCGTTCGGTCGCGCTTTCGCCTGAACGGCCCGAACGCCTTAGGCGCGGCACCGTAGATCGACGACGCGGCTGACCTCCGCGGTCCCTTTCCCTCTCCATGCGTTTGTCCTGCCGTGGATTTCGTTGTAGATTACAGGTTATAACCTATAATCAACGAAGAAATGTGGGACAGATGCGAGTCGAAAATGCTGAGTCGGGTCCGAACGAAAGGTTCCGGGACACCATCTCGACCGCGTACGGCCCGACAGAGATCTGGCGCATCGACGGTATCTCCGGTATCGACGAACTCGGTTTCAGCCAGCGCGTAATACTCGAGAACCTGATTCGCCACCTCGACGGCGAGGTCGTGACCGAACGTGACATCGAAGCAGTCGTCCGTCAGGAGACGGGGGACCATGACATCGCGTTCCACCCCTCCCGGGTATTCCTCCACGACACCAACGGGGTCCCCGTACTCACCGACCTAGCCGCCCTGCGCGAGGCCGCCGTGGCGGCAGGCGGCCCCGCCTCGGCTGTCGATGTGGGCGTTCCCTCCCACCTCACCGTCGACCACTCGGTCGTCACCGACTTCTTCGGCCGCCCAGATGCGCCGGCCCTCAACGTCCGGCGCGAGTATGAGCGCAACGCGGAGCGCTACCGATTCCTCAAATGGGGCAAGCAGGCGTTCACCGGTCTCGAGGTGATTCCTCCGGGCGCCGGGATCATGCACCAGATCAATGTCGAATACCTCTCGCAGGTCATCCATTTCGACCGTGGACGCGCCTACCCCGACACCGTTGCCGGAACCGACTCCCATACGACGATGGTCAACGGCATGTCGCTGCTGGCCTGGGGTGTGGGCGGAATCGAGGCCGAAGCCGCGATGCTGGGGCTGCCGATCACGATGCTGCTGCCGCCGGTGACCGGAGTCCGGCTCGTCGGCGAACTGCCGGCGGGAGTGACTGCCACCGACCTCGTCCTCACCGTGACCGAGCGCATGCGAGCGCTCGGCGTCGTCGGCAATATCGTGGAATTCCACGGCCCAGCCGTTGCTGCAATGCCGGTCCCTACGCGGTGCACGATCGCCAACATGAGCCCCGAGTTCGGGTCCACCTCGGCGATGTTCCCGATCGACGAGCGCACGCTGGAGTTCCTCGCCGACTCGGGACGTTCGGGACGGCACGTCGACTTCGTCGAACAGTACGCGAAGGAACAGGGGCTGTGGCACGATCCGCACCGGACGATTCGGTTCGACCGCGACGTCACCATCGACCTCAGCGAGATCACCGCCAGTGTCGCCGGTCCCCGTCGTCCGCAGGACCGGATCGAACTGAGCGGCGTCCCAAGAGTCACGGATGACTTTCTCGCCGCCCGGCTGACCGAACGAGCCGAGGCCGGTACCGTTTCGTCGGCGCAGGTCCCGTCCGCTGTGCCGACTGGCGGCGACGAAGGCGAACCGCGCGGAATCCGCGACGGCGACGTGGCCATCGCCTCGATCACCTCGTGCACGAACACCTCGAACCCCATGGTCATGGTCGCTGCCGGACTGCTGGCGCGCAATGCCAGAGACCGCGGCCTGAAACCACGCCCATGGGTGAAGACGAGCCTGGCGCCGGGATCCCGAGTCGTCACTGACTATCTCGACAGAGCCGGACTGCTCGATGCACTGTCTGACATCGGATTCGGACTGGTCGGATACGGGTGCATGACCTGCATCGGAAACTCCGGCGATCTTCTGCCCGAGGCGACGCGCGCGGTCAGGGAAGACGGCCGGATCGTCGCATCCGTGCTTTCGGGCAATCGGAACTTCGACGGCCGCATCAACAACGACGTCGGCATGAACTTCCTCGCCTCACCACCGCTCGTGGTCGCCTATGCGCTGGCCGGATCGACGCACATCGACCTGACGAACGACCCGCTCGGCACCGCCGACGACGGCACCGACGTGTTCTTGGCCGACCTCTGGCCCGCGGACACCGAAATCGAAGCAGTCGTCCGGGACTCGGTCGACCCGGGCACCTACCACGAGGTCTATTCGACGATCTTCGACGGGGACGAGAACTGGCAGATGCTGGAAACGATCCCGGGCGAGATCTTCTCCTGGGGCGAGGAGTCGACGTACATCCGTCGCCCACCATTCCTCGACGCCCCGAACCGCGGCGTCGACGACATCGTCGGAGCTAGAGCACTGGTGGTGGTCGGGGACTCGGTGACCACCGATCACATCTGCCCGGCGGGCCGGATCCCGAGTGTCACCCCGGCCGGTCAGGCCCTGCTTGAGCGCGGAGTCAAGCCTCGCGACCTCAACAGCTACGCCTCACGTCGAGGTAACTGGCAGGTCATGCGGCTGGGCGGGTTCACGAACATGCACCTGTCGAACCGGCTGGTTCCCTACGGCAACGGGGGAAAGACACGAAGCCTGGCCGAAGAGGCGGAGAACGGCACACTCGGACAAGGTGAGGATGCTGAACCGATCATCCGCCCGATTCACGAGGTCGCCGATGCCGCGGCGGATCGCGAAGTGCCGCTCGTCGTCTTCGGGGGCAGAGAATACGGCACCGGGTCGTCCAGGGACTGGGCAGCGAAAGTCACGAGCCTCCTCGGTGTTCGCGCAGTCATCGCAGAATCGTTTGAACGCATCCACCGATCCAATCTCGTCGGCATGGGCGTGCTTCCCCTGCAGTTCGCAGGCGGAGATTCCATCGATTCTCTCGGCCTCGACGGCACGGAGGAATTCACGATCTCCGGACTGGACAGCAACGGTTCGGTCGCCGGCTCGGCTGTTGTGCGAGCGGTGCACCCCGCCTCGGGGCAGACCACGGATTTCACAGTCACCACTCGTGTCGATACCGAGTTGGAGCAGAGGTACTTCCGCGCCGGCGGCATCCTCCCATACGCGTTGCAAGTCTCGCTCGACAGCGCGCCCGACACAGAACAGGCAGATCACCCCCAAAAGGAAGGGACGAAACGAGCATGAACAATCCGAATGAACGGATTCCGGCCACCGTCGAGCTCGGAGACCGGCTGGAACGTGATCTGCGAGCGTGCGAGCTGCAGATGACCGATTTCGGCGGCCGCGAAGCCTTCAGCGGCCCGATCGTCACCTTCCGCTCTCCAGGCGACAACATGCAGCTCAAGAACATCGTCTCGCAGCCAGGCGAGGGGCACGTCATCGTCGTCGACGCCGGGGGAGACCTCACCGGAGCCATGCTCGGCGACAATATGGCCGCGCGGGCAGCGCGCAACGGCTGGTCGGGACTTGTCGTCAACGGAGCCGTTCGGGACCGCCACGCGCTCGGCGACATACCCATCGGCATCCGTGCGTTGGGCCTCAACCCACGGCGATCCCGCAAAGACGGCGAAGGTGAGCAGAACGTCACGGTCGCTTTCGGCGGAGTCGAATTCGGCCCTGGCGAGTTCCTCATCGCCGACGCAGACGGCATCGTCGTTCTCCCGTCCAAACCGGACGAACTCGGCCTGACGGGCTGACGGGGCAGTAGCGCCCGAGCCCGTTCAGCAGCAAAGGACACCCACCGGAGCTTCCCGGGCTGCTCTCAGCACTGCGGAATCCAATTCGCAAGAGCGGTTCCAACCCCTACGACATCGATCAATGTCGATCATCCAATGGAGTCGAAGATGACACACTCACAACAGACAACGCTTGAAAAGCGCGTGATCTCCAAGGTCGGATGGCGCATCGTGCCGTTCGTCTTCATCCTCTACATCGTCAATTACATCGACCGTGCGAACATCGGCTACGCGTCGCTGCAGATGAACTCGGAACTGGCTCTGACCAGTCAGGCCTTCGGATTCGCCGCCGGGCTGTTCTTCATCGGCTATTTCCTTGCCGAAGTCCCCAGCAATGTCTTCCTTGCGAAGTTCGGCGCGAGGAAATGGATTGCGAGGATCCTGCTCACCTGGGGCGTACTTGCCGTTGTGATGGGGTTCGTCC
Source organism: Brevibacterium sp. OS20 (assembly GCF_056837565.1). NCBI lineage: Bacteria > Bacillati > Actinomycetota > Actinomycetes > Micrococcales > Brevibacteriaceae > Brevibacterium > Brevibacterium sp. OS20. The sequence goes on along the minus strand of NZ_CM166367.1, from coordinate 3,315,615 downwards.
AGAACGACATCCAGCTCTACATCGTCCGTTTCCTCCTCGGTGTGGCTGAAGCCGGATTCTTCCCCGGCATCATCGTCTACCTCGGTGCATGGTTCCCTGCCCGTCATAAGGCGACGATGATCTCGTTCTTCGTCGCTTCGATCCCGGTCTCCTACATCATCTCGTCCCCGCTGAGCACCTGGATCATGTCCAACGTCTCGTGGTTCGACATGAGCGGGTGGCGCTGGATGTTCGTCCTGGAAGGGATACCAGCGGTGCTGCTCGGCTTCGTCTGTCTGTTCTTCCTCATCGACTCTCCGGCCCAGGCGAAATGGCTGACGATCGAAGAGCGCGGATGGCTGCTCGGTGAGCTCCAGGCAGATGCCGACGCGGTGAAGGACTCGACGGTCAAGCTCAGCGTCTGGAAGACGATCATCAATCCCAAGGTCCTCTACCTCAGCGCCATCTACTTCATCTACCAGGTCGGCAGTCTCGGCGTCGGGTACTGGCTGCCGAAGATCATCAGCGGGCTCTCGGACTCGCTGTCGACGATCCAGATCGGACTCATCGGAATGATCCCCTATATCGTCGCCGCGGTCGTCATGGTGGTGTGGTCGCGGAATTCCGACCGCACCGGAGAACGTCAGATGCACTGCTGGCTGCCGCTGGGTGCTTCAGCGATTTCGATGTTCCTCGCCGCCTGGATGCAGTCTCCCGTCCTCGTCATCGCTGCCATCACCCTGGCGCTGACCGGGCTCTACGCTTTCAAGTCACCGTTCTGGGTGGTGCCCAACCGGTTCCTCGACGCGGCGACCGCGGGAACAGCAGTGGCCGTGATCAACTCGATCGGCAACCTCGGCGGATTCGTCGGTCCTTATGCTCAGGGGCTCATCGTCGACGGCACCGGGTCTGCCCGAGCCGGACTGTACTTCTTCGGGATCCTGCTCGTCATCGCCACCGCGATGATGGTGTTCATGAAACTGCCCAAGGTGCAGCGTCAGCCGGCGAAGAATCAGGAAAGCGCCGGTGCCGACGCATGAAAATGAACGACCTGGCATTCGTCGGCACACGCACGACGGAGAAGCGCAATGCACGTGGTCGTGGCATCGAAGTCTTCGACGCCACGCAAGAACCGTGGACTCACATCGAGACGGTCCCCGTCATCAATCCCTCGTTTCTCGCTCTCGACCGAAAGAACTCCGTCCTGCATGCCGTCCACGGAGACATGACCGAGTTGAGCAGCTATGCAGTGAAGGAAGCTTCAGGCGGGGCGGCGGATCCGATTCTGGTTTCACTAGGTCAGCACAGCACCGGGGGCACAAACCCGGCACACATCGTCATCGACCCGAGCGGCGAATGGCTGATCGTGACGAACCATTCCTCGGGAACGGTGGCGAGCTTCCGGATCTTGGAAGACGGCACTCCTACAGACGTCGTCGACGTTCTGGCCTTCACCGGAGAGCCCGGTCCGTTCAGTGACGATCAGGCTGGAGCGAAGCCGCACCAGGCGGTGTTCATCGAACCCGTGGAGTCGGCTGGATTTACCGAAACGACAGCCGTGGCGCCGGACGGCGAGCAGGACCCCTCGCACTTCCTCGTTCCGGACAAAGGACTCGACACTGTCTTCAAATGCAGCATCGACCGCGCCACCGGCCGCATGGAGGTCGTCGATGAGCTCCGGCTGCGGCAGGGGTGCGGGCCACGCCATCTCGTCATCCACCCTCGTATGGACCGGGCCTACGTGCTCGGCGAACTCGGCAGCACCGTCACCGTCGTCACCGGAGCGAGATCCCGAGAGCACGGAGCGATGAAAGCCGTGCAGATTGTGCCTACACTGCCCGACGACGACGTCCGCGACAGTCGCGGGGGAGAGATCGTGCTGGGCCACGCCGGTGCGACTCTGTGGGCGACGAACCGCAGCGGAGCCGGAGACTCCACTCCGGGAGGACCGGAGGAGGACACTGCAGCTCTTTGGGATATCGGTGAGGACGGGCGACTGGCATTGCGGACGCACGTAGGCGCCGGGGGAGTCCGGCCGAGATTTGCGACGGCTCACCCTCTGTATCCGGGCCTCGACGTTGCGCTCGAACGTTCGCACCGGATTGTGCGCATCGAGACCAGCGGCAGCGAATCCGACCGGCCGGAACCGGCGCTGCTGGCCGAGGTGTCGTCTCCGGTCTGCATCGTCTATGGAGCCGAGCCAGCGAGCCGTTCGGCAATCGCCTGAGAGGACTGGGAGAACGGGCGCTCCACTCACGACCGATGAGTGCCGCCTCAGGGAGCGGACGGGGGCGGGAAGACGCCACCGACATCATTGTTTGGTCGATCCGCAGTGGTTTCCTCACCGATATCACCGTGGATCGACCCAACAATCCTCCATTCACCGCGCAGACGCGAGAGGGGCGAGCTTTGCGAACCCCGGCACCGCCTCGGCGACGGTGGACGGTAACCTCGGCGCCACCCCTGCGAGGGCAGTCGACAACCTCCGCACCGCTTCGGGGGAGGTGGACGTTAACCTCCGCACCGCCTCGGCGAGGGTGGGAATCGACCTGCGCGCATGTGCACGGAGCGCAGATCGGGTGTGCGCGATCGCCTACCGAACCGGTGTATTGCCGTTCAGCGCCACGCGTTATGCTCGGCCTAAGGAGTTCATCGTTGAACGAAAGGACCGAAATGTCGGAATTCCCAGAGGCCAAGAACTGGAAGATGCTCATCGGCGGAGAATGGGTCGATGCCGCTGACGGCGACACCACCGATGTCATCACCCCGATCGACCGCAACGTCGTCATCGCCAAGGTGCCCAATGGCAAAGAGGCCGACGCCGACCGTGCCGTCCAGGCCGCACGGAAGGCCTTCCCCGAGTGGGCGGCCCTGCCGTTCAAGGAACGCCAGAAGAAGCTTCTGGCCTGCGCCGATGCGCTCGAAGCCGCCTCGGAGGAACTCGCCCAGCTGACTGCTCTCGACACCGGCAACGCGATCCGCACCCAGGCTCGCCCGGAGACGATCACCCTGGCCGACCTGTTCCGCTACATGGGCGGCGTCGCCGGTGAGGTCAAGGGCAACACCCTGCCCGCCGGAGACAAGCAGCTCCAGTACACCAAGCGTGTGCCGCTGGGCGTCGTCGCCGGCATTCTGCCGTGGAACTCGCCGCTGATGATCGCCGCCTTCAAGACCCCCGCCGCGATCGCCGCCGGCAACACGATCGTCCTCAAATGCGCCGAGGATGCACCGCTGACCATCCTCAAGATGGCCGAGATCATCGCCGACATCCTGCCCGCCGGTGTGCTCAACGTCGTCACCGGCAAGGGCTCGGTCATCGGTGAGGCCCTCAACGTCCACCCCGACGTCGACAAGGTCTCGTTCACCGGATCGACGAGCGTCGGCCGTCACGTCGCCGAGGTGGCCGGTGGCCGTCTCGCGCATTCGTCGATGGAGCTCGGCGGCAAGTCCCCGAACATCATCTTCCCGGATTCGAACGACGACGACACCCTCGAGCAGGTGCTGCTGTCGACCCGCTTCGCCCGCCAGGGCCAGTCGTGCACCATGGGGTCGCGTCTGTTCCTCCACGAGGACATCTACGACGATTTCCTGTCCAAGCTCGTCGACGCGGTGTCGAAGATGAAGGTCGGCGACCCCCGCGATGAGTCCACCGACATCGGCTGCATCATCAACGAGAAGCAGTACGATCAGGTCGCCAGCTACATCGAGATGGGCAAGTCGATGGACGGCGTCGAGATCGCCTACGACGGCTCCGATTCGCTGGAAGTCGGCGAACCCGGCTTCTACCACGCGCCCGTGATCTTCTCGAAGGCGAAGAACGACTGGCAGACCAGCCGTGAAGAGATCTTCGGCCCCGTCCTCTCGGTCATCCCGTGGAAGGACATCGACGAGGTCATCGACATGGCCAACGACTCCGACTTCGGACTCGCGGCCTTCGTCTTCACCAAGGACGTCGACGCGGCCCTGACCATGGCCAACCGGATCGAATCCGGCTGGGTCCAGGTCAACCAGGGCGGCGGCCAGCTGGCCGGCCAGTCTTACGGCGGCATGAAGACCTCCGGCTTCGGCCGCGAGGCCTCGCTCGAGGGCATGCTCGAAGGCTTCACCCAGATCAAGCAGGTCAACATCCGTATCCGCTGATCCGATCCCGCTGAGGCGGCCCTGCTCTTGCGGTCGAATGTGGGGTCGATCCGATCCTCGTGATCGGGTCACCCGGTTCGCCGAGGCGGCCCCGCCTCGGCGCAGGTCGTTCCCTTCACCCCGTCGACACGGTCACCGATCCGGTGCCGTGCGGCGGGGTGATGCAGTTGCGGGCGCAGCAGCCGCCGGGCATGTGCGAGTTGCCGTCCCACGAGCCGTGCCCCGGTCGCGATCGACCTCACAGCCTCGGCGGCGCGCCGGAAATTTCGGTACCGCCGATCCGGCGATAGGATAGAAGCACAGACACCTCTCGAAGGAGCACAACCTCTATGCCGCCGAACGACGACACCTCAGAATTGAGCGAGCTCGAGGTGGCCGTTTTGGAGTTCGAGCGGCGGTGGTGGAAATACGGAGGCGCCAAGGACCACGCGATCCGTGAGCGCTTCGACATGTCAGCCACCAGCTACTTCCAGATCCTCAACTCGCTTCTCGACAATCCTGCAGCTCTGGCCAGCGACCCCATGCTGGTCAAGCGCCTTCGCCGTATCCGCAGCACGCGGCAGAGCGAACGCGCCCAAGCCCGCGTCTCGAGGTAGACATGACCGACGAATTCGACGAGATCGAGCCCGGCCGGCGCAGCGGTGCCCATCGACAGGAGTCCGCGGCGTCGTCGAACATCGGTGCCATCTCGCTGGTCATCATCCTCGCCCTGGTCGCTGTCCTGCTGGTCGTGGCCGCCATCAACATCATCTTCTCCTCGATGGGCAACCCCGAGTCGAAGATCGCCGACCCTCCGGCCTCCGAATCGGCGTCGGCCGAACCCTCACCGAGTGAGAGCGAAGTCAGCGTCGCGGACGATTCGATCACCGTCGACGTGCTCAACGGCTCCGGCGTCTCCGGTGCAGCGAAGAAGTTCTCCGAGGCTGTCGAAGAGAAGGGCTGGAAGCTCGGGCAGGTCGGCAACTACTCGACGAACCTCTCTGATTCGACCGTGTACTACAACGGCGAGGAGAACGCGTCCCAGGCCAAACTCGTCGCCAAGTCGCTGGGAGTCTCCGCCACCGAGGCCTCGTCCGACTTCGAAGCCGACATCACGGTCGTCATCTGTTCGGACATCGCCGATCGCGGACCCGAACCCAGTGGAGGCGGGGACTCGGAGTGATCCGAAGCGATTCGGCGGCGCGGCAGCGCGACTGAGTCGGCGCGATCGGTTCGGCCTCGGCCGCCTCGGCGATGAGGCCATGAGGCCATGAGGCTGAGGGACTCCTTGGTTGCGGTCGGGTCATGGGACGGTGGGCCGCCTCGGCGAATTCCTGACCGAATGGTCTGATTCCATTCGCCGCGATCCCCGCTGTGAACAGGGCAGAAACCCTTAGGTAACGAATCTATAACAGTGTTGAACCGCTCTAGGTGGGATGCGCGCCTGCGGTAGAGTTGCAACAGCTAGGCAAGCACAGCACCTTGTGTTCTATTCGTGCTTCACCGAGATTATTCTCTAGAGGTCAATGAGAGAAGTCGCGGGGTCAGTTGAGTTTTACTAGCTTCCGTATCTCGGGTGGGGTCATCTGATCGCGGCTGCGATGCGGGATTTCAATGGCACTGCACTGTATGGAGAAGTAATGGCACAAGGTACCGTCAAGTGGTTCAACGCTGAAAAGGGCTATGGATTCATCACCCTTGAAGGCGACAACCAGGACGTGTTCGTTCACTGGAGCGCAATCCAGATGGACGGCTACCGCTCTCTCGAAGAGGGCCAGCAGGTTCAGTTCGAAGTTGGAGAAGGACAAAAGGGTCCTCAGGCGGAGTCCGTCACCCTCCTCTGAGACTGGCTGCTGTCAGCACAGTTTTCTGATCCGCTGCGGCGGGGAGTCGGAACGGCCTTCGGGCCGACCGGCACCAATCGCACGGGGGAAGCGCCGAGCAGGCAACTGCTCGGCGCTTTTCAGTGCCCGCGGGGCGCGGGGGCCGCGTCGGGTGCACCCGTGCGCATGGACTTCGATTCAGCCCAGTGTGAGTTGAGCAGCCCATGTTGAAAACAGGGCTACTCGCCCTAAACTGGGCTGTTCGAAATCGTGGGCAATCGGGCCTGCGCCAAGCGTTTCGCGCTGGGCCGAACTGCCCGCTGCGCCTCCATCGCGCGCCGACAACTCGCGGATCTGAACTGCCCTCGCCCATCTTGGCGGGCGACAAACATTTGCACTCGCATGGGGAGAGTGCTAAATCTAGTACTGGTGAAAACCGATGGGTTCCCACCAGTCGTCTCGAGAGCGTGGTCCATATGTGGAATGGAACATGCGGACACACTCTCTGCCGTCGCGGGCGTTGACGACTGCTCTGGATGCCCACTCCACTCCATCAGGGAGGATCTAAGCCACTATGGCAAAGATGATTGCATTCGACGAAGAAGCTCGTCGAGGACTCGAAGCTGGCCTCAACCAGCTTGCGGACGCGGTCAAGGTGACCCTTGGACCCCGCGGTCGCAATGTCGTGCTCGAAAAGCAGTGGGGCGCACCGACCATCACCAACGATGGCGTCTCCATTGCCAAGGAGATCGAACTCGAGGACCCCTACGAGAAGATCGGCGCCGAGCTCGTCAAGGAAGTCGCCAAGAAGACTGATGACGTCGCAGGCGACGGAACCACCACCGCTACCGTGCTCGCACAGGCTCTCGTCCGCGAAGGCCTGCGCAACGTGGCAGCCGGTGCTGATCCGCTCAGCCTCAAGCGCGGTATCGAGAAGGCCGTTGAGGCCGTCACGAACGTCCTGCTGAACAACGCCATCGACATCGAGACCAAGGAACAGATCGCCGCTACCGCTGGCATCTCCGCCGGAGATCCCGCAATCGGTGAACTGATCGCCGAGGCCATCGACAAGGTCGGCAAGGAAGGCGTCGTCACCGTCGAGGAGTCCAACACCTTCGGACTCGAGCTCGAACTGACCGAGGGTATGCGCTTCGACAAGGGCTACATCTCCGGTTACTTCGTCACCGACACCGATCGCCAGGAAGCTGTCCTTGAGGATCCCTACATCCTCATCGTCAACTCCAAGATCTCGAACGTGAAGGACCTGCTGCCCGTCCTCGAGAAGGTCCAGCAGTCCAACAAGCCGCTGTTCATCATCGCCGAAGACGTCGAGGGCGAAGCCCTGGCTGTCCTGGTGCTGAACAAGCTCAAGGGCACCTTCAAGTCCGTGGCCGTCAAGGCTCCGGGCTTCGGTGACCGTCGCAAGGCTCAGCTCGCCGACATCGCCATCCTCACCGGTGGCCAGGTCGTGTCCGAGGAAGTCGGGCTCAAGCTCGACAGCGTGACCACCGATCTGCTGGGCACCGCCCGCAAGGTCGTCATCACCAAGGACGAGACCACCATCGTCGAGGGTGCCGGAGACGCCGAGGAGATCGCCGGACGGGTCGCTCAGATCCGCGCCGAGATCGAGAACTCGGACTCCGACTACGACCGTGAGAAGCTGCAGGAGCGTCTGGCCAAGCTGGCCGGCGGTGTTGCAGTCATCAAGGCCGGAGCCGCCACCGAGGTTGAGCTCAAGGAAACCAAGCACCGCATCGAAGATGCCGTGCGCAATGCCAAGGCTGCTGTGGAAGAGGGAATCGTCGCCGGTGGCGGCGTCTCGCTCATCCAGGCTGGCAAGGCCGCATTCGCCGACCTCGCACTCGAGGGAGACGAGGCCACCGGTGCCAACATCGTCAAGGTTGCCATCGAAGCCCCGCTGAAGCAGATCGCCACGAACGCCGGCCTCGAAGCCGGTGTGGTTGCCGACAAGGTCGCCAACCTCGAAGCCGGATTCGGTCTCAACGCCGCCACCGGTGAGTACGAGGACCTGCTGGCCGCCGGCATCAACGACCCGGTCAAGGTGACCCGCTCTGCCCTGCAGAACGCCGCCTCGATCGCCGGTCTGTTCCTCACCACCGAGTCGGTCGTCGCCGACAAGCCCGAAAAGGCCGCCGCAGGTGCAGACGCAGCTGCCGGTATGGACGGAATGGGTGGAATGGGCGGCATGGGCTTCTGATAGCCACCGCTTGTTCGATCGGCCGTGCCGGTGCCCGCAAGGGTGCCGGCACGGCCGTTTTCGTGCTCGGACTCTCGGGTCCCGGCCCGACGGTCAGATCGTTCACGCGGAAGTGTCCGCTCGTCGTGCGTCGGCGACCATCATCGCCGAGGCGGCCCGCCGACCCGTTGTGACACCGCTCGGGCCCGCATAGGCTGGGTCCATGACCTTCACCGGAACCGACGCCTGCGGAAACAGTCCGAAGAACGTCTTCGTTGCAACGTTCGAGGAGAATCTCTTCAACGGCGACAGAGAAGCACTCAACGAGGTGATCGCCGACGATTGCGTGCTCCAGGTCGTTCACCCTTCCGACGTCGAAACCCACACGGGCCGGGAAGCCGTCGTCGAAGCGCTGTTGAAGTTGTCCGGCCATTCTCACGAGGTCGGCCACCTCGAAGCAGCGATCACCCACGGCAAAGCCGCGGCCGCGTGGGGATACTGGCAGGCCGAGGCCGACGGCGACGACCTGCGGCACTTCTCGCACACGATGTGGTTCACCACGCACAAAGCACAGGAGTTCGGACAGATCCGGATCTTCCAAGTCTGAAACGGTTCCGGACGTGCCCGGCCTGAGACGGTCCCGGAGGTTCCCGGTCTGAGTAGGAAACGGAGTTTCCGGGCCTGAAGAGGCCCAGACCCTGCCAGACCCGGAACGTAACCTCAGTCCCAGGGATTGTCGCGGTTATGGCGGCGATGCGACCGGCGCCGGTCCCGCTCTTCCCGTCGTGAGATCTGTCCGGGAGAGTACGGCGGATGAGAGGGATGCGGCGGCTGCAGGCCCGTACCGAAGTCCGCTTCATAATCCCGCTCGGGAGGCTCACCCTCCTCGAGCTGTCGTTTGGCCTCAGCATCACCGAGCTGAGCCCGGGCCCGTCGAGTGAGCTCCTTCTTCCGGTTGCGGATGATCTCGTCCTTGCGCGCGATGTGTCCCAGTCCGCCGAGCAGCGTGGGAATGATGACGAAGATCGGCCAGAAGAAGATGAACCCTCCAGATGCGATCGACGAGATCGCCCAGATCGCCAGCACGATCCCGACCGGTCCTGCAACAGCACCGAGCAGTGCACGACGCACCCGATCTCGGTAGTACTTATGCGCCGCGGCATCGATCTGCTCCGGCGTGATCGGCACCCGCTCTGCCTCGAGGCGAGCCAGTGCCTGCGCACGGCCCGCATCATCGAGCTTGCCAGGCTCGACCTCGGCCGGATCGGCGAGGACGAGGTCCTCGATCAGCTCTGGGACTTCACCGAGCGTCTTGATCTTCGCAGCCGCCTCGGTGCGTTCATCGAACTCCTCAACGTCGAGCTGACCGAGAGCATAACCCTCCGAGAGGACATCACTGACGACCGCGCGGTCGGCATCAGAGGCCCGGACCCGCCCATACGAGCGGGGATCTGCGCTGAACCGCGACCAGAGGGGACTGGCATTCATGGTGAATACTCTAACCCCGCGATCAGCGGTGAGACTGAGGATCAGCCGGGAATCGGGCTGGACTAAACTCGACCGAGTGGAACCCGTTGTCGTGCTCATCCTCTTCGCCGTGTTCCTCGGCGCATTGTCCCAACGCGTCACCGGGATGGGATTCGGCCTGGTCAGCGGTCCCTTCCTCGTCCTTCTCCTCGATCCGTTCAGCGGCGTCATCCTCGTCAACATCTGCGGAATCGTCGCCTCATTCTCCGTCTTCGTCCGCACCTTCGCAGAGGTGGAATGGCCGCCTTTCCGGCATCTTTCCTTGGGCGCGGTGATCGGTACCATCCCCGGCGCACTCCTGTCGTCATCGATGCCGACCCCGCCGCTGCAGATCCTCATCGGCGCACTCATCATCGTCTCCCTCATCAGTTCACTGACCTTGGGGAAGCTGGGGCGGACGATCCCCGCGAACATCGGCACACGCCTGGCGGCCGGTCTCTTCTCCGGGGCGATGTCTGCCGCGGCAGGAGCCGGGGGGCCGGCGGTGAGCGCCTTCGCTGTGCTGACGAACTGGGAACAACGGTCGTTCGCGGCCACCCTGCAGCCGTTCCTCGTCGTCGGGACCGCCTCGGCGGTGGTGATGAAGGTGATCATCGACGGAGGGACCTGGCTTCACCTGGAGCTCGGAGTCTGGATCGGACTCGGGCTCGTCCTTGTGGCGGGCCTCGCCGGAGGCGATTGGCTCTCCCGCCATATCGACGTGGGCGCAGCGCGGATCGGGATGCTCGTCCTGGCTTTCGGAGGCGGGATCGCGGCCTTGGTCAAAGGTCTCGTGGCCCTCGTCTGAGGCGGTGGCGCACTGGCCGTCTGAGGCGGTGGCGCACTGGGCGAGCGGCGGTGTTCGATGACCCGCGCGCAACGGCGTCGCGTGACCTGCATGCACCGGTCTTCCACCGCCGGGACTGAGCCGTCATCGACGGCCGGGGACTGAGCAGATGTGGGGCACAGGCTCAGACGTCTTCCAGTTTCATCGGGCATACTGTTCGAGGACAAAGCTAGCCTGGGAGGCATGGATCGTGACTGAAGTATTTCTGTTGCTGCTCGTAGTTCTCGGGGCCGTTTTCTTCATCGGTCACCGCAAGGAGAAGAAGCGGCAGCAGGAATTGCACGCCGCTGAACTTCAGCAGGTGAAGAAGACCGCTGAAGAGGACGTCACCGCATTCGGTGAGGAAGTCGCCGAACTCGACGTCATCACCGCTGGCGTCGACCTCGACACGGGCGGAGCGCAGGACTACAAGCAGGCGCTCGACTCGTACGACGTCGCCAAGGAGACACTCGAGAAGGTCTCCGAACCCACTGACATCCGCCACGTCACCGAGGCGCTCGAAGACGGCCGCTATGCCGCCAAATGCGTTCGCGCCCGGGTCGAAGGCAAACCCCTGCCGGTGCGTCGTCCGCCCTGTTTCTTCAACCCGCAGCACGGTCCCTCGGCCGAAGACATCGATTGGGCTCCGGCCGGCGGCCAGCTGCGCCCCGTGCCCGTGTGCGCTGCCGACGCCGAACGCGTCGCTGTCGGCGCCGATCCGCTGGTGCGCAAGGTCGTCACCGGTGACGGACACACCCGTCGCGCTTACTGGGAGGCCGGGCCGGCCTACGCCGAATACAACCGCGGCTACTTCAATTCCTACGCTGGCTCCGGCCTGCTGCCCGGCGTCCTCATGGGTGCCATGATGTTCGGCGGAATGGGCGGCGGCTGGGACGGCGCCTACGGCGGCGACATGGGCGACGCCGGTGGCGATATGGGCGGTGACACGGGCGGCGGTGACGGCGGCGGCTTCTTCGGAGGCGACGGTGGCGACGGCGGCGGCCTGTTCGACGGATTCGGAGACATGTTCTGATGGACACGATCGAGATCCGCGGCGAGTCGATCAGACTCGGTCAGCTGCTCAAACTCCACGGAATCGCCGAACACGGTGCCATGGCCAAGGACATGATCGCCGACGGTGAGGTCAGCGTCAACGGCGAGGTCGAGACCCGCCGCGGTGCTACGATCCGTCCCGGCGATCGTATCGAAGCTCTCGGCGAAGTCATCGAGGTGGCAGCTGAGGAAGGCTGACAGCTTCGGATATGAGTGGAGGGCGTCCCTGCAGGGACGCCCTCCATCTGTCTGTTCGGACTGAATTGCTCTCTGTTCGGACTGAATTGCTCTCTGTTCGGACTGAACTGTTCTCTGTTCGGACTGAACTGCCTACCGCAGCTCAGGAGCTCCCGGGGCGTCGTTGATGCCCGGGGCGTCCCACAGAGCCGACCAGTTCGACGTGTCCTCTTCGAAGGGCAATTCGTTGGAGAGGATGCCTTTGACCTGGATCTCCAGGGGGTTGTCCCGCTGTTTCGGGCCCAATTGCACGAACGGATAGAAGGTTCCGCGCTTGTACTGGTAGACCAACGCCATCCGGCGTCCATCGGGATGGACGAAGTACACGGTTGTGCACAGCAGCATCGTGTCGAAGCCCTGATTGACCAGCGCCGAGTTCACGGCGTGGATGTTCGTGACGAGGTTGACCACCTCGGCGTTCTCATCGGCCACGACCTGCCACGTGAACCCGAACCCGTCGTTCTCCTGCCTCACCGAGGCGGCCGGGTCGGAGCCGATGAGGGCGACGCTTTCGGACTCGGCGGATTGGAACGCGGCTCCCTCGACCTGACGGAAGGCGACGGCCCCGACACCGGTGGGGGTGAAGCCGGTCGCGGCCTGCAGAGTCAGTGCCGCCGGCGGCAGGGCGAAGAGGTCGTCGAGGTTGGCCCGCTTCGGTTTGGACCGGCCGAGCAGTGCGTCGAAGAATCCCATGGAGCTCCTAATTCGGTGGTGCGCAGTTCAAAAGGTGCAGTTGGTGCTCACTCGGGGCGGGAGAGCTGGGCGGAGATCTGGGCCAGCTGCTCCAGTCGCTTCTCGAGTGAGGGGTGAGTGGAGAAGAGCTGGCCGAAGGCGGCCTTTCCGCTGATGGCGGGGATGAGAGCCAGGTGGTTCGCCGAGGCGGACGACCGCAGATCCTTCTCCGGGATCTTGGCCATGTCTCCGCTGAGCTTCGTCAGCGCCGACGCCAGGGTCGACGGTGCACCGGTGAGGATGGCTGCTGCGCGGTCGGCGGCCAACTCGCGATATCGGGAGAGGGCGCGGATGAGGACGAACGAGAGCCCGTAGACGACGGCACCGACGAGGATGAAGAGCAGCTGGATCGGAATGCCGTTGTTATTGTTGTTCGACCGTCCGAAGCTCATGTAGTAACCGGCGCGCATCATCAGCGCGGCGACGACACCGGTGACGCCGGCAACCGTCATCACCGTGACATCGCGGTGGGCGACGTGTGAGAGCTCATGGGCGAGCACGACCTCGACCTCATCACGGTCGAGCTTCTCGAGCAGACCACGGGTCACGCACACCACCGAGCGCTCAGGGGAGCGGCCGGTGGCGAAGGCATTGGGGATCGGAGAGTTCGAGACGGCCACGCGGGGTTTCGTCGAATCGGCCAGCTGGCAGAGTCGGTCGACGATCGTATGCAGCTCCGGAGCCTCCTCGGGGGAGACCTCCCGTCCGCCCATGGCACGCATGGCGATCTTGTCGGAGAAGTACCACTGGAAGAAGAACGCGCCGGCGCTGATGAGGACGGCGATGATGACTCCGGGAATGTTCTGTCCGAAGATCCACCAGATCGCGAGGATGAGGACGACATAGATGAGGCCGTTGAGGAAGATCGTCCATCCCATCCGCATGGTCAGTCCGTTGTCTTTGACGAAGCGATTCTTCATCGGGGTTCCTCTCTGGCAGTGGCAGAACCGGCCCACTGTCGAAGACAATGGGCCGGGTGCATTTCGGTGCTCTGTGGTTTCAGGCCGGGTCCGGGATGAAACCCTCGCCGGTGAGCAGTTCGGCGATCTCGGCCAAGGTGGCGTCGACGAAGGGGATGACGACATCGGAGGATCCGAGGTAGTCATCGGCGACGGGCTGCCCGTTGGCCGTGACGTAGTCGTGGAGGGCGCTCAGCGCGGTGCGGGCGGCTTCCTCGTTGCCGGCGTTGACGGCATCTTCGACCTGGTTGTCGTACTTCTGGAGCAGGTCCTGGTCGACGTTCTTGACGTCGAACTGTCCTTCGCCCATGATGCGGATGATCATTGCTGATCCTCACCTTCGAGCGACTTCTGGTCCTGCTTCTCGGACCCGGCAGGCAGGGAGTCACGCATCCGCTGGAGCTCCATCTCGACGTCGTTCTCGCTGGAGAGGGAGTCGAGCTGGGCGGTGATGTCGTCCTTCTGGGTTCCCGTGACGTCGTCGAGGGCACCCGAAGCGAGGAGCTCATCGACGGCACCGGCCCGCGCCTGCAGCGACGCGGTCTTGTCTTCGGCGCGCTGGACGGCGAGTCCGACGTCGCCGAGCTCTTCCGAGATGCCCGAGAACGCCTCGCCGATCTTGGTCTGTGCGTCGGCAGCGTTGTATGTGGCCTTCAGCGTCTCCTTCTTCGTGCGGAAGGCGTCGACCTTGGCCTGGAGACGCTGCGAGGCGAGAGTGAGCTTCTGCTCTTCGCCCTGCAGTCCTTCGTGCTGGGTCTGCAGGTCGGTGATCTGCTGGGTCAGCCCCGACTTGCGGGTCAGTGCCTCGCGGGCGAGGTCTTCACGACCGATCTGCATGGCTTTCTCGGCCTGACCGGAGAGCTTGTTCTGCTGCTGTTCGAGCTGGTTGATCTGCAGCTCGAGGCGCTTGCGGCTGGTGGCGACATCGGCAACACCACGACGGACCTTCTGCAGCAGCTCCAGCTGCTTCTGGTACGAATAGTCAAGGGTTTCGTTGGGGTTTTCGGCCTTATCCAGAGCTTTGTTGGCCTTGGCACCGAAGATCGTCGCGATCCGTTGGAAGATACTCATCCGTAGTCGACTCCTGCATTGGTTTGACCCGACGCTGCCAACCCGATCCACTCCGGTCCGGAGATTCTTGGCCAACACCGCCGCGAACTATCGCTCTCAAGTCTACTGAGAAAGGCTGATAGTTTGCCAGACGCCGACTACGAGAACGAACAGATCCCGGCCGCAGAAACTCGGGGATGAGCGGCAGAGGTCCCGGCGCTCGAATCCGATCGGCTCAGGGGGCGAAGAGACGCGAGTTCGCCGCCTCGACTTCGGAGTACTGCCGGGCCGCGGTGTGGAGCGCTCCGTGGACGGAGTTGAGCGATTCCATGAGCTGCTTCTGCGCACGCTCCCACTGGTTGACCACGGCTTGGAAATTCTGGGCCGCACTGCCGCGCCAGCATTCCTGGAGGGCGAGCAGATTGCGCATCATCGTGTCGGATTCGGACACGAGATTGCGGGAGGTGTTCGCGGCGGCTGTGGCAGCGGATTGGACGCGTTCGGCGTCAACTTCGAAACTCATCATCACTCCTCTTGGTCAGAGACGTTCCGCCGCGGTCGGGCGAGACGACATCAGTGTCGGCTGACTCGACAGAGGAGGGGAAGAGCACGGAAAGAGGGTGTGGACAGCGTTCGGCTGTCCACACCCTCCAGGTGGCTGAGTCACGACGGGATCCCCACGCGCGGACGCTCGAGTGGTGAACGTTCGGGCGGCTGACCGCTGAGCCAGCGGACCGACTCGGCGACGTGCCTACTGCAGCACGAGCGTGACGTCGAGCTTCTGTTCCTTCCCGCCGCGGACCACGGTGACTTCGACCGGGGTGTTCACCGGCTGAGCGCGGACGAGGGCACGCAGGGCGATGGCATTGTTCACCTTGGTTCCGGCCACCTCGACGATGTCGTCTCCGTCCTTGACTCCGGCCTTGGCCGCGGGAGACCCACCGGCCACGGACTGCACCTTGGCGCTGCCTCGGCTGATCCCGCCGCTGTTGATGTGCCCGTCGGTGAGAGTGATGCCGAGGAACGGATGCTGGGCCTTGCCGGAGGAGATGAGCTGATCGGCGATCATCACAGCCTGGTTCGCGGGGATCGCGAATCCGATGCCGATCGACCCGGACTGACCTCCCTCGCCCTGGCTCAGCGATGCGGCCGCCGAGTTCACGCCGATGAACTGGCCATCACCATTGACCAGCGGTCCACCCGAGTTGCCGGGGTTGATCGCCGCATCGGTCTGGATGGCGTTCGTGATCGTCATCTCCTTCTCCTGCGAGGAGGCATCGTCGCCGATGTTCTCCGTCGATACCGGACGGTCGAGCGCGGAGACGATGCCGGTGGTCACGGTGTTGGCCAGGCCGAGCGGGTTGCCCAGGGCCATCACGGGGTCGCCCACGGTCAGCTTCTTCGAATCGCCGATGACCAACGGTTTCACCCCGTCGGGCACCTGCTCGAGCTTGATGACGGCAATATCGGTCGAGGGATCGCGGCCGACGATCTTCGCCTCCGTCGTCTCGCCGTTCTTCATGGTCACGGCGATCTCGCCGTCGGGGGTGTCCGCCGGCGCGACGACATGGTTGTTCGTGATGACGTGGCCCTGATCGTCGTACAGCGCGCCCGAGCCGAGCCCCTGGACCTGGCCTCGAGTGCCGACCTGGATCGACATCACGCTGTCGGAGGTCTTCTCTGCGACCTGCGTCCAATCGGGGGTCTCGATCGTCTCCTCGGCGACCTTGCGCGGTTCGTCGTTCTGCAGCGACGAGAGCGCATAGTTTCCGCCGAAAGCGAGAGCCCCACCGAGGAGCGCGGCCACCAGGCCGATCGCGATCGTCGCGCCCCAACCGGGTCCTTTCTTCTCTCGCCGAGGCGGCTGCTGAGCTCCGTACGGACCGAACCCGTCCGGTCCGACCGGACCACCGGGACCGTTGGGATTCCCCGGCCCACCGGGTCCGGGCTGGGAACCGACGGCCGAGAATTCCGAGGAATAGGGGACAGAGCCGGGTGCCGCCGAGTAGGCATTGGAGGCGGTCGGCTGGCCGGGAGCGTTCTGAGGGTTCGAAGCGACCTGCTGACCGGAACCAGGCTGTTGGCCCGGAGCGTTCGGGTACCCGGGACCTTGCGGGTTCTGGGGGCCGTTCGGGTGGCCAGGAGCGGCTGGATAGCCGGCGGAACCTGTCTGCTGAGAGTTCACCCCGGCCTGATAAGCCCCAACGCCAGCAGCTGCTGCTCCGGCTCCCGCCGTGGCGCCGACTGCTGCCGAGGGACCGGAGCCGTCAGCGGTCGAGCCGGTGCTGCTCTGTCCGGCGTTGTTCTGGCCCTGATACGACTGCGGACCATTCTGCTGGTGCTGCCCGTACGGGGACGGGTGCTGAGTCTGATTCGGCTGGACGTTCTGCCGACCCGGCTGCGATTGGCTGCCGTAATTGCCGTGGGCGCTCTGGTGTCCCTGCTGGCCGCCCTGCTGTTGGCTGCCTGGCTGGTACGAAGAGTGCTGCTGCCCGTTCGGCTGATACGGCGACGGCTGCTGGGAGGGAGAGCCTCCTCGGTGAGGGGATCCGTCCACAGGGTTCTGCGCCTGAGTCGACGGAACGTCGGGGCGTCTCTCCGGCGGTGCGACCGGTGGACTGACGCGTGCAGGACCGTTGGGCTGGGACGGGAAGGTGCGCGGAACCTCGGCTCCGGACCCGCGGTAGCCACCGGCCGATGGGCTGCGACGTCCCCCGCCGGCGGAACCGCTGCCCTGATTCCCCGACGGAGGCGGTGTCTGATCATCCGATCGGGAGCTGCGGGACACCTCATCCGGATTCTGAGGGTCGGTGTTCTCGTTCATCGCTCATCCTTTCGCGTGTCCGCAGTGGTTTCGCCGTTGTCGGAGATGGGCAGGTCGATGCGGAACGTCGCACCGCCGCCCGGAGTTTCGTGGACGGAGATCGCACCATGGTGGTTCTCCACGATCGCCTTGACGATCGACAGGCCGAGCCCGGACCCGCCGGTGTCCCTGGTCCGGGACACGTCGAGGCGGTAGAAGCGCTCGAAGATGCGCGGAACCACCTCGGGGTCGATACCGTCACCGTGGTCCCTGACCTCGAAGCGGACCCTGCCGTTGGGGAATCCTCGCAGTGACTCATCGACCGTGATCGATCCGGCCGCCGTGACATCGGGGACGATGTTCGCCGGCTCGGGAGCCTTGGACTGCGAACCGGACTGGGGGTCGGTCGATGAATCGGACTGAGACATAGCCGGAGAATCGGCCGCTGCCCCACTCTGCGATCCGGAATTCTGAGGACCGGTGGGTTGCGCCGACTGTGATCTGGACGGTGTCCTGAGCTGCCCGTTGTGCTGCCCCTCTCCCCGCTCCGCATTCGCGGCGGGACTCTCGGGACCCACCTGACGGTCGGGCTTGGTCGGGGACTGTGCAGCGGTCCGGGGGGTCGGTTGGGTGTCGGTTTGGTCGTGTCCGGCGGAGTCGCCTCGGCGGAAGATGCGGACCCCTCCGGTGACGAACCCGCGTTCACGGGGTTTGTCCTTCGCCCCGCTCTTCGCACCATTGCGACCGTTCTGGCCGCGGGCGCCGCCCTCGCGGATCTCGCCGGTGTCCGCGGAATCGGGGTCGACGGACTCGGGGAGACCGACGACGCCGACGGCGAATTCGATCGCCGCGTGCTCGGGGGTGTGCCGCACGGCGTTGCCGGCAAGGTTGACGATGACCTGGCGGATCTTCGATTCGGAGCCGCGGATCATCGGCACGGGTTGGGCGTCCTCACCGTCGAGTCCGATGAAGCTGATATCGCGGTCCGGGGCCTGTGCCGCGGCATCGGCGGCGGCATCGCGGACGACCTTGTGCAGATCGACCGGACCGATCTCGGCGGCACGCTGCTCGTCGAGCCTGGCCAGGACGACGAGATCGTCGACGAGGACGCCCATGCGCTTGGCCTCGGACTCCATCCGCTCCATCGCATTGGCGACGTCCTCGGACTTCGTGATCGCACCCTGCCGGTACAGCTCCGCATAACCGCGGATCGTGACCAGGGGCGTGCGCAGCTCGTGCGAGGCGTCGGAGACGAACTGGCGGATGCGCTTCTCCGAGCGGGTCTGCCCGTCGAAGGAGTCCTCGATGCGCCCGAGCATCGTATTCAGTGCCGCCGACAGCCGCCCGAGCTCGGTGTTGCGCGGATAGCTGGGCACACGTTGGGACAGGTCTCCGGCGGCGATGCGGGAGGCGGTCTTCTCGATATCGCGCAGCGGCCGGAACGTGTTGTTGATCGCCCAATAGCCGACTCCGGCGACCATCGCCAGGGCCAACAGGCCGATGCCGATCATCGTGTTCCGGGCCCGCTCGTTGATGTTGTCGACTTCGCGGTCGAAAGGCACCGCGATGGACACGAGCACGTCGGTGTTCTTCACCTTCATCGCCCGGGCCCGCCACTGCGAACTCGTTCCGGCGACGGTGAATGGCTCGCCGCCGCGCGAATAGACTTCCTTCTCGTTGATCTTCGGCAGGATCGGATGGTTCTGCGGCTCCGGGGCGACGGGGTCGCGGATCGGATCCCCGTCCGTGTTGTAGAACTGCACATAGAATCCGCCCGGCAGGAGGCTCTTGAGCTGATCCCAGGAATTCGAATCGATCGTCGTCGACGACGGCGCATCCTCGGCGTCGTCGTCCCCGGACTGGAGTTCGGCCTTCTGGAACACATCTTGGTAGGCCTGCTTCGCCAGGGTCTCGGAGGCGCTGATGAGTCGTTCATCGGTGCGCTGGACGAGGCTGTCGCGCAGGTTCTCCAACACCCAAGCGCTCGTCCCCGTGAGGACGAGCAGCATGAGCAGCATCATGATGGCCAGCAGCTTGGTGGTCAGAGACCATTCTTCCCAGAAGCCGGGACGGGAGGGACGGGATTCTATTGCCACGTATGTAATCTATCGTCCTTGCATGGACGACTACTTGGATTCCGGTGTGCGCAGCATGTAGCCGACCCCGCGCTTGGTCTGGATCATCGGTGTCCACTCCATCTCGACGGGGTGGCCGGCGGCATCGGTCTCCGGGGTGACGTCGATCTTGCGGCGCAGGTAGGAGATATAGGACTCGACGATTCCGGTGTCTCCGCCGAAGTCGTATTCCCACACGTGGTCGAGGATCTGCGACTTCGACAGGACGCGGTTCGTGTTGAGCATGAGGTAGCGCAGCAGCTTGAACTCGGTGGGGGAGAGGTCGATGAGGATGCCGGAGCGGCGGACCTCATGGGTATCGTCGTCGAGTTCGAGGTCGCCCGCCACGATGACGGCGTTTTCTTCGTCCTCGAGATTGCGGGTGCGGCGGAGGACGGCGCGGATGCGGGCGACGACCTCTTCGAGACTGAAGGGCTTCGTCACATAGTCGTCACCGCCGACGGTCAGACCGGTGATCTTGTCCGAGGTGTCATCACGGGCGGTGAGGAACACGACGGGGGCGTTCATACCGATCTGGCGCAGTCGGCGGGTGACGGTGAAGCCGTCCATGTCCGGGAGCATGACGTCGAGGACGAGGAGGTCGACGTCGGTCTGCTCGGCCAGGCGCAGCGCCTCGGCGCCGTTGGCGGCGGAGACGACGTCGAAGCCGGCGAAGCGGAGACTGGTGGACAGGAGTTCGCGGATATTGGGCTCATCATCGACAACGAGCAGGGTGGCTTCGATGTCGGTGTCGTTCTGTGCTGTAGTCATGGCTCCAGTCTGGGACCCGATTCTGGGAGTGGGCTGGAGGTCAGCTGAATGCAAATGTGACATGCGTCACTGGAAAACTCTCAGGAAAGTCCTTTTTAGTCCTGGATCGGGTATTCGCTCTCAGGAATGAAGGCCTGATTTCAGTGAAAAATGTGGTCGCGACCAGTTTGCGTTCAGAAACGATCGTCGGGGCGGGTGTGGGTAGGGCGGGTTCGGCTCAGTATGGGCGCGGCGGGCGAGGGTCGGGTGGCATTGGGAAGACGGTGCCCGACCGGGATGTCGGATTCTCTCGGATCTCACGCGGCGGGCGGAGGTCGAAGAGCTGCCGGGTGACGGCGAAGCGCCGAACCCGCTCGGGGCGGTGGCGGTCATAGATCACCTGGCCGACAGTGCCTCGTAGTGACGGGTCCTGCTGGACGAGGTGACGGGCCCAGCGGTCCCGGCCCTTGTTATCGACGAAGTGAACCACGGTCAGGCTCGGTGCTCTTGCCGAGGAACCGGACCAGTAGTCGATAACGCTGCCTTCGGCCAAGGCTGCATTGGGGCAGGGAGGGCGGTCGAGAATCGGATAACGGGCCTTACGGAATGCGAGCAGGGAGACGGCGATGAGTCCGAGGCCGGCGGCGATTGCAACCACCCACCAGATCGGAGCCGCGTCTGTCATGGTGGGAACGAAGCCGAGGCCGAGCCCGCCGCCGGCCCCGAGTGCCGCCAGCTGGTATCGGAAGAACCTGGACAGGCTGCCGCCGGTGCGGAAGCGGCCGAGGGCCGCGAGTACGAGCAGGAAGCTGATGGCGGCAGAGACGAGGGCTACGATGACGGCGAGGGCGCTGAAGACGACTTTTTCGCTCAGCAGCCCTCCGGGATCCGCGGGAAGGAATGACAGCACCGCAATGGCGAAGCCCGACGTCAGCGTGGCCGACATGGTGATGATGCCTGCAATGCCGGCGGCGAGCTTGCGTCCGGCGGTGATGCGCAAGGGCTGAAGCGACATGGGCGGCTCCTCGGGTCAGATGTGGGAGTCGGCGTCGGAGTGGCGGGCGCGGAAAGCCGCGACGTGTGTGCGGGTGGCGCAGCTGCCGGTATCGCAGAAGCGCTTCGAGCGATTGCGGCTGAAGTCGGCGAGGTAGGCGCGGCAGTCCTCGGCGGCGCAGCGCCCGAGACGGTCGAGATCGCCGGAGCGGATGAGGTCGATGAGGACCAGAGCGACATCGGCGGCCACTCGGTCGGCCAGGCTGGCTTGAGCGCCGGTCGCGTGCAGGTGCCAGTCCCAATGGTCGTGTTTGACCAATTGCGGCACTGACCCCGAGTCGCTCAGTGTGAGATTGATCTCATCGACGACCGCGATCGTCCCCGCTTCGACCTCGTCGTCGGTCTCGGCGTCGATGCTCGCATCCAGTGCTGCGGCGAATCTGCGGCGCAGTTCCAGGGTCTCGTCGACGTCGCTTCTGGTGGCGGTCAAAGGTCCGGAGAAGTCGTGCCGGGCCGCGAATTCGCGGAGTTTCGCGGTTGTCGTCAGTTCGTCACCGCCGTCCGTGATGTCGCCGGAGGTGTTGAGGAGGTCGACGAGCATCGTGAGGTTCGCGCGAATGTCGTAGATGAAAGCCATGGTGAATGACATTCTGCCACAGGATGTAAGGACCAAAATGCACTTGACCCATTTCAAATTCAGGGTCGATACTGAAACCAGCAGCCGTCGGGCCGCCTCGGCGAGGGGATGATCCGCCACCGCGCCATCCGCTCAGCGTCGCACTGTCAACTCAACACCGCACCACCACCTCGGGGACGTCTGTCCTCGTAGGCCACTCAACGTTTCACCACATCAGGAGGTCAGGAATGAATCGCACCGTCATCGCAGGGTTCCTGCTCACTCTTGCCTCCGCGTTCTTCTTCGCAGTGTCGGGGCCGATCGCGAAGACGATGTACGCAATCGGGTGGACGCCGGGGGCGGTGGTGCTCATCCGCTTGGCCGGCTCCGCGGTCCTGCTGCTCATCCCCACCCTCATCGCTCTGCGCGGACGCTGGGGCGAAGTGCTCACGCACTGGCGCACCGTCGTCACCTACGGCCTGGTCTCGATGGCCGGCGTCCAGGGGTTCTACTTCGTCGCCGTCGAACACCTCACCGTGGCTGTGGCGCTGCTGCTGGAGATGACCGCGCCGATGCTCATCGTCTTCTGGATCTGGGCGCGAACGCGGACCCGGCCGGCGACCGTGACATTCATCGGGGTCGTCGTCTCGATGATCGGGCTCCTGCTCGTGCTCAACCTGCGCGGATCGTCGATCAGCATCTTCGGCGTGGTCATGGCGATGGCTGCCGCGGTCTGCCTGGCCAGCTACTTCCTTGTCTCAGCGAAGGACACGATCACGATCCCACCGGTCGCGCTGACCGGTCTGGGCATGGGCATCGGGGCGCTGGCGATGTCGGCCATCGTGCTCGCCGGCATCATGCCGTGGAACGCGGTGACGGCGGACGTCGACTTCGGCGGGGTGTCGATGTCGTGGGTCGTGCCGATGGCGATGATCGTCGTCTTCACGGTCGGCGCCTACATCACCGGGATCCTCGGTCTGCGCTATGTCGGGGCGACGGTCGGATCGTTCGTCAACCTCGTCGAGGTCCCGTTCTCCGTCATCGTCGCCTGGCTGGTCCTCTTCGAGATGCCCGCCCCGATCCAGCTCTTCGGCGGAGTCTTCATCCTCGGCGGCGTCGGCTTCATCAAGTGGGGCGAGTCCCGCCTGGCCCGCCGCGTCGCCCGCCGCGAGGTGGTCGCCAAGTCCGAACCCTCCCTCATCACCACGTAATTACTACCTGACGGGGGCCCAGCAACCTGGCGCCAGGTTGCTGGGCCCCCGTCAGGTAGCTCGAAGACATCTGCGATGTTAAGAGATGTTGATAGGTTGACCACATGGGCCATATCGAGATCAACGATGTCTCCTACACCCTCGCCGACGGCAGGCCTCTGCTCGGATCGGTGTCGTTTCGCGTCGGGGACGGGGCCAAATCCGCGCTCATCGGAGCCAACGGTGCCGGCAAAACCACCCTCCTGAGGATCCTCACCGGTGAGCTCGTCCCTGATGAGGGAGCTGTTTCGCATACCGGCAGCATCGGATTGATGCGTCAGTTCATCTCCGCCGATACCGTCGCCGAGGCGCTCGAGGAACTGGCTCCGAAGCCGATCCGTCGTGCGGCGGCGAATCTGCGTCGGGCCGAAGAGAAGCTGCTCGGACCCGAGAGCGAGTCGACGGCTGTGCAGATGGCCTACGCCACGGCGATCAACGATTGGTCGGACGTGGGCGGAT
Source organism: Brevibacterium sp. OS20 (assembly GCF_056837565.1). Classification (NCBI taxonomy): domain Bacteria; kingdom Bacillati; phylum Actinomycetota; class Actinomycetes; order Micrococcales; family Brevibacteriaceae; genus Brevibacterium; species Brevibacterium sp. OS20. The sequence continues at coordinate 3,292,149 of NZ_CM166367.1, read as the reverse complement.
ACGACGCCGAGGTGCTGTGGGACACTTGCACCACCTCGGCGCTGGGAATGTCGTACGACCGCTGCCGGGACCGTAAGATCACCACCCTGTCGGGAGGGGAGCAGAAGAAACTCGTGCTCGAAGCGCTCCTGCGCGGACCCGATGACATCCTCATCCTCGACGAGCCCGACAACTTCCTCGATGTCCCGGGAAAGCGGTGGCTCGAAGCCGAGATCAAGGACACGGACAAGAGCGTCCTCTTCGTGTCCCACGATCGTGAGCTGCTTGCACAGGCGGCCACGCAGATCATCACCGTCGAGCTCTCCGCGGCGGGGAACACAGCATGGGTGCACCCGGGCGGATTCGGCACCTACCACGCGGCCCGGTCGGACCGGTTCGAACGGCTCGAGGAGCTGCGCAGGCGATGGGACGAGGAGCACGCGAAGCTGCGGTCGCTGGTGCAGATGTACAAGCAGAAGGCCGCTTACAACTCGGACATGACTTCGCGGTACCGGGCCGCGCAGACTCGTCTCGAGCGTTTCGAGACCGCCGGCCCGCCCGAAGCCATTCCGCGTGAACAGAACCTCGGAATGCGTCTGCGCGGTGGACGCACGGGCAAGATCGCGATCGTCGCCGATGAGCTCGAACTCACCGACCTCATGCTGCCGTTCGACCTCGAAGTCCACTACGGGGATCGGATCGCCGTACTCGGATCGAACGGTTCGGGAAAGTCCCACTTTCTGAGACTGCTCGCAGCCGGCGGCAGCGACCCCGAACCCGAGCACCGCCCGGTCTCTGACATCGACATCGCACCCGTCGCCCACGACGGAACAGTGCGACTCGGAGCCCGCGTGCGCCCCGGCTGGTTCGCGCAGACGCACGGCCGCCCGGATCTGCGCGGGCGGACCCTGCTCGACATCCTCCACCGCGGGGACGAACATCGAGCAGGCCTGCCGCGAGAACCGGCTTCGCGGGCACTTGCCCGCTACGAGCTGGCCGGTGCTGCAGAACAGTCCTTCGATTCGCTCTCGGGCGGACAGCAGGCGCGCTTTCAGATCCTGCTGCTCGAGCTCGCGGGCGCAACCCTTCTGCTGCTCGACGAACCCACCGACAACCTCGACCTCGTCTCCGCTGAGGCATTGCAGACTGCGCTGCAATCGTTCGATGGGACGGTATTGGCAGTCACTCACGACCGCTGGTTCGCTCGTGACTTCGACAGGTTCCTCGTCTTCGGGGCCGACGGCGAAGTCTATGAGTCGACAACACCGGTCTGGGACGAAGGCCGAGTGGTTCGCGACCGGAGGTGAGTCTCCCCGAACTACCTGACGGCTGTGAGTCTTGGTAGTGGCTGGTCTGGGACCGGCTGGCAGAGTAGGTGCTGGCCTCTCCACCCCGTGATCGTGACTCAACCTGGCGGTGACCCACCCCCTTTTGGTGGTGTCTTCGGGCCGATTTGTCCGATCACATGGGTGGTGCGGCCGGCACCGACTCGGCCCACCTCGGTAACTTGATCAGAAGGCTGTCCGCCCCTTGCCGGGGCGTGACTCATCACAGTGTTGTTCCGAAGTGACCTCATCCCGGACCGGTACCGGCCGCAAGCGGCCGCACAACCTATCGGTCAAACAGGGAGCTTCGAACCGCTATGTCCATTGTCGCGCACTTATACAACTTCTTCATCGGCGTCGATACACACGCCAGAAAACACGTCTACACGATCATCACCAACACCGGCATCCTCGTGGCTACCGGCAGCTTCCCGACATCTCGGGCCGGCATCAAACGGGCCCTGACCTGGGCAGGCCGGTGGACGAAAGGTGACCTCGACACCCTGTGGGTCGTGGAAGGAACCGCATCCTACGGGGCGGTGCTGACCGGTCATATCGCCACGACCGAATACCCCGTGGTCGAAGCTGGGCGCATGGATGCCAAAGCCCGGTACGGCGTGGGTAAGAGCGATGAGCTCGACTCCTACCGGATCGCGAAGTCCGTGCTGGCGCTACACACCGACCAGCTGCGGTGGCCACGCCAAGGCGAAGGAGTCCGCCAGGGCCTGCGCGTGCTGTTGGCAGCCCGGGACGCGATGACCACCGAACGGACCCGGATGATCAACTCCCTGACCGCGTTGGTGCGCACTGTCGCTCTGGGAATTGATGCCCGTAACTCGTTGACCGATGCCCAGTTCGTCGAGATCTCGAAGTGGCGGTCGAGGAAGGAAGACATCGGCCTGGCCACGTCCCGGGACGAAGCGGTCCGTTTAGCTCAACGCGTCCTCGATCTTGATGACGATCTGCAGGACAACCATGACAAGCTCGCTGAACTTGTTGAGGCCAGTCCGGCGGCAGTCTTGCTGGCCGAACCCGGGATCGGTACGTTCACTGCCGCGGTGTTCTTCACCGCCTGGTCGCATCCGGGACGAGTCCGTAACGCGGCTGCGTTCGCAGCCCTGGCAGGGGCGAATCCGATCCCTGCTTCGTCGGGCAACACGCAACGACACCGGTTGAACAGGGGTGGGGATCGGCAGTTGAACCGGGCCCTGCACACGGTGATCACGAACCGGATGATCCACGATGAGAGAACCAGGGATTATGTTGCCCAGCGCTTTGGTGAGGACCCGACGAAGAAGTCGAAGAGGGAACTCAAGCGCAAGCTCAAATGGTATCTCGCGCGTCGAGTTTTCAAGATTCTCAACGGGCTAGAAACAATTCCCACGCCGGCTTGACAGACATAGAAGGATCGGCCCAGCCACCTCGCGCGAGGTTGCTGGGCCCCCGTCAGGTAGCAATTGAGGGGAGAGTCAGCGGACTTCGATGCTGTAGCTGTAGCCCTGTTCGGTGAGGAAGCGGCGGCGCTGAGCCGCGAAATGCTCATCGACGGTATCGGCGGCGACGACCGTGTAGAACGTGGCCGAACCCTTGTCTTCCTTCGGACGCAGGATCCGTCCGAGGCGCTGAGCCTCCTCCTGCCGGGACCCGAACGCTCCGGAGACCTGGATCGCCACCGAGGCGGCCGGCAGATCCACTGAGAAGTTCGCGACCTTCGAGACGACGAGCACCGGAATCTCCCCGGACCGGAACTCGCGGAAGAGCTCCTGGCGCACCGATTCCGGGGTCTGCCCGGTGAGCACGGGCGCACCGAGTTCGGCTCCGATCTCCTCGAGCTGGTCGAGGTACTGACCGATGACGAGGATTTGGGCATCAGGATGATCGGCGACGAGCTCGGAGACGATCGGCAGCTTCGCATCCGATGTCGCGGCCAACCGGTACCGGTCCTCCCCGTCGGCGCGGGCATACGCGGTTCGGGTTCCGCCGTCGAGCCGGACGCGGACCTCATGGCAGGCCGCCGAGGCGATATAGCCGAGTCGTTCGAGCTCCTTCCACGGCACCTCGTACTGCTTGGGTCCGATGAGGGAGAACACCTCGTCTTCGCGTCCGTCCTCACGGACCAGCGTCGCGGTCAGGCCGAGGCGACGGCGAGCCTGCAGACTTGCGGTCAGCCGGAAGATCGGCGCCGGCAGCAGGTGCACCTCGTCGTAGATGACCAGGCCCCAGTCCTTGGCATCGAGGAGCTCGAGGTGGAGATACGAGCCCTTCCTCCGGGTGGTGAGCACCTGGTAGGTGGCGATGGTGATCGGGCGGATCTCCTTCGTCGATCCCGAATATTCGCCGACCTCGTCTTCGGTCAGGGTGGTGCGGCGCAGGATCTCGTCCTTCCACTGTTTGGCCGAGACCGAGTTCGTCACGAGGATGAGCGTCGTCGTCTGCACCCGAGACATGGTGGCCACACCGACGACCGTCTTCCCCGCACCACACGGCAGAACGACGACCCCGGACTCACCGGACAGCGACTGGTCGATCGCCTGCTTCTGATAGTCGCGCAGATGCCACTGCCCGCCGTGGGCATCATCGGACAGGGAGATCTCGTGGGCTTCGCCGTCAACGTAGCCGGCGTGGTCGGAGACCGGGTGGCCCAGCTGCAGCAGGGCGTGTTTGAGTTCGCCGCGCTCGGAGGGGTGGACGAGGACGGATTCGGCATCGATGCGTTTGCCGAACTTGCCGACGAGGTCGGGCTGACCGACGAGCTCATCGAGCAGTCCCGTCTCCGTCGAGGTCAGGGTCAAGCCGTGGATCGGGTGGTCGATGAGGGTGAGGACACCGAAGCGGTCCATGATGTCGACGATGTCGACGAGGAGCTCATGCGGGACCGGGTACTTCGCGAATTCGAGGAGCACATCGACGACGGATTCGGCATCATGGCCGCTGGCGCGAGCGTTCCACAGCCCCAGCGGAGTGATCTCATAGGTGTGGATGTACTCCGGGGTCCGTGACAGCTGCGCAAACGGGGCGATCGCCACGGCCGCCTCGACGGCCAGAGGATGTCCCGATTCCAGCAGCACAGTCCGATCGGACTGCACGATCAACGGACCATTCATTCAATACTTCCCTTCCCGAAGTGTGATGACACCAGAGGACACAACACGTCCATCACCTCGATTGTTCCCGCTCCGAGCTACCTGACGGGGCCCTGATACCTCGCGCCAGGTTGCTGGGCCCCCGTCAGGTAGCAATTAGGGGGAGGGGTCGACGGAGACGATGCGGGCGACGGACAGGGAAGCCTCGGCGCCGGTGGTCGTCACCGCTCCGCGGACGCGGCCGGCGTTGAGGGTGGCCGGCAGCATCTCGATCGTCCGTTCCTTGCCGTGGGAATCCGCGATCCGGATGAGCACGCGACGCTTCTCCTCCGCCGCTTCCCGCAGCCGATCCATATGCCCTAAAGGCTCATCCGTGCTCACCTGGGCGGTCGCCGCCGGTGCGGACCGCAGGATCCGAATATATTCGCCGAGGTGGCCGTCGCTGACCCGGGGACGTCGCCTCACGCTGACCTCGGGTTCCGATTCGGTGATCACCCGACGTTTGCGCACCGGTCCGGCCGCCGAATGCAGCAGAGCATGATGATCCCCGGCCTCGAGCAGATGCATCGTCCGCTCCGGGCCCAGCTGGGCGATCGCCACGGTCGGGGCCAGACGTTCGAGACCGGCCGGCATCATCGCCTGATCGGAGAGGATGACATCGAGGTCGACCGGGTCGTCGACGATGAGCACCGCCCGGGCCCCTGCCACCCGCACCCGGCGCAGCTTCGAGGCCGTGTTCTGCACGAGGAATTCCAAGGTCGACGGCAGCTCTTCGGCACTGATGCCTGCAAGTTCGGCCAAGGCCTCCTCCGGGGTGGTCCCGGACTGCATGGTGTCTTCGATGGTCTCGGCGTCGATGCGATAGACGGTGCCCTGGCCGCGTGCCTCGACGACGGCATACTTGCGCAGAATACGGTGGACCCGTGGTTCGATCGGGCCGGTGGCCACGGCGGTGAGATCGGACTGGATGAGCACTGTGTCGACCTCGGCCCCCAGCCCCTCGGTGACCGCGGCGATGACATCGCCGGGCACTGTCAGGGCATCGGCGGAGACACCCAACGGCAGGATCGAGGGGTCCTGCTCGGCATGCTCGGCCATCACCCGATCCAGTCCGGCGGCCAGACGGAGTCCGAACCGGCTCGGACCGAAATGATCCGGCTCCTGCAGCGGAGTCGTCGCCAACCCGAAACTCACACAGGTGTGGAGAACGGCCTCGGTCATCGCGAATTCGTGCGCCGGCAGCAGCGGATGCCGACGCAGCACCTCGGCATGGATCCACCCGGCCGACCGTGCCGACCCCAGACCGATGTCATGGAGGACGGAGAGCACGGCGAAGCGCAGCAGCGGCATCGCCGGCACCGACAGCCCGTAGCCCTTGAACAGGGACTTCTTCGGAGCAGCGAGCACCGTGAGGCGTTCGTTCTCGCTCGCCCCCGCCGCCAGCTGCGTGACGTCGAGCAGATCGCGCAGCCACGCCCCGATCAGCGCCGCCCACAGTTCGGCACGATCGCCGGCGAGGGCGGAATCGGCATCGTCGGCGGCTGTCCACTGCGGATCGAGCGCATCGTCGAGGATGCCGATGAGGTGCAGCGATTTCGCCGCCTGCAGCAGGGTGATCGTCTGCTCAAGACCCAGTTCGAGGGTGCGGGCGAGTCGGGAGACGTCCCGTTTCGAGATGCCGCCGCTGGTCAGCCGGGAGATCGGGGAGGCGGCGAGCTCATCGACGAGGCCGCGCAGAGATGAGATGACCTCGGCCACGGCGGCCTGTTCGCTGTTGTGGATGAGCGGCTGACCGATCGCGGCCGTGCTCGAATCGATCGATGAGGGGTCGATCTGCCAGGGATAGGCTCGGGCGGATTCGGCCGCCGAGGTGGGCAGCAGAGTGATGGCCTCGGACTGGATCTTCCACACGCCCCCAACCGCAGACCCAGCAGACCCGCCAGACCCCGCAGATCCACCAGACCCACCCGCATCGGCATCCCCACCGGCAGGCCATGCCAGGCCGAGGTCGCGCAGTCGGGGCAGGGCCTCCTCGGCGAGGGCGGGATCGATATGCGGATTGCCGGTGATCTTGATCTCCGGCGTCGTCCGGGCCGCCTTGGCCAAGGCGATGAAGACCTCGAGCGACTGCGCATCGAGAGCTTCGATGCCGCGGGAGACCCCGATGCGCGAGGACGCGGCCGCGGCCAGGGCCGCCATCGTCGGGGACTCGGGTTGGAGGAGGTCGCGTCGAGTCCGGACGAAGGACTCGAAGTCGGCATCTGCACTGTGGGACAGCCACTGGCTGAAGGTCATTGACATCGCAGATCAGTCTATCGCGAGGGGTACAATGGAGGCGCAGAGAAGGATCAGAGATCGGACGGAAGGACGCGCATTGTCAGCCACTCGAGTCGACACGACCATCGTCGTCGCCGCGGTTGCCGCCGCAGCCATCGGGGCGCTCGGCCTCATCGGCGTCCTCGGCCAGGCCTGGATGGGACTCACGCCCAGTCCGCTGCTGACCTACCTGCCCATGATCCTCGTGCCCATCGCCGTCATCCTCGCCTGCGTGGCCATGATCCGAGCCGCCATCCGACGCAGACAGACCGGGGTGGGCCACCGCTGAAACCATCACTCATGCCTCACCCCGCAGGTTCGGGTACGGGCATGAGCCCCACCCGCACAGTGTGATCGAATGGTGCGGATCCCCACCTCGCCGAGGCGGCCGACCACCCAATCGCGTACGCCCCCGTGATCTCCCGCCGCGGACAAGGTGCTCACCGCCACCCTGCACGTGACCTCCACGGACAGGTGAGAGCCAGGGATCACAGCGCCGATGCGATGCCCTCGGTCCCGCAGTCGGCATGGTCTGACTGACGGCGATGAGGGCACACGAGCACTGCGACCACACCACCCGACCTGCTTGCCGGCCGCGGAATCCGACTCCGCAGCCGACCGACACACAGCCCGCACCTGCGGGCACCGTACGATCAGCCCGCTTCAACGGGTACGAACAGACAGAAAGGACATCATGCCCACCGGACGCGTGAAATGGTTCGATGCCGACAAGGGCTTCGGCTTCGTCATCGCCGAGGACGGCTCGCAGGCCTTCCTCCATTCCTCCGTGCTGCCCGAGGGAGTCGAAGTCACCAAGGGCACCCGGCTCGAATACGATGTCGTCGATTCCCGCCGCGGAGCGCAGGTGCTCAAGGCCCGCCCGATCACCACTCCCGGCAAAGTCGCCAAGGCCCGCCGACGTCCGGCCGTGGACATGGCAGTTATGGTTGAAGATGTCATCAAAGTTTTGGATGACCTCAACAACGGACTGCAGCACGGCCGTTACCCGGACCCCACCCATGGGAACAAGGTCGCCAGCCTGCTGCGGGCGATTGCCGACGATTTGGAGTCCTGATGTCATCACTGTTCAGTGATTGGCTGGCCCGGCAGACCGCCGCGCCCGCCGAGAACGACGCCGAACAGACCACCGAGGCGGCCCCGGGCAGCGATGTGCCGACCGCTGCGGGCGAATCGACCGCCGCTGGAAGTGCGGTCGCCGCGGATTCCGGCACGGCCGCCTCGGCGAAGGCATCGAAGACCGGTCGTCCGCGATCGGGCACGGAGAAGGTCGTCCTCGACACCCAGCTGGCCGCGGCGATCGACATCGCCCGCACCGCCATCACCGAGGTGGCCGGCACTGCCGTCGTCGGCGAACACCTGGGCACGGTGGCCGAGGCGACCCGCCTGGTCACCCACTACTTCGTGTGCACCGACCCGACCTACCGCGGTTGGCGGTGGGTGGCCGTGCTCGCCCGCGCTCCGCGTGCGAAGAAGGTCACGGTCTGCGAAACCGCGCTGCTGCCCGGGCCCGATGCTCTCGTCGCCCCTGAGTGGGTGCCGTGGGAGGAACGGCTCGAACCCGGCGATATGGGCCCGCGCGACACCCTGCCGAAGCTCGACCAGGATCCGAACCTGCAGCCGGGCTTCCAGCAGACCGAGGACAATTCGGCGGACAACGTCGACCAGATCCAGAACTTCGAATTCGGTCTCGGTCGTGAACGCGTGCTCTCCTCCGACGGGCTGAGCGCGGCTGCGAGCCGGTGGTCGGAATCGGATGCCGGACCCGACAGCGAGTTCGCCTCACGCGCGGCCGGGCACTGCGGCAGCTGCGGCTACCTCATGCCGATAGCCGGATCGCTGCGCCAGAAGTTCGGGGTCTGCGCCAATGCGTGGTCGCCGTTCGACGGCCGCGTGGTCGGACTCGAATCCGGGTGCGGTGCGCATTCGGAGACCGATGTGAGACGGCCGAACAACGAGCCTGCTGAAGCGGTCGTCGACGACTACTCCGGCGAGCTCGAGTTCCAGGAGGGCTGAACCACTCGATGTCCCAGATGTTCCGGTCGCTGTCGGAGCCGAACTACCGGCACTGGTTCGCCGGTGCCCTGATCTCCAACACCGGGACATGGATGCAGCGCACGGCGCAGGACTGGATCGTCCTGACCATGCTCACGGACAACAACGCTTCGGCGTTGGGTCTCACCATGGCGCTGCAGCTGGGACCGCAGCTGATCATGTTCCCGTTCGCGGGAAACCTCGTCGACAAGTTCGACAAACGGCGTCTGCTCATGGTCACTCAGGCGCTGCTGGGCTTCATCGGACTCGTCCTCTTCGTCCTCACCATCACCGACGTCATCGTCCTCTGGCACGTCTACGTGCTCGCGTTTACGCTCGGGATGCTCACGACCCTGGACAACCCGGCCAGGCAGGCCTTCGTCTCCGAACTCGTCGGTGAGAAGCTGCTGCCGAATGCCGTCAGCCTCAACTCGGCGTCCTTCAACGGCGCCCGCATGATCGGTCCGGCCGTGGCCGGTGTGCTCACCGCTGTCATCGGGCCCGGTCCCGTCTTCCTCATCAGCGGACTCGGCTTCGCGGCGACGCTCACCGTGCTCCTCCGGCTCGACAAGTCGAATCTGCATCCTTCCGGTCGGCGCGGCAAGGGCGGAGTCCTCGGCGGACTGAAGTATCTGCGCAGACGCCCGGACATCACGGTCGTGCTCGTCGTGCTGTTCATCGTCGCGACCTTCGGATTCAACTTCAACATCTACACGGCGACGATGGCGAAGATCGAATTCGGCAAGGACGCCAGCGGCTTCGGTCTGCTCAACTCCGTCATGGCCATCGGGTCGGTGACCGGGGCGCTCGCCTCGGCCAGGCGGGAGAAGCCCCGCCTGCGCTTCATCTTCGGCGCCGCCGGCGGATTTGGTGTGGCCGTCGGCGTGGCATCGCTGATGCCCAACTACTATCTCTTCGCCGCCTCGCTGATGTTCGTCGGCTTCGCATCGCTGACGATGATGACCTCGGCGAACGCCTATGTGCAGACGACCACCGCGCCGAACTACCGCGGCCGAGTCATGGCCATCTACGCGGCCGTCGTCATGGGCGGCACCCCGATCGGGGCACCCCTGGCCGGCTGGGTCGCCGATGCCTTCGGACCGCGGATGGCGCTCGTCGTCGGAGCCGCCTCGGGGATCATCGCCTTCGCCGTGGGCCTGCTGTGGATGATCATGGCCAAGGACTTGCGCCTCCACCGGGATCCGAAGTCGCGGATCCGGCTGCACATGAGCTATCAGGGCAGGCCGCCGGGCGGCAGCGGACACTGACGGGTTCGAGCGGGCGGGGCAACTGTCCGCAGGTGGGAGTTCGACCTCGGGCGGTGTCGGGCGGAAGCCGGCACTCTGCGGGGGTTGGCACTCGGCGGGCCCGGAGGTTCGTGTCATAGAATTTCGATCGACCGCCTCGGCGAGGGATTCGAGGGTCGAGCAATGGAAACGGACGGACTGTGACAACTGACATCATCACCTCGGTGCTCGTCGGCCTGGCGATCCTCGTCGGCTGCCTGGGCATCATCGTGCCGGTGCTGCCCGGGTCGATCCTCATCGCCATCGCGGTTCTCACCTGGGCGATCATCATCGGCGGACCGACCGCGTGGATCATCTTCGCCATCGTCGCCGTGTTCGTCGCGGCCGGGATGAGTGCCTCGCTCGTGCTCACGGGCCGCAAACTCAAGTCCATGCAGGTGCCGAACTCCTCGGTGCTGCTGGGCGGGGTGCTCGCCGTCATCGGCTTCTTCGTCATTCCGGTGCTGGGCCTGCCGATCGGCTTCGTCGCCGGCCTCTACCTCGCCGAGTATTCCCGCCTCAAGGACGGAAAGACGGCGTGGAACTCCAGCTGGGAGTCGATCAAGGCGATCGGCCTCGGTGCGGGCATCGAGTTCATCCTCGCGATGCTCGCCGGCATCACCTTCGGCATCGGCGTGCTCATCCACTTCTTCGCCTGAGGCTCGCAAGCATCCGTCACCGTTAGGGCTTAATTGCATCGTTGCAGTGGGGTGTTTTGTCGCGAAGGGTGAGGGATGCCCCAAGTTCCGCCCGTGGCGCATGCATCCGTCACCGGTAGCGGCAATACGTCCTCGGAGTGGCTTCTCCTACCGCGGCAAACGCATCCGACGCACTGAGTGCCATAACACCCCTTTGCAACGGGTCGTTATGGCACTGAGTGGAGGAGTTGCGCGGCCGAGGTGCTGGCGGCCGACACTGGAAACTTGCGTATGCGTTGCGTCCGCAGCCGCCGGTCGCGGCTCTGCGCTACTTGAGGGCGTCGATGACGAAGTCGATGCAGGCAAGCAGTGCCCGCACATCGTCGGGGTCGACGGAGACGAAGGTCGCGATGCGCAGCTGGTTGCGGCCGAGCTTGCGGTAGGGCTCCACGTCGACGACGCCATTGGCCCGCAACACCTTGGCCACAGCAGCAGCATTCACCGACTCATCGAAATCGACGGTGGCCACGACCGACGAACGATCCGCAGCGTCTGCAACATAGGGGTGGGCCGCCTCGGCGGAATCCGCCCAGTCGTAGACGAGCCCGGAGGACTCAGCGGTCCGTTCGGCTGCCCAGGACAGACCGCCGTTGCCGTTGATCCACTCGATCTGTTCGGCGAGCAGCAGCAGGGTTGCGACGGCCGGAGTGTTGTAGGTCTGGTCCTTGGCCGAGTTCTCGATCGCGGTGACGAGGTCGAGCGAGGTCGGGATCCAGCGTCCGGAGTCCTTGATCTCCTGCGCGCGGGCGATCGCGCGCGGCGACATGATCGACACCCACAGTCCGCCGTCGGAGCCCATGTTCTTCTGCGGGGCGAAGTAGTAGACGTCGGTCTCGGCGATGTCGACAGCCAGTCCGCCGGCACCTGAGGTGGCATCGATGACGACGAGGGCATCCTCGGCGATCCCGGTCGGACGTGCGATCCGAGTGGCCACACCGGTCGAGGTCTCATTGTGGGGCCAGGCGAAGACGTCGGCGGCGGACTCTCCGGTGGCCGCCTCGGCGGGGGAGTCCACGAGACCAGCGGCAGCCAGGGCCTCCGGTGTCGGGATCGCAGCGGTGCCAGGTTCGGCGCCCAGGACGAGGGACGACTTCAGGTGCGGAGCGGTGTCGGTGGCCTTCGCGAACTTCTGTCCGAACTCGCCGAAGGTCGCGTGGGCGGCCCGTTCGCGGACGAGGCCGAAGGCCGCGATGTCCCAGAACACGGTGGACCCGCCGTTGCCGAGCACCACTTCGTAGCCCTCGGGCAGGCTGAACAGCTCGGCCAGTCCGGAGCGGATGCGGCCGACTAGGTTCTTCACCGGAGCCTGGCGGTGGCTGGTGCCGAGCACCTCGGTCGCGGCCGAGGTCAGCGCCTCGATCTGGGCGGGGCGGATGCGGGCCGGGCCGGACCCGAAGCGTCCGTCGGCGGGCAGGAGGTTCTTCGGGATCTCAATATTCGTCGCAGTCACGCTCGACATTCTACGGCGGGCCCGCCCGGCGCCTGGCACCGGTCCGTCATGTGACGGACGTGCCGTCTCGACATTCCGAGTCTCGACTGCCCTCGCCGAGGCGGGACCCGGCTCGATCGCCCGCCGAGGCGGGACCCGGCTGACTCGTGTCCGTGCCGCGTCGTAGAGTGAAGACATGAGTGAGCCCGTCGATCGTCTCCCGCAGACCCGGAAGTCCTATGACTCAGCCGTCTTCGAACACCCGGACACCGCACCCCTGGACCTTCTGCGCCAGTGGTACGACGAGGCGGCCGACCATGTCCGCGAACCGAATGCGATGACCGTCTCGACCCTGGACGAATGGGGCCCGAGCTCGCGCATCGTCCTGCTCAAAGGCCTCGACGAGCGCGGACTGCTGTTCTTCACCGACTACGACTCCGCGAAGGGCCGGCAGCTGCGGGCCGACCCCCGCATCGCCGTGAACTTCCCGTGGCAGGACATGGAACGACAGGTCCGCATCCGCGGTGTCGCCGAGGTGGCCGCCCCCGAGGACTCGGACGCCTACTTCGCCGTGCGCCCCCGTGGATCGCAGATCGGGGCGACCGTGTCGAAGCAGTCCCAGCCGGTGACCAGCCGCGAGCAGATGCAGGCCGAATACGATGCAGCGGCGGCCGAGTTCGAGGGTCAGGACGTGCCGCGGCCCGATCATTGGGGCGGATTCCGCGTGCGCGTCTTCGAGATCGAATTCTGGCAGGGTCAGCAGAACCGGTTCCACGACCGGTGGGTCTTCCGCCGCGCCGACAGCAGTCACGACGCGGCCGACCTCGATGACGCCTCGGCCTGGTCGGTCGTCCGCCTCTACCCCTGAGTCCTGCCTGCACACAAGCCCTATACATACAAAGGAGTATCCATGGCCGAGACATCAGCCACCCAGTACGGGCCCGACGCCGTCTTCGACAACCTCATCGGCGGAGCCCGGGTACCCAGCGACGACCGGTCGACGAATACGAACCCGTCGGATCCCTCCGATGTGATCGGCCGCTACGCCCGCGCGGATGCCGCCACGGTCGCCTCGGCGATCGATGCCGCCCGCGCTGCCGCCCCGGCCTGGGCGGACCTCGGTTCACAGCAGCGATTCGCGATCCTCGACAAGGCTGGCAGCCTCATCGCCGAACGCGCCGACGAACTCGGCGATCTGCTCGCCCGGGAAGAGGGCAAACAGCTCGCCGAAGCCAAGGGCGAGGTGCTGCGCGCCTCCCAGATCTTCAAGTTCTTCGCCGGCGAGACCATTCGCAACACCGGTGAGGTCGTCGACTCGGTCCGCCCCGGGCTCATCGCCGAGATGACGCACGAGCCCATCGGCGTCATCGGCATCATCACCCCGTGGAACTTCCCGATCGCCATCCCGGCCTGGAAGATCGCCCCGGCTCTGGCCTTCGGCAACACGATCGTATTCAAACCTGCCGAGCTCGTCCCCGCCAGTGCGTACGCACTGGTCGATATCCTCGCCGAGGCGGGACTGCCCGATGGGGTCCTCAACCTCGTCATGGGGCCGGGCTCCGTGGTTGGGGACGCACTGACCACCTCGGCGAAGGTCGACGCCGTGACCTTCACCGGATCCGTCGCCGTCGGACGGTCCGTCATCGCATCGGCTGCGGCCCACCAGATCAGAGTGCAGTGCGAAATGGGCGGGAAGAATCCGCTCGTCGTGCTCGGCGACGCCGACCTCGAAGCGGCCGCCGAGGCCGCGATCAACGGAGCCTTCTTCTCCACCGGCCAGCGCTGCACCGCGTCCTCCCGCCTCATCGTCACCTCCGGTGTCCACGACGAATTCGTCGCGCTGCTCAAGGAGAAGATGGCGGCGCTGACCGTTGGAGACGCCCGAGCCGAGGGCGTCGCCATCGGGCCCGTGGTCTCCAAGACCCAGCTCGACCAGGACCTCGATTACATCGCCAAGGCCCGAGCCGAAGGCGGGGAGGTCACCGGCGGTGAGCTCATCGATTCGGACACGGAGGGGTACTTCCTCGCGCCCGCACTCGTCACGGGCACGAAGCCGGGCGACACGATCAACGTCGAAGAGGTCTTCGGTCCGGTCGCCTCGGTGATCGAGGTCGCCGACTACGACGAAGCGCTGGCCGTGGCCAACGACACCGAGTTCGGACTGTCCGCGGGCATCTTCACGACCTCCCTGAAATATTCGACCCACTTCAAGCGTTACGCCGATGCCGGGATGGTCATGGTCAATGCTCCGACTGCAGGAGTGGATTATCACGTGTCCTTCGGCGGACGGAAAGGGTCGAGCTATGGTCCCCGCGAACAGGCTCGGGCGGCACGCGAGTTCTTCACAGTGCACAAGACGACCTACACGAACGCGGGCTGAGCCGGGCGGTGCGAATTCTTCCCGAGCGGGCAGATGCAGACCCCGGTCGAGCCGTCAGGCGCTGACCGAGGTCGCCTCCGGGACGGGGCGAATCCTCGAATCACGGGAATTGCTGAACGCACGATAGGATTGGGGCAGATCGCAACGGCCGCGAACGGGTTCGCCTGTGCGGGGCGGGGCAGGGTCGGAACGACCCGAAATGGTGACAACGCCTGAAACGGTCGAAACGACCTGAAGACGAAGAGTGGAGTGGCTGGTCAGAAGTGAACGACCTCATTGATACAACCGAGATGTACCTCAAATCGATCATCGAGCTCGAGGAACAGTCGATCGTGCCATTGCGCGCCCGCATCGCCGAGCGCCTGGATCACTCCGGCCCCACCGTGTCACAGACGGTGGCGCGGATGGAGCGCGACGGACTGCTCCACGTCGGCAACGACCGCCATCTCGAGCTCACTCCGGAGGGCCGACGGATCGCCACCGACGTCATGCGCAAGCACCGTCTGGCCGAGCGTCTGCTCTCCGATGTCGTCGGACTCGAATGGGAACTCGTCCACGACGAGGCCTGCCGCTGGGAGCACGTGATGAGCGAGCAGGTCGAGCGCAAGCTCGTGACGCTGCTCTCGGAGACCTCCACCGGGCCCTACGGCAACCCGATCCCCGGACTCGACGTCATCGGCGGCGAGGCCTCGAAGACCACCGACGTCATCGACCTCGCCACGGCAGTCGGCCGGGACGGTGCGAAGAAGCTGACGATCGCTTGGCTGGCCGAACCCCTGCAGGTCGATATCCACCTGCTTCAGCAGTTCCAGGTCGCCGGCGTCCTGCCGGGCAGTGACGTCGAGATCTCTCGCAACGGCGAATACATCACCGTGCAGGTGCCCGGCGCGCAGGACGTACTCGACCTTCCGGTCGAGACCGCCTCGCACGTCTTCGCCTACCGCAGCTGAGACGCCCAGAAGCCTCCGCCCGGTAGCGACGAGATTGTGTCTCGCCGGTAGCGACGAGGTTGTGTCTCGGTGACGGCAAGGCTGTGTCTCGATAACGACGAGACCGAGCAACGGTAACGAAAGAGCGGGTGCCCGAACTCCGATTCGTTACAAATCACTGTGATCTCTGACCCAGGGAGTGGATTATCCACCCCTGGGTCACGTCGTATAACGAGAAAATGTTACGAATATTTCGAGCCATTTTGAGCCTCTGACCTGGGGTTTTATGGAAAACATCACGGTTTCCCTCCGGTGGTTGTGACAAAAACGTGACAATCAGTCACCGATTGGTTACAGTTGTGGAGGTCGTTCACGCAATGACGACTGCACAGCGAGAACCGAACGCCGCGCTCGCTGTGGGATACCAAGGACCAAGAGCGGCGGTTGGCCCGGAAAGCCAATAGGTGCGAGAGGGAAAACGTGGCAACTAAGCAGCATGGCCGCCGCGCCGCCGATGCCAAGGTCAAGACTCCACTGACCGAACTCACTGAACTTCTGAACGCCAACTCAGGCGTCTTCGGCCGTCGCGCAGCAGTTGTCGCTGCCAGCGGTGGTCTGCTGACCGCCGCAGTGATGCCGGCCGCCGGCCAGGGAGCCGACGACCAGAGCAAGGTCTCCGCAGAAGCCGAGACCACCCAGAAGGTCGATTTCGAGAACCAGACCGTCACCATCGGCGACGACTCGAAGGACAAGAAGGACGACAAGAAGTCCGATTCCTTCGGTGTCGAGAGCAAGGCCATTACCGCTGAAGCTGCTCCGAAGCCCAAGCCGAAGCCCAAGCCGGTCGAAACCTCCACTCCCTCCTCCGACGAATCCGCCGGAACCTCCGACGACACCGCCAACAGCGGATCGTCCGATTCGGGCGAATCCAAGGACTCCGGCTCGGATGCCGGATCCATCGACGGATCCAAGGCCGAGCAGGTCCTCGCCTGGGCCCAGAAGGGCGTCGGAACCCCCTACGTCATGGGCGGAACCAGCCAGAGCGGCTGGGACTGCTCCGGCTACACCTCGTGGGTCTACAGCCACGTCGGCGTGAACCTGCCCCGCACCTCCGGTGCACAGAAGGGTGCAGGCCAGATCGTCTCGCAGTCCGAAGCCAAGCCCGGTGACCTCATCTGGCACCCCGGCCACGTCGGCATCTACGCCGGTGGCGGACAGATGTACGATGCCGGTTCGCCGAGCTCGGGAACCTCGAAGCGCAGCTACAGCTGGATGGGCAACGTCACCTTCATCCGCGTTCTCTGATCTTCTTTCCGATTGCTCCCCGTGAGACTCGACGGTCCTCGAGTCGCACGGGGAGCTTTCGTATGCCCGGAAACTTCGGGCGCCCGCTCGCACCTACCAGATTCGGTGAACGGAAACCGAAGTTTCCGTGACGCGAGCCGTATGAATTGGGTCACGGGCGCGCGCGGCGTTACTCTGGAGAAGATTGAGTTCCATAAATGGTGGGCGCCAAGTGGTGTCAACCGCTGATGCGAAGGAAAGCAGATGGGGCATAGTCGAATAATTCGAATAGCCGCTCCAGTCTCTGGTGCGGAGTACATATCTGTCTCCGTGCCCTCTTTCCCAGGCGTCGTGCCCATGAGCACGGCGCCTTTTGTGTTCCCTGGGGCCGGGGCAGCCGGTTTCGGCCCAGTAGAGAAGAAGATGAGGGGCGAGATATGAAGACTCTCGTGCTGAACGCCGGTTATGAACCGCTGTCGATCGTTCCGTTCACACGGGCCGTGGTGCTCGTGCTGACCGGAAAGGCGACAGTCCTGGCCGCAGAGGACATTCCGGTGAGATCCGAGCACATGAGTCTCGATCAGCCCTCCGTCATCCTGCTCACCCGCTATGTGCGCCCGCCGAGCAACCGCCGCGTCTCGCTCTCCCGTCGCGGAGTCCTGCGTCGCGACGGCCACCGCTGCGCCTATTGCTCGAAACCGGCGTACACCGTCGACCACGTCGTCCCACGGTCCCGCGGAGGAGCGAACACCTGGGAGAATCTCGTCGCGTGCTGCCGCGAATGCAACAATCGCAAGGGCAATCGCACTCTCAGCGAGATCGGCTGGAAGCTCAGCTTCCTGCCGCAGGAGCCCCGCCTGGGTCAGCTGTGGATGCGTGGGATCGACAAGCCCGTCGAGAAGTGGCGACCATTCCTCGAGTACTCCAGCGCTGCTTGACAACAGCTCCAGCGCCGCTTGAAAACGGGCCATCGTCCCAGATAGGGGACCGTGTTGTCCATATGTTGGCGCAATTCGGATAACGATGTGACATAGGTGAAGTTCTCACCGTCAATGTGCTCTAGGGTGGACGAAACAGAAGTTCGCTTCGACCCAAGGAGCTTGCGATGAGTGAGCAGGATCGCCCACAGAACCCCGACCCGGCCCCGGCCGGTGAGCCCGAAGCCGTCATCGTCGGAATCGACGGTTCGCCGCCGAGCCGCAATGCCCTGGCCTGGGCGATCCAAGAGGCACGCTCCCTGGACCGTCCGATCCGCCTCGTCGGCGCCTACACGATCCCGAGCGTGGCCGCGGCCGCCATCGACGTGTCCTATGTGCCCATCGACGACAGCTCGATCCGTGCGGCCGTGACGAACACGCTCAAGGAGGCCGCCGCCGAGGTGAAGGCCGCCGGTGTTCCCGTCGAGGCGGTCATCGAGATCGGAGACGCCGCCGGTGTGCTCATCGACGAATCGAAGACCGGCTGCCTCACCGTCGTCGGCTCCCGCGGGCGCGGCGGCTTCGCCGGTCGTCTCCTCGGCACGGTCTCGAGCGCTCTGCCGGCGCACTCCGCATGCCCGACAGTCGTCGTCCCCTCCTGCTGGGACAACCAGGCCGAGCGCCCCGCGCACCCGACCTCGTCGCGGCCGATCCGACAGGACGGCGTCGAGGTCGAAACCCACGACCCCAATGCCGAGTCGATCGAAGGTCTGCGCTTCGACGGGAAGGTCGTCGTCGGCGTCGACTCCCTCGGCGCCGAATCCCCGGCGCTGTGGAAGGCGGCCCGATTGGCTGTGCGCCGTGGCTCACCGCTGCACATCGTCGCCGTGATCACCACAACGGTCATCGGTCCCGAGTGGCTGCCGAGCACCGCCGACCTCGAACGCCTCGTCAACGAGGGCGCGGACAAACTCGTCGTCGCCAAACAGCGGCTGGCCGAAGAGTTCCCTGATCTCGACGTCACGTGGACGCTCTTCGACGGCCAGCCCGCCGAGGTGCTCGTCCGAGCCTCTGACACGGCCGAAGTGCTCGTCATCGGCTCGCGTGGCCGCGGCGGATTCGCCGGCCTCCTGCTCGGTTCGACCTCGCAGTCGGTGCTGCCGTACTCGCAGTGCCCGACGATGGTCGTCCGCGTCGCCCGCGATCACGGTCGCCGCAAGAGCAACGAGGCCCCGGCAGAGCCTGGCCTATAGACCCCGCCTGAGTCCGTGAATCCCGATCACGAGGAGCGGATCATTCAGGCCGGAAGACGATCACCGAGGCGGCCGATCGATACGATCGGCCGCCTCGGCGATAGTGGGTCTGGGCGACATCGGCAAGTGGATCTTGCTCGGACAGGTGGTTCTGGCGCCCCCGGGCAGATTCGAACTGCCGACACCCGCTTTAGGAGAGCGGTGCTCTATCCCCTGAGCTACGGGGGCCAGGTGGTCGTCCTCAACCACGATCACCCAGTGTAGCGTAGAAGAAACCTCACTGTTCCACGGTGTGCCAGCACCTATTATGGACAGTTTCTCGTTAGGGTCGAATTGTGTCGGATTCCGTTAGAGACGAACAGTTCCCAGAACTCGGAGATGTCTTCGCCGAGTGGAAGAAGCAGGCTGCCCATCTGGGCGGTCGCGACACCATGCTTCATTTCCGGGACTCCCGTGACGGAAGCATCGACCTCTCCGGCGCCCACCCCTCCGGCCTGGCACAGCTGCTGGCAGGTCGCGCCACCCGACTCTCCAGCCTCATCCGCGACCACGACATCCTCACGGACGCGCGTCGGCGTGCGAAATCCATCCGGTCGAAGGCAGAGCAGCTCGACAACGAACGCGGCATCCGCACCGCCCACCTGGCGCTCGGATTTGCTTCGTGGACGGAAAAGGACGCGAAGTTCAAGTTCAACGCCCCCGTCGTCATGCGCCACATCACGCTGGTGCCTCGTGGGTCCCGAGTCGAGGACTACGAGATCGTGCTCGACAACGAGATCACGATCAACCCCGCTCTCGTCCAGCATCTGCGCGAGGAATACGACCTCGACGTGCCCGTCGACGAATGGGTCGACGCGACCGGCGGACCGCACGGCTTCGACCCCGGCCCGGCTCTCGACCGCCTGCGCGATCTGGGGCAGAACGTGCCCGGTCTGCGGATCAACCACCGCCTGATCATCTCGACGTTCGCGAACATCGCAAACCCGTTCTCCACCGACTACCTGCCTACCCAGCATCCCGTTCTGCGGGCGCTGGCCGGTGACGAGGACGTGCGTGCCTCCCTCGGCGGGCCCTCGTATGTGCCGCAGCCGGGCGTGCTCCCGGACGAGAAGATCGCCGCCGCCGAGAAGGCCGAAGCCGAGCAGAAGCGAGCCGAAGCGAAGAGAGTCGCCGGCGTCGCCGCTGCCGCCGAGTCCGCAGACAAGGACACCGAACCCGCAGGCGGCGAGAAGTCGGCGCCTGAAGTGACCTCCGCGGACGCAGCGAAGTCAGGAGCTGAGACCAAGACTGCGGAAACGGCAGAAGGCGACCGCGCCGAGGATGCTGCTGAGTCCGCTGTTGAGTCGGCAACCAGCGGCGAGAAGACCGGTGAGAAAGCTGCGTCCGAGAAGCCTGCGGCCGAGAATGCTTCGTCCGAGGCAGCTGCCGGTGCCGCTGATGCAGCGGATGCCGATGCCGATGAGGACTACGGTCAGCCGACCGTGCCGATCACCGACGAACCACTCGATGCCGCAGAGCCGGTCACTGCCGCCGAGTCCGCCGTCGACACGACCACCGACGACGAGAAGACGTCGACCGATGCCGAAGCTGTATCGGCGACCAAGTCTGAGAAGACAGCACCCGCGGCTGAAGCCGACGGTGAAGACGTCGTACCCGCTGCGCTTCAGGAGCCGATCACCCCTCTTCCCGACCGGAAGCCGCAGGAGGAATTCCTCGTCATCGACGTCGACGGTGACCAGCAGGCCGTCGTCGACGCTGCCGTGTCCGGTCACTCCGTCGTCGTCGACACCCCGCCCGGAACCGGTGCCACCCAGGTTGCCGTCGCCGTGGCCACCACACT
Source organism: Brevibacterium sp. OS20 (assembly GCF_056837565.1). NCBI lineage: Bacteria > Bacillati > Actinomycetota > Actinomycetes > Micrococcales > Brevibacteriaceae > Brevibacterium > Brevibacterium sp. OS20. The sequence continues at coordinate 3,271,378 of NZ_CM166367.1, read as the reverse complement.
GGCACACACCGGCAAGAGCGTCCTCTTCCTCGCGCAGACCTCCGATGCGCTCGACGATTTCTCTGCTCGCCTCGGCGAGGTCGGACTCTCCGACTTCGCGGTCGACACCCGCGCTGGTTCGGAAGACATCCGCAAACAGCTCATCGGTCTCATCGCCTCGGCAGAGAAGTCCGAACGCCCGGACCTGTCTCAACTGCTGACCGAACTCAACGAACAGCGGGCGACCCTGGCCGACCACGTCTCCTCCCTGCACCGCAGGCGCAAGCCGTGGGACGTCTCCGTCTACGAAACCATGCAGCACCTCGCCGAACTGACCTCCGGTGATGACTCCCCGCAGACACCGGTGCGCTTCGATGACGATATCCTCGGCGCCAGCGACGACCGCCGGAACATCCTGCGCGGCAAACTCGGTGAACTCGCCGGACTGGGTGCTTTCACCCTCGATGTCGAAGACACCGTCTGGTTCGGAGCCGATCTCAAATCCGTCGAAGAGGCCGAAGCCGCACGCACCGTGGCCGAACGCATCGGTCGGACGATCCCCGACCTCGTCGCTGCCGCCGAACCGGTGCTGCAGAAGGCGAAACTCAATCCGCGCCGCAATGTCGATGACTGGTCCCGCGCCGTCCGCGTGCTCCTGCGCGTGCGCAAGACGCTCGACAACTTCGCACCTGACATCTACGACCACCGCCTCGATGACCTCATCGCCGCCACTGGCACACCCGAATACCGGGCCGATGTCGGCGTCGAGATGGGCATGATGCAGCGCCGTCGGCTGAAGAAGTCGGCCGCGGAGTTCCTCCGGCCCGGCGCCGAGGTGGCTGACCTCCACGAGGCACTCATCGACGTCCGCGCCCAGCGGGTCATCCTTTCGGACCTCGCCGGACATGACGGCCGCCCGCAGATCCCGCGCGGCGTCCTCGAAGCCGACGAGATCCTCCAGAGCGTCGAAGCCGATATGGCCAAGCTCGCCCCGATCCTCGAGACGACGCCGGACGGCGGGGACCTCGGATCGATGCTCATCGAGGAACTTCAGGCACGTGCCGAAGCGATGGGCAGCGATTCGGAGAACCTCGCCGATCTGCCCGAACGGTCCCGCCTGCAGCGTGAACTCGACGGCGAGGGCCTCGGCGATCTCATGGCCGATCTGCGCAGGCGCAAGGTCGACGAGTCACTCGTCGGCCCCGAGTTCGACCTCGCATATTGGGCCTCCGTACTGCAGACCATGGCCGGTGAAGATCCTGCGATCGGCCGCCACGACGGTGCAGCTCTCCACCAGGTGGCCGAAGGCTTCCGCGAGAACGACCGCGCATTCGTCGCCGCCGGTGCCTCCCGACTGCGCTACAACCATGCGCAGGCATGGAAGCGCGGAATCGAATCCGACCCGATCGCCGCCGGAGTCATCAAACAGGAGTTGCTGTCGAAGCACACCTCGACGAAGCGGATCTCCACGCAGGCACCCGAACTGCTGACGACTCTGGCCCCGGTGTGGATGGGCAGCCCGTACACGGTGCCCGAACTCTTCTCCGCTCTGCCTCTCTTCGATGCGGTCGTCATCGCCGATGCCGGACGGCTCTCGGTCGCCGATGTCGTCCCCGGAATCACCCGAGCCCGTCAGGTCATCTCCCTCGGAGACTCCCGCCTGCTCGGACCGCGCCCGTTCTCGATCGCGGTCGATCGCTTCGGCATGGACGACGGGAAACATCCCCGCTCGGTGCAGGACCGCCTCGGCGAGTTCCTGCCGCGGATGCGACTGTCGAACTCCTACCGCTTGTCCCCGGTCGGGCTCATCGACCTGGCCAACCGGCACTTCTACGATTCGACGATTTCGACGCTGCCGACCGCGCATACCGGTGAGGGCAGCGGCCTCGAATTCTCCTATGTCGCCGACGGCAGGGGCCCCACGGACATCGGGACCGGTCGGGTCGAGAGCCCCGACGCCGAGGTCAAACGCGTCGTCGATCTGGTGCTCAAGCACGCGCGGAATCGGTCGCGGGAGTCATTGGCCGTCGTCGCGCTCACCCCGCATCATGCGCAGCGAGTGGCGACGGCGATCTCGCGGGCGATGAAGGATCTGCCGTATGTGGCGGCGTTCTTCAACGATTCTTCGAAGGAACCATTCGTCGTCACCGACGCCGAACGCGTCCAGGGCATGTCGCGCGATGCCGTGATCTTCACCCTCGGCTATGGCCGCACCGTCCACGGTCGCGTCATCCACGACTTCGGTCCGCTCTCCGGGCCGGACGGTCGTCGCATCCTCGCGGCCACGATGACGCGGGCCCGTAAGCGGCTGACCCTGGTCTCGAGCATCGAGGCCGAGGACTTCGATCGCAGCAAACTCAACGGGGGAGCGGTCATGCTCCCGCAGCTGCTCGAGGAGGTCGCGACCGGCGGCGTCCACCAGCCCGGACCGCACGGCGAGATCTACGATCCGCTGTTCAATGACATCGCCGACCGGCTGCTGCAGCTCGGCGTCGTCGCTCACGAGCACTACAACGGCATCGACCTGGCCGTGGCGAACTCCACCGAGGACGAGCACGGAATGATCATCGCCGTCGCCGGTGACGGACCCGAATACGCGTCGATGCGCAGCCTGCGCCAGCGGGACCGGGTGCTGCCTGAACAGCTGAGCCGCCGAGGCTGGAAGTTCATGCGCGTGTGGTCGACCGATGCGTTCGTCGACCCGCAGACCGAGACCGAGAAGATCTTCGAGACCTGGCGTGCCACCGTGGAGACGATGAGCCCGCAGGCCGTTCTCAATGCGGCGCGTGCCGCCTCGGTGGTCGTCGGCCGCACCGGCAGCCGACCGAAGCTCGTGCCCGGTCTGCCGATGCACAAGTACTCCGCCGAAGGCCTCGATCAGATGATCGACTGGATCCAGTCGGATGCGGTCGTGCGCGGCGACGGTGAGATCAAGGATCTGCTGCGCACCGCGCTGGCGCAGAAGGGCAACTCGAGCCGCGGCGATTCCCAATTGCAGGCCGCCGTGGACCGCTACCGCGAACGCCATGCGCAGGCGAAGAAAGTCACGGGCGCTGAGGTGTTCATCCCACGGTCGAACTCGGCCGGCCCTGTCGAAAACGACATCTTGCCGACCTTCGACACCGGTAAGATCCGTGCCGATGAGCTCCGCTCCGCCGGCCTCGTGCAGACCGCAAGCAATGACCAGGTCCCCGAGGCGGCCGACGAGTCCGCCCACGCTGATTCGGTTGATGCGAAGTCTGACAGTGCCGGTGAGGACAGTGCACGTTCGTCCGCGGAGGCAACTGCCACGCACGACGCTGGGGCCGCCAGCGCGGCTGGGGCCGAGTCCGCAGACTCGGATTCGGCCGACGAGGATTCGACCGCCGCTGACTTTGGCGGGTCGGATTCGGCCGAGGCGGAGTCGGGGGAGTCGGAGTCGGCTGAATCCGGGACGGACGGGACCGCCTCGGCGAAGTCGGGGTCGAAGAACGACGATGCCTGACCGGCCCGCCGGCGCCGAGGATGCTGATTGCGATCGAGAAACTGGCGGCAGCGACCGAGAAGCAGTCGATCCCAGAGTCAGCGGGTCGAGCACTGAACTGGACGAGCCACTGCACGGCGACGGCGAGTCCGGCGCTGAGCCGGCGCAGCCGTCACATGGCGACGGGGATACCGAAACTGATGAGTCTCGGAGGGCCCGGATCGAAGCGGCGAAGCGCCGATATCGAGCGACTCTGCGCAATGAAGCCGACTCCGGTGGCGGCGGCTTCAGCGAGGACTACTACCGTTCGCAGAAGCCCCCACACTGGTCATAGCTCCTGTTCCGTCTAGTGGCTTCGATCTGTCCGGACGTCGAACCCGCCCTATCCGGTTGGTCAATTGCGCCCGATCGGTCTCAGAAAGGCTGATAGGTTTCAAGCGGGCTGGAGAGGTTTCACACATGAAGAAGGCCCGCTCTCGGATGAGAGCGGGCCTTCTTCGCGATCGGCTGGTGATCAGTGCCGCGGAGGCTGGTTCGGATCGATCGGACCGTCGGTAGCGGGACCCTCGGCAGGTCCGGCAGGCGAGGCAACCTGGTTGCGCAGGATCTCGCGGATGTCGCCGAGCAGATCCTCGGTGGTCGGAGGAACTTCTTCTTCGGGAGCTCCGCGCTTGCGCAGCTCGTTGAGCTTGTTCATCGGCACGATGATGATGAAGTAGACGATGGCGGCCACGATGAGGAAGTTGATGGCCGCAGTGATGACCGCACCGATATCAAGGGTGGCCTCGGGCACGCCTTCCTTGAGCGGGATCTGCAGGGCCGGTCCCTCAGCACCACCGACAGCGGCGATGAGCGGGTTGATGATCTTGTCGGAGAAGGCGGTGACGATGGCGGTGAAAGCGCCGCCGATGATGACCGCTGTTGCGAGTTCGACGACATTCCCCTGGAGAATGAAGTCTCTGAATCCCTTAAGCATTAGAGAAACCCTTTCGGTGTGTGTTCACTGAAATGCTGTTATCGAATAGCTCAATTACGTTCCAATAGTACACATGGGTAACTCATTGTCAGCAGAAATGTTCTGCGAGTCTGATCATCGTATTGACGCTTCGGGTAATCGCTGTGATGCTCCGGGCAATCGGTTTGCAGTGATGAGCGTCGGTCGGGTGAACGCAGACGTCTCCGACTACCGCAGATCAGCAGGGCGAACGGCCCGGCGATGACATGGTTCAGCGAGGGAGGATCGCAAAGCTGATGGGGAGTCCGGCGAACTCGGCGACACGCCCGGCATCATCGGCGGAGAGGATCACGGAAACAAGTTGTCCTGACTCCGCGGCTATTCCTTCGGGTTTGTCGACGAGGCGGGCGATCGTCACTTTCTCGACGACGACTTCCGACCCGCCGTCGGGCAGGGACGAGAAGAGTCGGATCTTCTGCCCCGGCTGGAGCAGTGCCGCCGAGGCGTCATCGGCCAGACGGATCGGCATGAGCAGATCGCGACTGCCTTTCGGCAGCGCCTGCTGATCGAGAACGATCGACGAGGTCAGAGGTGATCCCTTCGACAACCCCGCCGAGGTTGCCCGTCCCTTCACCTCTTCAACGGACCTGAATGCCTTGTCGGGGACGAGGTCGGAAGGGAACTGAGTGAGAGTGAGGTCCTGGGCCTTGAGCTCGGTTCCGGGCGCCAGGTCCGACTTCGCGACGACGATCGCCGTTCCTGCGCTGCTCGGTGTGAGCGTCCAGACGGCAAGAGCGCAGGCGCACGCGAGGCAGACGGCGGCGAGGATGCGCTGCGGCCGAATGTGAGACGGCCGTGACCAGCCAGATGACGTGGACCGGATGCGGTGGAAGATGCCCATGCGCCGAGTCTGCGGCGGTGCGCGGCCCGCGGCAAGGGTACGGAACTTGCCTGTGGACAGTTCGTGCCGTCCACAGGCGATCGGTGTCTGAGTGACGAGAGGCGGTTCGTCGCGGCATTCGGTCGGCTAGCGGCTGGGAAGGTGCGCCGGCGACCGGCGTTGTTCAGCTTGCGGCTGGGGTGCTCGCTGCCGAGGAGCTGCTCGATGACGAAGTCGACGTGCTGGAGGATTCCTTCGACGACGAGCTCGAGGACTCCTTCGAGGAGGAGTCTGAACTCGAGGAGCTGACGGTGCTCGACTTGCTCGAGCGGGAGTCAGTGGCGTAGAAGCCGGATCCCTTGAAGCTGATGCCCACGGCGCCGAAGACCTTCTTCAGGCGGCCCTGGCATTCCGGGCAGACGGTGAGCGAGTCATCGCTGAAGTCCTGATGAATATCAAAGGCGTGACCACAGCTCTTGCAGGCGTAGGAGTAGACGGGCATTCGAGACCTTTCTTCGACGACAAGATTATAGTGCACGTCGGAACCTCCCCGGAGCACCGGTCCGGGATATGCACAAGGTTATCCACATATCAACACGCGCGAGTGGGTGCTGATTCCCGACGGTCAGGCCGTGAAGATGTGAGTTCCGTCGTCGGTGACGGCCTCCGGGATGCGCAGGTCCCAGACTTCTGCGGCGAGACCCTTGAGGTTGAGCTCGTAGGCGAAGCACACCCCGACAACGCGGGGACCCGAGCCAGGAGCTGCCGAACCAGAAGCTGCCAAACCATTGCGTTCCGAACCAGGGGGCTCGGAACCAGGGGGCTCGGAACCAGGACGTCCCGATCCGAAAACGCCCGACCCGAGAGGCTCGGCCCCGTGCGGGCCGAAGGTCCTGTCGTAGAAGCCGCCTCCGTTTCCCAGCCGAGCACCATCGGCGCCGAAGCCCAGGGCGGGGACGAAGACGAAGTCGAGGCCGATCGTGGGGGAGAGCAGCTGGGCGGCGGTGAGCAGCTCACCATCCCGGGCCGGTTCGCGGATTCCCCATCGGCCCTGCGGTCTCAGGCTGGCCATTGAACCAGTGACCTGGCCGAACATCAAAGGTTCGCCCACCTTGGTGACGACGGGTAGGTAGACGGTGCCGCCGGATGCGAGAAACTGATCGAGTGCCGGGTCGAGGTCCGGCTCTCCGGGCAGCGCCGCATAGGCAAGAAGGGAACGAACCGGTGTTTCTCGGATGAGGTCCCACGCAGCGGCCGCCACCGTCCCCGCAGCCGCCGTGGTCCCCGGAGTCGCCTCGATGAGGGAGCGGTCTGCGCGAGCTGCGCGGATGCGGGACCGCAGCTGCGCCTTCGAAGTTTGTGAGTCCACGCATTTCAGACTAACCGGGGTTGGCGGATTCGTTAAGATGACTTCATGAGTGATGAAGTGCAGCGCACCGTTCGCAAGGCCGTGATCCCCGTCGCCGGTCTCGGAACTCGGTTCCTCCCCGCCACGAAAGCCACCCCCAAAGAGATGCTCCCGGTCGTCGATAAGCCGGCGATCCAGTACGTCATCGAGGAAGCCGTCGATGCCGGTCTGCAGGACGTTCTCATGATCACCGGTCGGAACAAGCGGCCGCTGGAGGATCATTTCGACCGGGTTGACGGGCTCGAGGCAGCGCTCGCGCAGAAGGGCGACGACAAGAAGCTCGCCGCGGTGCGCCATCCCTCGGAACTCGCTGATATCCACTATGTGCGCCAGGGCGACCCCAAGGGACTCGGCCATGCCGTGCTCAAGGGGCGTCAGCATGTGGGCAATGAGCCGTTCGCGGTCCTCCTCGGTGATGACCTCATCGATGAGCGCAGCCCGATCCTGCCGAAGATGATCGAGGTCGCGGAGAAGACCGGCGGCAGTGTCGTCGCCCTCATGGAAGTTCCGCCCGAGGCGATCCACCTCTACGGCTGTGCCGCCGTCGAGTCCACTGCTGACGACGAGGTCGTCAAGGTCACCGACCTCGTCGAGAAGCCCGCCACCGAGGATGCTCCGTCGAACCTCGCCATCATCGGCCGCTACGTGCTGGCGCCGGAGATCTTCGATGTCCTCGAGACGACGAAGCCGGGACGCGGCAACGAAATCCAGCTCACCGATGCCCTGCAGGAGCTCGCCGGAGACGACGAGGGCCACGGCGTCTACGGAGTCGTGTTCAAGGGCGCCCGCTACGACACGGGAGACAAGCTCGACTACCTCAAGGCCGTTGTGCAGATCGCGTGCGACCGGGAAGACCTCGGCGACGATCTCAAAGCGTGGCTGCGCGAGTTCGTGCCGACGCTGGACTGAGCGCCGACACAGGACCGAGCCGACCGTCCTGGTTCAGCCCACCCGGGCAGACCGACCTTGATCCCGAGAGCGAGGGCAGCCGCGTGTGGCCTGTCATCCTGACTGATCGACAGTCCGATATCGTGCTGCGACCGCTGCGCCGCCGCGACGAAGAGGCCTGGCGAGAAGTCCGCCGATTCAACCGCGACTGGCTGCGCCCGTGGGACGCGACCCTGCCTGCGCCGGGCCAGGAGCTGCCGGGGTTCCGCACGATGGTGCGGATGCAGGACAAACAGGCCAAACGCGGGCAGACCGTGCCGTTCGCCATCGAGGTCGACGGGAACTTCCGCGGACAGATCACCGTATCGGGACTGAGCTGGGGTTCGATTCTGTCCGGGCAGATCGGTTACTGGATCGACTCGCGCGTGGCCGGTCGCGGTATCACCCCGGTCGCCGTGGCGATGGCCGCCGACCACTGCTTCTTCGCCCTCGGACTCCACCGCATCGAGATCAACATCCGCCCGGAGAACACCGCGAGCTTGCGCGTGGTCGAGAAGCTGGGTCTGCGCGATGAGGGGCTGCGCGAGAAGTACATGCACATCGATGGGCAGTGGTGCGACCACCGCACCTTCGCCCTCCTCGCCGAGGAGGTCCCTCAGGGTCTGCTGGCCGCATACAGGCACGGCACCGGCGGGTGGTAGGCGCGAACCGGGGACGTCCAGCCGCCGCCTGGGAATTCGGTGAACTTCGCCCCAGTTTGACCGACACACCTCGCGTCTTCACGACTTCCCTGATGCCTGCAACTTAGGGTGGCATTGTGGACACCAGCATCATCGTCGTCATCGCCATCGTCGTGGTCTTCGCCGTTGCTGTGCCCGCAATGATTCGGAAGTCCGCGACGGATCTCTCGCGCGTCGAAATCGACACGGTTCCGGACAATGCGGCCGTCGTCTCCGCCGAGACAGCCATCCCCGGGCACGACCATTCGGAGCGCATCCAGGTCTTCCACGACAAACCTCGGAAGGTGCCGTCGGTTCCGACCCCGGACGTCTCACAGGAAGTCGAGGCCCCGAAGCTGAGTCTCTCGGCCTCCACTCCCGAGCTCGCCGTCATCGACGGTCACGCCGAAGCACACACCATCACCGAGGCTGCCGAGCACGCCCAGCTCAACGTCCTTCCCGTTGCGGTCGGTGAAACTTACTCTTCCCTGTCCGCCGACCATGCGGCCGTCGGTCGCGGTGTTGTCGTTTCCAGCGTAGGCGTCGGCACTGACACAGGTGTTCGTGCAGGCGCTGCCACTGACAATGTGCGACTGCTCCACCCCGCGGTCCATGCCGTCTTCAACGACAGCGGCCGCTCCGTCGGGCCGTCGGACAGACAGGGCCGTTCGCCACGGGCCCATCCGCCGCACTCGACCGGCGCGGGGCACAAGGCGTCGACGAGCCGGATGGCTTCGGCCGGCGCCGGTCCAGCTCCTCACGGAGGCGGACCACGTGAAGGCCGGTCCCGGACGGGACGCGGCGGCCACCTCGGCGAGGGGATGGCCGGCACAGATGGACAGAACCGACAGATTTCCAATCCGACCATCGGAACCGATGAGGAACATGCGATGACCGAGCAAGCCACGACCCTGCGGGAGTCACTGAAGTCGCTGAACACTATGGTCAGGGGCTTCTCCCTGGTCTTCCTCGCCTCGGTTCTCGGCATCCTTGTGTCAAGTGTGCTCGCGGCCTTCTCGGTCGTGCACATCGCCTTGGCCGGTGTCTTCCTCGGGCTCGCGGTCGTCACTCTCTTCCTCGTGCGCACGCTCAATCTGCGCAAGCGCGAGACGAAGAAGAAGCTGCGACGTCTGCAGGAGACCGCACGGTCACGGTCAGCGGGCCAGCCGAAGCGTGCCGCTGAGCCGGAGCACGCCGCCAAGGTCGAGCGTGCCGCCGAGCCGAAATCGGCCGAACCGTCGACTGCCACGGCACGACAGACTGCCACAGCCAGGACGACTGATGCTCAGCCTGTAGCTGGATCGCAGCCAGCTCGCACGGGCGCGAAGTCCGCGAAGTCGCAGACCGTTCCGGTCAAGCAGCAGCCTCGCACGGCCCCGGCATCGACCTCGAGCGGAACCGCTGCCCGGATCGCCGCGGCCGCCCAGGGCACAAGCGCGGCGGCGAAGGCCGCGCAGGCTCGCGCTGCGATGAACCGCTCCGCCGCGGCGAAGAAGTCCCGCGAAGAGGCCGACACCGGAGAGATCCCGCTCGTGCGCATCCGCAAGGAAGCCGCCGAGGGCCACACCACGCGCCAGGTCCTCCTCACCGGACCGATCCCGGTCGTGAAGGAGAACGCCACCGCAGACGGTGACGCGACTTCCGCCGAGGTGGCCGCCGGCTCGGAGGCCGCCTCGACGTCGGGCACCGTCGTCACCGCGGAATCAACGTCGACGGCAGAGCCGAAGGCGACGGGTACCAACATCGACCGCGAGAACGATGCCGACGCCGCCTCGGCGACGTCTGCAGAAAAGGCTCGGACCGAGTCCACCAAGACCCCGGTCTCGCTCGGAGCCGACCTCCTCACTGAGACCGAAACCGTCGCAGATGCGGCCGGTCGAAAGGAAGTCGATGCGGATGTGCACGCTGCACTTGATGCGGCGGCTCGCACGGTCGATGACCCGTTCATGCAACGCCTGAAATCGCGCGACGGCTGGTCGCCGACTCCGCTGCCGGTGCCCAGCTATGTCGACGCACCCGAAGCCGAGCATCCGGTGCCCTCGGCATCGGCGGCCGATGCCAGCTCGTACGAAACCGAGGCCCGCAGCCGTGAAGATATCGCGGCTCAGTTCGCCGAAGAGCTCGGCTACCGGCCGGAACTCAGCGACTCCGCCCGCGAGGAAGGACCCCTTGGCCACGGGCGCAAGGCGATCCGGACGACGAAGGCCGCCGACCTCGGTGCAGTCAACGACGTTCTCGCTCGCCGGCGCGCGTGAAGCCCCGAAGTCGCTGAAGCGAGGTCCGCACGGATTTCGCGATGCCGACGCAGAAGCCCCGCCAATCGGCGGGGCTTCTGCATGCCAGGGTTACGGTGTCCACGAGGGTGAGTCACTGGCAGCCAGCTTCACGACAGATAGCACCCGTTCTAAAGCGTGCTGTCTGCCGTGGAGGGTGCCGCCAGCGATCAGGCGCTGAAGACCGACCAGCAGATCGCATCGCGGCGTGCCTGATCTTCCAGCACGAGTTCGCGGACTTCATTCGGCAGCCGGTCACGCTGCCAGTCGCGTTCGGCACGACCGGCCCCAAGGTCCTTCCCCGATGTCCCTCGGACCGCTTTGATCGCGTAGGCCGCCGCCCCCAGATCGTGTTCGGCGACGTGTCCGACACAGGCCGACTGCCCCGCCGCATAAGCGGCGAACCGGGGTGGCCCACGCAAGGGTCGTGCCGCACCCATGGCATGACCGCCGAGAGCGCGAGCCTCCATCATCGGCATTTCACCAGCTGCCCACGCCCGGGCGGCGGCAATGGCTTCGCGAGGTCGCTCATCCTCGGGGCAGACGGCTTCGAAGAACGGCAGGACGTGTTCGGCGCAGTCGGCGGCCCACAGCGCGAGAAGACGGTGGTCGGCATCGGTGAGGGAGCCGCCTCGGCGAATCGTGATCATCCGAGGATCTCGGACCTCCGGCAGGATCACGGATGAACCCGGACGACCACCCTTGCGGCGGGGCAGCTGTTCGTCATTGGGAGCGCCCGCCGAAGTCCTCAGCGATCGACGCCGCGACGGCCTGTAGGCGTGGGACGACGTCGTCCTCGATCGAGAGTCCACGCAGATGGGACGTGTGCAATGAGACATTGAGCGCGGCCAAGGTGGTATCGCCTCGGCGGACGGGCACGGCCAATCCTCGCAGCCCCTCGTCGAGCTCCTGCGATACGAGGCACCATCCCTGTTCGCGGATGCGCTCGAGCTCCCTGCCGAGCTCCTCCCTGGACGACACTGTCCTGTCGGTGAATGTGGAGATCTCGGTGCGGTCGAGGAAAGCCTGCCGATCCCTCGGCGGCAGCTCGGAAACGAGGATCCGGCCCATCGACGTCGCCCAGGCGGGCAGTCGATTGCCGAGATTGACGGTGACGGTGTGCAGCCGCGGAGCAGTGGCGCGGGCGATGTAGACGATATCGTCCTCATCGAGGATGCTCAGCGTCGCGGATTCGTCGAGATCGTTCGCGAGCCGGTTGAGATGGGGCTGAGCGACCTTCGGAAGGTCGAGCCCGGCGAGGAACCCTGCACCGATGTCGAGCACGCGCGGGGTGAGCGAGAACTGGGTGCCGTCACTGCTGAGATACCCGAGATCGACGAGCGTGAGAAGGAACCTGCGGGCAGCAGCCCGAGTCAGACTCGTCGCCTCGGCAACCTGAGTGACCGTCAGTCGCGGATCGTCAGAAGTGAACGCCAACAGCACCGACAGCGTCTTTTCGGCAGACTTCACGAAATGGTCGCCGGTCGACGCATCTGCTCCTGAATTCTTCTCTGACTTCACCGTCCCAGGGTATCGGCAAGGTCCGATCCATTCTGCATTGTGCGCTATGTGCACATATGTACGTTTACCGCACATCGTGATACTGTGATCTGCGACAAGCACGAGCACGCCCTCATCGCGGAGGAACCGCGAGGCCATCATTCGAAGGGGAATGTCATGTCAGCACCGGACAGCACGCACGCGGGAGCCTCCGCGGAACTCAAGCGGGCCAGGCGGGCCGCCGCCGGGTCGTTCATCGGCGCAGTCGTCGAATGGTACGACTTCCTCCTCTACGGAATCGTCGCCGCACTGGTCTTCGGGGAGCTCTTCTTCCCCGACTACAGTTCCCATGCGGGAACACTCGCCGCATTCGCGACCTTCGGCGTCGGATTCATCTTCCGCCCGCTCGGCGGCATCATCTTCGGCCACTTCGGCGACCGCCTCGGGCGCAAGTCCATGCTCGTGTGGACGATGACGATCATGGGCGTGGCCACTGCTCTCATCGGATTCCTGCCGACCTACCAATCCGTCGGCTGGCTCGCTCCTGCCTTGCTGGTGCTGCTGCGTTGCATCCAGGGGATCGCCGTCGGCGGGGAATGGGGCGGTGCGGCGCTCATGGCCGTCGAAAGCGCACCGTCGAAGCTGCGGGCATTCTTCTCCAGCGGAGTGCAGATCGGATATTCTTTCGGCCTGCTGCTGGCCACCGGGCTCGTGGCTCTGCTCAGCAGCAATTTCTCCGCTGAGGCATTCCTCGCCTGGGGTTGGCGCATTCCGTTCTTCTTCAGCGCCGTCCTCGTCCTCGTCGGGCTGTGGATCCGTGCAGGCGTCGAGGAATCCGAGGAGTACGTCGAGCGTGTGAAGAATGCGAAGACCGACAAGACCGCGAAGCTGCCGATCTTAGAGGCCTTCAAACGCTATCCCGCACAGATCTTCCAGATCGTCGGCCTGCGGTTCATCGAACTGCTGACCATGTACATCGTCACGACCTTCGCTCTGTCGTATTCGACCGAGCAGCTCGGGCTCGATCGACAGATCATGCTCAACATCACGCTCCTCGTCGGCGGTCTCGGCATCGTCACGATCCCTGCCTTCGCCTACCTCTCCGACCGCTACGGACGACTGCGGGTCTACCTCACCGGCGGCGTCATCGGCCTCGTCAGCGCGGTCCCGTTCTTCCTCTTCCTCGAGGCCGGCAACATCGTCGGCATCGTCATCTTCGCCGTGCTGCTCATCAACATCGCCCACGATGCCGTCGTCAGCGTCCAGCAGCCGCTGTTCGCCGAGATGTTCAGCCCAGAATTCCGCTACAGCGGAGCGGGCGTCGGATACCAGCTCGCCAGTGCCATCGCTGGCGGCTTCACCCCCTTCATCGCGACATTCCTCGTCGGGCTCGGCAACGGGACCTGGTACCTCGTGGCGGCCTACCTCGGGGGAGGCTGCCTCATCTCGATCTCGATCGCCATGCACCTCGTGCGCAAATGGCAGATCGGCCGCCGCGCCGAACGCTCCACTGTCGAATCCACTCAGGTCGTGTCCGCCTGATGGTTCGCCGCCCCTCTTTCGCCGCCGCCATGCCGACCGCTGAGAAGCGCGTCGAAGCGAAGTCTGTCTCGAGCGGAACGATCCGGTCTGTCGAGATCACCGCGCCAGGTCGCGTCGAGGTCCTCACTCGACCGGGACCGCCTGGGCGCCCTGCCTCCGGGCATGTGAGGGTGCGGATGCTCGCGGTGGGAATCTGCGGCACCGATCTCAGCCTGGCCTCCGGTTCGCGGACGCCTCCCGAGCTGCCGTGGCGACTCGGACACGAAGGCGTCGGAGAGATCACCGAGGTGGGGAGCGGGGCCGAGGGATGGGCGATCGGCGACAGAGTCGCGCTTGAACCCAACATCACCTGTGGGCGGTGCGAGTACTGTCTTCGGGGCATGACCTCGGCATGTGTCTCCCGGCTGAGCGCCGGCGTGCTCACTCAGCCGGGATTCCTCGCCGAGGTGGTCGACCATCCCAGCGGATTCTGCCACCGCGTGCCGGCTGGGATACCTGTGGAGCGCGCCGTATGCGCCGAACCGTTGGCGGTTGCTGCTGCGGCGATCCGACGTACCGAGCTGCATGGAGGGGAAGACGTCCTCATCATCGGTGCCGGAGCTCAAGGACTATTGGCAATACTCGTTCTCGTGGATCTCGGCTATCGTCCCTGGGTGAGTGAACCGGACGAGACCCGGCTCCGATTAGCGGTCGAGCTCGGAGCCCGGGCATTCGTCCCCAGCGCCGGCCCGGCACCTCAGGTCGTCATCGATGCGGCCGGAGTCTCAAAGGGACTCGCCGCAGTCGTCGACCAGCTCTCTCCTTTCGCAAAGGTCACAATCGTCGGAGAGGATCAGGACCGCCTCGGCGCGTCGAGCTTCGATATCGTCCAACGGCAGCTGAGCATTCGTGGCTCTTTCATCTACGAACATCCGAATGACATGGCGACAGCGGTGGCGATGCTCAACGAACTGCCGTCTGAAGGAATAGTGGGCCCGGGCCTTTCGCTCAATGATCTGCCAGAATTTTTCGCGAGGAGAAGAGCAAGTCGGCCCGGAGTGAAGCAGTGGGTGGATCTGCAGGCGTGACTCAATAGCGCACACGGGCATTTTCAGCGGTCGGTCTGCGGGATTGGGCGTAAGAATCGGTCAGTCATCGAGGCCGCGCGACATCATCGACAGTGACGCATGAGCCAGCGCACTCGCGGCGATGAGCTGACGATTGGACATCGTGATGCCGCGGATCACGCTCAGGCAGACCCTGTCGCGACTGTGCTCGACGCTGATCGGGCGGACATGAGACTGAGCGATAGGGGCAATGGCCCGGCACTGGGCGACGATCGAATCGACGGTGACCGGGTATCCACCCGCCTCGACCATCGCGACAACACGTGCCAGTGCATTCCTCGCTGCAGATTCCTCATCGGGCCAGCCGAGGCGGTCGATCACCTCGGAGACCAGATCATCGAAGCGGTCAGGGGTGGGGGAGACTGCGGTCGGATGTGTTCCGGAGGCCCGCAGGGCGAACGGCGGGGAACCCGGTGCGCGCTGCGCCGAGGCGGGCAGTCCGGAATTCCCGCGCAAGGCGAGCTCCTGGCATACGCCCATCAGCTCGATCGTCGGCAGCGATTCGTCGTCAATGGCGCGGGTGAGTTCGGCGATGTCGGCGATTGGAGTGGCCAGCTCCTCGCGCAGCCAGCGGATGAGCGCCAGCCGGTGCAGATGCGTCGCGTCGTAGACGGCCGTCGTCGCATTCTTCTTCTGTCCAGGCGGCAGAAGCCCCTCGTGGATGTAGTACTTGATACTCGCAGCCGAGACGCCGGCGGCCTTTGCCAATGCGCTGAGCTTCACTGTGCCCCTCCTTCTGCGGGTTGCTTCTGCAGGTTTCGTCCTCGACGACGGTGAATGGATAGTGGAAGCGGCGTTCACTATCCACGTTGCCACACTTGGTTAGTGACACTATCTTAATGACATGTTCTCACTCTTCATCGCCATCCATGCCATCGCCGCCACGGGTGCCGTCCTGCTGGGACCCATCCAGATCATCCGCCGCACCAAGGACCGCAAGCACCGTTTCATCGGACGGTCCTGGGTCATTCTCATGTACTTCGTGTGCACCAGCGGAATGTTCATCTACTCGCTCACCGGTTCCTTCACGCTCTTCCACGCCCTGGCGATCTGGACCTTCATCTCCACCACGCTCGGCGTCATCGCGATCCGCCGTGGCAATGTCCGCCGCCACATCGGAATGATGGTCGGCTCCTATCTGGGTGCACTGATTGCAGGCATCTTTGCCGCTGCAGTCCCCGGACGAGAGATCCCACAGCTGGCAGTCAGTGACCCAGGACTGCTGTGGTCACTCGTCGCCGCGGTCATCGTGGCAGTCACCGCCTGGGCGATCTTCGTCCTGCGCTTCGTCTCCGGACGCGACCGTCAACAGGAGATCGTCGAGAGCGCGAACATCGTGGGCAATGCAGAAGAAGGCGCCAGCGGCGAACCGCTGACGCCCGCGAAATTAAGCGAAGCAGGCCCGGTCACTGCGTAATGACGACTCTGGGGTGCGAGTTGACGTCCCCGGGCAGGGAGCTGACGAGACCGAGCGTGACGCTCAGGCGACGAACTTGTCGAACTCGTCGTTCTTGACCAGGAAATTCTGCACGTAGGAGCACGTCGTCCGGAACTTCAGCCCCTCCTCGGCGCTGGTCTCCAGTGCATAGCGCACCAGCTTGGCGGCCAAGCCGCGGCCGCCCCACTCGGGGGACACCTCGGTGTGGGTGAAGATGCGCACCGGGCCGTCGGCGGTGTCATCGGCACTCGCCTCACGGTCGATGTAATCGACGAGACCGATGACCTTTCCGGAGTGGGAGACGGTGAAGCGTTTGGCCGCAGCATCCTCGGTGATGGTGAAGGTCTCTCCCGAGATGTCGATGTCCATGGTCATTCCTCCCGAATGTCCGTGCCGGCGGCACTGCGCGATGGTCGTCGGCGTTCGATCGGCGATCGCCGCTGTCCTGACAACTGACACTATAGTTCTGTTTCTGAGGAAGCGACTAGCCTGGTCTGACGCAGCCGACCGGACGATCTTGAAGGAGTCCCACCTATGACCGCACACCCCTCGGCGACCCTGGTCGACGCGCACCGCCAGAAGCTGCGCGCAGTCGGATTCGAGGTCACCGAACTGACGTCCGCCGACATTCCCGACTACGTCGAGCTCGTGTCTTCGGCCTACCGCGGCGAGGGATCGAAACAGGGGTGGACCACCGAGGCGGACCTGCTCGGGGGACAACGGCTCGACGGTCCGATGGCCGAGGACATGCTCGCCGAGGCGGACTCCCAGATCCTGCTCGCCCGCGATGATCAGGGTCGCGCCGTGGCCAGCGTCTATGTGCGAGAGCCCGAAGACGGGGCCGCCTACCTCGGGGTGCTCGCCGTTTCTCCGCTGGGACAGGGCAAAGGGCTGGGGTCGTTGCTCATCGGCCTCGCCGAGGCGTGGGTGGCCGAACATTGGGGTGCGACGTCGATGCGGATGAGCGTGATCAATAAGCGTGACGAACTCATCGCCTACTACGAGCGCCGCGGCTACGTGCGCACCGGCGAAATCGAGCCCTTCCCCTACGGCGACGAACGCTTCGGTCTGCCGAAGGTCGACGACCTGGAATTCGTGTTGCTGGCCAAGCCCTTGAGGTGAGGGGCGGCAGAAGCGTGGTTGCAGGTGAGAAACGGGTTGCAGCCGAAGAACGGGGTGCAGCCGGAAAATAGGTCAGCATCGGACACTTCTGTTGGAGAAAAGTGTCCGATGCTGACCTATTCTTGGAGGCTCTGGAGCCTGGGTCTGGAGTCCGGTCCGAGAGCCTGGCCCGGAACCCAGCCTCAGAACATCATGGCGGGCACGACGAGGCCGCCGACGAGCGCGACCGGTCCGATGACGACCATCGACATGCCGAACTTCACGAGGATGCGGGTCAGGCGCGGCTTGTCCTCGACCGGGGCGGTCGCGACGACCGTGGCACCCAGCGTCGAGAACGGTGAGACGTCGACGACCGCCGAGCACACGCCCAGAGCCGCGATGAGTGCCCAGCCGGGAACCCCACCCGCGGCGATGAGCGGCAGAGCCAGCGGCACGAGCGCGGCGAGGATGCCCGTCGTCGATGCGAAGGCCGAGACCAGGCCGCCGACGATACAGAGGACGAAAGCGGCGATGAGCGGCGAACCGATCGACTCGGCGCCTTCACCGAGCAGGTCGACGGCTCCCATGTTCTGCAGCACGCCGACGAAGGTGATGATGCCGCCGACGAGCAGCACGGTCGGCCAGTCGATCTTCGGGATCGCGGCCTTGCCCGTCTTCGGGTCGACGAGCGCGAGGATCGCTCCGAACATGAAGCAGAGCAGGCCGATGTCCGGTTCCTGACCGAGGGCCGCGAGCACGACCACGCTGCCGATGAGGCCGACCATGAAGATCACGGTGAGGATCTGCACGAAGGTGAACGGCTTGGATTCTCCCGCCTCGTCGGTGGTGGAGGAGTCGAAGAGAGCTTCGTCCTCATCGTCCTCACCGAAGGCGACACTTGATGCGGAGGCGGAGCCGCGGGAGATCTTCGACTGGGCACTCCCGGCCGAAGCATGATCGGCGGCCGCCACCGTCGTCTTCGAGAACAGCGACCGACCGTACATGAAGTAGGCGACGACGAGCATAACGAGGTAGACGGCCACGGCGATTCCGAAGAGCAGGAATGGGGAGAGGTCGATGCCGGCATCGTGGGCGGTCGAGTACGTGACGATTCCGTAGAGGCTGGTCGGGGCGAAGCCGCCGGCGCCGATGGCGAAGCAGATCGCCAGTCCCATGAGCGCGTAGTCGACGCCGTACTTGCGGGCGACCTGCATTCCCACGGGCATCATCACCAGTCCCGCCAACGGTGCGCCCATGGCCGCAATGCAGCCCGTGATGACGAAGAACACCGCGGGCAGCAGCACCGCCGAGGATCCGACGCGTTCGAGGGCCCAGTCGATGATCTTGTCGACGGTCCCGTTCTCCTGCGCGATCGCGAAGAAATAGGTGACCCCGGCCAGCAGGATCATGATGTCCAAGGGGAACTCGGCGACGATGTCGTCGACGGCCATATCGGTGAAGAGGAGCCCGGTTCCGGCCGCGCCGACGAGCATGAGCACGCCGATCTGCACACCGCGGACAGCGCCGATGGCGAAGAGGGCGACGAATATGAGCAGAGCAATGATCTGAGTGAGCATGATGTCCTTGCGAAGGCTGAAGCGACACTGAGCATCGCTGGCTGATTCGCTGAGAGACTACCAGTGTTACCGGCGGGTACCGCTGAGGCGTGTCCGAACCGTCGGAAAGTCCCGATATACGGAAAATCCTCCCCAATTGCTACCTGACGGCGGCCCAGCAACCTCGCGCTGGAGTGGTCCCCGAAAGTTGGACTGTGATCAACACAAACCAACTTGAAGGGACCACTCCATGCGTCAGGACTGTCTGATCACGAACGATCAAGCTCATGCCGCGATCGAACTCTTTAGCCAAGGCCTGGGTTACGCCGCGACAGCGACCAAGCTCGACGTCCATAAACCCACGCTCAAACTCCTCCACGACCGATGGTTAGTGCGTGGAACAATATCGGTCATGGAACCGTATCAACGCCGCCGCATCCCCAAAGAGACGAAGATCGCGACCGCGAAACGGTACCTAAACGGCGAACACAAAGTCGAACTCGCCAAGGAACTCGGTCTAGCCTCGTCACGTCCCATCCTGGACTGGGCCAAGGAGTACCGGAACAAAGGCGAGGACGCCTTCACCCCCCGCAAAGCATCGGGTAAGGGGAAGACAGCTCGGATGCGGGCGATGGACAACGGGCAGGACCCGGATGCTGAACAGGTCCCGGCGAAGCCGGACGTGTTGACGAAGAAGGCTCGTGTCGAGGACATCAGCCTGGCCGAGTACCGCCAGTTACAAGACCGACTGCTGCGGGCCGAAGCGGAGAACGCGTACTTAAAAAAACTGAAGGCCTTGAGGCAGAACGGGCAGCTGTAAAAGCACGCATTGTTGCCAGTCTCAAGGCGAACTACCCCCTGCCCGTGTTGCTGCAAATTGCGGGTTTGGCCCGGTCGACGTTCTTCTATCACCAGAAACGCTTCGGTCAGAAGCCTGACCCGTATGTGCAGGTGAGAGGCCGGATCCGGGAGATCTTCACCGGCAGTCGCGAATGCTATGGACACCGCAAGATTTGGGCAGTCTTGGTCAAAGAAGGCATCACGATCGCGAAGAAGACTGTGCTGCGGTTGATGCAGGACATGGGCATCAAGACCAAGGTGCGCAGGAAGCGGTACAACTCCCACCGCGGCACGATCGGCCGCGTTGCCGGTAACGTCCTCAACCGGGAATTCACCGCAGATGAACCGAATGAGAAATGGGTTTCTGACGTCACGGAATTTCCTGTGGCGGATCAGAAACTGTACCTGTCGCCGATCATTGATCTCTTCGATACCAGTGTGGTGTCGTACTCGATGTCGATGTCACCAAACACGGCATTGACGAACGAGTCACTGACGAATGCGTGTCAGGGGCTGCGGCCGGGACAGAAACCGTTGGTGCACACGGACCAGGGGTTTCAGTACCAGCACGTGTCGTGGGCGGCGATCCTGGCCAAACACGGTGCCACACCGTCGATGTCGCGGAAGGGAAACTGCTGGGATAACGCGATGGCGGAGAATTTCTTCGGGCAGTTGAAGTCCGAGATGTTCTATCTGCAGAAATTCGACTCGATCGAGGACCTGAAGAAAGCGATCGATGAGTACATTCATTGGTATAACTTTGAGAGGATCTCGATGCGACTAGGCGGCCTTGCCCCGATGGAATATCGGACCAAGACCGCCACAGCCGAACAGCCGGCAACTGCTTCATGCTGACCCCACAGCAGTCCAACTATTGGGGACCACTCTAGCGCGAGGTTGCTGGGCCGCCGTCAGGTAGCAATTGGGGAGGGGTTAGGTGAGGAGGAGAGATCCGCCGAGGGCGATGAGGGCGACGATGATCGTGACGAGTGCGGCCA
The DNA here is from genome assembly GCF_056837565.1 of Brevibacterium sp. OS20. Classification (NCBI taxonomy): domain Bacteria; kingdom Bacillati; phylum Actinomycetota; class Actinomycetes; order Micrococcales; family Brevibacteriaceae; genus Brevibacterium; species Brevibacterium sp. OS20. The sequence goes on along the minus strand of NZ_CM166367.1, from coordinate 3,250,732 downwards.
GGGCGATCGGCCGGGCGCCGAGGTTCTTCAGTGATCGCCACTGCACTCCGCGGCCGAGGGCGAACATCGCCATAGCCAGGCATACTGTCTGGATCCAGCTGAGTCCGGTGACCGCGATCTCGGGCAGCAGGCCGAAGGTGCGCAGGGCCGCCATGACGAGGAAGCCGACGACGAAGAGCGGAACGATCGGCGGACGTTTGCCCCGAGCCGGAGTCTGCTTCGTCGCGGTCGACACCGGCCCACCGGTCGACACTGCCCCCGCGGCCGATGCGCCCGACCCCTTGCTCTCTCCACCCCGGCCTGCGGCTGCGGAGGTCTCGGTGGAACCGGCGGCCGCCTCGGTGCCGGTGTTCGTCAGTGCTCTGCCCTCGCTGCGGCGCACTGCGTAGCTGAACACGGCGACGGTGGGGGCGAGCATGATGACGCGGGCGAGTTTGACGAGGACGGCGATCTCGAGGGCCGCGGGGCCGATGATCCCGCCGATCGCCACGACCTGGGCAACCTCATGGGTAGCGGCACCGCCCCACATTCCGGCGGTCTCCGGGGACAGACCCAGGGCGGTCGAGAGTCCGGGCACGATCGCGATCATCAGGGTGCCGAAGAGGACGACGAGGCCGATCGCGGCGGCCACATCCTCCTTCTTCGACTTCAGAGTCGACTCAACTCCGGCGACGGCGGCGGCACCGCAGATGCCGAATCCGCTGCCGATGAGCACGGCCAGGGGGCGGTCGACCTTGAGCGGTCCGGCCAGGGCCAGGGCCGAGAGGATTCCGGCGGCGACGATGACGGCGGCGAGCACGAGAACGAGCCACCCGAGGTCGAGGATGTCGCCGAGCACCACCTGCGCGCCGAGGGCGACGATGCCCAGGCGCAGCAGCGGCTTCGCGGCGAAGTTGAGTCCGGGCATGAACGCCTCGGGCAGGTTGGGCACGAGATTGCCCAGAAGGATTCCGAGCACGATCGCCACGAGCAGCGGTGAGAGCACGGGAGCGAGCATGGAGATCGGCCACGCGACGGCCGTGGCCGCAGCGGCGACGGCGAGTCCGGGTAAGAGGGAGACGAAGCGGTTCATGACTTCAGTCTGTCAACGCCTGCACGGTCGCAGTAGACGGTGATTTCTTAGCAACCCATATGGATCTGATATGTCATGATGAGCATATGCACGACCTCGGGAATATGAAGAACTGGCCCGAGCTCCAGGCTCTGGGGCTGCTGGTGGCCCTCAGCGGCAACGCCAGGTCGATCGGCCAGGCCGCGGCGAAGCTCGATCTCGCCCAGCCGAATGCCTCCCGCAGCCTGCGCAACCTCGAACGCGATCTCAAGGTGCCGCTGCTGCGGCGCTCTCCGCGGGGCACCGAACTCACCGTCGAGGGCCGCGCCGTCGCCGAATGGGCATCGAAGGTCATCGAAGCCTACGACACGCTCTACGCCGGGGCCCGCGCCATCCAGGACGCCCGCGCCGGAACCGTCAAGGTCAGCGCCTCTCTGACGGTCGCCGAATACCTCATGCCCCACCACCTCACGACCTTCCGCGCCGCACACCCGACGATCGACATCGGTCTGTCGGTGGAGAACTCCGCGACCGTCATCGACCGGGTGCGCCGGCAGACCTGCGACCTCGGGCTCATCGAATCCGTGTCCCTGCCGCAGGACCTCAACGCCGAGGAGGTCGGCCGTGACCGACTCATGATCGCCTGTGCCCCGGACTTCGCTCACGCCTGGACGAAGCCGATCAGCGCCGAGGAGCTGGCGCAGGTGCCGCTGCTGGTACGTGAGATCGGTTCGGGCACCAGGGAAGTCATCGACGCGGCACTGGTCGGAGCTGGGGGAGTGCGCGTGGCGGGGGAGTACGGATCGAACTCCGCCCTGCGCATCGCCGCCGCCACATCCGTGGCCCCGGCCGTGCTGTCCGAACTCGCTCTGCGCGATGATTTCCGGGCGGGGCGTCTGGTGCCGCTGCCGGTGGCCGACGACGTCGACCTCACCCGCGAACTCCACGCCGTATGGGCCAGGAGCCGGCGGCAGTCACCCGGGGCACGTCTGCTGCTCGAGCACATGGTCTACAGCCTCGAGTGACAGGATCCGAACGACGGGACCCGAGTGAAGGGGCCTAAGTGAAGGGGGCTCGAGCAGGTCGAAGTCTCCGCGCCGTCCGAAGCAGCGGACACCGGGCGAACCCTTCAGAGTTTCGGAAAAGTGTCCGAAATATCGCTGTCGATTCCGTGTGATGCGGTGAGGCATATATTGGGGACATGACACAGCCCGAGCCAGCCTCCTCTCCCGCCCGTCATCCCGAGTTCGCTCCGGACACCATCGTCGTCGAGACCGGACGACCTCAGCGCGTCGATGGCGCCTCGGTGAACCCGCCGATCGATCTGTCCTCGACCTTCGTGAGCGCGGGCGACATCTCGAACTCGCCCTATGCCTATGCCCGCTTCGACACTCCCGCATGGACGCCCTTCGAAGAGGCGCTCGGTCAGCTCGAACACGCGAGCCTGCCCGGACTGGTCTTCGGCTCCGGCCTGGCGGCGATCTCGGCCGTGATCAGCCTCGTGCCCGCCGGAGGCACCCTGATCATCCCCACCCACAGCTACCAGGGAGCGCTCGCCTCAGCCGAACAGATCGCTGGGCGGCAGAACTTCGACCTCGTCACCGTTGATATCGCCGACACCGAGGCGGTCATCGCCGCCCTCGACGAAGCGGGGCACGCGACGGCGGGCGAAGCCGCATCCCCGGGGATGCTGTGGATCGAATCGCCGACGAACCCGATGCTCGAGGTCGCCGACGTTCCCGCGCTGACCGCGGCAGCCAAGGACCGTGGATTCCTCGTCTCCGTCGACAACACCTTCGCCACCCCGCTGCTGCAGACCCCGCTCGACCTGGGCGCCGATATCGTCGTGCACTCGGTGACGAAATACCTCGCCGGGCACTCCGACGTCGTCCTCGGTGCGGTCGTGACCAGCAGCACCGGACTGCGCGAAGAACTGCACACGGAACGATCCATGCGGGGCGGAATCGCCGGTCCCTTCGAGGTCTGGCTGGCCCTGCGCGGACTGCGCACCCTGGCGGTGCGCCTCGACCGCGCGCAGGCCAACGCTCAGGTCATCGCCGAGCGCCTCGCCGCCCACCCGGCCGTCGTCGAAACCCGCTACCCGGGCCTGCCGAACGACCCCGGCCACGCCCGCGCGTCCGCGCAGATGAACGGATTCGGCGCGATCATCTCCTTCACCCTCGCGACCGCGGACAAGGCCACCGCCATCGCCGAGGCGGTCCGACTGTGGACGCCGGCGACCTCCCTGGGCGGGGTGGAATCCCTCATCGAACGGCGCCGCCGACACCCCTCGGAACCGGCGACAGTGCCCGAGGGGCTCATCCGGTTGAGCGTCGGCATCGAGAACCTCGACGACCTCTGGGCTGACCTCGAGGCGGCCCTTGCCTGATGAGGCAGACGCCCGACTATGTGCTCGACCGACCCAGCGCGGACGACCTCGACCAGTTCTTCTCCATCGACTCCGACCCGCGGGTCTGGACGCACCTGCCCAGCGGACGTCTGACCGATGAGGAAGAGGCCGAAGCGATCCTCGTCCGACTGGCCTCGCAGTGGGAACTCGACGGAATCGGACCCTGGATGGTGCGGCAGATTCCGGGCGGGGACATCCTCGGCCATTGCGGCTGCTCGCTGCGTGGAGTCTCCGGCCCCGGTGCCTCACGCGGCACACCCGGAGCGTTCTGGAACCTCGGATACCGGTTCCGGCCCGAAGCGCAGGGACGTGGCCTGGCGACAGCGGTCTCGCGGGAGGCGATGGAGGCCGCGGCAGACATCGACCCGGAGCTGCCGGTCGTGGCGTATCTGCTCGAGGTCAATACCGCCTCGGCGGAGGTCGCTCGCAGGCTCGGCCTCGAACTCGTTCACCGCGCACCCGACGCCGGCAATCCCGACCCGACCGCCGTCCGCCTGGTCTTCGCCGACCGGGAACTCACCGCCGCCCAGCTCGACGCCACATTGGCTTGAGCACGACGCATTCCGCCGAGAAGCGGGCTGCGTGTCGAGACACGGGTTTGCGCGGGCGTTTCTCGACGCTTGACCCGTTTCTCGGCGAAGAACGAAGCTGCTCGGGTCTGTGACGCAGATCAACTTAACGTACGTTAAAGTGACGGTAGATGCTTCCGCCCGCCCGAGAGCGGACGGAAGCAGAAGCCCCGAAAGCTACCCGGATCATCGGATTCGTACGAAGGAGTCGCATTGTCCACCAGCGTTCTCACCGAAGTCAGCGGCGATGTCACGACCGTGACCATCAACCGTCCGGAGAGCCTCAACGCGCTCAACGAGGAGACATTCCAGGCCATCGGCACGGCTGTCACCGAGGCGGCCGCGAAATCCCGTGCCATCATCCTCACCGGCAGCGAACGGTCCTTCAGCTCCGGAGCGGATCTCCAGGGAGGAGTGGCGAAGCGCGAAGGCATCGACCTCGCCGGAGCGAATAGGATCATCGCTGCGATCCTCGACCTGCCCATCCCCACGATCGCGGCGGTGTCCGGACCGGCCGCGGGCATCGGCTGTTCCCTCGCCCTGGCCTGCGACTATCTGGTGATGAGCGAGAAGTCCTATCTCATGCTGCCGTTCACGAAGATCGGGCTCATGCCCGACGGGGGCTCGACCGCCCTGGTCGCCGCCTCGGCCGGACGCCACCGGGCCCTGCGCCTGGCGCTGACGGGAGAGAAGCTGCAGGCCGCCGATGCCCTCGACTGGGGATTGGCGAGCGAGGTCGTTCCGGCCGGAAGCCACCTGGAACGTGCCGGAGAAGTCGCCGCGGTCTTCGCTCAGGGCCCCACCCGTGCCCTGGCCGCTTCGAAGCGAGCGATCAACCGGGCCAGCCTGGCCGAACTCGACGCGTCCTTCGCCCGCGAGGTCGAAGGACAGGATGCGCTGCGTGCGAGCAACGACTTCGCCGAGGGGGTCGCTGCCTTCCTCGACAAGAGGGCACCCGGCTTCACCGGGGAATGATTGTGGGTCGGCGCGGACGAAACGGTTCATGACTGCCAGACCGCACGCTGGTCCATAGCGGCCGGACCGCAGACCGGTTGATAACTGTTTGACCACGAATCAAGGCATCTGCATCCGCACCGCCTCCGCACCTGATGTGATGGTGACGACCGCCCACCACGAAACCGGCGATCACGATTCTTCTCCCGTCGCAGCCACAGCGACGAGGAGGGACCGGAGCACGAACGAAGGAGTCTCATGCTGACAGGAATTCCGTCCACCCTGGGCGACAGCTACCAGCTCAACACCACCAGCCTCATCCGCCATGCAGCCACCGTCTTCGGTGATGCCGAGGTCGTCTACCGCCGTTCGGACGGATCCTGGGGCCGGTCGAACTACGCCGACGAGTTCAAGCGCATGGCGCAGCTCGCGCACGGCCTCGCCGACCTCGGCGTCGGTGCCGGCTCCATGGTCGGAGTCCTCGACTGGAACTCTCGCCGCCACCTCGAGCTCTACTTCGCCGTGCCCGGTGTGGCCGCGACCATGCTTCAGCTCAACCTGCGCCTGGCTCCCGAGGACCTCGCCTACGTCGTCAGCCACTCGAAGTCGGACTGGATCTTCGTCGACGAATCGCTGCTGACCGTGGCCGAATCGCTGGCCCCGAAGCTCGACGTCAAGGGCTGGGTCGTGATGACCGACAAACCCATCGCCGAGATCGAGACGAGCCTGACCAACGTCGTCTCCTACGAAGACCTCATCGCCGACAAGCCCGAGACCTACGACTGGCCCGTTGTCGATGAGAAGACCGCCGCCTACGCCGGATACACCACCGGCACCACCGGCCGCCCCAAGGGCGTGTACTACTCGCACCGGTCGATCTACCTGCACACGATGGGCGGTTTGGCCGCACTCCACGCGAACTTCGACGACTGCGTCATGCCCATCACCCCGATGTTCCATGTGCTGTCGTGGGGCTTCCCGCAGAACGCCGTGGCCGCTGGCGCCAAGCTCGTCCTGCCCGGCAAGTTCGCCGCCGAAGAGTTCGGTGCCATCGCCCAAGCCTTCGTCGAGGAGAAGGTCACCCTGGCCAACGGCGCCCCCGCCATCTTCGGGCCGATGCTGCAGATGATGAAGAAGATGCCGCAGGCCCCGGACCTCAGCGGCGTCCGTCTCGTCTCCGGGTCGTCCGAGCCGCCGCTGTCCATGATGCGCGGGTTCAAGGAGGTCACCGGGGCCGACGTCATCCACGGCTACGGTGCCACCGAAACCACCCCGCTGGCGTCGACGAACTGGAAGATCCGTCCCGGTCTCGACCTCGACGAGGAAGAGAAGTGGGACCTCAAGCGCTCGCAGGGCCTGCCGATCATCGGTGTTGAAATGAAGACCGTCGACCCCGAGGGCAATGAGCTGCCACGCGACGGAAAGTCCATGGGCGAGCTCCTCATGCGCGGACCCTGGATCACCGAGTCCTACTACCAGCTGCCCGACAACGCCGACCGGTTCCTCGACGGGTGGTGGCGCTCGGGCGATGTCGGCACCATCGATCAGTACGGCTACCTGAAGATCACCGACCGACTCAAGGACGTCATCAAGTCCGGAGGCGAGTGGATCTCGTCGATCGACATGGAGAACGCGATCCTCGACAACCCCGACGTCAGCGAGGCCGCCGTCATCGGCGTCCCCGACGAGAAGTGGGATGAGCGTCCCGTCGCCTACGTTGTGGCCAACCCCGGCGCCGAGGTGACCCGGGACTCGATCGTCGAAACGCTGAGTGCTCGTTTCGCCAAGTGGCAGATGCCCGACGAGGTCAGGGTGGTCGAGGAGATGCCGCGCACCTCGGTGGGCAAACTCGACAAGAAGCTGCTGCGCAAGGACTGGGAACAGTCCTGATCACAAGGCTGATCCGGGCAGCGATCGGTCGAGCCCCGGGCCTGACCGATCACAGCAGCAGCCAGCCGAGCACCCCGGCGCCGATCACCGTCGTCCACGCCGGGACCTTCCACATGGTCCCGGCGACGAAGGCGGCGACGGCCAGCGCCAGGGTCGCAGGCGAGGTGATCCCCTCGACGAACACAGGATCGTAGAGCGCGGCCCCCAGCAGCCCCACGACGGCGGCATTGACTCCGGTCAGTGCCGCCGTCGCCGGTTCCCAGGCACGCAGCCGTTCCCAGAACGGCAGGATCCCGACGACCAGCAGACCCGCCGGAAGGAAGATCGCCAACAGGGCGATACCGGCACCGAGGATGCCGCTCGGTCCCGTCGTCATCGACGCTCCGAGGAACGCCGCGAAGGTGAACAGCGGACCGGGAACGGCCTGTGCTGCACCGTAGCCGGCGAGGAACGTGTCGTGGCCGACCAGACCGGTGGGCACGAGTTCGGCCTCGAGCAGCGGCAGGACGACATGACCGCCGCCGAAGACCAGGGCCCCGGCCCGATAGAAGATATCGATGAGGCGAATGGTCGCATCCCCGGTCGCCGCGGTGAGCGCGGGCAGTCCGAGGAGCAGAGCGGCGAAGGCGATGAGGGAGGCGATGCCCAACCGTCTGGCACCGCGGGAGGCGATGCGGCTCTCGGGGGAATGGGGCCCGACCGCGGCAGCTGCTGACTCGGAGGCGGAAACTGAATTGGAATCGACCGCTGTGTAGGGTGCGGCCGCCTCGGCGGAGGCTTCCTGCTCTTTCCCACTTTCGTCGGGCCGTTTCAGCCAGACGAGGCCGAGAACTCCGCCGAGGACGATCGCGGCGATCTGGATGAGCGCCGTCGGCACCATCGAATCCGGGATGACGAGCATGAGGGTGAGGGCGGCAGCGGCGATGCTCGCACGACGAGCATCCGGGGTCAGAGTTTTCGCCATCGACTGCACGGCACCGGCGACGACGGCCACCGCGGCGGCCTTGAGCCCGAGCAGCCACCCGGCATCCCCGAGGTCACCGAAGGCCGAGAGCCCCAACGCGAAGAGGGTGAGCAGAATCGCCGACGGCAGAGTGAAGCTCACCCACGCGGCCGCGAGCCCGGGCAGGCCCGCACGGCGCAGCCCGAGTCCCATGCCGACCTGGCTCGACGCAGGGCCGGGCAGCAGCTGGCACAGGGCCACGAGGTCGGCGTACTCACGGTCGTCCAGCCAAGAACGGCGGCTGACGAAGGTCTCGCGGAAGTACCCGAGGTGGGCGACGGGACCGCCGAACGACGTCAGGCCCAGACGCAGGAACGATCCGGCCACCTCGGCGAGGGGTGCCGGCCCAGGCGGCTGTGTGGCCGCCGTATCACTGTTCATCGGTCCTCCGCTTCGCTCAGGTGAACACCTCAGTGAACACGTATCAGGTGACGCCGAGGTGAACGGGACAGCTGCCGGCAGCGCGAGCAGGCTCGCCGCGCCGGGCGAACGGGCAGCGAAGGTGAACGCTCAGGGGTGGTGGAGGAGGTAGGTGCCGCCCTTGAGGCAGGTGTCGACGACCCAGCCGTCGCCGACGAGCCCGGTCAGCGCCGTGCGCAGCGCCAGTCGCCAGCGGCTGGCGAGATCGGCATCCTGTCCGCGCAGGTCCTCGATGTCGGAGGGGAAATCCAGCGAGACGAACTCGGTCTCCTTCGGAACCTCGCTCAGCAGCGGCTCCCCGTCGTCATCGGCGCGCAGGCAGGGGAACGCCGATCCGGGATCGACGACCGAGGCGCGTGCCGGACGGTCGAGCGGCCAGGACACCATCATCCGGTCGCTGGCCTGGCCGGAGTTCACCCCATCGCGCATCTGCCCGTAGAAGTCCTCGAGGTATTCGACCATTCCGACGCCCAGACGCTGGAAGTTGAAGTACGCATTGCGGGCGATGAGCGGGTCGAAAGTCCAGGTCATCTCGGTGATGCCGAGGTTGAGGCACCACAGACGCTGGTGCAGCTTCATCGCGGATCCGGCCCCGCGGCCGATGATCTGATGGCGGACTCCGGCGATATGCGAATGCATGACCGAACCCAGAGGCTGGCCGAAGAAGCCGATGGTCACACCGATCATCTCGTCGGGTTCGTCGACGCTGTACGCAGCGGAGACATAGTTGCCGGCGTGGGCGAAGGCGATGATGAGGCTGGGTTCGAACACGTTCGTGCCGGTCTCGTCAACGTTCCAGACTTCGTCGAGCAGCAGTGAGGCCTTGGCCGCCTCGTCGGCGGTGTGGATCTCGCGCACCTCGATGCGTGCGGTCTCGGCCGCGGCGGCGTATTCGTCCTCCGCCAGGGCGATGATCTCCGAGTCCACTGTTCTCAGTTCTGGGTTCGCGCTCATGGTGACATTGTGCCACCAGGACGCGACCTCGGCGGGAGGCACACGGCAACGATTCGACTACGGCGAACGGGCCGGTGTCTGCCGCCGCACGCTTGGGTGAATGCCCTCGCACGCCCCAGTGAACTCCGCCGCTCGAGCAGGTGGGGCGGGTATAGCCTGGTCGCATGAGCTCAACAGTCGCCGTCATCGGCGCCGGAACCATCGGCCGATCGTTCGCCTTCCTCTTCGCCCGCAGCGGGTACACGGTGCGGGTCTTCGACCCGCGTCCCGACCTCGCCGAGGTGGTCGCCGGCTTACAGGCCGACGTCACCGCTGATGCCTCCGCCGAAGATGAGTTGGCCTCTGAAGTCGGCACCGTGGAACTCGCCGAATCCGTCGAGGCCGCGGTGGCAGGTGTCGTCTTCGTCCAGGAATCCGGTCCCGAGGATCCGGAATCGAAGCCCGTGCTGTTCTCTCAGATCGCCGAGGCGGCTCCGGCCGGGGCCGTGTTCGCCACATCGTCGTCGACGATCCCGGCCTCAACGATCGCGGCCGCACTGCCCGAGTCCGCGGCCTCCCGCGTCATCGTCGGCCACCCGTTCAATCCACCGCACCTCATGCCTCTCGTCGAGGTCGTGCCGTCGCCGCAGACCTCCCAGGAGACCGTGGAGGCCGCGGTCGAGTTCTACCGCAGCTGCGGGCGCGAACCGGTGGTGCTGGGGCGCGAGATCCGCGGATTCGTCGGCAACCGGCTGCAGAATGCGCTGATGAAAGAGGCGATCTCGCTCGTGCAGAACGGCGTTGTCACTGCCGAGGGGCTCGACACGGTGATGAAGAATTCGCTGGGCCTGCGCTGGTCGGCCATCGGCCAGTTCGAAGGCATGCACTTCGGCGGGGGAGAGGCCGGGATCCGCGGTTTCATGGACCATATCGGACCGGCGTTCGCCGCCATCGAGGACCTGCCGGTCGATATCGATCCCGCAGGTATGGAGGACGTCTTCGAACAGGTCGAAGACGCTTATGGCCCGACCCCGACCCCACAGGCAGCGGCCGTCCGCGATCGGATCCAGAAGGCGGTGCTCGAGGCCCGCGGTCAGTGGCACTGAGACGTCTGCCCACGTGGTGACCGTTGGCCCGTATTGGTGACGAGACAGACACTCTCACCAGGATGGATAAGGAATCTTTGAGGTGACTCCCAGTGTTGTGCTGAGTACAAGTGCATTGGGGCTCCGGGGCAACCTGCCCCGGATGCCGCAATGCGATCACCTCAGGAGGAAATCACCATGGGCGGATTCTTCACCGGCGTCGAATCGCCGGGAATGATCGATTGGGCCACGATGCCCACCTACAACACGATCATGTCAGTGGCGGTTGGAGCCGGACTGCTCGCCGTCGTCCTGTTCTACCGGGAGCTGCGCCGTGCCGGAGGGACGGCCGGAGTCGCTGACAGTGCAGGATCGAAATGGCGCGGAGGCAGACACGCGCTCAGCACCGACGGATGGGCGCTGATCTTCGGCGTGCTGGGACTCATCCTCACCCTGACCGGTCTGCACATGACGCTGACCTGGCCGCTGGCAGCGGGCGGATTCGCCTTCGACAACGTCATCTTCGGTGAGACGAGCCTCGCCTTCGGCGTGCTCATGCTCGCTGCTGCCTGGTATCTGTGGAAGCGCGGGGCCGACCTCAAGGCCGATGCCGATCCGCTGGGGATGGCGGCAAGCACGGTGAAGCCGCTGTCGATCTTCATCGCCGCGCTCGGACTCGCCCTCTTCGCCATCGCACTCGCGGGAACGGTCTACCAGCTCTTCGCCGCTCCGCCGCAGGAGCCGATCTCCGGTGCCTTTGCTGACTACCCGGTCATCGAAGCCACATTCATGTCACTGCTCTTCGCCCTGGTCGGTCTCGGGGCGGTGCTGTTCCCCTTCGCGGTGCGCAAGGTGCTGAGCACCCCGGTCGACGCGCAAGTCGGTGGAGCTGCGATCTCCGTGACCGGCGTGGTCTGGACGATCACCGGAATCGTGTTCGTCCTCTTCGGCGCGATGAACTTCTACACGCACATCGGATTGATCGTCAACACGATGTGATCAGCCGCAGCTGCTCAGACCGCTGCTTGGTAGAAGTACGTGGTGCGTTCGGCGATGAGGCCCTCGGTGTCGAAGAGGAAGAAGTCCGCGAAGCCCACCGAGGCCTCTGAGCCGTCCTTGAGACGACCGCTGAAGACACCGCGACTGGAAGCGCGATCACCGTCGACGAGGATCTCCTGCAGCGAATGCGCACCGGACTCGATGACGCGTTCGCCATGGTAGAAGTCGGTGATCTGCCGGCCGACCATCGTCGGATAGCCTGGCCGATCATAGCTGGCGTCCGCGGCGAACAGCACCGAGGTGGCGTCCGCATCTCCGGCATCGACGGTGGTGTAGTAGCGCTTCACGAGTTCAGTCACACTGGCCATGGCACTACCGTAACAGTGACTCATGTCATAGTCGGGCCGGCCCTTGGTCCTCGCTGGCCCGCCGGGTCTCCCTTCGTCGCCGACGGCGACCTCATTTCGCATATCTGTCCCTCATCGGGTTAGTATCGACCTGCTAATGATAACGAGTCTCACTAACTAGAGAGTGCGAATAATGAAACGACACCACACGATGCTCGGATCGGCGGTGGTCGCCTCTGCACTGCTGCTCACCGGCTGCCAAGCCGGCGACGACGCCACCGACTATGACGCGGGCAGTTCGGACAAGAAGACCGCAGGCGCCGCAGACGACAAGGAGGACACAGGGCACGCCCAGGAGCTCGCCGCCGCCCAGCCGCGGCTCGTGACAACCTACGACGGCGGGATCCTCACTCTCGATGCGACGACTCTCGACGTCATCGACGATACGAAGCTCGAAGGCTTCAACCGCCTCAATCCCGTCGGTGACGGCCGCCACCTCATGGTCTCCGTCGCCGAAGGCTTCCGCCTCTTCGACGCCGGAGTCTGGACCCAGCCCCACGGCGACCACACCCACAGCTACGCCGCCGACCCGCAGCTCACCGACACCGTCTTCAACACCGAACTGCCCGGACACGTCGTCAACCACGGCGAGGCCACCGTGCTCTTCGGTGACGGCGACGGCAAGATCCAGACCTTCGACACCGAGGACTTCTCCGACGGCGCCCCGAAGCCCCAGGTCGCCGAGGTCGACGAACCCCACCACGGTGTCGCCGTGAAACTTGCTGACGGGTCGATGCTGCACACCGTCGGAACCGAGGACGAACGCTCGGGTGCGAAAGTCGTCGACAGCTCCGGCAAAGAGATCGCGAGCAGCGACGAGTGCCCCGGAGTCCACGGCGAAGCCGCTGCGAAGGACGAGGTCATCGCGCTCGGCTGCGAGAACGGAATCCTGCTGTACAAGGAGGGGAAGTTCGAGAAGATCGTCGCTCCCGATTCCTTCGGCCGCATCGGCAACCAGTCCGGAAGCGACGAATCGCAGTACATCCTCGGCGATTACAAAGTCGACGAAGATGCCGAGCTCGAACGTCCCGAACGGGTGAGCGTCACGGATACGAAGACCGGCAAGCTCTCGCTCGTCGACCTCGGCGCCTCCTACAGCTTCCGGTCACTGGGCCGCGGACCCGAAGGGGAGGGCGTCGTCCTGTCCACGGATGGGAAGCTGAAGATCATCGACCCCGCGACCGCCTCGGTGACGGAGGAGTACTCGGTCATCGACGAATGGGAAGAGCCTGTCGAATGGCAGAAGGCCCGCCCGACGCTCTTCGTCCAGGGCGAGGTCGCCTACGTCAGCGATCCGGCGGAGAAGTCGATCCACATCGTCGATCTCGAATCCGGTGAGGTGATGGCCGAGAAGTCGCTGCCGCACGCACCGAACGAACTCACCGGCGTCACCGGCTGAGGGATCGGGACGAACCCGACCGGCGGTGTCCCTGGACACGCAGCCGGTCGGGTCGGCCGCCTCGGTGATGGCTGGGAATCTGCCCAGGAGGTGAGACCGCCGTTGCCGACGCCGGGGTTCGGCCATAGCGTGGGGGTTGGACCTGCGATCACACCATCGGTGATCGCCTCAACCCCGTCGAAGTGAAAGAGGACAGCCATGACCACCATGTATCGCGTCACCGACCCGGCGACCGGCCAAGTCGCCGAAGAATTCCCCACCGCCACCGATGCCGAGATCCTCGCCGCCCTCGATCGTTCGGCGACGACATTCGACGAGTGGAGCCGGACCACGGTGGCCGAGCGCGCCGCTATCCTCACACGAGTGTCCGAGATCTACGCCGAGCGCGCCGAGGAACTCGCCGAAGTCATCAAGCTCGAAATGGGCAAGTCCGTGCCCGAGGGCAAGGGCGAAGTCCAGCTGAGCTCGATGATCTACAAGTACTTCGCCGACAACGCCGAAGCCTTCATGGCCGACGAACCCCTGCGCGGACCCAAGGACGCCACCGCCATGATCCGCCGCAAGCCCGTCGGCTCGCTGCTGGGCATCATGCCGTGGAACTTCCCCTACTACCAGGTCGCCCGCTTCGCCGCCCCGAACCTGGCCCTGGGCAACACGATCCTGCTCAAGCACGCCCCGCAGTGCCCCCGCTCGGCACAGATCATGGAAGAGATCTTCATCGAGGCAGGCCTGCCCGAAGGTGCGTACATCAACATCTACGCCAGCAACGAGCAGGTCGCCGACATCATCCTGCCCGACCCGCGCAACCACGGAGTGTCCCTGACCGGATCCGAACGCGCCGGTGCCGCCGTCGCTGCCGAGGCCGGAAAGAACCTCAAGAAGGTCGTGCTCGAACTCGGCGGATCCGACCCCTATATCCTGCTCGACACGGACGACGTCCAGAAATCCGCGAAGACGTTCTTCAACACCCGCATGGGCAATACCGGCCAGGCCTGCAACTCGCCCAAGCGGATGATCGTCATGGACGACATCTACGACGACTTCGTCTCCTCCATCACCGAGGCGGCCAAGAAGAACACCCCCGCCGTTCCCGGCGAGGAGGGCTCCCGGTTGTCCCCGCTGTCGTCGGTGGCCGCCGCCGACCGCTTCGTCGAGCAGGTCCAGGACACCGTCAGCGAGGGCGCGACCCTGCTGGCCGGCGGTAAGAAGTACGACGGCGGCGGAGCCTACGTCGAACCCGTCGTCCTCACCGATGTGCAGAAGGGTATGCGCGGATACTACGAAGAGCTCTTCGGACCCGCTGTCATCGTCTACAAGGTCAGCAGCGAGGAAGAAGCCGTCGAGCTCGCCAACGACACCCCGTTCGGCCTGGGGGCCGCCGTGTTCTCCACCGATATCGCCCGTGCCGAACGCGTCGGCGACCAGATCGATTCCGGCATGGTCTTCCTCAATGCTCCGGAAGGCAGCCGCGAATACCTGCCCTTCGGCGGAGTCAAGCGCTCAGGTGTCGGCCGGGAACTCGGTCCGCTGGCGATGGACGAATTCGTCAACAAGCAGCTCGTGTACAAACAGGACTGATCGGTACGACCAGAGCCCGAGGATCCGGGTTCCGATCGTGACCGGGTTGTGATCGCGCTCAGGGCGCTGTCTCTTACGGGGACAGCGCCCTGATTGTATGCTGAGACCACGCACAGACAATTCTCATAATTCTCAGCGGGAGGTCATCCCATGTCGGCACCGAAGCCGTCAACCCAGGTCAACGCCGCAGCCTCAAAAGGGATCATGCGGCCGGTCAACCGATTCCTCGAACAGTGGATTCCCTCGGCCCTGACCTTCGCCATCGTCCTCACCCTCATCGTCGCCGTCCTCGCGTTCATCTTCACCGACGCCGGACCGACGGACGTCGTCACCGGCTGGGGTGAGGGACTGGCCGGTCTGCTCGAGTTCATGACGCAGATGTGTCTGATCCTCCTGCTCGGGCACATCCTCGCCAACACCGGACCGGTGCGGAAGCTGCTGGCCCGGCTCGCGCGAGTTCCCGGAAACGCCACCTTCGCCTATGTCTTCGTCTTCATCGTCGCCGCGCTCGCCAGCCTCATCACCTGGGGACTCGGCCTCGTCGTCGGCGCCCTGCTCGCCCGTGAGATCGCAGTGCAGTCCCGCGAACGCGGAATCAAGGTCCATTTCCCGCTGCTCGTCGCCGCCGGCTACTCCGGATTCGTCGTCTGGCACATGGGGTATTCGGGATCGGGTCCGCTGACCGCGGCCACCCCGGACTCCTTCCTCTCCGAGTCCCTCGGCGGGAAGACAGTTCCGGTGTCGGAGACGATCTTCGCCGGCTGGAACCTATTGGCGATCGCCGGAGTCATCATCGTCTGCGCGCTCCTCTTCTTCCTCGTCGCACCCAAGTCCGGCGCCACCGTCTACGAACTCCCCGCCTCGGTGAGTTCGGAGGGGCAGAGCGAGGTCGACGAGGAGGTCGTCACTCCGGCCGACCGGATCGACGCCTCACGAGTGCTCACCCTCATCGTCGGTCTCGCTCTCGTCGCCTATCTCATCATCCACTTCGCCCAAGGCGGGGGACTCACCCTCGACATCGTCAACTGGTCGTTCCTCGCGCTCATCCTCCTGCTCGTGCGCAACCCGTTCGAGCTCATCCACCTGACGAAGGAGGCTGCGTCGAACGTCGGCGAGATCCTCCTGCAGTTCCCGCTCTACGCGGGAATCCTCGGCATCATGTCGACCACCGGACTCATCGCAGTGTTCTCCGACGCCTTCGTCTCGATCTCGAACACCACGACCTTCGGCGTCCTCGCCCTGCTCTCGGCCGGACTCGTCAACTTCTTCGTCCCCTCCGGCGGCGGCCAGTTCGCCGTGCAGGGCCCGATCATGCTCGATGCGGCCAACCAGCTCGGCGTCGACCCGTCGATCGCGATCATGGCCGTGTCCTACGGCGACCAGTGGACGAACATGCTCCAGCCCTTCTGGGCGCTGCCAGTGCTCGCGATCGCCGGACTGAAGATGCGCGACATCCTCGGCTACACCGTCATCACATTCCTCGGCTCCGGGGTGGTGATGGCTGCCGCGCTGTTCTTCGTCTCCCTCTGAGGCTCGGCGAACGTCACACCGAGGCAGGCGGGCCTTCACCGACGATGACACGGTCGGTGAAGCCCCACCTCGGCGAGGGTGAGTCGCTGATCTGCAGATTCGCGTGGCATCACAGGATAAGTGACCGGAAGTGTCTATGTGGTAACCTCCGTTGTTGGCCGTCCCCGGGGATCCGGGGGATCGGCGAGGACGGAATCTCATTCAGCAACAGCCGTTGATCATGCTCGGTTGAGCACCCTGTTCGACCGGGTCCGATGCCACGACGCAACAGCGTCCGGATAAGGAGCACAACCATGTCAGCATCAGTCGACACCCCGCCGGGCGAACCGAAGGGAGAGGCGAAGGGCAAGGTGAAGCCGTCGCTGCCACCCGTGAATAAGCGGGTGTTCCTCGCGGCAGCACTGGTGGCGCTCGCCATCACCGTATGGGCCCTCATCTCACCGACCAATGCCGAGTCGGTCCTCGGCGCCGTCGTCGGTTGGACCTCCGATTGGTTCGGCTGGTTCTACGTCCTTCTCGTCCTCGCCGTCCTCGTCTTCGTCATCTACTTGGCGGCTTCCCGCTACGGCAATACGAAGCTCGGCCCCGAACACTCGAAACCCGAATTCGGGCTCATCGCCTGGGCGTCGATGCTCTTCGCCGCCGGCATCAGCACCGACCTCATGTTCTTCGCCGTGGCCGAACCGGTCACGATGTACCTCACCCCGCCGAGCACCGAAGCCGAAACGGTCGACGCAGCCCGCGAGTCCACTGTGTGGGCGCTCTTCCACTACGGCCTGAGCGGCTGGGGACTCTACGCACTCATGGGTATGGCCCTGGCCTACTTCGCCTACCGGATGAATATGCCGCTGGCGATCCGCTCGGCGCTGGCCCCGATCTTCGGCAAGCGCGTCCATGGTGCTCTGGGTGAGACGGTCGACCTCGCCGCCCTGCTGGGCACGATCTTCGGTGTGGCCACCTCGTTGGGCATCGGCGTCGTCATGGTCAACGTCGGCCTCAACACTGTCCTCGGAATACCCATCGGCGTCGGCACCCAGGTCGGCATCGTCGTCGTCGGAGTCGGTGTCGCCACGCTCTCGGCAGTCTCAGGTGTGGACAAGGGAATCAAGTTCCTCTCCATCCTCAACGTCGTCCTCGCGATCGCTTTGAGCCTCTGGGTGCTCGTGGCCGGAAACACGAAGTTCCTGCTCAACGCCTTCGTCCTCAATGTCACGGACTTCGTCCGCCTGTTTCCGAACATGGCAGGACAGACCTTCGCCTTCGAAGACACCGGAACATGGATGACCGACTGGACCCTGTTCTTCTGGGCTTGGTGGATCGCCTTCGCGTCGTTCGTCGGACTCTTCCTCGCCCGCATCTCCCGCGGACGCACCATCCGCCAGTTCGTGCTGGGCACCCTGACGATTCCGTTCATCTACATCTTCATGTGGATCTCGATCTACGGAAACTCGGCCCTGGACATCATCCGCAGCGGAGACAAGAAGTTCGGTGAGTCGGTCATGCTCAGTCCTGAGGGCGGGTTCTACGACCTGCTCTCACGCTACCCGGCCTTCGCCGTCATCGCCGCTCTGGCCACGATCACGGCGCTGCTGTTCTACGTCACTACAGCGGACTCCGCGGCCCTGGTCATGGCGAACCTGTCGTCGAACCTGCGCAATCCCGCCGAAGACGGACGCGCCGGACTGCGCATCTTCTGGGCGCTGTCGACCGGTGCCCTGACGGTGGCGATGCTGCTCGTCGGGGGCATCGGCGCGCTGCAGAACGCGACGGTGATCATGGGCCTGCCCTTCGCCTTCGTCGTCATCCTCGTCATGATCGGCCTGTACAAGGCCCTGCGGGTCGAGGCGAACCGCGTCGACAGCGTCGATACGACCCTGCCCGGCTCGTTGGCCCGTCGCTCCCGCGGTCCCGGCCACGAGACATGGCAGCGTCAGCTCGGGCGGGTGCTGTCCTTCCCGAACAAGGCGCGTGCCGAGGAGTTCGAGCAGAAGGTCCTCATCCCCACCCTCCACGAGGTGGCCGAAGAGATGGAGGGCCGCGGAATCTCGTCACGCTGCGGTCGCGTCGACTCCGAAGGCGTGTTCGTCGACGACGGCGAACTCTTCCAGTTCGAGGTCGACGGAGACGGGGAATACCCGTTCCGCTATCAGGTGTGGCCGCACAAGGTCAGCGTGCCGTCATTCGGCGGAATGGTCCCCCGCGGAACCGGCGAGGACTACTACCGGATGGAGGTCTACCTCGACGGCGGCACCGGTCAGGGCTACGACATCATGGGCTTCTCGAAGGAGCAGATCATCGATGACGTGCTCGACCAGTACGAACGTCACGTCGAATTCCTCCAACTCCAGGAGAACATCACCCACCGCGATGACTGAATCGCGATGTCCGGATGACTGATTCCGGCGGGTGAGTGCGGCGCCCGGGATCCCTGGCCTGACGGTCGGCGGTCCCGGGCGTCGTCATTTCTCGCACCGAGGATGCGTCGATCTCAAGCGCCGAGGCCGGCGGACGCTGCGTGGTGGGCTCGGGGGCGGCCAGGTGATCACCTTGCCGTCACGGTGCGCAGGGTTCGGGCGACGGACAGAGCCGTCAGCCCGCTGGTGGCAGGGTTCTCCGGGCTCGGCGTCGACCGGATGTCGAACGCGAATTCCCCTGCGGACCCGGACGCCCGGATTCGGTGGGCGGACTGGGTCTGACCGGCGACCGCCTGGAGCACGACCCGCACCCTCTCCAACGAGGCACCGAGTAAGTCGGCATCGGTGCGTTCAGGTGCGGTGTCGGTCGACGCCGCTCTGGCTCCTGAGTCTGAGGCCGCTGCAGCTCGACTCAGTCCGCGGGTGGCCCAAGCGAGGGCGACGGCGATGTTGACATTGGCGGGGAACTTCTCGATCGCCTCGGCGGGATTGCCCTCGAACACCGTCAGAGGGCCGTCCTCAGGACGGAGGACACGCAGACGCTCGGCTTCGGTCTCGGACATCCACGGTCGGATGAGTCCGCTCGCCTCCTTCGAGGTGGTGATTTCGACGCTGTCGAGGCCATCGGACTGAGCCGCCGCCTCGAGCACATCGAGTCCGCCGATCGCCCCATTGGTCACATGCAGGCGGCCGGGTCCGGCGAGCAGACCCGCACGGGTGCCGGGATCGGCCATGGCTCCGACACTGGTGAGCACGAATGGGCGACCGGCCGCGATGACGGCGGGGCCGAATCGGGCGGCGGCGGGAACCCCGGCGCATTCGACGATGACATCGAAGCGGTCGAACATCCTCGGCGACGGTGATTGCGTCGATGACGCAGCAGGCAACGATGGGGCCGGTTCGTGAACTGGGGTGGTGAGCGTGGGGAGGTCGACTACCTCGGCGCCGTGATTCGGGCGACCTCTGTGGTTGGCTCGATCCGAGACCAGGGCGGTCAGGTTGAACGCCCCGGACTCGAGCTCGGGAGAGAGCAGCCGGGCGACGTGACGGCCGATGGCACCGAAGCCGAGGAGGAGCACTGAAGTCATGGCCGCACCCTATCGGAGACATCTGACACGGGGCTGGACCGTTGCCGCAGGAGACCGGAGCGTGGGGGTGCGCGGGCAATGTCAGTGCGACGCGATACGGTTGCAGGATGGACGACGAATCACAGCCGAGTGCATCCGGGGGAGCCGTCACCGGCGACGACGGACTTGCCCGCACCCCGTGGGCGTACGGCGACCCGATGCTGCTGGACTACTACGACAGCGAGTGGGGTCTGCCCACCCATGACGAGGCGGGGCTGTTCGAGCGGATGAGCCTCGAGGGATTCCAGGCCGGTCTGTCGTGGCTGACGATTCTGAAGAAGCGGAGTCGGTTCCGTGAGGTCTTCGCCGGATTCGATCCCGACGCCGTGGCCCGCTTCGGCGACAGCGAGATCGAGCAGCTGCTGACCGATTCCGGGATCATCCGCCACCGCGGCAAGATCGAAGCCTGCATCAACAATGCCGCTCGCGTGATCGAACTGCGTGAAGACGGCGGACTCGATGCGTTCCTGTGGTCGTTCCAACCTGCGCAGACCCCGCGACCGCGTACCATTGCCGAGATCCCGACGACCGGACCGGAATCCGTGGCGCTGTCGAAGGCGCTGAAGAAGAAGGGGTTCCGCTTCGTGGGACCGACGACGATGTATGCGCTGATGGAGGCCATCGGCATGGTCGATACGCACCTGCTCGATTCCCACCGCCGAGGAGCGTCCGGAGTGTGGTCGGAATGAATGACATCCGCGTCTCCGCACTCGTCCTCCTCCACCCGCAACGCCGGGAACTGCTCATGGTGCGCAAGGCCGGGACCAGTTCCTTCATGCTGCCCGGCGGCAAACCCGAAGAGGGGGAGACCGCTGAGGACACCATCGTCCGTGAGATCGCCGAGGAGCTTGGACTCGATCTGGACCGTCACCGACTGCACGCTTTGGGCACGTTTGCTGCCGCGGCGGCGAACGAAGCCGATCACCGTGTCATCGGCGACGTGTTCTGCTATGACGGTCTGCCGGCAGCACTCGATGTGGAGAACATCGCGCATCTGGCCGAGATCGCCGAAGCCGGATGGTTTCCCATCGACCCGCTGCCCGCGGACACCGGTATCCGCCAATTCGCGCCACTGACCCGCAACGAGGTCATCCCGGCGCTGCAGGCCGCGGGGAGATCGGTTGGTTGACCGAGTGAAGCGCCGTCGTCTTGCGCGGTGCGATGCTGCTTTCACGCTGGGCAGCGCTGGTCTCATGCGGTGCGACGCTGGAACCCGAGGTCGAGGGTGAACAGGTGCAGGGAATGCACCACGGTGATCGCGGCGATGAGGAAGCTCAGCGAGATGTCGATGATGCCGAAGATCGTCAGCGCCGGTGGGCTGACATAGCCGGGTGCCTGCAGAAGGGTGCAGCCGATGACGATCGCGCCGGTGAGAATCGCGATCAGAACGGCGATTGTCGTGCGACCCACCGCTGCCAGGCACAGCAGCCCGGTGGTGAACAGCAGAGCGAAGAGCGCGAAGACGTCGACTCCCCGTCCGATGCTGAGGACTTCCTGCCACAGGTTCCCGTATGTGACCGAACTGTCCGGTTCGGGGGAGTAGTAGGGGAAGAACGAAGCGGCGATCACCAGCACCACCAGCGGCCCATAGAGGCGGGCATAGGTGATGTTCGTGCGGCGGATGCGCTCGGCGAGGACGTCAGCGCTGCGGAGATTTCCAGTCGTCATCGACCGTCCGTCATCTGTTGCTGTCACTGCGGCCCGCCGTCGGAATCGAGGATGGCGGTACGAGGACTCGTTGCTGTGCCGAAGCACGGCAGAAGCATCTCATTTCTCCGATCAGAGGATTAGGGATTGTGGTCGGCGGCGGCCCGAATGGATTAGTCGCCATCAAGCGAACCGATACCTGAAACGTATCCAGGAAAGTTACCGCTCGGTGTTCTCGGGCGACAAGGAATGGACATGACTCACGGGTCATGCCCGCGAAATTTCACATACTCGCACAAAGGCTTTTATGTCGGGTTGTGACCTTATCCCTATTTCGCTGCTCGGGGAGCCGCATTCTTCGCTCGGGAAGGTGCGAGGTCGGGTGCCGCATGGCCCTCGGCAGCCCGACCGAGCTGGACCGAGAGTCGGTGGAGGCATTCGCGGAGGTCGGGACTGTCGATGACGGTGAAGTCGGTGTCCAAGCGCGCCAGGGCCAGGGCCATCGTGGTGAGGCTCTGGCCGCCGACGGTGACGAGACAGCGGTCGTCCTCGAGTGCTTCGACAGTGCCTTCGGCGGACGCGAGCTTCTTCATCACTGTGGGCGCCGGTGCATCGACGATGACTTGGGCCGAATGCCGCCACCTGGGTTCCGTGGCGTGTCGTTCGACGAATTCTCCGATGTCGTCGGCCGGCAGCGGACGTGGAGTGAAGCTGCGGCCGCTCGGGGTCTTCGGCACGATGCGTTCTGCGCTGAAGACTCGCCAGTCCTCAGCCTGGGGTTCGAAGGCCAGCAGGTGCCAGCGGTGCTGACGATTGACGAGTCGGTAGGCTTCGACTTCCAGATGGACCTCGTGTGCCGAGGTGCTGCTCGGGTCGTTCGGTAGGAGAGAGTCGCCGGTGTCTGGGTCGGCTGTAACTGGGCTGGTGGCGCATGAGTCGCCTGTGCCGCCGGGTGAGCGGTCGGACGGTTCACCGAGATACGTGAAGCGCAGGCGTTCGTGTCGGCGACAGTGGTCGATGAGAGTGACGATGAGGTTGGGGTCGACAATCGGCATCGGCTGATTGCCGACGACCGGGACAGTGAAGTGCGCGAGGCTCTGCACCCGTGTCCGGACTGCGGTGGGGAGAATGGTCTCGAGCTTCGCCAGTGCCAGTGCCGAAGTCTCTTCCATTCCGCCGATGATGCAGCTCAGCCCCGAGTGGAGGCCGACGGCGACCGCCACCGCTTCATCGGCGTCGAACATGAGCGGCGGGATGCCCACGCCGTTGGAGGAGAGACGATATCCGCCCTCGTTTCCGCGTGTGCCGTCGATCGAATAGCCGATATCGCGGAGCGTGCCGATATCGTTCCGGATGGTCCGCGGGCTCACTCCCAGGCGATCTGCCAATTCGGTTCCCGACCAGGTTCGGGGCACCATCAACAGTGACAATAACCCGAGCAGCCGTGCTGCAGTCTGTGACATCTCTGCGTCTTCTGTCGTTTAGGAAGACCTCCTGCCTGAACTCAGAATAGCATTATGCAAATCGTTCCGGGGCAGAGCGAAAACAAAGAAGTGGCTTCCCCGAATTCGGAGGAACTAACAAAATTGATGCACGATCAGCAGAATATTCAGAGCATTCCTTCCACAGAGACAACTGAAGCAGAATTCGACGTCGATGACTATCTCGAGTTGTATTCGTCGGCACGGAAGAAGGACAAAGGGTGGATCCTCGACGAGGTCATGATCCTCACCGGTTGGTCACGTGACCATGCGCGGCGCCGCCTGGCGGCCTTCCGCATCGGAGAAGATGATGCCTACGACGATCCGCCCGCCGACCAGCCGTCGTCGAGGTGCTGCAAATACTCACCCGAATCGCGAGCACTCCTCGTCCGGATCTGGGAGTGGTCGGGGTTCCAGAGTGGAAAGTACCTGGCCGCTGTGATGCCGCAGCTGCTCGATGCGGCCGAGCGACACGGCGCCCTGGTGCCCGACCGCGATGGTTACAGCCTCAAGGTCCGGTCCGAGCTGCTCGCCGTCAGTCCGGCGTCGATCGACCGGTATCTGCGCACCGCGCGAGCCGAGGACTTCCGAGATCGTCGAGTGTCGACGAAACGATTCACCAGTCCCAGCGAAGACTTCCTCGACTTCGCTTCGGGGCCGAACGAGCACGAACCCGGATACTTCCTCGTCGACACCATCGCCCACGCAGGACCGACCCGAGCCTCGAACTGTGTGTTCACGATCAGCGCCTCCTGCCTGCACACCGGTTGGGTCTTCACCCACAGCCTCGCCGACAACGCTCCGGACACCATGGTGGACGTGCTGCAGTGGTCGCTCGATGAGGTGCAGGGGATTCCCTTCTGGGTCAATGCCATCGAGCTGAGCAATGCCGATGACACCGTCCACGAGGCGACCGACCGGTGGGCGCGGGGACTGGATATCCATTTCAGTCCGGTGCTCAAAGATCTCCGCCGCGATCGGCTTCCGGAAGCCTCGCGGCATCAGCATCTCGTCCATGAGTACGGCAATATCCGCCGCTATGACACCGAAGAGGCCCGGTCTGCACTCAACGGACTTTGGCGCGCGGTCGATGACCGGCTCAACTACTTCACTCCCACGCGCAAACCGGCTGGCTGGGCCGATGACGGTGACGGCGACCAGCGGCGAATCTACGACGAACCGCGCACACCGTTCGAACGTCTGCGCGCAGCGGGAGTCATGTCACCGACGCAGGAGGACGAGCTCACCCAGTATGCGGATGGTCTCGACCCGGCCCGACTGACCGAGGAGATCGTGTTCTGGCAGAGGCGTCTGCAGGAGCTGGCCGCCTGAGAGAGTTCCGTTCCCACGCCGCCGGCAGAGCATCGTGTCCGCTGGCTGTCGGCAGATCCGCCCCGTGGGGGTGAAGACTTAGTCTCGTTCCTGCCGCGAATAGGCGATGAGCGCCCGGTACAGGTCGATCGGGGCGCAGTTGGCGCCCTTGGCCAGGGACTTCATGAGTTTGCGGTAGGTCTGATAGTCCATCTGCGCCGGATTGTCCGTGGGCACGAGAGCGAAATCGTGCAGAACGGTCAGCGCCCGGGAATCCATGATGGAGAACTTCTTGGGATTGACCACGGTGAGCAGGGTGCTGGCCATCGGAATTCCCACTCCGGGCAGCATCTGCAGCAAAGGCAGACGGAAGCGGTTGGGTGTGTCATCGTCGAGCGCGACGCCGGTGACGAAGTCGATGTCATCGGACGAGATCTCCTCGAGGCTCGGCAGAACTCCGATGGCCTTCCACTCGGCGACCTTGAGGAAATGCTTGCGTTTGAACGATTCGCGGACCTTCGTCTTCGGGCCGATATCACTGAAGATCTCCGACTCGAGGTCCGTGAGGGCATAGAGCGGTTCGAATTTGAGGACGAATGCGGTGTCGATGGTGCCACTGGGAGCGTCGCGTTTGAGGTCCGAGCCGAGTTCCGATGAGTTCATGGACCGATGGTAGGCGATCATTCTGACGTGGAGGTGAACACTTCTGCACCAGATGGACGGCAGATGGTGCGGGCACGGCAGATGCAGTGCCGATGTCGTAACCTCGGACTATGGACCCCGAACATCCGTCTCAGGCGACGTACACCCCGGCGCTGTTGGGTCTGGTGTGGACGGCGATGTTCGGGTTCTCCGCCTTCTTCTTCAGCTATTCGACGATGGTGACGATTGCGGCGACGGACGGACTGTCGACCGTCACCGGCGGGTCCGTGCTGACGACGATGATGATCGGTGTCATCGTCGCCCAGCCCTTCGCCCCGTGGGCCGGTCGCGTCTTCGGTTTCAAGGCCTCGCTCATGCTGGCTCTAGTCCTGCAGTTCCTCGGCCAGCTCCTCGGACTCTTCGTCACCCCGCCCCTGTTGGCACTCGTCCTCGCCGGACTCTGCGGAGGCGTCGGGTTCGGGCTCTTCGTCGTCCTCGCCAATGCCGCGGTCCCAGGAACGACCGCGCCGGGACGGACCGGCAAGGCGCTGGGCTTCTTCGGTGGGATCACTTCCCTGGCCGCGGCCGTCGGAGCTCCGCTGGGGCTGTGGTTGGTTGAGACGATCCCGATCTGGACCTTCCGCATCATCGTCTGCGCCTGTCTCCTCCTGGCCATTCCCACTGTGCTCAAATACGTACCCGGTCGGCCGCCTCGGCGTGGGAATGACGATTCGGGAGCATCGCCGAGCGGCAACGAGACGGTCGGGGTTCGGTCCGGACGCAACGAGAAGCGGAGCCTCCGAAAAGCAGGACGCTGGGCGGGGGAAGCGCTCGGGCTCGTCCTCATGCTCTCTCCGTTCCTCGTCGGCATGATCGTCTTCGGGATCATCGTCGGCTTCGGTCCGGGCGAGGACGTCGCCGTAGCGGCACTGTTCATCGCCGGGATGCAGATCTCGGCGGTCATCGGACGCTTCGTCGTCGGGGCCGTTTCGGACAGCTTCCCGCCGTTCGCCCTCAACATCTTGGGCCTCGTCCTGACGGCGATCGGGCTGGTCTGCGCTGTCGTCTCCTACGGTGGGACGCTGTTCGCCTCGATGCTCGTCATCGGACTGGGATTGGGCGCCATGCAGTCGGCAAGTCTCGTCATGGCCTTCGCCGCGGTCAGTTCGCCGAGCCGGGCCAGCGTCGCATGGAATATGAACTTCGACATCGGGCTGGCCGTCGCAGGTGTGGTCGGCGGGCTCGGTTTCACCTATCTCGGGTCGTCGTCGACCTTCTTGGTGTGTGCTCTGCTTCTGCTGTTCACCGGTGCCCTGTCGTGGATCGCGCGGACTCTGCAGAGGCGGAACAACGGGCACGGCTGAGCTGTCAGTGCGGGCACGGCTGAGCTGTCAGTGCGGGCGCTGCTGACCCGGAGACTGCGGGGTGCGACTGAGCCTGTGGTTGAAGGGCAGGGCTGGATCGTCAGTGCGGGGACTCCTCATCGAGCTGCGCGAGCAGTCCGACGGCCGCACGTGTGTACTCACCGATCCAGCGATCATGGATCCGTTTGATCGGGAGCGGTGCCAGAGCCAGCAGTCGGGTGCGTCCTTCCTTGCGGCCGGTGACCAGCTCAGCGCCCTCGAGCACTCGAATATGCTGCAGCACAGTCGTGCGATCGAGGTCGGGAAACGCCTCGCAGACCTCACCGGTCGTCCGCGGTCGAGTCCGCAGCAGGTCGAGGACGCGTCGGCGGTTGGGGTTGGCCAGGGCCTTGAAGACCGCATCGTCGGATTCATCCGAGCCTGTTCCCAACTCCCGTGACATGTGGTAAATATATCACATGACAGATGAGCAGAGCACCCAGAACACACCCGTCGAGCAGAACGATCAGTCCCGTCCATTGGAGGAGCTGTCCTTCACGGTCACCGGCTACATCTCGAAGACTCCTCATGAGACCTATGAGGCGGTCGCTGATCCCGAGCAGCTCTCGCATTACTTCACGACCGGCGGCGCCCGCGGCCGTTTGGAGGCCGGGGCCGACGTGACATGGGACTTCGCTGACTTCCCGGGTCGATTCCCAGTCGAAGTCGTCGAGAACTTCCAGGACGAGAAGATCGTCATCCGCTGGGAGGGTTCCGACGATTCCGTGGAGAGTGACACGACAACGACCTTCGAGTTCACTCCCGTCGATGACGGTGCGCGGACGCTCGTGACGATCACGGAGAAGTCCTGGAAGCTCACCGAGGGCGGAGCTCAGGGCGCCTTCGGCAACTGCATGGGCTGGACCGGAATGCTCTCGGCTCTCAAGGTTTGGATCGAGCACGGAATCAACCTCCGCGAGGGCTACTACAAATAAGCCCGGGACGTCAGCGCCCGGACGGTCCCGCCGCAGAGTCCGATGTCGTCACAGTGCCCGACGTGCGCTGCCTTCGTGCTCCCCGTTGTGCCCGGATCTCCGGAATGAGCACTGCGAGGACCGCGGCAAGGAAGACGGCCTGCATTACTGTGCGCGGCACCAGCTGATCGTCCCACGGCAGATTCTCGCCGGTCAGCGCCAGATGCACATTCGCCGGGAACATGAGGATGAGCATCAGCCCCAGCCCGCCGGCCGCCCACGGGCGAGTCGGGCGCAGCAGCAGGCCGAAGGCTCCGAGCAGTTCGAGCACCCCAGTCACGGTGACGAGCGCAGCTGGTGCTGGAAGCCATGGCGGCACCATGTCGATGAGAGCCTCGCGCATGCCGACGAAATGTGAGATGCCGGTGACGATGAACATCACGGCCAGCCCGAACCGGATTGCCGCCGGCCATGTACCAAGGCCATGTTCGGCCGCCGCCGAGTTGAAGCGTCCGACGGCGTAGACGGCGAGAGTGGTGATGAGGAGAAAGAGCAAGGGTGCCATGAGAGGCTCCTTCGATGAGCGAGGCCTTGCGGCCGCGACGAATCTTTACAGTGAAAAGATAGATCGCCGACAAGCATCTTGTCAATGAAAAGTTTGCTCCGGTACGATCGGACTGTGACTTATCATCATGGGGATCTGCGTCGAACCCTGTTGGCGGAGACCGCCTCGGCGATTGCCGAAGACGGCGTGGCCAAACTGAGCATGCGTGCGCTGGCGAAGCGGGCCGGCGTCTCCAACGCCGCTCCGACGTATCATTTCGGTGACAAATCCGGTCTGCTCACGGCGCTGGCGACAGAAGGATACGACCGCCTGGCGGAGGCGATGTCCGGAGTCGACGAAGGCGGCGGACTCATCGACCGCGGAGTCGCGTACGTCGAATTCGCGCTCGCCTGCCCATCCCACTTTACGGTGATGTTCCAACCCCGGCTGCTCCACGATGACGACGGCGAACTGACTGCGGCCCGTCAGCGGGCGTGGGCGGCGCTCTCGGTCGGAGTGGCGACGACCAGATCGGGGCCGGACTCCGACTTCGGGGTGGCGGCATGGTCGCTCGTCCACGGATACGCCACTCTGGTGCTCAGCGGAGCAGTGGAGCCCGAAGACGCACTCAGACAGGCGCGCATCGTGGCGGGCCACCTCGTCGAGGGCGCCGACAGGAGCCGCTGAGGGGCTGGGCCGCTGAGGGGCTGGGCCGGATCTGTTTATATGGCGGTGAGGCACCTGCGGTGCCCCGGAATCACTTGCCGGCGACCTTCTTCTGCCCCGGTTCGAGTCCGTGGGAGTTCTTGATGAAGAACGCACCGATGACGCCGAGGATGCCGACGCAGGCGGCGACGAAGAACGCGACGTTCGCGCCGTGGACCAGGCCCGCCATGCCGTAGGTCTCCGGGTTCCGCGCGGCCGAGACCATGATCGTCACGAGCGCCGCGGTGCCGACCGACGCCGCGATCTGGCGCAGCGTGTTGTTCAGGGCAGTGCCATGGGGGATGAGGTGCGAGGGCAGCTGGTTGAGCGCGGCCGTGGTCACCGGCATCATCACCATGGCGACACCGAACATGCGGACCGTGTTGACGACGGCGAGGTAGACGAACGAGGTGTCCGGTTCCAGCCGAGCGAAGAGGAACGTGGTTCCGGTGAGCAGGACGAAGCCGGCGATGGCGAGCCATTTGGCGCCTATGGCGTCGAACACGCGACCGGTCACCGGCGACATCAGTCCCATCACCGCGGCGCCGGGAAGCAGGACCAGGCCCGACTCCATGGCCGAGAAGTCATTCATGTTCTGCATGTACAGCGGCAGGACCATCATGCCGCCGACCATGACGATGAACACGCACATGCCCAGCAGGGTGTTGAGCGTGAACATTCGGTAGCGGAGGATGCGGAACTCGAGGATCGGCTGTTCGAGTTTGAACTGACGGGTGATGAAGAATGTCAGCGAGATCGCGCCGATGACCAGCGGGATGAGCACCTCGGCGCTGAGCCAGCCGGCGTCACCGGCGGTGCCGAAGCCGAACAGCAGTCCGCCGAAGCCGAGGGTGGAGAGGATGATCGAGAGGACGTCGAGTCGGGGGAAGGTGCGTTCGGTGACGTTCTTGAGCAGGAAATAGGCGACGATGAGATCGATGATCGCGATCGGCAGCATCATGTAGAACAGCGTCTGCCACGGAAGGTGGTCGACGATCCAACCGGAGAGGCTGGGGCCGATGGCCGGTGCGAAGGCGATGACGAGGCCGAAGGTGCCCATGGCTGATCCGCGCTTCTCGACGGGGAAGATCGCGAAGAGAATCGTCTGCATGAGCGGCATGATGATTCCGCCGGCCGAGGCTTGGATGACGCGGCCGATGAGCATCACCGGATAGACCGGAGCGATCGCGCAGACGATGGTGCCGATGATGAACAGACCCATGGCGGTGAAGAACAGGCCCCTCGTCGTGAACTTCTCGATGAGGAACGCGGTCACCGGAATCATGATGCCGTTGACGAGCATGAAACTCGTCGTCACCCACTGTGCGGCGCCGGAGGTGATGTCGAAGTAGTGCATGAATGCCGGCAGGGCGGTGTTGAGCAGCGTCTGGTTGAGGATGATGACGAACGCGCCTGAGACGAGAACCGCAAGCACGAGGTTCCGGTTGACCGGGGTGCCTTCTGACGGGTCCTTCTGAAAGTCGTCTCCGTTCGCCAATGGCATCCCCTCACCTGTTCGTCGTCTGTGTCTCTTCTTGTCTTCCAGCAACAGCCCGCCCGCGGAGGTGCGCTGAATCGGCCCCTCTTTGCGCCCGGAAATAAATTCCTTGGTTATATAACCGTTTCATGCAGTTTAACCCACCACCCTCGCCGAGGCGGCCCCGGGTCGGTGTGAGATTCGTCGAGTTCATCTCCCGGTTGGGTGACGGACACCCGTCACCGCGGAGCTTTTGTCGCCGGTGAGGAAGATTCCGACCGCGGCCCCACCAAGGGACCGCGGTCGGAATCAAGACGGTCGGCCGCCTCGGTGAGGGATCAGGTCAGGCGGGTGGCCGGCGACTGGGTCTTGTTGGGGTCGGTCTCCGGCAGGTCGCCGAGGATGTCGTCGATGCGCGTGAGGACGTCCGCGTCGAGGGTGACCCCGGCGGCCTCGGCGTTCGAGGCGATCTGCTCGGGACGGGAGGCGCCGACGAGGGCGGTGGCGACGTTGTCGTTGGCCAGCACCCAGGCGATCGCGAGCTGCGCCATAGTGATTCCGAGCTCGTCGGCGATCGGTTCGAGCTTCGCCACTGCCGTCAGTTTGTCGTCGTGAAGATAGCGGCTCCTGATCGATTCAGCGCCGCCGCCGTCCTCGTCGGTTGCTCGGGAGCCGGCGGGGACCGGCTGGCCGGGTTTGTACTTGCCGGTCAGCGCGCCCTGCGCGATCGGGGACCAGACGATCTGCGAGATGCCGAGTTCCTTCGACGTCGGGACGACCCGTTCCTCGATGACGCGCCAGAGCATGTTGTACTGCGGTTGGTTCGACACGAGCTGGATGCCGAGGTCCTTGGCCAGGTGGTGGGCGGCGCGCAGCTGGTCGGCGTTCCATTCGCTCACGCCGATGTAGAGAGCTTTGCCGGAGCGGACGATGTCGGCGAAGGCCTGCATCGTCTCCTCGAGCGGAGTCTCGTAGTCGTAGCGATGGGCTTGGTAGAGGTCGACGTAGTCGGTGCCGAGTCGGCGCAGCGAGCCGTTGATCGACTCCATCATGTGCTTGCGCGATAGGCCGGTGTCGTTGTGTCCCTTGGGTCCGGTGGGGAAGTAGACCTTCGTGAAGATCTCGAGCGATTCGCGCCTTTGGCCCTTGAGCGCGTCGCCGAGGACCTGTTCGGCGACGGTGTTCGCATAGACGTCGGCGGTGTCGAAGGTGGAGATGCCCGCGTCGAGGGCGGCGTGCACGCACTTCGTGGCGGTGTCGTTCTCCACCTGCGAACCGTGCGTGAGCCAGTTGCCGTACGTGATCTCGGAGATCTTGAGTCCGCTGTTTCCCAGATATCTGTGCTCCATGACCTCAGCCTACGACTGGGCGCGGAAGTGGGGAACCCCTCGCCGAGGCGGGACTCAGTCCACCGGTGAGTGCGCAGCGAGCGCGAGCGGCCGGCCCGTGCGGTCGCGGCCCAGTTCGAGGTGGATAGCCCATGTTCAAACATGGGCTGCTCAACTCAGACTGTGCCGTTACGAGGAGACGTCGAGTCGAATCGCCACAGGGGCCCGGTGCATCCGTCCGTCAGTGCGCCGGGCCGGCGTTCTCCGCGATGTGGCCCTGCAGAGTCGCCGCGAATGCCGCGGAATCGCCGGAGCGCAGATGTGCGACGAGGGCCTCGTGTTCGGCGATGAGATCGTCCGATCGATCGAGCAGGTGTCGGCTGTTCATGAATAGGGTGAATCTGTGCCGGTCGGAGAGCAGTGAGTACATCTCGAGCATCACCCGGTTGTCCCCTGCCTCGACGAAGCCGCGGTGGAACTCCAGGGTGAGCTCGATGAATCGGGCGACGTCCCCCTTTGCGAAAGCGGCTCGATGCTGCGTGATGAGAGCGCCGAGTTTCTCCGCCAACCGTTTCCGCATGGGTTCGGATGCCCGCTCGACAGCGGTCGTCTCGAGCACATAACGGGCATCGGCGAGCTCGGAGACCGTGCGTTCGTCGATGCCTTGGACGATCGCGCCGCGCTTGGGGTAGATGTGGATCCACCCCTCGTCCTGCAGCCTGGCCAGGGCCACGCGCACCGGGGTGCGGCTGACGCCGATCTCGGTGGCCAGCGCCGCCTCGCCGAGCATCGTCCCGGGCACGTGAGAGCCGTTGAGGATCTGCCCGCGGATGACCGAATAGGCGCGTTCGGCCGCGCTCATCGATTCCGTCGTCGTTCTCGAGGATCGTGTATTCGTGCTCATTTCCCCACCCCGTCCTGTCTCGCGGCGGCAGCGGGCCGGTCGGCCGCCTCGGCGGGAGCGGGTGCGCGGCGTCCGGGCCAGCTCATCAGCGGAATCGCGCGGATCGAGAATCCGACGGCGACGAGCAGGACGAACGTGGCCATGAGGTTGATCCACAGGAATCCGCCGGCGCCGAGCACGGACCCGGCCATCGCCGCCATGAGCGCCCCGCCGAGGTTCATCGCCGAATCCGAGGCGCCCTGCAGCGGCACCTTCGCATGCGCCGGCACCGAGGCGGTGAGCAGGGACGAGCCGCCGATGAGGAACATGGACCATCCGATTCCGAGCAGCGACAGCGCGGTCGACAGCAGCACCATCGACGACTCCGGGGCCACCGCATCGATGACGCCGAGGACGATAGTGAGAACGAAGATACCGGCCCCACCTGCGATGACGACGCCCGAACCCCACCGGTCGGCCATCCAGCCGAATACAGGGGACAGGGCGTACATGCCGGCGATGTGGATGCTCACGACGATGCCGATGGCGCCGAGGCTGAACTCCTGGTGATCCATGTGCACCGGGGTCATGACCATGACGTTGGTCATCATCATCTGCCCCGCGATGATCGTGATCATCGCGAACAGCGGCACCGGGCGGGCCAGGGCGAAGCGCAGCGCTTCGCCGAGTTTCATCGGGGGAGGGGCGGTCGCCTCGGTGGCGGATGTGGTGGTGGATCTGTTGGTCGAGGCGGAATCCTTCGCCGAGGCGGCCCCGCCGCTGTCCTCGGTCGTGCCTTCACCATCGTGGCCGGGGTCGTCGACCCCGGATTCGCCCGGATGGTCGGTTCCGGCGGCCACCGACTTCGTCAGCGTCGAGGCCGACAGCGTCGCCAGGGCGAACGCGACCATGGAGATGAGGTAGGGCCCGGCCAATCCGTTCATGCCCAGTGTTTCGCCGAGGTGGGCTCCGGGAGCGGTGAAGCTGGGGCCGAGGACGGAGCCGACGGTCGTCGCCCACACCACCAGGGACATCGCTCGGCCTGCGGCGGCCGGGTCGGCAAGGTCGACGGCGGCGTAACGAGCCTGCAGGCCGGAGGCGGTCGAGGATCCGCACATCATCATCCCGAGCATGAACAAGGGGAGGAACTGCAGGGCGACGCCGATGAGGACGACCACGGCGCCGAGCGTGCCGATGCCGAAGCCCAAGGTCAGCGCCTTACGACGACCGGAGTGACCGGCGAGCACGGCGAGAGGATAGGCGATGAGGCCGGCGCCGAGAATGACGCTCATCTGCGCGAAACCGGCCATCGAGGTCTGCCCGGTGATCTCCTCGGCGAGCAGTCCGCCGACGGCATACCCGGAGGCGATGCCGGCTCCCGAGAGGAGCTGGGCAGTGATGAGTTTGGCCTGTTCGCGGATGTGGCTGGTCATGGTGGTCTCACGTCGTCGTGGTGGTCAGTGTGCGTCCACGTTAACTTGGATCCATCTTGGATACAACAGGCGATCGCAGGTGGGACAGACAGGGACGACCGAGGTGGTGGCCGGCCGATGCCCTTCGCCTGACCGCGCGAACCTCAGACTCTTGCGACGGTGAAGTGCCGGTCGCCCTCTGGTGATTCGAGTTCGTCGATGACGGCAGCGGCGAGGTCCTCGGCGCTGATGCGCGCCTGGCCGTCCGCCCCGATGAGCAGGGCTGTCGTTCCGCGCTGGTACTCGCCGAGGCGGTTGCCGGGTTCGAGCACCGCCGGCGGGCTGAGGTAGGTCCAGTGGTCTCCGCCCTGGTTGCGGCAGACGTCGAGCTGGGCGACGCTGGCGGCAGCGAGCTCCTTCCACTCGGCGGCGACGAACTCCGGGTCGTCGACTACGAGGATGTCGGCCCGGTTCGGGGAGCGCAGCGGCCCGGCACCGCCGACGATGAGCAGCGGCACCCTCGCGTGAGCGGTCGCTTGCAGCACTTCCTCCGTGATGGAGAGGAACTGCTGTGTCTGACCGGGTGTCGCGCGCACAGTGAGAACGGCTGCGTCGGCACCGCGCAGGGCACGGTCGAGGTCCTGCGAACGACTGGCGTCAATCGCCAGCGGATGCACCTCGGGGCGAGGTGTGTGTTCGGGGTGGCGGGAGGCGGCGATGATGCCATGGCCGCGGTCGGCCGCCTCGGCGACGATGCGGGAGCCGACCATTCCGGTGGCTCCGATGACGGTGATCCTCATACTGCGGGTTCCTTCTCTGTGTGGTTTGATGTGCGTGCACGGTTGAGTGCGGTCGGGGAGAGCTGTCCGCAGGCTAGTGCTGCCAGAGCGAGGACGAATCCGGCGATCTGCGCGAGGTTGAGGCTCTCACCGGCGAAGACGATGCCGAGTCCGGCAGCCACGAGCGGGGAGAGCAGTCCGAGCAGGGCGGTCGCGGTGACCGGCAGGCGTCCGAGGCCGCGGAACCACAGGGTGTAGGCGAGCAGTCCGCCGACGCCGCCCAGCCACAGATAGCCGGCGATGCCCGGGGCGTCGACCTGTGCGGGGACGCCTTCGATGAGCAGGGTGGGCAGGAGGAGGACGAGTCCGCCGGCACTCAGCTGCCAGCTCGCGAACCCGACCGGTCCGATGCCCGGCGGCAGTCCCCATTTCTTGGCGAGGATGACGCCGGTTCCCATCGAGGCGGCACCGAGGATGCCCGCTGCGATGCCGACCAGATCGAAGCCGGCACCGGGGCCGAGGACGACGAGACCGACGCCGGCAACGCCGACGAACCCCCAGCCCAATCGCCACACCGACAGACGCTCACCGAGGACGATGACCGCGAGGACGGTGACGAGGATCGGCTGCGCGGCTCCCAGAGTCGCAGCGACCCCGCCGGGCAGGCGAGCGGCTGCGACGAACAGAAGCGGAAAGAAGATCCCGATGTTGAGGGTCCCGAGCACCACTGCTTTCCACCACCAGGACCCGGTGGGCAGGCGGCGGGCGATGAGGAGACCGATGAGGCCCGCGGGCAGGGCGCGCATGAGCGCGGCGAAGAGCGGGTGGCCCGTCGGCAGGAATTCCGTGGTCACAAGGTACGTCGTGCCCCACACTGCAGGGGCGAGGGCGGTGAGGACGGTGGTGCCGACCCGGGAGCTCGCCGGAGTCGGGGTGGATGGGGTGAGTGTGGTCGTCGTTGTCATGACTCCAGCGTCTGCCTGAATCGTGCCATGAGTCCAACACATAGTTTTCATCGAATCCATGAACTGTCATCATGTATGAATGGAGTTGCAGCAGCTGCGCTATGCCCTCGCCGTCGCCGAGGAGCGGAATTTCACCCGAGCGGCCCAGAAAACCCATGTCGTGCAATCGGCACTCAGCCATCAGATCAAGGCTCTCGAACGCGAGCTCGGTGTCCAACTCTTCGCCCGGACCAGCCGACGGGTCGAACTCACCGAAGCCGGGCACGCCTTCGTCGCCGGTGCCCGGGCGACTCTCGACGCCGCGGATCGGGCTGTCACCGAGGCGGTCGCGGCGACAGGGCAGATGCGTGGAAATCTGACGGTCGGGGCGATCCCGACGGTGACCCGACTCGACCTCGTCGCCGTGCTCGGACGGTTTCATCGGACGTATCCGCAGGTGAGCGTCGGATTGAGTGTGGGCGGCAGCGTCGATTTCATCGAGCGGATCCGTGCCGGGTCCCTCGACGCGGCAGTCCTCGGATTGCCGGAGGCGGCGGTGCCGACCGGGGTGGCAAGTCAGGTGCTGGCTCGGGAGAGGCTCGTGGCCGTGCTCGGTCCCGGGCACCGGTTCGCGCGGCGCAAGCGCCTGCGGCTGGCCGATTTTACCGACGAGGTATTCGTCGACTTCCCAGCCGACAGCCCCGGCAGGTCCCAGTCGGATCGGGCTTTCGCCGAGGCGGGACTGACCCGGACGGTCGCGTTCGAATCGATGCTTGTGGACATGATGCTCGACCTCGTCGCACACGACCTCGGCATCGCGTTGCTTGCCCCGGCAGTTGTGCCGGAGGGGCGAGGACTGATCACCGTGCCCGTGGTCGACGGGCCGAAGCGCGTCGAATACCTCGCCTGGAGCGAATTCAATCCGAGCCCGGCGGCGTCGGCCTTTGTTGAGTCGGCGTTGGCGAGCCTTGGGGCGGAATAAGGTTGAGGAAGCGACACATTCACAGGCAGGAGCCCGCATGATCAGGCAAGACCGCACCGACGACATTCTTACCGTCACCATCGACAATCCGGGGCAGGCGAATGCGCTCACCGAGGACATGCTCGGACAGCTCATCGACGCCTTCACCGAGGCGGGTGCTCACGAGAGCCTGCGCGCGGTCCTGCTTACCTCGGCCGGCGGACGCGGATTCTCAGCCGGAATGGACACCGCACAATTCGCGCACACGAGTGCGTCGCGGGCGTACGCGACGATCAGCCGCCTCGGCGAGGTGTGCGAAGCGATCAAGGACTGCGCCCTTCCTGTCGCCGCCGCCATCGACGGCTACTGCATCGGCGGGGCCGCCGAGATCGCCGCAGCCGCGGACTTCCGCATCGGCAGCCAGGACTCCTGGTATTCGATGCCCGAGGTGCGCATCGGCATCCCCTCGGTGCTCGAATCGGTCAATCTCCACCGCCTGATGGGCTGGACGAAGGCGACAGAGTTCGTGCTCACCGGCAACTGTTTCTCCGCCGCTGACATGCTCGCCTGCGGCTTCCTCAACGACTCCGTCGACGGGTCGGTCGAGGAGCGCGCACTCGAGCTGCTGCGCGACACCACACGCGCCGATCGGGCCGTCATCGCGCAGCAGAAGCGACTGCTGCGGACGTGGAAGAACACCTTCGAGGCGCAGGCGATTGCCGATAGCAAGAAGGAGTTCGCGCTCGCCTTCGCCGCGAAGAACGAGACTGCCGACCCCGGCTCGGGCGACTCAGACCCCGAGGGCAAAGTCTGAGGTCGGGCAGAATGGTGGAAACGCTCAACGACTGAGGAAATTGCATGACAGACAACGAGGTCAGCCCGCTTCCCGAGGCCTTCTACCTTCCGCGCGGCGAGGACGAATTCGACTCCACACGTGCGACGACGAGCCCGTGGGATGAGGCGATGCAGCACGGCGGCCCGCCCGCCGCGCTGCTGGCCAGGGCCGTCGAACGAGTCCGTGAGGACGAGGCGATGAGCATCGGGCGGCTGACGATCGACATGCTCGGCCCCATCCCGCAGGGCCGTATCCGCACCGAGGCGACGATCATGCGTCCGGGCAAGCGCATCGAACTCGTCGAGGCCAAACTCTGGGCCGAGGACCGCCTCGCCGTGACCGCGACAGCGTGGAGGATGCGGTCCACCCCGGAATCCAGCGCCGAAGTGGCCTCGACCTTCGACACCTCGGCGGTGCCGGAACCGCAGGAGCAGAAGTATTTCCCCGGCATCAGCCCCGACTGGGGCTATGGGCGTGCCATCGAGTGGCGCTTCGTCTCCGGCGGCCTCCAGGAACTCGGGGCGGCCGACGTCTGGGTGCGACCGCGCATCCCGCTCGTCGCTGGTGAGGAGACGAGCCCGATCCAACGCTTCGTCATCGCTGCGGACTCGGCGAACGGCGTCTCGGCGGCGGTTCCGTTCGGCGAGTGGACGTTCATTCCACCGTCACTGTCGCTGACCTTCGCTCGCGAACCGCGGTCGGAGTGGCTGAACATGAATGCCCGCACCCACGTCGGCCCTGATGGGCGCGGTGTCACGGACGGTGATCTGGCCGACGAGCACGGATATGTCGGATCGGTGACCCAGCCGTTGCTCATCGCCCGGCTCTGAGGTTTCCCGCCAGTCATGGAATTCCTCGGACTCGTCCTCATCGGCTGCCTCGTCGGCCTGACCACCGTGCTCTTCGGGTTCGGCGGCGGCTTCGTCACGGTCCCGATCATCACCCTCGTCGATGCGGATCTCGGACATGACACGGCACGGGTGGCGGCGGCCACCTCGGCGCTGGTGATGCTCGTCAACGCGATCGTCGCGACGGTGTCGACGAAGCGATCCACGCTCGCCCACCTGAAAGGGCGATGGTGGCTGCTCGGGCTGCTCGCGCTGGGCGGGGGATTGGGTGCGTTCGCAGGACGATTCGCACCGGACGCGCTGCTGCAGTGGGGGTTCGTCGCGTACATCGCGGCCACTGCCATCGATCTGCTCGCCCGGCCCGGATTCTTCCGACGCAAGGCCGCGGTCGTCGATGACGTTGGCGAAGTCAGCGAGGGAGGCCGAGGAATCGCCGCTGTCTGGGGTGTGCCGATCGGTGGGCTGGCGTCGTTCCTCGGCGTCGGCGGGTCGGTGATGACGGTACCGATGATGCGCCGGTCCGGGGCCACGATGACCGTGGCCACGACCCTGGCCAACCCCCTGACCTTGGTGATCATGAGCCCGGCCGTGCTCGTAACGATCCTGACCCCGGCGGCGATCGATGCCCCGGGCATCGTGGGATCACTCGACCTGGTGGCGGCCGCGGCGCTGCTCATCGGCGGACTGCCGATCATCGTGTTCCTGCGCCGTCGGGTGCCGAAGATCCCCGAGATCCTCCACGCCTGGGGGTATTTCGTGTTGCTTGTGGCGGCCGGGGTGGTCGTCGCCGTGGCGTGAGGAAGCAGGTGCAGTCAGGCGTCTGCTGACGCCCTGCGATACCGGCTGGGGCGGATCCCGTACTCGCGATAGAAGGCAGTGCTGAGTGAGTATCCGCTGGAGTAGCCGACTTCGAGCGCCACGGATTCGACTGTCGAGTCGCTCTGTTCAAGGAGGTCGGCGGCCAAGCACAGACGCCAGCTCGTCAGGTATGTCAGAGGGGGCTCTCCCAGCAGTTCGGTGAAACGTCTCGCCAGCGTCGCTCGCGAGACGTTGGACTGTTCGGCCAGAGTCGCGATGGTCCATGGGTGCTGCGGGGAATCATGGATGGCGTTGAGCGCGGCGCCCACGGTCGGGTCGGAGCTCGCGCGGTACCAGCCTGGGGCCTGAACTTCGGGCATTGCGAACCAGTCCCTCAGCGCCGCAGCCAGCACGACGTCGAGCAGTCGATCGAGGATGACCTGTTGTCCGGGCTCTTCGCGCATGATCTCCGTCTCAAGAAGACCCAGCGTCTTCGTGCGCTGTGACTCGTGCGGCACGACGAATACCCGAGGGAGTGTCGTCAGCAGGCGGTCGGCTACGCGACCGTTCACAGTGAATGATCCGGTCAGCATAGTGTCATCGGCATCCAACTGTGTGCCGCAGGTCCGGGTCCCCAGCGCAATGCTGTCGGCCACACCTCCGTCTGCGGCAAGGCAGACTCCCGACTCCGTCTGGACGTACATGGGATCAGGAGACATTCCGGGGTCACTGGTGACCTCGAAAGGGGCCTGTCCGACGACAACGGCGATGTCATGGGGCTTGAGTCGGTGAGACTGTCCACCATCGACGATCCACGCATCACCCCGGATCATGGCGACGAGCGTAAGAGAGGACTTCTCCGCGAACACTGCAGACCATGGCGGATTCGCCAAAGTCCTACCCAGCAGCGCGCCGGACGACCGGATATGTGTGAGCACATTTGTCAGAGCATCCACGTTGCCATTTTAGACGATGGAGCATCTATCTGATCGTGCCACCTATTCTCCGTCTCGTGCGCCTCGTATGTAATTGATTCATGAACTCATTTCATGAACCGATCTCCGGTCACGCCCACTGGGTCTACACGCATCCGCAAGCAGATTCGCTCAACAGGCACCTGCTCCAAGCCGGTCGATCCGCGCTGGCCGAAAAGTACGAACTCACAGTGTCGGATCTCTACGCCGATCGCTTCAACCCGACGCTCGGTGAGCATGATCTCGGAAGTCTGTCCGGCGCCTGTGGGAACCTGGCGGAACTGACCGGCGAAGCATATGCCCGGGGTGAGGTCGAGTCGGAGGTGAGACGCGAACAGGAGCGGCTGGCGGCGTCCGAACTTCTGGTTCTCCAGTTTCCGCTGTGGTGGTACGGGCCTCCCGCGATGCTCAAAGGATGGATCGACCGCGTGCTGCAGACCGGTTTCGCGCAAGGCGACATCGATGACTCCACCGGTCTGCCGAGACGATATGGCGACGGTCGGCTCATGGGCAGGAAAGCACTGATCATCGTCACAGCGGGAGACGATAGTCGAACACTGGGTCCACGCGGAATCAGCGGCGACCTCGAATCACTGCTCTTTCCGCTGACACACGGTGCACTGTGGTACGTCGGGATCGAAACCCTCGACCTCCACGTCGTCTATGACGCGGATGGGCTCGGTGCCGACGGCAGAGAACGGGAGGCCGCGCGCCTGACCTCTCGGATCACGGGACTGCCCGAGGAGCATGCGCGTCCCTACCGCCGAATGCTGGGCGGAGACTACGACCGGTCCACTCGGGCGCTGATCGACAGCGTCCATCCCGGGCGCACGGACCTGACGATCCACCGGGCCGGTTGACCGAGGCTGTTCGACGCCTCGCCTCAGCCATGTTCCTGGCCACCGACCGCTCGCATGAGCGCTGAGCGCTCACCTCGGCCACGTGGGTCCACACCGACAGCTTGCTTCAGCGTCGACCGCTCGCCGTATAGTTTATGTGCTCGAGGCTCACTCGAGCTGCCTACGAAGGTGGGCCAGAGAATATGCTCAGCCATCCCAACGGCGCCGGCGCAGGATCGGCGGCAGGCCGAAGTAGATCGGCGGGCGGGCCAAGGCAGTCAGTGGTGAAGTCTCTGGAATGCCAGCGCCGGAGTCTGCGAAAGTTCCGTTGCCGGGGTGGTGACCAGCACCAATGGCGACGGCCGCGTCACCTGGACCAGCCTCCGCCCCCAACGCCCAGGCGCTTTCCCAGCTGATGAGTTCGCCGGCATGGCAGACGGGGTCGCCTCCGCTCGACGGCGGCTCGGCCCACATCCACAGGTTGATCCCGTACTCCATGAGAACCAGCTTGTGGGAGGCCTCTCGTGACGAGTTCTCCTTGACCAAAGCCGCCCGCACCTTCGCCGAGGCGTCCTCGAGATCCGTCCACCCGTCCTGCCGATGTGGCAGGAACACCCACGTCCCAGCGGGGACGTGATCCGGCGTGACCTCGTCGACGACTGCGATCTCAATCGAGTCCCCGAACTCATCGAGCATTTCCCCGAAGCACGCACGGGCCACCTCGGGGGAGGGCGCGACGATGAGGAGGTATGCCGCCTCGGCGCGCACCTCATCCAGTGAAAGACGCGTGAACGGATTCGCACGCATCGACCCGAGCACCTGCGTCCAGTGCCCCGGCACCGTCCCATCGGCAAGGAACCCGCTGGTGCGCGGACGCTCCTCATCGTGTCGCATCGAAAATCCTCCTCGCCGAGGCCGCCCACCCTTCCCTCCCATCATGCACCTGCCCGCCGGTGGGGTCAGATGGGAAGGTCAGTGGGAGGTCTGCTGGCAAGTTTTCCTCGTATCTAACGAATGGGATACGTTCCGGCCGATCCCGTGCCATCGCCGCCCGGCCCGCCCTACACTGATCGGAGTGGATCGGGCAGCGGCATTCGTGTCGGCTCGGTCCACGACCACGTCTGAACCACCTCGCCCCAGTGGCGAGCCTGCACGCCCGAAAGCCCATGCCCTTGCTCTCTTCCTCACGCCGCACACTCGCGGCACTCGCGGCAGTCCTGTCCCTCGGCCTCCTGACCGGATGCGCCGAGGATGCCCAACCGGCCGTGGACACCGCCTCATCCAGCACCGCCGACCCCACACCCACACGTAAGGCCCCGAAGCCGAGCGCCGACCCTTCGACATCGGCGACAAGCGATGACACCGACGAAGCCGGCGAAGAGG
The DNA here is from genome assembly GCF_056837565.1 of Brevibacterium sp. OS20. NCBI lineage: Bacteria > Bacillati > Actinomycetota > Actinomycetes > Micrococcales > Brevibacteriaceae > Brevibacterium > Brevibacterium sp. OS20. Next base: position 3,208,855 of record NZ_CM166367.1, on the reverse strand, counting down.
ACGAAGGCCGCGCGGGCAGCGCGGCGACGGGGACCGCCTCGGCGATGTTGGCTGAACTCACGGTCAAGGGCCGGGCGCCGAAGACCGGGTACGACGGTGACCTGTTCAAATGGCGGTCGGACACCGACCACAACGGCTGCGACACCCGCAACGACGTGCTCCGCCGCGACCTCACGACCATCACCCTCAAGGCCGGAACTCACGGATGCATCGTGCTGGCTGGAACGCTTGACGACCCTTATGCCGGGGAGACCTACGACTTCGACCGCAGTGCGAACGCCGTCGACATCGACCATGTCGTCGCCCGCTCGAACGCCTGGCAGACCGGGGCTTTCAAATTCGATGACGAGACGCTGAAAGAGTTCGGCAACGACCCACTCAATCTGCTCGCCGTCAGCTCAAGCCTCAACCGACAGAAGGGCGACGGCGACGCCGCGACCTGGCTGCCGCCGCACAAGTCCTACCGCTGCGAATACGTCGCCCGACAGATCGCCGTGAAGCACAAATACGAGCTGTGGGTGGTCCCGGCCGAGAAGTCCGCCATGGAACGCGTGCTGGCGAAGTGCGATGACCAGCCCGCCTTCGCCGAGGATGTCGACTGGCCCGGCCCCGGTGACGGCGACAATGTCACCACGAAGGAAGAGACCCGCCCGGCGAACCAGAAATCCTCGAGCCCGGGCTCATCGAGTTCATCGAGCTCGGGCTCGTCGTCGAGCGGAACCACGAGTGGATCGTCCAGCAGCTCCGGCTCGTCGTCCTACTTCGAGAACTGCACGGCCGCCCGCGAAGCCGGTGCCGCACCCGTTCGCCGAGGCGACCCCGGATACGGGTCCCACCTCGACCGCGACGGCGACGGAATCGGCTGCGAATAGCGGGGGCGTCGCGCTCATCGTCGCATGGAGCCGAAGCGCGGACAGGGAGCGGTCGCGCTGACGATCGGCCGCCTCGGCGAGGGGTGGTGTGCACGAGGTCACAGTCGCTCGGTAATCTGAAGTCGAACACCGTCGCAGCTGCGCCTGTCGACGGCCGCCACGACCACCGACGAAGAGGAGAATCCCCATGTCGGGACTCGATACCGCCCTGACTCCGCTGCGCTTCCTCGAACGCTCGCTCGAAGCCCACCCCGAACGGGAGGCGATCGTCGACGGGCCCCGCCGCTTCACCTACCGGCAGATGGCCGAGACCGTGCAGAACCTCGCCGAAGGACTGGTCCGACGCGGGCTCAATGCCGGCGACACCGTGGCAGTGCTCGCACCCAACAGTGCCGAGGCGCTCATCGCCCACTACGCGGTCCCGTTGGCCGGCGGCGTGCTCGTCATGCTCAACACCCGACTGGCGCCGCCCGAGGTGGAGTACATCCTCGGCCACAGCGAAGTGAAGTTCTTCTTCGGCGATGCCGGACTCCTCCAGCCGGTCATCGATGCCGGGGCTGCGAACGCCGTCGACACCATCGTCGTACACCCCGACGAGGACGGCACCCCAGGTGAGGTGGCCGCCGCGGATCTCAGCGTGGAAGCGTATGCCGATTGGACCGCCTCGGCGCCGGAATCCCCGCGAGCCTACGAAGTCGAAGACGAAACGGCGACGATCACCGTCAATTACACCTCGGGCACGACGGGGCGGCCGAAGGGCGTCATGTACACCCACCGCGGGGCGTACCTGAACTCGCTCGGCGAGGTCATCACGCAGGACTTCCCGGCTCTGACCAAGTACCTGTGGACGCTGCCGATGTTCCACTGCAACGGCTGGTGCACGACCTGGGCGCTGACCGCGGTGTCGGGCACGCACGTGTGCATCCGAGCCGTGCGTGGACCAGAAGCCTGGCGGCTCATCGACGAGGAGAAGGTCACGCGGATGGCCGGTGCTCCCGTCGTGCTCAACACCATCGCCGGGGCCAAGGAGGCCCACGACCTGGATGGATCGCTGTCCATCACCACGGCCGGCGCCCCGCCGTCGCCGACGACGATCGCCCTGTTGGAGGGCCTCGGCATCGAGGTCATCCACGTCTACGGACTTACCGAATCCTACGGCCCGTACTCCTCGTGCGAACCGCAGCCCGGATGGACCGGCCTGCCGGTGGAGGAGCGCGCGAAGCTGAAGTCCCGCCAGGGGGTCGGCATGATCAGCGCCGAACGTATGCGCGTGGTCGAGCTGCGCGACGACGATGTGCTCACCGACGTGCCTCGCGATGGGGTGACGATGGGCGAGATCGTCATGCGCGGCAACAACGTCATGAAGGGCTACCTCAACGCGCCCGAAGCCACCGCCGAGGCGTTCCGCGGCGGCTGGTTCCACACGGGTGATCTTGCCGTGATGCACCCCGACGGGTATGTCCAGATCCTCGACCGTGCCAAGGACATCGTCATCTCCGGCGGAGAGAACATCTCCACGATCGAGGTCGAGCAGGCTCTCGTCGCCCACGAATCCGTCGCCGAGGCGGCCGTGGTCGGAATGCCCGACGAGAAGTGGGGACAGCGACCGTTGGCCTACGTCGTCCTTGCGCCCGGCAACGAGGCGACCGAAGCCGATCTCATCGCATTCGTCAAGACCCGAATCGCCTCCTATAAGGCTCCGGCCGGAGTCGAATTCGTCGACGAGCTGCCGACGACGTCGACCGGCAAGATCCGCAAGAACGCACTGCGGGAGATGGCTGGGAGCTGAGGCTCAGGCCGATTCGAGAGGGAAGACCAACAAGCTGCTCGTTGCCGTCGCGACGGTCTTGCCTGCTGCGTCAACGACCTCACCCTCGGCGAAGGTGACCCGGCGTCCCGGTTTGGTGACTCTGCCGGTGGCGACCAGAGGGCCGCTGTCGGCGGTCACGGGCCGCAGGTAGCTGACGTTGATGTCGATCGACGTGTAGCCCATACCTGCGGGCAGCAGCGAATGCGCGGCACATCCGAGGACCGAGTCGAGCAGGGTGCAGACCAGACCGCCGTGGACCACTCCGATCGGGTTGTAGTGGGACTCGTCGGGATGGCAGGTGAAAGTGACCTTGCCCCGCTCCACCTCGGTGAATTCCATTCCGATGTGTGCTCCGATGGGAGCGCCGGGAATCTCGCCGTCGGCGATCTTCTGGAGGAAGTCGAATCCGTCGAGGTGGGGAAGCTGCTTGAGACCGATGGCCGGATCGCCCCAGGTCACGGTCGTTTCGCGAAGTTTCGGCTCAGCCCCGGTGCTCATCTCAGTTGCTCCCTTCGGGCATGGGGACGTTCTGGATGCGCAGCTGGCCGCGTGAGAGCTGCTTGCCGCTGGCCGCATCCGTGATGATGATCTCCCAGAGCTGCTGAGTGCGTCCCTGGTGAAGAGCGTTGCCCTCGACATTGACGCGGGCTCCCGTGCTCGGGCGCAGGAAGTCGGTGGCGTTGTGGACGCCGACGGCGAACTCGCCGCGCTCAGCCACGGCGTATGAAGCGCCGATGCTGCCTGCGCTTTCGACGATGGTCGTGTACACGCCGCCGTGGATGACGCCCCATGGAGTGTGGTGATTCTCGTCGAGTTCGGCATATCCCCGCACCGAGGTGGCCGTCACCTCCTCGACGACGAAACCGGAAGCCGCGACGAATCGACTTGCCTTCTCCAGCGAGACATCGGGGGTCTGGGCGGCCTGCGCGTCATCAGTCATGTGTTCTCCTTCGATCTGACTTGTTATTATGAAGTTAGCCTAGGGCGTCGACGACGGTCAACCGAAGGAGGGGGACATGGAATGGCTCGAATACGACTCCGCTGCCTGCTCGATCCGACGCAGTCTTGATGTCATCGGACAGAAGTGGACGTTGCTCATCCTGCGGGATGCGTTCAACGGTGTGCGGCGATTCGATCAGCTGCGCGACCACCTCGGGGTCTCCGATCCGGTGCTCGCCGAACGTCTCCGCACACTCGTCGCGGCCGGTCTCCTCGAGCCCGCGACCTACAGTGAACCGGGTCGGCGAGCGCGAAAGGAATATCGACTCACTGACAAGGGCCGCGATCTCTATCCCGTGCTCATCGCACTTCTCCAGTGGGGCGACAGGCATTGCTCAGGGCCGGACGGCCCTCCGGTAGACGTGACGCACCGCGACTGCTGCGAACCGGTCGAGGCGAAAGTCATGTGCGCGGCCGGCCACGAGCTCACCTCGCCGAGCGAGGGCCAGACAGCGCCCGGCCCCGGTGCAGAAGTGAGAGCGTAAGTCCTCCCGGCCCCGGCGCTCTGGCGAAGCCGTAGGCTGCTCACGCGTCGGTTCAGCAGCTCACGCGCTGTTTGGGCAGGTCACGCGAAGAGCGCGAGACCGAACACGACGAAGATGATGAGATGAGCGGCACCTTGGACGGCGGTGACCTTCTTGCCGGCGAACCCGATGATGGAGACCAGGAGCGTGATCGCCAGCAGCGCGAGGTTGATCGGTGACTCGGCGAGTACGATCTGCTGATCGGTGAGCATACCGATGACCAATACCGTCGGTATCGTCAGTCCCACCGTGGAGACCTGTGCACCGTGGCAGAGGTTGCTCACTCGCTGGATCTCGCCATTCCAGGCCGCCCGCAGAGAGGTGAGGGTCTCGGGCAGGAACACGATCATCGCAATGACCACCCCGGATAGTGCCACCGGAGCGCCGAGGCGGCCCAGGCCGTCATCGAGCAACGTGGCCATGTCGTGGGAGAGCAGCACAATCGGCAGCACCGTGGCGACGAGGAGGACCAGCCGGAGGACGATCTCCACGCGGTGAGTTGAGAGGATCTCGACGATTCCGCGAGACGCGTCGTCGGTCTGGTCGGCCGCCTCGGGTCGGGTTGATTCGGGCCGGCCGGCCGCCTCGGTGGGGGAGGACTGCGTCGTTCCGGCAGTCGATGAGGCGCCCGCCGAAGCAGACCCGACGGGGGCCACCTCGGTGAATTCGTGAGCCTGCGGGCCCATCTGTCGGTAGAGGAAGAAGACGTAGGCGCCGACGGTGACCACGATGATCGGGATCTCCTGCCAGGTCTCGTAGGCCCCGTCCGGGGTGCCGATGAGGGCGGGCACGGCGAAGGCGAGGGCGGCGAAAACGACGATCATGACCAGGTAATTCGAGACACCCGTGCGATTGTGGGTGAGTGCGCCGTGGCGCAGTCCGCCGACGAGCAGGCAGAGACCGATGACGGCGTTGAGGATGATCATCGACACCGCCATCACCGAGTCGCGGGCGATCGTCGCGTGGTCGCCGGGGCCCAGCAGGACCGCGGCGATGAGGATGACCTCGATGAGGCAGATCGAGATCGTCAGCACGAGCGAGCCGTAGGGATCGCCGAGGCGGTTCGCTAAGTGCTCGGCTTCGGTGACGACTCCGAAGGCGCAGATGAGGATGACCGCGATGATGACCACGAGTGCGGTCACGAGCAGCGGCAGGGGGACCGGCGGGGCAAGCAGAGAGCCCATGAACTGCAGGGCGATGAACACGCCCCAGCCGAGGACGAGTCGCAGAATTGCGGTCGGCGTGATGATGGTGCGGAGGGCGGCGGTCATGAAAGGTCTTCCTGTCTCTGAGGCCGTCCTCATCGTGAGTCTCACGCAGCCGGGTCGTCCCGACTGGTTCCTTCCGCTTTCAGGTTATCCAGGCCCGCCTGGCCCGGCAAATCTGGTGATCTGGGGCACCGGATGGCTTGGGGTGCGGGTGCGGCTCGAGCGCGCCGTCGGCCAAATTGGGGTGCGCGTTGGTGGGCGCGAGCCTTTCGTCGGAGCGCACGTTCTGGTTCTGCATAGGGTCCTCGGAAATGGCCACTTTCCTTGCTGTGAAATTCAGAGCAGGGTGTATCGATTCGCTGGATCGAGTGGCCGCTACGGCACTATTGAGTTTGAGCAGCCCACGTTTGAAACAGTGCTGCTCGTTCTCAACCGTGCCGCCAGCCACCACGTTGCCGATCACTTCCGTCGCGCGCGGTCGACGAGGCTGCTCAGTGCTGATGTGTCGGAGCCGTTGCGCATCGCGTCGCGGTTGCTGAATGGAATGCCCGACTGCAGACCCCGCCCGCCGCAGGTGATCGCTTCGCCGAGCAGGCTCAATCCGATGCTCAGTGTCATGGGGTGAACGGCTTCTTCGGCGCCGATGAGCTGAGCTCCGAAATGCAGGCCCAGCCCTGCGAGCAGGCTGCATGCCCAGATGATCATCGTCTTCACCGTGTATTTCTGGTGGAGAGCCCCGTCTCGCTCGAAGAGGACCGTGGAAGCCCCGCGCAGCATTCCGAAGCTGACACCGACCACCACCGAGGCGGTCAAGAAAGTGACGTTCGCCGGTGTCCAATGGCTGAATCCCCACAGTTCCTTGATGGCCAGCCCCAGCAGTATCAGCGGTGGAATTGCGAGATCTTTGGCGTCGACGGGCTCTCCGCAGAAGCGCCGAACGATGACGACGGCGAGGACGGCTATGACTCCGAGGGCGATGAGGAGGGGTGACATGGGCGATCTCCTTTGATTTGTTAGCAGGTGCGTGCTAAAACGATAGCACGTCGTGGCAGAGGTGTGCTATAAAAGATCTATGCCGAAATTCGTCGACCCTGTTCAGCGCCGAGAGCTCATCGCCGATGCGCTCTTCGCCATCGTCCTCAGACAGGGACTCTCCAAGGTTTCGCTGCGGACGATCTCCGATGAAACCGGCTTGGCCATCGGCTCCATCAGGCACTACTTCTCCGGCGCCGACGGGATCGTGCGTTTCGCGCTCGAAACCCTCGTCGAGCGTGTCGGGGCTCGGCTGGAAACACGACTGGCCGACATGCTTCCCAAACTCGATTCAGGGAACATCGATCACGATCAGGCCAAAGAGCTGACGGTCGACTTCCTCTCCGAACTGCTGCCGCTCGACGAGACACGGCGGCGGGAGTCGGTGGTGTGGCTGGCCTTCGAAGAGGAGGCTCGAACGACACCAGAGCTTGCCGACGTCTTCGAAACGTCCGTGCGCGGCACTCGTGATCTCATGGCCCGAGTCGTTGAGAGTATGAGTGCCCGCGGGGTCCTGCACGCGGGCCTCGACGCTCAAGCCGAAGCCGAGACGCTCGCTGCCCTCATCGACGGGTTGACCCTGCGTTCGGCGCTGCACCCCGAGGTCCTGGCCCCCGAGCGTGCTCGCGAGCTTCTGGCTCTGCATCTGCAAGGCCTGCGATGAACAGTTTCAGGCATCTTTCGAACATTCGGTCCACGTCGAGTTCGAAACCTGAGTTCTCGTTCGCCGATGGCTGTTGCAGCTCACTGGTCGGCAACACTGCCGCGGGTGCTCAGGTGCTCACCTACTTGTGGTGCTATTTGCTGCAGACATTTCGCGAATTCTGCTGCCTCCGATGAACCGATCCTGGTGGTGGGGCCTCCAAAGGTCAAGGCACCTACAGGTCGTCCGTCGGGGAGATCGATGCGCACGCTGACTCCGGCAACGCCGATTTCACGCTCGCCCCGACTGGCTGCGTACCCCTGTCTGATGCTCTGCGCAATTCTCTCCTGTGCGGTGAAATCAGCTCGGCGGTCGCGGAGCTGACGTTCAACTCGCTCGACAATCTCCGGTGGTGCCGACTGGAGCAGTATCCATGAGGACGCGCCCGCGCTCAGCGGCATAGGTTCGCCGACTGAGATCACGTGTCGCAAAGTCCGTGTGCCGGGAACGTGTGCGATCGCAATGCGCGAATCTCCGGAGCGGATGTAGAGGCTGACAGACTCCCCGCGCTCGGCGACCGCGTCATTCATGAGGGCTTTCACCGCAGCCGGGACTCCCCACCGATGCCCGGCAATCTGGGCCCAATGGAGGAATCCGAGCCCCGGGGCATATGTGCGAGTAAGCGGATCATGCTCGATCATGCCTTCGGCACGAAGTGCTCCGAGAATCCGCACTGCAGTGCTTTTCGGGATCTGGGCTTGCGCGGCGAGTTCCTGCAATGTAAGAGACTCGACTCCGGGGGAGAAGCAGCGAATGAGGGCGAATGCGCGCGAAATGCTCCGAATAGTGGAGGCGTTGGACGGCTCAGCCACGGATTGGTTCCTTTGCGGTGAGTACCGGAATCGGTGCTTCGAGAATTATCTTCTGAGCCGCGCTTCCCAAGAGGAATTTTCCGACTGGTGAACGTCTCCGGACGCCTATGACGATCAGGCTCGCGTCGTGCTCTGCTGCGAGATCGAGGACAGCGTCGGACTCGTCCTGATGTTCGGCAAGGAAGACAACTTCGGCATCAGGGGTTTTCGGGTGCCGGGTCCGTTCGACTGCCGCGACAATGAGCGGCTGCCCCGTTGACTCGGCGGCGAGGTGTCCGAGTCGTAGCACCTCCACGCCCAGATCGCTGTCGTTGACTACGCACAGGACTGTCATTGCTCACTCCTAGAGTTCCGTTGTACGGAATTTGTTGATCACTATTCGGAACGTGTGCTCCACTTTAACCGTTGCCAAGACGAATGGGCAATGAAGATCCAGACGAGAAAGGGAACAGGAATGGCAATCACCAGACGCCAATGGCTAGCCGTCGGTCTGAGCATTCCATTGACATTGGCGGCGGGCACTCAAGCCGCGATCAGCGGATCCGCCTCGGGGGCGCGCACAGCGCTGACACTGCTGGTCGGTGCAGCACCCGGGGGAGGGTGGGACACAGTGGCCCGTGAACTGCAAGCAGCAATGCGCGAAAACGGCATCGTTTCGAATCCGCAGGTCGTCAATGTGCCCGGCGCCGCGGGAACGATTGCGTTGGAGCAGCTTCTGCAGATGCGCGGACAAAGTGATGTTGTGATGATCACCGGGACTGTGATGCTCGGCGGAGTCGTGGTCAACGATTCGCCGCACGATCTCACTGCTACCACCCCAATCGCCCATCTCGCAGACGACTACGAAGCCATAGTCGTTCCAGCCGATTCGTCATTGAAAACACTCGACGATCTGGTAGCCGCGCTGAAGGAAGACCCAGGGGCCGTGTCCTTTGGCGGAGGGTCTCTGGGCGGAACTGACCATCTGCTCGCCGGACTACTCGCACAGGAAGTCGGTGTGAATCCTTCCGAAGTAAACTATGTTCCTTTCGCTGGTGGAGGTGAAGCGGTGTCCGCGCTGCTCTCTCACAGCGTGACCGTAGGAGTCAGCGGGTATAACGAGTTCGCCGATCAGGTGACCGCAGGCAATCTCCGGCTTCTCGGCATCGCGTCGCCCAAAGCCGTTGCTGGCGTTGATGGCCCGACCTTCTCCGAGGCCGGCTACAAGGCGTACCTCCCCAACTGGAGAGGAGCAGTGGCGCCTGCTGGCCTCGACGCCGAAGACGCGGCTGAGCTAACGGCCATCCTGTCCGAGACCGTGAAGACACCGGAATGGAAGGACGCTCTCAAGAGGAACAAATGGGTCGATGCCTATCAGGAAGGCAAAGAGTTTCGCGAGTTCGTCGAGAGCGAGACCAGTCGGGTCACCAAGACCATCGAGGAGCTGGGACTATGAGCGAAAAACAATACGCCGGAGCTTCATTTCCGTTGACGGTGTTGGTTCTCGGTGTCGCGATCTACCTGACCATCGGACTGGTAACGATGAACGTGCCGGAGTCTGTGGCATCACCCGGTCCTCGCTTCTTTCCCACAATCATCACCGTCGTCGCTTACGCCGTAGTCCTTGTGCTCATCGTCCAGAGCATGCGGCAATTCCTCGCCGACCGACGCTCAGTTGCTGTTCGTCGTCCGTCAGAACTGAGTGTGTCTGGTGGCTTGGTGAGCAGTGACGCGACCATCTCAACGGCGGACTCATCAGAGAGCGGTGACGGCAAGGGCGAGGACGAGCAGATGAACTGGAAGATGATCTCAATCGTCGTCATCAGCTTCATTGCCTTCATACTTCTTCTCAACGTGCTGGGATGGCTGCTCAGCGCAGCGTTGCTCGTCTTCGGAGTAGCCACGGGGCTCGGCGCTAAGAGCATGTTCACCTCGGCCTTCGTTTCTCTGACAATGTCAGCAATTGTGCAGTTGGCGTTCGTGGGTGGACTCGGACTGCCACTTCCGACCGGATTCCTCGGAGGTTTCTGACATGGATACCCTTACTCATCTCCTCGGCGGGTTCGAGACTGCTCTCGCACCAATCAACCTTCTGTGGGTCTTCATCGGTGCTCTGCTCGGCACCGCAGTCGGCGTGCTCCCCGGACTCGGCTCAGCAATGGCAGTCGCTCTTCTGCTGCCGATCACTTTCACCCTCGATCCCACAGGGGCTTTCATCATGTTCGCCGGTGTCTACTACGGCGGACTCTTCGGCGACTCGATCTCGGGGATCCTTCTCAATACCCCCGGGAACTCCTCGGCGATCGCATCGACTTTCGAGGGCCACCGAATGGCCTTGACCGGGCGTGCTCCTCAAGCGCTCGCCACCTCAGCGATAGGGGCCTTTACCGGCGGACTCATCGCAACAACTATTGTTGCGTTCATGGCGCCGGCGATGGCGGTGCTGGCTACCTATTTCGGTCCAGCCGAATATTTCGCACTGGCAGTTTTCGCGTTCGTAGCGACATCGGCAGTCGTCGCAGAATCATTTGTCAAGGGACTGGCCGCGCTCGTCCTCGGCTTGGCGTTGGCCGTCGTCGGCATCGACTCCCAATCGGGAGCGTCTCGGTTCACCTTCGGCGTCCCACAGTTGTTCGACGGAATTGACATCATCGTCATCACCGTCGGCCTGCTTGCACTTGGCGAAGTGCTCTATGTCGCGTCCCGTGGCGGTCGCAGCTCCAGTACCGGTTCGCTCTCTGCCGGACGTCGCCCATTCCTCTCACGCGGTGAATTTCGGAAGGCTCTTCCGGCCTGGTTGCGCGGGACCGCATTTGGATTGCCTTTCGGCGTCATCCCCGTGGGCGGATCGGAGATTCCGACATTCCTCGCGTATGGAAACGAGCGGCGCATCGACCGCAAATCGTCGGAGCCCGAGTTCGGGCGCGGTGCGATCCGAGGTGTCGCGGCACCTGAAGCGGCAGGCAACGCGACCTCTGGCACGGCCATGGGAGCTCTGCTCACCTTGGGACTTCCCACCTCGGCGACTGCTGCCATCATGATGGCAGCATTTCAGCAATATGGGATGCAGCCTGGGCCGTTGCTGTTCGAGCGTAACGGCGACCTGACATGGGCACTTCTTGCTTCGTTATTCATCGGACTGGTTGTCTTGCTCATCCTCAACCTTCCCTTCGCTCCGTTGTGGGCGAAGCTTCTGCTGATTCCGCGGCCGTACCTCTACGCGGGAATCGCTATGTTCTGCGCGTTGGGGGTGTATTCGACAAGCGCCTCCGTCGTCGATGTCGCGCTGATGCTGGGCGTCGGACTCGTTGGTTTGCTGATGAGACGGTACGACGTACCCGTGGCGCCCGTGCTCATCGCTGTGATCCTTGGCCCATTGGCGGAGACCGAGCTGCGACGAACCCTGGCTGTGAGCGAGGGGTCAGTGGGCGCACTGTTCGACAGCGGAATATCAATAGTCCTCTACCTCGTGATGATCGCCGCAGTAATCATTGCGGGAATCACGAAACTGCGTCAGAAGAAAGGATCCGATCTATGACGTCCTCCCATCGGGCACTCACCGGCGTGCGTGTACTCGACATGACAAATGTCCTCGCCGGTCCCTTTGCGGCCTATCAGCTGAGCCTTTCCGGTGCTGATGTGATCAAGGTCGAAGTTCCGGGAGGCGGCGATCTCGCTCGGACTCTTGGAGCTTCAGAGCCTCTGAATTCCCAGGGTCTCGGGGCGTCATTTGTTGCTCAGAACAGCGGCAAGCGTTCCATTGCCATCAACCTCAAGACTGAAGCCGGAAAAAAGGCCCTCACTGCTTTGATCGAAGAGTCCGACGTTCTGCTGGAAAACTTTCGCCCAGGAGTACTTGATCGTCTGGGGTTCGGCGAGCAGAAGCTCTTCGAACTCAACCCGCGGATCGTCTACTGCGCGATCAGCGGGTTCGGCCAGTCTGGTCCCCTTCGGGACCGCCCGGCTTATGACCAGATTGTTCAGGGCCTGTCGGGAATGATGGCGTCGTCTGGCACGAGCGAGACTGGTCCGTTGCGTGCTGGATACCCAGTCGCCGACACTCTCGGGGGCATGGCTGCGGCTTTCGCGATTTCCTCGGCGCTGGTCAATCGCGGTCAGACCGGGCGTGGCAGCGCCATCGACGTGTCCATGCTCGAGACGGCCATTACAGCGATGGGGTGGGTGGTTTCGAACTATCTGGTGGCGGGCACGACTCCGGTTCCACTGGGCAATGAGAACTTCACGGCAGCTCCGTCAGGAACATTCCGGACCGGCAATGGTGAGATCAACATTTCCGCTAACAAGCAGGAACAGTTCGAAGACCTGTGCCGGTGTCTCAACCGGGCGGACCTCATTCACGATCCGAGATTCTCTGAGCGTGAACAGCGCAAGACTAATCGCGGGCAACTGACCTCCGAGCTTGAAGAAGCCCTGGCATCACAGGGGGCTGTGGAATGGGAAGAAAAGTTTGCCGCAATCGGTGTTCCCGCTGGCCGCGTGCTGACGGTCGAAGAGGTGCTCAGTCACGAACACGTCGTCAGACGTGGCCTCATCCACGAGGTTCCCAATCCGGTCGACGAAGACAATCCGCTCTCCGTCCTCGGCAACGGTATCCGCGTCAATGGGCACATCAGCGCCCCGCTTTCGGGTCCGCCTCTCCTCGGCGAACACACAGAACAGGTTCTCGCCGAGGCGGGACTCGGCCAAGAGCAGATCGACGAAATGCGTGATCAGGGAGGTATCGCATGACTCAAGGTGCGGGAGAGTCAGTGAAGACCAATGACCCAGCCGCTGAGCAGGTGGAAAAGGTGCGCCAGTGGTGGGCGACCTCTGTCAGTCGCATCGAACCGAATGTGATCGAATATCGCGGCCGACCGATCGAAGCTCTGATCGAAGGTTCGACTTTCACCAAGGTTATCTGGCTGTTGGTGACGGGGCGTGAGCTGGCGCCGGGGGAGGCTCGACTGTTGGACGCGGCTCTCCTCTCAGCGGCTGATCATGGTCCCCAGGCCCCGTCGATTGCGAGCGCGCGGATGGCGATCACCTGTGGAGTGGGACTCAACAATGCGATGGCCAACGGAGCAAATACCCTCGGTGACGTCCACGGCGGTGCTGGGCAGCAGTGCGTCGAAATACTCGAACAGATGCGAGGCAGAATCACCGCGGGAGAGGGAGACGCGATTGATGTGGCGCGCTCGATCGTTGCCGACTATCGAACTCGCAAAGCCTTTATCCCAGGCTTCGGGCATCGCTTCCATACCAGAGATCCGCGCAGAGACGCATTGATTGCTCTGGTTGAGGAGGCGATTGAGCAAGGCCACGTTGCTTCTGAGGTGCTCGATTGCGGCCTTGCGCTCGAGGCTGCGCTGGCCGAGGGGCGAAAGGCTCCGGTTCCGATGAATATCGACGGGGCGACTGCAATCATCTATGCGACGTTGGGTTGTCCGGCTGAGCTCGCACGTGGACTCTTCGTGCTCAGTCGATCCGTGGGGATCCTGGCACATGCGTGGGAAGAGCGTCAGGGTGCCAGAAGAATCAAAGGACCACTACCGCCGCCGCTCACTGCTCCATACAGCGGGCCAGCCAGCGAGGAACAAGGTGCCGAGGTTTCTCATCAGAACCCGTAGGCGGCGTCCCGCTCCTCCCGAATCGAGGCAAAAGTGCGGGTGAGCACGATCGTGTCCTCGACGAGACGGTCGAGGCGCTGGAGGACGTCGTGGCTGACGATCTCGCCGCGGTGCAGGTCGCTCTCGCCGACGAACACATACGGCTGGACGACCTGCGCCTTCATGTACGTCAGGATCGGCAGCAAGTGCTGGGCCGGAATGAGATAGTGCTTCGATGAACCGGCCGTGGCGATGACGCCGACGACCTTGTCGAGGAAGGCACTCGTCGGCAGCAGATCGAAGACGTTCTTCAGCGCCGCCGGGATCGACGCCTGGAAGATCGGGGTGCCGATGATGATCGCATCCGCGTCCATGAGTTCCCGGGCCACCCGACCGGTATCACCGGTGTACTCGGTGAAGTTCCGACCGTCGGCGAAGACCATGTCCACCTCGGCCAGATCGATGACGTTCAGCTCGATGGTCGGGTCGGAGGCGGTGACCGCCTCGGCGAGGTGATCGATCACGGTCCGGGTCTTCGTCCCGACGTTCGACCCGGACAGCAGAACCAGCTTCATGACAGTGCCTCCTCGGCGGAGTCGAACGCAGAGCCGGCGGCCCCGGTCTGCTTATCGGTCGGCGCGGTCGCGGTGTACTTCTTGACGGCGGGCAGGATGTCGGTGCCGATGATCTCGATCTGGTTCATCACGTCGGCATAGGCCATCCCCCCGAAATCGACCTGCGCGAGGTAGCGCTGATGACCGAAGACCTCATGCTGGTGGAGGATCTTCTCGATGATCTGCTGCGGGCTGCCGATGTTCGCGATGCTCGCCGGGTGGACGCTCTGCGCGAAATGCTGCTTGGGCATGCCCTGCCCGTTCGTGCGTTTCATCCCCTCGTTGATGTGCGGATACATCGCACGCAGCGCCTCCTGCGAGGTCTCCGCGGCGTGGAAGAATCCCGCCGTGGCGATCGGCAATGTGGCCGGATCGAATCCGGCATGCGCGGCCGCGCGACGGTAGGCATCGACGGTGCCCTTGAACACCGAGGTGGTCCCGCCGAGGTGGGCCATGACCATGGGAACCCCGGCCAGTCCCGCCTTCACCGCGCTCGCCGGTGCCCCGCCGACGGCGCGCCAGATGCGCAGCGCCTGGCCGGTGGGGCGGGGGAGGACCTCGGCGTCGTTGAGCGGTGCCCGGAACTGCCCGGACCAGGTCACTTGCTTCTCGCGGTTGATCTTGAGCAGCAGGTCGAGCTTCTCCTCGTACAGCTCCTCGTAGTCGCGCAGATCGTAGCCGAGGAGCTCGAACAGACCGACCCGGGAGGCGCGACCGGCGACGAGCTCGGCACGACCGCCGGAGATGAGATCGATCGTCGCGAAGTTCTCGAATACCCGGACCGGGTCCGAGGTCGACAGGATCGTCGAGGAGCTGCCGATGCGGATCGTATCCGTGGCTTGGGCGATGGCACCGAGGATGACGGCATGGGCCTGCGAGGCGAAGAACTCCTGATGGCTCTCGCCGAGGCTGAAGAAGTCGAGTCCGGCTGCCTCGGCGGCTTGGGCGTAGCCGATGAACTCGTGGACGCGCTGGCCGGCGTCGACGCGTGATCCGTCATGCGGGTCCGGCAGATGGTCGCCGAGGCTGTAGATGCCGAACTGCAGTCCCTGGCCTTGGTCGAAACCGAATTCGTGCATATAGTTCGGCTGCTGTGACGGCAGGGATTCAGTCGTTTCGGAATGCTGCTGAGGGGTGGTGTGCAGCTGCGCGGACTCGCTCAAGGTGTCTCCTCGTGACGGTGACGAAAATGTCATTTGCCATGTCAACTGAGACGGCTGCGGGATTATTCCCGCGGGTTCTCGCCGCGCTTCCGGCTGGTGTCGTAGAGCTTCTTCATCAGTGCGTGCAGCTGCACCTTCTCGTCCTCGCTCAAGGAATCGTCGAACAAAGACGCCTGCTGTTCCTGCTGCGAGGGAAACGCCCGTTCGAGGAGTTCGCGGCCCTTGGGTGTCAGCGAGATGTGTTTGGTCTTCCAGTCCTGTTCGCGAGAGATCAGGCCCTCGGACTCGAGCCGGGCGAGCATGCGGGAGATCCCGCCGCTGCTGACGGTCAGTCCTTCGGCGAGAGCGGACTGTGTGATCGGCTCGAAATTGCGGATATGGGCAAGGGCTTCGAACTGGGCGACGGTGAGCCCGAACTGCCGCAGGTGCTCATTGGAGAGCTGGTTGCTGTTCTGGACGAAGCGGGCCATGCGCAGCCAGATCAGCGTGCTCAGGCTCAGATCATCCACCGCTTCTCCTTCTGCTGATCGCGTAGCTGCCGCTGACGTCGTGATCGCCGCGAGCGGCCATCCCGACCTGCCCTCACATTACCTGCGGCGTGCGAGGGGTCGGAAATGGTCCGCGGCGAGGGTGGTGACGGCGTTGGGCAAGCCAAGTGCCTGGCGTTTGCTGTGGCTCAGGCGTCAGCGGCCACGGCGCGAGATGCGCTCGAGCGCTTACGTCCCTTGCCTGCCTTTCCTGCCTTGCCGGCGAAGAGGAGGCGGTCGACGCTCAGACGGCCAGGACCTGCAGCGGCAATCAGCAGAGCGCCTGCGGCCAGTGAGGCGACGAGCTCCCAGCCTCCCTGATCGACGAACGGGGTCGGGGTGAGGTGGACGATGATCAGGGCGCCGATGACATTGGCTGCCAGCAGGAATCCGACGATGGGAGTGAGCGCACCGAGGATGAGCAGTGCTCCGCCGATGAGTTCGACGAAGGTCGCGACCGGGGCCGCGATATCGGCCATCGGCACTCCCATCTGAGCAAACGA
This sequence comes from Brevibacterium sp. OS20, assembly GCF_056837565.1. Classification (NCBI taxonomy): domain Bacteria; kingdom Bacillati; phylum Actinomycetota; class Actinomycetes; order Micrococcales; family Brevibacteriaceae; genus Brevibacterium; species Brevibacterium sp. OS20. The sequence goes on along the minus strand of NZ_CM166367.1, from coordinate 3,192,503 downwards.
ATCGCTCGTTCCGGCGATGGTCCACTCGTTGAACTTCTGCCACCCGTGGGCGATGAAGATCGCGCCGAGGCCGATCCGGGCAATGAGAGTGATGATGTCGCGGGCAAAGGTCGGCAGTCCGGTCGTTGCGTACACGGTGATCTCCATGATTGGTTGAAATTGTAATCACACGGTATGTGCCGAACATGGCAATACGCTGGCAATCCCTTATCGCCAACGAGGCAATGCAGCGAGAGCGGCCCTCAACGATTCGTCCCTTGCGCTGCCGTCTCTTCCCCGCGACCCGGGGTCGTGCCGTCTCTGGTCATCCCCGACCGGAGTGGGACAATGGTGGCAGTAGCCGTGCCTCGTGGGTGAGCGCAAGGGATCGCGAGCAGGCGCACGTACCAGATGTGCCGCTTACGGGTGCGATTGAAACTGATTGGGAAGAGGGCAGATAGGTGAGCGAAGAGAACAGCGAGCTCCTCGGGGCGGGACGCAAGGCTGCGGTCATCATTGCCTCCACCTCGGCGGCCAGGGGAGAGGCCGCGGACACGACGGGCCCCACCCTCGTCGATTGGCTGCGCGGCCGCGGTTATGAGACTCCCGAGGCTATCGTCGTCCGCGACGGCGAACCCGTCGGCGACGCACTCAAGCAACTCCTCGTCGACACTCCGGAAGCCGACCGTCCTCGCGTCATCGTCACGAGCGGCGGCACCGGGCTCGCTCCCGACGATCGCACTCCGGAGTTCACTGCCGAACTTCTCGAACGCCAGTCCCCGGGCCTCATCTATGCGATGTGGCGCAAGGGTCTCGAGTCGACATCCTCGGCGGTGATGAGCCGCGGAGTCGCGGGAGTGCGCGGACGCAGCTTCGTCATCAACTTCCCCGGTTCGAAGGGCGGGGTCAAGGACGGAATCACCGTCATCGACGACCTCCTTGAGCACATTCAGACCTCCGTCGAGGACACCACCGACCACGGCCCCCGGGTCTGAGAGAGGAACGGAGAATGCAGATGCGCAAGGCCGTGCGAGCCCGGGTCTATAAGTTCGACGCCACCGGTGAGATCTCGGCCGGTCCGGATTCCCTGGCAGGCGAGGAGCCGCTGGAGATCCAGCTCAACGGTGAGCAGTACACCGTGACCATGCGCACCCCCGGACACGACGTCGAACTCATCGCCGGTTATCTGCTCTCCGAGGCGGTCGTGACCTCGATGGACGATATCGAAGAGGTCAATTTCTCCGCCGGGCTCGCCCCCGATGGCAGCCGGAACTACAACGTCGCCCAAGTGCGTCTGGCTCCTGGGATCTGGAATCCAGAGACGGCTCCGGCCCGCAACGTCTACACCTCATCCTCGTGCGGGATCTGCGGAACCGCGGCCGCCGATGCGGTGACGAAGACCTCCGCGTTCCCGCTCATCCCCGCCGCTTTTCATGTCGAGGACCAGGGGGAGTACGAGTTCCCGCAGCTGCTCTCCGCCGCCCGGATCGGTGAGCTGCCCGATCGGCTGCGGCAGACGCAGGAGATCTTCGACAAGACCGGCGGAGTCCATGCTGCGGCGCTCTTCGCCGTCGGTGACGACCCGAACACAGAACCCGAACTGCTCGTCGGTCGCGAGGACGTCGGCCGGCACAATGCCGTCGACAAGGTCATCGGCTGGGCCATGGCCAACCGTGGCCTGCCGCTGCGATCGACCGTCCTGCAGGTGTCCGCGCGGGCATCGTTCGAACTCGTCCAGAAATGCGCGATGGCAGGCATCCCGATGATGTCGGCCGTCAGCGCCCCCTCGGCGATGGCTGTCGACTACGGCAAGGACGTCGGCGTGAGCGTTATCGGCTTCAACCGCAAGGGCAAGTTCAACGCGTACTCGTATCCAGAACGCGTGGCCTGAATTCCCCGAGGCGGCCCCGCCTTTCCGGTGCTAGATTCGCTGGCATGGACATCAATGACGATCCCACCGGCTTCACCTCCCGCCTGACCATCGCGCAGGCACACACCGAATGGGACGTGCAGACGGCCTTCCTTGATTCCTGCTCCTACGGTCCGCCGCCTCGGCGCGGATGGGATGCGCTGCAACGGTCCCTCGACGAGTGGCGGGTCGGAAGCGTGCCCTGGCCGCGATGGGCGGAATCGGTCGACACCAGCCGTGAACTCTTCGGTCGCCTCGTCGGCGTTCCTGCAGCTCAGGTGGCCACCGGGGCCGCCGTATCCCAACTGCTCGCCCCGATCGCCGCGGCGCTGCCCGACGGTGCGGAGGTCCTCGTCCCCGACATCGAGTTCACCTCTGGGGTCTACCCGTTCGCCGTCCACGCCGACCGTGGGGTGCGGGTGCGCACCGCGCCGCTGAATACCCTCGCCGAGGCGGTCGACGAGTCCACGACGTTCGTGTCCTTCTCCGCCGCACAGTCCGCGACCGGCGAAGTCGCCGACATCCCAGCGATCACCCGCGCCGCCCGCGAAGTCGGAGCGCTCACCGTCCTCGACGGCACGCAGGCGGCCGGATGGCTGCCGCTTAACGCCTCCGAGGTCGACTTCCTCGCCGTCGCCGCTTACAAGTGGCTGTGCGCCCCGCGCGGGACAGCGTTCCTCACGATGCCGTCGCAAGCGATAGCCGCCGACGGCTCCCATCCTCGCCGTGCGGAGTTCTTCGACCGGCTCAAGCCTCTGGCCGCAGGCTGGTTCGCAGCCGGGGGAGCTGCCAGCTACGGGATGCCGATGCATCTGGCCGACGGTGCTCGTGCCTTCGACATCTCACCGGCCTGGCACTCGTGGGTCGGTACGGCTCCAGCGCTCGAGTTGCTGCTCGACGTCGGCGTCGATCAGATCCACACTCACGACCTCGCCTTGGCCAACCGTTTCAGAACCGGGCTCGGCCTTGCAGGGTCGAACTCGGCGATCGTGTCGATCGACCTCGGGATCGTTGACCGGTCCTGGCCCGGTGCCCCCGACCGACTCGACGCGGCCGGGGTCAGGTACTCGCAGGCCGGAGGGAATATGCGCTTCGGTTTCCACCTCTTCAACGACGAGGCCGATGTCGATACGGCGCTCAACGCTGTGATGGACACGGCGACCGTCTGACGGGAGTTGGTGGCTGCTCCTGTCAGACGGTTGCTCTGCGGGTCGCCTCGGCGCTGAACCCCGAACCCTCAGCAATTCGGTAACACAGTCATAACGATCGATCGGACGTTTGCCAGGGGCGAGCAGGCGTCCGGCCCAGCCGGTCGCGGTAGTACGGCTTTTGTGAAAATTCTGAAACATTCAACAATTTCTTCATGTGGCAATCCGAGCCCGAACTCGCAGGCTAATCTTGCTGTCGGTGCCTGTCCGGTGTGACTGGAACGGGCGCGGCTGACAGACCCCGGCGCATTCCGACCGCACCTGGCGGAGATGCCGACAACGAGATGGAGTGACGATGACCTACACGCTGCAGGCCGTTGAGAACTCGGATGAGAAGGCCGGCCTGGTCCGGCGATTCCGCAACGGTGCCCTCATCGTCATCTTCGCCTCCGTACTGTGCGGGCTGCTGGCATGGAATGAACCGCACCCGGTGGCGGTCGCGCTCGCCGTCTTCGTCGGCGGTGCGGGCATCCTCGCCATTGACATCGCCCTGGCTTACCGATCTTCGGTGCGGCGCTCGAAAAGCTGAACCGCGGAGGAATCCGCGACAGACCTGCCCAAACCTGCACCCGTTCTGCCCCCGTAGCGCTGTGCCACCGCGGTTGCATAACCGCTCCTGAGACACCGCAACACCCGTCGTCAGCCTCCGGCTAGCATGCTGACTTGAAGCATGCCGGCGACAGGAGGTGGACAATGGCCGACCAGGGCCAGCAACCGGATCAGAAGACACCTGGCATCGGTCTTCTCGCCGTCCTCCTCGGCGCCGTCGCCGCCGGGCCCATCATGCTCTACGGCCTCAGCGCCACGAGCGATTCCATCATCGCCGAGCTCGGCATCTCCGAAGCCCACTTCGGCCTGCTCGCCACCACCTGCTTCGGCGCCGCCGCGATCGGCAACGCCACCCTCGGCCGTCTCGCCGACCGGCATTCCGACCTTTCGCTCATGGCGTTCATCTTCGTCCTCGCCGCACTCGCCCTCCTGCTTGTGGCCGTGCCCGACGGATTCTGGATGCTGCTGGCAGCCGCCGCCCTGTCCGGCATCGCCCAATCCTTCCCCAACGGCGTGACCAATCGGATCCTCCTCGAACGCGTCCCGGACTCGAAACGCATCGGCTGGGTCGGCATCAAACAGTCCGGAGTCCAGGTCAGCCAGCTCGTCGCCAGCCTCGCCTTCCCCGTCCTCGCGCTCGGCATCGGCTGGCGCGGCGCGGCACTCACCGTCGCGATCATCCCGCTCATCCTGCTCGCGATGACCTGGTATTCCCTGCGCACCACCCCGCTGTTGACCGCTCCGAAATCCCCAACCGACACCGCCAACGAGGCAGCCGACCACGACAACGCCCAGACCGACACAACCGACACCCCCGCCGAGGCGGCCCACACCGAACCCGAACCTGCCCCCACCCGTCCGGCCAAGCACCCCGGCATGGTGTGGGCCCTGGCGCTGTTTGGGCTCATCAACGGCATCGGCGTGCAGGCGACGAACGTGTACATACCGCTCTTCGCCGTGCGGGAGATGGGGTTCAACCTCGTCCTCGGCGGTGCCACGGCTGCACTGGCCGGCGTCATCGGCGTCATCGCCCGCGTCACCTGGGCCAGACGCATGGCCAAAGGCGCCTCGGGGCCGCGCCTGCTTCTGGTCCTCGCCCTCATCGCCCTGGTCGGAGCGGTGCTGTTCCTCATCGCCGACGCGGCCGGGTGGGCCCTGCTCGTCTGGGTTGCAGTGGCCTTCCACGGCATCTCCGCGCTCGGCGTCTCGGTCGTGCTCATGGCCGCACTCATGCGCGCGATCCCGGCATCCTCGATGGTCTCGGCCAGCGGCATGGTCACGGCCGGAATGTTCTTCGGCTTCGCCCTGGGCCCGCTGCTCATGGGCATCATCGTCGGCTCACCCGGCGGGTTCGTCCTCGGCTGGATCGCCGTAGGTGCTACCTATGTGCTGTGCGTGATCCTCGCGTTCATCCTCATTCGTGTGAGTTCCCGCCGCTGACGACAAACGCCGGTGACAGCGCGGCCCCGGCCACTGCCAGCGGCAACTACCCCTCGCCCGACTCCTCGACCACGCGATCGGTGGCCAGCAGGGTTCGATCGCCCGCGCGCAGGGTGCCCACGCCCGCAGTTGTGAAGACATCGGGGATCGCGACGATGCCCGACTCGCCGGCCTTGTACCCGCGCGCCAACGAGCCCGTGGTCGCATTGTGCACTCGCAGCTTCCCGCCCTCACGCAGATACAGCAGCCCACCGGCCGCCGCCTCGAGGTGCACCGACTGCGGCACCGACACCGGCAGCTCGTTCTTCCCGAGATCGTCGATGACCGTGATCCCCGACTTCCCGAGCGTGACCACGGCCTGCGTATTCGCATCACGGGCAACCCCGCGCGCATCGTCATCGAGCAGATCGCCGGTTTCCCGATCGAACACCGGTCCGACCCCTTCACCGGCATCGAGGTGGATGAAGTCCTCCCCGGTCGCCGCGCCCGCAGCCGCCGTGAGCGCCTCGGCGTCCCAGCCGTTGTCGGCCAGCGAATGCTCCCACACGGTCGTCCCATCCTCGCTGGCCACGAGCTTGCCGCCCGTGATGTCGAGGACCAGACCCTGATACTCGCCGAGGTGGCGCACCCCGCCAGCGTCCTCGCCGTCCGAATCGTCGACCGGTTCCCCGGTGGCCGGGTCGAGCACAACCGCTTCGTCCGCGGGTGCATCCTCGGGGGCGAAGACCGTGCCCGGACCACGCAGCGGGCCGGGCACGTCGACGGGGCCCCACGCCTTCTTGCCGGACTTGAGGTCATAGGCGTTGGCGGTGACATCGTCATCGCAGTCCGTGCTCGACTCCGAATCAGTGAGCACCGCCAGGGGAGTGTCTCCGTCGGAGGTGACGGTGAAGCCGGTGCACCCGCTCGGACGCTCGGCTTGCCACAGCTGCCTGCCCTTCGTGTCCACCGCCGAGTACGTCAGTGACTCCTCGCCGGACTCGGCGGACAGAAAGACGGAACCGGCTGACTGCACTGGCAGATCCCAGCCCGGTTCGACGAGCTCGAGCGGTTCGACGATGAGCGGCAGCTGCAGATCCGAGGTATCGGCCGCTTTGAGGTCGGTGCCCACTGCCTCCGGGGTACGGTCGAAGTCCTCAGGCGCATTGCCGAAGGAGCACCCGCTGAGCACCAGAGCGAGCGTCGCCGCTCCGGCCGCCAGGCCGGACTTTCTGCGAGTGCGCATCAGTGCCTCGCCTCAGCGGCCTTGCGCATCCGGCGGCGTTCGTGGAGGAACCACCACACCAGAGCGGCGGCGGCGAGCACGCAGACGACGATGATGTCCACGGTCGTCGACGACCACGAACCGACCCACTCCTGCATCCTTGCCAGCGAACTCGTCGACACCACCGACGGTGCCGACACCAGGCCGTTCGTGACCCAGAAGACCACGCCGATGAGGATGAGCAGCAGCCCGGTGACCATCGATACGACCGGCAGCTGACGACCGAAGACCGTGATCGAACCGCCGCGCAGCACCTTCCGCCCGCGGGCACCCAACCGGGACCAGAGTGCGGCGATGATGAACAGCGGCACTACCATGCCCGCCCCGTAGATGGCGAGCATGAGCCCGCCGAGGACGATATGCCCCTTGGCTGCGGCCAAGGTGAGAACGGCACCGAGGATCGGTCCCGCGCAGACTCCGGCGATCCCGCTCGTGGCCCCGAGCAGGAACGTCTTCGTCCACCCAGTCGCGGTCGACGATCTGGTGCGGGCCGCCTCGGCGCCGGGAAGATACTTCGCCGGATCGAAGCCGAACCCGAAGAACTGAACCAGCCCCAAAATGATGAGCACGGCCGAGGCGATGCCGACGATGAGGCTGCGATGGTCGGAGAACAGCGACCCGAGCGTGCCCGCGCCCATGCCCAGCGGGATGAGCACGAGCAGCATGCCGAGGTAGAAGACGAGACCATGGCCGACCAGCTTCGAGCCGGTGCCGACGGTGGAACCGAAGAACGCGGGCAGCAGGAGGGCGGCGCACGGGCTGAGCAGGGCGAGCACACCGCCGAGGAACGCGCTGAGCAGGGTGATGTCCATCAGTTGGCTCCCTTCTTCGACTCTTCGATGGCGTCGACGAAGACGTCGGTCGGCTGCGCACCGACGTACGGTTGGCCGTTGAGCAGGAATGTCGGGGTGGAGAACGCACCGAGGTCGGTGCCCATGGACGCGTTCTCCTCGACCGCCTCGGCGGTGGATTTCGCGTTCATATCCTTGGTGAACCGGTCGACGTCGAGACCGACCGTCTTGGCCGCCTCGATGAGTGCCTCGGGGGTGAGCTCACCGGGGGAGCGGGGTTCACCGTCTTTGAAGAGTTCGGCGTGGAACTCCCAGTGCTTGTCCTGCAGGGCGGCCGCATAGGCGGCCTTCGCGGCCTGCACCGAGGCGGAGCCGAAGACATTGACCTCGCGCCATTCGATGCGCAGATCCCCTTCGTCGACGTAGTCGAGCATCTTCGGCAGAGTGTCCTTGCTCCAGGCGGCGCAGAACGGGCACTGATAGTCGGAGAACACGACGAGGGTGACCGGGGCGTCGGCCGGTCCATCGGCCAGCGGGTCATCGTCCTTGGCGGTGGCGTCTTGGTCGACGTCGGCCTGTTCTGGGTCTTCGACCTCGGTGACGACGGGGTTCGGTTCCGGGGTCGATCCTGCGGTGGAAGCGGAGTCCTCACCGGTGTCGTTGACGAGGATGAGGGCGATGAGGGAGGCGGCCGTGGCGATGACGAGGACGGGGATCCACCACCGGACGTGCACCCTGGGTGCGGCGTGCTTGGCCATCAGGACTGTCCGTCTGCGTCATCGCGAACCGCGCCGTCCGCGCTGTCGGTGGCCTCCGCCTCGGCGAGGGCTTCATCGACGGCGTCGACGAATTCCTGCGTCGGCTGTGCCCCGAGGATGGGGGTGCCGCCGATGATGAACGCGGGCGTGCTCGTGACCCCGATGGATTGGGCCTCCGACGAATTGGTGTCGAGGTCGTCGTGGGCCGTAACCGCGTTCATGTCCTGGTGGAACTGCTGCCCGTCGAGGCCGAGGTCCTCGGCGAGGGCGATGAGTGCATCCTGGGACAGCTTCGATTCCGACCGGTGCTTGCCGTCTTCGAAAAGAGCATTGTGGAATTCGAGGTAGGCGTCCTGCTCGCCGGCGGCGAAGGCAGCGCGGGCGGCTGTTCCGGAGGCCTCGCCGAAGACCGCGAGGTCGCGCATCTCCAGTCGCAGATCACCGTCGTCGACAAAGTCCATGAGCTCCGGCAGGGTCTCGTCGTTCCAGGTCGCACAGTACGGGCACTGGTAGTCCGAGTACATGATGAGGGTGACCGGGGCGTCGTCATCGCCGACGGCACGAGTGTCTTCCGCGTCGTGGCGTTCGAGGAAGCTGAAGTCCGGTTCGTCGCTCGTCTGACCGGTTCCATCCCCGGAGCCGCTCGCACCGGACGAATCAGCAGAACCATCGGATGTCTCCGAGGCAGCGGAGCCGGAGGAGTCGTCCTTGTTGATGACGACCACGCCGATGAGAACGGCGGCGAGGGCGACGATGCAGATGGGCACGAGCCAGAACATGGGGCCGCGTTCCGACCTGAGCACAGATTCCTCCGAGGGACGATGAGGGCCGAGGTCCCGTGAGTGGGGATCGGCAGGGGGATAGTGTAGGACCAATTTTACTGATCCGCTGTTCCCTGTCAGATCGAAGACCTAGAATAGAACACATGTCTGAATATGATCCTCCGGCGTGGATGATCCGCTACCGGAACTTCAAAACGCTGTGCTCCTACGTCTGCGGTGAGTTCATCCGCTTCTATCTCACCACCGGCTGCGATCAGATCAGGTACACGCATTCGCAGATCACCGAGGGTCTGCCGAACTATTCGTGTCGACTGGACTCCGACGACGGTTCGGTTCTGCTGCTGCCGCTCGATGACTGGGTCGATCGTCTGGACGAGGTCATGCCGCTGGTGCGGACGTGGCTGGGCGAGCATTCGGATCTCAAAGGGTGCAAGCCGGAGAAATCGCACTACCAGGGTGACCGCTATTGGTTCACCCGCTGGCAGGAGGCCAACCCGTGGTGACGGTCGGCTTATCGGCGGGACTCGACTGCGGCCAGGTGTGCCACGGTAGAATCTGGGCCATGCGCAAACGTGTCGTCATTATCGTCCTGGCCGCACTGGCGGTGCTCGGGCTCGTCGCCGGTATGCTCGGCGGCACTCCCACCTGACCGTCGGCGCTGATCGGCATTGCCGAAGCGATCAGAACTGGTGCCGCAGCAGACGGTCTCAGGAGTTCTTCTTCGTCCTCCGGCTGCTTTCCTTTTCGAGGGCGTCGACGAGTTCGCTCTTCGTCATCGTCGATCGACCTGCGATGCCGAGATCTCTCGCCTGCTGGTAGAGGTGGTCCTTCGTGGCGTTGGCGTTCACCCCGCCGGCCGTTGCTCCGTCGGTGTTCTTTCCGCCGGCGCTCTGTGCGTCCGAGGGACCGGGCGTTTCCTTGGTCACCCATTCGTCGCCGACCTTCTCATAGCTGTGCTTGAGAGCGGCATAGGCGACCTGGTGCGCTCGCTGCTCATCGCCGTATTCGGCAAGAGCTGAGTCAAAGGCCTTGGCGAAGGTCCGCTGAGCCTTACTGCTCGACTTCTTCAGGGTCGAGGGCAGTTCGGAACTCTTCGGCTTACCTGACTTCGTTGTCTTCGGCATGGTGGAACAGTTTCCTTCCGTCTGACGTTGTCACTCAGGGTAACGCTGTTGCCCCGTCCGACGACAGGACTTTCACGGCTTCGGCACCGAGGTGCTGTCCGGATGAGTCGCTCACTCACACGGATTCGCGGGTGCTGCGCGCCGAGGCGACATCGTCGACGATAACGACGATGTGACGCAGGCTGGTGATGAGGGAGCCGTAGATGGGCCAGGAGGTCGTCGACAGTCTCCTGTCCTGAGAGATGCTCGCCGACAGCTTCTCGAGGCGGTCGAAGATCGGACCGACCTCGGCATCCGGATCAGCGATGGAACGGCCCGCATCGGCGACGATCGCCGCCCATTCCTCCCGGAACTCATCATCCCAGTCTCTTTCGGCCGATGAGGCATCGCGCAGAGTTCGGGCGAGGTTGCGCAGATGCGAAATGCCCTCATCGGCTCTGAGCAGGATGTTCTCATAGCTTTCCTTCTCAGGCGCCTCTCCTGCACTCGACTGGCGATTTCGCCGTTCCGCATGGATCGCCGTCCGCGGATTGACGCGGCGGCTCTCGCGGGCGAACCGCACGGTCTGCCAGGCCGAGTCGAGTTCACGACTCATCGCTTCGGTCCTCTCGAACCAGTCCTCGGCCGAATCCGTGTCCCACGAGCTGGTGAACTCTTTCGACATGTCGATGAGGACTTCACCCATCTGGCGGTTCACGCTGTCGATGTAGCGCTTCGCTTGGCGGTCGCGCAGAGGCGGAAGCACGATGAGATTGACCGCGATGCCGACCGCTACGCCGAGGGCGATCTCGAGCAGCCGATCAGCGAGCAGCGGCTGCTGCGAATCGAAACCGGAACCGAGAACGAAGATCGCCGTCGTCGCGATCGCGACGCCTTCGTCACGAATCCACGACAGTCGGGCGCCGGCCAGACCGACGAGCATAGCCAAGGCGAACGTCCACAGGCCGACTCCGAGGTAGCTGCCGATGAGGAAAGAGACACCGACTCCGATGGCCGACGCCACCGTCGTCTGCACTCCGCGAGACAACGACCTGTAGACCGTCGCGTGCACGGTCAGCAGCGCGGTCCATGGAGCGAGGAAAGGCATCTGGCTGTCGAGCACGTTGTCGGACAGCCACCAGGCGCCGGTGGCGGCGATCACTCCCTTGGCGATCTGGAGCAGATCGGTGGTGAACTCGGGCCGCCGCAGGAAATTCGCCGGTGAGACGCTGTGGGGCATGGCTGGCTCCTCGCCTCGAAATGGTCAGAACAATTCAGCTCCGGCCTCAGTGTAAAGGCTCATCTTCGAGTTGTGGTCGGGTGAAGGTGGTGGGAGGACGGACGAGTTAGAGTGAGCAGATGTCTCCACTGAGAACTCAGTCCGTCGGCCGTTTCGACCGTCTGCGGCGCCTCGTGCCCTGGGCGGCCGCAGGTCTGGCCAGTGCAGTCCCGGCGACGGTCGCTGTTTCGATGGCCGTCGATCTCATCCAGAAGCGAGGACGGAAGTCGCGGGTGGCACCCAGGCCGGGAACATTCAGTTCGCAGGTCGAGGACTCCAAGCTCGACATCTACACCGATGGCTCAACCCTGTATGAAGACATGCTCGCCGCGATCGACTCCGCGCAGGAATCGATCCTCATGGAGACGTTCATCTGGAAGAACGATGAGGTGGGGCAGAAGTTCATCGACGCGTTCAACGCGGCCTCTGCCCGCGGCGTCGACATCCACCTCATCTATGACGGGTTCGCCAATCTGGCTGTCCCCTCCTCCTTCTACCGCCAACTGGCCGCCGATATCCATGTGTTCCGGATGCCGACAATGACGAGGAAGTTCTGGAGAGGACCTCTGCGCCATTCAGGATTCGACCACTCGAAGATCCTCGTCGTCGATGATGGTGTGGCCTTCGTCGGTGGGTTCAACATCGGGTCTCTCTATGCCCGGCACTGGCGTGACACCCATCTGCGCTCGGTCGGAACCGGTGCGTGGGCGCTGCGACAGTCCGTCGCGCAGGTGTGGAACGCCTACCACCCTGCGGACGAACAGATCTCTTGGGTCCGGCCCGCTGCTTGGGAATCGCAGGTGCGAGTCTCGGCGAATCTGCCGATCCAACTGGTCTACCCGATTCGCAATATGTACATCAATGCTTTCGCCCGCGCGCGGAAGCGGATCTGGCTGACGACTCCCTATTTCATCCCCGACCAGCAGCTGCTGCGATCCCTCATCGAGGCGGCCGAACGCGGCGTGGATGTGCGGCTCATGGTGCCGCAGCAGTCCAACCACATCCTCGGTGACTGGCTGTCCCGGGGCTTCTTCGAGCAGCTGATCAACTCGAAGATCACGATCCTGCTCTACACCGCGAGCATGATCCATTCGAAGGTCGCTACGGTCGACGGCGAATGGTCGACGGTCGGCACGGCGAATATCGACAGATTGTCACTGTCATTCAACTACGAGACGAATGTCGAAGTCATCGATGCCGAATTTGCTGCCGAGATGGAGAAGGTGTTCGACAGCGATTCCGCGCATTGCACCGAGCTCGGCAGGGACTGGCTCAATCGCCACCGACTGACGAAGCTGGCCGAACGTGCCCTGGTGCCGATGCGCCCCTGGCTCTGAGGCGAGCCCTACTGCGAAGGGTACGACGGGTGGACCGCCCGTTCCTCGCTGCCGTGACCGGGGGTGAGATCTCCCAGCTGAGACTGACGCAGAGCGGTGAAAACGCCTGCGACCTCCACCGAAGCGACACGGGCCGTGAGGCAGACGTGATCGCCGCCGTCGTCGAGCATCGTGATGCGTTCGACGATGAGGCGGTTCGGCAGGGCAGTCAGCAGCGGCACCCCATCCTCGGTGACGGTGAAGTCAAGTCCCGCGAACTTGTCCGTCTCGGATCCGGAGCGCGACCCGAAGAACCGGGCCAGCTCACTGCCCGCGGTGGTGGGGAAATGAATGGCGAAATGGTCTGAACGCAGCGCCACCCGGTAGGTGTGGTTGGCTTTCGACAGCCAGAAGCAGTAGTGCTCCGGATCGATGCTCGCCTGCGAATGGAAACCGACCAGACAGCCGGCCCGTTCACCCTCCGCCGAGGTGGTGACGACAATGAGCGGGGAATCGACCGATCCCATGAGGTCGTCGAGCCCGGGGGTGCTCATGACCGACCCTCGTCTGCCGTCTTCGATTCGTAGCGGAGGAAGAGTGTGTCGTCGGCGATCATCGTCGATTTCAGAGAGAACTGTGCGATGTCGGCTCCCGGCGGCGCGACGCTCACGGGCAGCGGATCGCCGCCCATCATCGGTGAGATCGACAGGCACAGTTCGTCGAGGCGGTCTGCGGCGACGAGCTCCCCGAGCCACCTCGGTCCGCCTTCGCAGAGGACGACCTGATACCCGAGACCGGCGAGAGCCTGCAGAGCCTTCGCCGGTTCGACCCGGTCGTCACCGGCGATGATGACCGTAGCGGCCTCTTCCGCGGCTGCCAGCCGCTTCGGATCGGCCCCGGCGCACGTGATGACGATGGTGCGCGCGTGCTCGGGTGCTGCAGCGAAGACCTGTGAGGACCAGTCGAGGTCGAGGCTGCGACTGACCACCGCCACCGGCGGCATCTCTGACTGTCCCCGCGTTCGACGCTGCGCTCGGGCGGACTCGCTCAGCCGCATCGGGGCATAGCCTTCGCTGCGGACCGTCTGCGCGCCGACCATGACGACATCGGCGATCTGCCGCATCCGTCGGAACAGGTCCTGATCGGGTTCTGTCGACAGTGCGCCGACGCGTCCGTGGATGGCAGCCGTCCCGTCGAGACCGGCCACCATGTGACCGGTCACCCAGCATTCGTGTCGCGGCTGGGTGCGGTCGACATCGAGATAGGGTGTCAGCGGGTCCGGGATCGGGGCACCGCGTTCGAGTGGCTCCATCCGTGCAGTCTACTCAGTTGCTCCAAGCGTCGTCGGTGAAATAGCCGTCGATGAACCCTGGCAGACGGTGTCCGTCCTTCGCGGTCGCCAGTGTGTACGGGGCGACGTGGAAGCCGGCCTTGTCGAGTTCGCGCATCTTGTTCGTCGGCAGGTTCTTGCTCGGTCCCACCCATTCGATGCCGGCGTCCTTGATCTCTGCCGGTGATTCCTTCGGCATGGTCGAGCCCATGAGGTAGAGCGAGGTGTATCCGCGGTCGGCGATCGTCTTCGCCGCTTCGAAGTCGAAAGACTGGACGACGAGGGAATCCTTCAACCCGCGTTCGTCGAATTCGTCGAGAACCCGGTCGACCTCCTCGGGGGTGGCCCCGGGTTTGATCTCGGGCACCATGACGACCTCGCCGCCCATCTCGTCGAGGAGTTCGTCGAGGGTGACGGTGGCGGCTTCTTCTCCGCCGGTCGGGTGCTTGATCGTGGCCGCGTCCCATTCCTCCCTGCTGAGGTCCCGGATGGGTCCGGTCGCGCCGTTGAGGGTGCGGTCGGCGGTGTCGTCGTGGATGAGGACAGGGGTGCCGTCTTCGAGGAACTGGATGTCCATCTCGGGGAGGAATCCGTCCTTCGCCGAGGCGGTGAATCCTTCCATGGATTCTTCCGGATAGACGTCGGCGCCGCCTCGGTGGGAGATCGTGGTCGGGAATTCGATGTCGGCGACCTTGTCCGGGGCGGTGAAGCCGCTGGGGGAGCCGAGTCCTGGTGCTTCACCGGCGGAGCCGAGCCCGGCGGCTGCCGCGGGGGCGAGGCCGGCGCCGAAAGTGGCTGAGGCCGCGAGAACTGCAGTGGCGAGAATCGTGTACGGACGGGTGCGTGTGGATGTCTCTGTCTGTGTATTCACGTCCGCGACGCTACGAAGCCCAAGTGATCGTGTGGCGAAGCCGCCGTGAACGTCATCGGCCGAGTGGACGAACGGGTGGGAAATGATTGACCTCGCCGAGGCGGCCCCCACTGCCGTCCGCCTGCTTCGCGGGCATCGAGCTGAGGAACGTGCATCCCTGGTTTCGGCCCCGGCCGGACTCTATTCTTTGCGCTATGGTCACCGACCCCGCCCTCGGCCGAGTTCCGGTCGACCCCGACATCACACGGGGTCGCCAGGACGAAGCGGTTCTGCACAAATACGATCGCCCGGTTGCGTTCTATGTGTGGGCGACCGTGCTGCCCTGGGTGTTCTGGTTCGCGGCCGCCTATCTCAGTCATCTGCCTGAGCAGAATCAAGGGGTGCTCGTCGCGACCTTGGTGCTGTCATTGGCGGGACTGTTCGCCCCTCTTGCCGTAGTCGTCGCTTTCGTCCGGCACCGCCCGGAGCTGCGAGCCGACATCGTCAGCAGGTTGAAGTGGCCGAGTTCCGCGCGGTGGCCGTTCCTTGTCGCCGCGGTGTTCCTCGTTCCCGTCACTCTCATGGCTGCGCAGGGGCTGTCACTGTTCTTCGGCTACGATCCCGGCCAGTTCAAGCTTCGGGGCGGGTTCACGTTCTCAACGGGGCTGATGCCGGTGTGGGTGACTCTGATCGGTGCCGCTGTCATCGAAGAGCTTGCTTGGCACAGTTACGGCACTGACACCTTGGTGAGGAAGATGCGGGTGTTCTCGGCGTCGATGCTCTTCACTCTCATCTGGGCGCTGTGGCATGTGCCGTTGTCATTCATCGACGGCTACTACCAGAACGAGGTCGTCGAATCAGGAGTGCTGCAGACCCTGAACTTCCCGGTCTCGATGGTGGCGTTCGTCCTCGTGATGAACTGGCTGTATTACCGGTGCGGACGCAGCATCCTGGTTCCGGTGGTCTTCCACGCCTCTGCGAATATGTCCGCGGAGATCTTCATGACCGATCCTGACTCGAAGATCATTCAGACCGGCCTGATGCTCGTCCTCTCGGCGATCATCCTCGTCAAGGAACGCCGACTGTTCTTCGACCGGCCGGGTGCGCAATGAACCGTAGTGTGCGTCGGAATCTGCAAAGGTCCCTCGTGAAATGCGCATCACTTTTCGGTTGTGGTGTGTCGACGGTGGCCGTTGCCGCGTTCGACTTATATTTCTGTAGTGAACAGCATCCCCGAAACATCCCCAAACCACTCCTATCCCCACCGATTCCCTCATCGCGGACTCCTGCCCGAAGGCAGCTACTTCACTCTGACGTGGACAATCGGCTACGACTTCGGCGGCATGACCACAGTCGCGCTTGAACGGAGCTCCGCTTTCGCTCGGCTCGACAACCGCCGTGTTGAGATTCTGACTCTGAGCCCGGAGATGAAAGAACTGGATCGGGAGCGTGAGCTCCGCGAGTCGGGGACCATCGACCGCAAGGTGAAGATTCACAATCTGTGGCAGGACCTCACCGCGTGGCCCGACAGGAAGCTGCGTCGAATGGTCGGCACGGTCGATCCCGATCCGACAGCAGCCGATGACGCCATCAAACGGGCCGGTCAGGAATGGACCGAGCTGAGGAAAGATTCTGGCGACCGCCTACTCCAGGCTGACCGATATCACGATCGCGGGCATCTGCTTGTCATCGATCGTCAGGACATGAAGAAATCCGGACGCCGAGGCGGGCGCCGGATCACACTGTTCGACCGTGACCAGAAGGTGATTGCCCAATGGGGCTCGGCTCGTGAGTTCTATCAGGCCTGGCTCGATGTCGTCATCGGGGACAAGCATTCGTACCTCATCTGCGACTCGGCCTTCGTCGGCAACTTCATCCACGAATATCGGCGGGACAATGTGATTCTCTGCATCGTCAACCACAATCACTTTCTTGCTGATGCGAATGATGAGCCCACCGGAGCACTGGCTGAAGACAAATTCGGCTACCTCCGTCATCTTGACGGCTTCGACTTGGCGACCACACTCACCGATTCGCAGAGAGTCGCAATGGAGGGGCTGGACCTGTCGGCAGGAAAACTCACAACGGTTTCAAACCTGACGGACGACCTGCATGGAGATCCGTACCGACCGCGGACCCGCCACAAGGGTTCCATGATCGCTCGTCTGGCTCCTCAGAAACGCGTGGAAGACGCGATCGTCGCAGTTGCCGACGTCGCAGCCCATGGCAGGCAAGTAACGCTCGACATATACGGCGACGGCGAGGACAGGCCGATGCTCAGCGAGCTTATCCAGAGCAAGAACGCAGTCGACCGAGTCCTACTGCACGGCCACGTTGAAGGCGCGAAATCAAACTTCCTCACCAGCTCGTTCAGCCTCTTGACCAGTCGATACGAAGGGCAAGGGCTGGTGGTGCTGGAGAGCATGGCGGCGGGCTGCATTCCTATCTGTTACGCGGTGGACTTTGGCCCGGCAGACATCATCGAGCACGGTGTCAATGGCTTTCTCGTCGACCCGGGCGACGTCGACGGACTGGCCGACGCGATCTCGACATTCCTGTCCCTGTCCGAAGACGAGGTTTCGGCGATGCGCCGAAATGCCGTATCCCGGGCAGCAGACTTCTTCGAACGTCCCATTATTCGACGGTGGGGAGAGGCACTGGCCGCACGGTCGTTTGCTCCGATCATCCGCGCCGAGGACGCGCGCGCCGAGGTCCAATCTGCCGAAGTGACTGCCGACGGAATCTCGATCACTCTGAGAGTCTTTGACCTGGGGGAGAGCGCACCCAGCCAGATGTTCGTCTCCTGGAAGTCGCGGGCTGGCACCTTCTATGGGCGAGTCGAAGCTCGCCGGAGTGGAGACCTGATCACGGCCGAGATTCCACATTCTCGGATCGAACACATGACGGAAGAATACGTTGACTTCTCCCTTGACCTCGTTTTCGAGAGAGGGTTTGAACGACTACGCACCGCCTGCGTCGAAGACTCCCATATCAAGTCTTCAGACAAGGTGCATCTCTATTCGACCAAGCACGGGAACTTCAGTGGTCGCCTCGTCCGAATGGATCTCACATCCACTTCTTGACTCGAAAGACAACGTAGAGAACGACCCCTAGGCCAAGCATGAGCCCCAATGCCATCGGGTAGCCGAAGGCCCAGTGGAGTTCAGGCATATCGTCGAAGTTCATTCCGTAGATTGCACCGATCAGAGTTGGCGCAAAGAGGATCGCCGCCCATCCGGAGATCTTCTTCATATCCTCATTCTGACGTTGAGCGACCAGGGTGGAATTGACGTTGAGGATCTGCGACAGAGATTCGCGCAGTTCTCCGGCTTCGGCAAGGACTCTGGTGAGATGGTCCGTGACGTCATCGAGGTAGGCACGAAGGTCATCGGGAATCGCGTATTTGGCCGCCCCATTGCCCAACGCCTGCGTCAGTCGATTGAGGTGGGTGGAGTTGTGAAGGACGTCGATGACTTCCTGGCTGAGGAGATAGATGCGCTCGGCCGCAGCAGTGTCTCCGCTGAAGACCTGCCTCTCGATCCCGTCTTTGTCGTCCTGAAGCCCGTCGAGCACAGGGAAGTACCCGTCTACAGCGGTATCGAGCAGACGATAGATGAGTGCCTCTGGACCGAGTGCGAGCAGATCACGGTCTTTCGTCCAGCTGCGCTTCTCGTTCGTGAAGTACTCCTCGACACCGCTGGTCTCATCAGGAATCGGGGTACCGTCGATGAACCGGTCTCCCTGGCAGATGATGACGAGAACATCGTCTTTCATCAGCAGGTGGAACTCGTTGAACTCGACCTCCTCTTTCGCGTCGATGTAGACAGCTGATTTCAAGACAACGAAGAGCACCTCACCGTAGCGCTCGACTTTGGCCCGCTGGTTCGCGTGGAAGAGGTCGTCGACGAGCACCGGATGCAGGTCCCAGAATGAAGCGATATCGGCCAAAAGCTCAGGGGTCGACCGCGGAATGACGACCTGCGTGATCGTGCCTGTCGAGTCTGAATCAGAGCGATCAGCAGTGTGTGCAGACAATGCATCGCTGAACGTAAATGAGGCATGCAGATCTTGGGGCTCACTGTTGACGATCCTGCGACTGAATAGTGTCGCCGCCCGAGGCGCGGTTTCTTGAGAGGGCACCGCTGCGCGCTTCCGCAATGACGGTCGATCGAACCGCTGACGGCTTTCAGGTGACATGTGCTCCCTTTCGCAGAATCCCAACCAAAACTAGCGGAAAGACTTTGTGAGAGTCGACTGCCATGAAACTGAGGTTCATCTGGAACGGAGGTCGAGTTCAGGTCGAACACAGATAGGCATGCACAATAGTCTCCATGACCTTCCTACCGGCAGATCTGCCGCACACCGCAGTCCGTGGTGCCAACTTTGCACAATCGGTGGCAAAACTCGCTGCGCTGAGACTCCGAGAGCGTGTTCGCGAATCACGGCTGCCGGACGAATTTCACCCTCAGGACGACGACGAGTTCGTTGTGGCTGCCTATTTCGCCGGTGATCTCAGCTCGGTCTATCAGCTCGAACAGTGGTTGTGGCCCTTCAAGCAGCTTGAGGCACGTCTCAAGGAACTGGGACACAGCAAGCAGCCCTTCGGCATCATCGTCCGCAATGCTGTGGTCGCGAAACACCTCAAAGGCGTTACCGATTTTCCGGTTCGGTTCTCGCGGCTCACCAAGGGACTCGACAAGTTCATGCAGTCACCGAGCCTGCGAGCCGTGTTCTACGTCAACCAGGGAACAAGCAACTTCCAGGCACTGCGCTATCCGGAACCCGCTCATGTCCATTTGAGCCATGGTGAGAGCGAGAAGATCTCGATGATCTCCAACCAACTCAAGGGATACGACTACGTTTTCACCGCCGGCCAGGCCGCGAGAGATCGGATCGAGCAGACGCTGTACGGAATGCGTAATGATCGAATGCTCGACGTCGGACGGCCACAATTGGACCGTCCGCGATCGGTCCCGTCCGAATGGCAAGAGTTCAAGACGAACAACTCAGATGGCAAAGTGGTCTTCTATGCGCCGACTTGGGAGGGAGACTCCCCGGCGATGGCGTACGGAACCATCGCCTACAACGGCGAAGATATCGTCACCTCGCTGCTGGAAGCCGGCTACCGGGTGATCTTCCGGCCTCACCCCCGCACGGGAGTGATGCGCAGCGAGTTCGAAAAGGCCGTGGAAAACGTGGCCGAGATCGTCCGATCCGATCCGCGAGGATTCCTCGACGAATCACCTGACGTGTCCTGGCAGTTGGATGAGGCGGATCTTGCGGTCGTCGAGATGACATCCGTGGCATTCGACTGGCTAACCTCCGGAAAGCCTCTGGTCATGGTCAAGCCGCACGATCCCCAGGCAGAAGTTCTCGATGGCGGGCTCCTGGATCGCTGTCCAGCTGTCGACCCGAAGAGCCGTGAGAGTGTTGTCGATCTCATTGACGAGGCCGTCTCGCGCAGTGGATCGGTTGCAGAACTAGCGCAGTTCTATCTGGGCGACACAACAGACGGCGCGCAGACTGCTCGATTCATCGAATCAAGCGAACGCGTGATCCGAGATCGCTCGGAAGAACGTCGTCTGAAGTACGCTCAGTGAGCCGTATGACATTTTCTTAACCTGAAGTAACAGAATGATAAACTAACGCGGAACTAATTCTGCGGCTCACGAGGTGAGCTTCGACCTCTGGACGGAATCAGCAATGAAACGAGTCATCACTTACGGGACATTCGACCTGCTCCATTATGGGCACATTCGACTGCTCCAACGTTGCAAGGATCAGGGCGACTACCTGGTAGTTGCGCTGTCGAGTGACGAATTCAATGCTGGCAAGGGCAAGAAGTCTTACTTCTCCTACGAAGAGCGCAAACACATGCTCGAAGCTATCCGCTACGTCGATCTCGTTGTGCCCGAGGACAACTGGGAGCAGAAATCGACGGATATCGATAAGTACCATATCGACACCTTCGTCATGGGGGACGACTGGGCCGGAAAGTTCGACTTCCTCAAAGACAAGTGTGAAGTCGTCTATCTGGAACGCACGCCCGAGATCTCAACCACTCGGATCAAGAGCGAGCTGGGCAAGTCCTGACAGCAACGGCGCGAACTTCGCGCTATCGTTGCTGGACATCATCCATGGATCTGAGAGGAACGGACGTGCCCGAAAAGTCTCCGGCGAAACATCCGACGCTGTCGGAGCTTCGGGCGAAAGCACAGCCGATCGAGGTTCGCAGTCGCAAGAATGCGGAACACTGGTCGGCACAGCTCTACCTCCGCCATATCTCGATCTATTTCACGATGCTGCTCGTGCGCACGAGGATCAGCGCAAATGGCGTCACCGGCCTGATGATCTTGGCTGGTTGGTGTATCGCATTGAGCCTTCTGATTCCGGGCATCTGGGGAGCGGTCCTTGCTGTCTTCTTCTCGCAAGTCCAGATGTACATCGACTGCTGTGACGGTGAGGTCGCCCGATGGCGCGGAACCAGCGGCGCCAAAGGTGTTTTTCTGGACAAGGTCGGCCACTATACGACCGAAGGCCTGGTTGCGGTTGCGCTCGGAATCCGAGCTGTGGGCGAGTGGAACAATCTGATCGACGACCCCGCCGGTTCCTATCCGCTCCTGCTTGCCGGAACGGTTCTGGCAGGATTGGTGCTTCTCAACAAAGCCCTCAACGACATGGTTCACGTGTCCCGTGCATTCAACGGACTCGATAAGCTCGCGGATTCAAAGGAAGCCACAGCGCTGAACCCCGGAGTTGTTGCCACTCTCAAACGAATCGCTCGGTTCGTGCCTTTCCACCGCATCTTCCACTCGGTAGAGATGTCATTGATGGCACTGGCGGCGAGTATCGTCACCGCGATAGCAGTATCGGCAGGAGCTGAGCCGCTATTCGGCGAAAGGTGGCTCGTCCTCATCATGGCTCCGCTGTGCCTGCTCTCCGTCATCGGCCACTTCATGTCGATCATGGCATCAAGGAGGCTGTCATGAGCGAGTCATCGAGGATCCTCTCCCAGCGACTCGAAGACAATCGACGTTACACCTTCGGCGTTGTCGTTCTCAGCCAAGGCAAGCGGCTGGACGACCTCAACCGAGGATTCGAGTCACTGCTGGCGCAGAAGGGCGTCGATCTCGACATCGTCTGCGTAGGAAACGGCTGGGAGCCGGAAGGCATACCGGACCAGGTCAAGAAACTGGGATTGCCAGAGAACCTCGGAATCCCTGCCGGCCGCAATGCCGGAGTCCCTCACGTAGACGGCGAGTTCCTGTTCTTCCTTGACGATGACGCATGGCTGCCGGACGACACGTCTCTGATGCGCATGGCACAACTGATGCGGACTAAACCGCAGATCGGACTGATCCAGCCAAGGGTTGAGGAGCCCGGTGGGCCAGATGCACCGAAACGGTGGATTCCCAGACTGAAGAAGGGAAGCGCCGACCATTCATCGAATGTGTTCTCGGTGTGGGAAGGCGCAGTCTGCATGCAGCGCCGGGCCTTCGACGAGTGCGGAGGATGGCCGGCACCGTTCTGGTACGCGCACGAGGGAATCGAGCTCGCGTGGAGAGTCTGGGACGCCGGCTACATCGTTTGGTACATGGGTGACCTCGCCGTCGCCCACCCGGTGATCGACCCGAGGCGCCACGACGAATACTTCTACATGAATGCGAGAAACCGAGTATGGCTGGCGCGGCGTAATCTGCCGTGGCCGTTCAGCTGGGCCTATGTGGGTTCATGGACATTGATGCAGTTCATCAAGTGGGCCAATAAGCCACACCAACTCAAAGCGTGGATGGAAGGATGGCGTGCCGGATGGCGTCTCGACCCGTGGGGTCAGGACGAAGACAGGCAGAAGCTGTCAAGAAGAGGTGTACTTCGAATGTCCCGGCACGGCCGGCCGCCCATCGTGTGACCTCACGCCGCTACGGCGGAACAGCGCGCGTCGATACAGCAGCAATCAAACTGGAGGAGCCTCCGGGGAACATGCTTTCTGCCGCGTACCAAAGAAGCGAGTAATGACAGGGACCGCAGTCGGGTCCGAACCAACCGGCTGAGAAACTGAGTGGAGCCGATTGATGCAGTCGACAGCCCCCGTCGCTGAAAACTCCCCACAGAGGTCGAGCGTGCCCAAAACCTCGGGCTTCCGTTCCGATATCCAGGGGCTGCGAGCCCTGGCCGTGGGAATCGTTCTGCTCTATCACCTGTGGCCCGACCGGTTCGTCGGCGGGTTCGTCGGTGTCGACGTTTTCTTTGTCATCTCCGGTTTCTTGATCACCAGCCACCTCGTCAAGTCCCCGCCACAGAGCTGGGGGGACGTGGCAAAGTTCTGGGCACGACGGGTTCGGCGATTGCTGCCAGCATCCTTGCTCGTCCTGTTCTTTGTGGGCATCGCAACCTTCCTCGTTGCTCCACAATCGATTTGGGCCGACACCGGACGACAGATCCTCTCCGCGGGACTCTACGTCGTCAATTGGGATTTCGCCGTTTCCAGCGTCGACTACCTGGCTGCGGACAACGCCCCGTCGCCCGTTCAGCATTTCTGGTCGCTGTCGGTCGAGGAACAGTTCTATTTCGTCTGGCCGATGATCATCGGCTTGGCTTTCCTCATAGGGACGAAACTCGGACGGTCCAAGAAGTTCGTCGGATTCACCGTCCTCGGGATCTTTCTGGCCTCGTTCGTCTTCTCTGTTTGGTACACCGCCAACGAACCTGCAATGGCCTACTTCATCACCCCAACCCGGATGTGGGAACTGGCCACCGGTGGCCTCGTCGCCGTCTTCGTGCTCTATGTTCGACCAGAGCGGCTTCCATTCAGTTCAGTGCTCGGGTGGATCGGTCTCGCCGGAATTGTGGCTGCCACCTTCCTCGTCCGCGCAGACATGCCGTTCCCCGGCTACATCGCGCTGGTCCCGGTGGTGTCGACTGCACTGGTCATCATCGCCGACTCCCGGGGCCGGGCGTCTGTGCTTCCACTGTTGTCACTGCGTCCCGTGCGCTTTCTCGGTGACATCTCGTATTCCGTCTACCTCTGGCATTGGCCCCTCATCGTCCTCGTGCCATACCTCTCGGCCAAGCTTGGACGCTCGGAGAGTCTCGGCGTCCTGGACAATATAGCCATCATCTTGGTCTCGATCATCGCTGCCTGGGCTTCGACAACCTGGGTCGAGAACCGATTCCGCAAGTCGTCGTTCTTCAGCAGTTCGAACAAGACCTTCGCGTTTGCAGCCTTGGCGATGGCGCTCGTCGCTGCCCTGGGGCTCAGCCAGATGGTCATCGCCAACACCATCGTCGAGCAGAACGAAGACAAACTGCGGGCCCAGTTGGACGATCCCGACTCCTGCCTCGGCGCCGGGATTCTCCTCCCCAGTGCCAAGGACAATCCCAACTGCGAAGACAAGGACTCGCTGCAGATGGAGCCCGCTGCGGCGAAGAAGGACAAGTCAAAAGCCTACGCTGATGGCTGTTGGGCCAGTGCCCCATACGCAAGCAAACCGGAATGCACCTATGGAGACGGGTCGAAACATGTCGCGCTGGTTGGAAATTCACATGCCGGTCATTGGCTGCCGACGCTCGAGCGCTTGGCAGATGAACAAGATCTGACGATCACCACTTTCCTCGCCTCGAACTGCAGCATCTCTACCCTGCCTCAGGACCTTTCGACGCCGGACGAAACCAAGGGGTGTCAGGACTACGCCGATTGGGTCTCGAAGAGAACGACCGAAGGAGGATTCGACGCAGTGATCACCTCCGAGCGGCAGTCCACGCCGCTGGAAGGTATGGACTGGGAAGAAACAGAGAAGAAGGCGCCTGAAGGACATCGTGAAATCCTGCAGCGCTGGGTCGATGCTGATTTGGATGTTGTGGTCATTCGGGATACCCCATACCCAGGCGGGGCAGGTGTCACCGTGCCGGATTGCGTTGCCAAGCATGAAGACGACCTCGAAGAGTGCTCCGGAACTCCGGAATCATGGCACTGGATGGATCCGCTCGCAGCCTCCGCGAAGACCATAGATTCGAAGAAGATGTCGGTTATCTACCCTCAAGACTGGTTCTGCCCCGAGGGGCGCTGCGAGCCTGTCATCGGCGGCGTCATCACCTATTTCGACACCGCCCACATCACCGCGACCTATGCGCAGACCCTTGCCCCGCAATTCGACGCTAGCCTCCGCAAGACGGGCCTCGGCACCTTCGATTGAGACCGCTGCGGTTCAACGAACTGACAGTCAAGTCGTATACCGTGTGCCTGATTGCTCTTGACCACCGACTGCTACGAACGACCGATCACCGAAACCTCTGCAAAGGACTGAACGAGTGACCACTGGACGAAACGCTGCCGACCGATACTTCAGTAAAGGACGCGAACTGGTCAAGCCAGTCGTCCACGGAATCGCCCGTCGTGCCCTGCCCGTGGTCGAGCGGGCCTCAGGAACGAAATACGTGCGCGAGCGCGCAACCGGCGGCACTGGCAAGTCGTCCGGCAAACCGAAGAAGATCGCGACCGAGACCGCTCGTGCCTACCGGAAACTGGCAACAGGATTGCGCGGAGCGACAGCAGAGGACACCGACGGATGGACCGTTGCGCCGTCGACTCGAGAGGTCGACACCAAGGCACGGCAGCTGGCGCGCCTCAAGGCGCACGCGGCACTGTCCGAAGCACTGACTCAGGGATCATCGTTCGGTCCCGCAGCCGTGCAGGTTGGACGGTCACTCGTCGCTGCCGGGCACCTGGCTGACACCGTGTCTATCGGGCTCAACCTCCGCAGCAATCCCTCCACCGAGGAAGCCGGTAGGGTTCTCCTAGGCATGGCCTACCAGCGGTCATCGGACTCCGAGGTCGCCTGGGCGCAGTTCGAGAAGATCGATGACCGGGACATCATCGTTGCGGCCGCCGAGGAGTATTACCCAACCGCGATCGACACGCTCGGACACGACGCAATCCCGCTCCTGGAGAGTGCGGAAGAATCAGGCGAGACCAGCCGGTGGAGTGCGAAGGCAGTGCTGCGCACCGCCGAATCGGCCTTCTGCATCGACGCTTTCGACCATGTCCGGACTCTTGTCGAAACGCGTCTCGACCAGATGGATGACGAGGCGGATCCGGCCGTGCGTTACGAACTCAACCGCATGCGCGACTGGCTCCCGGGAGGAAAACACCTCGAATCGCTTCCGACGACTGCCGGCAAGCGCAACTTCGGTGTCCTCAGCTACGACCAGCCGGGGATCCGTTCGCGTAACATCGGCGACTACATCCAGACTATCGCGTCGATCGGCCATCTTCTGCGGTACGAAAATCTCAGCTTCTCGGGTGACCAGGGACTGACCGAGCTCTTCAAGAAGTTCCGCAAGTCAGTCAAAGAGGAACGAAAGTACGACGGACCTGAAGCTGAATTGAACCTCGTCGAGGTCTATCGAGACGGCAACGTCTATCAGGACATTCCGGAAGACACCTGGTACATCGCGTTCGGCTGGTACATGCACGACATCTTCGGTAAGTCGTTTAACATCCCGTTCCACCCGAATCTGCGCCCGATCCTGCTGTCCGTGTTCGTGCGCTACCCCGAGATGCTCACTCCCGAAGCCATCGCCTACCTCAAGAAGTACGGACCGGTCGGTTGCCGCGACTGGCAGTCCGTCGCCGTGCTGCGCGCAGTCGGCGTGCCCGCATTCTTCTCCGGATGCCTGACGACGACGGTCGACACTCTCTTCCCTGCACCCTCACCCGACCGTCGTTCGGGAACGCTGCGAGTCGACTGGACGAAGGACAACAAGGGGCCGAAGAAGAAGCAGACCGTCACCGCGATCCGCGACAAATCGTTCCCGGAGAACCTGGAACTCGCACGCAACTGGGTTGCTGACTATGCCTACAAATACAAGCACGTCCTCACTTCCCGCCTGCACGCGAATCTGCCGGCACGATCGGTCGGCGCCGACGTCGACTTCGAACCTAAGAACAAGTCCGATTCGCGGTTCGGCGGACTCATCGGCATCGACGCTGCCGAGTTCGATGCCATTCGCAATGGAATCCTCGATAAGCTCTCAGTGCTGCTGCCCCTCATCGCAACGGGCACATCCGAAGACGAGATCTACGCGAAGTGGGTCGAGATCACGGCAGACGCGATGGCATTGGCTGACGAGTACCTGGCCACTGCCCGACTACCCGTCGCGGAAAGCAGGTCCGTTGTCTCGGCGCTGAACGGGATCGAACGGCCCGTACCCGAAGCGCAGGTCACCGACATTTTCATGACCGTTGAGAAGGGCGAGGCGCCTTTGGTCGGGCAGGCTCTCCGCAGTATCGAGACCCACGCGGGAGCCGCATACCGAGTGTGGCTGCCGAACGGTGTGTTGACGTCAACCAAGGTCGACGAGATCCGAGGCGAGCTCACCCAGGGGAGCATCGACATCCTTCCGGCGGTGGAATTGGGCGACGAGAAGAACAGGTCCGAAGTTCTGTCGGTCGTTCTGCCTGCGCTGTTTGCGGACCATGAGCGTGTCGTCGTTGTGCCTGCGGCCGCCGAGGTATCCGCAGACATCACCGAGCTCTCGACCGTCGACTTCAAGGACACGCTGCTGGCTGCGAAACATGACGTCAGGAAGAATCGCTCCAGCGGTCTCACACTGATGCGGCGGATCGCGAGCTCGTTCGGTGACGATCACACGGGCGCCCTCGACTTCGTTTTCGCCAGCCACGCAGGGATGAGCGAAGACTTCGTGCCGTTCGATCCGCAGATTGCCGTGCTCAATCTGGCTCGACTGCGCAGCGAAGATGTCGTAGAACGAGTCCTCGGTCTCGTGCAGCAGAATGGCCTCAGCTATATCGATGCGATGCAGATGATCGTGAGAGACCGGTATGCCGACCTCGGCGATGACTGGAACATCCAAGCCCAGTGGGAGGCATCGGACGTTCCCAAGATCGTCAATTGGCGCCGTCAGGCTCGCCACTTCGGCCGTATGGCGCTGACGCGCTGATTGCCCGTTTGTCGTCGATGAGCGTTGAGGAAAGGTACCACTTGTGAGATTGCGAGCCCGAACGAACCCAAACGGCAACGGCCGGGACGTTGAACCAGACGGTCCCGCATTTGGGACCGACGCAGTCCACGTATACAACGTGCTGTGGGGCATTCCGGAGTCCATGGGCGGCATGACGACGGCTGCGCTGCGTCGGATTCGGAGCTTCCAGAACTTTGGCAGCCCGCTCTCGCAGACCATTCTCACGTTCAGTCCGCGCATGGAGACAGATGAGATCAGGGATCGTCTGATCGCACAGGGGAAGATGCGAGAGGACGTTGAACTGGTCAATATCTGGCAGGATCTTCGAGGACGAAGCGAAGCCGAACTGACCCGCCTTGAGGGTGAGCCCCCGAGGATGCCGATCCCCGACGAAGACGGCGAACTCGAGAACATCAACGCTTTCTACGACGTGTTCCGAAACTCGCGGACCGGTCGTGTCATCCGGCGCAACTACCTGCGGGGCGACGGAAGTCTGCTGCTAGCTGACATCGAGGATCCGAAACTGGGCAGACGGTTCATCCTGCAATCCCCGGCGGGGGAGCCGATGGTCGAATGGCGTCGTCCGCGCGACTTCTACAATGCGTGGATCACAGCGACCGTGACGAAGTCGCCGGCAGCTGTCATCGTCGATGACAAGAAGGTCAGTGAATTCATCCATGAGATCTCTGACCGTGACTTCGCGCTCATCCTTTTCCTCCAC
Organism: Brevibacterium sp. OS20; assembly: GCF_056837565.1. Taxonomy (NCBI): domain Bacteria; kingdom Bacillati; phylum Actinomycetota; class Actinomycetes; order Micrococcales; family Brevibacteriaceae; genus Brevibacterium; species Brevibacterium sp. OS20. The sequence goes on along the minus strand of NZ_CM166367.1, from coordinate 3,164,243 downwards.
GGAAGTCATCTCCGTCGACCGTGGAACGGCGATCACGGGCAGCCACTGAGGGCTCGTACGGATACGATGCGCAACTTCGACCGATTCGACATCGTCGGAGTACAGACACAGCAACAGGCCGAAGCAATTCGAGCGATGGGCTTCTCCGGCGACAACATCGGGCTGCTGACTGGAGAGCTGCCGCAAGGATCAGTCGTCTCTGATCCGCCGATGCGGCGAGACATTGGGAATGCCGTAATGGTCGCGAACCTCATTGACCTCAAACGCATCGAGCACCCGATTCGCGCGGTCGCGAAGCTGCGCGACCGCGGTATAGCAGTCTCCCTGACCGTGCTCGGAGAGGGACCCGCGAGGCCGAAGCTTGAAACCCTCATCGATGAACTCGACCTCGGCGATCGCGTCGCACTGCCTGGGTACGTCAATGATGTGCATGAACGATTGACGTCGGCGTCGTTCTCCACGCTCACCAGCACAAGCGAGGGTCTGCCGCTGTCCCTGCTGGAGGCGATGGGCGCCGGCTGTGTTCCCATCGTCTATGACATCACCTACGGGCCGCAAGATCTCATCGATCAGGGCGACAACGGCTTCATCACGCCGTGGAGCGACATCGACGCACTGGCCGACCAGATAGAGGAATTTCTCTCCCTGGAGCCCAGCGAAGTCGAGTCCATGCGTCGGGCAGCGGTGAGCTCCGTCGAACGCTACCTCCCGGAAGCCGGATACCTTCGTTGGCGGAAAGCGTTAGCCGAAATGAGGCTAGCTGATCTCCCCGCGGTCGGCAGCGAATATGAGGTTCCGTCGGTCAGGGCCAGGAAGCTGACCTGCACACCGACAACGGGAGGATGCAGAGTCGAGGTCGAGATCGGCGGGATCCACAAGTCGGTTGCAGAGACACTTCAGTTGGTCGTCGCAGGCAGAGAGCTCAGTACGTTCTTCCTCTGCGACCAGTCCGAGATCTCATTCCGCCGGTTCGGGCACCGAACGGTGCTTACGTTCGACGTGGACGATGAGAGCTTTTCCGAGTCCGCTGGTGAGACATTCGACGTCTATCTTCGCCGACCCCATGATCTGTGGTCATCGAAACGGAGAATCAGCACTCCGAAGCGATTCCGCGTCACGACTGCGACAGCCAGCGAATGGTATGCGACGAAGCACGGGAACCTCTCGGTGAGAGCTCGGAAGTAATTCGAGCTTCTGGCGTCCGCACGTTCCGATGACGCGCTGACTGCGGCGATGACCCGCTGGCCGAGTCCGGTCGCGACTATTCGTCGTCGGACTCGGCGTTGACGCTCTCGGTGTGGAAGCTCTCCAATTCAACCGCACGGTCGGCGATTAGAGTGGACACCGCATCGGTGAATAGGACGGTCGATGATCCGGGTTCGCCGTCGCCGAAATAGTGGTGGCGGAGTTCATGCCTGATTTCTGCAGAAGAATCGCGCTCAAGCATCTCTTTGAGTAGAGATTCGACACTTCCGATCGATTCATCGTTGATGAGCGGCGCGGCGCGGCTGATCGGCGCCTCGGCATTGAGTGATTCGGCGTCATTGCGACGGTCGGTGAGCACGAGCGGCTTATTCGGGTGGAGATAGAGGAAGTCGAGGCCGACGCTGGAGATATCGGTGATGAGCAGGTCGACCGTGTCGAACATGCCGAGGATGTCTCCCTGCATGAGCACCTGGTGCTGCTGAGTCTCGTCGGTGATCGACACATTTGCCGCCTCGATGAGGTCGAGGATCCGAGCATTCGCTTCTACCATGTCCGGGTCTTTGGACGTTTCGACCCGCGGATGGGGTTTGTAGATCAGACGCGCACCGGGAATCCGGAGGACGGCTTCGACGATCTCCGGACCGAAGCGATCGACCGAGGTGTAGTTGTTCGCATCATTCTCGCCCTCCCACGTGGGCGCATACATGATCGTCCTAGCCGACGAAGGTTCGAGCTCGAGCGGCCTTTTGATGTCCAACTGGGGCCGGCCGACTCGCACAAGCTGGGATTCGTCGAAGTCGATGAGTGCCCTGCGGTGTCGTTCCACAGCGGCCTCGCCGGCAACGAAGACTTTGTCATAGGCCTTAGCTTGATTGGACACCATGCTCAGCTTGTCGGACTCGCCATGATTGACATGGACATGGACCATCGGAGCGAAGCTGAGCGACTGAAAATTCGTCATTCCGTTGTTGACGTACAGAGCGAGCTTGAAGTCATTGGCGTGGTAGAAGGTCTGTAAGGGATCGAACTTTCGTTTGAACACCACGGGGAGGTGAGTGGTTTCCAGCACGCTGGTCAAGGCTGAACCTTTTCGTACGACGATGACGACCCTGTGCTCCTTATGGAGCTGCTCGAGGACCGGGATCCACTGTTCGAGTTGGTAGAACTTCGAGCTGCGGTCGCCGAAGTAGACGACGACTTCGGCTTTGACATAGCTGCCGTCATATTCGTCTTCGAGGCGGTTCCACTTCTCAGCGCCCCTGATCCATTTGCTGGTGCGTTTCCACGCGCTAGAACGCACCGCGGTGCGTGCGACCCATCGGACCGGGTTAGCCACTGTTCGAACTCCTTGCAGTTGTGAATTCGGATTCGCAACGGCTCAATGCCTTAGATGCAACCGACGACTCGGCCAGAATATCGTTTCATGACTGCCCATGAGAACACGAAGCCATCGGCTCGGATGCGGTCCGCGGGCGTGTCGTTAAGTTACCGACTGCCACAGGCAAACTGCTAGGCTATCAACGTTAATTGAGAGTGAACGAGTTGCGTCAGCATTTCAAAATCATGCTGGTGAGGGGAACCTGTGGTAGATGAGCTGACAATTGAAAGAATCTCGTGGGAACGTGTGATTCTGACATTTGTCGTCAGGGTTTCCGGCGATGCCCCTGACTCGTTCTTCCTGACCCCGAACTCGCGACCTTATGAGGTCGAACTCCCGGTTCGTGCGGAACCTCTGGGGGAGGGGCGTTTCGAGCTTACGATCAACGTGACCCAGTTCAATCGTCGTGCTCAGGTTCCCAATGGGACGTACTACCTCGTGGCTCGACGCGGGGAAGAGAACCTTCCTGCCGCCTACCCCTTGGCGAGAGCTGAAGAGCTCGGGGATGCTTCACGAGCATTCGTCTACAACAAGAACTTCTCCGCATACACCGTGACGTTCGGCATCTCCGACGACGAGGCGGCTCCATATTTCCTCATGCGTGCGTATTCCTTCGGACGTTCCGGAGGCAAGCCCTCGTCCACCGTGGCACGCCTGAAGTCGAAGGCTCGCAAGAAGTGGACGAAGACCAAGCGGAAGGCTCTGCGCACCGTATTCGCCATCTCTGCTTACAAACGGCCGTCTGACGGAAGCAACATCTTGTTCGCCTCCGAGGCCCGTCCGAACATGCAGGGCAACCTCAAGGCCGTACATGACCGCATGCTCGAACGCGGTCTCGATTCGCAGTTCAACTTCGGTTATTCGTTCCGTACCGGCCGCACCAGCAGCCGTCAGAGTGCGTTCGCTCTGGCCTGGGAGATGGGCAAAGCGAACACCATCCTCATCGATGACTACTTCGCCATCCTCAAGGACCTGGGCAACCGAGACGAACAGAAGATCATCCAGCTGTGGCATGCCGGCAGCGGATTCAAGTCAGTGGGTTACAGCCGGTTCGGGCAGTACGGTTCACCGAATCTGCGAAACGCCCATCGCCTCTATTCGTATGCCATCTGCGGTTCCCAGCACCTGCGGGATGTCTACAGCGAAGCTTTCGGCATCGAGAGAGAAGCAGTCCTCGCGACCGGTCTGCCCCGTATCGACGGTTTCCTTAGAGAAGGACGTGCAGAAGAGGTCCTTGTCGACTTCGAGAAGCAGTTCCCGACGGCGAAAGGCAAGAGGAAGATTCTCTTTGCGCCTACTTTCCGCGGTCGCGGCTCCGGAGACGCCCACTACGACTACGACCAGATCGATTTCCGGGAGCTGTACGAGTCGTGCGGCGACGATTCCGTCGTGCTGTTCCGACAGCATCATTTCGTGCCTGATCCGGCTCCGATTCCACAGGAATTCAGCGACCGACTCATCGACGTCGCGTCTTGCCCGGACACCAACGATCTGATGCTCATCTCGGACGTGCTCATCACTGACTACTCCTCGGTCATCTACGAGTATTCGCTGCTCGAGCGCCCGATGATCTTCTTCGCCTACGATCTCGATACCTATTCTGCGACGCGAGGAATGCACAAAGACTACCGGGAAGCCGCCCCGGGAAACATCGCTACGACCTTCGACGAACTCGTCGAACTGCTCCGCCGTCCCCAGTTGAGCAACGAAGCGACGAAGGAGTTCGTCAAAGAGAACTTCGATTACGTGGACACGAACAACTCCGACCGAGTGATCGACACGCTCATCCTCAGCGAGCCTGCCACGGAACCACAGGTGCCTTCCGAAGACGAAGATCACCGTATGTCCGAACGTGTCGGTGAGGAAGATCCCGGCGCACCCGGGCAAGAAGACCAACTCAACGACCCGACGGACAACGATTCCGACGGCAGCTATAAGACCGAAGAAGAGGACGAGGAGAACCAATGGCAAACATCGCAGTAGTCTTCGCAGGAGGCGTCGGCGCTCGTATGGCGCACAGCTCACGTCCGAAGCAGTTCTTGGAGATCCACGGCCGACCGGTGATCGTGCACACGCTCGACATCTTCCAGCAGCATCCGGAGATCGACTCGATCGCAGTCGCCATCCTTCCGCAATATCGCGAGCACCTGGAACGCCTGGTCAAACGTTACGAGCTGGACAAGGTGCAATGGATCGTCGACGGCGGGTCGACCGGCCAGGAATCGCGACACAATGCGCTCAAGGTCGTCTCTGAACACAACGACCCGGACAGCATCGTGCTCATCCACGACGGTGTCCGTCCCCTAATCGATGCCGACCTCGTCTCGCGGAACATCGAGAGTGCTCGTGAATTCGGTTCGGCAGTCACCTGTACGAAGATGACAGAGACAGTCGTCGTCGAAGAAGGCGCCGGCATCAAAGAGGTCATTCCTCGGGACCCGTTGTGGACCGCCCAGGCCCCGCAGACATTCCCTCTCAAGGATGTCCTTGCCGGATACGACCGTGCTGTCGCTGAAGGCGAGAACGATTCCATCGACACATGCACGCTCATGAACGGCTTCGGATATAACGTGCACCGAGTCGAAGGTCCGCGGACGAACATCAAAATCACCACTGCCTCGGACTACTATGTTTGCCGGACATTCCTCACTCTCATCGAAGACAGGGAGGCCTTCGGTGGCGAATGAGGACGGAGCGGTCGCATCTGTTTCGGAAGCAACGGACGTCGTTCTCTTCGACACGCCGGTATTCTCCGAGGACGTCGCACGCATCGCCTCGGCCCGGCTGCCATGGGAACAGTATCGGAATGCGAAGATCCTCGTTACCGGTGCCTCCGGCATGATCCCGATGTATATTGTCGGTTCACTGCTGGCCGCGAACGATGCTTACGACCTCGGACTCCATGTCACGGGAATGGTGCGCAACCAGGACAAGGCAGTAAAGCGATTCGGCTCCGCGCTCGAGCGCTCAGATTTCACCTTGCTGGCTGGCGACGTCATCGACACGAAGACTTTCGAACGCAAATTCTCGACGATCTTCCACGGTGCCTCGCCGGCTCGACCGAGCTTGCATAAGTCGTCCCCCGTCACGACTCTTAAGGCGAATACTCTCGGGACGATCAACCTCCTTGACGCGCTTGTCGACGCGGGCGGGAAGTCCTTTGTCCTCCTGTCCTCGTCAGAGGTTTACGGGGCGGTGAAAGGCAGTGGCCTTATCAGCGAAGACGACGAGGGAACGTTGCAGCATTTTGCGCCACGCGCCAGTTATTCAGAAGGCAAACGCATCGCCGAGACCGCCCTGGCTGCCTATGCAGATGAGTTCGGTATCAGGGGACTCAGCCTGCGTTTCGGGCATATCTATGGCCCGGGAATGGCTCTCGACGACGGTCGAGTACAGGCGGATTTCCTCGCCGACGTAGTTCGAGGTCGCAATGTGCGGATGATGAGTGCCGGTGCCGCGACCCGGACGTACACGTACGTTGCGGACGCCGTGGAGGGACTGTTCTTCGCCCATCTGCGGAGTGACGAACAGGTCTACAACGTCGCCGATCCCGCTGGGAACATCAGCATCCGTGAACTGGCCGAGACCTTTGCCGCGGCACGGCCAGATAAAGAGCTCGATCTGGATTTCGTCAATCCAGAGGACGGTCGTTCTTTCTCCCCGGTAGCCTCTCTCGGCTTGGACGCTGGTAAGCTCACCGCACTCGGGTGGGATGCGGGAACTTCGCTCACTGACGGCGTCTCCCGGACAGTTCGGACGTTCGAAGATGGTCCGCTCATCGACTGATCGGAAAACGCTATACTTCTTGCACTCACCAACCGGTACGACGTGCCACAATTTCGGTAACGACGCTGATCGTTGCATTGTTGAGGAGACCTGAACGTCTATGAGCCCCACCAGAATTCTTCTGCTGACAAACCGTGATTCGGACAATGTCGGAGACCAGATCATCGAGGCCACAGTCCTGTCCATCATCAAAGGCGCGATGAAGAATCTTGGCTTCGGCACCGATGACTTCGTCATATCCAGCCGTGCTGCAGGAATCATCTCGAGAAGATACATGGCCACCAAAGACCCAGAGCTGTTGACAGCGGCCCGGGACGAAATTTCGAAAGCTGATCTGATCATCTTCGGTGGGGCCCCGCTCTTCAACTATGCTTATCAGAATTTCTATCGTCGTACGATTATCACTCTTGAACTGGCTCAGGAATATGACGTTCCGGTGATCTTCTCGAGCATCGGTGTGGAGAAGTTCGATGCGGCGAACAAAAAAAGCCAGGCTCTCAAGAAGGCGCTTGAACTTCCGGTGGTCCGACAGATCACAACGCGCGATGACATCGAATCACTTCGGAAATATGCCGAAGGATCCGGTACCCCGGTCGCCCACGTTGCCGACCCCGCAGTACTGGCCGATATCGTCTATCGCAAGAAGCCAGAACCTGCCCCGGCGCCTAAGCCAGTGCCGTCCGTTCCCGTGCGAGCGAAGCGGAAACTCAAGCGAATTGTCAAAAGCATCGTCGCCAGGTCACCTGGATCCAGCGTGGCTCAGCCCGCGACAGCTCCGGTTCAACCAGTCGCTAAGGCGCCAGGTGCTGTGGAACCGAAACCTCAACGCATCGGTCTGGTTGTCACTAGGGCGGGCATCTTCGCTGACAACCGCATCGACTTCAGTGAAGATGATCAGCGCAGATTCTGGCTCGAGACGATCGCACTGCTCGAAGAGAAGGGATACGACTACCGTCTCTTCACCACTGGCCATTTCTCAGATGAGGTGTTCCTCGACACCCTCATCAAGACCTCTGGTATTCCGGCCAAAAAGGCTGCAGTTACGGTGAATTCCCCAGACGAACTCATTCGCGAACTGCGTGGGTGCAACGGGGTCATCGCCTATCGGCTGCATGCGAGCATCACGTCGTTTGCGCTCGGCGTTCCCTCTGTCGGCCTGTCGTGGAACTTCAAGGTGCCGTATTTCTACGAATCCGTGGGCTATGGGGATCGTGCGCTGAGCCCGGAAAAGTGGCAAGCCGAGAAGGTCGTTCCCGCGATAGAGCGTGCGATGAAAGACGGAGTCGTCAAAGACGAAGAATTCCTCAAGTCCGTCTACGACACATTGTTCGCAGGGATCCGAGACGTGCTCGCTCCCGGCAATCCTGCAACCCCCTACGAATTCTCAGAGCTCTGGGAAGGGATGCCGCGCCAGTTGGCTACTGGTCCCAAGGGGTACCGGGAGAAAGTCAACCGGAAGCTGCGTCGTACTTACGAGAACTACCAGAAGCTATACGACAAAGCACAGTCAATGGATTGATTGTTCACGCTAGAGAAAGAGCCAAACGTGGCACGTACTGAAGTTCTGTTGCTGACTAACCGAGATTCAGACAATATCGGCGATCAGATTATTGAAGCCTCTGTTATCAGCCTGTTGAAAGCGGCTGCAGAGAACCTTGGAGTTGCATCAGATTCGTTCGTCGTTCGCAGTCGGGCCGCGAGCATCATCAGCAAGAAATACATGAGCACAGGTGATGAGTCTCTGCTCGAGCCGGCTCGACGTGCCATTTCCAGGGCTGACGTCGTAGTCTTCGGTGGGGCGCCAATATTCAACTATGTCTACCAAGTCTTCTACCGGCGAACTATAAGGACGGTCGAACTTGCCGAGGAGTACGGGGTCCCCGTGCTGTTCTCCAGCATCGGCGTTGAGCCCTACAACGACGCAGACGAACGTTCGCTGGCACTGCAGACGGCGCTGAGGAAACCAGTCGTTCGCCAGATTACCACCAGAGACGATCTGGAATCGACACAGAAATACGTTGAGGGAACCGGGATTCCTACGGAGCTCGTGTCTGACCCCGCTGTCTTCGCTGATTCGGTATTTGAGAAGGTGCGTCCAATTGAAGACCCGCGTGGACGCAGCCGGAAACGTATCGGCCTCGTTGTAACCCGGTCCGGTGTGTTCCCCGACAACGGAATTCCATTCAGTGAAGCAGATCAGCGCAATTTCTGGCTTGGTGTGATCGACGAACTGACCGCAAGAGGCGACGACTATCGACTTTTCACCACTGGTCATTTCGACGATGAGATCTTCCTCGATTCTCTCGTTCGACACCACGGGGTGCAAGGGAAGAAGGCTGCCGTCACTCTCAACTCACCAGAGGAGCTCATCGAACAGCTTCGCAGCTGTGATGGTGTCATCGCCTATCGTCTTCACGCGTCGATCACCTCATTCGCCTTCGACATCCCCTCGATCGGGTTGACGTGGAATTTCAAGGTTCCAGATTTCTATCGTTCTGTTGACTATCCGGAACGAGCGCTGGATTCGGCAGATTGGAAGCCTTCCACAGTTCTCAGCGCACTCGACAGAGCTATGAGTGAAGGAGTGGAGAAGGACGACGATTTCATGATCTCGGTCTATCGAACGCTGTTCTCAGGCTTGAAAGGCATCCTCAAGCCCAACGAGCAGATCGAGCCCTACTCACTGGAGGAGCTCCGAGAAAAGCTGCCACGCTACGCGGGTACATCGCGTAAGCAGTACCAAGAGAAGATGCGACGAAAGCTTCGTCGATCGTATGGCTTCTACCAGGATCGCATCTACAAGAACGTTGCAAATTCTCCGGCTACGGAGCCTAAGGTAGCAACGCTTCCGAGGTCAGTTGGTCGCGGACTGAAGAAGTTACTTAATCGCTTGCCTTGGGTATGACGATAGACCTGAGCCGTTCGCCCAATCTGGAAGCGCTAGTGGAGCGTGCTTACGATTTAGCATGATCAGCTAGAACTTCAGAGTCATAAATATGAGAGTGGTCGGTTTCAACGAAAACGTTCAGTATTCGTTGAAACCGACCACTCTCAGTTTGTCTAAGAGCAAGGCGGAGAGAAGTTTCCGGCTCTTGTCTGACTGGCAAGTCTGAGAAGACTAGGGTCTACTTGCCGTGTCGAGCATTGGAGATCTTCGTCCACGTGCGGATCGGGAGCATCTTCTGGAGTTTCTTCGCCGATTTCTCCGCAGCGATCGCGCGGGTTTTGGTTGCCTTCATACTCGTCTCCATACGAGTAAGCCTGCGTTCGAGAGGGGTGATTCGCTTTTCCAGGGCGGCGACAGAAGCGGACGCGTTCTTGGTCTTCTTCCGAGCCTCAAAATCTGTGACGAGATAGTTCAGGGCCGCTTCGATTTCAGCGGCGCCCTGTTCCTTGGCGAAGTCGAGGTTTTCTTGCACAAACGAGAGGCTATTCATGCCGGTGATCTTGAGATTACGGATCGCGTCTGTGGTTATCTCGGAGTCAAACGTCTTGAACTCAGGGAGGTCTCCGCTCAGCGAGAGCGCCACCATCGTCCTTACACACTTGTCGCAAACTCCGCAGTTGTATTTTCCGGTGTTCTGCCAGCACACCCGTAGATGTTCTTTGGCCGCCGGATACTTGGCTACCCGCTTGGTCTTATCGACTCGTGTGGATCCGGCGCCATCATGCACAATTGAAAGCCGGTTGCTCGACCACAGGTGGTCGAGCAGGGGATGCGAACCCCAAGCGAAAGTGTCGGAATAGGTGTGCGAAGCAGGAATCATCTGACGGCCGAACTGTCCACTCAGAAGGTGCCCGATCGATGACAACGCGGCGCCGTGAGTCAGAGTGGGCCACTTACCAGCGCGATTGAGGAACCTGCGCATGTTTGTGGAGCCTTCAATGAGCTGTTTGCCTGTGAAATCGGCTACCTGGCGAAGGTGCGCGGACGTCGGCTCTCGAACATCGGTCCGTGAAAGTGGGATGTCGAAGCCGTGCATGTAGACCAGAGCATCAATGTCGGACTCGTTTCGAATGAGAGTGTCGAAAGAGTCCACTCCACCGGTAAAACAGGAAACGGTCTTTTCAAGCAACGGAGCCTTGTCTTGCGTTCGCGGAGCCACTTCCAAGCGGGCAGCAACCAACTGTCTGGGGTACCAGGTACGAAGAATGTCCTGTGCAGCTTGCGAGTTGTAGAGGAGTCGACTTGAGACAGGCTGATCCATCTCCAGCACGCCGTCGCTGCCAATCGCCAGGATCAGGCCAATGATGAAGAAGGCATCTGCGGCTGCCTCGTCGTCGGTTTTCGTGCCCTCGGGAAGCTGAATCCAGGCTTCGCCCTCGGCCGCCGGCATGCTGATTTGGGCGGAGACATAGACGCCTTCGTCGTTGTCTTTTACTGCAACTGATCTGATATTTACCATTCGGACCTCGCTTTGGAATTCAGTTCCGATGGAGCTGAACTGATTTAGTAGTCACAGGGGAGTTTAACCCAGTGTTCATTGTGGAATGCCCATTTGCGAAACCTTGGCATGGCATCGCAGGGACGCCCCGCGCACAGAACGAGAGTTCGTCAGTTTGAGCCGTGAACCCGAATGCTGTCGCCCCTGTCTCAGGACTTTGCCACCCTGACTTTCCTGTCCTCGGCGTCGCAGAGCGCGATTGAGTAGGGGCCTTTCTTCGTCACCGATCGTGGCACGATAACCGAGGCTCTGTCGTCTTGGTGTTTGATGAGCTCGACTTCGGTGACTTTGCCGGTTTTTTTCGATCGCACGGTCGCGGTTATCAAATCACTGTGCACCCCATGGAGTTCGGTGATCTCGTTCCTGCCGAGTGTGAATCGCCCGATCCGGACTGGGCGAATATTGTGGGTGGAGTTGAGGTGCACGGCTGTCGGTCCCACATCCACAGCGAAGTTTCCGGCAGGGGTGAACAACGTTGCGGCATAAGTCGGCGTGCCGTGCAAAACAGGTTGTGTGTCGATGCCTTTGGCTTTGAGGTGTCCCAGATTCTCAGTCAAAGTCACCGACCCCCATCTTGCGCGGACGAAAGTGTCCCAGAGCCCCGTTTCTGGGAAATCGTTGGTATTGATTTCAGCGCGAATCTGAGAACGGATGCCAAAGGTGCCCCTGTCGGTGTGCGATACATCCAGAGGGTACCGGACTTCGACCGACGATTGACGGTGTCGCATTACGAGTTCGGCAGAAAACGGGGCTTCGAATGCACCCTGAATACCGACTTCTCCCCATAGCTCGGTTAGCTCATCGGTGTGTCTGATTCTGGTGAGGTAGGTTCTGATGGTGACGTTGAGGTCGCCGATCGAGCTGCCCGTCGACGGAAGATAACGGAACTCGGAGTTCTCCCAATCGAAATCGAGAGGAACATAGCCATCCACTCGGAGGAGCTCGCTGACCCTCTCGATCTCGTCCAGATCGTTGCGGACAGCGAGATCTACCAGCACTTGTGAGCTCACGGCACCGTACTTTCGGATTCTGGGATTCCACAAAGACAGAACCTGCTCTCTGAACAGAGAGAGCATCTCTTCGCGCTCAGCACGACCATGTGCTGGAAGCAACCTCTTGCCGAACACGGCAAGAGTTCCTTTCCTGCCGACCAGGGGTCGCCTGAGCAACACATCGCGTCGAATCCCGGGTTCAGTGTTCTCTACGATGGTCGCGACCAGCGATAAGATCCGATCGAGATGTTTTCGAGGCGTCTGTCCTCTGCTCGTCACATTTGTTCCGTCTCCGCGATGGCGTAGCCAGTAATAAGTCTTGTCTGCAAGGATGGAGACATGGGGGCTGTGCAGAAATGCTTTCATCGCAAACGGCTGATCTTCTCCGATGGCAAATCCCAATGGAAAACGAATGCTGTGCTCATCGATGATTGACTTGCGAAACAGTTTTTGCACGCTCAGAGTTGACTTTGCCTTGGAGTCAATAAAGTCAACCGCGTAGCGGCTCTTCTCGAACAGTCCCGACACCACCGGTCGCGGCGGACCGTCTCCAAACGCTCCCAACTTGCAGAGCACGACTCCGGAGCCTGTCCTATCGGCAGTCTCAACGAGTCGCTTCAGGGCGTTCCGGTCAAGTTTGTCGTCAGCGTCAAGGAAGAAGAGGTATCGTCCGACAGCTTCTTCGACGCCTCGATTTCGCGGAGCCGCGGCTGAGCCGCTGTTGGGGATCGAAAACACTCGAAGATCGTCATGATCTCTCGCTAGATCGTTGAGGAGGGCGAGTGAGCTGTCTGACGACCCGTCATCCACAGCGATGATTTCGAGGCAGCCCTCTTCAATGGTCTGTTCACGAACAGATTGGATTGTCTCTTCGATGAACTTTTCGCAGTTGTAAACCGGAATGATGATACTGACGTCAATTTGAACTGCGTCGCGCGAAGCATCCAGGGTTTGGTGCGGAGAATTGGGCATTGAGTGCTCCTAAGGAGAAGTGTGGGGATGAGCTCAGCCTCTTGACCGCATGCTACTCCTGCAGAGCGTGCAGGGTGAGGTATGGGTGAATGAATATAGCTTTTGCTCAGTAACGATCAACTGCCCAATACCCCAGTAAGTCTTGCCAAAATCGCAACCTCTGTGCAGACTGTAGTGGTGGTCACGACAGGCAATGGTGCTGAAAGCACAGAGACGTCTCTGGTCAGTCGTGTCCGCATCGCCATCAGAGACGCGGGAATCAACCACAGCGAAGTCGCCCGACAGATCGGACTCGACGCGAGCAAACTGTCGAAATCCCTCGCCGGAACACGAAGATTCCGAGTCGAGGAGATCTCTCACATCGCCGAACTCACCGGGGTCACCACGGATTGGCTGACGACCGGGCGAACGGCACGGCCGCCTCGGCGAACAATGGTCGCCGACGTTCTTCCTGCTCTCAGTGAATCACCTGCCGACGATTTCGCAGATGGTCTCGCGGATGATGCGCGCATGGAGCTGGTCGGTGGGGGAGCGGCCCTCGGGCCGACCTCCGAGCAGGACTGGATGTCGAAGGGCACCCGCAATCGGCTGAAGATCATCGCGGCCGCCTGGCGACTCTATGCCGATCTCGGCATCGACAAGGTCCGAACCGAAGACGTCGCGGACGTCGCCGGGGTGAGCGCCTCGGCGGTGAATTACCACTTCCGGACGAAAGACCAGCTGCTGCAGGCGGCCCTGCGCCACTCGCTCGATGTCATCGCCGAGACCCGCCACCTCAACGATTCCGCCGACCCCATCGGCGTGCTCCGCCACTTCGCACGCATCCATGCCGGAGTCGACCCTAAGATCCGGAGAGTGTGGTCGATCTGGCTCCAATGCTGGGCCCGTGCAGCCACCGACGAAAGCGCCCGTGCGAACCTCACCGCCGTCTACGGCGAGTGGATGGACATGATCACCACCGTCATCGACGGCGGCCAGCGCATGGGAACGATCCGGGAAGGCAACACCCCACTGATGGTGAAATCCCTGTCGATCTTCATCGACGGCCTCGGCGTTGCCCGCACCACCGAGCACATGCCCATCACCGATGACGAGGCACTGACCATGCTCGAGAACTACCTCGCCGCTCACATCCTCAACAATGACGCGTCCACCGACGACACCCGACACCCGAAGTCAGACCGGGCCGCCACTGCTGGCCGACTCGACCCGACGTCCTAGGAAGAAGGCACATGAACACACCGAACCGAAGACAAGCGCTGGGCGCGGGCCTTGCCGTGGCCGGAGTCGCCGGGCTGAGCGCCTGCGGCGGCAGGGAAGTCGGTGCCGCCGACGCCGGCAAGCCTGTCAAAGGCGGAACCCTGCGCGTCGGTGTCACCGGCGGCAACTCCGCGGACACCGTCGACGCCCACATCCCCGTCAACAACGGCGACGTCTGCCGAGCCGTCAACCTCTACAACGCCCTCTACGGCTGGGACGACGACTCCCAGGTCGTGCCGCTGCTGGCCGAATCGATCAAAGCCAACTCCGACTCCACCGTGTGGACGTGCACGCTGAAGGACGGCATCAAGTTCTCCGACGGCAAGCCGATCACCTCCGAAGACGTCGTGTTCACCTTCGAGCGGATCAATGACCCCGACGATCCGAAGACTGCGGCCGCAAACTTCTCCATGCTGGAGAAAGTCGTCGCCAAAGATGACCGCACCGTCGAATTCCGACTCAGCGAACCCAACGGCCTGTTCAAGGACGCCGTCGCCGAATACACCGCCGCCATCGTCCCCGTCGGCTACGACCCGGAGAACCCGGTGTGCTCGGGACCGTTCAAACTCAAATCCTTCACCGCCGCCCAGTCGACGGTGCTCGTGCCCAACGAGCACTATTTCGACTTCGACAAGATGTACCTCGACGAGGTGGAGGTGCTCAATTTCAACGACGACGACGCCCTCATCAACGCCCTACTGTCCACCCAGGTGGACGCGATCGCCGGCATCCCACTCGCCCTCGTCGAAGTCATCGCCGCCGATGAGCGCATGTCCATCCTCAACTCGAAGACTGGCATGTGGCTGCCCTTCACCATGCGCGTGGACAAGAAGCCCTTCGACGACGTCAAGGTCCGACAAGCCTTCCGGCTCGTCGTCGATCGCGAACAGATGATCGAGCAGGTGCTCTCCGGCTACGGCACCCTGGGCAACGACATGTTCGGCCCGCTGAGTGAGAACTACCCGAAATTCCCGCAGCGCAAACAGGACCTGGACAAAGCGAAGAAGCTCCTCGCCGAGGCGGGCTACCTTGACGGACTCGACGTCGAACTCGTCACTGCCCCCATCCAATCCGGAGCAGTCGAGGCCGCCCAGGTCTTCGCCCAGCAGGCCGCCGACGCCGGAATCCGGGTCAAGATCCGCAAGGTCGACGCCACCACGTTCTTCGGCGACGGATACCTCCAATGGGACTTCGCACAGGACTTCTGGTACACACGTGACTTCATGCCGCAGGTCATCTCCTGCGCACTGTCCGAATCACCCTTCAACGAAACCCACTGGGACGAACCGAAGTTCAACAAGGTCTTCGACAAAGCTCGAGCCATTCCCGACGCAGGGGAGCGGCGAGACCTTGAGCACGAGCTGCAGAAGATGCTCTACGACGAAGGCGGCTACATCGTGTGGGGCTTCGCCAACCAGGTCGACGCATTCCAGAAGTACGTCGGCGGTCTCGTCCCCAACTCAACAGGACGACCCCTGAGCGGTTGGAGATTCGACCGCGTATGGATCGGAGAGGTCTGACATGTTCGGAAAAGTCATCGGTAAGCGGCTGCTCTTCTCCGCGTTCATCCTCATCGCAGTCTCCCTGCTCGTCTTCGGCGCCACCCTGCTGCTGCCCGGCGACGCCGCCCGGGCGATCCTCGGCCAACAGGCCACACCGGAGCGCATCGCAGCCCTGAATGAACAGCTGGGACTCGACCAGCCCGCTTGGCAGCGGTACTTCACCTGGCTGGGAGGACTGTTCGTCGGCGACTTCGGAACCTCCTCGGCGACGGGAGGATCCGTCGGGGCCCTCCTCGGCGATCGGATCGGGGCCTCCTTCATCCTCATGGGACTGGCCGCGATCATCTCCGTGCCCTTGGGCATCGGCCTCGGCGTCTATCAGGCTCTGCACCGCGGGAAGCGCCGCGACCAGGCGATGACCGGGGTCAGCCTTGTGCTGGCGGCCATGCCCGAGTTCGTCATCGGCATCGGCCTCATCGCCATCTTCGCCACCTCGGTATTCCAGATCCTGCCGGCCGTCACCCTGGCCCCGCCGGGAGAACCCGTGTGGAACCGGCCGGAGCAGCTCATCCTGCCGACCCTGACACTCATCCTCGTCGTCACCCCCTATATCGTGCGAATGATGCGAGCGACGATGATCGAAGTCCTCGACTCCGGTTTCGTCGAGATGGCCAGGCTCAAAGGTGTCCCGGAGAAGCGCGTGATCATGCGCCATGCCGTGCCCCACGCACTCGGACCGGTCGCTCAGGTCGTCGCGATCCAGCTGGCGTGGCTGGCCGGCGGTGTGGTCGTCGTCGAGTTCCTGTTCCGCTACCCGGGACTCGGCCAAGCACTCATCGATGCGGTCACCTACCGTGACGTGCAGGTCGTCCAAGCGATCTCCATGCTCGTCGCCGCCGTCTACGTCGTGGTGAACCTGGCGGCCGATGTCGTCGGCATCCTCACCAACCCGAAACTCAGGAGCGCAGCATGAGCACCGACGCCAACAGTCTTGATGACCTCAAGTCCGCGGCCACCGATGCCGCAGAGGTGCCCAAGGAATCCGCCACCACCTACGTTCCCTTCTACAAGCGGGTGCTCGCTCAGAAACAGGGCAAGATCGGTCTGATCATCACCGTGGTCGTCGTGGCGCTCGCCCTGTGCGGACCGCTGCTGCTGCCCTGGGCCACCGGCAACACCGCAACCGAGTTCGTCACGAAGCCATTCAGCCCCTATGGGCTGTTCGGTTCGGACAACCTCGGCCGCGATGTGTTCTCTCGGTTCCTCGCCGGCGGTGTGACCCTCATCGCCTACGGTGTGCTCGCCACGGCGCTCGGCATGGTCGTCGGTGCGATCATCGGCATGCTCGCCGCCTATGTCGGAGGAACCTTCGACGCCGTGATCATGCGGCTCAACGACGTCATCCTCGCTATCCCGCAGCTCGTGTTCGCCCTCCTGGCAATCACAGTGTTGGGCCCGCAGGGATGGGTGCTCGTGACCGTCATCGGCCTCACCCACGCTCCGCGCATCGCCCGTGTCGCGAGGTCCGCGACCCTGGGCGTCATCACCGAGGACTACATCAAGGCGGCAGAGATGTACGCGATGCCCCGGTGGAAGGTGCTCATCCGTGAGCTGCTGCCCAATATCACCGGACCGCTGAGCGTGGAGGCGGGCCTGCGCCTGACCTACTCGATCGGCTACATCGCGTCGCTGTCGTTCCTCGGACTCGGTCTGCAGCCGCCCGCGGCCGACTGGGGTCTGATGATCAACGAGAACCGCATCGCCCTGTCCATCCAGCCCTGGGGCGTGCTGCTGCCGGTCGTTGCGATCGCGCTGCTGACCATCGGCACCAACCTGCTCGCGGACTCCTTCGCCCGAGCCACCGCATCAACATCCGTGGAGGCATGATGAGCCCGAAGACAGAGACCGTTCGCCACGATGATGCGAACGAGCCGAACGAGAAGATCGTCCTGCGCGTCAGCGACCTGCGCGTGCTCACGAACGCCGGAGACGAGATCCTTCACGGAGTCGACTTCGCCCTGTCCCGAGGAGAGATCCTGGGGCTTGTCGGCGAGTCCGGTTCCGGTAAGACCACGGCCGGCCTGGCCTGCATGGGACACTTCCGGGAGGGCCTGAAGTTCGGGTCCGGCTCCGTGAGCATCTGGCCGCGCGGTGACGCCACCCACCTTGAGGTCGGCGACCTCGACGAGGTGGCCCTGCGAGATCTGCGCGGATCCCGAATCGCGTACATCCCTCAGGACCCGGCACTCTCGCTCAACCCGGCCATGCGGGTGGGTGAGCAGATCCGCGAAGTCCTCGACATCCACGACTTCGGAGCCTCCGATCGTGAACGAACTGACCGCGTCGCCGAGGTGCTCGTCGACGTCGGACTGCCCGGGGATCGTGCCTATCAGCGACGCTGGCCCCATCAGCTCTCCGGCGGTCAGCAGCAGCGCATCGGCATCGCCATGGCCTTCGCGATGTACCCCGACGTGCTCATCCTCGATGAACCGACGACCGGCCTGGACGTGTCCACCCAGTCGGTCGTGCTCGACACGATCCGGCAGATGACGGTGGCGAACAACGTCGCCGGCCTCTACATCACTCACGACCTCGCGGTGATCAAGGACATCTCGGACCGGGTGGCTGTGATGCTGCGCGGCGACCTCGTCGAAGAGGGCCCGGTGTCGGCAGTGCTCGAACGTCCGCAGCATGAGTACACGAAGATGCTCATGGCCGCGGTGCCGGACTTGGCCGGGCGGAAGACGATCGGTGACGGGGCCGCGGAAGCGAAAGCCGTCGCCGAGGCTGTTGAGAAGACACATATCCTCGTGTCGGCGGGGGAGAAGTCCGGCGATTCGGAAACGGAACGGACCGATGCTGACGGGGCGACCGCCTCGGCGAGGGATGGGGGCGGTGGGGTCGCGAATGCACCTCTGCTCGAGGTCAAGGACGTGGCGCTCGCCTACGGGAAGGCGCAGATCCTCGACGGGATCAACCTGGTCCTGGAGCCGGGGGAGTGCACGATGCTGCTCGGCGAATCCGGGTCGGGCAAGACGACCCTGTCGCAGTGTGTGGCCGGGCTCAACGACGACTACCAAGGATCGGTGAAGCTGCGCGGAACGGAGCTGGCTCGGTCGACGCGCAAACGCACGAACGAGCAGCGTGTGGGCATCCAGTACGTGTTCCAGTCGCCCTTCTCATCGCTCAACCCGCGGCGGTCGATCGGGCAGTCGCTGACGGTGCCGCTGGAGATGAGCGGCGAGGGCACGGCCGTGAGCCGAAAGGCCGCTGTCGAAGAAGCGCTGGATTCGGTGCGTCTGGGACGGACGTTCTACCACCGGCGCCCCGGTGACCTCTCCGGTGGTGAGCGGCAGAGGGCGGCGATCGCCCGCGCCCTGGTCAACGCACCGTCGGTGATGGTCTGTGATGAGATCACCTCTGCGCTCGACGTCAGCGTGCAGGCGTCGATCGTCGCCCTGCTACGGACCCTGCGGGAAGAGCGTCAGCTGGCAATGCTCTTCGTCACGCACAACATCGCGCTGTCGCGGCATATCGCCGACAACCTCGCGGTGCTCAACAAGGGCAAGATCGTCGACTACGGACCGACCGCGCAGGTGCTTGAGGATCCGTCGCACGAGTACACACGGGCGCTGATCGCCGACGTGCCGAAGTTTTGAGGGGTCTGCCGGCAGCGAGCCCTATTGGCTTCGCAGCCGAGTCTCAGTCGGATAGCCCCTGTTTGGACTAGGCGTGTCCCTCCCCGCCACGCAGGAACTACCGACGCGCTACTCGTCGTACGTACCCTGCGAGCCGAGTCGAGAATCGTCGATTGATCTCTGTCTGAAGTTCTGCGTTGCGTTGAGTGAGTGACTCCACTTCCGATGAGAGTGACTTCACTTCTGTTGAGAGGGAGTCAACCTTCTTTGTGAGCGAGCCCAACTTCGCGCGATTCTTGCGCCCTGATGTGAACTGTTTGAGGTAGGCTCTCTCAGCTTTCCCCAGTTTACGGCGAAGGTCGAACTCATCCGTATCAAGGAACTGCGACCTAGACACCAGGGAGTCCGCGACTGACTGGAAATCATACCTTTGTCCACCCTCGTTTGAATTCAGCACATGGGCACCTAGCGCCTCATGTATGTAGGCGTACGTGGACATCAGGTAGTCCGTGTATTCGGGGCTATCTTCGGGCGCCGAACTTGTCTGATCGAGGATCTGGAATGTTTGTTCGGCATCCCACTTTTCAAACGGGAGAGCGCGTTCCGGGTGTCCTATTGCTTCGTAGAAATGTGGAAGCTTGTCATTCCACTCGAGAGCGACAGTAGGAATACCAAATGAGTAGGAGATGATCGAGGAATGCATGCGTATGGAGGCAATTCTTGATCGGGCCGCGATCGCCTCGACAACCTCTCGGGTCGTTTGCGGGAGGATGATCTGCTCATCTGAGAGACCGTGTTTCTCGGCGAAGAATCGCAAAGTATTGTTGTCTCCCAAGCTCCCATTCGTGTAGAGCTTGGGGGGCATGCCGTGGGATTCTGCAAGCGTGACAAGGTCGGCCAGGTACGACATTTCCTGCGAGAGTCCCCAGTTCCGCTGGTTAGCTTTAAACAGCCCGCCGCGGACTACATTGATCCCGATTGTGCCGTCGGGAACGACGTCAGTCATTCCATAGACAAACTTGGTCCAAGTTGCCGGATCCGCAACCTGTCGCACCTCGAATCTCGCGTCCTTGGCTACTTCCTGGAAAAGTGGCAAGTTCTCGCGGACAGACAGAGCTCGGACACAGCGCTTGTTCACGATATTGGAAATAGCGTCGACTCGACCTTCTTCGGCACCCATGTTGTTCAAACCCATTGAGGAGAACACAACAGGAATTCCGCGCTCATCGGCTGCGGCGGTGATCCGGTCCATATACTCATAGAACCCAAGATATGACTGACCGAAGAGTCCACCGCCAGCAAAGAAGATGGCATCACAGCGTTCGAGTTGAGCTTCGTCGAAGCCCTTTAGCGACAACGGAGCGAGCTCGTATTCGTCGGAGCTGAGACCATAGTTTTCTAGAGCAACTTCAAGCAACGCGAGAAACGTGGTGCTAATGAGATTGTCTCCGAAGTTGTCGTCGACATAGGACACTGTTGCAATTCGTAGTGACGAGGCCATGCGTTGGATACCTTCGGGTGAGCTGCTAGTAGGAAATGAGAAACTATAGATGAGTTGCGAGCGAGTCTAGCTGGTACGTGGACTAGATCGAATGAACAGGGCACCAGCAAAAGATCCAACCCTAGTCAAGACACACCAACCTTATCGAACCGCTTCGGCAATTGGGCTAAACAGTTCAGATAAACGAACGAGGGCTAACGCCAGTATCCGCAAATTGGTGGAGTGAAGGTCGATTCTGCAGTCGGCGGTGCCCGATCAGCACCGATCAACTTCGATGCTGCCGTGGCACTCCGCAGGTTGAGACCATCAATCGAGTCTGCTCCCGCCAGCATTTTCACGATCGGTGTCCGTGGTGACTTAACAAAGTGGTTAGGTGGTGCCGGTGTCTTCGATAACAAGGATCGACTCACCGGCTTAGTTCGGTCAGGTCGAGTTCTGATGCCAGACCCGCGGAGGCGACGAGGTGTCCTTTTCGTGCGGAGTGGAAAGCTGTTTCTGTGTCGAAGTTCTGAGTCATTCAGTAGGTCGACCGGAGAGCGGGCGGCTGAGGATTCCAGCCGCCCACTCAACAGCGTATGGTCGTTTCTACGTTGCTGATTATCGTGTGAAGGAGCGTGCCGCGATGAGTCGAGGTTGGTTGGCCGTGGTGTCGGCCGAGCACGTTGCCATAGGTGTGCATCGGGGTTTCGCGCAGGTCAACCACGGCAAGCGGTTACCGCTGGTGAGGATGGCTGTGGGAGACACGCTCGTCTACTATTCGCCGACCACAGTGCGCGGGGTATCCGACGGATGCCGTTCGTTTACAGCAATCGGGACGTTTCCCGACGACAAGATCTGGCAGGCTGACGAAGGTTCGCTCAAACCGTTTCGCAGACGTGTCGACTACCTGCCTGGAAGTCATGTGCCGGTCAATGATCCGCGGGACAAGTTGGCTCTCACCGCAGATGCGCGTTGGGGGTATCAGCTGCGACGGGGCGTCCTCGAACTGGATCCAGCGGACGTGGAGATCATTCGCGCGGCGATGACGGCACAGAATTAGTCCGAAGCCAGTGGGCAGCGAAGGTCGTCAGCGATTCGTTGAGGTCGAGTCGATCGTTGCTGCGTCATCCTCGGAGGGCGCATCCTCGTCGCGGCTCTGATCCTCGGTGGTCTTTTCTTTTCGGCCGAAGTCGTCGGGGTCGACCTTGTCGAGGTACTCGGATGACGGTGCACCTCCGGCCTCGTGATCGAGGTTCTCCGCAGCTTTGCGCATGCTGTCTGATGTGTTGCCTTCGGTGCTGTTGTCGTCGGTTGACATTCTGGTCACCTTTCGCTGGGGAGCGCGGATGGAAAATCAGTCTACGCGGCAGGTCGCGCCGCGTCGATCAGGCGTGAGGTCTGGAAATTTAAATACCTCTAAGGATAATGTATCCATCGGGTTAACAAAGTGTGTAGGGTTGACTCATGGAGCCCCACCACTCGACGTCGCCCGGCGACGAAGTCATCCGACAGGCCCACATCCCGCGCCGAGTCCTCGTGCTCGGCGCGACCGGTTACATCGGCGGTCGCCTCGTGCCTCGACTGCTGCAGGCCGGTCACGAGGTCCGAGTCGGGGTGCGGCGACCTGAGAAACTCGAACAGGTTCCCTGGGTAGCCGACGTCGACGTGAGAGCTCTCGACCTCGACAGCGGTCGCGGACTGTCCGACAGCCTCGTCGGCATCGATACGGTCTACTACCTTGTCCACTCCATGGGGTCCGGCGGGGACTTCGAAGCGGCCGAGGCCCAAGCCGCCAAGCGCTTCGTTCGTGAGGCCGCATCAGCCGGAGTGCGCCGCGTCGTCTACCTCGGAGGACTGCATCCTGAAGGGCGCAGGCTGTCGAAGCACATGCGCTCGCGGGCGACCGTCGGACGGATTCTGCTCGACTCCGAGGTCAACGCGATCGTCTTCAACGCCGGCATCATTATCGGCTCCGGCTCCGCCTCGTTCGAAATGATCCGCCATCTCGCCCTGACGCTGAGGTGGATGCCGGCACCGGACTGGGTGGCCAACCGCGTCGAACCGCTGTCGGTCCGTGACGCTCTCTACTACCTTCTTTCCGCCGCGGATGTGGAAGGAGCGGTCAACCGCTCGTTCGATATCGGTTCGCGGCAGATCCTCACTTATGCGGACGTGATGCGGACCTTTGCCGCTGTCGCCGGCCTCAAGCCCCGTCACGTCATCGCGCTGCCGCTTCCCGCCCCGACCCTGTCGGGTATCTGGGTCGGGCTGGTGACACCGCTGCCGTTCCGCCTCACACTCCCGCTCGTCCAGTCTCTGCAGGAGGATGCGGTGGCCTCATCACACGATGTCGACGAGGTCATCCCACCGCCCGAGTCCGGGCTGATCAGGTTCGACGACGCCGTCCGACTCGCGTTGCGTCGCGAGGTCGAGGGCGCTGTGGATACGAACTGGGACGCCGACGCAGGAGGGCTCGACGAGGCTGCCCAACCGTTGCCCAATGATCCGCAGTGGTCGGGCAGGCGCATCTTCACCGATGAACGGTCGGCGACGATCCCCGGTCTCTCGGCCGCCGAGGTGTGGCCCGTGATCGAGGGCGTCGGCGGGTCCAACGGGTGGTACTCCTGGCCCCTGGCCTGGAAAGTCCGCGGATTCTGGGACAAAGCCGTCGGGGGAGCCGGCCTCAAACGAGGTCGGCGGCTGCCGGACACCCTGCGCATCGGCGACCCGGTCGATTGGTGGAGAGTCGAACGGCTGGAGCGGAACTCTCGCCTGTTGCTGCGCGCCGAGATGAGAGTCTCCGGTCACGCGTGGCTCGAATTCACACTGGCAGACTTCGACGACGGCTGCGAGTATCACCAGACAGCGACCTTCATCCCCACCGGGCTGCGCGGCCACATCTACTGGGCCCTCGTCGCCCCGTTCCATCGGTTCATCTTCCCCGCAATGGCGAAGAACATCGCCGCCGAGGCGCGGCGTCGTGTCCGACGGCGAATGATCCACGGAGCAGGCTTTGATCAGGAGCGGTCCATCAGCATCGATGCGAAGCCGTCCCGGTAGGTGGGGAACTTCAGTTCACCCACGAGCGAGCCGAAGCGAGTCCCATCGATCCGTTTGCCGCCCGGCCTCTCGTCCTCGATATGGCCAGGGACGGAAACGCCGAGGCGGTCGGAGATGAAGGCGGCAACCTCGCCCATCTGGGCAGGCAGAGAATCGACAGCGTGGACCAGGTCCGGCGGCTCAGGGTCAAGGGCCAAGCGCTCGAGGCCGTGAACGAGATCGTCTCGGTGGACGCGATTCGTCCACCGCTGATGATTGAACTGCTGTCCGCGTCGCACAGAGTCGATGAGACGGGTTCGACCAGGTCCGTAGATACCTGCCGGGCGCACGATCGTGAGGTGGTCGAAGAGCTCGGCCGCCTCGGACTCGGCCGCAGCGAGGACCTCACCCGGCCCGGACCCTGGGGCGAGCGGAGCGTCTTCGGTGATCACACGCGTCGGGTCCTCAGCAAGGACACGGGTGGAGGAGACGAGGATAACTCGGCCCGGCTGTGACTCGAGGACGTGTGCGAGACCTCTCAGCCCGTGGAGGTAGGACCGTTCGTATCCGTCCCGTGTCGACTCGTCAGGAGTGAGAGTGATGATGACCGCGTCGAGTGCGTCCAGTCGCGGATCGCTGCGGACGGGGTCGCCGGCCCAGCCGCGCTCGGGCGCTCCGAGGCGAGTGAGATCCATAGCGATGGTCTCGAAGGCATCGGGCAGTTCGGCGACGCGGCGGCGCAGTCCGATCACCTCGTGCTCCTGGTCGACCAGCCGCAGGCCCAGCCGTGTACCCAGGTCTCCGCACCCGGCCAGGAGAACCCTGCGTCCGTTCGTCGTGCTCATTTCGCCTCACTCTTCATCCGGTCATAGGCCGCCAATGCTGCTTGGCGCGATGCCTTGAGGTCGACGATCGGCTCGCGATCGCCGTGCGAACGCTCCGCCTTGGTGAGACCGCCCGGTCCGTGGCCCAGCCACCGGCCGACGTACTCGTTGGTCGGGTCGAAGCGCTCACGTTGGCGTTCGGGATTGAAGATCCGAAAATACGGCGCCGCATCGGCTCCGCATCCGGCCACCCATTGCCAGGAGACGGGATTGTTGGCTTCATCGGCGTCGACGAGTGTGTCCCAGAACCACTGTTCGCCGTGCCACCAGTGAATGAGCAGATTCTTAGTAAGGAAGCTCGCCGTGGCCATCCGGACCCGGTTATGCATCCACCCGGTCTGCCACAGTTGGGCCATGCCGGCGTCGACAATGGGGATCCCGGTCGTCCCGTTCTGCCAATGGTTGAGCGCCTCGGGGTCGTCCTCGTATGGGAAGCGCGCGAACTCCGGCCGCATCGGCTCGGACTCGATGTTCGGCAGATGGTAGGTCAGGTGCCAGGAGAACTCGCGCCAGTAGAGCTGCCGGATCCATGCCTGTCGGTCATCGTCGCTGACCTCCGGCAGGTCCAGGGCGGCGGCGAGCAGCTGCCGTGGGGAGAGTTCGCCGAAGCGCAGTCGCGGTGACACGCCTGACGTGCTGTCTGGGTCAGCCGGGACATCATGCGAATCGGCGTAGTCGTCGACCCTGTCGCTGAGGTCCGCCAGCGCTCGGGCTGCCTCTCGACACCCGGGGGTCCAGTGCTCGGCCACGGTCGTCTGCCACCACTGCGGGGTCTTCGCCGAGGCGAAGCTGCCTGAGCCCGTGTCTGTTCCGTCGAGGAGGCCGAGGTCGTCGAGGTCGCGCACCCACGAGTGCCCGTCGAGGGTCTGGCGGTCCGCCTTCGTCAGAGACGTCTGTCTGCGTGGGCAAGGGAGGACGTCGCCGACGCTGCGATCGCGCACGGCGTTGAAGTACGGGGTGAACACCTTGTAGAAGTCCCCGCCCTGCGGGCTGACAGTCCAGGGTTCGACCAGCAGCGCGCCGGTATGGGAGTGCACAGCACACCCGGCGTCGGTCAGCTGTGTCTTGATCTGTGCGTCGAGGCGGCGGGAGGCCGGCGCATAGCGGCGCGACCAGCGCACGGCATCGACTTCCAGGTCCGCGGCCGCCTGCGCGACGATGTCCGCAGCGGAGCCTGCTGCGAAGATCAGCGGGATACCGAGCTGTGCGAGTTCGGTCTCCAGGACGCGCAGCGACTCGTGCGCCCACCAGCGGGTCGCCCCACCCAGCGGGCGTGGGCCCAGCCCATCATCGTCTCGGCACTCCCTGATCCAGAGGCCGATCACCTGACCGTCGGCGCGGGCTGCAGTCAGGGCCTCGTGGTCATCGACGCGCAGGTCGTCGCGGAACCAGACGAGGGTGAGATGCTCGTTGCTCATCGGATGTTCCCTTTCTCTGACCTTCGCAGGCGGCCGAGCAGACCGCGCCGCAGCAGCCCTTGCGGCGGCGGAGTCCAGATCGGGGTGCCTGCGACCCGCCAGGTGCCTAACAGCTCATTGGCGGCGAGATACCCGGTGGTCGCCGCACGCTCCATCAGAGCCACCGGCAGGTCGCACCGAATGTGGTCACCGGCCAGGACCAGGCCGGGCAGCGGAGTGGAGACGCCCGGCCGGTCGGCCCAGGCTCGGGTGTCGGTGAGTCCGCAATCGGATTCGATGAGGAGTTCGCGGTGGAGAATTTCGATGTGTCTGGTCTCCGGATATACCTCGTGCAGATCTGCCAGAAGCCGCTCGGCCAATGCGTCCTCGTCCACGGAGTCGGCAAGGGCGTAGGCATGGAGTTCGATGACGGATCCCGCGTGCTCCTCGGCCCACCGGGCGGCACCTGCCTCGAATCGTTCGAGTACGGAGACGTTGTCGAGCAGCTCAAAACCGCTGGTGCCCAGGAACGCGGGCCGGTCGGGCGCGACCGCCTCGGCGAACCAGAGCCGGAGCACCGCAAACGGCGGGGAGTTGCGCTGTGTGGCGATTCGGGCGAACCAGTCATGCAGTTCCGGCCGCCCGGCCGAACCTTCCCGGCCGGTCCGGAGGGCCTGTGCAGAGTCGTCGTGCGCCTCGATCGTGGAGATCAGACGCCGAGTGTTCGCGGGGTCGGCGGCGAGGACGAGCGCATCGGAGTCGATGACCCCGGCAGTCGTGTCGACACTCCAGCCACCAGGGGTTCGGGTGATCGTGCGGGCTGCAGTGGTGGTCTCGATGCGCACCCCGAGGTCCTCCAAGTACCGTCCCAGCGGTGCCCACAGAGCAGTGTCGTAGTCGTCATCGGGGACGTCGAAGAGCAGCCCCTCGGCGGAACCTGCGAAGTAGGTGTGGAACATGGCGACGAGTTCCCCGGCGGAGAAGTCACTCGGGTGCGCGAAGAATGAGCGGGCGAAGACCTCGAGGGCGAGGTGACGTGCCTCGGTGGGGAAGCGGAGGCGAGCGAGGAACGCTGCCGCAGACTCCCCGTCATAGCGTGAGAACGAGGCCGGGAAGTCGACATCGATGAGTTCCAGAGCGGTGCGGAGGTCGACACGCGTCAGACCCAGCAGCGGGAAGGTCGGGCTGCTCAGCACGAAACCGAGGAGATTCAGCGGGGGAGTCCGCGGGATCGAGGCGAACGAATCGGTGGGGCCGCCTCGGCGAATGAGGGGATAGTCGGGAATCGGTCGGAGACGATCGAGGTCGGGGTCGGTGCGGCTGAGCAGGTCGCGCAGATTGTAGTACTGCCGGAAGAAGGCGTGGAATCCCCGGCTCATCGTCCGTCCGTCTGCCACCGGCCAGGCGCTGACCCGGCCGCCGAGGCGGGGCCCGGATTCGATGATCGTGACTTCGGCCCCGCGTTCGGCCAGAATCGTCGCGGCCGACAGGCCCGCAATTCCGGCGCCGATGACCGTCACGGTCTTCGGGCGCAGCAGGCTGCGTCGTCCTGGGGCGGCGGGCAGCTGTCGAGCGTGCGGATCGTGCGGGTTCATTCCGCCTCCTCGGGGTTTCGGTTGAGGTTCCACTGCCAGAGCATGAGCACCGCGGTGATCATGGCGAAGCCGAACCCGAAGTCTTCGATGGGGATGTCGAAGGGGAAGCGGATGCCGAGGAACATGTCCGGGTTGTAGATGACGATCGGGTCGGACAGTTTAGTCAGCCAGCCGTCGACGAGGCATTGGAACCCCAGGCAGATGGCCAAGGCCGCCCAGTACTTCGCGCGGCGGAAGATGCCGCTGCGGAAGACGAGGAGTTCGAGTCCCACGACCACGATCATGCCGAGGGCGGTCATCACGGTGTACTCGGGGATCATCGGTGCTCGCCGTCGTTGGGTGGGCGGTGATCGGGCCTGCCCGGGCGGGCGAGGTTCGTCCGGCGACCGGTGCGGCGTCCTGCCCACCCGATCACGGTGCCGACCGCTTCGTAACTCAGCAGCGCGCAGACCGGGATGACGAGGAAGAACACGAGTTCCTCAAGCGGCAGGACCCCGAGGTCGATGCCGGTGACGAACCGGGAGTCATAGGTCCAGTGGTTGCGGGCGATGGCGATGATGTCCCAGACGGCGAAGACGGCGACCACCGGCAGCAGGGACTTGAGCAGAACCTGCCAGCGACGGTAGACGCGGGCGGCGAACACGAGCTCCAGCGGCAGCGTGATGAGCAGGCAGGCGGCCATGAGGCCGAGGTAGTCCCACTGTCCGATCATGGATGACTCCACCGTGCGGGATCGTTGCTGCCAGGCGTGCGCGCGGGGCGGGCCGACACGTGGAGTCCGAGATCGAGATTGCGGATTCGGTAACCCTCGATGAGGTCGTCCCAGTCGACGGTGGGTTCTGTCAGCAGCCGGGGCTCGCAAGAGAGGAGCCGATGGAGAAGCGCATCGGTTTCGAACAATGCCAGGGCCTTCCCCGGACAGCTGTGGGCGCCGTCGCTGAAACTCATCCCTGCGGCCGGGGCGGCCCACTGCCGGGCTGGGCAGAGAGCCTCGGCTTCGTGGCCGTAGTGGTCGGTGTCGATGTTGGTCTCGCGAACGCAGATGTCGATGAGTTCGCCGGCGGGAATGGTGGTGTCCCCGCGGCCGTCGCTGATGTCGATGGGGGAGGTGGCGCGACGGTAGAGGTGGCCGACGACGGGTTCGAGACGGATGATCTCCTCGAGGATGGACAGGCGACGAGGCTGCTCGGCTGCACGGTATTCACGCTGCAGCTCCTCGTTGTCGAGCAGATGCCAGCAGGCCATGGCGATGAACTCGCGGGTCGTGACCATTCCCGCGGTGCCGTACGTGAGGCACTCGACGAGGATGTCACCGGTGCTGTGCCCGGAATCGAGGAGGTGGGAGATGACGTCGCCGCGGTGTCGTCGTCGGTGGGCACGGATGGCGGGGAAGACGTCATGGGCGAAGAAAGTGATGAGCGGAACGATGCCGTTGACCGCAGCCTGCATCCATTGGCGATTCGACCTGCCCCAGCTCTCTGCGGCAAGGTCGACCGGCGGCTGACGGAAGAAGGCGGTGAGCCGCGCGGCCATATCGTCGGTGTCGGATTCGGTGAGTCCCACGACCTGCGATGTCACGTCGACCGTGAAGTGCAGAGCAGCCTCATCGAGTCGGCATCGGCCGGTGACCACCGCCTCGTCGACGATTCGCTGCGCGGAGGCGGCGATCGTGTCGCCGTAGCGGTCGGCGATCACTGTCGGGGCGAAGAATCGGGCGACCTCACGACGCTGTCGGTCATGAGCCGGTCCGTCGGAGATGAGAATCGGATGGGAGCGGAAAAGGCCGCGGGGGATCTTCTCCGCAGTGAAGCCGGCTTGAGTCGTCTGGTCACGGGCGCGCAATACCTGTCGAGCCGCGGTGAACGAGCGGATTCTCCACATCCCCCGGTCGGACTCGACGGCGGGAGCCGCCGCCTCACTGTCACGTCGTGCCTTGCGCCCACCCGGCGCCGGGCTTCGGCGCGCCGGGGGAGGCTGTTTCACTGCTTCTTCGCCCAATCGGCCTTGCTCAAGGACAGCTCGTCGGCCATTCCATCGAGGAAGCGGATGACGGCATCACGTTCGCGGCTCCTGAGCTGGGCGGCGGCATAGACGCGTCTTGCCTGGGAACGCCCCACAGTCTCGCGTGCTGAGCGTGCTGTCTCCGCGGTGATCTCGATGGCGTAGGCCCGGCGATCACTGGGATGCAGCTTCCTGATGACATGTCCCTCGCGTTCCAGGCGATTGATCAGCTTCGTCACCGAGGCTGCCGACATGGCCATGTGAGCAGACAGCATCTTCGGGGTCACCACTGCACCTTGCCGCTTCGCGGCGATGAGATAGTGCAGGGCGCGCATGTCCTGTTCGCTGAGCTTCATGAATCTGCGCGAAGCCTCGGAGAGAGTGCGCTCGGCCTCGCGCAGTCGGGCGAGAGAGTTCATGAGTCGAGCAATCTGTTCGCGGTCAGCGTTCGACAGGTCGGAGGAGTCGACGAGGTCGCCGGGAAAGCTGTTCTGCGATCCGGTGTACATGTTCTCTGTGATCGGGTCGTGAGCGCCCGCGGCCTCGGATGACTCCATATCGCCATCTTACTGTTTCCCACTCTCGAACCTAGAAGAATAACTTCATGTATATATTAAACCACAGTGTATTATACTTTCTAGGCTATTACATTTCGAGCGAAGGACTCACCGATGACCACTGCCGAGGGCGTCGTGTTCGGACCCTCCGTCACAATTGAAATCGAGTCCGAGATCTGCCGTGTGGTGGACAGGCAGGCCCAGCGAGTGGCTGGATTGGGATCAGCTGCCAGTCACGCTTGGGAGCGAGCCTCGGAATGCCTGCTCGGCGGGAAGCTGCTGCGGCCGCGGCTTCTCATGGGTGCCTTCGATGCGCTCGCCCCCGTTGAGTTCCAGGAAGTTCTCGCGGAAGTCGGCTCTCCTCGGTCGGGCAGCGGTCTCCCGCTCACCGCACTCAGGGACACTGCACTCCCGAATGGGGCGGCAGCGAGAGAACAGGCTCTGCGCATCGCTGCCGCCGTCGAGCTGCTGCATTTCGCTTTTCTTCTCCACGACGACATCATCGACGGCGACCTCATGCGTCGCGGTCGCCCGAACTTCATCGGCCTCCAGCTCAGGGATGGGGACGCGGCGGTCGGTGGAGTCGAGACAGGTCGGGCGTCGCTCGCATCGCAGCTGCACGCGGCGCGCAGCTCTGCGA
The DNA here is from genome assembly GCF_056837565.1 of Brevibacterium sp. OS20. Classification (NCBI taxonomy): domain Bacteria; kingdom Bacillati; phylum Actinomycetota; class Actinomycetes; order Micrococcales; family Brevibacteriaceae; genus Brevibacterium; species Brevibacterium sp. OS20. The sequence continues at coordinate 3,133,471 of NZ_CM166367.1, read as the reverse complement.
TGTTGGTTGGAGACCTGCTGCTGTCCGCCGCTCATCAGATCATCTTCAGCGAAGCGCTGCCGGTTGGATTGGGGATTCGGCTTCAGCAGCAGCTTGATCGGACCGTGGTGGAATCGGTATCGGGTGAGCTGACCGATGTGGCGCTCAGTGCCGGGCACGTCGATGCGGAGCTGGTCGACGTCGTGGAGATGAGCAGGCAGAAGACGGCGACCTACTCTTTCGAGCTGCCCTTGCGTTCCGCAGCGATCCTCGCCGGCCTCGGACCCGATGTCGAGGACACTCTCGGCCAGGTGGGGGCGCAGCTGGGGCTGGCCTATCAGCTGCAGGACGATCTGCTGTCGACCTTCGGCAGGGCCGACGAGCACGGTAAGGACGCATTCTCCGACCTGCGCGAAGGAAAGGAGACGGCGATCATCGCCATCGCCAGACGAACCGGAGCCTGGCCGTACATCGCACCGCATTTCGGTGCGGGAGACTTGAGCACAGCCGATGGCGCGAAAGTGAGATCGCTGCTGTCCGAGTGCGGGGCAGAGCGGGAAGTCCGGGCACTCATCGACGAACTCGCGGCGAATGTGCGGGAACTCATCGCGACCGAACCGGATGTCATCGGCCCCGACATGGCAGGACTCATCGACGACCTCATCGACACGCTCAACGGGAGACGATCATGAGGCGGGACATCGACCGGTTGGGACCGCTCGGACGCTATACGTTCGTATCGAACCGGATCTCACGGTCGGTCATCGGTGCCTACTCGACGTCCTTCGGTCTGGCGACGCGACTGCTCGGTTCCCGCCACCGCGACCACGTGCGCAACATCTACGCTTTGGTCCGATTGGCCGACGAGCTCGTCGACGGGGTGGCCGCCGAAGCAGGCATCGCCGCCGACCAGCAGCATCGGATGCTCGACCGGCTCGAAGCCGAGACCGAAAGCGGGATGAGCCTCGGCTACAGCAGCAACCCCATCATCCATGCCTTCGCCCGTACAGCCCGCGTCGCCGGAATCGGAGACGAGCTGACGCGGCCCTTCTTCGCATCCATGCGGACAGACCTGCAGGGACACCCGACGAACCTTTCGGCCACCGCTGTTGAGGGACGGATCGGTTTCGGTCCCCAAGAACATGCCGACTATGTCTACGGATCCGCGGAAGTCGTGGGTCTGATGTGCCTGCGGGTCTTCGCTCGCGACGAGTCGTACTCACCGGAGGAAGAACGGTTTCTTGAGCACGGTGCCCGCAGCCTGGGAGCGGCCTTTCAGAACGTCAACTTCCTCCGCGACCTCGGCGATGACATGCAGCGCCTGGGGCGCAGCTACCTCACCGAGGAGGGCACGGTCGACGACCGAACACAGGAGCGATGGATCATTGCCATCCGCGAACAGATCGAAGCCGCCGCACAGACTATTCCGCTTCTGCCCGGTGACGCCCGCCTGGCAGTCCTGTGCGCATTGCGTCTGTTCTCCGCACTGACCGACAGATTGGCCGAAGTGCCGGCCGTGGAGCTGCCGCGTCGACGGATCCGAGTGGCGGGCCCACACAAGGCGGCACTCGTCCTTCGGACGGTCTATGAGGTGCGGATGGGGGCGAAGCGATGAGTCGGGTGATCGTCATCGGCGGGGGAATCGCCGGACTTGCCACCTCGGCTCTTCTGGCCCGCGACGGACATGAGGTCACCCTCCTCGAACGCAACAGCCGCCTCGGCGGGCGAGCGGGCAGTGTTGAGGATCAGGGCTTCAGATTCGACACCGGGCCGTCGTGGTTCCTCATGCGGGAGGTCTACGACCATTTCTTCGAACTGCTGGGCACGAGTACGGATGAGCAGCTGGATCTGCGGCTCCTCGACCCAGGGTATCGGGTCTTCTCGGAGCCTGATGATGTCACCGGTCTGCGCCGTGTGGAAGTGCCGCACGGCGTCGAGGCGGTGGCCGATCTGTTCGAGAGCATCGAAACGGGAGGGGGTGCCGCGGTGCGGAAGTACGTGAGGTCCGCGGGGCTGACGGCCGAAGTCGCCCGCAACCGGTTCCTCTACAACCCCTTCACGAAGCTGAGACCAACCATCGGCCGAGATGTTCTCAAGTCCCTGCCGCAGCTGACCCGATTGCTGCTGCGGCCGCTCGCGACATTCGTGGAGCGGCGGTTCGCGGCATCGATCCTGCGCCGGATCCTGACGTATCCGGCGGTGTTCCTCGGCACCGACCCCAATCGCGCACCCGCGATCTATCACCTGTTGAGCGCATTCGACCTGGACCAGGGAGTCTTCTATCCGATGGGTGGGTTCTGGGCTGTCGTCGAACGTCTGGAAGCGCTGGCTCGCCGAGCCGGGGTCACGGTGATCACCTCGGCGGAGGCGACGGAAGTGATGACACAGGGCAGAGGCGGTCGAACAGTCGTCAGCGGAGTTCGCTGGACCGATTCCGGCGGTCGATCGCATGTCGAACCGGCCGATCTCGTCGTGTCCGCCGCCGACCTGCACCATACGGAGACCGGGCTGCTTCCGCCACGGCTGCGCAGCTACCCCGAGTCGGTCTGGTCAAAGGTGGAGAGTGGACCGGGGGCGATCATCGCAATGCTCGGCGTCGACGGAACCCTGCCCGAACTCGAGCACCACTCGCTGTTCTTCACCGATGAGTGGGAGGAGAACCTGCAGGCGATCTTCGGTGCCGAGCAGAAGATACCCGAGCCGGCATCGCTCTATGTGTGCAGACCCAGCGCCACGGATCCCACGGTGGCACCGGCCGGGTGTGAGAATCTCTTCGTTCTCATTCCGGTTCCGGCGGACGTGGAGATCGGCAGTGGGGGATCGGACGGGAAAGGAAGCCCCGTCCTCGAGGCGGCAGTCGATGCCGCGCTCGAGCGCATCGGACTGTGGGCAGGAATCGAGGACCTGCGCAGTCGGACCAGACTGCGCAGGACCCTGGGCCCGGCCGATTTCTCCCGGGACTTCCACTCGTGGAAGGGAGGAATGCTCGGGCCATCGCACATCCTCCGACAGAGCGCATTTCTGCGGATGCAGAACCAGTCACGACGCGTGGACGGACTCTTCTACGCCGGAGCAACGACCGCGCCGGGCATCGGTGTGCCGATGTGCCTCATCAGCGCAGAGCTTGTGGCCAAACGCATTCGCGGAGATCATTCGGCAGGGCCGACACCCGTGTGATGTGCGCCGGTGCTCCGCTGGGATCGTCTGCTGGACTCAGCTGCTGGTCGAGTAGACCTGCTCGGAGCCTCCGGTGCGCACCCGATTGCGGCGGCGGGTCTCCGGGCTGGTGCCGCGCGAATCGGATGAACGGCGGTTGGCCGGCTGACCGGAACGCGAAGCCGAACCCTGACCACCGGAACGGCTGCCGCGAACCGACTCGCGACGGCGGCTGCCCTCGGCGCTGCGACCGCCATGGCCGGATCCGCCGCCATGGCCGGATCCGCCGCTGCGACCGGAACCATTGCCACGACCGCCCTGGCCGGAACCGGTGCCGCGGTTGTTCTGTCGGGAGGCGTTGCCATTGCGCTCTCCGCCGTTGCCACGGGAGTTCTCGCGGCTGCGACCCGACTCGTTGGTGGCGCCACCGCGGCCCGCACTTCCACCGCGTCCGCCACGGCCGCCTCGGCGACGGGGCGAGCGACCACCGGACTTCGCCGGTTCGGTCTTCTTGCGCGGCTGGACGGGTTCCTTCGGCTGCGGGGCGACGTATTCGGCGATCTCACCGACGAGCTCGGTCACCTCGGGGGACTCTGCGGTGACCTTCTGCGGGGTCGCCTTGATGGCGGCCTTGCGCAGGAGCATCTGGGTGTCCTTGCGCTCTTCGGCGGTCATCACCGTGACGACGTCACCGGCGCTGCCGGCACGTGCGGTGCGACCGGAACGGTGCAGGTACGCCTTGTGTTCGGTCGGGGGATCGACGTGGACGACGAGCTCGACGGAATCGACGTGGACGCCGCGGGCAGCGATGTCTGTGGCCACGAGCACCTTCGCCTCACCATCGGTGAACGCGGCGAGGTTGCGATCGCGAGCGCCCTGCGACAGGTTGCCGTGCAGATCGACGGCGGGAATGCCCGCTGCCGTGAGCTGGCGGGCGAAGCGTTTGGCCCGGTGCTTCGTGCGAGTGAAGAGGATGCGGCGGCCCGTGCCGGAGGCGAGCTTGTGCACGAGTTTGTTCTTGTCGTCGACCGACACCTCGAACACGTGGTGGGTCATGGCCGATACGTGGGAGGTCGCCTCGTCGACGGAGTGGAGGACCTCGTTGTGGAGGAAACGACGGACGAGCTTGTTGACGTCGTTGTCCAAGGTGGCGGAGAAGAACATCCGCTGCCCCTCAGCCGGGGTCTGGTTGAGGATTCGGGTGACTCCGGGCAGGAACCCGAGGTCAGCCATGTGGTCGGCCTCGTCGAGGATGGTGACCTCGATGTTCTCGAGCGTGAGGATGTCCTGCTGGAGCAGGTCCTCGAGGCGGCCGGGGCAGGCCACGACGATGTCGACTCCGGCCTTGAGTGCGATTTCCTGTCGCCGCTGCTTGACCCCGCCGAAGATCGTCGTCGTCCGCAAGCCCACGGCTTTGGCCAACGGGTCGATGACCTCGGTGATCTGCGTGGCGAGCTCACGGGTGGGAGCGAGTACGAGTCCGCGCGGATGGCGGAACTTCTGCGAACCCTTGCCGGATTCGACCAGTCGGGCGACGAGCGGAATGGAGAACGCCAGGGTCTTGCCTGACCCGGTCTTTCCGCGGCCGAGCACATCGCGGCCGGTCAGCGTGTCGGGCAGAGTGTCCTGCTGGATCGGGAAGGCCTGAGTCTTGCCTTCCTTGCTCAGCGTGTCGACCAGCTTCTGGGGAACACCGAGCTCGGCGAACGAGGTGGGGGCTGGGGAGGCCTTCTTCGTGCGATTGACCGAGGCGTTGGCGGCGGTTGTGGTGGTGTTGCTGTTGCTGCCTCCGCGGGTGCGGGTGCTGCGGGGATTGGTGCGAGTCTGTGACGTAGTGATGGGGTGGCCCTTCGACGTGCCGGAGGGCGTGCCGGTGCCGTGAATAGGTGGCAGGCAGCCGCTTCCGGTCATGGAATGAGCGCTGTCGGCGCTCTCGATCGCCGAGAGAAAACGGCTTCGGAAATGCGCGGGTTCTTTCACCCAGCTGCAGAGGCGAGGCGTCCTGACGACGCAGGGAACCCGAAAACGGGTTCGCAAGTAGCACCAGTCTACAGGGCGTCGGCTCACGAATCACATTGACCCCGCTGCCGGCCTGACTTCATCGGTCTGTGACGTCAGCAGACGCCTTCTGTCGGACTGTGACGCCGGCGGACGCCGTCGTTCGGTGTATGAAGTCGCCGGACGTCACTCGTCGGCCCGTGAACTCAGCGGACTCGACATGGCGCGATCACAATTCGGATTCGGGCGCTGACCATAGCGTGAGGTCATCTCGGATCCACTCAGCTGGGATTCGAGGGCCAGTCATCGAACGATAGGACACCAGACCCATGGCACTCTCTCGTCCCTCCACCGACCGGCGGACATCTCCGCCGCGCCACGGACGCCGAACTCTCGGATTCATCGGATTCCTCGCAGCAGCCGCCCTGACATTGTCCGCCTGCGGGGGAGCAGCCTCGGGGCAGGGAACGGTCGACGACCTCAAGGATCAGGCTCTAGCAGACGATGTCCCCGCAGGAACCGTGCTCAATATCGCCGACCAGCAGGAACAGCAGCAGGTGGCGTTGAAGTCCTCCGGTGAGCTCGACGACTTCAGTTTCGAATACGAATTCTCGAACTTCGTCGGCGGACCGGAGATCCTCGAAGCCTTCCGGGCCGGTGCCGTCGACGTCGCCCGCGTCGGCGATACCCCGCCCATCCAGGCCTTCGCCTCCGGGGAAGTCGTTCCGATCATCCTCGCCCTCCAATCCTCACCCGACGTCATCCGTCTCGCCACCTCGCCGAGCACGGACGTCGACTCGATCAGCAAGATCAAGGGCGCGAAGATCGGCTATGCAGAGGGCACCGCCCAGGGATCTCTGGTGCTGCGACTGCTCGACAAAGCGGGACTGTCGACCGACGACGTCGAACTCGTCCGCCTGGAACTCGGCGAATTCAGCGAAGCCCTGCAATCCGACGAGATCGACATCGCCCCGCTCACCGGAGCCAGGCTGGCCCGCTATCTCCAGGGATATGAGAAGGAAGGAGCCGGTTACCTGCCCGACAAGGAGACCGCAGGGCTGGGCACCGGGCTGAACTTCATCTATGCCCGCAAGGAAGTGCTCGAAGATCCCGCGAAGTCGGCCGCGCTGAGAGAATTCGTCGCCCATTCGATCCGGGCCAATCAGTGGATCAATGAGAACACCGACGACTGGGTCGAGGACTACTTCGTGAAGAACCAAGGGCTGACCGAAGAGGAGGGCCGCTTCATCCGCGAGCAGGAGGGCACAACGGTCTTCCCGAAGCTCGACGACGTCATCGCCACCGAACAGTCCACCATCGACCTCAGCTACGACTCCGGAGAACTGCCGGTCGACGTAGACGCAAACGACATGTTCGATCGGCGCTTCAACGACGTCATCGAGGACACCGTCGACGAGGTCGGCGCCCACCAGGACCGAAAGGAACTCGACGAATGAGTGTGACAGTCCAGCCTCCGAAGACCACGCGACTCGAACCCGGTCAACACAGCGTCAGCTCCGACATCTCACCGGCACCGGAGCCGCGCGCCCCATGGTGGCAGCGCTTCTCACCGACACGCATCTCTCTCGGCATCGTCATCCTTCTGGCCATCTGGGTGAGCGGTTCGGCCACCGGTCTCATCGACCCGCGCGTCCTGCCCGCACCGTGGACGGCGGTCTCGACGGGAATCTCCCTGACGGAGAACGGTCGCCTGCCCGAGAACCTCCTCACCTCCCTCCAGCGAGCGGCACTCGGCCTGGGCATCGGCGTGATCGCCGCGATCCTGCTCGCCCTCGCAGCGGGACTGACCCGCCTCGGCGAGAGCCTCATCGACGGTCCGATGAATATCAAACGCGCTGTGCCCACCCTGGCCTTCATCCCACTGGCGATCGTGTGGCTGGGCATCGGCGAAGGCATGAAGGTCACCCTCATCGTCTTCTCGGTCATGGTGCCCATCTACATCAACACCCACGCCGCCCTGCGCGGACTCGACGGCCGGTACCAGGAACTCGCTGCCACGCTGCGGCTGAGCAGACGCGAATTCGTCACGAAGGTCGCACTGCCCGGAGCGCTTCCCGGGTTCTTCACCGGACTCCGGCTGGCAGTGACCAGCGCCTGGACGTCATTGGTCGTCGTCGAGCAGATCAACGCGACCTCGGGCATCGGGTTCCTCATGAACCAGGCCCGCCTCTATGGACAGATCGACATCATCGTGGTCGGCCTCGTCGTCTACGCCATCCTCGGCGTGGGCAGCGACCTGCTCGTCCGCATCGCAGAAAGGAGGGCGCTGACATGGCGCCAGACACTCTCACGGTGACCGACTCGGACACCACGACCCGGAACTCCACCACCCCCGCCGAGGCGGCTCCGCCCCTTGTGCACGTGCGCGGACTCACCCGCCGGTTCGCTTCCCGCACCGTGCTCGACTCCGTCGACATCGACATCGCCGCAGGTGAGTTCGTGGCACTGCTGGGCCGCAGCGGCTCCGGGAAGTCCACCCTGCTGCGGGCACTCGCCGGGCTCGACCCCGACATCGAGGGGCAGATCGACGTGCCCGCCGAACGATCGGTCGCCTTTCAGGACTCCCGGCTGCTGCCGTGGCAGAAGGTGCTCGACAACGTCACCCTCGGACTGCGCGGGGAGGATCCTGCGCAACGGGCCCGAGAGGCACTCGCCGAGGTGGGGCTGGCCGGACGTGAGAAGTCCTGGCCCAAGGAACTCTCCGGAGGCGAACAGCAGCGGGTCTCCCTGGCCCGAGCCCTGGTCCGCGAACCGGCACTTCTGCTCGCCGACGAACCCTTCGGCGCCCTCGACGCGCTGACGAAGTCGAAGATGCACGGACTGCTCCACACCCTGCTGACGAAACATCAGCCAGCCGTCCTCCTCGTCACCCACGACATCGACGAGGCGCTGCTTCTCGCCGATCGGATCATCGTCCTCGACGACGGCCGGATCTCCACGGACATCCGCATCGACGCAGCGCACCCGCGCACCGTCACCTCCGCAGAGCTCTCCGAGTTGCGAACCTCGCTGCTCGAGGCTCTCGGAGTCGACGTCGCGGTCTGAGCTCCCACCCAGCCGAGGACGCCCCGCCCACCCGACGGCCCCCACCCGCCCATCCCGCGACACTCATTCCATGACTCGGAAGGCACCGCTATGACGACAACACCACTGGAGAAGACTCTTCACCTCAACGGATTCCTCATGACCACCGGCCATCACGAAGCTTCGTGGCGGCTGCCCGAAAGCGATCCCGAGGCCGGCACGGACATCAACCACTACATCCGGCTGGCACAGACTGCCGAGCGGGGAGGCTTCGATTCGATCTTCTTCGCCGACGGACCGAGCCTCCGCGCCGAGGTGGGCAGGCGACCTGCCGGCAACCTCGAACCGCTCACCCTGCTCAGCGCATTGGCAGTGGCGACACAGCGCATCGGGCTCATCGCCACCGCCTCGACGAGCTATAACTCTCCCTACAATCTTGCCCGCCGGTTCTCCTCGATCGACCACATCAGCCGGGGGAGGGTCGGCTGGAACGTCGTGACCACCGCCGGCGCGGATGCGGCGAGGAACTTCGGCCTCGATGAGCTTCCCGCCCACCGGACGAGGTACGAACGCGCCGAGGAATTCCTCGAGGTCGTCCAAGGACTGTGGCAGAGCTGGGACGATGGCGCCGTCCTCGGAGACAAGGAATCCGGGATCTGGGGTGATGCGGAGAAGGTCAGCGCCATCAACCACGAGGGCCGCTTCTTCAAGGTCGCCGGACCGCTCAACATCCCCCGCTCACCGCAGGTCTACCCGCTGATCGTGCAGGCCGGATCCTCGGAATCCGGCAAGGAGCTCGCTGCCAAGTTCGCCGAGGCGGTGTTCACCGCCCACCAGTGGCTCGACGATGCGATCGTCTTCGCCGCCGACGTCAAGAACCGTGCGCTCAGGCACGGCCGCAACCCGGAGCATGTGAAGATCCTGCCCGGCATCGTCCCGGTGATCGGAGCCACCGAGGCCGAGGCTCAAGCGAAGGACGAGGAACTCGATCGCCTCATCCGGCCCGAGTTCGCACTCGCCCAACTCGCCCAGACACTGCGGGTGTCCCCGGACGAACTCGCCCTCGACCGGCAGCTGCCTGCCGATCTTCCCGCCGAGGACGAGATCGAGGGAGCGAAGTCACGGTACACGCTCATCGTCGACCTCGCCCGACGGGAAGGTCTCACGGCACGAGAACTCATCGGCCGCCTCGGCGGGGGTCGCGGTCATCGGACCGTTGCCGGCACACCCGAACAGATCGCCGACGCGATCGAAGAATGGTTCCGTGCAGGAGCCGCCGACGGGTTCAACATCATGCCCCCGTCGCTGCCCGGCGGCCTTGACGATTTCGTCGACACCGTGGTGCCGATCCTTACGCGACGAGGCCTGTTCAGGCACGACTACGAGACGACGACCCTGCGCGGGCACTACGGCCTGCCGACCCCCGGTCAACGGGACCGCGGCGATGAACTCACTGATACGACGAGCAGCGAGGTGGCATGACCATGATTGAGCCGAAGTACCTCTGGTACATTCCCAACCAAACTGAACCCGGACACCGCGGCGACGAAGTGCGAGCCGATCACAACTCGTTGGACACACTGACCGAGCATGCCCGGGCGGTCGAGGCCAATGGATGGGAAGGGGCGCTGTTGGGCACCGGATGGACGCGGCCGGACACCTTCACCGTCGGCACCGCGTTGGCCGCACGCACCGATTCCTTCCAACCGCTCATCGCGGCCAGGCCCGGGTATTGGCACCCGGCGAACTTCGCGGCCGCCGCAGCCACCCTCGATCACCTCAGTCGGGGACGTGTACTGATCAACATCGTCTCGGGCGCCGATTCGGCGTCGGCCTATGGGGACACTGTGACCGATCGGGGCGACCGGTATGCGCGCACTCTGGAGTTCATCCACCTGGTCAGGCGACTGTGGTCGGAGGAATCGGTGACCTATGACGGGCGGTTCTACACCCTCAACGACGCCGCTCTCGGTGCACGACCGTTCACTGTGGGTGAGCGGTCGCGGCCGACGCTCTACTTCGGCGGGGCCTCGGTCGAAGCGGAGAAGGTCGCTGCCGCCGAGGCGGACGTGCAGCTGTTCTGGGGCGAGACTTATGCTGCCGTGGCCGAGCGGATCGCGCGACTCCAGGCGCTGTCCGAGGAAGTCGGGCGAGTGCATGCGCCGTTGGAATTCGGGTTGCGGGTGACCGTCGTCGTCCGGGAGACGAGCGAAGAGGCGTGGAGCGTGGCCAGGAACCGTGTGGCCGGTATGCATCATGAGAGCCAGGCGAAGGTCTGGCGGGAGAACCACCGGCAGTCGGTGGGACAGGACCGCCTCGTCGCTCTTGCCGATGAGGGCGACGTCCTCGACGATGTCCTCTACACCGCTCCCGGCCGCCTCGGTGGGCAGGGTGCCGGCACCACCTGGTTGGTGGGTTCGTTCCAGGAAGTCGCGGATGCGCTGAACCGCTACCGGTCACTCGGGGTCAGCCACTTCATCCTGTCGGACGCACCGTATCTGGCAGAGGTTGAACGGGTCGGGCAGAATCTCCTCCCGCTGCTTCAGCGGGAGGATTCGGCTGCTGTCGAGCCTGCTGGGGCGGTACTCGGATAGTGTCTCTCAGTGCTGTTCGGGAAGAGGTTCGAACTCGGCGATGTCCGGTCACCCGAGCGGCGAGCATCACCGAAGCCCAGCCGATGCCGATGCCCGCGATGTCGTCGAGGATGTAATGCCATCCGAAGTAGAGCGTGGCCACGACCGTCACCCCGAAGAAGATCCAGGTGAACACCTGGACGGCGCGATGCTGTTTCGTCAGCGTCATGAATAGAGCGGCGGCGAAGGTGACGGAGACGTGCAGCGATGCGAACGCGGCGACACCCTGGATGGAGTCACTGCCGATCGGGTTGCTGAGGTAGTCGAGGCGAGTGTCGATGAGGGATTGCTGGAGCTCACTGACTCCGGTGTCGGGCAGCGCCCGGAAGACCTCTGGGTGGCTGAATACCGGGCCGACCGATGGCAGGAGATAGTAGCTGACGGTGCCGAGCACCCAATTGAGACTCAACATCGTTGTATACCAAGCGCCGACGGCGAGTCTGCGATTGAGCACGAGGACCGCGCCGAGGCTGATCGGAATGAGCGGCAGGTAAGCGAGGTAGGCGATCGACAGCAGGTTCGCCGCGATGTCGGTGCCGAGGAGTTCGTGCAGGAGCACGGCGGGAGTGTTTCCGCCCATGAGCCAATGGTCGAGGCGGAACAGCTGCTGATCGAAGAGGGTGCCCTCGCGGAACACCGGCAACACGCTCTTGAGATTGCGGTAGGCGACGTAGCAGACGTAGAAACTCAGCAGCCCGGCACCGATGCACAGCAGACGGTGTGTGTTCCACTCCTTCTTCGCGACGTCTACGACAGACGTCGGCAGATTTCGCCACCCGCTTCGCCTCACCGTTTCCACGATCAGCCCGCCGCCGATGAATCCGAGAACCAGCAGTGGCAGCCGGATATATGAGGGGCCGAGGAATCCGTCGGGGTCCCGCAATGGGAGATCGAGGAAGAGGGAGGAGAACACGGCGGCCGCTCCGACGAGGAGAGACAGCGCCATGGCAAAGGTGTAGGGCCAACGTCGCAATCTGGTCATCGGGACACCGTACTGATCCAGCTTTAGTGCTTCTTCGGATTTCCCTCGGAGCCGGCTGACCGCAATCGGCGCAGAACAGAACGGTCCCCCACGGAGCGCCTCGCGGCATTAGTGTTGGTGCATGACAGAAGGTTCGCCGCACGCATCTCCCCATCGCGATGACCCGATCCCCGAGGGGCTCAAACTCGGTGCCCGCTTCACCGGATACCTGCTCGTGATCATCGCGGGGATCGCCGTCGCTGTTTTCCTCGCTCTGCAGATCGCTCAGATAGTCGTCCCGTTTCTCGCCGGACTCGTCCTCTCGGCTCTCCTAGTGCCCCTGTCGTCGTTCCTGCAGCGGCACCGGTGGCCGAAATGGTTGGCAGTGGTGACCGTCTGGATCGCAGTCCTCGGCCTGCTAGCCGGACTCACCCTCATCATCACCTTCCAGGTCAGAAGCGAGATCCCGGAGATTCAGAAGCAGGTGGCGACGTCACTGAGCGCGGCACAGCAGTACTTGGCCACGCAGCCGTTCGGGCTCACCGAAGCCAAGCTCAACGACCTCGTCGACTCCTCGGGGAAGTGGCTTCAGGACAACGCGGCCGGTCTCGGTTCCGGTGCCGCCGAGGTGGGCACGACTGCGGCTCATGTCGTCGAGGGTGTCTTCATCATCCTATTCGTCACCCTCTTCGCACTCATCGACGGTCGCGGCATCTGGGCCTGGGCCGTCCACATCTGGCCGAAGAAGGCGCATGCGCGGATCTCCGCCGCCGGCGAGGCCGGTTGGAAGACCCTGTCGAACTTCATTCGGATTCAGCTCGTCGTCGCGGCCACTGATGCAATCGGAATCGGTGTGGGGGCACTGATCCTCGGCGTCCCCTTGGCAATTCCTATCGCGACGGTGGTCTTCCTCGGCGCTTTTATCCCATTCGTCGGCGCCATCGTCGGCGGCGCAGTCGCGGTGGGCCTGGCGCTGCTCTTCAACGGCTGGGTCCACGGCCTGCTCATGCTCGGCATCGTCATCGTCGTACAGCAGCTCGAGAGCCACGTCCTGCAGCCCTGGATGACAGGACCCACAGTCAAGATCCACCCCTTGGCGGTGATCCTCGGCGTGACAGCAGGAGCGGCGGTTGCGGGCATCGCCGGAGCCTTCTTCTCCGTGCCGGTCATCGCGACTCTCAACTCGATGGTCCATGCGGCCAGAGACTACAGAGTCGGTAACAAATGAAACGGTCCTCGATGGGTCCGGATCGGTGGCGGATCATCAAGGGCGCTCTGCGACGTCTGCTCGAGGATGAGTGTCTCGACAAAGCAGCCGGGCTGAGCTTCTACGCTCTGCTCTCCGCTGCACCGGCGATCCTCGCCATGGTGTCGCTGCTCGGCGTGGTCGGGGAAGCCGAGTCGACCACGGAGGCGGTGCTGTCCCTGGCTCATGATATTTCTGCTGAGGCCGCCTCGGCGATCCGTCCGATCATCGTCGAACTTACCGAGTCCCCTTCGGCCGGTGCCACCCTCATCGGCAGTCTGGTCCTGGCGATCTGGTCGTCGTCGAAATACATCGGCGCATTCGGTCGTGCCTTGAATGCTGTCTACCGGGTCGAGGAGACCCGGCCCTATTGGAAGTTCAAGCCGCTCATGCTGCTGATGACCGTGGTCACGCTCATCGTCTTGGCCACTCTGGGGCTGCTGCTCGTGCTGTCCGGGCCCATCGCCGAAACGCTCGGCGAGCTCATCGGCATGGGCGACACTGCCCTGCTGATCTGGAATGTGGTCAGATGGCCGGTCTTCGTCTTCTTCGTCATGCTCCTCATCGCCCTGCTGTACTACGTGACCCCGAACGTGAGGCAGCCGAAATTTCGGTGGGTCAGCCTCGGTGCCCTCCTCGCTCTGCTCGTGCTGCTTGCCGTGTCGGCCTGCTTCGTGCTCTATATCAACAATTTCAGCAGCTACAACGTCACGTATGGTTCGATCGGGGGAGTGATCGTCGGGCTCGCCTGGGTGTGGATGGTCAACCTCTCACTGCTCCTCGGCGCCGAGTTCGACGCTGAGATCGAACGTGAGCGGCAGCGGCAGTCCGACGGTGCCGCAGACGTGCTGTTCCGGCGGCCGACGCGAGGCGGTCATTCGGATCGCGGCAGCCAGGGGCGTCCTGCTGACAGCAGTCACAGCAGCCAGGGGCGTCCTGCTGACGGCACTCACGGCAGCCCTGGGCCGATGAACCAGGTCACGGGTCGCTGACCGGAAACCAGTCTCGTCCGCGCCCGCTGGGCGCCGACCGCACGAATCAGTTCAGATGGTGTGCAGCGAAAGCCGCAGCGTTGTGGAGCACTGTGGTTGTGTCCTCGAGGATCCGACCGAAGTGGAGGAACGAATGGAGCACATGCGGATACTCCTCGAAGCGGACGTCGTTGCCTGCCCGCTGCAGGGTCCTGGCCAATGCCCGGCTGTCGTCGCGCAGCGGATCGAGCCCGGCGGCCGCGACGAACACCGGCGGCAGACCGGACAGATCGGCGGTGAGGTGCGCGACGAACGGTGAATGTTCGTCCTCCGGGGTCGGCAGGTAGTCGTCGAGGAGGTTGCTGAGGTCGTGGATGCCCATGCCGTCCCAGTCGCCGCCGTAGAGCCTGCGACTGGCCGAGTCGATGAGACCGTGGCTGCCGTAGATGGGCAGGAGGGCGCGCAGAGCCGAGAAGCTCGCAGGACTCGCCCCGATGGTCTCCGGTTCATCGCGCAGCAGCAGACCTGCGCCGAGGGTGAGAACCGCCCCAGCCGAATCCCCGGAGACGGCCAGACGTGTGCCGTCGATGCCGAAATCCTCACCGTGGCCGGCGAGGTGGTCGACGACCCCGGCGCACTCGTGCAGCGCCTGCGGGAACTTCACCTCCGGCGACAGCGAATAGTCGACTCCGATCACGGCTAAGCCGCCGGCAGCGGCGAGCACGCGCATGATCCGGTCATGTGTATCGAGGTCGCCGAGGCTGAACCCACCGCCGTGGAGGAACAGGAGACCGGGCAGGACCGCCTCGGTGGTGGGGCGATGGATGCGGATCGGAACGTCGACCCAGGCGGCGCGGATGTGGTGATCATCGGTGCGGGCCATGTTCGGGCCACCTTCATTCCACAGCGTGCGTTCGATCCGGTATTCGGCGCGTTTGGCGGCCAAGGATCGAGCGGCAGGGGAGAGGTCACCGGCGGCAGCGGCGAAGTCCTCGCCGGCTCGGCGGCACGCGTCGGCCCGAGTGGCCTGGACGGCCATGACCTCGCGCATCTGTGGCGACATCGAGGCCACGATGTCGGCAGGAATGGTGGCCAGCAGCGCTTCGGTGAGCGCGGGGTCGACGGTCACGCCGGGAATCATCAGCCTCATTCTTGGTCGGCGGCAATGATTCCCAGCTTAGCGAGGCCAGCGGCGGCCACGGTAGGACTCACCTGCGAAGATCCGGAATATTCGCCGATCGTCGCTGTTATGACAAGGGGACTGTAACACCAGTCCTTCACCGCCGAAGACACTGCAGGAGCGAACCCTTGACCGAACACATGCGCAGGCACGAGACCGATCACGAAATCCCATGGTCACTGCCGATCGTCGTGCGCCGGTCCAAGACCGCCATCGCTCGCCACATCGATGTCCTCGAGGCCACCTCTCGTGCTGTCGTGACCTTCCTCGACGATCCGCGCTCACAGTCGGGCGAGGGCTGGAACGAGGCCGTCGAATACTGGCGTGACGGAGCGATCCGCAAGGTCGTGCGCCGCGGTGACGGGAAGAAGCTCGAGGACGCACGGGCACTCGGGTGCGTGAGCGTGACCTTCGGCGGCACCGACGATTTCGCTCCCGCCGAGGCGTTCGTCTTCGCACCCGGCCCTGTTGAACCCCTGCCACCGGAGCTGAAGAAGCTGCAGGTCGGCGGCACCGAGTTCCCGGATGAGGGCGAATCCTCGATCCCCGCCGCCGAGGCGGTTGTGACGATCGAACTCTCTCCCGACCTGACGCTCACGACCGGGAAGGCCGCCGCGCAATGCGGTCATGCCGCGCAGCTGGCGTTCGAGCAGATGCCCGACGAGGTGCGCGACCGCTGGCGTGAGTCGGGGTTCAGTCTGCGCGTGCAGACTGCGACGAAGGACGCGTGGGCGGCGAACGAGCAGCAGGTCAGCGTCGTCGACGCGGGCTTCACGGAAGTCGATGGGCCGACGGAAACGGTGCGGGCCTCGTGGTGAGGCCGCTGTTCGCGAGGACAAGACACCCCCTTCTGTGCTGATCCCATCCGCCGGGCGACATGCCGCGGCGATGGTCGGTGAGGCCCGGGCGACGGGGCTTCGGAGTCTTGACAGCTGACGGTGCCAGGACAAGCCTGGAGGGCCAGGCTGGGCCGCGTCGCAGCACGTCGGCTTGGCACATTCGACACGCGAGTATTCGTGAGGAGAAGGCACATGGCGACCTCCGTCAGCGACTTCATCATCGATCGGCTCATCGCCTGGGATCTGCACCACTGGTACGGATACCCCGGCGACGGCATCGGCGGCTTCGACGGGGCTATGGGCCGAGCGCAGGACGAGGGCAAGGACTTCACCTATGTGCGCCCCACCCACGAGGAGGAGGCGGCGTTCATGGCCACCGCCCACGCGAAATTCACCGGTGAGGTGGGCGTGTGCGTCTCGACCTCGGGCCCCGGCGCCATCCACCTCATGAACGGCCTCTACGACGCCAAGGGTGACAACGCCCCAGTCGTGGCCATCGTCGGGCAGCAGGCGCGAGTGTCGTTGGGTTCCGAATTCCAACAGGAGATCAACCTCGAACGACTCTTCGCCGACGCCGCGGTGTTCGTGCAGACAGTGGCCGCGCCGATGCACGCGCAGCTCGTCGTCGACAAAGCCGTCCGCATGGCCAAGGCCTACCGCGGTCCGGCCGTCGTCGTCCTGCCCGCCGACGTACAGACGATGGACATGGAAGAGCCGGCGGTCGAGCATTTCGTCTCCCGTACCGGCATCGGCTACGCCGAGGACCGCCTGCGACCCGACGACGACGCGCTCGCCCGCGCGGCCGAAGTCCTCAACAGCGGTGAGAAGGTCGCCATGCTCGTCGGACAGGGCGCGATCGGAGCGACCGATGAGGTCATCGCCGTGGCGAAGCGCCTCGGTGCTGGTGTCATCACCACCCTGTTGGGCAAACAGGTGGTGCCCGGTGATGTCGACTTCCACACCCAGCAGCTGGGATTGCTGGGATCGCGGCCGAGCTACGACATGATGCAGAAATGCGACACCCTGCTCATGATCGGCACGAACTACCCCTATGGCGAGTTCATGCCGCCGACCGGGCAGGCACGTGCCGTGCAGATCGACCTGTCGCCGCGTCACCTGGGGATCCGCTATCCCACCGAGGTCAACCTGTGGGGCGACGCGAAGACCACGCTGGCTGCCCTGCAGTCGCATCTGAGCCAGCACGAGACCGGGTGGCAGGAGAAGATCGCCGATGAGAACCGGGCGTGGAAGAAGGAGAACACTCGGGTCGCCATGACCGAAGCCGACCCAATCAACCCCCGCCGTGTATTCGTCTCCCTCAACGAACATCTGCCCGAGAACGCGATCATCACCTGCGACGCCGGGAGCACAGCCGACTGGTACGGCTTCCACATCGAACTGGGACCGAAACAGATGGGCAACCTCTCGGGTCGGATGGCGTCAATGCTCGCCGCAATGCCCTATGCGCTGGCCGGCAAGTTCGCGCATCCCGATCGCCCGGTAGTGTGCACCATCGGCGACGGAGCCTTCCAGATGATGGGAATGAACGGTCTGCTCACCGTCAAACGCCACTGGCGGGAATGGTCGAACTTCACCTTCGTCGTCCTCGTCATCGACAACGGCGACCTCAACCAGGTGTCCTGGGAGATGCGGGAGGCCGGAGACCCGAGGTGGGACACGGCCCAGCTGGTCGAATCGATGGACTACGCCGGATATGCGGAGCTGCTCGGGCTCAAAGGCATCCGCGTCGACGATCCGGAGAAGATCGACGCGGCCCTCGACCAGGCATTCGCCGCCGACCGGCCGGTCGTCCTCGACGTCCGCTGCGACCGCAACACGCCGCCGCTGCCGGCCCACATCGCTTTCGCGCAGGCCAAAGGACTCGCGGAATCGCTGCTGGCCGGAGACCCCGAGCTCGGGCAGGTGGTCAAGCAGAGTTCACGGGCCACCGCCGCACGGCTGTTCGCACGCATGGGCCTGACCTCGGATGACTGATGGCGGCTGGTTCGCGATCAGGTCTCGGGCGCCTCGTCGAGGTCTTCGAGTTCTTCTTCGGACAGCGGCCGCGTCTTCGTGCCGTTGCCGAATTCGTCGAGGTAGATGACGTGTTTGACCATCTCGCCGGTCTCTTCGTCCTCGACTTCGATGATGTCACCAGGTTGGGTCGCTGGCTGGTAGAAATCCTCATTGACTCCGGTCATCGTGACCACCTCCTATAGGTCTTCTGACCATACGTCAGTGTGACAAGAGTCTCAATGACTCCCCTTGCTACCTGACGGGGGCCCAGCAACCTCGCGCAAGGTTGCTGGGCCCCCGTCAGGTAGCAATAGAGGATCTGTGGGGGCTGGTATCGGTAGTCTGAGTTCATGGAACGACAGAGATTTCACACCACCGGAGGTCGCGATCGCAATGTCGCCGAGGAAGCCCGCCCCGGAGAGGACGAGTTCCGCGTCGATATCGAACGGATCCGGTTCTCCCCGTTCTTCTCCCGCCTGGCTTCGGTCACCCAGGTCATCCCGCAGGCCGGGTCCGGCACCGTTATCCACAACCGGCTGACGCATTCGCTCAAGGTCTCCGCGGTGGCCCGGTCGATCGCGATCACGTTGATCAACGCTGACGAGGCGACACGGCAAACGGTCAGCCGCCTCGGCGGATGTGATCCTGTTGTCGTGCAGGCGGCCGCGGCCGCCCACGATCTGGGGCACCCACCGTTCGGCCACCTCGGCGAGAAGGAACTCGATCGGGTGTCGCGGCAGGTGCTGCGCCTCGAGGACGGGTTCGAGGGGAATGCGCAGACGTTTCGAATTCTCACCGCCCTCGACAGTTGCGAGGCCACGGCGCGCGGTCTCAACCTCACGCGTGCGATTCGGGCCGCGGTGCTCAAGTATCCGTGGGAACGCGGGGAGTGGAGCGGGAATCGAGTGGACTCGGCGGCGCGGATGCCGCGTGGGGTCGGTGACGATGTCAGCGAGGGAGCGATGAAGTTCTCCGCCTACGCCACCGAGGTCGAGGAGATGGCTGACGTGCTCTCGGCGTTCCCTGCGATCGGGAAGTATCAGCAGACGCTCGAGTGCGCGGTTATGGACGTTGCCGACGATATTGCGTATGCGGTGCACGACCTGGACGATTTCTACCGGTCGAACGTGCTGCAGTACACGGCTGTGTCGGCCGAGCTCGGGCGGTGGCTGCGCGATCATCGCGAGTTGGCGGCGCTCGATTCTTCCGAGCTGGATCGGCGGCGGCCCGGGCATGCGCTCGAGGCGATCCGGCGGCACATCGGGGAGAAGGATCCGTGGATCGCCTCGGAGGAGGCGTTCCGAGAGTCGGTGGAGCGGGTCAATCGGGACCTGGTCGAAGGACTGCTCGGGGTTCCCTATGACGGGGGACTGGAAGCTGACCGGGCGGTCACCGGGTTCACCCGGCGGTGGATCGACCGGTTGCAGGCTTCCATCGTCGTCGACCCGGAGCCGCATATCCGCAGCGGTCATGTGCGACTGAGCCAAGAGGCTTGGCACGATGTCGTGGTGCTCAAGTTCGTGCATGCGCGGTTCGTGCTCGAGCGGTCTGACCTGGCCGTGTATCAGCGTGGGCAGACGCGGATCATTGCGTCTCTGGTCGAGGGATTCCATGAGTGGCTGCTCGACCCGGATGAGGCGACGCGGATTCCCCGGCGGCTGGTCGATTCCGTCGAGGCGGCCACGCAGGAGTATTCGGACCTGTATGCGCGCAACCCTGCGGCTTTGGGGGAGGAAGGCGCGGCCGGGATAGTGCGGCGCGGCAGGGCACGGGCGGTCGTGGACTACATCGCCTCGTTCACGGATGCGCAGGCCATGTCGGTCAATGCCCTGATCACCGGTGCCTCGGAAGAGCCGTGGGAGGCCGGGCGCGGGTTGTAGTCGTTGAGTTTGTTGGCCGCGTCGTTCGAGTGACAGACGAACTCGCGGGAATGACGAACGGCTTCGATGCGAAGTCGACGGGTACGCAGACGGCAGGGCCGGAGTTCTCACTCCGACCCCGCCGTTTCGGCGTTCACACGGTCAGGTCTCAGAGACCCGCGCGGTGACGTCGCGTCAGGTAGATGGCAACTGCACCACCGGCGACGAGGATCGCGGCAAGCCCTCCGATAGCCATGGTGCCGTTGGCACCGGTGCGAGGCAGATCGCCGCCCGCGTCAGCTGCAGCTCCGGCATCAGCAGTGCTGTCAGCCTGTGCATTGTTGCTGGCGTTGGCGTTCGTGCTGGCATTCGCCGAGGCGGAGGCCTCGTCGTTGCTGGCAGCGGAGGAGTCAGCGTCGTTCGTCGCAGACGCCGAGTCGTCGGCATCGGCGGTCGCCGAAGCGGAATCGTCGGCGTCGGCGGTCACGTTGGCCGCGTCGTTCGCCGAAGCCGAGTCGTTCGCGTCTGCGGTAGTGGAAGCGGCATCATCGGCATCGGCAGTTGCGGACGCCGCGTCGTTGGCGTCAGCCGTTGTCGAGGCGGAATCGTTCGCGTCTGCGGTAGCCGAGGCCGAGTCGTCAGCGTCGGCCGTTGCGGAAGCGGAGTCATCAGCATCGGCGGATGCGGAGTCATCGGCATCAGCGGATGCGGAGTCATCGCCCGGAGCATCGTCCGCGGCAGTCGCCCGGACCGAGGAAGAGGCCAGGTTGATATCGGCAACGGCATTCGAAGCCTGTGCCTGCGCTCCACCGGCGTTCGGGAGCAGCTCGAGGCTGACCGCGTTGACGGTGAAGCCGTCTGCGTCGGTGCCCTTGACGTTGCTGTCCTCAGCAGGGTCCCTCTTCGTCGGCTGCTCATTGATTGTCAGATCGACAACCTGGTTGAGTCCGGCGAAGACCGGGTCAAGGTCGGACAGCAGCGGATCGACGAGCTCGGTGACGCTGCCGGAGACCTCGTCGGCCGTAGCGTCGAGGATCGGGCCGATCAGGGGCTTGGTCACACTTGTGAGCTGGTCGAGCAGGGGTCCGGTGATGGAGTTCAGGAGGTCTCCGACGTCGATTCCAGCGAGCTTGAGGTCGGTGCTGACCTTCGGGTCGCCCTCGCCGGTGCCGGCGAGCTGACCCAGGGTGGCGTCGATGTTGACCTTGCCGTCAGCTGCGGGAACTCCGACCGCGGTGGCCTTGGCCGGCAGCGAGACCTCGACGCGGACATCGTTCAGCGCATCTTTGAGCGTCTCGTTGAGCTTGCCGGAGAGGCTGCCGAGAGCGTCGGCAACTGCGTCGGTGATCTTTCCGATGGTCTCGGAGGTCAGCACCTGGGTGTTGGGATCGAGGCTGTTGAGGTCTTCGCCGTTCTCGCCCTTGACGACCTTGGCGAGATCAATCTTGATCTCGCCGTTCTTGAGGTCGATCGAGACGAGACCCGACTTGTCTTCGAGCTTCTCATTGACGATGTTCTCGACAACGCTGTTGAGAGCGTCCTGACCTTCGACATTGACGGTGGTGTTCTCGCCGCCGAGTTCGATGTCGGCAAGGCCGGTCTTGACGTCGATGCCGGCGTTTCCGATTGTGTCGGCCAAACCTTCTTTGGCAATGACGTCTTCGAGCTTGCCGCCCGCGCCGTCGACGACCTCGTTCAGGGAGTCGGACAGGTCGCCGACTGCCGGACTGGAGACGGTGAGGACGCCATCGGCGACGGCGTACTCGGAGGTCGCCTCGTCGGAGCCTTTGGCTTCTGCTGTCGATGCGACCGCGCCGAGCTCAAGCGAAAGCTCGTCGACAATCTGGTCGGTGACGCCGTCGAGGCCCGCCTGGGACAGGACCTGAGTGAGGTCGACGTTGGCATTGCCGTAAGCACCGTTGTTGATGTCATCGAGGTTGAGAGCGCCGTCCTCTCCGACGGCACCCGCGCTGGCCTTTGCGTTGTCCGCGGAGGGGGCATAGCCGTACGAGTTGAGAGCGCCTGCTTCGCCGAGCTCCAAGAGACCTTCGCCGCCTGGCTGGCTGACGACAGGCAGCGATACGCCATTGCCGAGGTCGAGGTCGATGGCGTTGAGGGCCTCGGCGTTGAGCGGAGTCTTCGCCTCTTCAGGATTACTGGGGAAGCTGCTGTACGCTCCCGCTGCATCGACCAGCTGTTCGTCGAGGAGGTCAGACTGGACGAGCTGGCCCAATGCCTCGGCATCTTCATTCGGGTCGGGGTTGACTGCTGCGGCACCGGGCGCTGTTGCCATGACGGTCAGTCCCAGCGCGGTTACTGCTGCGGCGGTGCCGGCAGCGGCTCTGCGCACGGGAACGTGCCCTTTGCGGAGCTTATTCATACTTCTCAACTTTCGTTCGTGACGGTCGACTGTTCGATTCGTACAGCAAGTACCCATGCTGTTTTGGTCGAACGTCACACACCCTACAAAGTCATGAACGAATAATGCGAGAGTAATCAGAAAGATAACGGAAAGGTAACGACGACTCTTTTGCTGGTGGAGGGTGAACTGTGAGTGAACTGCGGTTCATGCGAACGACGGGAAGCGGATCGCTTGTTTCCGCTTGCTGTAGCGGAAGTTCTGTGATCTGGGAGTTCGTGTCGAACGGCCGTGGTCTCAGCATGCGGAAGACTGTGCGTGGCCACTCCGGAGGCTTCAGCGAAATGTGAGGTTCGTCACATCGAGAAATATGACAGAAATGTGACAAGGCAGCTTTGACTCATTACCGATAGGTAACGAATGTCTGAGGAGCACATTCGATAGCGGGCAGTGCTGTCGGTAGCGAAAGCGTCCGATGGCCTTCAGTGCGCGGTCGTCGGCTGAGTGAATGACGAATGGCGGGACCGGAGTTCTCACTCCGACCCCGCCATTCGCGGTTTCAGCTCACTGACTGAGCTGGGTCACCCTCAGTGCTTTCCGGCGCGGTAGCGGCGGGTTGCCCACACCGCTGCGGCACCACCGGCGAGGAGCAGCGCGGCGAATCCGACCATGGCCGGGAGGCCATCGGCACCCGTCCGCGGCAGGTCTCCACCGGCATTGCCCGAGGCATTCGTGCTCGAACCGGCCGAGGCGTCTGCTCCGGTTCCGGCGTTGGCCGACGATCCGGCGTTGGCCGATGCGGCCTGATCCGAATCGGCCGAAGCCTCGTTCGCGTCGTCTGCCGACGAAGCGTTGGCTTCGTCGCCGTTGGCCGAGGCGTTCGCCTCTGCGCCTTCAGCTGCTGCACCAGCCTCGTCGCCGTCGGCTGCTGCGGACGCGGACGCCTCCGAGGAGGAATCAGCCGTCGACGCTGCCGAAGCGGCAGCCCCGGCGTTGTCGTTGGCTGCGGCAGATGCCTTCGCATTGCTGTCATCCGAGTTGTCGGCGTTTGCGGCGGCGTTGGCTGCCTGCTGTGCCGAGGCGTTCGGATCCGACGAGACATCAGCAGTCGTGTCCGTAGAAGCCTCTTCGTTGGCTGCTGCCTGAGCGGCTGCTTCGGCGTTCTCGTCAGCTGCTGCCGATGCTGCTGAGTCAGCGTCGGGGTTGGCTGCTGCCTGAGCAGCGGCCTCGGCGACTGCGTTGCTGTTGTCATCGGCGTTGGCCGAAGCCGAGGCCGATGCAGCAGCGTTCACATTGGCATTCGCATCAGAATCGTCCGAAGCGGTTGCCGCGGCTCCGTCATCAGCACCGTCGGCGTCAGCAGCTGCGTTGGCAGAAGCTTCCGAGGAAGAATCCGCGGTCGAGGCTGCGGACGCAGCAGCTGCCGGATTGGCATCAGCGGCGGCCGAAGCATCGGCGTTCGTCGAATCCTCGTTGTCGGCATTTGCGGCGGCGTTGGCTGCCTGCTGAGCCGAAGCGTTCGGATCCGATGTGGCGTCCGCCGAGGTCTCCGAGGAGGCCTCTTCGTTGGCGGCCGATTCTGCAGCTGCTTCGGCGTTCTCGTCAGCTGCTGCCGATGCCGTGTTGTTGGCATCGTTGTCGGCTGCTGCCTGGGCGGCTGCCTCTGCGACAGCATTGCTGTTGTCATCGGCGTTGGCCGAAGCCGAGGCCGATGCGGCAGCGTTCACGTTGGCATTCGCGTCTGCCTCATTGGCAGCATCAGGATCTGCTGCTGCGCTGGCGTCAGACTCGGCTGCTGCCTCTGCGGATGCCTCGTTCGAGGAATCAGCGGTGGAAGCGGCCTCAGAAGCGGCTGCGGAGTTGGCGTCCGAGGCCGTCGATGCCTCTGCGTTCGTGTCATCGGTGTTATCAGCCTGTGCGGCGGCCTGTGAAGCAGCCGTCGACGAAGCATTCTCATCCGTTGTCGAATCGGCGGAGGCCTCGGAGGATGCGTCCTCGGTCGCTGCCGACTCGGCGGCTGCTTCGGCGTTCTCGTCAGCTGCTGCCGACGCCGTGTTGTCGGCGTTGTTGTCAGCAGCTGCCTCGGAGGCAGCCTGGGCGGCCGGGTTGTTGTCTCCATCGGCGTCGGCCGAAGCCGATGCCGAGGCCGCTGCGTTGGTGTTCGCGTCGTCATCGCCCGGGTCCGGAGCGTCCGCGGTCGCACGGACCGAAGACGAGGCCAGGTTGATGTCGATGGCATCGGCGGCTGGGAGCAGCTCCAGGCTCACCGCACTGACGGTGAAGCCGGGTCCGTTGTTGCCCTTGACCTGGCTCTCCTCTGCCGGATCCTTCGCCGTCGGCTGCTCGTTGATCGTCAGATCGACGACCTGATTGAGTGCCTCGAAGACCGGGTCGAGAGTATCGAGAACCGGATCGACGATACCGGTCACAGCACCAGCGACTTCATCAGCTGTGGAATCGAGGATTCCCCCGATGAGCGGTTCGGTGATGCCGAGAACTGCGTTGATCACCGGCTGAGTGATGGCATTGAGCACATTGCCGACCGGAACGCCCGCAATTGACAGATCGGTGTCGACAGTCGGATCGGAATCATCAGTGCCTGCGAGCTGCCCGAGTGTGGCATCCACCGTGACCTTGCCGTTGACGGCGGGAATTCCGAGTGCGGAGATGTTCGCAGGGAGCTCGATGACGAGATGCACGTCATTGAGTGCGTCGGTCAGGGTCTCGTTGACCTTGCCGGAGAGTGCACCGAGGGCATCGGCCACCGCGTCGGTGATCTTCGAAATCGTGTCCGAGGTGAGCACCTGGGTGTTCGGGTCGAGACCGTTGAGGTCAGAGGCGTCTCCGCCCTTGACGATCTTCGCGAGGTCGATTTTGATGTCGCCGTTCGCGAGGTCGATCGAGACGATCCCAGCCTCGTCTTCAAGTGCCTCGTTGACGACGTTCTCGACGACGCTGTTGAGCGCGTCGCGGACTTCGACTGACACCTGGGTGTCGTCTCCACCGATATTGACCGAGGCGAGCCCGACGTCCAGATTCAGCCCGATACCGGCAAGTTCATTGACCAGGCCCTCTTCGCCGATGACTTCTTGGAGAGTGCCACCTGCACCGTCGACGACCTCATTGAGAGCGTCAGAGAGGTCGCCCACTGCGGGGCTCGAGACCGTGAGGATGCCATCGGCGACGGCGTACTCGGAGTCATCGGCTTCGCCGTTGCTGTTGGCGGTCGACGCGATCGCGCCGAGCTCGAGGCTGAGCTCATCGACGACCTGATCGGTGACGCCGTCGAGGTTGAGCTGGCCGAGCACCGAGGTCAGGTCGACCTTCGCGTTGCCGTACTCGCCGTTGTTGATGTCATCGAGATTGAGTCCGCCGTCTGCCCCGACTGCGCCGGCGCTGGCCGTGGCATCGTTGTAGGCAGGAGCGTGCCCATAGGCATTGAGCGCTCCTGCTTCGCCGAGTTCGAGCAGGCCGTCGCCGCCCTCGTTGCTGATCAGCGGGATGCCGATTCCGGGGAGCTCGACTCCGATGGCTTGGAGCACCTCGGCATTGATCGGAGTGCTGTCCGCGTCCGTGCTGGACGGGGAGCTGCTGTACGCCGAGAGAGCATCAACCGCATCAGCGGTCAGGATGTCGGCATTGATCAGCTGACCATAGGCTTCTGAGTCTTCGTTCGGATTCTGTTCATCAGCGGCACCGGGTGAGGTCGTCAGCAGCGTCAGTCCCACTGCCGTCGCCGCGGCGACAGACCCCACCGCGATCTTCCGACCGGTTCCGGGCCGGCCTCTCAATTTTTTCATGGTTCTCCACATCGTTCGGATCCTGATCATTTCCAAGCATGGCCTGGACGGAAACGGGCAGTTTCCTGGCAGATCCCTCACAACATTACGGAGTAATGAAAAAGTAATCAGCGAATCACAAGAAAAGTTACCTCGTCGTTATAGTTACGGTCAGGTAGATTTGTGTGGGCGTTGCGGCTATACGTCGTGATCGGCATTGTGCCTGCCTGAATCAATAAACGACCAGGCGGCAGGCTTATGGACTCCAGGCGAATTCTGTGGTTCAGAAAAAGTGTCACGGTCGTAGTCGAGTCACTGAGACTGCACTCTATTGTCACAGATCGGGGTACAGAAGTCCGCGCTCGAGGTTGACTTGTGACCAATCGGTGACCCGCAAGGTCACGACTTCCGTGGTGTGGACGGGAGGCACAAGACACCTCGCAGTCGCCTAAAGTCGACTCAACCGAGACCGACGAAGGAGTTGAGACATGGCAGAGAAGACACGATGGGCAGTCATCGGCGCGGGAATCATCGGAGCCGCCGTCGCCCGCGAAATCCTCAACCGTCACGACTCCGCCGACGTCACCCTCTTCGAAAAGGAAGACCACCCTGCCGCCCACCAGACCGGTCATAACTCCGGAGTCGTCCACGCCGGCCTCTACTACGAACCCGGCAGCCTCAAGGCCACCCTCTGCCGCCGAGGCGTCTCCCTCCTGACCGACTTCGCTGCCAAACATGACGTCGCCTTCGACGAATGCGGCAAAGTCGTCGTCGCCACCGACGACACAGAAGTCGAACGCCTTCACGCCATCCACGACCGTGCCCTGGCCAACGGCGTCCCCGACATCGCCCTGCTCGACCGCGACGGCCTGCGTGACATCGAACCGAACGCAGAGGGGCTTGCCGCCCTCCACTCACCCCACACCGCGATCATCGACTACTCCGGACTCACCGAGGCCCTCGTCGCCGACTTCCGCGCCCACGGCGGCCGCGTGCGCTTCTCCACCCCGGTGAAGACCGTCGATCACCGAGGTGGCCCCACCGCCCGTGACACTGCCATCGTCCGCACCCCGGCCGATGCCCAGGAATTCGACCACGTCATCGTCTGTGCCGGACTCCAATCCGACCGCCTCGCCGCCCGCTCCGGACAGGCCCGCACACCGACCGTGGTGCCCTTCTTCGGCCAATACTTCATCATCGATGCCGCACACAGCGATGCCGTCAACGGACTCATCTACCCCGTACCCGACCCGAAGTATCCCTTCCTCGGTGTCCACTTCACCCGCCGCATCGACGGCGGACTGATGATCGGGCCCAACGCCTTCCTCTCCTTCTCCCGCGAAGGCTACCGAGGGCTCGGCCTCAACATCCCCGATTCCCTGGCCGTGGCCGCCGACCCCGGATTCTGGCGCTTCGCCGCAGGCAACATGGCCACCGCTGCCCGTGAGCTTCCAGGCGTGCTCTCCATTGAGAGATTCGTCGCCGAGGCGGCTCGCTACGTCCCCTCCCTCGCTGGAGCCGGTGGCTACCGAGCCACCCGCGGAATCCGCGCCCAGGCGATGAACCGGGACGGAACACTCGTCGATGATTTCGTCATCGATCGGGCGGGAGCGACGATGTTCGTCAGGAATGCGCCTTCCCCGGGAGCCACCTCGGCGCTGGCCATTGCCGAACACCTCGTCGGCGTCATCGACGGCCGACGATGACGGTTCCGGGCGTCGACGACGAAGGGCCGCCTGCCCGACCGTGAGGACGAGGAGGCGGCCCGAAGACCACAGTGGCTGCTCAGTCGCAGCGACTCACTTGGGGGTGCGGGTCTCGGCGCTGATGAACCAGGCCTGCTGCTCGAGCTGAGCGATGTAGCTGTGGAAGATGTCGGCGGTCGTCGGGTCCGCCGAATCGACCTCGTCATGGCAGTCACGCATCGATGCCACGGTTGCCTCGATCGACGTGACCATGTGGTCGATGGCGTCGTGTGTGCTGATCTCACCGTTCGGGAACTCCGGCAGCCCTGTCTGTTCGGCGATCACCGCAGGGCGACCGTCCGGAGAGGCGTGGAGGGCACGCATGCGCTCGGCGATCTCATCGCTGCCTGCGCGGGCGATGTCCGTGACCTCGTCGAGGTTGAGGTGGAGGTCGCGGAAGTTCGTGCCCACGATATTCCAATGCGCCTGCTTGGCAGTCAGGCTCAAAGCGATGAAGTCGACCAGGACCGTTTGGAGGTTCTTGGTCAGGGCGTCGGAGGCGATGAAGCCGCGTTCGGCGTTCTCGCGAGCGGTCTTCTCTGAGCCATGAGGATCGGGAACTGTCACTGACTGTGTCATGATTCTTGCTCCAATCTCTCCGGTTACACGTGAATCCGGAGTCTGTCGCCACCATAACGCCGCCCTGACCGGGACGGAACCCCCGTCAGTTTCTACCGGTCTCGTCGTCCTGGGCGATATAGACGCGAGAGCGCAGCCGCTGGGCGTGAGTGAGATTCTTCAGGTCGATGTCACTGTCGAAGCTTGAGCCGAGTGCGCCGGCGACGACGCCCATCGCCGCACTCAGCCACGCAATGTCGAGGTAGTTCGTCAGGCGGGCTTCGGGCCGGTGGATCGTCTGGGCCATGAACTCGGGGTCGATGACGATGAGTCCACCGGTGAGGATGCCGATGACCAACAAAGCGTAGAGGCCCGTCACGCAGATGATGAGAGTGAGTACGGTGGACAGGTTGTAGTAGAAGACGACCTGAGCAAGGCGTTCATTGACCGGGCGATCCCAGAGGCGGTTGATCGTGATCAGCCAGCCGACCATGACTGCGATGGCGATGGCGCCGATCGAGATGAGACGGACGGTAGACAGATGGTGGGACATCTGCCAGATGGAGCTGTAGAAGATGCCGAATGCTCCTGTGGCAGCGGCTGCGGCCATGGCTCGTGAGAGCCTGCGGGCCATCCGCAGCGGCTCATTGGCCATGGTCATGCCTAGGACGAGGCGGGGTCCGCCCGTGAATGTATGAGCGTGAAGGGTGCGGCGGCCCGACTCGGAGCGGCTCGACCATCTGCCCCAGCGCGGCAGGCGATGCGTCTTCGCCGGCAGGTGACCTTCGGGCAGGAGCTGATTGACGC
Organism: Brevibacterium sp. OS20; assembly: GCF_056837565.1. Lineage (NCBI taxonomy): Bacteria > Bacillati > Actinomycetota > Actinomycetes > Micrococcales > Brevibacteriaceae > Brevibacterium > Brevibacterium sp. OS20. The sequence goes on along the minus strand of NZ_CM166367.1, from coordinate 3,104,340 downwards.
AGCTCATATAGATCTTCAGCAGACGACGCTTCGTCGTCAGTGCGCCGAGGGTGGGGTAGGAGATCACGGCGATGTTGCGCGCCGGAAGCACCTCGGCGATCAGAGGTTTGCCCTGGGTGTGGCGCGGAATGTCCGTGAGCATGATGACGAGATCCGCAGCGGCATAGCGGTCGACGATCGCGTCGAGAGTCGTCAGCTCCAGTCGGTGGTCGGCCTGGACCCGGAGCGCCTCTGTGCACACATCGACAGTCACATCCGACTCGAAATCCTGCCGGAGGAGTTCGGCAAATTCGTCCTTGAACGAAGCTACGCGGCGGCTCGGGGGCCCGGGGTCGCAGATAAGGAGGATGTGCATTTTCCCACTGTGGCAGGGCCGATTCGGTCTGGCTAGGGCGACGGCGAATTCCGAAGCTTTCCTCACGGGGCTTTCAGACCGAATCTGAACTCGGACACCCGAACGCGTATTCTGATACCGACGTGTCGACGAGACGAAGGAGGACGCGGCCAATGGCAGTTCTGGTGACCGGAGGGGCAGGATATATCGGTTCGCACGTGGTGCGGCTGCTCACCGAGCGCGGCGACGATGTGCTCGTCGTCGATGATTTCTCTACCGGCATCGGCGCTCGCGTCGAGGGCCTGCCTGTGGTCAACCTCGACCTGGCCGCATCCGACGCCGAGGAACGACTGGTGTCCGCGATCAAGGAACACAGCGTGGACTCGATCATCCACTTCGCCGCGAAGAAGCAGGTCGGTGAGTCAGTCGAAGAGCCGGTCATGTACTTTCGGCAGAACATCGGTGCCCTGACGAACATCCTCGCCGCCGTTGAAGCGACCGGCATCGAATCGCTCGTCTTCTCCTCTTCAGCCGCGACCTACGGCATGCCGGATGTCGACATGGTCGCCGAGGACCTCGACTGCCGTCCCATCAACCCCTACGGCCAGACGAAGCTCATCGGCGAGTGGATGATCGATAACCAGATCACCGCCTCCACGATGCGGGGAACCACGTTCAACGCCGTGAAGCTGCGTTACTTCAACGTGGCCGGTGCCGGCTGGAACGAACTCGCCGACACCGCCGTCATGAACCTCATCCCGATCGTGCTCGGACGGCTGAAGGACGGCAAGGCGCCGATCGTCTTCGGTGACGACTACGACACACCCGACGGCACATGCATCCGCGATTACGTCCACGTCAAGGACCTCGCCGAGGCGCATATCGCCGCCCTCGACTACATGAGGACCGGCGGCACCACGGAGACCGTGTTCAACGTCGGCACCGGAACCGGCGCCTCGGTGAAGGAAGTCATCGACACCATCGCCGAGGTGACCGGCCGTGACATCGTCCCCGAAATGGGCGAGCGTCGCGCAGGCGACCCACCGGCGCTGGTCGCCGACGTCACCCGTATCTCCGCCTTGCTGAGCTGGAAGGCCGAGTTCGGTCTCGAGGAGATCGTCCGCAGCGCTGTCGAGGCCGCGGGGATGTTGCCGAACCAAGAACGATGACGCAATCGGACCCAGCCGCAACAGCACTTCACTGGATCCGAGCACGTTCCGCGCCAGGGCACGAGCTGCCGGTCGGGGCGCGGGTGGCACTGCATTTCCATCCCGGTGATGACGCCTCTGAGGCCAGGGTGCTCGAGTCGATTCTCGAGCAGGGACAGTATCTTTCCCAGTTCGCCACAGGCACGAGCAATGGCGGTTTGACGGCATTCCCCGGCGGCGACCGGTGGCTCTGGGAGCAGAGAATCTTCGGTGGAGCCTATGACCATGTGGAGGTGCACCACCGACCGGTCTATGGGGCACTTGACCTCGACGGCGACCCCTTTGGGCCGGCACCGCGGTTCGGGTCTGCCTACCTGCGTCTCCGTCCGGAGGTCCTTGCGCGGGCGACGTTCGCTTACCCGGACAGCACCTTCGAGCCGGAGCTCTTCGGGGTTGCTGACCGGATGAGGCTCATTGCCGACTATCGTCGTGACGAGCGGGCTGCCGACCAGGCTGCTGCCCAGGGATGCGGGATCGTCGACCGTCTCGACCACTACATCGAGGCTCATGTCCACGGCGGGGTCAAGGTGCCCGAAGACGTCGAAGTGCTGGTGATCGATCCCAGCTTCGCCGATCACGCGGTGCTGGAGACGGCGGACCTCTGTGGTCTCGCCGTCGAGACTCATCCGGGCTATGTCGCCGAGGTTGCCGAGATCGCCGCACATCCGGAGTATCGGGGACAGGACGTGGCGGATCTCGCGCAGCGGATCGCCGAGACTATGGGGAATTCAGCGCAGCTGAGGCCCATCGATATCGCACGCGCCCGCCGGGCGTGGGATCTCGACGGGCAGCAGTTGAAGAAGGCCTGGCACTGCCTCGCGCGATTCGGACGGACTTGGTGAAACCACGCCTCACTTCGCGGATGTCATCTCGCTTTCGACGACCCATTTGTGGTTCGTCATCTCCATCTCATCTGTCTTCACATCGACCATGTAGACGGTCTCGTCGGTCGCTGAGTCGATGGTCGCCTCGGCGCCCTTCATTCCGGGCATATGGTCGGCATTGACGGTGGCCTTCGCGCCCTTCTTCAGCGGCGCTCTGCCCGGATCCTCAAGCTCTTCGTGGACGACCCACTTGTGATCCTTGACCGGATCTCCGCCATCGGTCGGGGTATAGCTGATCGAATAGGTTGTCGTGTCGAAGGCGCCGGAGACGGTTGCCTCGGCGTCCTTCATCCCCGGCATGTGATCGGCAGAGAGGACGACTGTGTCACCGAGGTCGAATTTCGGGTCGGCGGCCTTCGCGATTCCCTCCGGTGGGTCGCCGCCATCGGCAGCGTGCCCTTCGTGGCCACCTGATTCGTGTTCGGATTCGCTGCTGTCCATGTCTTCGTGATCGGATCCGCTGGATTCGTTCGATGCGGACTCGTGACTGCCGTGCGACCCATCGCCGTCGGGTGCCTGGGTGTCATCCTTCGCAGTCGAACAGCCTGCCAATGCCAGTCCGAGTGCTGCGGCGAGTGCCGTGAATCGGGAGGTCGGATTGAGCTTCTTCATGAATGGTCTCCTGGTTCTGTGAGACGGTCGTGTCGGATTCGCTCGGCGGCTGATGGGAACATTTCACGGCATCCCATCCTTTGGACCCGCCACGGTCACCCTATACCCCTTAAGGGTATGGTTGCCAAGATGACATAGGTGCTCTGCACCCGTAGTGACATGGGGATATATATGAAAACGACGCGACTCGTGGTGGGGGCTGCTGCCCTCGTTCTTGCACTGACCGGGTGTTCTGCTCCGGGACCGGGCAGTGAATCATCCGCAGATTCAGCAGAGTCTGCGGCAGTGCAGCCGGTTTCGGCCGAAGCGCTGCTTGCGGATCTCGATCTGGCCGACTCAGACGTCACAGGGGTCATCGATCATCTCGATCGCCTCCCCGTGGACGAAAGGCCCACCGACCTCATGGCCTCGGTGCAACCGGACGAACTCGTCCTCACCGACGGGCAGAAGGAGGCGACGATGACATTGCCGGAGGGGAAGAGCTACGTGTCCATCGCTCCCTTCGTCGATGAGACACACGACTGCTTCTACCACAGCCTCACGACCTGTCTGGGCGAGTTGAGCGGGAAGGGCGTCGAAGTGATGATCACCGATTCGGCGACAGGCGAAACGGTGGTCGATGAGTCGACGACGACGTTCGACAATGGTTTTGTGGGCTTCTGGGTACCGTCAGGCATCACCGCTACCATCGAGGTCACCGCCGAGGGAAAGACCGGTACGACCGAATTTTCGACGAAGAGCGATGGGCCCACCTGTGTGACCGACCTGAAGCTGCAGTAGAAGTGCGAGGGGAGGCCGCCACCACCCAACCACCTCTTGAGGAGTCCTATTATGACCCATCACATCGTCATCGGAGCAGGGTTGGCCGGTGCCGCAGCCGCGTATTCCCTGACCGCGCGCGGCGAGGACGTCACTGTGCTCGAACGGCATGCCCCGGCCAACGACCGCGGCAGCTCCCACGGCTCGGCCCGCATCTTCCGGTACGCCTACCCGGATCGTCTCTACACCGAACTCGTGGTGCGCGCCCGGCAGCTGTGGGACGACCTCGAAGCGAAATCGGGAACTGAGCTGATCACTCGCACGGGAGCGCTCGACTTCGGCGACGCCCGGCATACTGATCTGCTCGCCGAGATCTTCGATGAAATCGGCGTTGAGTACGAGGTCCTCGACCCGGAACGAGCCGCCGAAAGGTGGCCGCAGTTCGCCTTCGACACCGACGTCCTGTGGCACCCCGACGCTGGCGTCATCGACGCCGAGACCACGGTGACAACCATGCTCGACCGTGCGGTGGACACCGGGCGGGCTCGGACCCTCAATGATTGGACCGTCACCGAGGTGGCCCGACGATCCGCGGGCGACTTCCGTGTCACCTCGGCGACAGGGGAATCCGTGGAGGGCGACCGCCTCATCGTCGCTGCGGGCGGGTGGCTGCCCGACCTCCTCGGCGATCTGGGTCTTCCGCAAGCGTTTCTTGAGGCGTTGCCGACATTCGAAGTGCGGCAGGAGCAGGCCTTCCACATGCCGTATCGCGATGCCGGCGAAGATGGGCGGCCGAGTACGCCCTGGCCGACGTTCATCCACAAATCCGGTGAGATGTTCACCTACGGACTGCCCGGTGGGCGGGATGCCGGCTTTGCAGGGCAGAAGTTCGCGCAGTTCAACGGTGGGAAGGTGATCGCATCTGCGCTCGACCAGGACGGACAGATCACCGAGGAGATGCGGACCCGGATGATCGACTATGCGAAGCGGAACCTGCCGGGACTCATTCCGGAACCGTATGCGGAGACCACGTGCCTGTTCACGAACACCCCGAACGAGGACTTCGTCATCGACGAGGTGGATGGCCTGGTCATCGTGTCGGCCTGTTCGGGGCACGGGGCGAAGTTCGCGCCGCTGCTCGGTGAGTTCGCGGCCGACCTCGCAACGGGAGCCAGCAGTGTGCCGGAACGATTCCGGGTGGGTGGCGCTTCGACTTCGTGATCGAGTGGGGTGCCTCGGGGACTCGGTGTGTTAGCGCGGGGCTGCCTCAGCGCTTTGACGCGATGATGAGGTGCCGAGTCGAATGGGCAACGAAGGGTTCACCCCTACGCATCCCGGCATCTAGCTCACGCAGCTGCGGAAGATAGTCGGCAACCGAGAAATCGGGCACCCACCACGGACATTTGCGCAGGATCCACACGATCGCACCGACGTCGAAGAACTCCATGCGGCAGCGCGCGGTGCGCAGCGTTTCGACCGTGAGTCCAGCCGCCTCGGCGGATTCGGATTCGGTCTGCGGGTGCCGTGAGCGGCGATTTTCCGGCAACGGTCCGAGGAAGAACTCGATGAGCTCGAACGCCGAGGCCGGACCGACGTGCTGGGCGAGATAGGTGCCGCCGGGGACGAGCACGCGGGCGATCTCCGACCAGGTGGGGCTCACGGGATGTCGGGAAGTGACGAGGTCGAAGCTGCCGTTGGCGAACGGCAGTCTGTGCGGGTCGGACTCGACGACGTCGACGCCACGCGGACCGAGCCGATGACGGGCCACGGCGATGTTGGGGCGGTACGACTCGGTCACCGCCATGCGCGGCGGCAACACCGGTGCCTCGTCGATGACCTCACCGCCGCCGGTATCGATATCGAGGGCCGCCGTTGCCGTCGACAACCGCCTGGCGAGCAGAGTCGAGTAGGCCCACGGTGGTCGCTCCTCGGTGGCGCGCCCATCGAGCCAGCCGAACCCCCAGCCGGTGACATCGGGGGATTGTGCCTCGGTGACGAGCTCGTCGAATGCGCGCATACCGCCATCTTCGCGCACACGACTCTCACACGTCGAGCCAAGCGGTCACGTCGGCGAGGAGATCGTGCGGTGCCTCAAGCGGTACGAGGTGGCCCGAGCGCGGGAAACGGGTCACGTGCGGGTTTCCGGGCAGCGCCTCGGCGAGGCGATCGGCTTGGTCGGCCGGAATCCACGGATCGTCCTCACCCCATCCGATGCGGACCGGGCAGCGCACCTCGCCGAGGCGGTCGACGATGGGCGCCGTGTGCTCGGGGCGAAGCGCAGCGATCTGCCGGTAGAGCGCAGCTTGACCGGCGTCGGTGCGCCAGGGTGCGCTGAGTGCGGCGATCCATTCCTCGCTGAGACTCGAACGGGCTTCGCCCGACGGAGATTCGTCGGCTGGCGTGGCAGCCGCCCCGGAAATGTATTCGCGGACCAAGGCGCGATGGAGGCGAGGTGGGAGGGCGGTGAAGACCTTTTCGTTCTCGGCGACGAGGCGGAAGAACGGTGAGCCCCACGGGTCGAGAGTGACGATGTCGAGCAGATACAACGACGCGAAATCGCAGCCCTCGAGCAGGTGCGCGCCGAGCGCGACAGCACCACCGATGTCATGGGCGATGACGTGGGGATTCGACACGTCCCAGCAGTCGATGAGCTCGGCCAGTCGACGACGTTGGGTGATGAGATCAACGGCGAGGGCCGCCTCGGCGAGGGGATCGTCCGTCGGCTGTGCCGACGTGGTGGAGGGATCGGGGATGGACTTGCCGGATGTGGCGGGAATCGAGTCGCCGTATCCGGGCATATCCCACAGGCGGACGCGATTCGTCTGCGCGAGTTCGCGGGCAAGCGGCAGCCACATTCGGGATGACCACGGGGTTCCGTGACAGATGATGACCTCGCCGAGGCGGTCCTGGCCGTTGTTATGGAGGGTCGGTTCGAGGGTCGTGGTGGCCACCTCGGCGCCGTCGCTCAAGGTGATGTGGTCAGTGGAGATGCGGATGGCGGGGCTGCGATCTGTTGGCGTTGTCATGAATCGACGGTAGAACTTCAGGTCAACCTGAAGTCAAGGTGTCATCATGGAGTCATGAAGATCGGGGATGCGGCAGCGCAGCTGGGAACGGCCGCGCATGTGCTCAGGCACTGGGAGGATGAAGGCGTCGTCGTGGCGGACCGGACTGCAGCCGGGCACCGTGAGTATTCGGATGAGCATCTGAGCCGGTGTCGGATCGTGCTGTCGTGTCAGAGCGTGGGCATGAGCCTTGCCGAGATCCGGGCGATCCTGCATCGCGGTGAGGCGGAGCGTGCCTCGGTGATCGCTGCTCGCCTGTCGGCGATTCGGGCGCAGCGGACCTCGCTGGACTCAGCGGAGAAGTTCCTCCTCCACGTTCGCGGTTGTCGGCACGACCTCATGACCCGATGTCCGGAGTGCTCGGAGTATGCGGGGTGAGCGGTCAGCCGCCTGGGCGAATTCGATGTTGCGGTGGGCGGAACTCAGTGCACATTGCGCGAATTCTCGGGTCAGTGATGGTCACAAAATCTCGCAGAACGGGCATGATGGCCTTATGACCACAGATATGGATATTGCGCTCAGCGCCGAGCTCGATCCCATCGTCGATATCGCCGCTGGGCTGGGTCTCGACGCGAAGGACATCATTCCTCACGGATGGACGAAGGCGAAGGTGCCGATCGACGTCCTCGATCAGGCAGCCGAGTCCGCCACGGACGGCAGGCTCATCCTCGTCACTGCCATGAGCCCGACCCCGGCCGGAGAGGGAAAGACCACGACGAGCATCGGCCTGGCCGATGGACTCAACGAACTCGCGCGGTCGAAACCCGAGGTCGGCAAGGCCGTGCTGGCGCTGCGGGAGCCGAGCATGGGCCCGGTCTTCGGAATGAAGGGCGGGGCGGCCGGCGGCGGATACGCGCAGGTCGTGCCGATGGAGGACATCAACCTCCACTTCACCGGCGACTTCGCGGCCATCGCTGCGGCGAACAACCTTGCCGCGACGATGCTCGACAACCACATCCACTTCGGCAACGACCTCGACGTCGACCCGCGACGCATCCACCTCCGCCGCGTCGTCGACCTCAACGACCGGGCACTGCGCGGCGTCGTCGTCGGGCTCGGCGGGCTCAATGGGGGAGTGCCGCGCGAGGACGCCTTCGACATCGTCGTCGCCAGCGAGGTCATGGCGGTGTTCTGCCTGGCCACCTCGTTGTCCGACCTCAAGGAACGGCTGGGACGGATCGTGCTCGCTCACAGTAGGGGGCGCGAACCTATCACCGTCGCGGACATCGGGGCGGCAGGGGCCATGACGGCGCTGCTGCGCAATGCGCTGGCGCCGAACCTCGTGCAGTCCTTGGAGCATTCGCCGGCGTTCATCCACGGCGGACCGTTCGCCAATATCGCCCACGGCTGCAACAGTCTGCTCGCGACAAAGGCCGGGCTGGCGCTGGGGGACTGGGTCGTCACGGAGGCCGGATTCGGTGCCGACCTCGGGGCCGAGAAGTTCCTCGACATCAAGTGCCGCACCGCCGGGATCTGGCCCTCGGCCGTGGTCGTCGTCGCGACGCTGCGGGCCCTGAAGTACCACGGGGGAGTCGACGTGAAGGATGTGAACTCGGCTGATGTTGGTGCGGTGCTGGAGGGCATGAGCAACCTCGAGCTGCACTGCCGGAACCTGCGCGAGATCTACGGACTGACGCCCGTCGTGTGCTTCAACCGGTTCCCCACGGACACCGACGAGGAGATGGCCGCGGCGATCAACCACCTGGATGGTCTTGGGGTTGCGGCTGTGGAGTCCACGCACTGGGCCGACGGCGGCAAGGGCGCGCTCGCTCTGGCCGAGGCGGTCGTTGAGGCCGCCGGCGGCATCGGCAATGCCGGGGCCGCTGTCGATGACGGCTCGGTCTTCGTCGCCGGCACCGCCTCCGGGGATGCCGAGGCTCCTGCTGCCGATCCGGCGTCGCGGGCACGATACAGCTATGACCTCGACCGGCCGTTGGAGGAGAAGATCCGCACCATCGCGCAGCGGATCTACCAGGCCAAGGACGTCGATCTGCCGGCCAAGGTGAAACGGAAGCTCAAGCAGTTCACGGATGAGGGCTACGGCGATGCGCCCGTGTGCATCGCGAAGACGCAGTACTCGCTGTCGACAGACGCGAGCCTGCGTGGGGCGCCGACCGACCACATCATCGAGGTCAAGGACGTGCGGCTGTCGGCCGGCGCTGGGTTCATCGTCGTCATCGCTGGCGACATCATGACGATGCCGGGCCTCCCGAAGGAACCCTCGGCACTCAAGATCGACGTCACCGAGGACGGCAACATCACCGGCCTCTTCTGATACGTAATTGCTACCTGACGGCGGCTCAGCAACCTCGCGCGAGGTTGCTGAGCCGCCGTCAGGTAGTTCTGGGGGTCAGTCGGACTTCGTGACGCGGTCGAACACCGCGTCGAGAGTTGCCGCCAGGGAGTTGCGGTTGGCCTCGTTCATCCACTCGTTATTGAGCATTTCGTTAAGGCCGCCCGGGGTCTCGTGAGCTGCGACCAGGTTGTCGATGGGCTCGTCTGTCTGAGCAAGAGTGGTGCCGAGTCCGACGAACTGGCCGCGGATGAAGTGGTCGGCATCCGCCTGATCCCAGCCGCGGTCGACCAGCCACGCGGTGATCGTCTGGAGGAACGCGAAGTGCGCCGACATCGTCGCCGTCACCGCTGAGAGCGTGGAGAACATCGTCTCGTCCGCTGCGGTCACCGATCCGCCGAGGTGACTCAGCAGCCCTTCGACCGCGTCATTGGCCGGGTATACGGCGGTGACTCCCTTGCGCTCGCGGACGGCGGGCAGGGGGATGACGCGCACGATCGTCGGGGAATGCGGAAGATGGTTTCCGAGCGTGGTTGTTGAGATTCCAGCGACGGCGCTGACCAGGGTCTTTTCGGCAGGAATGTCGAGATCGTTCAGGACTGCGTCGGTCTGCTGCGGCAGGACTGCGAGGACGATGAGGTCGCTGCGGTCGATGACGTCCTGATTGCTCTGGCAGACCGTGGCGGACTCGATTGAGTCAGCGAGTTTCGCCGCGCGTTCTGCATTGCGTGGGGAGAGGAAGAATTGGAAGTCGGGTTTCGCCTCACTGTCGGCAAGACCTTCGACCATCGCCGAGGCGATCTCTCCGACTCCGATGAAACCGATTCGTGTCATGTGCTCCTCCTTGAGAGACCAGTTGTTCGTCAGCGACGGGTGTGTCTGTTCGCATTGTTTCATCGACTCAACCGTCCGGGTACGGGGATCTCGAAGGGGATAGGAGGCGAGCTGCCGCGTGTCCAAACAACCTGACGGCGGCTCAGATACCTCGCGCGAGGTTGCTGGGCCGCCGTCAGGTAGCAATTGGAGAGGATTGGCTTCATTCGAATTCGGTAAGCGCCACCTCGGCGACGGCAGCGACCAGGGCTGGTCCGTCCTCTGATTCGGGGTCATCGGTTTCTGTCATCACTGAGATGACGATGGGGTGGCGATCGGGAGGCGTGACCACTGCGATGTCGTTCTGAATCGCATCCGAGTGCCCCGACTTGTCCCTGACCACCCATCCCTCGGGTGCGCCTGCGCGGATGAGCGGGTCGCCGGTCTCGTTCGCCGACATCCAGTCGAAGAGCACCCTGCGATCATCGTCCGAGAGCTGTTGCGGGTCCAGGAGGCGGTGGAGATCGTTGGTGAATGCGGCCGGAGTGGTGGTGTTGTCCCTGCTGCCATCTTTGACGTCGTTGAGCTCCGGCTCTTCGTCTGTGACCTCGGTCGTCATATCACCGGACTTCTCCAGCGCGTCGTCGAGGGCCTCGGGCCCGCCGAGCTCGTCGAGCACGATGTTCATCGCCAGGTTGTCACTGACCCTCAGCGCGCTCTCGGCAACGTCGTCGAGCGGCAGTCCGTCGTCGACGTGTTTCTGCGTCACCGGTGTCCATCCGGCCTCATCGACATCGGCCTGAGTCCAGGACACGTTCTTCTCAATTTCTTTCGGTGACGTGCGGTCGAGGAGTTCGGCGACAGCGAACACCTTGAGTGAGGAAGCGAAGCCGAAGCGCTCGTCTGCTCGGTAGTCGACTGACTCATCGGACTCGGTATCAAATGCGCTGACTCCGACTCTCGCGTCGCAGCGGTCCTCGAGATCCTTGAGCTGCTCTTCGAGTCGCTGGCGGTCAGAGACGTTCGCTGATTCTGTTGAAGCCTCGGTGTGGGAGTCGCTGTCGTCCGACGACTGAGCCTCACCCGGAGCGCAGCCGCTTACTGCCAAAGCGGTCAACGTTGACGAAGCGAAAAGCTGCAGAGTTCGTGTGGTCATCGAATCGTTCCGTTCTCTCCCCAGCGGGAGACGACGCGTGCCGCCATCGTGGAAGTACGTCAAATTGACGAAGGCGCCATTGTGGTCTTCGGTAACGACCAGTCTCCTCCGTCATCGCGGTTCCCCGCGAATCGAGAGGCGTTTCGTACCCAAACAACCCGACGGCGGCCCAGCAACCTCGCGCGAGGTTGCTGGGCCGCCGTCAGGTAGCAATTGGGGTCAGAAGCTGGGGAGGACGGAGCCGTCGGCCCACTTCTTCTCGATGAACTTCTTCACCTCGGGGGAGTGGAGCAGCTCGTCGAGCTTCTTGATGTTCTCGTCGTCCTTGTTCTCCGTACCCACGGCGAGGAAGTTGCCGTACGGGTTGTCCTCGGCCTTCTCCAGCAGGATGCCGTCCTTGGCCGGGCTCAGACCGGCTTCCAGGGCGTTGTTGCCGTTGATGACCGAAGCATCGACGTCTTCGAGGGTGCGAGCCAGCTGCGCGGCGTCGGCCTCGACGAACTTCACGTTCTTCGGGTTGTCCTCGACGTCGGAGAGCTTCGCGTCGACCGCGTCCACGCCGTCCTTGAGGGTGATGAGCTTCGCGTCTTCGAGCATCTTCAGCGCGCGACCCTGGTTCGACGGATCGTTGTTGATGCCGATCTTGGCGTTCTTCGGGATGTCCTTGACGTCCTTGATGTCCTTCGAGAACAGCGCGAAGGGCTCGAGGTTGATCGGCTCGAAGCCGGTGATCTCGTAGCCCTGGCCTTCGACTTCAGAGTCGAGGTACGGCTTGTGCTGGAAGTAGTTCGCGTCGATGTCGCCGTCGTTGAGCGCCTTGTTCGGCAGCGTGTAGTCCGTGTACTCGGTGACCTCGATGTCAAGGCCGGCATCCTCGGCGAGGTTCTCATCCACGTAGCGCAGGATGTCGCCCTGCGGCACCGGGGTCGCACCCACGGTGAGCTTCGTGATGTCGCCGTCCTTCTCGCCGACGGAATCCGTGCCGCCGCCGACGAGTCCGCAGCCCGAGAGCAGCAGAGTCGCGCTGGCCGCGATCGCAATGAGCTTGGTCTTCATGATTCTCCTTGATGTGTTCTGTGTGTTGTGCAAAGGGATGAGCAGTGGTGGCCGTTAAATGTGCGCAGATTGCCGGTTTCGTCGCCGATTCGGACAATCTGAGCACACTTAACTGGGAGTTCCGTCGCCGCGCCGGACGTGATCGACGCCGCCGAGGCGGCTCACCGGTGGTCGACCGTGCGGGCCAGCCGATCGCCGATGAACTGGATGATCGTGACGACGAGGACGAGAACGATGATGCAGGCGATCATTGTGTCCGCCTGGTAGCGCTGATAGCCGTAGGAGATCGCCAGCGCACCCAGACCGCCGCCGCCCACGGCACCGGCCATCGCGGTATAGGACACCAGCGTCACCGAGGTGACCGTGGCTGCTCCGATGAGACCGGGCAGAGCCTCGGGAACGTAGACCTGACGGATCACCTGGCCGTTCGAGGCGCCCATCATCAGTGCGGCTTCGATCTTGCCTTCGGAGACCTCGCGCAGCGAGTTCTCGACCAGACGGGCATAGAAGGGGATCGCGCCGATCGTCAGTGACACCACGGTCGCCTGCCAACCCAGCGCCGAGCCGACGACGAATCGGGCGAAGGGGATGAGGGCGATGATGAGGATGATGAAGGGGATCGAGCGCGTGATGTCGACGATGAAGGACAGCACCCGGTAGACGACCGGGTTCGAGTTCAGCCCGCCCTTCGACGCGGTGAACAGCCAGATTCCCAAGGGCAGTCCGAAGAGGACGGCGAGTCCGGTCGACCAGGCCGTCATGAGCAGAGTCTCGATGGTGGCCGGCCACATCTGATCGGTGATCGCCGGGTTGTCGAACCATGTGGGATCGTTCATCAGGCAGCCTCCTCCGCATAGATTCCATCGGCTTTCAGGGCGCTGATCAGCTCTCTCGCCTGTTCGGCCGAGTCGACGGAGAAGCGCAGCCGACCGACCTGGCGGCCTTCGATCGTCTCCACGGCTCCGGCGAGGATCGCCTCGGCGCTCGCTCCGGCATTTCGCGCGGCGGTGAGCACGGTGGGCAAGTCGGTGCCGGCCAGGGACACCTCGACGAGGCGGCTCGCCCCGTCAACGAGGCTGACCGGAGGCAGGGGGACGAGATCCTTGGCCAGGACCGATCCGGGCTCGGCGATGACCTCGGCGAGTTTCCCGGTCTTGGCCACGCGGCCGTCGGCGAGCAGCGTCACCGAGTCGCAGATCTCGCGGATGACGGACATCTCGTGGGTGATGATGAGGACGGTGATGCCCAGGCGGTCGCGCAGCGAGCGGATGAGGCCGAGGATCTGATCCGTCGTCGTCGAATCCAATGCCGAGGTGGGCTCATCGCACAGCAGCACCTTCGGCTCTGCGGCCAGGGCTCGGGCGATGCCGACGCGCTGCTTCTGTCCTCCCGAGAGCTGAGCCGGATAGTTGTCGACTCGGTCGCCGAGACCGACGAATTCGAGGAGCTCACGGGCCTTGGCCAGGCGTTCGGCCTTCGGCACGCCGGCGATCTTGAGCGGGTGGGCCACGTTCTTCAGCGCGGTGCTCGAGTCGAGGAGGTTGACGTGCTGGAACACCATGCCGATGCTGCGACGGGCCTCGCGCAGTCCGGCACCGGACTGGTTCGTGAGGTCGACGCCGTTGATCGACACCGTCCCGGAGGTGGGGGACTCGAGCCCCGTCAGGCAGCGGATGAGCGTGGACTTGCCGGCGCCGGAGCGGCCGACGATGCCGTGGATCTCTCCGGCGGGGACCGAGAGGTCGATCTCCTCCAGGGCGACGGTCTCTCCGAACACCTTCCGCAGTGCGCGCAGTTCGATCACAGGCGCCTCCTCGTGTGGTTGACGAATGCCGCGCACGGTGGTGGACGGCAGAGATTTGGGGATGGGTCGGTCTACGGTCCAGTAGGGCCGACGATTCAGGATGACAAGGAATCGCCTCGGCGGCGTCATGAGATGTCATAAAAGGACGCATTGGCGACCCATCGTGACGAAGAACTCACTGGGGCGGGGAAGGGCGTTGTTGCTCTCTTCGGTGTCAACTGATCTCGACCGCCACGGCGGCAGAGATGACGAGACGGTGAACGGCGGTCGAAGTCGGGGCAGAATCCAGCAGCATTTTCCTCCGACGTAACCCGATGTCCATATCCGGGGCGTACCTGTGGTTGATCGACAGGTTCGCTTGCCCGGTGTACCGGCAGGCGGACGAGCTCCACGACGGGACCGATGAATGTACGAAGAATCGAGCAGGATCGCGGCGATCGTTCCCTGCCACAACGAGGAGATCACCGTCGCCAAGGTCGTCGGCGACCTCAAGGCCGCCGTCCCGGGCATCACGGTCTACGTCTATGACAACTGCTCGAGCGATCGCACCTCGCAGCGCGCTGCCGAAGCCGGTGCCATCGTGCGCAAGGAGAACGTCCCCGGCAAGGGCAATGTCGTCCGCCGCGCCTTCGCCGACATCGATGCCGATATCTACGTGATGATCGACGGCGACGATACCTACGAGGCGGCCCACCTGCCCGAGATGATCGACACCCTGATCTCCGGCCCTTACGACCACGTGCTCGGTGTTCGCCAGGACAATCAGGAGACCACGTCCTACCGTCCCGGCCACGAAGCCGGGAACAAGATGTTCAACCGGCTGACCGGGTGGCTCTTCGGTTCGCAGGTGTCCGATATGCTCTCGGGCTACCGCGTCTTCTCCCGCCGTTTCGTCAAGTCGTTCCCCGCGATCAGCCGCCGGTTCGAGATCGAGACCGAGCTGACCGTGCACACGATGTCGCTGCGCCTTCCCACCACCGAGGTGGCCGTCGACTTCCGTGACCGACCCGACGGAAGCGAGTCGAAACTCTCGACCTTCAAGGACGGGTTCCGCATCCTCGGGCTCATCTCGGCTCTCGTCCGCCACGAACGACCCCGCCTGTTCTACGGCACGCTGACGGTCGTGCTCGCCGCCCTGTCGCTGGTCTTCGGTCTGCCCGTGGTGTGGGAGTTCTGGCAGACCGGGCTCGTGCCGAGGTTCCCGACTGCGATTCTTGCCACCGCGCTCATGGGGCTGGCGTTCCTGCTCGGCAGCGTCGGCCTGACCTTGGACGGTCTGCGCAGGGCTCGCCGCGAGACTTCCCGACTGGTCTATCTCAGCTTGCCCGCGGTGACCGGTCGACCCGTCACGCAGCGTCAGACGCCGCAGCAGACTGCTCCCGCGGACCGAGAGTTTTCAGCCCCGGAGGCAGAGATCTTTGCCGACGCAGCACGGATGAAGCCGAGCCGGCAGGTGCGGGCACGCTTCGCTTCATGAGTCGTTCTGCTATTCGCAGGTGGCTGACGTCCCCGTTGGCATGGGACCTGCTGCTTGCTCTCTTCACCGTCGCATGGTCGTTTATCTTCCTGCGCCTGTTCTGGCCCGGTCGGGTCAACGTCGATATCGCCGATCAGTACCTGCAGGCAACCGGAAAGATCCCGTACTCCGATTGGCATGCGCCGGTGATGAGCGCGGTGTGGCGAATCCTCATCGACATCACCGGAGACCCGGGCAGTCTGCTCCTGCTGCAGGTCGGCCTGCTGGCCGCGGCCGCGTGGGGGATCGGGGTGCTCGTCCACCGATCTGGGGCGCCGAGGTGGGTGTCGCTCTTGGGCCCGACCATCATGGTCTCGCCCTGGGTCGTCTCCCAGATGACGACGCTGTGGAAGGATTCGCAGATGGCCGTGGCCATCCTGCTCGCCGTCGTCCTCATCATGATCACCCGCTTGGTCCCGAAGACATGGCTGCTGTGGCTTCCGGCGCTGGCCCTCCTCGTCTACGGGGTGGGGGTGCGCAAGAATGCGGTGTTCGCGGTCGTCCCGATCGCCGTGTACGGCGGGTGGTGCCTGGTGCATCTGTGGCGCCATCGTCGAGGGCGACCTGGAGACTCTGCCACGTCTGCAGACTCCGCGTCACCGGAGACTTCAGAGCCGACAGCAGACTCCGCGAAGAAAGGACGCCCTTTTCTGCTGACGGCGGTTTCGTCGCTGATCGTGCTCGGACTCATCGGCGGAGGCGTCAAAGTCACCGACGCGGTCATCGACTCGCAGATGGGAGTGACGAAGACCGGCCAGATCTCACAGATCTTCCTCGACGACGTGATGTTCTCCGTGCCGGAATCTCGACTGCAGTCGTCTGACGCACCCAGAGCGCTCAAGGACCACATCAGTTCTGCGCGCGACAAATGCCTGAAGAGAGGCGAGATCTGGGACGCCTACTGGAACTGCTACGGCAGAGGCACGACTGGGAAGGCATTCAGTCCCATTGCCTACCAGGATGAGCTGAAGTCGCTGTGGTTGAACGAAGTCGTCACTCATCCGGTCAGCTACATCGAATATCGGATATCGGTCTACTCCTCCTACTTCTTCACCTCGAAGCTCGAATACTGGGAGGCCGACTGGGATGGTGATGCGCAGAAGGCACGCTTGCCCGCAGGGAGCGCAAAGGCTGACTACATCGTCCGGCCGTATGTCGAGGACTTCGCGCTGGGAACTTTCCCGATGCTCTTCAAGCCCTGGTTCTGGGCCCTCGTCGCCGTTCTGCTGCTCGGTCTCGGGTACCGATCGCACAGCCGCACCCGTCGCGAACTGAACGCGTCTGCCCACCGGCCGCGGTCCTTCTGGCCCGAGATCACGGTCCTGGCCGCCTCGGCGCTGTGCTACATCTTCGGGTACTTCCCGATCGTGCCGGCGAACCATTTCCGGTACACGTTTTGGCCGGCGCTCGCCGTCACCTTCGCGTTCGTCCTCTGGCTCGCCCAGCACCGCATCCAGCGAGTCCGAAACATCGGGCCATAGACTGAGTGCAGTTATGAAAGAGTCATTCTCGGACCGTCTCCGGCGCCTGGCGGTGGAAGCCTTCAAGTTCCTCACCGTCGGCGGACTCGGCTATATCGTCGACGTGGGCCTGTCGAACCTTCTGGCCTACGGGTTCGGTCCGATCCCCGCCCTCCTCGAGGGCAGTCCGATCAAGTCGAAGATCATCTCGACTATTCTGTCGATGATCGTCGTGTGGATGGGCAATAAGCT
This sequence comes from Brevibacterium sp. OS20, assembly GCF_056837565.1. Lineage (NCBI taxonomy): Bacteria > Bacillati > Actinomycetota > Actinomycetes > Micrococcales > Brevibacteriaceae > Brevibacterium > Brevibacterium sp. OS20. The sequence continues at coordinate 3,087,128 of NZ_CM166367.1, read as the reverse complement.
CTGGACCTACGGCGACCGGACCACGAACTCGAACATGCGCGGCATCGTCCTGTTCGTCGCGGTCAACCTCGTCGGCATGATCATCACCGTCATCCCCCTCGGTGTGACCTGGTACCTGCTTGATATGCGCGACCAGCTCACCTACAACATCTCGACGAATGTCATCGGCATCGGACTGGCGATGATCTTCCGCTTCTACGCCTACCGCACTTGGGTGTTCAAGGACCAGGCCCCCGACACCGAGGTGGTCGTTCCCATGGAGGAATCGAGCCGGGTCCCCGACGACCGGGGCTGAGCGCCACCGGCCGACAGCGCCGGCGTGCTTATCGGACTAACGAGGGTTCGAAGACTGGTTGCGAGCTATTCGGTGCATCACGGCCAGTACCGCAAGAAGCACTGGACAGAGCATCGCAAGGCCGGCAGCAGCAAAGCCGAGTCCGACAAGCCACTCGGAACCGGAGAATCCGCCGCCTTCGGTGGAGAACGTGACTGCGGCTATCGCGAGGATCGTCAGAACGCTGCCGCCGAACAGAGACAGCAGAGCGATCACAATCGGCTTGGGGACGGTCATCGGATTCAGTGTCCTTTTGGTCGCTGCTTTGTCTGTGCGGTCGTGTGGTCGATCAGCTTACAGGCCGCTGCTCATCCGACTCCCGGAAACGGCTGGGCGAACCATCGCGTTCTGAGCTCCGAAAAGCGCTGTTCACCCCAGAACCTAGGTCAGCATCGGATAGTCTCGGGCGCCAAAAGTATCCGATGCTGACCCATGTTTGGACCCGAACGTCCGTTGGTGACCTATTCTCGGGGCGCCAGGGGTTGGCCGTCAGCGGGTGCGGCGCAGCTTGCGGTAGGCGCTGACGACGGGGGCCGGAGTGACGGTGCGCAGTTCGGCCCTGATGAGCATCCGCTTCTGCTTGAGCAGTGCCGACCGACGGTTCGGCAGTTGACCGGCCCGTGCTCGGGTGGCCAACAGCCCCAGATCTCGGCGCAGCTGTCCGTCTTGCGCGTGGAAGTAGTTCTCGGTCAGCCATTCCGGGTCAGGGAATCCGATTGATCCGGCGGCGACTTCGGCCAATGTGCCGGTGGCACCGGAGTCTGCGAAGACCTCGTTGAGCAGCTCGGCGTTGAAGCCGAAGTCCGAGACGAGCAGGGTCGGAATGCCCCGATCGATGGATTCGAGGGCCGCAGTCGAGGACACCGTGACCAAGGCCGAGCCGTCGGTGAGGAAATCGCTGAGAGGACCATACCCGAGCTCGATGCGGTTCGCTCCAGGCACTCTGCGGGCGCGGAAGTCGTCGAGGATCTCGAAGTAGGAGTGCTGTTCGTGATGGGTTTCGAACTCACCGGGACGCGACCGCATCTTGATGACCGCCGTCGAATCCGGGTGCCTGTCGGCGAACTCGGCCAGGGCCGCGATGATCGCCTCACGGTCGGCTCGCTCGGCAGGAACCTTCGCCTGCGGGGCGAAGAGCAGAGTCCGTGGGGCCGCAGGGGCAACGGTTCGTGCGGCACCCGCCGAGGACGGCGCGGTGGCGTCGGATGGTGGGGTCGCCTCGGCGAGGGATTCCGCTGGTGCCGCGAGCTGCGGAATGCTTTCCGAACGCAGCATCGGCAGGCGCGCCAACAGAACTTCGCAGGGCACCTGCGATCGTGCGCTCGCCTCGGTGTAAGCGGCAACCTCGGCGGAGGAATGGGCGATGAACGCATCCATCAGACGGCGATAATTCATCCCCTTGCCGCTGGCAGGCAGACCCATTCCGGGCAGCCCCGAGATCAGGGCCGGACGGTCCGTGCGGGTGTGCGCGGTGAGGAAGACCTGGGCGACGATCGGGCCGGTGGCGGCGCCGAGGACGATATCGGGGGAGTGATCGGCGATGACCTGCGCGAGGTCGGCCCGCGCGATGACGGGGACCTCTCGGTGTTCCCAGTCGGTGCCGGCGACGGCGCTGGCGATCTGCTCATCTGTCGGCAGAATCGGATTGTCGACGAGGAACACGCGTCCCTCCACGTCGGGCAGGGACGATAGCAGCTGGGTCGCCCACTTGAGATAGGACTCACTGTCGGAAATCGAGAGGATGCGGATGGGCGCAAGCCCGGCCGATCGCCGAGGCGGCAGCACAGGACCGTCCGGGAAGTTCGACTGCGACGACTGACCGTCCGCGCGGGTGCGTTCGGTCAGGTGTGAGGGCCGAGGCGGTGCGTCGGAGAGCGACGGCGGCATGATCGGCCCGCTGTAGTGGGGATCGCCTGGTTCAGGAATCGTCATCTGCCTTGACTGACTGGGCGTTGAGGGACTTTCGCAGACTATCGGGTGAGGCGCCGGTCCACCACTTCGCGGGGATCTCGGTGACATCGATGGTCACATCCGGATTGAGTACGGCCAGGGACACCGCTGCCGTCGACGGCAGGCTGCGGATCGTCGAATCCGGCGGCAGGTTGATCAGACGCAGCTCGATGGGCAGGCCGAGATGTTTGATCCTGACGCGCTCGTCCTGGGCGAGATCGGCGAGGAACTCCTCCGTCTCACGCCGATGCGGGTAATAGGTGATCGATCCGTGAGTGTCGATGATGTCATCGACCCACGCCCGGTAGGCGAAGGCATCGATGAGCCCGTCGGCGGCCAGGGACGAACCGATGACCGGGTTGTCCCGCGGGTGGCTGCCGCCGGTGGGCAGAGTCTGCAGGTGTTCGAACCGGTGGCGAGTGATCTCACCGCCTGATTTGAGGAAAGCCTTGCGCAGCGGCTTCGCCACCGGCAGCGCCGTGTGCCAGCGCAGCTTGCCCACAGTGGCGAGGTGGCGAAGCCGGTCGGCGACGTGAGCGGCCATGACCGTGCGCGAAGCTTTGAGCTTCTGCCGGGGACGGACGAGGGGACCGCGCTTGGCGGTGAGGATCTCGATCGCAGAGTACGTGGCCAGACCGTCATCGAGAATGACGACCTCCGGCAGACGACGTTCCAGGTATGCCAGCGCCAAGGCTCTGTGCACCTGACCGGAGCAGGCATCGCCGAGGTAGATCCGATCGAAGGTGTTCTTGCGCAGAAGTCCCGGTTTGGCCCCGTCTCGTTCGAGACGGACGTTCTTCGGCAACCAGGCCGGATCGAAAGCATCGAGGAAGGACGTCATGCCTTTCGCGCTTGCCCGGGCCCGAATGAGCAGATCCTCCGTCGGCTCATGTGATTCGAGCGCGGAGAGGAACTGCAGTGGGGATTCGACGAAGGCGACGGCGCTCCGGCGCTTCTTCTTCGGTGTCACCGCTGTTGGATCCGTTTCATGATGCGTTGTTGTTTTCTTGCCACGGCTTTGATCACGAGCGTTCCCGATCGTTTGATCATCCGCTTCGGAGCAAACGCCTTCGACGTGCTGCCCGGCAGAGCGAGCGCGGTGAGGCGTCGGCGTTTGAAATAGCGACTGAATCGGTCAGCTGACTCGCCGCGGCCTGTGCTGACCTCGAAGACCTCTGTGAGGAAGTCTGTTGCCGCGTCACGCAGATCGTGCGACAGCGTCGGTGCCATGCAGTAAGAGACGGCTGCGAGCAGACGCCCCAGCTGCGGATGGGCGTCGGTCTTGTCCGGGGCGCTGCCGTCGCAGATCTCGGAGATGATCGTCAATGGGATGCGATTGCTGTTCTGATAAGGAGCGATGGCTTCGAGCAGCAGATCCGTACCCACAGCCAGGGCAGGTACCTGATAGATCTGGCGAGCAGTCATCAGTGCGGTGGAGAACCCGCCGACGATGAGGTCGGGAGCCAGACGATCGATGATGACCTCGGCCATGACGGGCAGGTCGAAAAGCTGCAGAGTGATCCCGAGTCTCTGTGCCGCCTCGAACAGTGGTCCTGTCTGCGAGGGAGGAGCGGCCGGGTGCGGTTTGAACACGACGACTTCCATTCCGCGCGCAGCGGCGGCCTCGATTATGTCGATGTGCAGCTGCGTCTCTTCCTCAGAAGTGATGAGTCCGAGCGCCGACAGATACTGGCCGACGACCAGTGCCCACGGACGATTGCTCGACGGCGCGGCGCTGAGAACCCCTCCCAGCTCGTCCTCCAGCGCTTCGGCCGAATGCTCGCCGAGCTCGCGCACCACACCGGTGAACGACTCGACACCCAGTGGGCGGTGGACGATTCCGAACTCGCGGAGCAGCTTCGGCGAGATTCCCGGCACCAGTGGCAAGTAATGCAGCACGGACATCCGCTGACCGTTCGTCAGCGGAATCTGATTGCGGGTCGGGCCGAAGCTCATCAGTCCGTCGGCATGTACCCTGATCGTCGCGCGGGAGAACACTCGGCTAAGCGCAATGGCCGGGTTGACCTGGGGTGATTCGATTACGAGTTCGATCTCGTCGGTATCGTCCAACCCCCACCGGCCACGCAGATACGATTCCACGACCGGCAGATCCGTATGATCGGGCCGCCATGACGAAGGATGGACGTGCAGAGGCGCGAGCGCCTCATTGAGGTTGACGACCCGATCGAACCGGGCGATCAACGAGGCGGCTCCCGGCGAATCGACGAAGGATTCCGAGAGCTCCATGACCACGGCGTTGTTGCTGACCAGAAGGATCCGTTCGGTCGGAGCCGGGGTGTCCTCGGGCGCGAATCCATCGGTTCCCATCAGCGCCGGAGCCGCCGGCCGGTCGTAGTCACCGCCATCGATTCCTGCCGCCAAGCAGACGAGTTCGAACAGGGTCGAGGCCAGAAAGATCTGTTTCACTTCACCATCTCCAGCATTAACGAAGGTGCGTCATTGAGGTAGCTGCTGACGTTGAGCTGTCGTCCCTGTTTCTGCAGAACGAATTCCTCACGCAGATACTCTGGCGGAATCTTCGCCGAAATCGTTCGTGCACCCCTTCGCAACTGGTTTCGCAGGGACGCCGGCGACGCTGCGAAACGATTGATCTGATGGTCGAGGATTGCCAACCAGTTGCGGATCGCCTTCGGCCACAGTCGGTCGGCGTCCGGCTCGGCAGCGACGAGATCGAAGATCTGTCCGAATGCGCGGATGAAATCCAGCTGTCGAATGTCGACGATACGCGACAGAGAACCCGCCGTCCCTCTTCGATAGAGAATCCCTGGAGCATCGACGACCGCGAAGGACTCGGCCTGCAGGTGCAGTCGCCAGATCCAGGACCGGTCTTCGGCAGTCATGAAGTTCTCGGGGAAATGGAGGATCCCCTGTTCGAGCACTCGCCGGTGGAAGATGCCGGCCCAGGCGAACGGATAGTCGACCATCGTCGATTCGTAGACGGGCAGGATCCCCACCTTGGGATCCAATGGCACGTCTCGGACCGACATCGGCGCGAGTTTGCGCACCCGCTTGGTCCCCTCGACCGTCGTATGGTCACAGCGGATGAAATCGACTCCGAGCCTATGGGCTGCAGCAAGCATCGAGGACAGATGCCCCGGGGCCAACCAGTCGTCCCCATCGAGGAAGATGATGTGCTCTCCCCGGGCAGATGCCAGGCCCTTGTTTCGGGCATTGGCAAGTCCCGTCGCCTCCGGGTTGGTGAGGACCTCGAAATGAGGGAACCAAGTGCTGAACTCATCGAGCAGCTCCGGCGTCTCATCACTTGATCCGTCATTGACGAAGATCAGCTGAGTGCGGTCCCAGACGGGGCCCTGCTGCCTCAGCGAACGGAACAGCGTGCTCAGGTAGGGGGCACCATCTTTTGCGGGAATGATGATGCTCAGGTCGAAATCGGTCACGGGCCTTCTCCGAAGATTGCGGTCATGGGTTGGTCCACCAGAAGATCAGTGGATCGGACATGGAAGAGCCACCTCGGCGCAGAAAATCCTCGCCGAGGTGGCTCAGCTGATTGCTCAGGCCGTGACCTTGCGCAGGGAATCGATCTTCGATTCCTCGCCCGGCATGACGCGCTTGACTCCGTCGCCGAACGCGGTTTCGAGGACGCGGACGCCCTTGACGAGGGAGGCGAATTCGCGCGGTTCCATCGATGCGGACTGGTCGGAGCCCCACATGGAGGAGTCGAGGGTGATGTGGCGTTCGATGGTCACAGCACCCAGTGCGGCTGCGGCGAACGAGATCTCGAGGCCGAGCTCGTGGCCGGAGTAGCCGACGGGAACACCGTAGCGTTCGCGCATGGCCGGGATGGCCTTGAGGTTGACCTCTTCGGGCGGCAGCGGGTAGGTCGAGGTGGCGTGCATGAGCACGAGCTTGTCGCGGTCGAAGACCTCGACAGCCTTGTCCAGAGTCTCCCAATCGGACATGCCCGAGGAGCACAGGACGGGCTTGCCGGTGGCGGCGATCGCGCGCAGCAGCTCGAAGTCCGTCAGCGAGGCCGAGGCCACCTTGTAGGTGAGCGCATCGAATTCGTTCTCGAGGAAGTCGACGGAGTCGGTGTCCCATGGGGACGCGAACCACTGGAGTCCGACTTCCTTGGCGTAGCGGTCGATCTCGGAGTATTCGTCGATGCCGAACTCGACGCGGTGCTTGTAGTCGATGTAGGTCATCTCGCCCCACGGGGTCGAGCGCATCTTCGACTTCTGGTGTTCGGGAACGGCCACCTCGGGGTTGCGCTTCTGGAACTTCACTGCCTGCGCACCGGCGGTGACGGCGACATCCATGAGCTGCTTGGCGATGTCGACGTCGCCGTTGTGGTTGATGCCGATCTCACCGATCATGTACACGGGCTGGTTCGGGCCGACGAGGTGCTCTCCGATGGCCACGGGGGCGAGTTGATCAGTCATGAAACCTGCTTTCGGTTGGCACGCGAAATCTCCGCGCGGTTGGTGAACTGCGGCTGGTGCCGCGGGACGGATGGTTGCTGGTCGGGGAAGGCGGACGCGTGGCCGGACAGGGCCGCCGACTGGTGGCCGGCCGGGCGTCCTGACTGGTGCCCTGCCAAGGTCGATGGGTGTCCGGTGGGCGACCGCAGTGAGGTCAGGGTCGGATTCGGCAGGGGTTCGGCCGCCTCGGCGGGGATGGGAATGAGGTCGCAGACCTCACGCACCGCACCCCGTCCGCCTGGCCGATCGAGGATGACGCGGGCGGCGGCGAGGACGCGCGGGTGGGCGTCGGCGACGGCGATGGGCCAGCCGACGACGTCGAAGGCCTCGAGGTCGTTGATGTCGTTGCCGACGTAGGCGACGCGGGCCGGGTCGAGGTCGTTGGCGGTGATCCATGCGTCGAGGATGCTGGCCTTGTTGTCGATGCCCTGGGCAACGTCGACGCGCAGCTTCTCCGCACGGCGGGTGACGACGGGGTTGCGTTCCTTCGACAGGATCATCACGGGCACGCCGGACTTCACGAGTCGGGAGATGCCCATGCCGTCGCCGCGGTGGACGCGGACCTGTTCGTTTCCGTCCTCGTCGACGTAGGCGCCGTCGTCGGTGTGGACGCCGTCGAAGTCGGTGACGAGGGCGTCGACGTCGATGACCTGCGCGGTCTCCTGCGTCGAGGCGATGGCGCGGACGAGGGTGAGGTCGGACATGTCGTCGATCTCGCGGGCGTGCTCGGGCGGGACCTCTTCGATGCCGATGCGGCCGAAGAAGCGGTGCTCGTGCTCGATGAGGCCGGAGGTGCGCATGACGTAGAACGCGCCGGTTTCGTTGAAGTGCTTGGCGCGGTCCTGGCGGCGCGGCCGGAAGCTGGCTTCGTGCCCGACGGCCACGGCCTGGGTGTCGTCGTCGAGGCGCCACAGGAAGGAATGGTCTTCAACGGCGGAGAAGACGACATCGGCGTCGTCGTCACGGACCGTGCGCACCGCGTTCTCGATCGAGGCGGAGTCGATGAAGGGGGAGGTGCACTGCATGAACACGGTGATGTCGAAGTCCTCATCGAGGGTCGACAGTGTGTGGATGAGAGCGGATTCGCTGGTGGCGGTGTCGCCGGCTATCTCGGCGGGGCGGTGGGCCACCTCGGCGCCGGCGCGCAGGGCTTCGGCTGCGATTCCGTCGTGGTCGGTCGAGACGATCACGCGGTCGATGCTGGGGCTGGCCTGGGCGGCATTGATGGCGCGGGCAAGCAGGGAGATTCCGGCGACCTTCTGCAGGTTCTTCAGCGGGATGCCCTTGGATCCTCCGCGCGCGGGGATGATCGCGACGGTGCGGTGGGGAGTGGGGGAGGTGGTGCTGGTTGATGCGGTGGTGCTTTCTGCCGCCTGGTTCGCGGCCACGGTGGTGCGCGCATCCGGCTTCATTTCCGACTGAAACTCGGTTGCGTTGGGCTCGTAGGTCGTCGATTGGTCATTCACAATGATTCGACGCTAACGACGGGGTGTTACCTCAAGGTGAACACGCCATGTCGCCGAGGCGACCCTTCGATGGCGAACCCGTGACGGATGTGCCGGTGGGCCGCGGGCGGGGCCGTGCGGCGACGTTCAAGCCGGCCCCTGTGCCCGCGCGCGGTGGGTGCTGAGTGGGCAGAGCCGGTGGGAGCCTCATCGACTCTTGGGTAGGCCCGTGAATCGGTTCATCGACTTTTGGACGAATAATCCGGTTCGAACATGAGTATCTGATCAAAAGTCGATGACGAATGGGACAAAAGTCGATGACGCGCGGCCCGAAGCGGCCGGTGGGGTGATTCGACGGAGCCAGTGCGGTGCGTGGGTGCACGCCAACGTCAGCCGATCAGCGCCAGGTGATGTTCCACATGCGGTTGTTCCAGGCCGAGAACGGGATGACCTCACCGGTGTAGACGGGCCAGAAGTAGGCGAAGGCGAGGATCGCTGCGACGAGGATGAGCCCGACGCTCAGTCGCCTGGCGAACAGCGCCGCGGAGATCCGCGTGAAACGCTGCTTCGTCGACGGCCCTGGCGACGCTAGCCCACGAACCGGAACCCGACCCCAGACGAGGGTCAGACAGTACGTCACGGCCAGCACGACGAAGGGCACCATGACGATGGTGTAGAAGGTGAAGATCGTCCGCTCCTGGTAAGCGAACCATGGCAGCCAGGTCGCTGCCAGCCCGGCGAGGATGACGGCGGGGCGGACGTCCCGGCGGATGATCCACACGTTGAGGCAGACGAGCACAGCCAAAGCGGCCAAGCCCCAGATCACAGGGTTGCCCACCGAGGTGATCGCCGAGGAGCACTTCGCGACCGTGCACCCCATATCGCCCCGGTCGTAGGACTCGTAGTAGAACGACGTCGGCCGCCACTGCACGATCCAACCCCACGGGTTCGACATGTACGGATGCTCCGAGTCCAGCCCGACATGGAACGAGTACGCCGTGTAGTGATAGTGCGCCAGCGACGGCAGCCAATCCAACCACTCCGGCAACGCACGCCACCAGCCGAAATTCTCCGCTGCCCACTGTCGGTCCCACGCGTCATCCGAACGGATCCACCCGGTCCAGCACGCCACATAGGTCACGAGCGCGATCGGCACGAGCTTGAAGAACGAGGGAATGCTGTCGCGGATGAACATGCCCAGCCACGGATGCACGACCCCGGCCCGATACCGCGAATGCACATCCCACAGGACGAGCAGAATCCCGAACGCCGCCAGCGCATACAGACCCGACCATTTCACCCCCGTAGCCAGGCCGAGACTGATCCCCGCAGCGAAGATCCACGGACGCGCGCCGAGGCGGGGCCCGAAGTTGATCACGTCCCTGGACTTCGTCCGATGCCGACGTCGGGCTTCCGCGGTGGGCGGGGCCGCCTCGGGGAGTGAGGCGGTGGAGATGATCGACTCGCTGAGTTCGGTCGGGAAGGTTCGGGGGACCTCCTCGGGGTCGGATGAGGAGGAAGCGGCCGCCTCGGCGAGGGGTTCTGGATTCTGCAGTGTGCGGGACGGAACGGAGCTGTCGATCTCCGCGGTGCGCTGGGTCCAAGCGGCCAGACGCTTCGTCACCTGCTCGCGGTCGAGGAGGATGAAGAAGAAGGCGAGGAGGACGAAGGCCATGAGCACGATGTCGAGCAGGCTCGTGCGGGAGTGGACGAAGTGCTCGCCGTCGACGGCGAGCAGGCCGGCGGCGACGCAGGCGAAGAACGCCGAGCGGAAGAGCGTCCAGGCGATGACGCCGAGGAGGAAGATCGTCAGGGTGCCGATGATCGCCACGGTGAAGCGCCAGCCGAACGAATCGTCGGCGCCGAAGAGGTCGATGCCCCACCCGATGAGCCATTTGCCCAGCGGCGGGTGGACGACGTATTCGGGGGTGGGCTCGATGACGCTGGGATCGCCGGCGTTGAAGGAATCGTCGGCGTTCTCGGGCCAGGAGCGTTCGTAGCCGAAGTTGAAGACCGAATAGCCGTCCTTGACGTAGTAGGTCTCGTCGAAGATCAGGCGGTGTGGGAAGTCGAGGCGGAAGAGTCGCAGGGTCGCACCGATTCCGGTGATGACGAGCAGGGCCGGCCACATCCACAGCGGTGCTCGGGTGGCCCACATGCCGGCGTGGAAGGTTTCGCGGCGCATCGCAGCGGCGCCGGAACGCACCTTTTCGCGTTTCCTCGCCAGGCGCTCGCGGGCGATGCGCCTGGTGGGTGCCGGGGAGTCTGCGGTGTGTGTCATCGGAGTCCAGTTTAGAGATCTCGGCGGGCAGGGCTCTCATGCGACCCGCAGGGAAGGGCGGGGCATTGGGAGCGATCGGGCCGACGAGGTGGGGTCGAAGGGGAGTGTCGGGCGGGCGTAGGTCGGGGAGTGAGGGTGTGCCGGGTGGGGCCGACGAGGTGGGGGAGTGAGGGCGTGCCGGGTGTGGCTGGCGTAGGTCGGGAGGGGGAGACCGGCATGAGGTTCGGCACCTTGAGCAGGATTCTTGGGCATTCGCCACCGTGCATCACTAGAGTAGTGGGAGACAGCCGGAGTCAGAGCGAATGGTGCACAACGTGTCGAACAACCCCAACTACCGCCCGAGCGACCCTCCCCAGGTCGGCTCGCAGCAGTTCAACAACAACTATGGGTCCCAGCCGCAGTACGGTCAGGGACAGTCGGGCCAGTACGGATCCGGTGCCGGACAGTATGGGTCCGGTGCGGGACAGTATTCGCAGGGACAGCCGTATGGGCAGCAGAACTCCTATGGACAGTCCGGCGCCTACGGTCAGCAGAACGCGTACGGACAGTCAGGCGGATACAGCCAGCCAGGTGCGTACAGCCAGCCGAACGCCTACGATGCCTACAGCCAGTCGGGCGCGTACAGCCAGCCGATGACCTACGGCGCGCAGCCGGTCTTCGTCCGGCCCGCACCCAACAAGATGGCCGTGTGGTCGATGTGGATGGGCATCGCCGGTATCGGCGGCGGATTCGTCTGCGGCCTGCTGTCGATGATCCCGGTCATCGGCATCATCTTCAGCATCATCGCGATGTTCCTGTGGATCGCACCGGTGCTCGCCGTCATCTTCGGCCACATCGGCCTCGGCCAGATCAAGCGCACAGGCGAAGAAGGCCGCGGACAGGCGATCGCCGGACTCATCATCGGCTACGTGACCATCGCCCTGGGACTCATCATGGCAGTCGTCATGATCGGCATCCTGGGCATCGGCTTCTTGGGCATGATGAGCAGCTACTGAGCAGCCCCGCGTGACCTCGGCGCTGCCCGGGGTGACTTCGGCGCCGCCCCGCGTGACCTCGGCGCTGCTCCGGATGACTTCGGACGGGTGCCGAGGTCACGCTCGATTCGTACGGTCGGGCCGCTCTGCACGACCCTGAAAACGCCTGCCCGCAGCGTTGCGTGCGCCCCAAGGCCACGCGGGTACGGGACGGTCGGGCCGCCTCGGCGAGGGGAACCTGCAACCTGTGGTGCAGGACTGCAACACGATTCGGCCGCCGCGCTCGCTGCACGTAGGTAGCGTTGATGACAGATATCGGGACACCCGTCGAGGACGGCCCCGAGCAGATTCAAAGATCAACGACAGCCAGCGGAACGGAACGGACATGAACACTCGCGTACTGCCTCTCGGGAACACCTACACCGGATCGAAGGGTTCGGTCCACGCCCCCGTCGCAGTCCACACGCCCGCACCGGTTCATACTCTGGCCCACCCTCATGCCCTGGTCCAGGCCCCCGTGACGTACGGAAACCGAGCACCGGTCGTCGTCTACCAGCAGGTGGCGCCGACGAATTCCTCGTCGATCGTCGCGCTGGTGCTCGGCCTCATCTCGTTCATCTCATCGTTTTTCTTCCTCGGCTTCGTCGGCATCATCTTCGGACACATCGCCCGTTCGCAGATCAAGGCCCGCGGAGAGCGCGGCAACGGAATGGCCGTGGCTGGACTGTGGCTGAGCTACCTGAGCGTGCTCTTCTGGGTCGTGTTCTGGCTGTTCTACTTCGGCGTCATCGCGCTCGTCATCGGCGCCTCGATCGCCGCTGGAAACGCAACCGTCAGCTGAGGCTCGGGATTCCGGGAAGCCCACCCCGGCAAACGACCTGGCGCACGGCCTCAACGTCCGACACACGCGCCCGCCCCGGCATCACATCGCAAGGTGCCCACCCCGCCAACTGTGATTGACCTGTAACCGCCCCGCCTTTTGCCGCCACCGACGACTCTGTACCGTTGAAGGCAACCACAAGGAGACTTCGCTATGAGCAGCCAGAACAACTGGAACAACCCGGACATGTACTATCAGCAGCCCCAATCGAACGCGGGCGGCTCGTACGGTGCCCAGTCGTACAGTCAGAACAGCGCCTACGCGGCCAATGCGCAGTACGCCGGCGGACCCGGCTACGTGTACCAGCAGCTGCCACCGACGAACGTGCTGGCCATCGTCGGCATGTGCGCCTCGATCTTCGGCGTCATCTCGTCCGTCTTCATCGGCGGCATCGCCGGCATCATCATGGGCCACATCGCCCGCAAGCAGATCCGCGAACGCGGAGAACGCGGCGACGGTATGGCCATCGCGGCCCTGTGGGTCGGCTACATCGGCACCATCCTCTGGATCCTCTTCTGGGTCCTCTACGTCGGGGTATTCGTCCTCATCTTCGGCGCGGCAATGGTCGGCGCGGGTTCGACCAGTTGAGTTCAGACTCCTTCGCGTCCTCCGACCAGGGCGTCGATGCGGATCGTGGAATCGGTGACGACGACAACTCCACCGAGGCGGCCGTCCACGGAGCCGACGACAACTCCACCGAGGCGGCCGGCCACAGAGCCGACGACAGCCCCACCGAGGCGGTGCCGTCCGACGACATCGACCTGACCGATGACGCGGGGCCACGTATCGGTCCGAACCTCACCGGCGGTCGACTGATCCTGGTCGGGACTCCGATCGGCAACCTCGGCGATGCGAGCCCGCGGATGCGGGAGGCCATCGAAACTGCCGATGTCATCGCCGCCGAGGACACGCGGCGGTTCCTGTCGCTCGCGCAGCGACTCAACCTCACGCACACGAAGCGTGTCATCAGCGTCTTCGACCACAACGAGGGCCACCGCGCTCCCGAACTCGTCGATATCATCGCCGCTGGTGAGACCGTTGTTCTGCTCTCCGACGCGGGGATGCCCGCCGTCTCCGACCCCGGCTACCGTGTGGTCAAGGCCTGCGCCGAGGCGGGACTTCCGATCACGTCGACACCGGGGCCGTCCGCGGTGCTCATGGCGCTCGCGGTCTCGGGACTGCCGAGCGACCGGTTCAGCTTCGAAGGGTTCCTGCCGCGCAAGTCCGGGCAGCGCAAGACCCTGCTGACCGAACTCAAGGCCGAGAAGCGCACGATGGTCTTCTTCGAAAGCCCACACCGCATCGCCGATGCGATGGACGACTTCGCCGAGATCATCGGCGTCGACCGGCCCATGGCCATCAGCCGCGAGCTGACTAAGACCTACGAGGAGACTCTGCGCGGAACCGTCGGTTCACTGCGCGATCAGGCCGCCGAGGGTCTGCGAGGGGAACTGACCCTCGTGCTCGCCGGTGCCACCGAGGTCGAAACGGCTCCGGAGGACCACCTCGGCGAGGTCAGCGCACTGGTCGACTCCGGTTCGCGTGCCAAGGACGCGGCCGGGCAGGTGGCGAAGAAGTTCGGCCTGTCCAAGCGCGACGTCTACGAGGCCTGGCTCCACCGCGAGTGACACGACTCGTGCGCAGTGGGCTGTGGATAGTCAGTAGCCCAGTTTTGGGTGGATGGCCCATGTCGGGAGGTGGGCTATCTACCTCAAACTGGGCCATCAGCGCGGTTGAGATACTCCCCAAGCGAGCCTGGTGCGAAAGGCACGATCCGCTGTGAAGCCGGTCGACGACTCGACTCGAGCGCTGAGGCTTGTTGATTGACTCCTTACTGAGACGCTGTCGCCATGTGGACCCCGGAGTTGATTCCACAGCAACAGGTTTGAGCATTGCTGAATCAACGCGGATTTCTGCAGTGTGCCGGCATGAAGAACAACGTCGTGTATTTCACGGACCTTCGCAATGCTGGAGCCTCAACGGCAGACATCCGCAGCGCTTTGGGCTGCTGTCTGCGAAAGCTCTCTCGTGGAGTCTATACAGTCGTCAGACGTTGTGAAGTCCGTGCCCACCGATACCTCTCTCCCTTCGCCACGGACTCGGCTTGGATGACGTATCACGAGGAAGGACGCGACAAAGAGCGGTCCCAGCAACGCAGATACGAGGCGAATCTGAAGCGTCTGCAAGTCCTCCACTATCCCCACTACCGCGCAGGAGACATCGTGTTCGGGGTCTCGGCGGCCCGGCTGCACAGAATCGGTATGTTCGATGAGCCGGACGAACCAGTGTCGGTGTTCCACCCCATATCAAGCACCAAGTCACCCGAGCTGATCAGGCGACGCAGAACAATCGCAGCTGATGACGTCTGCCAGGCGGAAGGGCTTCGCGTCACTACTCCGGCTCGAACTGCCTTGGATCTGCGGGCCGAACTCGGCAGCGCTGCGGCGTTTGCCGCGATGGAGCAGGTGGTCAGATGGCATCTTCTCGGCGACGACGAGGATCTGATCTTCAGGCTCGGGTATCCGGCACATCTGCTGGACGAGGTTCCGGGCGCAGTCGCAGCTCTGTTCGCAGCGCCCATTGACCGCCTGGCACGGGGCGCAAAGGTGGCCGCGAGACTGGTCTCACTCGCATCACCGTTGTCCGAAAGCTATGCGGAGAGCAGAGCCGCCTTCAATCTGCATCTTCTGGGTCTGCACGACTTCGTGCAGCAGGTGAATATTGCCGATGGCAGCCGACTTCTCACGAGACTCGACTTCCTGTTCCGTGACGATAGAGTCGCACTCTACGTCGATGGGACGCAGAAGTACGTTGATGGCGGCTTCGACGTCATGAACAAGGAGAGCCGACAGCACAATCGTCTGCTGGCGATGGGCTATAAGATCGTGCGCTTCAAATTCAATGAAGTTCTGGACCCGAAGACCTTCGGACAGAAGCTCTTCTTACAGGCACCTGAACTACGTCGTCGATGTGGGAAACCGCTGGTTCTGTGAGCTGGTGTCCAGGTGCGAACTGTTTCAGCCCAGTCCGAGGTGAGCCGCCCATCTTCAAACGTGGGCTACTCACCGCAAATTGGGCTATTCGCGAATCCTCGGCAAAAACTCGCTTGGGTCCACCAGCACCAGCCCATGCGCGCCTGCGCGGCGGTGTCCCTTAGACTGAGTTCCCTATGGGTTACTACTTGACGACAGCGATTGCCTACCCCAACGGGGCCATTCACATCGGGCATGCCTATGAGTACATTGCGGCCGACACGATCGCCCGGTTCAAGCGACTGGACAATCACGATGTCTTCTTCTGCACCGGCACGGACGAGCACGGACTGAAGATGCTGCAGGCGGCGAACAAGCTCGGCATCACCCCCAAAGAACTCGCTGACGACAACGCGAAGAACTTCCGCGACACCCAGCTCGCCCTCGGCTCGACCTTCGACCGGTTCATCCGAACCACCGACGAAGACCACTACGCCGCCTCGCAAGCCATCTGGCGCAAGCTCGAAGAGGCCGGCGACATCTACCTCGACACGTACTCCGGCTGGTACTCCGTGCGCGACGAGGCCTTCTACACCGATGACGAGACCGAAGTCGTCGACGGCGTGCGCCTGTCCAAGGAGACCCGCACCGAGGTGACCTGGACGGAAGAGGAGTCCTACTTCTTCCGCCTCTCGAAGTACCAGGACAAGCTGCTCGAGCTGTACAAGAACCACCCCGAGTTCATCGGTCCCGACTCCCGCCGTAACGAGATCGCCTCGTTCGTCGCATCCGGGCTCAAGGACCTCTCCATCTCCCGCACCACCTTCGACTGGGGTGTGCCGGTGCCGGGCAACGACAAGCACGTGATGTACGTGTGGATCGACGCACTGACGAACTACCTCACCGCCGCCGGCTATCCCGATGACCAGGAGCGCCTCAGCAAGTGGTGGCCCGCCGACGTCCACATCATCGGCAAGGACATCATCCGCTTCCACTCGGTCTACTGGCCCGCGTTCCTCATGAGCGCCGGCATCGAACTGCCCAAGCGGGTCCACGCCCACGGCTTCCTCTTCAACTCCGGTGAGAAGATGTCGAAGTCCGTCGGCAACGTCGTCGACCCCCTCGACCTCGTCGATGCCTTCGGCCTGGACACCCTGCGCTTCTTCCTCTTCCGCGAGTTCTCCTACGGCCACGACGGCTCGTATACGAAGGACTCGATCATCACACGGAAGAACTCCGACCTCGCCAACGAGTACGGCAACCTCGCCCAGCGTTCGCTGTCGATGATCCAGAAGAACTGCGACGCCCAGGTGCCGCAGCCGGGTGAGCTCACCGAGGCGGACGAGAAACTCCTCGCCCTCGCCCGGGCCGTGCCCGACACCGCCCGACGCCACGTCGACACCCAGGCCCTCCACCTCTATGTCGAGGCCTGCTGGAAGGTGCTGTCCGAGGCCAACCGCTATTTCTCCGCGCAGGAGCCGTGGAAACTGAAGAAGACCGATCCCGATCGTATGGCCACCGTGCTGTGGGTGACGATCGAGGTCGTGCGCATCATCTCCATCCTCATCCAGCCGGTCATGCCCGATTCCGCGGGCAAGATCCTCGACCTCCTCGGTGTGCCCGCCGGCGTCGGTGAGGCCGGTGCGAAGGTCCTGCCGACCGCCGTCGATTCCGGGTCCGGCGCCGAGGCGATGGGAGCCGTATCCGCGAGCGCGGCCATCGGCGTCGCCGCCGGTGCGGCATACGCTTCGGCCGCCCTGGCGCCGAATGTCGCCGAGGCCGCTGCCGACGGCATCGCCGCCGCCGAGGCGGATCCCCGGTCGTTCGCGGCCGTCGGGTTCCCGATCGAACCGGGCACGCCCCTGCCGAAGCCCGAACCCGTGTTCCCGAAGTTCGTGGAGGAGACCGAATAATGGCCTCGCGCGCCGCCGGAACCTATCCACCGGTGCCCGAACCGCTCGCTCATCCCATCGTCGACTCCCACACTCACCTCGACATCTGCACGGGTGTGCGGCTGCCGCTGGGTGCTGGTGAACCCGAACCCGAGGTGACCCCGAACGCGGACGAAGAGTTCCCGTCGCTGGATTTCTTCCATGACACCGCCTCCGAGGCGGGAGTCCGTCGCATCGTCCAGATCGGCTGCGACCTTCCGGCAGCCCGGTGGACGACTGCGCTCGTGGCTTCCCAGTATTCAGGCACCCCCGCCGAGGCGGCCACGGAGGTGGGATCCCTCGCCGAGGCGGCCGACCCCCGTACTGTGCCCGGCCCTCCTGCCGAGGGACGGACGTGGATGATCGGCGGGGCCGCCCTCCACCCGAACGAAGCCCCGCGGCTGGCCGAGCGCGGCCTGCTCGATGACGCTCTCACCGAGATCGAATCGCTCGTGAGCTCGCATGAGCGCATGCGCGTGGTGGGGGAGACCGGTCTCGACTACTTCCGCACGGCAGAAGAGGGAGTTGCCGAACAGCAGCGCTCCTTCCGAGCTCATATCGAGATCGCCAAGCGCACCGGACGTGCACTGCAGATCCACGATCGGGAGGCACACGCCGATGTGCTGCGCATCCTCAAGGAGGAAGGCGCTCCCGAGGTCACGATCTTCCACTGCTACTCCGGCGACGAGGCGATGGCCCGCGAATGTGCGGCCGAAGGCTATTACATGTCCTTCGCCGGCAACCTCACGTTCAAGAACGCCGACGAGCTGCGGCGGGCCGCGGCGGCCGCTCCACTGGAGCTCCTGCTGACGGAGACCGACGCACCCTTCCTCACCCCGCACCCGCATCGCGGTAAGCCGGGAGGTCCATACCTCACGGCGGTCACGGCGCGGAAACTCGCCGAGGTGCGCGGGATGAGCGAAGAGGATCTGTGCGCGGCCGTGTGGAACAACGCGGAGCGGGCCCTCGGCAGCTGGGACTGAGCCGGGCTCAGCCCTTCGTTCTGTGAGCGAGATAACGGGACGCAGCGCCGCCTCGGCGGGGGAATGTCACGATCGGGAATGCCCCGGAAACACGGGGAACTCCAGGTCAGACACGCCCTCAGGAAACTCACACCGTTACATTTCCGTGATATTTTGCGAACCGTGTAACGAATCGGTTACAGTGAACAGGTCGATAAACTCTGCTCAGGGATATTTTTGTGATTGATTTTCTGAAGAACCGCAAGGTTCAGATCGCTGCACAGGCGGTCGTGATCACCGGACTCGTCGGTGGCACGGGCGCGGTTGTGACCATGAACAAGCCCGTGACCTTGGAGGTCAACGGACAGGCCGAAGAGATCCGAACCTTCGGAGGAACGGTCGGGGACATCCTCGACAGCCACGAAATCGATGTCGACAAGCGCGACCAGGTCAAGC
This sequence comes from Brevibacterium sp. OS20, assembly GCF_056837565.1. Taxonomy (NCBI): domain Bacteria; kingdom Bacillati; phylum Actinomycetota; class Actinomycetes; order Micrococcales; family Brevibacteriaceae; genus Brevibacterium; species Brevibacterium sp. OS20. The sequence goes on along the minus strand of NZ_CM166367.1, from coordinate 3,068,483 downwards.
CCGGTGTGGGCACCAAGGTCGACCGTGATATGACGATCACCGTCAACACGGCGAAGAAGGTTGCGCTGTCCGTCGATGGCAAAGAGACGAACGAATGGACCAATGCGAACACCGTGGGTCAGGCTCTGGCCGACCTCGGTGTCGACGCGAAGGGCGCCGACCTCAACGCGAAGGCCAGCCAGCGTCTGAAGGACGAAGGCAATGACATTGAGGTGACCACGTCGAAGGACCTCACCGTCGTCGCCGACGGCAAGGACCACAAGGTCTCGGCCGCTGTGGGCACCGCCAAGGAAGCCCTCAAGGACACGGGCGTCAAGCTCGACAAGGACGACTTCCTGTCCGTGCCGATGTCCGCCGAGGTCTCCGACGGCCAGGTGCTGACCGTCAACCGCGTGAAGAACGACACCGTCAAGGACAAGCAGGCCATCAAGGCCAAGGTCGAGACCAAGAAGTCCGATTCCCTCTACGAGGGTGAGACCAAGGTCGAGACCGAAGGCAAGGACGGCGAGAAGCAGGTCACCTACAAGGTCAAGACGATCAACGGCGAAGAGGTCAAGAAGGAGAAGAAGGACGAGAAGGTCCTCTCCGAACCCAAGACCAAGGTCGTCATCCAGGGCACCAAGAAGAAGGAGGAGCCGGCTGACACCGGCGGTTCCGACTCGGGTGACTCCGGCGATTCCGGTTCGGGCGACTCCGGTGACTCCGGTGACTCGAGCACCGGCGGCGGCTCCGGCAGCGGTTCCATGTCCACCGCCGAGATCAAGGCGATGCTCGGCGGACCCGGTTCCAAGTGGTACTCGGTCGTCGAGTGCGAATCGAACTTCGATCCGAAGGCTTCGAACGGCACCCACTTCGGTCTGTTCCAGTTCCTGCCCTCGACCTGGCAGGCCATGGGCGGCAGCGGCAATCCGTCGGATGCCAGCCCGCAGGAGCAGTTCCAGCGCGCCAAGAAGCTCCAGGCTGAAGCCGGCTGGGGACAGTGGGCCTGCGCCTGATCTGAGATCAGGTTCGCAGTAACCGACTGAGCGCCTGTATAGGCCATGAACTCTGGCCGTCATTGACAACAGATATCGACAACTGAGCTGAGGCGGTCAGCAAGGAGCGTGGGCCCCGAGGAGAGATCCTCGGGGCCCACGCTTTTCGGTGCCCCGCTGCCCCGGCTTCCGGGGCCCAATCTGAACTTTCGCCCAGAGCATGACGAATTGCTGGCACTCAAGTTGACCGAGTGCTAAGAGCGTTCTAGAGTCAGAATTAGCACTAGCACTCATTGAGTGCCAGTTTCATGAGACGGTCGAATCGCTCGGCACCCGCGACGACGAGAGGTTCATGGCATAAGCCGCCGTCTGACTCGATGAAATAGAACCCAGCGAAGGGAGAGGGCCCGATATGTCGGTCTCCATCAAGCCACTCGAAGATCGGATTGTCATCCGTCAGGTCGAAGCAGAACAGACTACCGCCAGTGGTCTGGTCATTCCCGAAACCGCCAAGGAAAAGCCTCAGGAAGGCGAAGTTGTCGCAGTGGGCCCGGGCCGTGTTGCTGACAACGGTAACCGCGTGCCGGTCGACGTCGCCGTCGGCGACAAGGTCATCTACTCCAAGTACGGAGGCACCGAAGTCAAGTACGCAGGCGAAGAGTTCCTCGTGCTCTCGGCTCGCGACGTGCTCGCCGTCATCGGCTGAATCCCCTGAACAACTACTTCACTGACAGGAGGACGAATGCCTAAATCATTGGAATTCAACGACGAAGCCCGTCGTGCACTCGAAAAGGGTGTCAACACCCTGGCCGACACCGTCAAGGTGACGCTGGGACCCAAGGGCCGCAACGTCGTGCTCGACAAGAAGTGGGGCGCCCCCACCATCACGAACGATGGTGTGACCATCGCCCGTGAGGTCGAGGTCGACGATCCTTACGAGAACCTCGGCGCACAGCTGGCCAAGGAAGTCGCCACCAAGACCAACGACATCGCCGGTGACGGAACCACCACCGCGACCGTTCTCGCTCAGGCCTTCGTCAACGAAGGACTGCGCAACGTTGCCGCAGGTGCCGCACCCGGACAGCTCAAGCGCGGCATCGAGACCGCCGTCGAGGCCGTCTCGCAGCAGCTGGGCGCGATCGCCCGCGACGTCGCCGACTCCTCGGAGATCGCACACGTCGCCGGTCTGTCGGCTCAGTCGCCTGAGATCGGCAAGCTCATCGCCGATGCCTTCGACAAGGTGGGCAAGGACGGCGTCATCACGATCGACGAGTCGCAGGCCGCGTCCGTCGAACTCGAGATCACCGAAGGAATGCAGTTCGACAAGGGCTTCCTGTCGCCGCACTTCGTGACCGATGCCGATCGCCAGGAGGCTGTGCTCTCCGACGCTCTCATCCTCATCAACCAGGGCAAGATCTCCAACATCCAGGAGCTCCTGCCCGTCCTCGAGAAGGTGCAGCAGGCAGGCAAGCCGCTGTTCATCATCGCCGAGGACATCGAGGGTGAAGCTCTGTCGACCCTGGTCGTCAATAAGCTGCGCGGAATCATCAACGTCGCCGCCGTCAAGGCTCCCGGCTTCGGTGACCGTCGCAAGGCCATCCTCGAGGACCTCGCCGTCCTCACCGGTGGCCAGGTCGTCACCCCGGACATGGGCATGAAGCTCGACCAGGTCACCCTGGAAGAGCTCGGCAACGCCCGCACCATCACCGTCACCAAGGACAACACCACCATCATCGATGGTGCCGGTGCCGACGATGCTGTTGCCGGTCGTGTCGCTCAGATCCGCGCCGAGGTCGAGAACACCGATTCCGACTGGGACCGCGAGAAGCTGCAGGAGCGCTTGGCCAAGCTCTCCGGCGGAGTCGCCGTCATCAAGGTCGGCGCCGCCACCGAGGTGGAGCTCAAGGAGCGCAAGCACCGCGTCGAAGACGCCGTGTCCGCTACTCGAGCCGCCATCGAAGAGGGAGTCGTCGCCGGCGGTGGATCGGCTCTGATCCACGCTGCGAAGGTCCTCGACGGCAACGACCTCGGTCTGTCCGGTGACGCACTCACCGGTGCCGAGATCGTCAAGCGCGGAGTCGTCCAGCCGCTGCGCTGGATCGCCGCCAACGCGGGCCAGGACGGCTACGTCGTCGTCGCCAAGGTCCAGGACCTCGAGTCCGGCCAGGGCTACAACGCCGCCATCGACGAATACGGCGACCTCATCGGCGCCGGAATCATCGACCCCGTCAAGGTCACCCGTTCGGCGCTGCGCAACGCCGCTTCGATCGCCGCCCTGGTTCTCACCACCGAGACTCTGGTCGTCGAGAAGAAGGACGAGGAGGACGAAGCCTGAGCCATTCGCTCGGACTGAGTCGTCTCTGACCACGACAGTGGCCCGGAACATCACGTTCCGGGCCACTGTCGCATTCATCGGCGTATTCACCCTCACCGAGGCGGCCGCCGCTTATTCAACGCATTCTGAGTGGCTGTATCCGAGCCTGACCTTGGCGTCGGCTTGAACGCGAACGTATTCACCTCGGAGACAGGTGCTGTTCACGAGCGAACCCATCGCTGTCGTTACAGTGATCGGAATATTCGATTGAAGTTCTGCAGTGCATGACGTGAACAAGGGATCCATGAAGAGAATTACGATGATCGGCGACGTAGGCTGGAGCCGGTTCTACCATCTCGGCGATGAGGCCATGACCGAACTGGCCATCGATGCGCTCCGTGCCCGTTCGGACATCGCCATCACACTCATTGCCGGTGAACCTGAGCACGCGAGCGAAATGTACGGTGTCGACGCTGTCAAGCGTATCGGGTTCAAGCGCGACCGACGTCCGAATGCCTCGCGGATGGCGAAAGTTCTCGACTATGTCGGTGGAGATCGGGCAGCGCTCAAGGCAGATGACCCGGCGATTGACGTCATCGGGGCGGTTCGTGAGTCCGATGCTGTCCTCATCGCCGGCGGCGGTAACCTCAACTCGATGTTCGCCCACCACATCTATGAGCGTGCGACCCTGGCGAAGATCGCTCGCGTCCTCGGCAAACCGTATGCGTTGACCAGTCAGACGCTCGGCCCGCTCATCTACGACGAGGATCGGGACATCGTTCACGAACTCCTCTCCGAAGCGGAGTTCGTCGGGACTCGAGAGAGCTACACGACTCACCTCGTCGACGACCTCGGACGAGGTTCGGCCACGGCGCGTCGTCAGGTCGACGACGCGTTCTCATTGACAGCGCGCGACGAGGACCGGTCTGCCGTATCGGATCTGACCGAGCATCCGTTCATCCTGGCGAGCTTCGCCGAGAAGGCCTCGACCCCGATGCTCAGCGATGATGACTATCATGCGCGGTTGGCGGAACTCACACGTCGGCTTGCCGAGGATACCGGCCTGCGGGTGCTGCTTGTGCCGCACGGCGGGGCACTGCCACCAGCGCCGGAGACGAGAGACCAGCTCACTGATATGAAGATCGCTCGGGCCAGCGGGCATGCTGAGGTCGTTCCCACCCGGATGCTCACCGCACGAGAGCTCATCGCCCTGACGGAGCAAGCCCAATTGGTCGTCGGGACCCGGTACCACGCTGCGATTTTCGCTGGAGCCGCGGGCGTCCCGTTCATCTCACTGGCGCCGAACCTCTATTCGTCGATCCGCATGCGTGGAGCTGCTGAGAACGTCGGTATGGAGGACTTCGTGCTGCCGCTCGATTCGGTCGACGACATTGTGGCAACTGGGGTCGGCGCGGTGGAGGACCGAGGCGAGCTCACGAACCGATTGCGTTCGCAGTCGCAGAAGCGCCGCGCCGAGCATAGGGAGTGGTGGGACTTCGTCGTGGCGAAGACGCTGGGCGTCACTCCCGGAGCGGCGGAGTCCGAAGCACCCGGCTTCTTTCACGCCGATGTGATCGACAACCCTTACGTCGACAACATCGGCGTTGTCCGCGAACGTCTCAACGCCGTCCAGAACTATGGGTTGGTGATGGCGCTCAAGGACCGGAAGGCGGCACGGTTGAATGAAGAGGTGCAGGCGGTGAAGTCGCAGCTGCAGCGCGTACGCACCGAACGCGACGAGGCCCGCCGACGTGATGAGCGGCGCGAGGCAGAGCCTGCCGTCCGGGCAGCGCGCCGTGTCGAGAGCGCGAGCCGACAGTCTGCAGACTTCGCCCGCCGCGCATATCGCCGGCTGCGTTCCGCGCGCAGGTAGGCTCAAGGGCCTCGGGCGCGCAGGATTCCACTTTCGACACACCCTGCTCTGAAATGCACACTGAAGAGCCTGGGCAATTCAGAGACAGGTGTACAAAAGGCCTGAAGCCACTGTGACCCAGCCGTTGTTGAGCGCTTTGTGCCGTCTAGGGCGTGCTCGGGCGTGGGGCCGTGTCGTTGGTGTCGGCTTTGTGCACGCGCGCGAGGCCTGGACGAAGGGTGCTCAGGCAGGGCGTGTTCAGGCGCGGTCGCTCTCGAGCTGAGTGCGCAGGCGGACAAGGTCGGCACGAACCATGTCGGCGTCCCGGTCGAACTGGGCGTCGTCGACTCCTGGCAGACGGAACAGAGTGAAGACCACCTCGGCGCCGGTGCCGTTGGCGAGCACCCGCAGGGGATTGTGCACGATCGTGCCGTCGGGGAAGATCACGTCGTGATCGAGGATGCCCAGCTCCGTGTGCGGGCCGAAGCGGACTTCGACCTCGCCCATCGGGGAATCCGTGATCCAGCGGCCGCCCGCCTCGCGGATTCCATTGCTCAGTCCTGCGGCCCAGGCCGGAAGGTTCGCGGGATCGCCGGCGAAGGCCGCCGCCTCGGCGGGTGAGGCGTCGATGGACGTCGATAGGTGGAGCGCTGGATTCGTCATCTCCCAAGTGGACCACATGAGAAGCCGCGCGGCCAGAGAAAGGGAGCGGACCATAGCAGGCGGGACGGCCATCGCAGGCGGGACGGCCATCGCACGCGGGTCGGTACCTCGCACGCGGTCCGGCCCAGAGTGCCCTCCCTCGTGCCGCTCGCAGCAGACCGTACACAGCTCGCTCACACCTACTGGCCAGTCGCTTTTCATGTTTCTTAAGCCCGATCCTCGTTAGTCTGGAAATGACAGCTTGCACCGACGCATGAGGAATCTATGACCACCGGCCCAACGATGCCCATCGCCCGACTTCGCGACGTTTCGAAGGTCTTCGATCCGAAAGGGGCAGCGGTCACGGCTCTCAGCGGGGTCAGCCTCGACATCGCACCGGCCAAACTGACCGCAGTGATGGGGCCCTCGGGCTCGGGGAAATCAACACTTATGCACGTCCTCGCCGGACTCGATCGTCCCACCTCGGGCTCAGTCCACCTCGGCGAACAGGAGATCACGAAGCTGCGCGACGACGACCTCACCGCCCTGCGCCGCCGCCGGATCGGATTCGTCTTCCAAGCGTTCAACCTCGTGCCCACGCTCACCGTCAAAGAGAATATCCGCCTGCCCTTCGAACTCGACGACCGTCGGCCCAATGCCGACGAACGCGCCTGGATCACCACGGTTGTCCACCGCCTGGGGCTGGAAGACCGCCTCAAACACCGACCCAACGAGCTCTCCGGCGGTCAACAGCAGCGCACCGCCATCGCCCGGGCGCTCGCAACCCGCCCCGACATCCTCTTCGCCGACGAACCGACCGGCAACCTCGACGCGAAGTCCGGTCGCGAAGTTATGGTGATCATGGTCGAGGCCGTCCGCGACTTCGGCCAATCCATCGTGCTCGTCACTCACGACCCGATCGTCGCCGCCCACGCCGACCGCGTGATCTTCATCGCCGACGGCACCCCCGTGACGGAACTGAACGACACCATCACCGCCGAAGCGATCGCCTCGACCATGCTCGACATCGACGAACGCGCCGAATCCGCGGTGAGTCGATGAACCCGCTGCGCGAAATTCGAACCAATCCGCGGCAGTTCTTCCCCAGCATCCTCGTCGTCTTCATCGCCGCTCTCTTCGGCACCGCAATCATGCAGGGCATCGCGATCCTGACCGCGTGGCTGTCGTCCGAGAAGATCATCGCCGAGTCCGAGACCGCGCAGAACTTCCTCTCGATGATCGGTGTCACCTTCTTCCTCATCGCTCTCTTCGTCTCCGCGATCGTCATCGCGAACACGTTCTCGATCATCATCGCCGGTCGCAGCCGCCAGCTGGCTCTGCTGCGCCTCATCGGGGCGTCGTCGAAACGGCTGCGCAGGGCCGCCTCGGTGGAGGGCCTGATCATCTCCGTCCCCGCCGCGGTGCTCGCCTTCGCGGCGTCAACCGGGCTGGCGAAAGCGGCCCAGAATTATCTGGGCAGCGCCATCACCGAGGAGGTCGCCCTCCTCACCCCAACCATGGCTGTTCCAGCGCTCGCCACGATCATCGTGACCTGGCTGTCGGCGTACCTGGGCGCGCGCCGCATCACGGGGATCTCACCGATCGAGGCGACCTCGCAGGCGGTGGAGGCCCGGCCCGAGGATGCCCGCGCCTCACTCGGCGGGCTCACCGCCTCGCTGATTCTGCTGTCCATGGGGGTGACGTTCCTCGTCAACTCCGTGATCGGGGCCGCCGATCATCGGATCAGCGTGATCAGCGTGGTGCTCACCGCATTCGGCTCGAGCCTGACCTTCCTCGGCGTCATCATCGGCCATCCGTGGATCCTGCCACCCCTGCAGGCAGCGATCGGCTGGCTGTGCGGACGCACCGCTGTGTCTCGGTTGGCCGCCTCGACGATCGCCCGCCATCCCACCCGGAACGCGCGCACGGTCATCGGTCTCGTCATCGGCATCACGCTCATCGTCATGTTCGCCACCGCCATGACCACCTTCCGTGATCAGCTGCTGCGGTATGCCAGGTCGCTCGGCGAGGAAGGGTGGGGCGGCCTCGAAGACGCGCTGGCCACCGTCATCGACAAGTCGATGCTGTTCGCGTTGGCCCTCATCCTCTTCTCCGTGATCATCGCCGTCATCGGCGTCGCGAACACACTCATGCTCTCCGTGCGTCAGCGCACTCAGGAGATCGGGCTGCTCATGGCGCTCGGCCAGACTCCGAAGCGCGTGCGTCGGATGATCACGGCCGAAGGCCTGCAGCTGAGTCTGACCGCCTGCGCGGTCGCCGTCCCGCTGGGCATCGGCTTCGGCTGGGTCGGCGCGCTGACCCTGCTCTCGCCGCTGCTCGGCCTCTTCGCACCGAGCGTGCCCTGGACGGTCGTCATCGCCGTCATCGTCGGCACCCTCATCGCCGTGTTCGTCGCCAGCCGCGAACCTGCCCGCGCGGCCACATCGATCAGCCCCGTCGAAGCGCTCGAAGCCGTGTGAGGTGCGGGTGCTGCGGATGGCTACCGCCGAGGCGTCCGGCAAGGCCGCGGCGAGCAGCCCAGTTTGAGTTGAGCAGCCCGGTTTCAAACATGGGCTATTCAACTAAGACTGTGTAGAACTGTCGTCCGGGCTGAATCGAGCTCTGCGCCTCAGTCGAGTTCGATGACGTTTCCGTTGGATCCGTCGACGCGGACGCGCTGGCCGGAGGTGAATCTGCTGGTTGCGTCGCGCACGGCCATGACGGCGGGCAGTCCGAGTTCTCGAGCGGTGACCGCTCCATGTGAAAGTGCTCCGCCGCTTTCGGTGATCACCCCGCCGGCCTGGTAGAACAGGGCGGTCCATGCCGGGTTCGTGGTGCGCGCGACGAGGATCGCTCCGTCGGGGAATGATGAGAAGTCAGCGGGGGAGTGGACGACGAAGACCTCGCCTTCGACGGTCCCCGGACTGCCTGCGGTGCCGGTGATGTGGTCGCTGTCAGCGTCGACTGCTGCTGTTTCCTTGCCGTACTCCCATTCGGGTGTGCGATCGACAGCGGCCTGGTAGGCGGCCTTGTTCTGTGCGGCGATCTCTGTGAGGCTCGTCAGAGCGGATCCTGTTCCCGTGGTGCCTGTGACCGGGCTCGTTGAGGCGCGGGTTGCGGCAGCGTCGGCGGTGTCCACCTCGCGGTCCGCGGCGTCGGCGTCGGTGGCGTCTAGGTCACGGTTCGCGGCGTCGGCACGGATCGCCGTGTCGAGGTGCTCGAAGTCGATGAAGTACACGTCCGCGGCCTCAACGAGGACCCCGGCATCGACGAGCCTGCCGCCGAGCTCCTTCAGCGCGCGCCGCATCGGCAGGGTCAGCCGCGTTGTCTGATAGTGCTCGAGGTCATCGAGTGCCGTGTAGGTGCGGGCCAGACGGATGACTTCCTGGACGAGATAGCGCAGCTTCTCAGGTGCCGCATTGACGACGGCGAGTTCGGTCTCTGCCTGCACGATCTTGCGCTCCATGTCCGTCATCGGCGCGGTCGCGGACCCTGCGCCCGGCTCCGGCGACCCGGTTCCCGCAGCGGCAGAACCATCTCCACCACCCGCTGGACTGGCCCCGACGTCCGAAGCCTCTGCTTCGGCCACGGTCCGTGCGGCGAGCAGGCGGATCTGGTCGAGCACGATGTGCGGAGCCTCGACCCACGTCGGATGGTAGGCGTCGAAGTCGAGTTCACGGTGTCCGTGCTGCTCGAGGAACCGGTCGAAGGATGCTTTGAACTGCGGGAACCTCTCCAGCTCCGCGACCCCGGCCTCACCATGGTGGGCCTCGAGCGCAGTGAGCAGATCAGCATCGACGGCGACAAGCTGCGAGAGCTCGCGCAGCTCGGCGTTGACCTGTGACGTCTTCGTCTCCGTCGACGCCATGAGGCGTTCGAACACGACCTGTGCCTGATCCTCGTCGAGAGCGAGCGAGAGCATGTGCTGCAGAGCCGCATAGAGTGTGCCCTGGGTCAGCGAGATCGCGATGTTCGGCCGGAAATACTCGGTGCCGAGGTCACTGATCGCAATGACGTGATCCCACACCTGTGCCAGCGACTTCTCTTCCAACGGCTCGTTCGACAGGCGACCGATCCCGATGAGATACGTGTCGAGATCACGCATCCACTGCACCGGCAGCTCCTGCACCCACCCGAACTGCCGAGCGATCTGGGGCAGCGACTCGGTGATCGTCTCGACGCTGGCGAGCATGTTCGTCGGCAGCCGGCCGGCGTAGAGATCGACCGCGGTCTGATTGCCGTAGATATAGAAATCGCGCATGACGAACCATTTGTCATCGAACGGCGGCAGCCCCATGAGATCGAAACTGTGATTGAGCGAATGATGGAAGCCGGCCTCCACAAGATCCCAGGTCAGCGGTGTCACCGGGGTGGGGAAGCGCTCCGCGGACTCATCGCGGGTCCACCGCGGAGCCACCCGCGTGATCGGCCGCGACTGCAGCAGGTAGAGATCGCCGTCGTGCAGCGCCCATTCGATGTCTTGAGCGAACCCGAAATGGTTCTCCGCGGCCACCGCGAGCTCGGCGACCTGTTTCGCCTGCGCCGTTGTCAGCGCCGGACGCGTGCGCTGCTCCGCGCCGAGGTCGACGACCGTCGTCCGCGCACCGTCACACTCACCGAGGCGGTCGCCGCCCCGACCGTCACCCTCACCGAGGCGGCCGCCCCCGACGTCGTGACCGCACCCGTCGCCAGCGCCAGTGCCGAAGCCGTCGCCCGCGCCGTTCCCACCGCCGGTCATGACGAGCGCGGTGGGCTTCTCGGCGATCTCGGCTGCGACCTGCTCGCCGGTTTCCCGGCGGACCCGGAATTCGTCGACGGGTTCCTCTCCGCCGACAACAGTCTCACCGAGGCCGAAGGCTGCGTTGATGAGCACCTCATCGGTGTTGCCGCGCACCGGGTCGACGGAGAACGCGACACCCGCGGCTTCGTCGGCGGCGACGGAGACCATGAGCTGGACGACGACGGCCATCTTCGCCTCAAGCTGATCGACGCCGAGCTGCCGGCGATAGCGGAAGGCGTGCTCGTTCCACAGGGAGGCATAGCAGTCGCGCACCGCCTCGGCGATGGCTGCGGTTCCACGCACGCCGAGGTAGGTGTCGTGCTGCCCGGCGAACGCTGCACCCGGCAGGTCCTCCATCGTGCCCGAGGACCGCACTGCCACGGCCTGCCCGGTCAGGCCCGCCTCGGCGACGGCTCCATCGATTTCGGACAGCCAGGTATCGGGGATAGCGGTGGAGCGGATGAGTTCAGCGATCTCCTCGGCGGGGGAGTCGGTGCCGAAGAGCTCGGCGATCTTCGACCGCAGCGGTGCGATGAACTGGGAATAGGCGTCGGCGGTGACGATGAAGCCACCTGGCACGGGCAGGTTCTGCGCGGACTTGGCCAGGCTTGCCCCCTTGCCGCCGCTGCGGGCCAGCTCGGTGGCGAGGGGATCGGCGAAGCGGAGTGTGAGGCTCATCGGGGCTCCTTCGGATCTGCGGTTCACGAAACAGTTCATCGGGTGCGGTGCGGTTCGTCGGGTGGGGTGGGGTTGAAGGGTCGATGCGGTTAGTCGAGCAAGGGCGGTTCACAGCCGGATGCGGCGGACTCCCAGCAGCAGCCAGCCGAGCACTCCGCTGAGGACACCTGCGCCGATGACCGCGGGCCAGAAGAACGCCGCGATGATCAGCACCGGTACCCAGACCATAACCGCTGCGAAGCCCGCGAGGATGCGAAAGAATGTGACAGTATTGCGACCGTCCGCGCGTGACCCGGCGACCGCGGCGGCCACAAGGATCGGGGCGAAGAGCCACAGAGCCAAGAATCCGACCCACCTGATGACGGGAAAGGTGCGCGGTGTCGTGGGGACATTCGCCGAGGTGGGGCCGCCGTCCGCCTGGCCCGCACCGGTAGGGCGGTCGCCGTCGAGAACGGCGGATCCGACCTCATTCTGCAGCTTGAGAAACGCCTGCGCATAGCTCGCCGAGGCGCCCGGAGTCCTCCGCGCCCGGTCGAGGGCACGGGCTTCGACAGCGGCGAACGTCGTTTCGTCCGGGCAGTTCACCGACACATCGTCAAGGGCGGCACCCATCGCCGAGGCGACCGCCGCCTCCCATTCTTTGACCTCCCTGCCGTCGCGGTCGGGAATCGTGACCGCGCGACCGCGGACCACCTCGGCGCGGGAGCGGAACCGATCCGGGGTCGAATAGAACAGGCCCACGGGGATGACCTCGACGTCGATGCCGTCTTCGATGAGGGCACACGCGATCCGGGCAGCGCCGGACTTGTACGGCTGCGGACGGTGGCCCCAATCGCTGCTGGCCTCGGGGAAGATGCCGAGGTCACCGCCTCGGCGCAGGTGGGCGAGTCCTGCCTCGACGGGGCTGGCCACGGAGGCGGGATCGAGTCCGTAGCGCTGGACGTCTTTGGGACGGACCACGGGGATGCCGGCAATGAAGAGGCGGAGGAACCAATGGCGCAGCAGCTGGATCGAGACGAGGAACTGAGCGTGCGGGAACGCTGCTAGCACCTGGTGGCCATCGATCGCGCCGTTGCGGTGGCTGGCGATGATGAGGCGCGGTCGCCGGACGGGACCTCCGTCGGGCGCGGAAGGAGAGTCAGCGGATGCGGCGGGACGGCCGGCACCTGAGGCGGGGGCCGCCTCGGCGGGAGATGATGCCGACTTCGGTGACTGGGAATCCGGGCTCGAGCTGAGGTCGAGCACGCGGATGCGGCCGAAGTACACGGTGCGCATGGCCGCGTTGATGATCCGGTGGCGCAGGCTCAGTGAGGCATCGCTCATGACACCAGTCCACCACAGGTCCGGGTGGGATGGGACGTCCTGGCTATGCAATCGACGGTCGGCCAGGACGACCGCGGCTCTCGGCCTTCGTCAGTCGGCAGCCACCTCGCTGCGCAGTTTGTGCTTGAGCAGTTTGCCTGAAGGGTTGCGCGGAAGTTCGTCGATGACGAAGACTTCGCGTGGCAGCTTGTAGCGGGCGAGCTTGTCAGCCAGGTGGTCGCGCAGTTCCTCGACACCGAAGTTCTCACCATCTGCAGTCGTGATGAAGGCCACGACCTGCTCGCCCCATTGCTGATCCGGCTTCGCCACCACCGCGACATCGGCGACCCGGTCGTGAGTGATGATGGCCTCCTCGACCTCGAGGGAGAACACGTTCTCACCGCCGACGATGATGACGTCTTTCGAGCGGTCGACGATATAGAGGTACCCGTCCGCGTCGAGCCGGGCGAGATCACCGGTCTTGTACCACTCGCCCTCGAAGGCCGCCTCGGTGGCTGGGGGATTGCCGAGGTATTCGCGCATCCGGGTGTCACCGGCGAACCAGATCTCGCCGGTTTCCCCGGGACCCGCCTCGGCCCCGTCGGCCGTGACCACCCGCATCGCGTTGCCGACCATCGCGTGCCGACCGATGGATCCTGCCTTGCGCAGCTGATCCTCGGGCCCGAGAAGACAACCGGTCGGACCCATCTCGGACATGCCGAAGAGGTTGTAGAACTGGTTGGTCCCGTAGGCGTCGATGAGCATGGCTGCCGTCGATCGGTCGATCGGGGCACCGCCGTAGTTCCACCGGCGAATGGAGGAGAAGTCGTAATCACCGAAGTCGAGGCCGAGCTTCTTCGCGGTCATGATCGGCGCAACATAGGCGACGGTGGGTCCGAAGAACGTCGTGATCTGCTCCGCGGCGATGATCTGCATCGATTCGACCGGGTGATACGCCCGCTGGAGGACGACGGTTCCACCCATCTGGATGGTGGGGACGAGGGCGATGTTCAGCGGCGCCGAATGCCAGATCGGCATGCAGATGAGGTACCGGTCATCGCTCTGGTAGCCCATATTGAGGTTGATGAGTGTGCCGACCTGGACGATATTGCGATGCGAATGCACGCACCCTTTCGGCGAGCTCGTCGTGCCCGAGGTGTAGAGAATCTGCGCGACCTGTTCATCGGTGAAGTCGCCTGGCGCCGCCTCCGTGGCGTTCTCGAGCTGGACATCGAAGCTGCCCGGGTCGTTGGGTTCTGTCTCCAGCCAGGTGACGTCCGGTGCCCCGGCCCGCGCGGTTCCGGCGAGTTCGGTGCTGACGATGCCGAGCTTCGCTCCCGAATGCTCGACCGTGTATTTGACTTCCGGAGCTTGGAACTTGTGATTGATCGGCACAACCGTCGCCCCGAGGTACCAGGCACCGAAAGCGGCGAAGACGAAACCTGGAACATTCAACGTCATGATGCCGACGGCGTCGCCGGGCCGGATTCCGTTGTCGGCGAGCACCTGCGCTGCCTTGAGCGCCCGGTGCCGCAGCTCGGCATAGGTGAAGCGCTGATCCTCGTAGACCACGGCCTCTTTGTCCGGGTTCCGCAGGACGGTGGTGTCGAGCATGGTTCCAAGCTTCATTGCTTCTCCTTGTGACGAGTGCCATACTGAGAACAATTGAACCACGATTCATTTCTTTGGGGAAGCGACAGTTCGGGCTGGCGCCGAGGTTGATGATGTCGACACCGTGGTGCCGCTGCGACCGATGGGGTGAGGATGGCATATCGCGCAACCCAGCGCACTCGGGCCAACGCCGAGGAGCGCCGCGCAGGCATCGAACGTGCTGCCCGACACGTCATCGCCCGCGGTGGATTCGCCTCGGCGAATGTGGCCGCCGTTGCCGTCGAGGCCGACTGCAGCGCCGGGTCGATCTACACGTATTTCAGCAACCGGGATGAGCTGTTGCGTCTCGTCTTCGCCCAAGCAGCCGGTCACGAGCTGGATGTCATCGCCGGCACAGTCGCCGAAGCATCCACGGCCTCGGAGATCGCGGAATCGACTGTCGAGGTCTTCGTTCGCCGAGCCGTCGCGGGGCGCAGGCTCGCCCACGCGCTGCTGCTTGAAGAGGTCCCCGAACCCGTGCAGAGCGAACGGCTGCGGCTGCGCCGAGGATACGTCGCCGTCATCGGAACCGCCCTGGACCGCGTGGGCGGCACGCAGATCCCCGCCGAGGTGGCCGCCCGTTCGATCGTCGGATGCGTGGGAGAGAACCTCGTCGACATCCTCGACCCGACTACCGCGAACCCGAGTCCTGCGGAGATCGAAACTCTCGTCAAGGCACTGACCACCTTCACCCGATCGGCATTAGGAGAACCATGACCACGACCGCAGAACCGACCGCCCCGCGGACGACGCATACCGTGTTCAACCAGGCACCACCTCGGCGAGATATCAACGAGTTCACGCTGAATACGGCCCTGAAGGACGCGCTCGCCCACTATGCGCCGGATGCCTCGCTTGACGAGGTCGAACGCATCGGAGCGCTCGTCGGCAGTGCGGACTTCATCAGCGACGCTCGCCTGGTCAACGTCCACGGACCGGAGCTGCGGACCCACGACGACTGGGGTAACCGCATCGACGAGGTCGACTTCCATCCGGCCTATCACCGGATTATCGGAGATGCGCTGGAGGCGGAAGCTCACTCCTACGCCTGGACTCATCCCGGGCCGGGGGCCAATGTCGAACGTGCCGTACGGTTCATGCTCTTCTCCCAAGTCGAGCCCGGACATGCGTGCCCGGTGTCGATGACGCACGCGGTCGTGCCGTCCCTGCGTGCCGATCCCGCGCTCGCCGATTTCTGGGTGCCACGCGCCACGGCCGCCGGCTATGATCCGCGGCGGATGGACCCGGCGTC
This sequence comes from Brevibacterium sp. OS20, assembly GCF_056837565.1. Lineage (NCBI taxonomy): Bacteria > Bacillati > Actinomycetota > Actinomycetes > Micrococcales > Brevibacteriaceae > Brevibacterium > Brevibacterium sp. OS20. Next base: position 3,053,039 of record NZ_CM166367.1, on the reverse strand, counting down.
GAAGTCCGCAGTGACCTTCGGCATGGCGATGACGGAGAAGCAGGGCGGATCGGACATCCGCGCGAACACCACCTACGGCGTTGCGTTCGGCGACCACTACCTCATCACCGGCCACAAATGGTTCTGTTCGGCTCCGCAGTCCGACGCGTTCCTCGTCATCGCCCAACTCGATGAGGGCCCGAGCTGCTTCGTCGTACCCCGTGTTCTGCCTGGCGGAGAACGGAATACGTTCCGGATCCAGCGGCTCAAGGACAAGCTCGGGAACAAGTCCAATGCCTCCTCGGAGGTCGAGTTCGACGCCACACACGGATGGCTTCTCGGGCAGGCGGGCAAGGGTGTCCGCACGATCATCGAGATGGTCGCCCAGACCCGCCTCGACTGCGTCCTCGGTTCGACCGCTGGGATGCGCCAATGCGTGGCCGAAGCGGCCTGGCACGCTCGCGGGCGTGCGGCCTTCGGGGCTGCGCTCATCGACCAGCCGCTCATGCGCGCCGTCATTGCCGACCTCCAGCTTGAAGCTGAGGCAGCCACCTATACGGCGCTGCACCTGGCCGCGTCCTATGACGACGACAGCGACGAGGCGGCCGACTTCCGACGTCTGGCCACCGCCGTAGCGAAATACTGGATCTGCAAACGCGGTCCCGAACATGCTTATGAATCGCTCGAATGCCTCGGTGGCAACGGCTACACGGAGTCCTTCCCTCTGGCTCGCCGCTACCGAGAGCAGCCGGTGATGGCCGTGTGGGAAGGCTCCGGAAACGTCATCGTCCTCGACGTGCTGCGTGCCTTGGCCCGCGAACCGCGCAGCGCGAAGACGTTCCTCGGCTTCCTCGAGACCGGGCTGGGCAGACACGCGGACTTCGATGCGGCGTATGAGTCGTTGGCCCGGTCGCTGCAGTCGGCGGTGCAGGATCTGGATTCCGGGGATGCGGCAGCGCAAGCGGCGCTGCAGGCGCGAGGCCGTGTCCTTGTGGAGAAGATGGCGCTGCTCATGCAGGCGTCGATCCTCTTCGAATCCGCCCCAGCTGAAGTGGCGGCCAGTTTTGCGGCGGCCCGCCTCGGTGCCGATCGGGGCCGCGAATACGGTGCCCTGCCCGACGGAGTCGAAGTCGACTTCCTCGTCGCTCGGGCGTGAGCAGGCGGCCCGGGCGCTGAAAGCACAGTTTGAGTTGAATAGCCCAGTTTCAAACATGGGCTATTCAACTCAAACTGTGCTGCAACCCTCGGGTGACCTGTGTTCTCAGCCGCGACGAAGTGCGAAGACGCGGCGGAATTCAGTCGCGTCGGTGAGCGGAGACGCAGCGGCGGCGGTCGACGCGCATGACTCGGCCGCGGTTGCGCCGTCGACGCTGAACGCAGTCCGGCGGTCCCTCGAAATCCGGTCGCGGAGTGCGAGAGACGACAGCAGGTTTGTGCTCGAGGGCGAATGAATCGGCCTCCCATTCCGGGGCGCGTCGCGCACCGAACTCAGAAGTTTCGATGAACGACCGGAACTCCGCGACCAGGCGCTCCTGCATGTCGTAGAGGCTCTCATCGTTGCCTGGGTAATCGAGGAGGACTTCAATGGCCTCCCCGGCGACGACGATCCGCGCGAAGAGCCGACGCTCGTCTTCGGTATCGCGGAGCATCGCGATGCTGTCCCACTCGTGATCGGCGAACATCGCGAGAACGATCGGAGTGACGACCTTCTCGCAGAGGACATCCTGCGTGAGTTCGATGCGGTCCATGTGTCCCACCATATGTGCTCAGTCGTCGGGAGTTCGAAGGCGTCTCGGAGTTTTGCGGAAACCGCGGCCGATCTGCGGTATGCGGCAGACTTCGTGCGGTTCCACGCCAATGCTTCCGCGACCGCGACGACGACGGGGCATCGCAAAGACTGGGACGGAGACGACACCGCAAAGACTGGGACGGAGATGGCACCGCATAGACTTGCCCCCATGCCCCGCAGTCCGCTCTCGCCCCGAGAAGGAATCTCGGCGACCGCGCTGCGCGCCCCCGGCGGCAAGGCCACCCATGCGAAGAATCACCTGCCCGTTCCCGATTCGATCGGTCAGTGGCTCGAATCCGAATTCCCCGAAGCGGCCCCCGATTCCCGACGGGCGCTGCTGACATATGGGGACATGCGCGACGAGGCGGGGCTCCCGGTGGCCTGGGACGATCCGGTCATTCCCGGCGGGTTCTACTTCTTCCACCGTCCGGTCCCGCCCGAAGAGCGAATCCCGTTCGAGGTCGGGATCGTCTTCGAGGACGATGACCTCCTCGTCGTCGACAAACCCCATTTCCTCGCCAGTACCCCGAACGGACGATTCGTCCGCGAATGCGTCGTCACTCGTCTGCGCGTCGACCTCGGCCAGCCCGATCTCGTCGCCATCCACCGCCTCGACCGGATCACCGCCGGACTGCTGGTCCTGTCGAAACGGCCCGAGACGCGCGGCCGTTACCAGCGCCTGTTCCAAGACCGACGAGTCAGCAAAACCTACCGTGCCCTGGCGCCGGCCCCGCCGCCAGAGCTCGGATTCCCGCTCGTCCGCGAATCGCGCCTGGTCAAACCCGTCGGCGGACGCCAGGTGCACGAAGTCGCAGGGGAGCCGAATGCGGTCAGTCGGATCCGACTGCTTCGGACCATCACCCCACCGGACGGCGAGCCATCGCGAGGTGACACGGATACCTTGCCGCCACCTCGGCGAGGTGGAGCTGACGGTGCCCCGTCCGAACGGGCGGGAGACGGAAACGGAGCACCACCTCGGCGAATTGATGCGATTGCCGAATACGAGCTGAGTCCGGTCACGGGCAAGACGCACCAGCTGCGGGTGCACATGAACGCGCTCGGGCTGCCCATCCTCGGTGATCCGGTCTACCCGGTCGACCTCGCCCCGGACCCCTACGACTTCTCATCACCGCTGCAGCTGTTGGCCGCGGAGATCGCCTTCGATGATCCGCTGAACGGGCTGAGCCGACGATTCGAGAGCGGACTCGAACTCGAACCCGCCGCAGTCAGCTCCGATCCAGGCGAAACCCGGTAGCCTGGTGTTATGAGTCCACACGCCCCCGGATGCACATCAGAGGCCATCGTCGCCCTTGTCCGCACCCGCATCACCGACGGTGAATACCCGGCAGGAAGCCCGGTCCGCGATGGTGCCCTGGCCAAAGAATTCAACGTTTCGCGCAACACCGCCCGCGAATCGCTGAGCCTGCTGCGCCACGCCGGGCTGCTCACTCAGGAACCCAACCGGGGCTTCTTCGTCTCCACCTTCGGCATCGACGAACTCAAGGACCTCTACCGCGCGCGCCGGGTCTTCGAGATCCGCGCGGTGCAGGAATCGCAGGACGCCACCGACGAGGCGATGGCCGCCGTCGAAGCCTCCGTGGTCAGGGCCGAAACCGCACCGAAGAATGAAACTTGGGCCGACGCGCAGGAACACTCGGCGTCGTTCCACCGCGCGATCGTCGGGCTGCTGGGTTCACCGCTGCTCGATGAGTTCTACCTCAATCTCATGGCCCGACTGTCGACGACATTCTCGCGCTCGCCCGAACCAGGCAAGTACCACTCGCACTGGGCGAACCCGCACCGGGACATCCTCGAGAAGATGAAATCCGGGGACCGGCAGGGCGCCGAAGGACTGCTGCGCATCCACCTCGACGATTCCGAAGCCTCGACCCTCGACCTCGCACGGTCAGTGGGGGAGGGGCGCTAGCCCTTCGGTGAGGATAGGGCGGTCGGCCACCTGCTTCGGTGAGGGATTGACGATGAGCCGCCTCGGTGAAGGTTTCGTGCACGAATCCGACAGCTGTTCCTGTGTAGCCAGTCTCACAGTGCCCGGTGCTTGAACCCATAGCGGTCGACTCTCTCGCTCCGATAGCATTGAGCCACCGTATCTTCGCGTCGAAAGGCTGTCTTCATGGGAAACCCTGAGCAGGAATCACAGGCCGCAAACGATCCGTTCTCGCTGACGGGACTCACGTATGACGATGTCCTCCTCCTGCCAGGCGACACCGATGTCATCCCTTCCGAAGCCTCCACCGCCTCCCGGCTGACCAAGGAGATCGAGCTCAACATCCCGCTCGTCTCCGCGGCGATGGACACCGTGACCGAATCTCGGATGGCGATCGCCATGGCCCGCATCGGCGGCCTGGGCATCATCCACCGCAACCTCTCCGCCGAGGATCAGGCGAACCAGGTCGACTACGTCAAGCGCTCCGAATCGGGCATGATCAACGACCCGCTGACGATCACCCCGGACAAGACGCTGGAAGAACTCGACGAGATCTGCGGAAAGTACCGCATCTCCGGACTGCCCGTCGTCGACGAGAACAATGTGCTCGTCGGCATCGTGACCAACCGCGACCTGCGCTTCGTCACCCGCAGCGAATTCCCCACACGCACCGTCGCCGAGACGATGACGAAGATGCCGCTGGTCACCGCGCCCGTCGGCGTGGCTGCCGAGAAGGCCTTCGAGCTGCTCGCCGAACACAAGGTCGAGAAGCTTCCCCTCGTCGATGACAACAACGTCATCCAGGGCCTCATTACCGTCAAGGACTTCGTCAAGACCGAGGAATACCCGCTCGCGACCAAGGACGACGAAGGCCGCCTGCGCGTCGGTGCCGCCGTCGGGTTCTACGGAGATGCCTACGAGCGTGCAGGACTGCTCGCCGAGGCAGGAGCCGACGTCCTCGTCGTCGACACCGCCAACGGCCACGCCCGCGGAGTCACCGACATGATCAAGAAGATCAAGTCCGACCCGGCGTTCTCCGCCGTGCAGATCATCGGCGGAAACGTCGCTACGAAGGAAGGCGCGCAGGCGCTCGTCGAGGCAGGAGTCGACGCCGTCAAGGTCGGCGTAGGACCCGGATCGATCTGCACCACCCGCGTCGTCGCCGGTGTCGGCGTCCCGCAGGTCACCGCCGTCCACCTCGCGGCTCAGGCCGCTCAGGCCGCCGGGGTGCCGGTCATCGCCGACGGCGGCCTCCAGTACTCCGGTGACATCGGCAAGGCCCTGGTCGCCGGTGCCGATACCGTCATGCTCGGCTCTCTGCTGGCCGGATGCAACGAGTCGCCAGGCGACCTCATCTTCGTCAACGGCAAGCAGTACAAGGCCTACCGCGGCATGGGTTCGCTGGGCGCGATGGCCCCGCGCAAGGGCAAGTCGTATTCGAAGGACCGCTACTTCCAGGCCGATATCGCCACCGACACCGACCTCATCCCCGAGGGCATCGAAGGCCGAGTCGCCTACCGCGGTCACCTCAAGCAGGTCGCCCACCAGCTCACCGGAGGTCTGCGCCAGACGATGTTCTACGTCGGCGCGCGCACCGTCGGCGAGCTCAAGGCCAAGGGAAAGTTCGTCCGCCTGACCACGGCAGGGCTGAAGGAAAGCCATCCGCACGATATCCAGATGACCGTCGAGGCCCCGAACTACGTCGTGAAGTGACGTAGGCAGGCACATCTGACGGAGATGCCTCTGGTCAGTGAGAAGCCGCAGCTTCCGCGTTTGAGCGGAGGCTGCGGCTTCTTGCGTGTGCGGTCGGCTGAGGGCACGGGGCGAATTCCTGGCTGTTCAACGGAAATCTGTGACTCTGCAGTGCCTGAGCAAATTGTTGGATCGATCCACGGTGTTCTGCGGTCTGAAACCACCGTGGATCGACCCAACAAATCGCGGTCACCCGGGCGCCCTTGGTCTCACGATGCTGGATGACACACCCCGATGTGACGAATGCCACTCGCCCATTTTCCGGCCGATGCACCCGTAGTGCGAACGGCCGCCTTGCCGTGTGAACGCTGGGAAGCGGGGCATCGTCCTTGGTGAGGGGTCTACTTCCGTAGTCATCGAATCCGCCCGGAGGCTCTTCGGGAACAAAAGAACTTAGGGTAGGTTTCCCTAATGCGAGCCGCGCTTCGCGGTGCGCATCATCGAAGGAGGAAACCTCACAGTGACGACTTCTCTGCTCTACGACACCGAAGCGACACCCACTTCAGCACCCCTTCAGACTCCCGAAATTCCCCACCCGGACGCCGCCGGCACCTTCAGCGATCGTGGCGCCCACACCGATGCCCTCCTCGGCGCCCACAGCGCAGACGAGTACACATCGCTCATGCACGACGTCGTCGACATCCTCGGCGATCGGTTCCGCACAACTGAGCGGGCCGCCTCGGCGAAGGAACGCTCCGGACTCCAGGCCGCCGTCGACGCCGTGGATCTCGACACCGCAGGCGTCGGCAACGCCGAAGCCCTGCGCGAGGTCGACGCTCTCTACGCCGACAATGCCGTGTGGTTCCACCACCCCAGCTACGTCGCCCACCTCAACTGCCCGGTCGCCGTGCCCGCCGTCGCCGCCGAAGCGATGCTCGCCGCCATCAACACCTCGGTCGACACCTACGACCAATCCGAGGTTGCCACCCTCATGGAGCGCCGCCTCATCGACTGGACCTGCGGCCACCTCGGCTTCGCCGGCGGCGACGGAATCTTCACCTCCGGAGGCACCCAGTCGAACCTCCAGGCACTGTTCCTCGCCCGCGAAAACGTCCTCGCCGAGGCAGCGGGACACGTTGAGGCCAAAGACGCCGAATCCCGCCGAGGCGGCCCTGACCTGGGCGCGCCCAACCGCCGCGACCTGCTGTCCCGGCTGCGGATCCTTGCCACCGACCAGGCCCACTTCTCAGTGTCCCGCGCTGCGTTCCTCCTCGGTCTCGACGCCGAGGCGGTCGTGACCGTCCCGACCGACCGGTCCGGTCGCATGGATGCCGAAGCGCTCAACGCCAGCCTGCTCGCGATCGAGGCGAACGACCAGATCCCCATGGCCGTCGTCGCCACCGCGGGAACCACCGACCTCGGTGTCATCGACCCGCTCGAGACCATCGCCGAGGTCTGCGAATCAGCGAACGTGTGGCTGCACGTCGACGCCGCATACGGCGGCGGACTGCTCTGGGCCCCACAACGCGCCCACCTGCTCGACGGGATCTCCAGGGCCACCTCGGTGACCATCGACTTCCATAAGACGTTCTTCCAGCCCTTGTCCTCATCGGCCCTGCTCATCAGGGACGCGAGCCTGTTCGCGCCGACGATCCACCACCACGACTACCTCAATCCCGAAGCCGAAGCGCAAGAAGCCGACGCCGAACCGAACCAGGTCGACAAGTCCCTGCAGACCACCCGCCGCTTCGACGCGCTCAAGCTCTGGACGACGCTGCGCGCCCGCGGAGCAGGGGAGATCGGATCGATGCTCGACGCCGTCTGCGACCTCGCGACCGACGTCCGGGCGCTGCTCGAGGACCAGGCGGACTTCGAAGTGCTCGGCGCCTCGGACCTGTCCACGGTGCTCTTCAGATTCACCCCGGCGACCGCGGACCAGGTCACCTGCGACGAACTCGTCCCGCTCATCCGCCGAGTCCTCTTCCGCTCCGGCCGCGCCGCCATCGCCCGCACCGTCATCGACGGCACGCCGTGGCTCAAACTCACCCTGCTCAACCCCGACACCCGCATCGACGACGTCACCGCCGTGCTCGACCTCGTCCGTGCCACCGGGCACGGCATCCTCGCCGGCCGGGACCTCGAGGACGCAGCGACAGAAGGAGGCGCAGCATGAGCGCAGATTCCACACACATTCACGACATCCTCGGCGTCGGCATCGGACCCTTCGGACTCGGCCTGGCCGCGCTGTCGGAACCGCTCGACGACGTCGACGCGATCTTCCTCGATCAGCGCCCCGAATTCCGCTGGCACCCGGGCATGATGATCGAAGGCTCGACCATCCAGGTGCCGTTCCTCGCCGACCTCGTCACCATGGCCGACCCCACCTCGCCGTACTCGTTCCTCAACTTCCTCAAGGAGCGCCAGCGGCTCTACCCGTTCTACATCCGCGAATCCTTCTACCCCCTGCGCGCCGAATTCGACGAATACTGCCGGTGGGTAGCCGCCCAGCTGGATACGCTGCGATGGAACCGCCGCGTCGTGTCCGTGACCAGGGACGACGGTGTGTACACCGCCCTCGCCGAGGTGGTCGATGACTCCGGTTCGATCGTGACGACCGAGACCTACCGCGCTCGGCATCTCGTCCTCGGGGTGGGAACGCAGCCGGTGCTGCCACCTGCGCTGCAGGGGCTCGGGGGAGGAGCCGCCGACTCGCCCGCTGCCGGCCGGGACGGTGCCGCCGGCTTGCCCGCTGCCGGCCCGCTCATCCACACCGCCGACTACCTCGAGAACCGGGAAGCGCTGCTCGACTCCGGGGCGATCACGATCATCGGCAGCGGCCAGTCCGCCGCTGAGATCTACCGTGACCTGATCGACGACGCAGAAGACCGCGGAGTGCGCCTGGACTGGGTGACCCGGTCGCCGCGGTTCTTCCCGATGGAGTATACGAAGCTCACCCTTGAGATGACCTCCCCGGAGTACACCGACCACTTCCGGGCGCTGCCCGATGAGCTGCGCGAACGGGTCGGCCGGGAACAGCGCACGCTGTACAAGGGCATCTCCGCCGACCTCGTCGACGACATCCACGACACTCTCTACCGACTCAGCCGCGGCGGGCGGCAGCTGCTGACGAACCTCGTCTCCGAAGCCGAACTCGAAACCGCCGAGATTGATCCGATCAGCGGCGAATACCTGCTCGGCTTCCGCAGCACGGCACTGGACAAGACGTTTACTCGGCGATCCGGGTCCGTGGTCGCCGCCACCGGATACAAATCGCAGGTCCCGGACTTCCTCAGCCCTCTCGGCGACGACATCCGTCTGGACTCCCGAGGCCGCCTCGACGTCAGCCGCCACTACACGATCAACGACGAAGGAACCATCCACGTCCTCAACGGCGAAGAGCACACCCACGGCGTGACCGCCCCCGACCTCGGCTTCGGCCCGTGGCGGGCCTCGGTGGTGCTGGCCGCAGTGACCGGCCGGGAACCCTATCCGATCGAACGGACCATCGCCTTCCAGACCTTCGGGATCCCGGCCGACGAATCCGATGCCGTGCCCGATGCCGCCTTCGCACTCGACGACTCCAAGGAGATGTCACACGTATGACCACCGAACTCATCACCAGCCTGACCACCGCCGAGGCGGACGAAACCGACCCGACCGATTCTGCGGTTGGTGCGAACGCCACCTGTACGCGCACGGACCGCAGCTCGGACGTGAAGCTCACGGCTGCCTCGGCGACAGTGACCATCCGTCCGCTCGACGTCGACCGGGACACCGCCCGGATCCACGGGTGGCTGACCCACCCGCGCGCTCACTACTGGATGATGACCGACCTCGACGAGAACGAGGTCCGGACCTACTTGGATGGCATTCGCGACTCCGCGGACGACGCCGGTTGGGTTGGCTCCGTCGACGGCACCGACTGCTTCTACGTCGAAACCTACACTCCGGACACCCTCATCCCGCAGAACATCGTGGCGACCGGGCCCGCGGACATCGGGATGCACCTGCTCGTCGCACCGCCGGCAGGACCGGCCGTGCATGGCCTTACCGACCGCATCATGGCGGAGGTCATCGACTTCTGCCTGAAGCCTGTTGACCAGGGAGGACGCGGTGCCGAGCGCGTCATCGTCGAACCCGATGCCAGGAACGACGCGATCATCGAGAAGAACCGAGCTGCCGGTTTCACCCCCATCACCGAAGCGACCATCATGATGGGCGAGATCGAGAAACCGGCGCTCGTCAGTGTGTGCACTCGCGCGGATTTCGAAGCCAGCGCGCTGGCTCCGTTCGTCACGGCCGGTGCTCGGGAGTCGCGCGTGGCTGAGACCGGCGAGTCGGACAGTGACCGGAGGTCCACCAAATCACGCGCGGGTCGGACATTCGCAACCCCACCGGTCCCGTACGCCCACCTCAACGGGGATGCGTTCGCCGTCGTGCAGCGCCACCTCGTCGCCAAAGCCCTGTCCGAATTCGCCCACGAACGACTCATCGCACCGGTGAGTCTCGGCGAGGGTGAAGGGGTCGCAGCGAACGGCAGTGCACATCGGGTCGGGGGAGCCGCCTCGGCGAATGGCGAAGGCGAGACCTGGGAACTGAGCATCGACGGCGCCAGCCGATACACGTTCACCGCGCGCGTGCTGCCGCTTGAACACTGGGTGATCGACGAAGCGAGCATCACCCGGTTGCGCGACGGTACCGAGGTTCCGCTCGACGCGCAGGAACTCGTCGTCGAACTCCAAGACGAACTCTCCATCCCCGAGGACCTCATCTCCACCTACCTCGAGGAACTCGCCTCGACCCTGGCCGGGGCCGCGTACAAACTCGAGGACGCTCGAGCCGGGCGCAGGCCCGATGCACGTGCACTCGTCGAAGCGGATTTCCAGACCACCGAGGCGGCCATGACCGAAGGCCACCCGGGGTTCCTCGCGAACAATGGTCGCATCGGCTTCGGCCTCAGCGACTTCTGCAAGTGGGCGCCGGAGAACGGACGGCTCAACCGCATCGAATGGGTGGCAGTGAGGCGTGAACTCAGCCATCTGTCCACGGGCATCGGACTCGACGAGGAGAGCCACCTCGGTGAGGCTCTCAGCGACGCCGAACGGGATCTCTTCGGGTCCCGGATCCGGGCGGCGGGACAGGATCCTGCGGACTTCCACCTCATGCCGATCCATCCCTGGCAGGCCGACCACCGCCTGGCGATCACCTTCGCCGCGGACATCGCGCGCGGCGATCTGCTGCCGCTCGGGGAAGGGCTCGATAAGCACCAGGCGCAGCAGTCCCTGCGCACGTTCTTCAACCGCTCGCGGGCCGGAGCTCCGTATGTCAAGGTCGCGCTCGCCGTGCAGAACATGGGATTCCTGCGTGGGCTGTCGCCGAAGTACATGCGCGACACTCCAGCCATCAACGACTGGGTTGCTGGCTTGGTGGGATCCGACCCCACCTTCGCCGAGGCGGGCTTCCGAGTGCTGCGGGAGCGTGCCGCGCTCGGGTACACGGGGGACGTCTACCACCGGACGAAGGAGACGAACCCGCACCGGAAGATGCTCGCCGCCCTGTGGCGGGAGAACCCCGTCGAGCAGATCGAACCAGGTCAGAAGCTCATCACGATGGCCGCCCTGCTGCATCGGGATCACCAGGGGGTGTCGCTGGCCGGCGAGCTCATCAGCGCATCAGGCCTGAGCACCGCGGCATGGCTGCGCAGCTACCTGCGGGCGTACCTGAAGCCGCTTGTCCATGCGCTGCTGGCCCACGATCTCGTGTTCATGCCGCACGGGGAGAACCTCATCCTCGTCCTCGACGAGCATGTGGTCACCGGGGCGTTCATGAAGGACATCGGAGAGGAGGTCGCCGTGCTCGGCCACCGCGAGCTGCCTGCCGATGTCGAGCGCATCCGCGCCGTGGTGTCGGGGGAGGAGAAGGCCCTGTCGGTGTTCACCGATATGTTCGACGGGGTCCTGCGGCACCTCTCCGGCATCCTCGACGGCGATGGACTGCTGCCGGCCGAGAGATTCTGGGCGATCGTCGCCGAGACCCTCGACGACTACGAAGCGGAGCACCCGGATGATGCGCGCGGTGTCAGCGGCGACGTGGATCTGCGTGCCGACCACTTCGCTCATTCGTGCCTCAACCGGCTGCAGCTGAAGAACACGAAGCAGATGGTCGACATCGGCAACCAAGCCGAATCACTGCTCTACGCGGGCACGATGCCCAACCCGGTGGCTCGCTGAGTCATAGGGGGCCACGCCGACCGCTCACCTGAGCGGCGACCGCTCGTCGCATAACTTGATACAGCGACGGCAACTCGAGCGCTCAGTGAAGGATGACTGAGCCAGTGCGTGCGCTCGCCGCTGCGCTGAGCGGTCGGTGATTCGACGCAGCAGAACATGCCACTCGCCGAGGCGGGACTCCGGAAAGGAGTCCCGCCTCGGCGAGTACCATTGACAGTGAAACCGACCTTTGCTGCAGAGCCGACCGGAGACCACTGTATGACTCCCGAGCAGACTTCACTCATCGAACGGATCCGTGCGCTCATTGCCGAAGAGCCCGTGGTTCGAGAGGTCTCGATGTTCGGCGGCCGCGCGGTCATGGTCAACGAGAAGATGATCGTCAGTGCTGGTAAGACGGGTGATCTGCTGGCGCACATCGATCCCGACCGTCACGATGAGCTCCTCAAACGTCCCGAAGCTGCCCAAGCTGAGATGGGAACCGGTCGGGACATGGGACCGGGGTGGATCAACGTGAGCGCAGAGTCTGTCCGTGATGACGAACAGCTGGCATTCTGGGTCGAGACCGCCTTGGATTTCAACCGGACGGTGACAGGCCAGCACAACTGAGTCCGCCGCGCGAGCGGTTAGTATCATTCCAACGGTTGCCTGTGCGTCGATGCGCAGATTCACGAACCGGTTCTCAGACTCAAAGGTGTGCGCATGGCGAAGCAGAACGATCGGCCGACCCTGGCCACGGTCGCTGCGCGTGCCGGCGTGAGCATCAAGACCGCCTCCCGCGTCCTCAACGGCGAAAAGCACGTTGCCGCCTCGACGGCGGAGAAAGTCGAAGCTGCCGCCGAAGAGCTCGGATTCCGCCTCAACCCCACGGCCAGACGCTTGCGTGCCGGAGGCCGCTCACCCTATATCGGCGTCGTCCTCTCGGACGCCGGTGACGCCTTCCAATCACGTGCCTTCGCCGCAGTGGAAGCCGAGCTCGCAATCCTCGACCTGCGCCCGGTGGTGACCGTGGTCGGTGACGACCCGAACCGAGAGGAAGCCTTCCTCGACGAATGCCTCGCCAACGACCTGACCGGGCTCATCGTCATCCGCGCCCACCCCGAGGCGGCCGAGACCTACGCACGAGCCGCCTCGGCGCCGGGCACTCGAATCGTCTCCCTCGACCCAGCGGTCGAAGGCCCTGGAATCAGCATCGTCGCAGGCGACGATCGTGAGGCGGGACGCCTCGCGGCCGAACAGCTGCTCGCTCACGGGCACATGGCACTCGGCGTCATCGGCGACCATTCGCCCAGCCTCATCACCACCCGCCGACTGCAGGGAATCCAGGACGCCATCGCCGGCCGCCGCGGCGTCGGCTGGCGCGCCTATATGCGCGAAGACGCCCACGACGAAGCCAGCGCGAAGAACGTCGTCGCCGCCTGGCTCGGTTCCCGCAGCGCACCCGGAGCCCTGATCACCCTGTCCGCCACAGTGACCCAAGGTGCCATCGACGCCTGCCGCCGCCTCGGCGAATGGCCGGCACTGGTCGGCATCGACGATTTCCCCACGGCCGAACTCCTCGATGTCACCGTCGTCGATCGCAACGTCGAATCCCTCGCCGCCGAGGCGGTCCGACGACTCCGGGTCGGTGTCGAACCCAGCGATGCTGGCGAGGGCGGGGACCGCCTCGGCGAAGGGGATGGCCCGATTGCGGGGGAGGCGAACCGGCGCGATCGAGTCGACGACGGCGTGCCCGATTTCGACAATGCGCTGTGCGTCATCGCTCGTGGCAGCGGTGAAGAGCCGCCGGACACCCGCTGAAGATTTTTGTCGAAACAGTTGACAGCAGGCGGCGTTCAGCGAATCATATTCAACAGCCTGACAACGTTGTCAGAAAGATTGAAAGGTTCACAATGAGGCACAACCTTAAGTCCCACAAGAAGCTGGCGCTCCTCGGTGCCTCCGTCGCGATCGGCGCTCTTGCGCTCAGCGGCTGCGGCAATCAGAAGGGCCAGGGAAACGACGAGGCCGACAGCGGATCCGGCGGCGACGGGGACGTCACCATCGCGCTGCTGCTGCCCGAGTCGAAGACCACCCGGTACGAGTCGCTCGACAAGCCGAACTTCGAGAAATACCTCAAAGAAGCCAACCCAGACGCGAAGGTCGAATACCGCAACGCCAATCAGGACGCGACTCAGCAGCAGCAACAGGTTGAGGCGGCCGTGACCGAAGGCGTCGACGCCATCGTCCTCGACCCCGTCGACGCTTCCGCAGTCTCATCCGCGCTGTCGAAAGCCGAAGCGAAGAAGATCCCGGTCATCTCCTACGACCGCTTCTTCGAAGGTGCGGATTACTACACCTCGTTCGACAACAAGAAGATCGGCAACCTGCAGGGCCAGGCCGTCCTCGACGGGCTCAAAGACGCCGGCGTCGACCCGAAATCGGGACCGGTCTGGATGGTCAATGGTGATCCGAAGGACCCGAACGCCGCGGACTTCAAGGCCGGCGCCGAAGAGACCCTCAAGGGCGCAGGCGTGGACATCGCCGCCAGCCACGACACCCTCGACTGGAACCCCGACGACGCCCGCCAGTGGGTCGAAGGTCAGCTGCAGGGCAAGGGCGAGAAGCCGATCGCGATCTACTCTGCCAACGACGGCACCGCCGGCGGCGTCATCGCCGCAACGAAGAAAGCCAAGGTCGAACCCGTCGTGACAGGTCAGGACGCCGAGGTCGACGGTCTGCAGAACATCCTCAAGGGTGACCAGTACGCCACGATCTACAAGTCGATCCCACCGCAGGCAGAGTTCGCCGCCAAAGCCGCCGTGGCCCTGGCCGCAGGCGAGGACGTCGACGCGGGCACGACCTACAAGGACACCCCCACGGACTTCGTCGAAGCCAAGGTCGTCACCACCGACACCATCAAAGACATCGTTGGTGACCAGATCAAGGCCGAGGACATCTGCACAGGCAAGGTGGAGAAGCTCTGTGCCGATGCCGGCGTGAAGTGAGCGCGTGCGCGTTCACAATCTGACGTGACCGACCTCGAGCCGGCGACCGCCACCGGTCGCCGGCTGCCGGGGTCAACGACTGCGACAAGTAGGAACAGATGACACCAGAGACACCCGACCCGGCAACTGAGGCGACGCGGACGCCGGGCAGCGACAGCGAGCCGGTGCTCGAACTGCGCGGAATCAACAAACGGTTCGGTGCAGTCCAAGCCCTGACCGACATCCATCTCAGCGTCGGTCGCGGCGAAGTCGTCGGCCTCGTCGGCGACAACGGCGCCGGCAAATCGACCCTGATCAAGGTCATCGCCGGAGTTCACGCCGCCGATGACGGCGAACTCATCATGAACGGGACGGCGCAGAGATTCTCCTCCCCGAAGGATGCACAGAAAGCCGGAGTGGCCACAGTGTTCCAGGATCTGTCCCTGTGCGAGAACCTCGACGTGGTGGCCAACCTGTTCCTCGGACATGAGAAGACCCGCGGCGGCGTCCTCGACGAAGTGACGATGGAAGCCAAATCCTGGGAGCTGCTGCGCAGCCTCTCGGCAAAGATCCCGAGCGTGCGCGTACCGATCGCGGCCCTGTCCGGCGGTCAACGTCAGACGGTCGCGATCGCCCGGTCCCTCCTCGGCGAACCATCCTTGGTCATGCTCGATGAACCGACGGCGGCACTCGGCGTCGCCCAGACGGCCGAAGTGCTCAACCTCATCGAACGGCTCAAAGAACGCGACCTCGGCGTGCTGCTCGTCAGCCACAATATGGCCGATGTGCAGGCGGTGTGCGACCGGGTGCACGTGCTGCGGCTGGGCAAGGACGCCGGTGATTTCCCCGGTGACGAGCGCACCGATGTGCTGGTCGCCGCGATTACCGGAGCCAGCGACAATGTCGTGACCAAACGCGCCGCACGGAGGGGTGAGCGTCGATGACCCGCAATTCCTTCATCACCGATGAGCGGATCTCCTCCGAAGGCGTGATCGGCACCTTCGTCCGCCGGGTCAAAGAGGGGCAGCTGGGGTCGTTCCCGGTCATCCTCGCACTCATCGTCATCGTCATCGTATTCCAGTCGGCCGACTCGAACTTCATCTCTCCGGCCAACCTAGTCAACCTCTCCACTCAGGTCGCGTTCCTCGCGATCCTGGCTCTCGGCATCAACCTCATCCTGCTCCTCGGCGAGATCGATCTGTCTCTGGCGCAATTGGGCGGTTTGGCCGCCTCGCTGCTCGGTGTCTTGGTGGTAAGGCAAGGTGTGCCGCCGGCCTTAGCGCTGGTCATCATGCTGCTGCTCGGCCTGGTCGTCGGCGCGATTCAAGGTTGGTTCTTCGCCGTCGTCGGCATCCCGGCGTTCGTCGTCACCTTGGCCGGTCTGCTCGCGTTCACCGGTCTGACTCTGACGACATTGGGCACGCAGAAGAACCTGTCGATGTCGGACACCTTCGCCTTCGACTTCGCCAGCTTCTACTTTCCTGCGATCTGGGCCTATATCTTCGGCGCCGTCGCGATCATCGGCTTCGGCGGCGGCATCATCTATTCGAAGCTGCGCCGCCACCGGGAGGGTCTCAGCGCTCCGAGCTGGACCTCTGTGATCGTGCGGATCGTGTTGCTGGCCGCGATCGTGTTCGGGTTCCTCATCCTCGTCAATCAGGACTTCGGTCTGGCGATGCCTTTCTTCCTCATGATCGTCATTGCGATCATCATCGACCTCGTGCTGCGCAAGACCCGCTACGGTCGTTCCATCTACGCCGTCGGCGGAAAGGTCGAAGCTGCACGGCGTGCCGGCATCCGCGTGACCTGGGTGCGCATCAGCGTGTTCATGGCAGCCGGAGTGCTGGCCGCATTGTTCGGCTTCATCAAGACCGGTGTGACGACAAATGCGGGATCGACGCTGGTGAGCACGCAGGACCTGCTCAATGCGATCGCTGCAGCTGTCATCGGCGGCACCTCGCTGTTCGGCGGACGCGGAACCGCCTGGGCAGCCGTGCTCGGTGCTCTGGTCGTCGGTGCGATCAACAACGGTCTCTACCTCATCGGCTTCAACTCCGATGCACAGCAGATCATCACCGCACTTGTTCTGCTCACCGCAGTTGTCATCGATGCGCTCAGCCGCCGCGGTCAGAGGTACGTCGGGCGCGGGTAGTGGGGCGTTAAGCTCTCTCTGCCGACC
The DNA here is from genome assembly GCF_056837565.1 of Brevibacterium sp. OS20. Taxonomy (NCBI): domain Bacteria; kingdom Bacillati; phylum Actinomycetota; class Actinomycetes; order Micrococcales; family Brevibacteriaceae; genus Brevibacterium; species Brevibacterium sp. OS20. Next base: position 3,036,262 of record NZ_CM166367.1, on the reverse strand, counting down.
GCTCGCCTTAGCGTCGAGCGCGCAATGCATAGCTTGATACAGCGACGTTGAGTCGAGCGGTCGGTGCTGAGCATCCAAGCAGAGTATGGAGTCGCCCGTGTCCGACCGGGCTGATACAGTCGGAGCCAATGACATGGGGTGCCTCATGAGGATCCGTTCGCACCAAGACGCTGCGCACGGAGGACACCGAGGCTGAGAGAACACCCATCGAACCTGATCTGGGCCATACTAGCGAAGGGATCGTCATGGTTGACTTCGACCTGCGTTCTGCGAATGCGCGTCTGCGCGCAAGCAATCCACTCATCCAGTGCATCACGAACACCGTCGTGCAGCAGTTCAGCGCCAACGTGCTCCTGGCCATCGGCGCCTCCCCGGCAATGCTCGATCACGAAGCAGACGCCGGTCAGTTTGCCGGGATCGCCAGCGGAATCCTCGTCAACTTCGGAACCGCCTCGAACCACCAGCTGCTCGCCGCCGATGCCGCCATCGACGTCGCCAACACCGCCGGAAAACCCTGGGTCCTCGACCCCGTAAGCGTCGGCGCCGTCGACTTCCGCACCTCCCGCATCCGCCGCGCCGCCGCCGATCACCCGACCGCCATCCGCGGCAACGCCTCCGAGATCGCCGCACTCGCCGGAGTCGGACTCGGTGGTCGTGGAGTCGACTCCACCGATGAAGTCGACGCCGTCCTACCCGCTGCCGCGAAGCTGGCCCGAGAGACCGGTGCCATCGTCGCCGTCTCCGGACCCACCGATGCCGTCGTCGCCCACATCGACGGCACTGACCACGTCGCCCGCATCTCAGGTGGACATGAGTTCATGCCGCTCGTCATCGGCACCGGCTGCTCACTCGGTGCCGTCACCGTCGCCTACCTGGCCGCCGCCCGAGCCGGACTCGCCGACCCCGACGCCGACGTCTCAGCCGTCAACGCCACTGAGCAGTCCGCGAACGGTGGGGACGCCTCGGCGAAGTTCGAAGCCGTCGTCGCCGCCCACGCCCACTTCGCGGTCGCCGGGGAACTCGCCGCCGATGGTGCGAAGGGGCCCGGCAGCTACTCGGTGAACTTTCTCGACGCACTCCACACCGTCGACGGTGACCGACTCGCACAGGCGAGAATCGGCCTCGACACGCTCACCGCCGGCGAAGGCGTCCAGGCATGACCGCCGGATCCGCCCACATCGCCGACAACCCGGCTGACGACGGCGCGACCGCGAACGACCGAGACGGCTCGGCCGACCGCTTCGCCGGAATCGACACGCGCCTCTACCTCGTCACCGACTCCGCGCAATGCGAGGCCGCCGGCCGCAGCGTCGCCGAAACCGTGCAGGCCGCCGTCGCCGGGGGAGTGGGCATCGTCCAGGTCCGCGACAAAGACATCGACGATGCAGGCTTCTATTCGCTCACCCGCCAGGTCATCGCCGCCGTCGACGCCGCCACCCGCGACACCGACCGCACGGTCCCCGTCGTCCTCAACGACCGCGTCGAGGTGGCCCGCCGCCTCATCGACGAAGGCGAGAACGTGCACATCCACGTCGGCCAAACTGACACCACCGTCGCCGAGGTGCGCGCCGCCCTGGGTGCGGAACCGCTCATCGGTCTCTCGGCCGCGAACAGCGACGAATTCGCCGCCGCCCGAGACTCCGGAGTCGTCGACCTCGTCGGCATCGGACCGGTCTTTGACACCTCCACGAAAGCAGACGCCCCCGGCGGAATCGGACCGGACCGCCTCGGGGAACTGGTCGCAGAAGCGGGCATCCCCGCGGTCGCGATCGGCGGCATCAACGCCGATCGTGCCCCTGACCTGCAGGGACGTGGGCTGATCGGGATCTGCGTGGTCTCGGCGATCTGCATGGCCGACGATCCGAAGACGGCAGCAGAGGAGCTGCTCGCCGCATACGCCGGGAGTGCACAGTGACAACCCGCCCGCCGATCACCCTGTCCATCGCCGGCACCGATCCCTCCGGCGGTGCCGGAATCCATGCCGACCTCAAGACCTTCACCGCGCGGAAGACCATGGGCACGACCGTCATCACCGCCCTCGTCGCGCAGAACACGCACGGTGTGTCCCGCGTCTATCCGATCGACGTCGATTTCGTCGCCGATCAGTTCGACTCCGTGCTCGGCGACCTGCCCGTCGATGCGACGAAATCGGGGATGCTCGGCAGCCGTGACCTCGTCGAACTCGTCGTCGATCGCGCCGCCGAAGGCCGGCTCGGCTTCTATACCGTCGACCCGGTGATGATCGCGACCTCCGGCCACCGCCTCCTCGAGACCGATGCCGTCGAGGCCGTGCGCACCCACCTGCTGCCGGTCGCCGACCTCATCACCCCCAACCTCCCCGAGGCGGCCCTGCTGATCTCCGACGACGAACCCGAAGCGCAGACGACTGAAGCCATGCGTGACCAGGCTCGGCGCCTGCTCGAACGCGGCCCCGGAGCTGTCCTGCTCAAGGGCGGGCACGGCAGCGAGGACGAGGTCATCGACATCCTCGCCACCGCCGATGGCCAGGTCCGCGAGTTCACCCACCCCCGCGTGACGACGATGAACACGCACGGAACCGGGTGCACTCTGTCAGCCGCGATCACCGCCGAGGTGGCTGTCCTCGGCCGCGAACGCACAGAGATCGGGTCGGACATCCTCGGCGAGGCCGTCGGCAATGCCCTCGATTATCTTGCTCGCGCTCTCACCTCGGCTGCGGACTGGCAGCTGAGCCTGAATCCAGAGGGCGCCCACGGACCCGTCGACCACCAGGTCGACATCGTCCGCGGTCGACCCGCCTGACGTATCCATCCCGCCTGACCACCACCTCACGCGAACCGCCAACTCACTCGTTCCACCACGTCATCCGAACCACCACGTCACACGAGCACAAAGGAGTTCCCATGACCGTCACCTACACCGCCGGCCCATTGACCACCCAGCTGTGGGACCGTGTCCGCCCCATCGTCAAGCAGATCGAAGAGCTGCCGTTCCTCGCCCAGCTCGCCGACGGCAGCCTCGATCCGAAGGCCTTCGTCAACTACATCTCGCAGGACAGCCTCTACCTGAACGGATACGCCAAGGCCATGTCGTTCCTGGCCGCGAAGACCGTCGACCGTGACGAATCCCGATTCTGGGCCGGATCCGCCGCTGAGGCGATCACCGTCGAAGAGGAGATGCACGGAGAGCTGCTCGCCGATGCCCGACTCGCCTCGGCGCTGGAAGAACTCACCGCGGAAGGCTCCCGTTTCAAGGCCTCCCCGACGACGCTGGGTTACGTGTCCTTCCTCGTCGCCACGGCCGCCAGCCGTTCCTACGGCGAAGGCGTCGCCTCAGTCCTGCCCTGCTTCTGGGTGTACGCGCATATGGGCAAGGTGCTTGTCGACCGGGCCGGGCAGATGGCCGACGACCACCCCTACCGCACCTGGGTGCAGACCTACGATTCACCAGACTTCGACGAATCGACCCGCCACGCCGTGCAGATCCTCGAACAGGAACTCGCTAAGGCCCCGAGCGAGGAAGCCGCCCGCATGCGCGCCGCCTTCGAGCAGGCCTGCGTCTTCGAACTCCACTTCTGGGCCTCGGCGCACGCCATGCAGAACTGGGACGTCTCCGTGTTCCTGCCCCAGGAAGTCACCGTCTGATTCCAGGGAGCATCGGATCCCCCTCGCCGAGGTGGCCCTGACCTTGAGTCGGTCACCTCGGTCGGCGGGCGGAAGCGTTCCCGCCTCAGGCGCGGGAGGCTCCATAAGGGTCATCCGGGTAATGAGTGAGCGGACCGAACGATCCGAGAGCATGCCAACCGCGGCGCAGAGTCGTCCACAGAAGCACGTGATCGACCTCGATGAGGGGCACTCGGTCGTGCTTCGGGCAGGCGAACCGACCGATGAAGAACACAACGGTCGCAAACATCACTGCGATCATGAACAGAATCAAAAGATCCATGGCGGCCCCCTCACATCCTGATACGAATGCCTCTCTTTCAGTCTCGCCCCAAAATACAGAGAAAGATAGGTCTATCCCACCTGGTGAGCGTGAAGGTGATCAAAATCAACTCGGGTGTGAGACGCCGTTCATGCAAAGGATGAGGCGAGGCTCTCGGCAGCGCTGATGACGGCTCGGGCGGCCGCTCGTCCCTGGTCGGGGGTGATCGAGGACGGGAAGGTGAAGCGCACACTCGTCTGCGCGACCTCGGGCGCGACCCCTAAGGCCGTGAGCACATGGGAGGGCTCATCGGAGCCGACCGCACAGGCGGAACCGCTCGAGGCCGTCACCCCGAGGCATTCGAGCTCGAGCAGCACTGCCTCGCCGGAGGTGTTCGAGAAGCAGAACGACGCATGATTCGGAGTCCGAGTCGCCCGGCCGTCAGGGCCGGCCGTGCCCGCCGCGCCCGTCAGAAACGACCCGGGGACATGGCTGAGCACTGTGGAGATGAACTCATCGCGGATGGCTCGGACACGATCGGCGGCCTCATGCCGATCCGCCTCGGCGAGTTCGAGTGCCGTGGCGAACGCAACGGCCAAAGCCACGTTCTCCGTGCCCGATCGTCGGCCCGACTCCTGCCCGCCGCCGTGGATGAGTGGTTCGACGGGGACGCGGGCGCGGATCGCGGCCACACCGATGCCCTTCGGCGCCCCGACCTTATGCCCGGCCAGACTGAGCGCATCGACGCCCAACCCGGTCAGCGGCAGCCACCCGGCCGCCTGCACGGCGTCAGTATGGAAGAGAGCACCGGCCTCATGGGCGATTCCGGCCAGGGTCGGAATGTCGGCAACGGTGCCGATCTCATTGTTCGCATATCCCACGCTCACGAGCACGGTGTCCGGGCGGATCGCCGCCGTGAGGGCTTCGGGGGTCACGGTCCCATCGGAGGTCGGGTCCACCTCGGTGACGGTGAATCCGTGGACGCGGGTCAGGAACTCCACCGAGGCGAGCACCGCTTCGTGTTCGATGGGAGAGGTGACGATATGTCGCCGAGGCGGCGCCGCGGTCCCGGCCCGACCCTCGGGCTGAGCCCGATCTTGGGTGTGCGATCGACCCTGGGTCTGAGCCCGATCCTGAGTCCGAGCGCCGAGGGCCATACCGATGATTGCGAGATTGTCCGCCTCGGTGCCGCCGCTGGTGAACGTGATGTCCGTGGCCCTCATTCCCAGCACCTTCGCCACGCGAGCACGGGCATCGGCGAGGGCTTCGGCGGGTCCGCGCCCGAATTCGTGGTGGCTCGACGGGTTGCCGAACGCCCCGGCCAGATACGGCCAAGCGGCTTCGAGGGCCTCCCTGCGCACGGGAGCCGCGGCCGCGGTGTCGAGGTAGAGGCGTCCGGTCATCTCAGGCCTCGAGGGAAAGGTCGAGACCGAGGTCGATCGCGCGGACACTGTGGGTCAGCGCGCCCGAGGAGATGACGTCGACGCCAGTGGCGGCGATCTCCGGGATCGTCTCCAGGGTGACGTTGCCGCTGGCTTCGACTACGGCGCGGCCGCCCACGAGTTCGACGCCTTCGCGCAGCTGAGCCGGGGTGAAGTTGTCGAGCATGATGATATCGGCGCCGCCGTCGAGCACTGCGGGCACCTGGTCGAGCCGGTCGACTTCGACCTCGATCATCGTCGTATGCGGCAGACGGGCGCGGGCGGTGCGGATCGCCTCGGCGACGCTGAGTCCGGCACCGGTGAGCACGGCGAGGTGATTGTCCTTGGCCATGACCGCGTCGGAGAGGCCGAAACGGTGGTTGTGTCCGCCGCCGCAGAAGACGGAGTGCTTCTCGAACGCGCGCAGCCCCGGAGTCGTCTTGCGGGTGTCGACGATGCGCGCCCGCCCGGCGGCGGCATCGACATAGGCGCGGGTCTGGGTGGCGATTCCGCTCATGCGCTGGCAGAAGTTCAACGCGATCCGTTCGGCCTGCAGCACCGCCCGAGCGGGACCGGCGACCGCGGCAAGCACCTGACCTGCGGTGAAAGCGTCTCCATCGGCGGCGGCGAGGTCGACCGTGACGCTCTGGTCGACGAGTGCGAAGGCACGGGCGAAGACTTCGATTCCGGCGAGCACTCCGTCTTCGCGGGCACGCAGTTCGGCCCTCGCCGAGGCGGCGGCAGGGATGAAGACTTCGCCGGTGATATCTCCCCAGGGAGCGTCTTCGCCAAGGGCTGTGCGCAGTGCGGAATCGATGGTTGAAGCGGTCAGCATGCGGTGGCCTCCTGAAGCACGGCGGTGGGCGAAGTGGCGGTGGACGGCGCGGTCGTCGACGGCGTGAGTGTCGTATCCGTGCGGGTATGCGCGCCGAGGCTGTGCTCCCGGGCCAGGGCATGCCGAGCCATATGTTCGGCGATGAGGGCGAGATTCGCGGTCTCGAGTGCGTCGGCGAGGGCCGCAGCCGGGGTGGTGGGGTGATCATCGGCGCTGTGGGCACGGTTGGCGGAGGTGCCGGAGTTGCGGGCCCCGTCGTTGCGGGCACCGTCACCGAGGCGGTCGAGCAGGGTCCGTAGGCCCGTGGCGGTGCGCACCACACCCAGATGAGCCCAGGTCAGGTCCTGCAGCTCGGTTCGTGTCAGTGCCGTCTGGTGCAATGAACAGGACTGGGGGAGTGGGAGTTCATGGTCTCTGTTGACCGGCAGTGCGTCGATCGCCGAGGCGGCGCGGGCGGCGAAGACTGCGCCCTCGAGCAGAGAGTTCGAGGCCAACCGATTGGCTCCGTGCACTCCGGTGCACGCGACCTCGCCGACGGCGAAGACTCCGTCGATGCTCGTGCGACCATCGCGATCCGTGGCCACCCCGCCCATGAAGTAGTGGGCGGCGGGAGTGACGGGGATGAGGTCCAGGGACAGATCGAGACCGTGAGCGGCGAGACCGGCTGTGATGCTCGGGAACTTCGCCTGCACATCCGGGACGGCCCGCGCATCGAGGTAGCACGGGCGTCCGTCCTGAGCCGCCTGGCGGCGGTGCAGGGCGAGTGCGACGACATCACGAGAGGCGAGCTCGGCGCGATCATCGATGTCAGTCATGAACCGGTGGCCGTGCTCGTCGAGGAGGAGAGCGCCGGCCCCGCGGACGGCCTCGGAGATGAGGAAACCGGGACCTGGAAGGGCGGTGGGGTGGAACTGGAAGAACTCGAGATCGGAGACCTTAGCACCGGCGCGAATGGCAGCGGCCAAACCGTCTCCGGTGGCAGCTGCCGGGTTCGTCGTGTGTGCGAAGAGCTGCCCGACACCGCCGGTGGCCAGCACGATCGCATCAGCAGCCAGGGCCGCGACGCGGCCTTCGCGGAGCACGGTGACTCCGGTGGCTGTGGCGACTCCGGTGGCTCGACCCTGTCGGCGCTCGTGGGCGTCGGTGGTGAGGATGTCGACGAGCATCGTGTCCTCGAGGAGGGTGATTCGCCCTGCGGCGACTTCGGTGCGCAGCTTCTGCGCCAGGGCGGTGCTGATCGCCCGACCTGTCGCATCACCTCCGGAATGGAAGATGCGCGGATAGGAATGCGCCCCTTCCATACCCCTGGCCCAGGCTCCGGTCGGATCGGTGTCGAAGTCCACCCCCGCCTCGGCGAGTGAGACGATCGCGCCCCCACCGGCTTCGCACAGGGAGCGCACGGCCTCCGGATCACAGTGCCCGGCGCCGGCCGCGAGCGTATCGGCGATATGAGAATCGACCGAGTCATCGGGTCCGATGACACCGGCGATGCCGCCCTGCGCCCACTCGGTGTTCGACTCGCCGAGGCGGCCCTTCGTCACGAGCGTGACCGTGTGGCGGCCGGACAGGTGCAGTGCCGCGGTCAGCCCCGCGATCCCGGAGCCTGCGACGATGACGCGGCTCATCAGATCCGCGGCTTCGCGGCGAGCATCCGCTCCAGGGACACACGGGCAGGTTCGGCCACCTCGGCGTCGACGAAGATCTGATTGACGACCTGTCCGTCGATGAGCGATTCGAGGACCCAGGCGATATAGCCGGGGTGGATGCGGTACATCGTCGAGCACGGGCAGATGACGGGGTCGAGGCAGAAGATCTCGTGCTGAGGGTGTTCGGCGGCCAGCCGCTGGACCAGGTTGATCTCGGTGCCGATGGCGAACGTCGTCGGTTCGGTCGCCTGTTCGATGGCCTTCGTGATGTACGCGGTCGATCCGGCCTCATCGGCGGCCTCGACGGTCTCACGCGGGCATTCGGGGTGAACGATCACGCGCACGTCCGGGTGCTCAGTGCGGGCCTTGTCGATCTGGGCGGGGGTGAAGCGTTTGTGCACGGAGCAGAATCCCTGCCACAAGATGACCCGAGCCTCACGCAGCGTCTGCTCGTCGTTGTTGCCCATTGGCCTGGCGGGGTTCCACAGCGGCATCTCGTCCAGACCGATGCCCATGTTCACCGCGGTGTTGCGGCCCAGGTGCTGATCGGGGAAGAACAGGACCCGCTGCCCGCGTTCGAACGCCCATTCCAGAACCACCTCGGCGTTCGACGAGGTGCACACGATTCCGCCGTTGCGGCCGCAGAAGCCCTTGATCGCGGCCGAGGAGTTCATGTAGGTGACGGGGATGACCGGGACGCGACCGTCGGCATCGGCTTCGGTGCCGAAGACCTCGGCGAGCTGCTCCCAGCAGTCCTCGACCTGGTCGATGCTGGCCATATCGGCCATCGAACAGCCTGCGGCGAGGTTGGGCAGGATGACCGACTGCTCCGGCTTCGACAGCAGGTCGGCGGTCTCGGCCATGAAGTGGACGCCGCAGAAGACGATGGCCTTGGCCTCCGGATGGTTCTGGGCGGCCTGGGCGAGCATGAACGAGTCGCCGATGTAGTCGGCGTGTTCGACGACTTCGACTCGCTGGTAGTGGTGGCCGAGCATGACGACACGATCGCCGAGGGCGGCCTTGGCGCCGCGGATGCGGGCATCGAGCTCCTCAGGCGCGGCCTGCTTGTACTCCTCGGGGATATCGCCCTGACGTGGGGCGGCGACCGGAATCGGGTCGGCCATCGAGGAACCGGGACCGTAGCCGGGACGTTCGTCGACATCCCACGGGGCATCGAGCAGGTCCGTCGAGCACATTTCGTCGTTCGCTCCCGAGGCAGAGATGTCCTTGAGGGTGAGTTCGATCGAAGCTGTTGTGGTCATCATCGTCCTTCGCTCGGTGGGCGGGACCCGTGCCTGAAGTGCCTCGCACGTGGTGAGAGCCGCCCGAAATCTTTTGCGCAATTGTGCGTTTATTTCTTTGCGCAGATTTGAGCTTAATCCTGTCGGCGGGCAATGTACAACTCGCCGGCGATGGCTCTGAGCCGGGGGATGCAATAGGCTGTGGTCTGGCTCGCAATCCGAGTCGATGCGCACTGCGGTGGGCGCCCCCGTGAGAGTCGCCGAGGCTTCGGACCGAAGCGTCGGTCTCGCCCCGCCCGCGCCGGCACCGACGACATCGCATATCTGAAGGATTCTCATGCCCGAAGCGGCACACTCGAACCAGTTCACCTCCCCCTCCGCCACCGGCATCGCGGGCAACGCTGCTGCCGGTGACAATGCCCCGGCCGGCCTCGGCGCCCCGGCCAGCCCCGACGCGACGGCAGGGGCCGCCTCGGCGGAACAACCAGCCCCGTACGGCGGTCCGGTGTCCGCACCGGCAGCGCCGCCTCGGCGAATCCGGACCCTCGATCTCATCAAGGCCAAGGCCGAAGGCCGGCGGTGGGCGATGCTGACCAGCTACGACCAGTACACGGCGGCCCTGTTCGAGCAGGCCGGTGTCGAGGCCCTGCTCATCGGCGATTCGGCGGCGAACAATGTCTATGGCCACACGACGACCCTGCCGGTCACCGTCGACGAACTCATCCCGCTGGCCAGAGCAGTCGCCTCGGCGACGAGCCGGGCGCTCATCGTCGCCGACCTTACATTCGGCAGCTACGAGATCTCCGATGAACAGGCCGTGGCCACGGCCGTGCGATTCATGAAGGAAGCCGGAGTCCACGCGGTCAAACTCGAGGGCGGGGCGCGGATGGCCTCGCGGATCAAGGCGATCACGACGGCGGGGATCCCGGTCATGGCGCACATCGGCTTCACCCCGCAGGCCGAGCACAACCTCGGCGGCTACAAGGTCCAGGGCCGCGGCGACGCAGGCAGCGCCCTGCTCGACGATGCCCGCGCCGTGGCCGAAGCCGGAGCCTTCTCCGTGGTCATGGAGATGGTGCCCTCCGGGCTGGCCGGCCAGGTCACATCCGAACTGACGATCCCCACCGTCGGGATCGGCGCCGGTGCGGACTGCGACGCCCAGGTCCTCGTATGGCAGGACATGGCGGGCCTGCGTACGGGGAAGGCCCCGCGCTTCGTCAAGCGCTACGCAGACCTGCATTCCGTGCTCACCGAGGCGGTCGGCACCTATGTCGACGAAGTGAAGTCCGGGGTCTTCCCCGAGCCCGAGAGGAGCTTCGACTGATGGAGGTCGGCGGCATCCAGGCACTGCGCCGGTGGCGGGCCGAGCAGTCGGGCCGCATCGGTCTCGTCCCGACGATGGGCGCCCTGCACTCCGGGCATCAGGCACTCATGACACGTGCACGCGCAGAGTCCGAACTCGTCGTGGCCTCGATCTTCGTCAATCCGCTTCAATTCGGTGCCGACGAGGACTTCGTCCAGTACCCGAGGCCGATCGAAGAGGATCTGAGGAAGTGCGAAGAGGCCGGAGTCGACTTCGTCTTCGCCCCGGCGCTGGCCGAGATGTACCCGTCCGCACCCGAAGTGCGGGTCGTCGCCGGGCGCATGGGGGCCGTGTTCGAAGGCGCGGCCAGGCCCGGGCACTTCGACGGCGTGCTCACCGTCGTGGTGAAGCTCTTCACCCTCATCGCCCCCGACGTCACGGTATTCGGGCTCAAGGACATCCAACAGTTCGTCCTGGTCAAACGCATGATCGCCGACCTCAACTTCGATATCGAACTCATCGGCCTACCCGTCGTCCGGGACGCCGACGGGCTGGCCATGTCGAGCCGCAACTCCTACCTGGCGCCGGACGACCGTGCCCGTGCTCTGGCGATTCCACGGGCTCTCACCGCCGCCTCCGAGGTGGCCGAGCGAGGCCGTGGGGCGGCGGAGTCCGGCATCGGTGGCGATTCTGGCTCTGGGGCCGGCACCAGTGGTGTTTCTGCTGGCTTGCCCGCTGCCGTCGAGGCGGCCGCGCTCGCCGAGCTGGAGCCGGCTGCTGAACGTGGGGATCTCGAGATCGTCTACTGCAGTCTCGTCGAGGCCGCGACCCTGCGGCCGTGCCCACCGGCCTTCACGGGACCGGCTCTGCTGCTCGTCTCCGCGACGGTCGGTGGGACTCACCTCATCGACAATCTGCCGCTGGAATTCTGACGCGATATGCAATTGTGATGAGTTTGTGAAGATTCTGTTGAGCGATCGACATATGCATATGTAACCGACCGAGATCCATCGACAACTGTGGTTTCAATTAACGGCTATCAGTCGCTGGACCCTTGTTCTCAGTGTTCGCTGAGAATAGACTCAAAATCAGCAAGAGAAAATGAAACTTGCCGGTTCGCTGAGTTCGAAGGAGATAAGCGACATGCAAGATCTGGATATCTGGTCGGTCCTGACGAAAGTCGGACTGGCAATCGTCATTCTCATTGTCACCTGGATTCTCGCCGCCATCGTCAAATGGGCGATCGGAAAACTCGTCACCAAGGTTCCCGCACTTCAACGCGACGGAAGTAATGGTCAGCAGATCGGAAAGTCGGTCGGGCAGATCGCCGGTCTCGTCATCTGGCTGCTCGGACTCATCGCCGTGCTCCAGCTGTTCAACCTCGATCAGGTGCTGACTCCGCTGCAGGGCCTGCTCGATGGAATCTTCGGATTCCTGCCCAATATCATCGGCGCGGGATTCATCTTCTTCATCGGCTATGTCTTCGCGAAGATCGCCAAACAGCTCGTCCAGACCGCCCTCAACGCTGTGGATCTGACGAAGCTGACGTCGAAGTTCCGCTCGCTCGGCGACAAAGCCACCGGAGTGGCCGAGGGTGCCGGAAATGCTCAACCGCATCCCGACGCCACTCAGCAGTACGCCGCACAGGGTCAGCAGGGCATGCCGCCGCAGGGGCAGCAGGGTATGCCGCCGCAGGGCGGACACCCCGGTCATGCACCGAACCCGAACGCGGAGGCGAACGCGAAGATCTCGAACCTCATCGGCAACTTGGTGTTCGGAATCATCATCATCGTCGTTGCGATCTCGGCGCTGCAGGTCCTCGGCATCAAGGCGATCTCGGAGCCTGCCCAGCAGATGCTCCAGATCTTCCTCAACGCGATCCCGCTCATCATCGCCGCCGGCATCCTGCTGGCCATCGGCTTCGTCATCGCCAAGTTCCTCGGCAATCTGCTCGAACAGATCCTCCAGGGCATCGGCACCGACAAAGCCATCAACGAGATCGGGATCGTGCCCGAAGGCACCAGCGCCTCCAACGTGATCACCCGCCTCGTGCAGGCGGCGATCATGATCTTCTTCGCGATCATGGCCGCCCGGATGCTCGGATTCCCCGAGATCACGAACATCCTCAACGAGATCCTCGACCTCGGCGGCAGCGTGCTCTTCGGCGCTGCGATCATCGCCGCAGGATTCCTCATCGCCGCGATCATCGGCAAGTTCATCACGAACAACCTCGCCAGCAAGGTGCTGCGCTACTCGGCGATCGCCCTGTTCATCGCCATGGGCCTGCGCTACATGGGCCTGGCCGATTCGATCATCAACCTCGCCTTCGGAGCCGTCGTCATCGGCGGTGCCGCAGCGGCCGCTCTGGCCTTCGGCCTCGGCGGACGTGAGGCGGCCGCGAAGATGCTCGACAAGGTCGACCTCGCCGAGGCGGCCGTAAATTCGAACCCGGACGTCGTGGACAGCGGCGCACCGGGGACCGGAACGCGCACTGACGGAGGTGGCAGCGGGAACGGGGGAGCCTCCTCGGCGAATGAGAGCTGAGTGAGGGTCTGCCCACCGAACCGAAAGGGGCGGGGCACCGAGGATCGGCCTCGGTGCACCGCCCGTATCTTGTTTTCCGGGCAACCGCGGCTCAGACGGGGATCGCGATGACGGCGATGCCGATGATGAGCAGGATGAGCGTGGAGGCGGCTTCGATGAAGAAGTCGGCGCTGCGGTGGGCCATTGCCGACGCTGCGAGGCTGGCCAGGCATGCGAGGACGAGCTGGTACGACAGAAGCACGCCGAGGATCAGCGCGACGAGCACGGTGTAGTCGATGCCGGTCGGGGAGGCGGGGACGAGGGTCGGCAGGATCGCGAGGAAGAACAGGCCGACCTTCGGGTTGGACAGCGACGAGATGATGCCGCGGCGATAGGACACGAACGAGCGCAAGTGGCCCCACGAGCTCGACTCCATGACGTGGGCGATCTCGGTCACGGGCCCGTCGGGGGAGTCGGGGCCGGTCGATGGGGTGGGGGTGGCGTTCGCAGTGGGGCGGTCGGTCGCCTCGGCGGCCTTCAGATCCCGGCGCAGGCGAAGCGCCTGCCGACCGGCGAGGATGCCGAGGAGGCACAGATAGAGGCCGCCGCCGATCTTGAGCACTTGGACTGCAGCCGGATAGACGGTCAGCAGTGCGGAGACGCCGGTGAGTGCGAGGATCATCCAGATCACGGTGCCCGTGGCCGTGCCGAGCGCATAGACGAGTCCGGCTTTGCGGCGCAGCGAGGACAGTCGGATCGTCAGGATCGTCTCGGGGCCGGGCGTCACGGCAAGCGCGGCCGCAGCTCCGGTGATGGTGAGGATCTCGGGTCCGGTCACGGCACTCCTTCGGGGGTGATGGGAACGATCAGCGGGGATGGTGCACGGGGGTGTCGGGGCGTCGTCCGATGGCATCGGGGACGAATACCATTCTGCCGGAATCGATCAATCGGGAAAAGCAATTGATTATAAATGATCATCAGGCAGTGCCTAATGATTTATCCGGCGCTCAGCGGCTACTCTTGGAGGCATGTGGGATCTCAATCGTCTGCGGGTCTGGCGGGCCGTCGCGGCCACCGGTTCCGTGGTCGCCGCGGCGAAGAACCTCAACTACACGCCGGCGACCGTCAGTCAGCACATCACCACCCTGCAGAAGGCCGTCGGGGCGCCCCTCTACCGACGGTCGGGGCGCGGCATCGAGATCACCGAGCTCGGCCGGCGTCTGGCCGATGATTCGGCGGAGGTCTTCACTGCGGTCGGCCGCCTCGACGATCTGGTCGAAGGCTTCCGCAGCGTCAGCAGGCCCCGGCTGCGGATCGCGGCGTTCACTTCGTTCAATGCGCGCCTGCTGCCGGGCATCATCGATGCTGTGGCCCTGGATCATCCGGATCTGCGTTTCGACATTCAGCTCAACGAGCCGGCGAAGAACCGGCGCGGGCACTGCCTCATCGAGATCCGCGCCGAGGCTCCGCAGGACGGGGAGAATCATCTGCCGGAGATGACGCGCATCCCGCTCTTCGACGACGACTATCGGGTCGTCGTCCCCGAGGGGCACCGGTTCGCAGACCATGAGTCCGTGCCATTCATCGACCTCGAGGACGAGCACTGGGTCGACTACGACATGTGGGCCGGACCCTCGAGCAAGGTCGTCGACCATGCGTGTGCCGCAGCCGGATTCGAGCGCAGAAGCTTCGCCGCCTGCGAGGACGACTTCGCGGCATTGGCCCTCGTCGCCTCAAACATGGGCATCACGGTCCTTCCGCGGCTCTCGACTCTGCAGCTGCCGCCCGGCCTCGTCGCCGTCGACCTCACCGACCCCGTCCCACAGCGCCGGGTCGTCATGCACATCCGCGACAAAGACGCGCACTTACCCCACGTCCGCGCCTTCGCCACCGCCACGGAAGAGGCAGTAGCAACCCACCTCGCCACCCCCTAATTGCTACCCGACGGCGGCCCAGCAACCTGGCGCCAGGTTGCTGGGCCGCCGTCGGGTAGTCCTGGGAGGGGAGATGCGCTGTTCCTCATAATGGGCTGAGACGTTGCGCCAAGGGTGGTGGGATAGGCTGTTGGGGTGAGTTCTGAAATCGAAATCGGCAGAGGCAAGCGCGGCCGTCGCGCCTATTCGCTCGACGACATCGCCATCGTCCCCGCTCGGCGCACCCGTGACCCCGAAGACGTGTCCCTGAACTGGCAGATCGACGCCTACCAGTTCGAGCTGCCCTTCATCGGCGCCCCCATGGACTCGGCCATGTCCCCGGAGACCGTCATCGCGCTCGGCCGATTCGGCGGACTCGGCGTTCTCGACCTCGAAGGTCTGTGGACCCGGTACGAGGACCCCACCCCGCAGCTGGCTGAAATCGCCCAGCTGCCGGCCGAGATGGCGACCTCCCGGATGCAGGAGCTCTACTCCGCACCCATCCAAGCCGAACTCATCACCGCTCGCCTCGAGCAGATCCGCGAAGCCGGAGTCACCGTCGCCGGTGCTCTGACCCCGCAGCGGACCCAGGAGTTCTACAAGACGGTCGTCGACGCCGGAGTCGACATCTTCGTCATCCGCGGCACCACGGTCTCGGCCGAGCACGTCTCGACCCACACCGAACCGCTCAACCTCAAGCAGTTCATCTACGAACTCGATGTGCCCGTCATCGTCGGCGGAGCCGCCACCTACACCGCGGCCCTGCATCTCATGCGCACCGGTGCCGCCGGCGTCCTCGTCGGCTTCGGCGGGGGAGCGGCGGCCACGACCCGCAAGACCCTGGGCATCCACGCCCCGATGGCCACGGCCGTCGCCGACGTCCACGCCGCCCGGCGGGACTATATGGACGAATCCGGCGGCCGCTACGTCCATGTCATCGCCGATGGCGGACTCGGCACCAGCGGCGACATCGTCAAGGCCTTCGGGGTCGGCGCCGATGCCGTCATGCTCGGCACCGCCCTGGCCCGGTCGACCGAAGCACCCGGCCGCGGAATGCACTGGGGCGCCGAAGCTCATCACCCGGATCTGCCACGCGGACACCGTGTGGAACTCGGCACCGTCGGCAGCCTCGAGCAGGTGCTCTTCGGCCCCGGCCGCACCGCGATCGGCGAACTCAACCTCGCCGGCGCCCTGCGTCGGGCACTGGCGACCACGGGTTACCTCGATCTCAAGGAATTCCAGCGCGTCGACGTCACCGTCTCGCCCTACCAGACTGGTTCGGTGGTCTGAACTGTTCCGCCTGGCACTGACTCCCAAATGGCTGGGGTCCCTGCTCCTCGTCCTGGTGCTCGTCACCTGCTTCGTCGGACTCTCCGCGTGGCAGGTCGACCGGGCCCAGCACAAGAACGACGTCGCCGCGTCCTCCGGAGTCGATGAGCTCAAGGACTTCAACGACGTCATGGATGCCCAGGCTCCGATGCCCGGCATCCTCGCCGACCAGCGGGTCAGCCTGTCAGGACACTGGATCCCCGATGCTCAGATCGTCGTTCCCGGACGCGTCCAGGACGGCGATACCGGGTATTGGGTCGTCACGATGTTCGCCCCGGACGGCGGTCACCTCGGTGAAGGCGTCGAGGCCGCGAGCGCCGACGAGAAGACGATCGCGATCCCCGTCGTCCGCGGTTTCACCACCGACGAGGACACGGCGATGACGTCTGAGGTCAGGGACGGCCAGGTCGAGCTGACCGCGCGCATCGGACCCATCGAAGGCCCCGTCGAGGGCAACGATCTGCCCGAGGGCCAGGTGCACACGGTCTCGACCTCGCAGATCGTCAACCTGTTCCCCGACCTGCTCACTTACTCCGGATTCCTCATCCCGGAGAAGGCCACCGGTGCCGCCGCCTCGGTGGGCACCGACGGTCTCGCACAGGTTCCGACTACGACGACACGCGACGAGGGCGGATTCGATCTGCAGTCGGCGGTCTACGCTCTCGAATGGATCATCTTCGCGGCCATGGCCCTCTACATGTGGTTCCAGTTGCTGCGCGATGATTACCTCCGGCGCCGCCTCGGCGAGGATTCCCATGATTCGGAGAAGAGCGTCGAGTATGTTGTCGTCAAACCCGCGGGCGACGCGACCATCGACCCCGAGGTGATGTCCGGACTCACCGGACTGCCGGCCCATCGCCACGGAGGCGCCAAGCCCGGCAGGAAACGAAGCAAGAACGCCGATGCCCGAAACACTGACACCCGCACGACCGGAGGAAACTGAGCGTGAGCGAAGAACACGAGTCCTTGGACTCCCGCCCCGACTTCGACGAGAACAACGTGTGGAGCGTCAAACGCTTCACCTCGGCCCGCAATGCGCTGAAGTTCTACCGCGTGATGGCGCTCATCACCGGTACGATGCTGCTCATCCTCACGGTCGAGATGATCTACAAGTACCTCATCGCCGCGGACGCCGAGACGGCCCTGAACTTCGGCGGCTTCAACCTCGCCGCAGCCATCGCGATCTGCCACGGCTGGTGCTACGTGGTCTACCTCATCGGCTGCTTCTGGCTCAACCAGCAGATGCGCTGGACGCTCGGCCGCTACCTCATCCTCGCCCTGGCCGGAGTCGTGCCCGTGATGTCGTTCATCCTCGAGCGCCGCATCCACCGTCAGGTCGACGCCGAGCTCGAAGCCGCCGTCGTCGTCGCCCCCAAGTCCTAAGAGGGACCCTACCCCCGCCGAGGCGGCCCGCCGACCCGCGGTCATCCGCGGCGGCGAAACCGGCCCGGCCCACCTTCGCCGAGGCGGCCCGCCGTTACGTGCGCATCCGCCCTTCGAGGGGAGCGCGACCCGAATTCGGGCGTCTGGTCGCCGACGCTTAGAATTGGATCATGACGCAATCTCAGAGCACGCAGGTGCCCCCCGTCCTCGTCGTCGATTTCGGCGCCCAGTACGCCCAGCTCATCGCGCGCCGCATCCGCGAAGCCGGCCTGTACTCGGAGATCATCGCCCACGACGCCCCGGCGTCCGAATTCGCCGCGAAGAACCCCGTGGCCATCGTGCTCTCCGGCGGACCCTCGAGCGTCAACGACGCCGGCGCCCCGAGCTTCGACACGTCCGTGTTCGACCTCGGAGTGCCCACGATGGGCATCTGCTACGGCTTCCAGCTCATGTCGACCGCACTCGGCGGGCGCGTGGCCAAGACCGACAAGCGCGAATACGGATCGACCCCGGTCTCCGTGTCCCAGACCGGCTCGCTGCTCGCCGAGACCCCTGAGAACTACAAGGTCTGGATGTCCCACGGGGACTCCGTCGCCGAGGCGCCCGACGGCTTCGACGTCCTCGCCTCCACCCCGGACACCCCCGTCGCGGCCTTCGAATGCGCGGCGAAGAGGTTCGCCGGCGTGCAGTGGCACCCCGAGGTCCTCCACTCGGAGAACGGGCAGAAGATCCTCGAGAACTTCCTGTTCAACGTCGCCGGCCTCACCGCCGACTGGACGAACGAATCCGTCATCGACGAGCAGGTCGAACTCATCCGCGCCCGCGTCGGCAACAAGAAGGTCATCTGCGGTCTGTCCGGCGGAGTCGACTCCTCCGTGGCCGCAGCTCTCGTCCACAAGGCCATCGGCGACCAGCTCACCTGCGTGTTCGTCGATCATGGGCTGCTGCGTCAGGACGAACGCGTCCAGGTCGAGAAGGACTACGTCGATTCGATCGGCGTCCGCCTGGTCACTGTCGATGCGCGTGAGCAGTTCCTGTCCCAGCTCGCCGGGGTCACCGACCCGGAGGAGAAGCGCAAGATCATCGGCCGCGAGTTCATCCGCACCTTCGAGACTGCTGCCGCCGACCTCGTGCTCGAGGCTCAGGAAGGCGAGGGCGAAGAGATCGCGTTCCTCGTCCAGGGCACCCTCTACCCGGACGTCGTCGAATCCGGCGGCGGATCGGGCACCGCGAACATCAAGAGCCACCACAACGTCGGCGGCCTGCCCGATGACATCCAGTTCCAGCTCATCGAACCTCTGCGCGCCCTGTTCAAGGACGAGGTCCGCGCCATCGGCCGCGAACTCGGCGTGCCCGAGGTCATCGTCTCCCGCCAGCCGTTTCCCGGACCGGGGCTCGGCATCCGCATCATCGGCGAAGTCACCGAGGAGCGCCTGAACATCCTGCGCAAGGCCGATGCGATCGCCCGCGCAGAGCTGACGAAGGCCGGCCTCGACGGAGAGATCTGGCAGTGCCCGGTCGTGCTCCTGGCCGATGTCCGCTCCGTCGGCGTCCAGGGCGACGGCCGCACCTACGGCCACCCCGTCGTGCTGCGCCCGGTCTCGAGCGAGGACGCGATGACCGCCGACTGGACGCGCATCCCCTACGATGTGCTGTCCGTGATCTCCAACCGCATCACCAACGAGGTCGACGACATCAACCGCGTCGTCCTCGACGTCACCTCGAAGCCTCCGGGCACGATCGAATGGGAGTGATCCTCCGCGACCGTTGAGGGGCACTGCGCGTGTGAACGTGCGGACACCCTCCTCGAGGCGGCCTCGACCGCAACCCCGAATACCGCTCCTGAACACCGTTCAGTTACAGTGGGAGGGTGCTCGAGGCCGCCTCGGGCGTCCCCGATCCCGTCGGGGAGGATCACGACCAATGGAGTACTCATGACACCGACCCACAGCACCACCTCGGCGGGAATCACCCGTCCTCGCTCGGCCGGCAGCGATATCGCCCTCGTCGCGGTCTTCGCGGCGATGCTCGCGGCCTTTGCGATGATGCCTCCTGTCCCGGTGGGTCCCCTCGGTGTGCCGATCACTCTGCAGACCTTCGCGATCGCACTGTGCGGGATGGTGCTCGGACCCTGGCGCGGATTCGCAGCCACCCTGCTCTATGTCGTCCTCGGTCTCGTCGGACTCCCGATCTTCTCGGGAATGCGCGGCGGAATCGGCGTCCTCGCAGGTCCGAGCGCCGGCTACATCCTCTCCTTCGCGCTCTACGCTCTCCTCGCCGGGCTCATCGCCCGCTGGGCCGTGCGCCGCTTCAGCGGAATGAAGCTCGGCGTGGTGCTGTTCCTCGGCGGCTTCGGCGGCAGCCTCCTGCTCAACCACCCGCTGGGCATTCTCGGCATGTCGATCAACGGCGATCTGCCGCTCGGCGTGGCTGCGGTCGCGGACCTCGCCTACTGGCCCGGTGACATTGTGAAGAACATCCTGGCCGCGTCGGTGGCGGTGCTCATCCACCGTGCATTCCCCGACGTGCTGCGCCGTCGCGGCATCAGCGTCGAATCGGTGTCGGCCGGGCAGGCACAGGGCGCGAAGTGACTCGTGAGATCCGGTTGAGCGACGTCGGCGTCGGAGTCCTCGACGACGGACCCGACGGCGATGTCGTGCGCCCGATCCTCCAAGACGTCAATCTCACCCTCACCGAGGATGTCGTCGCCGTCATCGGTGCCAACGGCTCGGGGAAGTCGACCCTGCTGCAGCTGTTCAACGGGCTGGTCACCGCGAACGCCGGAGAGGTCCTCGTCGACAGTTTCGACCCGCGCCGGCAGGCGGCGAAGGTGCGCTCAATGGTCGGCTTCGTCTTCACCGATCCGGCCGCGCAGCTGGTCATGCCGACCCCGATCGAGGACATCGAACTGTCCCTGCGCAAGTCCGTGCCCAAACGCGAACGGCGGGCAGCGGCACTGGCGGTGCTCGACGAGCTCGGCATCGCCGACCTGGCTGAACGCAGCGTCTACGAACTCTCCGGCGGTCAGCGTCAGCTCGTGGCACTGGCCGCGGTGCTTGCGGTGGATCCGCAGATCCTCGTCCTCGACGAGCCGACGACCCTGCTCGACCTGCGCAATAAAGAGCGGCTGCGCGTGCATCTCCAGGAGCTCGTGGACAGGCGCGGGGTGCGCATCATCCTCACCACCCATGACCTCGAGTTCGCGCAGACCGCCCAGCGCGCGATCGTCGTCGACGACGGTCGGATCGTGGCCGATGCCGCCCCCGCCGAGGCGGTCGCCGCCTACCGGAATCTCATCATGAGCGATACGCCATGAGTGGGAAACGTCCTGTCGGGGCCGGTCATACCGGCGTTGGTGCCGGTGACACCGGAACGACGTGGCGGAAGCACGCCGGCATCAAGGCCCGACCGCAGCTCTTCGGGAAGGTGGCGCATCCTCGGGGATGGCTGCATGCAGTGCCGACGGGAGTGAAGCTGGCGGTGATCGCCGTGATCGGCATCGTTGCGCTCATCTTCCGTGATGCGGCGATCAACTGGTCGATGTTCGCTGTCCTCGTGGTCCTCGGCTTCACCGCCCGGCTGCGGGTGAAGCACTTCCTGCGCACATGGATCTATGTGGCGGTGCTCGTGGCGATCGTCATGGGGCTGCAGTACTTCTTCGGGTCCATGGAGTCGGGGCTGGCTGTCGGCGGGACCGTGTTCGCCTGTGTGCAGGCGGCCCTGATCCTCACCCTGACGACGTCGGTGGCGCAGCTGCTCGACACGTTCACGGTGCTGGTCGCGCCCTTGCGGTTCTTCGGCGCGAACACCGAGGCGATCGCACTGACAGCGAGCCTCATGGTCAGGGCGATCTCCCATATCTCCGGTCTGCTCGGCGAAGCCGAACGCGCAGCCCGGGCCAGGGGACTGGACTCGAGCATCAGGGCCCGAGTGGTGCCGGCGATCCTGCGGTCGGTGAAATACGCGCAGGACACCGGTCGGGCCCTCGACGCTCGCGGCATCGTCGACTGAACCGCCCCCATCGGTCGTGTCAGGACCGCCCCATAGAGTGTTCGGCACATCATCGGATGAGAGCAATGCTGCTCGAAGAGAGCAGCGTTGCCGGATGAGAGCGGAGATATGTCGAGCCCAAACCTGCGGTCACCTGCACTGGAGAGGTTCTACCTCGCCGCTGCCCCGAACCCGATCGCGTTCATCGACGAGTCGATGAGGCAGCCGACAGGCGCGGCGGAGGGCACCTTCTCTCGAACGCGGTTGGGTCCGGCGGAGGTCTCGTTATATCAGATGGCCGCGGTCATCTTCTCTCATGCGCGCTTGGATTCCATTCGCGAGCGATTGGTGGAAGTGGCCGACGGAACCTACTGGCATACGAACAAGAAGTTCCGCGGAAGCGACTTCGACCGCGGTGACATCGTCGAGATGGTCGAGACGATCACCGAGGAATCGGTGTGGAATGTCATTGCTGTGAAGATGCCGTTGGGGGGCAGTTCTCAGGGCGACATTGCGAGGGCCAGGGCGCTGTGTCTCGGCCGGCTCGTCCGTAACCTCACGAGCGGTACCGGAGAGGGGGCTGTTCGGGGGATCGTCGCTGACAACAATAGGGATCAGAGACTCAACCGTGCAGATGAGCGAGTGGTCGATAGTTTGCGGAGGACGGGCGCGATTCACCCTGGTGTCGCCTTCACTCACGGCGGAATGGCGTTCGAACCGTTGTTGTGGTCAGCAGACGCGATCTCATGGGCGATGCAACGTGACATCGCGCGCGATGATGTCAGATTCATCGAGCCGGTTCTGCAGGAAGGCAAGTTGACGGTCATCAATGCTGTCGACGGAAAGCTCTTGAATATGAAGCACCCCCTGGGTGCTTCCGCATTCGCCAGGGGGCCGTCTTCCCAAAGGCCGGGATTATCCGGTAGCCCGGGGCATGACGTTGCTTCATCATCCAGGATACCAGCGCGTTATGCGGTCGACAACGGCGCGTTGTTTGCTCCCGGCCAGTCGGTGGGCCATGATCTTCTGCGCCAGATCCGCGCCTTGGGCGAAGCGGCTCGACGGAAGGCAGGCGGTTGAAACGATAGGTCCGTGAATATGAAGCACCCCCTGGGTGCTTCCGCATTCGCCAGGGGGCCGTCTTCCCAAGGGCCGGGATTATCCGGTAGCCCGGGGCCTGACGTTGCTTCCTCTTCATCATATCGATGCCGCCTTCGGCGGACAACGGCACTCCACTGCTAGCCGTCGCTCCGGTCTCAGTCGGCATTGAGCCTCGACTCAGCGGACCAACTGGAGTCAGGAGTAACCTCGGCGGAAGAGGGAATCAGCCCCGCACGAACCGAAGGAGACATGATGACCGGAACCGACAGCACCGTTCTCTTGGCCATGGATTTTCAGAACGGCATCGCAGGTGACGACGCCTTCGCCTCGACCGGTGTGCTCGAACGCGCACGTGACGCCGTCGCCGCGGCCCGCAGCCACGACATCCCCGTCGTCTGGGTGCGAGTGGCGCTGCGCGAGGGGCATCCGGAACTGTCGGCAACGGCATCGTTCGCGCAGATCGCCGCCCACGGCGACCTTGACGAGACCCATGCCTCGACGAGCATCCACGACACCCTTGACCGGCATCAGGGCGAGCCGATCGTGACCAAGCGTCGCATCAGCGCCTTCACCGGCAGCGATCTCGAGGTGCTGCTGCGCGGCTACGGGGCATCGTCTCTCGTGCTCGCCGGAGTCGCCACGAGCGGTGTCGTGCTCTCGACGGTGCGCCAGGCCGCCGATCTCGACTTCGAGCTCACTGTGCTCTCCGACGCCTGCGCCGACCGCGACCCCGAGGTCCACGCGGTGCTCACCGAGAAGGTGTTCCCCAAGCAGGCGACAGTGGTCACCGTCGCCGACTGGACGGCCGGCCTCGGCTGAGCTCGGCATCTGAAGGCTCGCGCGCGCCGACCGCTCACCTCGGCGCCCAGCGCTCACCGTATAGCTTGATACAGCGGCGGTAACTTGAGCGGTCGGCGAAAGGGCCGGAAGCTGACCTGCGCGGTCACCTCAGTAGGGCAGTGGATTCTCCAGTCCGGAGTTGACCATCGAGCTGAATCCGCGGCCGAGCACCTGCGGGGCTGGATTCTCGATCGCCCGCGAATAGTGGCCGACGAGCTGTGAGCACACGCTCTTCCAACTCCTGGCCTGCACCTGCTCACGACCGGCGACCCCGAAGGCCCGCCGTTTCGCCTCGTCGCCGAGGAGGTCCGCCGCATGCGCTCGCATGGCAGCGAGATCCTTCGGGGTGTAGAGCCACCCGGTGCGCGAGGAGTCGACGAGGTCGAGTGGGCCGCCTCGGGCGGGAGCGATGACCGGCACCTCGGAGGCCATGGCCTCCTGAATCGTCTGGCAGAACGTCTCGAGCTCACCCGGGGCGACCATGAGGTCGAAGCTCGCCACCGCCTGGGCCAGGGCATCCCCGCCGAGGAACCCGGTGAAATGAGCCTCCGGCAGCAGCCGCTGCAGACGCGTCCGCCAGGGACCGTCACCGACGATGACGACCTTCGCCCCGGGCAGATTGGTGAGCGCAGCAAGGTCTTCGACCTGCTTCTCCGCGGCCAACCTGCCGACGAAGCCGATGATCTTCTCACCATTCGGGGCAACGCTTCGACGCCAGGCCTCGGACCGGTGACCCGGGTCGAAACGGGAGGAATCGACCCCACGGGCCCACAGTGCCACCTCGGCGACCCCGAGCCCTTGCAGCTGATCGATCGTGTACGACGATGGGGCCAGCGTCAGAGAGGAATGCTGGTGGATATTGCGGACGTGGTTCCACAGCATGGCCTCGATGCCGTGCATTCCGTACCGTGCGGCATAGGCGGGAACCTCGGTCTGGTAGATCGCCACGGTCGGCAGATTGAGTGCCTGGGCGGCGAGGACCCCGCGCCAACCGAGGACGAACGGGCTGGCCAGATGGACGACGTCCGGGGCGAACCGCTGCAGCAGCCGGCGGATGCGGGTGACGCCGCCGGGAGCGACACGGATGCGCCGATACTTCGGCAAGGCGATCGAGGGAACGCGGACGATGCGGGCACCGGCGACCTCCTTCGGACCGTCCCTGCGTGTGCCCGGAGCGATGACGAGGACTTCGTCGCCGCGGTCGGCCAGATGGTCGAGGACTCGCAGGAGTGAGTGGGTGACCCCATTCATATTGGGGAGGAAGGATTCTGCAATGATCGCTACTCTCACGATTTCCAGCTAAGGCCCGCCGAGTGACGAACGCATGACCCGAAGGCGACAGGTCGGCGACATCTGGCCGAAATCGGTCCGCACTCTCTGCGGTGACTGCAGAATGCCGGGGCCGGTGTCCGGGCGCGGTCCTTCTCGGTGACTCTTCTCAGTAGCCTCGGTGTCCGGATGATGACCTGTTCGCGACGAGTCTGAACCCCGCGTAAACTGAGGTGTCGGAAATGCTCGTGCAGCACATGGAACGAGGGGAATGGCCGTGGTCTGGTTCATCGTCGGCGGTTGCGTACTCGCCGCTCTCATCGTCCTCTTCGTCATCCTCACCGTCCTGCGCTTCAACCAGCTGTCCATGGCCCGGTCGCTGTGCGATGAAGCCAAGCGCCAGCTCATCGGCGAGATCCGCGCCCGCCATGCTCTCGTGCCGGCCTATATCGGCACCCTCCAGCAGATCGCCGGACAGGACCTGTCCCGGCTGGAACTCGCGCTCGCCTCTGCCGAACGCGCCCCCTTCGACCACCGCGGCGCTGCAGCCGAAAACGCCCTGACCGACGCCGTCGATGACGCCGCACTCATCCCCGCGGCGCTGACGGAGAGGTCCCTGACCTCGGACTCTGCCCGTCCCCAGCGGGCTGCGGTCGATGAGGAGATCGACACGACGATCCAGCTTCTGCACGGTCAGCTGCAGGTGCTCACCGAACGGATCCTCGCCGGCGCGCGTTTCTACAACACGAACGTCGAGCGCTATCACCGGCAGCGGGCGCGACTGGTCTCCCGCCTCTTCGGAGGGGTCTTCAAGCCCCGCGCCCCATTCACCGAAGCGATCGATGACGATGGCGGACTCGGAACGGCGGGCCCCGCCTCGGCGAGGATGACCCGATGACCCGCTTCCGCCTCGACCTGGGCTATCGCGGCACGGATTTCCATGGCTGGGCCAAGCAGCCGGGGCTGCGCACGGTCCAGGCCGCCATCGAATCCGGACTGGAGAGGATCACCGGCACCGAGGTGGCCACCGTCGTCGCCGGCCGCACCGACTCCGGCGTCCACGCTCGCCGTCAGGTCGTGCATGTCGATCTGGGCGATGAGGCGATCGGCAAGCTCATCGGCCAGTCGAATCGATCCGCCGAGGCGGCCCTCCTGTCACGTCTGCGCGGAGTCCTCATCGCCGGTGAGTTCCACGACATCGTCGTCCACGCGGTGGCCGAGGTGCCAGAGGACTTCGACGCCCGGTTCTCTGCGCTGTGGCGGTCGTATCAGTACCGGTTGGCCGATCATCGGTCATTCATCGACCCGCTGCTGACGCAGGTGACGCCGCGGCACAAGGGCGAACTCGATGCCGAAGCCATGGCCGAGGCCGCGAGAGAGGTCCAAGGGCTACACGACTTCCTGCCGTTCTGCAAACCCCGGGAGGGCGCGACGACGATCCGCACCCTCCACGAACTGCGAGTCTCGCGCGATCAGGATGCTGTAATCACCATCGATCTGCGCGCCGACGCCTTCTGCCATCACATGGTCCGTGCACTCGTCGGCGGACTGATCAAGGTCGGATCCGGCAATTGGGCGGTGACCCGCCCGGCCGAACTCATCGCCGAGGCGGACGCCGGGCTGACTCCGGATGTGCCCATGTTCGTCACGCCTGCCGAAGGACTCGTCCTCACCGAGGTCGGCTATCCGGCACCCGAGGACTACGCGGCTCGCAACGCCCAGACGATGGCCCGCCGCGACCAGGAATAGGCCGACGGTTCGTCGGGTCGTCGGCAGAAGCATCAAGCCGCCTTTTATCGCGCGAGTCGCGATCATGTGAGAATTCCTCTTTCCAGTTGTGAGAATCCTGTGTAGATTCACACTTAAGTAACTTTCAGTTCGCATTGGCACTGCAGGATGGAATCCGTCTTCAATCCCACCGGCACGGTTGATGTGCGCCTGACTGAACGATCGAAGGAACCGAATACATGTCGAAACTTGTGACCAAAGTGCTGGCCACGGGCGCCGCGGTGTCAATGCTGACGCTGCCTGGCCTCGCGCCTGCCATCGGGGCACCCTCTCTGGGCAACGGAAACTCCACCGACGACAGCGCCACGGCACCGAGTGAAGCGGCTCCCGCGGACCCCGACGAGTCGTCGAACGATTCGACCGACGGCAAGTCCGCGCCGTCGGACAACGCCGGCGACGAGCAGGATTCCGGCAGCGATGCGCAGTCGGCGCCCGAGGGCACCAAAGTTCAGCTGCTCAATATCACCGACTTCCACGGACGCATCTCCGAGGCAGGCACTCGGGTCGCCTCGGTCGTCGAGGAGGAACGAGCGAAGTTCGGTACCGGCGGCGACAATATGGGCACTGCTCTGCTCTCGACCGGTGACAACATCGGTGCCTCGACCTACACCTCCTCATCGCAGAACGACACTCCCACGCTCGATGTCCTCAACGCCATGGGCGTCGAGGCCTCTGCTGTCGGCAACCACGAATTCGACAAAGGCATCGATGACCTCACGGGAAGAGTGAGCGACGAAGCCGACTTCCCGTACTCGGCGGCCAACGTCTACGACAAGGGAACTCAGAACGTCGTCGACGGCCTCGACGAGTACTCCATCGTCGACGTGTCGGGAGTCAAGATCGCCGTCATCGGCGTTGTCACCAAGGACACCGCCTCACTCGTCTCACCGGACGGCATCGCCGACCTCGACTTCGGTGACCCCACGGACGCAGTCAACCGCGTCGCCGACGATCTCGAGAACCTGCCCGAGGACGAACGACCGGATATGACGGTCGTCGAGGCCCACCTCGGCGCGTCGTCGACCGAGAGCCTGGAAGACGCGAAGGCGTCGAACGCGGAGTTCAAGAAGCTCGTCACCGAGGCCGACGCCTCGGTCGACGCCATGTTCACCGGCCACACCCATTTGCCGTATGCCTTCGAAGCGCCGGTGCCCGGAGAACCCGATCGCACCCGTCCCGTCATCGAGGCCGGCAGCTACGGCGAATACGTCGGGCAGGTGACCATGAGAGTCGACGGCAACAGCGACTGGCAGGCCAGCGGCATCGATCTCATCGAGACCGAGGGCAAGAGCTATGACTCCGAGGTCGTCGACAAGGTCGCAGGCATCGTCAGCGACGCAGAGGAGAAGGCCAAGGAGCTCGGCTCGGAGGTCACCGGCACGATCAGCGAGGACATCACCCGAGCGAAGAAGGACGGCGAGGAGGACCGCGGTGCCGAGTCCACGCTCGGCAACCTCGTCGCCGATGCGCTCAAGGAAGGCGTCGAAGAGACCCAGCTGGAAGAAGCCGACTTCGGCATCACGAACCCCGGCGGTCTGCGCACCGATCTGCTCTGCGATGACATCTACAACTCCGAGGAGAAATGCGAAGTCACCGTTGCCGAGCTCAACAGCGTGCTTCCCTTCGCCAACGACCATGGTGTCGTGACGATGAAGGGTTCGGACGTCATCGGCCTCTTCGAAGAGCAGTGGCAGCCCGACGGTGCCTCCCGGTCGTTCCTCCACCTGGGCATCTCCGAGGACCTCGACGTCGTCTATGACACTGATGCCGACAAGGGCGAGCACGTGAAGTCGGTCAAGGTCGATGGCAAGGACATCGACCCGAACAAGGACTACCGGGTTGCGACGCTGAGCTTCCTCGCCACCGGTGGCGACAACTTCTCCTCCTTCGCCAAGGGCGATTTCGAACAGTCGGGACTCACCGACTTCGAGACCTGGGAGAACTACTTCAACAAGCACCAGGCCGAAGGCAAAGACGTCACCCCGGATAAGAACGAGCGTCAGGCAGACGCAGCCAAGGACGTCATCGACAAGGGTGATCTGAGCGCCGAGCTGACCGGGCCGAAGGCCATCAAGCCCGGTGAGAGCGCTGAGTTCGCGCTCAAGACGAACGCGAAGTCCGAGGT
Source organism: Brevibacterium sp. OS20 (assembly GCF_056837565.1). Classification (NCBI taxonomy): domain Bacteria; kingdom Bacillati; phylum Actinomycetota; class Actinomycetes; order Micrococcales; family Brevibacteriaceae; genus Brevibacterium; species Brevibacterium sp. OS20. The sequence goes on along the minus strand of NZ_CM166367.1, from coordinate 3,007,652 downwards.
TGCGGGTCCCATCGACGTCACCGTCGACCTGCCGGAGGGCTATACCGCCGAGGCGGCCGCGCAGTCCGAGTCCCGGTCTGCTTCCAGCAGCGCCACCAAGGGCAGGGCCCCTGAGGTCAGCGCCGAGGCGGCCAAGACGATCACCCTCGATTCGATCCCGGCGGGGGAGTCCGAGACTCTTGTGACGGTGACCGCGCCGAAGGACGCCTCCGGTGAGGTGACCGTCAAGGCCAGCGTGCAGGCGAATTCCGATGGTCCATGGTGGGATGACAACCCGTTGCCGCTGGCGCATGAGTTCGAAGCCACCGCGGCAGTCGGTGACGATGCGAATGCCTCAGCCGGCGATGACGGTTCGGCCGACGGCGGCAATGCCGATGGTGGTTCCGCCGATGGCGGCGCCGCTGACGGAGGAGACAGCGCGGCCGGCGGCAATGCCGATGGCGGAGACAGCGCGGCCGGTGGGTCGGACGGTTCGTCGAACGCCGGCAGTGGGGCTGACGGCGCGAATGCGTCTGCCGACGGTGGTTCGGCCGATGGCTCCGGGGCCGATGCAAACGGTTCGAAGGATGGAGGCGACTTGCCGCGCACCGGCTTCGAGACCGTCAACATCGTCGCTGCGGCACTGGCACTCATCGTTGCCGGCGGTACAGCGGTCACGATCGTCCGTCGCCGCAAGCTCAGCCTCCAGGACTGAGACAGGCTGTTCAGAAGCACCTGACACTCAGGCGAGATCATCGCCGAGACGGGCGGGGCCGGAGAGTTCTTCTCTCCGGCCCCGCCGTCGTTTCCAGACACTGTCCGTACGAACAACCCTCACCGCTTGCTCCATATCCACCACGCAGTTGCATAGTGCACCGGTGCACGAGTGCGAATTGCTGCTGCGGGGGTGTTTTGCGAGGAAGCGGCGGGGATGCCACTGACGGTGAGGGATGCCTCGGCGAAGGTCGTTCTCTGTGCGGCACCATGCGCCGTCAGTGCCGTCTCCTACAGGTAGGCGCATTGCGCACCGGTGCAAAGGTGCCTTTTGTCGCCACGGAGGTGTTCTGCGGCGAGCGGTGGATGTTGAGACTACCGGTGCGTGATGCCCGCAGTGTCAGGGGCGTGACGATGAATCGGAGCCGTCGGCGTCGGCCTCGGCACCGGAGCCGTCGCCGTCGGCGTCGGCGTCGGCCTCGGCACCGGAGTCGGCAGGGGCCGCGTCAGCATCGTCGGCACCGTCGCCGGCGGCCTCGGCCGCTGGGACCGGCGGGCGACCGGCGCGGAAGGTCTCGAGGTGAGTGAGCACCGGGACGAGGAAGAGGATGCCGACGGCCGGCACGACGATGCCCGAGTCGTTGATGAGAGTGCCGACTCCCAGCAGGATCGCGAGGCTGATCATCGCCGCCCTCAGCAGAGGGATCCGGCGGTAGGTGTCCTGGAGTCCGTGCAGTCGGAAGCGCGCTGGATCGAGCGCCATCCAGAACACGCCGATGATGACCAGCGGCAGCACCAGAGTCATCCACGACTGGGTGAGGATGTCGATGTTCATCCCGATCTTTCGAGCCAGAACGCTGACCGCCTGACCGCTGATGATCGAGTCGAAGAACCGTCCGAAGTGCGTGCGCTGATCGGCCGGGCGCAGCCAGTCGAGGAACAGCACGGTGAGCATGACGAACCCGGCGATGCCCACCGTCAGTCCCAGCCGTTTGAGCGAGAACCGGATGCTCGCCGCGGCCAGAACGAGGTAGGCGACTCCGATGATGAGGGTCGGTACGGACCCGAACTTCGTGCCCAGACCTGGTGCTGCGAGGATGACGCAGGAGGCGAGCACGGGAACGGTGACGATGAGGACCCGATGCAGCGGCTTCGTCACCAGAGACGCGAACCCTGCGACCGCCAACAGCAGCGCACAGCAGTACAGCGCCAGTGCCGAGTTCCCGATCCCGTAGAACCGGGAGGCGATGAGCAGGGGCTCACCCAAGAGCGTCGACATCTGCAGCTGGGATCCGGCGACGACGTCGTAGGCGAGCACGGCGACGGTCACGGTGGACACGAAGAGCACCGGCCCGAACTTGTGCCGCCGCCAGGGGCCGAGGAGCGCCAGCACCCCGAGCAGCAGCGCCCACCCGGCCAGGGCTCCGAGCATCGCGATGTCCGGATTCGTCGCCCGCTCCCACGGCACGGTATTGACCAGATACGTCGAGATCGGCATCGCCGCGAATACGACACCGAGGCGGTACGCCCCGGAATGGACGAGCTCCCGGTGGTTCTTCCGCATGAACCACGCCAAGGCCAACAGTCCGATCATGAGCACGGCGACCACGGGGAAGAACCACGTCGACAGATCGTTCTGCGTCTTCACCGCCACCTGACGATCGAGGACTGCCTGATAGCGCGAATGCCAATCGGACCCATGCGCCCCCGAGGTCATCGGCGCCCCGGCCGCATTGTCCATCTCCTCGGCACCGGACAGTGCCACGAGCGTCGGTGCCAGGTCGGGCACCTGCACCAGTCCCGGCTGCCGCGTCGACGAGGAGGTGAGCAGTCCCGCCTGCTCTCCCGGGGCGACCATCATCGTCGCCTGCATCGACGAACCTTCATGCGTGCCGTCGGCGATCGATGAGAACACCACGGGAACGCGTCCTTCGCCGAGGCGGTTCGGCTGATCCGCGCTCATCCATCCCGTCGATTCGAGGATCTCCCCGACCTGAGCGTCGAGGCTCTTCAGCGAGTAGCCGTCGGCGGCGGTATTGCCGAGATCGACGAGCGTGAGCTCGCCGTCTGCGGTCGATTTCGCGACGTCCGCTCCAAGGTCGGCTCCGACGGGCGACCAGTTCTCGACGCGGCCGGTTGGGGTGGCCGCGGCGATGGCGGCACCGTTGCCGAAGGCGCGGATATCGGGCACTGACTCGGCCAGGGCCCCGAGGGAGGCATCGTAGTTGTCGCCGCGGGCCACCTGCGCGTACACGTCCCAATCGGCGACCCAGCCGTCGAGCGGAGATGCCGGTTCGCGGCACTGATCGCGGGGTTCGTCGGCGGCTCGCCGCCCGGATCCGAGCCCCAGCCAGCCGTCGACCGGGCAGCTCGTCGAGCGCACGCTGCGCGGTGTGATCGTCCCGATCTGCCCGCCCTTCATCATCACCCACAGGTGCGGTGTGGTGCGCGGATCGAGGTCCTCGAAGCTGAACCCGGAGACGCTGATCGACACGACCCCGGGACTTGCCGAGGTGGTCCCGCCGTCGCCGTCTTCCGAGGCCGGAGCCGTGCCCCCGTTCCCGCCCGCCGCCTGGGCATCGGCTCGAGCCGACGCACCCGCGGCCGCATTCGCGCCCGCAGCAGCAACCGCGTTCGAGCTCGCGCCCGGGACCGCCTGCCCGGCTTGGGGCAGGCCGAGGACGAACAGGGCGATGGCCAGGATCCCGAGCAGAACCCGAGCGGCGGGGGAGGTCACGGGGGCTCTCATCGGTGAGCCTCCTCGGCGTGCTCAGCACTGAGCGCCAGCAGGAAGGGCAGCAGAACCATGGCTCCGGTCGAGGGCACGGCGACCCCGGAATCGGTGAGCACGAGCCCGACGCCGAGCCCGGTGGCGGCGGCCAGGAATCCATAGTGCAGGTCTGAATCGGTGAAGAGTTGGGGGAGCCGTCCGCGCCATTTGTTGACCAGGCGCCCGGTCCGGCTGCCGGCGTGGACGCGGGGGAAGTGGAGGAGGTAGCGGAGGAAGATGAGGATCGCGATGGCCGCAAGCGGGGTGACGATGGCCAGAGCCGGATTGACCTGGATGATGTGGAGGTTCGCGCCGAGCTTGCGGCCGACGACCTGCAGGGCCGCACCGGTGACGATCTGGTCGAAGAACGTGCCGAAATGTGAGCGCGCCCCGGCCGGGCGCAGCCAGTCGAGGAAGGCGATGCCGATGAGCACGGCCAGCGAAGACAGACCGATGAGGGCGAGGCGCAGCAGAGTCAGTCGGATCTTCGACAGCAGTGCCAGCAGGACCATGAGTCCGGCGAGGATGGCGATCGTGCCGCCGAACTTCGCACCCCAGGAGGGGTTGCCGGAGACGAACACGGCGGCCAGTCCGACGACGACCGGCACGATGATCACGGCTTTTCGGTGGCCCCGCGTCCGCAGCCAGGACACCACAAGCCCTAAGAAGATGAAGAGGCTGACGATGAAGATCGCCGCACCCTGATTGCCGAGTCCGTAGTAGCGGCCGCCGACGATCGGGTTGTACCCGAGCAGCGAGTTCGCCTGCAGATGGGACCCGGTGGCCAGGTCGGCGGCGAGGATGAGCAGGTTCGCCCCGGCCAGGGCGCCGACCCGTCCTCGCCAGGTCCGACCCCATGGCGGGATGAGGGCAAGGACGAACAGAACGGCGGCCGTGCCGATGACCGAGAGGAACAGGCCGAGCCCGGGATCGGCCATCCTCGACCAGGGGAGGAGCCCGGCGAGGAACGCGCCCATCGGCAGGGACGCGACGCCCAGGGACACCCACCCGAGGAAGCGGTGGACGTGGGACGCTCGGGTGGCACCGCCTCGGCGGCCGAGGATGGAGCGGTTGAGCAGGACCGCGCACGCGATGAAGAGGATGTAGAAGATGACGTCGAGGGTGATGGAGAACGTCGAGAGATTCTGATGGATCGTCGTCGACTTCTGCGCCTCGGCGACGAGATCGTCGATGCGCTGCTGCGGATCATCATCGGTCGGGGTGGAGTCGAAGCCGACGGCGCGCGGGGAATCGACTTCGAGGACATCGAGGATGCCCGGCGCCAGATCGGTGATCTGCAGCAGCCCCGGGGTGCGGGTCGTCGCCGAGGACAGGGACCCGGGTTCGAAGCCGGGCCCGGACGCGATGAACGCGCGCAGCTGCGGCAGACCGGAACTGTCACCGAGGCCGGCGACGATGATCGTCGGATCCGCGGCCCCGTCCTTCGCGTTCTCCCGCACCTCCTGCAGGCGCACGCCGAGGCGGCGGTCGGCTTCGGCGACTCGGGTCTCCCGGTCGTAGTTCGGCGGAACGGTATAGGAGTAGTTCGGGATCGGGTCGAACAGCCAGGAGCGGATGCCGATCGCGCCGAGGTCGACGACGCCGAGGCGGCAGTCCGTCGCCAACGCATCGTCCGTGAAATTCGTCACCACCCCGTCTTCGTCCGCGGCGGCATATGCTGCGCCGGGGCCTTCGGCTGCGACGCAGGGTTCGAGCAGGGAGTCCGCATCGGTTGCGTCGGTGCCGGCGGGCACGGCGCTGCCGGCTTCTGTGACGGCGCGCGCGAGCATGCCGTAGTCGACGGAGTAGCCGGAGCCGATATTGGGTTCCTTGACCGCATCGAAACCTTCGATCCGAGCCGTCGTCGTTCCGGCCGCGGAATCGTCGCCATGAGCTTCATCACTGTTCGTCGCCCCCTTCGCCGAGGTGGCCCCGTTCTCGGCATCCGCGGAACCGTCCGTGGTGGGGGCGATCATGGTCGGGCAGCGGGCCGAGTCATCGGGGTCGGCATCCTCGGCGATGGGGGAGGGGCCGGCCTGCGCGCGGGCGCCCGCGCCGAAGGACAGCCAGCCGGAGGCGGGGCAGGTGGCCGAGCCGATCGTGCGCACGTTGAGGTTCGCTGCCGCGCCCTCGGAGAGCAGATGAAAGAGGTTCGGAGTGCGCTCGGGGTCGATATCATCGATGGTCAGACCCGGAATGCCGAAGACGACCGTCTGCCCAGCCGGGGGCCTGCCGGTGTCAGTGGACTGCGTGGAGGACGCATTCGCGTTGGCCGAACCGTCGGTCGGTGCCATGCTGTCCGTTGATGCCGATGCGGAGGCGGGGCCGAGTCCGAGGCCCGCCGTCAGGAGCCCGACCAAGAGACCCAGCATCAGGATTCTCAATGCGGGAAGTCGGAAGGGCAGGCTGGAATGAGTCGGCACAGATCAATACTATCGGCTCGGGTTTCAGCTGGCCCTGAGACCGCTCTGGGCGTTTGCTCCCCGGGGCTGAGGGCATGTATATTTGATTGTCGTTGTGTGTGCTTGTCGCACTCCCTTACATAGCCTCATGCGTTGCAGGCCCGTAGGTGAGGGGAATGCGTCGATAGGTTCACCCGATTGAAGACAACCAGCGCTTGAGACCCATTGGACTCACGACCCGATGAGGATCCGGCGCTGCACTGAACACAGATACGAAAAGAAGGCTACTTTTGCGTACGTATACAGCTAAGCCCGGTGACGTTGAGCACCAGTGGCACGTCATCGACGCCACTGACCAGGTGCTCGGTCGCCTTGCTTCGCAGGTTGCACGCCTCCTGCGCGGCAAGCACAAGACCACGTTCACTCCGAACACCGACACCGGTGACTTCGTCATCATCATCAACGCCGACAAGGTCGCGCTGACAGGTGCGAAGCTCGAGAAGAAGCGCGCTTACCGCCACTCCGGGTACCCCGGTGGCCTCAAGAGCGTGAACTACGCCGAGCTCCTCGCCACCCACCCCGAGCGTGCAGTCGAAAAGGCTGTCGCCGGTATGGTCCCGAAGACTCGTCTCGGACGTGCCCAGATGCAGAAGCTGAAGGTCTATGCAGGTGCCGAGCACCCGCACGCCGCTCAGAATCCGCAGCCGTACGAACTCAGCCAGGTCGCGCAGTAAGCGCCTGAGCTCTAGACATACCGAGGAGAACCGTGGCTGATACCACCAACGCGACAGAAACTGTCGAAGAAGAGATCACCGAATACACTTCCGAGACTCCCGCATCCGCTGGCCTGGGCGAAAGCACCGCCGGTGGACGTGGACAGTCCCTGACCGCCCCCGGCAACGGAGTCGGCCGCCGCAAGCAGGCAATTGCTCGTGTGCGCCTCGTCCCCGGCACCGGTGAGTGGACCATCAACGGACGTACTCTCGAGGAGTACTTCCCGAACAAGCTGCACCAGCAGCTCGTCAACGAGCCCTTCACCCTGCTGGACCTGGGCGGACGTTTCGACGTCATCGTCCGGATCTCCGGTGGTGGACCCTCCGGCCAGGCCGGCGCCGTCCGCCTGGGCGTGGCTCGTTCGCTCAACCAGATCGACGCGGAGTCCAACCGTGCCGAGCTGAAGAAGGCCGGATACCTCAGCCGCGATGCTCGCGTTCCTGAGCGCAAGAAGGCCGGTCTCAAGAAGGCCCGTAAGGCACCTCAGTTCTCGAAGCGCTGATCTCGCTGGCGAACCGACTGCGGCTGGTCTGCCACTGAGTCGCAGTCATCGACAGTTCAGCATCATGAACATGAGAATGCGGTCCCGAACCAGGTTCGGGGCCGCATTTCTCATATCCGGACTCATCTCACACGGTCACTGACTTAGCCGGCATTGCGCGCGACCGCGGCTGCGGTCGGGTGTGCCGCCTCGGCGCATAGTCCGTCGCTCAAGCCTGAGCGCGAATATCGCATTGTGCACCGCACGATAAGCGCGCTCCGCCTTGAACGGACACTCGCGACGCCGCGATCACAGGAGCCACGGCTGCGGGTGAGCCGCCTCGGCGAGGACGCCGACATCACGAGCGACACACAGCGGATCGACTAAGATCGACTCCGACATTGACGAAAGGATCTCCACTATGTCTCGACTCTTCGGCACCGATGGAGTGCGCGGACTGGCCAATCGCGATATCTCGGCCAAACTCGCGCTCCAGCTCTCGGTCGCAGGTTCACGCGTGCTCAGCAGCGGCTGGACGGGTGAGAAGCGCCCCTTCGCCGTGGTCGGACGTGATACGCGCGTGTCCGGCGAATTCCTCTCCGCCGCACTGAGCGCCGGAATCGCCTCGACGGGAGTCGACGTCCTCGACGCGGGCATGCTGCCGACACCGGGCATCGCCCAGGTCGTCAAGGACACCGGCGCCGCCTTCGGAGTCGTGATCTCCGCCTCTCACAACCCCATGCCCGACAACGGCATCAAGTTCTTCGCCGCAGGAGGCACGAAGCTCGACGACGCCGTCGAAGACGAGATCCTCGCGATCTTCGATGAGGATTGGGACCGTCCGACCGGAGCGGACGTCGGCCGCATCTCGCGCTACCCGGCCGCTGCAGACGAGTACACCGAGCACCTGGTGCGCTGTGTCGACGCCGACAATGTGCGCCCGCTGTCGGGACTCAAGGTCGTCGTCGACTGCGCTCACGGTGCGGCGTCCATCGTCGGACCCGCCGCCCTGCGCCAGGCCGGTGCCGAAGTCATCGTTTCCGCCGCCGAACCCGACGGCTTCAACATCAACGACGGTGTGGGATCGACCCACCTCGGACCGCTGCAGCGCCTCGTCGTCGAGACCCAGTCCGATCTGGGCGTGGCTTTCGACGGTGACGCCGACCGCTGCCTGGCCGTGGACTCCTTGGGGCGGGTCGTCAATGGCGACCAGGTCATGGGCATCCTGGCGATCGGGCTCAAGGAGCTCGGTGAACTGCGCGGCAACACCCTCGTCACGACCGTCATGTCGAACCTGGGTCTGAAGCAGGCGATGGACAAATACGGCATCGATACCGTGCAGACCGCTGTCGGCGACCGGTATGTGCTCGAGCGGATGCTCGCCGACGGGTATGCGCTCGGCGGGGAGCAGTCCGGACACGTGCTCATGCTCGATCACGGCACCACCGGCGACGGAGTGCAGACCGCCCTGCATCTGATGAAGCGGATGGCCGATGCCAAGCGCACCCTGGCCGACCTCGCCGCGGAGATCCCGCAGCTGCCGCAGGCGCTCGTCAACGTCAAGGGCGTGGACAAGAACAACGTCGATCACCCGCAGGTCGCCGCCGAGGTGGCCGCTGTCGAGGCCGAACTCGCCGACACCGGTCGCGTGCTGCTGCGCGCCTCGGGCACGGAGCCGCTCATCCGGGTCATGGTAGAAGCCGCCACCGAGGATGCCGCCTCCGCCCAGGCCGAGCGCCTGGCCGCGTCGGTCAAGGAGCACCTCGCGCTGTAAACGCCGAGCCACCGGCTCCGGCGTGCCTTGCGGGGCGCCCTTCGCTCGATCAAGGGCTCGCTCAGATATGTCGCGGTCTTCCGCAGCATATTCGGGCGGGCCCTTGATCGACGTTGAGAGGCGCAGGGTTTGCCGAGTGCGCAGTGCCGCGCCGATCGCCAGTTTCAGAGGGGCCCTGCCGTGGCGACTGCGGGGCGGAACGACCTTCTGCCGCGGCGTTGGCCAGTCAACTGTGCGCAGATTGCACAATTTCGGCTCGAAACCGGCAATCTGCGCACACTTGACTCGAGGAAGTCTCTGACCCTGCGGCGTCGGTGCGGGACTCGCACCGAGAGTGGTTCAGCGTCGCGTACTCAGCTCGAGGCGAACTGGGTGGCGTAGAGCTCGGCGTAGCGGCCGCCGCGACCGACGAGCTCCTCGTGAGTGCCCTTCTCAATGATGCGACCGGCCTCGACGACGAGGATCGTGTCGGCCTGCCGGATCGTCGACAGACGGTGGGCGATGACCAGGGCCGTCCGCCCGTGCATCGCCTGGGCCAGGGCACGCTGGATCGCGGCCTCATTCGTCGAATCCAACGCCGAGGTGGCCTCATCGAGGACGACGATCTCCGGAGACGCCAGCAGCATCCGGGCGATGGTCAGGCGCTGACGCTCGCCTCCGGAGAGACGGTACCCGCGTTCACCGACGACGGTGTCCAGTCCGTCGGGAAGCGCATCGATGACGCCTTTCAGCTGTGCCCGGTCGATGGCATCGAGCATCTGCTCCTCGGTGGCATCGGGATTGACCAGCGCCAGGTTGGCGCGGATCGACTCGTGGAAGACATGTCCGTCCTGGGTGACGACGCCGACGGCCTCGCGCAGATCGGCGAACGACAGATCGCGAACATCGACTCCGCCGATGGTGATCGAGCCGCCCGTGACGTCGTAGAGCCGCGGCAGCAGCGACGCGATCGTCGACTTTCCCGCACCCGAGGATCCGACGAGGGCGACGGTGTGCCCGGCGGGAATCGTGAAGCTCAGGTCATGGAGAACCTGATCGCCGCCGCGGGTGTCGAGCACGGAGACGTCTTCGAGGCTGGCCAAGCTGACCTGCGAGGCGCTGGGGTAGGCGAAGTCGACGTGATCGAACTGCACATCCAACCCGCCGGCGGGCAGGGCCTTCGGCTGCGACGGCTCCTTGAAGTAGGGCACGAGATCGAGAATCTCGAACACCCGCTGGAACGACACCACTGCGCTCTGGATGTCCAGGCGCGCGTTGGCGAGCATCGTCAGCGGCGTGTAGAGCCTGGTCAGCAGCAGTGCCAGGGTCACGACCTGACCGGCGTTGAGGTTGCCGACGACGGCCTGTGCACCGCCGACGCCGTAGACGAGAGCCAGCGCCAGGGCGGAGACCAGAGTCAGCGAGGACACGAACGTCGACTGCAGCATCGCGACCTTGACCCCGATATCGCGGACCTGGCCGGCGCGGTCGGCGAACTCCTCGTTCTCCTGGCGGGGATTGCCGAAGAGTTTGACCAGGGTGGCACCGGCGGCGGAGAAGCGCTCGGTCATGCGGGTCGACATGTCTGCGGAATTGTTGGCCGCTTCGAACTGCAGGGATGCGAGCTTTCCGCTGAGCATTCGGGTGGGGATGATGAACAGCGGCAGCAGCAGGATCGACAGCACGGTCACCTGCCAGGAGATCGTGACCATGACGCCGACGGTCAGGGCCAGGGAGACGAAGTTCGACACGATGCCGGACAGGGTGTTCGAAAACGCCCGCTGCGCACCGATGACGTCCGTATTGAGCCGGGAGACCAGGGCGCCGGTGCGGGTGCGATTGAAGAATGCGATCGGCATCGACTGGACGTGATCATAGACGGCCGTGCGCAGATCGAAGATAAGTCCCTCGCCGATCCGTGAGGACAGGTACCGGTTCGTGATCGAGATGGCCGCATCGGCGATGGCCAACCCGCCGATGGCCACGGCCAGCCATACGACCGTGGACACGGGCCCGCCGCCGGTGATCGCGTTGACGACGTCGCCGGCGAGGACCGGGTTGAGGACGCCGATGCCCGCGGTGAGCACGGACAGCAGCAGGAAGATGATGAGTTTGCGCTTGTGCCGGGTCGCATACCCGGCGATCCGCTTGTAGATGCCCGGTTGGATGCGCGTCTCGGGGGTCTTCTTGCTCTTGACCGAGGAGTACATGAGGTGATGTGCGGATGGCACGCTCATACTGGGTCCCTTTCTGCTGCCGAAACGACCGAGCATGCACGGGGGAGCCCGTGACGGCGCGAGGATCGCTCGCATCCGGCCGCCGCCGTGGGCGGGTGGCCTGCCGGCGGTGAGTAGTTCAGTGCACACTGTGCAACCGCCAGAGCGGTGAAACTATTTCCTCACCGCCCGGCGACTCCCATCACAGGTACCATCGCAAGCTCGCCGAGGCGGCCCGCCCCTTCCGAGGTCCCAGACCCACCAGCGACTCCCGTCACAGCTTCCGCAGCTGCACCTTCCGGATGGTGTGGTCGGAGGATTTGTGGAGCACGAGATCGGCTCGGCCGCGGCTGGGCTGGACGTTCTCGCGCAGGTTCGGGAAGTTGATGGAGTCCCAGATCTCCGTGGCCAAGGTGATCGCCTCGTCGTCGTCGAGCTGCGAGTACCGGTGGAAGTAGGAATCCTCGTCCTGGAACGCACCGTGCTTGAGTTTGAGGAACCGCGAGATGTACCACTGGCGGATGTCACGGGAGCGCGCATCGACGTAGACGGAGAAGTCGAAGTAGTCGCTGATGGCCAAGCCCACGGTCCCGTCCTGACGGGGGCGGGCGGGTTGGAGGACGTTGAGGCCCTCGACGATGAGGACATCGGGGGAACGCACGACCACCTCGGCGCCGGGAACGATGTCATAGGTGTGGTGCGAGTACACAGGTGCACGGACCTCGGGGGCCCCGGATTTCACGGCGGAGATGAACTTGAGCAGCTTGCGCCGATCGTAGGATTCGGGGAATCCCTTCCGCCCGTTGAGGCGGCGACGGTCGAGTTCGGCGTTGGGGTAGAGGAATCCGTCGGTGGTGATGAGCTCGACGCGCGGAGTGTCGGGCCAGCGGGCGAGCAGTTCGCGCAGCACACGTGCCGTCGTCGACTTGCCCACGGCCACCGATCCGGCGACGCCGATGACGAAGGGCGTGCGCTTGGCATCCTGCGGTTCCAACCCGCGTTCGTGCAGCGGAGAGAAGAATTCCCTGGTCAGGTCGTGCTTCGCCCGCCGTGCGGAGACGTAGAGGTTGAGCAGTCGTGACAGGGGCAGATAGACCTGGGCCACCTCGTCGAGGTTGATCCGATCCCCGAGCCCGCGCAGCCGTTCGATATCGCGCTGCTTCAGCGGAAGCGGCGTAGCCTGGGCGAGCGTACCCCACACCTCCCGATCGAACTCCCAGAACGGAGACGTCGTGTCCGGCTCGCTGCGCCGGGCGGTATTGAGGCCGGCGAGCTTGCGCGCACGGTCCAACTGAGGGTCGACATGGCTCATCCCACCATTGTGTCATGCGTCATGTTCGCCACCCGCCCCAGGTCGGCGAAAGCCCCCACCCCCACCGAGGAGCCCCACCCCACCGAGGTGACCGTTCCGTCTCCGGCCCCGTCAGGTGTGCCCCGACCATCCTCTCCCGCGCCCGCGTGCGCGTGCAGTTCGTCACGTTGACCCGATCGTGACTCGCCGGAATACCCGAGATCGGCTATCAGTGCGTAAAATCTCCCTCATGTGTGGAATCGTTGGCTATGTATCCAAGGCCCCCGTTGACAATGCCGACCACTCGGCGCTCGATGTCGTGCTCGGCGGCCTGAAGAGGCTCGAGTACCGCGGCTACGACTCGGCCGGCGTCGCGCTCGTGACGCCCGACGGTCAGCTCGCCTCGGCGAAGAAGGCCGGAAAGTTCTCCGCCCTGACCGAGGAGATCGAGGCCAACCCGCTGCCCGCTGCGCAGACCGGAATCGGCCACACCCGCTGGGCCACCCACGGTGGACCCACCGACCTCAACGCCCACCCGCACCTGGCCGACGGCGGCAAGCTCGCGCTCATCCACAACGGGATCATCGAGAACTTCGCCCACCTGAAGAAGGACCTCGTCGCCGAGGGCGTCGAGTTCCTCTCCGAGACCGACACCGAGGTGGCCGCCGCCCAGCTGGCGAAGAACTACAAGGCGACCGGCGACCTCACCGCCGCGATGCGCAAGACCGCCACCGAACTCGAAGGTGCGTTCACCCTGCTCGCCGTCCACGCCGACGCTCCCGGTCAGGTCGTCGCCGCGCGCCGGAACTCACCGCTGGTCATCGGCCTCGGTGAGGGCGAGAACTTCCTCGGCTCCGACGTCGCCGCGTTCATCGACTACACCCGCACAGCCGTCGAGATCGGCCAGGACGAAGTAGTCACCATCACCCCGGAGACGGTTACGATCACGGACACCGATGGCAACCCCGTCGAGGGTGAGCAGTTCGAGGTCGACTGGGACACCGCCTCGGCGGAGAAGGGCGGCTTCGCGTCCTTCATGGACAAGGAGATCCACGATCAGCCGCAGGCCGTGGCCGATACTCTGCTCGGCCGCCTAGACACCGAGGGCCGCCTGACGCTGGACGAGATGCACATCGATGAGAACGTGCTCAAGTCCGTGGACAAGATCGTCGTCATCGCCTGCGGCACCGCAGCGTACGCCGGTCAGGTCGCGAAGTACGCGATCGAGCACTGGTGCCGCATCCCCACCGAGGTGGAGCTGGCCCACGAATTCCGCTACCGGGATCCGGTGGTCACGGAGAAGACGCTCGTCGTGGCGATCTCGCAGTCCGGTGAGACCATGGACACGATCATGGCCGTCCGCCACGCACGTCAGCAAGGTGCGAAGGTCATCGCGATCTGCAACACCTTCGGCTCGACGATCCCACGCGAATCCGATGCCGCGCTGTACACCCACGCCGGCCCGGAGATCGCCGTGGCCTCGACGAAGGCCTTCCTGTCGCAGGTTGTCGCCTGCTACCTGCTCGGCCTCTACCTCGCCCAGCTGCGGGGCAACAAGTTCCGCGACGAGATCGGCACGATCCTCGCCGAGCTGCAGTCCATCCCTGCGAAGATCCAGCACATCCTCGACGAGACCAAGTCGCAGGTCCTCGCGCTGGCCGACCGCAACCAGGACGTCGGTTCGGTGCTGTTCCTCGGCCGTCACGTCGGCTACCCGGTGGCGATGGAGGGTGCGCTCAAGCTCAAGGAGCTCGCGTACATCCACGCCGAGGGCTTCGCCGCAGGTGAGCTCAAGCACGGACCGATCGCGCTCATCGACGACGGTCAGCTCGTCATCATCGTCGTCCCATCCAAGCGCGGCCGGGATTCGCTGCATGCGAAGGTCATCTCGAACATCCAGGAAGTCCGCGCCCGCGGTGCGAACACCGTCGTCATCGCCGAGGAGGGCGACGAAGAGGTCGATCAGTTCGCCTCCGAGGTCATCTACGTGCCCGAGACGACGACGCTCATGGCGCCGCTGCTGACGACGGTTCCGCTGCAGATCTTCGCGATGGAGCTGGCCACGGCCAAGGGCCTCGACGTCGACCAGCCGCGCAACCTCGCGAAGTCGGTCACGGTCGAATGATCCGCCTCGGTGCCGGGCACGACAACGGTCGGTCCGGCATCTGAGTCGGTCGGGTATCTGAGGAGGTTCGATTGTGGCGATTCTAGGGATCGGCACTGACATCGCCGACGTGCCGCGCTTCGCGGAGCACATCGAACGCGTGCCTGAACTGCTCGACCGCCTGCTCACTCCCGGTGAGCAGCTCAAACGCAATGGCAAACGCCGGACGGATGCCTCCTTGGCGGCGCGGTTCTCCGCGAAGGAGGCGCTGAAGAAGGCGATCGGCTTCCCCGGATGGCTGCCGTGGCAGTCCGCCGAGGTGGTCCCCGCGAGGTCCGGTGCGCCGAGTTTCCGTCTGCGCGGGCTCGTGCTCGAGCACTTCCGTGCCATCGGCGGAACGAACATCCACCTGTCGATCACCCACGATGCTCACCTGACGATGACCTTCGTCATCGCCGAGGGCGACGGGCCGTCGCTGAGCCCCGGCATCGAAGGCGCCGCGGAGCACTTCACCCATTCGATGTACAAGCGAGTTCTTCGGCCGGAAGACTGAATCCGCGGCAGGAAGACTTACGCTGCAGCTGGGACAATGATTCGATGGACTCAATGACTAGCAATGTGGCGGTAGTGCTCTTCGACGGCTTCGAAGTTCTCGATGTATTCGGCCCCGTCGAACTCTTCAGCCGTCTCCCGGATTCCTTCACCCTCTCCTATGTCGCCGCTCAGCCTGGGCCCGTCCGCAGCGCTCAGGGCATCGAGGTTATCGTCACCGAGTCCTTCGACACAGCGAGCAACCCGGACATCGTCATGGTTCCCGGCGGGATGGGCACCCGGCAGTTGGTCGACGACCGAGCATTCCTCGACCGCCTCGTGAACTGGTCGGCCGGTGCCGAGCTCATCACCTCTGTGTGCACCGGTTCGGCGGTGCTCGCTGCCGCCGGCCTGCTCGACGGGTACCGGGCGACGTCGAACAAGAAGGCTTTCACGTGGGCGTCCGAACACGGCGAGGATGTCACCTGGATACCGCAGGCCAGATGGGTCGAGGACCGGGATCGATGGACCTCATCGGGTGTGGCCGCTGGCATGGACATGACTGCGGCACTCATCACCCATCTCTACGGCGCCGAGGCGGCCGCCACCGTCGCCCGTGAGATCGAGTTGGATATCCACACCGATCCCGATTGGGATCCCTTCGCCGCCCACCACGGGCTGGTCTGAACCGTCGACTTCTTGCACAGTCGAGCATCATCGGGACGCGAGTCTCAGTAGACCAGCATGTGTTCGGCTGAACCCGCACGAATCATGATAGAAAACTTCGAGGTGCGGCTCATAGTCGACATGCATCCATTCGCAGCCGGCGGCTTTGATTTCATGAACGAGAGTCTGGACCAGTCGTTTTCCGATACCACGCCTCTGAGGTCCCGGATCAACAATTGTGTCGAGGACGAACGCGTGCACCCCGCCGTCCCAACAGGCGTGGACGAACCCGATCAACTGGTCGTCGGAGAACGCACCGATCCACGTCAGGCTGTGCCGCTTCAGGCGCGCTCCCCACGGTTTCACCTCTCCACCTGAGTGTCCAAACGCTCGTGCATGGAGCGCAGATAGGTGGGCGTCATCAACAGTGAATCGCACACGAAGGTCTATGTCCTGGGCCATGACGATCAGTATGCCGTATCGATCAACATGGTGAGCTTCGCTGAATTCTCTGTCTGCCACCGAGAACCGGGACCCCTGACGCTTCATGAGATCCGTCCATCGCCCACCACCGCGTACGGTTCACGTCCGATGGAGGTGAATGTATTCGCAAGGAAATGTTATATGGCCTGGTTGAGTCGCTCCCGATCTGGGAGAATAGATTTATGGAATCCGCCGTGGTATTCGACACTGACGCAATCAGGAGCGCTTGCGAAAGATTCGGTGTGGAACGGCTTCGCATTTTCGGGTCCGTGCTCACGGATCGGTTCAATCCGGAGACGAGCGACATCGACTTCCTCGTCACTTTTCGACCGGAACGGGACAATCTGTTCCACGACTACTTCGATCTGAAGGCTGAGCTGGAGCGGATCGTCGGACGGCGAGTCGATCTGGTCATGGAACGCTCGGTGAAGAACCCCTTCTTCAAAGCGGCCGCGTTCGAGAGTGCGCGGGATGTCTATGCAGCGTAAGACAGGTGCGCATCTCTGGGATGCTGCTGAAGCGCCTCCGCAGAGACGATGCTGACACCGCTGCTCGTGTGCCCGGACTCGAACGAATCGTTGGACTGCGGAATGTCCTTGCCCATGAATACGGTGACATCGACTACGAAATACTTTGGCTGGCGACCACAACCGAAATCCCCGGCCTGATCACGATCCTCAATGAGCTCGTCGATGAGGCCAGAGACGCTACAGGGCTGTAGCGGCTCCATTGCGAAGGCTGCTGATCGATCACTGCCGCCGGAAGAATCACGCGTAGGGCGCGGATTTCTAGGAAGGCTGATCGGTCTCAATCAGCCTGCGCCTGGTGGGTAATAGACTCAAGGCATGAGTTCACTTCCCAACGACACCGACAACACCGCCGCTGCCGACATCGCCGCCCCTATGAGCCCGACCCCCGCCGAGGCGGCCGCCACCCAGGTGCACCTGCCCACTTCCGATGACGCGAACGACATCGCGCCCGGTCTGGTCACCCTGCGCCGTGCCCTGCACGAGAACGTCGAGGTCGGACTCGACCTGCCGGTGACGCAGAAGCTCGTCCTCGACGCCATCGAGGGCCTCGACGTCGAGGTGAGCACGGGGGAGAGGCTGTCGTCGATCGTCGTCGTCCTGCGCGGCGGTGCCCGCAAGGAGGACTCGACCGGAGTCGTACCTGCCGTGCTCCTGCGCGGGGACATGGACGGACTGCCCGTCACCGAGGCGACCGGATTCGACTTCGCGGCCACTTCGGGGAGGATGCACGCCTGCGGCCACGACCTGCACACCGCCGGGCTCGTCGGCGCACTCAAACTCCTCCACCGCGACCGCGACTCCCTGCCCGGCGACGTCGTGTTCATGTTCCAGCCCGGTGAAGAAGGATTCGACGGGGCCGGGAAGATGATCGATGAAGGCGTCCTCGACGCCGCGGGTCCCCTCGTCAAAGCCGCCTTCGGCATCCACGTCTCCGCCGACGCCGACCTCGGCGTCGCCAGCTCCCGTCCCGGTCCGTACATGGCGGCGTTTTCGAAGATGACGATCACCGTGAATGGCAAGGGCACGCACGCCTCCCGCCCGGCCACCGGCAAGGACCCCATCCAGGTCGGTGCGATGCTCGTGGGCCAGCTGCAGGAGTACGTCACCCGCCGCTTCGACATCTTCGACCCGCTCGTGATCACCGTCGGCCAGTTCAACGGCGGCACCGCTCCCAACGTCGTCCCCGACTTCGCGACCTTGGTCGTCAGTGTGCGCACGTTCTCGGAAGCTGTGACCTCCCGCGCCGAGGTGGAGCTGCCTCAGCTCGTTCGTGACCTCGTCGCCGCCCACGGTCTGAGCGCCGACGTCGAGTACGAGCAGATCCTGCCGCCGACGATCAACGACGACGCCGAAGCCGAGTTCTTCCTCTCCACCTTCACCGACCTCTTCGGCGAGCAGCGGACCGTGCGCAAGGCGAATCCGCTGCCCGGTTCCGAGGACTTCTCCCGTGTGCTCGACGCCGTGCCCGGAGCCTATGGACACTTCGGAGTCGCTCTGCCGAATCTGCCGGTCGAAGAACGCGAAGCCAATCATTCCCCTCGCGCCCGCCACAGCGACGACGGTCTCGCCGACCAGGCTCTGTTCCTCGCTCATCTGGCCGGGCGCCGGCTGGCGCAGCTGTCCGAGGGATGATCCGCCCGACCCCTGGCTCGGACGGTGGAAACGGCATACGGTGCAGGGATAGGTCCCGTGCAGGGCTACGTCGTATCAGGAGCAGAATTGTGAAGAGGAACAGTCGATGAGCGTGTTCGCCTACCCGAGTGAAACCATCAGGGAGGCCGAGAAGCCGCTGCTCGAAGCCGGCATCCCGCTCATGGCCCGGGCTGCCCGAGCGCTGGCGAACAGTGCGGCCGCCATGCTGAAGGCCGATCACGGACAGGTCACCGGCACCCGTGTGAGCGTACTGGCCGGGCCCGGCAACAACGCCGGGGACGCACTCTTCGCTGCGGCGACTCTGGGAAGGCGCGGTGCCGCCGTCACGGTCATCACCCTCTTCGATCGCACTCACGACGATGGACTGGCCGCGGCACACAGCGCCGGGGCGCAGGTCATCGCGTTCACCTCGGCCGAGGCCGATGCGGCCCGGGCCGACGCTCTGCGCGAACTCTCCCGCGCCGATCTCGTCCTCGACGGCATCCTCGGCACGGGCGGGCGGCGCGGACTGCCCGACCACATCTCCTCACTTACCGCCGATTGGGCCCCGCACCGCACCGGCCGCCTCATCGCCGTCGACGTCCCCTCCGACCTCGACCCGAACCACACCGGGGCAGAGAAACGACTCCACGCCGACCGCACTGTGACCTTCGGCGGCCTCAAGGCCGAACTCATCGATCCGCGTGTGGACGAGTTCATCGGAACCATCGACGTCATCGACATCGGCCTCGGCCTCGACCCCAGCTCGGCCGCCGCGGAGCTGCTCGATCACGATGATCTCGTCACCGGATTCCCGCGCCCCGATGAGACCGGGCACAAGTACTCCCGCGGTGTCACCGGGGTCCTCGCCGGCTCCGAGGACTACCCTGGCGCGGGCGTGCTCACCACCACCTCGGCGGTGAACACCGGAGCAGGGATGGTCCGCTATCTCGGCTCCCCGCTCGTCGCCGAATACGTCCTCGGCCTCCACCCCGAGGTCGTCAACGCCTCCGGACGCATCGACTCCGTCGTCCTCGGCCCGGGCGACCCCGAACCCGAATTCGTGCAGGGCGTCGCCGAGGCGCTGGCCGGCAACCGCACACCGGTCGTCGTCGACGCAGGCGGCCTCGACATGATCGCCCGCGCCGAATCGATGGCAGGCACCTGGCTGGCCGACCGCCCGCTCATCATCACCCCGCACGCCGCCGAGCTGGCGCGGCTGCTCAGCCGCCTCCTCGGCGAGATCATCACCGCCGGTCGGATCGGGGCGAACCCGATGCGATGGGCGCGGCGAGCCGCGGAGCTGACCGGAGCGATCGTCCTGCTCAAAGGCCATCACACGGTCATCGCCGCCCCCGACGGACACGTCGTTCTGCCCGCGCCGGGGCCGGGCACCCTCGCCACGGCGGGCTCCGGGGACGTGCTCGCCGGGATCCTCGGCACGCTCGCCGCGATCACCGCCGCCCACGGCCGCTATGACAGTGACGATCGGACGCGTCCACCCCGCGAGTGGGCTCGCCTGGTCGGAGTCGGAGTGCTGCTGCACAACGAGGCCGGCCGACGCGCGGTGACCGCGTCCGGATTCGCCGATGCCCTCGCCGAGGTGGTCGGCGAACTCATCCACGGCACTGACTGAATCCGCTCACCCGGTCACGCCGGCGACCTTCCGTGGGTGCATGACGAGCATGGCGGCCACACCGACGGCCACCGCAGACAGATGCGCGACTCGGCTGACGAGGATCACCGCTCCGGGGCCGTCGAGACCGGCGAAGTAAGCGCCGAGATCGGCATCGCCGAACAGCCACATGACGGGTTCGACGAGCAGAGATGCCGTCCCGATCACGCCGAGCCCGACGAGCAGGACGATCCGAGCCCACTGCCTGCCGCGAGCGAATCGGAGGATCACGACGGCGACGAGGGCGTAGACGGCCAGGCGGATGACCACCGCCCCCGCATTCTCCGCGAGGTCGGTGAACGGCCACAGATGTGCGGCCATTTCGACGATTCCGGCCACCAAAGCGGTGAACAGCGCCGTCACCGCCAGGCGTCTGGGCGTCCAGGCCCCCTGCCGCTCGTGTTCGTCTGTCTGTTCAGTGGATAATTCTGTCTGTCGACCGGTTCGTTCCATGTCGCTGTCCTCCTCGTCGGTGAGTCCCATATGAGCCGGGTGTCCAGCTCGGAGTCATCACCAAGAGGTAGCGAATCACCGCCCGATACGTAGTCCCTGCGGGGGATGCTGTCGGACTGCGGATTGCTCCGAATCAGCGGAATGGTTCGAACGGTCGGGACAGGCCGAACAGTCGGGACAGAGCAGAACCTCAGTGGATGAGGATCTGCGTCTTCGTCGAGCCCTCCCACTTCATCGCCTTGACGAGACTGGACTCGTACATCGACACACAGCCGGCGGTCTTCATCGACTCCGTGTTCGCATGCAGGAAGATCGCCGATCCCTTCCCCGGTGTGCGAGCCTCGTTGTAGCCGATGACCTGGGCATACTTGTACGGCTTCGGCTGGTAGAGAGATTCGCCCTTGTACCCTTCGGACTTCCGCTGCATCGTGTTGTAGCCCTCGGCCTTCGTCGCGTCACCGTCGACCCAGACATGATCGCGGGTGACCTTCGTCCACGGCTTGCCCAGCCCGGGATTCGCCGAGGTGCCGAAGCCATCGCGCATCCAGAACACACCCTTCGGGGTCTTGCCGTCACCTTCCCGTTTGCTCGACGTGGTGCCGTTGTAGCCGAGGCGGGCCTTGAACGGGCCGCTGTCGCGGACGTACCGGTCGCCGGACTTCTTGCACAGGTAGATATCGGCGGTGATCGTCGACCGCTGCTTGACCTCGATGGCCTTCGCGGCCGTCACCGAACTGTTCGCCTCGACGCCGGTGCAGTACTTCGCGGCCGCCTCGGCGGGACCGGACTGTCCGATCAGTGCGAGGCCCGCCGCGAACAGGACAGCCGTAATCACCATCGCGAGGATGCGGGCTGGTGTGGTGTGCATGATGTCTCCTTCTTCATCGAATGGCTCGTCGAGCCGGTCTTCGCCGAACACGTCGTCGGCTGCACCTGCGACACCGGCGCCAGAGCCGAATGTCGCGGGGGATCAGCGTAACGAAGGTGCTGGTCGACGGGGGTCGGCGGTAGTCTTATCCAGTGACATCTTTCGACATCCCCGAGGCTCTCGTACGGGCCGAGATCGACGAGGCAGCCCTGTGCGACAACGCCGCCGTCCTTGCCGATCGGCTCTCACCCGCCCGCCTCAAATGCGTCGTCAAAGCCAACGCCTACGGCCACGGCATCGACCTCGTCGCACCCGCTCTCTTCTCGGCCGGGTGGCGCGAGTTCTGTGTGGCCACGATCCCCGAGGCCCTTCGCCTGCGCAGCCTGCTCGGCCCCGAAGCGCAGATCCTCGCATGGCTCTACGGACCGACCACCGACCTCGACGAGGCGGTGCGAGCTGACATCGAACTGGGAATTTCGACGGTCGGGGCCCTCGACCGACTCGCCGAGGCGGCCCGCCGCACCGGCGTCACAGCCCGAGCCCATCTCAAGATCGACACCGGACTCGGCCGCAACGGTCTGTCCCCGGAAGCGCTCGTCCGTGCCTTCGACTGGCTGCGCCGCCACGCCGAAGACAGCCACACCGACGACTCCGGGAACCCCGAGGCCGGCGCCGATATACGCATCGTCGGAATGATGAGCCACTTCGCGGTCGCCGACGAACCCGAACGCCCCGAGACCGCGGCGCAGAGCGCGGTCTTCTCCTCCGCCCACGGGCAGCTGCGGGCCGTGCTCGACGCCGCGGACGGCCGCCTCGGCGAATCGGATGACCTGGATGTGCACATCGCGAACTCACCCGGAGCGCTCACTCTGGGACCGTGCCCGGGCACCTCGGCGAGGGTGGGGCTCGCCCTCTACGGTCTGTCCCCGCTCGAAGACGGAGATCCGGCGGCTCTCGGGCTCCGGCCGGTCATGCGGCTGACCTCCAGCGTCATCAATCTCAAGGACATTCCCGCAGGTCACGGCGCCTCCTACGGGCTGACGTTCACCGCCGCGACCGACACCCGGTTCGCGCTCGTGCCCGGTGGGTACGGGGACGGACTGCCGCGGGCAGCCTCGAACCGCGCCGAGGTGGCCATCCGGGGTCGTCGTTACCCCGTCGTCGGGCGTATCGCCATGGATCAGATGATCATCGACATCGGTGCCGGCAACGATGAGGTGGCCATCGGCGACGAGGTCGTCATCTTCGGCCCCGGTGGGCCGAGTGCGGCCGAATGGGGGACCTGGGCGAACACGATCAACTACGAGATCGTCACCCAGCTCAGCGCCCGCGTCGACCGGGTCGCCCGGAAGGGAGACGGGCGATGAGGGTCCATCTCGAATCCTTGGAGCAGATGCGCACGTTCGCTGCGGTCCTGGCCGACCATCTGCGCGCCGGTGATCTGCTCATTCTCACGGGCAACCTCGGAGCGGGGAAGACGACGTTCACGCAGTCGCTGGGCAGAGCCCTCGACGTGGCCGGGCGGATCACGTCGCCGACGTTCGTCATCGCCCGCGAGCACCCATCGCGCTCGGGCGGACCCGCCCTCGTCCACGTCGACGCGTATCGGTTGGCCGACGGGGAGGAGCTCGAAGATCTCGACCTCGACTCCGAACTGGACGAGTCGATCACGGTCGTCGAGTGGGGAGCCGGCCTGGCCGAGCAGCTCAGCAGCGATCACCTCGACATCACCATCACCCCGGTGTGGGATGAAGCCGCGGGGGATGATGACTCGGTCGGTGTGGACGACGAGGATGAGGTGGAGGACGAACGACGCACCGTCGACCTCGTTGGTCGCGGGGATGCCTGGATCGATCGGATGCCGCAGGTTGTGGCCGCTGTCTCGGCGCTGGCAGGCGTGCGAGTCGACGACCCGGCCTCTGCAGATCTGCCTGCCGAGGACTTCGCGGATGAGGGAGACGAATCATGATCGTTCTGGCCATCGACACCTCGCAGTCGGCCTCTGTGGCCCTCGTGGATACGGACACCGGTTCGGTCATCGCGGCCGAACAGGCCGATGACCAACGTCGACACGTTGAGTTCATCGGTCCTGCGCTCGCCGGCGTGCTCGCCGAGGATGCCCAACCCGAACTCGTCGTCGTCGGCATCGGACCCGGACCCTTCACCGGTCTGCGGGTGGGCATCGCCTCCGGAATCGCCGTCGGTCAGGCTCGTGGGATTCCCGTCAAGGGACTGCTGTCCCAAGCCGCGATCGTCGAAGAGTTCGTCCGCAGGGCAGAAGGCTCCCCAGCACTTGCGTCGGAGGTCGCGTCGCCCGCCGCGACCGAATCCGTTCGCCCCGTCCTCATCGCTTCGGACGCCCGCCGCAAAGAGGTCTATTTCAGCGTCTACGACTCCGCCGACGCCACGCTGAACGCCGGGCCGTTCGTGGCCAAACCGGCCGAGGTTGCTTCAGTTCTCGCCGACAACGGCTACCGGCTCGATACGATCGATCAGAAGCTCGGCCGCGGATTCCTCCTCTATCCGGACGTCCTCGGAGCGTCGAGCACCGAGTCCATCACCGATCCTCGTGCCGAATATCTTGCCCTCGCGGCGGCACGGGAACTCGCCGCCGGTCGAGACCTTGCCGACCCGATCCCCGAATACCTGCGCGAACCCGATGCGAAAGCAACCCCGGTACGCGAGAGCTCATTGAAATGACCTCCACGACCATTGCCGAGCTTCCCTGGTGGGACCTCGCCGAGGTGGCCGACCACGACGCGGCGATCTTCGGACCCACAGCCTGGACGCTCGGCTACTACTGGTCGGTCAAGGCGCAGAACGGCACGGTCATGCTCGCCGCCAGGACCGCATCGGCGGGGGAAACGGATGTGGACGGCACAGCCACGGATAGTGAGTTCACCGCCTCGACGGGGGAGCTGGCAGGGTGGATCGTCATGTCGGGGGCCGGTGCGGAAGCCGATGTGATGACGATCGCCACCACCGAGGCGGCACGCGGCACAGGCATCGGTCGTGCCCTGCTGCAGGCCGGAATCAATTGGGCGAAGGACCGTGGGTCCGAGATCGTCCACCTCGAGGTCGACGAACGCAATGCTGCGGCGTTGGGGATGTACGCATCTTTCGGGTTCGAGGAATGGGGGCGGCGCCCGGACTACTATCCGGGCGCCGCGGGAATTCTCATGCGTCTGCGGATCGGCGACTGATCCTTCTCAAATCGCGCCCTAGGCGACGGGAACCGCGCGGTTATCAGTCGCCTCGGTGAGGTCGACGAGCAGCGCTCCATTGAGTCGGAACGCTTCCATCGTCTCGTCGACGACGATCTGCTCGTCACCGCCGGTTGCCGCAACCTGGTCGAGGAGTCGGCGGTAGGCGTCCTTGTACGGCTTCGTCTTGCCGAGCTCGGCGAAATCCCACATCGTCAGCGAGGTCGCCGGCAGACTGTAGTGCCGGCCCATGAGGGTGCCGATCGCCTGACCGCCGGAGAGGTCGCCGAGGTAGCGCGTGTAGTGGTGGGCGATGACCTGCTCGGCCCGTTCGAGCCCCGCCAAGTGCGCAGCATAGGCGGTGGCACTGGGCATGACAGGCAATTCGGTGCCATCGAGCGCGGCCAGATCGGCGGCGATGCGGTCGGCCCGGAACAGATGGGCGTCGAAGAACGGCGCGAAGACCGGATCCTCGGCGAACTCCCGTGACTTCGACTCGAGCACGCCGTAGATGACGTCGTACTGCTTGAGCAGGAGAGCGTAGGCCCTTGCGTCGAGCCGTCCTTCCATGAGGTCGACCATGAACGTGGTGTGTTCGACCTCGTCGTGGATGGTGGCGGTGCTGGCCTTGAGGCGAGCGGAGAACGGTTCAGACATGATGTTTCCTTGGGGGAGTGCGGCCAACCGAATGCTGGTCTGCCGCCGAGGCGGCGTGATCGGCATCATTGCGTATCTATAGCTTAGCCTAACCTGAGTTCCGGGAGACGGTCCTGCCCCGAAGCAGTGGAGGTCAAACGGGTAGTCTGGAGGGTATGACACGTGTGCAATTGGCAGATACCGATCTCTTCGTTCACCCTCTTCAGCTGGGCGGAAACCCCTTCGGTTGGGGTGCGGATCGGGATCAGAGCTTCGCTGTTCTCGACGCCTATGCCGAGGCCGGCGGAAACTTCATCGACACCGCCGACGCGTATTCGGCCTGGGTCGAGGGGAACTCGGGCGGAGAGTCTGAGACGATCATCGGCGAATGGATGAAGGCTCGCGGCAATCGCGACGAGATGGTCATCGCCACCAAAGTCGGCATGCACCCGAAGGGGCATGGCCTCGATCCGGCGAACATCCGCAACTGCGTCGACGACTCGCTGCGCCGGCTCGGCACCGACCACATCGACGTCTACTATGCCCACAGAGACGATGATGACGTCGACCAGGTCGCCGTCGCCGAGACCTTCGACGCGCTCGTCCGCTCCGGCAAGGTCAGCTACCTCGGGGCATCGAACTTCAGCCTCGAGCGACTGCAGAAAGCCCGGAAGATCTCGACGAAGTTCTCGCTTGCCTGCTATCGAGTCGTCCAAGACCGGTTCAACCTCGTCTCCCGCGCCGCCGTCGATCCGCAGAAGCAGGCGTACCTGCGATCTGAGGGCATCGCCGAACTGCCCTTCCACTCACTGGCCTCCGGTTTCCTCACCGGCAAGCACACCGGCGGCGACGCCACCGGCAGCGTCCGCGGTGACCGAGTCGCCGATTTCGTCGACGACCAGAAAGCCCTCGGCGCCCTCGAAATCCTCCACGATGTCGCCGCCAACCACGGAGTAACGATGACGGCCACGGCCATCGCGTGGCAGCTCACCCACGATTTCATCCCCTCGACGATCGCCTCGGCGCGCGTGCCCGAACAGCTCACCGAGCTGCTCGCCGGAACGGAGATGCAGCTGAGTCCTGATGAGAAGGCGGCCCTCGACGGCGCTTGGGAGGAAGCATGAGTGGGACCAGCCCGCGCCTGGTCACCTGGGAGAACGGCACCGACCTCGTCATCGAGCTGCTCCTCGAGCGTGACGTCGAAACGGTGTGGAACGCACTGACCGATGCCGAGAGTGCACGGGCCTGGTTCGCGCCGTTCCGCCTCGGCGAGGATGGAGAGACGCGCACGATCACGTTCGCGCTCGAGGACATCGACCTGAACGGATCCGTCCTCAGCTGCGAGGACTTCGACCACGTGCTGCTCGAACTCGACGACTTCGGAGTGCTCGGCCTCCGCGTGCTGCCGATCGAGGGGGAGACCGGTCACGAGACCCTGCTCGTGCTCACCCATACCGCGCCCGATGCCGAGACCGCCCGCGGTCAGGCCGCCGAAGTGGGGCCGATGTGGGACACGCATCTGCGCCTCTTCGCCCGCACCCTCGGTATGGACATCGCCGAGGTGACCGAACCCGAACTCGTGGCCATCTACTCCGACCTCGACCTCGAAACCGCGGAGTCTGCCGACGCCCCGGAGGACGGATCATGAGCGACCCACTCGTCCTCGGCATCGAATCCTCGTGCGACGAAACCGGGGTCGGCATCGTCCGCGGGCGCACGCTGCTGACGAACACCGTCTCCTCGTCGATGGACGAGCATGTGCGCTTCGGCGGGGTCGTGCCCGAAGTCGCCTCCCGCGCCCATGTGCAGGCCATCGGCCCGGCCATCGCCTCTGCCTGTGAGACCGCCGAGGTGGAGCTGTCCGAAATCGACGCCGTCGCGGTGACCGCCGGACCGGGTCTCTCCGGTGCGCTCATGGTCGGGGTCGGCGCGGCCAAAGGACTTGCCGCGGCGCTGGGCAAACCGCTCTACGGAGTCAACCATCTGGCCGCTCACGTGGCCGTCGACCTCGTCGCCGAGGACGTCGACGGATTGACCACTCCCACCATCGCCCTGCTCGTCTCCGGTGGGCACACCGAGATTCTGCGCATCGGCGACCTCGTCGAGGACATCGAACTCCTCGGCGCTACGATCGATGACGCCGCAGGTGAGGCCTTCGACAAGACCGCGCGCCTGCTCGGGCTTAATTATCCCGGCGGACCGAACATCTCGAAGGCTGCTCTCGGCCTGCTCGACGGCACCGGGATCCCCGGCGACCGGAAGGCAGTGAGATTCCCGCGCGGACTCGCGAAGAAGCAGGACCTGCGCGACCCCGAGCGTCGGTATAACTTCTCGTTCTCCGGGCTGAAGACCGCAGCCCTGCGTGAGGTGACGAAGGCCGAGACTCTGGGCGCGGACCTAAGGGTGGCCGATATCGCCGCCGGGTTCGAAGACGCTGTCGTCGACGTGCTCGTGACCAAGACTCTGCTCGCTGCGGCTGACACCGGCATCAACCATGTCGTCCTCGGTGGGGGAGTGGCCGCGAACTCGCACCTGCGTGAAGTGCTCTCGGCTCGCTGCGCCGAGGCGGGCGTGACTCTGCGCGTGCCGCCATTGACACTGTGCACGGACAATGGAGCCATGGTCGCAGCTCTCGGTGCGGAGCTCGTCTCCCGCGGAATCGGACCGAGTGACCTGTCCTTCGCCGCCGTCTCCTCTTTGGATGTCGATCATGTCCTCGTCTGAGAGCGACCCGAACAGCGCCGCCGAACGGAACGCACAGGCGGCGAAGTCAACGCGCCTGCCTGCCGGTCGGCCGCCTCGGCGATCGGGTGACGGGTGGACGTATGGGTCCGATGGGAAGAAGCATTGGGGTCTCAACGGGGCCGCGGGGCTCATGCTCGTCGATCCCGAGCGCGGGGTGCTCATGCAGCACCGGGCGCTGTGGTCGGTCGAAGGTGGGACCTGGGGATTCCCCGGCGGCGCCCGCGATATGGGCGAGTCGGCGGTCGAGGCCGCGGTCCGGGAGTCCTGGGAAGAGGCCGGGGTGCCCGACCAGGATGGATCGGGCATCGAGATCCTCGAGACGCACATCCTCGACCTGGACACCTGGTCGTACACGACGGTGATCGCGAAGACCCTGCGCCGCTTCGACGCTGTCATCAATGACCCCGAGAGCATCCAGCTGTCGTGGGTGCCGCTGGACGAGCTCAACGACTACGAACTGCACCCGGGAGTCGCCTCCGCGCTGCCGACGCTCTTGGAGCTGCTCCGACCCCATCTGTGAGCTCGGCTCGCTCGCCGTTGGGGCTGTGCCTGCGGGCCCACGTGTCTCCTGTGGGTGGATCCGTCTCGAAATCTCCTTGCGAATCGTGGTGGATCCACCCCTAGGACGCATGAGGGGCTGATGCGGCCGCGGGTGGGCGCAATCGAACCCGGAAGAGCCGCCTCAGCTGTAGGAGTTGCGGAGGTCGCCGATGAGCGAGCGGGTCACCTCGGTGAGCGAACCCGTGGTGCCGAAGACCTTCTGCAGGCGCTGGTAGGGCACGCCTCGTTCGATGATCGAGGTGATCGAGTGCAGCTCGTCGACACAGCCGAGGCGTTCAGCGACGGGCGAGAGTCGTTCGATCTCATCGGCGAGACATTCGGTGACGAGACGCTCGTCGGCCGCGGCGTTCTCGATGATGATCGCGTCCATGCCGTAGCGGGCGGCGCGCCATTTGTTCTCGTTGTGGAACCAATCGGGCATCGTCGGCAGGGTCTCACCGGCGTCGAGGCGTTCGGACATGTCATCGACGAGGCACTGGATGAACGCGGTGACCGCGAGGATCTCCTCGAGGGTCGGCAGTCCGTCGCAGACACGGACCTCGACGGTGCCCCAGTGCGGGGCCGGCCGGATGTCCCAGCGGATCTCGTTGATGTTGTCGATGATCCCGGTGGTGAGCATATCGTCGACGTACTTCTCGTAGTCCGCCCACTGATCGAACTGGAACGGCAGACCGGCCGTCGGCAGCTGCTGGAACATCATCGCTCGGTTCGAGGCATAGCCGGTGTCCGTGCCGCCCCAGAACGGAGACGATGCGGACAGTGCCTGCAGGTGCGGGACATAGGCGAGCAGTGCGTTGACGATCGGCAGCACCTTGTCGCGCGAGTCGATGCCGACGTGGACGTGGACGCCGAAGATCAGCATGTTCCGGCCCCACCACTGGGTGCGATCGACGAGTTCGAGATAACGGTCCTTCGCGCGGACCTCCTGCGACTGCCACTGCGCGAACGGGTGGGTGCCCGCCGACATCAGTTCGACACCGCGTGCCTCGGTCAGCTTCCGCAGCGCCCCGATCGAAGTGGCCAGATCCTCGGCGACGGTCGACACCTGTTTGTGCACGCCGGTGACGAGCTCGATGGTGTTCGTCAGCATCTCTCCGACGATGTGCTTCTCGTACTCGGGCGCATGCTCGGCCACATCGGCCAACAGAGTCTCGGCAGCCGGGGTCAGATCCAGGCTGCGAGAATCCAGCAGAGCCAGTTCCCACTCGACACCGAGGGTGGAGCGGGGAGAGCGTGCGAAATCGACCATGATCCGATCATAATCGCGCACGCCCGATTCCCCTGACTCAGCGGCGACTTTCGAGCTGTGTGATGCCCCGCATTCCCCCGGCGAGGCGGCGCCGCCGTCCCGCGGTGCGCTCGCCTCCGTCGGCGCGCCGGTCACGAGGTCCGCCGGTCACGCGGCGCGGCGTGTGTCCTCGGCCAATCGGCTGCCCGAATCGGTGTCGAAGAGGTGCAGGCGCGCGGTATCGGGAGCGACGCGCACGGTGTCCCCGCGGCGGATCGTCGACCGACCGGCGACGCGAGCCACCACTGTCTTCTCGCCCGAGGCCAGGACCGCTCGACCGTGGACGTAGGCATCGGCGCCGAGCTCCTCGACGAGATCGACGGTGACCTCGAGGCCTTGCGTCTCGGTGACCTGCAGATCCTCCGGACGGATGCCGACGGTGACCGTCTCACCGGTGACCTGCTCACGCTGTTCCGCGGTCAGTGAGAGTTCGACATCGCCGAGGCGCAGCGACGTGCCCTCGACCGGCACGTCGACGAGGTTCATCGCCGGCGAGCCCATGAAGCCCGCGACGAAGAGGTTCGCCGGTCGATCGTAGAGGTTCGCGGGAGTGTCCACCTGCTGCAGCCGGCCATCGGCGAGGACCGCGACCCGGTCGCCCATCGTCATCGCTTCGACCTGATCGTGGGTGACGTAGACGGTGGTGACGCCGAGGCGGCGGGTCAGCGAGGCGATCTGTGCGCGGGTCTGCACCCGCAGCTTCGCATCGAGGTTCGACAGCGGCTCGTCCATGAGGAAGACCTGCGGGGACCGGACGATGGCACGCCCCATCGCCACTCGCTGTCGCTGCCCACCGGACAGCGCCTTCGGCTTGCGGTCGAGGTACGGTTCCAGGTCGAGCAGCCGGGCGGCTTCCTCGACGCGCTGATCGCGTTCCTGCTTGGCGACTCCCGCGATCTTCAGTGCAAAGGCCATGTTCTCGCGCACGCTCATATGCGGGTAGAGCGCATAGTTCTGGAACACCATCGCAATATCGCGTTCCCTGGGGGAGAGGTCTGTGACATCGTGGTCGCCGATGCGGATGTGACCGGAGTCGACGGGTTCGAGCCCGGCGAGCATGCGCAGGGTCGTCGACTTCCCGCAGCCCGAGGGGCCGACGAGGACGAGGAACTCCCCGTCGGCGATGTCGAGGCTGACCTCGTCGACGGAGGGTTTGAGTGCCTCGGGGTATTGACGAAGTGCTTTGTCGAAGGTGACTGTGGCCATTGTTCTCAACCTTTCGCGGATGCGTGCGCACCCGAAGATCCACGGTGATCGGTCAGTGATTGATCGGACGATGAGCGTTCGGACAGAGAGGGTTCTGACGAAGTCGGTTCCGGCGTTGTGTGGCCCGGCGAGACGAGACTGGCCGTCTGCTGTGCAGCCGTCTGCGCTGCACAGGACCGGTACTGCTGCCGCACCCGCGATGGACGCGGATGCAGAGTGGCGACGAGCTCGACTGTCCAGTCCGGCAGGGTTCCCGAGAGTGTCCACGCCGCCTGCCGAGCCGCCCCGATGGCGACGTATTCGGCCTGTTCGGGCACGTCGATGGGCACGGTGAAGATATCGCGGGCGACCTCCCGGACGGCAGGATTGCGTGCCGCCCCGCCGATGAGCAGCAGCCGTCCGGCCTCCAGGCCCTGAGCCTGCACCGCGTCGAGCCCGTCCGCCAGACCGCACAGCATTCCTTCGACGAAGGCGCGGGCGACGTTCTGCGCCGAGGAGTTCGCCAGGGTCATCCCCTCGAGGCGAGCGGTGGCATCGGGCAGGTTCGGGGTGCGCTCGCCCTCGAAATACGGGACGAGCGTGAGCCCGTCCGCTCCCGGCCGGGACGCCAGCGCCAGGGCCGCGAGTTCGTCGTGGCTGACCCGCAGCAGCTTCGCCGCCGAATCGAGGACGCGGGCGGCATTGAGCGTGGCGACCAGCGGCAGGCGCCCGCCGTCGGCCGAGGCGAACCCGGCGACCGTGCCGGACGAATCGGCGATGGGCAGGTCGGTGGTGCCGAAGACCGTACCGGACGTTCCGATCGAGATGACGAGATCCCCCGAGGTGACCCCGAGTCCCAGCGCCGCGGCCGCATTGTCGCCGGCCCCGGGGCCCACGACGATTCCGTCCGGGCTGTGCCCGGCCGCCTCGTCGGGGGCGAGGACGCGGGGAAGGATGATCGCCGAGGCGGCTTGCCCGTTCCCGCCCACGTTCGGTGAATCCGCCTCCACCTCCGTATCCGCGGCGCACGGCAAGCCCGCTGCCTCACGGGCGGACGCACCGAAGGCGATGCGGAAGAGATCGAGATCGTAGCGAGAAGCGGAGGGGTCGAAGTAGGCGGTGCCGCTGGCGTCGGACGCGTCGGTGACCAAGGCCTCGAGCACGGGACCGCGGACGGATGCGTCGGTGGGGCCGTATCCGAGGAAGCGCCAGCTCAGCCAGTCGTGCGGCAGGGCGACGGCGGCGACCCGGTCGGCATTGTCCGGTTCGGCATCGCGCAGCCACCGCAGTTTGGCGGCGGTGAAGGAGGCGACGGGCAGGACCCCGGTGCGTGCGACATAGTCGGCGGCTCCGACCTCGGCGATGAGGTCTCTGGCCGCGGCCTTGCTGCGCAGATCGTTCCACAGCAGGGCATCGCGGATGACCCGGCCCTCGGCGTCGAGGGCGACGAGTCCATGCTGCTGACCGCTGATGCTCAGACCCGCGACATCGTCGAGTCCGCCGGCTGCCGCGATCGCCTCCTGCAGAGCCGTCCACCACGCTTCGGGGTCGACCTCGGTGCCGGGAGGGTGCGGGGCCGAACCGGTGCGGATGATGTCACCGGAGTCCGGATCGGCGATGACGACCTTGCAGCTCTGGGTCGAGGAGTCGACACCGGCGACGAACCTGCGATTCGCACTCATCGGAACTCCTCCTCAGCTGGTGCAGCACCGGGGTCGGCCGCCTCGGCGAGGATCTCATCGGCCAAGGAGCGGTCGATGATCGCGATATCGAGGATCCCGGCGGCACAGGCGGCACGGACCGCGCGGGCGCGCTCGGCTCCACGGGCGACTCCCACGGTCGTCGAAGCTCGGCGGAGCTGATCGAGGGTGACGGCGATGACGCGGTCGTCGATCGTGGTGACATCCGATCCGTCGGCGGCGAAGAGACGTCCGGACACCTCGGCGATGGCGCCGTCGTCGATGCCCGCCTGACGCTGGGCGGGGGAGCACTTCTCCCACACCGAGGACAGGCCCTCGGCCCAGGAAGCCACAGAGACCACGGCAAGATCGAGGTCATCGGCGGCGGCCAGGGTCCCGGAGATCTCGGGCAGTGCCCGCAGGTCAGCGGCGGTTCCCGCCTCGGTGACGAGCAGCGGGGCGGGCAGACGGACCATGCTCACCGCCGGATCCTGGCCCAGCCGGGTGAAGATCTCCGAGCTGGGACGATGCGACTCCAAACGGAGGGCACCGGCGAGCTGGACGATCGTGCAGCGGGGCAGGGCCGGAGTGAACGCGGCCGCGGAATCCAAGGTGCGCGACCAAGACAGGCCGATGCGCATCCCCGCATGGGCGTGGCGGCCGACCAGCGATAGCGCGGCCCGACCCATCTGCTGGGAGGCCTGAGTCTCGTCGGGGATGTCGACGATGACGACCGAGTCGAGGCCGAGCGCTGCGGCGACCTGCTCGGCCAGACCGTCGGCTTCACCGGCATCGGCTTCGATGGTGATGGTCACGACCCCGGTGTCGACGGCCTCCTGGAGGAGGCGGGCGACCTGAAACCGGCTGAGTCCGTTCGACTTGCCGATCTCGACCTTGGACCGCCCCTCAAGGTAGTGATCGCGGGCCAGCTGGGCGAGGAAGCGGCGGTGGCGGGCGGTGGGCACCGTGGACATGGTCCTCCCTTCGGCGTCGACGACTCTGTGTTCGCTCATATGTGAAGTGTTGCACATCTGATTGGTTCGTGACACAGTATTGCACATATGAGCACGGATGCTCATATGATTTTCTCGCAGCGAACCGACGGCGGGCTGCGATCCCGCAAGGACGAGGGAAGGCGCAACGATGAAACACCTGATCACAGGCCGGAGAGCCACTTGGGCGGCCATCGGCATGGTCGGAGCACTGGCATTGTCCGGCTGTGGTGGTGCCGGCGGCAGCTCGGCCGGGGGCGGCGGCGACGAAGTCAACGTCCTCATGGTCAACAACCCGCAGATGCAGGACCTTCAGAAGCTCACAGCCGACCACTTCACCAAGGACACGGGCATCAAGGTCAACTACACCGTGCTGCCGGAGAACGAGGTGCGGGCGAAGATCGGCCAGGAGTTCGCCGCTCAGGCCGGCAACTACGACGTCGCCTCGATGTCGAACTACGAAATCCCGACCTACGCGAAGAACAAGTGGCTCACCCCCATGGACGAAGGCGTCGTCGATGCCGAGGGCTTCGACCAGGACGACATCCTCGCCCCGATGGCCGAGTCGATGACGGTCGACGACCAGGTCTATGGTGAGCCGTTCTACGGTGAGGGCTCGTTCCTCATGTACCGCACGGACATCTTCGACAAGGCCGGCGTGGAGATGCCGGAGAATCCGACCTGGGACGAAGTCGCTAAGCTCGCGGCGAAGGTCGACGGTGCGGAGAAGGGCACGAAGGGCATCTGCCTGCGCGGGCTGCCCGGCTGGGGCGAGATGTTCGCTCCGCTGACGACCGTGGTCAACACCTTCGGCGGAACCTGGTTCGACGAGGACTGGAACGCGCAGGTCGATTCCAAGGAATTCAAGGAAGCCACGAACTTCTACGTCGACCTCATCAAGGACCACGGCGAATCCGGAGCCCCGCAGGCCGGCTACACCGAGTGCCTGACGAACCTGCAGCAGGGCAAGGTCGCCATGTGGTACGACTCGACGGCCGCCACCGGAACCCTCGAGGCCGATGACTCTCCCGTCAAGGGCAAGATCGGCTACGTCGCGGCACCGGTGAAGGAAACGGAGTCGAGCTCCTGGCTCTACACCTGGGCATGGGGCATCCAGGCCGCAGGCAAGAACCAGGACGCGGCGAAGCAGTTCGTCGCCTGGGCCTCGTCGAAGGACTACGAGGAGACCGTCGCCGAGGAGCTCGGCTGGCAGCACGTGCCTGCCGGCAAGCGGACCTCGACCTATGAGAACCCCGAGTACCAGAAGGCCGCGAAGCCCTTCTACCAGCAGACCGAGGACGCCATCAACTCGGCCGATCCGGTCAGCCCCGGAGTCCAGCCGCGGCCGACGCTGGGAGTCCAGTTCGTGACGATCCCCGAATTCGCGGACCTCGCCACGGGCATCTCCGAAGACGTCAGCTCCGCCATCGCCGGTCGGACCTCGGCCGATGCGGCCCTGAAGAAGGGCCAGAAGGAAGCCGAGAAGGTCGGAGACAAGTACAAGAAGTGACCGAGCGCCTCGGGGCGGGTGACGATCACCCTCCCCGAGGCGGCCCCGGCCCCATCCGCACCACCGCCCGACCCACCACCCGCCTGACGAAGGATGTTCGAAGTGTCAGCTCCAGCCGCCGAGCGTGCATCGCAGCCGATCACGCCGCCGAAACCCCGTGCCAAGGACCGATGGCTCAAGCGCGCGCCCATGCTGCCGGCGCTGATCTTCGTCATCCTCGTCACCCAGATCCCGTTCGCGATCACGATCATCATCTCGTTCATGAACTGGAACGCCGCCTACCCCGATGACATCAGCTTCGGCACCGTCCAGAACTACGTCACCGTGTTCACCGATGCGAACCTGCTCAAGGCCGTCATCGTCACCGTCGGGCTCACGGTCGGCGTCGTGCTGGCCTCGGCTCTGCTGGGCCTGGGCATCGCGCTGCTGCTCGATCGGAAGTTCATCGGCCGCGGATTCGTCCGCACCCTGATGATCACCCCGTTCCTCGTCGTCCCCGTCGCCGCCGCGCTGCTGTTCAAGCACGCGATCTTCAACCCCTCGTACGGCCTCATCAACGGGCTGCTCACCACCATGTTCGGCGAGAACGCCCCACAGCCGGACCTCATGACCTCGAACCCGCTGCTGGGCATCGGGATCGTCCTCGTCTGGCAGTGGACGCCGTTCATGATGCTCATCATGCTCGCCGGACTGCAGTCACGACCCATGGACGTCTACGAGGCGGCCCTCGTCGACGGCGCCGGACCCTGGCAGACCTTCCGCTTCATCACCCTGCCCCACCTGCGCCGATACATCGAACTCGCCGCACTGCTGGGCACCATCTACATCGTCCAGAACTTCGACATGGTCTTCACCATGACCTCCGGAGGGCTCGGCACCGCCACCCTGCCGTACGTCATCTACCAGGAGTTCTTCGTCGCTCAGGACTACGGAGTCGCCTCCGCCGTCGGCGTCATCGTCGTCATCGCCTCCCTCATCACTGCGACCTTCGCCCTGCGCACCGCATCGACCCTGCTCAAGGAGGAGAACTCATGAGCACCCCCGACCTCACCGTGGACGACCACCCCGCACCCGGGGTGACCCCCACCCCGACCGAACCGGGCGGACCCGGTTCCGCAGAGCCGCCTCGGCGAAAGGCGAATGCACCGAGGCGGCCCGGCCAGGGGCGGGCGGGCAAGATCCTGCTCGGCCTGTTGGCCTGGTTCGTCGGACTCCTGTTCGTCTCACCCCTGCTGTGGATGCTGCTGACCAGCCTGCACGCGGAGACCGACGCCTCGACGAATCCGCCGAGCTACTTCGCCCCGCTGACGCTGGAGTCCTTCGTCAACTTCTTCGGCGGCGGCAACGGCGCGAACCCCTGGCCGTTCCTCATCAACTCCGCGGTCGCCGCCATCGTCTCGACCCTCATCGTCCTCGTCCTCTCCACGATGGCCGCGTACTCACTGGCGATCCGCCGCATCGAACGCTGGTCGGACGTGCTGTTCTTCCTCCTGTCGACGAAGATGCTGCCGATGGTTGCGGGCCTCCTGCCCGTCTACCTCGTCGCGAAATCCTTCGGCATCCTCGACACCTGGCTGCTGCTCATCATCATCTACTCGGCGATGAACATGCCGATCGCGGTGTGGATGATGCGCTCCTTCCTCGCCGAGGTGCCCGTCGAAGTCCTCGAAGCCGCCGAACTCGACGGCGCCCGCCTGCCGCGCGTCTTTCTCCAGATCCTGCTGCCGCTGACCGCACCCGGACTGGCCGCGACCGCACTGATCTGCTTCATCTTCTCGTGGAACGAACTCCTCTTCGCCACCGTGCTCACCTCCACGGCGGCATCGACGGCACCCGTGTTCCTCACCAGCTTCGTCACCTCCCAGGGTCTGTTCCTGTCACAGGTGTGCGCGGCCTCGCTCATCATCTCCGTGCCCGTGCTCGTGGCCGGAATCGCCGCCCAGGACAAACTCGTCCAGGGCCTGTCCATGGGAGCCGTCAAATGACCGCACCGACCACCGCGCTTTCCCTCAACACCCAGAACCTCGCCGAGGTGGCCGACCACGGTATCGCCGTCCCCGCCTATGATCGGTCGGCCGTGAGCCCCGGCATCGTCCATTTCGGAGTGGGCGGATTCCACCGCGCGCACATGGCCATGGTCCTCGACGATCTGCTCGGGGCTGGGCTGGCCTCCGACTGGGGGATCGTCGGAGCCGGAGTGCTGCCCCACGACGTGGCCATGCGCGATGCGCTCGCCGACCAAGATCACCTGTACACGCTGACGCTCAAACACGCCGACGGAACCAAGGAACGTCGGGTGATCGGGTCGATCATCGACTACCGATTCGGGCCCGATGACCCTGCCGGACTGCTCGATCTGCTCACCGATGAGACGATCCGGATCGTCTCGCTGACCGTCACCGAGGGCGGATACAACGTCAACCCCATCACCGGAGAGTTCATCACCGACGAGCCGACGATCACCGCCGATGTCGAAGCCGTGAGGGCAGGGGAGCTGCCGGCCACCGTCTTCGGCTATGTCGTCTCCGCTCTCCGCGCACGACGTGAGGCAGGAGTCGCACCGTTCACCGTGCAGTCGTGCGACAACATCTCCGAGAACGGCGATGTGGCGGCGAAGATGTTCTCTGCCTTCGCTCGCCTCGTCGATGCCGAGCTTGCCGAGTGGATCGCCGAATCAGTGGCGTTCCCGAACTCGATGGTCGACCGCATCACCCCGGCCACCACCGACGGCGACCGAGCCGACCTGCTCGCCGACACGGGCGTCACCGATGCCTGGCCGGTCGTCGCCGAGCCCTTCTTCCAATGGGTGCTCGAGGACGATTTCACCTCTGGCCGTCCTCCCTATGAAGAGGCCGGGGTCCAGGTCGTCGACGATGTGCAGCCCTACGAGCATATGAAGCTGCGACTGCTCAACTCCGGGCATCAGGGGCTCGCGTACTTCGGTCTCCTCGGCGGATACACCTTCGCCCATGAGGCGATGGCGAACCCGGACATCCCCGTCTACCTGCGCCGATACATGGACGAAGAGGGCACACCGAGCCTGGCACCGCTGCCCGGAATCGACCTGGACGCCTACAAGGACTCGCTCATCGAACGCTTCAGCAACCCGGAGATCCGCGACACCCTCGCCCGCCTCGGCGCAGAGTCGTCCGACCGGATCCCCAAATGGCTGCTGCCGGTCGTCAAGGACAACCTCGCCTCGGGCCACCCGATCGAGGTGGCCGCGGCGATCTGCGCCTCGTGGGCCCGGTATGCCGAAGGGCATGACGAGACCGGCGGTCGGTTCACCATCGTCGACCGCTATGCCGACGAACTGCAGGCGGTTGCCGCGACACAGGGAGGGGACCCGCTGGCCTTCGTCCGGCAGGAACAGTTCTTCGGGCCGCTGGCCGAGGAGCCGAGGTTCACCGAACCGTATCTCAAGGCACTGACATCGCTGCACGAACGGGGAGCGAAAGAGACCGCCCGCCGCCTGGCCGCTCACGAAGAACTGTGAACAGGCGGCGAGCAGGCGGGAACGTCTAGCATTGAGACATGTTGCGTTCTCGCCTGAGCCTCCTGGCCCTGACCACGACTCTCGCGCTCGTCGGCTGTTCCGGCGGAGCGTCAGCCCCCGAATCCTCCACGGCCGGACAGAAGTCCTCTGCCGATTCCGGTTCTCAGACCCAAGCGCAGTCTGAAGCCCAGACCGAATCCTCCCTGGACAACCCCGCCGACGCCGATCCGGCCGACTTCAAGGACGAGGCCGCGGACATCGTCGGAGACTTCTCCGACGAGGAACTGGCCGGGTCCCTCATCATCGGCACCTGGGAAGGCACCGACACGCAGACCCCGGTGGACATGATCAAGCAGAACCACCTCGGCGGGGTCATCGTCATGGGCTACAACCTGCAGGAGTACCCGACGAAGGACCAGGTCACGGAACTGACTGAGCAGATCTCCGCGGCGCGGACGAAGGGCCAGCCAGTGTCGATCGGCGTCGACCAGGAAGGCGGCCCGGTGTCACGCCTCGGCACCGCCGCGCTGCCGTTCCCGCCGCTCATGGGCCTGGCCGCGACCGACGATTCCGACCTCATCACCGAGGCCACGACCGTGCAGGGGCAGAACCTCACCGATCTGGGCTTCACCATCGATTTCGCTCCGGACTCCGACGTCACGGTCGGGCCGAAGGACAAAGCGATCAACGTCCGCTCGGGCGGCACCGACCACGAGGATGTCGCCGAGGTCGTCGCCGACGCCGTCGAGGGGTACCGGTCCGGTGGAGTGTCGAGCTCGGCGAAGCATTTCCCGGGGCACGGCCGCCTCGGCGTGGATTCGCACGAGAGCCTGCCGGTGTCGGAGAAGTCGATCGAGGAGATGGAGGACACGGATCTCCTGCCGTTCAAGTCCGCGGTCAAGGCCGGGGTGCCGATGGTGATGATGGGTCATATCGGGCTGCCCGATGCGAAGACGACGCCCGCGACCCTGAACAAGAAGGCGTACTCTGCGCTGCGCGAGACCCTCGACTACGACGGTGTCATCACCACGGATGCGCTGAACATGAAGGCCGTGCCGCAGAACCTCAAGGGCGGAGAGACGGTCAAGGCGCTCGCCGCTGGAGCCGATATCGCCCTCATGCCCCCGGATTCGGCAGCCGCGCAGAAGACGATCGTCAAGGCGATGGGGGACGGGACGCTTGAGAAGAAGGACCTCGTCGAGAAGTCCGAACGCGTCGTCGCCGCACAGCTGGCCACCGCCGAAGCCCAGAAGAGCGTGCAGGCCGGGGATGCGGATGCGAAGGATCCGAAGAAGGTTCTCGCCGAAGTCGCCGATCAGTCCCTCACCGTGCTCAAGGGCGAATGCTCCTTCACCGGGACCGACTCGATCTCGATCGTCGGCGGCAGCGACAAGGAGAAGGCGGCACTGAAGGAAGCCGCCGAAGCCGAGGGCCTCACCGTGGGATCCGGTGGAACCTCCGTGAGCCTGAGCCCGTCGACCTCCGCCGAGGTGGCCGTAGGCACCGCTGCTCCGTGGACGATGCGCAACACCGCGGCGAAGTCCGCCGTGACCGCGTACGATTCGAACCCGTACGCACTGCGGGCCGTGGCGAAGTGGCTGAAAGGCGACCTCGAGGCATCGGGTCAGCTGCCTGCCGAATACGACGGCAGCGACAAAGCTCCCGACTGCGGGTGATCACCGCCGGCTCTGCGACTTCCGGACGATGCATGCCGGAGAACAACTGGGAATCCCGCACACATCGTCCGGAACTCGCTTCTCCGGCTCTTCGGTGAGAGGCTCAGCAGTTCCAGGGATTCGGAGACGAGAAAACCCCTCGTCGGCGCAGTGCCGGCGAGGGGATTCCTTATGTATTCAGTTCTGGGTGGAGATCAGAGCACGCGGATGTACTGGGCGCCCTGCTGGGTCATCCAATCGACGCTGCGGTAGCTGGTGTCCACCGAAGTGTTCCCAGCGTCGTACATCATGCCGTCGCCGGCGTAGATGCCGACGTGGCCCGGCGACCAGATGATATCTCCGGCCTTCGCCTCGGACGCCGAGACGATCTGCCCGGCGCCCTTCTGTGCCGACGACGTGCGCGGAAGATCCACGCCCACCTTGCCGTAGACGAATGAGGTGTAGCCGGAGCAGTCCCAGCCGCTGGGTGAAGTCCCACCCATCACGTAGGGCGTTCCGACGTACTGCTTCGCGATGGCGATGACCTGCTCGGCCTTCGACCCGTCCGGGACCTTGACGTCCCCGGAGCCCGAATCCGCGCCGTCGTCCTTGCTCTTGTCGTCGCCCGAATCAGAGCCCTCGTCGCCGGTGCCGGCGGAATCGTCGTCGGAGTTCTCGCTCGGCTCTTCCTTCGGCTCCTCGGCAGGCGCCGGCTCTGCGACGGTCTCCTCCGGCTCTTCCTTCGGCTCAGGCTTCGGCTTCGGTTTGGGCTTCGGCTTGGGGGCGGCCTCGGCGGTGACGAGGTCCGTGTCGACGGTGACCTCAGCCTCCTGCTCGCCCTTCTTCGAGGCACCGCCGGCATCGACGGTCGGCGTCTGGTTCTTGAACTCGACCGGTGCCTGCTTCTCGGACTCGGCTGCGACCTTCGCCTCGTCGTCGGCTCCCTGCCCGGCGGCGGGGAGAACCGCTGCGGTGAGCAGTCCGCCGCTGGCGGCGACGACTGCGGCACGGCGACCGAATGCGCCGGAGTTCGCTGCGAGCAGTTCGCTCAGCTCGGTCAGTGGTGTCTTGGCCTTGGCGTTCGCGGCGCGGCGGCCGTGCTGCTTAGATGCCACGATTTCCTCTCGTTGCCTGTCTGAGTGTGACGATGTCCTCCACTGTAACGAATTCGTGATCTTCTGTCACGTTTTTGTTACAAAAGGATTCGCAGGCAGATTCGAGAGCAAAATTGCTGGTCAGAGGGCAGGTGCTGACAGGAATGGCTGGTGGAGGGCCACGGTTCCGCCCAATTGCGTCTGTGATTCAGCGCGCAGTCTCAGCCTTGAATAACGTTTCGTGACATTCGCGAAGTGTGATTCTTGGGTCGATCCGCGGCGTTTTCCACGCTCAAACCACCGTGGATCGACCCAGGAATGCCGGAGAATGCCGTCGGCGCGGGCAATCGCGCGCGTGCAACGGTCACCACGTGCAACAGTCACCACGTGCAGTGGTGACCACGTGCAGTGGTGACCACGTGCGGGGGTGACCACGTGCGCGGGCGATGGTGGCTGAGCTTCAGGCGCCGGTCTCGACCGGTCGGTCCGGATCGGATGACCAACCGGACCAGCTCGCGGGGTAGAGGCTGGCCTCGACGCCCAGGGTCGCCAGCGCAAGAGCGTTGTGGCAGGCGGTCACTCCCGAACCGCAATACACGCCGACGGGACCATCGAGGGCACCCAGGTCGTCGAAGCGTTCGCGCAGCAGCGCTTCGGGCAGGAACGTCCCCGCGGGGACGTTGTCCGTGGCCGGGGCGCTCTTCGCTCCGGGAATGTGACCGGCCTGCGGATCGAGCGGTTCGGTCTCTCCGCGGAAGCGCTCACCGGCACGGGCATCGAGCAGGACTCCATCGAAACCGGCTGCCGCCTCGGCATCGATGACGGGCAGTCGACCCGGGCTGATCTCCACGGCACTCGGTGCGCCCTCGGGGGAGTCGCCGGTCTCGAGCGTCCCGCCGGCGTCACGGAACGCTGCGAGCCCGCCGTCGAGGACTCGCGCGCTCAATCCCGCCCAGCGCAGCAGCCACCAGGCCCGGGCCGCTCCGAGGGAGGAGTTGTCGTCATAGACCACGACCTCGGTACCTTCGTCGATGCCCCAGGAGCGCACCGTCTCCTGAAAGGCTTCGGGGCTCGGCAGCGGGTGGCGACCGGCCGTCGGATCGGTGGTGCCGTGGTCAGCGAGCTCCGTGTCGAGATCGACATAGACGGCACCGGGGATGTGCCCCGCGGCGAAGTCCTCGCGGCCATCGGGCTTCGACAGGGTCCAGCGGACGTCGAGCAGCCTCGGCGCTGGGGAGTCGGCCATTCGGATGAGCAGTTCATCGGCGCTGATGAGAACGTCGGAGCGGGACAATTCGATCTCCTTCACGGGCAGATATCTTCATGGGCAGGTTGAAGGGGTCACACCGGTTGGGTGAGCAGCACGACGTGCTTATCGCCGAGCCGGGTGAATACGAGCGTGGCTTTGTCTCCCTTGGGCAGTTTGAGTTGGCGTCGGACCTGGTCGGGCACGATGTCGGCACCGCGTTTCTTGATCACGACCGA
Organism: Brevibacterium sp. OS20; assembly: GCF_056837565.1. Lineage (NCBI taxonomy): Bacteria > Bacillati > Actinomycetota > Actinomycetes > Micrococcales > Brevibacteriaceae > Brevibacterium > Brevibacterium sp. OS20. The sequence continues at coordinate 2,964,801 of NZ_CM166367.1, read as the reverse complement.
GCCGATTCCGCGGGAGACGAGCTCCTTGCGCAGGCTCGAGACCTTCGCGGGCAGAACGTCGACGACCTCGTAGGCGGTGACACCTGCAGAGGCCGGCCCGCTCGGTTCGACGTCGGTGGTCAGATACGCGATCTTCGGGTGCAGTCGGCGCGCCTGCAGCGGTGCACACAATGCGGCGACGAGTCCGGTGCGCACGATCGCCCCGTCGGGTTCGAGCAGATACTTCCCGAGCTCCCCGATGCCCGACTCGTCCTCACGAGGGAGATTGTGTTCATGGACGAGGAGGGTGCGTTCGCCCATGACGAGGGCTCCGCGGCCGGGGCGCTGCCTGGCTGCACCGAAGTAGAGGCAGACCTCGACGACCTCTCCGTTATGGGAGACCCACTGGGCTTCGGCATCCTCGGGGACGAGGTCGTGGTCGAGTGCCGGGCCGAGCTTCACTCCGGCCGCCTTCGCCGTACTCGCCTTCTCGATCACCCATGACAGAGAAGGGGAGAAGGCCTCGGGGTCGGTGATGCGGGAAGTCGATCCGCGTTTGTCGGCCTTGCCGATGGTCCGCCGGGCCGGATCGAACCAGAGGGCATCGAATCCATCCAGGTCGACATCCTCGGCGCGAGTATGTTCGACGGCCGCATCGGGCAGGTGGCGGAGGTTGAAGGCGGCGATGGCAGCGGTGACCTCGTCGGCATCGACAGCCGAGACCTGCGCGCCCATTCCGGCGAAGGCGACCGAGTCCGCGCCGATCCCGCATCCGAGATCGGCGATGCGGAAGGACTCACCCTCGGCCACGTCGCCGATGAGTCGACGCGCATGATGAGCGGCGACCGGCAGCCGCGTGGCCTGGGCCAGTCCGTCGCGAGTGAAGAGCATGTCCTCCGCGAAAGGTCCGAGCTTCGCTGCCGCCTCCTGACGCAGCCGCGCCTGAGTGAGCAGGGCCGCAGTTACCTCGGAGGAGTAGCCCTCCTTGCGCAGGGCCGTGGACCGGGCGAGCTCATCGCCCTCGAGGTCGTCGATGCGGTCGAGACGTTCGAGGACGGCGACGTCGAGCAGTTCGGTCAGTGTCTGCGGATCCATAGGCTTCACCCTATCGTCTGCGCGGTGGGGTCATTCCCCGCGGCGAGGCGGTCCGGCCGAACCGCCGGGCCGCCGAGGTGATTGTGCGAGCCGACCGTTGCGGTAAGTTGTTGGCTGTGACGTTATTGACCGCCCGCGATATCCGCGAATTAGCCGCTGACATCGGTCTGCGCCCGACGAAGCAGAAGGGCCAGAACTTCGTCATCGACCCCAACACCGTGCGCTCGATCGTCACCGCCGCAGGGCTCGATGAGAACTCGAACGTCGTCGAGATCGGTCCGGGACTCGGTTCGCTCACCCTCGGCCTGCTCGAAGCCGGTCACAGGGTCACCGCGGTCGAGATCGACGAACTGCTCGCACAGAAGCTGCCGAGCACCGTCGACAGGTTCGCCGGCAGTGACGCACCGTTCCAGCTGGTCAACGCCGATGCACTCCGCGTCACGACGCTGCCCACGCCGCAGCACACCACCAAAGCCGCGACCGACACGCCTGACGCCGATGCCGAGAACCAGCCCGATGCGCTCGTGGCGAACCTGCCCTACAACGTGGCCGTGCCCGTGCTGCTGCACTTCCTCGAGACCTTCCCGAGCCTGACAACCGTCCTCGTCATGGTCCAGCTCGAAGTCGCCGAACGGCTCGCCGCCGCCCCCGGCTCCCGCACCTACGGAGTCCCCAGCGTCAAAGCCCAGTGGTACGGGGACGTGCAGCTGGCGGGCAAGATCGGCAAGAACGTGTTCTGGCCGGCCCCGAACATCGACTCCGGACTCGTCCGCATCGACGTCACCCGCACCGACCGCGACCCGGCCGTGCGCAGCCGCCTCTTCACCCTCATCGACGCCGCTTTCGCCCAGCGCCGCAAGACCCTGCGCGCAGCCCTGTCCGGATGGGCCGGCAGCCCCCAACAGTCCGAAGACCTGCTGACGGCCGCCGGAATCGACCCGAAGACCCGCGGCGAGGCCCTCACCGTCGCCGACTTCCAACGCCTCGCCGCTGTTGCCGTCGACGACGGTGGCGCCTCCAACGGAGATGCCGCTGCACCGGCCCCGCCCGCCGAGGATCCCTCACCATGACCGTCCCGCTGCATCCGCGCATGACGATCCCGGCCCCGGTGAAAGTGCAGGCGCCGGGGAAGATAAACATCCACCTCGGTGTGGGTGCGGCGAACAACGGGTATCACGAACTCGCGACCGTATTCCAAGCGCTCAACCTCGGCGAGACCCTCACTCTCATTCCGGGCGGAACACGAACGATCATCGTCCAGGGCCGCTACGCGGATGCCGAGGTCCCACGCGATGAATCGAACTTCGCCAGACGCGCCGTCGACCTCCTCATCGCCGCGCTCGAGGGCGACCGGGATGTCGATGTGCTGCGCGACCTCGACATCGTCATCGACAAACAGGTGCCCGTGGCCGGCGGAATGGGCGGGGGATCGGCCGACGCGGCCGCCGCGCTCGTCGGAGCCGCTCACCTCGTCGGCGGAGTCGATGAGGCGATCCTCCACCAATGCGCGGTCGCCGTCGGGGCCGACGTCGCTTTCCTCCTGCGCGGTGGCACGGCCATCGGCCACGGTCGCGGGGAGAAGCTGAGCCCCGTGCTCACCCGCGGAACCTTCCACTGGGTGATGGCCACCTCGGCGTCGCCCCTGCCCACCCCGGACGTCTACGCCCGCTTCGACGAACTCAACCCCGACCCGGCACCCGCGACCGTCCCCGATCAGGTGCTCACGGCGCTCGCCGCCGGCGAACCGGACTCGCTCGCGGAATTCGCGGCGAACGATCTCACCGAGGCGGCCGTGTCCTTCATGCCCGAAATCGCCGAGGTGATGGAGGCCGGCCGGGACGCCGGCGCCGTCCTGCCCCTGCTCAGCGGGTCAGGGCCGACGATCGGCTTCCTCGCCCGCGATGCCCACCACGCCCTCGACCTCGCTGTGCTCCTGCAGGCTACGCGCGGCGTCAACGAAGCACTGCGCACCACCGGGCCCGCCCCCGGAGCGCATATCGTGGACGGCGGCTGACCGTGGGGGAGGAGAACCAGACCCCCGCCGAGGCGGCCGACAGTCCGAAATCGAGCCCGGAGAATCGCGGCAACCTCTATGAAACGCTGCGCGATCAGGTCGGACAGGACATCGTCTCCGGGCGGCTGGCCGCCGGGACGATCATCAAGGCCGAAGATCTGCGTGCCCGCTACGATGTGTCGCTGTCGGTGGTGCGCGAAGTCGTCCGAGTCCTCGAATCATTGGGCATGCTGCAGCCGATCCGTCGGGTCGGCCTCGTCGTGCTCGCGATGAGCGAATGGATGCTGCTCGACCCGCTCGTCATCCGCTGGAGGATGACCGAGGCGCCGGCGCGGCAGCTGCGGTCGCTGACGGAACTGCGAGTGGCCATCGAACCCGAAGCGGCCGGACTGGCCGCACAGTACGCCCCTGCAGAAGCCGCCGAGGAGATCATGGGTCTGGCCGCTCGGATGCGAGCCTCGGGCAGGCAGGGCGATGTCGAGGCGTTCCTCGAAGCCGATGTGGAATTCCACCGGGCAGTGCTCGGCGCCGGAGGCAACGAGCTCTTCGCCGCCTTCGACACCGTCATCGGCGAGATCCTCGCCGGCCGCACCGGAGCGGGACTGATGCCGAAGTTCCCGCACCCGGATGCCCTGCAATGGCACTTCGACGTCGCCGATGCCATCGGCGGGCAGGACCCGGCCCGGGCGAAGGACGCGATGGCGAAGATCGTGGCCAAAGCCGATGCGGAGATGGGCAGCGTCTGGGCTGACGAACCCCGGCACCCCAGCAATTGACGAAGGTGCCGAGGCGCCCGGGCATCTGAGCACCCAAGCGCCCGGGCGGCTGAGCACCGGCTTCAGAACAGGCTGACGACTCCGTAGAGGGCGAGGCTGAGCAGGAATCCGACGGTGCCGAGCAGCGTCTCGGCGACGGTCCAGGTCTTCAGCGTCGTCTTCGTATCCATCCCGAAGAAGCGGGACACCAGCCAGAAGCCGGAGTCGTTGACGTGGCTGGCGAAGACCGAACCGGCGGCCAGCGACAGCACGATCGCCACGACCTGCAGGCTCGAGAAGTCCGGATTGCCGACGACGATCGGCTGGACCAGTGCCGCCGCGGTCGTCAGCGCCACCGTCGCCGAACCCTGTGCGATACGCACGATCGCGGCGATGACGAAGCCGGCGACGATGACGGGCAGGCCAAGGGCAGCCGGCGAATCGGCCAGGGAATCGCCGATGCCGCTGGCACGCAGCACTCCGCCGAACATGCCGCCGGCACCGGTGATGAGGATGATCGAGCACACCGGGCCGAGCGCGGAGTCGACGACGGTCTCGATGAGCGACTGGTCCTTCTTCTGCTTCCAGCCGAGCAGCCACATGGCGATGACGACGGTGATGAGCAGGGCGATCGGCGTCTCTCCGAGCAGTCGCAGGGAGCTGATGCCCACCGATTCGATATCGACCCACCCTGCTTCACCGGCGAAGTTCAGCCCGGTGTTGAGGAAGATGAGCACGAGAGGCAGGACGAGGAGGAAGATGACGTGGCCGAGCTTCGGGCGCGAGGCGAAATCTTTGAAGTTGTCGTCCTTCCCGGCCGAAAGGACCGTCGGGACCGGGACGTCGATGCGTTTGCCGATGATGAGCCCGAACAGATACCCGGTGAGGTACCAGGAGGGGATGGCGATGATGATTCCGCAGATGAGGACGAGGCCGACGTTCGCGCCGAGCAGTCCGGAGGCTGCGACAGGGCCGGGGTGCGGGGGTACGAAGATGTGCATGGCGGAGAATGCCATGGCCGCAGGCATCGCGTAGAGCAGCAGAGACCCGCCGAGGCGGCGCGTGATCGTGAAGATGATCGGCAGCATGACGACGAGGCCGGCGTCGAAGAAGATCGGGAAGCCGAAGAGCAGCGAGGTCACGCCGAGGGCGAAGGGTGCGCGCTTCTCACCGAAGAGGCGGATGAGGGCGTCGGTGAGCACCTCGGCGCCGCCGGAGAGTTCGAGCATCCGCCCGAGCATCGCACCGAGTCCGACGAGCAGAGCCACACTGGCCAGGGTGGATCCGAAGCCGTCGTAGAGGACGTCGATGAGGTCGCCGGGCATGATGCCGGCGGCCAGTGCTGTGATCACTGAGACGATGACGAGGGCGATGAAGGCGTGGACGCGTGCCTTGATGATGAGCAGGAGCAGCACGGCGATCGCCGCGGCTGCGATTCCCAGCAGGGCCGGAGTCGGCAGGGTCCAGGCCAATTCGAGTTCGGTCATTGTTCCTCTTCCTTGAGGTCAGATGGATGGGCGGACGGTGGACGGGACGATCATGCGTTCAGCCGCTTTACGGATTCGAGGATCGCATTCAGAACCTCGGGAATCGACCGGTCGACGTCGACGGTGGCGTGAGCTTCCTCGGCAGCGAGCGGTTCGAGGGTGGCCAGCTGCGAATCGAGCAGATCGGGAGACATGAACTCGTGGTCGCGGCGGGCCAGATGGTCGGCGATGACCTCGCGAGGACCGTCGAGGTGGATGAAGACGAGTGAGGGTGCCGACCTGCGCAGCAGGTCACGGTAGGTGCGCTTGAGCGCGGAGCACGCGATGACCGGGGCCGGGGTGCGGGCGGCCTCGACGGCGACGCTGTTAAGCCAGGGGGAGCGATCCTCATCCGTGAGCGGCACCCCGGAACTCATCTTCGCTTTGTTCGCCGCGGAGTGCAGATCGTCGGCGTCGACGAATCGACGGTCGAGGGCGTGCGCCACCTGCGCGCCGAGGACGGTTTTGCCGGTTCCCGAGACACCCATGATGACGAGCGGTGGAAGGAAAGGGCTGTGACCCATAACCGAAACCTCTCGATAAAATATGAAGAAATATCTATAATCAGTTATTAAAACAGATTTATTGCACCGTAGTGCTGGTGGGAAGCGACTGTCAACACTGCTGATCACAGGGAAGAAGGATGCTCATGAAGGCCGATGTCGCGGTGATCGGAACCGGCGTGATGGGGTCGAATCTCGCCCGCAACCTCGCCCGTGAGTCGGGCCGCCGAGTGGCCGTCTACGACCGCGACGTCGAGCGCGCCCAGAACCTGGCGCAGGACTTCCCCGAGGCGGACTTCCTCGTCGCCACCGACCTGACCGACCTGGCCGGGAAGCTCAACGAACCACGAGTGGCGATCCTCATGGTCAATGCCGGAGGCGCCACGGATGCGGCGATCGGCGATCTCGCCGAGGCGTTCGCCCCCGGAGACATCATCGTCGACGGCGGCAACTCCCACTTCCGGGACACGATCGCCCGCGGGACCCGACTCGATGGCACCGGCATCGAGTTCGCCGGGGTCGGCATCTCCGGGGGAGAGGTCGGCGCCCTGCTCGGGCCTTCCCTCATGGTCGGCGGATCGGAGACCGCATGGCAGCGCCTGCGTCCCCTGCTCGAACCCATTGCTGCGAAGGTCGGAGACGAGGCCTGCGTCGATCACATCGGCACCGACGGGGCCGGCCATTTCGTCAAGATGGTCCACAACGGCATCGAATACGCCGATATGCAGCTCATCAGCGAGGCCTTCACCCTCCTGCGTGACGGCCTGGGCATGACACCGCCCGAGATCGCAGAAGTCTTCGCCGACTGGAACACCGGAGAGCTCGAGTCCTACCTCATCGAGATCACCGCCGACGTCCTCGACCACGTCGATGAGGCGACGGGTCGGCCGTTCGTCGACATCGTCGCCGACGCCGCGAAGGCCAAGGGCACGGGTGCGTGGACGGCGCAGGTCGGGCTCGATCTCGGGGTTCCGGTGCCCACCATCGCCGAGGCGGTCTTCTCCCGTTCGCTGTCATCCTCGGTCGATCTGCGCGCTCAGGGACTCCGCTTGGCCGGTCCCCGTCCCGGCGCCGGATCGTCGTCGTTGTCTCCGGACGAGCGTGCGGCTCGCATCGAGGAGATCGGCAAGGCCCTGCTGCTGGGCAAGGTGATGGCCTACGTCCAGGGCTTCCACGAGATCGCGGTCGGGGCAGCCGAACACGGATGGGACATCGACCTCGGGGCGCTCGCCGGAATCTGGCGGGCCGGGTGCATCATCAGGGCCCGCCTGCTCGATCGAATCGTCGAGGCCTTCGACGTACCGACTCCGCCCGAGAACCTGCTGGCCGCCGACTTCGTCCGCGAGGTCGCCGACCGCTGCCAGGAATCCCTGCGGACGACCGTGGTCGAGGCCATCGGTCACGGAATCGCCGTGCCTGGACTGTCCTCGACGCTGGCCTACTTCGACGGACTGCGCACCGAGGCGGGCAGTGCCGCACTCATCCAGGCCCAGCGCGATCGCTTCGGTTCGCACACCTACACGCGCACCGACCGTCCCGGGTTCTTCCATACCCTGTGGTCGGGGGATCGGGGTGAAGTCGAAGTCTGATCGTCGGGCCGCCTCGGTGATGGTCGACCGGAACGACGGGGCCGCCTCGGTGCGCGGTGAAACTGACGTTCGGCCGCCTCGGCGAGGGTCGCTGCGGTCTCACTGATCGACTCCGGTGGCCCGGATGGCGGACTGTCGATATGTTAGAGCCATGACTTTGCCACACGAAGATGTTGACCCGGACGGACTGCTCGAATACTCGGTGGTCTTCACCGACCGATCGCTCAACCACATGTCGCAGCGGTTCGTATCCGTGATGCAGGAGATCAACCGGATCCTGCGCTCGGCCTACGACGCCGATTCCGCTGCCATCGTCCCCGGCGGCGGCAGCTACGCCATGGAATCCGTTGCCCGTCAGGTCGCCACCGGCAAGAAGGCGCTGATCGTGCGCAACGGTCTGTTCTCCTTCCGCTGGTCGCAGATCCTCGACGCCGGAGCCATCGCCTCGGAGACGACCGTGCTCAAGGCCTCCCCGGACAGTGCCGAGCACCAGTCGCCGTGGTCGCCGGCCCCCGTCGCCGAGGTGGTCGCCGCCATCGAGCGCGAGAAGCCCGCTGTCGTGTTCGCTCCCCACGTCGAGACCGCCTCGGGGATGCTCCTGCCCGATGACTACGTTCGCCAGGTTGCCGAGGCCGTGCACTCGGTCGGCGGAATCTTCGTTCTCGACTGCATCGCCTCGGGCGCGGTGTGGGCGTCGATGACCGACCTCGGTGTCGATGTGCTCATCTCCGCTCCGCAGAAGGGATGGAGCGGATCGCCGTGCGCCGGCTACGTCATGCTCAGCAAGGCCGGCCGTGCCGCCGTGGAGGCGTCCACCTCGACGAGCTTCGCGATGGATCTGAAGAAGTGGCTGTTCATCGCCGACGAATACGAAGCCGGCCGTGCGCCGTACCATGCGACGATGCCCACCGATGCTTTGGCGCACAATGCCAAGCTCATGGTCGAAAGCGAGGAGCGCGGCTTCGATAAGCTCGCCGCCGCGCAGGCCGAACTCGGACAGCGCGTGCGCGCGGTCTTCGCCGAACGCGGACTGCCCTCGGTGGCTTCGGACGAGTTCGCCTCGCCGAGCGTGGTCGTCGTCCACACCGACAATCCGAAGCTCGCGACCGGTGCCAGCTTCAAGGAAGTCGGTGTGCAGATCGCTGCCGGCGTGCCGCTGCAGTGCGATGAGCCCGAGGACTTCTCGAGTTTCCGCATCGGCCTGTTCGGTCTCGACAAGCTCGGCGACATCGACGGCACGATCGCGCGCCTCGAGGCCGCTCTCGACTCGATCGGCGTGACCGCCGAAGCCTGAGCGCTCACGGGCGACCCCGCGCGGTCGCCAAGCATCACGCACCGTAACCGGCACTGCCTACAGGCAGAACGCCGGGAAGCATCACGCACCGCCAGTGGCACTGCCTACCGGTAGTCGCAGCACATACAGTCAGCGCTATAACCTCCCGTTCCTGCGAGGGGTTATGGCGCTGACTGTATGGGGTGGCCCTGACAGTGAGGGGTGCTCAGAACGCTCGAGTGCCTTATGGCGGGGACGCTCAGGCACCCTCGTTCGCCTAGCTGTGAGCGATGCTCCCGAGTCTCAGGCAGTGTCTCCGAGGGCCACGACGTTGTCGGCGAGCCGTTCGTTGCTGCCGTACATGAAGTGGTTGGCCATGTTCTCGGAGAAGCGGCTCGCATCGGTGGTCAGTCCGACCGCCTCGGCGACCTCGCGGATGTGCATCGGGGTCGCGCCGCAGCACACTCCGATGTAGTTGACGCCCAGGTCATAGGCTTCCTTGGCGAACGCGCCGATCTCGTAGCGGTTGGTCTGCAGGGGATCGAGAGCGGTGGGGAACGTGCGTCCGTGCGGGGAGGCCACCTCGGCGCGGGGGTCGGAGAGGTTGAAGAACGTCGGCTCGTCCTCAGTGGTGCGGTAGGGGATCGGCAGGGCGCCGACGTGACAGGACACTGCCTGACGGATCTCTTTCAGCCACGGCAGCATCGTCGCGGGACCGCGGAAGCAGTTGAGCCCGACGACATCGACGCCGAGCTGCTCGAGGCGCTGCGCGGTCTCGACGATCCCGACCCCGTCGGCCATCTCCTGGAAGGCCATCGGGGCGAGGGTGAGGACGACGGGCAGTCCGCTGGCCTTGGCGATCTCGGCGGCGGCGATGGCCTCACCAGCGAAGTAGAAGGTCTCGCCTATGATGAGGTCGGCACCTTCCTCGACCGCCCAGGCGACCATCTCGGCGAACATGGCTCGCACCTCGGACTGCTTGGACTCGTCGGCGGGGTCCCAGATGTTCGAGTTCGAGATGTTGCCGGCCATGAAGTTCCCGGGCTTGGCGTCGGCTACCGACCGGGCGATCTGGAGGGCGGCGCGGTTGAGCGGTTCGAGCAGATCTTCCTTGCCGATCACGCGCATCTTCTCGCGGTGCCCGTTGTAGGTGAAGGCCTCGACGATGTCGGAGCCGGCCCGCTGGAAGTCGACGTGGAGGGAGCGCAGGGCGTCGGGGAACTCGAGGGCCACCTCGGGGACGAACTCGCCGGCAGACAGATATCCGCGCTTCTCGAGCTCGAACAGGAAGCCTTCCGCGCAGATCACGGGGCCGGCATCGAGGCGTTGGGTCAGGGCGTTGGTCGCGGTCATGGATGCTCTCCGATTCGATGATGTGGCCGAGCCCGGGCAAACGGCCCGAACATTGTTATCACACCATCAATCGGCGCAGTGAGGTCCGTCACATCGACATAATTCGACGCTGAAGGCCATGAAAGAACACGACCTCGCCGAGGCGGCCCGACCGAAAGCCTGCAATGTCGGGCTCCGGTGGGGTCCCCGCAAAGATCAGCGACCGCCGAGGCGGCCCGATCGTCAGCGGTCCTCGTCGCCGCTGAGATAGACCGGCAGGCGACGGTAGCGCACTGCCCGCTGGGCTGCGCCGGCGGGCACCTCCTGAGTGGGTTCGTAGGTGGCGTTGTTCTGCGGAACCTCATGTGAACCCGGCAACGGGTACGGCTCGCCCGCAACCGGGGCGGGGGAGGCGAACGACTGTTGCTGACCGGGCTGCTGTTCGTAGCCGGGGGAGTGCTGGTAGCCGACTCCGGGCATGGGCTGCAGCCCGAGTCCCTACCGGTCCGGTCCGTCGCCCTCGCTGTAGGCGTCCCCGGGGTGATAGGTGTCGCCGGTGTAGCCGGCATCTCCACGGCGACCTCGCTCTCCGCGATTTCGCCTGCTGCGGCCTCGCTCTCCGCGACCTCGCCCGCTGCGACGGTCGGAGTCCTCCGGCCGGAGGAAGGGGAACGGTTTGAGCAGCAGGCCGGTGACGGTCGAGGACCACCAGCGCAGGGCGCGTTCGAAGGGCGACCAGGCGAGCAAGCCCGTCCAGACGACGGCCAGGGCCACACAGATGAGCAGGACGACGGCGTCGTGGAGGACGTTGCGGCTTTCGTCGAGGACCGGCTGCAGGGCGCGGACGACGAATCCGTGGAGGATGTAGACAGCGAGGCTGTTCTTGCCGATCGTCGCGATCGTGTCCTTCGTATTGCTCAACCAGGATAGAAGGGCCAGCGTCAGCAGCACCGCTCCGATGTCGACGATGAGTCGCAGTCCCACGCCTTCGGGAACGCTGACGTCGAAGTGGGCGAAGTTGAGGCTGCCGTAGAGCCAGTTGTAGTCGACCTGGTCGAGGAAGAAATATCCGACGGCCGCGAGGGCAGCGGCACTGAGACAGAGTTTCTGCCAGATCGCGAGGCTGCCCGCCCAGTCGATGATCTGCTTGCCGTAGAGCTTGCCGATGACGAAGAACGGCCAGAACGCCATCGTCCGAGCCGCGGAGAGCTCGGTGTCGAGGACCGGCAGCAATCCGCCGAAGAGCCCGACGACCAGAGAAGCGACGAGCATCGTGCGCGGGAATCGCTCGATGAAGGGGACCGTTATCATCCACCACGCCATCGACAGCAGGAACCACGTGTACCAGAACGGTCGGAGGAAGTCGTAGTCGGGATTGAGCCCGAAGAGCCACATCCACCCCCACATGAGCGGCAGCACCGTGGCGAGGAGGACGAAGTAGGTCAGAACCCGTTCGGCCAGTTTGTTCGACTTCGCCGTGATGCCGGCAAGGAAGACGAACGCCGGCATGTGGAACATGTAGACGAAGTACATCGGTGCGCCCAGGATCGGCGACTCCCATGGGGAGGTCCTGGCGAGGAGGTGGCCCAGAACCACCAGGAAGATGAGTATTCCCTTGGCGCGGTCGATGCGATAGTCCCGTGATGACACGCCGATACACTACCGCACCCGGCAGGCTTTGGGGAAAGTTCAGACCGGCGCCGAGGCGGTCGCCCGGTCGTGTGCGACGGTGCACTCGTGCGTGCGAAAGGGGATGGAAACGACTAGCCGCGGGCGGCGCAGTTCACGCATTTGGCCGCGTAGGGGCGGGCCTCCAGCCGCGCCTCGGCGATGGGTCTGCCGCAGTCGATGCAGGTCCCGAACGTGCCCGCGTTCAGGCGGTCGACCGCCTCGGCGATCTCCTCGAGGCGATTCTCGGACTGTTCGAGCAAGGTCGCGGCCTGCGACCGTTCGAAGGCGAGCGTCGCCCCTTCCGGATCGTGCTCGTCGTCGCTGTTGTCGCCCTCGCGAGCGGCCGAGACCTCATCGATTCCCTGAGTCAGGCGGTCGATGAGCGCCTGCGTCTCCGCTCGTTCCGCCTCGAGCAGGTCTCGCATCGTCGCTTCGTCGATCACTCAGGCCTCGAGAGCTTCGGACGCTTCGAGCCAGCGCATCTCGAGTTCGTCGAGTTCGTCCTGGGACTCGCGGATCGCGGCCGTGAGCTTGGCCAGTCCCTCGAAATCGGTCTGGTCGTGGGCGGCCATCTCCTCGTGCTTCTTCGCGATCTGAGTGTTCAGCTTGTCCATCCGCCGCTCGATCGACGACAGTTCCTTCTTCGCCGCCCGGGCTTCCGCGCCGGACAGCTTCGGAACCGATGCGGATCCCTCGCTCGCCGAGGCGGCCCCACCGGAACCGGTCCCGTCGTTTCCCGCTGTGGCCCCGTTCGAACCGCCGGAAGCCCTGTTCGAACCTGCAGTGCCGCGGCATTCCTGTTCGGCTCGCAGCCGCAAGTACTCTTCGACGCCGCCGGGAACATGGCGCAGTCCGTTGTCGAGGATCGCGTACTGCTGATCGGTGACCCGCTCCAACAGGTACCGGTCGTGGGAGACGACGATGAGGGTGCCCGGCCAGGAATCGAGGAGATCCTCCATCGCCGCGAGCATGTCCGAGTCAACGTCGTTCGTCGGCTCGTCGAGGATGATGACATTGGGTTCGGCCATGAGCAGCAGCAGAAGCTGGAGTCGGCGCTTCTGCCCGCCGGAGAGCTCCTTGACCCGGGCGGACAGATGCTCCTTCGCGAAGCCGAGCCGTTCGAGCAGCTGGGCCGGAGTGAAGTCCTTGCCTTCGATGTTGAACGAGGTCTTCGACTCGGCGAGGACTTCGCGCACACGGGATTCGGCGATGCGGGCCAGATCCTTGAACTGCTGATCGAGCACACCGATCTGCACGGTCTTGCCGCGCTTGACCCGACCCGCATCGGGTTCGATCTCTCCCGAGACCAGACCTAAGAGCGTCGACTTCCCAGCACCGTTCGGACCGAGGATCCCGGTGCGCTCACCGGGACCGATGCGCCACGTGACATCCTCCAGAATCGTGGTCTCGGCGAAGTGCTTGGACACGTCGAGCAGATCGACGACGTCCTTGCCCAGGCGGGCCGTGGCCATTTTCTTCAGCTCGATCGGATTGCGCACCTCCGGCACATCGGCGATGAGCTGGTTGGCGGCTTCAATGCGGAACTTCGGCTTCGACGTCCGGGCGGGAGCACCGCGTCGCAGCCATGCGAGTTCCTTGCGCATGAGATTCTGTCGCTTCGCCTCGGTGGCGGCGGCGATCCGATCGCGCTCGACGCGCTGGAGGACATAGGCGGCATAACCGCCTTCGAAAGGCTCGACAATGCGGTCGTGGACCTCCCAGGTCTTCGTGCACACCTCGTCGAGGAACCACCGGTCGTGGGTGACCAGCAGCAGGGCTCCGGAATTCTTCGGCCACCGGCCGCGAATATGCTTCGCCAGCCACGCGATGCCGTCGACATCGAGGTGGTTCGTCGGCTCGTCGAGGATGAGCATGTCCCAATCGCCGATGAGCAGAGCCGCCAGGGCCACTCGACGGCGCTGACCGCCGGAGAGCGAGGAGATCTGCGCATCCCAATCGAGATCGGCGATGAGACCGGAGATGATGTCACGGGCCCGCGGATCGGCGGCCCATTCGTGATCGGCGGCATCGCCGACGACGGAGAAGCCGACGGTCGCCTCGTCATCGAGGTCATCGCGCTGGCCGAGCATGCCCAGACGCAGCCCGCCGCGATACGTCACGCGTCCGGAATCGGGTTCGATGGTGCCTGCGAGCATGCCGAGCAGGCTCGACTTGCCGTCGCCGTTGCGGCCGACGATGCCGATCATGTCGCCGGACTCGACGCCGAGAGTGACCGAGTCGAAGACGACTCGCGTGGGGTATTCGAGGTGGAGGGCTTCTGCCCCGAGGAGATGTGCCATAGCAGTCTCTAGCCTAGTTCACCGCGGTTCGCCCGATTGACCGGATGGGCCAGTCCGGCCGGCCGCCGGCCGCATCGTTTGCCGCATCTTTCTGTCTCAAACACAAGGCGTTTTCTGTTCGCATTTCGGACCGATAACCCCACCGCATGACGGATTGTTTCTTTTTCATATCGGTGTCTGCGATTGAGGTGCTAACGGACCTTTCCAAATGACCTCAGTGCATTAGACTGACCGAAACTCATTAAAATATGACAGTTCGTCCAGTGGTTTCACATTTTCGGTAGGGGCAGACAGGGCCCTCATCCGTGTGCACTGTCTGTATCAGAAAAGAGAAAACGTGAAGAAGCTCGCTTCAGCGGTGTCGATGATCGCCGCATCCGCCCTCGTCCTCTCGGCCTGTGGTTCAGGCGAAGGAGGCGAATCCGGTTCGGATTACCTCGCCTGCATGGTCTCCGACTCCGGCGGTTGGGACGATCAGTCCTTCAACCAGTCCGGTCGGGAGGGCATGGAGAACGCGAAGAAGAACCTCGGCATCGAAGAGAAGCTCGCCGAATCGCAGGGCGACGCGGACTTCGGGCCGAACGTCGACAACATGGTGCAGCAGGGCTGCAACCTCACCTTCGGCGTCGGATTCCTCCTCGAGGACACGATCCAGGAAGCCGCCGAAGCGAACCCGGACCTCAACTTCGCGCTCATCGACTCCACATTCTCCGACGCCGACGGCAAGCCGGTGACGATCGACAACGCCAAGGCAGTCGTCTTCAACACCGCCGAGGCCGCGTACCTGGCCGGCTATGTTGCGGCCGCGACCTCGGAGTCGGGCAAGGTCGGCACCTTCGGCGGCATCCAGATTCCGTCGGTGACGATCTTCATGGACGGCTTCGCCGATGGCGTGGACAAGTTCAACGAGGAAAACAAGAAGGACGTCAAGCTGCTCGGCTGGAACAAGGAGAAGCAGGACGGATCGTTCTCCGGTGACTTCGAGAACCAGGGCCAGGGCCAGGAGCTGACCAAGCAGCTCATTTCGCAGGGCGCCGACGTGATCATGCCCGTGGCCGGACCCGTCGGCCTCGGTGCCGCAGCGGCGGCGAAGGAAGCCGGCGACGTCAACCTCGTGTGGGTCGACTCCGACGGCTACGAGTCGACCGAATACGGAGACATCATCCTCACCTCGGTGGTCAAGCAGATCTCGCAGGCCGTCGAAGACACCATCAAGGAAGGCTCGGAGGACAACTTCTCCAATGAGCCCTACGTCGGTACGCTTGAGAACGAAGGCGTGGGCCTCGCTCCGTACCACGACTTCGAGGACAAGGTTCCCGAGGACGTGAAGAAGAAGGTCGAGGATCTGAAGAAGCAGATCGTCGATGGCAGCCTGGTCGTCGAGTCTGAGAGCACACCGAAGTAAGCTCGTCGGTTAAACTGCAGGGCCGAGTTCTTTCGGCCCTGCAGTTTTCAAGTTTGTGAGGAGAACCGGAAGCAGTGAAACTCGAGCTTCGCGGGATGACCAAGGTGTTCGGATCGTTCGTGGCCAACGACCACATCGATCTCACCATCGAACCGGGCGAGATCCACGCCCTGTTGGGTGAGAACGGCGCCGGCAAGTCCACCATGATGAATGTCCTCTACGGACTCTACGACGCCGATGGGGGAGAGATCCTCATCGACGACAAGCCGGTGAAGTTCTCCGGGCCGGGCGACGCCGTCGCTGCGGGCATCGGCATGGTACACCAGCATTTCATGCTCGTGCCCGTGTTCACCGTCGCCGAATCCGTGGCGCTGGGCTACGAACCGACGAAGAGCCTCGGGCTCCTCGACATCAGCGAGGCGCGCAAGAAGGTCAAGGAGATCTCTTCGCGTTTCAATTTCAACATCGATCCCGATGCCCTCATCGAGGATCTGCCGGTCGGCGCCCAGCAGCGAGTGGAGATCATCAAGGCCCTGTCCCGGGATGCCGAGATCCTCATCCTCGACGAGCCCACGGCTGTGCTCACTCCGCAGGAGACCGACGAACTGATCTCGATCATGCGCCAGCTCAAGGAGCAGGGCACGTCGATCGTCTTCATCACCCACAAACTCCGTGAGGTCCGTGCGATCGCTGATTCGATCACGGTTATCCGCCGCGGAAAGATCGTCGGCGAGGCCTCGCCGGAGTCGACTGAGACCGAGCTGGCCAGCCAGATGGTCGGCCGAGCCGTGTCGCTGACGACCGAGAAGGAGGCCGCCGATCCCGGCGATGCCACCTTCCAGGTGCGCGGACTCACCGTCGTCGACAAGGCCGAGAACGTCGTCGTCGACGATGTGTCCTTCGACGTCCGTCGCGGCGAGATCCTCGCCGTCGCGGGCGTCCAGGGCAACGGGCAGACCGAACTGGCCGAGACGATCATCGGTCTCACCGAACCGCGGTTGGGCACGATCACCCTCGACGGGAAGAAGCTCGTCGGGGATTCGGTCAAGGACCGCCTCGGTGCCGGTATCGGATTTGTTCCCGAAGATCGGTCGACCGACGGCATCATCGCGGAGTTTGCGATCCGCGAGAACATGATCCTCGACGTCTACGATCGTGAGCCCTATGCCAAGGGCCTGAATATGCGGTCGAAGGTCATCAACGAAGAGGCGAAGAAGAAGGTCGAGGAGTTCGACATCCGCCTCGGCAGCGTCTCCGATCCGATCTCGACCCTCTCCGGCGGAAACCAGCAGAAAGTGGTGCTCTCCCGCGAGCTCGGCCGCGATCTGCGACTGTTCATCGCCAGCCAGCCCACCCGCGGACTCGACGTCGGATCGATCGAATTCGTGCACAAGCGCGTCATCGCCGAACGCGATTCCGGCACCCCCTGCATCATCGTCTCGACCGAACTCGACGAGGTCTACGGCCTCGCCGACCGAATCGCCGTGATGTACGCCGGGCGCATCGTCGGCATCGTGGGACCCGAGACCTCCCGCGAAGCACTGGGCCTGATGATGGCCGGCGTTCCCGCCGACGAAGCCCTCGAGGCGACGGACGACGACTCAGCCACCACCTCGGCGGAGGAGACCAAATGACGACTGATATCTCACCGGCGGCTCCTTCCGCGGCACCGCCGCCGGAGTCCGAGACCGAGGACGGCAAGGAACAGACTCTGCTCCAGCAGATCATGTCGGGATCCTGGCTGGTCTCGCTGCTGGCGATCGTTCTCGCCCTTCTGTTCGGCGGTGTCCTCATCGCCGTGTCGAACGCGGAGGTCGTCGCGGCGGCCGAGAACTTCTTCGCCGCTCCCGGCGAGTTCTTCGCCACGCTCTTCCAGACCGTCGGCAACGCCTATTCGGCGCTGTTCCGCGGAGCGGTCTTCGACTGGGACGCACGCACCACCGAACGCGCCATCCGCCCCCTGACCGAATCGATGGTCTCGGGCACCCCGCTCATCCTCACCGGTCTCGGCATCGCCTTGGCCTTCCGCTGCGGTCTGTTCAACATCGGCGGTCAGGGCCAGGTCATCCTCGGCGCGACCATCGCCGGATTCCTCGGCTACGCGCTGCCGCTGCCTCCCGTCGTCCACATGCTCGTGGCCGCGATCGGCGGAATCATCGGCGGTGCGATCTGGGCCGGAATCGCCGGTGTCCTCAAGGCACGCACCGGTGCCAACGAGGTGATCGTGACGATCATGCTCAACTCGATCGCCGGCTACGCACTGGGCTACCTGCTCAAGCAGAGCTGGTTCACGCACACGACCTCGGCGAACCCGCAGTCCCGCGTCATCGACGACTCCGCGCAGATGTTCCTGCTGCTGCCACCGCCGTTCCGTCTCCACTTCGGCTTCGTCATCGCCATCCTCGCCACGATCTTCGTGTGGTGGCTGCTCGAACGCTCGACGATCGGCTTCGAGTTCAAGGCCGTCGGCGCGAACCCGCACGCGGCCCGGACCGCAGGCATCTCCGTGTCGAAGGTGACTATCCTCGTCATGATCGTCGCCGGTGCCCTGGCCGGACTCGGCGGTGCCGCTCAGGTGCTCGGCACCGAATACAAACTCACCGGCGGAATCAGCGGATCGATCGGCTTCGACGCCATCACCGTCGCCCTGCTGGGACGGTCGAAACCGCTGGGGACGTTCCTTGCGGGCCTGCTCTTCGGCGCGTTCAAGGCCGGCGGCTACCTCATGCAGTCCCAGACCGGTACGCCGATCGACATCGTCCTCGTCGTCCAGTCCGTCATCGTGCTGCTCATCGCGGCCCCGCCCCTGGTGAGGTCGATCTTCCGGTTGCCCACACCGGTGCTCAAGCGGAAGGAGGACTGAGATGACTGCTCAGACCATGGATAAGACACCTTCGACCCAGGTCAAGGCGCTTGCGCCGATCGCCTGGAAGTTCCCGATCGTCTATACGATCCTCGCCCTCGTCTCGCTCATCTTCTTCGGCTTCATCGGCCGTGACGGGGAGACGACCTTCCGGGTGGCCACCGGCGGAGACTTCTTCGCCATCCCCGACTTCGCCGTGTCCTCGACCGCGGCGGGGCTGACGCTGGGCATCCTGCTCATCATCATGGCCGCTGTGTCCATCTATGTGGCGATCAGGCGCATCGACCTCGGCTCGTGGTTCCCGATGCTCTTCGGCGTCATCTTCGTTCTCTCCTTCCTCGCCTGGGCCGGCGGCGGATCCGGAGGCGTCATCCCGCTGACGACGCTGCTCGCCGGTGCCCTGGCACTGTCCGTGCCGCTGATCTTCGGCGCCATGTGCGGTCTCGTGGGAGAACGTTCGGGCATCATCAACATCGCCATCGAGGGCCAGCTGCTGGCCGGTGCGTTCCTCGCCGCGGTGGTCGCCTCGGTGGTGAAGAACCCCTACGCGGGACTGCTCGCCGCTCCCATCGCCGGTGCCCTGGTCGCCGTGGTGCTCACCTTCTTCGCGGTGAAGTACTGGGTCAACCAGATCATCATCGGCGTGGTCCTCAACGTCCTCGTCGTCGGCATCACGAGCTTCCTCTACTCGACGGTTCTCACCCAGGACCCGGGACTGTGGAACTCCCGCCAGAAGCTGCCGAACCTGCCGATCCCGCTGCTCTCGGACATTCCGGTGCTCGGACGGGTGCTGTTCGACCAGAACATCCTCGTCTACATCATGTACGTCGTCGTCATCGCGCTGCAGATCTTCGTGTTCCGCTCGAAATGGGGTCTGCGGATGCGCGCCGTCGGTGAGCACCCGAAGGCGGCGGACACCGTCGGCATCAAGGTCAACTTCACTCGTGTGCGCAATACGCTGCTCGCCGGTGCCATCGCAGGCCTCGGCGGTGCCTTCTTCACCGTCGGCTCCGGATTGGCGTTCGGCAAGGAGATGTCGGCAGGACAGGGCTATATCGCCCTGGCCGCGATGATCCTGGGCAAGTGGAACCCGAAGGGTGCGTTGTTCGCGGCCCTGCTGTTCGGATTCTCCAAGAGCCTCGGCAACACTCTGCAGTCCATCGGCACCCCGGTGGCCAACGAGCTGCTGCTCATGCTGCCCTACATCGTCACAGTCTTCGCTGTCGCCGGATTCGTCGGTCGGGTCCGCCCGCCGGCCGCGGAAGGTGTGCCCTACGTGAAGTGAGCCCCGCCTCGGCGATGGATCGGCATTTCCCCTCGATCACCCCACAGTCACCACCCGAAGGAAGAGATATCCCCATGACTGCCCCCGAACCCCGCGCTTCCGCACCCGAGTCGACCGACCCGGTCTGGAGCGAGGAACCCACCCCGGTCAGCCCCGAAGACCTCAGCGAAGGCACCTGGGAGCTGCTGCGAGCCGAGGCGACACGGGCGATGACGAAGGCCTATGTGCCGTACTCGAACTACCCTGTCGGAGCCGCCGGTCTCGTCGACGACGGTCGCATCGTCGGCGGCTGCAATATCGAGAATGCCTCGTTCGGGGTGACTCTGTGCGCGGAATGCTCGCTGGTCTCCGAGCTGTTCATGACCGGCGGGGGCCGCCTCGTCGCCTTCGACTGCGTGGACGGAGAGGGCAACACCCTCGTTCCCTGCGGGCGATGCCGACAGCTGCTGTTCGAACACGGCGGCAACGAGCTCGTCATCAACATGCCCAGCGGACGCGCCCCGATGTCCGTGGTCCTGCCCGAAGCCTTCGGCCCCGAACACCTGGCCGGGGCGCACGACGGCCATGAGGCCAAGCACTGACGAGTCCTACCCCCGCCGAGGCGGCTGTGGCCCGGAGTGTCACCACAGGGATTGATGACAACGAAGATTTCGACGACAACGCACGCATCGTCGACAACACAGATTTCGACGAGAACGAAGGATTGAGACCGTGAGCGTAGAAGCATTCGACACCGTCGACGTCATCGCCGCAAAGCGAGATGGCCGAGCCCTGAGCAAGGAGCAGATCGACTGGGTCATCGACGCCTACACTCGGGGTGCTGTCGCCGAAGAGCAGATGGCGGCCCTGGCCATGGCGATCTTCATCAACGACATGGCACCGGTTGAGATCGCGCACTGGACGCAGGCGATGATCGACTCCGGTGAGCGCATGGACTTCTCGTCCCTGTCCCGGCCCACCTCGGACAAACATTCGACCGGGGGAGTCGGCGACAAGATCACCCTGCCCCTGGCCCCGCTCGTCGCCGTCTTCGACGTGGCCGTCCCACAGCTCTCCGGCCGCGGCCTCGGCCACACCGGAGGCACCCTGGACAAGCTCGAATCGATTCCCGGCTGGCAGGCGGGACTGAGCAACGAGGCGATCGTCGACCAGCTCGAGGACGTCGGCTCCGTCATCTGCGCCGCCGGATCCGGATTGGCGCCGGCCGATAAGAAGCTCTACGCCCTGCGCGACATCACCTCGACGGTCGACTGTATCCCGCTCATCGCCTCCTCGATCATGTCGAAGAAGATCGCCGAGGGCACCTCCGGTCTCGTCCTCGACGTCAAGGTCGGCTCCGGTGCGTTCATGAAGGACCTGGCGAAGGCTCGCACACTCGCGCAGACGATGGTCGAACTCGGCAAGGCCGCAGGCGTCAACACCTCGGCGCTGCTGACCGATATGTCCACGCCCTTGGGCCTGACCGTCGGCAATGCCCTCGAGGTCCGCGAATCCGTCGAGGTCCTCGCCGGCGGCGGACCCGCCGACGTCGTCGATCTCACCGTGGCTCTGGCGGAGGAGATGCTGCGCCTGGCAGGCAAGACCGATGTCGATGTTCGAGCCGCGCTGGCCGACGGTCGGGCCATGGACAAGTGGAAGCAGATGATCCGCGCCCAGCACGGCGACCCGGACGCCGATCTGCCGGTCGCCGAGCACACTGAGGTCGTCACAGCGACCGACTCCGGGGTGCTTACGAAGCTCGACGCGCTGGGCGTCGGGGTGGCATCGTGGCGTCTCGGCGCTGGACGGGCACGGAAGGAAGACCCGGTCCAGGACGTGGCCGGAATCGAACTGCACGCCAAACCAGGGGACACGGTCACGGCCGGTCAGCCGCTCATGACACTGCACACGGCGACCCCGGAACGGTTCGAGCGCGCCATCGAGGCTTTGGAGTCCGCGGTCGAGATCGGCGGGGATGCCGCCTCGGTGCCGGAATCGATCGTCTTCGACACGATCACCTGAGCCGAATCGCACACTCTCAGCACTGCCGCGCGGCCGCTGGCCTCGCTACGCTGGACCTGATGACTCTGCGCGGCACCTGCACGCGCAACCATGCACGACCACGCAAGCTTGCACGACCACTTCTGGAGGACCGAATGACCAGCCGCACCGATGTCGCGAACATCATCGACCACACCCTGCTCAAGCCCGAAGCGACCCGCGCCGACGTCGATGCCCTCGTGGCGGAGGCGAAGGAGCTGGGCGTGCTCGCGATCTGCGTGTCACCGTCCATGCTGCCGGTCACCGATCCGGGTGAGCTCGTCGTGGCGACCGTCGTCGGGTTCCCCTCCGGCCAGGTGAAGCCGGAGATCAAAGCCGCCGAGGCTGCTCAGGCCGTCGCCGACGGTGCTGCCGAAGTCGACATGGTCATCAACATCGGACAGGCCGTCGCCGGGGACTTCGACGGACTCGAGGCTGATATCCGCGGCGTCGTCGAGGCCAGCGGGGACGCCCTCGTCAAGGTCATCATCGAATCGGCTGCGCTCAACGACGAGCAGATCGTCGAGGCCTGCCGCCGCTCGGAGGCCGCAGGAGCCGGATTCGTCAAGACGTCGACCGGTTTCCACCCGGCCGGAGGCGCCAGCGCTCATGCTGTGTCTCTCATGCGCGAGACCGTGGGCGACCGCCTCGGCGTGAAGGCCTCCGGCGGAATCCGCACCGCCGAAGCCGCCGAAGAGATGATCGCCGCCGGCGCGTCCCGCTTGGGCCTCTCCGGCAGCGCCGCAATCCTCAACTCCCTCTAATTACTACCTGACGGCGGCCCAGCTACCTCGCGCGAGGTAGCTGGGCCGCCGTCAGGTAGTTCTGGGAGTGTCAGAGGGCGATGGCTTCCCGGATCTTAGTGACGGCCTTCTGCGCCGTTCGCTGTTTGATGAGGCCCTCTTTTGCATGGGCCGCGATCCCCAGGGTCGACTCTCTCCGGTCGAGTACGACGATGACGTAGGCCGGATTCATCGACGCGAAGCCTGATCCGATGACACCGCGGATGGTGACGACAGGGTCGTCGGTCGCAGGAGCGTGTGCGGACACCAGCTGAGTCACCTGATTGAGAACGCGTTCGGTCTCATCCGGTGGAACTTCGATGACGGCGTGATGGGTTTCGGTCTTCAGCCGCTTCGCCGACCACTCGGCACCGAGTCGACCGGCACCGAAGACGCTGCTGCTTTCGCCCAGTGATCCCAGCAGGCTGGTCAGAACCGCGTCGACCTCTGGATCGTGAGGAACGTCCATCGTCGCCTCCTTATTACAGCTACTGGCCCTAAATACTACGTGACGGCGGCCCAGCAACCTCGCGCGAGGTTGCTGGGCCGCCGTGAGGTAGTAATTAGAGGGCGAAGAAGGTTTTGAGCTCGGTGGTGATCGAGTTCAGGCGCTCCGTTAGGGCCGGTTTGAGCGAGGCGCTGGCCGAGGCGGTCGGCAGGCGCACTCCGGCGCTGGCCGCAGCACGTGCATCGGCCTCGGCCGCAGCCTGGATTTCCGAGGGTTCGGCGACGACCTCGAGATAGCATTTCAGTTTCGGCTCGGTACCCGAAGGACGCACGATGACCCGCGAGTTCGACTCCGAGAGGAGCAGGATTCCATCGGTCGGCGGCAGCCCCTCATACCCTGCCGACAGGTCGTGGACCTCGGCGACCGGGGAGCCGGCAAGAGCGGCCGGAGGGTTCTCACGCAGCTTCGCCATCGCCGTGCCGATGAGAGAGACATCGTCGAGACGGAAACTCAGCGGAGCGGTGGCGAAGTATCCGTCGCGATTGCGGATGCGATCGAGCTCGGCCTCGATGCTGCTGCCCGCAGCCTTGAGCCGTGAGGCCAGCGCTGCGAACGTCACAGCCGCCGAAATCCCGTCCTTGTCGCGTACGATCATAGGGTCGACGCAGTAGCCGAGTGCTTCTTCGTAGCCGAAGACAAGCCCGAGACTGGCACGAGATATCCACTTGAAACCAGTGAGTGTGTTCACTGCGGCGAAACCGTGGCTCTTAACCGCAGCCGCGAGAGCCCGGGAGGACACGATCGAGTTCGCGAAAACGGCGCCGTCTGAACCGCTTTCTGCGAGTCGGCCGGCGAGGTCCTCACCCAACAGCAGCCCCACCTCGTCGCCGGAGAGCTGACGGTAGCCGATGGCCGCCGACTCATCGGGGATGGCCGCAGAGAACCGGTCTGCATCCGGATCGTTGGCGATGATGAGTTCGGCACCGACCTCACGGGCCAGGGCAAAGGACTCATCGAGTGCGCCGGCTTCCTCCGGGTTCGGGAAGGACACCGTCGGGAAGTCCGGATCCGGTGCCTGCTGGGAGGCCACCGGGTGGAGGTTTGTGAACCCGGTGCGGGTCAGAGCAGCCTCGGCGACTCCGGCACCGACACCATGCAGCGAGGTCAGCACGATCGAGAGATCCGACTCCGCCCGGACACCCAGATCGTCGATGCGCGACAGATAGTCCTCGACGATCGACTCGTCGAGATGTTCCCACCCGGACTCCGCACGTGACACAGACGCCACGGACTCGACTGCTGAGATCTTTTCGGCGATGAGCGCATCGGCCGGGCTGACGATCTGCGCTCCGGCACCCGCTTCGGCGTCGGCCTCGGATCCGATCGCCTGCAGCGGACGCTGTCCCAGGTAGACCTTGTAGCCGTTGTCAGCCGGTGGGTTGTGGCTGGCCGTGACCATGACTCCGGCATCGGCCCCGCGCTGCGACAGCGCGAAAGCCAGCAGCGGGGTCGGCAGCTGCTCGGGCAGCTGAATCGCGACTCCGCCGGCGGCGGTGATGACGGCGGCAGTGTCGGCGGCGAACTCCGCGGACTTGTACCGAGCATCGCACCCGATGACGACTTGGAAGCCCTCACCGACGGTGTCTGCGAGGAATGCGGCCAGTCCGGCGGCGGCACGGATGACGACGGCTCGGTTCATCCGGTTAGGGCCGGCGGCGATCTCGCCGCGCAGACCGGCCGTGCCGAAGACGAGGGGACCGGAGAACCGGTCCTCGAGATCGGCGACCGCCGCCTCGTCGCCGCTCTCGGCCTCGGCGAGGATGTGCTCCAAGGAGATGGCCGTCTGCGGATCAGGGTCGTCGGCGATCCAGGCACGGACCACCTCGGCGTCGAATCCATTCGTGAAGCGGTCGGCTACGCGGGTCATATGAGGTCCTTTGCGAATTCGCGGTGGCGGGGCGGGGGAGCGCGGAGTGGGGCTGGCCGTCTCAGAGCTTCGCGACGATGTCGGCGAGCAGACGGGAGATGCGCGGGGCGGCCGCGGCTCCGGCTTCGATGACCTCTGCATGAGAGAGCGGGGTCTCCTGGATGCCGGCGGCAAGGTTCGTCACCAGCGAAATTCCCATGAGTTCGAGCCCGGACTGACGTGCGGCGATGGCCTCCAACGTCGTCGACATTCCCACCAGATCGGCACCGAGGACCCCGGCCATGCGCACCTCAGCGGGGGTCTCGTAATGAGGTCCGCGGAACTGTGCGTACACGCCCTCGTCGAGCGTCGGGTCGATCTCCTTGGCGATGGCTCGCATCCGCGGGGAGTACAGATCGGTGAGATCGACGAAGTTCGCGCCCTCGATCGGAGAGGTGCCGGTGAGATTGATGTGATCGGAGATGAGCACCGGAGTGCCGGGCCCCCAATTGCGGTTGAGCCCGCCGCACCCGTTCGTCAGCACCAGCGAGGAACAGCCGGCAGCCGCGGCGGTGCGCACACCGTGGGCAACCGCCCGGACACCCTTGCCCTCGTAGTAGTGGGTGCGCGATCCGAGGACGAGCGCATGCTTGCCGCTGGCTTCGATGCGCACCGTGCGCAACGTCGCGCCGTGGCCCTCGACGGCGGGGGCGTGGAATCCGGGGACCTCCGCCGCGGAGATCTCGGCAACGGTCTCGCCGAGGAGGTCCGCCGCCCCGCCCCAACCGGAGCCGAGTACGAGCGCGATGTCATGGGCTTCGATGCCCGCGTTCGCGTTGATGGTCGTGGCCGCGGCGTGCGCGGCGGCGGTAGGATCGCTTAAGTCAGTCATGACGCCAAGATTATCAAGTTCCCCACCGCCCAAGGAGCGAGCACATGCCGATTCGAGAGCTGACCGACGGTGACGATCTGCGCCTGAATGAGGTGTTCGCCGACGCGACCACCCCGGCCGGTCATATGGCCAGGTCCTTGTTCCGTCCGTCCTCGGATTCGCCGTTGATCCGCTCCGTCGTCGCCGAGGTGGTCCCCGACGTTCCCGTCGGAGCCGCCGCGATCGCCGAATCCCCGCTTCACCCCTACCGGGCGTGGGTCCACGTCGAGGTCGCCGCCGAGGAGCAGGGACATGGTCAGGGGCGTGAACTCTTCGACGCAGTGTGCGCGGAGACGCGGGGAACCGCACTCGAGGGCCTCGATCTGCGTGCCCGTGTGCACGCCGGCAGCCCGGGAGAGGGCTTCGCGCAGGCTCTCGGCTTCACCCCACTGACGACGACCCGCGTGATCAAGGTGCCCGCCGGTGCTCTGCCTCCGGCCGGCGGCGGTCGGGCCGAGGACCTCGAGATCGTTGCCACCGGTTCGGTGAAGCTGACGAAGGCATTCCTCGCCTGGTACACCGCCGTCAACCGAGACGATGCCGTCGGCCAGTTGACCATCGGACAGGTGAACAACGTCTTCCTCTCCGAGGCGGCCGGAGCTCATGGTGCCGCACTGCTGAACGGCGCTGCCGGAACCGCCGAGGCGGGTGGACTCAGCGCCTTCGCCGTGTCCTATGCGCGGGAGGCCGATGAGACCGCCGGTGTTCTGCCCTCGGCCGGTGAACCGGGTGCCGGTGCGACCGCCGGCGACGGGACCGCTGTTGTTGACCAGGTCGACGAGGAACCGCCGACCGAGCTCATCCTCGGGTCGATGTTCGAGACTCGCGACGATGCCGCAGACACCACGGGTGAGGACTTCGCCGCGGCCGTCGCCGATGCCGAACTCCTGTTGGCCAGGCTGTCGGTCGACGCCGATGTCGTCATCGAAGTCACGAGCGGAATGCCCGTGATCTCCTCGCTCGCCGATCGACTGCTCGACGCCGGAACCGCCACCGAGCTCTACCGCTACGAGACTCTCTCAGGACCGCCTGCCGACGTCAACTGACTCAGGCTCGACTCCCGTTGGGCTGAAGAGGCGAACAGGGCGAGCCCGGTCCTCGGTGACGAACCAGCCCGTCCCCGGCAGCCCGTCGAGCGGGGCCTGTCGCAGCACTCCGAGCCCGGTGAGATCTTGCCTGGTATGCGCACCGAGCACCAGAAGCGGTCCGAGACTCTGTGCCTTCGCCAGAGAGGAACCATAGCCGGGAGTGAACCGTGTCGGCACAGTGAGCACATGGAAGCGTCCGTCGAGCAGATTCCAGTCGGCTGGTTCCGATTCCATGTGCACATCGTCGTGGACAGAGACCCCGCCGAGGCGGCCCAGGTACGTCGCGAATCCGGTCTTGCCGCTCTGCGGAGAACCGCGAACGGTGAGCACCGAACCGTCTCGCCGCGGATCCCACACCACGAGGTCGTCGAAAGCATCAACGCCGACCCGGATGCAGCCCGGCATGCCGCTGAAGGGTTCCTCGCCCACGCCCACAGATTGGTCAAGCCCCCGCCAGCGTGGAGCGAATCCCTTCCGGGCCTCCGGAATGCCGGGTGATCCGCCGAGGATGCTGGTGCCCGCCTCGGACATCGACGAATCGAATCGTGCCGCATCACCGGGTGCGAACTGCACATCAGCACCGTCCCCGCCGGCGGCCTGCGCGCGGGGACCGCGGATGACGGCGCGGAGATCCGGCCACGAACCGGCGAATCGCTGTCGGCTGAGCCCGACGCTCGTTCCGTCTTCGCCGGCCTCGGGCGGAAAGATGATCTGGGTGGAGAAACGAGAGCTCCAGCTCGTCATATTCCGGCACCCGGCGAGCAGGAACACGAGATCCGATTCGGCACCATGTCCGAGGAGACGTTCGGCCCGTTCGGCCCAGTAGTGGTCGAGCGAGTCGACGAACTCGGCCCAATTGCTGCAGACGATCAGGCTCGGTGGCTGTCGACTCTGCCTCGACCCGGTCGGGGAATCTGTGCTTTCACCGGCGCGCGAGAATCTGCTCGGGCCCCCACTGGCAGAGAGATGGTCGAGCACCGCCTGAATCCGCCAGCCCGAGCTCAATCCGCAGCTGATCTCGGCCCAGTCGAGGACCGCGGCGATCCTGCCGATCGCGATGATCCGCCGGGTCGGAGCGGCCGCTCGTGCCATGGCCGCAAGCACGGATTCCACGGTGTCCGGGCTGCCGCCTGTGAGGATCGTGGAACCATCCACGTCCGGGTCGAATGTCCACATCTGCTGCCGCTGCTGACTGGGAACATCGATGATCCCCGTGACTGTCGGCGCGAATTCACCACCGTCCGTCACCGGTACCGCAGAGGAAGCGGCGAGCTCACCATCAGAATGGGCCAGTGCCCCTGCCGCCCAGGCCGACATCTCTTCAGGTCCCGGCAAGGGAGGCAGCACCACCTGTCGATGAGCCGAAGCGTCCTCGGCCCTGGCGATGTCGTGAGCCGCGGCGATGATGTTGTCGACGTGAACGCCGTGGGCGCCGCTGGCCAGGGACGGAACCGGCCCCGGAACCCAGGGACGAACGCGAGGGCGGAGGGCCGCCTCGGTGTGGGCGTCATGTCCGAAAGGAACCGCCACGCGGAATCGGGTGACGCTGATCCCGGAGTCCAGACAGGCGGCGCCGGGCTTGTCCGCGGGCAGGAACGCACCCGCCTCGGAGCCGATGACGTCGAAGGAATCGGTCTCATCGCGCACTCGCAGGCACACGCGAATGTTGATGTTCGCCTTCATCTGCCCGGTGACGACGCCCATCGGGCGCTGAGTGGCGAGAATGAGGTGGACGCCGAGGGACCGGCCGAGAGCTGTGAGGTGTTCGAGCAGGTCGGTGGCGCGAGGATGAGTGGCCATCAGCGCATGGAACTCGTCGATGACGACGACGAGTCGTGGGGGAGGATCGGCGAGATCGGTGACATCGGCACACCCGTGATCGGCCAACAGCCGCTCTCGATGGGTGATCTCGGCGCGCACGGAGACGAGAGCGCGAAAGGCGAGACCGGAGTCGAAGTCGTCGAGCACACTGTCGGTGTGAGGCAGATCCTGCAGTGGTGAAAACGTGGCCCCACCTTTGAAATCGATGAGGACGAAACGCAGTCGCCGAGGCGGCTGTGCCAAAGCCATCGACAGCAGCCATGTCTGCAGGAGCAGGGATTTTCCGCTGCCCGTGGTGCCGGCGACGAGAGCGTGAGGACCGTCGGAGAACAGATCGACGCCGACGTCACCGACGGTTCCGCGCCCGATCGGCACCGGCCCCGAGGCGGGAGACCGCCACCGCGCTCTGATGGCCCCGGGCGCATCGTCACAGAGCTCGCCGAGACCATGGTCGGGCCAGGTGCGGGGGCCGGTTTCGGCCGAACGGCCACAGTGCAGAGTGACGAATCGCGCGGCCGGCATGAGTGCAGCGACGAGTGCCCGTCCTGGCACCGGGCCACCGGGTGCGGTCGACGAGGTAGTGCGTGCCTGCGCGAGAGAGCCCACCGTCAGCGAGACCGCAGAGCCGGCATGCGGGGCGGTGAGCGTGAGCACGGCGGGGTGAACCGCCTCGTCGAGGGTGATCGAGATGGGATCGTCGATGCCGGCGTCTGGGCGTGACCCTGACCCGACAGTGGTCGATGCGTGGTCGGCGGAGAACCCGGTGCCTGCCAGTTCCGGCAGCAATGAGAGTTCGGGACTCGGTCGCCATCTGAATCGCCGGTCGGCCAACCAGGCGAAGGCCATGGTGCGCAGGACTGCGGGTGTTCCGCTGACGGTGACCGTGGTCGTACGTGGATCGATGCGGACCGGCATATCGGTGCAGACGATCCGACCGTCGATGTGGTCTGTTCCATGCTGCAGCCGTTCGTCGATAGTGAGGTCGCTGAAGACCGTCCCGAAACCCAGACACAGACCAGGGGACGAGAAGATCATCTGACGGTGCGACGTCTCCAGGCGGCTCAGCCTGGCCCGCGCCTCGGCCAACGCCTCGTCGCGGTCAAGTCGACATTGCGCGCTGTCGCGAGTGAAACGCTTCTTCTCCACCACGTAGGCGACCCACCCGGAGAGCGGGGCCGAAACGCTGAAGAACAGGAACCACCACATTCCGGTGGCCACGGCCAGCACCACGCCGATGCCGACGGGGATGAGGAACGTCCACCACTGTGGGGGTCTGGCCGGCCGAGGATCGTCGATCGTCTTCGGGGCGATGTGGATGTCATTGCTGTGGTGCAGCGGCGGGGACCGGATCGGCGGAGCCGAACGGGCAGCCGAGGAAGAAGAGCCGGCCGACGAGCCGTCTGCCGTGCCCGGTGCGAGCACAGTCGCACCCAGAGCTGCGGCGGGCCCAGTCCCCGTGGCATCGAGTCGCAGCGGCTGAGGGGCGCGGGAGATGCTGGGGTCGATGATGGTCAGGCAATCAGGGTGGGGCAGTCGAGACAAGCGAGCCCGCCGTGGGTCGAGCGTCAGGGCGAATCCCGCATCCGGTCCTGCCAGGACGGACACGTTCGTCCGCGCGGAGTCGGCACAGTCGTCGGTGGTGCGCAGAACATTCGCCCCAACAACAGTGATGGGATTGAGTCTTTGCCAATGACCCCAGCTGATCGACTCGATTCTGTGATCGTCGAGCCTGTTGCCGGCGGCCAAGTCCTGGGAAGTCAGTTCCGCTCCGAGGGCAGACCGGAAGACCTCGAGGGCCGGTTGGGCTGATTCGGCTTCGATGCTCATGCTCGTGACGGCTCCGTTCGTCTCAATGCGGTGGATGAGTCCCAGGGTTCTCATGCCCACAGACTCACCGCGAGCGCATGGCTTGGGCAAGAGCGAGAATGCGCCCTGTGGATACGCTTTGGGCATCCACAGCCTCAGGATGCGTGAGTGGAGCCTGTGCCCACAGGAATCGGCGTCGAGGTGGAGACGGCTCGGGTTGATCAGTCGAGGCGCAGGGCACCCCGGGCATAAGCGGTGGCGTGGAGGTCGATGAGGCCGGGGACGAACGGCGAGAGCAGCGCCGGCGAGTAGCGGGCTTCGATGCGGATGCGCACCGAATGCGTTCCATCGGCGTCGGCGCTCAACCGCAGATTGCCCATGTCCTTCGGAGTCGGCACCGCGTTGAGGTACCGTCCGGCGGCGCGTTTGGCCGCCGGAGGTGAGAACACGAGACCGGGATCGTCACCGGGAGCCGGTTCGAACGAGTCCGAGGCCGCCAGCGCCGCAGAATCGGCCAGCCCCTGCAGCTCTCGGCGGGCCATGTGCAGGTCGGTCAGGGCGGCGATGAGGAAGGCCAGCAGCAAGGCGATGACGACGAAGCCGATGGCCAGCGGCGTGATCGACCCGGCATCCGAATCATGATCCGATTCGCGGCCGATCTGCGATTCGCGTCCCCGTTCACAGCGGTTCTCTCCCGCGGTCGGCATATCACTGATGTCCTGTGGCGACGACGTCGGTGTGGTTTGCGCGCAATGTGATGTGTGGAGACCGGTCGGAGCCGAAGAGGAGCGGGAACCCGGGCAGTGACACTTTCGTCTCGACTCGAGCGGTGATGAGAGAGCCGGCCTGTCCACAGGGTCCGGCACACGAGTAGGTGATGGAAGTCGGCGCATCACGCAGCCCGAAGTCCGCGAAATGCATTTTCGCGACGGCATGGGCGCGAGCCTCCGAGGGGTTCGCGTCGCGGGCGGCGATACGTGAGGCCGACATCGCCGCCGAGGTGGTCGCATAGCTGGCCGCCTGCAGCTGGGAGAGGGTGAGCATGAGGTAGATGACCGGGATGAGCAGGACGATGGAGGCGAAGATGAACTCGATGACCGCCGTTCCTTCGTCTGCGTCGTCGGTCGCGACTCCCTGGACGAACGCGGGTTCAGTCACGGTCGACGTCCTCGACGATGGATCGTCCGCGCAGGTCCCAGACCTCGGCGGGTCCCCACAGCCCGAGGACGGGCAGCGGGGTCGTCACCCTCACCTCGACGATCTCGACGGCACCGCGCTGTGACGTCGAGACTGTGACCTTCTGGGCATAGCGCTCGCCCACGGACACTCGGATGAGGTCGCGGGTGAGCTTCTGCCCGTCGCGCGGAGTCTGATCGGCCAGGCTCGCCTGCCTCGCCCCTGCGATGGCGGAGTCGATGACAGTGTTGCGGACGTGAATGACGAGACCGATCTGCAGGGCGCCGGCCAGGATGAGGGCCAGCAGCGAGGCGATGAGGGCGAACTCGGCGACGGCGGATCCCGAATCGCTGTGCTCGCCTGCCTCCGTCATCGAGGCAACCCTCCTCCGACTTCCCGGTAGTGTCTCGTCGCCACTGGTCACAGCTGGGTCACCCGGCCCCGCGGACCTTGTTCATCGCGTCTTGGAACATCGAGGTGAAGGCCTCGCCGGCCAGAGCCCACAATGCGACCACTAACCCCGCAGTCATCAGGGTGATGAGGACCCAGCCGGGAACGTCCCCGCGATCGGGACGGTCGACATCGGCGGTGAGGTTTGAGTCGATGCCGGTCTCGGCCACCTCGGTGAAAGTGGTTCCACCTCGCGGAGGAGGACCCGGGATGAGCCCGAGCATGAACGGGACGAGGCGGTAGGTGAACTGGCGGAACATCGTGTCTCCTTCATCGGCGAGGTCGAGGGTTCGATCCGCGTGGTCGGTAGTGCGGGACTGGCTGTGGGAGCGGGCGTGGTCGGTGGTGCGGGGTGTGGTCGCTACGGACTGAGGTCGAGGACGGTCAGAGACGGGAAGACGGCGAAGATCACGGTGACGGGAAGCACGAAGACGACAACCGGAACGAGCATCCCGATCTCTTTGCGACCGGACAGTTCCAGCAGCCGTCGTCGGGACTGTTCGCGCACGTCAGCGGCTTGGGATCGGAGCACCTCGGCCAGCGGGGTGCCGCGGGTCATCGACACGGCGAGGCCGTCGACGAACTGGACGATCTCGGGGATGGCGATGCGCGTAGCCATCCCATCGAGCGCATCGACCAACGGTGTCCCAGTGCGAGTGGCGGCCAGGGCTGCGCGGAGTTCGTCGATGAGGTCGCCGGAGCAGGTGCGGCACACGCGTTCGAGAGCCTCCACGATCCCCTCACCGGCGGTGATGGACAGTGCGAGGAGCTCGGCGACGGTCGGGAATTCGGCGAGCACACGGGATTCGTGGCGGGCGATGGCTTGGCTGAGTCGCCAATCATTGAAGACGTGCCCGGCGATGCCGCCGCTGATGACGAGGACGACGGTGACGATGGGGGAGAAGCCGCGCTGCGCCGACAGTGCACCGGCCAGACCGCCGGCGACGATCATCCCGACGAGGATGCTCAGCACCTGGCTGATGCGGAAGCGTTCGATCGTGGCATTGCCGCCGAGGCGGTCGATGCGCAGCCGCAGAGTCGCATCCGTGGTGATGCGCGACGTCACCCACAGGGTCGAACCGATCAGCCAGGACTTCACCAGTCCCCAGAACCCTTCGGTGCGAGGGGTCGGCGGAGCGTAGATGTCGACCAGGGATTCCTGATCCCGCAGATAGGGTGCGATCCGCGACGACAGAGTCGGTCTGCGCAGCGGCGGGAGGGAGAGAACGAAGACACACAGGGCGAAGCCGTTGAAGAGCCCGAGGGCCAGGATCGACAGGGGCTCGCCGAGGGGACTCATGCCGCCCGCCGGTCCGCAGCGTCTTTGTCGTCGGCCGAGATTCCGCCATTCGCGCCGGGGCTGCCCGCGAAACGTCGGTGGGCGGCGCTGAGTGAGGACCCTTCGATGACTCTGGGTTCGGAGGGGAGCCGACCGATGCGCTTCATCGCCTGATACGCCAGCAGAGAGACGACGAAGCCCGCCGCCAGGAGGATCAGCCCGGTCCGCGAGTTGTACGCCACGGCCGTTTCGGGTCGCGTGGAGAGGAATGCGAGCACCACCCACGGTGCGGCGACGGCCAGTCGGGCACCATTGACCGTCCATTGCTGCCGGGCGGAGAGCTCGTTGCGGGTGCGGGCATCGTCGCGGACGAACTGAGCCAAGGCTCGGAGCATGGTGCCCAGATCGCTGCCGCCGACCTGCCTGGTGACGCTGAGCGCGACGACGATGCGGTCGGCCACCGGGTCGGCGCTGACTTGCCGAAAGCGCTCCAACGCCAATGCGAACGAACCGCTGGCCCGATATTCCTCGGCGAAGACTTCGAACAGCGGTCGCAGCGGTTCGGGCCCGCGATGAGCCAGAGAGCTCAGTGCTTCAGGCAGGGACAGACCCGCACGGACACCGGAATTGAGATGGTCGAGAGTCTCTGGCCACAGCTCCCGCCGCATCACCTGTCGGCTCCGCGCCCGATGCTGCAGCGCCCGATGCGGCAGCCAGGAGGCGAACAGACCGAAGCACAGCGCGATCGCCCACGATCCGGTGAGCACTGTCGCGACGACCGCAACGACACAGAACGCTGCGACGGAGATGAGCAGCAGGTGGGCCGGCCGCAGCCTGGGGAATCCGGCCCCGGTGAGCATGTCATCGAGCTCGCGCACCCACCGCGACTGAGTCCTCTTGTTCTGTGGTCGCCGCCACAGTGACATCCAGATGAGGAACAGTCCTGCCCCGAGGCAGGCACCGATGAGCAGAGCGGACTGGGAATAGCTCACGCTGCCTCCAGAATGGCGTGAAGATCGCGGCCGATGGCCGCAAATCGCTCGCCGAGGTGGCCGAATCCCTGACCGCGAACGAGCTGTCCTCGTGGCGAATGGAAGATCGTGTCGAGTTCGACGACGTCGCCTTCGACTCCGCCTGGCACCGCGCAGATCTCATCGATTCGACGCACTCCGGACGGATCCCTGCGCAGGTGGACGACGACATCGAGGCTGACTGCGACGGTGGGCACGACGAACGCCGAGGAGATGTTCGCCCCGGCCAGAAGGGGCAGAGTGCAGATCTTCGTGATCGCCGCCCGAGCAGAGTTCGCGTGGATTGTGCCCATCCCGGGCAACCCGGAATTCAGCGCGACCAGGAGGTCCAGGCTTTCGGCTTCTCGGACCTCGCCGACGATGATGCGCGTCGGTCGCATGCGCAGCGCCTCTTTGACCAGGGCGCGGAGGGTGACTTCGCCGGTTCCTTCCAGTGACGGCTGGCGGCACTGCATGGGAACCCAGTCGCGGCTGGGCAGATTGAGTTCGAAGACCTCTTCGCAGGAGATCGTGCGTTCGCGGGCCGGTATCGAGCCGGCCAAGGCGTTGAGCATAGTGGTTTTGCCGGCCTGAGTAGCCCCGGAGACGAGGATATTGGCACCGCACGTCACGGCCGCGTCGAGGAACTCGGCGGCCCCAGGAGTCAGTGAGCCGTGAGCGACGAGGTTGGCGAGGTTGCGCGGCCGGGCGATGAACTTGCGGATATTCACGGCCGGGTGGGTGCGAGTGATATCGGGCAGCACGACATGCAGCCGGGACCCGTCGGGCAGAATGGCGTCGACAAACGGCTGGGAGAGATCGACGCGACGGCCCGAGGTGCGCAGCATCCGCTCGATGAGGTCATCGAGTTCGCCCGAACTCAGCTTCGTCGTCGTCAGCTGGTGGATTCCGTCGACGGCGATGAAGACCTCGCTCGGGGAGTTGACCCAGATCTCTTCGACGTGCGGATCATCGAAATAATCCTGCAGGGCACCGAAACCCGAGAGCTGATTATCGATGTGCCGAAACGTCGCCTCTTTATCCTCGAGCACGGGGAGATCGGCGACGAGGCTGCGTTCGTCGTATTCGGCGATGACGGTGCGAATGAGCTCGCGAGAGCGCTGAATATCGGCGCGGGGATCCACATCGAGATCTCTGATCCGCTTGTGAACCTCGCTGGTGATGACTTCGGTGGCTTCCACTCTGAACCCTTGCCTGATCATTCTATTGACAGCGTGATTTGCTGTTTAACCTATCTGTAGTCGAATGAAGAATCTAGTGAATTCCGAAATCTGTGGATAACTGGGAATGAGTTCTGCAAATGCTCACGGTGTAGTTTCACGATTGTCATTGCGGGGCGTTTTCGTCTTGCGCAAGGGTGGGTTTCGGTCTATATTTTCCTCACCAGTCTTCGTATGAAGCGACGTGAGCCGCGCCGCCGGCGGGATGAATCAGATCTCCCGCCGGCGGCGCTTTTTGGGGCCGGGGCGACTGATCGGGGCTTGCCTCGACCGATCAGCCCTCGACATCTCAACGGTCGACCGCCTCGGCGCCGTTTCATGCTCGGGGGAGGGCATGCACTAGAATCGGATCATTATGGCCTCCACTGATTACTCTTCTGAAATCGCCAACCTCCGCCAGACGTACAAAGCGATTCTCGACGTGTCCGATCTGGACAACCTGCGCGACGAGGTTGCCGAACTCACGGAGCAGGCGTCGTCGCCGACGTTCTGGGACGACCCTGATTCGGCGCAGAAGACCTCGGCCAAGCTCTCGCACAAGCAGGGCACCCTGGAGAAGCTCGAGAAGTTCGGTGAGCGGATCGACGACGCTGAGCTGCTCGTCGAGATGTCCCAGGATGAAGGCGACTCGGACTCGCTCGAAGAAGCCGACCGCGACATCAGAAAGCTGCGCGATCAGCTGGCCGAACTCGAGATCTCGACCCTGCTCAGCCACGAATACGACGAGCGCTCCGCCGTCGTGACCGTGCGGTCGGGTGCCGGCGGCGACGACGCGACCGACTGGGCGCAGATGCTCACCCGCATGTACGTCCGGTGGGCGGAGAACCGCGGATACAAGGTCCAGGAGCTCGACACCTCCTATGCCGAAGGTGCGGGCATCAAGTCTGCGACCATCCAGATCGACGCGCCCTACGCCTACGGCACGTTGTCGGTCGAAGCCGGCACTCACCGTCTCGTGCGCATCAGCCCCTTCGACAACCAGGGCCGCCGCCAGACCTCCTTTGCCGCCGTCGAGGTGGTCCCGCTCATCGAATCGACCGACCATGTCGAGATCGACGAGAACGATCTGCGCATCGACGTCTACCGGTCCTCGGGCCCCGGCGGGCAGTCGGTGAACACGACTGACTCGGCCGTGCGCATCACCCACATCCCCACCGGTGTGGTCGTGAGCATGCAGAACGAGAAGTCCCAGATCCAGAACCGTGAGGCCGCGATGCGTGTCCTCCAGTCGCGACTGCTCGACCTCAAGCGCC
This sequence comes from Brevibacterium sp. OS20, assembly GCF_056837565.1. Classification (NCBI taxonomy): domain Bacteria; kingdom Bacillati; phylum Actinomycetota; class Actinomycetes; order Micrococcales; family Brevibacteriaceae; genus Brevibacterium; species Brevibacterium sp. OS20. The sequence goes on along the minus strand of NZ_CM166367.1, from coordinate 2,928,001 downwards.
AGGAAGAGGCCGCGCAGAAGAAGGAGCTGGCCGGCGATATCAAGGCCAGCTGGGGTGATCAGATGCGCTCCTACGTCACCCATCCGTACCAGATGGTCAAGGACCTGCGCACCGGCTACGAGGTCAACAACCCCTCGGCCGTCTTCGACGGTGACCTCGACGGACTCATCGAGGCCGGCATTCGCTGGCGCAAGGAACAGGAGATGGCCGAAGAGGCCGAGGCCGGATCCTGATTCTTCGGGCAACGGTCCTGATTCCTCGGGCAACGGTAGCGAACCGTCTCACTCGGTCGATGGCCGACTGAGGGTCGGCCGCCTCGGCGAGGTTTCGACCATCACCGAGGCGACTGTGAACTTCATCAGATCGCAACACACGCCCGGCCGCCTCCGCGAACATCACGGAACTGTTACGTACAGTGGAATCGGCCGAGCCACCCGCAACATGATTGAAGACCGACTTGATCAGATTCGACTCCGTTTCGAAGTCCTACGACACGCGTTCCCGCAAAGCACTCGATGACATCTCCTTCGAGGCTGACCGCGGGGAATTCGTGTTCCTCGTCGGGGCGTCCGGCTCGGGAAAGTCCACGGTCATCCGACTCATCCTGCGTGAAGAGGTCCCCAGCTCCGGTCGCATCCACATTGCCGGAAAATCCGTGGTGAAGATGCCCAGCTGGAAGGTGCCCTACCTGCGGCGGGGGATCGGAACCGTGTTCCAGGACTTCCGCCTGCTGCCGAACAAGACCGTGTTCGCCAATGTCGCCTTCGCCCTTCAGGTGATCGGAAAGTCCCGCGCGGCCATGTCGACCCTCGTCCCCGACGTCCTTGAGACCGTGGGCCTGGCCGGCAAGGAGAAGCGGTACCCCAGTGAGCTCTCCGGCGGCGAGCAGCAGCGTGTGGCCATCGCCCGCGCCGTGGTCAACAAACCCGGAATCCTGCTCGCCGACGAGCCGACGGGCAACCTCGACCCGGCGACGAGCGCTGACATCATGAACGTTCTCGAGAAGATCAACCGCAACGGCACCACGGTGCTCATGGCCACCCACGACGGAGAGATCGTCAACCGGATGCGCCGGAGAGTCATCGAACTGCGCGAAGGCGAAATCGTCCGCGACGTCGAAGAAGGCACCTACGGAGTCGCCTCATGAGGGCCGGTTTCATCCTCTCCGAAGTATGGTCGGGTCTGCGCCGGAACTTCTCCATGGTCATCTCCGTCGTGCTCGTGACCTTCGTGTCCCTGCTCTTCGTCGGTGCCGCGATCCTGCTGCAGATGCAGGTCGGGCAGATGAAGGACTTCTGGTACGACCGCGTGCAGGTCTCCGTATTCCTGTGCCCGCCGGATTCGGAGGCGACGAACTGCGTCGACGGTGAAGTCACGGGCGACCAGAAGGATCAGATCCGGGCAGAACTCGAAAGCTCCGATCTGGCCCCCTATGTCGACAAGGTCTATTTCGAGGACAAGGCCGAGGCCTACGAGCACTTCCAGGAGCAGTTCAAGGGCACCAGCCTCGAAGGCACAGTGCCCAAGGACGAGATGAACGAGTCCTTCCGGGTCAAACTCAAGGACGCCGAGAAATACGACATCATCAAGGAGACGTTCTCGTCGACTCCCGGGGTGGAAGAGGTCGTCGACCAGAATCAGCTGCTCGACCGCCTGTTCGGGGTGCTCAATATCGCGACCATCGTGGCGATCGCGATCGCCGGCATCATGCTGCTGTGCGCGATGCTGCTCATCGCCACCACCATTCGACTCTCCGCGTTCTCGAGACGCCGGGAGACCGGCATCATGAGGCTCGTCGGTGCGTCGAATACCTTCATCCAGATGCCGTTCCTGCTCGAGGGCGTCATCGCCTCGGCCGTCGGTGCGACGCTGTCCGCCGGTGCCCTGGGACTGCTCGTCCACTTCGGAGTCAGCGGTTGGCTGCAGTCGCAGGCCACGGGATTCAGCCTCATCTCCGGATGGGATGTCCTCCTCATCACCCCCGTGCTCATCATCATCGGCGTGCTCATGGCCGGAGCGTCGTCGCTGATCACGCTGAACAAGTACACGAAGGTCTGAGATGAGACGCAGACTCGGACTCGTCCTCACGGCAGCTGCGCTGGCAGTGGTCATGCCGGTCACCTCGGTGGTGGCCGATCCTCGCGACGACAAGAGCGAGGTCGACGAACGCGTCAAGGAGCTCCAGCAGGAGTTCGAAGGTCTCGATGAGGACCTCGCCCGCGTCATCGCCGAACGCGATGCGGCGCAGGAGAAGCTGCCGGATGCCGAAGCCGAATCGAAGGCCGCCGACGATGCGCTTGCTGAGGCGATCGAGAAGGATGAGGACATGGCCGCGCGCCTGACCTCGGCGGAGAACGCGCAGAAGGATCTCAAGGACACGATCGAATCCGGCACGGAGGAGATCGACAAGCACAAGACCTCGGCGGCGCGCATCGGACGACAGGCCTACCAGAACTCGGGCATCACGTCCGATCTGGCTATGCTGCTGCAGATGGCCGAGGGTACGAGCGCCGACGGCGGCATCGGTCGCGTCGACTCGGCGGTGCGGTCTCAGCAGCGCACGATCGACAAACTCTCCGAACAGCGGGCGCTGAACAAGAACAACGAAGAGCGGCTCTCGGGCGTGACCGAGAAGATCTCCGACCTCAAGGACGAAGCCGCCGAGGCGGTGCTGGCCAAAGAGGCCGCGCAGGTCGATGCGAAGAAGAAGGCCGACAGTCTCAACGACCTCATCTCCGCGAAGGACGATGCGGAGAAGACGATCTCCGACAACAAGGACAAGACCGAGAAGCAGCTGGCCGATGAGAAGGCCGAGCAGGACCGGTTGGCCGAGAAGGTCCGGGAATGGGAGAAAGAGCAGGAGAAGAAGGGCAAGTTCGTCTTCGGCGACGGAGTCCTGGCCAACCCGGCCAAGGGATACCCGACGACGTCTCCGTTCGGATACCGGGTCCACCCGATCACCGGTGCACGGAAGCTGCACACCGGAATGGACTTCGGCGTTCCCTGCGGAACCCCGATCCGCTCGGCCGGCGACGGAATCGTCGTCACCTCCGGCTGGACCGGCGGTTATGGCAACCGTGTCGTCATCTCCCACGGCAAGATCAAGGGCAAATCGATCGCGTCGACGTACAACCACAACACGAAGCTCAAGGTCCATGACGGGCAGAGGGTCAAGAAGGGCGACATCATCTCGTACTCCGGTACGACGGGAGCGTCGACCGGCTGCCACCTGCACTTCGAGATCATGGAGAACGGCGGCTACGTCGATCCCAAACCCTTCATCTTCTAATTGCTACCTGACGGCGGCCCAGCCACCTCGCGCGAGGTGGCTGGGCCGCCGTCAGGTAGTTCTGGGAGGGGACGGGCGTGCGGAAGGGCGGCGATGGGATAGAATTGATGGCTGTGCCCGCAAACGCGTGCACAGGTTATCGGGAGCAGAGAGGAGGCCGGTCATGCCGAAGGACACAGGCAAGAAAGTCATTGCGAGGAACCGCAAGGCGCGCCACGACTACCACATCGAAGACACGTGGGAGGCCGGACTCGTACTCACCGGCACCGAGGTGAAATCGCTGCGCGAAGGCCGAGCCTCGCTCACCGACGGCTTTGCCCTCATCTTCCAGAATGAGGCCTGGCTGGAGAACGTCTACATTCCCGAATACCTGCAGGGGACGTGGACGAATCACTCGGCCCGCCGCCGTCGTAAGCTGCTGCTTCACCGCGAGGAGATCCTCAAGATCTCGCAGAAAGTCAAGGAATCCGGCCGGACCCTGGTCCCGCTGGAGCTGTACTTCGACGGCTCACGCGTCAAGGTCGAGATCGCCCTGGCCCGCGGCAAGCGCGAATGGGATAAGCGACAGGCACTGCGCGAAGCGCAGGACAAACGCGAAGCCGAACGCGCCATGAAGTCCAAGCAGTACCTGTAAGGGTTGGTCGACGGCGGGTTCGATTCCCGCCATCTCCACCGTCTCTCGGCTCCGTCGCCGAGGCGGTCCGAGCGCATCCGAGCGCGTCCGGTCACGTATTCGCGGAGTTCAGGGAATGCAATTGGCTCGGTCTGCGTTGTACGAGTATGCTGGAGTATCTGATCGGCGCCAGCAGCCGCCTCGGCGGATGAAACAGCTGATCAGGATTGGTAACAGAATATGGGGATGATCGGTTTCGACGTTGGACACTGCGTCGGGAGAAGCGGGCCGAGAATGCAGAGTCATCTCGTTAATGTCCTCTGCAAAACAATAGGTGCTAAGTCTAACAACCGCACCGATTTCGCCCTCGCTGCCTGATAGAGCGCGAGCTGCGAATCCGTCAGCCTAGAGTTGCCTCTGCTCTAGATCCTGGCGTCGCTTAAGAGGCCACTGCTTCAGGCACATGTTGGGGGTGCCTGAGGGACTTTCACTCAACTCCGTTCGTTGGCTTACGTGTTCGTGCGATAGCCAGAACCTAAGACACTAATTCACGAACTGCGCCCGGAGAAGTCCTGACAATCTGCCGACGGACGCGGGTTCGATTCCCGCCATCTCCACGTGTCTAAGCCCCGGATTCCGCAAGGATCCGGGGCTTTTCGCTGTCCGGATATCCCCAGACCTGCAGTTTCACCACATCGACACCGGTGAACACCATCGCCGAGGCGGCCGGACAGGGCCGTTCCCATCTGTCCTTTGGAGAGCGGCTGGGTTCAGCCCCGATGAGATACGGTGGATCCGAGTTCAGAGAGGGGACCGGCAACGATGTTCTATCCGCCGCTGATCGGCTATCTGCTCCTCGCCGTTGTCTGCGTCGTTCTCGTGTTGGTCATCCGCGGCGACCGTCTGCCCCGCAATCGTGCAATCGGAATCCGGTCGGCGCTGACGCTGCGGTCCGAGGCTTCTTGGAAAGCTGGCCACCGTGCGGCGATTCCCGTGCTCATCATCATCAGCATCATCGCCGTCGGGTTCTCGATTGCACTGTTGAGCGTTGAGAAATTCGCCTGGCCGAAGGCAGTCGGAGCCGTTCTCGCAGTCTCGGGGTGGCTGCTCATCCTCGGCCTCTTTGTCAGAGTCTGGACGACGGCCAACCGCGCGGCGCGATCCGCGGACGACTGATCTGCCACGGCGACGACCTCCCCAGAGACGACCGCCATACCGTTGTCTGGGCACTCTCTTCGCGACGCCCTTGCGAGACCCGGGAGTTCCGACCACTCGGCCGATCACGATCAGCCATTCGGCCGAGGCTCGGCCTCCCCGAAACGGGAAGGATCGAGGGTGTCAGACAGCAGCCACGCGCCGGCTGTGAAACCCCGGCCCAGCACAGTGACTGCTCACTCCGATCCGATAAGGACGCTCCACACTCATGAAGAAGGCACTCATCGCCCTCGGCACCATCGTCATCATCCTCATCGCCCTCATCGGCGGACTCATTGTGGCTGAGAACCGTGCGAAAGTCGCACTCGAAGCCGACGTCGCCGACTACCTGGACGGCTGCGCGATCACACCCGACACGATCGACGTCCACGGTCGCCCCTACCTCCTCTACGCTGCACAGCACACCGCAGACCTCAGCTACGTCGATCTCGACCCAGCGAAGGGAACGAACAAGGATCAGGTCCTCGTCCACCGCCTCGTCGACGGCCACGCCGACCGGCTCACCCGCTTCATCACCTTCGACTACCCGTCAGGCCAGGTCCGGCCGGTGAAGAATCCCGATGACTCCTACACCGAGGTGGCCACCATCGACGGCAAGAGGGTGACCTTCTCCGCCCGGGCGGAAGGCAACCGGCTCGATGTCCTCGCCGACGAGCGTTTCCTCACCGACCGCGCCCTGCCGCAGGCGGCCGAAGTGCGGAACGTGTCCGCGGGAGACGATGGCGTGGTTGTCGAGGTCGAATACGCTGACACCGACTGCCGCTGATACGGTCAGCGCAGCGCACGACAATGCCGAACCCGAGAAACCAGAACCTGGCATCCGGCGTTGACTAGACTGTGAGCAAATGAGACGACTCCTCACCTGGCTGTGGCTGATCCCGGTCCCGCTGACCTTCGCCCTGGAACTGTTCATCGGCAGCGGCTGGTCACTGATCCTCGGCAACGTCATCGCCGTGGCCGTCGGCCTGCCCATCCTCATTCGAGCCCAGTTGCGTCCGGGACGGTCTGCACGGCTGGAGTGGGCCGTCCTCGGACTGCTCGGTGGCCTCGCCCTGGCCGCCGTCGCCGCCACACTGAGTCTGACGACTCTGTGGCTGAGCCTGACGGTGCTGGCGATGCTCACGCGCGCATCCTCGGGCCGGATGAGCATCGCCTCCATTGTCGTTCTCGCAGTCGCGAACATCGTCTGTCCCCTGGTCATGGCCGACGGTGCGACCTTCGCACTCATGGTGTTCGCCCTGATCATCGCCGCGATCGCGATCGGTCTGATGCTGCGATCGAATGACCGTACCCTGATCGAACGACAGGCCACCGCCACCGAGGCGGAACGACGTCGCATCGCCACCGAACTCCACGACCTCATCGCCCACGAGGTGACCGGAATCGTCGTGCTCGCCCAAGCCGCCGGGCGCAGCGACAGCCCGGACCTGAGAACAACGGCCCTGGCGAAGATCGAAGATTCGGGGACCCGCGCGCTCGAGGAGATCCGCCGCCTCGTCTCCGACGCCCGCAGCGACACGCGAACCGATGCCTCACCCGTCACCGCTGCGGGAACGGTGTCCGATTCTGGCGCGGAGACCGCTTCCCGCACCCCGATCGCTTCGGGCCCGCAGGCTCTGCGTGACCGGGTCGCGGCGTTCGGCAAGTCCGCGACGATCACAATCGACACCCCCACCGAGGTGGCCGCCCCGGTCTGGCCCGTCCTCGACCGTGTCCTCGTCGAATCCCTGACGAACGTGCGCCGTCACGCCGGCGCCGATGTTCCGGTGACGGTCACCGTCATGATCGAGCCCGCCACCCCGACTGACTCAGCCGAAAACCTCGCCGGGCCCGACGTTCTCGGCACCCTGACCATGACCGTGACCAACGAACCCGGTTCCGGTGGGGTCGGTGCCGGTAGCGGCACGGGACTGAACAGTCTGCGCGTGAGGGTGAGCCACCTCGGTGGGAGGATCGAGGCGGGATCCGAACCCGGGGGAGGATGGAGCGTGGTCGCGCGGCTGCCGCTCAATCCAGTGAACGACCACCGAACAGGGGAGAGCCGATGATCACCGTCGCTGTCATCGACGATCAGGAGATGGTGCGGATGGGATTCTCACTCATCCTTGACGCCGAAGCCGATATCCGCGTCACCGGGCAAGCCGCCGACGGCGTCGACGCGATCGCTCTTGTCAAACGCGAACAGCCCGATGTGGTGCTGCTCGACATTCGCATGCCGCGCCTCGACGGTTTGGCTGCGCTTCCGCGACTGACTCCGTATTCGCAGGTCATCATGGTCACCACCTTCGACGATGATGACTATGTCGATGCGGCTCTCGCCGGGGGAGCCAGCGGATTCCTGCTCAAGGACGCCGGAGCCGACCTCCTGCTCGCCGGAGTCCGAGCGGCGGCGAACGGCGATGCGCTCATCTCCCCCTCGCTCACTCTCGACCTGCTCCGACGGCGCACCGCCGCACCCCGGTCGGAGACCGCGCGCATCGACAGCCTCAGCGATCGGGAGACCGAGATCGCAAAGCTCGTCGCCGTGGGACGGACGAACCAGGAGATCTGCGCCGAGCTCTTCATCTCACTCGGCACCGTGAAGACCCACCTGGGCAGCATCCAGGCCAGACTCGATGCCCGTAACCGCGTCGAGATCGCCGCCCGGATGTGGGAATCCGGGGCCATGAACTCCAACGGCTGAGGAGCGCGGACTCTTCTCCCACGCTGCAGTCGCCTCACCGGCCCCAACCGCCCCAACCGTTGCGCCCACCTCACCCCGCCAGTCGTGCCGGGATCAGCCGAATGGCCGACCCCGTTCGTCGATTCTCGGTCGCACGGCCGATGTGCCAGGTCATCGATCCGGGAAGGATAGAAGCCATGACACGACCTCAATCCGACACCACACGCCCTGCCGACAACGTGAGCCCTGCCGACTCGGCGAGGCTCGCCGACACCGCGCGGCCCGCAGATATCCGATCTCGACCCCGCATCGCCGCACTCGACGTCATCCGCGGGTTCGCCCTGTGCGGGATCCTGCTGGTCAACCTGCCGCCGATCTTCGGCCTCGGCGTCGAGGGTGGGGGCCTCGACTTCTACCGTTTCTACGAAGACTTCGTGCAGAACCGCTTCTTCCCGATCTTCTCGTTCCTCTTCGGAATCGGGTTCGGACTCATGTGGCTGTCCGCCCGGAACCGCAGCCACCGACCGCGCCTGGCTCTGCTGCGCCGGTTCGCCTTCCTCGGCATTCTCGGTGGGCTCCATCAGCTCCTCCAACCCGGCGAGGCGCTGCTTCCATATGCGCTCGCCGGGATCGTCTTCCTGCTGCCGGCCACGTGGATCGCCGACCGGTGGCGGAACGTCGTCACTGCGATCCTGGGCGTCGTTCTGCTCATCGCCGGAGTGGCCACCGGAGGCGGAATGGCCGTCATCCCCGGACTCTTCCTGCTCGGCTTCGCCATCGGCGGCAGCGATTTCCTCCGTTCCGTCCTCAACCGCCCGGGACGAGTCGCGATCGCCGGTGGTCTCGCACTGATCGTGACGGTCGTCGGCTTCTCCGTGACGGACTATACGACCCGTCACGTCGACCAGTGGATCAATGCCGGCCTGGGCCTGTGTATGGCCCTGACCTATATCCTCGCCATCCTGCTGCTCCTGCGCACCCCCGCCGAGGCGGTCCTGAAGTCCGTATTCGCACCGCTGGGTCGGATGGCGCTGAGCAATTACGTCGGCGCCACTGTCATCCTTGTCGCCGTTCGGCTGGCAGCGCCCGATCTCGCCCGGTTCGAGGACCGCGGCGGATACGTCGCCGGACTCGTCATCTGCGCCGCGATCATCATCGTTCAGGTCGTCGTCTCAACTCTGTGGCTGCGCTGTTTCGGACAGGGCCCGCTGGAGAAGCTGTGGCGCCTCGTCACCTGGGGCCGGTCGGCACAGCAAGACCAGTGTCTGAACCAGGGCCGCCACCAGCTGCGCAACCGGCCGGGCGCCTTCACGAGTTCACGCGGATGACCTCTTCTTGGTACGGTGCGATGATCTCGCCGGAGATCCGCAGGTCGAGGAGCAGGAAAGGCCGTTCGTCCACTGGGCGGGACTTCCACTCCTCAACCACGGCGAGATCGCTCAGGGTGCGGACGGCGACCCCGTGCCCACCGGCGGCCGTCGCGAGGGCCGCGAAATCGATCTCGTCGATGAGCATGGGCGACTTCTCCAACCCCTTGAGCCCGTACAGGTTGACCTCGGCACCGTAGGCCGCGTCATTGAAGACCACGGCCAGACCGCGACCGCCGGCCACCCGGATCGCGGTGTCGAGGTCGGACAGTGCCATGGCTCCGCCGCCGTCACCGGTGGTGAGCACGATCGTCGAGTCCGGGTTTGCGCGGGCGGCCCCGGCGACGCTGTGCCAACCGAGTCCGATCGATTGGAAGGCGGTGCCGACCATCGCCAGCCGATCGGGTGCACTGGGCTCCCAGAACATGTTCGCCCAGGCGATGAAATGTCCGCCGTCGGAGACGACGACCCGATCCTCGGGCAGAACCTCGCCGAGGCGGTTCGCCGCCGCACGCGGATCGAGCCGACCATCGTCGGCGAGCTCCGACCCGACGACGTAGGCACGGTCGGCAGCGGTGTCGACGGAATCGTGCCAGCGTTCGTCGGCACTGTCCGAACCCCCAGCACTGCCTGCGCCGGTCGCCGCCAGGCGCGCGATGAGTTCGGCGGCGGTGAGTTTCGCATCGGCGCGGATGAAGCCTCCGACTCGGGCGTTCGTGGCGCGGTCGTCGGTGTCGATCTGCCATACCGCCGTCGAGGGATGGAAGAGGTCTCCGAAACGCATGGTGAACTGATTGAGCGAGGCTCCGAAGACCACGGCCACATCGGCCTCGCGGACGCGCTCCATCGCGGCCGGGGCACCGAATCCGCCGGCGACTCCCAAATCGTGTTCGGCAGCCGGGAAGATGTTGCGTCCCAGCGCGGTCGTCACGGTGAGTGCTCCCGTGATGTCCACGAGTTCACCGAGTTCGGACTCGGCTCCGGCCAACCAGGCACCGCGGCCGGCGAGCAGCAGGGGACGTTTCGCTCCAGACAGATCGGCGGCAAGGCGATCAAGAGCCGCATGTGCGAATTCGCCGGTCGGTGCCATCGGCGAGGGACGACTGGGGCCGGGCACAGCCGGGATCTCACCGAGGTCCAGAGTCGCCACATCGTAGGGAATGGCCAGGACGACGGGCATTCGGTAGGTCAGCGCATGCTCGATGGCGGTCACGGTAGCTGCGGCGGCATCGACCCGACCGACGGTGTAGGTGCGCACACCCACGGCGGAGGCCATGGCGATCTGGTCGACGTCCCATGGGCGGGGACCGGACGTGGGCTCATCCCCGACGACGAGGACGAGGGGAACCCGGGCTTGTGCCGCCTCGGCGAGGGCGGTGAGCGTATTCGTGAACCCGGCACCATACGTGGTGGTGGCCGCGGCGATCCGCCCGGAGGTGCGGAAGTGGGCGTCGGCGGCGACGACGGCTCCGGCCTCGTGGCGGACGGCGGTGTAGGTTGCCGAGGTGTTACGCAGCAGGGCGTCGAGGAAGTAGGCATTGCCGTTGCCCATGAGGCCGAAGACCTCGTCGATGTGGGCGGCAAGGGTGTGCGCGACGTGCGCGGAGGTATGAGCCATGGCAGGCCTTTCGCGAATGAGATATGGAAATGAGGGATCCATATATGTCTCACACGCGCGGTTTGCGGCTTCGTGCTCCTTTTTCGAGCACCGGCTGATGTGTCCTCGCCCTGGGCACCCATTCCCGGGGGCTGCCGCGGGCGGCTCAGCCTGACTCTTCGAATATAAGTGACTGTGGTCTGAGACACCAAGTCGAGCGAGGTCCTAGAACTACCTGACGGCGGCCCAGCAACCTCGCGCGAGGTTGCTGGGCCGCCGTCAGGTAGCAATTAGCGGGTGATGCGTTCCTTCCAGGCGGCCATGACCTCGGGCGAGGTCGGCTTCGACGCGAAGGACCCGACGAGGTAGCCGACCAGCGAGGCGATGAGGCCCAGGTAGATGGCCTCGTTGGCGTAGATGCCCGCCACGATCATGACGACCACGGTGGTCACGGCGCCGAGGATCATGCCGGCCATGACGCCGACGATCGTTCCGCGCTTGAACACGAGACCGCCGAGGATCGGGATGAACAGACCGGCCACCAGCAGGTTGTAGGCCACGGTGAGCGCCTCGACGACGCTGGGCATGATCATCGCGAGCACCAGCGTGACGACGCCGAGCACGATGAGGTAGATGCGCGAGTCGCGGATCTCATCTCCGGTCTCGCGCACCAGCGATCGCACGAGCGTCGACTTCGCACCCGAGCCGGCTCCCGCACCGTCGCCGTCGCCGCGTTCAGGAACGATGTCCTTGCGGGCGAGGATCGGTTCGACGATGTCCTGACGGCAGACGGTCGAGGCGGCCATGAGCGAGCCCGAGGCCGTCGACATCATCGCGGCCAGGGCCGCAGCGAGCACGATTCCGGCGAGCACCGGAGACATCGAGGCATCGACGACGGCGACGAACACATCGTCCTGGACTTCGATGCCGGGCACGATCTTCGTCGCGGCCATGCCGATGAGCGCACCGGCGACAGCGTAGAGCAGGCAGTAGACGCCGGCGGAGAAGCCGCCCCACCTGGCCACACCCGGGCTGCGGGCGGTGAACACGCGCTGCCAGATGTCCTGGCCGATGAGCAGTCCGAGGGTGTAGATGAGGATGTAGCCGAGGATTGCCTCCCAGCCGATGCCCACCGGTGAGGTGTGCGATTCGGGCAGCGAGGAGAACAGCTCGGAGATGCCTCCGGACTTCGAAAGCACGATGGGCAGCATGATGAGGAAGATGCCGATCGTCTGGATGAAGAACTGCACGAAGTCCGTCAGCGTGATCGACCACATGCCGCCGAGCATCGAATAGAGGATGACGATGCCGCCGCCGATGAGCACCGACCACACCTTGTTGAGATCGAACAGGGCATGGAAGACCGTGGCGTAGGCGACTGTCGACGTCGTCGAGATCATCAGACCGTAGGCGGTCATGATCGCTCCGGAGACGAAGCGGGAGCCCTTGCCGTAGCGGAGTTCGAGCATCTGCGAGACCGTGTAGATCTCGAGCTTCTGAATCTTCGGAGCAAAGAACAGCGAGAGCGCGATGATGCCCAAGCCGATCGCGAAGACGAGCCACATTCCCGACAGCCCAGCCGTGTAGCCGAGGCCGACTCCGCCGATCGTCGACGCGCCGCCGAGGACGACGGCCGACATCGTGCCGGTGTACAGCAGTCCGCCGAGGCGGCGCCCTGCGACCAGGAAGTCCTCCTGGTTATGGGCCTTGAAGCGGCCCCAGACTCCGAATCCCACCATGGCGGCGAGATAGATGATGACTACCAAAGAGTCCACAGCGACCCTTTCTGTTGGATCGGCTCAGTGACCGACGGTGATGTGAATGGCGGTGGGAACGGTGCGATCGAGCGCCTCGGCGATGGCTTGCGGCAGAGCGGAATCGATGTCCGCTTCGGCGATCGTCACCCCGGCCCCGCCCATGGACTCGCCGAGTTTCGCGAAGTCCGGACGGGCGAGTCTGACAGCGAAGGGTTCGATGTCGCGGTCGACCATCTGACCCTCGATCTCCGCATATCCGCCGTTGTCGACGACGACGAAGGGGATGCCCAGCCCCAGCTCGGCAGCGGTCATGAGCTCCTGGATGGAGAACATGGCCGCACCATCGCCGAGGATACACACGACCGGTCGTGCAGGATCGGCGACCTTCGCTCCGAGGGCGGCGGGAATGCCGTAGCCCAAAGTGGCGAATCCCGGCATGTAGAGCAGCTGATCGGGCGTGCTCGCCGTCAGCGCGTGCACCGTGCCGTCATAAGTGACCTGCGAGGAGTCACCGGAGATGACGACGGTCGATCCCGCACCTTCTTCGACGAGCCGGGTGACTCGGGCGCCGATCGCCTCGAAGTCGAAATCGGTGGCCCAGGTCTCTCGGATCCGGGCGACCCGATCGGCCCCGGATTCCTTCGCCGAGGCGGCCGATCCGTGTCGTTCGGACGATTCCGTTCCGTCATCTTTCGCCGAGGCGGCGCTGGCCGAGGCGGCACTGTCGTTTCCGATTCCGAGTGCGCTCATGAGCGCGGTGAGGAACTCGCCAGTGTCCGCGCAGGCGAGGATGTCCCCGGGCAGGTTCTTGTTCAGCTGGTCGGGGTCGATATCGCAGCGGATGACGGTCTGTCCGGCAGACTCATCACGCACACCGATGCTCGTCTGCGCACCGATGACCCCGCCCCACAGGTCGGAGTCGGCCAATTCGGAGCCGAGCACGATGAGCACATCTGCCGCCGCGGATTCGGCCTGCACGCTGGGGAAGCGCACATTCGAACCCAACGACAGAGGATGCGTCTCGGACACGATGCCCTTGCCGTTGGCCGTCGTCGCCAGGGGAGCGTCGAGGCCCTCGATGAGACGAGCCACCTCGGCGTGGGCGCCCCTGGCACCGCCGCCGGCGATGATCAGCGGACGCTTCGCCGCACGGATCGCCTCGGCGGCACGGGACACCACATGATCATCGAGTCCGGGACGGCGACCTGCGAACGGGACCGGAACGCTGCCGTTCCACGCGCCCTCGAGCACGTCGAGGGGAACCTCGATATGCACGGGTCCGGGACGGGCCGAGTCGAACATGGCGAACGCCTCGGCGACGGCCTGGGCTGCACCTTCGGCAGTGCGGGTGCGCTGGGAGGACACGAGGAGGTGGCCCACCGCACCGGAGGAGTCCTTCGTCTCGTGCAGCATGCCGACGTCGGCGCGCTCGAACCCGGTGGGCACACCGGGGGAGAGGATGAGCATCGGTCGGGACTCGGCATAGGCGGTCGCGGCGGCGGTGATGACGTTCGTCAGCCCCGGCCCCGAGGTCGTGATGACGACCCCGGGCTTGCCCGAGACGAGGAAGTACCCGTCGGCACCGTAGCCTGCCCCCTGCTCGTGGCGGGGAGTCACGGCGCGGATCCCGAACTCCGGCAGATGCCGGTAGAACTCGAGATTGTGGGTGCCGGGGATGCCGAAGATCGTGTCGACACCGTGGGCGGCCAGGGTCGCCACGACCGCGCGACCGCCGTTGCGGACGTTCTGTTCGGTGCTCATTCAGACTCCGAGAGCATCGCCGGCGGGCCCGGAGGGAGCGGTGACTCCGTTGTTCTCCGCCGCCCAGAGGGACAGGACCTCGTAGCCGACATGAGCGGCGGCGAGTCCGGTGACTTCGGCATGGTCGTAGGCGGGGGCGACTTCGACGATCTCGGCGCCGACGACATTGAGTCCCTGGAGCCCGCGGATCGAGTTGAGCAGCTCACGGCTGGTCATTCCACCTGCCTCGGGGGTGCCGGTGCCGGGTGCGGCCGCCGGATCGAGGACGTCGATGTCGACGGACAGGTAGACCGGAGCGTCGCCGAGGCGACCCCGCATCCGGGCGACGACGTCCTGGACGGAGGTGAACTGGTATTCGTCGCTGCGGATGATCTGGAAGCCGAGCACCTCATCATCCTCGAGGTCCTTCTTCCCATAGAGGGGACCGCGGATGCCGATGTGCATCGAAGCGGTCATGTCGATGAGGCCCTCTTCGCTGGCGCGGCGGAAGGGAGTGCCGTGGGTGTAGGGCGCACCGAAGTAGGTGTCCCAGGTGTCCAGGTGCGCATCGAAGTGGAGCACGGCGATCTTGCCATGCGTCTTGTGCAGCGAGCGCAGGTTCGGCAAGGCCAGGGTGTGATCCCCGCCGAGGGTGAGCAGCTTGGCCCCGTCGGCGCGCATGGCGTCGGCGTTGGCCTCGACGGTGGTGATGGCCTCTTCGATGTCAAAGGGATTGACGCCGAGGTCACCGCAGTCGGCGACCTGCTGCCAGGTGAACGGGTGGACGTTCGTGGCCTGGTTGTAGGGGCGCAGCAGCTTCGAGGACTGGCGGATGTGAGCGGGTCCGAAGCGGGCACCGGGACGGTAGCTGACGCCGGCGTCGAAGGGAATGCCGATGACCTTGACGTCGATCTTCTCGCCGGGACGCTCGGCTTCGACCTCGTCGATGCGCGGCAGCAGTCCGAACGTCGGGGGTCCTGCGTAGCGGGGTGTCTTGCTGTAGTCGGCTGGGCCGAGCGGCTGAGACGTCACTGGCTTGCTCCTTCGTCGTAGCGGCTGACCCGACCCGAACGGGCCGGAGGTGATGCCCTCAGCCTAGGACGTGCGTCACACAACACCGATATCCGTAGGGGAGCATTTGAAACCACTACTGTCCATCATGGATAGAATCGGGTGCATGGTCACCTTGGAACAGATCTGGTCACGCGCAGAACTCGCGCTCGAAGTCATCGTCGATTCGGCCACCGCAGCGGAGCAGAACGTCACGATCGTGCACTCCTCGGAGCTGCCGGAGGTCGACGAATGGCTTGCCGGCGGTGAGGTGCTGCTGACGATCGGGGTCGGTCAGGACCTCGGCGGGGACACGGTCGGGGACTATGTGCGCCGCCTCAAAGCTGTCGGCGTGCATGCGCTCGGCATCGGGCTGGGCTCCGACCTGCCGTGGCAGCAGGTTCCGCCGAAGCTCGTCGCCGCCGCGCAGGAGGCGGGGCTGGCGCTGTTCGGCGTGCCCGAGCCGGTTCCGTTCGTCGCCGTCGTCGATGCCTTCACCCGGATGCGTGAGGCCGAGACCAACCGAGAGCTGACCCGGGCGAGCAGCGCCGCCCGCCGTTTCGCAACCGCATTGGCCGGGGAGGGGCCTGCGGCGCTTGTGGCCGATCTGGCAGAGACGCTGAAGGCTCCGGTCCGGTTCGTCTCGCCGACAGGCAGGGCGTTGAGCGGTGACGACGCCGAGGAAGACGTGCGTTCGGCACTCATCGAGGAGTCATTGAAGCCGACGTCGGGGCCTCGCCTGATCCGCACCGGTTCGCGGATCGTCGAGGCCGTTCCGATCGGAGGTGATCATCCGCTCGGGTGGATCCTCACCCCCGCCGAGGCAGCCGGATCTCCGAAGACGCGTGCCCTGCTGCTGTCGACCGCCTCGGCGCTGTTGGCGATGTCGTTGGCGGATCTGCCCGTTCCCTCCGGTCGCGCGCTGCTCTTCGACGCCGATCTCAGTGACGACGAAGCACGTGGGGAGTGGACCCGGGTGACGGGGTTGGCACCGGTGGCGACGGTGGGGATGCGCATCTTCGGCGGTGTCCGTGGGGACTCCGCCGAACGCCTCATCGCCGATATCGTCGGCCGGAGCCTGCTCACTCGCACCGGTTCGCTGCTCGGGGTGGTCGGGGCGCAGGAACGCGGACTCGATGAGCTGGTGACGCGGGCCGCCGAGGTCACCGGCCTGGACGTGCTTGCGGAGAAGAGGCTGCCGTTGGGTCAGCTCCATCACACATGGATGCTGTGGCGGACCCAGCACGAGTCCGAGGCCTCCGAGGTCAGGGCGCTGCTGTCGGCGGTCGATGAGGAGGCTGCCGACCGATTCGTCGATCGGATTCTCGGCGAACTCTTTCGGGCCCGCGGCGGTCAGGAGCTGTTGGAGACCCTCCGGGCCTTCATCGCCGCGTCCGGGGCACGCGAGCGCATCGCCGCCGAGTTGGGAGTGCACCGGCACACGGTGCGGGCGCGGTTGGCGAAGATCGAGAAGCTGCTCGGCCGGGACCTCTCCCGTGCCGAAACGCTGCAGGCCGTGTCGTTGGCACTCGAACTCGCTGAACTCTAGGCACACCTCTCACCGACCGCTCGGCACGGTGTTCCGCGCGGCGGTGCTCTCCGCTCAGTCCTCGAAGTGTTCGATGCGGAAGCGTTCGGCGATCTCAAGCACCCGGGCCAGGGCTTCGTCTTCGCCGATGCTGATGCGCACACCGGCCCCGAGGTTGCGCACCGCCACGGCCTGTTCGACGCAGGCATCTTCGAAGGCACCAGACTTTTCACCCAACGGCAGCCAGACATAGTTCGCCTGTGCTTCGGGCACCTCCCAGCCCTGTTCGCGCAGTGCAGCTGCGAAGGCATCGCGGGTCTGTGCGATCTCGCCGGCCCGCTCGAGCACTTCGTCCCAATGATTGAGGGATTCGAGGGCGGCGGCCTGGCTGAGATCGGTGACGCCGAAGGGGATGACGGCCTTGAGCAGTCCTTCGATGACCGGCGGACGGGCGACGGCGTAGCCGACACGCAGCCCGGCGAGTCCGTGTGCCTTGGAGAAGGTGCGGAGCAGAACGAGATTCGGATAGTCGCGGACAAGACCGAGTCCATCGGCTCGCCCGGGTTCGGTGGCGAACTCCCAGTACGCTTCGTCAAGGGCGACGAGAACGTGGTCAGGCACCTTATCGAGGAAGGCGCGGACCTCGTCGTCGCGCAGCACCGGGCCGGTCGGGTTGTTCGGTGAGCACAGGATGATGAGACGGGTGTCTTCGGTGATCGCCGCCGCCATCGCGTCGAGGTCGTGGCGACCCTCGGCCGTCAGCGGCACTTCGCGGCGGGTGGACCCGACGAGCCCGGTGGTCTGCGGATACATCTCGAACGACGGCCACGGATAGATCGCCTCGGTGGTGGCGTCCGAGGTGATCTGGGTCAGCGCGACGAGCAGTTCGCTGGCACCGGTGGTGACGACGAGCTGATCCAGTCCGACACCGAGGCGGTCGGCCAGTCCCTGGCGCAGCGCCAGTGCCGCGTCGTCGGGGTAGAGCGCGGGGTTCGTCGCGTGAGCGACCATGGTTTCGAGCACTGCCGGCAGGGGAGGCAGGAAGTTCTCGTTCGAGGAGAGTTTGAACGACTCGAGGCCCTCGACCTGGCGGGGAGGCTTGCCCGGAACATAGGGCGGGAAGGTCTCCAGAGCGGCCCGCAGCCGCGGTGACGGTGCCGAGGGTGCGGAGGCCGAAGCGGTGGAGCCGGATGCGCTCGAGGACGAAGTCCCGGGCGCGGAGGTGGACGCAGAATCTGAAGCAGCGGGGTCGGAGGCGTTCATGGACTCATGATGTCACAGCGGGTCAGCGCTGCCACCACGCCCCGGAGGGGTCAGACTTCGTCGACGAGGATCACCAGGGTTTCTCCGGGGTCGACCGGCCTCCCTCGCCGCCGGGACCCTGCTGTTGCTGCTGTCGTTCGGAGTCCTCGCGGCGCTTCTCCAGCTCGTCCCGCTTCTTCTCACGTTCGGACTTGCCTGAGGAATCGTCCGGCTTCTCCTCATCTTCCCCGGGATCCTGGCTTTCATCTCCGGAGGATTTCTCGTCCCCGGAGTCCTTCTCCTGCGAGTCCTCGTCCTCGGACTCGCTGTCGTCGGTTCCCTCCTCCTTGGCTTGCCCGCCCTGCTTCTTGTCCTCGACGCGTTCCTTCGCCTGGCTGCTCTTCTGCTTCTCTTCGCTCTTCTTCGGCTGGCATTCCTCGGGCGCGTCTTCGAGGGTCTTCAGTGACCGGTCGTAGAGTTCCTGCGACTGGTCGGGGTCCTGGGAGGCGATCTGATCTGCCTGCTTCTCATAGACAAAGGACAGGTTGATCCGCACAGCACATTCGGCCGAGGTCGGAGCGATCTCCAAGGCGGCTTCGAGATCGGTCTGGGCAGCGTCGTAGTCGCCGACGGCCGCCTCGGCGGTGCCGCGGTTGAAGTAGCCGATATGGCGTTGGAACGGGCTGACCCGTAGGAACGCCGTCGCCGCCTTCTTGGCACCGGGGAAGTCATTCGAGGTGTATCTGACCTGCGAGGCTGTTCCGAAGTATGTGGCCATGGCGATATAGCCGAACACCAGGGCGAATATCGTGCCGAGGATGAGGTTGATCTTCGTGATCCGACGCAGCCGTGACCACAGATTCTTCAGGCGGTTCATCGCTGACCTCCCTGATAGGGCACCGGCTGGTAGGGAACCGATCCGCTGGGACCTGGTGGGCCCCCGGGACCAAACGGACCTCCGGGACCAAGCGGGCCTCCGGGACCGGGTGGGCCGCCTCGGCGAGGGCGTTTGGGGGTGATCGCCTTGAGGCGAAGGTATTCGCGGACTCCGAAGACGAGCTCCACGGCGATCCACGCGAAGACGAGGATGAGCGGGACCCAATAGTATTCGTCGACGGTGACCCGGCCGTCCTTCTTCACCAGGGCCTGATCGTACTTCGGGGCGGTGTAGACGCTGGAGATCGCGCCGTTTCCGTCCCGGTGGTGGTAATCGACGCCGAGGTCCGAGGCGATCTGGCGCAGGTTGCCCTCGTCGATCTTCGAGATCCCCGGATTGCCGTTGCGGTCCTGGATGTACTCGGGAGGTGCCTGATCGTCATCTGGGTCATCGGGGTCACCGATTCCTGGGGCATTGCCGGGATCACCGACACCGGACCCGTAGCCGAACGGCTGGCTGTCGCGCATCTTCCCGCCTTGATCGGTGCCGTATCCGAAGACGGCGCCGCTGTCGATGCGGGAGGCGAAGGGCGACCACGACTCCGGATTCTCCGATACGGTCTGCTCACCGTCGCCGAAGTAGAACACGACGTTCTTGTTCTCCGGACGGTCCTCATCGTTCGAGGTCATCCGCTTATCGAGCTCCTCACCGGCCTCGGTGATCGATGAGCCTCTGGAATTCATGGATGATTCGGGTTCGAGGACGTCGACGGCGGAGGCGAAGGCGGCGTGGTCGGTCGTCAGCGGCATCACGGTGGCTGCGGTCGAAGCGAAGGTGATGATGCTCAGCCGGGTGCCGGGGAAGGCGTCGGCGAGTTCGAGCATGTCCTTCTTGACCCCCTCGAGGCGGGTGTCGTCCCCGTCGAAATCCTCAGCGGCCATCGACGTCGTGACGTCGACGACGAAGTACACATCGGCTCGTGCCTCGTACTCCTCGGTCGAGGATTTGATGGGGATCCCGGGGCGTGCCAGTGCGATTGCGAGCACGGCGACGACACCCATGCGGGCGAACCACTTCCAGCGTGCTCCGTCGCCGCGAATGGCGGGGATGATGCACACAGTGAGCAGGGCGATGACGATGAAGCCCCAGCCGAACCAGGTGAAGACGGGATCGAAGATCATGATTTCGTCCTCCACGCCAGTACGAACACTCCGGCGAGGCCGAAGACGGCGAGTGCGAGCGGAACCACCGGCATATCGTGGACGATCGTGTACGAACGGCCGGGGGTGTTCGCCGCTTCCTGGCTCTGGATCTCCTCGACGATGCGGTCGATCGTCGAGGCCGAACCCATGTCGAACTGTTCGCCGCCGGTACGGTCGGACACGGATCGCAGCTCCTTCGTCTGAGTGGTCGTCAGCACCGAGGGAGGGGAGAGGCTGTAGACGCGGACCTTCGCGTCGACGGCGATATCGGCGGCTTCGTTGAGCTCGAAGAGGGGCTCACCGGCGAGCATATTGTCCGTGGCGAAGATGATCGACCGGGACCGGTCCTCGTCCTGCCGGTCGAAGTTGTCGACGCAGCTGACGAGTCCATCGCCGATGAGTGAGGAGCCGCCGATGTTCGGGGGCGACGTCGACCACGAGTAGTCGGTGCCCTCTGCGCCCCAGGTGCGGAACCCCTGCTCGGCCTCGGCGAGGTAGTTCTGGACCATATCGTAGTCGTCTGTGAGCGGGAATGCGGAGACCGCGGTGGCATTGAACACGGTCAGGCCGATGCGTTCGCCGTCGAAGCGGTCGACGAGTTCCTGGTAGGACTCCAGCAGATCGGCATCGTAGCCGAGCATCGACCCGGACACATCGAGGCAGAGCATGACATCGCGCATCTTCCGCTCCGGGTTGACCGTCTCCACCCAAGCCGGACGTGCGACTCCCGCCAGTGCCGACAGCCCGGTGAGGACGATGACTCCGAGGAGGGCGACCGTGGTCACCAGTCGTCTGCGCATGGCCCTGCGGAAACTCGGCAGGCTCGTCATCCGTCCGCTGTGGGCCACGGCCAAAGAGGACTCCGTCGACTTCGGACGGCGGAACCAGAAGACTGCGGCTGCGGCGAGGGCCAGCAGGATGAGCGCCAGCCACCAGAACATCAGGACCATCGCGCCACCAACTTCCGGGCCTCGGCGATCTGAGGCTGCAGACCGGCCGGTTCGGCTTCGGCGAACTCCGCCTCGTAGAGGCCGAGCAAGCACTGCGCGAGGTCGTCGAGACCGGCGACTGCCGCATCGCGGTAGGTCAGGCGCTCGGCTTTGACGCCCCAGGCGTCATGGGCGAATTCGCGCACGATCGTCGCCAGCTGCTGTGCCGATTCGCGCACGTCCGCTGATTCTGCGGTCAGTCCCGTTTCCACGGCGCTGATGCGGGAGAGGTAGGTGCTGCGCACGGGAATCGGGATGCGCGGTCCGTCCGCTGCGGTGACTCCGGCGGCGGCGCGGAAGAGAGGGGCGAAGAGGTTTCCGCACGCCAGCAGCAGGACGAAGCAGGCTGCCACGTACCACGCCGGTGAGACCTCCAGGGGCCCGATGAGTTCAGCGGGGCCCACGGCGGTGCCTCAGCAGAAGAGTGTGCAGTCGGCCGAGGGCCGACTTCGGATGGTCGATTTCGATGTGGGCGATGCCCAGCTTGGCGAGAAGGTCGATGCGCTGCTGACGGCGGGCCGCCTCGGCGAGGGCGAATTCCTGTCGGACCTCGGGTTTCGTCATCACCGAGGTCGGCAGTCCATGGTCGGGTCGGGCGACGTCGAACGGCGCCGAGGCGGACGGCAGTCCTGCGAGGTCCGCGTCGGTGATCGTGATCCACAGGACCTCATGTTGGGCGCGCAGCCGACGGATCGTCGCTTCGGCCTCCGGTCCCAGCGGAGCTTGATCGGAGATGACGACCAGCAGCATCCGATGGTTGATATGGCTGGTGATCCACTGCAGCTGGGTGTTGATCGACCCGGGGGAGTCGCTGCCGGTCTCGGCGAGGATCTGCTGCAGGAGATGCTCGAGGTGGGCCTCGCTGCCTTTCCGCGGTGAAGCGATGGTGTGACCGGCGTTTCCGTGGATGAGCATGACGTCGTCGGCGTGGCGGACGGCGAGGTAGCCGACCATCCCGGCCATGAGGATGGCCAGGTGGCGTTTGTCGGCTCCGGCGGAGGTCACGGCGTCGAAGTTCCGGGAGGTGTCGACGACGAGGCCGAGGATGTGCCGACGGTGGGCGACATAGCGTTTGACCAGGGGCTCTGTGTGCCTGGCCGTGGCTTTCCAGTCGATGTCGCGGATCTCGTCACCGGGGATGTAGTCGCGCAGATCGTCGAAGTCGAGGCTGTGGCCGTGGAAGACCGAGGAGTAGTCGCCGTCGAGGAGGCGCCGGGTCCGCCGATGGGCGTGGATGGTCATCCGCGCCTTGATTCGGTTGAGCAGGACAGTCATCGCGGCAGCCGATCAGGGAGTGGGCACTGCCATGAGGAGTGCATCGACGATCTGGGCGCTCGTGATGTTCTCGGCGGCGGCTTCGAAGTTGAGTTGGATGCGGTGGGCCAGCACTCGGTGGGCGAGGTCCTTGATGTCTTCGGGGATGACGTAGTTGCGGCCGCGGATCATCGCCAGCGCCCGGCCGGCGTTCGTGAACGCGATGGAGGCACGTGGGCTGGCTCCGTATTCGATGAACGGGGCGAATCGGCCGAGGTACTTCGTCGTATTGCGGGTGGCGTGGACGAGTTCGACGAGGTAGCGGGTGATGGCCGGGTCGATGTAGACGGTGCGGGCGTAGCTCTGCATGGTCACGACATCGTCGAGCGAGCAGGCCGGATCGGGCACCGAGTCCTTGTCGAAGACCCCGGAGTCGAGGCGGGAGAGGATCTCGACCTCTTCGCCGGGGTTCGGGTGGGTGAGCAGGTCCTTGATCATGAACCGGTCGAGCTGGGCTTCGGGCAGCTGGTAGGTGCCCTCCTGCTCGATCGGGTTCTGCGTGGCCATGACGAGGAAGGGGCGGGGGAGTTCGAAGCGTTTGCCGCCGATCGTCGTCTGCTTCTCCTGCATGGCCTCGAGCATCGCCGACTGGGTCTTCGCCGACGACCGGTTGATCTCATCGAGGAGGACGATGTTCGCATGCACGGGACCGAGCACGGTGTTGAACGACCCCTCGTGCGCGTTGTAGATCTGCGAGCCGATGATGTCGGCCGGCAGCAGATCCGGGGTGCACTGGATGCGGGAGAACTTGCCGTCCACGGCATTGGCCAGAGCCGCGGCCGCCGTGGTCTTCGCCAGCCCCGGCACGCTCTCCAGCAGCAGATGACCGCTGGAGAGAAGTCCGATGAGCAAGGATTCGCGCAGGCGCTGCTGCCCGACGACGAAATGGTCGAGGTAGGACTCCAGAGCCTTGAGGATCGTCTGTGCGTGCGCGATCTCCTGCGTGTTCGCCGGTGCCGTTGCCGTCATGGTCCCTCAGTCTCTCGGTGTCACTGGTGCATCGAGGCCACGTGTCTTTCGGTGTCACTGTGGTCGTTCAGCCACGCCGTCTGATGCGTTTCTGTGGTCTCCAGCATATTGGCTGGCACTGACACGCGACAGCCGAGAACGTTGCAGTGCTGACACACAGAGCAGTGCTGTGCCCGACGTGCGTCCGTCCGCCACCTGCCATTCACAGCGCGGCCATCTCATGTCAGGACCGGGCTGTAGCGTCGATGGAACCGACGAACGGATGTGAGGAGGTGCTGTGATGATCGCCTCTGCCTCGACGTGATCGGTGCCGCACTAAGGAGTTCGGAATCGTCGGTCGTGGACTCCGCGACATGCCCACAGGCAAAAATTTTTTCTGTGGAAAGCGGTGGAAAACGGAGGTGGACAACGGGTCGAAAATCGGCCCTGAAGCCGCCGATCCCAGCGTCCGCGCAGGTGATCGAACTACATGATTGTCGTTCACAGCCTGTGGACGATTGTGGACGGTGATGACACAGGGTGTGGAACCTGCAAATGACACTGGTGTAACACTGGATATAGGGGTAAGGTCTAACCCGAACACAACATCTAGTGGTCACCCCTGAGCCTGCGCCTCGTGATATTCATCATGATCGAGCAGTTGACGGGACACGGTCACAGCCATCAGAATGCCGAACTGCACAGCAGAATGAAGGAGTCGTCATGATCACCGTGTACACCAAGCCAGCTTGCGTCCAGTGCAACGCCACCTACCGTGCTCTCGACGCCAAGGGCCTGAAGTACAAGTCGGTGGATCTCAGCGTCGACGAGAACGCCCTCGATGTCGTCAAGGCCATGGGTTACATGCAGGCTCCCGTCGTCGTCACCGACAACGATCACTGGTCGGGCTTCCGTCCGGACAAGATCGCCACCCTGACCGGCGAACAGTCTGCGTCCGTCGTGGCCTGACAATGCTGCTGGTCTACTTCTCCGCCAACTCCGAGTACACGCACCGCTTCGTCGCGAAGCTGCGTCACCCGGCAGTGCGGTTGCCGACGTTGACCAAGGAGCCGACGCTGCGAGTGGATGAGCCATTCGTTCTCGTCACCCCCACCTATGGGGCCGGTCGCAATCGCGGGGCTGTTCCCAAACAAGTCATCAAGTTCCTCAATGTCGAAGAGAACCGGCGCCATCTGGTCGGTGTCATCGGCGCCGGAAACACGAACTTCGGCATGGACTACTGCCGCGCGGCCTTCAAGGTCGCGGCAAAGTGTCAAGTACCCCTCATGTATCGAGTCGAACTCCTGGGCACTCAGGAAGATGTCGACGCTGTCAACCTAGGATTGGACAAACTGTGCGCGAGCTCGCTGAAGACCGCAATGTAGAGGACATCATCCGCGAAGAGACGGATCTGGATTACCACGCGCTCAACGCGATGCTGAACCTGTACGACGAGGACGGCAGGATCCAGTTCGAGCGTGACAAGCAGGCTGCCCGGCAGTACTTCCTGCAGCACGTCAACAACAACACCGTCTTCTTCCACAACCTCAAGGAGAAGCTCGACTACCTCGTCGAGAAGGACTACTACGAGCCCGAGGTTCTGGAGCAGTACTCGTTCGATTTCATCGAGCAGCTCTCGACGCGCGCCTACGATCAGAAGTTCCGCTTCCAGACCTTCCTCGGCGCGTTCAAGTTCTACACCTCCTACACGCTGAAGACCTTCGACGGAAAGCGCTATCTCGAACGCTTCGAGGACCGCGTCGTCATGGTCGCTCTCTTCCTGGCTCGCGGAGACGAGACTCTGGCCACCCAGCTCGTCGACGAGATCATCGCCGGCCGCTTCCAGCCGGCCACCCCGACGTTCCTCAACGCAGGCAAGAAGCAGCGCGGTGAGCTCGTCTCCTGCTTCCTGCTGCGCATCGAAGACAATATGGAGTCGATCGGTAGGTCCATCAACTCCGCTCTGCAGCTGTCCAAGCGCGGCGGCGGCGTGGCCTTCGCTCTGACAAACATCCGCGAGTCCGGTGCACCGATCAAGAAGATCGAGAACCAGTCTTCGGGCGTCATCCCCGTCATGAAGCTGCTCGAGGACTCGTTCTCCTACGCCAACCAGCTCGGAGCCCGCCAGGGTGCCGGTGCCGTGTACCTGCACGCCCACCACCCCGACATCTACAAGTTCCTCGACACCAAGCGCGAGAACGCCGATGAGAAGATCCGGATCAAGACCCTGTCCCTGGGCGTCGTGATCCCGGACATCACCTTCGAACTGGCCAAGCGCAACGAGGACATGTACCTCTTCAGCCCCTATGACGTCGAACGCGTCTACGGTGTGCCCTTCTCCGACATCAACGTCAGCGAGAAGTACACCGAGCTCGTCGACAACGCGGCGATCAAGAAGAAGAAGATCAACGCCCGCGAGTTCTTCCAGACTCTAGCCGAGATCCAGTTCGAGTCCGGCTACCCGTATGTGATGTTCGAGGACACCGTCAACAAGGCGAACCCGATCGACGGCAAGATCATCATGTCCAACCTGTGCTCGGAGATCCTCCAGGTCTCCGAACCGAGCAAGTACGACGACGATCTCGGCTATGACGTCGTCGGCAAGGACATCTCCTGCAACCTCGGTTCGCTCAACATCGCTCTGACGATGGACTCGAGCAACTTCGGGCAGACCATCGAGACCGCGATCCGCGGACTCACCGCGGTCGCCGAGACCTCGAACATCCAGTCCGTGCCTTCGATCGCCCGCGGCAACGACATGTCGCATGCCATCGGCCTGGGGCAGATGAACCTCCACGGCTACCTCGCTCGTGAGCACATCTACTACGGTTCCGATGAGGGCCTGGACTTCACGAACATGTACTTCTACACCGTCGCCTACCACTGTGTGCGGGCGTCGATGGAGATCGCCAAGGAGCGCGGTGAGACCTTCGCCGGCTTCGAGCGGTCGAAGTACGCCACCGGCGAATACTTCGACAAGTACACCGATGAGGTCTGGCAGCCGCGCACCGCTCGTGTGACCGAGCTGTTCTCCGAAGCAGGCGTGCACATCCCGACCCAGGACGACTGGCGCGAGCTCAAGGCTCAAGTGGCCGAGCACGGCATCTACAACCAGAATCTCCAGGCCGTGCCGCCGACCGGTTCGATCTCGTACATCAACAACTCGACCTCGTCGATCCACCCGGTGGCCTCGAAGATCGAAATCCGCAAGGAGGGCAAGGTCGGCCGCGTGTACTACCCGGCTCCCTTCATGGACAACGACAATCTCGAGTACTACCAGGATGCCTACGAGATCGGCTACGAGAAGATCATCGACACGTATGCCGAGGCCACGAAACACGTGGACCAGGGGCTGTCGCTGACACTGTTCTTCATGGACACCGCCACCACTCGTGACATCAACAAGGCGCAGAT
This sequence comes from Brevibacterium sp. OS20, assembly GCF_056837565.1. Classification (NCBI taxonomy): domain Bacteria; kingdom Bacillati; phylum Actinomycetota; class Actinomycetes; order Micrococcales; family Brevibacteriaceae; genus Brevibacterium; species Brevibacterium sp. OS20. The sequence goes on along the minus strand of NZ_CM166367.1, from coordinate 2,901,197 downwards.
CTACGCGTGGCGCAAGGGCATCAAGACCATCTACTACATCCGGCTCCGGCAGCTCGCTCTGCAGGGCACGGAAGTCGATGGCTGCGTCTCCTGCATGCTCTGATGATGGAATCGGCGGACCGATGCGAATCGGTCCGCCGGCCTCGTGCGGGCTCCAAGCCGCCGGCTGGGCCCGCACACATGACTTTCGTCTGCCGCGCAGACAGCACGTACTCACGACGAACAGCACTTTGGGAAGAGAGAAAGCGTTGGAGAATCTGACTCTGGCATCGCATGTCGATGCCATCAACTGGAACCGCGTCGTCGATCCGATCGATGACGAGGTCTGGGATCGCCTGACCGGCAACTTCTGGCTGCCGGAGAAGGTCCCGCTGAGCAACGACATCCAGTCCTGGGCGACTCTCACCGACGATGAGAAGACGCTGACGATGCGCGTCTTCACCGGTCTGACCCTGCTCGACACGATCCAGGGCACCGTTGGTGCGATCTCGCTCATCCCGGATGCGGTCACCCCGCACGAAGAGGCGGTGCTGACGAACATCGCGTTCATGGAGAGCGTGCACGCGAAGTCGTACTCTTCGATCTTCTCGACCCTGTGCTCGACGAAGGAGATCGACGAGGCCTTCCGCTGGTCGCGTGAGAACAAGTACCTGCAGTCGAAGGCGGATATCATCCTCAGCTACTACCGGGGTGACGATCCGCTCAAGCGCAAAGTCGCCTCGACGCTGCTCGAGTCCTTCCTCTTCTACTCCGGCTTCTACCTGCCCATGTACTGGTCGGCACACGCCAAACTGACGAACACCGCTGACCTCATCCGTCTGATCATCCGCGATGAGGCCGTGCACGGCTACTACATCGGCTACAAGTACCAGAAGGGTCTGGAATCGCAGTCCGAAGAGCGGAAGCAGGAGCTCAAGGACTACACGATGAACCTCATGTTCGAGCTCTACGAGAACGAGGTCGCCTACACCCACGATCTCTACGATCCCGTGGGACTGTCCGAGGACTGCAAGATGTTCCTCCACTACAACGCCAACAAGGCGCTGATGAACCTCGGCTACGAGGCGATGTTCCCCAAGGAGGTCACGAAGGTGAATCCGGCCATCCTTGCGGCTCTGTCGCCCGGCAGCGATGAGAACCACGACTTCTTCTCCGGTTCGGGTTCGTCCTACGTCATCGGCAAGGCCGAGAACACGGAAGACGACGACTGGGACTTCTGAGTCCTCAGCCCTGACCTGACTTTTCAGCATCGAGGCGGCCCATTCCGACGGAACACGTTTGGATGGGCCGCCTCGCTGTTCGTGGACCGGGGCGGTTGTTCGATGAGCGTCAGGCGGAATGTTCGGAATGCGAGATTCTTTCCTCGTGGTTCGGATACTATGACTCGGCTCAGATACGATCATCGGAATCAAGTCCGCCGAGGTCAGAGGTGATCGTCAGTGTCGAACGTACGTGGACGCCGAGTCGAATTCGATGATATCGACGAGAACGATCTTGTCATCAGCGAACCGAAGACCGCGGCAGCGGGACTCAAAGCCGTCGAGGTTGCCTTCGAACGCGGACTCAAACAGGGCGGCGCGAGCCGGACCGTACGGTCGATGTTCCGCGTCAATCAGCCTGACGGCGTCGACTGCCCAGGCTGCGCGTGGCCGGAATCGATCACCGGTGATCGGAAGAAGATCGAGTTCTGCGAAAACGGGGCGAAGGCGCTCGCTGAGGAGAACACGACCCGGGTGGCGACCCCCGGCTGGTGGGAGCAGCACCCCATCTCCGTGCTCGAGCAGAAGACGGAGTACTGGCTCGGCCAATCCGGCCGCATCACCCATCCGATGATCATCCGCGAAGGGGAGTCGCACTACTCACCGATCTCCTGGGCCGACGCCTTCGAGACCATCGCCGAGCACCTCCGCGCCACCGAACCCGACCGTTCGGTCTTCTACACCTCCGGTCGCACTCCCAATGAGACAGCGTTCCTCTACCAGCTGTTTGCCCGCAGCCTGGGAACGAACAATCTTCCCGACTGTTCGAACATGTGCCACGAATCCTCCGGCACGGCACTGTCTCCGACGATCGGCATCGGCAAAGGAACCGTCTCACTTGAGGATCTCGAGAAAGCCGAACTGATCTTCGTCGTCGGGCAGAACCCGGGGACGAATCATCCGCGTATGCTCGGCACGCTAGCCGAGTGCCGGCGCAACGGCGGCAAGGTCGTCGCGGTCAATCCGCTGCCCGAGGCGGGGCTTCTCCGCTTCAAGGATCCGCAGACGCCAAAGGGCCTGCTGGCCGACGGGGAGCGGACCAGTGACGAATTCCTCCAGATCCGGGTCGGGGGAGACCAAGCGCTCTTCCAAGCGCTCGGACACCTGCTGTTGAAGAAGGAAGCAGAGACTCCGGGAACGGTCGTCGACCGGGAGTTCATCGAATCCTCCACTGACGGCTTCGCCGCCTACTCGGAAGCCAGGCAGGAGCTCAACTGGGCGGAGACAGAGCTCGCCACCGGTCTCGAACGAGCCGAGATCGAACACGTCGCGGATCTGCTGGCGAAGTCGAGGGCAACGATCTTCTGCTGGGCATTGGGCATCACGCAGCAGCCTCATTCGGTCGACACGATCAAAGAGATCATCAACCTGCTCTTACTCCAGGGCAATTTCGGTAAGCCCGGGGCAGGGGCCTGCCCGGTGCGGGGGCACTCGAATGTCCAGGGCGACCGCACCTTCGGGATCTGGGAGAAGCCGAAGGAGGACTTCCTACAGCGCCTGGATGCCGAATTCGGCATCAATGCGCCCCGGAGGCACGGCTATGACTCCACAGAGGCGATGCATGCCATGGCCCGCGGAGACGTCGACGTGTTCATGTCCTTGGGCGGGAACTTGGCCATGGCCAACTCCGACACCGCCGCAATGGAGGCCGGACTCAAACGCACAGGCCTCACCGTGCATATTTCCACGAAGCCCAACCGTTCCCATGTCGTCCACGGCAAGACGTCGATCATCCTCCCGACGCTCGGACGCACCGACAAGGATGACAAGCACCCCGGAGGAGCACAGTTCCTCTCGGTCGAGAACTCCATGTCGGTCGTCAGCCGCACCCAAGGTCGGCTCGAGCCGGTCTCCGACCACCTCCTTGCCGAACCGGTGCTGCTGGCCCGGATCGCCGAGGCGGTCTTCGGACCCGATCACGTCATCGACTGGAGGGCGATGGCCGAAGACTATGACGTCATCCGCGACCGCATCTCACGGGTCGTGGAAGGCACCGAGGACTTCAACCGCCGCGTGCGGGACAAATATGGCTTCGTTCTGCCCAATCCGCCCCGTGATACACGGACTTTCGCGACAGCCGAAGGACGGGCGCAGTTCAGCACGCGCGAACTCGAATATCTGCTGCCGCCGGAGGGACACCTGGTGCTGCAGACGATGCGCTCGCACGATCAATACAACACGACCTTCTACGGGCTCGACGATCGCTATCGGGGAATCTCGGGCGGGCGCAGGGTGATTCTCATCAATCCTGCCGATCTCGGCCCTGCCGGTGTCGACGACGGTCAGCTCGTCGATGTCGTCTCGGTCTTCAACGGGGAAGAGCGACGGGCGGAGAAATTCCGGATGGTCGCCTATCCGACGGCCCGCGGCTGTGTCGCTGCCTACTATCCGGAGGCGAACGCGTTGGTTCACCGGGACCTCGTGGCCAGAGAGTCGAACACCCCGGGATTCAAAGCCGTTATGGTGCGGTTCGAACCACGCACCGATGATGAGGAACCTGCAGAGATCCACAGCCTCGTTGACGCGCATGGGTGAACGACAGACGCCCACCTGCTGCGTAAAACCCGGCAGCAAGTGGGCGTCTTCTCAATCAGTGAGGATCAGTCCGGCCCGGTCGGGCCATGCCGATCCCTGCAGATCAGGGCGACCGAGGTTCGGTCAGGCGGCGGCCATCGGCGTGATCTCACGCAGCGAGGTGCCGGTGAACAGCACAACTCGACCGGTCGCATCCTTGATCGTGATCTCACCAGGAGCCTGACGGCTGATCCGGGGATCGATCAATCCTGCGTGTGCGAGCCCGCGCTGGACCCACTGTGGGAACTCAGACATGGTTCCCTCCTTTCTTCAGTTGTGAATAGCAGGCAACGACGCGCGCTATTCTTCAGGTTCTCAATACGGCGATTGGGTGATCGCCATGGGGATCTGCGATTCGAAGAGACACAGTGTCCGGAACATTCATCTGCAAAGTCGAACCATGATCGGGGCCTACGACTTCAAAAGCTTGTCGTCAGGAGCAACGCAACGATCAGTTCGATGAATGCGGACAACTTCGAACGCAAGTTGTAAGCGTAACGCGTCTATGTCGACGTTGTCCAATTGAGGTCAGAACCCTAGGCTCAGGTCGACCGACCCTACCTCCGGCCATCTCGCCGAGGCGGCACCGAACCTTACCGTTGATCCTCTCGCCGTGGTGGACCTGCAGATCGTTTTTGCCGGCCTCTGGCCGAGGAGGCTCTGAATGCCCCTATCGTCGGCCCTGCAACCGTGCCCGGAGTCGCAGCCACAGGATCACCGTGGCGATGAAGAGCACGACCCCACCCGCCAAGAGGACGAGCGCCAGGGGATTGTCCAGTGCTGCACCGACGGTCTGGGACGCCATGGATGACTCCGATTCATCGGACTTCTGGGACTCCGTCGTTCCGCTCGAATCCGATTCGGCGCCCCCGGCATCACTCGAGCTGCCAGTGGCGGTGGGGGCCGCCTCGGCGGTGGCCTGAACCCCGACGGGCACGGTCTGCAGCGATTTCGGGTCCTTCTGGGCGAAATCCCAATCGAGCAGGTCCACGGCGACCTGGCGAGAGTTGTTGTCGATGCCGAGCATCGTCGCGACCACACGGTGCCCGTCACGCTCGGCCACGGCGACGTACGAGCCCTTCGCGGCTCGAGTGAACCCGTTCTTTAGGCCCAGCCCGCCGTCGACCTGGCCGACGATCTTCGTATGGTTCTGGATCTCGTAGCCCTTGAACTTCTCTTTCGTCTGCGGGTTCTTTCCGCCCGGGAATTGATAAGTCTCCGTGCCGATGACCTTCATGAGGTAGTCGTCTTCGCACACCGCCCACGCGAGCTTCATGAGGTCCTCTGCGGTCGTGTACTGGCCCTTTGCGTCGAGTCCCGAGGTGTTCTTCGCCTGCGTATTCGACATGCCCAGCTCGGCGGCCTTCTCGTTCATCAGCTTCACTGCCTTGTCTTGCCCGCCGGCTGCACGACCCAGAGCATTCGCCGCATCGTTGGCGCTCGACATCAGCATCGCGTGGAAGAGCAGATCGATGGAGTACTTGTTCGTCTGCATGAGACCGACCTTCGTCCCATCGACTTCCATGTCCTCGAACTCGGCGGTCACTTTCTTCTTCTTGTCGTCGAACTCGTCCACGAGCGCCAGAGCCGTGAGCAGTTTGATCGTCGACGCCGGAGCGTGCCGCTTCTCCACATTCTTCGCCACATGCAGCTCCCCGGAGTCGAGGTCGCCGACAAGCCAGGACGTGCCCGTCGGCTTCGGCGGCTTCGCACCGTCACCGAGGTCCTCTGGACTGACATACGCCGGTGCTGTCGACTCCGCCGGCTGCGGCACCGCGTGTGCGGGGGCGGGGGAGTGGACGAGCTGCGCGGCGAGCATCAGCAGTGCGGCGGCGAAGCCGAGGATGCTCAGGGGCAGGCTGTGTAGTGAGGAAGCAGTCGAGCGGGTGAAACGCATGCGCACCAGTCTACTTTCGCCGCGAGCAGCTCGTCCTCAGGATTCGTTCACTCGAGACGGCACCTCACCGAGACGAAGCTTGTGGTGGCAGCCCAGTTTGAGATGGATAGCCCACGTTCAAACGTGGGCTATCCACCCTCAACTGGGCCGTGGTGAAAAGCACCCACCGAGGCGGGACAGACGAAAGCGGCCCCGCACCGTGTGGTGCGGGGCCGCTGCAGTCGGGATCAGACTGGCGCGATCAGAATGCGCGCTGCAGGATCGCCTGCTTCACCTCGGCGATGGCCTTGGTGATCTCGATGCCGCGAGGGCAGGCCTCGGTGCAGTTGAAGGTGGTGCGGCAGCGCCACACGCCTTCCTTGTCGTTGAGGACCTCGAGGCGCATGTCTCCGCCTTCGTCACGCGAATCGAAGATGAAGCGGTGCGCGTTGACGATCGCGGCCGGACCGAAGTACTGGCCGTCGGTCCAGAACACGGGGCACGACGAGGTGCACGCAGCGCAGAGGATGCACTTCGTGGTGTCGTCGAAGGCCGCACGCTGTTCGGCTGACTGCAGACGCTCACGCGTGGGTTCGTGTCCCGAGGTGACGAGGAACGGCATGACCTCGCGGTACGACTGGAAGAAGGGCTCCATGTCGACGATCATGTCCTTCTCGAGCGGAAGGCCCTTGATCGCCTCGACGGTGATCGGCTTGGACGTGTCGAGGTCCTTGAGCAGAGTCTTGCAGGCCAGGCGGTTGCGGCCGTTGATGCGCATCGCATCGGAACCGCAGACGCCGTGGGCGCAGGACCGGCGGAAGGACAGCGAACCGTCGATCTCCCACTTGATCTTGTGGAGAGCATCCAGCACACGGTCGGTGCCGTACATCGTGATGCTGTATTCCTCCCAGTGCGGCTCGGAATCGACCTCGGGGTCGAAGCGAGCGATCCGGAAGGTGCAGTCGAATGACGGGATGGACCCGCCTTCGCCTGACACATGTGTCGGCAGGTCGATCTTCGACGCTGGCTCTGGGGTGGTATCGGTGCTCATCAGTACTTACGCTCCATCGGCTGGTAACGGGTGACGATGACGGGCTTCGTCTCAAGACGCATGCCCCTGATGCCGTCGGTCTCCGCTTCGGGATCGAGGTAGGTCATCGTATGGTGCATGAAGTTCTCGTCGTCACGATCCGGGAAGTCTTCGCGGAAGTGTCCTCCACGCGATTCCTTGCGGTGGATGGCGGCGACAGAGATGACCTCGGCGAGCTCGAGCAGGAAGCCGAGCTCGACGGCCTCGAGCAGATCGAGGTTGTAGCGCTTGCCGCGGTCCTGGATGCCCACGTTGTTGTAGCGCTCGCGCAGTTTTGCGATCTCGTCGAGAGCGTCACGCAGAGTTTCGTCGGTGCGGAACACCTGCACGTTGGCGTCCATGATGTCCTGCAGATCCTTGCGGATCGCCGCGATGCGTTCGGTGCCGTCCGAGGTGCGCATCTTCTCGAGCATCTCGACGACGTCGTTCGCCGGGTTCTCGGGCAGTTCGACGGACTCGGCGGTCTTCGCGTATTCCGCAGCGGCGATGCCGGCGCGCTTGCCGAAGACGTTGATGTCGAGCAGCGAGTTCGTGCCCAGACGGTTCGAACCGTGCACCGACACGCAGGCGCATTCACCGGCGGCGTAGAGGCCGGGGATGACGGTGTCGTTGTCGGCGAGGACTTCGGCTTCGATGTTCGTCGGGATGCCGCCCATCGCGTAGTGCGCGGTCGGGAAGACCGGCACCGGCTCCGTGTAGGGCTCCACACCGAGGTAGGTGCGGGCGAACTCGGTGATGTCCGGCAGCTTCTCGTCGATGTGTGAGGGCTCGAGGTGAGTGAGGTCGAGCAGGACGTAGTCCTTGTTCGGTCCGCAGCCACGGCCTTCGCGCACTTCGTTAGCCATCGAACGGGCCACGATGTCACGCGGGGCGAGGTCCTTGATCGTCGGGGCATAGCGCTCCATGAAGCGCTCACCCTCGGAGTTGCGGAGGATTCCGCCCTCACCGCGAGCCGCCTCGGACAGCAGGATGCCCAGGCCGGCGAGGCCTGTCGGGTGGAACTGGAAGAACTCCATGTCCTCCAGCGGGATTCCGCGGTTGTAGGTCACGGCCATGCCGTCGCCGGTCAGGGTGTGTGCGTTCGAGGTGGTCTTGAAGACCTTGCCGACACCGCCGGTGGCGAAGACGACCGACTTGGCCTGGAAGACGTGGATCTCACCGGTGGCCAGTTCGTAGGACACGACGCCTGCGGGGCGCTTGACCCCGTCGACCTCGGTCATGAGGAGGTCGAGGACGTAGAACTCGTTGTAGAACTCCACGCCGTGCTTGACGCACTGTTGGTACAGGGTCTGGAGGATCATGTGACCGGTGCGGTCTGCGGCGTAGCAGGAGCGGCGCACGGCGGACTTGCCGTGGTCGCGGGTGTGACCGCCGAAGCGGCGCTGGTCGATCTTGCCTTCGGGGGTGCGGTTGAACGGCAGCCCCATCTTCTCGAGATCGAGGACGGCGTCGATGGCTTCCTTGGCCATCACCTCGGCGGCGTCCTGGTCGACCAGGTAGTCACCGCCCTTGACGGTGTCGAAGGTGTGCCATTCCCAGTTGTCCTCTTCCACGTTCGCCAGTGCGGCGCACATTCCGCCCTGGGCGGCTCCGGTGTGCGAACGGGTGGGGTAGAGCTTGGTGAGAACGGCGGTGCGGGCACGCTGGCCCGACTCGATCGCCGCACGCATGCCGGCGCCGCCGGCACCGACGATGACGACGTCGTAATGATGTACCTGCATGTTTCTCCTTTAGGCCTTGCAGAACTCAGCCAGGACCGAGGGGTCCGCTCCGGCCGGGCAGGGATCGAACGTGAAGATGACGAGCGTGCCGAGCACGATGACGATGACCGAGGCGATGTAGAGGATCACCTGCAGGGACATGCGTGTGCCGGGCTTCTCGGAGTAGTCCATGATGATGGTGCGCAGACCGTTGGTGCCGTGCAGCATCGCCAGCCACAGCATGAGCAGATCCCAGATCTGCCAGAACGGGCTGGCCCACTTGCCTGCGACGAAGCCGAAGTCGATGGCCTGGACGCCGTCGCCGGCCCACAGGTTCACGAACAGGTGGCCGAAGATGAGGATGACGAGCACGACGCCGGAGATGCGCATGAACAGCCATGCGAACATCTCGAACTTCGAACGCGTCGACTTGTGCCGGGAGTAGCCGGTCCGCGGAGCCGGAATGGATGTTGTGCTCATGTCAGCCTCCGAAGGTGTGCATCAGCTGGCGGGGAATGAAGGCGATCATGATGATGAGCCACACAACCATGACTCCCCAGAACAGCTTCTTCTGATTTTTCGGGCCACTCTTCGAGAAATCGACGAGAATGACGCGCAGACCGTTGAACGCATGGAATGCGATTGCGGCGACGAGCGCGATCTCACCGAATGCCATGACCGGTGTCTTATAGGTTCCGATCACTGCGTTGTAGGCCTCGGGCGAGACGCGGACGAGTGCAGTATCGAGCACGTGGACCAGAAGGAAGAAGAAGATTCCGACGCCTGTGACGCGATGCGCGACCCAGGACCACATTCCTTCGTTTCCTCGGTACAGAGTGCCCGTAGACGCTTTGGCCACGGAGCATCCTCCATCTTGAATATTCGGGTGTGTACGTCTAGAAACTACGCCGAAGACCGCTTCCGTGCCAGTCGAGACACGGCTGAGCGTCCCGGATCACACCGCAACCCTGGCAATTCCCTCAAAACTGGGATTTCGCGTCTCACGAAATTTCAATTACATCACAGTCGTGTGCTCTAAATTGTTGCGCTCCCGTCCTGACCCGGGCGGCCCGGGAACTCAGGTGCACCATCCCCGAGGCGGCTCTGAGGTGGGGAGATCCCCACCGGATCCCTGGGGATCGGCTCATCCGACACGGCGGGCAACCTCGGGGAAGGTGTGCCCGAATTCTGAGACACTGAAATCGTGAACACGCACTTCCACGCCATCATCCCCGCCGGCGGATCCGGAACGCGCCTGTGGCCGCTGTCTCGCCGGGCGACGCCGAAGTTCCTCCACGATGTCCTCGGCCTCGGCCGCAGCCTCATCCAGGCCACCTGGGACCGGGTCGCGCCGATCGTCGGCGAAGACAGGGTCTGGGTGGTCACCGGTGAGAGTCACTTCGACCAGGTCGCCGAGCAGCTGCCGCATATCGCTCGCGCCCAGATCATCGCCGAACCGTCCCCGAAGGACTCTGCCGCCGCCATCGGACTGGCGGCCATGATCATCGCCCGCGAGGACCCCGACGCCATCGTCGGCTCGTTCTCCGCCGACCATTCGATCACGAACGTCGACGAATTCCGTCTCGTCATCGACCAGGCCGTCGCTGCCGCGAAGACCGGTGACATCGTCACCATCGGCATCATGCCCCGCAATCCCGCCACCGCCTACGGTTATATCGAGACCGGTGACCTGCTCGGGCTCGACGGCGCACCCACGGCCAGGCGGGCGCTGGCATTCGCGGAGAAGCCGGAGGCGAGCACGGCTCGTCAGTATGTGAATTCCGGACGCTACCGCTGGAACGCGGGCATGTTCATCGCCAAGGCGTCCTCCCTCCTCGACATCCTCGCTGAGGAGGACCCGCCGCTCTATTCGGGACTGGCCCGAATCGCCGAGGCCTGGGACACTCCTGACCACGACGAGGTCCTCAGTGCTGTGTGGCCCGGACTGGAGAAGCGAGCCATCGACTATGTGGTGGCCGAGCCCGCGGCCGCGGCCGGTCGTGTCATCGTCATCCCCGGTGACTTCGGCTGGGACGACGTCGGCGACTTCGACTCGGTGGCCCGACTGCGCCAGCCGGTTCCAGGGGAGCCGCGCGGAGTGATCTCGATCGGCGGGAACACCGACCTGCTCGAAGTCGATGCATCGGGAGTCGTGTTCTCCGAAGGACCGAGGACGGTGGCGATCGTCGGACTCGAAGACCTCGTCGTCGTCGACACCGACGACGTCCTGCTCATCACCTCCCGTTCACACGCCCAGGATGTGAAGAAGGCAGTGTCCGTCGCCGGTGAGCGCGGACTCGACGAACTGCTCTGATCCTGACGCCCGCCTCCGGGGCGGACGGATGCGAACCTGGCCGGGCACGGCAAGTGCGGACGGAGCTCGACCTGGTCGTGCGCGCCAGGGGTGGGCGGATGTGAACGGGGCGGTCGCCTCGGCGAGGGCGGGAAGAAGCATGCGAAGTATGTCGAAATTGGTCGCAATGGGCACATTTATGACATCGAGTGCTTAGCATTGCTTGAAATGTTCGACATCGCCCATCCCCGACCTCCCCGCCCTGAAGGACCCGACGTGATCAGCTCGACAATCGCTGAGATCGGTGCAGAACTCATCGATTTCCGCCGCGACATCCATGCCCATCCGGAACTGTCCTTCCAGGAGTTCGAGACCACCGACAAGATCGTCGCCCGTCTCGAGGCCGCAGGTCTGGGTCCCCAGCGCCTCGAAGGCACCGGGGTCGTCTGCGAGGTCGGCGAGGGGCCGGTGGCCGTGGGACTGCGAGCCGATATCGACGCCCTGCCGGTTGATGACCTCATCGACGAGGAATTCCGTTCCACCGTTCCCGGCGTCGCCCATGCCTGCGGCCACGACGTCCACCTGACCTCGCTCATCGGCGCCGGCATCGCCCTGCAGAAGATCCATGAATCACGGCCCGGCGGCCTCGGCGGACGCGTGCGACTGATCTTCCAGCCCGGTGAGGAAGTCACCCCGGGTGGCGCGCTGCGCGTGATCTCACAGGGCGTCCTCGACGATGTGCCCGAGGTCTACGCCGTCCACTGCGACCCGAACGTCGACATCGGCAAGGTCGGTTCGCGCATCGGCGCCATCACCGCTGCCGGCGACACGGTCATCATCCGCCTCTCCGGTCACGGCGGGCACACCTCCCGTCCCCATCTGACCGAAGACCTCGTCTATGCGCTCGGCAAGCTCGCCACCGACCTGCCCTCGACCCTGGGCCGGCTGATCGATCCGCGGCACGCGATCTCCCTTGTGTGGGGCGAGATCAGCGCCGGTCACGCAGCGAACGTCGTTCCCAGCGAGGGGATTCTGCGCGGAACCCTGCGCTGCCTCGACGTGGACGGCTGGAACCAGGTCGCCGAGGTGCTGCCCGAGCTCGTCGACCGCATCGCCGGACCGTACGGAGTCGAGGTCGACCTCGAACACCGCCGAGGCGTCCCACCGGTGGTCAACACCGAAGACCAGGTCACCCTCATCGAATCCGCGGTCCGCGGTGAGCTCGGCGAGAACTCGGTGCAGCTGACCCCGCAGTCCATGGGCGGTGAGGACTTCGCGTGGTACCTCACCCACTGCCCGGGTGCGCTCATCCGGCTGGGCACCCGCACACCCGGCGGCATCACCTACGACATCCACCAGGGTGATCTGCTCATCGACGAACGCGCCGTGGAGATCGCCGCCCGCGTATTCACCGCCACCGCTCTCAAGGTCCTCGACCGCGACCGCTGATCGACCTGTCACGGTCGGCGACCACTCGACAGCGATCGGTGGCTGCTCGGCTGCGCCGGCTGTCCACGCTGATTACCCGGCCGATAATCTTGATGTCATGAGTCTCCGAACCCGCAGCACCTCCATCGCCGCCTTCACCGCGGTGGGCACCCTGGTGCTGACCGGCTGCTCCGTCACGACTCCCGAAGCCCTCGAAGAGGAACGGCTCGGCTGCCTCGTCTCGGCTCCGGCCGGCTTCGACGATCACTCGGCCGGTGCGCTCACCCTCGAGGAGGCGGAACTGGCCCGTGGGGCCGGGGTCTTCTCGGGTACCTCGAGCCAGCGTGTCTCGGGTGGGTCGGCCACCTCGGCGGCATTGGATCGGATGCACAGACACGACTGTGCACTGACCACGGTCATCGGACCCGGGGGAGCGGACGAACTCGCGGACTTCGCCGCCGCCCACCCCGATGATCTGTTCCTCGGGGTCTCCAGCGGCACCGACGACCTGCCGAAGAACGTGCTGAGCATGGACTTCGACCTCGTCCCGCCGGCGTTCATCGCGGGATACACCGCTGCCACAGCCTCGGAGACGGGGAAGGTCGGGGTCGTCGTCGCGCACGGTTTCCCGCAGTCCGAACGCATCCTGGCCGCCTTCGACGCCGGGGTCGACCTGTACAACAAGGAGAAGGACGAGGACCTGCCGAAGGCGGAGTCCTATCGTCCCTCCTCCGGCGGGGCCGCCTCGGCGAACGGTTCGCCTCGGACGATCGACGATACCCGCGACGCCGGGAAGGACTACTTCGAACGGTCCTTCGATGCCGATGTCGACGTGCTCGTCCCGTTCGGATCGGCGGCCGCGATGGGGGTGGTCACCTCGGCGGATGAGAAGCGGACCGAGCTGACCGCGGCAACGGAGGATCCGGAGGGCGACGATGAGGGACCGAGCCTGCCGAAAGTCGTCTGGTACGGCACCGCCGGCGGGTTCTCCAAGGCGATCGTGGCCACCCTGGAGCCGAACGTGCGCCGCGGACTGCGCACGATGTTCCCCGACTGGCCGCAGAGCAAGAACCCCGACGAGGTGGCCCCCGCCCCGAAGACCGGGCCCGAGGAGATCGGCGGCTTCCGCGTCGCCGACCGTCATTATTGGGGCACCCTCGACAACGGGGGAGTGCGCATCGTCGCCGAGGACGGATTCCTCTCCCGTGTCTCCGACGCCGGACGCGGAATCACGGACCTGCGCGAGCGGATCAAGAGCGGAGAGATCGACCCGGAGAAAGGATGAGGGCCGCGCGCCGCATCGGATAAGCTGAGACGGTGATGAATGTACCCGCCGGCGTCGCATCGGACGACCCCATCCTGCAGCTGCCCAAAGTCTCCCTCCACGATCACCTCGACGGCGGTCTGCGCCCGTCGACGATGCTCGAACTGGCCGACTCGATCGGTCACACCCTGCCCGCCTCCGATGCCGAATCGCTGCGCCGGTGGTTCTCGGAATCCGCGAACTCCGGTGACCTGGTCCGCTACCTCGAGACGTTCTCGCACACCGTGGCGGTCATGCAGAGCGAGGACAACCTGCGCCGCGTGGCCAAGGAATGGGTCCTCGACCAGGTTGCCGACGGAGTCTTCTATGCCGAGGCCCGGTGGGCTCCCGAACAGCACCTCGAAGGCGGACTCGAACTCGACGCCGTCGTCGAAGCCGTCCAGGACGGTCTGGAAGCCGGCGTCTCCGAGGCCGCGGCCGAGGGCAAGTACATCCGCGTCGGACAGCTCATCACGGCCATGCGTCAGGCCGACAACTCGCTGGCGATCGCCGAACTGGCCATCCGCCATCGTGAGAAGGGTGCGGATTCCGGTGTCGTCGGCTTCGACATCGCCGGGCCCGAGAACGGCTTCCCGCCGTCTGCGCACCTCTCCGCCTTCAACGCCCTGCACCAGGCATATGTGCCGGTGACGATCCATGCCGGTGAGGCCGCCGGCAAGGAATCCATCCACGAGGCGGTCACCATCTGCCACGCCCAGCGTCTGGGCCACGGTGCGCGCATCGTCGAGGACATGGACATCGTCGACGGCCAGGGGCAGCTCGGCAGCCTCGCCGCCTGGGTCCTCGACCAGCAGATCCCGCTCGAACTGTGCCCGAGCTCCAACCTGCAGACCGACATCGGCGGCACCATCGCCAGCCACCCGATCACGGGGCTCAAGGATCTCGGATTCGCTGTCACCATCAACCCGGACAACCGGCTCATGTCCGGCACGTCGGTGTCGCGTGAGATGCGTCTGCTCGTCGATGAGGCCGGTTGGAACCAGACCGACCTCGAATGGGCGACGGTCAACGCCATCACCGCTGCCTTCCTGCCGCTGGATGTGCGCGAGCGCATGCTCGACGAGATCCTCATCCCCGGATTCGCCCGGGTGACCATTTGAGCTCACACAATGACCGGGCCGCAGCGTCCGGTGCCTCACCGGAGCCTGAGGGGCACGGCGTTCCGACCCCACGGGCGATGCTGCTACCCGTGAGCGTCCTCGGCATCCAGGCGCTGGCCCTGGTCGGAGCGGCGGTGTCGTTCGTCATCACCGCGATCACCGCCGGCCCCTTGGCGGCTTCGCTGATCGGTCTGGCCGTCATGTTCCTCATCTTCGCGGCCGGTGTCGGCGCCGCGGCCCGGGGCGCCTGGCGTCTGCATCGGTGGGCGCGTCCGGCGGCGATCGCCTTCGAGCTGCTCGTCATCGTCTTTGCCTTCAGCGTCATCGGCGGTTCCCTGTGGCTGGGGCTGGCCTGCCTGGTCACCGCCATCGCCGTGCTCTTGGGCTTCTTCTTGCCGGCCGTCGTCGACGCCTACAACCGAGCGCTGGCTGACTGAGACTGTGAGGCTCCCCGCCCGACTGACTGCCTGAGGACTGCGGCCAGCCGCGACCTCCCCTGAACAGAGGTCACGACTGCGCTGGCTGGCTGCGCTGCCGTGGGCTTGCCACCCGGCGAACGCGTTAAGTGTGCGCAGATTGCCGAAAAACTGCGTCTGACGGACACTCTTCGCACACTTAACTCGCGCGACGACGGCGTCCGTGTCTGACGGTTCGAGGTTGCCGCGCCCGCCGACTTCGCGCATGGCGAACGCGTTCACTGTGGGTAAAAGGCGGAAAATCGGCGCCTCAGCGGATTTTTTGCCACATCCAACTCACGACGGCAGCGTCGGCGGCGACCATTTCTGGACGCTCGCGGCCTGAGCGGCGATGAGTCGCGACGGAACCGCTGAGAAGACGGCATTGCGCAGCCGCGCCAGCAGCGGCGATTCGAGTTGGAACACCTGCCCCATCAGCCGAGACTTCTGTGCGATCGACTGCGTCCGCGGACGCCGCAGCGAGTCATAGCGGCTGAGTGCCGCAGCGAGGTCTGCCGGTGCTGAGGCGCGCGGGCCCGCGTCGTGGGCCGGGTTCACACCGGCGCGTGTGCCCACATCGTCGGCAGAGTTCACACCTGCGCCCGCTCCCGCACCTGCAGCGGAGACTGGTATCTCGGCTTGCTCCACCATCCGCCCGGGTCGATTCGCCTCGGGCCCCGGAGACTTACTGATCAGCGGGGTGAGCAGGACGGCCAGCGTCGCCGCGTCTTCGAGGGCCTGACCGCCACCCTGACCGAGGTTCGGCGTCATCGCGTGCGCGGCATCGCCGAGGAGGACGACTCGGCCGCGGTGATAACGACGCAACCGGCGGGAGAGGTCGGAGATCGCGGTGCGGCGGACCTCCTCGGCGGGGGTGGCGGCAATGAGCTCGGCGATGGGGGAGTGCCAGCCTGTGAACATCTGCTCGATCGTCGCCTTCTCATCGGCGAAGACCGCGTTCTGCGGCATATTCGCCACGGCGAACCAGTACACTCGGCCGTCGGCCAGCGGAGCGATGCCGAAGCGGCGTCCGTGCCCGACCGACTCCCCGGCCTCGCCGGACAGATCCACCGGCACCGAGGTGATGCCCCGCCACGCGGAATACCCGGAGTACCGCGGTGCCACCGGTTCACCGTCGACGACGGTGCGGACCCAGCTGTGCAGACCGTCGGCGCCGATGATGAGGTCGAAACGCTCTGCGATCGACTCCATCGTGCTCGAATCGTCGGCGGACCTGGCCCTGATAGTCAGCGTCCCGTCGGTGCCGGTCGCCGTCGCCTCGGTGCCGGTGCGCACTGTCCCGGGAGCCAGAGCATCGAGGAGGATGCGGTGGAGGTCGGCCCGGTCGACGATGCGCAGCGCACCGACCGAATCATCGGGCACCTGAGCGATCCAGTGCCCGTCTGCGCGGCGCTGACCTGCGGCGAAGCCTTCGACGCTGGAATCGGTCACGGCGTCGAACGCCTCGCGCAGACCGAGCGACTCCAGTGCGGCAAGCCCGTTGGCGAAGATCGACAGTCCCGAACCACCGGCCCTCACTTCGGGGCCACGTTCGAACACGGTGACCTCGGCGCCGGCCCTCTGCAGTCCCACGGCCGTCGAGAGTCCGCCGATTCCAGCTCCGATGACAGCGATCTTCATGAACTCATCGTCGCACGCAGAACGCCGGGTGGCGACGCCGCCGGTTGACCGTTGGTACGCGTTAAGTGTGCGCAGATTACCCAAAACGGGCTTCAGAGTGGCAATCTGCGCACACTTAACACGCACCGAGGCAAGGCGAGGAGTGCCCAGAGATTACTGGAGGAACTCTCCGCAGGCTTCAGTGAGGTAGTCGCCGGCGACTCCGCCCTCTTCGCCGAGGCTGATAGCGGTCATCTGGATGCCCCACCACACGCGCGGCGAACCGCCCCACTGTTGGCGGAACTCCTCGCGACGACCGGGATCTTCGGCGAGGTCGTCGGCGGCCAGGCCGATGCGGTCCTGGGCATCATCGGCGGTGCAGCGCTTCTCGTCATCCGGGCCCTTCGGGTCGAGCTCGGGGATGTCTTCGTCATCGACGGTCTTGAGGGTGTAAGCCGAGTTGCCGATCTCTTCGACCTCGAAGGTGCCGTGGATGAGCAGGAACGGGGAGGCACCGTCGTCGACGTTCTTCGAGTCGACGGTGACGCTGACGCTGTCGGGGCTGTCGGCGGTCACGGTCGTCTCGCCGGAGTCGGGGACTTCCGGGTTGCCGGTGTGCACGTAGACCTTGAGGTAGGCCTCGGTCTTCTTCTCGGCCGCCTCGGCGAGGCCCTGCCACAGCGGGTCGGTGTCCTTCGCCCCACCTGGCGAGGAATCGACGATGGACACCTTCGGTGCATCGTCTGGCGTCTCGATCGGGGTGACCTCCTCCTTGCTCACCGAAGGGCGCGGCTGGGGTCGGGTCTCATCGGGAGTCGACACGCAGGCCGTTGTCGTGGCCAGCAGTGCTGCGGCGGACAGCAGGGCAAGGGGGCGAAGTCGCATGGTTCCTCGAGGTATCTTCAGCGTCCAAGTGGTGTCGCTTCCAGCGTAATGCGCGGGACGGTCCGAGCCCGGGTGGACGCGCGGCGAGGCGGTGAAAGCAGCGCGGGTGCGAGACTTCTGCGCCGGGGTGCGACGCACTGACCCTGACGTCACAGGCCGGCCGCCCAACCGCGGCGCCCGACCCTGCTGCCTCAGCCGCGGCGCGCTGCGGCGATGAGTTCGCGCAGGCTCTGCCGCTGGCCGCCCGCGGCATCGAAGTTCGCTTCGTCGAGCCACTGCTCATACGCCGATCGCAGCGCCGGCCATTCGCTGTCGATGATCGAGAACCACGCGGTGTCGCGGTTGCGGTCCTTGTACACGAGGTGCTGTCGGAACACTCCTTCGAAGGTGAACCCGAAGCGTTCGGCGGCCGCTTTCGACGGGGCGTTCGCGTCATCGCACTTCCACTCGAAGCGTCGGAAACCGGAGGCGAAGGCGAGATCGGCGCAGAGGAAGAGCGCCTCGGTGGCTGCTCGCGTCCGCCGCAGCGCCGGACCCCAGAGGATGTGCCCGATCTCCATGACTCCGTTGGCGGTGTCGATGCGCATCAGTGCCTGCCGCCCCTCGGCTCGACCGGTGGATCGGTCCACGACGGCGAAGAAGAGGGGATCGGACGACGTGGCCGCCTCGGCGATCCAGGTATCGAAGTCGCTGCGTTCGGTCTGCGGAGACTGCGGCAGGTAGCGGAACCGCTCCTCGATCCCGTCGGCAACTGAGACCGCAGCGAACAGATCATCGTCGTGGACGGCAGGATCCAGGGGTTCGAGATCGACGTAATGACCGTGGATGGGCTCTCGCCGAGGCGGCTGTGCACCTGTGAAATTCGTGAGGTCGTCGTTCATGGCTGGGTCCTCGTCATCGGGGTTCGGGTGGGTTTCGTGTGTCCGTGTCTGTGGTTGGGCAGGTGTGACTGTGCTCGGAGTGGGTTCAGTCTTCGCTGCCGTCGAAGCCGGTGGACAGCTCGCGCAGAAGTCCGGCGAGCTTGCGGCTGCCGGCGGAGGTGAGGCCGCTGAGGATCTCGCGCTCCTTCACGAGCAGGTCCGCCAGGGCGGAGTCGACGGTGGCGCGGCCGCTGTCGGTGAGGTGGACGAGCACTCCGCGGCGATCACCCGGATCGGGGCGACGCTCGACCCATCCGCGGGCCACGAGGCGGTCGATGCGATTGGTCATGGTGCCGCTCGTGACAAGCGTCTCCTGCAACAGGGTCGAGGGGGAGAGCTGATAGGGCTCACCGGCCCGGCGGAGGGCGGAGAGCACGTCGAAGGCCCATCCCTCGATTCCGTAATCGGAGAAGCTCGCCTTCCGTGCCAGGTCCAACTGCCTGGCCAGCCGCGAGACTCGGGAGAGGATCTCCATCGGGGAGACGTCGAGATCCGGACGCTCACGTCGCCAGGCTGCGACTATTCGATCCACTTCGTCCATGAATCGATTTTACGTCCATATCAAGAATCTTGAGCGCAAAGATACTTTTTGACGAGAGATTCCTTACTCTCAGGGTCCGTTTAACCTGCAGGTTTGGATGGACGGGTGCGTTTGGGAATATGGTTGTCCTTGGTTGTTGCATCCGTCAACGAACCTGCAGGGGCCAACCACCCGGCAGCAGAAACGAAGGAAAACACGTGGATCTTTTCGAGTATCAAGCACGTGACCTGTTCGAGAAGCACGGAGTGCCCGTGCTCAAGGCCCAGGTCGCGACGACGCCAGAAGCAGCGAAGAAGGCAGCCGAAGATCTTGGCGGCGGTGTCGTCGTCGTCAAGTCGCAGGTCAAGATCGGCGGCCGTGGAAAGGCCGGCGGCGTCAAGGTCGCCAAGAACCCCGATGAGGCCGAGGCTCGCGCCAAGGACATCCTGGGACTCGACATCAAGGGCCACATCACCGAAAAGGTGATGATCGCCGAGGGTGCCGACATTGCTGAGGAGTACTACTTCTCCGTCCTCCTCGATCGGTCCAACCGCACCTATCTGGCCATGTGCTCGAAGGAAGGCGGCATGGAGATCGAGCAGCTGGCCGTGGAACGTCCGGAAGCGCTCGCCAAGATCCCCGTCTCCGCCATCGACGGCATCAACGATGCCAAGGCAGCAGAGATCGCCGAGGCGGCCGGCTTCGATGCCGACACCGCCGCGAAGGTCGCCCCCGTGCTGACCAGCCTGTGGACCGTCTTCGAGAAGGAAGACGCTACCCTGGTCGAGGTCAACCCGCTGGTCAAGACCGGTGCCGGCGACATCATCGCCCTCGACGGCAAGGTCTCGCTCGACGACAACGCCGACTTCCGCCAGAAGGAGCACGAGGAGCTGCGCGACATCAGCGCAGAGAACCCGCTGGAGCTCAAGGCCAAGAAGCTCGACCTCAACTACGTCAAGCTCGACGGTGAGGTCGGAATCATCGGCAACGGCGCAGGACTGGTCATGTCGACCCTCGACGTCGTCGCCTACGCAGGTGAGAACCACAACGGCGTCAAGCCCGCGAACTTCCTCGACATCGGAGGCGGCGCCTCGGCTGAGGTCATGGCCAATGGACTCGACGTCATCCTCGGCGATGATCAGGTGAAGTCCGTCTTCGTCAACGTCTTCGGCGGAATCACTGCCTGTGACGCCGTGGCCGACGGCATCGTCAAGGCCCTCGAGATCCTCGGCGACCAGGCCACAAAGCCGCTCGTCGTCCGCCTCGACGGCAACAACGTGGAAGAGGGACGCGCCATCCTCCAGAAGGCCGCGCACCCGCTCGTCACGCTCACTGACACGATGGACGGTGGAGCCGACAAGGCCGCCGAACTGGCTGCTGCCAAGTAAGGAAAGGTCTTTACAACAATGTCTATCTTCCTGAATTCCGATTCGAAGATCATCGTCCAGGGCATCACTGGCGGAGAGGGCTCGAAGCACACCGCCCGCATGCTCGCAGCCGGATCGAACGTCGTCGGCGGTGTCAACGCCCGCAAGGCCGGCACCACTGTGAAGCACAACGACCAGGCCGGCAACGAGGTCGAACTCCCCGTCTTCGGGTCCGTCGCCGAGGCGATGGAAGCCACCGGTGCCGACGTGTCCGTGGCCTTCGTGCCGCCGGCGTTCTCCAAGGACGCCGCGATCGAGGCCATCGACGCCAAGATCGGTCTGCTCGTCATCATCACCGAGGGCATCCCGGTGCAGGACTCGGCAGAGGTCTGGGCCCGTGCGCAGGCGGCCGGAAACGCCACCCGCATCATCGGACCCAACTGCCCGGGCATCATCACCCCCGGTGAGTCGCTGGCCGGCATCATCCCGGCCAACATCACGAAGAAGGGCAAGCTGGGCCTCGTCTCGAAGTCCGGCACCCTGACCTACCAGATGATGTACGAACTGCGTGACCTCGGCTTCTCGACCGCCATCGGCATCGGCGGAGACCCGGTCATCGGCACCACGCACATCGATGCGCTCGAAGCATTCGAGGCCGACCCGGAGACCGAAGCCATCGTCATGATCGGCGAGATCGGCGGAGACGCCGAAGAGCGCGCAGCAGCCTTCATCAAGGAGAACGTGACGAAGCCGGTCGTCGGCTACGTCGCAGGCTTCACCGCTCCCGAGGGCAAGACCATGGGCCACGCAGGCGCCATCGTCTCCGGCTCCTCGGGAACCGCTCAGGCCAAGAAGGAAGCCCTCGAAGCTGCAGGCGTCAAGGTCGGCAAGACCCCGACCGAGACCGCCGAGCTCATGCGCGGACTCCTCGGCTGAGTCGAGCACTCCCGCATCGGGTGAGCGCCTGACCGGCACTGATCCGAACCACACTGCGGCCCGCCTCCACAAACGGAGGCGGGCCGCAGTGCGTCTCGGTCGGTTGGGGCGGCGCAGAGCCCTGCAACTGGTTCAAAGTGTGATTGCCGCGCACGAATGATCTGCGTATGCATTTTGAAGCCGTTATTGCCCGCAGGAGGGGCGTCTGAAGCTCCGTTGACATCGCGCGGACCGTCGTGTCAGGGCCCCGCGGAGGGTCTAGGCTGGGATCGTGAACTCTCAGACATCTGATCAGACAGCGCAGTCGACGAACCCCGCGGACCTTCTCCCCGACACCGGCACCGCAGCCCCACCTGTCGACCCCAGCCCCGAGGCGCACCCGCGCAACTTCGGGTCCGATAACTGGGCCGGGGTCCACCCCGAGGTCATCACGGCCATTGCCGAGGCCAACGTCGGCCATACGCCCGGCTACGGCGGAGATCCGTGGACACAGCGCTTCCACGACATTATGGCCCACCACTTCGGGCCCGAGGCTCAGGCGTTTCCTGTCTTCAACGGCACCGGCGCGAACGTGCTCGCCCTGCAGTCGGCGCTGCCGCGGTGGGCGGCGGTGATCACGGCCGCCTCGGCGCATATCAACTACGACGAGACCGGCGCCCCGGAGAAGGTCGGCGGGCTCAAGATCATCGGTGCTGCCACCGAGAACGGCAAACTCACCCCCGAGACGGTCAAGGGTGCGATCATCGGCCGCGGCAGCGAACACAATGCGCAGTCGTTGGCCGTGTCGATCTCCCAATCGACCGAATGGGGCACGACCTACACCCCGGACGAGATCGCGGCGATCGCGTCCACCGCGCACGAGAACGACATGATCCTCCACATCGACGGATCCCGACTCGGCAACGCGGCCGCCCACCTCGGCGTCGGCCTCGGCGACATCACGACCGCGGCCGGAGTCGACATCGTCAGCCTCGGCGGAACGAAGAATGGCTTGCTCGGCGCCGAGGCGGTCGTCGTCCTCAACCCGGAGATCGGCCAGGGACTGCGGTTCCTGCGCAAGATGAACCTGCAGCTGGCCTCGAAGATGCGCTACCTCTCCGCCCAGCTGAACGCCCTGTACGAAGGGGACCTGTGGCGAACCTCCGCCACCCGGTCGAACGAGATGGCTCAGTATCTCAATGAGAGACTCGCCGAGGTGGCCGGCAGCGGCCGTGTCCCCGGACTGGAGATCGTGCAGAAGGTCGAGTCGAACGTCGTGTTCGTCCGCATGCCCGCCGAGGTGGCCGCTCGCGCCCGGCAGAAATTCGCCTTCGCGGACTGGCCCTTGGAGAAGGACATCGTCCGCCTCATGTGCGCCTTCGACACGACGGCCGAAGACGTCGACGCCCTCGTCGCCGCCATCGCAGGGGACTGAAAGACCTCAGGCGCGGCGCTGGGAGTCCTTCGCCGCAGGCTACTTCTTCTTCCGGCGATCGACCTTGACGGAGACGACGGGGACGTCGGAGTCGAGGATGATGCGCTGGGCCGTCGAGCCCATGATGAGCTTACCCACGGGGGAGCGGCGGCGTGATCCGATGACGATCATGCGGGTGTCGGCGGTCGCCTCGGCCAGCGCCAGAAGCTCTTCGACGGGGTCATTGCCGCGGAGGAACTGAAGGATCTCGTGGGAGACCTCGGAAGACTTCAGCGTCTCCTTGAGTTCCTCGATGTCTTTGCTGGTGGCGACGCCGCGCTCGTCGGGAGTCTCACCGATTCCGGCATTGAGCACGACGAGGACATCGTCGAATGCGCGGGCCTGCTCGATGCCGAATTCGACAGCGGCCTTGCCTTCGGGCGAGGGGGAATAACCGACGAGGATTGTCATGATCTCTCCTGGTGCGACATTGGACGAAGCTCTCTCAATTAGTAGCATATCCGCGCTGTTCGGACGGGCGGCAGCTCACTCTGCGACGGGGGAAACGGGGAGCTTCGACTGAGATCTTCCTCACCTCACCAGGTACGGGATCGTCAGCCTCGAGCGACTTCTGCTCTGTAACCGCGCGTAAACCGTGCGAAAACCCCGCGGAATCGGGCCTCCGACCCCAAATCTCAATTACTGACTGAATCGTCAGTTCGATTGACTCGGCAGTAAGGTGACCTGGGCGCTGCGTGCGCCGCGTACGAGTGAGAAAGAAGAAGCATTGACAGATCAGAATATGCATCTCGACCAGGCAGAAGCCGGTGAGACCCCAGCGCAGAAGAAGTCGGAATGGAAGACGGTCAAGGCCATCATGGCTGCCTCTTCGGGCAACCTCGTCGAATGGTTCGACTTCTACATCTACGCCTTCTTCAGCGTCTACTTCGCCGACCAGTTCTTCGTCGCTGACAACCAAGCACTGTCACTGATGCAGGCTGCCGGCGTCTTCTTCGTCGGCTTCCTCATGCGTCCCATCGGCGGCTACATCTTCGGTCGCGCCGCCGACCGCCTCGGGCGCAAGAACTCGATGCTCATCTCCATTCTGCTCATGTGCGCCGGTTCGCTGATGATGGCTCTGCTGCCCACGAGTGCGGTCGTCGGCTCCTGGGCCGCGATCCTGCTGCTCATCGTGCGCATGATCCAGGGGCTGGCCGTCGGCGGCGAGTACGGCGCCACCGCCACCTACATGTCCGAGGTCGCCACCGAAGGCAAACGCGGCTTCTACTCCTCCTTCCAGTACGTCACTCTCATCGGCGGCCAGCTGCTGGCCAGCCTGCTGGCCGTCATCATGACCCACACTCTGGGCACCGACCAGATCGAAGCCGGCTGGTGGCGACTGCCCTTCGCCATCGGCGCTGCCGCCGCGATCGTCTCCCTGTGGCTGCGCCGCGGACTCGAGGAGACGACCTCGGCGGACACCCGCAAGGACGAGAACTCCGGCAGCTTCCGCGAAGTGCTGCGCCACCCGCGCGCCTTCTTCGTCGTCCTCGGCATCACCAGCGTCGGATCGCTCGTCTTCTATGTCTTCACCACTTACATGCAGAAGTTCCTGCTGCTGCAGAACGAAGGCACCCCGGGCGAAGCCGTGTTCAACAAAGGCTCCATCGCTGACCTCATGACAATCTGCCTGCTCATCTTCGTCGTCATGCAGCCCATCGCGGGCAAGATCTCGGACAAGATCGGCCGTAAAAACAACATGCTCATCTTCGTCATCGGCATGATCGCGCTGCCCATCCCGCTGCTCGGCATGATCGGCAAGGCCGATTCCGTCCTCACTGCAGGCATCCTCATCGTCATCGCCATGGCGTTCATCAGCATGTACACCTCGATCTCCGGAATCGTGAAGGCCGAGATGTTCCCGGCCCACATCCGCGGAATCGGCGTCGGCTTCACCTATGCGGTCGGCAACTCGCTGTTCGGCGGCTCCGCCGAATACGTCGCTCTGTGGTTCCGCAACGCCGGAATCGGCACCTGGTTCGCCGTCTACGTCGTCGTCATCGCGATCGTCGGCTTCGTCGCCGTGGCTTTCATGCACGACAACCGCAAACACTCGACGATCGACAACGCCGATTCCTCGGCGTACAAGCGCATCGGCAGCTGATCGCCAGATGGTCGACCCCATCGCCGAGGCGGCTTACCCGGTCCGCTGATCCCATCGCCGAGGTGGCCCACCCCGACCGTGAATGACGAGTGCCCCGGAACGCTGAGTTCCGGGGCACTCGTCATTTATCGATCTCGCCGCCTCGGTCGAGCCGCCTTGCCGGGTCGACCACTAGGTGATGTGGGAATAATTGGAAAGATGTTGGAATGTGATTGACGGTGCGTGAATAGAGTCCTAAGATCGTTCAAACCAACAGATAACCACGTGGTTATTCGTCCGTATGACGATGAGCCGCGCGAAGGGAAAGGCCGGACGTGTTCGCTGAAGAACGGCAACGACGCATCGCTGAGCTCGTCAGCGAAGCGGGCCGGGTCAATGTCACCGATCTGGCCGCCGATTTCGACATCACGACGGAAACCGTTCGACGCGACCTCGCCGCCCTCGAAAAGGCCGGAGCCCTCCAGCGCGTCCACGGGGGAGCGGTGCCTTGCCGTCCCCACAGCCTCGAAGAGCCGGCCTTCGACGACCGCGAGATCCACAACCTCGATGAGAAGACAACGATCGCCCGGTCCACGCTGAGCCTGCTTGAGGAGACGATGAGCATCTCCGTGGACGGCGGCACGACCTGTGCGGCCTTCGCCCGCGCGATCGCCGACGAAGCCCATGGCCGCCTCGTCGCCGGACAGGCGCCGCGACAGCTGCGAGTCATCACGAACTCCCTGTCCGCCATCGACAGTCTGGCCGGAGCGCCCGGCGTCGACATCTTCGTCCTCCCCGGCCGATTCCGCCCGGTCACCCGGGCCATGGTCGGACCGCAGACGATCACGGCCATCGAGGGCCACCGGGTCGATCTCGCGGTGCTCGGCACCAATGGACTCACCGGCGACGGCGTCTCCACGCCCGACCATGACGAGGCGGCGACGAAGTCAGCGTTCGTGCACTCCGGACGCAGGGTCGCCGTGCTCGCCGACTCAGCGAAGTTCGATGCCATCTCTCTGGTGCGGTTCGCGGAACTCGACCAGATCGATGTCCTCATCACCGATGACGCGCCGGAAGAGTCGTTGTCGGCCGATCTGGAGACTGCGGAAGTCGAGGTCGTCACTCCATGATCCTCACCCTCACCGCCAACCCCAGCCTCGATCGGACCATCGAAGTGCCCGGCCCCGTTCTCCGCGGCCAGGTGCAGCGCGCCGTCTGGGCCGGACAGCAGCCCGGCGGCAAGGGAGTCAACGTCTCCCGTGCCGTGGCGGCCGCCGACTGTGACACCCTGGCGGTCCTGCCCGGAGACATCGACGACCCGGTGCTCACCGGACTCGACGCGATCGGACTGGCTCATCGCTCCGTTCCCACCGGCACGCCGCTGCGGTCCAATATCACCGTTACCGAACCCGACGGCACGACGACGAAGATCAACGAACCAGGCTCGCCTCTGAGCCCGCAGGCTCAGGACGAACTGCTCGATCTCGTGGCCGAGCAGGCAGTCGGTGCGAGCTGGGTCGTCCTGGCCGGTTCGCTGCCTCCAGGAGTCGACGATGACTTCTACGCCCGCGCGATCCAACGTATCCGCCAGCTTGATCGTCCGCCGCTGATCGCCGTCGACACCTCCGGTGCTCCTCTGGCTGCGGCCCTGATGGCCTCACCGGATCTCATCAAACCCAACGCCGAAGAACTCGCCGAGCTCCTCAACGCCGCCGGCCTCCTGCACGCCTCCGGTCTCCGGGACGATTCTGACCCACGTGACGCCGTCGAATCCCTCGGCACCGCCGAACTGCACACGACCGCCGACCGCCTCGAGTCCTCACCGCAGCTCACGGCTCGCGCCACATCGACCCTGCTCAACGCGCGCGGCTTCCGCCCACGGTCGATCCTTGCGACCTTGGGCGCCGGCGGCGCAGTTCTCGCCCAGCCGGACATCGCCTGGCATGCCCAGCATCCGCCGATGGAGGTCGTGAGCACCGTGGGCGCGGGCGACTCCACCCTCGCCGGGTACCTGCTGGGTCTGACCGACGGCCGTGAACCCGATGCGGCTCTGGCGCGAGCCGTCGCCTACGGAGCCGCAGCCGCCCGGCTGCGCGGCACCGGAGTGCCGAGCCCGGCGGACGCCCGGACCGACGCGGTGACCGTGACGTCACTGGACACACCGGCAACGGCGCCTGCAGGCACGCATACCGACGACACTTCCCACCGATACGAGGGCACAGCCCCCGAAGCCGAGGAGGCACGATGACATCGCTCATCACAACAGACCTGGTGGTCCTCGACGCGGATCAGGGGACGGAGTCGTCCGCTGTCATCCGCGCTCTGGCCGCCACGATCGCCGAACAGGGCCGCGCGAACTCCGCAGACGGATTGGCGGACGCGGCGATCGCCCGCGAAGAGAAGACCCCGACCGGCGTTCCCGGCGGCATCGCCATCCCGCACGCCCGCACCGAGGCGGTCACCGAACCGAGCCTCGCAATGGCTCGTCTGAACCCGCCGGTCGACTTCGGTGCCAAGGACGGCCCCGCCGACCTCGTGTTCATGATCGCCGCGCCCGAGGGCGCCGGGAAGGACCACCTCAAGCTCCTGTCGAAACTCGCGCGGTCGCTGGTGAAGAAGGACTTCGTCGCCTCCCTGCGCGCGGCGACGACCGAGCAGGAAGTCGTCGACCTCGTCGAAACCGCCCTCGGTCTGCGCGAGACGCCCGAAGAGTCGACCAGCACCGAGTCGACCCCCACCGGCGCATCCACCGCCGCCGCCGCTGCGGCCCCCACCGAATCCGCCGCCTCCTCGACCGACCACCCCCGCCGCGTCGTCGCCGTCACGGCCTGCCCGACGGGAATCGCCCACACCTATATGGCCGCCGACGCCCTCGCCCAGGCCGGAGCCGAGATGGGCATCGACGTCGTCACCGAGACTCAGGGCTCGAGCGGCACGACTCCGCTCGACCAGTCCGTCATCGATGCCGCCGATGCCGTCGTCTTCGCTGTCGACGTCGACGTCCGGGACAAGCCGCGGTTCGCCGGCAAACCCTATGTGCAAGTGCCGGTCAAGGCCGGAATCGATGATCCGCAGGGCCTCATCGCGAAGGCCCTCGCCGAGGCGGACGCTCCCAACGGCCGCAGGCTGGCCGCCGCTCACGCCGCCGCCGACGACGAATCGTCCACGGCAGGAAACTCTCGCGAAAGCATCGGCGCCCACCTCAAGCGCGTGCTGCTGACCGGTGTCAGCTACATGATCCCCTTCGTCGCCGCCGGCGGACTGCTCATGGCACTGGGGTTCCTCCTCGGCGGATTCGACATCCCCGACTACGCCGAGGACATCGTCCTGGGCAACTCCCTGTGGAACCTGCCCACCGAATACGGTGACCTGGCACTCGGACCCGTCGGCGCCTACCTGGGCGCCGTGGCCTTCCAGATCGGCAACCTGTCGATGAGCTTCCTCGTCGCCGCCCTGGCCGGATACATCGCCTACGGCATCGCCGACCGCCCCGGAATCGCTCCCGGCTTCACCGTCGGCGCCGTCGCCGTGCTCATGGGCGCCGGGTTCATCGGGGGCATCATCGGCGGACTCCTCGCCGGCTATATCGCCCACTGGATCGGCTCCTTCGCCGCACCGAGGTGGCTGCGCGGACTCATGCCCGTCGTGATCATCCCGCTGGTGGCCTCCCTCGTCTCCTCGGGCCTGATGTTCATGGTCCTCGGCGGACCGATCAGCGCCCTGACCAAGGGCCTCGACAGCTGGCTGAGCTCCATGACCGGAACCGCCGCCGTCGTCCTCGGGCTCATCCTCGGCGCGATGATGGCCGTCGATCTGGGCGGCCCCGTCAACAAGGTTGCCTACTCGTTCGCCGTCGCCGGCCTCGCCGCAGGCTCCGTCGACAACCCCGTGCCGTGGGAGATCATGGCCACGGTGATGGCCGCCGGAATGGTTCCGCCCCTGGCCATGGCGCTGGCCACCGCCGTCCGCCCACGCATCTTCTCCCAGGCGGAGAAGGAAAATGGAAAGGCCGCCTGGCTGCTCGGCGCCGCGTTCATCTCCGAAGGCGCGATTCCCTTCGCCGCCTCCGATCCGCTGCGCGTGATCCCTGCCTCGGTCGTCGGTGCCGGCGTCACGGGCGGCATGACGATGGCCTTCTCCGTCACCAGCCAGGCCCCGCACGGCGGCGTGTTCGTCTTCTTCGCCATCGACTCGTTCCTGCTGTTCCTGCTCTCCGTCGTCGTCGGCACGATCATCAGCGCCGTGCTGGTGCTCGCGCTCAAGATCCTCGTCCGCAAGGGCGGAGCGGCAGGCCTCGCCGAGGCGGCCGACCGGTCCGCACCGGCGACGACCGCAGCCGCGTCGACCGGTTCGACCACCGGATCCGGTTCGGCCGGTGAGGCTCAGCAGGCCGAACCGGTATCGTCGAACGCTGACGCCACACGAGTCTGACCGCTCTCACCGACGAGGCAAGACAGGAAGGAATGGGGATGTCCGCAGAGTTCTCAGGCATCGGAGTCGTACCCGGACGGGTCATCGCCCCGGCGCTGACCATGCCCGACCCCGTGTCCGCACCCGTGGCGAAGCCCGCCCCGGCTGATCCCGAAGCGGAGGCGAACAGGATCCGAGAGGCCTCGGCCGCCGTCCACGCCGAACTGCGTGAGCGCGCCGAATCCGTCACCGGGGACGCCCGCGACGTGCTCAAGGCCACCGCCCTCATGGCCAAGGACCCCACCCTGGTGAAGACGGCGATCAGACGCCTGCCTGAGACCGACGCGGAGACCGCGATCTGGACGGTGGCCGCGGAGACCGCTGCACAGTTTGAGAAGCTCGGCGGCTATATGGCCGAACGCGCAGCCGACGTCCTCGATGTCCGCGCCCGCCTCGTCGCCCATCTGCGTGGAGTGCCGGCCCCCGGCATTCCACACGCGGCCGAGCCCTTCGTGCTCATCGCCACGGATCTCGCTCCCGCCGACACCGCAACTCTGGATCCTGAGCTGGTCGTCGGACTCGTCTGCGCAGAGGGTGGACCGCAGAGCCATACGGCCATCCTCGCCAGGTCGTTGGGCATTCCCGCCGTGGTCGCAGCCGCCGGCGTCCGCGAGATCACCGACCACACACCCGTCTTCGTCGACGGCGGTGCCGGAGTCCTGCGCACCGAACCCGGAGCGACGGAGACCGGCCTCGTCGAGGCATGGGCGGAGACGGCTGGCCGTCTGCAGTCGTTCACCGGACCCTGCCTCTTGAGCGACGGCACCCGGATTCCACTGCGTGCGAATGTCGGCGACGGCGCTCAGGCACGGGCAGCGGCAGCCGCCGGTGCCGAAGGCGTCGGTCTGCTGCGCACCGAGTTCTGCTTCCTCGATCGTGACACCGAACCCAGCGTCGAGGAGCAGGCCGAGGCCTATGGGCAGGTGTTCGCAGCCTTCGATGATCACAAGGTCGTCGTGCGCACCCTCGACGCCGGAGCCGACAAGCCTCTGCCGTTCCTCACCGACGCCGATGAACCGAACCCGGCCCTGGGCGTACGCGGATTCCGGACCAGTCGCCGGGCTCAGGGCGTCCTCGAACGTCAGCTCGAGGCGATCGCGCTCGCCGCCTCAAGGCATGCGGTGACCGTCCACGTCATGGCTCCGATGATCGCCACCGCCGAGGAGGCCCGACAGTTCGCAGACCTCGTTCGTGCGGCAGGACTCCCCACCGCCGGTGTCATGGTCGAGGTTCCCTCGGCGGCGCTGCAGGCGGCCACGATCCTCGAGGAAGTCGAGTTCGCGTCCATCGGCACGAATGATCTCACCCAGTACGTCATGGCCTCCGACCGCATGCTCGGCGGCCTGGCCGAACTCAGCGACTCGTGGCAGCCGGCAGTCCTGCAGCTCATCGGCATCGCCGCCGCCCAGGCCGCTGCGGCGGAGAAGTCGGTGGGCGTGTGCGGAGAGGCCGCGGCCGATCCGGCATTGGCCGTCGTGCTCGTGGGCCTCGGAGTCACCAGCCTGTCCATGGCGCCGCGGGCTCTGCCGGCAGTCGCCGAGGTGCTGTCCGGTGTCTCCCTGGACCAGGCACAGCAGATCGCCCGCAGCGCACTTGCGGCGCGCAGCCCGAGCGAGGCGAAGGCCGCGGTCCGAGCCGAGCTGCCGATCCTCGACGAGCTCGGCCTGTGAGTCCGGCTGTCGGGCGAGTGGCCCCGTGACATACTCAGCACCACCACAGACACCACCAATAGGACATGCCGAAACACCGGGCAGGCCGAACCACGGCCGGTCTGATCAGGAAGGACAACTCATGGCAGAGACCATCGCAACAGTCGGAAGCACCGTCGGCTTGCACGCCCGTCCAGCAGCACTGCTGGCCGAGGCCGCCGCAGACTACGATCTCGAGATCACTATCGCCCTGGAGGGCGAACCGGCCGAGGATGCCCTCGACGCGGCCAGCGTGCTCTCCCTCATGGGCCTCGGCGCGGAATACGGTCAGAAGGTCGTTCTGCGCGCCGAGGGTGACGGAGCCGACGAAGCATTGGCCCACCTCAAGCAGCTCATCGAAACCGACCACGACGCCGAAGGCTGAGCGGCACACCCTCAAGGAGGCGGCGACCGGTCCGCTCGGATTAGACTGATCGAATGTCCGCCTCCCTGCTGCCCTCTGACTCTGCCGCCGCCCACCGCAGCCGGGATCTGCTGGCGATATTCCCTCAGCTCAGTGACGTGCCCGGTCTGCCGCAGGCACGCATATTCATCGAATACGTCATAGGTCGCCGACTCGGAGTCCTCGACGTCTCGGGCCGGAACACCGAAGGCACCTTCGTGGCCGCCGAACTCTCAGCCGAGGTCCCCGAGAACCTCATCCTCGTCGACGATGCGCACGGTCTGCAGGCGACCCTGCTCGGCCGGCTGACGCAGGTATGCACATACAACGACCGGCTCGACGAGGCACGGACTTTGGCCGCAGCGGTCGAGTCCCTGGCCGGAGCCGGCGAATCCGCGGGAGTCGCCGGAGAGCCAGGTGCCGAAGCGGCCCCCGTGCTGGCGGTGAGCGAGCTCAATGAGATCGCGGGACTGGCCGAACTCGGCGTGGGGGAGACGTGGGCAGTCGTCAACGCTCCGAAGGCGATGAATGCGCTCACCGAGACGATCGCGGTACTGCAGCCGTTGGCGAGCACCATCATCGTCATCGGCCGCAGCGATGCGATGAGCCGTGGCGTCAACAAGGAGCTTGCCCGCGGCTTCGGCCGAGTCGATGTCTCGCCGGGGGTCGGCAAGCACCGGATGATCATCGGCAGCCGCCCCCTGTCCTCTCCGAGTCTGCCGGAATTCCCACGCCGCGGGGTGATCACCCATCGCGGTGTCGGTGAGCTCGAAGTCCGCGCTCATGGGGCCTGCTTCTCAGGGACGAAGAGCGATGAGGGCTCGGAGCTGCTCATCGACTCACTGCTGGGACTGCTCCCAGGTGGGGCGCCGGAGTCCGTGCTCGACCTCGGCTGCGGCAACGGCTGGCTGCTCACCGCGGCCATGCGGGCCTCGGGGGCGAATACGGGGCTCGGCGTCGATGTGTCGAAGGCGGCGGTCGCCTCGGCGAGGGCCACAGCGGAGGCGAACGGAGTCGGAGTCGATATCATCCTCGGTGACGCCGCGGATCCGGGAGAACCGGCGCTCGCGAACTTAGGCGAATTCGATGTCATCCTGCTCAATCCGCCGTTCCATCAGGGAACGGCCATCGAGACCGAGACGGCCGCGGCGCTCATGGCCACGGCCGCCGAGCATCTCGCGCCGGGCGGGCAGGTGCTCACGGTGTTCAATTCGCATCTGCGCTACCGGGATCGTCTCGAATCGATCATCGGACCGAGTCGGCAGCTGGCCCGGAACAAGAAGTTCACTGTCATCGCCAGCCGCCGCGACTGAAATCTCTCACCAGCTGTGCGATCGGGTCGGCAGGTGGCCGTCCCGATCGCACAACTTCACCGACGATTGCGGCGATAGATCCGCCAGGTGCTCACCTGGTCCCAGATCACGATGATCCAGATCGCGATGACCGTGATGATCTGCTGGAAGTCGGCGTTCGCGGTGTTCGTGAGCTCGGGGTGGAGGACCGGCTGAGTCAGCAGCGCGATGGTGAGGAAGACGGCCATGGCGATGTCGACGATCCCGCCGATGATGGCCACGGTCGGTTTCGCCGAGGCGGTCGTGAACTTGATGACCTCGACTGCGGCCATGAGCGCGAGGAACGCCCAGTAGCCGAGCAGCCAGCCGACGCCGAGGTCGGGGTTGACGAACGTCTCCCCATCGTTGAGGTGGCCGACGTAGAGCAGGGTTGTCGGGATGAACGGGATGGCTGCCAGGGCGACGATGAAGACCAGCCCGAGCCCCGCCTCGGCGCGGATCTGCTTGCTGTGCGAATCACGTCGGTCGAGATCATCGATCGTCCACGTGCCCGGTTTCCGCTTCCGGAGCGAATCGGCTGCTCCGCCGTCCCGGCCGGGATCGCCGAGGCCGATGATGATCGTGATGACCGCGAAGGCGGTCAGCAGGGCGATGACAGTGTTGCCGGCCGTCTTGCCGATGATCTCTCCGATCTGGACTCCGGGGGAGACGGCGATGGTGGTCACGATGTTTGTGAGCACGGCGAGCAGACCGACGATGGGCAGGACCCAACGCAGCGCCCAGATATAGAGCGGGTAGGAATTCGGGCCGATGAGGTGCTGCGGAGAGTTCGAGTACTCCCGCGACAGCGCGACGGGATCGCCGAGCTCTTCGAGGACTTCGCGTTCGACGGTCGCCGTGTGATCCGGGGACGAATCCGCATCCTCGCCAAGGCGGGCGTCGACCATGTCGTCGATCGTGGCGGTGATCTCGGCGGCGATGTCGGGCCGGGAGTCTTCGGGCAGGTGGCGGGTGACGTTGTCGACGTAGATTTCGGTGAGCGCACTCATGGTGTGCCGTCCTTCCAGAGCTTGGTGATGCTGGAGTTGAGTTCGAGCCAGTGGCGGTGCAGTGCGGCGGCGACTTCGGCGCCGCTGTCGGTGAGTGTGTAGTACTTGCGGGGGCGGGCTTGTTCGGTGTTCCAAACCGATGTGAGCAGGCCCTGTTTCTCGAGCCGCCGCAGGAGGGGGTAGAGGGTGTTGGCCTCGGTGGCGATGCCTGCTTCGGTCAGCGTCGTCAGCAGCGAGTAGCCGTACTGCGGCCGTCGACAGGCGACGAGGCTGGCGAAGACCACGGTGCCGCGTCGCAGCTCCTGTTCGTGGGTGGCCAGTGCCTTGTCTTCATCCTCGTTCATGCATCACACGATAGTGTGTGTCGCACACTATTACAAGAGGCGGGGTATTCTTTGCTGCGGCACGGCGCGCGGCACGGTTTAGGGTCAGCAGCTCACGTTGGAACATGGGCTATTCGCCTCAACCTGGGCTTTCCGGCACACGAGTAGCGCGAGCATCGGTAGGTAGTCTTGCCTCATGAGTTTGAGGAAGTGGGTGCTCTTCGATATCGGGGGAGTGCTGGAGGTCGTTGATGATGACACCTGGGGACAGCTTTTCGTTCGCCGGTGGCAGGAGCGCTCTGGATTCTCAGCGGAGGAGTATCGGGCGCGCATTCTGGCGGCGGACTTGCCGGTCATCGACCGTAGAGCGGACACGCGGGACGAGTACTGGTCGAAGCTGGGTCGAGCGCTCGAGATGGATTCGAACCTGATCGAGGCTATGCAGGCCGAGATGTGGCACGAATACTGCGGGAGTCTCAATACAGAGTTGTTTGAGTATGCAGCTGCGCTGCGGCCACGCGCCGGTGTGGCGATTCTGTCGAACTCAGTGGACGGGGCGCGGCGCGAGGAAGAACGGCGGTTCGGGTTCAGTGAAGTCTTTGACCCGATTCTCTACAGTCACGAGACCGGTCTGCTCAAGCCGGAACCGGAGGCCTATGAGAATGCGCTTGAGCGGATGGCTGCGGACGCCGGAGACGTGTTCTTCATTGATGACCACGAAGTCTGTGCTGAAGGCGCCCGTGCCGTCGGCATGGATGCGATCGTGCACCGTGACAATCGGTCGACGATTGATGAGATCGAGCAGTTTCTTCTTTAGGCGGCTTGACTGAACAGGAGTGAATGAAATGGCGAACAACAGTGCTTTGGCTGGTTTCATCCTCGGGCTGGCAGTGTCTGCTGGGGTGTTGATGCTGTTGTTTCCTGGGCTTCTTGAAGGGCCTGAGGCATGGCAGGTGTGGGTAGCTTGGATGGCTGCCGGATGTGCCATCGCCTGCGCGCTCGGGACGGTATTGTCTCGAGCCCGCGGGCGATGATCGAAGCGCATCCTCTTCAGGCTTTTGCCACGGATCCCGGCTGATCTGAATCGGCCGAGTCAACGGCGAGTTCGGAAAGCTGGGTGCGGAGGCCCTTTGTTGCCACGGCTGGGATGACGGCTCCGATGACGAGCCGGATCGTGTCGAGGGTGATCGCGTGCCCGTTGAGCCGAGTAGGTCAACGTCAGTCCGTCAGGTCGAGCATTGGTGTCGGCCGACGGAATCCCCGTGTGACGAAAGCGAGGTATCCGACTCCGAGAACCAGCCAGATGGCGCCGATGAGAAGAGTCCGCGGAGACAGGCTCGTCCACAGCCACAGGGTCAGACAGAACCCGATTCCCGGTAGAACGATCGAACTGAGAACAGCACGTGAACCGCGATTCTTCTCGTCGATGATGAAGTGCTTGATAACCGACAGATTCACTGCTGAGAACGCGATCAGAGCACCGAAGCTGACCATCTCCGATATGAATGCGAGGTCGACGGCGAGCGCAAGCAGAGAGACTGCGCCGACAGTCAGAGTTGCAATCGTGGGTGTGTGAAAGCGCGGTGACAAGCGGCCGAAGTAGCTTTTCGGGAGCACACCGTCGCGACCCATCGCGAAGAGAATGCGTGAGACTGATGCCTGCGAGGTCAGAGCCGAGCCGCATGCTCCGGCGACATAGGCGGCGGTGAAGAAGGCGGTGAGGAATTCGCCGCCGGCCGCCGCCATGACGTCAAGCGCACCTGAATCGACATCGGCGAACTGATTCGACGGGTAGACCAGCTGAGCCAGGTACGACAGAACAATGTAGATGAGGCCGCCGGTGACAGTGGCGATGACGATCGCGCGGGGAACTGCTCTCTTCGCGTCCTTGGCCTCCTCGGACAAAGTCGAGACCGCATCGAAGCCGAGGAAAGACAGACACAGAATCGCTGCGCCGGCCATGACATTGTCGAATCCGGGTGCAGAACCGTCACCAGTGAACGGCGCCGCTAGGTCGACAGAACCGGATCCGGTGAATGAGGCGATGCCGAGCGCAGCGAAGACAACGATGAAAATAGCTTGGGCAGCGATGATGACGATGTTGGCCCGTGCAACGGAGACGATTCCGATGACGTTGAGGACGGTGACGAGAACAATGGCAGAGACGACGAAGACCCAAGCCGGAATCATGGGGAATGCTGCGCTGAGGTAGATGCCGATGACCAGATAGTTGATCATCGGCAGGAACAGATAGTCGAGAAGCAGTGCCCAGCCGGCAACGAAGCCGATTCCTGCTCCGAAGCTCTTCTGCGTGTACGTGTATGCCGAACCGGCGAAAGGCATCGCGGCGGCCATCTTCGCGTATGACCTGGCGGTGAACACCATTGCCAGCAGGGTGATGACATATGCGGCTGGGACGCGGCCCCCGGTGACCTGGGTGACGATTCCGTAAGTCGTGAAGACTGTCAGCGGAACCATATAGACGAGGCCGAAGAAGACGAGTGAAGGCACTCCGAGCGCACGCTTCAGGTGGGTCTCGGCGGAGTCTTGAGTGGTGACACTGTGGTTGGAATGGGACATCATTGTCCTTTCGATTCAGTCCGCTGAGTAGACGGCCGCGCCGCGCAGGTATGTGCGGCGAACAGGGGCATCAGACAGTTCTTGGGGGAGAAGTGTTCGAGGATCCGAATCGAGAACGATGAAGTCGGCGCTCGCGCCCGGACGGATCACTCCCCACTCGTCGGGTCTTTGGTCTGCAAATGCTTGGTGGGCAACCGCAGCCGAATAAGCGTCGAGAGAGCGTTCGACGTCGAGGATCTCTTCGGGAGTCCACCCGCCGTCGGGCTCACCGTCATCGGTCTGTCTGCTCACGGCAACGGCGAGACCCTCGAGCGGCGCCCCTGAAGTGCAGGGCCAGTCCGAACCGAACGCAAGGTGCCCGCCGCTGTCGAGGACGCTGCGCATCCGATATTGCGCCACGGCGCGTTCTCTGCCGATCCGGGGGACGGTGAGTACTGTCATGAGGTCATCGAGCTGAGCCCACAAAGGCTGCATATTCGCGATGACGCCGAGTTCAGCAAAGCGGGACAGGTCGGCAGAGTCGATGATCTGGGCATGTGCGATCACCGGCCGTCGATCACGGGCTTCGTTGTTCCGGATTGTGTACTCGATGGCATCCAATGCTTGTCGAACGGCCGCGTCGCCGATGGCGTGGATGTGGATCTGAAAACCTGCCGCGTCGACTTCGCGAACCGCCTCTGCCAGCGAATCTCCTTCCCAGACTCGCATGCCGTGGTTGTGAAGGGAGGAGCAGTAGGGCTCGATGAGCGCACCGGTTTCGTTCTCGATGACTCCGTCGGCGAAGAACTTCACGGTCTGAGCGGTCAGGAACGGATCCGAAAGTTCCTCGATCCTTCGGCGCGCAGAAAGCATTTCGGGCAGCTGTTGCGTGAAGCGGCGGGGATCGGCGTAGAACGCGAGGTTGAATCGCAGTTTGAGCCGATCCTGCTGAGAGGCGGACGCATAGGTCTCGACATCGGCTGGCTCCACCCAAGCGTCCTGGACCCAAGTGACGCCTCGAGCCAGGTAATAGTCGGCTGCCCGATCGAGAGCGCGAAGTCGGACGGAATCGTGGTGTGGCGGACGAACGGCGTCGATCAGATCAATTGCACCCCATTCACGCAGAGTGCCCAGCGGTGAGCCGTCGTCTCGGCGAGGAATCTCGCCTATCTGCGGCTCCGGGGTTGCCGCGGTGATTCCCGCGAGTTCCAATGCTCGAGAATTGCACCACACGGTGTGGTAGTCCCAAGCGCGAAGGACGACCGGTCGGTCGGACACGGCTCTGTCAAGCCATTCGGCGTCGAAGAGGCCGTCGCGTACGAGGCTGCCGTCATATGAGGCACCAGTGATCCAGTCGTCGTCGGGATGAGCCTCGGCGTACCGTTTCACTTCAGCGATGATCTCTTCGACGCTCGTGCACGATCTCACCTGTGGGCCCTCTGCTTCCATGCCACCGAAGATCGGATGAGCATGGCCGTCGCCGAAGGACGGCATGAGGAACCCGCCGTCGAGATCGATGGACTCAAACTCTGCGCCGTCGTGGCTCGAAACTTGATCGAGGACGGCCGCCACCGCATGTGAACCAGAGGCAACGACAGTGCCATCTTGAACCACAAGGGAATCCTCAGTTTGGGCGCCGGCGCCCAACCAGATGGTGCCGTTGTGGAAGTGCTGTGTCGTCAAGACTGCCGTCCTCCTGTTCCATTGTTTGTGGCCGGCCGCACCGGCGTTTACACGAACAGTGTTCGTATGTGACTGGGAACACGATACACTGCTCGAAAGATGTAGGGAAGTGCGAAATTGAGAGCGAGCATTCTGTGAGATTGAATCAGGATCGGCTGGTTGATGCCGCGCTCGCGCTTGTCGACGACCTCGGCGAAGAGTCATTGTCGATGCGAACTCTGGCGGCTCGCGTCGACAGGCAGGTGTCCTCTCTGTACAACCATGTCTCCGGCCGAGGTGAACTCATCGAATTGATGCGCGCCCGTATTGTGGCTGGAATCGACGTTCAAGTATTTGCCGGGATTGAGGAATCGTCGGAGAGCGTGTCGTGGGACAGGGGGCTGGAACTGTGGGCCCGGTCGTATCTCAGGGCGTTTGCCGACCATCCGAATCTCATCCGGTTGCTGGCCACGACCTCGATTCGAGACCTCTCAACGTATGAAATGTATGACTCAGTGATCGGTGGACTTCGTCGAGGGGGATGGCCGCAGGGTCAGACCGTGGCGGTGATGCGGTCTGTCGAAGCCTATGTCCTCGGTTCCGCTCTGGACATCGTCGCTCCGGTCGACCTCATCACTCAAGAATCGGCCGGAGACAGATTTGCGGAGATTCGAGGTGCGCTGGATCCTCGATTCGGCGAGAACTCGTCAGCGGTGGCGTCCTTCGAGTTCGGGTTGACAAGCCTGATCCAAGGTCTGAAGCACCAGCTTGAGGCCGTGTCATGAGCCATGCGAAGAAGGTCGGCGCCGCACTCGACTCGTTCTGGGGGCGGGTCCGCGCCCGGAGCCCCGACCTGCCGGAAGCGATGCCTGAAGCATGGGCGTTCGGCGCGACTCCCGAGCATGCGGACGACCTCCTCGCTCTCGTGCTGGCTGGGACCAAGACGGGCACCGCCTCGGCGCTGTGGGACATCGAAGCCGATGACGAATCCGTACCCGAGGTGGGTGAACTGAGCATCATCCTCGACGGCCGAGGCCGGCCGAGAGCCCTCATCGAAACCACGGCGATCGACATCGTTCCGTTCTGCGAGGTGACCGCCGAGCATGCCCATTCGGAAGGGGAAGGCGACCGAACCCTGGCCGCTTGGCGCGAGATCCATGAGCGTTTTTGGCAAGAGCATGGCCGGCGCGGATTCGCGCCCGAGATGCCGGTCGTCTGCGAACGCTTCCGGTTGCTGTTCGACGTAGAAGACGAGGGGTGCGTCAGCGTCTCGGGCGACGAATCACAGGGGACGAGCAGATGATCGAAGCCGAATACTGGGACCTCATCCACACGGAACGCGCGCGCCTGGCCGATCTGCTCTCCACGCTCGAACCGGAGCAGTGGGCGCTCGCCACTCTGTGTGCAGACTGGACGGTCGAGCAGGTCGTCGCCCACCTGACAGCCGCAGCCAACACCGGGAAGTGGGCCTGGATCCGCAGCATCGTTCGGGCGGGATTCGATCCTGCCAAACACAATGCGCGACTGCTCGAGCGCCGCCTCGGTGGCTCACCTGAGGAGACCCTTGCGAAGTTCCACAGCTCGATCCCACTGACTATCGCGCCGACCAAAGACTTCCCGGCCTTCCTGGGTGAAGTCATCGTCCACGGCCAGGACATCGCACGACCACTGGAACTCGACCTGACCCCTGGCGCCGAGGCGACCGTCGAGGTGGCCCGATACTTCGCCTCTCAGGACTTCGCAGTGAACTCGAAGACCCTGGTCAAAGGGTTGAAGCTCAGTGCTGTCGACGCCGACTTCGAATCCGGAAGCGGGCCGGAGGTGACCGGTCGTGTCCTCGACCTCGTCCTGGCTATGGCCGGTCGACCGGAATCACTGACAGAGCTGACGGGCAGCGGAGTCACCGAACTCCGGCGACGGATGGACTGAAACCTCAGCGGTCAGAGTGCTGCGACGCGCGTGCCGGAACATCCCTGACGGCGAGATGAACGTTGACGGGTGCTCAGGCGAGTCCGACGGCTCCGACCGCCACCAGGACGAATCCGAGCAATTGCAGTGAAGCGCGCACGATCTGGAAGACGTCCCACCGTCTGCGCATGGCGATGAATCCCTCGGGGGCGGTCTCCTCGGTGATCCGTCCCGTCCGGGTGTTGATCGGGACGTTCCCGATGATCGTCACGACCAGAGCGACGCTGAGGCTGATTGCTGCCGAAACCAACCATGCGTTGGGCTCATCGATGGCAATGATGATGGCCAGCGCTGTCGCTGCGGTCATCCCCACCGGCATCACCCGGCCGAACGTCTTCAGCAGGCCCTTCTCCATGATGAGTTGATCGTCCGTCGCCAGTCGACGGATCACCGGATGGACCAGGGCGGCAGACCCGAACTCCGCTGAGCCGACGAAGCCGGTGACGAGGACTGCGGCCAATGCGAGTGCATCCATGATTCCTCCGCTTAATAGGTAGTTCGACTATCCATAATAGATAGTAGAGGTATCTGCTAGGGTCGAGCAAGATCAGTCACTGAACATTGCCGGCAGTGCCGGGAGGAGATGACGATGCAGGAATCAGCGGAGAAGTCGGGGATGCGGATGGCGGAGCTGTCCCGTCGTTCGGAGCTCAGCGTGCCGACCATCAAGTACTACCTTCGCGAAGGACTGCTCAAGCCGGGACGACGGACAAGCGTGAATCAAGCCGTGTATGATCGCACTCACCTCGAGCGGCTGCGCCTCATCCGGGCGCTGACGTCGGTGGCCGGACTGCCGTTGGCGAAGGCGCGAGCCGTCGTCGACGCGGTGAACGAGCCGTCCTCGGAAGTCGAAGCGATGGGCGTCACCCAGGACGCGCTCATCGGCGAGGCAGAGACGGACGATACAGCCGCCTCGGCGATACTCGACCGCGCGATCACCGCGCGAGGATGGCACTGCGCGACGTCATCACCGGCCTATCGGGCGGCTGTGAAGGCGGTTGCCATGTTGACTGCGGAGAACCTGACTCCGATCCTCGACCGACTCGACGCCTATGTCGAAGCCGCTGAAGACGTCGGTCGCACCGACCTCGACGCGATCGGCGACGCAGACAGTCTGGAGGAGCGGATCCGCGGAGTCGTCCTCGGCAGCGTGCTGCGCCGACCGCTGCTCGAGGCGCTGGTCCTGCTCGCACAGCAGCACTTCGCGCAGGACCTCACTCGCTCGGAAGAAAGCTGACGGGGAACAGCTCCGTCCTGGCGATGACTCGATCGCGTTCGGCGGCCTGCGCCCGACGTCGCGGATCCGACAGGTAGGAATCGAGAGCTTCCGTGGATTCGAACCGATAGAACTGCACCTCGTTGGGACGCCCCTGAGCCCCGTCGCTCTTGGCACGATTGACGACGCGCCCTCCGTGCTCGGAGATGAGCGCGAGAACACCGTTCTCGTAGGCTGTCAGTGCCTCAGCCCGTCCTTCGCGCGCCCACAGCAGGCAGCACAGAAGCACCTCGCGGTCATCACCGGCGTTCGCTGAGCTTGCCTGTTCTTCCGGCTCCACCGAGCTCGGCCTCTCCTCACTCGGCAACTCCGTGCTCACGACTCCGTCGGCTTCGCGTCGTAGGTGAGCCAGTTCGTCTTCGCTGCGACATCGTCATAGAGCACCTGAGCCTGAGCGTTGTCATCGGCGGTGATCCACCGGACCACCGAACAGCCTTCGGCCGCGGCGATCATCTGCAGCCGGGAGATCAATGCACGACCCACACCTCGGCCGCGCGCCTCGGGATCGGTGAAGAGATCGTCGAGCCAGATGCCGACGCTGCCTGTCGAGGGACGCGAGAAACGACGATAGTCGGCGATTCCGACGATCGATCCGTCCGCCTCGGCGACGAGTCCCTGGCACTCATGGGCGGAGTCGGTCAGCCACGACCACACGCGAGAGACGATCTCCTCGGAGGGCTCCAGTCGGTAGAACTCGCGGTAGGCGCGGAAGAGCTCCTTCCACCGGGCCTCGTCGGCAGGAGCGGTGGGGCGGATCGTCGGGGCCGGGGACGTCGTCATCTGCAGTCCTCTCACTAGGTTCGGTGCACCAATGACCACACTACGTTCTCCGCGTCTCTTCGCGTACAGAAGTGACGACAGAAAAGTCCCCGGCGCGGAAGCCTGTCGACTTCCGCGCCGGGGACCGCGGTACGCGAGAGGGGACTTGAACCCCTACGTCCGAAGACACTGGAACCTAAATCCAGCGCGTCTACCAATTCCGCCACTCGCGCTGAAGCGGCCACCCTCGCGGCCACAACGTCCTCAAGATTAGCAGGGGCGGCCCGAGTTGTTGAAAACTCGGACCGCCCCGATGCTCACGTTGAGCACGGGCAGTTCAGCCCGCCCGACGCTCAAGTTGCAGCAGACTCAGGCAGCGTCGATGCCGAGCTCCTTGCGCACGCGGGCGACGTGCCCGGTGGCCTTGACGTTGTACTGGGCGAGTTCGACCTTGCCCTCGGCATCGACGACGACGGTCGAGCGGATGACGCCCTGGACGACCTTGCCGTAGTTCTTCTTCTCGCCGAAGGCACCCCACTCGGTCATCATCGTCTTGTCCTCATCGGAGAGGAGGTCGAAGTTGAGACCTTCCTTCTCGATGAACTGCTGCAGCTTCTCCGGCTTGTCCGGGGAGATGCCGACGACGGCGATTCCGGCGGCCTTGAGTGCCGACAGCGAGTCCCGGAAATCGCAGGCCTCGGTCGTGCAGCCCGGGGTCATAGCGGCGGGGTAGAAGTACACGACGACCCGCTGACCTCGGAAATCGCTGAGGCTGACGGACTTCCCGTCCTGGTTGACGAGGGTGAACTCCGGGGCGGTGTCGCCGACCGACAGACGTGACATGAATGCTCCTCTTGATTGGGGTGGTCTCCATGATGGACAACCATTGCTGACCACCACTCTATTCCGTTGCCGAGCCCGATGCCTCGACCGATGCACGCAGTCACCTCGACCGATCCTTTCGCCGAGGCAGCCCGCCGTCTCAGTCGACCCGTGCGATGGCCTGCCCGACCGCCACGACGTCGCCGACCGCCGCGACCTGGCGCAGCGTTCCCGCGACCGGGGCTTCGACCCGGGTCTCCATCTTCATCGCCGAGAGCACAGCGACCTCGTCACCGGCCGCCACCTGCGCGCCGTCTTCGACGAGGAAGTCCACAAGGCTGCCCGGCACAGGAGCGGTGACATCCCCGGCACTCGCCGAGGCGGCTCCACCGTGTCCGGCGCCACCGGCCTCGCCGCCTTGACCCGTGCCGCCCTGACCGGTCCCACCGACCGAGCCGAGCGCAGCGAGCAGTCCGGCGGGCAGTCCGATCGTGGTGAGCTTCCCATCGATCTCGATCGACATCCGCTGCATCTCGCCATCGGCGACCGGCGCCGGGCGGTCCTGAGTCTCGAAGCGCGGCAGCAGCTCGGCCTCGATCCACTGCGTGTGGATGCCGTCGACACCGTCGACGCCGAGACCGGTGAACGCCTCATCGGTGAGGATCGCCAGGGAGCACGGCACCACCGTGGCCGGACCCTCGACATGGAGTTCCT
The DNA here is from genome assembly GCF_056837565.1 of Brevibacterium sp. OS20. Lineage (NCBI taxonomy): Bacteria > Bacillati > Actinomycetota > Actinomycetes > Micrococcales > Brevibacteriaceae > Brevibacterium > Brevibacterium sp. OS20. Next base: position 2,857,329 of record NZ_CM166367.1, on the reverse strand, counting down.
TTGCCGCTGTCACGGTGCGCGCGATCGCCTGCTCACGGTCGGGACCGTGGACGATGAGCTTCGCGAAGAGGGAATCGAAGGCCGGCTGTACGGTGTCACCGGCACGCACACCGGAATCCCAGCGCACGCCGAGGCCCCCGGGCACGTCGAGGACATCGATGTGTCCCGGAGTCGGCAGGAAGCCGCGGCCGGGATCCTCGGCGTTGATGCGCAGCTCGATCGCATGACCGACCGGCTGCGGGGTCGACTCAAGCGACAGTCCCTGTCCGAAGGCGATGCGGAACTGTTCGGCGACGAGATCGACCCCTGAGGTCACCTCGGTGACGGGATGTTCGACCTGCAGTCGGGTGTTGACCTCGAGGAACGTCATGGTGCCATCGGCAGCGAGCAGGAACTCGACGGTGCCGGCACCGCGGTAGTCCACCTCGGCGCAGATGGCTTCGGCCGAACGGTGCAGGCGCTCACGCTGCTCATCCGTCAGTCCCGGGGCGGGTGCTTCCTCGATGAGCTTCTGATTGCGCCGCTGAGCGGAGCAGTCGCGGTCACCGACGGCCACGACCCGACCCTGACCGTCGCCGACGATCTGGACCTCGACATGGCGGGGACGCTCGAGGAACTTCTCGACGAAGCACTCGGGCCGACCGAAAGCCTCGACGGCCTCACGGGTCGCCGATTCGAAGGCACCGGCTACCTCGGACAGCTCGTGGACGATCTTCATTCCGCGTCCGCCGCCACCGTGGGCGGCTTTGATGATGATCGGCAGTCCCGCCTCGGCGGCGAAGGACTCGACCTCAGCCGCGTTCTCGAGGGGACGGTCGATGCCCGGTGCCAGGGGAGCGCCGACCTTCTGCGCGAGCTGACGGGCCGTGACCTTGTCGCCGAGGGCCGTGATCGTGTCCGCGGTCGGACCGATCCAGATGAGGCCGGCGGCTTCGACGGCGGCGGCGAAATCGGCGTTCTCGGACAGGAATCCGTACCCGGGGTGGACGGCATCGGCACCGGCGGACTTCGCTGCGGAGAGGATCGCATCGATGTTGAGGTACGTGTCACCCGCTGTCGTCCCAGGCAGAGCGAACGCTTCGTCTGCGAACCGGGCATGCATGGCGTCGGCGTCCTGATCAGCGTAGACAGCCACCGAAGTGTGCCCGTGCTGGGCGCAGGCACGGATGATGCGGACAGCGATCTCGCCGCGGTTGGCGATGAGGATTCTCGACATTGTTCAGCCTTCGTTCTCGTTGGTGCGGGATTCTGCTGCGGTGCGGGACGCCTCGGCTGGGTGGGCGTTCGACGTCGGTCGGGCAGAGGTGGTGAAGCGCAGCTTCACGCCGGGAGGCAGCTGCGCGGCGAGGTCGACATCATCGACGCTGGCGATGATCGGATAGCCGCCGGTGAGCGGGTGGTCGGGTCCGAAGAGCACCGGCTGACCGTTCGGCGGAACCTGCAGGGCACCGGTGACCGCGCCTTCGCTGGGCAGCTCTCCGGTGCGGGCACGTTCGAGTGGAACCTCACCGTTCAGGCGCAGTCCGACCCGGTCGGATTCGTGGGTGACCGTCCACTCCTGTGACAGCAGAGTCTCGATCCCGGCCTCGGTGAACCAATCCTCACGCGGTCCCAGCGTCACGCTCAGCGTCACGGTCTCACCCGCCTGCGGAAGATCCCTTGGCTGCGTGGGATTGGGATCGACGAGGTGGGGCGCCGTCCGCGGATCGTGCACTCCCACCGTGGTGCCTTTGTCCACAGCGGCCGGACCGAGCCCGGCCAGGGTGTCGGCGGAGCTGCTGTCGAGAGCCGTCTCGACAGCGATTCCACCGCGCACGGCGAGGTAGCGGCGGACTCCGCGCTCGGTTGGTCCGAGCTCGAGTTCGTCCCCGTCGGCCAGGGCAAAGGCCTCGCCGAGGCGGGGCGTGAGGACCGTGCCATCGGCAGCGGTCACGGTGATCGCTCCGGCGGCCCCGGTGACAGCGGCGACGCCGTCTCCCGTGGAACGCAGGAGCACTGCGCCCCCGAAGCTCTCCAACCCGGCAGCGGTCTCAGCATTTCCGACAAGACGGTTGGCGGTGGTCAACGCGGTGCGGTCGGCGGCACCGGCGGCGGAGACTCCCATCGAAGCGAAACCGGGGCGACCGAGATCCTGGACGAGCAGCTGCAGCCCGGGACGCAGCACCTCGAGGGAGTGGGTGGCAGCAGTCGCCGAATCGGACGCCGAGTCCGCTGCTGAATCCACCGCAGAATCCGACGCCGCACCTGGCGAACCTGAGAAATCTGACGAACCCGAGAAACCTGACGAACCTGACCCCGCACTCGAGCTCGCGACCTCCACGGTCTCGCGCCCCGCCTCGGCGAATTTCACGATCGTGCCGGGTACGAACAGGGCCGGTGGTTCCCGGTCCAGGTCCCACAGCTTCGCGTCGGTGCGTCCGATGAGCTGCCAGCCGCCGGGGGAGGAGCGGGGGTAGACGCCGGTGAACTCGCCGGCCAATGCCACCGATCCCACGGGCACTCGCGTGCGTGGGGACGAGCGGCGGGGAACGTTGAAGAGTTCGTCGTCGCCGGCGAGGTAGCCGAAGCCGGGGGCGAACCCGGCGAACGCGACCTGCCAGGTTGCGGCCTGGTGGCGTTTGATCACCTCGGCGGGGGAGACGGAGAGGAGGTCGGCCACCTCGGCGAGGTCGTCCCCGTCGTAGTGGACATCGATCGTCACCTCACGGGCCGCATCCGAGGCCGACTCGGTGTGCCCGAGCCCGCGCACTGCCTCGGCGAGGATCTCGGCGTTCGTGCGTGCGGGATCAAAACTGATCAGCACTGTTCGGGCGGCGGGGATGAGTTCGGTGACGCCGGGCAGATCAGCGGCTTCAAGACTGTGGTGCAGGGCCATCGTCGTGCCCAGGTCCGCGCATTCGACGAGGAGGTGGCGCGTGGAGGCGGTGTGGAAGGTCAGGGAGTCGGCCGGAGGTGTCGAGGTCATTGGCGGTAGGTGTCTTCCGGTTCGTCAGTGATGAACATCTTCCCAGGTGAGTGGGTGATCGCGAAGGGGATTCCCGACGCCTGGATGGCTGCCTGTGGAGTGACTCCGCAGGCCCAGAAGACGGGAATGTCGCCGTCTTCGATGGCCGGAGCATCACCGAAATCCGGGGCGCCGAGGTCATCGATGCCGATCTGGGAGGGTTCGCCGATGTGGATCGGTGCACCGTGGACGGCGGGGAAGCGGTCGGTGATGCGCACTGCCTCGGCGACCTGGGAGGCCGGGATCGGGCGCATGGACACGACCATGTCTCCGCTGATCCGGCCGGTGGGACGGCAGGCCGTCGACGTGCGGTACATCGGCACGTTGCGACCGGCCTCCTGGTGGCGGATCGGGATGCCCGCTTCGGTCAGGCCGTTTTCGAAGGTGAATGAGCAGCCGATGAGGAAGGAAACGAGGTCCGGATGCTGCTCCCAGACTGAAGTGGCGTCGGTGACCTCGTCGGTCAGGGCGCCGTTCTCCCAGATCCGGTAGCCGGGAATGTCCGTGCGGATATCGCTGCCGGGGGCGAGTGCGGATGCCAGCTGTCCGGGTTCGAGGACGTCGACGACCGGGCACGGCTTCGGGTTGCGCTGGGTGAAGAGGAGAACGTCGAAGGCCCAGTCCGCGGGGACGGAGATGAGGTTCGCCTGGACGAGTCCCGGTGCCATCCCCGAGGTGGGACCGTCGAATCCTGCCCGGATGCGTGCGCGGGCTTCCGCACCCGCAGCCCGCATCGTGTCCATGGCAGATGTGCTGGTGGTGGCAGTGTTCATCGTCCGGCTCCGGCGAAGGCGGCGATCGTGACGCCTTCGGATTCGAGGAGATCACGGGCGGCCCGGGCCATGTCGATGGATCCCTGGCTGTCGCCGTGGAAGCAGATGGACTGCGCGTCGACGTCGACGAGGGTGCCGTCGACGGCTTCGACCTGCCCGGTCTGGACGAGGCGCAGGACGCGGGCGGCCACGGCCTCTGGGTCGTGGAGGACAGCGTTCGGCTCCGACCGGGAGACCAGGGAGCCGTCGGGGTTGTAGGACCGGTCGGCGAAGGCCTCGGCGGCGACGGTCAGCCCGGCTTCGGCGGCGACGCGGTTGGCCACGCTGCCGGCGAGTCCGAGGAAGACCAACGAGTCGTCGATGGCTGTGATCGCGTCGACGACGACCTTCGCCTGTGCCTCATCATGGACGATCGCGTTGTAGAGACCGCCGTGGGGTTTGACGTAGGAGACGGTTCCGCCGACGGCTGTGGTCAGGCCGATGAGCGCGCCGATCTGGTATTCGACCTGGGCCTGCAGAGTGGCGGCGGGCACGTCGAGGGCGCGGCGGCCGAAGCCCTCGTAGTCGTCGTATCCGGGGTGGGCCCCGATGACGACACCTTCCTTCGTGGCGGCGTCGACGGTGGCGCGGATGCCTTCCGGGTTGCCGGCATGGAACCCGCAGGAGACGTTGGCGCTGGTGACGAGGCCGAGCATGGCGGCATCGTCGCTGACGACACGGTCGGGGACGTTCTCCCCGAGGTCAGAGTTGAGGTCGATTCTCAGTTCGCTGTTGACAGACAATGTCACCCTCCGATTCCGATCATGGCGAAGATGGGGCCGATGGACTGTGTGGCCGTGTACCACGTGACCAGTGTTGCCGCGGTGCCGATGATGAGCAACCACTTCGGGTACGAATCAGCGCGCAGCAGGCGCGGCCTGAACCAGCCGATGTACATGAAGATCGTCAGACCGATCGGCAGGATAAGCCCGTTGAAGCCGCCGACGAAGACGAGCAGTGTGGCAGGTGCCGTGCCGAGGACGAGGTAGACGACGAGCGAGACGACGATGAAGGACACCGTCGCCAGCTGCAGCGGCCAGCCGCCTTCGAGGCGTTTGGAGAACGCCGAGAGGAACGTCGCCGAGGTGTAGGCGGCGCCGATGACCGAGCTCAGAGCCGCGGCCCAGAAGATCGCGCCGAAGATGCGCATTCCCGCATCGCCGAGGACTGCGGCGAAGGCCTGACCGGCGGGGTTGGCCACGCTCGAGTCGAGGTCGAGAGCGACGCCGGAGGCGACGACGCCGAGGATGGCGAGGAAGAGGACGTAGCGCATGACACCGGTGACGAGGATCCCCGACAGAGCCGAGCGCATGACAGAACCGGCATTCTCCGGGCCGGTCTTGCCCGAGTCGAGATAGCGGTGGGCACCGGAGTAGGTGATGTAGCCGCCGACGGTGCCGCCGACGATCGTCGTCACGGTGGCGAAGTTGATGGTGTCGGGCACGAACGACTGTTTGATCGCCTCACCGACCGGCGGGTTCGAGACGATGGCGACGACACAGGTGAGGATGATCATTCCGACGCCGAGGACGAGGACGACGGCGTCGACGACCTTTCCGGCGCGTTTGAACAGGAAGATGCCGATCGCCAGGACGCCGGTGAGCAGTCCGCCGAGCTTCGGGTCGATGCCCAGCAGCGCATTGAGGCCGAGGCCGCCACCGGCGATATTGCCGATATTGAAGGCCAGTCCGCCGACGACGATCAGGACGGACAGGAGGATGCCCGAACCCGGCACGGCCGAGGAGGCCAGCTGGGCTGCGCGTTTGCCCGAGGAGGTCACCATCCGCCAGATATTGAGCTGGATGGCGATGTCGATGAGGATCGACGCGAAGATCGCGAAGGCGAAGGCCGCACCCATCTGAGCCGTGAATGTGGCTGTCTGGGTGATGAAGCCCGGACCGATCGCCGAGGTGGCCATGAGGAAGATGGCGCCGATGATCGCGCTGCGGCTGATCTTGGATCCGATTTCGCTCTTGGCATTGTCAAGGCCCGAGGCGGCCCCATCCGTAGAAGAGGATTCCGGCGGTTGGGATTCCGGTGCGTGTGACATGGGAGTCTCCGACTGTCTGGTGGTCAATTGTTCCTTCGTGTGCGCCGATGGGGTGAGAACAGCGATGTCTGTGTCCTGGCACACGTGAAGTGGTAAACAATCTAGCACTCATTGTTCAACAAACATAGACGGGGGTCACACTTTTCTTAGTCGCTTTGTCGACGGACGGATGGGAGTTCGGGGTGCTGTTTCAGTAGGATGGAGAGGTGAATCACGATTCGTCCCTGGTCAACAGGCTCACTGACCGCCTCATCGCTGGAGAGCTGCGCCCCGGTGAGCGGCTGTCCGAAACCGCGCTGGCGAAGGAATTCGATGTTTCGCGCAATACTCTGCGTGAGGCGTTCCGGGTCCTCGGGGAGCAGGGCCTGGTCACGCATATCCCGCACCGAGGCGTCTCAGTGGCGTCACCGAGCACCGCCGATGTCGTCGACATCTACCGGGTGCGCCATCATGTCGAGTGCTCGGTGCTCGAGCACGCTCCGCGCAATCACCCGAACGCCGTGAGGATGGAGGCGGCCGTCGAAGCCGCCGAGAAGTTCGCTGCCGAAGAGAACTGGCTGGAGGTCGGCACGGCGAACATGGAGTTCCACAATGCCGTCGTCTCGCTCTCGGACAGCAGGCGGCTGATGCAGTCGTTCTCCAATGTGCTCGCCGAGCTGCGGCTGGCCTTCCTCAAGGTCGAGGTCCTCGACTTCCTCCATGCGCCGTTCATCGGCCGCAACAAGGAAGTCGTCGAGATCTATCGCACGGAGGGGCCGGTGGCTGCGGCGAAGATCCTCGGCGCCTACCTCGGTGATTCCGAGCGCCAGGTGCTCGGCGCCTACGCCCGCGCCGGCCAGGACTGAGCCGCGGGGCGGCAAGCCGTACGCCATGAGCGGCCCGGCCGGAATCCCGCAATAGCCCACTCCGAGGTGAGCAGCCCAGTTTCAAGCATGGGCTGCTCACCCCCAGTTGGGCTATTGGCAAATCCCGCAGGCGAATGCTCCTCGCCGGAAACAGAACCCCACCGGCAGATGGTGTGAATGCGAAAGAACCGCCTCCGACCGAAGTCGAAGGCGGTTCTCTCTGTGCTGTGCACCCCCCGGGACTTGAACCCGGAACCCACTGATTAAGAGTCAGTTGCTCTGCCAATTGAGCTAGAGGTGCTTGCCGCACATGCTGTGCAACGAGAATTAATATTACTCAGGTGTCGACCGATCATGCAAACCGAGATCGGCCCATATTCAGTTTTGTGATGAAGGTCGCAAGCCCCTGGTCAGAGTCCCTTTGCCCGCGAATCCGGCGACCCGGAACCCGCTGATCAATAGTCCCTCCACCGCACCGGATTCGTCCTCGATGCCCGGAGGCACTTCAGAGATACATTCCGGAACTCGACTGTTCGGCCGGTTCGGAGATCGCGTGGACGTCGCGTTCGCGCAACAGCACATACGCGCGTCCCTCGAGCTCCACCTCGGCGAGTTCCTCGGGATCGTAGAGGACGGTGTCGCCGAGGTTGGCCTGCCTCACGTGCGGGCCGGCCGCTACGACCTTGCCCCACACGAGGCGTCTGCCCATGCTGGCGGTGGCGGGAATGACGATTCCCGCCGAGGATTTGCGTTCCCCGGCTTCCGCGCTGGGTTCGAGCAGGATCCGGTCATGGAGCATCCGGATCGGTAGTGCGGCATCAGCCACGCTTGCGACCGGAGAGTCCGACGATGAGGGCTGCCACACCGAGGACGGCACCGGCACCGAGTGCGATGATTTCGGGCTTGGGGGAGCCGTCTTCCTCGACGACCTCGGACTTCGCCTTGTTGACGGCGCGCGTCGCCAGCACCTTCGGGTGGATGCGGCCGACGAGCTCGTCGATGTTCTCGGCGATGCGCTCCTCGCGCAGTCGGATCGACTCCGCGAGCTGCGCGGTTGTCGCCTGGTCGACGGTCACATCTGAGGTGTAGACGTTGTCAGTCATCGGGTCGAGTCCTCCCGGTCGAGAATGCTTTGCTGCGTCTGTGACCTTGTGCCACAGTGCTTCGCTGTCCAGCTTAGCGGCTGGGCACTGCGAGTGTCAGATATCGGCCGCGGTTCGACGGAATCTTACGATCTCGACGCTCGCGTCCGCGGGCATGGTCGGGTAGTGACCGCGGAGATTGGCGATATACCGCTCCAATCCACACGAGCGGGTGAGGTCGAGATCCTCAGATCGCAGTTCGTCGAGTCGCTTCACCATCACCGAGGCGACTTCCACGGGGGGCGTGCCATGCGCGGTGTTCTCGAAGTACGCCAGAGCCGGACCCGTGCAGTGGCCTTCGTTCCACCGCACCGTCAGCGTCTTCGTCCCGTCCGCGACGGCCTCGAAGTATCTAGCGTGGAACCTCAGCAGCCGTTTGGGATCAGAATCCGGGTGCCGATAGGAGTGGGGGAGCAGGGCAGGGATCGGGGCAATCGACGTCTGGCCCGTGGTGTCGTCGGGTACGACGACGAGCGCATCGGGATGGAGGTCGAGGATGACCTGACGGCAGCGTCCGCACGGGGCCAGCACACCGCGGTTCCGGTCGCCAACCGCTGCGATCGTGACCAGGGGTCCGGCGTTCGCTGCCGCGGCGGCACCGATCACGACGAGTTCCGCGCAGGGCCCGCCGGTGAAGTGAAAGACGTTGACGCCGGTATGGATGCGACCGGAGGCGTCCATCGCGGCAGCGGCAACGGTGTGGTTGTCATCGCTGCCGAGTCCGCTAACGAGCTGCTCGGCAGCGGCGATGACTCGCAGTTCGGAGTCGAAGAGGTCCAGGCGGCCTCACTCCTGTTTTCCGCGGCGTCCCATGAGGTAGATGATGAACCCGACCGCGGCCATACCGGAGGCGGCGAGGACGAAGATGGGCCAGGAGCTGACGATCGTGGAGATGATGGATTCGCCGAACGAGGTCGCCGGATTCTGGTTGGCTCGCGGGGACGGCTGATCGCCACCCGTGATGAGGTCCGTATCGTCTTTGGGCGCAGGCTCGTCGGGGTTGCGAGGCACAGGGTCCGAGTAGTCAGGGGTTTCGGTATCCTCGTCATCCCCGGGCAGCCATTCATCACCAGCATTGCCGGGAATGGTCTCGCGCTCATCATCGGGGGAGCCGTTGCCGTTCGACGGGTCCGGGGTGGTGCCGTCGGCATCAGAGGCTCCGATCGACGAGCCGGAACCATCCTTGTCCGATTCCTTCTCGTCATCGTCGCCGGAGTCCGAATCGGAGCCCGACCTGTCGGAATCGCTGCCGCGTGAGCCGTCCGAGCCTGAGCCGGTGTCGGCGTCAGATTCTCGGCCGTCGGAGTCCTTGTCGCCCGATGAGTTCGCGCGATCCTTCGATCCCGAATCCGATGAGGTGGAGCCATCGGTCGAGGTGGTGCTGTCCGTTGAGGTGTCGCTGTCCGCAGACGACCCGTCCTTGCCGGCCCCGCGGTCGTTCGCAGAGCCGTCGTCGGAGGTGGCGCCGTCCTTACTGGCGGTCTTGCCGCCGTCCGGGTCACTGTCTGCCTCGGCACCTTCGGATGAGGTCGACCCATCCGCTGTTGGAGAGGGATCGCTGTCCGCCGTCCCACTGTCGGTATCGGAGTTCGAGCCGTCCTGATCGGCGCCCTCCGGGTCGGCGGATGCTTCGGCGTCGTCGCCGGATTCGTCATCAGGGTAGGGCTGCCCGTCGGTGACGGCGATCTGGCCACCGTTGTTGAGCGCGAAAGTCCACTTTGGATCAGGCCCCTTACCGGCATCAAAGTTCTCGAACTTCACTGGACCGGAGCCGTCGGCACCAACGATCACGCCGTCTTTGTTGAACTGAACAGTGTCCGGGATAGAAGCCTGTGCGGTCGCTTCGGCGACGGGCTGGCCGCTGTCGTCGGTGTCGGAGTCGTTCGTGGTCGAGTCCCCGGAATGGGTGTCAGACGATTGTGCCGGAATGCGCTTCATCGCCTGTTTGGGGGCTTTGAAAGGCTTTCCGACCCAACTCTTCGGCAAGGTTTCAGGCTTGCCGGCCGGTTCGGCCACCGTCATCGTTTTGGATGTTGGGTGCCATTCGGCTTCCAGCGGCTCCGCCACTTTGCACGGTCCGTTGGTGCCCGGCACCGGGTCGCCCTCTTCAGGAGGTGCACAGGCTTCGTCATATTCGGGATCGGGATCCGGATCGGTGTCCCCCTCTTTTGCGGCTTCGACTTCGGTCACGCCGTTGTCGGCGCTGCTCGAATCGGCGTCGGCACCGTCGGTGCCGTCGGCTGTCGAACCAGCGTCATCGCCGGAATCGGAATCTGCTCCGGCGGAAGCACCTGCCTCCGCGTTCGAACTGGCTTCGGCTGTGGGGGTCGGACTCGGCTGCGCGAATGCAGGTGTGAACGTCGCCGAGATGGGTAGTGCTGCCAGGGCAAGCGCGGCGCCGATTGCGGCGGCTCTGCGGCTGAACCTGTGTGAGACTGGCACTACGTTCCTTCGCGGTGGGGATTCCGACTTCATTGGGTCAAGGGGACATGACGTTCAGACACATCGGGCACTATCTTAATGTCTCGGCCAGATGTGTTAAAGCCGTAGGCGTGTTTCGCCGTGGCGCGGAATCAGCGATCCTGCGTCTCTGACTTCTTCGGATATGCGCGAACGGTCGAGTCGTCACCGAGCACCAGGGCCTCGTTGCCCTTGTCGACGACCGCCAGCAGGTCGGTGTCGGTCTTGAACGCCTGTTTGCCGGCGAGCAGGCACGAGGTGCTCGTGTCCATCGTGCAGGGCACGATGGATCCGCGCGGTTCGGAGAGATGGATATCACGGCTGGAGACGTCCATCAGCAGCAGACCCGTCTCCAGGTCGAAGAGATACGGACCGATGTAGGCGCGTTCTCCGGCCTGCCCGCGCACCCAGGACTTCTCGCCGACGATGTCGGTCGTCGTCGTCACGGTCGAGAGGATCGACCCGTCGTCGAGGGAGTGCACGACGAGCTGGATCCTGTGACCCGAGTTCGTCGAAGCGCCCTGTTCGCCCCACAACGTGATCGCCTTGCCGTGGCCAGCGGAGATCCAGTCGATGATCTTCAGTTCGTCGCCGGGGCTTTCGAGCTTGATGCTGCGTTCGTCGCCGGACTTGATGTTCTTCGCTGTGACCGGACCGTTCCAGTCCGAACTGAAGATCTCATCATCGTCGATGGCCATCGGTGTCGAGCCGGCCTGCGGGGTGGGCACGTCTTCCAGGCCCTCGGCGCCGAAGGTCGAGAGCTTGTTGCCCGACTTGATGAGCACGCTCTTGCCTGCGGAGGTGATGCGGGCTTTCTCCGGCAACTGGTAGGTCTTCGGCTTCGATTCCCCGTCGAAGAGCGCCTCGGCGGTATTGCCCGACTGCCACAGCAGGGCCGGGCGGCCGTCGATGACGGTATCGACGGCAAAGGTCGGGGACTGATCGATCTTGGCTTTGTACCGGGACTTGCCGGTGTCGGCGTCGAGGACTTCGAGGCGGTTGTCGTTGACGAGGAGCACGCCGCGATCGGAGGCTGTCACCGAGGCGCGCTTGGGCACCTCGGCTTCCCACGTGGGGGAGTTGTCGTAGCTGGGAACTATGTCCTGGGTATTGTCGACGGAGAGTTCGGAGGCGGGGTTGACCTGCTGCTCCGAACCGATCGTCTGCGGGGTATCGGGGGAGTCGATGGGGACGATATTGGGAACGACGAAGGCGCCGATCATAAGGATCGCCAGACCGATGAGCACGAGTCCTGGGATGGTGATCTTCTTCAGTCGCTGCGGACGGTTGCGTGTCGACCGTTTGCGCACCGGTGTCTTCTTCACTGTCGGCGTGGCCGGTGCGGCCGGTCCGGAGAACGGAGTGCCCATCGGGTAGCTGTCGCCGTTCGACCCTGATGAGTCGTCATAGGCTGCGAAGCCGTTCTGCCCGCTGGCGGACTGGCCGTGTGTGCTCTGGCCGTTCGTGTTCTCGCCGCCTGTGTTCTGGTCGGCGTCGTCCGGTTGTCCGGCCGTCTCAGCCGAACCATGCGCGGACGAAGCGGTCGATGATTCGTCCGCGACCTCCTCGGCGCCGGTGTTGTATTTGGGAACCGCCCCGACTCGGCCATTCACATCGATGCCGATCTCGGTCGTCTTCGTACCGTCGTCGATCGTCACGGTCAGGGGAGTCGCGGTCTCCTTGGCATAGTCGCCGAGGTAGGAGATGGCCTGTCCGGTGTCCGAATAGCGACTCGTCGCCCCGTTGAGGGTGGTGTAGGTGAACCCGTCATCAGAGACGGAGATCAACGCACGAGGCATGTACAGGGTTCCTTGACAGCTATCGAGGACAGGGCCGAGTCAATACTAATGAATGTCGAGGGTCGCTCCTACCAGTTTTCCGAAACCGTTATAGATCGCTACTGAATCGTTGCATGTAATGAGATCTGCGTCTCATCGGGCCGAAGGGGCGGTTCTGGTTTGCCCGGGTCAGGCGGGTGCGGTTAAGATGTATCTTGCTGTCTGCGCCTGAAGGCGCAGCGCATGTGGTGGGTATAGCTCAGCTGGTAGAGCGCCGCGTTGTGGTCGCGGATGTCGCGGGTTCAAGTCCCGTTACTCACCCCGATCGGGAAGCCCCGTGATCTGTGCAGATGGATCGCGGGGCTTCTCTCATGTTCGCTGTGTGCCCACGTTTTGCCAACACCCGCCCGATTCCGATCGCCGACAATCGTCGTCGATCCGCCCTCTTTCGATCGTCGATAATGGGGCCATGACCATCGACTGCTCCCTGACGGTCGTCGGCAGCATCAACGCCGATATCACCGCCACCACTTCCCGACTTCCCGCCGCCGGCGAGACCGTGGGAGGAGGCAGACTGTCCCGTTCTCCCGGCGGTAAGGGGGCGAACCAGGCCGCCGCTGCCGCACGCCTCGGTGCGCGGACCCGCATGATCGGTGCGGTCGGCCCAGACTCCGACGGCAGGGCAATGCTCGAGGCCCTCCGCTCCGCCGGGGTGGATACCGATGACATCGCCGAGGCGACCGCCGAGACCGGGACCGCGCTCATCATGGTCGACGCCCACGGTGAGAATCAGATCGCAGTCTGCGAAGGAGCGAATGCCGAGGTCAGCCTCGACGGAATCGAATTCCGGGCCGACGAGGCCGTGCTCACTCAACTCGAGATCTCCCTCGATCTCATCGTCGAGCTCGCGAACCATGTGCCCGGGTTCCTCGCCGTCAATGCGGCTCCCGCCCTTCAACTGCCCGCCGAGGTGGTCGACCGTGCCGACCTCATCATCGTCAACGAATACGAGTACTCCCAGCTGCCGCAGCTGCAGAACGCGAAGCTCGTGGCCGTCACCTACGGGGCGGAAGGATCGGCACTGCTGCAGAGAGGTGAGCAGATCGCCTTCGCCGAGGCGGTCCCCGCAAATCCCGTGAGCACCGTCGGTGCCGGAGACGCCTACTGCGCGGCGCTGACCATCGGCCTGACCAGCGGACTCGAACCGGAGCGCGCGCTGCGGGCTGCCAACGCCGTCGGTGCGGCGGCCGTGGAGGTCGCCTCGGCGCAGCCGGACTTCGATCGGTTCGAGATGTACCTGCCTACTCTCGACTGACCTGGCAGACTGAACGCAAGCGGACCCATCCGCTGCTGCCACACGAGTCTCGTTGCCGCCACCCGAGGTTCGCGCCATCGGTGGCCCACGTCCACCCGAGGAGGATCATTGACGAACACCCCCGACCCGTCCCTGTTCACGGGACTGAGCGCCTTCCCTCTGACCCCGGTGAAGAACGACTCCATCGACGAGGATGCCTTCGTCGGTCTCATCGAACGTCTCGTCCTCGCCGGAGTCGACTCGATCACGGCGCTCGGATCGACCGGTTCGCACGCTTACCTCGACACCGACGAACGCGCCCGGGTGGCGCAGCTGAGCGTCGAATCCGCCCTCGACATCCCTGTTTTCATCGGAGTCGGTGCACTGCGGACGAGAGACGTTCTGGCCAATGTCGCCTCCGCCGAAGCTGCCGGGGCGCAGGGGGTGCTGCTGGCGCCGGTGAGCTATCAGCCGCTGACCGATGACGAGGTGTTCGCACTCTTCCGCAGCGTCACCGAGTCCACCGATCTGCCCGTCGTCGTCTACGACAACCCCGGAACCACGCACTTCACGTTCACCACCGAACTCTATTCACGACTGGCCGGGCTCGACGGTGTGGCCTCGATCAAGATCCCCGGAACACCGGCCTCGCCCGCCGGATGGGACGAGCGCATCGGAGAGATCCGTGCGGCCATCGGCAGTGAGGTGACGATCGGCATCTCCGGCGATGCCTACGGTGCCGAGGGCCTCATCGCCGGCTGTGACGCCTGGTATACGGCGGTCGGCGGCACCATCCCCGAGCCGATGCTCGCGATCACGCGGGCCGCGGAACTCGGCAATGCACAGCTCGCCCGCGAACTCTCGGCCGAGCTGCAGCCGCTGTGGGATCTGTTCACCGAATTCGGCGGAAGCCTGCGCGTGACCGCCGCCATCGCCGAACATCTCGCGCTCGTGAGTGCGGACAGCCTGCCCCTGCCGGTCCGCGATCTCGACGCGGCGGCGAAGCGCAAGGTCGCCGAGGTGGCCGACAACCTCGATCTCGGCTGAGTCTTCCCTGGCGACGTCACCGGCCGCTCGCCTCAGCGCCGAGCGCTCACTGTATACGTATAACGTGAGCGGTCGACGTTCACTGACGCAGTCGCTGAGTGTGTTCACCATCCGTCCATCTGCGGTTCGGAACCGGTCCATTCCGGGTGCCTATGAATAGGTGTTTGCGGGTTCAGTCGGCCCGCGACGCCCAATCGATCCCGGAGAACCGATGCCGATCCCACTGTCCGCGAAGACGCTCACGGCCCAGGCGGCCGCCCTCCTGCTGGCCACCGGTTTCACCGTCGGCGGCACGGGGCCAGGCACGAGCACCGCTCACGCCGCGGAAGTGGACGATCCCATCAGCTCCTCGGCCTCGGACGCGCAGATCGAGATGGGCTTCCTCGGGTCCCACGAAACCGGACAATTCGACGAATCCGCCGCCGAGATCACCGCCGTCCACGGCGACACGGTCTTCACTGTCAACGCCCAGGCGGCCACCGTAGACGTCATCGACGCCTCCGACCCGACCAACCCGCAGAAGGTCTCCGAGATCACCGGCACCGGGGCCGCGAACTCGATCTCCATCCGTGAGGACGGCCTCGGCGTCATCGCGCTCGAGGACGAGGACAAGACGCAGCCGGGCACCGTGATGTTCTTCGACGCGAACGACCCTGAGGCGGACATCCTCGGCGAGGTTCCCGTCGGGTCCCTGCCCGACATGGTCACCGTCACTCCGGACGGCAGCCATGCCCTGGTCGCGAACGAGGGCGAACCGGCCGATGATTTCTCGACCGACCCCGAAGGCTCGGTGTCCGTCATCGATCTGCCCGCCGAGGTGGCCGCGCCGTCGGACTCGGACGTGCACACTGCGGACTTCCACGAGTTCGAGGACGGCGGAGCGAAGACCCTGCCCGAGGATGTGCGGATCTTCGGACACACACCCGAAGAGGACCTGCCGATCTCGCGCAATCTCGAACCCGAGTACATCACTGTCGTCGGTGACAGGGCCTACGCGACCTTGCAGGAAGCGAACGCGATCGCGGTCGTCGATATCGCCTCGGCGTCGGTCGAGGAGATCCTCCCGTTGGGCCTCAAAGATCATGGCCAGGCCGGCAACGGACTCGATGCGTCGGACCGGGATCCCGAGGACGCTCCGACCGTGAACATCACGGAGTACGAGGGGCTCAAGGGCGCCTATATGCCCGATACGATCTCGACGTTCACCTCCGGCGGCACCGATTACCTCGTGACCGCGAACGAGGGCGACTCCCGTGAGTGGGGCGACTTCGTCGATGCGGCCAGGGTCAAGGACCTCGGCGAGGACGGCCTCGCACCGGTGTGCGAGACCTCGCCGCTGGCCGACAAGCTCGGCGACGAAGACCTCGGACGGCTGAACATCATCACCGATCTGGGTCTGAGCGAAGACGGCGACTGCTATGAGGAGCTCGTGGCGTTCGGCGCCCGCTCATTCTCCGTGTGGACCACCGACGGGAAGCTCGTCGCCGATTCCGGGGACGAGTTCGAGAAGCTGACCTCCGAGGCGGTGCCCGAATTCTTCAACTCCAACCATTCCGAGTCGAACCTCGAAGGACGCAGCGACGACAAGGGCCCAGAGCCCGAGGCGCTGACCATCGGCGAGGTGGGGGAGACGACCTACGCGTTCGTCGGCTTCGAACGCATCGGCGGAATCGCGGCCTTCGACCTCAGCGACCCGAGCGCCCCGAAGTTCGCGACCTACTTCAACAACCGGGACTTCTCGGTCTCCGTCGAGGACGAGATCGAAGATGCCTCGGATCCTGCTGCACTGCTCTCGAGCGCTGGAGACCTCGGACCGGAGGGCATCACGTTCCTCGGCGCCGATGAGTCGCCGACGAATGAGGCTGCGCTCGTCGTCGGCAATGAGGTCTCGGGAACGACAAGTCTCTACTCGGTGGCCGATCTCGCGAACGGTGGAGACGACGGCGACGATGAGAACGCCGGGACTGACGAGGATGCTGGTGCCGATGAGAACGCCGGGACAGATCAGGACGCCGGCGCAGACGACAACGCGGGTGCCGACGACAACGCGCACGAGGATGCTCAGGCTGACGCGGCCGGCAGTGAGTCCAACTCCGAGGCCGGTGCGAACGACAACGCTCGGGCCGATGCGGGCAGCGAAGCGGATTCGCGCGCTGACGGTGCGGTTGCTGACGGGGCGGAGTCGGACAGCGAAGCTGGCTCGAGTGCAGACGGTTCCGAAGCTTCCAACGACGCCGACGGTGACGGTGGCCCGCTGCCGCGCACCGGTGCCGACCTCGGTCAGTACCTCATCCTCGGCGGCATCGCTGTCGGTCTCATCGCCATCGGCACAGCGGCCTACTTCTTCGCCCGCCGTCGCAGCTGAACCCCAGCCGATCGCTCACCCTATGGCGTGAGCGGTCGGCGACAACTCGAGCGGTCGACGGCGACCTGAGCGGTCGCTGTGACCAGGCAGGGAAATCAGTCGATCTGGCCGATGGGCTCGCGCTTCTCGGCCTGGAACTGGTCCTCGGCACGGCCGCGGGCCCAATACGCCGAGATCGACAGCGACTCCCGCGGCACTTCGCGGTCCTTGAGGATCTTGCGGATCGCCTTGATCGTCTCGCGCTCGCCGTGGGCGAAGACCTGCGGAGTGCCCGCACGCCACTCGAGCCCCTCAACTGCGGCAATGAGCTCGTCGTCCGAGTCCACCCATCTCACCTCGACGCCTTCCGGCGCCTCGGGCAGAACGCGATCGGCGTCGTCGGCGACATAGGCCAGGACGACCCCGGCGGCTCCGGTGGGCATGGCCTCGATGGCCGAACTCACCGCGGGGATCGCGGAATGGTCGCCGATGAGCAGGTGCCAGTCGGATTCGGCGGCAGGGGCGTACTTGCCGCCCGCGCCGGAGAGGACCAGCGTGTCTCCCGGCTTCGCGCTCTTCGCCCACGGTCCGGCGATTCCGTCATCGTCGTGGATGACGAAGTCGATGCTCAGCCACTTCTCGTCCAGGTTGATCTCGCGCACCGTGTAGGTACGGCGACTCGGCAGCTTCTCGGGGGATTGCTCGCGCAGCTTCGTCAGGTCGTAGGGCGGGACGAGCCCGTGTGCCGGATCGGCGAAGAGGAGCTTGACGTACTTGTCGGTCGCATCGTTCGAATCGATGTTGTCGAAGGTGTCCCCGCCGAGGCGGATCCGCACCAGGTGCGGGCTGACTTCGGTCGTCTCGAGCACGGTGAGAACAGCCTGCTGGCGGACGGGTCGTGCGGTGCGTTCGGGGGTGTTGGGTGCGGTCGTCACAGGCGGCCTTTCTCAAACGGGGTGCCCCTGGAAGCTCACGGTCGGCCTTGAAGTGTGGAGCCGCCTCGGCGCAGGGGTTCAGTAAGGCTCACCTTATCAAATCTCTGTCGACCACCCACCGGCCCCCGTCAGTTGGAGCGGTCGGCCATCTCCCGACGACGATCGTCGCGGATGCGTTTGAGTCCTTTGACCGATTTGAGCGAATCGAGGATCTGCACACCTGGAAGGGCGGAGTTCGGTCCTTTGCACTGCATCATGTCGTCGGGGTCGAGCAGGACCACGCGGATCCCATCGTCCTTCATTCGTGACAGCGCCTCGGTGAGCATGCTCCGGGCGACGGAGTTGATCTCGTTGACGCGGCGCAGGTCGAGGACGAAGGTGTTCGTGGTGGAACCGGGTTCGTCCATCGTGCGCAGGACGTTCTCCGAACCGCTCCACTGGATGAGTCCCTGCAGGCTGCAGATGCGGACCATTTTGCCCTCAGAGTCGACGAAGCGACGGTCGCGGCGGATGATCGAGCGGGCCGGTTCCGGAGCATCCATGATGTGCAGGCTCAGCCGATCTGAGAGGTCCTGGAAGATCTTTGCTCCGCGCACGCTCGTGCCGTGCCTGTCCAGCCGCGGAGAGAACGTGGCGATGCCGACCTGACCGGGCATGACACCGAAGACACCGCCGGAGACTCCGCTCTTGGCGGGGATCCCGATCTCTGTCATCCAGTCGCCGGCCGCGTCGTACATGCCGCAGGTCATCATGACTGCGAGCACCTGCCGATTGACCCTGGGGGAGAGCACCTGTTCGCCGGTCAGCGGGTTGATGCCGCCGCCGGCCAGCGTCGAGGCCATGATGGCGAGGTCCTTGACAGTGACGGTGATCGCGCACTGTTCGATATAGCCGCGGACCACCTCGTCGGGGTCGTCATAGAAGATGTCGTAGGACCGGAGCATGTTCGCGATGGCGACGTTGCGGTAGGCTTCCCGCCATTCGCCGTCGGCCACCGATTCGTCGATCGACAGCTCTCGGCCGGCGAACCGAGAGAGTCCGGCGCGCACGATCTCCGTGCGTTCGGCCAAGCTTGCACCCGGATCGCCGAGGATGGAGTGGATGGTCATGGCCCCGGCGTTGATCATCGGGTTGAGCGGCCGACCCGACTTCTTGTCCAGGGAGAGCTCGTTGAACTTCTCACCGCTGGGTTCGACGCCGACCATCTCGAGGACCCCGGCCAGGCCCTCCTGCTCGAGGGCGAGGCCGTAGATGAAGGGCTTCGACATCGACTGGATCGAGAACTCATAGTCGGCATCGCCGGAGGTGTACTCGACGCCGTCGAGGGTGGAGATGCAGATCGCGAGCTTCTCCGGATCCGCTGAGGCGAGGTCCGGGATATAGTCCGCATTCTCGCCGGACCGATCCGGTCGGAATCGGTCGAGCGTCTCATCGAGGAAATCCGGGATAGGCGATCGCATGGCACCTCCTGCTGCAGTCGTGGTCGGTGGGCACAGCGTAGCTTGACGCAGACTGCCATTCTCACACACTCCTCCGCCGGCTGCCGATCGTCGGCAGCAGAGCCACCGGTTCGGCCGAACGGGGCCGGTGCGGAGGTACTTCGATGACGCACTCAGCGGCACAGTCTCAGCGCCGCACCCAGCGATTGTTCCAGGTCTGGCACCGACTGTGCAGCTCCTGTGACGGGACCCGGCCATAGTGTGAAGTCATGACCCGCCCCAAGCTGCTCCTCCTCATCGGCATCGCGTTCACTGTCGCCTTCATCGGCGTGATCGTGATCGCGCTGGTGCTGCGGTACTCGGCTCCCCACCCTGAGACCAAAAGCCTGCCCGAACATGCGCTGACCCCGCAGGAAACCATCACCGAGGTGGACCCGCACAGAGACGGCACCGTGCAGATCCGCCAAAGGCTGATCTTCGAAAGCCCGCCTGAAGGCGGAAAACCGGTCGGTCTGTGGATCAGTGATGTCGGCGTGGGCAGTGATCCGCGGACCGGCAACAGGCTGGCGATGATGCCGAAGCCGTCGGCGCTGAGAGCAGTCGAGCTGAGCACAGCCGACGATTCGACCCAGGCATCGCCGAAGACAGTCGGAGAGCTGCACATCGACGTCGAAGAGACGAAGCAGGAGGGCTTCGACCACCCGCGGGTTCTCTTCGAGTTCACCTCGCAGGATTCCGACGGAAAGGCCGTGCCGTGGAGCGAAGGCCGTCATGTCGTCGAGCTCGAATACGTCCTTGACGATGTGTTCATCACCGTGGCCGGCGAGGAATTCTTCGCCGTGCCCGTCCCCGTGATCGGGAATGGTCAGCGCACACCGACGACGCACACTTTGGACATCGACACCGACGGGCCGGTGTACTGTCCGGCCGACAACGTCGACTTCGATCTTGGTGACGGGTGTGACGCTGAGGCATTCTCGCGAGTCGATGACAGCGATGCGATCAACAGCGGCGACGCGGCCGAAGACGGAACCCATATGGTCTGGCGGGAGTCCCTGACGGACAGTCATGAAATCATCGCCTTCACTCCTCCCACAGGAATGACAGTATCCCCGATCCCTGCAGAGGAGAGGCAGTGATGAGCGAGACGAAGAGAGGATTCGGAACCCGGGGAGCGTTCTCCATTATGGCGGCGCTCGCCGTGACTGCGGTGATCACGACTGTGATCGCAGCGCCCGGCGGAGTGGATGCAGCGCCGAACCCGCTGCGAGACAAGACTGCTGAGCACACGGTCAGCATCGCCGCCGATGGCAGCTACTCGGTGCGGATGGATACGAAACTCGAGCTGGCGCTGGAGACAGCATGGGGATTCGGTGGTGACATCCATGACGGATTCCGCCTGCCCGACTCCAAGTCTCTGCTGCCGCCGTACCTGCGTGCGCGCTATTCGAATCCGCAGGGAACCATCGATTCGGCTCCCGCCGAGGCGACTATCGAGGAAGAGCTGCATTCCGTCGATATCGGATTCTCCACAGACAGGCTCACTGCAGGAGCTCATCGAGGGGTCCTCAACTACGAGGTGGCGGGGGCAGCGGTGCCTGCAGCAGACATGAACGGCGATCAGGACAATGGCGTCGTCGTGTATGTCCGTCCCTTGGACCGAGGAGACCTCGTCATCGAGTCCGCGGCACCGATCTCTGCCGTCGACTGTGAGGTCTTCTCTCCTCGTGGCGAGTCATGCGGAGAGAAGACGGGGGACTCGTGGACTGTACCGGCCGAGGATCTCCTGCACGATCGTGCTGTCATCGACGCAGTGCGGATCACGATCGACGCCGATCCGAAGGGTGTGCCGGCCCCGGACATCGATTCCTGAGCCAGGATTGTCTGCACAGTCGCATATCTGACCCTGCTGGCCGCACCGTCAGCCGCACCGCTGCGTCCGCTTAAGACCGCCGAACAGAGATCGAGCCCCTGCCGCAGTCGGCAGGGGCTCGATCAGGTGACGCAGATGATCAGCGGTTTCCGGCAGGTCCGTTGCCGCCGTCGAGACCGTTGTCGCCACGATCATCTCCGCGGACATCGTTCCCACGAACGTCGTCGCCGCGGTTCGCACCGCCGGGCTGATCGTCGCTGCGATTCGCTCCACCGGTCTGATCACGGTCATTGCCGATGGCATTGTCGGCGGCGTCCCGGGCCTTCTTGATCTTGTCCGAGTGCTTGCCTCCGGTCAGGGAGTCAGCGACACCGGCGGCCTTGTCGAGGACCGAGTCGGTGACCTTCTCAGCTTTGTCAGAATTGAGCTTGTCCTTGATCTTGGGATCGTTGGCGAGGTTCTTGGCCTTGTCGAGGAATTTGTCGAATGCCATGGCACGGTCCTTCTCAGTTGGTCGAATACACTGTCGATGCTGATCGTGGGGATGAACACGGACGATTCGAAGCCTAGTGCGGCTGTCTGTGACGGAACTGGCAATCGCCCGGTGCGGATTCGCTGGTCACCGAGCTCGTTCACACCTGCGACCGTCGATGGTGCGCCTGAGACCGGCGACGGTGCTGGGCATTTCGGACGGTGAGGATGAGAGCGGCGAGTGCCGCCGAGAACAGAGAGGCGCTGAGGACGGCAACCTTCGCCACATCGTGTTCGATCGAACCGGCGGTGAAGCTGAGCTCGGCGACGAGGAGCGAGACGGTGAAGCCGATGCCGGCAAGCAGCCCGATGCCGGTGAGATCGGCCCAACGCAGACTGGGATTCAACCCACCGGTGAACCGGGTGACCAACCAGGTGGAGACGAGGATGCCGACCGGCTTGCCCACGACCAGTGCCGTCACGATCCCGTAGGTCAGTGGGTGGGAGAACGCCGAGGCCAGACCGTGGGTTCCGCCGATATCGACGCCGGCGGCGAAGAATGCGAAGACCGGGACGGCGAAACCGGCCGACAGCGGTCGAAGGCGGTGCTCGAGCGCCTCGGCGAGGTCGATTCCGGACCTACTGTCGGCATCCGGATCGAGGTCGCTGGAGGCACCGTGATCGGTGCCGATCGCGCGGTTCGAACCACGACCGACGACGGCGGGGATCGTGAAGCCCAGCAGCACTCCGGCGATGGTCGCGTGGACGCCGGAGGCGTGCATGAACGCCCAGGCGGTGAGGCCGAGGGGCAGGAGGATGACCCACGAGGCCCAGGTACGGTCGACGAAGAAGCGACGGAAACGGCTCGCGATGAGCCCGTAGACGATGACGATTCCGAGCGCCGCGACAAGGGGGAGAACCGCGATGGACTCGGTATAGAAGATCGCGATGATCGCGATCGCCAGCAGATCGTCGACTGCGGCCAGGGTCAGCAGGAAGAGGCGCAGCGCTTTCGGCAGGTGGGAGCCGACGATCGCAAGGACGGCGACGGCGAAGGCGATGTCTGTCGCGGTGGGGATCGCCCAGCCGCGCAGGAGCTCCGGGCGGGTGAGCAGAAACGCCGCACAGATGAGGGCGGGGACGAGGACGCCGCCGGCCGCCGCAGTGATCGGGACGACGGCGGTGCGGAGCCGACGCAGGTCACCGCGGGTGAATTCCGCCTTGAGCTCGATGCCGACGAGGAAGAAGAAGATTGCGAGCAGTCCGTCGGCGGCCCATTGCCCGATGCTCAGCCGCAGATGCCACGGTTCGTAACCGAACTCGATATCGCGGAGTGCGAAGTATCCGGCCGACGCCGGTGAGTTCGCCCAGATCAGAGCGGCAGCTGCGGCGACGAGGAGAAGGGCGCCGCCGACGGTGTCGCTGCGGAGCGCCTGGAACAAGCGCTGTCCCAGAGGGGTCGGTGAGGCGAGTGGTGAAGCGGTTGCAGAAGTGGTGGTCACAGTGATCCCGTTCGTGGTCGGCAGAGAAAAGGGTTCGACCCGAAGAGTGGATGTGCAGACTGTGCTCAGTTCGTCGACACTGAGCGTACGTACGTGAATCGAGCGGACGTCGTCGGCTCGGACGATGAACTCTGTCGGAAGATCACACCAGGGGTCGGGGCGGAAGATCTCCGCGTCCGAACGGCTGTGTGCCCGACTGCATTTCGCCCCACGAAGTGATGTAGCCGTTGGTGCCCGAGTGCGGAAGAACCCACACTTTCGGGCGGAAAGCGGCATCCGGGGCTGACTGTGACATTGCGGACAGTCTACCTCAGCGGATCGCGCGCCTGCCCGACTTCACCGGGCAGTTATCCCAGCCCGCCGGAGAGTCGCGTATGCAGAGTCTCGGTATACGCATTCATTCCGGTGATCTCCACGTTCGTGCCCAGCGCCTCGTACTTCGTCACGATCGCATCGAGGGCGGCCACTGTCGACGCATCCCAGACATGCGATTCCGTCATATCGATGACGACCTGATCGGGATCATGTGTGTATCGGAACTGAGTGGTCAGGTCATTCGAGGAGGCGAAGAAGAGCTCGCCGCGGACCACGTACCGGGCGACCGCCTCGGTGACCGTGCGCTCGACGGTGACGAAGTGGGCGACCCTCCGAACGAAGAGCACACTGGCCACGAACACTCCGACAACAACGCCGATGGCGAGGTTGCCGGTGGCGACGACGACGGCGACGGTGGCGATCATGACGAAAGTCTCGGACTTCGGCAGCATCTTAAGCGTCGAGGGACGGATGGAATGCCAGTCGAAGGTGTCGACGCAGACCATCATCATGATGGCAGCGAGTGCGACCATCGGGATCATGCCGACGATGTCGCCGAGCACGACGACGAAGATGAGCAGGAACGCTCCGGCCATGAACGTCGAGATCCGAGTCCTCGCCCCCGAAGCGCGGACATTGATCATCGTCTGCCCGATCATCGCGCAGCCGCCCATCCCGCCGAAGAGGCCGGAGATCATGTTCGCAGCCCCTTGACCCCAGGACTCACGGGTCTTGTTCGAGTGCGTGTCGGTGATCTCGTCGACGAGCTTCGCCGTCATGAGCGACTCCATCAGCCCGACCAGTGCCATGGCCAGCGAGTAAGGGGCGATCGTCGTAAAGGTCTGCCAGGTCAGCGGCACATGCGGGATGAAGAGTTCGGGCAGACTGCGCGGCAGCTCGCCCTGGTCGCTGACAGTAGGGACATCGACGGCGAACACGACGACGATGCCGGTGATGATCACGATCGTGATCAGCGGTGCCGGTACGATCTTCGTCAGCTTCGGCATGAACACGAGCACGACGATGGCGATGGTCAGCAGAGGGTAGACCATCCACGGCACTCCGATGACGTGGGGGACCTGTGCTGCGAAGACGAGGATCGACAGGGCGTTGACGAAGCCGACCATGACGCTGCGGGGGATGAACCGGATGAGCTTCGCGACTCCGGCCACGGCCAGCAGGATCTGGAACACACCCGCGAGCATGACGGTGGCGATGAACATGTCCATCCCGTGCTCGCGGGCGACGGGGGCGATGACGAGGGCGACGGCTCCCGTCGCCGCGGAGATCATGGCCGGGCGCCCGCCGAGGAACGCGATCGAGGTGGCCATGATGAATGCGGAGAACAGCCCGACCTTCGGATCGACTCCGGCGATGATCGAGAACGCGATCGCCTCGGGGATGAGGGCGAGCCCCACGACGAGTCCGGCCAGGACCTCACGGGTGAGCAGCCTCGGTGAGGTCAGTGCGGTGAGGACGGTCGGATCGGGGCGGTAGCGGCGGGCATCGTCGGCGGTCTCGGCGGGAATGGGAGTCGTCACGACCGGAACATTACCCGATCGCCGAGGCGGCCCGACCCGACCACGGCCGCCCGGGGTCCCAGCGGGTCACTGCAGGCTGACGCCGGAACCGTGGAGGCGGACTTGCAGTCCCGAGTCGGTGGCGGTGATGTCGGTGAGTTCGAGTCCGGCGGGCAGGAAGTCGAGATCGATGACGATATCGGAGATCTCCGAGGTGAGGAAGCCAGGCAGGCGATCGAGGGAGAACTCCGCCGAACCCAGCTTGATCGTCGTCGCGTCGACGACGGCCCGCCTGCCGTCGGCCTTCGGGTCGATGCCCACAAGCAGATCCTGACCGAGCATCGACCCCTTGAGGAAGAGTTCGCCGTCGACGGTCGTGAACGACATCCCCTCGGGCAGGTTCGCATGTTCGGCTGCGAGCTCGTCGAGGGTCGAGTGGGGGAGCACTGCAGTGCCGTCGACGGTGCCGATCGGCTTCGACCCGCCGGTGGGAACGTCATAGAGCTTCGCATCGACATCGGTGAAGTCGACACCCTCATAGGTGGCCTCATCGGCGGTGACATGCACCGAGTTCAGTTCTTTGGAAGCCAGCTGCGTGAGGATGGGGAAGCCTTCGACGGAGACCTCGGCTTCACCGTAGTCGGCAAGTCCGTCGGCGATGCGCTGCTCCGTGGTGTAGTCGACGATGCGGTCGGCCGCGACACTGCCGATCATGAGGGTGAAGACGATGACGACCGCGGAGACGATGAACGTCGTGCGCCGGCTGCGACGTCGAGGCCGGTCATCCGGCCGCGGGTACTGAAGGGTCTGCGCCGTGGTCATGGGCTCCATTGTTCCGCACTCGCCGGTCCGTTCGCATTCGCCGGTTCGTTCGCGCTCGCCGGTTCGTTCGCGCTCGCCGGCTCGGCCGAGTCGAAGGTCCTCGCTGCGCTCATCCGTTGAGGATGATGACGTCGAGGGTTCGCGGTCCGTGCACTCCTTCAACCCGGCTGAGCTCGATGTCGCTCGTGGCCGAGGGCCCGGAGATGAACGTCAGCGGTGCGTGCGCGTCGAGCCGGGAGATTCCCTCGGGGACGATGTCGACGATGTCGTCCGTCCGGACGATGCACACATGATGGTCGGGCACGAGCGTGATCGCCCTCCGCCCGCACTCGTCCGATCCGTCGAGGACGATGGTGCCCGTCTGCGCGATCGCCACCGCCGAGGCGGTCACCACCGCCCCCTGAGCGTCGAGTTCGTCGACGCTGAGGAACTCACCCGGAGCATCGACCCGCACCCCACCGGAATACCCCGCCAGCCAGGACGAGTCGAGGCCGCGGGGGACGACGACCGAGGAATGGTCGCCGATGAGCTCGGAGATCGTCGCGCTCGGGTCGCCGTCGGCGCGGTGGACGTTGGCTCTGTAGTCGACGAGGCGGTCGATGAGCAGTTCGACGAGGGCCTCACCCGTGTATGTGCCCTCATGGTGGTATCCGGCGTCGGCGGCCGTGGCGGCAGTGTTCGCCGAGGCGACCCCACCGGATTCGGCATGTGCCGTGCCGCCGGTGCCCGGTACCGCCGTCCGCGGAGACGACGACACGTATTCCCCGCCGCCGCGGCGACCGAGTGCTTCGCTGATGCGGGCGAGGATCTCCTCGCGGGCGGTATCGGTCATCGCTGTCCCTCCTCGTCGCGGTCGTTCGCTTCCTCTTCGGCCCACAGCTGTCGGAAGCTCTTCTCGGGCAGGGCCGGGATGTCCCGGCTCGATGTCCAGGCGCCGGCGATTCCGGGCAGAGCGTTGATCTGCTCACCGCCGGTGACCTTGTGCGCGAGAGGCAGTCCCTTCTCCGCAGCGGCCATCCGCTTCCCGTCGCCCATCATCCACGACGCACCGGTGAGGGCGGCGTCGAGCTGGGAGGACACAGGGGAGTGGTTGGCCTTGACATCTTCGCCCCGCAGATGGACGAGGATCTCCGGGATGTTGATCTTCACGGGGCACACGTCGTAGCAGGCGCCGCACAGGCTCGACGCGTACGGCAGCGAACCGTTGCCCTGCTCTTCGACTCCCGTGAGCAGCGGGGACAGGATCGCTCCGATCGGCCCCGGATAGGTCGAGCCGTAGGCGTGGCCGCCGGTGCGTTCGTAGACCGGGCAGACGTTCATGCATGCCGAGCAGCGGATGCAGTTGAGCGCCGTACGCCCGTGCTCATCGGCCAGGGCCCGGGTGCGTCCGTTGTCGAGGAGAACGAGATGGACGTTCTGCGGACCATCCCCCTCGGACTTCCCCGTCCAGAACGAGGTGTACGGGTTCATCCGCTCACCCGTGGACGAGCGCGGCAGCAGCTGCAGGAACACCTCGAGATCGGCGAAGCGGGGCAGCAGCTTCTCGATCCCCATGACGGTGATGAGCGTCTCCGGCAGGGTCAGGCACATGCGCCCGTTGCCCTCGGACTCGACCACTCCGAGAGTGCCGGTCTCCGCGATACCGAAGTTCGCTCCGGAGATCGCGACCTTCGTGGTGAGGAATTTGTGGCGCAGGTGTCGGCGGGCCGCCTCGGCGAGGACGGCCGGTTCGTTCGTCAGCTCCCCGGCGTCGGGCATCTTGTCCATGAAGATCTCACGGATCTCATCCCGGTTGCGGTGGATGGCGGGAACGAGGATGTGGCTGGGTTTGTCCTCGCCGAGCTGGACGATGAGCTCGGCCAGATCCGTCTCGAACGCATCGATGCCTTCGGCCTCGAGGTGCTCGTTGAGACCGATCTCCTGGGTGGCCATCGACTTGACCTTGATGACCTCACGGCGGCCTGTCTCGAGCACCGGCGCATTGTCCTCGACGAGTTCGGCGACGATGGCATTGGCCTCATCGGCGTCGCGGGCCCAGTGGATGATGCCGCCGGCGGCGGTGAATGCCTCTTCGAACTGCGCGAGATACTCGGGCAGGTTCTCCATCACTTCGTTCTTCGTGGCCTCACCGGCGTCGCGCAGGGCTTCCCAGTCGTCGAGCTCGGAGACGACCTCGGCGCGCTTGGACCGAATCGTCGAGGTGGCGTGGCCTATGTTGTTGCGCAGCTGCTGGTTGCTCAGATGCTCGTGCGAGACCTCGGGAAAGGCCTCGGCTTCGATGATGTTGCCCTGCCCGCCGGGCAGATCGCTGCGTCGCTTCGACGGCAGCAGCGGCATTCCCAGAAAGGTCATCGCAGGCTCCCTCCGCTCACTTCTGCTCCTTCGCTCGGCACCCGCAGCGGGTCCTCCTTCGTCGACGCGAGGATCCGGGCCAGATGGACCGCGGCTTGACCGACGCGGAACCCGGATTGGGTGCGGCTTGGTTCGGCCGGAGAGGTGCCCCGATGGCCTGGGGTGAGGTGGTCGTCATCGTCGGCACCGACGACCGTCGTCAGCGTCTCGGTCGTGTGCCCCCGCTCATCGGTCGAACTCGTCTCCTTGACGTGGACGGCGGTGACGTCCGGGGCGCCGTCGAAGCTTCCGGTGCGTTCGAACCGTGACATGCCCCCGCCGATGTGCAGCAGACAGGAGGCATCGCCGCCGGTGCAGACATCGGCTTCGGTCGCCTGGATCGTGCGCACCTTGTCGGCGAGCATCGCCGAGGACACCTCCGGGTTCTTCACGGAGAAAGTGCCGCCGAACCCGCAGCAGGAATCGGCCAGAGGCAGTTCGACGAAGTCGATGCCCTCGACGGACCGGACGAGGGAGGACTGTCGATCGCCGAGGCGCAGCAGCCGCATTCCGTGGCACGACGGGTGATACGTCACACGGTGCGGGAAATAGGAACCGAGATCGGCCGCGGCATCCGTGACGCCTTGGACGTCGGTGAGGAACTGGGTGAGCTCATAGGTGCGGCCGGCCACCTCGGCGGCCTCGGAAGCCAGGGCATCATTGCCCACCCGGGTGGCGACCATCGGCTGCTGGTGGCCGAGCGAGGCCACGCATGAAGCGGACGGGGCGACGGCGACATCCCATTCGGTGCTCGTGAAGGCGCGGACGTGATTGGCGATGACCGGTTCGGCCTGCGCGAACTTGCCGGAGTTGATGTGCATCTGCCCACAGCACGACTGGCCTTCGGGGAAGATCACCTCATGGCCGAGTCGGCGCAGAATTCTCACGGTTGCCTGCGCAACCTCGGGATACATCGCATCGACGATGCAGGTGGCGAACAGTGCGATCCTCATCTGACCTCCAAGCCGGACGCTGTGCTGATGCGGTTGGCGGGATCGGCTTCCGACCGGGACGATGCCGTGGTCGCAAACGGTCCGTGTCACTCCATGCTCAGACCGTAGCACCGGGTCCTGACGCGGCAAATGTGCGCGACCGGACGGGCGCGCCGGTGCGAGGATCGACGCGGGAGTCCGGCCGCCTCGGGGGAGGGGGAAAGCGATTTAGGACCTATGAGACTGCGCTATTGACCTGCGCCGGTCGGTGCGGGCAGCGACGCACGCGCAGACCCATTTACCTGGGAGGAGACCGCCCATAGGATGACGATATGGATTCCCAGCGCACACAGAACATCAGAACGGTCTCGGCCCGCATCAACTCCTTCCACTCGTCGATCTACTTCTCGCAGACGGTCGGCGCCGAGTACGCCAAGTACGGACTCGAACCCGGTGTCGAAGGCAATATGGCCGCCCGTTCGGCTCCGCTGGGACGGGTGAATCCCGGAGTCGTGTCCGCCGCGTACTACAACTATTCCCCGAATTTCGTCGCCGGAATGCTGCCGCGCCTGTGGGAGACGGTGAGCCCGGAGCAGATGGTCCAGGCCCGCTTCGACGCAGTGGGCGCGTACATGGCCGAACTCTTCGGTGACCGTGATGACATCGCCCTGCTCACCGAGGCGGCCACCCAAGTGACGGAGACGCTGGCACCCGTGCTCGCCGCCATGGACTTCTCCGGCCGCACCCTGGCCGCAGCCACCGCCGACGTCATCGGCGGCCACCAGGCGGCCACCGCATTCGAGAAGATGTGGGACGTGGCGACCGTGGCCCGCGAATTCCGCGGCGACGGCCATGTCGCCTCCCTCGTCACCGCCGGTGTGCCCGGAATCGACGCCCTCATGCTCGACGTCGCGACCGGTGCCGGGTTCCGTCCGCGAGCGGCACAGAAGACACGCGGCTACACGGATGAGGAATGGCAGACCGCGCAGTCCAGGCTCGCCGAGGCGGGGCTGATCACCGTGGACAAGGATGAACGCGGGCACGACCTCCCCACCATCACCGAGGCGGGACGTGACCTGAAGGAGCAGGTCGAAGCCCTCACCGACGGTACCGTTGCAGCCGCGTGGTCGGTGCTTGACGATCAGACGATCGAATCTCTGCTTTCGCCGAGCCGTGACCTGCTGCGCGTCATTGCGAAGTCAGGTGCCTTCCCGTCGAACATCTTCGCCCGTCCCGAGAAGAAGGCCGGCTGAGACACGATCAGCTCTGCCGCGCCCGCTCCACATGCGAGCGGGCATGGGCGAGGGCAGCCGGAAGCTCATCGAAGAGGTGCTTGTGGTGACGCAGTGCGGCGAGCACCCCGACCTGTTCGAACAGTCCGGCCTGGCTGTCTCTGACGCCCTTGATGAGCACCGTGATCCCGCGGCGTTCGAAGGCTGTGACCATATCGGTGAGGATGTGTGCGCCGGTGGCGTCGACGAGTTCGAGCTGCGACATGCGCAGCACGACGACCTCGACTCCCCGCAGCCCCAGAACCTCATCCGAGATGCGATCGGCCGAGGCGAAGAACAGCGGTCCGTGGAAATGGACGATGGCGATCCTCTCATCACCCGGATACTCGGACTCTGATTCCGAGAGTCGTTCGATGCGCACCGAGGTGATCGACGACAGCTTCCGCAAAGCGAAGACCGCGGCAACGACGACGCCGATGCCCACGGCGACGATGAGGTCGAATGAGATGGTGATGAGCGCAGTGATGACGAACCCGAAGGCATCGGACTTCGTCGAGCGCAGAATCGACCGCATCGTCTTGAGATCGACCATCCGGACCGCCGTGACGAAGAGGACTCCGCCGAGGGCCGCCAGCGGAATCCGACTCACCGGTCCCGCAGCCACCAGCACGATGAGCAGCAGCACGGCCGCGTGGACGATCGAGGCCAGGCGCGTGCGACCGCCGGCACGGATGTTCACGGAGGTGCGGGCGATGGCACCGGTGGCAGGGATGCCGCCGAACAGCGACGATCCGATCGAGGCGACGCCCTGGCCGACGAGCTCACGGTCAGGCTGGTAGGCGCCGGCGTCGGACATCGACGAGGCGACCCTGGCCGAAAGCAGCGACTCAATGGCCGCGAGCGCGGCGATCGTGCCCGCCGCCGGCAGCAGTGACGGCAGGGAGGCCGGGTCGACGACCGGCAGGCTGGGGGTCGGCAGCGACTGGGGGATCTCTTCGATCGTGGCCAGGGGATTGGGCACGATTCCGGCGAGCACGGTGACGACGATGATGCCGACCAATGATCCGGGGATCGACTCATGGAACTTCGGAGCCAGCAGCATGCAGACGGCGACGATCGAGACCGCACCCAGGGAGTAGGGCAGATACGACCAGTCCGCCGACGAAACGAGCTGCACGGCGGCGGCGAAGGCATTCGTGCTCACCTCGCCCGGAGCCAGATCATCGGGGGTCGTCACGAACGGCACCTGTTGGAGGAAGATGATCGCAGCGATGCCGACGGTGAAGCCTTCGATCACCGGCCAGGGGATGAAGGACACCGTCCGGCCGAGCCGCAGCAGTCCGGCCACGACGACGATGAGTCCGGCGATGAAGGTGACGGCGATGACGGCCTCGGCGCCGTGGCTGGCGACGATCGGCACGAGGACGACGGCCATGGCACCGGTGGGACCGGAGATCTGCAGGTGGGATCCGCCGAAGACCGCGGCAAGGAAGCCTGCGACGATTGCGGTGATGAGTCCCTGTTCGGCAGTGAGCCCGGAGCTGACTCCGAAGCCCAGAGCCAGGGGCAGGGCGACGATGCCGACAGTGGCGCCGGCGAGGAGGTCCTTCGGCCAGGAGCGGCGGGTCTCACGGTAGTCGGCGACCGACGGCAGCAGAGATCGGGTGCTGCGCAGCGGAGATGTCGGGCTCATGCCGTATCAGCGCCCGGGATCTTCGGCAGCGAACGGGCTTCGGCGAGTCGCTGCTCATCGTCTTCGAGCATCGTCAGCAGCAGGCTCCTGGCCACCGCGAGCAGCTCTGCGGTGCGCCGGTCGGCCAGACGGTAGTAGACATGGCTGGCCCGACGTTCGGATTCGACGAGACGGTGGCGCCGCAGCACTGCGAGATGCTGCGAGAGGTGCGAGGCCTCGAGCGCGGTCTCGGCCTGCAGATCGGCCACGCTGACCTCGTCGTTGCCGGAGAGGAGCTCGAGGATGCGGATGCGGAAGGGATGGGCGAGGCCCTTGAAGAGGTTCGCCTTGACCTCGTACAGGGGTCGCTGAAGCTGATTCAATGGCATGATGAAACCATCATATCGAACGCTCGGGTTCAGATCCGGCTGGTCTCAGAGAATGAACAGCCCGGTTCCGCAGCTGCGGAACCGGGCTGTGCTCACGATCGCCTCGGAAGGCGGCGGTCAGTCCTCGTCGGTCGCCTTCGGGTAGGCCTCGGCCACCTCGGCGGCAATCGATTTCGCCTCATCGGAACTCGGCCCCTCGGCGGAGAACACGGCCTTCCGGTAGTACTGGAGCTCGATGATCGAGTCGATGATGTCTCCGAGTGCACGGTGGCCACCGTGCTTGGCCGGTGCTTGGAAGTAGGCGCGTGGGAACCACTGCTTGGACAGTTCCTTGATCGAGGAGACATCGATGATCCGGTAGTGCAGGTGCTCGACGAGTTCGGGCATCTGTTTGGTGAGGAACACCTTGTCGGTGCCGACCGAGTTCCCTCCCAGCGGTGCCTTGCCGGCCTCGGGGACATGCTTCTTCACGTATTCGAGGACTCGGGTCTGCGCCTCGGCGACGGTGGTGCCCGCGTCGAGTTCGGTGATCAGGCCCGAGGTGGTGTGCATGTTCGTGACGAATTCGTTCATGTTCGCCCGTGCCTCCGCCGAGGGCTTGATGACGATGTCGATTCCGTCGTCGAGGGGGTTGAGCTCGAAGTCGGTGACGATCGCAGCCACCTCGATGAGTTCGTCCCGCACCTCGTCGAGGCCGGTCATTTCGCAGTCGATCCACACAATTCTGTTGTTGCTCACTCGCCCAGCTTAGGGCAGACAGCAGGGAACGGGACATTCCGGGGCGCAATCGGCGCCGCTGCGCGGCTTGGGCGTGTGAACGTCGACACACACTGAGCGTGCGCACAAAGGCGATGTCCGGGATGTGACTTAAACTTGAAGAGTCCCCGAACTGGGGTGCCATTTTTGCTCGGCTGAGGGAAGGTTCGCTCGTGCGTTACACATTCGCTGTGATTCTCATGGTGGTGGGTGTCGTCGTCGGTGGCCTCGGCATCCTGCAGAAGACCCTGTGGGCGCCGGAGGATACGATCACTGCCACCGCACAGATCGATGCCGACAAACCGGCGGTCGTCGTCGACCCCGGAATGCTCAACCTCTACGAAACCCCGACCACGCTCACGGTCAAGGGCAGCGGTGACCTCACGATCGCCCAAGCTCCGATCGAGAACGTCGAAGCCTGGGCGGGACAGTCCGCCTATGACCGCGTCACCGGACTCGCCGAAGGCGGCAAGCTCACGACCAAGGCGACCGATGGTGAGGGCAAGGTTCCC
This sequence comes from Brevibacterium sp. OS20, assembly GCF_056837565.1. Classification (NCBI taxonomy): domain Bacteria; kingdom Bacillati; phylum Actinomycetota; class Actinomycetes; order Micrococcales; family Brevibacteriaceae; genus Brevibacterium; species Brevibacterium sp. OS20. Next base: position 2,823,792 of record NZ_CM166367.1, on the reverse strand, counting down.
AATCCTGCCGGGGCCGATCTGTGGCAGTCGGAAGTCACCGGCACCGATTCGGTGGAGCTGGAATGGAACGACGAGGCCAAACGCACCGGATTCCTCATTGCCGGCGACGGCGAAGCCGGAGCCGTCAAATCCGTGACCCTCACCTGGCCCAACCATGCCGAGACTCCCTGGGCGCTCCCGCTGATGATCATCGGCGGTGTCCTCTTCGTCGTCGGCGTCGTCCTCCTCTTCCTCGGTGCGAACAATTCGAAGAAGGAAGCGAACCGCCGCAAGGCGCGCCAGGAGCGCCGCCGCAAGCTCGCCGAATACGGCACCGCCTTCGCCGTCGTCCCCGTGCTCGCCCTGAGCGCCTGCGGGCCCGAAGAGCTGCCGAAGCCCGAACCCTCCGAGGCTCCGAGCTCCGCGGCCGCGGGTGTCACCGATGACCAGGCCAAGCGGATCCTCGACTCCGTGGCCGCCGACGTCAAAGCCGCGGACAAGAAGACCGATAAGAAGGCACTGGCCGAACGTGCCGCCGGTCCCGCGCTCAAACAGCGTGAAGACCTGTACAAGGTGAAAGACGACGTCGAAGACCAGAAGATGGCGCCGGAGGTGGCCAGCGAAGAGATCGTCGCCAACTACACCTCGGCCACCGATGCCTGGCCGCGCGTGACCAGCCTGATCACCTCCGCTGGTGGGAATTCGCAGCTGCTCGTGCTGACCCAGGAGGATCCGCGCAGCAATTACAAACTGTGGTCGCAGACCCAGCTGACGGCCGGCACGAAGCTGCCCGAGCTGCCCGACTCGCGTCAGGGGGCGAAGATGCTCGAACCCGGATCCAAGGACTTCGTCACCACTCCGGAGAAGGCCGTCGCCGACTACGCGAAGGCCCTCGGCAGCGGGGCGGACTCGAAGGAGGCGAAGAAGTTCGAGTCCGATGACTTCTCGAAGTCCATCTGGAAGAACCAGAAGGACCAGAAGGCCAGTGCCGAAGAAGGCAAGGCCGAGGTGAAGTACAAGTACACTCCGGGCAAGGAGCTCGTCGCCCAGGGCACCGCCGGGGACGCCGCCATCGTCACCGGAGTCATCGACGCCGAATCGACGATCAGCCCCGAGTCGAAGGAGGGTCGCACCGGCACCCTGTCGCTGTCGTCGCCCCAGAAGGAACTCGTCGGCTCCGCGACGACCAAGGAGCCGGTGACGACGAAGACCACCCAGGTGCTCACCTTCCTCGTCCCCAAGGACGGCAAGGTCAAGCTCATCGGCGGTCTCGAGACTCTCGCCGGAGCCGAAGCAGGCTGAGGCGGAAGGGTCGGCACCGTGGTGTTCCTTCCCTGACGGCTGAGGAAATAGCCGTGGGCGCACCGGTGTTGATACGTTCTGTTGGATAAGCAAGGACCAGGTGCGTCACGGTTTGCGCCGAGCCCACCGACCGCGTCACAAAGGAGACCACGTGTCAATGGATCCCTCGCAGGAGAGCACGCAGCCCAATCAGGGACTCGACCTGTCGGCGGTGCGCAGCAAGAACATGCCCGCCGAACAGACCGGTCAGACCGGTCAGACCGGTCAGGCCGCCGGTGCGGGAGCCGGTGCTGACGGTGCTGCCGGCGGCCCGGCCGGTGGGGATCCGAATGCGGTCGCCGTTCCGGGACTGGTCTTCGACGTCGACGAATCGACGTTCACCAGCCTGGTGGCGATCTCCGACCGCGTGCCCGTCGTCATCGACCTGTGGGCCGATTGGTGCGAACCCTGCAAACAGCTCTCGCCGATCCTCGAGCGCGTCGTCACCTCCTACGGGGGACGTCTGGTGCTGGCCAAGGTCGACGTCGATGCGAACCCGCGTCTGCAGCAGGCCTTCGGCGTTCAGTCGATCCCGACGGTCGTCGCCCTCATCAAGGGGCAGCCCGTGCCGCTGTTCCAGAGTGCTCTGCCCGAGCCGCAGGTCCAGGCGTACTTCGACGAGCTGCTCAAGCTCGCCAGTGAGAACGGTGTGACCGGTCATGCGGCCGTCGGGGGAGCCGAGCCCGAACCGGCCGGCCCTGCCCACCCGGAGGCCGAAGAGGCACTCGCCAAGGGCGACTTCGACACAGCCGAGAACCTGTTCAAAGCCGCGCTGGCGAACTCTCCCGCCGATGAGGAGGCGAAGTTCGGTCTCGCCCGTGCAGGCCTGGGCCGCCGCCTCATCGACCAGGAACCAGCCGATCTCATCGCCGCCGCCGATGCGGACCCCAAGAACGTCGAAGCCGCGAAGGCCGCGGCCGACGCCGAAGTGGTCAGCGGCAAAGCCGGCAGCGCCTTCAACCGACTCATCTCACTCATCCGCACCACCGCGGGTGATGAGAAGGAGTCCCTGCGCCTGCGGGTCCTCGATCTCTTCGAGGTCCTCGGCGCCGACGACCCAGCCGTGACCAAGGCACGGACCGCACTCATGAGGGCACTGTTCTGATCCAGCGAATCCGACTCATCACCGCCATCCTCTTCGGCGTAGCGGCACTCACGCTCGCCGGACTGGTCATCTCTGCGCTCTCGGTCGTCGGCACCGACGAGATCACCGAGACGCCGGCCTTCAAGGTCAAGGACGGTGCCTACGCCGTCGTCCTCGACGAGGCGATCGTGCCCTATTCGGGTTCGAGCGTGACCGTGACGGCGAAGAACTCGAAGGGCACGGAGCTGTTCGTCGGCACCGCCAGCGGGGTCGACGCCGACAGCTACCTCGACGGGGTGGCGCAGGAGCAGATCAGTGATGTGTCGTTCCCGAACTCCGCCTCCCACCGGTTCACTCCCGGTGATGCGAAGCCGGAGGCCGATATCGCCGACCGTGACTGGTGGATCAGCTCGGACACGGGAAAGACGGTCGCGAAGACCTTCGACCTCGATGCCGAACCGCAGGTGCTCGTCATCGCTCCTGCGAACTCCGATGACAGCCTCGACGGAACGACGGTGAGTCTCCAGATGCGCGTCAAGGGCGTGTTCGCACTCAGCCTGCTCGGCATTGCCGGCACGATCATCCTCGCCGGATTCTCGGTGTTCTTCTTCATGCGCTGGTGGGCCTCGCGCATCCGCCCGCCGAAGAAGGACGTCGGACCCCCGAGCGGCAGCGAACCCGACAGCAACGACAGCGGACCCGGGCCCGGAGCCGGCAGCAGCTCCGGCCGTGACGGCCGGGGAACGGCCGCCGACCGCACGGTCAAAGGCGAGCCGGGACCGGCGACTCAGCCGATCTCGACAGTGCAGCCGGACACGGCCGGCCACGCGCCGCCTCGGCGACGGGATCTGCGGAACCGGCGGTCCTTCCGCGCAGTTACGGCCTCCGTCTTGGGCACCGGACTCGTGCTCAGCGGCTGTGCGAATATGCCGATCGCCAAACCCAGCAGCCCGGACACCACCCCGTACGAGCGCACTGCGGTGCGCCCGGGTGAAGCCGGGAAGTTCATGACGAACTACACGGAATCGCTGGACAAGACCCTCGGCGACAAGGGCTCCGACCTCGACAAGATCCAGGCGGCGCCGCTCATCGACCACACCCGCGCGCAGATCCAGATCGCGGACAAGGCGAAGCAGAAGCTGCGCGCACCGAACTTCACCGAGGTTATCGCCGGCAGCCCGAACTTCACCGAATATCCGATGTGGTTCTACGCCTTCGGCACCGCGGACAAGAAGTCCACGGACGGGGACAAGCAGCTGACCCAGGTGATGCTGGTGACGCGGGAATCGGCGTCGACCGATCCGCTCGTACGTTCGGCGTCCTATATCCCCACCGACCAGATGCCGACCCTCATGGCCGATGACAGCGGCGCCGTGGAGAAGGGGCCGGAGGACTTCTCCGAGGATCTGACGACCGCGTCCGGTGATGTCTCGTCGTTCCTCGTTGACGGCAAGGCGAAGTCCGGGGGTCCCGAGGGCCTCAAGGAGGGCGGATTCAAGGGATTCCGCGACTACCTGGGTGACCTGCGGGACAAGGACTCCGGCTTCGACAAGGTCGACGTCGACTGCAAGCCCTACGAGGACCTCAAGTTCGAGGACATGACCTTGAGCACCGAGAACGGTGCGATCGGAATGGGCGAAGTGCGGTGCACCCTGACGATCAAGGCACCGTCGGACTACGCATTCGACCTCGGCGACACCGTCGAAGCCGTGAAGACGAACGACAAAGAGGGCGACACCATCAAGGTCGACACCGCGCACCCCTATGTGCTCATGAAGACCGGTGACGAACTCACCGCCGTCGCCACCGACTGGAACGTCCTGTCCTCCAAGGTGGAATGAACCGCGCTGGGCCGCGGTTCGCGCGATTTGTCAGCCGCGGCTGGCGCGGCGGCCTACTCGCAGCAGCCACCACAGGCCGATGAGCGGCAGGAGCAGCGGAATATAGCCGTATCCGCTGCCGAAGTTCGACCACACCGACGGCTTCGCGAAGTCCTCGGGGTGAGTGTGGCTGAGGATGCCGACGACGATGACGCCGAGGAACTCGATCGCACAGGCGGCGACGGCGATCCGGTGCGAGACGCGGTTGCCGATGACCAGACAGACCGTGGCGAGGATGTAGATCACCGCAGCGAAGGCCGAGAGCGAGTACGCGATCGGCGCGACATCGAATTCGCGGATGAGCTGGTAGCCCGCCCGGGCCGTGGCCGAGAGCGCGAAGACCCCGTACACCGCCGTCAGTGCCCGTCCCGGTCCGGTATGCATCGCCGAGAACGGCGACCGTCCCGTCTTTCCCCTCGCCGAGGCGGCCGTGGAGTCCGCGTCGCCCGCTGACTTCGCATTGCCTGCCTTATTCGCGCTGTCTGCTGAGTTCGCATCGTCGGCGGAGTCCCCGCCGAACCGATTGCGCCTGGTCACTGCCAAATCTGGTCCAATCTCTCGATCATCACGATCACCGTCAGTCCTGCCGCGGCCAGCACACCCGGCCCCCAGCGGCTCAGTTCCGCAAACGCCCAGAACCCGGCCAGCGCCATGACCATGATCGCCGTGATGATGTAGCCGAAGTAGAGCAGCGGGTCGACATCATGCGTGGAGCCGAAGGTCGCAATCGAGATGATCAGCTGCACGATGAGCAGCAGCAGAAGCAGAGCGGCACCGCCGAGCAGGGCCTTGCCGGCCGGACGGTTGCGGATGGTCTCGACGATCGACCACAGGGTCAGGATGCCGGTGGCGGCATAGAGGACGATGGTGAAAACGGTGAACACGGAGACCAGTTTAGTCGGCCACACCGGCGGGCAACTCGTCCGGATGTGCCGCTGCGCAGGTGAGATGCCGCACGGATCCTGGCCGTAGCCTGGCTCACGCCCTAAAATTGCAGGGTGCCCATCTATCTCGATCACGCAGCCACCTCGCCGATGCCCGCCGAGGTGCTCGAGGTGTACACGAAGGAGCTGGCCCGCCGGGCCAACCCCTCGGCCCTGCACGCGGTCGGACAGGCGGCACGGATGCGCATCGAAGAAGCACGCGAAGGAATCGCCCGCGCGGTCGGTGCGGCCACCTCGTCGGAGGTGATCTTCACCTCCGGAGGCACCGAGGCGGACAATTTCGCTCTCAAGGGCCTCTACCTCGCCCGCAACAACGGAACGTTCACGGAGCCTGCGCGCCCGCGGGTGCTGACGACGACGATCGAACATCCTGCGATCCTCGAGACCGTGGAGTGGCTGGAGCGCCTCGGCGCCGAAGCCGTCTACCTGGACGTCGACTCGGCAGGGCGTCTCGATCTGGACGCGGCGACCGCCGAACTGCGCCGCGAACCCGAACGCACCGCGCTCATCAGCGTGATGGCCGCGAACAACGAGATCGGCACTCTGCAGCCGATCGCCGAGATCGGTGAGATCGCCGCCGAACTCGGCATTCCCTTCCACATCGACGCCGTGCAGGCGCTCGGACAGATCCCGCTCGACTTCGCGGCACTCAAGGCGACGGCCATGACGATCACCGCGCACAAGATCGGCGGCCCCGTCGGCATCGGCGCACTCCTGCTCGACCGCGCAGCGAGCCCGACGCCCATCCTCCACGGCGGGGGACAGGAGCGCAGCGTGCGTTCGGGCACCCTCGATGTCGCCGGTGCCGTGGCTTTCGCCGCCGCCGTCGATCTCGTCACTGCCGACCTCGAGTCCCGGTCGGCCCGACTGTCGGGGCTGCGGGACCGCCTCATCGCGGGAATCGAATCGAGCATCGACGGTGCCGTGCTCTCCGGTCCGCGCGGAGCGGACCGCCTGCCGGCCAATGCCCACTTCACGTTCCCGGGCTGCGAAGGGGACTCGCTGCTGTTCGGTCTCGATGCCAGGGGATTGGCCACCTCGACGGGATCGGCCTGCTCTGCCGGTGTCTCCCGTCCCTCCCATGTGCTCCTGGCCTGCGGGATGGATGAGGACAGCGCCCGCACCACCCAGCGCTTCACGCTCGGTCACGACACGACCGAATCCGATGTCGATGCCCTGCTCACGGCCCTTCCCGAGGTCGTCGACCAGGCACGCCGAGCCGGGATGGTTTCGGCAACACCCCGATGGATGCAAGGAGCATCATGAGAGTACTCGTCGCCATGTCCGGCGGAGTCGATTCCTCCGTCGCAGCCGCCCGTGCCGTCGACGCCGGACACGAAGTCGTCGGCGTTCACCTCGCCCTGTCCCGGATGCCCGGGACCCTGCGCACCGGATCGCGCGGCTGCTGCACGATCGAAGACTCCCGCGACGCCCACCGGGTGGCGGGAATGCTCGACATCCCCTTCTACGTCTGGGACTTCTCCGAGAGGTTCAAGGAAGACATCGTCGATGACTTCATCGCCGAATACGCCGCCGGACGCACCCCGAACCCGTGCATGCGCTGCAATGAGCGCATCAAGTTCGCCGCCCTCCTCGACCGGGCCCTGGCGCTCGGCTTCGACGCCATCGCCACCGGCCACTACGCCGAGGTGCTGCGTGACGACGAGGGCCGGCCCGAACTCCACCGCGGTGAGGATCTGGCCAAGGACCAGTCCTACGTCCTCGGTGTGCTCACCTCCGACCAGCTCGAGCACTGCTACTTCCCGATCGGTGCGACGGCGTCGAAGGCCGAAGTGCGCGCCGAGGCGGCCGAGCGCGGATTCTCCGTAGCGAACAAGCCCGACTCCTACGACATCTGCTTCATCCCCGACGGGGACACGAAGGCCTGGCTGGCCGATAAGATCCCGATGCGACCCGGACTCATCAAGGACTCCGAAGGCGAAGTGCTTGGGCGTCACGACGGAGCGATGACGTATACGATCGGTCAGCGCAAGGGCCTCGGCATCGAGAAGCCTGCCGCGGACGGCAAGCCGCGCTTCGTCACCGGCCTCGACCCGGCCACGAACACCGTCACCGTCGGGTCGCGCGCCGACCTCGCGGTCTCGCATCTGACCGGAATCCGCACCTCCTGGGCCGGAGCGGCCCCCTCGGACATGGGTTCGACTCCGGAGACCGGGATCGACTGCGAAGTGCAGATCCGTGCCCACGCCGATCCGGTGCCGGCCCGTGCGTGGCTCGGCGAATTCGTCGCCGAGGCGCCCGAACACGAAGTCAACCCCATCGTCGACGAGGTCGAGGTGCCTGCCGCACGTCCGGCCGGGCAGCTCATGCACGTCGACGTCGATGAGGAGCTGTCCGGAGTGGCCCCGGGCCAGACCATGGTCATCTACCGCGGCACCCGTGTCCTCGGCCAGGCCACCATCGACTCCACGGCCAAGGACCGCATCACCCCGGCACCCGAATTCGCCGGTGCCTGAGCCGCTTCACCTCACTGAAGCGACGGCCCCGGGACCGATGTCGGTCACTGGCGATACTCTGGGGGCATGAAGGAAAGTCCCCAAGATGTCGTCACGGCACCTTATGGAACCTGGTCCTCACCTCTGGGCGCCGCCGAGGTGGCCGCCGGTGCCGCTCCGATCTTCGACGCCGCCTTCAGGGGAGACGAGATCTTCTATTCGACGAAGATCCCCGCCGAGAAAGCCCGCACCGGGCTCGTCCGCACCTCACTGTCGCGTCCGGGAGAGCGTGAGCAGGTCATTCCGACCGGGTTCAACATCCGCTCCGCCGTCCACGAATACGGTGGCGCCTCGTGGGCTCTCGACCAGAACAGCGAAGTCATCTACTTCGTCAACGCCGCAGATCAGCGCGTCTGGCAGATCATTCCCGGGCGAGCCCCGCATGCCCTGACCCCGGACACCTCGGGGCGGATCCGCTACGGAGATCTGCACATGAGTCCGTGGGGACTGCTGTGCGTGCGCGAGGACTGCCGGTCCACCCGTCGTGAACGCGCGATTGTGCTGCTGACCAAGCACGGGACGACGAATGTGCTCTCGACCCACTCTCATTTCATGGCCTGGCCCAGACTCTCACCCGACGGCAGCAGCTTGGCATTCATCGGCTGGGAGCACCCGAACATGCCCTGGGACGGAACGACCCTGTGGCTGGTCGATGTGCGCACGCCGGCCACCCCTGCGGTCGCCGTGCTCAGCGGCGACGGCGTCGAAAGGCCACGCAGAGCCGATCCGGGCATGCCGAGCCCGACCGATCCGGGCATCTCCCTGCTCCAGCCGGAGTTCACCTCCGATTCCTCCCTCCACGTCATCTCCGACCATCACGGGCACTGGTCGTTATACGGGCTCGACATCGACCCCGTCGCCTCGCGTCCCCTGGTCACCGACGACCGTCAGACGCCGGCGCCCGAAAGAATCGGATTCGACCGGCTGCGACCGGTCATCGACACCGGCGAGGAGATCGGTGGTGCCCTCTGGCAGCTGGGCACGCGGTGGCACCTCAACGACGGGGATGAGGTGTGGGCGCATTCTCAGGCGGCCACCGCGACGCTCGTGCGCTGCCGCCTCACCCCCTCCGATACAACGCTGGGTCCTTCCGACACGGCCTGGGAGACCATCGACACGACGGGGGAGACCTTCGGCACGATCGAACTCCTCGACCTCGGACGCACACACCTGCTGCTGACAGCGAAATCGACAAGGCGCCCCGGAGTCCTCTATGCCGTCGACCGGGTGACCGGACTGTTCACCGAGATCGCAAGCGAACGCCTCGACACCCACCAGGGCTATTACTCCCGCCCGCAGGTCGGCGAGCTCGGGGGAGTGCCCGTCGTCATCCACCCGCCCCACAACCCGCGCTTCGCAGCTCCCGTCGACGAACTCCCGCCCTTCGTGGTCTCGATCCACGGCGGACCGACGGGACAGGCGACTCCGGAGATGACGGCCCGCACGAGCTTCTTCACCTCCCAGGGCATCGGCGTCCTCGAGGTCAACTACGGCGGGTCGACCGGATTCGGTCGCGCCTGGCGTGACCGGCTGCGCGGCGGGTGGGGAGTCGTCGACGTCGAGGACACCGTCGCCGCCGTCAACGGACTCATCGCAGCCGAACTCGCCGATCCGAATCGCATCGCCATCTCCGGAGCCTCCTCGGGCGGGTGGACGGTGCTGTCCGCCCTGGCCTCGACGAACGTGTTCGCCTGCGGCACCTCGTATTTCGGGGTGACTGACCTCATGCGCTTCGTCGTCGACACCCACGACTTCGAATCCCACTACATCGACGGCCTCGTCGGACCCTGGCCCGCAGCCCAGGACGAATACATCACTCGGTCGCCGATCCGCCGGACCAGCGATATCACGGTGCCCGTGGCCGTCATGCAAGGCGACCGCGACCCGATCGTCCCACCCTCACAGGCCCAGGAATTCGTCGATACACTCGAACTGGCCGGAGTGGAGTACATTTACCGTCTGTACAAGGGCGAATCCCACGGCTTCGTCCGCGCCGAAACCATCATCGATTCCCTGGAAAGCGAGTTCGGATTCTATGTCGACGTCTTCGGAATCCCCCGCGCCCACCAGCATGGCTGAACCCCGATCTTCCGACCGCGAAAGCTCCGACCGCGACCGTCCCGGTGCCACCTCCACCGAGGCGGCCGCCCCCGATGTCCCGATGTCCGTTCTGCCCGCCGCCACGACCACGGGAATCTGGCTGCCCGGAGCCCGCGATCCGCACCGCGGCTATATCGCGACCAGTCCGGTCCGGGAGGCTGCGGCCTCCGGTTTCGACATCCTCGCCGACCAGCTTCCGCCGGTACCCCTGACCGCTCACCAATCCGAGGGCAGATGGGGCGCCGACGCCATCGGTCGCGCCGTCGGCCTGCTCACCGAACTCCACGTCGACCGCACATCCTACGGATGGCGCCTGACCGCCTCGGCGGGCAAAGACGAACGGCTCGAGGACTCGGCATTGATCGAAGCCTTCGACGCGATCGCCGAATACGGTGGGTCCCGGCCCGGGCAGGTCCAGATCAGCCTGCCGGGACCGTGGTCGCTCGTGACCGCGTTGAGCCTGAGCTCCGGCGCTCGTGTGCTCGGCGACTATGGGGCACGCCGCGACGTCGTCCAGGCCTACGCCTTCGGCATCGCCGCCTTCACCGACCGCATCGCGAGCCTGGGTATGCAGCCGACCGTCCGCCTCGTCGAATCCCGCCTGAACCCGGTCCTCACCGGCACCTGGCCGACGGTGTCCGGGTGGGCGAGCCTGCCCGCCATCAGCGAAACCCAGGTGTGGGCGGCGCTCGAATCCACGCTGCGCCACCTCCCGCCCACCGTGCTCGCCCTGCCGGACCTCGATTCTTTGAACCTGCAGGGCAAGGAGATTCCCGCCGCCGAGGCGGTCCGCCGCACCGGCGCCCGATCCGTGTCAGTGCCGTTGGCTAGCCTGAGACCACACAGCTGGGAGCAGCTGGCGATCCTCGCCGAGGCGGGGCTCGGCACCTGGATCCACCTGCCGGCAGCGGCCGGTGTGCGATCGGACGCGGTCAACCACTGGTGCGAACGGATCCGCACCCCGTGGTCGCGCATCGGCATGGGGGTCGCGAGTCTGCGCGAATTCGGGATCATCGCCGGACCCGAACTGCCGCTGACCTACCCGCCGCTGCTGGAGGACCAGCCGGGGATCGGACCCGAGCACAATCGGGGAACCATGACCATCGCCGCCGGTCTGCGGCGGGCTCTTGAGGAGATCGAATGACCACGACACCGGAGAACGCCGACTCGTCGACGCCCGAGCATCAGACCTCGGATTCGACCACACCCGACCTGCAGGGCGTCGACCTCACCGACGCGACCGCTCGCGCTCAGGCCCATGCTCAGCTGACCGAGAGGATCGAGGAGCTGCGGGCCGCCTACTATCAGGACTCCCTGCTCGTCTCCGATGCGGAATACGACGAACTCGTCCATCGCCTCGAAGACCTCGAGGCGCAGTTCCCCGAACTCGTCACCGACTCCTCGCCGACGCAGACCGTCGGCGGCGTCGTCGACACCTCGACCTTCGACCCGGTCGAACACATCGGTCCGATGTACAGCCTCGACAACGTCTTCGACTACGACGAACTGCGTGCCTGGTACGAACGGGTGCGGTCGGCCACCTCGGTGAAGTCGAAGTTCCTGTGCGAACTCAAGATCGACGGCCTCGCCGTCAATCTGCTCTACCAGAACGGCGAACTCGTGCGGGCGGCGACCCGCGGCGACGGACGCATCGGTGAGGACATCACCGCGAACGTGCGCACGATCTCCGATATCCCGCACCGCCTCGACACCGAGCACCCGCCGGCCGAGGTCGAGATCCGCGGTGAGGTGTTCTTCCCCGTCGAGGACTTCGCCGAACTCAACGCCTCCCTCGTCGCCGAGGGCAAGGCCCCGTTCGCGAACCCGCGGAACTCCGCGGCCGGTTCGCTGCGGCAGAAGGACCCGGCCGTCACCGCACGCCGGCCCCTGCACATGCTCGTCCACGGAATCGCCGTGTGGACACCGGCCGATGATTCGCATCCGGAGCCTGCTCACCAGTCCGAGGTCTACGAGCAGTTCCGGTCGTGGGGTCTGCCGATCAGCGACTACTTCAAGGTCCTCGCCACCGTCGACGAGATCGAAGACTTCATCTCCTATTACGGCGAACACCGTCACGATGTCACCCACGAGATCGACGGAATCGTCATCAAGATCGACGATATCGCCGTGCAGGAGACGATGGGCTATACGTCTCGCGCACCGAGGTGGGCGACGGCCTTCAAATACCCGCCAGAGGAAGTCACGACGAAGCTCATCGACATCCAGGTGCAGGTGGGTCGGACCGGGCGCGTGACCCCATTCGCCGTGATGGAACCGGTCACCGTGGCCGGATCGACCGTCGAGCGGGCGACCCTGCACAACGGGTACGAGGTCAAACGCAAGGGCGTGCTCATCGGCGACACCGTCACCCTGCGCAAGGCCGGAGACGTCATCCCCGAGGTGCTCGGCCCGGTCGCGGCGCTGCGGGACGGATCCGAGCACGAATTCGTCATGCCCACCCACTGCCCGTCCTGCGGGACCGAGCTCGGTGAGCAGAAGGAGGGCGACAAGGACCTGCGGTGCCCGAATTCTCGATCGTGCCCGGCGCAGCTGGCCAACCGCATCTTCTACTTGGCCTCCCGCGCGGCCTTCGACATCGAAGCTCTCGGCGAGGAGGCTGCACTGGCGCTGACGGCGCCGGCCGAACCGGACACGCCCCCGCTGACGTCGGAGGCCTTCCTCTTCGACCTCACCCCGGAGGATCTGGGCGATGTCAAGATCTGGCGGAACAAGAAGTCCAAGGGAGTGGAGACCGGTGAGCGAGAGCTTGTCCCGTATTTCTACACCCGGGGAACCGCGAAGAAGCCGAGCGCCCCGAGCGCGAACACGAAGAAGCTCTTCGACGAGCTGGAGAAGGCGAAGGATCAGGATCTGTGGCGGGTGCTCGTCGCCTTGTCGATCCGCCACGTCGGACCGACCGCGGCACGGACCCTGGCCGCGAAGTTCCGGACCCTTGAGGCCATCCGTGAGGCAAGCCTCGAGGAGCTGTCGGCCGTCGAGAGCATCGGTCCGACGATCGCCCAGAGCATCCGCGATTGGTTCGAGATCGACTGGCACGTCGAGATCGTCGAGACCTGGGCGGCCGCCGGGGTGCGGATGGAAGACGACGAGGTCGAGGCCGCCGCGCAGACCCTTGAGGGGCTGACGATCGTGGCGACCGGTTCGCTGAGTTCGTTCACCCGCGATGGCATCAAGGAGGCGATCCTCGGTGCCGGCGGCAAGGCGGCGGGATCGGTCTCGAAGAAGACCGATTATGTCGTCGCCGGTGAGAATGCCGGGTCGAAGTTGGAGAAGGCGGAGTCGCTGGGCGTGCCCGTCCTCGACGAGGACCAGTTCAGGGTTCTGTTGGAGACCGGCAGCCTCGACTGAGGTGTGCCCTGGCCTCGTGCCTGGTCCCTGGTGCCTCGCTGCAGGAGGGAATACATCCCGGTTCCGGGAGGTTCCATGGTGTGGCTGTGATTCGTTCGTGACCGAACTCGAAGTCGGGGTTCAGACTCAGCCAAGCTCAGAGACAGCTTCGAGTGGAAGAGTGTGGGACATGAGATGGATCCCCAAAATCCTCGCCGGAACCTGCGTGGTCGTCGCCGCGGCACTGACCGCGGTGCCGGTGACGGCAGGCCTGGCGGACCTGGTGCTGGGGCCGGGACCGAACAGCACCAAACGCAATGCTCAGCCGGCACTGACCTCGATGCGCACCCCGGCCGCTCCTGTCACCGCGCGGACCGAGGAGTCGACGATTGCGTTCGACGGCATCTCGACGGACGCGCACGAGGTCATCGAAGGCACCATCGTCGACGATTCTGCGGTCGGCGCATTCTCAGCCGGCACGGACCTCGTCGCCGCCACCGCGGCCGACGCCCGGACCCGCATCGCCGATCTCGCCGCCGACCTCCAGGCCGGAGTCTCGGCCGGAGAATTCACCCAGGCCGACGCCGACCGCGTCGTGGCCGACATGGCCGGATACATCCACGGCACCCGCACCTGGCCCGAACGCCTCCCCGCCTAATAATTACTACCTGACGGCGGCCCAGCAACCTCGCGCGAGGTTGCTGGGCCGCCGTCAGGTAGTTCTGGGGGAAGGTCACAGCGCAACGGCGGGGGCGGGTCGGCTGAAGAGACTAGACTGGTGGCGAGTGAAAACGACGATGAAAGGCAGGGAATGACGGAGTCTTCCGCAATCACCCCCGAACAGGTGGAGCATCTGGCTTCACTGTCTCGGATCGCCATGAGCGAAGATGAGCTGAAATCGCTCGCCGGTGATCTGAGCACAATTCTGGGAAACGTCGCCAGGGTCAACGAAGTGGCCGGCGACGATGTGCCCGCAACCAGTCACCCCATCCCGCTGACGAACGTCATGCGCCCCGACGTCGTGGGCGAGACGCTCTCCAGCGAACAGGCACTGGCCTCGGCCCCGGCCGCCGAGGACGACAAGTTCCTCGTCCCGCAGATCCTCGGGGAGGAATGAGATGACTGAACTGACGAACAAGAGCGCCCTCGAACTCGCCGCAGGTCTGAAATCCGGCGAGTTCTCCTCCGCCGACGTCACACAGGCGCACCTCGACCACATCGCCTCCACTGAGGATGACTTCAACTCCTTCATCACTGTCACCGACGAGCTCGCTCTGGAGACCGCAAAGGCCGTCGACGCCAAGCGCTCAGCCGGTGAGGACCTCCACGCCCTCGCCGGTGTTCCGGTGGCACTGAAAGACCTCGTCGTCACCGAAGGCACGCGTACGACCGCAGGGTCGAAGATGCTCGAGAACTGGGTTCCGCCCTACGAATCGACCGTCCACAACAAGGTCAAGGCCGCCGGTCTGCCGGTGCTCGGCAAGACCAACCTCGACGAATTCGCCATGGGATCGACGACCGAGCACTCGGCCTTCGGCAACACCCGCAACCCCTGGAACCTCGACCACGTGCCCGGAGGTTCCTCCGGCGGTGCGGCCGCAGCCCTCGCCGGTTTCCAGGCCCCACTGTCCGTGGGCACCGACACCGGCGGATCCGTCCGCCAGCCCGCCGCGTTCACCGGCACCGTCGGCGTCAAGCCGACCTATGGTTCGATCTCGCGCTTCGGCATCATCGCCATGGCCTCGAGCCTCGACCAGGTCGGACCGATGGGCCGCAACGTCGCCGACGCCGCAGCCCTGCACGAACTGCTGGCCGGACATGATCCGCTCGACTCGACCTCGCTGCCCGAAGAGGTCGGCGGATTCCTGAGCGCCGCCCAGACCAGCGAGCTCAAGGGCAAGAAGCTCGGCGTCATCAAGCAGCTGGCCGGTGAAGGATACCAGGACGGAGTCCGCACCGCGTTCACGGCAGCGCTGGAAACCGCTGCCGCTGCCGGAGCCGAGATCGTCGAGGTCGACTGCCCGTCGATCTCCTACGCCCTCGACGCCTACTACCTCATCATGCCCTCCGAGGTGTCTTCGAACCTCGCTCGCTATGACGGCATGCGCTACGGCCTGCGCGTCGAACCGGAATCCGGTCCCGTCACCGCCGAGACCGTCATGTCGGCCACTCGTGCCGCAGGCTTCGGATCGGAGGTCAAGCGCCGCATCATCCTCGGCACCTACGCTCTGTCGGCCGGCTACTACGATGCCTACTACGGTTCGGCGCAGAAGATCCGCACCCTGGTCCAGAACGACTTCGCGAAGGCATTCGCAGCCTGCGACGTCCTCGTGTCCCCGACGACCCCGACGACCGCACTGAAGTTCGGTGCGGAGAAGGCGGCTGACCCGATGGCCCTCTACCTCGGCGACGTGGCGACGATCCCGGCGAACCTCGCCGGCATCCCCGGACTGTCCCTGCCCGCGGGCCTGGCCGATGGTCTGCCGGTCGGCTTCCAGATCCTGGCTCCGGCCCGTGAGGACATCAAGCTCTACGAGGTGGCCGGACCCTTGGAAGCCGCACTCGAATCCGCCGGCGGACGCGTGCTCGACACTCTCGCGGAAGGACTGAACGCCAAGTGAAATACGAAGACGCGATCAAGAAATACGATCCGGTCATCGGCATCGAGGTCCACGTCGAACTCGGCACCGCGACCAAGATGTTCGACGCCGCCCCCAACACCTTCGGCGGGGGACCGAACACCAACGTGACCCCCACCTCCCTCGGGCTGCCCGGGTCCCTGCCCGTGGTCAACGAGAAGGGTGTGGAGTACGCGATCAAGATCGGTCTGGCGCTCGGCTGCGAGATCGCCGAAACCTGCCGGTTCGCCCGCAAGAACTACTTCTACCCGGACGTGCCCAAGGACTTCCAGACCAGCCAGTCCGATGAGCCGATCGCGGCCGAAGGCCAGGTCGAGGTCGAGCTCGAGGACGGCACCATCGTGACCGTCCCCGTCGAGCGCGCCCACATGGAGGAAGACGCCGGCAAGAACACCCACGTGGGTGGGGCCACCGGCCGCATCCAGGGCGCCGACCATTCCCTCGTCGACTACAACCGCGCCGGTGTGCCGCTCGTGGAGATCGTCACCCACCCGATCACCGGGACAGGGGAACGGGCCGCCGAGGTGGCCGCCGCCTATGTGCGGACCCTTCGTGACATCTTCCGCGCCCTCGACGTCTCCGAAGCCCGCATGGAACAGGGCAACGTCCGCGCCGACGTCAACGTGTCCCTGCGGGAGCGCCCCGAGGCACCGCTGGGCACCCGCACGGAGACGAAGAACGTCAACTCCTTCCGCTCGATCGAACGCGCCGTGCGCTTCGAGATCGCCCGCCAGGCGACCCTCCTCGAGGCGGGGGAGAAGGTCGTCCAGGAGACCCGTCACTTCCACGAGGAGACCGGAGAGACCTCCTCGGGGCGTCCGAAGTCCGACGCCGACGACTACCGCTACTTCCCCGAGCCCGACCTCGTCCCGCTGCAGCCGTCCCGCGAATGGGTCGAGGAGCTGCGGGCGAGCCTGCCCGAGCTGCCGGCGCAGAAGCGGCGCCGCCTCCTCGGGGAATGGAAGTTCTCCGACCTGGAGATGCGCGACATCGTCAACGCCGGACTCCTCGAAGCCATCGAGGACACCGTCACCGCTGGTGCGAAGCCCGCAGCGGCACGCAAGTGGTGGACCGGTGAGGTCGCACGCCTGGCCAACCAGGAGGACAAACACCCCACCGAGATCATCACACCCGCCCAGGTGGCAGGACTCGTCGATCTCATCAACGAGGGCAAGCTCAACGACAAGCTGGCCAAGGATGTGCTCACCGGAGTCATCGCCGGCGAAGGCGAGCCCGCCGAGGTGATGAAGGCCCGCGACCTCGAAATCGTCGAGGACACCGGTGCACTCGAAGCCGCCGTCGAGGAGGCCATCGCGGCCAACCCCGATGTGGTCGAGAAGATCAAGGGCGGGAAGATGCAGGCCATCGGAGCGCTCATGGGTCCGATCATGAAGGCCACCCGCGGGCAGGCCGATGCCGGAAAGGCCAAGGACCTCATCCTCGCCAAGTTGGGCGTCTGAGTACAGGTCCGACTCCGATCTTGGTCGACGGCGGCGCCTGACAGTGCCGAGCAGGACTCAGGATTGATCCAGCCACACCCTCTAGACTGTGCGTCCAAGGGAACCGACCGGTTTCCCGAGCACAGCGGAGGGTGTGGCTGTTCGCATTCCCCGCAGCCGATGGCCCGCAGGGACAGGGCCGAGTGCGTGACCCACACGCGTGGAGGTGAAGCGGTGTCTGAGTGGAAATCGCTGTGGAAGAGCGAATGCGGGAAGTCCGCGCCGATCTATCGGGTGCTCGTGCCCGACAGCGTCAACGAGGCGGTGCTGCGAGCCTGGAGTGCCCGCGGATACCGCTACACGGCCGGAGCCCCGAGCGCGATCATGCTCACCGGTGGGATGAGCCGGAACTTCTTCCGCTCCAGCGTCCTGTTCAAGGGCGGCACTGCCGCCGGCACCGCCGTGACCGCGGGATTCGCGGCTCCCGGGGGACTGGCTCTGGTCTCGGGATTCGCCGACGCCGCACTGACCTTCGGCGGAATGGGTGCGGCTACCGCCCTGGGCACCGGAATCTTCGCCGCCGTCACCGGGCCCAAGTACCTGCGTGACCCGAAGCGACTGAGTCGGAAGAACCGGCGCAAGGTCGCCGGCGCCCAGTGGGTGACTCCGGCCAGTCTCGGCTATCTGCCGGGGCGCAAGGAAGGCCGGGACACCGACGAACAGCGTCTGTTCCATCTCGCGGTCACGATCGCTCGCAAGATCGTGCACACCCGTGCCTGGACCCACCCGATACTCAAAGACCACGTCTCCCGCGTCGACCTCGACCATGCCGTGGCCTCCATCGGAGTGCGGCTGCAGGAACTCGTCAGCCTGCGCGAGGAGATCGAAGGCATCCGCGATGCGGGAACCGCGAAGTCGGTGGAGACCTATCTGTCGAAGCTGGCCGTCGCATTCTCGTCGATGGCCCGCCGGGTGGAGTCGATGCACGAATACTACGAGCGGCTGCTCGAACTCGATCAGCAGCTGATGCTGCTGCACAACTCCGAACGCTCCCGCGAGCTCGGCGATCGAGTGCTCGATGTGCTGTCTCGCACCGCAGCCGATGATTCCGCCGATTGGCAGTTCAGGGAGCTGCGCATCGATGCGGATTCGCAGTCGTCGATCATCTCCGGACTCGTCGCCGAACTCGACCAGACTGCCGATGATTTCGACGACTTCGACACCCGGCTCGCCGCGGCTCAGAAGTCCGTGGACGAACTCGAAGCCTGAGCTCGCCCCCGGCTCAGTGACCGAAAGGGTCGGGGTCGACTCCCGGCATCCATGACTGGCCCGGCTGGTTATAGCCGTGAGCCTCCTGGGCTTTCTTCCACTTCTTCGACCACCGCTTGTCGAGACGGTCGACGTAGAGGGTTCCCTGCAGGTGGTCGTATTCGTGCTGCATGATGCGCGCGAACCACCCGTCAGCGCTCAGGGTCACCGGTTCGCCTTTCTCATCGAAGCCGTTGACGGTGACCCTGTCGGCACGTTTGAGGGGGAAATCGAGACTCGGCACCGACAGGCATCCTTCGGTCTCATCGTCGGGATCAGGACGGGTATCGGGAACCTTCGAGGCAATGAGCACGGGATTGACGAAGGTGCCGCGACGACGCACACCATAGTCATCGTCGGCGTTGAACACGAAGATGGACTTGCCGACACCGATCTGCGGTGCGGCCAGTCCGACACCGTTGCTGGCGTCGAGCGTCTCGTGCATGTCTGCGACGAGTTCGGCAAGGTCCTCGTCGAACTCGGTGATCTTCTCGGCACGACGATGCAGAACGGGCTCGCCGTAGACGACGATGGGATGAATAGCCATGGGGACAATCGTATCGGTCACCTGAGACCGTCTCAGACTCCGCCCGATCGCAGCGCTCGGGCGCGATCTCGGGGGAGGGCCGCCTCGGTGACCGTGTCCACCGATTGCTCAGCGGTTGATCGTATCCCGCGCTCGATCGAGTGGATGGATATGCGGCCATCTCGGGTATGTGATAGGGGCCGTCATAAAGTTTCGCCCCCAGCGAACACAGATTGTTGAGCAACATATCTGGGAACACGTTCAAGGTCGGCGTGGTTATGATGAGGGCAAGCCGTCTCGGACCACGAGATGCAAGCTGTCGCTCCACCCGTTCAGGTGCACGTCCGCCGAACGGCGAGTGGCCGCCGACGGCGGTGCACAAAGAATCGTGAAAGGACTTACTTTGACCATCTTCAACAACGTCTCCGAACTCGTCGGCCGCACGCCGCTGGTGCGCATCAACAAGGCCAGTGACCGGTCGGGCGCCGAGATCGTGGCGAAGCTCGAATCCTCGAACCCCGGCAACTCCGTCAAGGACCGCATCGGCGTGGCGATGATCGACGCCGCCGAGAAGTCCGGCGAACTCAAGCCCGGCGGAACCATCGTTGAGGCGACTTCGGGCAATACCGGCATTGCGCTGGCCATGGTCGGCACCTCCCGCGGCTACAAGGTCGTCCTCACGATGCCCGAATCGATGTCGAAGGAGCGCCGTGCTCTGCTGCGCGCCTTCGGAGCCGAGCTCGTCCTCACCGACAAGGCTGCGGGTATGAAAGGTGCCGTGGCGAAGGCGGAAGAGGTCGCCGCCGAGGGGGCCGTGCTCGTCCGTCAGTTCGAGAACAGAGCCAATGCTGAGATCCATAAGGCCACGACCGGCCCCGAGATCCTCGCCGACACCGATAACAAGGTCGACATCTTCGTTGCCGGCATCGGCACCGGCGGCACCATCTCCGGCGCAGGCGCCGCTCTGCGTGAGGCGCTGCCTGAGGTCAAGATCGTCGCCGTCGAACCCTCCGCCTCGCCGCTGCTGACCGAGGGCACTGCCGGACCGCATGCCATCCAGGGTCTGGGTGCGAACTTCGTGCCGGGCATCCTCAACACTGAGATCTACGACGAGGTCGTCGACATCGACAACGAGGTCGCCATCGAGCGGGCCCGCGAGGTCGCCAAGGAAGAGGGTCTGCTCGTCGGAATCTCTTCGGGTGCTGCCCTTGCTGCGGCTGAGCAGGTCGCTTCGCGCCCCGAGAACGCCGGCAAGCGCATCGTCGTCGTCCTCCCCGACTTCGGCGAGCGCTACCTGTCGACACCGCTGTTCTCGGAATACCTCGACTGAGCGCGAGTGAACAGCGTGAGGGCGTCAGACTTCGGTTTGGCGCCCTCGCTGTCTGAGACGTTCCCTGTCGGAGGGTCGCGGGAATTCTTCCGACCGGATCCGACTTGCACGAGATAGACCGAGACGACTGAGCAAGGGAGTCAATGATGAAGGCACTGTGGGCAGCGGCCGCGGCAGCTGCGGGGGCGGCCGCCTTTGGGCTGAGCCGACCCGGTGTGCGCGAGACGCTGAGAGAAGACCTCGAGACGGTGAAGCGACGCGATCCGGCGGCGCGCAATGATTTCGTCTCCCTGGTCTCCTACCCCGGGATGCATGCCATCTGGGCGCACCGCGGACTCCACCGGCTGTGGCAGCACGATGCCGGAAAGGTTCCGGCGCGACTGATGTCCCAGCTCGTGCGGACGCTGACCGGGGTGGAGATCCACCCAGGGGCCAGGATCGGGCGTCGCTTCTTCATCGACCACGCCAACGGAGTCGTCATCGGGGAGACCTCGGAAGTCGGCGACGATGTCATGCTCTACCATCAGGTCACCCTCGGCGGTACGTCGATGGCACAGACGAAGCGCCACCCGACGATCGGCAACCACGTGCTCGTCGGAGCCGGGGCGAAGATCCTCGGCCCCGTCGTCGTCGGCGACAACTCCGCGGTCGGAGCCAACGCCGTCGTCGTCAAGGACGTGCCGGCCGACTCGAGCGCTGTCGGCATCCCCGCGACCGTGCGCTCGAAGAAGAAGGACGGCGCCGCTTCGGCGAAGGCGGGAGCCGAGTCGTCGACGACGCACCCGGATTTCGTCCTCGAGGATCCGGCCCTCTGGATCTGAGTCCACCGCCGCGGCCATGCTCCGGTTCGCTGCTGTGCTCAGCGAACCGGTCTCGGCGAACAGACACGAAAAGCGGTTCCTGCCTACGGGCGGGAGCCGCTTTTCGTGCATTGTTGGGTCGATCCACGGTGAAAATCGGGCTGGAACCGCGGAAACACCGTGGATCGACCCAACAATCGACCGTTTGCGATCATGGCCTCGCGTCCCACCCAGGTGACCGCTCTGGGGCCGGGAATACTTTCGCGACCATCTCTGTTAAGATTTCAACTAGTTACTTCAAAATTGAAGTTAGTCCAATCAGCAGGGCGGACGCGAGAACCGCAGCAGCCCAGATGCAGGAGGCGTCATGGAATTCGGAATCTTCACCATCGGCGATGTCACCACCGACCCCACCGACGGCACCACCGTCAGCGAACACCAGCGGATCAAGAACACCGTCGAGATCGCCAAGAAGGCCGAGGAGGTCGGACTCGACGTCTTCGCCACCGGGCAGCACCACAACCCGCCCTTCGTGGCCCCGGCGAACCCGCCGGTCCTTCTGGCCAACATCGCCGCACAGACGGAGAAGCTCGAACTCTCGACGGCGACCACGCTCATCACCACGACCGATCCCGTGCGCATCGCCGAAGACTACTCGTACGCGCAGCACCTCTCCGACGGTCGCATCAGCCTGATCATGGGCCGCGGCAACACCGGCCCCGTCTATCCGTGGTTCGGCAAGGACATCCGTGCCGGCATCCCGCTGGCGGTCGAGAACTACAACCTGCTCTACCGTCTGTGGCGTGAGAAGAACCTTGACTGGGAAGGCAAGTTCCGCACACCGCTCAACGGCTTCACCGTCACCCCGACCCCACTGGACGAAGTGCCGCCGTTCGTCTGGCACGGATCGATCCGCAGCCCCGAGATCGCCGAACAGGCCGCCTACTACGGCGACGGGTTCTTCCACAACAACATCTTCTGGCCGACCTCGCACACCGCGCGGATGGTTCAGCTCTACCGTCAGCGCTATGAGTACTACGGCCACGGCACGGCCAGCCAGGCGATCGTCGGCCTCGGCGGTCAGGTATTCATGCGCAAGAACTCCCAGGACGCCGTCCGCGAGTTCCGTCCCTACTTCGACAACGCCCCGGTCTACGGCCACGGGCCCAGCCTCGAGGACTTCTCGACGCAGACTCCGCTGACTGTCGGTTCGCCGCAGCAGGTCATCGAGCGCACCCTGAGCTTCCGGGACTGGGCTGGGGACTACCAGCGCCAGCTCTTCCTCATCGATCATGCGGGACTGCCGCAGAAGACGGTGCTCGAACAGCTCGACCTCCTCGGCGAAGAGGTCATCCCCGTCCTCCGCGAGGAGTTCGCGAAGGGCCGCCCGGCCGACGTCCCCGACGCTCCCACCCACGAATCCCTCGTCATCCGCCATCGCGAAGGCCGGGACCCGATCCCCGGCGGCGGAGAAGGTTCCCGCGCCTTCGAGGACCGTCAGGCACGCGCCGCCGAAGCGGCCCAGAATCCGACACAGGAAGGAGCCGACCGCTCATGAGCACGAACACGATGAACATCGTGGCCGTGACCACCTCCCTGAGCGAGGACTCGACCACGCTCAAGCTCACGAACCGGATCCTCGGTCAGACCGCCTCGGCGGGGGAATCGGTGGGCATCGACGTGACCACGGACGTCATCAACGTCCGCAACCTCGCCACCGCGCTCACGGATATGACCCTGACCGGGTTCCGCTCCGAAGCGTTGGAGCAGGCCTTCGCGACCATCGCCGCCGCCGATGCGATCGTCACCGTCGCACCGGTGTACAAGGCAGCCCCCGTCGGCCTGCACACCCTGTTCTGGCAGCTCGTCGACGACAGGGCGCTGAGCCGCAAGCCCGTGCTCATCGCCTCCACCGGCGGCACTGCCCGCCATTCGCTGGCCGGGGACGCGGTGCTGCGGCCGATGCTGTCCTACCTCAAGGGCATCGTCGTGCCCACCACGGTGTTCGCCGCGACCGACGACTGGGGAACCGTCGAAGGCGGCCGTGCGCTGACCGCCCGGATCCGTCAGGCGGGGGAGGAACTCGTGTCCCTGACCGCAGCGATCATCGGCGCCGGAAACGACGACCTCGCCGAGGTGGCCGACCCCGATTCGCACGCAGGTGCAGGGGCGGGCGCGACCCGGGGCACCTCCTCGGCGAATCGCGGAATCGTCGACGAATTCGACCCCGCGAACGTCACCCCGTTCGCGCAGCTGCTCGAGGGCTGAGATGACGGAGATCAGATTCGGGCTCGGCAGGGAGGCGCTGGCGCAGAACGCGTGGCGGACCTATTTCGAGACCTCGCAGCGCCTCCGTCAGGTCCTCGAGGTCCAGCTCAAGGACGATGCAGGGCTCGACGTCAGCGACTACAACACTCTGCTCCTGCTGTGGGAGGCGCCGGAGCGGACGCTGACGATGAGTGCCCTGGCGAAGAAGCTCGTCTTCTCGCCGTCGCGGCTGAACTATCGGATCAAGGTCCTCGTCGACGCGGGACTGGTGACGAAGACCCAGTGTCTCGATGACGGGCGTGCCCACAATGTCGCTCTCACCGAGGCGGGGGCGCGGGCATTCCTGTCCGCCGGGTCCCAGCACAAGAGCTATGTCGACGAGATCTTCTTCGATCATGTCAGCGATGCCGAACTCGAGGTGATCGAGGCCGTCTTCACTCGGATCGGAAGAGCG
The DNA here is from genome assembly GCF_056837565.1 of Brevibacterium sp. OS20. Classification (NCBI taxonomy): domain Bacteria; kingdom Bacillati; phylum Actinomycetota; class Actinomycetes; order Micrococcales; family Brevibacteriaceae; genus Brevibacterium; species Brevibacterium sp. OS20. The sequence continues at coordinate 2,799,836 of NZ_CM166367.1, read as the reverse complement.
CTGCCCGAGTGACGAGGCCCGTCATCTCAGAGTGACGAATCCCTCGGCACCGGGCCTGGCCGCGTGCCACAATGAGGGCATGTCCATCACCACAATCGCCTTCCCGAACTCCGAGCTCCGCAACCGTGTGATCGCTCGGATCCCCGCTCACCAGCGCGCGAACGTCGACCTCGTCGTCTTCTCCGATTCCGAACGGTCGGCCAAGCTCAGTCGTGACGATGTCGATGTCGTCATCCTGCCGTACATGGATTCCGGGCCGACGATCGAGCTGCTCGACGAGCTGCCCAACCTGCGCATGGTCATCACTCAGACGACCGGATTCGATCCCGTCGCCCACCTGCCCGAACGCGGAATCCAGGTGGCGACCGCCTCCGGCGTGCACACCGGGGGCACCGCCGAGCTCGCCCTGGCGCTGACCCTGGCCAGCCTGCGCGGAATCGATGACGCCGTGCGCTCGCAGGTCTCGCGGGTATGGGAGCACCAGCGTCACCGCTCGCTGCAGGACCGGCGGGTGATGATCATCGGCGTCGGCGAGATCGGCTCGGCCATCGCCGACCGCTTCGACCCCTTCGAAGTCCAGCTCACCCGAGTGGCCTCGACCGCACGTGAGGACGAGCGCGGGAAGATTCACGGCGTCGACGAGCTGCCGGAACTACTGCCCCACACCGAGGTGGTCGTGCTCATCACCCCGCTCAACGAGGGCACCCACCACCTCGTCGATGAGAAGTTCCTCAGCCTGCTTCCCGACAATGCGCTCATCGTCAACGTCGCCCGCGGCAAGGTCGTCGACACGGAGGCGCTTGTGGCGGAACTCGCCGCGGGCCGGCTCCATGCCGCCCTCGACGTCACCGATCCGGAGCCGCTGCCGCGCAACCACGCGCTGTGGGGCACCCCGAACACCCTCATCACACCCCATGTCGGAGGCGACACCTCGGCGTTCGAACCACGGGTCGTGAAGATCCTCGCCGAGCAGGTCAGGCGGATCAACGACGGTGAGCAGCCGGTCAATCTCATCAAGGCCTGAGATGCCGTGAGCTGGGGCCCGAGGCGCAGCGAATCGCGGGCCTGCATCGCCGGCAATAGGTCACGCGAATCTGACCTAAGCAGGGCCGGAACATGGCCCCGCGGTCGGACTCTCGCATGGTTCCCACAAGAGGTTCCACCATGCGAGAGTCCGGCATGCGGATGCTGAAATCGGGCGTAGCATGCCTGCATGAGCATCGATACAGACAACACCACTCCCGACATCAAACCCCGTTCTCGCGATGTCACGGACGGCCTCGAGGCCACCGCCGCACGCGGCATGCTGCGCGCCGTCGGCATGGGCGACGACGACTGGGTGAAGCCGCAGGTCGCGATCGCGACCTCGTGGAATGAGATCACCCCCTGCAACATGTCGCTGCAGCGTCTCGGTTCGGCCGCCAAGGAAGGCGTCCACGAGGCCGGTGGCTTCCCGCTGGAATTCGGCACCATCTCCGTCTCGGACGGAATCTCGATGGGCCACGAGGGAATGCACTACTCGCTGGTCTCCCGTGAGGTCATCACCGACTCCGTGGAGACCGTGATGAGCGCCGAACGACTCGACGGCTCCGTGCTGATGGCCGGCTGCGACAAGTCGATCCCCGGAATGCTCATGGCCTCCGCCCGCCTCGGGCTCTCGAGCGTCTTCCTCTACAACGGTTCGATCATGCCCGGAACCGCGAAGATGGAGGACGGCTCGGAGAGGGAAGTCACCCTCATCGACGCCTTCGAAGCCGTCGGCGCCTGCCGTGCGGGCACCATGTCCCAGAAGGACGTCGACGCCATCGAGCGCGCCGTCTGCCCCGGTGAGGGTGCCTGCGGCGGAATGTACACCGCGAACACGATGGCCTCGGCCGCCGAGGCCATGGGCATGTCCCTGCCGGGCTCGGCTGCTCCGCCGGCCATCCACCGCAACCGCACGATGTTCGCTCGCAAGTCCGGTGAGGCTGTTGTCAACATGCTGCGCCAGGGCATCACCACGAAGGACATCATCACCCGCGAATCGCTGCACAACGCGATCGCCGTGGTCATGGCCTTCGGCGGTTCGACGAACGCGGTCCTCCACCTGCTGGCCATCGCGCACGAAGCCGGAGTGGAGCTCGAACTCGATGACTTCAATCGCATCGGCGACAAGGTTCCGCACCTGGGCAACGTCAAGCCCTTCGGCCAGTACGTGATGAACGACGTCTTCAAGATCGGCGGCGTGCCCGTGATCATGAAGGCCCTCCTCGACGCCGGTCTGCTCAACGGCGACTGCCTGACCGTGACCGGCAAGACCGTGGCCGAGAACCTTGAGTCGATCAATCCGCCGGACCCGGACGGGAAGATCCTGCGCGCGCTCAACAACCCGATCCACGCCACCGGCGGCCTCACCGTGCTGCAGGGATCGTTGGCTCCCGAGGGTGCGGTCGTGAAGTCCGCGGGCTTCGACGCCGACGTCTTCGAAGGCACCGCTCGCGTATTCGACCAGGAGCAGCCGGCCATGGACGCCGTGCTCAACGGAGAACTGAAGAAGGGCGACGTCGTCGTCATCCGCTATGAAGGGCCCAAGGGCGGGCCCGGAATGCGCGAGATGCTCGCGATCACCGGCGCCATCAAGGGCGCGGGCATCGGCAAGGACGTCCTGCTGCTCACCGACGGTCGCTTCTCCGGCGGTTCGACCGGCCTGTGCATCGGCCACATTGCCCCCGAGGCAGTCGACGGCGGTCCGATCGCGCTCGTCGAGGACGGTGACAAGATCACCGTCGATATCGCGGCCCGCTCGATCGAGCTCCACGTCGACGAGGAGGTGCTGGCCGAGCGTCGCAAGACCTGGACGCTGCCCGAGAACCACCGCCTCACCGGTGTGCTCGGCAAGTACGCGAAGCTCGTGCAGTCGGCATCGAAGGGCGCAGTCTGCTTCTGATCCAGTTCAAGGTCCGTTGCTGATTCCGCTCGCCTTCGGGTGACGCTCAGCGATACGGAACGGTTCCACCATCGCCGAGGCGGTGCAGACATCACGTCTGCACCGCCTCGGCGATTTCGGTGGGGAACGTTCCTGAGGACAGCACGGACCGTTCCGACCCGGCGACACGAGACTACAGTTACCGAAAAGTTACTTCGGCGTGTCGCGCGGAATTCCGGGGGACACGGAGCCTTGTCGCAATCAATACTGCAAGGGAAGTTTGTGCAACAGGTCACATGGAGATACAGTGCGAATTACGTTCAGTCTTCTGTGATGAACCATTGATGATTCACTCATAGTGGCTGATCAGAGGAAAATTCGCGCAAAGGAACCTTGATCGTTGATGATTCGCACCGCTTACCCGATTCGCCGTGAGATCTACTCCCAGCTGCCGGGTCCCATGCACCATTCCTCGACGTCCAGTGAGGCCCGGCTGATCCCTGTGTCGTAGTCGGCGCCATGGGAAAGTACGTCCTGCGGCGGTTCATCAACTACTTCATCCTCGCGTTCATAGCGACGGTCACCGCCTACATCACCTCCAGCTCATTCATGGATCCGGCCTCCCGGTACCGTGGCCAGAATCCGCCGCTGTCAGAAGATTCGATTCGGTCCATCCTCAACGGCCACGGCACGAACCCCGAAGTCCCGATCCTCGAGAGGACCTGGCACTGGCTGACGAACATCTTCCTCCATGGTGATTTCGGCACGACGGTCCACAACTCGCCTGTGCTGCAGGAGATCCTCGTTCGGGCAGGTGTCAGCCTCAAGCTCCTGCTCATCGGATCGATCATCGGAGCCATCCTCGGTGTGATCCTCGGCGTCTGGGGAGCCGTCAAGCAGTACAAGGCATCCGACCAGGTCGTGACCTACGCGTCCTACCTCATCATCGCCACTCCGACATTCGTCATCGGCGTGATCCTCATGATCATCGCCACCGGATTCAACAATGCACTCGGCACGACCCTCATCCGCTTCTCGGGTGACTACTCGGCGAATATCGACCCTGGCTTCATCCCGTGGTTCACCGACCAGGTGTCACATATGCTGCTGCCGACCCTGGCGCTCGTGCTCATGGGCGCCGCGACGTACTCGCGCTACCAGCGTTCGGTCATGCTCGACGTGCTTGCATCGGACTTCATTCGCACCGCCAGGTCCAAAGGGCGCACCCGCAGAACCGCGTTGGTCAAGCACGGCGTGCGCGTCGCACTCATCCCGATGTCGACGTACTTCGCCTACGCGTTCGGCACCCTGGTCGCCGGCTCCTCGATGCTCGAGGTCGTCTTCTCATGGAACGGCATGGGCCAGTTCACCATCAACTCGATCCTGCAGTCCGATATCAACGCGGCCGCAGGCTCCGTTCTCTTCGTCGCAGTGCTCACGCTCCTGGCCTCGACCCTGTCCGAGGTGCTCTATGCCGCACTCGACCCGAGAGTGAGGATCTGACATGGCAACAGATATTCCGATCTCCACAGAGCCCGACACCGAGGTGGTGACGAAGCGTTCGAAGCCGACCTCTCGGGCGATGCTCATCTGGCGCCGCCTGCGCTCGACCCCGCGGTTCTGGGTCGGCGGGATCCTACTCGCATTCTTCGTTCTCTTCGCTCTGTTCGGCAATACCATCAACATCTATTCGCCGACCGACCAGGATGTCTTCGCACTCAATGAGGGCCCGAGCGCCCAGCACTGGTTCGGTACGAACACGATCGGCCAGGACATCTACGCTCAGACCGTCGTGGGACTTCAGAAATCCCTGCTCATCGGCATCATCGCCGGACCGTGTGCGAGCATTCTGGCCGCCATCATCGGTTCGACGGCAGGCTATTTCGGTGGTCGCGTCGAGACGATCATCGTCTGGTTCATCAACCTTCTGCTCGTACTGCCGTCCTTCTTCATCCTTGTGCTCATGGCGCCTCTGCTGAGGCAGCTGTCGTGGACGGCCATCGTCGTCTTCCTCGTGCTCTTCGGTTGGATGATCATGGCTCAAGTCGTGCGCAACCAGACCAAGGCGATCAAGGACCGCGACTTCGTCCGAGCCGCCCGCTATATGGGGGTTTCGACTCCGAAGATCCTCAGCCGTCACATCATTCCCAACGTGGCCTCGATTCTCATCGTCGATGCGACGCTCGGCGTCGTCTCCGCGATCCTTGCCGAGACCTCCCTGAGCTACTTCAATCTGGGCATTCAGAAACCCGACGTGTCGATCGGCACACTGCTGGCCGAAGGCTCCGGAGCGGCGGCCACACGTCCCTGGCTGTTCGTCTTCCCCGCAGGGGTGCTTGTGCTCATGCTCTTCGCGATCAGTCTCATGGCCGATGCCCTGCGGGATGCGATCGATCCGACCTCAGGAGTCAACCGTGACTGAAACCCTTGACATCGACCTCGCCCCCGTCACCGCGGCAGAACCCATCCTTGAGGTCAGAGACCTGACGGTGACCTTCCCCAACCCCAAGGGCGACGTTCAAGCAGTGCGCGGGGTCATCTACGAGGTCAGACCGGGCGAATTCCTCGGCATCGTCGGCGAATCCGGGTCAGGCAAATCCGTGTCATCGATGGCTGTGATGGGTCTGCTTCCCTCCACCGCTCAGATCGCCGGCTCCATCCGGTATCGCGGGCAGTCTCTTCTCGACATGAACGACCACCAGATGTCGAAGCTGCGTGGCCGCGAGATCGCCATGGTCTTCCAAGATCCGCTGTCGGCACTGACTCCCGTCTATACGATCGGAGAACAGATCTCCGAGGGTCTGATCATCCATGACCCGAGCCTGTCGAAAGAGGCGGCGAACGACCGGGCGATCGAACTGCTCAGAATCGTCGGCATCCCAGGGGCGGAACGGCGGGTGAAGTCATACCCCCACGAGTTCTCCGGAGGCATGCGGCAGCGAGCCATGATCGCCATTGCGATCGCCAACGATCCGGATCTCATCATCGCCGACGAGCCGACGACGGCATTGGACGTGACGATTCAGGCTCAGATCCTCGACGTGCTGCAGAAGGCACGCGAGATCACCGGTGCCGCGATCGTGCTGATCACTCACGACCTCGGTGTAGTGGCCGGAAACGCCGACCGAATCGCTGTCATGTACGCCGGCCGCCTCGTCGAGACCGGGGGAGTGGAGCAGGTCTTCCACAGCCCGCAGATGCCCTATACGACAGGACTGCTGCGTTCGGTGCCGAACCTTGCCACAGCGGGAACCCAGAGACTCGTTCCGCTCGAGGGCAAACCGCCGTCGCTGTCGAATCTTGCGCCGGGGTGCCCATTCGCACCGCGTTGTCCGATCGCGGTCGACAGATGTCGCGAGGTCGAGCCCGAACTCGTCGAACACGGAATCGCCGGCGTGCAGGCCGCCTGCCATCGTGCCGACGAGATCGCCCGGGGCGATCTGGAAGCCAAGGACATCTACCCGCGCCCCGACCCGGTGGCGACTCGGGTGAAAGACGACGCAGCCCCGAACATCCTTGAAGTCACCGGTCTGCAGAAGCACTTCCCTCTGCTCAAGGGTGCCGTGTTCAAGCGACAGATCGGCACGGTGAAAGCCGTCGACGGAATCGATCTCGAGATCAAGGCCGGCCAGACCCTCGGACTGGTGGGCGAGTCGGGCTGCGGGAAGTCGACGACGATCGGTGAAGTCCTGGAGATGGTCGCTCCGCAGAAGGGACGGCTGGTCATCAACGGCATCGATGTCGCGGACCTGAACAAGCGTGAACGTCTGGCCATGCGCAAAGACGTCCAGGTCGTCTTCCAGGATCCGATGGCCGCAATCGACCCGCGGCTGCCGGTCGGCGAAGTGATCGCCGAACCGCTGACCGTGCACAAAGTGCCGGCTCAGGAGCGCAACGACAAGGTTGCCGAGATGCTCGAACTCGTCGGCCTCGACGCGTCGATGGCCGAACGCTATCCGCATGAGTTCTCCGGTGGGCAGCGTCAGCGCATCGGCATCGCTCGGGCCTTGGTGACGAACCCGAAGCTGCTCGTCCTCGACGAACCCGTCTCGGCTCTCGACGTCTCAGTCCAAGCAGGTGTCATCAACCTGCTGGAAGACCTGCGTGACACCTTGGGACTGTCCTATCTGTTCGTCGCTCACGACCTCGCGGTCGTCCGACAGATATCGGACTATGTCGCCGTGATGTATCTCGGTCGGATCGTCGAGTACGGCGAATCCGACGCGCTCTATCGGCAGCCGCGGCACCCCTATACACGTGCACTGATGTCAGCGATCCCCGTTCCCGACCCAGAAATCGAACGGTCTCGGGAACGGGTGCTGCTCACCGGAGATCTGCCGAGCCCGACCGATGAGATCTCCGGCTGCAACTTCCGCACCAGGTGCCCGCTGTTCAACCTGCTGCCGGACGGGGACAGGCAAATGTGCCTGACCGATGACCCCCGTCCGCGGTCACTGGAAGGCGACCTCGTCGCCTGCCACCATGCGGAGCGGATCACGGAGCTCGACACCGCGACCTGAAGCCGCACCCATAGCCCACCTCGAGGAACACCACACTAGAAATGAGGAACTCATGAGAATGAGGAAGAAGGCGACAATGGTCGTCGCCGCGACCGCTGCGCTGGGCCTGGCACTGTCCGGCTGCCAGCAGGCGAACAAGGACTCCGGCGGAGTCGACAGCGACAAGGCGGACAAGGAGATCTCCGGGCTCCCCACCACCGACTACCAGAAGGCCGGATACGACGAGGTCAAGGACGGCGGCACGCTGACCTACCCGATCACCGAGATCCCCGCGAGCCTCAACTACTACCACGCCGACGGCGCCCATGTGGACAACAACAACATCTACGGCACCACCTTGGGCGGACCGGTCAAGATCAAGGATGACGGCACCTGGGAAGTCGACAAGAACTACGCCGAGAGCGTCGAGATCGCCAGCGAGGATCCCCTGGTCATCGACGTCAAGCTCAATAAGGACGCCGTCTGGGAGGACGGCACACCGATCGACGTCGACGACTACAAGGCTTTCTGGCAGACTCGCGACGGCAAACACGACGAGTTCGAGGTCGCCTCGACCAAGGGCTACGAGGACATCGAGAAGATCGAATCCGGCAAGGACAAGCACGACGTTAAGGTCACTTTCAAGACCCCGAACATCGACTGGCCGAACTACATCGGCGCCTTCCTGCCCAATGAGATCACCGAGGATGCCGACTCCTTCAACAAGGACTACACGAAGAAAGTCCTGCCTTCGAACGGTCCCTACAAGGCCGACAAGGTCGACACGAAGTCCGGCGTCATCACCATGGTCAAGAACGACAAATGGTGGGGACAGGAACCCAAGCTCGACAAGGTGATCTTCAAGGTCGTCTCTCAGGCACAGCAGGCTCAGGCCTACGCCAACAAGGAGATCGACCTTGTCGATGTCGGCACCGATGGCGACTCCTACAAGACCGCCGGCAAGCGCGAAGACGGAGAGATGTACAAGTCGCAGGGCATGGAATACACGCACCTGACGATGAATGCGAAGAAGGGTGCGCTCAAGGAGCAGGAAGTCCGTGACGCGATCGGTCATGCGATCAACCGCGAAGCCATCGCCCAGGCTGCGATCGGCCCCGTCGAAGCACCGGTGACTCTCATCAACAACGTCACATTCATGCCCGGCCAGGAAGGCTACCAGGACAACACCGACGGCAGCCTCGACTTCGACCAGGAGAAGGCGAAGAAGATCCTCGACGACGCCGGCTGGAAGGAAGGCGATGGGGGTGTCCGCGAGAAGGACGGAGAGAAGCTCCAGTTCAAGATCGTCGTTCCCGCCGATACCGCTTCGAATGCCCAGCGTGCCGAACAGGTGATGAAGGACCTCAACGAGATCGGCTTCAAGGTCGAAATCGAAACCGTTCCGGTCGCCGCGTACTTCGCCGACCACGTGCTCAACGGCAACTTCGAGATGGCGACGTTCACCTGGCAGGGCACAGCCTTCCCGATCTCCTCGGGATCGAACCTGTTCTACCCGGCGGATTCCGCGCAGAACCACTCGAAGATCTCCAGCGATGCGATCGGCGAGAAGTTCAAGGCTGCGACGAAGACACTCGATCCGGCCGAGGCGAAGAAGCTGGCGAACGAGGGCGATGCCGAGGTTCTGAAGCTCAAGCCGCTCATCCCCTTCTACCCGACACCATATGTGTGGGGCGTGAGGAATGACGTCCTCAACCTCGGGCCGCGCCAGCTCGAAACACCCGACTGGACCGAGATCGGCTTCAAGAAGTGATGCACTGATCGATTGAAGCCTTCCGAGACTGCCGGCCCCGTGGGATCACGTTCCCCACGGGGCCGGTCCTTCTGTGTTCAGATGAGTCCGACTGCCACCAGGAGCACCAGCACCAGAGTCACCCCGATGACGCCCCGGCTCCATCGAGTGCTGACGTCCTCGGCAACGCCGGACGGACCTCTTCGCGCAGCCGTTCCAGGGGCATGGGCCTGAGCATGCTCCCATCGACGCAGCAGCTCGAACGCGGGGTGATTGTCCAGAGACTCCGGTCGCGTTCCGCCGGTCAGTCCGGAATCGATCTTCCGTCGCGGCATTCCGGGGGCGTTCCACGGTCGAATGGTGCGTTCGACCCCCTCCGCCGAGGCGGTTTCGATCGTCACGACAGAACCCAGCCGAATATCACGGATTCGGGTGAACGGCACCGTCGTCGTACGCAGGATCTCCCTGACCTCCACCTCGTCGGTTCCGACGACGAGAGCCGGCCGCCAGAGGACGATGAACGCGAGCCAGCCGATGAGTACAAGCCCTGGACCGAAACGGCCGACGGTGTCCCACGCCCCGCGCAGCAGCGCGTCGCCGAGGAGGAAAGCGAGGAACGCCCACACGATGACCGTGATGATGGGGCCGCTGCGTTGTCTCAGGATGATCGGTGCACTCACCAGCCCAGCCTATCGGCTCTAGGATGTAGGTCACACGACTTCAGGAGAGGAACACAATGCGCATCGTCGTTCTCGATGACTATCAGCAGGTGGCAGGCACGTTCGCGGACTGGAGCGGTCTCGACGCCGAGGTCGAGTTCATCGATCGTCCCATCGTCGACGACGAAGACCTCGTGCAGGTCCTCTCCGGCGCCGAGGTGGCTGTGGCGATGCGAGAGAGAACCGCCTTCACCGCCGGCCGGCTGGAACGGCTGCCGGACCTCCGTCTGCTCGTGACCACGGGACGGGTCAACGCCTCCATCGACGTGGAGGCGGCGCGTGCGCAGGGGATCGTGGTCTGCGGAACCGAGTCGACCACCTCGGCGACACCGGAGCTGACCTGGGGACTCATCCTTTCCGTTCTGCGCAGCATCCCGGCCGAGGACGCCGCTGTCCGAGGCGGCGGCTGGCAGTCGACCGTCGGGGGAGACCTCGATGGGCACCGCCTCGGCGTGGTCGGTCTGGGACGTCTGGGAACGAAGGTCGCGCGGGTCGGTGCGGCCTTCGGAATGGACGTCGTGGCGTGGAGCCAGAACCTCGACGCGGAACGGGCGGACGCCCTGGGCGTGCGCGCGGTGAGCAAGGACGAACTGTTCTCCACCGCGGACGTGGTGACGATCCACTACAAACTCAGCGACCGCAGCCGAGGACTCGTGGGAGCCGCCGAACTTGAGACGATGAAGCCCGACAGCATCCTCGTCAACACCTCGCGCGCCGGACTCGTCGACACCGACGCGCTCATCACCGTGCTGGAAGCAGGTGGGATCCGTGGGGCCGGACTCGACGTCCACGACGAAGAGCCGCTGCCGGCGGACCATCGCCTGCGCAGCACACCGCGCACTGTGCTCACCCCGCACCTGGGGTACGTCACCGAAGACACCTATCGGATCTTCTTCACTCAGGCAGTCGAGGACATCGCCGCCTGGATCGCAGGAGAGCCGATCCGCGTGCTGGGCTGAGCCGACTCGAATACGCCAACGGATATGGTGAGGTGGGAGAGGCGCCACACAACTCGGCTCCTCCGTGCGAGAACTATGAACGAAAGCAGAGGCACAATGGTCGACCAATCCGACAGAGACGACGGAGAGAAGACAGTCCTCGACGCGAGTCTGGAGGTCTTCCGTGCCCACGGGATGACGACGATCTTCGGAAATCCGGGATCGAACGAACTGCCGTTCCTCGCAGGACTGGGCGACGACTTCCGGTTCGTCCTCGGTCTGCACGAGCAAGTCGTCGTCGGTATGGCCGAAGGCTTCGCACGGGCCACGGGAGGGCCGGCGTTGGTGAATCTGCACGCCGCCTCGGGGTCGGGCAACGGCATGGGGGCGTTGACGAACGCCCACTACGGCCACGTTCCGCTGGTCGTCCTCGCAGGTCAGCAGGTGCGCCGCACCGTCGGTCAGGAGACGATGCTCGCCAGCGTCGATGCCTCGATGCTGCCCGCCCCGCTGGTGAAGTACTCGCACGAGCCGCTGTCGGCCACCGACGTGCCGCGCACGCTGTCGCAGGCGGCACTCGAGGCAACCACCCAGCCGAGTGGTCCCGTCTATGTGTCCGTTCCGCTCGATGACTGGGACGAACCGGCACTACCCGACGACGCACTGTTGGCGAAGCGTTCGGTGACGACGGCAGGAACCATGCCGGAGTCGCTGCGCCGCGAACTCACGGACGTCCTCGACGGGGCACAGAACCCTGCCCTCGTCCTCGGCCCGCAGGTCGATGCCGCCGCAGTGGCTGATCCGACGGTCTATGAGGACGCAATGGTGCTGGCCGAACGCCTGAACGCCTCCGTCTACGTCGCACCCTCACCAACGCGGTGCCCGTTCCCGACCACCCATCCGAACTTCGAAGGCGTCCTGGTTCCGGGCATCCGATCGGTGCGCGACCGATTGTCCGGCCACGACGTCGTGCTCGTTATGGGAGCCGCCACGTTCCGGTACCACCGCTGGGAGCCGGCGAACTATCTGGCGCCGGGCACCGAGGTCATCCAGATCACCCAGGACCCGCGTGAGGCGACACGGGCACCGTTCGGCCGCGCCGTCGTCGCGGACGTCGCGACCGCGCTCGCCGACCTCGCTGCAGCGACGACGGATCGAGGAACTCGCCGAGGCGACCGTGGGTCTCGAATCGTCACCTCCCCGCCGCGGTCAGAGCAGGGAATGACCGGCACCGAGGTGCTCGCCGTGCTCAACGATCATGTCGACGACAGCGTCGTGTACGTCAATGAGACGACCACCCTCGACCTCGACTACCTCGAGCGGATCGTCATCGACAGGCCGGGCATGTACCACTTCCCGGCCTCGGGAGGGCTCGGCTTCGGGCTGCCGGTCGCGCTGGGTTTGGCGATCGGCGACCCGGAGAAGACCATCGTCGCCACCGTCGGTGACGGGTCGGCGAACTACGGGCTCACAGCTCTGTACACGGCCGCCCAGTTGGGCACGAAGACGATCTTCATCATCGTCAACAACTCCGGCTACGGTGCGCTCTCCGGATTCGCCGAACGGATGGGCGTCCCTGACACACCGGGGCTGACCCTGGGCACGATCGACTTCGTGTCGTTGGCGCAGGGCTACGGTGTCCCGGCCAGCCGGACCACGACTCGCGAGGAGTTCGACGCGGCCTACCGTGAAGCGCTGCAGGCCGACGGACCGGTGCTCATCGACGCCGTCGTCCTCGGCGTCGACGGGCGGACGGTGGCGTGACAGAACGACGAAGCCGCCGGAGAGTCGGAACTCTCCGGCGGCTTCGTCATTGGTCGACCTGACTGCCCAACCGGCCACGTCGGTCACGATCGTTGGTCGGGGTGGGCCGCCTCGGCGAGGTTTTGGTCGAACCTGAACGGGTCAGTTCACCTCGGCGGGATCGGCCGAGACGCGGCCGCCGTTTTCGAGCGCGTCGATGGCTGCCACCTCGGCGTCGGTGAGTTCGAAGTCGAAGACGTCGAAGTTCTGCTCCATGCGGTCGCGGTTGTTCGACTTCGGGAAGACGACGTGACCCTTCTGCAAGTGCCAGCGGATGATCGCCTGAGCCCAGGACTTCTCATGGGCGGCGGCGATCTCACCGATGACGGTGTTCGCGTAGTCGACCTTGCCCTGGCCCAGCGGACCCCAGGCTTCGATCTTGATGTCGTGCTCGGCGAGCAGCGGACGGGTCTCGACCTGCTGGAACTGCGGGTGGACCTCGATCTGGTCGACGGCCGGGATGATGCCCGTGTCGAGGATCTCCGGCAGGAAGCGGTGGTCGAAGTTCGAGACGCCGATCGAGGTGGTCAGGCCCTGGTCGCGGTAGCCGGGGAAGGCCTCCCAGGTCTCGACGGAGTTCTTGTTCGCCGGGGTCGGCCAATGGATGAGGTAGAGGTCGACATGGTCGAGGCCGAGCTTCTCCAGGGATTCTCCGAGGGCCCGCTTGGATTCCTCCGCACCGTGGCGGTCATTCCACAGCTTGGTCGTCACGAAGAGTTCGTCGCGGGAGATCCCGGACTTCGCGATGGCCCGGCCTACGCCTTCCTCATTGCCGTAGACGGCAGCGGTGTCGATGTGGCGGTAGCCGACTTCGAGGGCGTCGGTGACGATGCGTTCGGTCTCGTCGGGGTCGACCTTGAAGACGCCGAATCCCAGCTGGGGGATCGTCTTACCGTCGTTGAGAGTGAGTGTGGGAACCGTCATGGTGCCGCCTTTCGTCACGTATGCACTGGTCAGGACGGATCCGAGGCTGATCGGGTCCGCCGGTTCGGCACCCGGTGAGGGCACCGAACCGAGCGTATAACGTCACCGGGCCCCGGAGCATTCCATGGACGGTCAGCTTCTGCCCTCGTCCTGTGCGCGCTTCTTGCCCGTGGACTCTTCGGCGGCGATCTGGGCTTCGTCGAAGACCGAAGGAGCACCGGTGCCGGTGTCGGTCTCGTCCTCGCGGCCCGGGGTGTGCAGATTGAACTTGATGATCGCCCACCGGAACAGGAAGTAGTAGATGACGGCATAGGCCAGGCCGATGACCAGCAGAAGCAGGACCGGCCCGATGCCGCCGGACAGTTCCGACGCTCGTCCGAGGTTGAGCAGATAGTCCAGCGCACCGGCCGAGAAGCCGAATCCGGATTTGATGCCGAGCGCATTCACCAATGCCAGAGATGTGCCGGTGAGCACGGCGTGGACCGCGTAGAGCGGGAATGCGACATAGGCGAAGGCGTATTCGAGCGGCTCCGTGATTCCGGTGATGAAGGCGGTCAGCGCCACCGAGAGCATGATGCCGCCGACGACCTTGCGGCGCTTCGGGTGGGCGGTGCGATAGATCGCCAGGGCCGCGGCCGGCAGCGCGAACATCATGATCGGGAAGAAGCCGGTCATGAATGACCCCGTCCAGTCGGCCGTGCCGTCCACACCGGAGAAGAAGCAGGTGATGTCGCCGTGTGCGGTGTCCCCCGAGGAGGTGGTGCACGAACCCAGTTGGAACCAGGGCAGGTTGTTCAGCAGATGGTGCAGTCCGAAGGGGATGAGGAGACGGTTGATCGTGCCGAAGACGAAGCCTGTGCCCGGGTTGGCTCCGTGCTCCATGAGGAAGCCGCCCACGCCCTTGTTGATGAGGGCGTCGAAGACAGGGTAGATGAGCGCCATGATCACGGCGATGACCATCGACGCGACCGCAGTGACGATCGGGACGAAACGGCGACCGCCGAAGAAGCCGAGGTAGGTCGGCAGCTTGATCCGGTGATAGCGCTGATAGAGCAGGGCGGTGATGATGCCGACGACGATTCCGCCGAGCACTCCGAAGTTGATGACGTTCTCGCCCTCACCGTTGTCCGAGCCGAAGCCCGGAGCCATGGCGGTGAAGACTCCGGTGAGGACCATATAGCCGACGACGGCGGCCAGTGCCGTGGAGCCGTCGGCCTTCTTCGCGAAGCCGATGGCCACACCGACGGCGAAGATCAGCGGCAGGTTGTCGAACAGAGCCGAACCGGCGGCCGCGAAGACCGTCGCCACCGGCAGCAACCAGTCCGCGAACTGGCCGAGTCCCTCGGCGCCGAGCATGTCCGGCTGGCCGAAGCGCATGAGCAGGGCCGCGGCCGGAAGCACGGCGATCGGGAGCATGAGGGAGCGCCCGACGCGTTGGAGCTGGGCGAACCCTGGTATCGCCTTCCTGCGCTTCTTCGGTGCCTCAGCGGATGCGGTGGTCATCGGATTCCTCCTCGGAAGTGGGGCCGTCGGTCACGAGTCGCCGTAGACTTGTGACGCAGATCGCAGAACGTGAAATCGACGCCGGCGCGTGGACGCCGGAGATGAAGGTGACAGACATGGACAAAGCAGCACAGATCCTCGCCGGACTGGGCGGTGCCGACAACATCGACGACATCGAAGCGTGCATCACTCGCCTGCGCGTCGAGGTCGACGATGACTCTCTCGTCAACGAACAGGCGCTCACGGCAGCCGGTGCTTTCGGTGTGGTGGTGCAGGGAAGCGCGGTCCAGGTCGTCGTCGGTCCGGAGGCCGACAACCTCGTCGATGACATCGAAGACCTCATGGGCTGAGTCACGTCTTCGTCTCCTCTGCTCGCCGATGAGCATCTGCTGGTCGACAGTGATCCTTGTCTGTAGTCTGAGGTCAGTCTAGGCGAAGTACAACTGATTTTGGAGAAAGGCGGCCTGCTGGCTATGGCAGTCACGATCGCTGCACCCATCACCGGCACGGTGATCCCATTGACGGAGGTTCCCGACCCCGTCTTCGCAAAGGCGCTCGTCGGCCCCGGAACGGCCATCGACCCCGGCGAGGCCGCGACCCTGACGGTCACAGCTCCTGTCGCGGGAAAGCTGACGAGCCTCAAACCCCACGCCTTCGTCATCTCCCACCGACCCGATCAGGGTGTGCTCGTCCACCTGGGCATCGACACCGTTCACCTGAAGGGAGGGGGTTTCACGCTCCGTGCCGAGGCCGGGCAGCAGGTCGAGGCCGGCGAAGAGATCGTCGTCTGGGACTTGGCCGCCGCCCGTGAAGCGGCGAAGTCCGTGGTCGTTCCGGTCGTCGTTCTCGAAGCCGACGCCGAAGACCTGTCTCTCGCCGAGGCGGGGCCGATCTCGGCCGGCGACGTCCTCATCCGAATCGGCTGAGGACGTCCGAGTCAGCTGAGGCGTCTCACTCCGCGAAGAGGGTATGAACCTCGCCCGTATGCTCGCGTCCGCCGAGCGCGGTGAGCTCAAGGACGACGGCTGAGCCGATGACCTCGGCGCCGAGATCGGCGACCAGGGACTGGGCCGCTGTGAGCGTTCCGCCGGTGGCGAGGATGTCATCGATGAGCAGCACGCGCTCGCCCTCCTTCAGAACATCGGGACCTTCGATCGTGGCAGGGCCGTATTCGAGCGTGTACGACACAGCAGCCGCTGGGCGGGGGAGCTTTCCGGCCTTGCGGATCGGCAGGATTCCGACTCCCGTCATCGCGGAGATGGCACCCGCGAAGAGGAAGCCACGGGCCTCGAGCCCGCCGACGATATCGAACTGACCTGCGAAAGGTTCGATGAGCGCCTCGGTGACGGCCCGCATCGCCGGACCATCGGCGAGCAGCGGGGAGATGTCGCGGAAGACAACTCCCGGTTCGGGATAGTCAGGAATTGAGGTGATGAGGCTCTGGGCGCGGCCGAGATCAGATTGAGTCACGGCACAACGATACTCGGTGACGCCATTGTGCCCTCAGCGCGGATCGGCACAATGGGAGGGTACAGAAGACCGTCGTGGATCGGAGGAGCAGTGACATCGGATGCGACGCGCGATCGAATCGCCGAGGCATTCGCCCGGGTTCCGCGCGAACCGTTCCTGCCAGTGGCAGAACGACAGAATGCCTCCGACAACGTTCCGTTGCCGATCGGGCTGGGGCAGACGAATTCGCAGCCGAGCACCGTCGCGGACATGCTCCGGCTGCTTGATCCGCAGCCGGGGGACACCGTCCTCGACCTCGGATCGGGGTCCGGGTGGACCTCGATGTTGCTCGCCGTCCTCGTCGGTCCGGCCGGGCGGGTGCTCGGGGTCGAACGCCATCCCGGGCTCGTCGAATCCTCGCGGGCGGCCATCGAAGCCGTCACCGCCGATCCCGCAGACCAAGAGACCCTCGCCGAGGTGACCATCCACGAAGCCATTCCGGGTGTCCTCGGTCTCCCTGCTGAGGCGCCGTTCGACCGGATCCTCGTCTCCGCCGGGGCAGAATCACTGCCCGACCAGCTCGTCGATCAGCTGACCGTCGGCGCCACCATGGTCATTCCCGTCGCAGGGGAGATGCTCCGCGTCGTTCGAGACGGTCCTGGCTCCGACGAGCTGACGATCACTCGTCACGGCCGGTATCGGTTCGTGCCGCTGATCATCGGGTGACCTCACCACTGCTTCGCTTCCGCCAGCGGATGAACCAATTGATGATGATGAAGAGCGCAAAACCGACGAGTGGCACCAATATGAATAGGTCCACTCCGTCGGTGAACGCTCTCCACGACCAGTTGAGAATCGGGTGGCCGAGAAGTGCTTGGGTGATGGCCAATGCGCAAACTGCAATGATGAGACCAGCCCCACTCAGCATGCCCGACAGCGTCGTGGCTTCGAATTCTTTCAGCGACGGAATCTCCAGTTCGGCTCGGTGTTTGCGCAGGTGGCGTTGGGCTGCTGCGCGCGGCAGATCGAGATTGGTCACAAAGATGAGGAGAAGCCCCGCAAACCACAGTCCAGAAGCGATCAGCAGCATCCCCACCACCGCGGCCATCGCCCGGCCGACTAGGAATCCGAGGGCGACGGCGTCTCCGATGATCCGTCGTTCGTCGGCGGCGTCGTCAGTCTCGTTGGTTGTGCCGGTCGCGTTGACCTCAGTTTCTGCTGAGGACTCGGCGTCGGTCGGGTGCTCGGCCGCAGCTTCCTTATCCGATCCAGTGACCAAGGGCGTCCTCCTCGTCGATTCGACTCGTCTTATATACAGCAACATACTTTGCTGGAACTGATGAGTCGACCACGCTGGTGATGGTGAAGGGACGGAAGTGGGACGGCAGGAGGACGGGAGGACCTCACACGAGTGAGTCGCGCCAGGCCTGATGCAGCTGTGCGAACTTCCCTGTGCCGGAAATGAGTTCGTCGGGTGTGCCGTCCTCGATGATCCGACCGGATTCCATGACCAGCACGCGGTCGGCGATCTCGACGGTGGACAGGCGGTGGGCGATGATGATGGCTGTCCTGCCTTCGAGCACCGTGGCCAGGGCGTTCTGCACCAGCCGCTCGGACGGGATGTCGAGGTGCGCGGTCGCCTCGTCGAGGACGACGACATCCGGATCGGCGAGGAACACCCTGGCGAAGGACACGAGCTGACGCTGGCCAGAACTCAACCGGCCGCCGCGCTTCTTCACATCCGTGGCATAGCCCTCGGGCAGCCGGCGGATGTACGCATCCAAGCCGACCGCGGTCGCGGCCGCCACGACATCGTCATCGCTGGCGCCCGGATTGCCGATGCGGATGTTGTCGGCAATGGTGCCGGCGAAGAGGAACGACTCCTGCGTCACCATGACGACCGACGATCGCAGCTGTGCATCGTCGAGGTCACGCAGATCCACCTCGTCGAGGGTGATCCGTCCAACGCTTGGATCGTAGAAGCGGGTGACGAGCTTGACCAGGGTCGACTTGCCCGCGCCGGTGGCGCCGACGAGCGCGACGATCTGTCCCGCCGGGATGTGGAGATCGAAGCGGGGGAGGACGTCGGGGCCGTCGGAGTAGGCGAAGCGGACGTCGTCGAGATCGAGGGCACGACCGCTGGCAGCCGCGTCACTGGTTGCGTGCGCAGGCAGAGCCTGCGGCTGGGTCGGTTCGACCACCTCGGGGTCGGTGTCGAGCACCGCCGCGATCTTCTCCAGCGCCGCCGAGGCGGACTGGTAGAGATTGAAAGCCTGAACGAGTTCATCGAGAGGACCGTAGAAACGACGCAGGTAGAGGATGAAGGCGGCGAGCACGCCGATCTGCGTCCACCCCTCGATAACGAGCCACGCACCGATGACGATGATGACCGTCTGCGTGACGTTGCCGATCAGCCGCGTCCACCCGGCGAACCAGGCCACTCCGCGCAGGGCATCCGTGTTCGCATCCCGATACCGGGCATCCTGATCGCTCAAGGTCCCGCGCCGCTCGGGCTGACGCCGGTACGCCTGCACGGCGCGGATGCCGCCCATCGTCTCGACGAAGTGGACGATGACCTTCGCGATCGACGTCCGCGTACGCCGGTAGGCGCTGCGCTGAGTCGAATGCGCCGCCTTCGTGATGAAGAACAGCGGCACGAATCCAGCGAAGACGACGATCGCCAGCGGCACATCGAGGACGACGAGGGTGACGGCGATGAAGAGCATCTGCAGCACCGCCAGCGCCGTGTCGAAGAGCGAATACGACAGGAACTGCTGCACCGATTCCATGTCCGAGGTCTGCCGGGACACGAGCCGACCCGAGGTCGACTTCTCGTGATAACCCAGGTCAAGACGCTGAACATGGGTGAAGACCCGCTCGCGCAGGGTGAAGAGGATCCGCTGAGCGGTGATCCCGACGAGCCTGGTCGACGTGAACGCCAAGATCGCCGAGGCGATTGCTGAGACCACGAAGAGCGTGACCGCCCGGATCAGGGGATCCATATCGCCGTCGATGGCTGCGGGCACACCTCGATCGAGGGCATCAGCGATGAACACCGGCCCGATGACCATCAGCGCAGCCGTGAGCACGACGATGACGGCGAGGAAGACGGCCATCGCCAGGTGCGGCCTGACCAGCGACATCAGCAGGGTGCGGGCCTTCTTCGCAATGTCCGGCGGCAGCGACTCGATCTCGTCGTCGCTGTCGAGACGTGGCATGCTCATGGTGTCCCTCCTTCCTTCGCCGAGGCGGCCGCACCCGGATACGTGTGTGCATCGGCTTTCGCGCTCGCCCCCATGAGTTCGCGGTAGAGCTTCGAGGACTCGAGCAGCTGTTCGTGGGTGCCGAGCGCTGCGATCCGGCCCTCGTCGAGCACCGCCACCACATCGGCCAATGCCGCTGTGGATGGGCGGTGGGCGATGATGAGAGTCGTCGAATCCGGCAGGATCTCCCGCAGGGCCCGCTGCACCCGATCCTCGGTGTCGACGTCGACGGCCGAGAGCGGGTCGTCGAGAACGAGGATGCGCGGACGCCCGATGACCGCACGAGCCAGAGCGAGGCGCTGACGCTGACCGCCGGAAAGCGACAGTCCCTGTTCGCCGACCTGCGTATCCAGACCATCGGGCAGTCGGGAGACGAAATCCTTCGCCGCCGCGATCTCGAGGGCCTCCCAGATCTCTTCCTCGCCCGCGCCCGGGGAACCCATCTCGACGTTCTCGGCCACGGAAGTCGAGAACAGGATCGGGTCCTCGAAGGATACGGACACGAGGTGACGCAGCTCGTTCACCGGCATGTCTCGGATATCGACGTCGTCGATGCTCACCGTGCCGGCAGAGACGTCCTGAAGCCTGGGCACCAGAGACGCCAGAGTCGTCTTCCCCGAGCCGGTTGCCCCGACGAGAGCGAGAGTCTGACCGGGCTCGATGGTGAGATCGAGACCGCGCAGGGTCAGTCGCTCGGTATCAGAGAAATGGAAATCGACGTCGTCGAAGCGCAGCTTCCCGCGGTAGTGGCCGACTTCGGGAGCATCGTCGACACCGCCGTCGGTATCGGTGATGTCATGGCGGATGTCGATGACCTCCCAGTACCGTCCTGCGGCGGTCAGCGCCATGAGCGCATCGGCGAGCAGGAAGCCGAGCATCTCGATGGGCATCCGCAGCACCATCGAGATCGTCACGGCCGCCACGACCGTGCCGATCGTCGTCCAGCCCTCGATGACACCCCACGTGCCGACGGCGACGATCGCGGCCTGAGCCAGGGTCGGCAGCAGCAGGAGCACGCTCCACAGCCAGGAGTCGAGCTTCGCTTTGCGGATCTCCAAGGATTTCAGCCGGGTGGAGATCTCGGAGAAGCGCTCGGCGGCCCAGGGGGAGCGTCCGAACGACTTGAGGATGCGGATGCCCTGGATGGACTCCTCGACGTCGGTGGTCAGTTCGCCCATAGTGTCCTGCGACCGACGGGAGGTCTCCCGATAGTGCTTCTCGAAGACGGCGACCGCGATGATCGCCGGCACTGCCATGATGATCATGATCAGACCGAAGACGGGCTGCATGATCACGAGCATCACCGTGCCGACGGCGAGCACGATCGGTGTGGAGAGGAGGAACGGGAGCCCGAACGCGAAGAAGCGACGCAGCTGAGACAGATCATTCACCGCGCGCGAGAGGAGCTGGCCGGACTCCCAGGAGTCGTGGATCGCCACCGAGGTGTACTGCAGACGATCGAACAGGCGCGAACGCCACGTCACCTCCCAATGGGAGACGACGGGAGCGACGACCATGCGCCGTGCCCACATCCCGACAGCCTCGGCGATGCCGATGAACAGGACCCCGAGGACCGGCAGCCACAGGCCCGACAGATCGCGGTGGGCGATGGGTCCGTCGACGATGTAGCCGGTGATCACGGGGACGATGAGCTGGATTCCGTTGGCCAGGAGAGTGAGGACGAGCACGAGGACGTACACGCCGATGCGGGAGCGGAGGTCAGGCCAGAAACGGAGGAGGGGGCGCACGAGAATCCAGCCTAGTCGCAGACTGTGATCTATTCCACGAATCCGGCAAACAGGCTTCCCGTTTCTCTGTGCGCTGAAAATTGAGGTCGAGCGGAACGGCGGTGGGGAATGGGGACGCTGTGCCGCCTCGGCGAGTCTCGCCTGGCAATCATCGTCGGTCTCGAATGTCGGGACGAACGTTTGCGAGGTTTGACACCCTCGAGTGCTGCGGGGAACTATTGAGGCATGACTCACCTTCTTGTCGTCGTTATTACCCAGCGCGCGGATCTTCCGTAGCCTGTCGAGACGACACGTTCCGCGCGCCCCTACCGAATCCGGAGGGGCTTTTTTAATGCGGAGATGAGAAGGAAACCCAGGAAGGATAGGAATCGATGGCAGCCAAGCCCTCGACCGCGAAAGACACGGGCACTCAACCCGCGTCCGCACCGGTCACAGCCACACCGTCCAGCATTCGCCGCAACACCGGGCCGGAGGTCCTCACCGGCGCACAGGCGATCGTCCGCAGCCTCGAGAAGCTCGAGGTCGACACGGTATTCGGGCTTCCCGGCGGAACCATCCTTCCCACCTACGACCCGCTGTTCGAGACGGACAAGATCCGTCACATCCTCGTCCGTCACGAGCAGGGCGCCGGCCACGCGGCCGAAGGCTATGCGGCCGCATCGGGCAAGCTCGGCGTGTGCATCGCCACCTCGGGTCCGGGCGCGACGAACCTCATCACGGCCCTGGCCGATGCGCACATGGACTCCGTGCCGATGCTCGCGATCACCGGTCAGCAGGCCTCATCGTTGCTCGGCACCGACGCCTTCCAGGAAGCCGATATCGTCGGCATGACGATGCCGGTGACCAAGCACAGCTTCCTCGTCACCCGTGCCGAGGACATTCCGGCGGCGCTCGTCAACGCCCACCACATCGCGACCACCGGCCGTCCCGGCCCCGTGCTCGTCGACATCACCAAGGATGCGCAGACCGGCACGGCCCCGTTCGTCTGGCCGGAAGAGCCGGTGCTGCCCGGCTACCGCCCGATCCTCAAGCCGCACGCCAAGCAGATCCGCGAGGCCGCACGCCTGATGTCCGAGGCTCAGCGCCCGGTGTTCTACATCGGCGGTGGAGTCATCCGCTCGGAGGCCGAGAAGGAGCTGCTGCGCCTGGCAGAGGCCACGAACATCCCCGTGGTCACCACGCTCATGGCGCGCGGAGCCTTCCCCGACTCGCATCAGCTGCACTTGGGCATGCCCGGAATGCACGGCAGCGTGCCTGCCGTCACCGCCTTCCAGAAGGCCGACCTGCTCATCGCCATCGGTGCCCGCTTCGACGACCGCGTGACCGGCAAGCTGGACTCGTTCGCGCCGAACGCCCAGGTCATCCACGCCGATATCGACCCGGCCGAGATCGGCAAGAACCGAGAGGTCGATGTCGCCATCGTCGGCGATGCCCGCGAAGTGCTCGCCGAGATGCTCGCAGAGATGCGCAGCAAGTTCCCCAAGGCTCTGGAGCGCCAGCGCGAACCGTGGTGGCGCTTCCTCAACCGTCTCAAGCAGACCTACCCGCTCGGCTATGAGACGCACGGCGAACTGTGCGATCCGCAGTACGTCATCTCCCGGATCTCTGCGCTCACCGGCCCCGAGGCGGTCTATGCCGCAGGCGTGGGGCAGCACCAGATGTGGGCCGCTCAGTTCATCGAATTCGAACGCCCCAAGTCCTGGCTGAACTCCGGCGGGCTCGGCACCATGGGCTACTCCGTGCCCGCGGCCATGGGTGCGAAGGTCAGCCAGCCCGACCGCGTGGTGTGGGCGATCGACGGTGACGGCTGCTTCCAGATGACGAATCAGGAGCTGGCCACCTGTGCGCTCAACAACATCCCGATCAAGGTCGCGATCATCAACAACTCGTCGCTGGGCATGGTCCGTCAGTGGCAGACCCTGTTCTACGACGGCCGCTACTCGAACACCGACCTCAACACCGGGCACGAGACGATCCGCATCCCCGACTTCGCCAAACTGGCCGAAGCCTACGGCTGTGAGGCGATCCGCGTGGACCGCAACGAGGATGTCGACGCCGCGATCGAGAAGGCGCTGTCGATCAATGACCGACCGGTCGTCCTCGACTTCACGGTCCCACCGGATGCGATGGTGTGGCCGATGGTCGCGGCAGGCGTGTCGAACGATGAGATCGAGTACGCCCGCGGCATCCGTCCCGAGTTCGACGGAGAGGGCGAAGAGGAGGCCGAGGCTGCCATCGCCGAGGCCGGAGCGAACGAAGACGGCACGGTGCGTTCCGTGGCTCAGATCGAAGGAGGCCTGGAATGAACAGCAGCCGACACACACTCTCTGTCCTGGTCGAGAACAAGCCCGGCGTGCTCACCCGGTTCACCGGGCTCATCGCCCGCCGCGGCTTCAATATCCACAGCCTCGCCGTCGGTGTGACAGAACATGAGGAGCTGAGCCGGATCACCGTCGTCGTCGACGTCAACGACGTTCCGCTGGAACAGGTGACGAAGCAGCTGAACAAGCTCGTCAACGTCATCAAGATCGTCGAACTCGAACCTGAGTCCTCGGTGCGCCGTGCGCACATCATCTACAAGGTGAAGGCGAATGCGGCCACACGACCCCAGGTCGCCTCGGCGGTGGAGATGTTCCGCGCGAAGATCGTCGACGTCGGACCCGACTCCGTGAGCATCGAGGCCACCGGTGAGCTCGGCAAGGTCGAAGCCCTGCGCGAGGTCCTCGAACCCTTCGGGATCAAGGAGATCGTGCAGTCGGGAACCGTGGCCATCGGCCGCGGGGCGAAGTCGATCACCGACCGCGCACTGCGTGGCTGATTTCGCGTTCCAACTTGTGGAACCCCGCTCATCTCAATACGTGAACAGCAGTACCGAACTGTGAAACAATGGGGACATCACCCCGTAACCCGAAGGAGCTAGAACTATGGCAGCAGAACGCTATTACGACGACAATGCAGACCTGTCGATCATCCAGGGCAAGAAGGTCGCCGTCATCGGCTACGGCAGCCAGGGCCACGCCCACTCGCTGAGCCTGCGCGACTCCGGCGCCGAAGTCCGCATCGGCCTCAAGGAAGGCTCGGCCAGCCGCGACAAGGCCACGGCAGAGGGCCTCGAGGTCGGCACCCCCGCCGAGGTGGCCGCATGGGCCGATGTCATCACCATCGCCGCACCCGACCAGGTTCAGGCCGAGATCTTCAACAATGAGATCAAGGATCAGCTGGCTCCCGGCAAGACCCTCGTGTTCATCCACGGCTTCAACATCCGCTACGACTACATCAAGGCTCCCGAGGGCGTCGACGTCATCATGGTCGCACCGAAGGGTCCCGGCCACGTGGTTCGTCGTGAGTTCGTCGACGGCCGCGGTGTGCCCGTGCTCGTCGCCGTCGAGGTCGACGCCTCCGGAAAGGCCTGGGACACCGTGCTGTCCTACGCCAAGGGCATCGGCGGCCTGCGCGCCGGCGGCATCAAGACCACCTTCACCGAGGAGACCGAGACCGACCTGTTCGGTGAGCAGACCGTGCTCTGCGGCGGTGTCTCGCACCTCGTCCAGTACGGCTTCGAGACCCTGACCGAGGCCGGATACCAGCCCGAGATCGCGTACTTCGAGGTCCTCCACGAGCTCAAGCTCATCGTCGACCTCATGGTCGAGGGCGGCATCGCCAAGCAGCGTTGGTCCTGCTCCGACACCGCTGAGTACGGCGACTACGTCTCCGGCCCGCGGGTCATCACCCCCGAGGTGAAGGAGAACATGAAGGGCGTCCTCGACGACATCCAGAACGGAAAGTTCGCCGAGCGCTTCATGAACGACCAGAAGAACGGCGCACCGGAGTTCAAGGAGCTGCGTGCCAAGGAAGAGCAGCACCCGATCGAATCCACCGGTCGCGAGCTGCGCAAGATGTTCGCATGGCTCAAGGACTCCGACGACGACTACACCGAGGGCACTGCCGCTCGCTGAGTCGGAATCATCGGCTGAGTCTCAACCTCGCCGAGGCGGCCCCAACGCTGCGATGCTGTGACCGCCCCAGCTGGGAGAGCTGAGAGAAGGAGCCCTGGACACCATTCGGTGTCCAGGGCTCCTTCACATTCACAGATCTCGGCTGGTCAGACGGCCGGTGCTGTCGCTCTGGCAGCCGGCTCGCCCGGTCAGGCGGCCAGCCGGGCAGCGCGTCTGGCGGCTTGGATCTGCGGATCCGGCAGGGGAGCGGATTCGATGAGCTCCTTCGTATACGCCTGCTGGGGCGCAGTGAGCACTTGAGCGCTCGTGCCCTGTTCGACGATCGCTCCATGCCTGAGCACGACGACGGTGGAGGCGAGCTGCTCGATGACTGCAAGGTCATGACTGATGAACAGACAGGCGAAATCGTGGACCTCGTGGAGTTCGGCCAGCAGACGCAGCACCCCGCGTTGGACCGAAACGTCGAGCGCGGACGTCGGCTCATCGGCGATGAGCAGCTTCGGATCCAGAGCGAGTGCCCGCGCAATGGCCACACGCTGACGCTGACCACCGGAGAGCTCGTGCGGATAGCGCTCGGCGAAGTCACCGGGCAGCTGCACATCGTCGAGGAGCGCAGCCACGCGTGCGTCGATCGTGTGAGAATCGAGGCGACGATGGACCCGCAGGGGCTCGCCGATCTGAGAACCGATGGTCCGCCGCGGATTGAGTGCGCCGCGTGGGTCCTGAAAGACCACACCGATATCGGCGCGGCGACGTCGCTGAGCCCGGTTCGGGCGGGTGGACACGGCCTGACCGTCGACGAAGACCTGACCGCTGCTGAGCTTCTGCCCGCCGGTGAGGACAGTGGCGATCGTCGACTTCCCGGAACCGGATTCGCCCACGAGTCCGGTGATCGAACCGGCAGGAATCTGCAGGTCGATGCCCTCGATCGCGGTGACCGGGCCCGCCGAGCTCCTGTGCACGACTGTGGCAGATCTGAGCTCGGCGGCGATTGCCGGAGCAGTTGATCCATCTGGTGCTGTCGATGCATCCGGAGCGCTGGATGAACCGGTCTCCGGTTTCGACCTTCCAGATCCGAAGTCACCGAGGCGGGGGACCGCAGCCAGCAGCTGGCGCGTATATTCTTCCTGCGGGTCCGAGAACAGTTCGTCGACCTTGCCCTGTTCGACGATGCGACCGTTCTTCATCACGGCCACTTCGTCGGCGATATCGGCGACGACACCCATATCGTGGGTGATGAGGAGGACGGCCTGCCCTTCCTCAGTCGCTTGGGAGCGGAGAAGGTCGAGGATGCCCGTCTGGACCGTGACATCGAGAGCCGTCGTCGGTTCGTCGGCGATGAGCACACGCGGGGCATTGACCGTCGCCAAGGCGATCATCGCTCGCTGCAGCTGACCACCCGAGAGCTGATGCGGATAGGCTCGCATGATCCGGTCCGGGTCGTCGAGGCCGACCTTGACCAACTGGGCTCGTACCCGGTCTCTCACCGATGTTTCGGCAGCAGATGCGGCACCGGCCGTCGCCTCCGCACCTCCAGCGGGTTCTGCTCCACCCGGCGAAGAGCCCGCGCGGTGACGGTGAGCACGAACCGCCTCGGCAATCTGATGACCGAGGCGGAACATCGGATTGAACGCGCTCATCGGCTCTTGGAAGACGACGCCGATCTCCGCCCCACGCACTCCGCGCAGCCCAGTGGGGTCGAGCCCGACGAGTTCACGGCTGTCTGCAGCTGTACCGGTTAGGCCCGCAGAGCTCAGAAGCACGGACCCCGTCTGCTCCGCGCTTCCTGCCAAGCCGAGTGCAGCCAGTGCGGTCACGGACTTGCCCGAACCGGACTCGCCGACGAGGGCGAGGATCCGGCCGGGAACGAGGTCGAAAGACACCTCACGGGTGATGACCTTGGGCCCGAACGACACGCTGTGGTCACGATAGGACAGTGCAGCGCGGTCAGTCGGAACGGTCTCAGGCGACGGCGCAGAATCGGCAACCATGGATCAGCCCTTCAGCGATGCCTTGAAGTAGACCGGGTAGGCGGGGAAGTCGCCGATGACGAAGTTCTCCACGTTCGACCCGTGCAGGTAGGAGTTCTTGTTATAGGTCAGCGGTACGATCGGCGCCTGCTCCATGATCGCCTTGTCGGCCTCGGCCCAGACCTTCTGAGCTGCGGTCGGGTCGACGGTCTCGGTGGCCTTCTTGATGAGGGCATCGACCTTCTCATCGGAGAAGTGCGAAATGTTGTAGTTGCCGTTGCCGATCTGTGAGGAGTCGAAGAGCGGAGCGATATTGCCGTTTGCCGATGGGAAGTCCGGCTGCCAGGAGCTCAGGGCGAGATCGTAGTCGCCCTTGGCATCCGTTGCGTCGGCGGAGAAGGTGTTCGAGTCGACGGATTTGATGGTCACCTTGATATCGGCGCGTGCCAGTGCTTCCTGGACAGCTTCTGCTTCGGACACGGAGGTGGCGTCATTGGCGACGAGCAGCCTGAGGTCACCGAGCTTCTCTCCGGATTCCTCGAGCAGGGACTTCGCCTTCTCCACATCGCCTTCCGGCTTCGCCTCGTACAGGTCGTAGTCGACGCGTCCGGGGATGCCTGGGGTGATGAGGGTCGAGGCGAAGTCGCCCGAGATCTCGCCTCCGGCGGCGATGCGGAACGTGTCCTTGTTCACCGCATAGTTGATCGCCTGACGAACCTTGACGTTGTCGAGTCCCTTCGAATCGTTGTTCATCGCCAGGTATGACAAAGCTCCGGGGCCCGAGGTGACCAGACGCGACTTCGCATTCGGATCGTTCTGCACCTGGGCGAGCTGAGCAGCGGGCACGAAGCTTGCCGAGAAGCCGTTCTTCGCATCCCCGGAATCGGAGATGAGCGCCTGCGCAGTCACCGAAGCATCCTGACCGAGTTTGAAGACGACTTCGTCGGGGCCGGCGGTACGCACCGGATCGGTCTTCTCATCCCAATTGTCATTGCGGGTCAGCACCGCCTCGGCACCGGACTTGTTCGACTCGACCTTGTACGGACCCGATGCGATGGGATCGAGGCCGTATTTGCCCGGATCGTCCTTCGACTCGGGCACGGGGGAGAAGGCCGGCATCGACGCGATCCACGGGAAGTCGCCGAACGAGGAATCGAGGTGGAAGACGATCGTCTTCTCATCAGGAGTCTCGACGGACTTGAGCTCCTTGCCCTTGAACGGGCCCGCATAGTCATCGCCGCCCTCAAGCAGCGTCTTGTGATAGCTGAGCCCTCCGGAGAGTTCGGTGGAGAAGGAGCGTTCGATGCCGTACTTGATATCGGCCGAGGTGATCTCCGAGCCGTCTTCGTACTTCAGCCCGTCCCTCAGCGTGAAGGTCCAGGTCTTGCCGTCGTCGCTGGCTGTACCGGTGTCAGTGGCGAGATCCGGGACGACCTTCGCCTGTTTGCCTGGCTGGATGTCCCAGGTGGTCAGGCGGCGGTGGACGAACGACAGGGACGTGATCGCCAGGCCCTGGCTCTTGCCCGGATCGAAGTCCATGTCCGGGGCGTCGGAGAAGATGTTGAGCGTCCCTCCCTTGTGCGTCTCGCCGAGGGTGTTGGACTCCCCGCCGTCCTTGTTCAGTTCAGGGTTGGCATTGCAGCCGCTGAGGACGAGACCCAAGGACAGGGTGGCGGCGATGAGTGCTGCGCGTTTCATGGTGTGCCTTTCAGATGTGCGGCGCTGACTGCGTCGCGAAGTCGGTCAAGAGACGAATGAGGAAGAGAGCTGGTATCGACATCGCCGCCGAGGCGGCCCCGTGCGCATGTGTTCGTGTGCGGTGCTCATCGGCCGGTCACCGTTCATCGGACGGCCTTGATTCGCGGGTCGAGCAGCGAATAGCTGAGATCGGCCAGCAGGTTGGCGATGATGACGACGGCGGCTGCGAAGAGAGTCACACCGACGATGACCTGGATGTCGAGGTTCGACACCGCTTCGAGCAGCAGAGTCCCGACTCCGCCGAGCCCGAAGACCTTCTCCGTGATCACGGCCCCGCCGAGGAGTCCGCCGATATCGATGGCGAAGAGCGTCGTCAGCGGCACCACGAGGTTGCGCAGGCCGTGTTTGCCGATCACCGTCGTTTCGGACAGTCCCTTGGCCCTGGCAGTGCGGATGAAGTCCTGGCTGAGCACTTCGAGCATCTGTCCGCGAGTGAGCCGGGCATAGATGGCGCCGTTGGCGATGGCGAGCACGATCCACGGCAGGATGAGGTGGAAGGCCCACATTCCGGGGTTCTCGGTGAACGGCACGTAGCCGCCGATCGGCAGCACGTTGAGGGTGAAGCCGAAGAGGAGGATGCCGAGCAGCCCGAGCAGATAGGTCGGTGCGGAGATGCCGGTGATGGCGGCGCCCATGACCGTGCTGTCGGCGGCAGTTCCGCGTTTGAGAGCGGCGATGAGACCGGCGGCTATTCCGCCGACGCCCCACAGGACCGCAGCTCCGAGGGTGAGCGAGAACGTGATCGGCAGGCGGTCGATGACGAGATCGGTGACCGAATCGCGCAGACGGAACGAATACCCGAAGCAGGGTGCGTTGCAGTGGATTGCGGCCGCGCCCTCACCATAGGTGCGCCCGCCGACGATGCCGCCGAGGAAGTCGAAGAGCTGCTTCCACCAGGCCTGATCGACGCCGAGATAGCGCTCGACCTCGGCCAGACGTTCCGGGGAGCAGGGTTTGCCGCACGAATACTGTGCCGGGTTCGCAGGCATGAGGTAGAAGATCGCGAAGCACGCAGCGGCGATGATGAGCAGTACGAAGGCCGCGCCGAGGAGGCGCATGAGGATGAATTTCGTGCGGTTCATGCCTGCCCTCCCGCGCTCAGCGGATCAGTCGAGACGGGAGCAGCCGCGGGGGCCGCCTCGGTGCTGGTGGTTGTCGAGGCCTCAGCCTCGGACGGGTCGAGGGCATCGCGGAGCCCGTCGCCGAACATGTTGAATCCGAGCGTGACGAGGAACAGAGCCATTCCGGGGAAGATGAGATACATCGGGTCGACTTGGACCCAGCTGATGGCATCGGAGATCGACCGGCCCCATGACGGAGTGGGCGGGTTGACGCCGACGCCGAGGAAGGACAGCGCCGCCTCGGCGCCGATCTTGCCCGGAATCGACACTGTCGTGAAGACGATGATGGTGGCGAGGATGTTCGGAATGATCTCGCGGATGATGATGCGGCCGCTGCCGATGCCCTGCGCCGCGGCGGCGCGGACGAATCCGCGCTCCCGCAAGGACAGGGTCTCGCTGCGGACGACGCGGGCGATCGACGGCCAGCCGAAGAACCCGATGACGAGGATGAGCAGCAGCGGTCGGGGGACGCTGGCCGGGACCGTTGCGGACAATGCGATGGCGAAGATGAGGAACGGGAAGCCGAAGATGATGTCGGTCAGCCTGGAGAGCAGACGGTCAGCGACTCCACCGTAGAAGCCGGCGATGAGACCGACGGCGACGCCGACCATGATGGACACCGCGGTGGAGGCAAGACCGATGAGCAGTGACACCTGCGCCCCATAGCTGACGATGGCGAAGAGATCTCGGCCCGTGCGGGGTTCGACGCCGAACCAGTGTTGAGCACTTACCCCGCCCAATGGTCCGGTCGGGGCTGTGTCCGGGCCGAGTGCATCCGGGTTGTAGGCATACGGGCTGTTGCCGGTGATCGCAGAGAATGCGGGAGCGAGCGCAGCGAGGGCGACGAAGAAGACGACGAGCGCGAGGCCGATCATGGCGGGACGGGACCGCCTCAGGCGCGTCCAGACGGTGATGCGCTGACCGCGTGGGGGTGGTGCTTGAGCCATGTTCTGCTTTCTTAGACGGCGTCGCCGTTCTTGAGCCGAGCGGGTGTGCTCGGAGAAGGGCGGGTGCGACCCGGAGGTGGCCGGGTTCGGCTTGGTTGCCTGAACTGCTCAACAATTATTACTCCTGAATTCCTCCTGGGCAAAGTCTGGATGCTTTCTCGGTCTGTGGACGGTCGGCTCCCGTGGGCGGCGATCGGCCGGTCCGGCTGGGATCTGTGAGCCCTCTGCCTAGCCTGAGCGCAATCATTCGTGGGCATGGAGGGTGATCTGGACTACTGTGGATGTGTGACGAATTACAGATTCGAAGACTTCGAGCCCACCATCGACGAAGCCACCGGCGAGCCGGACGAGCGCACCAAGGCGTACTTCGCCTCGACGAGTGTGGGCTTCCACGACCCGCGTTCGACGGATGCGGCCCTGGTGGGCAGGGTGAAGCGGGCGATCGCCGATGGGCGCAAGCTCACCGCCGTCTACGCCGACCAGGAGTTCGGCCACGGATTGGATTCGTCGATCCCGGTCGCGACCTTCGCTTGGTTCGAAAAACTCGTCAACGTCGGCGGCGGTCGGCTGGTCCCGGGTCACCTCATCACCTGGATCACGGTGCGACCGACCCACCGGCGGCGCGGTCTGCTGCGGTCGCTGATGACCACGGACCTCGCCGAGGCGAAGGCGGCCGGCTACCCGTTCGCCGCACTGACCGCGACCGAAGGCGGAATCTACTCGCGCTTCGGCTTCGGTGTGGCCACCTGGCTGCGTTCGATCGAGGTCGACACCTCTCCCGGCTTCAAAATGGTCCGCGAACCCGATCGCCGTGTCGAGATGTGCCTGCCCAGCGAGCTGCGCGAACTCGCTCCGAAGATCTACGACCGTTTCATGCGGACCTCGCCCGGAGCGATGGAGCGCCAGCAGACCTACATCGAACGCGCCACCGGCGCCCTCAACACTGAGACGGGCGAAGAGGACCGCGGTGTCCGCGCGGCCCTGCACTTCGACGAACAGGGCGAGCCCGACGGCTATGTGTCCTACAAGTTCGCCGGCTGGTCGAAGACCCCGCCGACCGTCGACATCATCGACTTCGTGGCCGTCACCGATGCGGCCTACGCCTCCCTGTGGTCGTTCCTCGCCGCCATCGACCTGTCGACCCGCGTGACCTTCGGCGAGTCCGCCGAATACTCCCCGCTGCCGTGGCTGCTCACCGATTCCAGGCGTGTGAAGACCGTCGCGAGCGAGGACAACATCTGGATCCGCATCCTCGACGTCAAGGCCGCACTCGAAGCCCGGCCCTGGTATGTGCCCGGAACGCTGACGATCGACATCGACGATTCCCTCGACCTCGCAGGGGGACGCTTCACGATCACCTCTGACGGTGAGAGCGCCGAGGTGACCCCTGCCTCCGATTCGACGCCGGCAGACCTGGGGCTCGGCATCGCCGAGCTCGGGTCCCTGTACCTCGGCGGCGCCGATCCCGTCATCCTCGCCCGGGCCGGACGCATCGATGAGCAGACGCCGGGATCCGCCGTACTCGCCAGCGCAATGTTCAGCCTCGGTCGGGCACCGTATTCTCCGAACGGATTCTGAGCACGCCACGGATTCTGAGCAACCCGAACGGTCTGTTGAGCGATTCTTCCCAGAATCTGAGACCTTGTGAAGGAATCCTGAAAGTCTCATAAGGTGGACGCGTCCCGGACGCAACAGGAGGAAATCAGTGCCCAAGCCCGTCGTGCTCATCGCCGAAGAACTGTCACCGGCCACCATCGAAGCTCTCGGAGGAGACTTCGAGATCCGTCACACCGAGGGCGCCGACCGATCCCAGCTCCTGCCCGCCATCGCCGACGCCGATGCGATCCTCGTCCGGTCTGCCACGCAGGTCGACGCCGAAGCCATCAACGCTGCGAAGAAACTCAAGGTCATCGCCCGCGCCGGCGTCGGACTCGACAATGTCGATGTCCCCGCGGCCACCTCGGCGGGTGTCATGGTCGTCAACGCACCCACGTCGAACATCATCTCCGCAGCCGAGCTGACGATGGCCCACATCCTCGGCTCGGCTCGCTACTTCGGAGCCGGAAACACCTCGCTGAAGGCGGGGGAGTGGAACCGGAAGAAGTACACCGGCGTCGAACTCTACGAGAAGACCCTGGGCATCGTCGGCCTCGGTCGCATCGGCGGACTCGTCGCCGAACGCGCGAAGGCCTTCGGCATGCGACTCGTCGGCTACGACCCCTACATCACCCAGGCCCGCGCGGCTCAGATGGGCGTCGAGGTCCTCGACCTGCCCGGTCTGCTCGCCGTGTCCGACTTCGTCACCGTGCACATGCCGAAGACGCCGGAGACGGTCGGCATGATCAGCACCGAGGAGCTCAAAGCCGCCAAGCCCGGAGCCCGGTTCATCAACGTCGCCCGCGGCGGCATCATCGACGAGGCAGCCCTGGCCGAGGCTGTGGCCAACGGCGAGGTCGGCGGTGCCGGAATCGACGTCTGGAACGTCGAACCGCCGGAGCACTCGGCACTCATGGATCTCGATGCCGTCAACGTCACCCCGCATCTGGGCGCCTCGACTCATGAGGCCCAGGAGAAGGCCGGCGTCGCCGTGGCGAAGTCCGTGCGCAAGGCCCTGGCCGGGGAACTCGTCCCCGATGCGGTCAACGTCGCAGGCGGCGCCATCCACGAGGATGTGCGCCCGGGCATTCCCCTGGCCGAGCGTCTGGGCCGGGTCGTCAACGCTCTGGCGGACTCCTCGGTCACGCACTTCAAGGTCGAGGTCAACGGCGAGATCGCCGACAAGGACGTCTCCGTCCTCAAGCTCTCCGCGCTCAAGGGCCTGTTCAAGGACGTCGTGTCCGATCAGGTCTCCTATGTCAACGCTCCGCTGCTGGCCGAAGAGCGTGGAATCGGCGTCGAGCTCGTCACCGATCCGTACTGCGAATCGTTCCGCAACATCACCCGACTGACCGCGACGACGAGCACCGGGCAGCGCATCTCCGTGTCCGGCACGGTCACCGGTCCGAAGCTCGTGCAGAAGCTCACCGAGGTCGACGGCTACTCGCTCGAGATCGAACTGACCGACAACCTGCTGATCTTCCGCTACGAGGACCGTCCGGGAATCATCGGTCAGCTGGGTCTGGCACTCGGTGCGAACAACGTCAACATCGCGGGAATGCAGGTCTCGCCTGCATCGACGAGCAACGAGGCGCTGTCCGTGCTCGCCGTGGATTCGGTCGTCTCGGACGAGGTCGTCAAGGCCGTGGCCGGTGCCGTGAACGCCTCGGCCTTCACCGGCGTCTCGCTCCAGGAGGACTGAGCCCCTCAGCAGAAGACCCGTTCACCCCGCAAGCCACAGAGCGAAGCGGGGTGAACGGGTCTTCTGCGCTGTCAGGGTCCAGAATTCGTCGACGAGAACGGCGACGGCGATGCCGATGAAGGCGCCGGCGATCGTGTCGGTGAGCCAATGGACCTGGAGCGCTGTCCGAGACCACATCATGCCGAGGATCCAGATCCCGGCGAGGATGAACGACCAATGGAAGCCCATCCTCGGTGCTTGTGCTTGTGCTTGTGCTTGTGCTTGTGCTTGTGCTTCCTGGGCTGTCGATCCGCGCAGCTGATGACGGCGGCAGGCGATGATGGCCAGACTCATGGCCAGTGCGGCGGCGCCCATCGAATGCCCCGAGGGATAGGAGAACCCCAAGGATTCGTAGAGCTGGTCGCCGGGGCGCAGCCGGGTGACGATGGCCTTGAGGATCTCCGAGGCGGCGATGCCGGCGAGCATCGTGGTGACGAGGAAGAGCGCCGAGCGCAGGCGTCTGCGCAACACGAAGACGCCTGTGAGCAACGCGGTGCAGATGACCACACCCGTGCCGCCGCCGACCTCGGCGAGGACGACGGCGATCCAATACGGCACCGAACCTCTATCGAGACCGGCGAACTCCAACCAGGACTGATCGACCGGGGTGGGCCCGATGCGCTCGAGATGCAGCCACAGTCCGAAGGCGATGACGAGCAGGACGGCGGGCAGTGTTGCCCACAGCAGCCAAGGCGGCTGTCGGCTCAAGCGTTCCAGAGACCGTAGGCGTCGGCCATGGACGCGATCTTCTTGGCGCGGGCCAGGCGCGGCAGGTAGGAGCCGTCGGTGATCTCGGATCCGCCTTCGGCGGCTTCGAGCATCTGGCGGGCCCAATCGCGTTCGTCTTCGCTCGGGCTCATGGCCTCGTTGAGGGTGTTGACCTGGTCGACGGTGAGGACGAGCTTTCCGGTCATGCCCATCATGTGTGTGACTTCGGCATCGGCCCAGACCTTCTCATCATCGGCATCGGCGGCCGAAGGGCCGTCGATGGGTCCGGGAAGGCCGCCCATGCGAGAGGCGATCGTCAGGCGTGAGCGGGCATAGGCCAGAGCCATCGGATCGCCGGAGAAGCCGGTGTCCTTGCGGAAGTCATTGGTGCCGAAGGCGAGGCGGAAGGTGCCGGGCGCCTCGGCGATGCGGGTGGCGTTCTCCACTCCGCGGGCCGATTCCAGGAGGGCGAGCACGGGCAGGCCGGCCTTCGCGCGCATCGCGGTGTAGGACACCTGCTCGGGGCGTTCGGTCTCGGGCAGCATGACTCCGCGCAGGCCCGGAAGCATGGCGACGGCGGCGAGGTCGTCGGCCCAGAACTCGGATTCCATCTTGTTGATCCGCACCCAGGCGGACATTCCCGAGTCGAGGGCGCGCACGACATTGTCGCGGGCTTCGATCTTCTTGTCATCGGCGACAGAAGCCTCGAGGTCGAAGATGACGGAATCCGCTTCCGAGGTCTGCGCAGGAGTGAACAGTTCCTCCCTCGCAGCATTGACGAGCAGCCAGGACCGGGAGAGTTTGGCGGGCAGAGCTGCGGCGCGGGCGTTGCGGATGATTTCGGTCAATGATCGACTTTCTCTCGGGGCTGGTTGCGGTTGGCCCCCACGGGGTTTGGGGTGCTGTCTCCATTTTCGTCCCTGCGGCGTCGGATGTGTAGCCGAGAACAGTGATTGAGACGTGAATTTGTTCATGTCGGCACACGGAGCGCGGGGCAGCGGCGGGTGCGGCGGTCGTCGTCCGATGTGTTCGCGCCGCTTTTGAGCTGACGTCGCTGCACTTCCGCGCTTCTGCGACGGCGCCGAGGCCGGTTCACATTGTAAGACGCTGTAGTTGTATCGTGAGATTGAGTCTTATTCTGTGAGCATGAAGTTCTCAATCGCAGTCATGCCCGGAGATGGAATCGGCAACGAGGTCGTCCCCGAAGGCCTCAAAGTCCTCAAGCGCGCCATCGAGGTGTCCGGCGAGCCCGTCGAGCTCGAGCTCACCGATTACAAGGTCGGTGCTCAGCGCTATCACGAGACCGGTGAGACGCTCACCGACGAAGAGCTCGAATCGCTGCGTGAACATGATGCCATCTTCTTCGGCGCCTGCGGAGATCCGTCCGTGCCCTCCGGCGTGCTCGAGCGCGGAGTCATCCTCAAGATGCGCTTCGGGCTGGGGCATGCTGTGAACCTGCGTCCCTCGAAGCTGTTCGCCGGAGTCACCAGCCCGCTGGCCGAGCCCGGGAAGATCGACTTCGTCGTCGTCCGCGAGGGCACCGAGGGCTCGTACACCGGATCCGGCGGTTCCGTGCGCACGGACACGCCGCAGGAAGTCGCGACCGAGGTCTCGGTCAACACCTGGTACGGCGTCGAGCGCGCCGTCCGCGATGCCTTCGCCCGCGCTCAGGCGCGGAACAAGAAGCTCACCTACGTGCACAAGCACAATGTCATGGTCCACGCCGGTCACCTGTGGCGTCGCGTGGTCGAGAAGGTCGGGCAGGAATTCCCCGAGGTGGCCGTCAACTACGAGCACACCGATGCGTGCACGATCTACATGGTCACGAATCCCGAGCGCTACGACGTCATCGTCACCGACAACCTCTTCGGTGACATCCTCACCGACCTCGCAGCCGCGGTCACCGGCGGAATCGGTCTGGCAGCCTCGGGGAACCTCAACGTCGAAGGAACGGCGCCGAGCCTGTTCGAACCGATCCACGGGTCCGCTCCGGACATCGCCGGGCAGCAGATCGCCGACCCGACCGCCTCGATCCTTTCGGGGGCGCTCATGGCCTCCCATCTGGGGCTCGAGACCGTGGCCAAGGCGATCGAGACGGCCGTGGAGGCCGACCTCGCCGAGCGCGACGGCACGAAGCGGTCCACCGCCGAGGTGGGCGACGCGATCGCGGCACGCCTCGGCTGACCGGATCGACCGGCTCTGCGAGGGGGCGAGTGGGTGACCATGGGGTCACCTCTGCGAGGGGGCGGATGGGCAACCATGGGGTCACCTCTGCGAGGATGAACCCAACCGAGCGACACCCGATTTCAGGTTTGACGACATCACCCCGGTGCGACGAGCGCCGGGGTGATGGACTACCCTGAAAGTGTCACTCATCACAAGTGAGAAAAGAGTTTTCATGACAGATTTCACCGTTCTTAAGAACCTCCAGCCGCAACCCGAGCTGGTGCGCGAGAACATCAAGAAGGATCCCGGCTTCGGCCAGTACTTCACCGACCACATGGCGCACATCCGCTATACGATCGATGACGGTTGGCAGGGGCACGAGGTCCGGCCGTACGGTCCGCTGCTGCTCGACCCGGCAGCCGCCGTCCTCCACTATGCCCAGGAGATCTTCGAGGGGCTCAAGGCCTACCGTCATGCCGACGGATCGGTATGGACGTTCCGACCCGAGCGCAATGCCGCGCGCATCAACAAGTCCGCCGAGCGTCTCGCGCTGCCGCAGCTGCCCGAAGAGGACTTCATCGACTCGCTCAAGCACCTGGTCAGCCTCGATCAGGCGTGGGTTCCGACGCCGGAGTCGGACGCCGACGAGTCGAGTCTCTACCTGCGCCCGTTCATGATCGCCACGGAGCGGTTCCTCGGCGTGCGGGCGAGCCACGAGGTCGACTACTACGTCATCGCCTCACCGGCCGGACCCTACTTCTCCGGCGGCATCAAGCCGGTGTCGATCTGGCTCTCGCCGAAGCTCAAGCGCGCCGGCGCGGGCGGCACCGGATTCGCCAAGTGCGGCGGCAACTATGCATCGTCGCTGGTGGCGACCAACGAGGCGGCCGCCAAGGGCTGCCAGCAGGTGCTGTTCACCGACTCGGTGGAGAACAAGTACATCGACGAGCTCGGCGGCATGAACCTCATGCTCGTGACGAGGAGCGGCAAGCTGCTCACCCCGGCGCTGAGCGATTCGATCCTCGACGGCGTCACCCGCCGTTCGCTGCTCGAACTGGCACCTCAGCTCGGACTCGAGGCCGAAGAGCGTCAGATCTCCATCGAGGAGTGGCGCGAGGGCGCGGCCAGCGGCGAGATCGTCGAGGCGTTCGCCTGCGGCACCGCCGCGGTCATCACGCCGATCAGCAAGCTCGTCAGCGAAGACTTCACCATCGACCATGGTGAAGAGGCTGGTGAGAAGACCATGGAGCTGCGCAAGACGCTGCTCGGCATCCAGTACGGACGCGTCGAGGACAAGAACAACTGGCTCGTGCGGCTGGCCTGAGGGTCGGGGCTCTGGAGGGCCGGGCGTCGCGATGATCGCGGAGTCCGGCCCTTTGTGTCTGTCCGTCTGCTGTTGCGGAGCCGTTGATTACGGGGTGGCCGGTCGGCAGATATTTTACGCAGCTATGCGTTAAATGGGGTACTGTGTCTTCGTGCACACGACCACCTCGGCGTCAATACCGACAGCCTCCGAAGTCATCGCTCACCTGCCATGGAAGTGGCGCACTCAAGGTGCCATCTTCATCATCGGCGGGCTCGGTTTCATGTTCGACGCATGGGACGTCGCCCTCAACGGATTCCTCATTCCGCTGCTCAGCGACTATTGGAGTCTCACCGTCGGCCAGGCCGCCTGGATCGCGACCGCCAACCTCATCGGCATGGCACTTGGTGCCTTCATCTGGGGCGGCATCGCCGACGTCATCGGTCGGAAGAAGGCCTTCACTCTCACGCTCCTCGTGTTCTCGATCTTCACCGTCGCCGGAGCCTTCGCACCGGCATATGGGTGGTTCATCCTCTTCCGCTTCCTTGCGGGATTCGGGCTCGGCGGATGTATCCCCGTGGACTACGCCCTCGTCGGGGAGTTCACTCCCAGCCGTCACCGCGGACGCGTGCTCACGGCTATGGACGGCTGGTGGCCGATCGGCGCCTCGCTCTGTGCGTTCGTGTCGGCTTACCTCCTCGGCTTCGGGGACTGGCGCCTGATCATGCTCGTCATGATCGTGCCGGCGCTGTTGACGGTGGCGGTGCGTTTCGGGATTCCCGAATCACCTCTCTACCTGGCCTCGGTCGGACGCTACGCAGAGGCCGATGCGATCATCAGGCGACTGGTCGAGCGCACCGGTGCCGACGTGCGTGAGTGGACACACGAGCCGGTCGGAGGGACTGCTGCGACGCCGAGCTCGAGTGCAGAGCCCAAGGTCAGTGGGCAGCTGCGTGCGGCCAGTGGTCAGCTGGTGCAGCTGTGGCAGCATTCCGCGAGGACGACTCTCGTCGCCTGGTCGCTGTTCGTCTCCGTCCTTCTTGTCTACTATGCGGCGCTGACATGGCTGCCGGGGATCCTCAAGAAGCAGGGGCTGGCCGATCAGGCGGCATTCCTCGTCACCGGGTCGATGACAGCGGTGGGCATCCTCGGTGTGATCGTCTCCGCGCTCATCGTCGAACGATTCGGTCGCAAATGGGTGCTCGGGGTCTCGTCGATCGTGGCCGCGATCCTCCTCGTCGGATCGGCAGTGTTCATCGAAGCCTCCGGCGCCGACCTCACCTGGACTGCGAAGGCCGCAATCATCGGGTTCGGCTTCGTCATCCAGATCGCCATCCCGACGCTCTACACCTACGTCTCCGAGCTCTATCCCACCCGCCTGCGCGGATCCGGATTCGGATGGGCGTCGGCAGCGTCTCGACTGGCGACAGGAATCGCCCCGATCGTCTTTGGTGCGTTCATGTGGCCCGTGCTCGGACTGGCGCTGACGTTCGTCCTCACCGGCGCGCTTGTGGTCGTCGCCGTGCTGCTCATGGGCTTCCTCGCCCGAGAGACGACCGGCGAAGAACTGAGCTGAGGCAGCCGCGAAAGCAGCGGGGCAGCTC
Organism: Brevibacterium sp. OS20; assembly: GCF_056837565.1. Classification (NCBI taxonomy): domain Bacteria; kingdom Bacillati; phylum Actinomycetota; class Actinomycetes; order Micrococcales; family Brevibacteriaceae; genus Brevibacterium; species Brevibacterium sp. OS20. Next base: position 2,759,465 of record NZ_CM166367.1, on the reverse strand, counting down.
CACCTCGAACCGATTGGCAACGGATCTGCTTCCATGAAGCTGTGACCTGCACAGATGGTCGCGCGAAATCTCGTGTCAGTGGCGAACGATAGTGTTCTGGACATGGAGGCAAAGCCGGTTCCAGACGTGCTCACCGAGATCGCTCGGTGGTGTGAGAGCCTGTCCGAAATGCCTCCTGCCGCGACCGAGGAAGAGGCGATCGATCGCATCACGGCTCTCGAGGAGCTGACTTCCGCCTGCGCCGCCGCGCAGGCCCGCGAATCCCTGACGTTCGATACGCACCGCAGGAATCGGGAAGCCGAAGACGGGATCCCGAGCAAGAAGCAGGGCCTCGGAGTCGGTGCGGAGATCGGCTTAGCCAGAAAGGTCTCCCGGCACCGTGGCAACGCGCTGCTCAAATTCTCTCGGACCCTGCTCTTGGATCTGCCCAATGTCTACAGGGCGATGAAAGGTGGCGACATCTCGGAGGAGAAGGCCCGCACGGTCGCAAAGGAATCCGACTGGCTTCCCCGGGAGAAGAAGCACGAGCTCGACGAGCAGATGGCCGGACGCCTGGCCGAGGTGGGTGTGAGGCGACTGGGCAACGAAGTGAGGGCTCTCGCACAGAGACTCGATCAGAAGGCTGCAGTCGACCACCTCGAGCGCTGTATCGAGGAGCGCTCGGTCAGTGTGCGTCCGGCACCGGGAAATATGGCGTATCTGACCGCTCTGCTGCCGATGCCGCAGGCTGTCGCCGCATTCGCCAACCTCAAGAAGTCGGCGCAGACTGCCATCGCCACCGGCAGAGCCGACGGTCGAGGTCAGAATCAGATCGCTGCGGATCTCTTGGTCGAGCGACTGACCGGGCAGGCTGCTGCTGCGGCAGTGCCCACTGAAGTCCACCTCATCATGCAGGACAGCAGTCTGTTCGGGCCCGGGGAAGAATCGGCATGGTTCCCCGGAGTCGGCCCGATCCCGGCACAAGCCGCCAGGGCCGTCGTTGCCGAGAACGAGGCCGCCACCTTCATCCGCAGGCTCTACACTCGGCCCGAAGACGGGCAGCTCGTGAGGATGGACTCGCGCCGCAGGGAATTCTCCGGGCTGCTTCGACGCATGGTCGTCTTCCGCGACGACGTCTGCCGCTCGCCGTGGTGCGAGGCCCCCATCCAGCACGCCGATCATGCCGACGCGGCTGCCGGCGGCGGCGAAACCGAGTGGGACAACGCCTCTGGACTGTGCGCCGCCTGCAACTATCTCAAAGAGCTCAGCGGGTGGCGCCACAAGGCAACTGCCGACTCCCTCGAGGTCGTCACACCGACCGGTCACCACTACAAAACCCGCACCAAACCACTCAGCGGTTCCGATCCCGGATGCGCCTCCGGTCAGGACGGGGGACTCGGTGCGAGGCATGGCCCCGGCCAACAGGATCCTCCTGATCAGCAGCACGATCGGGAACGGCAGCAACTTCCCGGTCGACAACACGGTCCCGAGCCGGGACGAGACTATGGCCCCGAACCGGGACGAGGGCCCGTTCAAGCAGCGGAGGCGACGGCGCCGCCCGGTGACGGAGATCGTGCCGCGCCGCCCGGTGATGGAACCCGTGCCGCGCCGCTGGACGACGGACCTCGTGCCGTTCCCCCGAGCGACCGTGACGGTGCTTCACCAGACGAAGCCGAACACGCGTTCTCGGTGCTGATCCCATGGCGGTACGTTCGCCGGACCTCGCAGCCGGCAATTGTCGAAGTTGGCGGAACCACTATCGGAATCGATATCTTTGATGCCGACGAACGCCCGATGAGCCCCACCGAAGAACTACTCTGCGCCGCAATCCTCGAACACCGAGGCAGGCTGTGAACCGAGTCTGCCGAAGCGATGATAAGTGGTCACCGAATGTTCAACTGCCCGCTCCATCACGGGACTATGGTGATAGTCATGAACGACCTCAACGGGCAGCCGTCGCCCGCTGACCACATCGCGCCCTCCGGCCGCGCAGACGTTCCCGCGGTCGAAATCGTGTGGGGGATGCCGACGGGAATGGGGCCGTTGTGGCAGGGCATGCCCTCGGGGCCGGGAATCACCGGAGTCCTCCCGCCCCGCAACGAGGTCGAAGCAGTCTATGGGGCCGCTGCCGCCGAGCCGCCGCTGAACGAGGACCCGAGGTTTGCGGCAGTGTTCGCCGGCGTCTACGAAGTCTCCGTCCGCAACGGGCAGGTCCTCATGACATTGACCCGGACCCAGCCCGACGGCCGGCTGAGCTCATTCGCCTACGGACACCATTGGAAATGGGAAGAACAGAAATATCCGTGGGCCTTCGAACTGCAGCGCCGCCTCGGCGAGGTTTCGACCGAACTCGAATCGACCTTCGCTCTCAACCTGCTCGCCCGTGATCCGAACCGGCGCGAACGAGGACTGGGACGGCGCACTCTCGAGGCGTGGATCGGGGAGGTCGGACGCTTCGGCTGCTGGCTGCAGACCGACGATATCGACAGCCCGGCACGACGGCTCTACGAGGAACTCGGCTTCACCGAACTCGGCCACGGGCCCGAGGCACCCAACGGGCACCCCGGCTTGGTCATGTTCCGCAGCCCGCGGTGAGAAATCCTCGGCAGAACAGTTTCTCGTCAGCGGCGACACGTGGCCGCGTCGGCGGCGGTCACTAGGATGGGAGCATGCGTGAAGAAGACTCCTCGAAGGCGGCCTCGACGGTGAACGCCGAACTGCCCGACGACGAAAACCTCTGGCTCGAAGACATCTACGGCGAGGAGCAGATCGCCTGGGTGAAGGACCAGAACGCGAAGACCCTCGAACGTTTTCACGACGGCCTCTTCGACGACATCTCCGGTGATCTGCGCACTGCGCTGGACTCCGACGACCGCATCCCGATGGTCACCAAACGCGGTGATCACTTCTATAACTTCTGGCGGGACAAGACGAACCCGAAGGGCTTGTGGCGACGCACCTCCTGGGACAGCTACCGCACGGCCACCCCCGACTGGGAGGTGCTGCTCGACCTCGACGAACTGGCCGCAGAGGAAGACACCGCCTGGGTCTGGTCAGGAGCGATGGTGCGCCGCAGCGACAACCGCCGCGCACTCGTCCTCCTGTCCCCGGACGGAGGCGACTCACACCGAGTCCGCGAATTCGACCTCGACGACCGCGCCTTCGTCGACGGAGGCTTCGACATCCCCGCCGCCAAGACACGGTTGGCCTGGCTCGACGACGACACCGTGCTCGTCGCCACCGAAACCGACGCCGACTCACTGACGACCTCGTCCTACCCACGCCAAGCCCGAGCGCTCCGCCGCGGTCAGAACCTCGACGACGCCCCGATCGTCGCCGAAGTGCCACGCGACCACGTGGCGATCTTCGTCGGCAGCGACATCCGCCCCGACACCGAGGCCACCGACCGCGCCGTCATCATCGACGCCATCGACTTCTTCAACTCGACGATGAGCTTCCTCGACCTCGCCGACATCACGAGCGCAGACGGTTCGCTGTCAGTCGAACCGACGGCATGGGCCGACGCGCTCAACAAGGTCGACGTCCCCACCGACGTCGAGGTCGGCTTCGAGCGCGACCTCGTGCTCTTCCGGCCCCAGTCGACGTGGACGTCCACCACCACCGAGGTGGCCGCCGGCGGCCTCGCCATCGCCGATATCGATGCAGTCAAGGCAGGCGAGATCGCTCCGCGCGTGATCTTCACCCCCGACGCCCACACCTCCCTGCAGTCCTTCACCTTCACCCGGGACTACCTCGTGCTCGAGCTGCTCGCCGACGTACAGTCGAAGCTCACGGTCCTCGACCTGAACAACGACTTCGCCGAATCCGCCCTGCCCGGAGTCCCGGCCAACCATATGGTCGGCCTCGGCGCGGTCGACAAGTACGACCCGGCCACCGCCAACGACTTCTGGATGGTCAGCACCGGCTTCCTCACGCCCTCGACATTGTCGTACGGCACCCTGGGCCCCTCGGACGAAGCTGCGGGAACGAAGGAGTCCACCATCGAGGTGATCAAGTCAGCCCCGGCGATGTTCGATGCTGAAGGGCTGAGCGTCGAACAGCACTTCGCCACCAGCGCCGACGGGACGAAGATCCCGTACTTCCAGATCGGAGCCGACGACCTCCCGCTCGACGGAGAGAATCCCACCCTGCTCGACGGCTACGGCGGCTTCGAAGTCAGCCGCACTCCCGGATACTCACCCGTCGTCGGCATCGGCTGGCTCAGCCGCAGCACCACCGGCAACACCCTCCCGGCAGGTCGCCGAGGCGTCTATGTCCTCGCGAACATCCGCGGCGGAGGCGAATACGGACCCGAATGGCACACCTCGGCGATGCGGGAGAACCGCATGCGCTGCTATGAAGATCACTCGGCAGTGGCTCGCGATCTCATCGCCCGCGGCGTGACGAGTCCGCAGACTCTCGCCTGTGCCGGCGGATCCAACGGTGGCCTGTTGGTGGGCAATATGCTCACCCAATATCCCGAGCTCTTCGGTGCTGTGTCCTGCGGAGTGCCGCTGCTGGACATGGCCCGATACACGAAGCTCAGCGCCGGCTATTCGTGGAAGGCCGAGTACGGAGACCCGGACGTGGCCGAGGACTGGGCGTTCATCAGGGAATTCTCTCCCTACCACCTCCTCGAGGACGGTCAGGACTATCCGCCGGTGCTGTTCTGGACGGCCACGTCGGATGATCGGGTGGGGCCGGTGCAGGCCCGGAAGATGGCCGCCCGGATGCAGGCGGACGGAATCGAGAACGTGTGGTTCTTCGAAGACACCGAAGGCGGACATTCCGCCGCTTCGGACAATGAACAGACCGCATTCACCCGGGCGCTGAGCTACCGGTTCATGTGGAACGCACTGACAGGGGAGTAGGTTGGGAGACATGACGAACGAGACGCAGCACTTCCACGGCGAATACAAGGTCATCGGCGGCAAACTCGTCGTCGCCGATGTCACCACCGACGGCAAGACCATCACCGAGGTGAAGATCTCCGGGGACTTCTTCCTCGAACCCGAGGAAGCCTATTTCGACCTGGCACCGGCCCTCGTCGGCGCCAGCGTCACTGCCGATAATGCGGCGCTGCGCGGCCGCCTCGACGAGGCTCTGGCCGGCTACGGTTCGGAACTGGCGATGCACGGCTTCTCCACCGCCGATATCGCCACCGTCGTGCGACGGGCGCTGGGTTCGGCGGCGAACTTCACTGACTTCGACTGGCAGGTCATTCGCGGCGAGGTGCTGCCGACTCAGCTCAATGTGGCACTTGATCAGGTCCTGCTCGAGGAAGTTGCGGCAGGTCGTCGTCAGCCGACCCTGCGGTTCTGGGAGTGGGAGGACACGGCCACCGTCATCGGGGCCTTCCAGTCCTACGTCAACGAGCTGCGGCCCGAAGGCGTGGAGAAGTACGACGTCCAGGTCGTGCGTCGCATCTCGGGCGGAGGTGCGATGTTCATGGAAGGCGGCAACTGCATCACCTATTCGATGTTCGTCCCGCCTGCCCTCGTCGCCGGCCTCGACTATGAGGAGTCGTATGTGTTCCTCGACCAGTGGGTGCTCGCGGCTCTCAAGACTCTCGGCGTTGAGGCGTTCTACAAGCCGATCAACGACATCTCCTCGACCGGAGGCAAGATCGGCGGTGCCGCACAGAAGCGCAATCGCGACGGCACACTGCTCCACCACGCGACGATGAGCTACGACATCGACGCGGACAAGATGGTCGAAGTTCTGCGCATCGGCGAAGCGAAGATCTCCGACAAGGGAGTGGCGAGCGCGAAGAAGCGCGTCGATCCGCTGCGGAGTCAGACCGGTGAGGCGCGCAAAGACATCATCGATGTCATGGCGGACACCTTCGCCACCCGCTACGGGGCCACTTACGGCACCTACACGGAGGAGGAACTCAAGCGGGCCCAGGAACTCGTCGATGAGAAGTTCGGAACCGAGAAGTGGACGCACCGAGTGCCGTGAGCACCTCTGAATCCACCGCTTTCCGGGGCACGATCGTGGCCCTCGGCGGTGGTGGATTCTCGATGTCCGAGACCGGGGAATCGGCCATTGACGACGAGCTGGTGCGCATGGCCGCCAGACGGATCCGCGGCGGCGCTGAGGACGAGGCCGGTGCTCAGAGCGGCTTCGGCACCTCTGTTGGACTCCCGAACGTCTGCTTCGTCCCGACGGCATCCGGTGACAGCCGTGACTACAGCGAAAGGTTCGAAGCGGCATTCGCGGCGCGGGCACGAACCCATGTCCTCTCCCTGTTCGGGCAGAGTCCGTGGGACTACCAGGATCCGGCGATGCTGCTCGACATGGACCTCATCTACGTCGGCGGCGGCTCCACGGCGAACCTGCTCAGCCTCTGGCGGAGGCATGGCGTCGACCAACGGATGAGAGAAGCGGCCGCCGGAGGAACGATCCTCGCCGGCATCAGCGCCGGTGCAAGCTGCTGGTTCGAGGCATCCTCGACGGATTCGTTCGGTCCGCTGGCACCGCTGAACGACGGGCTCGGCTTCCTGCGGGGGAGTGCCTGCCCGCACTTCCATGGAGAATCCGGACGGAAGGAATCCTTCCGGGAATGGATCGCACAGGGCCGACTTCCGGGCCCCGGAATCGCCATCGATGATCATGCCGCGGTCGTATACGTCGACGGTGCGGCCACCTCGGTGATGGTGGAATCCGCGGGGGCGCAGGCGTTCGTCGTTGATACGGGCGGTCGCCTGCACAACCTCGACGAACAGGGCCCCGTCGCATCTGTCAGCCAAGGCGGTTGAGGCGAGGAGAATTTCGGTGCGGACCGGTCGCCGCAACCAGCCGGGCTGTCTGTAGGATTGGGAATCAATCACGTCCCCTTCAATAGGAGAGCCATGCGCCAGGTCGAACCGTCCGTTGAACTGCTCGCCAAGCCCAATATCGATTGGGAAGCGATGAGGACTTACCTCGACGAGGTGGGCGGAACCTCCTGGGCGGACCGGGTCGAAGATGCGGAATCTCCCGACGCCGAGGATCTCCTCGAGTTCTCCGGACGCATGTGCTATCGCTCGTGGGAGCCGGGACTCAACCCGAACGTCTCGCGGGTGCGCACCGATTCCGCGCAGTACCTCGGCAACGTCGTGAAGTCCCAGCACGGATCCGTGCTCGAACACGCGAACTTCACCTTCGTCCTCCACAACGTCTCGCGCGTGCTCACCCACGAACTCATCCGCCACCGCGCAGGATCGGCGTTCTCGCAGGAATCGCTGCGCTACGTCCGCCTCACGGACATCCCGTTCTGGTTCCCCGAGTGGGCCCGCGAAGATCCCGAACTCATGGAACGCAGCCTCAAGGTCCTCGACACCCTCGAGGAGCACCAGCAGTGGATGGCCGATCATTTCGAGCTTGACGAGGAGGGCACGAAGTTCTCCCACAAGAAGCACATGACCTCGTTCATGCGCCGCTTCGCCCCCGAGGGCCTGGCGACCGGAATCGTCTACACCGCGAACCTGCGTTCTCTGCGCCACGTCATCGAAATGCGCACTGCGAAGGGCGCTGAAGAGGAGATCCGCCTCATCTTCAACAAGATCGGCGAGGTCATGCGCGAAGAGGCACCGGCAGTCTTCGCCGACTACGAAGTCGTCGACGGAGAATGGATCCCCGGCACGCGCAAGGCCTGAGACCACGCAAGGCCTGTTGCGAAGCGTCCGGAGACCTCCGATCGCCTCACACCTACAGACACCTGACCCGCCCAGCCACACCTGACGCCGACGTCAGACAGATTTCAGGAGGAACCGTCATGGCAGATATCTACGCAGCTCAGCTCAATCCCGGCAAGCTCGACGTCGTCACCGACTGGGTTGCCAAGCAGGACTGGGCCGCCGAGCTCGACCTCGCGGCGAACCCGCTCGAGACTGTTACCGCGTACCGCTTCGACGACCCTGCCGGCGAAGTGGGCATCGAGATCCACATCGTGAAGAGCGGCGACCAGCTGCTGCAGGTGCCGCTGACCTACCGCGGAGCACCGCTCGAAGGCGCCGACGAAGCATTCGTGGCGAATATGGAGCATTCGGTGCTCGGCAAGCGGTGGGTCTACGGCGGCATGGGTGACCCGCTGTTCCGGCAGCGCCTCGACCACACCATCGCCACCGCGTCGACCGCAGCGAAGCAGTACCGCGTCGATGCTGAGGGCAACCGGGGCGAAGAGATCACCGAGTTGGCCCACGCCTTCGGGACGGGACCTCTGCCGGGTGCCGGCGACGTCGAGATCCTCTACCGCCTGTCGCCCGAGTCTCCGGCGGAGAAGTCCGACGCCGGTCTGCTGTTGGGCCGCTGGGATGGCCAGGACACGAATGTCGTCCTCGCCATCATGGTCTGAGGGCTCGTCAGCACGATCTGAGGGACTCGACCCAGCACCGAACAGGACAATTGACTGACAGCAGGGGAGGAATCGGAACTCATGAGCAGCGACTGCATCTTCTGCCAGATCGTCGCAGGTGACGCACCGAGTGCGCCGATCGCCGAGACCGAGTCGACCTTAGCGTTCATGGACATCCAGCCCGGGTCGGACGGGCATCTGCTCGTCGTGCCGAAACGTCACAGCACGGACCTGCGGGATATCCCGGCCGAAGATCTGTCTGCGGTGGCGCTCGAATCCCAGCGCATCGCCAAGCACGCTTTCGATGCATGGGGAGCCGATGGCGTCAATCTCCTCAACTGCTGCGGTGCCGAGGCGTGGCAGACGGTCTTCCACTTCCATATGCACGTCATTCCGCGCTACCGGGACAGGGACAAAGACCGCTTGCGGCTGCCGTTCGAACCCGGAATCCGCGGGAATCAGGAACTCATCGGATTCCTGGCCGCGAGCATGCGGGAGTCACTCGGCGACGAATGAGGCATTGCCGTGATCGCCGCCGTTGCGCTCGACCTCGCCGAGGCGACTCACAGTGCCCGGACCGCCGGCCGTCTCACCTGGCCAGGTCGATGATCGTCATCCCCGCCGAGGCAGAGGGTGACCCCATCGCCTCCATCGCCGCGGGCGCCTCGTCGAGTCCGATGACAGTAGTGACCAGCTCCTGCGGACGCAATCGTCCCTGAACGACAAGGTCCACGAGCTCTGGGTACTCGGCCGCAGCCATTCCGTGCGAGCCGAGCACGCTGAGCTCGAGAGCGATCACGCGCGGCAGATCGACGACCGGCTCCGCGGGCAGCAGCCCGATCTGCACATGCCGACCCAAAGGTGCCAGAGCACCGATCGCCGCCCGGATCGTGTCCTCCCTGCCCAGGGCATCAACGGTCACAGCCACCCCGTCGGGATCGGTCGACGCGAACTGCGCGACCACCTCGGCGCTCAGCTCCTCAGGGCTGAGATCCCGAGCATTGACGCATCGTGCGGCACCGAACTCACGGGCGGATTCCAAGGCCGCATCGCTGACGTCGATGGCGATCACCTTCGCACCGAGGGCCCCGGCGATCATGATTGTCGACAGTCCCACCCCGCCGCAGCCGAAGACGGCGACAGTCTCGTCCGCGGCAAGGTGAGCCCGCACTCGCAGACCATGGAAGGCCGTGGCGAATCGACATCCGAGCCCGACGACGGCCGCGGCCGGCAGGTCCTCGGGCACGGCCACGAGGTTGGCATCGGCATTGTGGATGACGACCTGATCCGCCCACGACCCGAAATGCGTGAATCCCGGTTGGGTCTGATCGGGGCACACCTGCGCATTGCCGGAAACGCACCACCGGCAGCTGCCGCAACCGCACACAAAAGGAACAGTCACCCGTTGGCCGACGTGGAAGTCCTGTACGCCCACACCCGCCGAGGCGACCCGACCGACCAGCTCATGCCCGGGCACGTGGGGCAGAGTGATCGTCGAATCGTGGCCGGCCCACGCGTGATGGTCGCTGCGGCACACCCCGGTGGCTTCGATGTCGATGACGACGCCCGCACCAGGTGCGGTCGGGGCGGGAATGTCCGTGAGTTCGGGACGGACGGAGAACTGGTCGAAGAGGACGGCGCGCATACCGCCGATCGTAGGCTCGCCGGTGCCGCGACCGCGAAGACGTCCACGAAATGGCGCGGCCGCAGCGACCGGTCAGCACAGCGGGCCCGGCGCAGCCGCAGCGGCTAACCAGCGCAGCCACCAGGCGACTCAGCGCGGATGGACTCCCGCGACTGCCAAGGCATCGAGCAGGCGCGACCGCAGCGACTGCGCCCTGCCGGAGAAATCCTTCTGCCGCTCCATGTACTCGGCCTTGCCCGCAGCGGTCTCGATGGCGACGACCCCGTAGCCCCAACCACGCAGGTCATAGGGGGAGGCCTCCATGTCCAGGGTGCGGATGTCGAGCGCGAGGTCGAAGCAGTCGACGACGAGATCCGAATCAGCGATCGGCGAGATCTTCATCGCCCATTTGTACAGATCCATCCCCGCGTGCAGACACCCGGGCTGCTCGTTGGCGACCATGCCCTCGCGGCTCGGCTGCAAGGTGTTGAGCGGCCGGGCCGGTGCGGTGAAGAAACGGAACGCATCATGATGCGAACACTGGATGCGGTGGCCTTCGACCACGGCATCGGTCTCGGCGGGGCTCAGCCGCAGCGGCACCTGCTGATGCCGGCGCTGCTCGTCGGTGAGACGGTAGACCATCGCCCATTCGTGGATGCCGAAGCACCCGAAGTTCGCTTCCCGACCCAATGTCGACGACAGCAGCGAGGCGATGAACTTCGCTCCGTCCCCACGGTCGGTGCGCCAGGACTCGAGGTCCACCTCGGCGAAATTCTGCGCATCGTCGATGCGATACCACCGACGGTCGAAATACCGACGATCTTCGGCCGTCTCAAGCGCGACACGCACACCCGGCCCGGGATGCCATTTCTTCAGCTGCCCGACCTTGAACGGGTAGTAGGTGAAGAGGAAGTCTTCGACCGGGTGGGTCTCCTGTCGCATCCGCCGGTCGATATGCGCATCGGTGCGCTCGGCGATCCGATGTTCGTGCTCGTCACGCAGCTCGCGCCAGATCTCGGCAGGAACGACACCGTCACCGAGGCGGCCCGACGATGCGTCGGCACGCTCGGTCGCCGCCCTGGATGGGGCGGGAGTCGTGGTCGAGAGTGCGGAAGTCACCGCACCATTGTCCCAGACGGTCGAGTCGGGCTCCAGCTCAGCGACTCGAGCGCTTCGTGCCCTTCGCCGCCGGTGCGGTGAGTGGATCCTCCGGCCACGGATGCTTCGGGTAGCGGCCCCGGTTCTCGGCCCTGACATGGGCATACGCATTCGCCCAAAACGACGCGAGATCACTGGTCACCGCCAGGGGCCGCCTGGCGGGGGAGAGCAGATGCATGCTGACAGGCACCCGGCCGTCGCAGATGCGAGGCACATCGGTCCAGCCGAAGCACTCCTGGAGTTTGACCGCGAGGATCGGGCTCGGGAGCTCGGCGCGCTCGGGATCCGGATACTCGAGGCGGACGTGTGATCCGCTGGGCACCTCGATATGGGTCGGGGCCAGCTCATCGAGCCGAGCCGCCTCGGGCCACGGCAGCAGACCGCGCAGCGCGGAGACGAGGTCCACGCGGGCATGATCGGAGCCCTTCGCGATCCGGTCGAGCGCATCAGGACACCACTGGTCGAGCGTCTCAGAGAGGTGCTCCCACGTCACGTCCGGCCACGGGTCCCCGTAGATCGCGCGAAGCAGTCCCAGCCGGGCGCGCAGCGATTCGAAAGCCTCGGAGGGACGCAGAACCTCGCGGGCTCCTCGTTCTCGCACCGATTCGGCGATGGCGCGGCGGGCGAGTTCGCGACCGGCCTGGATCGGGGTGGAGGTCAGTTCGATTCCGCCGAGGCGGCTGCGCCGTACCGCACGGACCTTCCCGGACTCGAACGTCGCCGTCTCCTCCGTGTGCAGCAGCCCGGCGCCGGCGAGTTCCGCGGTGTCGACGTCGATGGGCACAGCAGATCGGATGATCGCACGCGATCCGGCGAGGCCCACCTCGGCGATAGCCAACCATGGGCTGCCCTGCAGAGAGGACTCCCGCGGCAGGCTCGCCGCCGTGCCTGAGGCGAGCAGGTATTCGGAATCGGAGGCGCCGCGCAGACGCGCGATCTGCAGGGGATAGGACAGCGCCGTGACGAGCCCGAGATCCTCGGAAGTCAACGCTGTGCCGGAACCGCCGTTGACTTCAGCGCGGTCGCCGATTCCACCGTTCCCGGTGTCGCCTCCCGTGTCGCCGCCATCGCCACCCTCGCCGCCATCGGAGGCGAACTCGCGTGCGATCGACGCGAACCGTTTGCGGTCCTGAGCGAATCGAGTATCCCTGCTGCGCCGCAGGTGCCGCAGCAGCGCGGAGAGATCGGCGCCTGGAGCCCGCTGATCGGATTCGATGACGGCGACTGCTTCTGCCGCACGAGCGGGAGAGAGCAGGGCGGCCCCGTCGAGGAGACCACGTGCCGACCACACCGAGGCGGGAACCGCCGCGATCGCCCGCCCCGTCTGGGTGACGTTCAGTGCTGATATCGGGAACTCGGCAGTGTCGGGGAGCTCACCGGCGGAGCGCTCGCCTCCTGCACCGTCCATTGCCGCTGCCGAGATCTCCACGGCTCCCAAAGCGACCAGGTTGTCGACCGCCTGCCGTTTCGGTCCGGCCGGCAGCGGATCTGGCAAGAGGGTCTCGTCGCCGCCCCACACAGCGAGTGCGAGCACTGCGGAGGTGAGATCGGAGGTCGCAATTTCGGGAGGAGTGTGCTCGGGCAGGCTTGCCCAATCCGCCTCTGACATGCACCGATACGCAACACCCGGTCCCTGCCGGGCGGCACGACCGGAGCGCTGTGTTCCCGAAGCCTTCGACTCCCGCATCGTGACCAGCCCGGACATGCGACGCCGCGTATCCAGCCGTGGTCCTCGGGAGAGCCCGGAGTCGACGACGATGCGGACCCCATCGATCGTCAGCGCCGACTCTGCCACCGAGGTCGAAACGATGACGCGACGGTTCCGTCCCTCGTCGGTGCGTGGGCGCAGAATCGCGTCCTGCTCTTTCGCGGGGGTCCGCCCCGTGAGAGTGTGCACCTCGATCGTGTCACCGGTACCCGAACCACCAGAGCCGATCGGTCCGCCATCACCCGAACCGCCACCTGATTCCACACGGCGCTGCACGCGAGAGGCCACCTCGTCGACTTCGCGTGCACCGGGAGCGAAGACGAGGACGTCGCCCTCACCGGTCTCAGTCAGCGCACGCACCGTCGTCGCCGCCAGATGATCAAGGAAATCCCAGGTCACACCCCGCGCATCAAGGGGCCGATCCTTCGCCGGTGCCCACCGTATCTCCAAGGGATGAGGATCGGCGGACACCGGCAGCAGCGTCGCCGGCGACTGCGGTCCGTCACCGAGACGCGCGGCCCACAGCTGCGCATCCAAGGTCGCCGACATGACGACCACGGACAGGTCCTCGCGCAGATCAGCCAATTCCCGGCACATCGCGAACGCGAGATCCGTATCCAGCTGCCGCTCATGCACCTCGTCGAGAATGACCCCGTCGATACCGGTCAGCTCCGGATCGCGCAGCAGTCGGGACAGAAGCACACCCGTGGTGACGAACTCGATCCGTGTCGCCCGCGAAGTCCGCGATTCACCGCGGACGGTGAACCCCACCACCTCGCCGAGGCGGGTCCCCGTCAACGACGCGAGCCGCCTGGCCGCGGCGCGGGCCGCCATCCGCCGGGGCTGGGTGACGATGATGCGGCCCGGACCGGCCACGTGCTCAGCGATCATCGGCGGCACCACGGTGGTCTTACCGGTTCCGGGAGGAGCCTCCACGACCAATCTCGGGGCGGGGGCCGCCTCGCCGAGGCCCAGCTCATCGATGAGCGCGGCGGCGGGCAGGCCGGCCCCGATACGGGCGAGATCGAAGGTGTGCGGGAGGTGCGGATCGGGCATGCCACCAGTCTCTCAGCAGGGCGGCCCCGCCCGCACACGGGACACAGCGGGGGATCTGTGGAGACCCGATCGCGGATCGATGAGCACCGACGCGCGGAAGGCACCAGGCACTGACTAGACTGTGACACATGCGTATCGCCAGATTTGTACATCAGGACGAACCCAAATACGGAGTCGTCGAGGGTGAAGTGCCGCCGATCACCGACGGAAGCTGGGACACGTCGGGACTCGAACTCGCCGTTCTCGACTCGGACCCCTTCTTCTCTCCGGCCCAATCGACAGGCGAGAGGCTGAAGATCGACGATGTGCGTCTGGTCAGCCCCATCCTGCCGCGTTCCAAGGTGATCGGCGTGGGCCGCAACTTCGCCGCACACGCAGCAGAACTCGGCAACGAGGTTCCCGTGACTCCGGTGACCTTCTTCAAACCGAACACCGCGGTCATCGGCCCCGGCGACCCCATCCGCCTGCCCGCGATCAGCGAATACGTCTCCTATGAGGCCGAACTCGCCGTCGTCATCGGCCGTGTGGCCAAGGGTGTGAAGGCGGAGAACGCCTTCGACCATGTTCTCGGCTATACCGCGAGCAACGATGTCACCCTGCGCGACCTCCAGAAGTCGGACAAGCAGTGGACGCGGGCGAAGGGCTTCGACACCTCGGCCCCGCTGGGTCCCTGGATCGAAACCGAACTCGACGTCGACGACCTCGGCATCCGCTCCTGGGTCGACGGGGATCTCAAGCAGGACGGCACCACCGCCGACTTCATCTTCGATATCCCGACCATCATCGAACACCTGTCGGAGACGATCACCCTGCTGCCCGGCGATGTCATCCTCACCGGAACCCCGGAGGGGGTCGGCCAGATCGTGTCCGGCAACCGCGTCGACATCGCCATCGAAGGACTCGGCGTCCTGTCGAACCCGGTCATGGACGCCTGAACCCACCGCCGCCTCGGCGATCGCATCCACGGAACACCAGAGCCGCCGAACCACCAGCGCCACCGCGCACACCACAGACTCACACCCGAGAAGATCACGCAAAGGACAATCGTGAGCGTCAAAGTTCGTTTCTGCCCATCACCCACCGGCACCCCGCACGTCGGTATGGTCCGCACAGCCCTGTTCAACTGGGCCTATGCCAAGCACACCGGCGGCAAGTTCGTCTTCCGCATCGAGGACACCGACGCGGCACGTGACTCCGAGGAGAGCTTCGGTCAGGTCGTCGAGGCGCTGAAATGGCTGGGCCTGGACTGGGACGAAGGCATCGAGGTCGGCGGAGACAACGGACCCTACCGCCAGTCCCAGCGTGGCGAGATCTACGCCGACGTCATCGAGAAGCTCAAGGCCGGCGGCCACATCTACGAGTCCTACTCGACCAACGAGGAAGTCGAAGCCCGGCACAAGGCCGCAGGCCGTGACCCGAAGCTCGGCTACGACGGGTACGACCGCGACCTCACCGACGAGCAGAAGGCTGCCTTCCGCGCCGAGGGTCGCGAACCCGTGTGGCGCGTGCGCATGCCCGATGAGGACATCACCTTCACCGACCTCGTGCGCGGCGACATCACCTTCAAGGCCGGCACCGTTCCCGACTTCGTCGTCGTTCGTGCCAACGGCCAGCCGCTGTACACCCTGGTCAACCCCGTCGACGACGCGCTCATGGGCATCACCCATGTGCTCCGTGGCGAGGACATCCTGTCCTCGACCCCGCGTCAGATCGCTCTCTACGAACACCTCAAGGCCATCGGCATCGCCGAGGCGACTCCCGAGTTCGGCCACCTGCCCTACGTCATGGGCGAAGGCAACAAGAAGCTGTCGAAGCGCGACCCCGAATCGAATCTGTTCCTCCATCGCGAGAACGGATTCATCCCCGAGGGACTCATCAACTACCTCGCCTTGCTCGGCTGGTCCATCGGACCCGACCGCGACGTGTTCAGCGTCAAGAAATTCACCGAGGCCTTCGACATCCACGACGTCCTGCCCAACCCGGCCCGCTTCGACGTGAAGAAGGCCACCGCCATCAACGCCGACCACATCCGCCTCCTCGAGCCGGATGACTTCCGTGACCGTCTGGTGCCGTATCTCCAGGCCGCCGAGGTGCTCCCAGAGTCCCCGACAGATGCTCAGCTGGCGATCCTCAACGAGGCGGCTCCGCTCGTGCAGACCCGCATGAAGCTGCTCGGAGAGGCTCCCGACCTGCTCGCGTTCCTCTTCACCTCCGATGACGACCTCGTCATGGCCGAAGACGGACTGAAGACGCTCAAGGACTCCGCCCCCGAGGTGCTCGCCGCCTCCATCGAGGTCCTCGAAGGGCTCGACGACTGGACCACGGCGAAGCTCGAAGAGGTGCTGTCGGCGAAACTCGTCGACGAGATGGAGATCAAACCGCGCCTGGCCTACGGACCCCTGCGTGTGGCCGTGTCCGGCCGCAAGGTCTCACCACCGCTGTTCGAGTCGATGGAGATCCTCGGCAAGGACTCCTCGCTGAAGCGCCTCAAGGCACTCGCGGCGCAGCTGTGACCATGGTCGAGCAGAAGAACTGGACCCGTGGGGGACTGCACTTCCGTGACGTGACGGTCACCGTGCCCTTCGACCATTTCGGACGGTCGGGGGAGGCCGCCTCGGCGGGGGAGAACGCCGCGACTGCCGCCTCGGGGAAGGTGGATCTGCCGGATACGATCGACGTGTTCGCCCGGATCATCGCCACCGAGGCGGACAGTCAGAAGCCCTACCTCGTGTACCTGCAGGGCGGGCCCGGCGTGGAAGCCCCGCGCCCGGGCGTCGTCGGCGGTCCCGGCGGCTGGGTGAAGCGTGCCCTCGAGGAATTCCAGGTCGTCATGCTCGACCAGCGTGGAACCGGAAGATCGAATCCGATCGGCTCTGTCGATGGGGCCATCACCGGACTGGAGACGGTAGGGGACGACCCGGCCGCGATCGCCGAGGCGCTGTCCTTCTTCCGTGCCGATTCGATCGTCGAGGACGCGGAGATCCTGCGCCGCCACCTCGGCGCGGAAACCTGGTCCCTGCTGGGGCAGTCCTTCGGCGGCTTCACGACTCTGCGCTACATCTCCGCGCATTCGAGTGCCCTTCACGAGGTGTACTTCACCGGCGGTCTGCCGGCGATCGGCCTCGACCCGGCGACCGTCTACGGACGCACGTGGGAGGGCATGATCCGCAAGTCCGAGCAGTATTACGCAGCGTTCCCCGGCGACCGTGAGAAGATGCGGCGCCTCGGCGACCTTGCGTCTGTCGGCGACGGTCTCGCCCTGCCCGGGGGAGCGCGGGCGACGCCGGAGCGGATCCGTCTGCTCGGGCACTTCCTCGGCGCCTCGGATGGTCCGGAGAAGCTGCATTATCTGCTCGACCTCGACTTCTCTTCGGGGGCTTTCCGGCATGACCTTGCCGCGTCTCTGCCGTTCTCGGGGCGCAACCCGCTCTATGCCGTCATCCACGAATCCTGCTGGGCCGACGGCACGGTGACGAACTGGGCGGCCAGGAGGGCGATGCCCGATGCCGTGGTCAATGATCCGACGCTGCTGGCCGGCGAGCATGCCGGGCCGGAGTCGCTGCATGAGGATCCGGAGCTTACGCCCTTCGCCGAGGTGGCCGAGCTCGTCGCCGCACGTCAGTGGCCCGGTCTCTACGATGTCGACGCTCTGCAGGCCGCCTCGGTGCGTGGTGCGGCGGCAGTGTACTTCGAAGACGCGTACGTGCCGGTGGAGTATTCGCTGGCCACGGCCGAGCATCTCTCCGGGGTGCAGCCGTGGGTGACGAACGAGTACGAACACAACGGTCTGCGCGCCGACGGCTACCGGGTCCTCGACCGGCTCATCGGCCTCGCTCGCGGGTGAGGCCGGGGCCGTCGGGGCCGGCAGAGCGAGCCTGCGCGCGCGGGACTTCTGGGCCTGTCGACGGGCCGGGTGCGGTGAGCCTATTCTGTTAAGAAGGTCACACTGAAAAGGAGCCTCTCGGATTTGTCGGGAGGCGGGGTGCTTGTGTAGAGTTATATCTCGTTGCTCAGGGAAATCTCCTCGGGGATAACCTTGAAAAACATTGGGCTATGGTGTAATTGGCAGCACGAGTGATTCTGGTTCATTTAGTCTAGGTTCAAGTCCTGGTAGCCCAGCGGACACAGTCTGGATCAGTCCAGGAGTGTTGTTCTAGCCCCCGTCGTCTAGTGGCCTAGGACGCCGCCCTCTCAAGGCGGTAACGGCAGTTCGAATCTGCTCGGGGGTACGGTTGAGCCCCGCATCGAATTTCGGTGCGGGGCTCACTCTAATTCACGGGCGTTCCTGCACCGTGTCAGCATCTGCGGGTTCAAGATTCATATGCACTGATTGAGATCACCACTTCTGCACATTGAAGCCGCTCCTGCACCAGAAATATAGGGCGCAGTGAGTCAGTGGCCGACTGAATCGGCGATGCGCTTCGTATGTTCGGCAGTCTTGATATTGGAGACGATGAGCTCGAGCACGAGACGCACGCCGATGACCCACAGGGCCGGGATGATCCAGCCGAAGATGATCGACAGGATCAGTGGAAGCACGCTGAAGCTCGGTCCGCCGCTGAGGTAGCTCGACGCCGAACCTGCGGCGATTCCCGTGGTGATGCCGGCGACGATAGTCCCGAGATAGGACAGGACCGCGACCACGATCGCGATGATGTAGATGAAGCCCGCCCACTTCACCGCGATAAAGTTGTCGAAGCGGATATCGAACAGCGACTTGAAGAACCCAGCCTGCTGAGGCGCCGACTGCGGAGCCTGACCATACCCAGGCTGACCATACGCAGGCTGACCATAAGCCTGCTGCTGGGCCGCTCCTTGCGAGTATGCGTGCTGCTGATAAGGATCCTGCTGATAGGCGCCGGGCTGCGAATACCCGCCCTGCTGGTACGGCTGCCCCTGTGCCTGATAGGCATTGGGATCATAGGTGCCCTGCTGATAGGTGGGCTGCTCGGGCTGGAACTGCGCATCCTGGCCAGGCTGCGATGCCGGTGCATCCTGGTTGGGCTGGAACTGAGTGTCCTGAGGATTCTGCGCCGACTGGTCCGAGGCGGACTGGGCACTCTCCGGCTGGTCGCTCGCACCGGGGTTCTGGCCGTCGAGATTCTGCTCAGCCGAGCTGCTGTTCGGGTCGTTCGGGTTCTGCGGTGTCGACATGGTGTCCCCTTCGAGAATGGAACGCACCCAGGACAGGGCACGCTCGCCTGATATCTGCCTGTAGTCGCAACCTATCAGGATGCGCCGACTCGCGGCAGGGCGACTGTCATTTCGGAAGGAAGCACGAAGTGTCGTCTGCCCCGGTCAGAGCGATGCTCCACTCGACGACAAGCTCGTCACCCGGGGCGACGACGTCGAAGTCCTCGCCGGCTTCGCCCGCTGCGAATGCATTCGGGGGACAGGTCATCGGCTCGATCGCAATCGCCCGACGTGCCAGATCCTCATCGAGGCCGTCGCCCGTACACGCCTGCCAGGTGCGGAACCCCGGCCCCATCCCGACGACGACCTCGCGCAGATCTGCACCCTTCAGCCGTGCCCGCGACCATCCGTCGTCACCGCGCCGAGGTGAGCCGTACGCATCATCGAGGACCGTGCCGCCGATGAGGCGCAGCGCCCGGAAGTCCTTGCACACCATGCATGCCGAATCATCGGAGGCATGATCGGCCGGGACGGCAGTGCCGTCATCGAAGGGGCGAACAGCCGTGGGGATAAGCCGCTCATCGGTCTCGTACCAGCGCGCAGCGGGAATGACGAGCTGAGCCTCATCGACAAGGGCACCGTCAACGGGGTCGGTTGTACCCGATGGGGCCGTGCCCGGGGAGAGCCACGGATGAAATCCGAAACCGAACGGTGCGGGAGCCGACCCCGTGTTCAGGGCACGTGCGCGCATGCGCAGCTCCGCCTCGGCGAGTTCGAAATCCACCTGCAGATCGAACCTGAACGGATACCCCGCAGTCGGCTCCAGCGTGAATGCGAGACTGACCGTCGACTCGGTGCGCTCGACTACGGACCATTCGACATCGGCGACGAGGCCGTGCAAGGCAGTACCCCGCTCGGGCTCGGTGATCGGCAGCCGGTAGCTGTCCCCGGCGAAGTCGTAGCGACCCCCATCGATCCGGTTCGGCCAGGGGGCGAGCACGGCTCCGTCGAACGCGTTCATCGGCACCACGACCGGACGATCGCCGACGCTGAAGCGAACCAGGCTCGCGCCGATGGGGGAGATGACCGCCGCTGACTCGTCACAGGCGAGTTCGATGGTGGCGGTCATGGGTCTCCAGGGTGCTCGAGCGCGGGAAGAACAGTTGCAGATATTCTACGCCGTCCGCACGCATCCGGGCCGCCAGATGTTAGCATTATGATCGAAAATGATAACTTTTGGGAGGTCTGATGCTAGCGTCGCATCGCCGGGCGAACCTGTCCGATGGTCGCGAGATCCTGTTCTTCCAGGACCCCGACTCACCTGCACCGACGATCGCCGCCGACCCCCGGCCACACGATTCGCGCCCCGACAGCGGAACCCTGCGCTTCGACGTCCTCACCGGCGAATGGGTCGCCGTGGCCACCCACCGACAGACCCGCACCCACCTGCCCGCCGCCGCCGAGTGCCCGCTGTGCCCGTCGACGACGGACCGTCCCACAGAGATCCCGGCAGTGGACTTCGACGTCGCCGTCTTCGAGAACCGCTTCCCCTCCCTCGGCCCCGGCCTCGGTGATGTTCCGTCCGCGCAGAGCGTGGACACCACCTTCGCCGAGGCGGCCGCCGACTCCGCCGAAACCGTGACCTCCGTGCTGTCGGGACCGGGATACGGCCGCTGCGAAGTCGTCGTCTTCTCCTCGGAGCACACCGGCTCCTTCGCGGGCCTCGGCACCGCGCGTGCCCGCACCGTCATCGACGCGTGGGCCAATCGGACCGCCGAACTCGCTGCGCTGCCGGGCATCGAACAGGTCTTCATGTTCGAGAACCGCGGGGAGGAGATCGGGGTGACGATGAACCACCCGCACGGTCAGATCTATGCTTACCCCTATGTCACCCCGCACACCGCGATCACCTCGGCCCGGGCGCATGAACACCTGCGCCGGACCGGTCGGCCGCTGCTCGGCGATGTGCTCGCCTTCGAACGCGAGGCAGGAGAGCGAATGATTCTTGAGACCGATCACTTCTCCGCTTTCGTGCCCTTCGCGGCCCGCTGGCCGATCGAGGTCCACCTCGTTCCGCACCGCCAGGTGGGAAGCGTCGACGAGCTCGACGAGACCGAACGCGACGACCTGGCCCGCGTCTATCCGGAGGTGCTGCGCCGCATCGACGGCCTCTACCCGAGTCCCACACCGTATATCGCGGCCTGGCACCAGGCGCCGGTCAACAGTGCCGACCGCCGCGCCGACTGGCTCCACCTCGAGATCACGAGCCCCCGTCGTGCGGAGAACAAGCTGAAGTTCCTCGCCGGTTCGGAGGCCGCCATGGGTGCCTTCGTCGGCGACGTCTCCGCCGAGGAGACCGCAGCCAGACTGCGTGCCGTGGCCCTGGAACCCCTCGCCGGGGCAGCCGTACCCGTGAGCGCGAACGCGAGCACGGCTTCGGCGTTCGACCCGGGAGACGATCGTTCATGACCACAGAGACCCCCGAGGCCGTA
Source organism: Brevibacterium sp. OS20 (assembly GCF_056837565.1). Taxonomy (NCBI): domain Bacteria; kingdom Bacillati; phylum Actinomycetota; class Actinomycetes; order Micrococcales; family Brevibacteriaceae; genus Brevibacterium; species Brevibacterium sp. OS20. The sequence goes on along the minus strand of NZ_CM166367.1, from coordinate 2,737,977 downwards.
TCCACACCGACCCCCGGACACCTCGCCGAGGAGTTCGAGTCCCTGTTCGGATACCGTCCGATCGGTTCCTTCCGTGCTCCAGGCAGGGTGAACTTCATCGGCGAACACACCGACTACAACGCCGGCTTCGTCCTGCCGATCGCCATCGATCGGGCGGTGTACGTCGCCATCGGTCGGCGACCCGACAACGGCGCTGCCGGGCGAGGCGGGGACGCCTCAGAGCAGCAGGTCGATGACGCAGGGAACACTGGATCTGTGGAACCGCCTCGGCGTGGGGAGAGCATTCGCATCGTTTCAGACCATCGCGATGACACCGGCCAGAGAATGTTCGGCCAGTTCGCGGCCGCGGAACTCGTGCCCGGAACCCTGCCCGGTTGGCTGAGTCATCCTGCGGGAGTCGTCGATGAGATCGCGAAGACCACCGGCACGGTGGTCGGCGGAGTCGACCTCTATATCGAATCCACCGTGCCTGTCGGTGCCGGACTGTCGTCATCGCACGCACTCGAAGTCGCGGTGCTCATCGCCCTCGACGAGGTGTATGGCCTCGGCCTCGACGACCGGGAGAAAGTCCTGCTGACTCAGCGAGCCGAGAACGACTTCGTCGGTGCGCCGACGGGCATCGTCGACCAGGCCGCGTCGATCATGACCGAGGCCGGGCATGCGCTCTTCCTCGACTGCCGTGACCTCAGCGCTCGCCAGATTCCCTTCGACCTCGACGCCGAGGGGCTCATACTCCTCGTCATCGACTCGAAGGTCTCTCACTCGCACAGCGAAAGCGGGTACGGCGCCAGACGGAGGACCTGTGAGGAGTCCGCCGCGATCTTCGGAGTCGACAGTCTGCGGGAACTCGCCGATGACGTCGACCTGAGCGAACTGACCGAGGAGCAGCGGAAGCGGGTGCGCCACGTCATCGCCGAAAACGCTCGGGTCCGCGCCACCGTCGAACTGCTCGAGGACAATGAACGAGCAACCGGCGACGACCATGACGCGCGCATCAGTGCCATCGGCGACCTGTTGGTGGCCTCCCACGAATCTCTGCAGCACGACTACGAGGTCTCGTGCGTCGAACTCGACGTGGCGGTGGCCGCCGCGATGGGAGCCGGGGCGCTCGGCGCGCGGATGATCGGCGGCGGCTTCGGCGGTTCCGCGATCGCCCTCATCCACGCAGACCGGGTCGAACAGGTCGGCGATGCCGTCACCTCGGCATTCGCCGAGCACGGCTACGGGGAGCCGGACATCTTCGCCGTCAGTGCCGGCCGGGGCGCTGCCCGTTTCGACTGAGCTCCTGATTCGGCCGAACCTGTTTCGGCTGAGCCGCCGGTGCAGCCGAGCCGGGCAGGCATTGACCTCTCGAAGCAACGCGGTTCATGCTTGAACCTCAGACGAGGATGAACTCGGAGCGGGGGAGCGGCATGGATATCTGCGACGTCAATGGAGTGAGCCTCGGCGTCGACGAGTTCGGCGAGGCGGATGCGCCGCTGGTTCTCTGCCTCGGCGCCCCGACGATGCTGTCCTGGCCCGATGCTCTGTGCGAGCAGCTGGCAGAGCAGGGACGTCACGTTGTGCGCTGCGATCTCCGGGATGCCGGGGCCTCGAGCCATGGTGACCTCGAATCACCGGACTACACCCTGCGGGACCTTGCTGCTGATGCCGCCGAACTCGCACGGATCTTCGACGGTCGGCCCGCTCATCTCGCGGGAATCGGTATCAGCGGAATGATTGCGCAGGTCGCGGCTCTCGACCATCCGAAGGCGTTTTCGGCACTCACTCTCATCGGCACCCGACCGGTCGCTCCCGGCCCGGTCGACGATGACCTGCCGGATCATGATGAGGCGACGATGGGTCCGCTCTTCTCCCGACCGCAGCCGGACTGGACGGACGTCTACTCGGTGGCCGACTATATGGCCGAAGGTGCACGGATCCTCGGCGACGACCCTGAAGAGGCACGGGCAGTCGCCGCGCGGATCTGGGCACGCACGCAGAGCTCTGATTCAGAACAGGGCTCAGTTCCGACACAGAACTCGGATCCGGAAGCTCATCTGGCCGATCAACTGGGAATGGTGTTCTCCCGCCTCGATTGCCAGCCACGCTGGCGAGAACGACTGCCGCAGCTGCGAGTGCCGACGCTGGTCATGCACGGCAGGCGTGACCCGTTCTTCCCCGTGGGCAATGGAGTGGCGCTCGCCCGGGAGATTCCAGATGCCCGGCTGCTGACCCTCGAGAACGCCTCGACCGTCGTACCGACCGCCGACACCCCCGAGGTTGCTGCAGCGATGGCAGCGCTCTGAGCGGATCGACGCAGACTGAGGCGATCAGTCGGTGCCGGCCGCGCCTGCGGCGTCGTCGGGGGTTTCGACGATGCGGATCGGGCGCAGCTTCGCCCAGATGAGGAAGACGGCTGCGGCGATGATGAGGCCGATTCCGGTCCACAGGTTCGCATCGACCCCGCCGGTGCGCTCTGCTTCGTCGGGGGTGAAGCCGACGATTCCGGCGATCGTGAGGATGACGCCGAAGATCGCCAGCAGCGCACCGATGAAGTTGCGGACGTCGAAGGCGCCTGCGGTCTTGGTCAGTTCGTTGGATTTGCTCATGGTCTCACTGGCTCCTTCAGCCGAATGTCACGTTGAGGATGATGACGAGCACCAGGGCGACACCCGCGACGGGCACGGGGCGCTTCCAGAACGGCGCCTTCGGTTCGCTGAGGTCCTCGAAATCGGACTTCGGGGTCTCCGAGTAGACGAGTCCGCGCAGCTCCGCGGCGGGCTTCGGCGTGGTGAACAGGGTGACGATCACCGACAGGACGATGTCGACGACGAACGCTGTGCTGGCCGCGAGGAATGCGGCACCCTGGCCGGGCAGGTCGAGGACTCCGGTCTCGGCGAGGATGAACACGAACACGGCCGAGAGCGTGCCGCCGACGAGGCCGACCCAACCGGCGGTCGCCGACATCCGCTTCCAGAACATACCGAGGATGAACGTGGCGAACAGCGGGGCGTTGAAGAAGCCGAACAGCGTCTGCAGGTAGTCCATGAGGTTGGAGAAGTTGCCCGCGATGAGCGCTGTGAAGATCGCGACGACACAGGCACCGATCGTCGCCCAGCGGCCGATCTTCAGGTAGTAGTCGTCCTCGCGGTCCTTGACCACGTACTGCTGCCACAGGTCATAGCTGAAGACCGTGTTGAACGCGGAGATGTTCGCGGCCATACCGGCCATGAACGCGGCGAGGAGGCCGGCGATCGCCACACCGAGGAGACCGTTGGGCAGGACCTCGCGCATGAGCAGCAGGAGCGCATCGTTGTACGTCACGCCCGTCTGTTCGAGCGCGGTCGCCTCGTCGATGGAGGCCGAGATCTCCTTGAACTGCGTCATCTGCGGCACGAGGACCGCGGCGATCATGCCGGGGACGACGACGATGAAGGGGATGAGCATCTTCGGGAACGCGCCGATGATCGGGGTCAGGCGCGCGGCATTGATCGACTTCGACGCCATGGCGCGCTGGACCTCGACGAAGTTCGTCGTCCAGTAGCCGAAGGAGAGGACGAAGCCGAGGCCGAAGACGATGCCGACGACCGAGAGCACGGGGTTGGAGAAGCCGGAGAGCTGCTCGCCGGGCCAGCTGCTCAGCTGCTCGGCGCCGAGCATTCCGTCATTGCTCACTCGGTCGACCAGCCCGTCCCAGCCGCCGACGCGGTTGAGGCCGATGAGGGTGAGCGGCAGGAGGGCTGCGACGATGACGAAGAACTGCAGCACCTCGTTGTAGATGGCCGCACTCAGTCCGCCGAGGGTGATGTAGGACAGGACGATCGCGGCGGCGACGATAAGAGTGATCCATAGCGGCCAGCCGAGCAGGCGATTGACGATCGTGCCGAGCAGGAACAGGTTGACGCCGGCGATGAGCAGCTGTGCGACGGCGAAGGACAGCGCGTTGACGAGGTGGGCGCCCGTGCCGAAGCGCTTGCGCATGAACTCCGGAACCGACCGGACCTTCGAACCGTAGTAGAAGGGCATCATTACGACGCCGAGGAACAGCATCGCCGGGACCGCGCCGATCCAGAAGTAGTGCATCGTCGGCATTCCGTACTGGGCTCCCGTGGCGGACATGCCCATGATCTCCACGGCGCCGAGGTTGGCCGAGACGAACGCGAGAGCCGTGACCCAAGCAGGCAGGCTCCGTCCGGAGAGGAGGAACTCGATGCTCGAGGAGATCCCGCGCTTGGCGAACCAGCCGATGCCGAGGACGAAGATGAAGTAGATCGCTATCAGCAGATAGTCGATCCACTGTGCGTCCAAGCGGATTGCTTCCAAGGTTCCTCCATATGCGTCAGTGCATCGCTTCGTAATGCGTCAGTGCATGGCTGCGTGTGGTGTATGACACCCGAGTGGACACTTTAGAGGATTGTGAGCCTGATCGCTAGTGATCGAACCTGAACAGTTTTGATCGTTTGCTGGCGAGGGTCAGACGACCTCGACCTCAACGCCCGCCTCGCGCAGGGCGGTGAGTTCGGATTCCTCGCTCTTCGAATCGGTGATGAGCTGCTGGATCTGCTCGGTCGGAACAGTGAGCACCGATGAGCGGAGACCGACCTTCGTGTGATCGACGAGCGCGGTGACGCGCCCTGCCCCGGCGGCCATGGCCCGATCTGTATCGGCGACAGGAAAGGCGGGAGTCGAGAGCCCGAAGTCCGCGGCCAGTCCGTTCCCGGAGAGGAAGACGGTGTCGGCGCGCAGGCCGAGCAGCTGAGACACAGTGCCGCCGCCGACGAAGGCCCGGATCGAATGGCGCAGCAGACCGCCGACAACGATGACCTCGTTGTCGGGGGAGGAGACCATGGCCTCGGCGACGAGCAGCGAATTCGTCACCACGCGCAGACCCGAACGCGTCACGAGCTCCTTGGCCAGCAGTTCGGTCGTCGTTCCCGGCCCCAGCGCCACGACGTCGCCGTTGCGCACCTGGGCCGCTGCAGCACGCGCGATCGCCGTCTTCTCGGCCAGAGCCTGCTCGAGCTTCTCCGCATAGCTCGACTCCCGCGCGCTCGAGGCGAGAACGGCGCCGCCGTGGGTGCGGATGAGTCTGCCCTCCTCGGCGAGCTGATCGAGGTCCCGGCGGATGGTCACGGCCGAAGTATCGAGCTTCTCCGACAGGGAAGTGATGGAGACGGCGCCGTCTCTCTCGATCGTATCGACGATGATGTTGCGTCTCTGAGCGGCGATCATGGGGCCATAGTACAAGCCCGGAGGTCGGGCCGACTTCAAGGACGAGGCACGACCGCGGGCCCGGAGGGATGATCCTCCGGGCCCGCGGTCAACCCGTTCGCCGCTGGGCGAGGTGCGATGGGAGCTGAGTCGGACTCAGCCGCGCACGAGTGCCTCGGTCAGCGCACGCGCGGCGTCGATGACCGACTTCGCGTGCAGGCGGCCGGGCTGGCGGGTGAGCCGGTCGACCGGTCCGGAGATCGAGACGGCTGCGACCACCCGATTGCTCGGACCGCGCACGGGAGCCGACACCGAGGCGACCCCCCGTTCGCGTTCGGCGATGGACTGGGCCCAGCCTCGGCGGCGGACCCCGGAGAGCATGGTCGCGGAGAACCGGGCACCCCGCAGGCCCGTGTGCAGACGGTCCGGCTCCTCCCAGGCCAGCAGCACCTGAGCCGCAGAACCGGCGCGCATCGACAGCGTCGCGCCGATCGGCACGGAGTCGCGCAGACCCACGGGGCGCTCGGCCGCGGCCACGCACAGGCGCAGATCGCCCTGACGGCGGAAGAGCTGAGCGGACTCACCCGTCTGATCGCGCAGCTGACCGAGCACCGGCCCGGCCGCGGCCAGCAGGCGGTCCTCGCCGGCGGCCGACGACAGCTCGGCCAGACGCGGCCCGAGGACGAAACGTCCCTGCAGGTCGCGACCGACGATGCGGTGGAATTCGAGGGCAACAGCCAGGCGGTGGGCAGTGGGGCGTGCCAGTCCGGTCAGCGTCACCAATTCGGCGAGAGAGGCGGGTCCGGCCTCAAGTGCGGAGAGAACCATTGCGGCCTTGTCGATGACCCCGACGCCGCTACCATTGCTTGTCATAGGCACCATTGTGCGCGTCTCAGTGGGCGAGATGCAAGTTCGCATTGCGATACGGGCGAGTAGATTTCGAATACGCACTCACTCCAGTGCGCACATCGCAGTTCATCGACGCGCCGTACCTCGGCCCGTCAGGTCTACATCGGGTGCAGAGATCCCTGCACCGGCGGGAGGAACCATGCCACGCACATTGGCCGAGAAGGTCTGGGCCGATCACGTCGTCTCACGAGGTGTTGACGGTGCGCCGGACCTTATCTACATCGACCTCCACCTCGTCCACGAGGTGACCAGCCCGCAGGCCTTCGACGGACTCCGACTCGCCGGGCGCCCAGTGCGCCGCCCCGACCTCACCATCGCCACCGAGGACCACAACACCCCGACGTGGGACATCGACAAGCCGATCGCCGAACCGACCTCGGCCACGCAGATCAACACCCTGCGCAAGAACGCCGAGGAATTCGGCATCCGCCTGCACAGCCTCGGCGACGCCGACCAGGGAATCGTCCACGTCGTGGGACCGCAGCTGGGTCTGACCCAGCCGGGCACCACCGTCGTCTGCGGCGACTCGCACACCTCCACCCACGGCGCCTTCGGAGCGCTCGCCTTCGGCATCGGCACCTCCGAGGTCGAACACGTGCTCGCCACGCAGACGCTCAGCCTCAAGCCCTTCAAGACGATGTCGATCACCGTCGACGGCGACCTGCCCGAAGGCTCGAGCGCCAAGGACATCATCCTCGCCATCATCGCGAAGATCGGCACCGGCGGGGGACAGGGCTACGTGCTCGAATACCGCGGCTCGGCCATCCGCCAGCTGTCGATGGAAGCCCGGATGACGATCTGCAATATGTCGATCGAAGCCGGCGCCCGCGCCGGAATGGTCGCCCCCGACGAGACGACCTTCGAATACGTCAAGGGCCGTCCCCACGCCCCCGAAGGCGAAGACTGGGACGCGGCCGTCGAGTACTGGAAGACCCTCTACACCGACGAAGGCGCGGAATTCGACGCCGAGGTGGTCCTCAAGGCCGAAGACATCGAACCCTTCGTCACCTGGGGAACGAACCCGGGCCAGGGCCTGCCGCTGTCGGCGAGCGTGCCCAGCCCCGACGACTTCACCGACGAGAACGACAAAGCCGCAGCCGCCAATGCGCTGGCCTATATGGGCCTGACCCCGGGCACGCCGCTGCGCGAGATCGACGTCGACACCGTCTTCCTCGGGTCCTGCACGAACTCCCGGATCGAAGATCTCCGGGCCGCCGCCGAGGTGGTCCGCGGCCGCAAGAAGGCCGACAACGTCCGCTTCATGGTCGTTCCCGGCTCCGCGAAGGTCCGACTCCAGGCCGAAGAAGAGGGCCTCGACGTCATCTTCAAGGACTTCGGCGGCGAATGGCGCTTCGCCGGCTGCTCGATGTGCTTAGGGATGAACCCGGACCAGCTGGCCGAAGGCGAACGCTGCGCCTCGACCTCGAACCGCAACTTCGAAGGCCGCCAGGGCAAGGGCGGGCGCACCCACCTCGTCTCACCGCTCGTGGCCGCGGCCACCGCGGTGCGCGGCACGCTCTCCTCACCGGGCGACGTCGCCGACCTGCCGCGGGATGCCGAACCCGTGGAATGGGCCGACAACCGCCTGTCCCTCAACCTGACACCCGTCTCGGCGAACGACTGACAAAGGAGGACGAGCCATGGAAGCTTTCACCACCCACACCGGCATCGGCGTTCCTCTGCGCCGATCCAATATCGACACCGACCAGATCATTCCCGCGAAGTTCCTCAAGCGGGTCACCCGCACCGGCTTCGAGGACGCCCTGTTCTACCGGTGGCGGTCAGGCGACGATTTCGTCCTCAACGACCCCGATTTCGCATCCGGCTCCGTCCTCGTCGCCGGCCCCGACTTCGGCACCGGCTCCTCCCGCGAGCACGCCGTCTGGGCGCTCAAGGACTACGGCTTCCGCGTCGTCCTGTCCTCCCGCTTCGGCGATATCTTCCGCGGCAACTCCGGCAAAGAGGGCCTGCTGGCCGCCCAGCTCGAACAGGCCGATATCGAACTGATCTGGAAGATCCTCGAGAACCATCCCGGCACCTCGATCACCGTCGACCTGAACGAGAAGACCGTGACGTGCGACACCGTCACCGTGTCCTTCCAGATCGACGACTACACGCGCTGGCGCCTGCTCGAAGGCCACGACGACATCAGCCTCACCCTGGCCAAGGAAGACGAGATCGTCGCCTACGAATCCTCCCGCTTCGCCTTCAAGCCGACGACCCTGCCCGCCAAGGTCTGACCCTCACCTAAGCCGGCCCACCCGTACCGTTTCCACCCCGCCGAGGATGCCCACCGTCACACGTCCGGACGTGACGGTGGGCATCCTCGGCGAATCGGTGGGATACCGTCGGCTGGGTTAGTCTAGGACGGTGCCCGCGGCAATCGTGGGGCACCGTCTCCGGGTGGCATCCCGCCCGGATCCGATCATCGGAATCAGGGAGGAACATGCTCGAAGTACGTGGGGGAAATCCGCTGGACGGCACCGTCCGAGTCCGCGGCGCCAAGAACCTGGTGCCCAAGGCGATGGTGGCCTCTCTGCTCGGTGAGACCCCGTCCGTGCTGCGCGGCGTGCCCAACATCCGCGATGTCGAGATCGTCACCGGACTCCTTGAACTCCACGGAGTCCGCGTCACCTCCGGCCCCGACGGGGACCAGCCCGACGGCGAACTCCACCTCGACCCGGCCGATGTGGCTCAGGGCTCCATCGTCGACATCGACGCCCACGCCGGATCCTCTCGCATCCCGATCCTCTTCTGCGGACCTCTCCTGCACAGCCTCGGTCAGGCGTTCATCCCCGACCTCGGCGGCTGCCATATCGGCGACCGCCCCATCAACTTCCACCTCGATGTGCTCCGCAAGTTCGGAGCCGAGGTCGACAAGACCCCCGGCGGCATCATGCTCAAGGCGCACAGCCGCCTGCAGGGCACCAAGGTCGAACTGCCCTACCCCTCCGTCGGTGCCACGGAACAGGTGCTGCTGACCGCGGTCCGCGCCGAAGGCGTGACCGAGCTGCGGGGCGCGGCCATCGAACCGGAGATCATGGATCTCATCGCGCTGCTGCAGAAGATGGGCGCGATCATCACCGTCGACACCGACCGCGTTGTGCGCATCGAAGGCGTCGACACCCTCCGCGGGTTCATCCACCGCGCCCTGCCCGACCGCAACGAGACCGCGTCCTGGGCCTCGGCGGCACTGGCCACCGGCGGAGACATCTTCGTCGAAGGCGCCAGCCAGCCGGAGCTCATCACGTTCCTCAACGTCTTCCGCAAGATCGGCGGAGAATTCGATGTGCAGGAGAACGGCATCCGCTTCCGCCACCCCGGCGGCAAACTCCGATCCTTTGCGCTGGAAACCGACGTCCACCCCGGCTTCATGACCGACTGGCAGCAGCCGTTGGTCGTCGCGATGACTCAGGCCGAAGGTCTGTCGATCATCCACGAGACCGTGTATGAGAACCGCTTCGGCTTCACCGACGCCCTGCGCGATATGGGTGCGCAGATCCAGCTCTACCGCGAATGTCTCGGCGGCACTCCCTGCCGCTTCGGACGACGGAACTACCAACACTCGGCCGTGATCTCCGGACCCACCGACCTCAAGGGCACCCGCATCGACGTTCCCGATCTGCGCGGCGGCTTCAGCCACCTCATCGCCGCATTGGCTGCCCAGGGTGCGAGCGAAGTCCACGGCATCGAACTCATCAACCGCGGCTACGAGAACTTCCTCGACAAACTCACCGGACTCGGTGCCGAGGTCTCCGCATGAGCGCCGACATCGAACCGGACGCGAACGACCACGATCTCGTCTCCTTCGATCCCGCCTCGGTGCGGTCCCAGAACCGGGCCGGCACCGTCGCCGCCACAGCGGCCTTCGGGCTCATGCGCACGGCCACGAAGATGAGCGTGCGGGGAGTCGAGCACCTGCCGCCGGCCGGCACGGGCATCATCGCCGCCGCCTACCATGCCAACCATCTCGACCCGATCCTCGTGGGGCTGGCGCTGAAGCGCAACGGTCGGATGCCGCACTTCCTCGCGAAGTCGACGCTGTTCACCGGGGTGCTCGGCAAGATCCTCAAGACCATCGGGCAGATCCCGGTGCTGCGCGCCTCGGCCTCGGCCGGGGACTCCCTCGAATATGCGAAGGACGCCCTGGCGAACGGCCAGACCGTCGTCATCTACCCCGAGGGCACGCTGACGAAGGACCCGGAGCTGTGGCCCCAGCACTTCAAGACCGGCACTGCCCGGCTGGCGCTGGAGACCGGAGCCCCGATCATCCCCGTCGCCCACTGGGGACTGGACACGGTCTACCCGCGTGGGCAGAAGAAGGTCCGCTTCCGCCCCTTCAGCCATGACTCCGTCGTGGCCTTCGGCCCCGCCATCGACTATTCGGATCTGTGGGATCACCGGGCTGAGAAGAAGACGATGGGAGACCTCTCCCAGCGTGTGAAGAACACCGTGGCGGCGATGGTGGCCGAACTGTCCGAACGCGAACTGCCGCAGCGTTTCACAGCTAAGGAGACTGGCGAATGAGCGTCGACAAGATCACCGTCCTCGGAGCCGGATCGTGGGGAACCACCTACGCCGCGGTCATCGCCGACGCCGGATTCCCCGTCACCCTGTGGGCCCGCCGTCCCGAGGTCGCCGAAGAGATCAACTCCACGCACACCAACGAGCGCTACCTGGGCGAGCGACTCCTGCCCGAGGGGCTGAGTGCGACCGCTGACGATATCGCCGCGGTCACCGACGCCGAGGTCATCGTCCTCGCCGTGCCCGCCCAGACCCTGCGGGAGAACCTCACCCGGTGGAAGCCGCATCTGCGTGAGGGTGTGAAGCTCGTGAGCCTGATGAAGGGCATCGAGGTCGACACCGGCAAACGCATGTCCGAGGTCATCGCCGAGGTCGCCGAGGTCGACGAATCCCAGATCGCCGTCGTCTCCGGACCCAATCTGGCGCGGGAGATCGCCGACCGGCAGCCCACCGCCACCGTCGTCGCGTCCTCCGACATCACCACCGCCGAGGTGGTCGCGGAGATCAGCGCGAACGCGTACTTCCGCCCGTATACGAACACCGACGTCGTCGGCGTCGAGATCGGCGGTGCGATCAAGAACATCATCGCCCTGTCCGTGGGCATCGCCGACGGACAGAAGCTCGGCGACAACTCGAAGGCGTCGATCATCACCCGCGGGCTCGCCGAAACCTCTCGCCTGGCTGCGGCCATGGGCGCCGAGGCGCACACCCTGTCCGGACTCGCCGGACTCGGCGACCTCGTGGCCACCTGCGCCTCGCCCCTGTCGCGCAATCGCACCTTCGGACGCCACCTCGGTGAGGGGATGAGCCTCGACGATGTCATCGCCCACACCTCGCAGACGGCCGAAGGCGTGAAATCCGCTCCTGCCGTCCTCGCCCTGGGGCGACGCAACGGCGTCGACCTGCCCATCACCGAGGCGGTCTGTGCGGTGCTCAGCGGAAAACTGCAGGTTGACGAACTCGCCGGATTGCTGTTGTCTCGGAAGCGTAAGCACGAAGGACCACCTGCCTGAGCCACACCGAGTCTCAGGCACCCGCTGGAAAACTAGGAGCACAAATGAGCGCCAACTCACCGTTCTTCAACCTTCCCGAACTTCCCACCTTCACGCTGACGAGCACCGACATCGAAGACGGTGGGGTGCTCACCGGCCCCCAGCTCTCCGGCGCCATGGGCGTGCCCGGCGGTGAGGACGTCTCGCCGCAGCTGTCCTGGTCCGGGTTCCCCGAAGAGACCAAGGCCTTCGCCGTGACCTGCTACGACCCCGACGCTCCCACCGGCTCGGGCTTCTGGCACTGGGTCGTCACGGACCTCGACGCCTCGGTGACGAGCCTGGAGGCCAACGCCGGTGACCCGGCCGCCGACCTCCTGCCCAGCGGTGCCGTGACCCTGCGCAACGACGCCGGCGAACCCCGCTTCGTCGGTGCCGCCCCGCCGGAGGGCCACGGACCGCACCGCTATTTCTTCATCGTCACCGCTCTGGCCGAACCGCTGGGCATCGACGAATCCGCAACACCTGCCTTCGCCGGCTTCAACATGTTCTTCAAGGGCATCGGCCGGGCGTGGCTGGAATGCACGTACGAGGCCAAGTGAGCTAAAGTCTTTCAGTCCGCGCACACCTGACCCGCTGTGCGCACCCGTGTCCGGTCCGAGTGCACGGGAGTACCACTTCAGCAAGGAAACTCATGGCAGACAACGATCACCGGCCCCTTGTCGCAGTCCTCTTCGGAGGCCGTTCGAGCGAGCACTCCGTCAGCTGCGTCACCGCGGCCGGGGTGATCGGTGCCATCGACGCCGATGCCTTCGATGTTCTGCCGATCGGCATCACGAAGACCGGTGTGTGGCGGGTCGTCGACGACTGGGCGAGCATGCGCTTCGACCCGCAAGCCATGCCCGAGGTCACGGACAACGGCACCGAGGTGATTCCTCCGGTCTCCGCCGACGGGTCACCGCTGCTGCAGCGCGATGCCGAGGGCAATTACACCGAACTCGGTGCCGTCGACGTATTCTTCCCACTCCTGCACGGCCGCTTCGGCGAGGACGGAACCCTGCAGGGACTGTTCGAACTCAGCGACACCGCGTTCGTCGGCTCCGGAGTGTTCTCCTCCGCCGCGAGCATGGACAAGCACTATACGAAGTCACTCATGGCCCACGCCGGAGTCCCCACCTGCCCGTGGGAGCTCGTGACCGAGACGATGTGGGCCGCAGACCGCGCGGAGGCGGAGAGACGAGTGGCCGCGCTCGGCCTGCCCGTATTCGTCAAACCCGCCCGTGCCGGATCGTCCATGGGAGTCAGCCGGGTCGCCGAGGCGGCCGACCTCGAAGCCGCCCTGCTCGGTGCCTTCGAACACGACTCCAAGGTCATCGTCGAACCCGAGGTCAGCGGTCGTGAGGTCGAATGCGCCGTGCTCGGTTCCGTCTATGACACGGAGCTGCGAGTGTCCTCTCCCGGAGAGATCCGGGTGAGCGGCGACCACTCCTTCTACGATTTCGACGCCAAGTACCTCGACCTCGCCGCCGCAGAGGTCACCTGTCCGGCCGATCTCGACGAGACGGTGACCGCCCGGGTTCAGGAGTTGGCCGCCTCGGTGTTCCGTCTCTTCGACTGCACCGGTCTGGCCCGCGTCGACACCTTCGTCACGGACACCGGCGAGGTCGTCATCAACGAACTCAACACCCTTCCCGGGTTCACTCCCACCTCGGCGTACCCGTTCATGTGGGCGCAGTCGGGACTCGAATACTCCGAACTCATCGGCGAACTCATCTCGATCGCCCTGATCGACCACGCTCGCGCGAAGTAGAAGCGGATGCCGCGGAGCAACCGCCTCCGTGGAGCAATCGCGTCTTCGGTGGGCGCTCTAGCCGGCGATGTCCTCGGCTCCGACGCACTCGTTCTCCGGAGGGAACTTCGACAGGGTCGGTGAGATCGCGGCGAGCACGTCATTGCCTGACTCGGCCTTGCGGTTGACGAGCACCTCGACGGCGGGGGTTCGCCCGTAGCTGGTGAACCTCCACGTCGAATCGTCGTCCTCGACCGGCTTCGAGATCCAATCGACTCCGGACACGCTCACGCACTGATCTGTCGTCGGCCCGGGGGGAGTGACTCCGCAGCGCAGCACCGCGACGTTGGGATCTCCCCACGCCTTCGTGCCCTGCGAGGAGGTCGTGCGTGCCTTCTCACCCGAGATCTCATCGGGCAGGGTGAGCAGGATGTCGGCACACTTCGGATTCGCAGCATCCTTGGCCGGTTCGACGATGACGGTGCGCGAACACCCGGTCACCGCCAGACCGGTGAGCACCGTGGCCAATGCGACGAAGGTGAGAGAACGACGACGGTGCGCGGGCCGGGCGTTGCGGCGCGTCGAAGCAGGGCGAGATCTCATAGGACTACCGTATCGCCCGATAACCTGGAGCCATGACCCGACTGTCCGAACTTGGCGAATCACACATCATCTCCCGCGTGCTGGGCCGTAACCCCAGCAGCACGCACGTGATCGTCGGACCCGGAGACGATGCGGCCGTGACCGCACCTGAGGGTCGACTCGTCTCGACCGCGGACATGCTCGTGGAAAACGAGGACTTCACTCGCGAGTGGTTGGACTGGAAGAAGCTCGGAGTCAAGGCAGCGGCCCAGAACCTGGCCGACGTCTGTGCCATGGGAGCGATCCCGCACGGACTGCTCGTTTCCGTCGCCGTTCCGGATGACACGGACATCGCCTGCCTCGAAGCCCTGTACTCCGGGCTCTTCGACGAAGCGGAACGAGCAGGGACGGCTTTGGACTGCACGGTGCCGATCATCGGCGGGGACCTGTCGTCCTCGGGTCTCATCGTCATCGCCATCACCGCACTCGGGACCGTGGGCGAGGAGTCCGCAATTCTGCGCTCCGGCGCCCAGCCAGGGGATTCGCTCTACCTGGCCGGAACGGTCGGTCGATCCGCCGCCGGGCTCGACCTGCTCTTCGCCGGAGCGCGACCTGACACCGCCGGACCGGAACTCCGCTCGCTCATCGACACCCAGCTGGCGCCACAGCCTGACTACGGTGCGCTGGCCACGCTCGGGGCCTCTGCGATGATCGACGTCTCCGACGGGCTCAGCCTCGACCTCGCCCGGGTGGCGACCGCCTCGGGGGCGGGAATCGACCTTGACCGTTCCCTGCTGAGCGACCTCGTCGACCCGCTGCTGCCCGCAGCCGAATTCGTGCTCGAAACACGGGCGACTGGAGGGTCAGGCGACGGGGTCGGAATAACGGAGGTGGCCACGACGGCAGAGGATCTGGCGCTGTCCTGGGTGCTCGACGGGGGAGAGGATCACGGCTTCGCCGCGTCTGCGCCGCCGTCCGCCGTGCCTGGAGTAGGCTGGCGGAGAATCGGTGAGATCCGCACCGGACACGATGTCAGCCTCGACGGCACACCCGTGCCGGCGAGCGGTTTCAGCCATTTCGGGAAGTGACATGAGCAACGCCATCAGCCTCAACGGTCGTCTGGCCGCGCGCTGGGCCCGCCGTGCGGTCGACCGGCTGCGCAAGGAACGCACCGAGATCGACGAGCTCAACGTCTTCCCCGTCCCCGACGGCGACACCGGCACGAATATGTACCACACCCTGCGCGCCGCCTACCTCGCCGTCGAAGAGCTCACCGGCCCCGTCACCCTCCCACAGGTCGTCGCGGCACTGGCCGCCGGAGCCGGACGTGGTGCGCGCGGCAACTCCGGACTCATCCTCGCTGTCGCTCTGCAGGGAGTCGCCGATGCTCTGGCCGGAGTCACCGTGGCCACCGCCGACGCCATGGCCACCGCCCTGGAGACCGCGTCCGACCGAGCGCGGGCCGCCGTCGCCCGACCCGTCGACGGCACCATGCTCACTGTGCTCGACGCCATGGCCACCGAGGCCCGTGAGCAAGCCGACGACGGAGCCTCCCTGATCGACGTCATCGCGGCAGTGCGCGAACGCTCCCGGTCGGCGCTGCGGGAGACCACCGGACAGCTCACCGTGCTGCGCGAAGCCGAGGTCGTCGACGCCGGATCGACGGGAATCGTCGAACTCTTCGACCTCCTCTACGCCACCGTCACCGGCCGCACCCCGCAGGATTCGATGCTCGCCGAGGTGGCCCGCGCCCCGAAGATCATCCACGAAGCCACCGCCGACGAACTCGAGATCGTCGCCATCCTCACCGACACCCCCGCGGACTCGCTCGCCGAGGATCTCGACCGCCTCGGCGGGACCTCGATCGTCATCAACGCGGCCAAGGTCCACGTCCACGTCGCCGACGAAACGACCGCCGCGACCGTCATCGACCGCCTCGGCGAATACGGGATCGCCCGGCTCGACATGGAAGACCTGCGGATGCACGAGGAGGAGGGCGAGACGAAGCTCATCGCCCTGGTCAAGGGCACGGGACTGCTCATGCACACCGCGCTCAACGGGGCCACGGCGCTGACTCCGGAGGTGGGCGACCTGTTCGAGACGATGTCCGAACTCATCGCCGCCGAGGACCGGGAGGTCATCGTCATCCCCAGCTCCACCTCGGCGCTGAAGTCCCTGGCAGGGCTGGGTGCGCACGTCGTGCGCTCCCGCAACGTCGGCACCCTGCTCTCGGCCCTGGCCGTCTACGATCCGTTCGCTCCGGCGGGGGAGATCTTCGCCGATATGACCGAAGCGGCCGCGGGCACGAGGGTGGGCACGATCTACTCGGCCGATCAGCTCGCCACCGACCCTCCGACGGGGATGCTGCCGGTGATCCGCGAGGACGAAGGATCGACTTCGGATGGCGTTCCGGGCGTTGCCACGGCTCTCGGTCCGGGTGGGGGCACGGCAGTGGCGGCTCATCCGGCACAGTTCTACCGGGTCTTCATCGAAGGCCGCGCGAAGACCCAGAGCACGGAGCTGCGGACCTTGGTGGAGAAGCTCGCTGATCGGCTGCTCGGGGCCGGGGGAGAGTTGCTCACCGTCGTCCACGGACCCGACTGCGCACCGGAGGTGCTCGACCACCTGCGTGACTGGATCCAGAAGTCACACGAGACCGTCCACTTCCAGGACATCGATGCCAGAGACTCCGGAGTGCTCGTGATCATGGGGGTCGAATGACGACCCGGCTCGAAGACAACTTCCGGCCGGGCGATCGGAAGAACCTGGCCAAACGTGGGGTGCATTCGGTCACCGACCTGCTCCGCTTCTTCCCGCGGCGCTACCTCGTCCCCGGGGAGCGCACGGAACTCGGGGATCTGCCCCTGGGGGAAACCGCGATCATCCAGGCCGAAGTCATCCGGGTGGAGACGCGGCGGATGAAACAGCGGAAAGGCACGATCACCGAGGTCATCGTCCATGACGGGAAGCAGTCGATGAAGATCGCGTTCTTCAACCAGTACTGGTTGGAGAAGTCGCTGAAGCCGGGACTGACCGTCGTCTTCGGCGGCAAGGTGGAATCGTTCCGTGGGCAGCTGACGCTAGCGTCTCCGGTGTGGCTCAACCGCACCGAGGATGACCATGAGTGGACTCCCGAGGACCTCAACTCGCCGTTCCCCATCTACCCGGCTGTGAAGAAGATCGCACAGTCCCGGCTGTGGAGTTCGATCAAGACCCTGCTCACCGTCGCTGGGCCCGAGGAGTTCGAGGATCCGCTGCCGAAGGGGCTGCGGGACGCTCATGAGCTGCCGGACCTGCGCACAGCTCTCGAAGACATGCATCGACCGCGGAAGATCGAGGACGTCGAACGGGCCCGGCTGAGGTGGAAATGGGAAGAGGCGCTCGCCCTGCAGACCGAATTCGCCGCCCGCAAAGCGAAACTGGCCGACGAGAAGGCGACGCCGCTGCTCACGCAGGGGACGAAGAGCCGCCGGTTCGACGAAGACCTGCCCTTCACCCTCACCGCCTCTCAGGTCAGGGTCGGCGAGGAGATCGCTGAGGACATGGCCGCGGACCGGCCGATGCACCGGCTCCTGCACGGTGACGTCGGTTCCGGTAAGACCCTCGTGGCACTGCGGGCCATGCTCACTGCGGTCGACTCCGGTGCCCAGGCCGCCATGCTCGCCCCCACCGAGGTGCTCGCCACTCAGCATTTCCACTCGATCCAGACATTCCTCGACGAGCAGATGGCGCTGTCGCCGCTGCTGGCTGACGACGACCAGGTGACGGTGGCGCTGATGACCGGGTCGATGCCGGCGAAGGACCGTCGCGAACTCGCCCTCGACCTCGTCGCCGGGAACATCGACATCGTCGTCGGCACGCATGCGCTGCTGTCGGAGTCGACGATGTTCTCAGATCTCGGTCTCATCGTCGTCGACGAACAGCACCGCTTCGGTGTCGAACAGCGGGAAGCGCTGCGTGCGAAGGGCGGGGACACCACCCCGCATACTCTCGTGATGTCGGCGACGCCGATCCCGCGCACCGTGGCGATGACAGTCTTCGCCGACCTCGATATCTCGACGCTCGACGAGATGCCGGCGGGGCCGAAGGACGTCGCCACCCATGTGGTGCCGATCGTCGACCAACCTGCCTGGTACGTCCGGGTTCGGGAGCTCATGCGGCAGACCGTCGAGGCTGAGAAGGGGGTCTTCGTCGTCTTCCCGCGAATCGAACCGACGGATATCGAAGATCCGGAGTCCGGGGACGTAGTCGGACAGAAGCAGGGCATCGAAGACATCACACGGAAGCTGTCTGAGACCCCGGAACTGGCTGGTCTGAAGTTCGGTCTGCTGCATGGGCGGATGTCGACGGCGGAGAAGGACCGGGTGCTCGCGGACTTCGTCAAAGGCGACATCGAGATCCTCGTCTCGACGACGGTCATCGAGGTCGGCGTCGACGTAGCGAGGGCGACGATGATGGTCATCATCGAAGCCGAGAACTTCGGTGTCGCACAGCTGCACCAGCTGCGCGGACGCGTCGGACGTGACGGCAGCTCGGCCCTGTGCTTCCTGCTCACCGAGATGAGTGCTGAGGATGAGAGCTATGGACGGCTGCAGGCCGTGGCCGAGACGCTTGACGGCTTCGCTCTGGCCGAATACGATCTCGACGCCCGAGGCGAAGGCGATGTGCTCAGCGGCTCCCAATGGGGTGGGTCGTCGCTGCGGCATCTGTCGATCCTCCGCGACTCCGAGATGGTCGCCGAAGCGAAGACGATCGCTGAGCAGATCGTCGCGGTCGACCCGACACTGGAAGCGGTGCCCGCGCTCAAGGCCTTCATCAGGCGCGTCCTGCCCGAGGACGACGCCCACTTCATCGAGGCAGGCTGAGGGAGCAGATATGAGAATCATCGCCGGCGCACATAAGGGCGCCAGACTGTCGTCACCGTCGGGGGCGAACACCCGACCGACGTCCGACCGCGTCAAGGAGTCCCTGTTCTCCATGCTCGACGGCTACGGGGTGCTGCCTGCAGCGAACGTCCTCGACCTCTTCGCCGGTTCCGGTGGACTCGGATTCGAGGCGATGTCGCGGGGCGCAGCACAAGTCGACTTCGTCGATTCATCCCTGGCTGCGACTCGCGCTCTGGAATCCAATGCGGACAAGCTCGGTCTCGACCATTCGGCCGAGGTCCACACCGGGGACGTGCTCCACTTTCTCGCCGGACTGCCCGGACCGGAGAATCCGGAGTCACGTGTCTTCGACCTCGTGTTCATGGATCCGCCATACCCGTTGGGAGAGGACGCTGTCACGCAGATCCTCAGACGGCTGAGCACACACCTGGACATGGAGTCCATCGTCGTCGTCGAACGTGCCGCGCGTTCGCCGGAGCCGACGATGCCCGACGGGCTGGAGGTATTTCGGGCGAAGACCTTCGGCGAGACCGCGATCCACTTCGTCCAGCTCGTCGCAGAGCCGGACGAAGTGAGCGCCGCAGAGGATTAGAGCACGCTGGAGAGGAATTTGCGCGTGCGCTCGTGCTGCGGATTGTTGAAGATCTGATCCGGCGGACCCTCTTCGAGCACCTGACCGCCGTCGAACATCATCACGCGGTGAGAGACGTCGCGGGCGAACTGCATCTCGTGTGTGACCAGCAGCATCGTGATGTCCGTGGTCTCGGCGATATCGCGCAGCACTCCGAGCACGTCCCCGACGAGCTCGGGGTCAAGCGCCGAGGTGACCTCGTCGAGGAGGAGGATCTCCGGGTTCATTGCCAGTGCTCGGGCGATCGCCACGCGCTGCTGCTGACCGCCGGAGAGACGAGTCGGGTGAGCGTCGGCCTTGTCGGCCAGTCCCACCCGTTCGAGCAGCTCCTTGGCTTCCTTGGTGGCTTCGACCTTGGACTTGCCGAGCACATGGACGGGGGCTTCGATGATGTTCTCGAGCACGGTCATGTTCGGGAACAGGTTGAACTGCTGGAAGACCATGCCGATGCGCGTGGTCATCTCACGCGTGCGCTTCTTCGGCAGTTCCACGCGTTTGCCGCCGCGGTCCTCGTGCGTCAGCGGCTGACCGTCGACGAAGATATATCCGCCGGTGAGCTCCTCGAGCGTCATCACCAGGCGCAGGATCGTTGTCTTGCCCGAACCGCTGGGCCCGATGAGGGTGACGCGTTCGCCGGGAGCCACCGTGAAGTTGAGGTCCTTGAGCACGGTGGTCGGCCCGAAGCTCTTTTCCACATCCCTGAACTCGATCGCCGGTGTGCCTGCGCCGGGAGTGGAGGAATTGGCTGGGGTGTTCTCAGTACTTGGCAAGGCGTCGATCCAATCTCTGAATGAGCAGTGAGGTCGGGTAGCTGGCGGCGAGGAAGATGATTCCGGCCAGGGTGAAGGCTTCCGTGTAGGCGAAGGTCGAACCGCCGAATTCCTTCGCAGCAGTGACGAGTTCGACGACGGAGATCGCGAACAGGAACGGAGTGTCCTTGAACATCGCGACAGCGTAGTTGCCCAGCGACGGGATGGTTGCCCGCAGCGCCTGCGGCAGCACGATCGCGGTGAACGTGCGCACCGGCGGCAGCGACAGCGCGGTGGCAGCCTCGAACTGTCCCGGCGGCACGGCATCGATTCCGGCGCGGTAGCTTTCGGACATGTACGTCGAATAGTGGATGCCGATGACGATGAAGCCGATCACCAGAGCGGGCACATCGACGAGTCCCGGAATATCCGCGAACGCGTAGTAGACGAACAGCAGCTGGACGACCAGCGGGGTGTTGCGGATGAACGCTACGATGAGCCGGATGAGCCAGTTGATCCACCGTGGGAGGCCGCGGATGGCGACGGCGAGGATGAGTCCGAGAACGACGGCGATGGCGGTGCCCACGACCGTGGCGATGAGAGTGTTGACGAAACCGCGCAGCAGGATCGGCAGTGCCTCGGCGGCGAATTCCCAATTCCACATCAGAGGTCACCTCCCTGCCCGGGGAACGGACCTTTGGTGTGGTTGGTGCCTTCACCGGCGGCAACGTGTGACTTGAGACGGTCTTTGCGCACGGCGTCGGCACGGGCTGCACGCCTGGCCGCACGGCGATCGGTGCGAGAGTTCGGGCGACGGCGGCCGAGAGCTTTCGTCGCTCTGCGTTCGAGGAAGTTCATGAACTCCTGGAGCAGCCATGCAAGTGCGAAGTAGATGAGGAGGCTGATCGAATAGGCGAACATCGTGTCACCGGTCGACTGACGCAGCTGTTCGGTTTTGTCTGTGAGGTCGGAGAGCGTGATGAAGGAGACGACCGCCGTGCCTTTGAGCAGCTGGATGAGCAGCGTCGCCAGGGACGGGATCATCAGTGCCCAGGCCTGTGGGAAGATCACGCGGATCATCCGACGGGTGGGGGAGAGGCTGAGCGCGATGGCGGCTTCCCACTGACCGGGTGCCACGGTCTTGATCGAGGACCGGACCACCTCGGCGGAATAGGCTCCGTAGTTGAGCGCCAGAGCGGCGACACCGCAGGACATGGGGTCGAAATCGACGCCGAGGAGCGGGAGCACGTAGAACAGCCAGAACAGCTGCACGAGCAGAGAGGTGCCGCGGAAGAATTCGACGACGATGCGAGCCGGAATGCGCAGCCAGGCGCTCGGCGAGGTCATCGTCAGTCCGAGGATGAGTGCGATGATGACGGCGCCGATGCTGCCGGCGACCGTGAGGATGATGGTTGTCTGAACTCCCTCCCACAGCTGTGGGAGGAAGTTCAGCAACGTTGTGACATTGTCATTCATGGTGCGTGACTACAGCGCCGACTCAGGAGTCAGCGGTGGGAAGTTCGCCCTTGCACAGCTGATCGGTGGTGATCGAACCGTCGGGGCGCTCTTCCTTCGTGAAGCCGTAGTCGCCGACGACGTCGAGGTACGACTTCTCATCGGAGACGATCTTCTCGAGGCCCTTGTTCCATTCGTCGCGCAGTTCCTTGTCATCTGTGCGGAAGACCGTGGCGCCGGCTCCCACCTGTGGGACTCCGTCGATCTCCTGGACGAAGGAATCGCTGACCTCGACCCCGGAATCCTCGGTGTTCTTCTCCATCCAGTTGAGCGAGATTGCGGTGAGCGCGAAGACGTCGGCGCGACCGGTGGTCACAGCGTCCATGCCGTCCTGCGGGGTGCCGACCTGCTGGGTCTTGATGCCGAGGTCCTTGGCGTAGTCGGACTCGATGGCGCCGGTCATGGTGGCGAGCTTGACGCCCTTCTCCTTGACGTCCTCGAGGTTCTTCATCCCGTCGAGCTTGCCCTCCTTGGTCATCAGGGCAGTGGTGTACATGAACTCGGGATCACCGAAGGCGGCCTGTTCGCAGCGGTCGGGCAGGATCGACATGCCGGCCGAGATCGCATCGAAGCGATCGGCGTTGAGGCCGGGGATGAGCGAGCCGAATTCGGTGTTGACGCCTTCGACGTCGTCGACGCCGAGCTCCTTGAACACGGCCTTGGCCAGTGCCACCGATGCTCCCTGGAGTTCACCGCCCTCTTCGAAGCTGTACGGGGCTTCACCGGCGAAGCCGACCGTGATCTTTCCGTCGTCGACGGCCTTCTGCAGGGTGGATTTGTCGGAGTCGCTTCCGCCGCAGGCACCGAGGGTCAGCGTCAGCGCGAGGATCGATGTCGCGGCGGCCAGTCCTTTGAGTTTCATGTGCTGTTCCTTCCTTGAACGTCGACACATCATCGTGACGTGCGTCTCTGAAACAGTATTCAATACTCATGTTGTCCGAATGTCACACTGTCTGACAACGTTATATGATCGTGACCGTGACGAATCCTCCTGCTTCCGAGCTGCCGGTGCTGCGCAAAGTGGTCCGGTCCTCGACGATCGACCTCATTGCGGACCAGCTGCGCAATGCCATCTACTCCGGTTCGCTCGAGCCAGGGCAGTCGATCAACGAGGTGCGCACGGCTGAGCTGCTCGAGGTTTCGCGGCCGTCTCTGCGGGAGGCCCTGCAGCGCCTCATCAGCGAAGGCGTGATGACGCATGCTCCCGGACGAGGTGTGCATGTGAGACGCATGCGCACGGCCGATATCGACGACGTCTATGCCGTGCGCGAGGCGGTCGAATCGCAGGCGGTCAGGCTCGTCATCAGGCAGGGTCGGTCCACGTCACGGATCGGCACGGCGCTGCGAGAGCTCGAGCACGCCATCGAGGACAACGTCGCGCGCACGATCGGCGACGCCGACCTCAACTTCCACCATTCGATCGTCGCGTGCTCCGGATCGGCGCGGCTGACCGACCTCATGAAGGTCTCGATGGTCCACACCCGGCTGCTGTCGCTGTCGGACAAGCGCGGCTATGAGGTCCGATGCGATGTCCTGGACAGTCACAGGAACCTCGCCGAGGCGGTCGCCGCCGGTGACGAACCCCGCTCCCTTGCCATCGTCGCCCGGATCATGGCCGAGGCGGCCTCCCGCCTGCACGGACCGGTTGATGATTTCGACGGGCAGGTGGTCAAAGGCACCGACGCTGAGACTTCCGCCGACGACCAGTGGCTGCGACTGCGGGAACAGACGCACTGACGGTCGCGACCTTACGTGTCCGTCACACGGATCTGCCCGCCTCTGATCGGGGCAGACGATACGATGAGGGCATGAAGGTCGTCTGCCCCGGTTCCTATGACCCGATCACCATGGGTCATCTCGATATCATCGCCCGCAGCTCTCGGATGTTCGAAGAGGTCGTCGTGGCAGTGGTCCACAATCCTTCGAAATCCGGTCGCTTCGACCCGGAGATCCGTGCCGACCTCATCCGCCGGTCCCTGGCCGAAGATGTACGCGCCCGGGAAGCGCAGAACATCACGATCGACCTCGTCTCCGGGGGCCTCCTCGTCGACTACTGCACGAGAATCGGCGCCCCCGCCGTCGTCAAGGGCCTGCGGTCGGGCACCGACTTCGCCTACGAACTGCCGATGGCGCTGATGAACAAGCACCTGTCCGAACTCGAAACGATCTTCGTCCCCGGTGACCCGAAGTTCGAACACGTCTCCTCCTCACTTATCAAGGAAGTCCACGGAGGCGGCGGGAACATCGAAGGCCTCGTCCCCACCTCGGTGCTGGAGGCATTGGGCGGCCGCGGACCCGCGGCCGCGAACGACGACAGCGTCGTCTGAGGGATGAGCGCAGCCGCCGATCCTGCCAATAGGGCCTGGTTCCCGGGCCTCGTCATCCACACCGTCATCGCGCACGCGACGTACAACGGCGTCCGCGTCCTCATCTCCTACCGCACTCTGGAGCTCGGCGGATCAGGAGTCGTCCTCGGTCTCATGACCGCGGTGTACTCACTCGTCCCACTGCTCACCGCGCTCTTCGTCGGCCGCCTCGTCGACCGCGGGTACGCCACGGCGGTGCTGTGGGTCGGCACCGCTCTGTCGATCCTGCCCGTCGCGCTCGCGGCCACCGCTCCCAACCTCGGCGTGCTCCTCATCGCCACGATGAGCCTGGGCTTCGGCCAGCTGCTCACCACGGTCGCCTCCCAGGCGCTCATCCCGCAGAGCTTCCCCGCTTCGAAGCTCACCGCGAAGTTCGGCCACCTCACCCTCGGGGTCTCGATCGGACAGACCATCGGCCTGCCCCTGGCCGGCATTGTCGCCGACGCCACCACAGGTGATACCGCGATCACGAACGCGCTGTGGTTCATGACCGCACTGTCAGCGCTGACCCTCATCGCCGCCGTCATCGTCATGCTCCGCGGCCGGACCCCTCACGTCTCCCGCGCCGAGGCGGCCGAAGGCGCCATCGCCCCGTTGGCTCTGCTGTCGGTGAGGGGGATGAAGCCCGCGATCTTCGCCTCCATGGCCACGCTCGCCGCCGTGGATCTGATGACCGCCTATCTGCCGCTCATCGGTCAGCAGAACGGACTGTCGGTGACGACGGTGACGTGGCTGCTCGCGGCACGGACCTTCGCCTCGGTGATCTCCCGGCTCTTCATCGGTTTCCTCACGCGGAAATGGCGGAATCTCTCCCTGCTGTGGACCGCCTCGGCGGCGGCTGGGCTCTGTGTGGTCCTCATTCCCGTGCTCAGCCAACCGTGGACGCTGGCGATCCTGCTCACGATCGCGGGCTTCTGCTTCGGTCTCACCCAGCCGCTGACGATGACCTGGGTGTCGACGCTCTCGGATCCGGCGAACCGGGCCGCGGTGCTGTCGATCCGCTTGGCGGGCAACCGGCTCAGCCAGGTCGCGATCCCATCGGCCGCCTCGGCGCTCACGGTCATCGCCGGTTCCGGGATCGTGTTCACGATCTCCGGCGCACTGCTCCTCCTGGCCGGCGGCGTCACCTGGCGCAACCAGCACGAGAAATGGTGAGCAGGAACACCTGCGCGGCGGGACGGACCCGATTGGTAATGGCCGCTGACAATGATTAGAATGGTGAGTCGCGTGTGAACGCAGGAGCGACATCCTCAAACGCACCAGGAGGACAGGGCATGAAGAACAGATCTGAATTCGTCTATGATCTCAGATCCATGGGATTGCTCGGTCATCCGGGTGAGTGGGAACGGGTGAACACCACCTTGTCGGCTCCAGCGGATCTCAAGATCGAAGTGATCGGGGTTGCGGAAGGTTCACCACTGACGCTCGAGCTGATGTTCGAGAGTGTGTCGGAGGGGATCTACGTGTCGGGCACAGTCTCGGCGACGGCCCGCGGCGAAGACGCAAGGACGCTCGAACCCATCGAGCTGCCTATAGATGTGGACATCCAGGAGATGTACGTCTATGAGCAGGCCGAAGGGGACGAGGACTCCTACGTCATCGACCGGGATCAGCTCGACCTCGAGCCCGCGATCAGAGACGCCGTCGTGATGGCTCTGCCGTTCAATCCCTCACGGGATGAGAGCGAGGAGTTCAGCTACACCCTGGGGGAGGACCTCGAGGTGGACGAGGACGAATCCGAATCGCCGTTCGCATCATTGAAGAATCTGTTGGAAGAGAAGAAAGAGAGCTAGACGTGGCTGTTCCGAAGCGTAAATTGTCGCGCAGCAACACCCGCCACCGTCGTTCGCAGTGGAAGGCCAAGGCTCCGAACCTGGTCAAGACTGTGGAGAACGGTCGCGTTGTGTACTCGCGCCCCCACCAGGCCAAGGTCGTCGAAGACGCAGCCGGCACCCCGCTGTACCTCGAGTACAAGGGCCGCAAGGTCGCTGACGTCTGAGACTGTGGACACTGACACCACAGCAGCACTGAAGAAGAGTCTCGGGATCGATATTGATCCCGAGACTTTTCGTCTCGCGCTCACGCACCGCTCCTTCGCCTTCGAGGCCGGTGGCATCCCCACCAACGAGCGCCTCGAGTTCCTCGGCGACTCCGTTCTGGGCCTCGTCGCCACCGAGTCGCTGTTCTACGACAACCCGGATCTGCCCGAAGGCCAGCTGGCCAAGATGCGTTCGGCCGTCGTCAACACGCGTGCCCTCGCGTCGATCGCCCGCCGACACGGCATCGGCGAGCACATTCTGCTGGGCAAGGGTGAGGAGCTGACCGGAGGCCGGAACAAAGACTCGATCCTCGCCGACACGGTCGAGGCCCTCATCGGCGCGACCTTCGTCTCCCGCGGACGCGAAGAGGCCTTTGCCTTCGTCCACCGCCTCATCGACGGAATGCTCGACGACGCGGTCAACCTCGGGGCCGGGATGGACTTCAAGACCACCCTGCAGGAGGCCGCTGCCGACCTCGACCTCGGCGCAGTGAGCTACGAGATCACCTCGGCGGGTCCCGACCATGCGATGGTCTTCACCGCCACCGCAATGCTCGGGGCGAACAACTGGGGCGCCGGCGACGGATCCTCGAAGAAGGCCGCCGAAGCCGCGGCCGCCGAGGTAGCCGTCAAAGCCATCCGCACCATCTACCCGGACTACCGGCGCTGAGCCTCACCGTGGTCTCTTTGTGCGCTCACGGGCGCATGCCTGATCGAATCGAGGGTCACTGATGCCTGAGCTTCCCGAGGTCGAAAGCGTCCGTCGCGGCGTCGACGAATGGACGGCCGGGACCACGATCACCGGCGCCGAGGTGGCCGACCCCCGAATCTTGGGCACGACGTCCCAGCGGCGCATCGATCCGTCCGCGGTCTCCGGGTTCGTTTCGGCCGTAACCGGGGCGCACATCCTGAGGGCCGAACGGCGCGGGAAGTTCATGTGGCTGAGCCTGGGAGAGGGGACTGATCTCTCCACTGCGGACTCGGTCGCTTCATCTGTGCCGAGGCCCGAACTCGGCATCCTCGTGCATCTGGGCATGAGCGGACAGCTGCGCATCCACTCGCACGGCGAGGAGATCCACCGCCACACACGGGCGATTCTGCACCTCTCGGACGATGGAGGACAGCCACGAGAACTGCGCTTCGTCGACCAACGGATCTTCGGCCATATCGGCGTCCAACCTCTCGTCCACGGGTACGGACGGCTCGTCCCCGCCTCGGCGATTCACATCGCCCCGGATCCGCTCGAGCCCGCATTCGATCCGGAACGGGTCGTTTCGGACCTTGCGAGGAAGCGCACGGCGGTCAAGGCAGCGTTGCTCGACCAGACGTTGGTCAGCGGAATCGGGAACATCTATGCAGATGAGGCCCTGTTTCGGGCGGGAGTCCACCCTTTGGCGACACCCGCGCGGACACGGAAGAGCCGCCTCGTCGCGGTCCTCGAATCCGCGACGAAGGTGATGAGCGATGCCCTGGCCGTGGGCGGGACGAGCTTCGACGCTCTCTACGTCAACGTCAACGGCGAATCCGGATACTTCGATCGTGCCCTGCTCGTCTACGGGCGCGGGGGACAGGAATGTGTGCGCTGCGGGACCGAGATCGTCAAGATCACCGTCGGCGGACGCGGAACCCACTACTGTCCCGTGTGCCAGAAGCCCCCGCGGTATAGGTAGGCGGTGACGACGCTGGGGTGATCCGGCCTCCGTGTCTCCGGCACGGTGCACTCCAGCTGCCGAGAGCATCCCGCACCGTTGCTCGCAGTCCCTCGCCTTCGCCGCAAGTCCTACAGTCAACGGTCCATCGGTCACCGGCTGCGGCATTATGCACCGCTGCAGCGCGGTGAAATGCAACTCAGGGTGAGGGATGCCGGGCAGGAGAGGCTGTCGAGACCTCCGGCTGCAACGCAGTGAAGCGTAGACTCGGGCGAGAAGTCGCCACCTCGGCGCTCAGGCGGAGAGGAATGCTCATGTTCACGGTTCCAACGATCGCTGCAGGGATCGTACTCCTGCTCGTCAGGGCGGTTCTGACGGTGGCTTTCGTCCGCGAGTTCATGGTCAAGGCCAAGGATATTCCGCGGTTCGCCAAAGCGGATGGGCTCAACGTCCCGACTGCATGGTTCGTCACCATCGCCGAGCTCGCCGCCGCAGTCTCATTCGGCACCGGCGTCCTCGCTCAATGGGCCGGTCTCGGCGTCGTCGTGCTCATGCTCATCACGACGAGCCTGCACGTCTTCAAATGGCACTCGAAGTACTGGGCCTCGGCGGGCGGTCCCGAATACGACCTGCTCCTGCTGGTGCTGGCCGCGGTCATCACCGCGTTCGGTGCCGGCCCGATCGCCATTCCGGCGCTGTTCGGGATGTAGCCGAGACCGGGTTCGGCTGGCTCAGGAGGTGCGCGTCAGGCGGCGGATGAAGACGAGGGTCGCCACCGTGAGCAGGCCGGGGATGACGAGGCCGAAGACGATGAACGCCGGCAGGCTGCCCAGACGATCGAGCATCCACTGGAAGTTCATGCCGAAGAACCCCGTCGCCAGGGTCAGCGGCAGGAAGATCGTCGCCACGAGTGTCAGCCGTTCGGACACGACGGAGTCCTGTTCGTTGAGGATGTCGCCGAGCATCGCATACAGTCGCGTGGTCATCGACTGATTCGCCCCGAACGCCGCTGAAGCACGGGCGAGCAGCCGCTGATGGTCCTCGCCGAGGCTCTGCGCGAGTTCTTCCTCGTTCGACAGCAGCCTCTGTTGGGCCGCCTGGGTCTCACCGATTCGGAAGAGCTCGGCTCGCAGTCTCCCCATCGTCCGCCGCCGCGGTGAAGACGCGTAGCCCACGGACTGTGCTTCGAGCTCTTGGCACCGATCATCGATCTCGTCGAGTGCCTCTTCGCAGCGGCGCGCCACGATGAGGATGAGCTCGACGAGCACGGTCCACGTATCGCCGGCATCGGCAGGAATCTTTCCCGCGATGGAGTCCAGGGCCTTCTTCTCACCGATGACGAGCAGGCCGCGCTCACGGGCGTGGAGCTGCAGCGCATGGTGGGCACGATCCTCGTCGAGGACCTGCAGCACGAGGCTGATCTGGT
This sequence comes from Brevibacterium sp. OS20, assembly GCF_056837565.1. Classification (NCBI taxonomy): domain Bacteria; kingdom Bacillati; phylum Actinomycetota; class Actinomycetes; order Micrococcales; family Brevibacteriaceae; genus Brevibacterium; species Brevibacterium sp. OS20. The sequence continues at coordinate 2,708,731 of NZ_CM166367.1, read as the reverse complement.
CGTCGACGACCGCAGCCATCGGCCGCCTCGGCCCAGGATGTGCGGTGTGCACCGTCAGGTCGAGGCTATTGGCCGCCTCATCCGTCAGCTCTCGGTCTTCGGGGGTGGCGAGAACGCAACGTGTGTCGGCTGTGTGCTCACGCAGCGCCTCGATGCTGTCGATCACGATCATCAGTCTCGCCCTCCGTCTCTCGCCTTCAGCGGTGCCGCCTGCGAACACAGTATCAAGACGTCAGTGTCAGAATGCCCTCGCAAGATACGCTTTGTGGCCGTCGATGAGCGCGCGTTGCGCCTCGGTGTGGTCAGGTGGGGAGAGAATATTCGCGGGGTTCGTCGGAGATAACCACAGTGAGTCGATTTCGACGATCCGACCGTCTCGCAGGCGCGCTGCCGCAGCCAGCCGATAGCGTGAACCGGGAACCGGTAGGAGAATGCGGTCGAGATCCCGCCAGGCGATCCGATGAGGTCTGCCGGTGAAGCCGCACCAGATGAACTCCTCAGGAGTGATCTCCAACCGGGCGCGGGCTCCTAAGTGGAAATTCACCCACGCGCCGATGAGCGCGATGACCGGTGTGAAGAGGAAGATGAGAAAGAATGGTTCGGCGAAGATCGCCAGGAGGATCACCGTGATGAACGCGAGAATCGCCATGACGACGAGCATCCAGCCGATGAATGTCGAGATGTTCCCCTCGCGTCTGATGACTCTGTTCATCTATCGACGTCCTTTCCCTCAGAACTACCTGACGGCGGCCCAGCAACCTCGCGCGAGGTTGCTGGGCCGCCGTCAGGTAGTAATTGGGGGTTAGTTCTTTTCGGAGGTGTCCTTGTCCTCGTCCGGCTCGTCCTCGATCTGGAGTTCCGAGGTTTCGAGGCCGAAGATCTCGCCGTCGTACTCGTCGACCGCGGTGGCCACCGAGGTCTCGAGCACGTGTGCGGCCAGCTGCTCCTGGATGATGAGCGGATCCTTCGACAGGTCCTTCCACACAGCCACGCACAGCAGCAGCATGACGATGACGAACGGCAGGGCGGAGACGATCGTGATGTTCTTCAGTCCGTCGAGCGCCTCGGCGGGATCGGAACCTCCCGCCAACAGCATCACCGCAGCCACGGCACCGGTCGCGGTGCCCCAGAAGATCACGAGGCCCTTGCCGGGCTCCTGCATGCCGTTGGCCGACAGCGTGCCCATGACGATCGATGCGGAGTCCGCACCGGTGACGAAGAAGATCGCGATGAGGATGACCGTGACGATCATGAGGATGATCGCGATGAGGTTCGGCAACGGCAGAGCGCCGAGGAGGTCGAACAGAACCGTGTCCATGTTGATGTCCGGTTCTCCGTCGACGATGCTCGCCAATGCCTTGACCGTGCCCTCGCCGCGTTCAGCGCGTTCCTGGATGCCGATGGCACCGCCGCCGAAGATCGCGAACCAGATGGTCGAGACGACGGAGGGGACGATGAGCACGCCGGTGACGAACTGACGGACGGTGCGACCGCGCGAGATGCGCGCGATGAACAGGCCGACGAAGGGCGACCATGACACCCACCATGCCCAGTAGAAGACCGTCCACGACGACAGCCACTCATTGACACCCTGCCCATCGGCAGCGGTCCGTGAAGCCAGCTGCGGCAGATCCTGGATGAACGCACCCACCGAGGAGGGGATGACGTTGAGGATGAACAGCGTCGGACCGCCGATGAAGACGATGAGGGCGACGATGACGGCGAGCACCATGTTGATGTTCGACAGCCACTGGATGCCCTTCTCCACGCCCGACACCGCCGAGGCGACGAATGCGGCCGTGAGGATCGCGATGATGATGACGAGCACCGGTGAAGTGACCTCGGACATGATGCCTGCGGACTCGATGCCGCCGCCGATCTGGATGGCACCCAGACCCAGCGAGCAGGCCGAACCGAACAGAGTCGCGAGGATCGCGAGGATGTTGATGACCTTGCCGCCGATTCCATTGACGGCGCGTTCGCCGAACAGCGGGGTGAACATCGACGAGAACAGCTGCGAGCGTCCCAGACGGAACGAACCGTAAGCCACGCCGAGACCGACGATGGCGTACATCGCCCACGGGTAGAGCGTCCAGTGGAACAGTGTCGTTCCCATGGACGTGCCCATCGCCTCGGCAGTGGAGCCGTCGACGGTGTTCGGGGGAGGCGACATGTAGAAGAAGAGAGGCTCGCCGACCGCGGAGAACACGAGTCCGATGCCCATGCCCGTGGCGAACATCATCGCGATCCACGAGGAGGTCTTGAACTCCGGCTTCTCATCGTCCTTGCCCAGCGGGATCCGTCCGAATCGGCTGACGGCGACGACGATGACGAAGATCGTGAAGATCGTCGCGGCGATGACGAAGAGCCAGCCGAAGTTGTCCATCACTCCGGTCAGCAGCGTGCCAGCAACATTGCCGAGGCTGTCGGGAGAGACGAAGCCCCAGACGACGAATGCGACGGCGAGGATGCCGGCCGCGAAGAAGACCACCTTGTCCAGACCCTCACGTTTGAAGGGCCGGAGCGCGGTCGTCGGATGCTTCAGGTGCTCGATGAGCTCCTGAGTCTTTGTATGTTCACTGCTCATAGTGATCGGGCCGATCGGGGGCGGGTCCTCGGTGACACGAATGAGAACGGGCTGCCGCCTCGGCGTTCCTTCCTTGAATGGACTGCATCGGACAGGTGGCCGAAGGGATCCGAGCCGAGTGCACCCGAACACCTCTCACACATGATCATGACAGACCATGGGCGATGATGGTCGGAATTCCCTCATCTCGGACCACCATCGGTCGCCTTTCGCTGTGCTTCACCGTCACACAGGTGCGGTGAATAGTGAGGGGCCCTGCCGCGCACGACAGGGCCCCTTCCAGCTCCCCCGGCTGGGCTCGAACCAGCGACCCTTCGATTAACAGTCGAATGCTCTGCCAACTGAGCTACGGAGGAAAACGGCGCAGTCGTCTACGCACGAGGAGAAACTCTACCAAAAGATTCGGGATCTCGCCGCCGCCTGCGGATATGCTGGTGCCCAATATGCATCTCAAAAGCCTGACACTGCGGGGATTCAAGTCCTTCGCCTCGGCGACGACCCTTCGATTCGAGCCGGGAATCACCTGCGTCGTCGGACCCAACGGCTCGGGCAAGTCCAATGTCGTCGACGCCCTGTCCTGGGTGATGGGCGAACAGGGTGCGAAGAATCTGCGCGGCGGAAAGATGGACGACGTCATCTTCGCCGGAACCTCGAAACGTCAGGCCCTGGGACGCGCCGAGGTGACTCTGACCATCGACAACACCGACGGAGCCATCCCCGTCGACTACACCGAGGTGACCATCTCGCGGACCCTGTTCCGCACCGGCGGATCCGAATACGCCGTCAACGGGGCACCGGCGAGGCTGCTCGACATCCAAGAGCTGCTCAACGATTCCGGCCTGGGCAAGGAGATGCACGTCATCGTCGGTCAGGGCCGCCTCGACGCGATCCTCCATGCCGACCCGCTGGAGAGGCGCAGCTTCATCGAAGAGGCCGCCGGGGTGCTCAAGCACCGACGTCGCAAGGACAAAGCGGTCCGCAAACTCACCGGACTGCAGACGAATCTCGACCGGCTCACCGATCTGCGCACCGAACTCAACCGGCAGCTGGGGCCCTTGGGACGGCAGGCCGAAGCCGCCGCGAAGGCAGCGACCGTGCAGGCGACGCTGCGTGACGCCACCGCCAGGCTGCTCGCCGACGACGCCGTGCGGATGCAGTCCTCCCTGGCCTCGACGAGCGAGGGCGAAGACCACAGCGACCGCATCGCCGAACTCGACCACCGCCGCACCCGCACCGAGGCGCGCCTGTCGGAGATCGAAGCTCGGCTGTCCGAACTCGACAGCGAACTCGACGTCCAACGCACCGCCGAATCGCGGACACAGACGCAGGTCGTGCGCGCCCAAGGACTGAGCCAACGTGCCGCGGACAAGCGCTCCCACCTGCTCTCGGAGGTCACGAGCCTCGGGCAGAGGGAAGCGAAGTCACCCGAAGAGCTGCGCGCCCAGGCCGAACGCAACCGTTCCGAACTCACCGACGCCGAGGCGGCCGTGACCGAGAAGACGAACGCACTCGAGGCCAGCCAGCAGCGGAAGGAAGAGCTCACCCAAGCCCTGCGCGCCGCCGAAGACGAGGTCAAGGCCGCACAGATCGCCATCACCGAAGCGGTGAAGAACCGCTCGGCGCTACAGTCGAAGCAGACCCAGGCGGCCGAGCGGATCACCGACCTCAAGACCCGGATCGAAGCCAACCGTGCCGAGATCGACACCGTCACCGCCCGCATCACCGAGCGCAGCAGGGAACTCGAAACCGCCGAGACCGGCGTCGAGGACGTCGAAGCCGGTGAGACCGAACTCGACTCCGCGTACGAGGCCGCGCAGGAGAGCCTCGAGAAGCTGGAGACCGAACGCACTCAGCTGCAGGAGCAGCGGGCGCAGGTCGCGTCCGAACTGTCATCGGCGAAGGCCCGCGCGGAGGCCCTGGCATTGGGCACCGCCCTGGAAGCCGACCTCGAAGACATCGTCAATGCGGACCTGCCGGGAGTGCGCACGGCCGTGACAGAAAGACTGAGTGTCGACCACGGGTTCGAAATGGCCGCGGCAGCGGCCCTGTCGACGACGGTCTCCGGCGTCATCGTCGATGACAGCGCAGCGGCGCTGGCAGTGCTCGACCACCTCGGCGAGGACACGAACGTGTCACTGACGATCCCCGCCGGAGTCGAACCAGCGGCAGGGAAGGGCGGTGGGACCACCCTTGACGCTCTGCCGGAGCTGCCTGCGATGGACGACCTGCGATGGCTCTCCGACGTCGTCGACAGCGACGTCCCCGAACTGCGTTCTCTGCTGGCCCGTGCCCTGCATGGTGTCGTCTGCGTCCCCGATGCGCGCACCGGAATCGAACTGACCGCGGCCCGGCCTGAGCTCACCGCCGTCACCGTCCACGGTGAAGTACTCACTACGACCCGCATCAGCCGGGCCCGCACCGCATCGGGCACACGGCTGGCCTCACAGACCGCGCTCGAGGACACCCATTCCCTCATTGCCGACCTCGACGACCGCGAAGGGAAGCTCGACGCCTCCTTGAGGGAACTCGAACCGCGCCTGACCGCGGCACGTGAGGAATCAGCCGCAGCCCTCGACGCTCTCCACTCCTCGGACGCGAAGATCATGGCCGCGGCCGAAGAGGTCTCGCGCATCACCGGTGAGATCGGTGTGGCTCGCACGCGCCTGCAGCGCGCGCAGGAGAACGCGACCGAACTCGAATCCCGCCTCGCCGCCGCCGAACGCGACTCTCAGTCGGCCGCGGCAGCACTGGCCGGAGCCGCCGAGGTCGACGAAGTCGTCGATACCGCCGCTCGGGACGAACTCAGCGCACAGGTCGCCCAAGCTTCGGAAGACCTCGTCGAAGCCCGCATCAGCCACCGGTCGGCAGCCGACCGGGCCCGGTTCCTCAGCGACCGGGTGGACTCCCTCCTGCGGGCGGCGAAGGCCGAAGAAGCGGCGCGGGAGCAGACGCAGCGCACGATCGCGAAGAAGAAGCGCGCGGCAGCCTCGGTACAGCTCATCGCCGAAACCGCGGCCGAAGCCGCGGAGCTGGCCACCTCCACGGTGGCCGAACTCGGTGAGGCGATCCAGGTTCTCGTCGATGAACGCGGCGGTCTGCGCGAAGAGAAGGGCCGCCTCGGCGAGGAATTGGGATCGACGCGAACCCAGCTGCAGAAGCTCAAGGACGCCGCGGCCGAAGCCGAACTCGCGAAGGAGCGTTTCCGACTTCGGCTCGAGGAGATCGCGCACCGATCGGAGGAGGAGACGGGGTTGGGAATCGACCGCCTCATCGACGAATTCGGGCCGCATCTGCCCGTTCCGTCGTTCGAGGAGGACGTCGAGGACCGGCCGTATGTGCGCGCGGAAGTGGAGAAGCGGCAGAAGCAGGCGGCGTCGCAGCTCAAGCGCATCGGCACGGTCAATCCGCTCGCGCTCGAGGAGTATGAGGCGCTGAAGGAGCGGCATCAGTTCCTCGAGAAGCAGATCGCGGACATCGAATCCTCGCGCAAGGACCTCATGCAGCTCGTCGAGGAGGTCGACCGGCACGTCGAACGCGTCTTCGCCGAAGCCTATGCGGATACGGCGCGGGAGTTCGAGGACATCTTCTCCCGTCTCTTCCCCGGCGGTGAGGGCGCCTTGAGCCTGACCGATCCGAACGATATGCTCACCACCGGCGTCGACGTGCACGCCCGCCCGGCCGGCAAGAAGGTCAAACGTCTGTCTCTGCTCTCCGGAGGGGAGCGGTCGCTGGTGGCCGTGGCCATGCTGGTCGCGATCTTCAAGGCCCGGCCGAGCCCGTTCTACGTCATGGACGAGGTCGAAGCGGCCCTCGACGATCTCAACCTCTCTCGCCTGCTCACGGTGTTCAAGGAGCTGCAGGACTCCTCGCAGCTCATCGTCATCACCCACCAGAAGCGGACGATGGAGATCGCCGATGCCCTCTACGGAGTGACGATGCACGGCGACGGGGTGTCGAAAGTCATATCGCAGCGGATTCCGTGATCGGCAGTCCGCTCTTCGGCCGGCGCGCCCGAGGTGGCAGGCCCGCCGCTGGGGCACAAGGCCGTTTGACGGTGATGCCCAGGACAGTCCCAGGGAATTTTGCAACTGCCGTACGGCGGGCGAGCACAATAGTCGTGGCCGGGGACTATAGACTTGGGCCGAGACACAGGTATTCGAAGAATGTGAGGAGCGGGACGTCCATGGCCGAGGCTGCTGTACTGCGAGGTGGCTCGAGGGCATGAATTCGGTACTTGTCGTCATCGTCGGACTCGCGATCTCCTTCGCCCTGGCACTCGTCGTCGTCCTTCTCGTGGCTCTGCCCGGCCTTCGCGCCGAAGGACGCCTGCGATACTCCTCCGACGTGCAGCGGTTCCGCCTTCCCCCGGAGTGGACCGGCTACGACGACGAAGTCCACGAATTCTTCGGCCACGATGACGGCACCTCGCACCTGGCGACCAGGGAACAGGCGGCGGTGACCGCGATCCGCGACCACTCCTATGTGCTCCGGCCACAGCCCCGACGCCATGCCGCGCCCTCGCTCATCACGGTCCGCCCGCGCACCCGCCACTGGAAGATCCCCGAGTCGGGAACAGGGTGGAAGACCACCGCCGGGCTGCTCTTCGGCAGCCGCGGTTCCTGACCTTAAGACCCATGCGGCCTCGAGCGGTCGAGGCCCGCGACAATGGAGACCGCGCCGACTGATTCCGGCGCGCTCACCGACACACTGACACCACCGGAAGAGTCCGGGAACTCGAGTGCCGGCGGCCCGAACGGCGGCACTCAAAGGAGGACGGAAGAACCATGGATCAGCCGATCATCTTGCTCATCGTCGCGGCGATCGTGTTCGCTCTCGTCGTCGGCGTGGGCATCTCGCTGCGCGTCAACGCTCGGAAGAAAGGCCTCGATGACAGGCGCGGCATCGATGCGGAGGTCACCGGTGAGCTGAGCATCGATGACGTCGCCGAGGCGGTCGAGAAGGACAAAGCCGAAGCGCGCGGTTCCGAGGTCCCCACCGAACCGGCCAGCCGCCTCGTCCGCCTGCGCGAGCGCCTGGCGAAGTCGAACAGCGGGCTCGGACGCGGACTGCTCAACCTCCTCTCCCGTGACAACCTCGACGAGTCCGCATGGGAGGAGATCGAGGATACGCTCATCCTCGCCGACGTCGGCGTCGAACCGACGACCGAGCTCGTCGACCGCCTGCGGGAACGCGTCAAGGTGCTCGGCACCCGGGATCCCGAAGAGGTCCGCGGGCTGCTGCGCGAAGAGCTCATCAAACTCGTCGATCCGACGATGGACCGCTCGCTCGCCGATACCGGCAAGAACGGTGACCCCTCCGTCATCCTCGTCGTCGGGGTCAACGGTGCCGGGAAGACGACGACGGTGGGCAAGATCGCCCGCGTGCTCGTCGCTGAGGACAAATCCGTGCTGCTCGGTGCCGCGGACACCTTCCGCGCTGCCGCGGCCGAACAGCTGGCCACATGGGGTGAACGTGTCGGCGTCGAAACCGTGCGCAAGGAAGAAGGTGCCGATCCCGCCTCGGTGGCCTACTCGGCCGTCGAGAAGGGGCAGGCCGACGGTTCCGACGTCGTCCTCATCGACACCGCCGGACGTCTGCAGAACAAACGCGGACTCATGGACGAACTCGGCAAGGTCAAACGAGTGGCCACCCGACCGCTGGGGGAGGGCCACGACATCGACGAGGTGCTCCTCGTCCTCGACGCAACCACCGGACAGAACGGCATGCAGCAGGCGAAGGTCTTCGCCGAGGCGGTCGACATCACCGGGATCGTGCTCACCAAGCTCGACGGCACCGCGAAGGGCGGAATCGTCGTCGCCGTCCAGCGTGAGCTCGGAGTGCCGGTCAAGCTCATCGGCCTCGGCGAAGGCGCGGACGACCTGGCGCCATTCACCGCCGAAGGGTTCGTCGACGCGCTGCTCGACTGATTTCGCACACCGAATCTGCGGATGGATTCTGCCGGGTCTCACCCTTGTATCTGCTGGGTGAGACCCGGCTTGTCATATTCACGAAACATAGCCGAATCATCACTGTGACATGCGTCATGGAAACTGTCTCTGCGCGGTTCGATCCGGAACCGGCTTCGACGGATGAGAGACGACATGGAACTCGATGCAGTGAACGTATGGATGATGGTCGCGGCAGGGCTGGTCCTGCTCATGACCCCCGGGGTGGCGTTCTTCTACGGCGGGATGACGCGCATCACCTCGGCGATCAACATGATGATGATGGTCTTCTCCGCAATGGCCGTCGGTGGGCTCGTCTGGGTGCTCTACGGATACGGCCTGAGCTCGGGTGATTCGATCGCCGGGCTCGTCGGTAATCCGCTGTCCCAGCTCGGACTCACCGGTGCCGTCGCCGACGACCCCGCCTCGCTGATCTCGATCGGCTACGGTTCGACGTTCGCGATGATCGCGATCGCACTCATCGCCGGTGCCGTCGCCGACCGAGCGAAATTCTCCACTTGGCTGGTCTTCTCCGCCGCCTGGGTGACGCTCGTGTACTGCCCGCTGGCGTTCATGGTCTGGGGCGACGGACTGCTCAGCGAATCCGGTGCGATCGGCAGCCTGTTCGGACCCGCCATCGACTTCGCCGGCGGCACCGTCGTTCATATCAATGCCGGCATCTCGGCACTCGTCCTCGTCGTCGTCATGGGTCGCCGCGCCCGCTTCTCGACCCCGCACAAGCCGCACAACATTCCGATCACCGTGCTCGGAGCGGCCCTGCTGTGGTTCGGCTGGTTCGGCTTCAACGGCGGTGCCGCCTCGACGATCGAACAGGGCGGACTCATCTGGATCAACACCCTGGCCGCTCCGGCCGCCGGCATGATCACCTGGATCATGATCGAACGGCTGCGGGCCTCGCGGCCCTCCAGCATCGGCAGCGTCTCGGGTGCGATCGCCGGCCTCGTCGCCATCACCCCGGCGTGCGCCAACGTCGATCCCTACGCCGCCGTGCTCATCGGCATCGCCGCAGGAGCGGGAGCGATCTTCGCCGTCGAAGCGAAGAACCGCTTGCGCTACGACGATGCGCTCGATGTGGTGGCCGTCCACCTCGTCGCGGGAATCATCGGCACCGTGATGATCGGCTTCTTCGCCTTCCCACACGAGGACGGGCCTGCCGGTCTCTTCTACGGCGGCGGACTCGAACTGCTCATCGCGCAGGTGCTCGCCTGCCTCGTGGCCATCGTCTTCGCCGGACTCGTCACGCTGGCCATCTCGCTGGTGCTGCGGCAGACGATGGGGCTGCGGATCGACCCGCGCGAGGAGCTCGAGGGCATCGACACCTACGAGCACGCGGAGCAGGCCTACTCCTTCCGGTGATCCACGGCCGCCGGCGCCGGCTTCCCCGAGCGCCGGCTTCCCCGGCCGCCGGCTGCGGTCGGCTGAATTTCGGCCATCACCTCTGCGGCGAGCAGCATCCCTCACCGCTCCTCGCAGTCCGCCTTGGTGCAACGAGTGGGTATGCGACTGCCAGCGTGTTTTGCGAGGAAATGTCGGGTGAACCGCTAGCGGTGAGGGATGCCTCGCGAGTGGCGTACGGCGGGCAGCCTCGGCGAAGGAATTGAGAAGTTGCCGCAGGATTCCTGCGGCCGAACCAGTGATCTGGTCGGAGTGGCTCCTGTCCCCGGGGCAGGCTCACTGGGACTCACCGGGGCTCACGGGGGTTTGCCAGCATCCGCGGTTTCAGCCGGACCCGGGTGAGTTGCTAGTCTAGAGAGTCGACCAAACCATCGTGAAGAAGGCTTGTACGTGTTTAACTCTCTGTCCGACAGGCTCACCGCGACTTTCAAGAATCTGCGCGGGAAGGGCCGGCTGTCCGAAGCCGACGTCGATGCCACCATCCGTGAGATCAGACGTGCCCTGCTCGACGCCGACGTCGCCCTGCCTGTCGTGCGTGCCTTCACCGGCCGGATCCGTGAACGCGCCCTGTCCGAGGAGGTCTCGGGCGCACTCAATCCCGGCCAGCAGGTCGTCAAGATCGTCAACGACGAACTCGTCGGCATCCTCGGCGGTCAGACCCGTCGACTCAACTTCGCCAAGCGGCCGCCGACGGTCATCATGCTCGCCGGCCTCCAGGGTGCAGGTAAGACCACCCTGGCCGGAAAGCTCGCACACTGGCTGAAGTCCGAGGGCCACCGGCCGATGCTCGTCGCGGCCGACCTGCAGCGCCCCAACGCCGTCAACCAGCTCCAGATCGTCGGCGAACGTGCCGGTGCCGTGGTCTACGCCCCGGAACCGGGCAACGGTGTCGGCGATCCGATCCAGGTCGCCACCAACTCGATCGAGGTCGCGAAGTCCAAACTCCACGACGTCGTCATCGTCGATACGGCCGGGCGCCTCGGCATCGACGAGGAGCTCATGCAGCAGGCCGCGGACATCCGCAGCGCGGTCAACCCCGACGAGGTCCTCTTCGTCATCGACGCGATGATCGGTCAGGACGCGGTGAAGACCGCCGAGGCGTTCCTCGACGGCGTCGACTTCACCGGCGTCGTGCTCTCGAAGCTCGACGGTGACTCCCGCGGTGGTGCCGCGCTGTCCGTCGCCGAGGTGACCGGAAAGCCGATCATGTTCGCCTCGACGGGCGAATCGATGAAGGACTTCGAGCAGTTCCATCCGGACCGGATGGCCGACCGGATCCTCGACATGGGCGACATCATGACGCTCATCGAGCAGGCCGAGAAGAACTTCGACGAAAAAGAGACCGAGAAGCTCAAGAAGAAGGTCGAATCCGGCGAGGACTTCGACCTCAACGACTTCCTCACGCAGATGGCGGGCCTGAAGAAGATGGGCTCGATGAAGAAGATGCTGGGCATGATGCCCGGCATGAGCCAGTACAAGGAGCAGCTGGCGAACTTCGACGAGCGTGAGGTCGACCGGGTCGAAGCGATTGTGAGATCGATGACACCCCAGGAGCGCTCCAACCCGAAGATCCTCAACGGCTCCCGCCGTGCCCGCATCGCCAAGGGCGCCGGCACCACGGTCACCGCGGTCAACCAGCTCATGGAGCGCTTCACCCAGGCGCAGAAGATGATGCGGTCGATGACCCGCGGCGGCGGAATGCCCGGAATGCCCGGTGGCGGAGGTATGCCGCAGATGCCCGGAATGGGCGGAATGCCTGGTGCCGCGGGTGGCAAGAAGAAGAAACCCGCAGGGAAGAAGAAGGGCCGCAAGGGCGGTCAGTCGGGCAACCCGGCCAAGCGTGCGCAGGAGGCGCAGGCGCTGGCGGACAAGAAGGCGGGCAAGACCCAGGACCCGGTCGGCTCGGCCTTCGGCGGAGTCGATCTGGGCAAGGACGAGGAGTTCGATCCGGCGAACCTGCCCAAGGGCTTCGGCGGAATCTTCCCAGGTGGCAAGAAGTAGAGCCTTCTGGCACAATTGACTCTTGTACTTTTGCTCTCGGTCCGGGCCCTCTCATCCGCGCCGAAGTGATAGTCCGAGCCGCGGCTTCCAGCAGATCAACCCCACGATTCTTCTGGTACAGCTGTGCACACAGAACACAAAAGGAGACACCACTAAAGTGGCAGTCAAAATTCGTCTGACCCGCATGGGCAAGATCCGTGCACCCTTCTACCGCGTCGTGGTCGCTGACTCGAAGACCCGTCGTGACGGTAAGGCCATCGAGCAGATCGGCATCTACCACCCGACCCGTGAGCCTTCGGTCATCGAGATCGATTCCGAGCGAGCACAGTACTGGCTCGGCGTCGGCGCACAGCCGAGCGACCAGGTCAAGGCTCTGCTCAAGCTCACCGGTGACTGGCAGAAGTTCACCGGCGAAGGCGAAGCGGTCAACACCGTGAAGCCGCAGCCGGAGAAGGAAGCCTACGTGGCCCCGAACGCCGAATCGGTGATCAAGGAAGCCATCACGCAGAAGGGCGGCAAGTCCGCTGAAGCTGCCGAGGCTCCGGCCGAGGAAGCAGCCGAAGCCGCGCCTGAGGCCGCTGAAGAAAGCGCTGAAGCCTGAGATGTTGCCTGATTCGCTCGAACATCTGGTCCGCGGAATCGTCGATCATCCCGACGACGTCTCCGTTCGTTCGCGTTCTTCGCAGCGCGGCACGACCCTCGAGGTCCGGGTTCACCCCGAAGACCTCGGCCGGGTCATCGGCCGTGCAGGCAGGACCGCCAAGGCCCTGCGCACCGTGATGAACTCGCTGGCCGGCCGTGAGTCGGTGCGAGTGGACCTCATCGAGGCGTAATTCCAACATCCGAGAGGGGATGCAGCGCACGTGCGCTGCATCCCCTCTCGTGCATTCACTTAACCGTCGCCGACTACACTGGTGCCTGAACAGGGCGGCCCGTCGTACGACCGCAGAAGCGCAGTCACCTCAGTGCAGGGCCGGCCGAACAGACAGCGACAGCAGACTTCGAGGAGCAGTATGGACACGGTGATCGCCCGGCTGGGCAAGCCGCACGGAATCAAGGGCGAATTCACCGTCGAGGTGCGCACCGACCGACCCGAGGACCGGCTCAATCCAGGGGCGACCTTCGCCACCGATCCCGATATCGGACTGCTGACGCTGAAGTCGGCGAGGTGGCATCGCGACCGCCTGCTCCTGGCCTTCGACGAAGTCCCCGACCGCAACCGCGCCGAGGAGATCCGCAACACCCTCATCCTCGCCGAAGCGGATGAGGACGAAGACGAAATCGACGCCTGGTACCTCGACGACCTCATCGGCCTCAAGGTCTATGAGAACGACGCCCTCGTCGGCGAGATCGTCGACGTCACGAACGGCACCGCCCAGGATCTGCTCCACATGAAGCACACCGCCGGACACGTTGTGCTCATCCCCTTCGTCACCGAGATCGTGCCCGATGTCGACATCGACTCAGGACGCGTCATCGTCACCCCGCCCGCCGGCCTCTTCGACGCCGAATGAGCGAACCATCCCCGATGCCCGAATCGTCCCCGATGCTTGGCACCGACACCCCCGCCGAGGCGACCGGAACGGACCCGGTGACCCAGGGTGCGACCTGCGCCGACGTGGTCGGACCGCAGATGTCGATCGACGTCGTGTCAATCTTCCCCGAATACCTCGCCGGACTGCAGCTCTCGCTCATCGGCAAGGCCGTCGATCGTGGTCAGCTGAGCCTCGGCGTCCACGACCTGCGGGACTTCACCTTCGACCGGCACAACACCGTCGATGACTCGCCCTACGGTGGGGGAGCGGGAATGGTCATGAAGGCCGAACCCTGGGCGCTGGCTCTCGAGCACATCCTGGCAGGTCGCGGCAGCGCTGCGGTGGACGAAGGTGCGGACGGTGCTCGGACCGCCGGTCCGGCAGTCGGAGGCAAGCCGACGCTCATCGTGCCCAGCCCTGCCGGGCAGGTGTTCGATCAGCGCATCGCCGAGGATCTCGCCGCCCGCGACCACCTCGTCTTCGCCTGCGGACGCTACGAAGGAATCGACCAGCGCGTCATCGATTGGGCCGGGGAGCACTTCGACCTGCTGCCCATGAGCATCGGCGACTACGTCCTCAACGGCGGTGAAGTCGCCTCGATGGTGATGATCGAAGCGGTCACCCGCCTCATCCCCGGCGTCATCGGAAACCCCGAGTCGCTGACCGAGGAAAGCCACGAAGACGGACTGCTCGAATACCCGATCTATACGAAGCCGGCGAACTGGCGCGGTCGCGAAGTGCCCGAGATCCTGCTCAGCGGCAACCACGCTGCGATCGCCAGGTGGCGACGTGACCGACGTCTCGAACGCACCGCGGATGTCAGACCGGATCTGCTCGAGAAGCTCGATGACCTGAGCAAGGACGACCTGGCCGCGCTCGAGCGGTTTGAGTCTGAGCGCTCAACCGTGACAGAATAGAGCGTCGCGTTTGTTGGCACTCACCTGCTTCAGGGGGATGAGTGCCCACGGTGGCCCGTCGCATCGATTCGGCGGGTCGACGGGGAGAGATCCCGACAGACGATCCAGTTACCGGAACACCGGTCCGATATGCGTGTCCTCGACCTGAAGCAGAGGCCACAGGAGAAACCACAATGCAGAAGCTCGATGTTGTAGATGCAGCCTCGCTGAAGTCTGACGTTCCCGAATTCCGTCCGGGCGACACCCTCAACGTTCACGTCAAGGTGATCGAAGGTTCGCGCTCGCGTATCCAGGTCTTCAAGGGAATCGTCATCCGTCGCCAGGGCGACGGCGTTCGCGAGACCTTCACCGTCCGTAAGATCAGCTTCGGCGTCGGTGTGGAGCGTACCTTCCCGGTGCACTCGCCCAACGTCGACAAGATCGAGGTGCTCACCCGCGGCGCTGTGCGCCGTGCGAAGCTGTACTACCTGCGCGAACTGCGCGGCAAGGCTGCTCGGATCCGCGAAAAGGCCTGATTTGCCCGGCACTGTGGGCGATGATCACACGGTGCCGAACAGACATGAAGACGCGACCTTCGGGTCGCGTCTTCTGTCTTCGGCACGGTTCTGGAAAGCGATCGCGGCGATCGTCGTCGTCATCATCGTGCTCGGCGGATCGATCCGCGGATTCGTCATCCAGCGCTTCACTATTCCGAGCGCCTCGATGGAGCCGACGCTCAAGGTCGATGATTCGATCACGGTGTGGCGCCCGGACGCCCTGCGTGGAGACCTCCAACGCGGAGACATCGTCGTCTTCGACGGCCGCGGATCGTTCGTCGACGATGCGCTGCCCACTCCTCTGCAGAAGATCGGTTCCTGGGTCGGACTCGGCCCTCGGGACGTCTACTACGTCAAACGCGTCATCGCCGTCGGCGGCGACAGCCTCGAATGCTGCGACGCGAAGGGTCGTCTGCTGCTCAACGGCAAGCCTCTGACCGAGGACTATGCGCCGGCCCCCGCCTCGTCGGTGGAATTCTCCATCGAAGTCCCCGAGGGCACCATGTGGGTGATGGGCGACAATCGCAACGACTCCGCCGACTCCAGGTCGCTGCTGGGACGGCCCGGTGGGGGATTCATCCCCACCGACCGGATCATCGGCCCCGTGATCGGGCACGGCTCCTCGATCGACTGAGCGCACACACCGCAACTGCACTGCGGCTGAGTGTGCGGCGAGAGTCGTGCTGATACGCTCGGTTCAGTCCACAGCCGCAGTCCTGGTCCGATGTGAAAGCGAACGAATGACAAGCGAATCCGAAGCTTCCCCGCCGCCCGCCTCGAAACGGTTCGCGCGCGGTCTGCTGGAGACCCTGGCGATCATCGTCGTCGCCCTGCTCATCTCGACGGCCCTGAAGACGTGGGTCGTCCGTTCGTTCTACATCCCGTCCGAATCCATGATGACCACTCTCCAGGTCGATGACCGGGTGCTCGTCAACCAGCTGGCTCACCGCTTCGGACCCGCCGACCGCGGCGACATCATCGTCTTCGACGACCCGGACCATTGGCTCTCGGCCGCCGAGACCGCCGAATACACGCCCAACCCGGTCCTCGAATTCATCGGCTTGGCTCCCGCGGACTCGGGCAATCAGCTGATCAAACGGGTCATCGGCGTCGGCGGCGACACGATCAGATGCTGTGACGCCGAGGGACGCCTGCTGGTCAACGGCGAACCGATCGACGAAACCTATCTCGATGAGGGCACCGCTCCCTCGGAGGTCGAATTCGAAGTCACAGTGCCCGAAGGCCATTACTGGGTGATGGGCGACAACCGCAGCAACTCCGCCGACTCGCGCTACCACATGGACACCGACCCCTTCGTGGCCGAAGACGACGTCGTCGGCACCGTGTTCCTCATCAACTGGCCGTTCAAGCACTTCAGCTGGGTCTCGACACCCGACAAGGTCTTCGCGGACGTACCGGACACCGCCGAGGGACTCAGCGGGAACTGATGGCCGCACGTGGACTGACCGACCTCAGCGTCGAACGGGAGCTGCTGAGCGAGGGATTCGACTACGTCATCGGCGTCGACGAGGTGGGCCGTGGTGCCCTGGCCGGGCCCGTCAGCGTCGGTGTCGCCCTGTTCGATCTGCGCATTCTCACCGCCGCCGAGGTGCCCGCCGGCATCCATGATTCGAAGCAGCTGAGCGCGCAGTCGAGGCAGGAGGCCACCGACCGCGTGCGGTCGTGGGCGACCGCCGCGGCGGTGGGATCGTCGACGCCGGCCGAGCTCGACGAGGTGGGGATGACGATGGCGCTCAACCTCGCCGGACGTCGCGCCATGATCTCGATGCTGCGCGAATGGGCGGACGCTCGTACCGACAGGCACGGTTCGGGCGGTTTCGAAAGGAACGGTTCGGGAGGTGCCGATGTCAACGGAACGGCCGCCTCGGCGAGGGAATTCCCGGGCCGGACGATGGTGCTCCTCGACGGTCGACACGATTGGCTTTCGGCCCCACTCACCCTCGATTGCCTGGGGACATTCGGTGACTGTGTCGACCTCGAACTGCCGCCTGTGCGCACCGTGATCAAGGGGGACGGCTCCGTTCCGGCTATCGCGGCGGCGAGCATCGTGGCGAAAGTGGCACGCGACGAGACGATGATCGCACTCGCGGAGGCCCATCCGCACTATGGTTGGGAATCGAACGTGGGATACGGGACGGTGAAGCACCGACAGGGCATCACCGAACTCGGACCCAGCATCCACCACCGGAGAAGCTTCCGCCTGACCGCGGACTCAGGAGCGAAGGAGGGCCTGTTATGAGCGCCGATGATCTTGACGACTACGAAGCACAACTCGAGCTTGCGCTGTACAAGGAATACCGGGACGTCGTCGGTCTCTTCGCCTATGTCGTCGAGACCGAGCGCCGGTTCTACCTCGCCAACCACGTCGACCTCAAGGCTCACAACGATGCCGGCGACGTGTACTTCGAACTCACCCTGCGCGACGCGTGGGTGTGGGACAGCTACAGGTCGGCACGGTTCATCAAGACTGTGCACGTGCTGACGTTCAAGGACGTCAATATCGAAGAGATCGCGAAGTCCGATCTCGAACCGCCGACGGCGATCCGCGGCTGAGGCGGGGCGCCGGGGCCACCGGCGAACCCTGGGCTCACTGACCCTTGCACCGATTGCTGTGGACGAGGCACTGACTCGACCGTCCTCGGCCTGTGGATGAGGCGGCCTCGTCCACAGGCCTTTTTTCTGCTCTTCCCTGAAGTATTGCCGGCATGGTCATCTGACCGGTATGGGACGGATACGAACACCCGGTCGGACACGAGCGTCGAAGAGCACGCGGACCGTGAAGGGCCTGCGCAAGCAGGCGCTCGGCAGCAGAGGAGAGGACCTCGCCGCTGCGTTCCTCGAAGACGCTGGACTCGTCGTTCTCGAACGCAACTTCCGGTGCCCACGCGGTGAGCTCGACATCATCGCCCGCGACGGTGACACCGCGGTCTTCGTGGAGGTCAAGACGCGTCGCACGGCCATGCTCGGATCACCGTTGGAGGCCGTGACCCGAAACAAGCTCGCCCGCATCCGCACATTGGCAGGGTTCTGGCTGAGCGGGCAGGACGAATACTTTCCGGCCACGCGCATCGACGCACTCGGAATCATCATGGAACCGCGCGTCCAGTACTTCCACTGCCCGAACATCCAGGTCGACTCGTGAGTGAGGAGACCCTGGGACGGGAGGAACCGTCGGGCGATCCGGTCGATCCGCCGGAGCTGGTCGAGCCGGTCGAGGCCGACGAAGTCGAACCCGCATCCTCGGCGCACATCATCGGGCGGGCCTCCGCCGTGGCTCTGTGGGGACTGACCGGGAAGATCGTGTCGATCGAAGCCAGCGTCAGCGCGGGCCTGCCGGGAATCGACATCGTCGGACTGCCGGATGCCTCGGTGAGCGAATCACGCAAGCGCCTTCGTGCGGCCCTGTCCTACCTCGGCAAACCAGTCGCCACAGAACACCTGACGATCAACCTCACCCCGGGAACGGTTCCGAAGATCGGCACCGGATTCGACCTCGGCATCGCCGTCGCCGTGCTCAGAGCACTCTCGTTGATCTCCAACGACGACACAGGCAGCGTCATCCACTGCGGTGAGATCGGACTCGACGGCAGAATCCGTCCCGTCACCGGGGTGCTCCCGTCCCTGCACACAGCGCTGCAAGCTGGGTTCGACCGCTTCGTCGTCCCCATCGGCAATGCCGATGAGGCGGGACTCATCGGACGGGCAAGAATCCTCCCGGTCGCCTCGCTGGCCGAGGTGGTCAATGCCTACGGAGGATCGATGGCCGTACCCGCACTGCCTGCCGTCCTCGAAATGGATCGGCCCGTCCCCGTGAACCCGGAACTCCACGACCTCAGCGAAGTCCAAGGACAGGCCGAAGGACGTTTCGGCCTCGAAGTCGCCGCGGCAGGTGGCCACAACCTGCTCATGCGCGGAACACCCGGAGCGGGCAAGACGCTGCTGGCCCAATGCCTGCCCGGAATCCTGCCGCCGCTGAACGACGACGAAGCCGTCGAAGTCGCCACCGTCCGTTCCCTGCGCGGAGAACTCGACGGCAGCGACGGACTCGATCACCGCCCGCCGTTCGAGGCACCCCATCACCGCAGCACCGCCTCGGCGCTCATCGGCGGACGCCGCCCCGGAACGGTCGGAGTCCTCAGCCGAGCCCACCGCGGGGTTCTGTTCATGGATGAGGCACCCGAATTCTCACGCGATGTGCTCGAAGCCCTGCGACAGCCGATGGAATCCCGTCGCGTCCACATCCACCGCGCCTGGGGATCGATGGTGCTTCCGGCATCCTTCCAGCTCATCATGGCCGCAAACCCCTGCCCCTGCGGAGTCGGGATGGCCGGCGCCGGCGGGGACTGTCGGTGCACCCCTCTGGACAAACGCCGCTATCGCAATCGGCTCTCCGGGCCGCTGCTCGACCGCGTCGACCTGCAGCTCGAGCTCTTCCCCGTCTCTCCCGCCGACATCCGGCTCGGCGGGGACCAGGAGACCAGCACCACGGTGGCCGCCCGCGTGTCAGGCGCACGGAAGCGACAGTCGGAACGATTCGCCGGCTGCGACTGGAGGCTCAACGCCGAAGCGCCCGGAACCTGGCTGCGCGAACACTTCGCACTCACACCGAAAGACCTGACGGACCTGGACCGGGCACTCGACACCGGCCGGATCACCATGCGCGGCTATGACAGGGTGCTGCGTGTCGCAACCACTCTGGCCGACCTGGCGGGAAAGCAGGGTCCCGACCCCGACACGATGAGAATGGCGCTCGCCTTGCGGACACAGGAGTCATGACCGTGAACACACATGAGGACGTACGCATGGCCATCGCCTCACTGCTGCGCATCGGTGAGCCCGGCGACGGACTGCTCAAACAACTCGTCGACGGAATCGGCCCGGTCGCCGCTCTGTCGATCATCACGGCCGTCGGTCGCAGTGAGACCACCGCGCACGATGCTGTCCAAGGTCTGGCCGACACCGGCACCGAGGCGGCCGAACACAGTCAGCTGCCAGCGGCCATCGACCGGTGGGCTGTGCGAGCCGGCGAAGCCGACGCAGTCGGGAGCGATCTGGACAAGATCGCGAGAATCGGCGGCCGACTGATCATTCCCGATGACGATGAATGGCCACGAATGCTCGACGACCTCGGCCCTGCAACACCGCTGGGCCTATGGGTGAGAGGAGCAGCCTCCCTCAGCGCCGCACTGACTCGTTCCGTAGCCGTGGTCGGGGCCAGAGCAGCGAGCAACTACGGAACCAAATGCGCCTCTGACCTCGCGTGGGATCTTGCCGCTCGCGGAATCACCGTCGTATCCGGCGGCGCGTTCGGCATCGACGCGGCCGCCCACCGTGCCGCCATCGCCCGCGAATCGCCGACGGTGGCATTCATGGCCGGGGGAGTCGACCGCTTCTACCCGGCGGCGAACGCCGACCTGTTCGAACAGATCCTCGCCACCGGTGCCATCGTGTCCGAGACTGCACCCGGAATGACGCCGATGCGCCACCGGTTCCTGCTCCGCAACCGACTCATCGCCGCCTCGTCGCAGGTGAGCGTCATCGTCGAAGCCGGCTGGCGCAGCGGGGCACTCAACACCGCCCGGCATGCCCTCGAACTCTCCCGCCAGGTCGCGGCCTTCCCCGGGTCCGTGTACTCGGCGTCCTCGACCGGAGCACACAAGCTCCTGCGCGAACACGAAGCGGAACTCGTCACCTGCAGCGACGACGTCATCGCGCTCATAGACGATGACACCCCGGCACTCTTCGACACGGCCGTGCTCAGTGCTGCGGTGGGGAGTGGAGAACGCCCGCCGTCTTTCGACCCCCGCGAAGGGCTCGACGAGCGGGAGAAGATCTGTCTGAATGCGCTGACCGTGTCGAAGCCGCTCGACGTCGGCACCATCGCTTCCCGGGCAGGGCTGACGATCGCGGATGCGCTCAACTCTCTCACCGCGCTCGACCTGACCGGATTGGCCGCACGCCGTGACACCGGATGGGTGAAGCTGCGCAGACCGCGCTCCTGATGCCGGCGATGACCGTCAGTCCGCCGCGGAGACCGCGTATCCTGAGGACGTGAGCACAGACTCTCCCGCCGACCATTTCTCTCAGGCCTGGACAGCACTGTTGAGAACCGTCGCCGGACTGCGTGACGGCGACTTCGGGCGAGCCTCCGGCTGTGCCAGGTGGCGCGTCCAAGACCTCGTGTGCCACCTCATCATCGATGCCCAGGACGTCCTCATCACCCTCGTGACACCGAGCGAGGGCGCACCGACCCACGACTCAGCAACCTACTGGACTGTCACAGACTTCCCGCCGACCGGGGATGATCCCCTCGACGCGCTCATCCCGCGACTGGCTGCCGCCTATGAGGACCCGCAGCTGCTGAAGTTCCACCTCGACGATGTGGGCACAGCCGCCGACCGGGCCGCTCGGCTCGCCGACCCCGAACGACGGGTGGAGACCCAACACATGGTGCTCACGATCGGAGACTTCCTCAACGCGTATGTCCTCGAATGGACCCTTCACCACTTCGATCTCATCGCACACCTGCCGGATGCGCCGACTCCGCCGACAGGCTGCGTCGCTCGAAGCCGGACGATGTTCGAGGACGCTATCGGGGCGACGATCCCCGCGGAACTGACCGATGCCGAAGCACTGCTCATCGGCACGGGACGACGACCACCGGACGCGGCGCAGAGATCGGTCCTCGGCGACATAGGCGAACGGCTGCCGTTCATCCTCAGCTGAGGCCTGATGGCCGACACCTGACGCCTGATGGCCGACGGAAAACGGCGGCGTCCTTCGGCGCCGCGTATCCTGGGGACGTGAGCACATCATCGACCGTCGCCGAGGTTGTGTCAGGCTATGCCGACCACCTGAGGTCTCGTGACGTCTCCGAACACACCGCCCGAGCCTACGTCGCCGACGTCTCCGACTTCCTCGATCACGCCGTGCACTCGACGAAGCTCCGACAGGGGAGCGGAGAGGGGCACCTCACGACGGCATCCGGCGCACGGATCGACATGGCTGCGATCGAACTCGACGATCTGCGGTCCTGGCTCATCGCCCTGGACGATGCCGGTGCCGCGAAATCGACGGTGGCTCGCAAGATCGCGGCAGTGCGCTCCTTCTTCGCCTACGGTGTGAGCAACCTGGGACTGCCGAACAACCCGGCCGCGCGTCTGCGGACTCCGAAGAAGGACTCCCGCCTACCCACGGTGCTCAAACCTCAGCAGGCCGCCGACCTCATCTCCGCCGCCGAGAACCACCGAACCGGAGTCACCGGCGTGGGGCGGAGACGGAAAGGGGGAAGCGCCGACAACGGCATGGATACGAGTGGCTTGATGGCAGACGACTCCTCGACGAGCGACCCGGCTGCAGACGACACCACGACGGGTGATTCCGCACAGCACGGCAAGAACGATCCACTCGATGCGGCCAAACGCATCCGCGATGCCGCAATCCTGGAAATGCTCTACGCCACTGCGGTGCGCGTCTCGGAGCTGACCGGACTCGACCGCAGCGACATCGATCACCGCGCATCGATGATCACCGTGCTCGGCAAGGGCAACAGAGAACGTCGCGTCCCGTTCGGGACCCCGGCACGCAGAGCCCTCGACGACTGGCTCGCCGCCCGCGAACTGTTCACCGGTCCTCACAGCGGCGACGCACTGTTCCTCGGCGTTCGCGGGGGACGCATCGGCGCCAGGCAGGTGCGCGAACTCGTTCACCGCTACGGCTCCGACGACCCCAGCGCCCCGGACATCGGACCACACGGACTGCGACACTCTGCGGCCACACACATGCTCGACCGCGGTGCCGACCTGCGTCAGATCCAAGAGCTGCTCGGCCACTCCACGATGAGCAGCACCCAGATCTACACTCAGGTATCCATGCAGCGTCTGCAGGACACCTACCGGCGAGCACACCCGCGAGCCTGAGACTCACAGAGACGGATTTGGCCGGCAGAGTCATGGCGGAAGCGTCGGCCTGGCCGAGGCCTCCTACTTCCGGAATTCCCAGTGCCAGGGCTCGGGCAGGGACCCCGTCTGCCGTGCCCAACCGGGATGAATCCACCCGAACTTCGGCGCATTCGCCCGCATCCACTGATGCTGCGCGGTGCCGAAGGAATTGATCCCGCTGCCGAGGTCGACGGCCAGCGCCCACCCGTGATTCGACGTTCCCGGTGTCGCCGCCATCCGCCCCTTTCGCCGTTTGAGGATCACCTGCGTGGCGTAGTCCCGGTAAGCATCGGTGACCGAGATCGGGGCGCCGAACCGAGCCTCGAACGCCGACGAGAGCCGATCGAAAGCCGCTTGAGCATCGCAGCGCAGCATCTGCCCGGGGGCCGACTCCAACTGGCACATCGCCGAGGCGGGAATCTGCCCATTGCTGTGACCGCCCCACGCTCCGGCACCGGAGGTGGCCGAATCTCCGCCGCCTTTCGGTTCCTTCGCGGGCTTCCGTGACAGAGGCAGAAGTGCCGACTGCTCCTGGCCGAAGAACTTGCCCGGATCGACGTACCTCTGATCGCTCGCGGCCGGCCATGCTCCTATATGCAGGCACGAACGCTGACAGTGGCCACCGCTGCCCACCGTGCCGATCTTCTCGCCGGCGGCAAATCCCTCACCCTTCTTCAACGACGTCGCGGCCGGTTGGAACGTGAGCACATGATCGGACTCGGTGAGGATGCTGACGGTCGCAGTCCCCGCCACCGTGCCGGCAAAGCGGATCGTCCCTTCCGTCGGTGCCCGCAGCGGTTCGCCAACGACAGCGAGCACGTCGATTCCGCGATGCCCCTTGAGCCACGGCTTGTCCGGAGGATCAAAGGCTTCGATGATCTCCATCGCCGGCACCGGGGTGACCCAGTTCGTCGGTGCGCTCCTCTGAAAGCTGACCTGTGTCCGTGTCGACGCAGCCCCGGAGGCGGCGCTCGCCGTCGGGGGAGTGCTCGTGAGCACAAGCGCCGCTGCGATGATCACGGCAAGGAGCGGTGACTGCGGTGAGCCGAGGCTTGAGCGTCTCGTTCGGAGATGGAGCAGCAGGCGGAGACGGTCGAACGCGAAGTGAGTCATGGGAGCATGCAAACCCTTAGGGCGCGGTCGTGTCACCCGTGAGTAACACCCCTGTGGACGAGCTGCCTCCATCCACAAGTCAAAGACGTTCGAGTGCGGCGACCGTCCACAGGAGTCGATGGTCGAGTGCACCGAATCGACGGCAATCCGGCTCCCCACGGCAGACGGCACCGTGCGCTCCGGCACTCGCCCGCACCCATCGATCCACACCCGTCGACGCACGAGTCGGTGCGGCGATACGGCCCGGTGGGCCGCCTCGGCGGGGGATCGATCTCGATTGGAAATGACTTGCCCAACCGGGATAGACTTAAGCCCAGCAGAAGCGTGTCTTCTGACTACGCGTATCCGAATTCTTCTCCTTCCCATGGTGCAGGCAGCCGTCAGGTGAGCCTGTGGGGCGGACGAACCGGGTACCAGGAATCAACCGAAAATGTCATCGACGCATCCCGTCGATCGAATCGATGCGGACCCTCAGAGGTTCGCTTTGAGAGCGATCGACGCGCGCGTGACGTAAAAGCACCCTGAGGGTGCAGAGAAAGGAGGGCGTCGGCATGGCCGTCGTCACCATCCGCCAGCTGCTCGACAGCGGCGTTCACTTTGGACACCAGACCCGTCGTTGGAACCCGAAGATGAAGCGCTTCATCTTCACCGAGCGCAACGGCATCTACATCATCGACCTGCAGAAGTCGCTGGGCTACATCGACAACGCCTTCGAATTCGTCAAGGAGACCGTGGCCCACGGCGGCTCGATCCTCTTCGTCGGCACCAAGAAGCAGGCCCAGGAATCCATCGCTGAGCAGGCTCAGCGCGTGGGTCAGCCCTACGTCAACCAGCGTTGGCTCGGCGGTATGCTCACGAACTTCCAGACCATCTCGATGCGTCTGCGCCGCCTCAAGGAACTCGAAGAGATCGACTTCGACGACGTTGCAGGTTCCTCGCACACCAAGAAGGAACTGCTCATCCTGCGTCGCGAGAAGGACAAGCTCGAGAAGACCCTCGGCGGCATCCGCGACATGCAGCGCACCCCGTCGGCCGTCTGGATCGTCGACACCAAGAAGGAACACCTCGCGGTCGACGAAGCCAAGAAGCTGGGCATCCCGGTCATCGGCATCCTCGACACCAACTGCGACCCGGACGACGTCAACTACCCGATCCCGGGCAACGACGACGCCATCCGCTCCGTCTCGCTGCTGACCCGCGTCGTCGCCGACGCCGTGGCCGAGGGCCTCATCGCCCGCCACTCCTCGGACGACGCGAGCGGTGAGAAGAACGTCTCCGCCGTCGAGCCCATGCCCGAGTGGGAGCGCGAGCTCCTCGAAGGCAAGACCGAAGAGAACGGCACCGAGGCTGCTGCCCCGGCCGAAGAAGCCGCTCCGGCCGCTGAGGCTGCTCCTGCGGCCGACGCCGAGAACGCCGAAGCCGCTCCGGCCGCTGAAGCTGCCGACTCCACCGAGTCGACCGAGTCCTGATTTCGTTTAACTCCACCATCCTGAGGAGAAGGAATGGCAAACTACACTGCCGCTGATATCAAGGCACTGCGCGAGAAGACCGGCGCCGGAATGATGGACGTCAAGAAGGCTCTCGACGAGTCCGACGGCGACCAGACGAAGGCCATGGAAGCCCTGCGCATCAAGGGCCTCAAGGGCGCCACCAAGCGCGAAGGCCGCTCGACCTCCGACGGTCTGGTCGCGACCTCCGTCGAAGGCGGAGTCGGCACCATGATCGAGCTCAACTCGGAAACCGACTTCGTTGCGAAGTCCGAACCGTTCGTCAAGCTCTCCGAAGAGGTCCTCGAGCTGGCCGTGGCCAACAAGGCCGATTCGGCCGAGGCACTCCTCGCCGCTGAGACCGACGGCAAGCCCGTCTCCCAGTTCATCACCGAATCCGGTGCCTCGCTGGGCGAGAAGGTCGAACTGCGTCGCGTGGGCCGTGTCGAAGGCTCCAAGATCGCCTCCTACCTGCACCGCACCAACAAGGACCTGCCCCCGCAGGTCGGCGTGCTGCTGGCATTCGAAGGTGACGACGAGACCGTGGCGCACGATGTCGCCGTGCACATCGCCGCCATGGCTCCGAAGTACTTCTCCCGCGAAGACGTTCCCGCCGACCTCGTTGAGAACGAGCGTCGCATCGCCGAAGACACCGCGAAGAACGAAGGCAAGCCCGAACAGGCTCTGCCGAAGATCATCGAGGGTCGCGTCAACGGCTTCTTCAAGGAGAACTGCCTGCTCGACCAGGGATTCGCCAAGGATCCCAAGCAGTCCGTGGCCAAGGTCCTCGAGGCCGCCGGCGTCAAGGCCACCGGCTTCCTGCGCTACCGCGTCGGAGCCTGAATCACCACTGACCGTGAAGCAGACAGATCTCTGCTTCCCAGGTTCACCGAGTGAGTGAGAACTCACCTGAGGAGCGGGGTCGGACCAATCGGTCCGGCCCCGTTTTTCGCTAAACTGACCCAGATGCCCGATCACAGTGACGATCCCACCGGGTACAGACCTGCCCGCACGGAAGAAGGACTCCATGACAAGCACCCCTGTTCACGAATCCAGCTACGCCAGCCGCGCGGTGCGCTCCCATCGGCGCCGCGTTCTGCTCAAGCTCTCCGGCGAGGTCTTCGGCGGCGGCAAGATCGGCGTCGATCCCGACGTCGTGGCCGCAGTCGCCCGCGAGGTCGCTCCCACGACCGAGGACGTCGAGGTCAGCATCGTCGTCGGCGGCGGCAACTTCTTCCGCGGAGCCGAACTCTCCCAGCGCGGCATGGACCGCACCCGTGCCGATTACATGGGCATGCTCGGCACCGTGATGAACTGCCTGGCACTGCAGGACTTCCTCGAACAGACGGGTGTCGACACCCGCGTGCAGACCGCGATCCCCATGTCGCAGGTCGCCGAATCGTATATTCCCCGCCGTGCCATGCGGCACATGGAGAAGAACCGCGTCGTCATCTTCGGCGCCGGCGCCGGACTCCCGTACTTCTCCACCGACACCGTGGCCGCCCAGCGCGCACTTGAAGTGCATGCCGATGAGGTCCTCATCGCCAAGAACGGTGTCGACGGCGTCTACACCGCCGACCCCAAGGTCGACCCGAAGGCCGAGAAGATCTCCGAGATCAGCTACCAAGACGCCCTGCAGCGAGGCCTCAAAGTCGTCGACGCGACCGCCTTCAGCCTGTGCATGGACAACAAGCTGCCGATGCACGTCTTCGGTATGGAAGGCGAGGGCAACCTGCGCAAGGCCATCATCGGTGAGAAGATCGGCACGGTCGTCCACTGAGACCCACCCCCACCGAGGCGGTCCGACGCTGAACGCAGGCGGATCCTCAAGGCGGGGGACCGTCTCCATCGAGGCGGTCGGCCGCCTGGCATCCACGCAGGTGAGAACACTCCTGCGATGATTCGGTGCGGCATTTTTCAGTGATGACCCATAGAATGAACCCAAAGCTTTAAGAAGAGGGAAAGAGGCAACCGTGATTGAAGAGACACTGGCCGAAGCCAGAGAGAAGATGGACAAGGCCGTCGAATTCACGCAGGAGGACTTCGCGTCGATCCGCACCGGCCGTGCCAACCCCGCACTGTTCGCCGATATCGAGATCGACTACTACGGCGCTCCGACACCGCTGCAGCAGCTCGCCTCGTTCCAGACGCCCGAGGCACGCACGATTCTCGTGACCCCCTACGACAAGGGCACGCTGACCGATATCGAGAACGCTCTGCGCAACTCCGACATCGGCGCGAACCCCGCCAACGACGGCAACGTCATCCGCGTCGTCCTCCCGGACCTCACCGAGGAACGCCGCAAGGAATACGTCAAGATCGTCAAGGGCAAGGCCGAAGACGGCAAGGTCTCCATCCGCAACATCCGTCGTCACGCCAAGGAGACTCTCGAACGTATCAAGAAGGACGGCGAAGCCGGCGAGGACGAGGTCACTCGCAGCATCTCCGAGCTCGACGATCTGACGAAGAGCAAGGTGGAGAACGTCGACAAGCTGCTTGCGCAGAAGGAAGCTGAGCTGCTCGAGGTCTGATGATCGCCGTGACAGGGTCCGACAGCCCCGCGACAGATCCGGCTCCCCTCGGGGAGCCGGATCCGTCAGTCGAGGCCGCGCGGGTTGAGACCCCTTTCCCGAAACGTCGAGACCTGCGCAACTCGGACAAGCCGTATTCGCCTGACGACCCGGAATCGAATCCGACCGCCGAGGCGGTTGCGACCGATTCCGAACCTGAACCGAAGGATTACGGTCGAGCCGGACGCAACCTGCCGGCCGCGATCGGCATGGGACTGCTGATCGGCGGCGTGGTGCTCGCGTCTCTGATCTTCCTGCCGATCTCGTTCCTCTTCATCGTCCTTGTCGGCATCGTCGCCGCAATGTGGGAGCTGGCGAACGCTCTGTCACGTTCCGGCTCCCTCGTCTCCCGCGTGCCCACCATGGTGTCGGCGGCCTGTATGGTCGTGGCCACGTTCATCGGGGGCCGCGAAGCGCTCTGGGTGACCTTCGCCGCCAGCGCGGGAGCAGTCATGCTCTTCACGATGGTCGAGCGCCGGAAGAACGCAGTCAAAGACGTCTCGCTCTCCCTCTTCGCTCTCACCTATGTCGGCCTCATGGCCTGCTTCATCGTCTACATCCTCACCCAGCCGGACGGCAACTTCTACGTCATCATCTTCCTCGCCGCGGTCGTCGCCTCCGACACCGGCGGCTACGTCTTCGGCGTGCTGTGGGGCAAGCATCCCATCGCCCCGCGGATCTCTCCGAAGAAGTCCTGGGAAGGCTACCTCGGCTCGACCGTCTTCGCCGCAGTGGTCGCAACGATCCTCGCCGTCACCGTCGTCGACGCTCCGTTCTGGACCGGTCTGGTCATCGGTGCCGTCATCCCCGCTTTCGCCACTCTCGGCGACTTCAGTGAATCGATGATCAAACGCGACCTCGAACTCAAGGACATGGGCACCCTGCTGCCCGGCCACGGCGGTGTCATGGATCGACTTGACTCGATCCTACCGACAGCCCCGGTCGCGCTCGTTCTCTTCTCGGTCCTGCCCGGCTACCTCTGACCGGCCCGCCGACTCGGCTACCCGGCTGCCTCTGACCCTGTCCGGTTCGCACCTGTCCGACGTGGCGGCTCACACACGACAGCCGTGCAGCGAACATGAGACAATGGCCGTGTGAGTTCTCAAGCAGGCAGAAGGCAGACCAGGCCCGTCGTCGAACATGCCGACGGCACGACATCGAAGACCCCGATGCGCGATGGCCGTCCCCTTCTCAACTTCAAGTCCGCACGGGTCAAGCAACCTCCTCAGCATCTGGCCGATATGACGATGGACGAACGCGTCGACGCGGTCAAGGAGATGGGATTGCCCGCTTTCCGGGCCAAGCAGATCTCCACCCACTACTTCAGCCACTATGTCACCGACACCGAGGCGATGACGGACCTGCCCAAAGACAAACGGGCAGAGATCCAGCAACGGTTCTTCCCGCACCTGCTCACCGAAGTGCGCCGCCTGCGCACCGAGAACGGCGACACCATCAAGTTCCTGTGGCGCCTCTTCGACGGAGCTCTCGTCGAATCAGTGCTCATGCGCTACCGCAACCGTGTCACCCTGTGCGTGTCCAGCCAGTGCGGCTGCGGAATGAACTGCCCGTTCTGCGCCACCGGCCAGCAGGGTCTGACCCGGAACATGTCCACGGCCGAGATCGTCGAACAGGTCGTGCGTGCCAACCAGGTCATCGCCGCCGGCGAACTCGCCGAAGCCCCGAAGTCGGATATGCCCGGTGCCGGAGAGACCGCGCTCGGCGCGGAAGCCGATGATGACGAAGCGGCGGGAGAAGCCGGATTCGACGGGGAGGCCACGGCCGCCTCGGCGAATGGCCCCGAACGGGTCTCGAACATCGTCTTCATGGGCATGGGCGAACCCCTGGCCAACTACAAGCGAGTGATGAACGCGGTGCGCCGGTTCGTCGGACCGAGCCCCGAAGGACTGGGCATGTCGGCCAGGCGGATCACGATCTCCACGGTCGGACTCGTGCCCGGCATCAACAAACTCGCCGCCGAAGACATCCCCGTCACGTTCGCCCTCAGCCTCCACGCACCCGATGACGAGCTGCGTGATGAGATGATCCCGGTCAACACGCGGTGGAAGGCCGATGAGGCCATCGACGCCGCTTACAACTACTACCAGGTGACCGGACGGCGGGTGAGCATCGAATACGCGCTCATCAAGGACATGAACGACCACGCGTGGCGTGCGGAACTGCTGGCCAAGAAGCTCAACGCCCGCGGACGCGGCTGGGTCCATGTCAACCCGATCCCGCTCAACCCGACTCCGGGCTCGGTGTGGACGGCCTCGGAACCGGAGGTCGCCGACGAATTCGTCCGCCGCCTCATCGATCAGGGCATTCCGACGACGATCCGCGATACCCGCGGATCCGATATCGACGGCGCCTGCGGACAGCTCGCCGCAGCCGACTGATCGACGCCCGGTTCGGCAACTGCGGACCGCGGCAACGCAATTGCTGCGGCTTCCATCTATTATGGTGGAAACACCACAGCCACTCGCTTCTGGAGGAGACATGGCGGACACGACTTTCCCTCGAATGTCCGGTTGGAAGAACGGATACGACCCCAAGCAGGTCGACAGCTTCTTCAAGCGTGCACGTGAGTCCTTCGAACGGCCGACGCCGCAGCCCGGCGACCTCGACTCCCGGGCGGTGCGCACGGTCGGTTTCGATCTCGTCCGCAAGGGCTACCACGTCGCCGTCGTCGACGCCGCGCTCGACCGTCTCGAAGATGCATTCGCCAAGCAGGCCCGAGACCGTCTGATCGCGCAGTCCGGGCAGGACGCCTGGGTCTCCGAGCTCACCCGTGTGGCCGCGTCGCTGCGGGGTCGACTGGTCCGTGAACCCGGTGAGCGCTTCGACAATCCTCCTCCCGGAGTCATCGGCTACGACATCACCCAGGTCGACGACATGTGCGACAAGGTCAACTCGTACTTCACGCAGGGCGTGGCGATGAGCGTCGACCAGGTCCGCCGCGTGCTGTTCAAGACCGCAAAAGGCAAGAAGGCGTACAACGAGGACCAGGTCGATGCGTTCATCGACCGCGTCGTCGAAGTGATGGCCTCCGTTGACTGATTTCCACTACTTCGCGGTCCCGACCGCGACCGATCCCGGCACGCTCAACCCGGTTTACGAACTCCTGGACTTTCCGATCGCGATGGGCAAGGCCGAAGACATCGTGCTGACCGGACCCGCTCCGGAGAAACCGCTCGTCGACGGCCGGGAAGTCACGGATCCCCGCCTGGTCAAGGCCCTGTCCGTTCCCGTCGAGCTCGACCGCGCCGAGGTGCTCGACCGCAGTTCGAAGCTCGCCGGAGTGCTCCGTGCCATGGGCGTGGTTCCGGAATCCGGTGCCCGGCTCACCTTCGCCGAGGATGTCCCGCCGTTGGCGCGGGCGCTCGGTGTTCTTGCTGCCGCCCGGATCGGGCTCGTCGTGGATCTGCGAGCAGGAGCTCCGTCTGACTCTGCCTCAGACTTAGTGGTTCTCCACGCCATCGAAGACGAACCGGTCGAGCCGGGGCGTGCCTCCGTGCGGGTCACCCGGTCGCGCTTCGAAGGCGTCGGAGTGACGATCGGCTCCGAGACCGCGAACCTCGACCAGGCGATGCGCGACTCACGCGTCGAATTCGCCGCAGTAGTACCGCTTGACCCGCAGCGCACTCTGCTGCTCTCCGATGACGGTGATCTTGAGGCGG
Organism: Brevibacterium sp. OS20; assembly: GCF_056837565.1. NCBI lineage: Bacteria > Bacillati > Actinomycetota > Actinomycetes > Micrococcales > Brevibacteriaceae > Brevibacterium > Brevibacterium sp. OS20. Next base: position 2,676,983 of record NZ_CM166367.1, on the reverse strand, counting down.
GTACGAGCCTAGACTGGTACCGCACCGAGGTTCTCTCTGCTTCCTGAGCCCTGGACGCATGGGGGCTTCGACGCCGACGATGGTGTCGACGTTCCGGCTTCCGCGGACCCGCGGCCTGCTGATCCGCGTTCGGCTGAGACGGCGGCTGCTCTGCGCGCGGCCGGCTGCGTCTTCGCCGAGGACGAAGCTGCGATCCTGCTGGAGTCAGCATCTGGCTCTGTGCCGAAACTCGATGAGCTCGTTGAACGACGCGTGGCCGGTGAACCCCTCGAGCAGATCGTCGGCTGGGTTGATGTCGCGGGTCTGCGACTGAGCGTGCGTCCCGGAGTGTTTGTGCCGCGGCAGCGGACTGCTCTGCTTGCGGCTCACGCAGTCGCGGTGACCCGACGGATGCTGGACCCACAGGGAAATGGGGCCAGGACCATCGCATGCTCAAACTCTGTTGCTGACCGGCCCGTTGTGCTCGAAGCGTTCAGCGGAGTCGGCCCGGTCGCCTCAGTGGTGGCCTCCTTGGTGCCGGGGGTGGTGATCCACGTCGGCGATGCTCAGGCGGAGGCCGTGCGGTGTGCGGTGGAGAATGTCGAACGCTGCATCCAGTCGGGGGACTCAGCGCACGCGGGGGAGTCTACGCAGGCCGGCGGGTCCGAACAGGCAAATGAGTCCGGCACTACCGTGTCGGGGCATGTCCTCGACTGCCTCCACGGACTGCCCGACACGCTGCGGCGGTCGATCTCAGTTATCGCTGCCGTGCCGCCGTACGTTCCTGAAACGGCAGCCGATTTTCTGCCGCATGAGGCCCTCGACTTCGAACCGAGCAGCGCACTCTTCGGCGGCTCCGACGGACTCGACCTTGTCCGTCGACTCATCACGGAGTCGTTGGACTGGCTGGCCCCGGACGGTGTGCTGCTCATCGAGCTCGGGCGAGGTCAGATTGCAGGGGCCACCGGGTTCGCAGCCGAGCAGGGGCTGGAAGCCCGGAGCCACCTCGGCGAGGATGACCAGACGGTCGTGCTCGAACTGCGTCGTGGAAACTGACAACGGCCGGCTGAAATCGAGTGATTTCAGCCGGCCGGCTGCGTACCGACTGGTTCGAAGTGCGGGCGCGGGGCGCGAAGTCTGTGCGTCAGCACTTTGAACCAGCCGGTGACTGCAGATACAGCACGCCCGCCGAACCTCAGCAGGATCGGCGGGCGCTGACTGTGTTCAGCGGAGGGCGGGTGCCCTGCTCACTGGTTTCAGTTCGCGAAGGCGTTGATTCCGGTCATCGTCCGACCCAGGGTCAGCTGGTGCACCTCGTGTGTGCCTTCGTAGGTGAGCACTGTCTCGAGGTTGACCGCGTGACGCAGCGGCGGGTACTCGCTCGTGATGCCCGACCCGCCGAACAGGGCGCGCAGGTCACGGCACACGTTCATCGCGGTATCGACGTTGACCATCTTGCCCAGGCTGATCTGCTCGGGACGGACACCCTTCTCGGAGTCCTTGAGCTTGCCCAGGTGAGCGGCGAGCAGAGTGATCTGCGAGTACTGGCCGAAGGCCTTCGCCAGCTTCTGCTGCGTGATCTGGAACGACGCCAGCGGGCGATCGAACTGGACACGGGTGCCGGTGTACTCCAGTGCGGAGAGCAGCGCGTCTCGGGCTGCACCGGTGACACCGAAGACGATGCCGTAGCGGGCCTCGGACAGGCAGGACAGGGGGCCCTTGAGTCCCTTGGCCTTCGGCAGCATCGCATCCTCGGGCAGGCGGACGTTGTCGAGGACGATCTCACCGGTGATCGACGCACGCAGCGAGATCTTGCGGTGGATCTCCGGGGTCTGCACACCCTCGGTGTTCGAGGGGACGACGAAGCCGCGGACGACGTTCTTGCCCTTGTCGTCGACCTCTTCGGTCTTGGCCCACACGACCATGACATCGGAGACCGGGGAGTTCGTGATCCACATCTTCGCGCCGTTGAGGATCCAGTCGGATCCGTCCTTCTTCGCGGTCGTCTTCATCCCCGACGGGTCGGATCCGACATCGGGTTCGGTCAGCCCGAAGCAGCCGATGGCCTTGCCGGCGGCCATCTTCGGCAGCCATTCTTCCTTCTGTGCTTCCGATCCCCAGTGGTGGATGGCGAACATCGCCAGCGAGCCCTGCACGGAGACGAGGGAGCGCAGACCGGAGTCGACGGCTTCGAGTTCGCGGCAGGCCAGTCCGTACTGAGTCGCCGTCGAACCGCCGCAGCCGTAGCCGTCGAGGTGCATGCCGAGCAGCCCGAGCTCGCCGAGTCCTTCGGCCAGTTCCCGGGCGGGGATGGTGGCGTCGAGGAAGTAGTCGCCGATCTTCTCCCGGACGTTCTCGTCCAGCCATTTCTTCACGATCGATGCGAATTCGAGGTCGTCGGATTCGAAGACCGAATCCAGTCCAAGAATGTCGTCGGGGCTCAGCGTCTTGCTCATATCCATCTCTTTCGCCATTGATTGTCTTCATTCACAGTTTTACCGGAACCCGGTGGAAGGTCGGTGTCCCGAAGCACTACAGATGACTAGGTTCCGCTAGGCGACACACGTGTCCGTGTCGAGTCATTTCCCAGAGAACTTTGGCATCATCGGTTGGCGTGAGTAAACGTGGTTTCATTGTAGTCGGCTCAACTGGTTCGGTCGGCACCCAGGCCCTTGATGTCCTCGCCGAACACCGGGACGAGCACGCGATCATCGGCTTGGCCGCGGGGTCCCAGCTCGACCTTCTGCTCGAGCAGGCCCTCGATTTCCACGTCCCCGTCATCGGGCTCACGACCCCACCCGCCGGAGGTGAGGCCGAGGTGCGTGCGCGACTGACCGAGCTGGCTGCCCAGCGGGGGACCGCCGATCCTGTCGAAGCCATCCACCTCGGGGACGATGCCGCCGAGGCGGTCGCGGGCTTGGCCGCCGATATGGTCCTCAACGCGATCACCGGTGCCGCCGGTCTCGGCGCGACCCTGGCCGCCCTCGAACGCGGCACGGACGTGGCCCTGGCGAACAAGGAATCCCTCATCATCGGCGGGTCCATCGTCCTCGACGCCGCTCGTGCCTCCGGGGCCCGCCTGGTGCCGGTCGACAGTGAGCACTCCGCCATCGCCCAGGCGCTGCGCGCCGGCACGCACGGTGAAGTCAGCAAGCTCATCATCACCGCGTCGGGCGGTCCCTTCCGGGGCATGACCCGTGATGCCCTGCGTCGAGTCACCCCCGCCCAGGCGCTCAACCATCCCACCTGGTCGATGGGGTCGATGATCACCATCAACTCTGCGACCCTGGTCAACAAGGGCCTCGAAGTCATCGAAGCCCACCTGCTCTTCGACATCGACTTCGACCACATCGAAGTCGTCGTGCATCCTCAGTCGCAGATCCATTCGATGGTCGAGTTCGCCGATGCCTCGACGATCGCGCAGATCTCCCCACCGGATATGCGCCTGCCGATCTCCTATGCGCTGGGCACCCAGGACGATGGAACGACGAAGCGACTGACTTCGAGGGCCGTTCCGCACAATTGGGGCCAGCCCATGCACTGGTCGTTCGAGCCGGTCAACCATCTCGCCTTTCCTGCGCTCGGTCTGGCTATCGACGCCGGTAAGAAAGGCCGCAGCTACCCGGCTGTGCTCAACGCTGCCAATGAGGAACTCGTCGCCGCATTCATCGCCGGAGACATCGCCTTCACCGGAATCGACAAAGGCCTGTCCCGAGCTCTGGCCGCCCACGAACCTGCGGCCGAACACACGGTGGAGACCGTGCTGGCCGCCGACGCCTGGGCCAGGGACTTCGCTCGCGCCGACGTCGCTGAACAGAACGGGGGCCGCCGATGACAGTTGTGCTCTACATTGTCGGGATCATCCTGTTCCTCATCGGCATCTCGATCTCGATTGCGCTGCACGAACTCGGCCACCTCACCCCGGCGAAGAAGTTCGGGGTGAAAGTCACGCACTATATGGTCGGCTTCGGACCGACCCTGTTCTCCTTCCGCCGCGGTGAGACCGAGTACGGCATCAAAGCGTTCCCCCTCGGTGGGTTCATCGCGATGCCGGGAATGTATCCGCCCGAGGAAGCGACGAAGTCCCGCTATGAGACCGCCGCCGCTGCGCAGAAGGGCGGCACTGCCGCCGGCGTCGACGGCGGGATCGACGGCACGTCGGGCCGCCTCGGCGAACCGGGCGCTGCACTCGACTCGACGGGCAGCGAAACCTCGGGCCGCCTCGGCGAGGGGACGGATGACGGTGATGCCGCTCCGCTGCGCCGGGACCGCAAGAAGCGGAAGGGGCGGCTGTTCGAAGACACGATGGCCGATGCCCGGGAGTTCTCGAACCAGGAGATCGCGCCGGGGGAGGAGCACCGGACGTTCTATGCGCTCAGCGTGCCCAAACGCCTCGTCGTCATGTTCTCCGGTCCCTTCGTCAATCTCGTCCTGGGCATCCTCATCATGGGGATCTCGCTGCTGGGCATTGGTGTGGTCACTCCGACGACGACCGTCCAGACTGTCGTCGAATGTGCGGTGCCCGCCTCCGAAGCGCAGCAGCGTCCCGCCTCGGAGCAGAACACCTGCCGTCCCGACGATCAGCTCACCCCTGCCTGGGAGGCTGGGATCAAACCGGGTGACGAGATCACCTCGATCGCCGGCGTCGAGACGAAGGACTGGGACCAGCTGTCCTCGGTCATCAAGGAACATGCAGGCGAACGCGTCGATGTCGACTTCATCCGCGATGGTCAGGCCCAAACGGTGACCGTGCCGATCATCGCCACCGAACGGCCGAAGGTCGACGACACCGGCAAGGCCGTGCTCAACCCGGACGGAACTCCGCAGACCGAGACCCAAGGATTCTTCGGCGTCGGACCAGTTCAAGAACGTCAGTCCCTGCCGCTCGAGGAATTCCCCGGCGCCGTGTGGGACCAAGTCTCCGGAGTCTTCCACGCGATCATCACCCTGCCGGTCAAACTCGTCGATATCGGCGAAGTGGCCGTCGGCACGAAGGACCGCGACGCCGAAGGACTCGTCGGCATGGTCGGCGTCGGCCGCATCGCCGGCGAGATCGTGTCCACCGACCAGATCGACGTCGTCGACAAGGCACAGATGGGACTGGGCATGCTCGGCTCGCTCAACATCTTCCTCTTCGCGTTCAACATGATCCCGCTGCTGCCCCTCGACGGCGGACACATCGCCGTGGGTCTCTACGAAGGTGCGCGCCGCCGCATCAACCGGTGGCGCGGCCGCGGACTGGTCGGCCCCTTCGACACTGCGAAGCTGCTGCCGCTGACGTACGTGTGCATCGGGCTGATGCTGTGCATGACGGCGCTGCTCGTCTACGTCGACCTCGTCAAACCCATCACCCTCGACGCGATCTTCAACTCCGGCGGTTAGGCCGGGTCGCTCGGGCAGGCTCATGGGTCGCCCGGGCGAGTGGGTTCACGGGCCGCCGCGGGATATCGAACTCAGGAACTGAGGGTGATCGTCTGCACCTCGCCGAGGTGATTGAGGCCGACCGTGATCGTGGCGTTCTCATCTGCTGTGCCCGGCACTGTGACCACTCCGCGCAACGGGGAGACCATCTCGAGGTCCGCCTCGGTGAGAGGACGGTCGATCTGCTTCTCCGCCCGCCACCGCGCGAAGCGCTCCCGCCTCTCTTCGCGGGGTTCGTCGAGGTCCATGTTCATGGAGAAGATCGCCTCGGCGACGGTGTCGTCGAAGTCGTTGACGAGGTTCGCCGCAGCCATCACGGCATCGATCTGGGGTTGGGCGGCGGGATAACGGGGCACCGGCGCCGAGGTGGCCCGACGTTCCAGCCGGGTGCCCTGTCGTCCCGTGGCCGCCGCCCAACCGAGGTCGAGCGCGTCCTGGACGACGCGCTGCGCCGGGTAATAGGTCGTATTGCCGAGCACGACGAGGCTGAGCCCCAGATCGGGGAACCAACGCATATGTGAGCCGTATCCTGGGTAACCGCCGGAATGGCAGACGACGCGGCCGAATCGCGTGTCCAGACGAGTCTCGAGACCGTATCCGTAGCTGAGTGTCTCCGCATGGTGGTCGCTCGTCTGGACCTCCATGATCCGTCGTGGCTGCTGGTTGTCGGTCAGTATCCGCGACCAGGAGCCGGAGGCATAGGAGTCCATGCGTTCGAGGGCATCGAGATGCGCGTCCATCCATGTGCCGATGTCGTTCACCGTGGAGATGACCCCGCCGATGGGGGAGAAGACTCCTGGGCCGGTGAGTTCGGCCGGGTGGAGGCCGCCGCCCAGGTCGACGCGGAACCCGGTCGCCAGGTCCGGGAAGTCCGTGTGGTCGAAACCGGTGCGCGTGAGCTTCAGGGGATCGAAGATCTCAGTGGACACGAGTTCGGTGAAAGCCCTGCCTGTGACCGCCTCGGCGACCATGCCGAGAAGCGCATAGCCGAGGTTCGAATACTCATAGCCGGTGTCGGCGGGCGCGCAGGCGATGGCGCCGCGGTGCAGCCAGTCGGTGAGCTCGGCCGGAGTCATCGCCTCCATCCGGTCCGCCCACGGGTCGTCCTTGGTGAAACCGGTGCTCATCGTCAACGCCTGCCGGCAGGTGCGGTCGGCGATGGCCGTATCGGTCAGTTCCGGGAGCAGGGCGCCGAAGGGAGCGTCGAGATCGAGTCCGTCGGCGGCGAGGAGCCCGATGGCTGCGGCGGTGAAGGACTTCGTCATCGAAGCGATCCGGTACGGAACGTCGCCGTTCACGGTTCGGGCGGGGCCGCCTCGGCGAAAGATTCCCCATGCCAGAGATCCACCCTGGTCGTCGAGCTTCTGTGCTGCGGCCTCGAGAGCCGCAGTCACCGCCTCGACATCGGGTTCGACGAATCCGGGTGTGCTCACAGGGCTGCTCCTTCGCGCAGACGTCAGGTCACCCTCACACTACCGTCAGCCGGTGACACCGGATCGGGACAAGTGGGCCGTGGCGTGGTGCGGGCGAAGTCGAGGTCGCGCGGGGGCCGCCCGGGGTGCGCCGGTGGACTGTTCGGGGTATGCCCCGTGGACGGACAGTTCTGTGTCAGTGGGAGGTCCTACAATGGTGATGGTTCGCACAATCCGGGTCCCGCATCGGCGCCGGCTCGGACATTGTGGCTGGTCAACAGCCTGACTGAAGGGATCCTTCGTGACATCGGTCAATCTCGGAATGCCCGCACCGCCGCCTCCCGTGCTCGCTCCGCGAAGGAAGACGAGGCAGATCAATGTCGGAAGAGTGGGGGTCGGATCCGAGTCCCCGGTGAGCGTGCAGTCGATGACGATGACACAGACGACGGACATCAACGGGACCCTGCAGCAGATCGCCGAACTCACCGCCGCCGGCTGCGATATCGTGCGCGTGGCCTGTCCCACCGCCGACGATGCCGCGGCTCTGCCGATCATCGCCGGCAAATCCCAGATCCCTGTCATCGCCGATATCCACTTCCAACCCAAATACGTCTTCGCCGCCATCGACGCCGGCTGTGCGGGAGTGCGCGTCAACCCCGGCAACATCCGCAAGTTCGACGACCAGGTCAAGGAGATCTCGAAGGCCGCCGCCGAGGCGGGCGTGTCCATCCGCATCGGCGTCAACGCCGGGTCCCTGGACAAACGGCTGATGGAGAAATACGGCAAGGCCACGCCTGAGGCGCTCGTCGAATCCGCGCTGTGGGAGGCCTCCCTGTTCGAAGAACACGGATTCTATGACTTCAAGATCTCCGTCAAACACCATGACCCGGTGATCATGGTCCGCGCCTATGAGCTGCTCGCCGAGCGCGGCGATTGGCCGCTCCATCTCGGCGTCACCGAGGCGGGGCCCGCCTTCCAGGGCACGATCAAATCCGCCACCGCCTTCGGACACCTGTTGGCCGAGGGCATCGGAGACACCATCCGAGTCTCCCTGTCCGCGCCTCCCGCCGAGGAGGTCAAGGTCGGCAACCAGATCCTCGAATCCCTCAACCTGCGGCCCCGAAAGCTCGAGATCGTCTCCTGCCCGTCCTGTGGGCGCGCGCAGGTCGACGTGTACACGCTGGCCGAACGCGTCACCGCCGGACTCGAAGGCATGGAGGTGCCGCTGCGGGTGGCCGTCATGGGCTGCGTCGTCAACGGCCCTGGTGAGGCCCGCGACGCCGACCTCGGCGTGGCCAGCGGCAACGGCAAGGGCCAGATCTTCGTCAAGGGCGAGGTCATCCGAACCGTGCCCGAATCCGAGATCGTCGAGACGCTCATCCATGAGGCCAACCGCATCGCCGAGGAGGCCGCGGGGCAGCCATCGGGCGCTGCGTCGGGGCCGCCTGAAGTGACCGTCGGCTAGGTGCGATACCTTGTGAGGACGAAGAGTTTCATGGTCCAGTCGTTGGCCCATGCTGACGGCTGAGAAAGAGTTCAGGGGCACATGGCGCTGAGGATCGCACGACTGGAACATCAGCACACCCGGTGGCTGACGGACCTGCTTGCGCGCAACCCCTGCGAGAACGTCTACCTCATCTCCCTGCTCGAAGTCACGGGCACCGCCCGTCTGGGCTCCCCGGCAGGCACGCTGTACGGAATCTTCGATGGTGACCGGCCCGTCGCCGCCTACTGGGTGGGCGGCAACATCATCCCGGTCGCAGCGACTCCGGCGACGAATGAGGTGCTCGCTCGCAAACTCAATGCCGACGGTCGCGTGTCCTGCTCACTCATCGGCAGCCGGTCCGTCATCCTCGACCTGCAGCAGCGACTCAATTGGGGCCGAGCGCGTGGAGTGCGTGAACGGCAGCCGCTGTTGGCCATCAGCTCGGATCCGCTGGTCACTCCCGATGAGCATGTGCACCGGGTGACCCTCGATGACCTCGGTGCGGTGTTTCCCGCCAGTGTGGACATGTTCACCAAAGAGGTCGGATTCTCACCGATCGAGGACGGCACCGCCGGGTACCTGGCGCGGGTGCGCGGGATCATCCGCGGCAAGAACTGCTACGCCCGGATCTCCTCCACCCTGCCCCAAGGCGGTGCGGTGCCGCGGTGGCCGGCCGAAGAGCAGGACGAACAGGTGCTGTTCAAGGCCGATATCGGCATCCGTGCCCGCCGCATCGTCCAAGTTCAAGGAGTATGGGTCCATCCCGCAGTGCGCAATCAGGGTCTGGGGGCAGCGGGCATGGCCGCGGTCGTCCAGCGCACGCGTGACAAAGGCCATTCCACGGTGAGCCTGTATGCCAATGACTACAACGAGACGGCGCTGCGCATGTATGCCCGCGTCGGCTTCGAACAGGTCGGCACCTTCGCCACCGTCATGTACTGAGCGGTCGGCGGATCAGTCGCGGCGGTTGCGCGACTGAGGTTTGGCCATATCGCCGAGGAACTTCTCCATCTCCCGGCGGTCCTTCTTCGTCGGACGCCCCAGCCCTTTGTCTCGCCGGGGCACGAATCCGCGCAGTGCCGGATCGGGCGGGGGAGTGAGGTCCTCATAGCACTGGACGGCGATGGAGGCCTGCATCCTCGTGGGGATGAAACCGGTGATCTTCCAGATGAATTCGGACCCGGCCTTGCGCACACGCACCTCTTGGCCGATGCTCACCTTCTGCGCGGCCTTGACGCGCTGACCGTCGACCTGCACATGCCCGCCGCGGCAGGCCTGAGTGGCGAGATTGCGGGTCTTGAACATCCGCGTCGTCCACAGCCACACGTCGACGCGCATGTGCTTTCCGGCATCGCGGTTGATCTCGGTCATCAGCGATGACCGTCCGAGAAATTCGTGCCGGACGAGGGCATCCCCGCATCGGCACCATCGGGGTCCTGTATCCGGGAGTCGGCGCGCAGCGCCAGTGCCGAGCGCCGGGTGAAAGTCTGCGCGGGACGCCCTCGCCCCTGGCTGACGGCCTCCCCGGTGGGATCGAGCAGCGGCAGCATGGTGCGGCGGAACGTATCTGCCTGGAGGCTCTCCCCGGCGACGATCTCGTGGAGCTCGCGCAGCTGCCGCAGCGAGAACTCCTTCTCCAGGAGCCCGAAGGGATCCGGGGTGCGTTCGTGGAACGCCCGCAGTCGGTGCACGGCCACGCGCACGATCTCCTGATGCTCGGCGCTGAGCTCGCCGACATCGTGGACGGGCACGAGCTTCCGCCTGTGGACGGGGGAGTCCGGGTGATCGGAATCCGATTCGGCAGGATCAGGGTCGGCCGCCTCGGGGAGGACCGCCTCGGCGGGGGAAGATTCCGTCACCTGCGCCGGAGCATCCGCCACGGCCGCCTCGGTGGGATCGTCCTCCTCGGCGAGTCCGACATCGGAGGCGGAGAGAACATCGAGGTGGGCCACGGAGATCACCCAGCCGCGATCATCGCGGTCGGGTTGGTCGAACACGTGCAGCTGGACGGGGGCGCGGTCGACCAAACGAGCCTTTTCGCGCAGACAGCGGGCGACCGCCTCGGCGAGGCGTTCCTGCGGACGCAGGATCGACCCGGGCAGCTGCCACACCCCATCTCCTGGATGGGTCATGAGAACATGCAGGCCACGGCCGGGCACGGGGCAGAGGACCGCGGTGTCGACCGCGACCGAGGGCCGCGGGAACTGCGTGAGTTGGCTGGGATCAGGCATGCTCTTCGTATCGTTCGGACTCGTCATTTCAGCGGGGACCGGGCGGGGACCGGACGGCCCCGACCGATGCCGGGCTTCGGTGCTGCAGCCACCAGTCTAATTCTCTTCCCGCAGGTGACGAATCCGCGCCCGCTCCGATTCCCTCCGGCTCGCCCGCGTGCGATAGTGTTCGATCTGAGTCTTGACAAGTTGAGGAGATTTACCCATGGCCCTGCGCATGTCGTCCCTGTTCGTGCGAACCCAGAAGGAAGACCCGGTCGGCGCCGAGGTGGCCAGCCACAAACTGCTCCACCGTGCCGGATACATCCGCAGGTCAGCACCGGGAATCTACACGTGGCTGCCGCTGGGACTGGCCGTGCTCGGCAAGATCGAAGCCATCGTGCGCGAAGAGATGGCGCTCGCCGGCTCCCAAGAGGTCCACTTCCCGGGCCTGCTGCCCGCCGATCCGTACAAGAAGTCCGGCCGTTGGGAGGCCTTCGGTCCCGACCTCTTCCATCTCAAGGACCGCCGCGAAAACGACTACATCCTCGCCCCCACGCATGAGGAGGTCTTCACCCTTCTGGTCAAGGACCTCTACTCCTCGTACAAAGACCTGCCGCTGTCGATCTACCAGATCCAGACCAAATACCGCGACGAGGCTCGCCCTCGGGCCGGACTGCTGCGCGGACGCGAATTCATCATGAAGGACGCCTACTCCTTCGACATCGACGACGCCGGACTCGACGCCTCCTACGAGGCCATGCGCGTGGCCTATCTGCGGGCCTTCGCCCGCCTCGGCCTGCCGTGCCTGCCGGTCAAGGCGACCCCGGGTGCCATGGGCGGCTCCGGGACAGAGGAGTTCATCTACCCCTCCGAGGTCGGGGAGGACACGTTCGTGAAGTCGCCCGGCGGATATGCCGCAAACGTCGAGGCCGTGACCTCGATCGTCCCCGAGGCGATTCCCTACTCGCAGTCGCCGGCCGCGCATGTCGAGGACACCCCCGACACCCCGACCATCGAGACCCTCGTGGCAGCCGCAAACGCCTCGCACCCGCGCTCCGATCGTGAGTGGACGGCCGCAGACACACTGAAGAACGTCGTCTGCGCCGTCACCCACCCCGACGGCACCCGCGAGATCATCGTCATCGGCCTGCCCGGCGACCGCGAAGTCGACCTCGACCGGGCCGCCGGCACCGGAATGCTCGGCGACGGTGAGGTCGACCTCGAAGCCGCGACGGCTGAGGATCTCGCCGCCCATTCGGAGCTCGTCAAGGGTTACATCGGACCCGGCAACTCCCTCGACGCGCCGGTTCTCGGCCTCGAATCGCCCTCGAAGATCCGCTACCTCCTCGACCCTCGCGTCGTCGACGGCACCCGCTGGATCACTGGAGCCAATGAGCCCGGACGCCACGTCTTCGACCTCGTCGCCGGACGGGACTTCACTGCCGACGGCACCATCGAAGCCGCCCAGGTCGTCCTCGGCGATCCGGCACCGGACGGCTCCGGTCCGCTGGAGCTGGCCCGCGGTGTCGAGATCGGTCAGATCTTCAAGCTCGGCCGCAAGTACGCCGAGTCCCTCGACCTCAAGGTGCTCGACCAGAACGGCAAGGCGACGACCGTGACCATGGGCTCCTACGGTCTCGGCGTCACCCGCGTCATGGCCTGCATCGCCGAGGAATACCATTCCGAGGACGGCCTCCTGTGGCCCCAGCACCTGGCCCCGGCCGATGTGCACATCATCGTCGCCGGCAAGGGTGAGGAGATCGCTCAAGCCGCCGAGAAGATGACGACCGAACTCGAGGCCGAAGGCATCAGCGTCCTGCTCGATGACCGCAATAAGGTTTCGCCCGGATTCAAGTTCGCCGATGCCGAGCTCATCGGCATTCCCACCGTCATCGTCGTCGGCCGCGGTCTGGCCGATGGCGTCGTCGAGGTCCGCGACCGTCTGGCCGGGGAGAAGTCCGACCAGCCCGTCGCCGAGGTGGTTCCTGCCACCGTGGCACGTGTGCGTGAGGCGTACGCGAAGGCTGCAGCCGCAGCCGACGCGGCGATCAGCGCCGACCAGAACGCCTGAGCCGCCTCGGTGTTCGAAGCTCTCGCCGGAGGAATCGATGTCACCTGGACGATGGTCCTGTGGCTGCTCGCCGCGGGAGTTCTGGCCGGGTGGATCGATGCCGTCGTCGGCGGGGGCGGGCTGATCCAGCTGCCCGCGCTGCTGCTCGTGCCGGGGATGAGCCCCGTGCAGGCGGTCGCGACGAATAAGATCGGGTCGATTGCGGGCACGACCGCCTCGGCGGTCACCTATCTGCGCAAGATCACCCCGGACCGGTCGGCGACGATTCCGGCCGCGGCCTCGGCGTTCTTGGGTGCCGTGCTCGGGGCGAAACTCGCGACCTTGGTGCCCAGCGACGCTTTCACCCCGATCATTCTGCTCGCGCTTATCGGGGTCGGGATCTTCACGGTGCTCAACCCGAGCCTCGGCGCCGATGCCACGCTGCGGTTCGGGGAAACGTCGAAACGCCACCATGCCCTGTCGTGGCTGATCGGGCTCGTCATCGGCGTCTACGACGGAGTGCTCGGGCCGGGGACGGGATCGTTCCTCGTCATCGCCTTCGTCTCGATCATCGGATTCTCGTTCCTACAGGCCTCGGCCACGGCGAAGGTGATCAACTGGGCGACGAACTTCGGGGCGCTCGTCTACTTCATCCCCGACGGTCAGGTCGTCTGGCTGCTGGGCGTGATCATGGCCGCCGGCAATGTCACCGGCGGGATCTTCGGTGCGCGCACCGCGCTGGCGAAGGGCTCCGGGTTCGTCCGCGTCGTCTTCGTCATCGTCGTCTCCGCTCTGATCCTCAAACTCGGCTTCGACTTCATCTCCACCCTCATCCACTAATTGCTACCTGACGGCGGCCCAGCAACCTCGCGCGAGGTATCTGGGCCGCCGTCAGGTAGTAATAAGGGGTTAGCCGATGGGTTTGAGGGCGTGGGCGTTGACTCCGGCGACATCGGCGCCGGACAGCGCGCGGGCCACCCACAGGGAGCGGGCAGCATCGGCCAGGCTCGAATTCGACCCGCCGGAGGCCGCGCGCAGATACCAGAACATGTTCGTGATCTCCCGTGCCACGGTCGCCCCCATCCCGTACTGCGGATCGACCCCGGCGCACAGCGCTAGGTCCGTGGCGAAACCACGCAGCCACGCCGCCTGCGCCTGCGGATGATCCGAGGGGATCTCGGCGAGGCGGTTCCACAGCACCGGGGCCAAGGTGTATGCGGTCGGACCGGCCAAAGGCTGCGGATCGATGGCCTTCCACGTCGAGATGCCCGTCGGGTCGGGATTGCCGGCGAGGATGTTGTAGTAGTGCAGATCGGCATGGATGAGCCAGTTCTCATCCGAGGACGCCAGAGTCTGCATCCAATTGCGGGCGAACGACAGCAGCAGAGAATCGTGAGGGCCCGCCTCCGACCACCCGGTCAACAGCGCGGCATCGGCATCGAACGAATTCAGCCACCCGGCCACGACATCCTGGACCCGCAGGAACTCCGAGGTCGCCGGAATCTCCAAGGACCGCTGCAGCGCACCCCACACCGGAGGCACATCGGCCAGTGGCAGCACGGACAGATTGTCCTTCGTGCGCAGCCGCTCCTGCAGAGTGACCCGGAAGCTGCGATCATCCCGGATGACCCGCACCGCCCCGTGCCCGTTCCACATCTTCAGCGCCCGCAGCACCTGCGCATGCGCGGCCGTATGTGCCGAGGTGGGAGCCGCGAACCGCAGCACCCCCTGATAGTTCTCCTGAGTGAGCACCGGAATCACCAAGGACTCGCACCCGGCCCACGGCGCCCCCGGCACATCGTCGAAGCGCAGCTTCCACCGATCGAGGAGTTCGTTTGCCATATAGTCGAGCGCGGCGACCCACGAATCGGTGCGATAATCGCCGATGATCTCGCGAGTCGCGCGGTAGAGAACCGGTGGGACCTTCACTCCTGCACCTCCGCCTGCCCGGGTTCGTCATAGGTGAAACGCAGCGGCTGCGGAGCGGCGAAGACCATCCGGTTCCGGGCCGATTCCCAGAGCCGGAGAATCGCCGAGGCGTCCGCCTCCAACCAGGGCAGAAGCGCGGAAGCGATGCCGTCTTCCAACGACAGCGCCAACTCCTTCGCGGAGTCCGCATCCGTCGGGGTGGGATCGAGCTTCCACGCCGAGGCGGCCGGATCGGCTGCGTCCTCACCGAGGCGTTCGAGCATCTCCCCGGACAGGGCACCCAAGGATTCGAGCCTGGCCAGGGTGGCTTTGCGTTCACGCGACTTCGAATCGAAGTTCACGGCCAGCCGTTCAAAGCCGTAAGCGGCAGCCCGCGACTGATTGAGGATCGCGTTGAACATCTCCGCCCGACCCTTCGGATCCTGGCTTCCGGAGTCGTTCGTCCCGGCATCCGCGTCGGCCCCACCGGTGGCACTGGGTGGCGCTGTCGCATCATCGCCGCCGTCCCTGTTCTGGTCGAGTTCCTCACGGCCGGCGCGGATGAGTTCGTCGGCGGTGGTGATGATCTCCGGGTTCTTCGTCCCAGCGACCAGAGCCAGACCCGTGGCCACATCGGCCAGGACGGGAATAAGGTCCGAACCTAAGGACGCTGAGGCTTCGAAGACGGCGCGGGAAGCCACCTCGGCGGCTTGGACGAAGGTGCGGTTCTTCTCTGTCGGAGGTGCCTCGGTGGCGAATTCGGTCGGCGGGTTCCATTCGGGACCGATCGCCGCAGCGAAGTCAGTAAGGTCCTCACCCGCGGTTTCGGGATCACCGGCGCCGGGAGAAGCGGAGTCCAAGGTGCGGGCCAGACGATTGCGCAGCTGCTGAGTCGCATCAAGAGTGGGGATCTTGGGATCTTGATCGAGTCGCAGGCCGCAGGCGGTGAGCAGGCTCAGACTCAACCCGCCGACGCCGGCAGTCAACAGGCCGCGGCGACTGACGGGAAAATGCATACGGCAATCCTATCGGATGCCCCGCCATCGCCGAGGGGCACCGACCGTCGCCCGCCCGACCGCAGAATGAGACGCGCACCCGGCAGAACCCCGCCGAAGGCTTAACCTCGACGGCGGCTGTCGCTTAGGGTGGGGGAGAACACGGCGGTCGCACACGTGCACGGTGCGCCGGCCCCCCTCGCCCCGCCTCGGTGAAGGGGACGCACAAGGATATGGAGGAGAAATGGACGAAGACGTCGAGCGGATCAAGGGCCTGCTCGCCCCGCCCCTGCAGGATGCGGGATTCCACCTCGAGACCGTCAAAGCGGTGGCGGCCGGTCCGCGGCGCACGTTGACCGTCGTCGTCGACCTCGACGAATCGAGCTCCGATCCGATGTCGATGGAGAAGATCGCCGAATCGACGAAGATCGTCGGCGACGCCCTCGACGAGGTCGAAATCTTCCGGGACAAGCCGTACCAGCTCGAGGTCACGAGCCCCGGCGCGACCCGGAAGCTCGAGACCCCACGCCACTTCCGACGCGTCATCGGCCGTCGCCTGGAGATCACGACGAAGAAGGACACCTTCAAGCTCGACCTCGCCGAGGTGGGGGAGAGTTCGATCACGGGCACGGACCCCCAGCGCAAGGAGTCGAAGACGGTCGACCTCGGCGAGATCCGCAAGGCCCAGGTGGAGTTGAAGTTCCGCTGAGGCGAACCTCACGTACCTCCGGCAGTGCGGCGGCCCCTTCGCAGACAGAGTGCGGGCGCGGACTGGGATAGACTGTTACGCCTGCATAAGTGAACACAGACAATTCAATGCTCGGTTGAGCGAGAGAGGACTTAGACATGGACATCGACCTCAATGTTCTGCGCGTCATCGAACGAGAGCGTGAGATTCCGCTGGAAACCCTCATCGAACTCATCGAACAGGCGCTCTTCCTCGCCTACCAGAAGACCGAAGGGGCCTGGCCCGACGCCCGTGCCGAACTCGACAAGTCCACCGGCGAGGTGCGCATCCTCGCCGTGGAATTCGACAACGACGACAACCCGATCGGCGAGTTCGACGACACTCCCACCGGCTTCGGCCGCATCGCCGCCCAGACCGCTCGGCAGGTCATCCACCAGCGGCTGCGCGATGTCGAGGACGAGACGCTGCTGGGCACATTCAAGGGCCGTGAGGGCGAGATCGTCTCGGGCATCATCCAGCAGGGCCGCGACCCGCAGATGGTCCAGGTCGACATCGGAGACGTCGAAGCCGTGCTGCCCCCGCACGAACAGGTCCCCGGCGAGACCTACGCCCACGGCACCCGACTGCGCGTCTACATCGCCGACGTGCACAAGGGCACGAAGGGCACCTCGGTCACCGTCTCCCGCACCCACCCGAACCTCGTGCGCCGACTCTTCGCCCATGAGGCTCCGGAGATCGCCGACGGCACTGTCGAGATCGTGTCCCTGGCCCGCGAAGCCGGCCACCGCACGAAGCTCGCCGTGCGCGCCACGAAGCCGGGAGTCAACGCGAAGGGATCGTGCATCGGCGAACTCGGCTCCCGTGTGCGTGCGGTGATGAACGAACTCGGCCAGGAGAAGATCGACATCGTCGACTACTCCGACGACCCGGCGAAGTTCATCGCACACGCCTTGTCCCCGGCCAAGGCCAAGAGCGTCGAGATCCTCGACGCCGCCGCTCAGGAATCCCGCGCAGTCGTCCCCAACGACCAGCTGTCCCTGGCCATCGGCAAGGAAGGGCAGAACGCCCGCCTGGCAGCCAAGCTCACCGGCTGGAAGATCGACATCGTCGCAGGCGAATAGCCTCGTGCAGTGATTCGCACCACTGGCCCCCTTGGCGCGAGCCCGGGTGCCGGTGCTGTAGAATCATTCATTGTGAATGTTGGTGATGGACCCGTAAGGACGTGCATCGCCTGTAGGCAGAAGGCCGGTCGGGACGAGCTGACACGCTTCGTGTTCCGCCCCGATCAGCACCCCGCCGTCGTCCGCGATGTGTCAGCGACACTGCCGGGACGTGGTGCGTGGGTGCATCCTGATGCGAAGTGCCTGGACAAGGCCCTGACCACTGCCGCCTTCGCTCGATCCTTTCGAACGAAGATCACCGCCTCGGACCTCCCGAGGCCGGACACCGAACCCAAAGAGAACGGGTAGCCGAATGGATGACAAGTTGTGAGTGTCGCACGATGACACCCAAACGGAATTCGAGAGAGCAGTGAAATGAGTACTGCTCTTCATTGATGAGGTTCTTTCCTGACCGGGAAAGAACCCGGACAGGAGAACTGTGGCAAAGCCCCGTGTCCATGAGCTCGCGAAAGAGCTCGGCACAACAAGTAAGAACGTCCTCGAAAAGCTCCAGGACATGGGCGAATTCGTTCGCTCCGCCTCTTCGACGCTCGAAGCGCCCGTCGTGCGCCGCGTGAAGGAGGCATTCGCCGATTCCTCTTCCGCTGATGGTGAGAAGTCCACCGGCGCGAAGAAGGCCGCCAAGCCGGCCGCGAAGCCCGGAGCCCCGAAACCCGGTGCGAAGCCCGCACCCAAGCCCGCCGCGAAGTCGGCCGCCAAGCCGGGTGCTGCGAAGTCCGCCGGTGCGGCGAAATCGGCCCCCGCCGAGGATGCCGCCCCCGCTGCGAAGTCCGCACCGAAGCCTGCCGCCAAGCCGGCGACCCCGGCTGCCCCGGAGGCAGCCGAATCGACCGAGGCTCCCGCTGCCAAGCCGGCTGCCTCCTCGGCGCCGAAGCCCGGTGCCCCGAAGCCGGCTGCCGCACCCAAGCCCGGTGCCCCGAAGCCCGGCGCTCCCAAGCCGGGTGCTGCCGGGAAGCCCGGCGGTCGTGGTGCCGCGCGTCCCGGAAACAACCCCTTCGCTTCCTCGCAGGGAATGCCGAAGCCCGGTCGCGGACCCAAGCCCGGCGGTCGTGCGGGCCAGGGCGGTCAAGGCGGTCAGGGTGGCCAGGGCGGACGCCCCGGAAACAATCCGTTTGCGCCTTCGCAGGGAATGCCGAAGCCCGGCCAGAAGCAGCGCGGATCCGGTGAGGAATCCTCGGGCGGTCCCCGTCCGGCACCTCGCCCGGGCGCACCACGCCCGAACCCGTCGATGCTGAAGAACTCGGCACTGAACAAGCCCGCTCCCGGCCGCGGTCGCGGCGGCGGACGCGGAAACGCCCCAGGCGGCGGCGCACCCGGTGCCCCGGGCGGCGCT
This sequence comes from Brevibacterium sp. OS20, assembly GCF_056837565.1. Taxonomy (NCBI): domain Bacteria; kingdom Bacillati; phylum Actinomycetota; class Actinomycetes; order Micrococcales; family Brevibacteriaceae; genus Brevibacterium; species Brevibacterium sp. OS20. Next base: position 2,658,317 of record NZ_CM166367.1, on the reverse strand, counting down.
CCCGGCGGTCCTCGTCGTGGACCCGGCGGCGGTCCCGGTGGTCGCGGTTCAGGTCGCGGTCGCGGAAGCACGCAGGGTGCATTCGGCCGCGGCGGCGGTCCCCGTCAGAAGGGACGCAAGTCGAAGCGGGCGAAGCGCGCAGAGCTCGAACAGATGCAGGCTCCCTCGGTCGGTGGCGTCACCGTTCCGCGCGGAGACGGCAACACGCCGCTGCGTCTGCGTCGCGGCTCCTCGCTGGCCGACTTCGCCGAGAAGATCAATACCGATCCGACGAACCTCGTGACCGTGCTCTTCCACCTCGGTGAGATGGCCACGATCACCCAGTCCCTCGACGAGGCGACCTTCGAGGTCCTCGGCGAAGAGCTCGGCTACAAGATCGAGATCGTCTCGCCCGAAGACGAAGATCGTGAGCTGCTGGAGACCTTCGACATCGACCTCGATGCCGAAGCCGCAGAAGAGGATGACGAGGACCTGCAGGCACGTCCGCCGGTCGTCACCGTCATGGGTCACGTCGACCACGGTAAGACCAAGCTGCTCGACGCGATCCGCTCGGCCAATGTCGCTTCCCGCGAAGCCGGCGGAATCACCCAGCACATCGGTGCCTACCAGGCCGAGGTCGAGCACGAGGGAGAAGACCGCAAGATCACCTTCCTCGACACCCCCGGTCACGAGGCGTTCACCGCCATGCGTGCCCGTGGTGCGAAGTCGACGGACCTCGCGATCCTCGTGGTCGCCGCCGACGACGGCGTCATGCCGCAGACGATCGAAGCTCTCAACCACGCTCAGGCGGCCGATGTGCCGATCGTCGTGGCCGTGAACAAGATCGACAAGGAAGGCGCCAACCCCGCCAAGGTCATGCAGCAGCTGACCGAATACAACCTCGTGGCCGAAGAATACGGCGGCGAGACCATGTTCGTGCCGATCTCCGCGCTCAAGCGCGAGGGCATCGACCAGCTGCTCGAATCCGTTCTGCTGACCACCGATGCGGCCCTGGACCTGCGGGCGAACCCCGACAAGTCCGCTCGCGGCATCGCGATCGAAGCCAAGCTCGACAAGGGCCGCGGTGCGGTTGCCACCGTCCTCGTCGAGTCCGGCACCCTGCGTCAGGGCGACGCCATCGTCTGCGGCACCGCCTACGGACGTGTGCGTGCGATGTTCGACGAGAACGGAAACGTCGTCGAGGAGGCAGGGCCCTCCCGCCCCGTGCAGGTGCTCGGCCTGTCGTCCGTCCCGCGTGCCGGTGACTCGTTCATCTCCACCGATGACGACCGCACGGCCCGTCAGATCGCTGAGAAGCGTGACGCCATCGAGCGCAACGCCGCTCAGGCCCGCGGTCGCAAGCGCATCAGCCTTGAGGACTTCACGAAGGCTCTGGCTGAGGGCAAGGTCGACATGCTCAACCTCATCCTCAAGGGTGACGTCTCCGGTGCTGTCGAAGCGCTCGAGGATTCGCTGCTCAAGATCGATGTGGGCGACGACGTCGACCTGCGGATCATCCACCGCGGCGTCGGTGCGATCACGGAGAACGACATCAACCTGGCCACGGTCGACAACGCGATCGTCCTCGGCTTCAACGTCCGTCCGGAAGCGAAGGCTCGCGACCTGGCAGACCGCGAAGGCGTCGACGTCCGCTACTACTCGGTCATCTACCAGGCGATCGACGACATCGAGTCCTCGCTCAAGGGCATGCTCAAGCCCGAGTACGAAGAGGTCCAGACCGGTACCGCGGAGATCCGCGAGGTCTTCCGCTCCTCGAAGTTCGGCAACATCGCCGGTTCGATCGTCCGCGACGGCCTCATCAAGCGGAACTCGACCGCTCGCGTCACCCGCGACGGAATCGTCATCGGCGACAACGTCCACATCGAATCGCTGCGCCGGTTCAAGGACGATGCGACCGAGGTCCGCGAGGGCTACGAGTGCGGTATCGGACTCGGCAAGTTCAACGACCTGCGCGTCGGCGACATCATCGAGACCTTCGAGATGCAAGAGAAGCCGCGCGACTGATCGGTCGCACAGCGAGTTCCACCCGCTGATTCGACAGCGCAGCAGCGCAGGCGAGGAGGATGGGACTCACATCGTGAGTCGACGGCTCCGGTCGGCCCCCGAACGGGGGACCGGCCGGAGCCGGTTCGATTGCACAGCTAATATTGGGTCGGAAGAGTTGTTCCGGCCCCGAACAGAAGGACACACACCATGGCAGACTCGACACGGGCCCGCAAGATCGCCGACCAGATCAAGGTCATCGTCGCCAGCACCATCGAGCGCAAGCTCAAGGATCCCCGCCTCGGCTTCGTCACCGTCACCGATGTTCGCGTGACCGGCGATCTGCAGCACGCCACCATCTTCTACACCGTCTACGGCGACGACCAGGATCTCGTCGGCACCAGTCATGCCCTCGAATCGGCCAAGGGCTTCATCCGCTCCGAGGTCGGCAAGGGGCTGACGATCCGTCTGACCCCGAGCCTCGAATTCATCGCCGATGCCGTCCCCGAGGCGGCCGCCCGTCTCGACGGACTGCTCGCTCAGGCCGCCGCCGACGACGCTCGAGTCGCCGGGTTGGCCAAGAACGCGCAGCATGCAGGTGAATCCGACCCGTACAAGAAGGCCGACGACGCCGACGAGGAGTGATCGTCGCATTCCAGCGAACAGACTGCATCGCGCCTGGTCATCGGGTGGAGAGCGGCGGAACGGCCGTTCCGGGTCCGATTTGAGCTTCGTCACGTCACGAAAAAAGTTCTCGTAACAGTTTTGTTATCTTTCCGAGATGTCGTAGACTTTTTGCGGTAACGAAATGATTACGACTCTGTTAAGGGAATTCTGCATTGGGTAAGCACTCCTCACCGAAGCCGTCGTTCGCGAAGCAGCTGATCCGGGACCTGACTCCCGGCAAGCGCCCCGCAGGCCGACGCGCAGCGAATGCGCCGTCCTCGGCGACTTCCGTGCTGGCGACCGTCAAGCAGCGTCCCGTCGTCGCCGCGATCGCCGTTCCTGCAGCCGCGACCGCCGCCGTCGTCGGTTCGACCGTCGTCATGGGTCCGCCCGAGTCCGGCAACGTCACCACCGAGGCCGCATCGACGACCCCCGAGGAGTCGACCACTGCCTCGACCCCGAGTCAGAAAGAACTCGACGCCGAACGCAAGAAGGCCGGCGAAGAGTACCTGGAGAAGGTCAAGGACGACCCGAAGTACAAGAACAAGACCTCGAAGACCGATCTCGAGGTCAAGGCTCCGCCGAAGCCCAAGCCGACCGCGGAATCCTCGGCTGCTGAGGAGAAGAGCGACGATTCGTCCTCCGATGAGAAGTCTTCCGATGAGAAGTCCTCCGGCGAAGGCACCTCCTCGGACACCTCGGCACCGCCGTGCAGCGTGTCCTCCTCGATCGAGTCCGGCCTGCTGCCGAACGCCGTCAACGGCTACCGTGCTGTCTGCGCGAAGTTCCCCGAGGTCAAGACCTTCGGCGGACGTCGCCCCGGCACCGGTTCGGATCACAACACCGGTGAAGCCGTCGACATCATGATCACCGGATCCACCGGCGACCGCATCGCCGAATACCTCATCCAGAACCAGAGCGCCCTCAACGTCAAGTACGTCATCTGGAAGCAGCGCATCTGGATGCCCGGACAGGGCTGGAAGGGCATGGAGGACCGCGGAGACGCGACCGCCAACCACTTCGACCACGTGCACGCGTCCTTCAACTGATCGCACACCCAGTGAGCGATACTTCCCCACAGGGCGTCCTTGTCTGCGACAAACCGCAGGGACTGAGCTCCCACGGCGTGGTCTCCCGCATCCGCCGTTGGTTCGGGACGAAGAAGGTCGGCCACGCCGGCACTCTCGACCCGATGGCCACGGGCGTCCTCGTGCTCGGCCTCGGCCGCGGCACCAAGCTGCTCACCTACATCACCGGGGTCTCGAAGACCTACTTCGCCACCATTCGCCTGGGGGCATCGACGCCGACCGATGATGCCGATTCCGAGCCCGATCGCTTCGCCGATCCGTCCGATCTCGCTCGTGTCGACGCTGCGGCCATCGAGGCCGCCGTGGCCAAGCTGCGCGGCCCCATCGATCAGGTGCCCAGCGCCGTCTCGGCGATCAAGGTCGACGGCAAGCGCTCCTACGCCCGCGTCCGTGCCGGTGAGAACGTCGAACTCAAGGCCCGTCGTGTCGAGGTATCGGCCTTCGAGATCATCGACATCCGCTTCGCCGCCGAGGACGGGCATATCGACGTCGATGTCGAAGTCGACTGCTCGTCGGGCACCTATGTGCGCGCCCTGGCCCGCGATATCGGCACCGACCTCGGCGTCTTCGGCCATCTCACCGCGCTCAGGCGGACGCGCGTCGGCGATTTCCACATCGACCAGGCCGTGACCCTGCCCGAGGACCTCGACCTCCCCGCGCCCAGCCTCATCTCCCTCGCCGAGGCGGCCCGCACCCTCCTGCCCGTCGTCACCGTCGATGCCGAGCGGGCCCGCGCCCTCATGCAGGGCAAGATCGTTGAGGCTGGTGACTGGCATATAGGCTCCGACGCCGGCGACGCGGGGAACCGAGAGGTCGCCGTCATCTGCGATGACGCCCTCGTCTCCGTGGCCGAAGTGCGTCGGAATGGCGGTCTGAAGTCGCTGACCGCCTTCGCCATCGACCTCGCCTGAGGGGCTCAGCCTTCACGCTCGAAACAACTAAATAGTTTGTATTCATCAGATACAACTGAAACTATTGTGTCTGAGGCTATCATCTGGTCTACTTGTCCTATGTTCGTCTTGACCATCGACCAGCAGGATTCGCGGTCGAACGCCGACGCGGTGCCCCGCATCCTCGATGCTCTCTCTCCGATCGACACGGTCGTTCCCTTCGCCCGCACCATCGGTGACGAGGTCCAAGGGGTCCTCGACGGTCCCGACGCCGTCGCCGAGGCGGTCCGCCGTATCGGCATCGACTCCGGTTGGCATATCGGCCTCGGAATCGGCGAGGTCGAACGGCCGCTGCCCGAGACGACCACCGAAGGCAGGGGAGAAGCCTTCTACTCCGCCCGCCAGGCGGTCGAAGCGGCCAAATCCGCACCGGTCCACCTCGTCGTGAGCGCCGACCCGGACGTCGTCAGCGCCGATGCGGACAGTGACCATCGTGGGCTGGCGGAGGCAGCTCTGCGGCTCCTCATCAGCACGCTGACAGAGCTGCGCGGTCACTCCCGCGGCTACGTCGGATACCGACTGGACCACCCTGATGCCACTCAGGCCGAGATCGCCGCGGAATTCGACGTCTCCCAACAGGCGGTCTCTCGGGTGCTGGCGGCCGGTCCCGCCGAGATCATCGCCGGGGCCGAGCACCTGGCCCGACATCACCTCGACCGGCTCCAACGAGCCCTATCGGAAGGAGACGCACATGTGGACTGACGTGCTCGTCGCCATCGCCGCCGCCATCATCGCGGCCCTCATCGGCTGGCCACTCGTCCCGCTTCTCCTCCGTCTGACCCATGCGGGCCCGGGCTCCAAGCCCGAACGCACAGGAGCCGAGGACGTCGAAGTCCTGCGCGGCGGACTGTGGATCGGCATCGTTGAACGCGCACTCATCGCCGGTGCGATCGTGCTCGGTCGCCCCGAACTCATGGCCGTGGTCATCGCGGTCAAAGGGCTCGGGCGCTTCGCGGAGATCAAGTCCTCGGCGGCCGCGGGGGAGCGGTTCATCATCGGCACCTTCGTCTCCATCGCCTTGGCCTCCCTCCTCGGCGTCATCGGGTGGGCGATCGTTGCCTGAACCCGTCCTTCCGCCTCGGCGAGGTCCGGGTTAGGAGGCGGAAGATCTCTGCGATAATCTGAATCGGTGCACGGAAGGAGCGAATGTCTGGTGGAGCTGTATCACGGACTCGGTGAGGTCGAGGTCGACGCTGTCGGCACCGTCGTCACCCTCGGCAACTTCGACGGCGTGCACCGCGGACACGAAACGGTCCTGACCACCGTCGCCGCCCTGGCCAGGCAAGAAGGCCTGCGCTCGATCGCAATGACCTTCGATCCCCACCCGCGCACGGTCCACCGCCCCGACGAGCCGACCGTGATGATCAATTCGACCCGGCAGCGCGCCGACCTCATCGCCGCCACCGGAATCGACGGCCTCCTCATCCAGCCCTACGACCTCGACTTCGCCGCCCAGTCGGCCGAGGAATTCGTGCGCCGGTACTTCGTCGAAGCCCTGCGCGCGAAGATCGTCGTCGTCGGCGACGACGTCCGGTTCGGCAAGGACAATGAAGGCACGATCGAGACTCTGCGCCGCCTCGGCGAGAAATTCGGGTTCCGTGTCGAAACGATCGACGAAGTCGGGCGCGGGGGTCGGTATTCGTCCTCCCGGATCCGGGAGCAGCTCACTGCCGGTGATGTCGCCGAGGCGGCCGACCAGCTCGGGCGCTACCACGCACTCCACGGCACCGTCGTCCACGGCGATGCCCGCGGACGCGACCTGGGATTTCCGACGGCGAACCTCTCGGACGATCCCGACGGACTCGTCCCCGCCGACGGCGTCTACGCCGGCTGGGCGACGTTCTCCGGTGAGGATCAGGCGTACCCGGCCGCGATCTCCGTGGGCACGAACCCGACCTTCCAGGGACAGGTCCGACGGGTCGAGGCGTACGTGCTCGACAAGGAATTCGGCGAATTCGACGTCTACGACCGTGAGATGACTCTCGAATTCGTCTCCCGCATCCGTGGGCAGGTCGCGTTCACCGGGATGGACGACCTCATCGTGCAGATGCATGAGGACATCGCCGATGTGCGCGAGGTCCTGCACACCTGATAAGCTGATCTCTGCCGTTTTCACCGGCCGCGGTCCCATAGGGCAGAGACTTCAGGTCCCTGCGCCGCGCAACGACACGAAGGAGAACTCCATGGCTCTCGATACCGCTGTGAAGCAAGAGATCATCAAGGAATATGCAACTCATGAGGGCGACACCGGTTCTCCCGAGGTCCAGGTTGCACTGCTGACCCGCCGGATCACCGACCTGACCGAGCACTTCAAGGATCACAAGCACGACCACCACTCGCGTCGTGGCCTGCTGCTCCTCGTCGGCCAGCGTCGCCGCATGCTCAAGTACCTCGCGAAGGTCGACATCGAGCGTTACCGCTCGCTCATCAAGCGCCTCGGCCTGCGCCGCTGATTCGACTCAGCGCAGCTGAAATGGAAGCGTCCCACCTTCGGGTGGGGCGCTTCTGTGCTTCTGCGGTAGACTTCGTACCGGACAACCACGCCATGGACGTTTCGGTCTTCGGTAGTGGCCTCCGGAGGAATGAGCGCTTGAGCGCCGGTTCCGTGGGCCCCGATCGATGACCGGCTTGGATCCATGGGATGTCCGAGCCAATATCCCGCCGGAACGACGCGGGGTCGCGCACTGCCGAGGGCACACCGCCGAAGGCAGCGCGTCCACTCATGCGTTGAGAACTATCACCTGCGCACCGCAGACCACCGCGTGCCGGCACAACATAGGAGACTACGTGGGACTCAACCCTGAATCCGCCGTTGCCCATATCGACAACGGCAGCTTCGGCAAACACACCATTCGCTTCGAAACCGGACGACTTGCCCAGCAGGCCGCCGGATCCGCCGTCGCCTACCTCGACGACGACACCATGCTGTTCTCGGCCACCTCGGCCGGCAAGAACCCCCGTGAGGGCTTCGACTTCTTCCCCCTGACAGTCGACGTCGAAGAGCGCATGTACGCCGCCGGCCGCATCCCCGGCTCGTTCTTCCGCCGTGAGGGACGCCCCTCGACAGACGCGATCCTGACCTGCCGCCTCATCGACCGTCCGCTGCGCCCCTCGTTCGTCAAGGGCCTGCGCAACGAGGTCCAGGTCGTCGTCACCGTGATGTCGGTCAATCCCGACCACATCTACGACGCTCTGGCCATCAACGCCGCGTCGATGTCGACTCAGCTCTCGGGTCTGCCGTTCTCCGGCCCCATCGGCGGTGTGCGCATCGCGCTCATCGACGGCCAGTGGGTCGCCTTCCCGAACCACTCGCAGCTCGAGGACGCCGTGTTCAACATGGTCGTCGCCGGTCGTGTCGTCGGTGACGACGTCGCCATCATGATGGTCGAGGCCGAAGCCACCGACAACGCCATCGACAAGATCAAGACCGGTGCCGCGGCCCCCACCGAGGAGGTCGTGTCCGAAGGTCTCGAAGCTGCGAAGCCGTTCATCGCAGAGCTCTGCCGCGCGCAGTCCGAGCTCGCCGATCGCGCCGCGAAGCCGACCGTCGAATTCCCCGTCTTCCGCGACTACGAGGACGACGTCTTCGAAGCGGTGAAGGAACTCGCCGAGGCGAAGCAGACCGAGAACTTCACGATCGCCGACAAGCAGGAGCGGGAAGCCGCCGGTGCCGCCCTCCTCGACGAGCTCTTCGAGAAGCTCGGAGAGCGCTTCGAAGGCCGTGAGAAGGAGATCGCGAACGCTCTCAACGCCCTGACCAAGCAGGTCGTGCGCAAGCGCATCCTCACCGAGCAGGTCCGCATCGACGGCCGTGGGCTCAAGGACATCCGTCCGCTCACCGCCGAGACGAACGTCATCCCGCGCGTGCACGGTTCGGCGATCTTCGAACGCGGCGAGACCCAGATCTTGGGTGTCACCACCCTGAATATGCTCAAGCTCGAGCAGACCATCGACTCGCTCTCACCCGAGACGTCGAAGCGCTACATGCACCACTACAACTTCCCGCCCTATTCGGTCGGTGAGACCGGCCGCGTGGGCAGCCCGAAGCGCCGCGAGATCGGCCACGGCGCTCTCGCCGAACGCGCCCTCGTGCCCGTTCTGCCCAAGCGTGAGGACTTCCCGTACGCGATCCGTGAGGTCTCCGAGGCCCTCGGTTCGAACGGTTCGACCTCGATGGGCTCGGTCTGCGCCTCGACGCTGGCTATGCTCTCGGCCGGTGTGCCGCTGCAGGCGCCCGTCGCCGGCATCGCCATGGGTCTCGTCTCCGACGTCATCTCCACCGACCAGGGTGAGCAGACCGCCTACGCGGCTCTGACCGACATCCTCGGTGCCGAAGATGCCTTCGGCGATATGGACTTCAAGGTCGCCGGTACGCGTGACTTCATCACCGCGATCCAGCTCGACACCAAGCTCGACGGCCTTCCCGCCTCGGTGCTCGGTGCCGCCCTCAAGCAGGCCCGCGAAGCACGCATGGTCATCCTCGACGTCATCGCAGAGGCCATCGACGCCCCGGCCGAGATGGCCCCGACGGCACCGCGGATCATCTCCGTGAACATCCCCGTCGACAAGATCGGTGAGGTCATCGGGCCCAAGGGCAAGATGATCAACCAGATCCAGGAGGACACCGGCGCGGACATCAGCATCGAAGACGACGGAACCGTCCTCATCGGTGCCACGGACGGACCGGCCGCCGAGGCCGCCCGTTCGATGATCAACGCGATCGCGAACCCGCAGGTTCCCGAGGTCGGCGAACGCTACCTGGGCACCGTGGTCAAGACAATGAGCTTCGGCGCATTCGTGTCCCTGACCCCGGGCAAGGACGGCCTGCTGCACATCTCCGAGCTGCGTAAGCTCAACGACGGCAAGCGCGTCGAGGACGTCGAAGACGTCGTCGGTGTGGGCCAGAAGGTCCAGGTCGAGATCACGAAGATCGATGACCGCGGCAAGCTGTCGCTGGCTCCGGTCACCGACGAAGACGAGAAATCGGACGAAGAGGGATCAGACAACTGATACTGAGCAGTTCGCACACCGGGGAGGGCAGCCGAATCGATCGGTCTGTCCTCCCCGGTGGTTTGACGCTGACCACCGAACACATGCCGGGTCTGGCCTCGGAGACGATCGGGATCTGGGTCGCGGCCGGGTCCCGTGACGAATCCGCCGAGACCGCCGGCTCGACGCATTTCCTCGAGCACATGCTGTTCAAAGGCACCGGCAGCCGCGATGCGAAGACCATCGCCGCGGCCTTCGACCGCACCGGCGGGGATTCGAATGCGATCACCGCCAAGGAGCTCACCTGCTACTACTCCCGGTGCCTCGTGACGGATCTGCCGAACATCACCGGCCTCCTCGTCGATATGGTCTCGAACTCCCAACTCGACGTCGAGGAGTTCGAACGCGAGCGCGGTGTCATCATCGAAGAGCTCGCCATGTCCGCCGATGATCCCGGAGACGTCCTCTTCGACGACTTCGATTCTCTGGTCTTCGGGCCGCATTCGCTGGCCCGGCCCGTGGGTGCGACGAAGGATCAGGCCCGCGTGCTCGGCCACCACACGGTCATCGACCACTATCAGTCGACGTATATCCCGCCTCGTCTGGTCATCGCCGCCGCGGGCGGGGCGACCCACGAAGAGGTCCTCGAGATGGTTGAGGATGCCCTCGCCGAGGCGGGGCTCGGGTCCCGCGCCGACGTCTGGTCGGGCGCGGGGAACGGGGACGCCGCCTCGGTGGCGAAGGGCTCGCACCTCGGTGGGGCCGCACGGGTGCGTCCGGAGTTCCATTCCGGAAAGTCGCACACCGTCAAAGACATCGAACAGTTGGGCATCATGCTCGGCTGCGAAGGCCTGCCGGAAGGCGACGACGACCGGTTCATCTACTCGGTCATGCTCACCATGCTCGGCGGGGGAATGTCGTCGCGACTGTTCCAGAGCGTGCGCGAGGAGCGCGGACTGGCCTATGCCGTGAACTGCGTGGCCAGCCAGTTCACGGATACCGGCACCTTCGGCATCTACGCCGGATGCACGGCCGAGAACGCTCAGGCCGTCGTCGATCTGGCGGTGAGCGAATGGGATCGGCTGGCGCAGGAGACGCCGAGTCAGTTCGAGCTCGACGAGATCGTGTCCCAACTGTCGGGGTCGATGGTGCTCGGACTCGAGTCCTCTGCGGCGCGGATGAATCGTCTCGCCCGGTCGGAGATCTTCGGGCTGCCGCTCGAATCGCCGATGGACCTCATCGAACGCGTCCGCTCGGTCACGGCCGAGGACGTCAGCGAGATGGCCGGGCGGCTGCTGTCGCGGCCCAAGGCTCTGGCGCTGGTCGGACCGGCCGCCGAGGTTGAACTGCCCTGAGCGCGTCGCCGCGTTCGGGGCGTCGAGCCTCGGGCGCGGGATGCCGTCCGGCTGGAACGTGAAAGGAGACAGGCGAGATGGCGAGGAAGAGCGCAGCGGTCCGCCGGGAGGAGATCCTGGCGGCCACGGTCGAGGAGATCGAGGCGACGGGTCTGCGCGCGCTGCGCGTCTCCGACGTCGCCGCGCGTCTGGGCTTGAGCGCCAGTCTCGTCATCTACCACTTCGAGACGAAGGAAGCCCTCGTCGCCGAGGCCTTCGATTTCGCCGGGCGGCAGGACATCGACCGTGCCCGGGAGCTGGCTGCCGGGCAGGTCTCGGCTCTCCAGCGACTGCGGGACGTCGTCGGCTGGTACCTGCCAAGCGGCTCCTCGCGCAGTTGGAAGATCTGGATCGACGCTTGGTCGGCCGGACTCTTCGATGCTGGTCTGAGAGCAACATTCGCCGCTCTCGACCGGGAGTGGAAGTCGATTCTCGTGCACCTCATGGACGAGGCCATCGCGGCGGGGGAGTGCACGGCACCTGAAGGCGGCACCGCGTCGGGCGCGACCAGGGTCCTCGCCTTCCTCGACGGCCTGGCTATCCAGGTGATGGTCAATTCGGAGACCGTTGACACAGAGGCGCTGAGCACCTGGGTCGACGACTTCCTCACCCGCGAACTCGGCTGAGGGTGATTGTTGGGTCGATCCACGGTGTTCTGCACGTCCAGAACGCCGCGGATCGACCCAACAATGCTTCCGTGCGGTCATGTGGTCGACTGCCGTGCGCTCCCATCAGTAGCGAGCGGAGAACCCTCCGTCGGCAGACAGCAGCTGGCCGCTGATCCACCGACCCTCAGCAGAGAGCAGAAATGCAGTGACCCCGGCGATGTCGCGAGGAGTGCCCATGCGGCCGAGCGGCTGATAAGGGATCAGCCCGGTCCTCGTCTCTTCGTCCATCCAGCCCGTATCGATCGGCCCAGGATTGACGACGTTCGCAGAGATCCCCTTCGGTCCGAGTTCCCGCGCAGCGGAGATGACGATTCGATCGAGCGCGCCTTTCGATGCTCCATAGGGCAGATTGCCCGTGGCGTGATCGCTGGTGAAGGCGACGATCGCGCCTCCCGACTCGCCGATCTGCTTCGCGAACGCCGCGATGAGGAGCAGCGACGCGCGTGCGTTGACAACCATGTGGCGGTCGAAGCTGTCGGCGGTGGTGTCCAAGATCCCGGACTCTTCGCCGTGCGCATGGCTGAGCACCAATCCGTCGATGGTGCCATGATCCCTGCTCACCCGACCGACCAGCTCCTGAGCTTCCTGAGCCGATGACAGGTCGCACGGGTAGTCTCCGCGATCGAGATCGCTCGTGCACACGGTCCAGCCGTCGGACGACAGTCGTGCGGCCACTCCCGCGGCGATGCTGTTCTCTCGTCCGGCTCCGGTGATGAGTGCTGTCGGCATGCTTCGATCCTAGCGGCCTTGACGTGGTGGCCCTCACCCGGACAGACTGGAGTCACACGTCTTACTGAATAGCGGTTCAGTAAGAGTCTTGAGACGCCGATCTTTTGGGAGCCCCATGTTCATGGACATCACTTGGCAGGATCCGGACACCGGTGCACACGGGTACGTCGTCATCGACACCCTCGTGCGCGGCACCGCTTCGGGCGGTCTGCGCATGCGCAAAGGCTGCACCCTCGAGGAGGTGCGCGGACTCGCCCAGGGGATGACCCGCAAGGAAGCGATCCATCTGCGCGAGGGCCGACACTATGTGCCCGTCGGCGGAGCCAAGGGCGGAATCGACTTCGACCCCCGCGCACCCGGAGCCAAGGACGTCCTCGAACGCTTCCTCGTCGACATCAACCCGATCATGCACGCCTACTGGGCCCTCGGGGAAGACCTCGGCGTTCGCCAGGACGACATCGACGAGATCCTCGCCCGCCGCGAACTCGGCTCGGGACTCTCCGCCGTCAACAAGCTCGTCGACGATCCCGTCGCCGTCGAGGCCCGTGCGGAGAAGGCCTTCTCCGCCGTCGTCGACGGCGTCGCCCAGGACGAACTCGTCGGCGGCCTCGGTGTGGCCACCTCGGCGATTGCGGCCCTGCACGACGCCGGCCGCGACCCCAGCGAATCCACCGCCGTCATCCAAGGATTCGGCTCCATGGGCGGTGCCACCGCCCGCTATCTCGCCGAGGCGGGACTGCGCATCGTCGGCATCGCCGACGCCGACGGGTTCGTGTCCAACCCTGCCGGGCTCGACGTCGAAGCGCTGCTGGTCACCCGGGACCAGTTCGGCGGAATCGACCGCGAAGCGCTGCGCCCGGAGGACCGCGTCGGCGATCGCGACGACTGGCTCGCCGCCGACGCCGATGTCCTCGTCCCCGCGGCCGTGAGCTACTCGATCACGCCGGACAACTGCGACCGCATCACCGCCTCACTCATCGTCGAGGCCGCGAACATGCCTGTCCTGCCCGCGGCCGAAGAGACGCTGCTGGCTCGCGGCGTCATCGTCGTCCCGGACTTCCTCGCGAACTCGGCGACGAACGCCTGGTGGTGGTGGGTGACCTTCGGCGACGTCGACGGCAGCTGGGAGGACGGCCGCACCATCGTCACGACGACCCTGCGCGACCTCACCGCCGAAGTCCTCACCGCAGCTCGCGACCAGGGCATCAGTCCCCGGGGGGCCGCCCAGGCGAAGGTCGATGCGAATCTCGCCGCTTTGGGCGATCGTGCTGCCGCTGCCGTTTCGGTGACGGAAAGCTAGCGATATGGACGCGTTCTTCGATCCCGGCAGCGTCGCCGTCCTTGGAGCATCGAACGATTCCAGCAAATGGGGTTTCTGGCTCGCCGCCGGAGCTCTGCGCGGGGCCGAGCGCCGCCGCGTCTACCTCATCAACGCCACAGCCGGCTCGATCCAGGGCCAGCCGACGTACGCTCGCCTGAGAGACCTGCCGGAGACGCCCGAGCTGCTCGTCATCTCCGTGCCCGGCCCCACCGTGGCGGGAGTCGTCGCCGAAGCACTCGAGAACGGAGTGCGCGCCTTCCTCATCATCTCCGCCCGCGTCCCCGACGCCGACCAACTGGCTGCCACTATCCGTGAGACCGGCGGCCGCCTCATCGGCCCGAACTCGCTCGGGATCGTCGACTCACACGCCGATCTGCTCCTGGCCTGGGGCAACTTCATACCCGGAAGTCTCGCCGTGGTCACCCAGAGCGGCCAGCTCGGCACGGAGATCGCGACACTCGCGGCCCGCAGCGGACTCGGCGTCTCCCGATTCGCTTCGATCGGCGGACAGTCCGACGTCCGCGCCGCCGAGGTGCTCGGCACCCTCGTCGACGACCCCGCCACCGCTCAGGTCGCGCTCTACCTCGAATCCTTCACCGGCGGAGCCGCCCTCGTCTCAGCCCTCAAAGCCCTGCGCGCCGCCGGGAAGCCGACGATGATCCTGACTACAGGAGCCTCCAGTGCAGGAGCGCGTCTCGCGAGATCCCACACCGGATCGATGACCTCGGCCATGGACACCGTCGATGCCGCCTGCCGGGCCGCCGGCGCCATCCGCCTGGCCACCCCCGGACAACTCGTCGAACTCGCCGGATTCTTCGCCTCCGCCTGGCTGCCGAAAGACCGGCGCATCGGTGTGCTCTCCGACTCGGGCGGACAGGGAGCGATCGCCGCCGACACCGCCGAGAGCTGGGGACTCGACGTGCGCGAACTCAGCGCCGGCGCTGCCGGACGCGTGAGCGAACTGCTGCCCGAGGCCGACCACATCGTTAATCCCATCGACCTCGACGGCGCAGGAGAGAAGAACCTTGATGTCTATGCTGACCTCGCCGAGGTGCTGCTGACCGATACGGACATCGACGCTGTCGTCGTCTCCGGATACTTCGGCTGCTACGGCGAGGACGTCCCCGACCTGCGCGACCGAGAACTGGCTGTCGTCGATCGTCTGGGCGAGCTCGTCGCCGAGGCGAAGAAGCCCGTCATCGTCCACTCGATGAGCGCATCGTCGCCCGCCGTCACCCACCTCTGGGAGCTCGGCATACCCGCCTACACCTCCATCGAAGCGGCCATGCGCGTGCTCGCCCGCGCCGGCTTCTACGCCGCCCATTCGGGTCGGCTCACCGAATCCCTCGAACTCACCGGCCCCGTCACCCCGTGGGGCACCGGATACGCGGCCGCTCGAGCAGTGATCGAGGGCGCTGGGATTCCCGTCCCTGCCGCTGTGACTGTGGGCAGCGTGGGCCCGGGGGAGTCCCGTGCACCCGCCGAGGCGGCCAAGGCGTCCGAACTCAGACCGCCGTTCGCGCTCAAGGCCGGATGGCCCGCCCACAAGACCGAGGTCGGCGGCATCGCCCTGGGACTGAGCGATCTCCCCGCAGTCGAAACGGCATACGCGGACATGGTGGGTCGCCTCGGCGAGGGTGAGTACATCCTCGAGGAGATGGACACGCGCGATCACGTCGTCGAGATCCTCGTCGGGGGTCGGCAGGACGAAAACTTCGGGCCGCTCGTCATCGTGGCCGCCGGCGGGACAGAGACCGAACTCTTCGCCGACACGTGGCTCGAACTCGCCCCCGTCACCCACACCGAAGCCTTGGACATGATCTCGCGACTGAGCTGCTCGCGGCTGCTCACCGGATGGCGGGGCAGACCCGCCGCGGATATCGACGCCCTCGCCGAAATCATCGTCGCGGTATCCAGAATGGTGGCCGGGAACAACGCCATCGCCGAGATCGAGATCAACCCGGTGCGAGTCGCTCCGGACAGCGCCTTGGCCGTCGACGCACTCGTCGTGACGACGGAGAACCCGACCGCAGAGAACGTGCCAGCAGAGAAACCGAACAGCGAGGAATGAGAATGGACCAGACGACCATCACCGGCGGAGCACACCTGGCTCGTGCGCTCCAGGCCGAAGGGATCACCCGCGTCTTCGGAATCCCCGGCACCCACAACCTCGAGATCTTCGCGCAGCTGAGCGCCGCAGGCATCGACATCGTCTCACCTCGCCACGAGCAGGGCGCGGGCTACATGGCCGATGGAGCCGCCCGCGTCACCGGCGAGGTGCAGGTCATCGTCACGACCACCGGGCCGGCCGCACTCAACGCACTCACCGCCCTGCTGCAGTCCTTCACCGATTCCGTGCCCGTCCTCCTCATCACCCCCGGCATGCCGTTGACCCACCCCGGCCGCGGGAACGGACTCCTTCACGAAGTGCGCAACCAGTCCGCGGCCCTCTCGGCGGTACTGACCGAGGTCATGCGGGTCACGAGCCCCGGCGAGGTGTCGCTGGCCGTCGGGCAGACGCTGTCGGCGATGCGCTCAGGCCGGCCCCGCCCGGCCGCCATCGAGATCCCCCTCGACCTCATCGAAGACGCCGGCCCGGGACAGCTCCATCCGTCCGTGACCCGGGCGCTGCCGGCTCCCGTGTCCTCGGAGATCGATGCTGCCGCCGAGGCGATCGCCGGCTCGAATCGACCGCTCATCATCGCCGGGGCCGGAGCACACGGAGCAGGAGCGGAGGTCGCAGCTCTGGCTGAGACGCTCGGAGCGGGAATCGTCCTGTCCTCGAACGCGAAGGGACTCGTCGATGACCGCGCCGAGACCACCATCGGCGCCGTCGGGGTCCTCGAGCTGCTTCCCGAACTCACAAGCGATGCCGATGCGGTCATCGCGATCGGTACGGAACTGGCACCCAGTGACTTCTGGCCGGAACCCCTGCCGCTGCCCGACACCGTGGTGCGCATCGACATCGACGAAGTGCAGATGCTCACGAACGCGACCGTCACCCATCCGATCCTCGCCGCCGCGAAGAACGCGACAGCGGCCCTGAACGAACAAGTGTCAGCGCTGCGGACGGAGTCCGCGACCGCCGCCGCACGGAACTGGACGGCCGGCTGGAAGAGCAGGGCCGCCTCGGCGATGGAAACCGGCGGCCGACCTTGGGCCGATCTGTCGGCCGCACTCACAGCGTTCGCGGAATCGGACACCTCACCGCTCTTCGTCGCAGCGGATTCGACGATGGCCTGCTATTACGGGGTGCAGACCGGGTGGAAAGCTCGCTCCGGTGACCGGTTCCTCTACCCGGCCGGGGCAGGCACGCTCGGTTACGGGCTGCCCGCCGGCATCGGTGCGAAACTCGCTGCTCCGCAGGCCAGAGTGGTCGCGGTGGAAGGCGATGGGGGATCGATGTTCACGATCGCCGAACTCGCCGCGGCCGTGCAGGCGGGCGTGCGGATGTGCCTCATCGTCGTCGATAACGGCGGGTACGGGGAGATCCGCAATGAGATGGAGGACCGCGGGGACACTCCGTCAGGGGTGAAGCTCACCGGGCCGGATTTCCCGGCACTCGCGCAGGCGATGGGGGCACGCGGAATCCACGTCGACGGCGCGGACGCGCTGCTGGCCGCGCTCAGCGAGGCGGAGGCAGCGGTCGGCCCGACGCTCATCCACATCACCGAGGATTCCCGGGCCGGAGCGGACATGCTCGACTGACCGGGGACGAGGGACGTCGGCCGGGCGCAGTGAGGCGCCCGACCTCCACTGACACTTCGAAGGAGAACTGATGAGCTACACACCTTGGCCGCTGAGCGATGAACAGCATGACATCCTCGACCTCGTGCGCGGATTCGCCCACGACACGATCCGCCCGGCCGGTCGCCGCGTCGACGAGGCCGACACCGAATCGCCCGTCGACATCTTTGCGGCGGCAGCACGGCTCGGGATCACCGACTTCATGATTCCCGAGGAATACGGCGGCGGCGGATTCACCGATGTCTTCACTCAGTGCCTTGTCCAGGAACAGCTGTGCTTCGGGGATCCGGGCATCGGGAACTTCGTGTGTTCGAACGGCTTCTTCGCCGACCCGATTCTCGCATTGGGCACGCCGGAGCAGAAGGAGGAGTGGCTGCGCCCGCTGACTGGAGCAGACCCGAAGATCACGGCGCTGGCAACGACCGAACCCGGATCCGGATCGGACTCGGCTTCGATCATGACCCGGGCGGATGCCGTCGACGGTGGATACGTGCTCAACGGGCAGAAAGCCTGGATCTCGAACGCGGGGCTCGCCGATTTCTACGTTGTCTTCGCCAAGACGGACTCGAGCCGGCGCTCTCGCGGAATCAGCGCATTCCTGCTGCCCAGGGAGACCGAGGGGATGGAGTTCGGTGCGCCGATGAAGAAGATGGGACAGCGAGCCATCGTGTGTCGGGAGATCTTCTTCTCCGACGCATTCGTGCCCACGTCGGGCCGCCTCGGCGAGGAGGGGCAGGGCTTCTACGGACTCATGCGCACCTTCGACATCTCTCGGGTGGTGCTCGGTGCTGCGGCGCTCGGCACGGCACGGGCGGCCTTCGAATATGCGCGTGACTATGCGCGGGAGCGCACGCAGTTCGGGACGAAGATCATCGATCATCAGGCCGTCGCGTTCCGGCTGGCGGACATGTCCTCGCGGATCGATGCGGCGTGGCTGCAGGTGCTCAATGCGGCGCGGATGCTCGACGCCGGCGATGCCGTTGATCGACAGCGGATGACGGCCGCGGCGGCGATGGCGAAGCTGAACGCCTCGGAGACGGCCATGTTCTGCACCTGGGCGGCCGTGCAGACCCTCGGCGGATGGGGGTATTCGCGAGAGCATCCCGTCGAGCAGTGGATGCGCGATGCCAAGCTCGAGGAGATCGAGGAGGGCACCTCGGACATCATGCGGCTGCTCATCTCACGCAACCTCGGGTGAAGTCACTCGGCGTCATATGGAATAGACCCGACGGACCCCTTGTTGTCCGAGATGAGACCCTGGGATAGGGTCGAAATGAAGCCACCGATGTGGTGGTCATCAAATCTGATCAGGAGGAATCTCATGGCTGAGCAGTACACACTTCCGGAACTGCCCTACGACTACTCCGCTCTTGAGCCGCACATCTCGGCTCGCATCATGGAGCTGCACCACGACAAGCACCACGCCACCTACGTCAAGGGCGCCAACACCGCCGTTGAGCAGCTGGCCGAAGCCCGCGAATCCGGCAACCTCGCCAATGTGCCGAAGCTGACCCGCGACCTCGCGTTCAACCTGGGCGGCCACGTCAACCACTCGATCTTCTGGAACAACATGTCCCCGGACGGTGGAGACAAGCCGGTCGGTGAACTCGCCGCAGCCATCGACGACCAGTTCGGTTCGTTCGACAAGTTCCGCGAGCACTTCACCACCGCGGCCACCACGATCCAGGGCTCCGGCTGGGCCGTCCTCGTCTACGACCAGCTCGGCGGAAACCTCTTCATCGAGCAGCTCAAGGACCAGCAGTCCGACATCCAGCTCGGCGGCACCCCGGTTCTGCAGCTCGACATGTGGGAGCACGCCTTCTACCTCGACTACCAGAACGTCAAGCCCGACTACGTCAAGGCTTGGTGGAACATCGTCAACTGGGCAGACGCCGGCGCACGCTTCGACCGCGCAGTCGCTCAGACCAAGGGCCTCCTCCTCGGCTGAGACCCCAATTGCTACCTGACGGCGGCCCAGCAACCTCGCGCGAGGTTGCTGGGCCGCCGTCAGGTTGTTTGAGACCTCGGAGCGGGCGCTGGCGGACCGGCGACTGCGGATAAGGTGGCCGGATGAGCGCAATTCTCCGACCCTGGCAGTCAGGCGCTTCGGGTGATGCCGAGGCGTTGGCTGAGGTGTATGAGCGGGCCGATGACGCACTGCTCAGCAACATCCCCGACGACCGCACGATCGGTGGTGCCCAGACATGGCTGGAGACCATCACCGACGCCGAGGCAGCCGGTGACCTCTGCGCTCGGGCGATCATTGATGACGGTGACCGTTCAGGGCGACGAATCCTTGGAAACGTCATGGCCTCCGGGATCGAACGCCGGCACTCGAGCGCGTGGATCTCCTATTGGTCCGTGGCCGAAGCACGCGGCCAGGGCCTGGTGTCGGCAGCGCTGCGCAGCCTCGTCGACCTCCTCCACGACGAACTCGGGATCTACCGGCTCGAACTCGGCTACCGGGTGAACAACCCGGCTTCGGCGGCAGTCGCGAGGAACGCGGGTTTCATCGTCGAAGGCCGCGAACGAGAGAAACTCCTTTACGACGGCATCAGATACGACACCGAGGTCTGCGCTCGGCTGAGTGGAGACCCGCGGCACCGTGGACCGCGCATACCGTTCGACCCACCTCGTTGACCCCGCATCGTCCCCTCCAGAACTACCTGACGGCGGCCCAGCAACCTCGCGCCAGGTTGCTGCGCCGCCGTCAGGTAGTAATTGGGAGTGTTCGGATGGTCACTGGATGTGAAGAGAACTGCCGAGGGTCGCTAGACTGACTGGCGGAGATCGTTCCGGTCGTCTCGCCTCGGCCCGACCGGCACACCTCGCAGGGATCATCGCACAAGGAGTCACAGCATATGAGCATTCGCGTAGCCGTCATCGGAGCCAAGGGTCGGATGGGATCCCACGCCGTCGATGCGATCAACGACGCCGAAGGACTCGAACTCGTCGCCGCACTCGGCAGCAGCGATTCGCTGGAGACCCTGCTCGAGAAGAACATCGACGTCGCCGTCGAACTGACCGTTCCCAAATCCACCGAGGACAATGTCACCTTCCTCGTCGAGAACGGCATCGACACCGTCGTTGGCACCACCGGCTGGGACAACGACCGCCTGGCCCGACTCGAAGCCACGCTGAAGAACCACCCGGAGACTGCGGTGCTCATCGCCCCGAACTTCTCGATCGGTGCCGTCCTGGCCATGCGCTTCGCCGAGCTCGCGGCCCCCTACTTCGACTCGGCCGAAGTCGTCGAGATCCACCACACCCGCAAACTCGACGCCCCGTCCGGCACGGCGAACCACACGGCCCAGCGCATCGCCGCCGCCCGCAATGCCGCCGGTCTGCCCGCCGTTCCCGACTCCACCGAATCCGATCCGCAGGGTGCACGCGGTGCCGTCATCGACGGAATCCACGTCCACGCCATCCGTCAGCAGGGCATGAATGCCCACGAGGAGATCCTCTTCGGTTCCGACGGCGAAGCCCTGACCATCCGCACGGACTCGCACTCCACCTCGGCGTTCATGCCCGGCATCGTCACCGCCGTGCGGTCCATCGCCGATTACACGGGGCTCATCCACGGCCTCGAGAACATGCTCGACCTCTGATGTCGAAGGCCAAGATCGGAGCGATCATCGTTTCCGTCGTCCTCGTCTTCTACTTCGTCCTCATGGGTCAGCGGGCGTGGATCCTCGTCCGCGAGCCCGCGATGATCCCCAAGATCATGGGTATCGCCCTGTTCGTCCTGCCCGTAATCGGCGCGTGGACGCTCATCGTCGAACTCGTCTTCGGCGCCCGTACGGAGAAGCTCGCCCGCATTCTCGGGGAGGAAGGCGGACTGCCCGTCGACGACCTGCCCAGGACGCCGGGCGGAAAGATCATCCGCGAGGCCGCCGACAGGGAATTCGTGAAGTACCAGGCCGAAGCCGAGGCCGCCCCCGAGGACTGGCGATCCTGGTTCCGGCTCTCGTGCGCCTACGATGCCAGCGGCGACCGGAAACGGGCGCGGGCCACGATGCGCAAATCGATCAGCCTCTTCCGGGAAGGTCAGAAGCAGGGCGCTTAGGTCCCGGCGACGCCACCCTGATGATGCCCGCGATCCCGCCTTCCAACGGGCCGCGGCTGCTGACAACCAACTTCCACAGCAGCGGCAGCAGCACGAATGTGAGTGCGTGGATGACGAACTCGAGAGTCTGCTCGCCAGCAGTTGCGGATTCCTCCAACGGATCGCCGACGATCTGAGACCTCGTGATCTCCAACAGCACGACGTGCGCCGAATACACGCTCAACGGCATCGATCCCGGAGCCGACAGCGGTGCGAGCACCCATGACTGGCGACCCAAGAGCGCTGCAGCGGCCTGGCATGCAGCGATCGTCATCACCGCGGTTCCACCCGTGGAGAGCAGATCGAACGGCGTCCCCGAATGCGGTCCCGCGATCGCCAGCCACCACCACGACGTCGCCGGAGTCACGCCGTAGCTGCCGGTGAACAGGGCCGCCGTGAGATCCGTGCCCCACATCTGCGCAACCTCCACGAGCGCGGCATCACCGCCGAAGACATTGAGCAGAATCCATGAGGCGCCGCGACCGATGATGAAGAGTCCGAGTCCGGTGGTGAACAGTGCGAGCAGGTGGCGCCCGATGTCGAGCTTCGCCACGGCCATGCCGAGCAGAATGTATGACAGCCACTGCAGCACCGGGTAATAGCCGGTGAGGAAGAGATCGGTGAGCATCGTCCCCGGCGTCGCGAAGTCGAAGAAGCCCATCGGCAGGTAGCTCGGTTCGAGGAGGAACGTCGAACGCACCCACATCGAGACGACGGGGGAGACGACCATCCAGACCCCGGCGATCGCGAACAGCGCCCCCGCGCGCAGCCGCAGGAAGAACAGGGCGAGGGCGAACATGATCCCGTAGTTGACGAGGATGACCGCGAGCAGTCCGGAGATCGACCCGAGGCAGAGCCCGATGAGGACGATGGCCGCCGCCCGGATGAGCACGCTCGGTGCCGCATCGCGCAACCGCCCCGACACTGCCATCCGCGATCGGGTCGAGAGCACCAGGGAACAGCCGGCGAGGACCGCGAACAGCGCCGAGGCGCGCCCGGCGAAGACCGCCGCCCAGGTCGGCATCCCCGTCTCGTCGCTGAGGGCGAAGATGTGCGTGACCATCATCGCCAAGAGGGCGATCCCGCGGGCGACATCGAGTCCGATGAGCCGCCCATCGGGGCTGAGCCGACGGGCAACCCTCGCCGAGGTGGCCGTGGAGTCCGCGTCGTGCGCTCGGTGAGGTTCCGCCGGGTGAGAGCTCATGGAACGATTCTCACACGACTTCACTTCTGCGCGCCCTCCCGCGTACGCTCCCGGGGTATCTTTATGCCATGACCTTCAACCCGAACGCCGATATCAGCGGCAACAGGACGAGCAAACGCGGTCGCAACACCGCGATCGTCGGGGGCGGCGGCGTGGGCATCGTCGGCCTGCTCGTCTTCCTCATCGGACCGCTGCTCGGCGTTGATGTCACCGGACTGATGGGCGGAATCACCCCTGACGACGGCGGCCAGAACCAATCGAGCGGGACGAGCATGTCCCAGTGCGATACGGGCGAGGATGCGAACACGAACATCGACTGCCGAATGGCCGGAGCACAGGTCGTTCTCGACGACTACTGGGCGCAGAAGGTCGACGGCTACGAACCGCCGGCGATGACACTGGTCGACGGTCAGACCTCGACCGGTTGCGGGACCGCATCGAACCAGGTCGGACCCTTCTACTGCCCGGCCGATCAGGGCGTCTACATCGATCCGAGCTTCTTCGACATTCTGCGCCAGCAGTACGGTGCCTCGGCCGATGAGCTCGCCCAGCTCTATATCGTCGGCCACGAATGGGGTCACCACATCCAGAACATCACGGGTGTGATGAGCGAACATCCGAACAACGGCACGGGTCCGGAGAGCAACGGCGTGCGCACCGAACTCCAAGCCGACTGCTACGCAGGCGCCTGGCTGGGCAAGGTCACCACTCTCACCGACGACAACGGCACTCCGTATCTCGAAGAGCCCTCCAAAGAACAGCTCGACGACGCTCTCAACGCGGCCTTCGTCGTCGGCGACGATCACATCCAGGAGCAGTCCGGCTTCGTCAACCCGGAATCCTTCACCCACGGCTCGAGCAAGCAGCGCCAGAAATGGTTCACCACCGGATACAACGAGGGCCTGAACAGCTGCGACACCTTCGAAGTGTCGGGCAACGAGCTCTGACTGACGGTTCCGCCCAACAGCAATCGCACCCCCCCCAACCGGCGATCGACACCTCGGGAGCCGACCCTTGCCGCCGTTCGTCATACGGTGATATGAATAACTGAGGCAGCCCCATCGAGGGGCAGCCACCCAGTCCCACCCGACGATCTGATCAAGGACGATCATGTCTCAGCTGTTCCCGCACCTCTTCGAACCCATCACCATCGGCTCCACAACGATCCGCAACCGCATCGTCTCCTCCGGCCATGACACCGTCCTCGACGATCACGGCCACATCGGCGACGACCTCGTCGCCTACCATGAGGCCCGCGCGAAAGGCGGAGCCGGACTCATCGTCCTCCAGGTCTCCGGCGTCCACGAAACCGCCCGCTACACCAGCCACGTCCTCATGGCCACCGACGAATCCTCCGTCCCCGGTTACCAAAACGTCGCCGAGGCGGTCCACCGCCACGGAGCAACGATCTTCGCCCAGCTCTTCCACCCCGGCCGAGAAGTCATGGACGGCGAGCGCGGCATGGCACCACGGGCCAAGGCCCCGAGCGACGAACCGCAGGAACGCTTCAAAGTCGTCCCCGAGTCTCTGACCACCGCTGAGGTCAGAGACATCATCGCCGGCTACGGACATGCAGCGAAACGCATCGCCGACTCCGGAATCGACGGCGTCGAGATCGTCGCCAGCCACGGCTACCTGCCCATCCAATTCTTCAACCCCGCCGTCAACACCCGCACCGACGACTACGGCGGCAGCCCGGAGGACCGTCGCCGCTTCCTCACCGAGGTGGCCCAGACCGTCCGTGCCGCCGTGGGACCCGACGTCGTGGTGGGCGTGCGGATCTCCGGTGAGGAGAAGACCGAGGACGGCCTCGTCGCCACCGAGATCCTCGACCTCATCGAACACCTCGACTCCCTGACCACCGACGGCGTCGACTGCCTCGACTACTTCTCGATCACCGCCGGCGATTCCTCCACTCTGCAGGGCGCCGTCCACATCGTGCCCTCGATGCAGATCGACCCCGGCTACGCCGCGAACCTGTCCGAGCAGGTCAAGAAGATCACCGACAAGACCGTCATGGTCGCCGGCCGCATCAACCAACCCCACGAAGCCGAAGTCGCGATCGCCGAGGGCCGCACCGATATGGCGATCATGACCCGCGCGATGATCTGCGATCCCGAAATCGCGAACAAATCCCGGGCCGACAACGTCGATGAAATCCGCGCCTGCATCGGCTGCAACCAAGCCTGCATCGGCCACTTCCAACAGGGCGTGCCGATCTCGTGCATCCAATTCCCCGAATCCGGCCGGGAACTCACCTTCCTTCCCCGACCGACGGTGCGCACCCGACGCAAGATCCTCGTCATCGGCGGGGGACCGGCCGGACTCAAGGCCGCCGCGGTCGCCGCCGAACAGGGAGATGACGTCGTCCTGTGCGAGAAGGAGCCCCACCTCGGCGGGGCGGTGCTGCTGGCTCAGGAACTGCCGTATCGATCCGAATTCGGGGGAGCGGCGACGAACCTTACCGCCGAGGCAGCCCGCGCCGGCGTCGACATCCGCACCTCCGTACCGGCCACCCAGGACCTCATCACCGAGGTGGCCCCCGACCACGTCATCATCGCCACGGGAGCCGAACAGCGCATGCCCGCCCTCGAGATTGCTGACGACGCATTCGTCATCGGGGCTCGCGACTACCTGCGCGAGACCCCGGACCTGCCGCCCGGCCGCGTGCTCGTCACGGACTGGAAGGGCGATTGGATCGGACTCGGCATCGCCCTGCGGCTGGCCGAGGCCGGGCGACACGTGAGCTTGGCGACGGCGGCGAACTTCGCCGGTGCCGCGATCCAGCAATACACGCGCACCCTGCTCGTGTCCCAAGCGCTGCGGACCGGTCGGGTGCAATTCGTCAACGACGCTCGCCTCGTCGGCGTCGATGTCGACACCGGGTACCTGCAATCCACACTTTGCGAGGTCGTCCACGAGGTCGCCGACGTCGCCGCGACGATCGTCTCCGGCGCCCCGCGAGCGGTGACGGTCGACCTCGACTTCGGGGCCGCCTCGGTGACGGTGATCGGTGACGCCCTGGCCCCGCGCACGGTCGAAGAGGCCGTGTACGAAGGGCTGACCGCGGCCACCGCTCTGGCCGAACGACGAACACCGGTCACGGCGTGAGCCCACGACCGGCCCAACCCGCGGCCGAAACCGAGGCGAAGAAGGCGGCGATCATCCAGGCCACCCTCGACCAGATCGTCGACCGAGGCCCCACGGCTGTGCGCATGGCCGATGTGGCGAAGGCGGTCGGCATGTCGGTCGGGACAGTGCAGTACTACTTCGGGTCACGCGATGCCCTGCTCGCCGCAGCGTTCTCGGCCCACAGCGATGCGGTGCTCAAGGACATCGCCGACATGGCAAACCATAATGGCAAGAACACAGGCGAAGGGGCAGAGGCCAGTTCGCCTCGGTCCCGCCTGCACGCGGCCTTCACCGCCGTCCACGAGGTCGGCAACCACGGCCAGAGGTCGCGGATCTGGATCGAGCTCGTCACCGCGGCACGCACCCATACGAGCCTGCAAGACTGTGTCGATTCCGTCTTCGAAGGGTGGCGCAGCCTGTTCTCACGCATCATCGGTGACGGCATCAGGACCGGAGATTTCACTCTTTACGGGCTCACCGCCACCGAGGTGGTCGATACGTTCATCGCCATCATCGACGGCTTCGACCTCGCCGCCGTTGCCGGACAGGGACCCGAGCCGACGACGATGGCGCGCATCCTCGGCGCGACTGCGGACGGCCTGTTGAGCGGTGGGAGTCCGGGCGCCGCTGCGACGCATTCGGGTCCGCACAATCCGGTCCGGTCATAGCCCGGCCCGCCTCACAGCCTGGCGATCGTCTCCACGTCCTCACCGAACTCCCGAGCCGTCTCCTCGGACACCGTCGCCCGCGTCGCCCGCAGCGCTTCGAGATAGTCATCGGTCGAAAGCACATCAGACCGGGAGGCGATATCGACGTGCTGCTGTCGCAGCGACGAGGCCAGCGCTTCCTGCGAAGCACGCCGGGCCGCATATTCGATATCGGCCGGGGTCAGCCCGTCACTGGCATCGACGAGCACATCGAGATCGACACCGGCGATCGTGTGCTCTCGAATGTAGCGAGACCAGATCGCCTCCCTGGCGGTGGCATCCGGCAAACCGATGGGGATGACATAGTCGAAGCGCCCATGCCGCAGGAACGCCGCATCGAGGGCACGGACGAAGTTCGTCGCACAGATGAGCAGCCGGCCCTCCCGATCCCGGAACTCCGCAACCTGCTTGAGCAGCTCATTCGTCACCCCCTGCGTCGGCGACGGCGGCTCACCTCCGCGCTTCGACGCGATCTCCTCGACCTCATCGATGAACACCACAGCATGTTCGAGCTCATTGATCTGCTCGAACGTTGTGCGCAGACCCGCGGCCACACCGCCGGGCTCACCGGACAGACGCGACGGGAACACCTCGACGAACGGCCAGTCCAACCGCGATGCCACCGCCTTCGCGAACGTCGTCTTCCCCGTCCCCGGCGGACCGAAGAGCATCACCGCCCGAGGCGGCACGACCCCGAAATGATCGGCGAGATCCGGTTCGGCCAAGGGCACGACGAGGCGATCCTCGAGCATGTCCTTCTCCTCTTGCATCCCGCTCACCCCATCCCAGAGGTGGCGGGGCAGAATCCGTCCCCCGACCGTTTTGAGTCGGTCGAGCTCACGACGTTGGACGGGCAAGTGCCGCTCGACGTACTTCAGCCCGGACCGGGCCTCGAAACCGTTGGCCACCAGACCATCGCAGGCCGACGTCCCCGCGGGAATGAGCATCGACAGCTTCCCCAAGCCCAGCGGCATGAGGCGTCGTTCGAGCGCATCGAGCAGCCCCGCCTCGGCGCGGGTGCCCTGCTCAGGATCGGCACGCACCGTCTCCAGGACATGGAAGAACACGAGAACTCCCTGACCGTGTGCGGCGCGGCCGACGGCGGCACCGACGATCTCCTCATCGCGGACGGCCACGACGGCCTGATTGCGCTGGCAGGCGGCCAACACCTCGGAGAGCGGATAGAGCGGGGGAGCGGCCTCGGATTCCGGGACGGCGGCTTCGAAGAGACGGATGATTCCGTCGAGGTCATCATCATGGAAATCGCGGATGCGGGTGCGGGTCATCGAAAACTCCTTTGTTTCGGTGGCGGGCAGGGCTCAAGAGTAGACGATCGAGCGGCTGCAGGTGTGATCCGTCTCTCAACGTGACCGCACGGGCACCGCAGGCGAGGCGAACGACACCCGCAACGCGGGTGGACCACTGCACTCATGAGAGGACGTGGGCGCTATCCTGGTTCTATGGCGATTCTCGGTGACCAGGCAGCAGCGACTGCCATTGACGCGTTCGGTTCCGTCGGCACTGCAATGGTGACTCCATTCAAGCGCGACGGCAGCATCGACTATGCGTCCGTGGAGAAGGTGGCGAACCACCTCGTCGAGCTCGGCAACGACATGCTCGTCGTCTCCGGCACCACCGGCGAATCTCCCACGACGACCGACGACGAGAAGGTCGAACTCATCCGCGTCGTCCGCGGCGTCATCGGCAAGCGGGCGAAGATCGTCGCCGGCACCGGCAACAACGTCACCGCACACACCATCGACCTCTCCCGCCGCTCGGCCGACGCCGGAGCCGACGGGATCCTGCTCGTCACCCCGTACTATTCGAAGCCGACCCAACCGGCGATCGAAGCCCATATGCGCGCGGCCGCCGACTCCACCGACCGGCCGGTCATGCTCTATGACATTCCCGGCCGCGCCGGTGCCCCGATCATCACGGACACCCTGCTGCGACTCTCGGACCACCCGAACATCCTCGCGGTCAAGGACGCCAAGGGCGACCTCTTCGCCTCCTCGTTCGTCATGAACAACTCCTCGCTCGTGTACTACTCCGGCGAGGACGCCCTCAACCTGCCGCTGCTGTCCCTCGGCGCGCTCGGACTCGTGTCCGTGGCCGGACACGTCTGCTCGGACCGGTTCGCCGCCATGGTCTCCGCAGTGGCGAACAACGACCTCAACACCGCACGCACCCTTTCCCGCGACACCGCGGACGTGGTGGATGCGCTCATGAACCACATGCCGGGAGTGATCTCGGCGAAGGCCGCTCTGCAGGCCCAAGGAATACTCGACAACCGCGACGTGCGTATGCCGCTGCTCCCAGCTGATGAGGAGCAGATGGCGTTCGTCGCCGCCCAATTGACCAGGAGTGGTTACCTCAGTGAATAATGCATTGACCCAAGAACTGTCCCTCCCGCCGAAGATGGACAAAGAAGCCGTCCGCATCGTCGCGCTCGGCGGACTCGGCGAAGTCGGTCGCAATATGACCGTCTTCGAATACCACGGCAAACTCCTCATCGTCGACTGCGGTGTGCTCTTCCCCGAAGAGGACCAGCCCGGCGTCGACCTCATCCTCCCCGACTTCTCCTACCTGGATGACCGCCTCGATGACATCATCGGCCTCGTGCTCACCCACGGCCACGAAGACCACATCGGCGCCGTTCCCTACCTGCTGCGTCGCAAGGGCGACATCCCGATCCTCGGTTCGCAGCTGACCATCGCGCTCATCGAAGCCAAGCTCAAAGAGCACCGCATCAAGCCCATCACCCGTGTGGTGAAGGAAGACGATGTCGACCAGCTCGGTCCCTTCGACCTCGAGTTCGTCGCCGTCAACCACTCGATCCCCGACGCCCTGGCCGTGTTCATCCGCACCGGCGCCGGAAACATCCTGCACACCGGTGACTTCAAGATGGACCAGCTGCCGCTCGACGGCCGCATCACCGACCTCCGCGCCTTCGCCCGCCTCGGCGAAGAAGGCGTCGACCTGTTCATGACGGACTCGACGAACGCCGAGGTTCCCGGCTTCACCGCACTGGAGAAGGACATCGGGCCCGTGCTCGAGAACCTCTTCGGCACCGCCGAACGTCGCATCATCGTCGCCTCGTTCTCCTCCCACGTCCACCGTGTGCAGCAGGTGCTCAACGCCGCCACCGCCCATGGTCGCAAGGTAGCCCTAGTCGGCCGCTCCATGGTGCGCAATATGAAGATCGCCGAAGACCTCGGCTACCTCAACGTGCCTGCCGGAACGCTCATCGACATCAAGAAGGTCGACGACTACCCCGAGGACCAGATCGTCCTCATGTGCACCGGCTCCCAGGGGGAGCCGATGGCCGCCCTGTCCCGGATGGCCAACCGCAGCCACCGCGTCGACGTCGGCGACGGCGACACCGTCATCCTCGCCTCCTCGCTCATCCCCGGCAACGAGAACTCCGTGTTCAAGGTCATCAACGGCCTGATGAAGCTCGGTGCTCGTGTCATCTCGAAGGCCGACGCGAAGATCCACGTGTCCGGTCATGCCTCCGGCGGCGAGCTGCTCTACTGCTACAACATCGTCAAGCCCCGCGGCGTCATGCCCGTCCACGGCGAATGGCGCCACCTGCTGGCCAACGCCCGCCACGCCGAGGCGACCGGTGTCGATCCGAACAACATCGTCCTGGCCGATGACGGCTGGGTCGTCGACCTCAAGGACGGTCACGCCGAGGTCGTCGGCGCCGTCGACTGCAACTACGTCTTCGTCGACGGTTCCTCGGTCGGTGAGATCACCGAGGCGGACCTCAAGGATCGTCTCGTCCTGTCCGGTGAGGGCTTCGTGACGATCTTCATGGCCGTGAACTCGCAGACGAAGTCGCTCATCGCCGGACCCGAGATCCATGCCCGCGGTGTGGCCGAGTCCGACGACGTCTTCGACTCGATCGTCCCGAAGGTGCAGAAGGCCGTCGAGGATGCTCTGCGTGACGGGACCACCGATCAGTACCAGCTCCAGCAGGTGGTGCGCCGCACCATCGGCCGCTGGGTGTCCTCGAAGCTGCGCCGCAAGCCGATGATCGTTCCTATGGTCGTCATCGTCTGAGACTCCGCTTTCGAGCGGCTCCGTCGTCGGTCTCTTGCCCGACGAAACTGCGAACGCCCGCAGATGCCTCCTCGTGAGGCTCTGCGGGCGTTGTCGCGTTCTGGGCGAATCGCCTTTTGATCGGCGCATCGCGTTTGAACCCGATGCGTGGATCAAAAGGCGATGACTCCCGACTCAAAAGGCGATGACACCTGGTGCGGGGGACGATTCGCGCGTGCGGAAGCGTCAAGTGCGGGGACGATCCGCGCGGGCGTGAGCGTCAGGCGCGAGCGGTGGGCTCCGGTTCGTCGTCGGGGTCGGAGGTGCGAAGGTCGCTGACGCCTGCTTCAAGGCCCGGCAGCGGCTTGCCCGGTGAGCGGCGGATCATCACCACGACGGCGGCGAGGCCGATGACAATCGCAGTGAGGACGACGGTACCCGCGTTGAAGCCCAGCCCGTTGAGTCCGATGAACGCCAGGGCGCCCGCGGCCAGCGAATACACGAGCATCGGGATCGAGGTCCGCCGGATGAGCTCGCCCTCCCGACCGATGAGTCCCACCGTCGCCGAGGCGGCCACGACGTTGTGCACGGCCACCATATTTCCAGCGGCGCCGCCGACCGCCTGAGCCGCGACCACGGTCTCAGGGCTGGCGGCACCGATCGCGGTGCCGGTGGAGAATTGGAACTGCGAGAACATGACGTTCGAGACGGTGTTCGACCCGGCGACGAAGGCACCCAGGGCCCCGACGAACGGGGCGAACAGCGGCCAGGCGTCGCCCACGGAACTGGCAGCCGCCTCGGCGAGGGTGACCGGCATCGACTCCAAGCCGGCGCCGTTGTAGTCGGCGCCGGAGTTGATGAACACGCGTACCAGCGGCAGGGAACACAGCAGGGCAACGGCCGCGCCGGCGATCTGCGAACCGGCGATCTGCCAGGACCCTGCGATCTGCTTCTTCGTCATCCGGTGGATGAAGTACGTCAGCCCGCAGGCGAGGACGAAGATCGCGCCGGGCGACCACAGCAGATCCATGTTCTGGCTGATCGGGGTGCCGAAGATGTTGTCGATCTTGATCACGGCCGGACCGTTGAGAAACTCCTTGATCGCGGGCACATTGCGTGTGATGAGCAGCAGGGCGACGACGATGAGATAGGGCGACCACGCCCGGGGCAGCGACATCTTCTTGGTCAGCTGCGCCTTCTCCTTGTTCGGGTCGACGGTGCCCATCCAGAAGGCCGGCCACTTCTCGCGCGGTGCGAAGTCCCAGGTCTTCTTCGGCATGAGGAAGCCCATCCGCGAGGTCGTCACGACA
The DNA here is from genome assembly GCF_056837565.1 of Brevibacterium sp. OS20. Classification (NCBI taxonomy): domain Bacteria; kingdom Bacillati; phylum Actinomycetota; class Actinomycetes; order Micrococcales; family Brevibacteriaceae; genus Brevibacterium; species Brevibacterium sp. OS20. The sequence goes on along the minus strand of NZ_CM166367.1, from coordinate 2,626,280 downwards.
ATGGCCAGACCGATGAGCCCGCCGAGCAGAGACGGGAACTCCGGTCCGAGCACATTGGCCACGATGAGGTAGGGCACGATCATCGCCAGGGCCGCATAGATCGCGAACGGGGCGATGGCCAGGCCGTCGGCGAAGCGTCGGTTGGCACCGAAGAATCCCGTCATCAGGCACGAGAGCAGCAGCGGGATGAGGATGCCGCAGCAGGCGTGGATGAGCGCGACCTGGGTCGCGGTGTGAGCGACGAATTCGGCCTGGCCGAGTCCGAGCTGACCGGCACGTTCGGCGACGTCGGCCGACATCGACCCGTCCTCCTGCGCCAGCCCGGAGCCGATGCCCAGCACCATCGGAGTGCCGACGGCGCCGAAGCTCACCGGCGTCGACTGGATGATGAGACCGGCGAGCACCGCGGCGATCGCGGGGAAGCCGAGGGCCAGCATGAGCGGGGCGACCACGGCGGCCGGAGTGCCGAAGCCGGCGGCGCCCTCGATGAAGGAACCGAAGAGCCAGGCGACGATGATGACCTGCACCCGCCGGTCCGGGGAGATCGCGATGAAGCCGGCGCGGATCGTTTCGATCGCCCCGGACCGGGTGATCGTGGCCAACAGCAGAAGCGCACCGAAGACGATCCACAGCAGGCCGATCGCGACGAGGAGGCCCTGGACGACCGAGGCGCCGATCGTCACCCACTCGATCTTCCACGCGAAGTTCGCCACGAGCGCCGCGGCTATCAGTCCGACAGGCATGGCGTATTTCGCGGGCCAGCGGAATCCGATGAGAAGGATTCCGGCCAACAGGATGGGGGAGAGGGCCAGGAGAGCTGCAACAGCGAGGTTGTCCACCATGAGTCCGATCCGCGGCGTCCTTGCCGCATCGTTCCAAGGAACCGACGTGGTGCGACGATCTTCCTCAGCCGACCGAGAGCCAGCGGTGGTCGGTGACGATGGGCCGCCTCGGCGAGTCCATGAGAGATGTTCCCCTTATCCTCCCCAGCCGCCTGATCAGAGTCAATGAACACACCGTCTCGAATGCAGGATATGGTTTGACGAGACGTGCATCACCTCATATTCTTTCGTTGTGTGAACAAACATTTTCACAATGTGAAAGTTTCGCAGTCAAAACCCCGTTGACCAGCGAACATATCGCATCACCAGATGTGGATAAGGACGCAGCACCGATGTGCTGACTAAGGAGAACCATCGATGACCGCTCATATCGAAAACCTGGACATCCCCGCCGGGATGGAGATCACCGGTGAGCTGCCGGACGGGGCTGAGAAGGTCCTCACGCCCAAGGCGCTTGAGCTCATCGTCGATCTGCACCGGAAGTTCAACGGCGACCGTCTCGAGCGCCTCGAGGCTCGCAAGGAACGCCAGGCCGAAATCGCCGCGGGCAAGGACCTCGACTTCCTCCCCGAGACCGCGGAGATCCGCAACGATCCCTCCTGGCAGGTCGCACCCCCGGCACCCGGTCTCGAAGACCGCCGCGTCGAGGTCACCGGCCCCACCTACAAGAAGATGACGATCAACGCGCTCAACTCCGGCGCGAAGGTGTGGCTGGCCGACCAGGAAGACGCGAACACCCCGCAGTGGGACTCGGTCATCCAGGGCCAGATCAACCTGCTCGACTCGCTCAACCGCGAAATCGACTTCACCTCGCCCGAGGGCAAGGAATACAAGCTCGCCCCCGACGAGGAGCTGCCGACCATCGTCGTGCGTCCCCGCGGCTGGCACATGCCGGAGAAGCACATCCTCATCGACGGTGAGGAGACCTCCGGTTCGCTCGTCGACTTCGCGCTGTACTTCTCGACCGCCGGTCAGATCCAGATCGAGAAGGGCCGCGGCCCCTACTTCTACCTCGCGAAGATGGAATCCCACCTCGAGGCCCGCCTGTGGAACCAGGTCTTCGAACACGCCGAGGATGCCTTCGGCCTGGCCCGCGGCACCATCCGCGCCACCGTGCTCATCGAGACCTACACCGCGGCCTTCGAGATGGAGGAGATCCTCTACGAGCTGCGCGAGCACTCCGCCGGACTCAATGCCGGTCGCTGGGACTACATCTTCTCCGTGATCAAGAACTTCCGCTCCCGCGGCTCCGACTTCCTGCTGCCGGACCGTTCGGACGTGACGATGACGGTGCCGTTCATGCGCGCCTACACCGAACTGCTCGTGCGCACCTGCCACAAGCGCGGTGCGCATGCCATCGGCGGAATGTCCGCGTTCGTCCCCTCGAAGGACGAAGCCGCGAACAAGGCCGCCTTCGACAAGGTGCGCGAGGACAAGTCGCGTGAGGCCTCCAACGGTTTCGACGGCTCCTGGGTCGCACACCCCGGAATGGTCGCCCTCTGCAAGGAGGTCTTCACCGAGACCCTCGGCGAGAAGCCGAACCAGATAGACAACAAGCGCGAAGACGTCAACGTCACCGCTGCCGATCTGCTCGACGTGAAGTCGACCCCGGGTGCAATGACCGAGGCGGGCCTGCGCACCAACGTGTCCGTCGGCATCCAGTACCTGCGCGCCTGGCTCGAAGGCAACGGCGCGGTCGCCATCAACGGACTCATGGAGGACGCCGCGACCGCCGAGATCTCACGGTCCCAGGTGTGGCAGTGGCTGGACGCCGGAATCACCCTGGACTCCGGTGAGAAGGTGACGAAGGAGCTCGTCGAGCGCATCGTCGCCGAGGAGGTCGCCAAGCTGCCCGGTGACGACGCAGGCTGGAAGGACGCCACCGACACCTTCGTCTCGGTCGCCCTCGATCCCGAGTACGTCGACTTCCTCACCCTGCCGGCCTACGCCCGCATGCCGTGATCGGCACTCGCTGACGAAGCCGAACGCCCCCGAAATCTGTGCCTTGAGCACCGATTTCGGGGGCGTTCTTCGCTAAGCTCGACATACACACCCACGTGAGGGTTCCAACTCGACCCGCAGGTGGGAGGTGCCGACGACGGATGGACCTACGGAGGTGGGGATGAGCCTGACCACAGACGAACTGCCCCGACTGGCCAGCCCCTCAAGCATCGCCGAACTCTCCGAGCTCATGGCCCGCGCCCATGCCGAGCACCGCACCGTGACCGTGTTCGGCGGCGGTACCGCCTTCGACGATCATCCGCCGGTCTCCACTCCGGTGCTCCTCATCGACCTGACATCCATCGCCGAGGCGGCCGATCCTCGAGGCGGCACCATCCGTGCCGGAGCCGGCTCCCGGATCAGCGCCCTGACCAGGTTCGCCGCACAGTCAGATCTGGAGCTCCTCGGCGACCTTCCCGCCGACCGCATCGAAGCCGGCGCCACCCTCGGTGGCATGATCGCCACCGCGGCCACCGGGCCCCGCAGTCTGCGCCGTCCCCGCCTGGCCGAGACCGTGGAATCCGTGACCGTCGTCGGTGCCGATGGGACCATCGCCCGCACCTCTCACGGGCTCCACCGGGACCTGGGCGGCCGCGATCTGCCCGGACTCGTCACCGGATCCTGGGGAACCCGAGCGATCATTGCCGAGGCCGAGATCCGTCTGACAGAGCGCCCCGCAGCGCAGGGATTCGTCTGGATTCCCGGCACCGAGGCGGCTGCCGATCTCCTCATCGCCCGCAGAGCCCCGGACGCGGTCGTCATCGAACGCCCACCTGGTTCACTGGCGGCGACAGTGGTCCTCATCGAAGGGGAGACCGACGAAGTCGAGGCCGAAGTGGGCCACCTCGTCGATCGGAACCCCGGTGCGACCCCGTGCGGGGAGCCGGAATGGTGGGGGCGCAGGGCGCGACTGGGCGCGACTATCGGAGTATCCGTGGTGCCGAGTTTCATTCCGACGCTCATCGATGCCGTCGCCCGACTGGAGACGACGATCGGCTATCCGCTGCAGCTGCGCGGCAGTGCAACGGGCACGTTCGAACTGGGCATCGGCGCACCGGAATCCGAACCGGGGGTGGCCACCCGAGTGGCCCTTGAGCATCTGCGCAGCTTCGGCCTGCATGTCATCGCCGCCCGGCTGATCCACGCACCCGCACCGGTCTGGAACGAGGTGGACGCTTGGGGTCCGCAGCCGGGGCGGTCGGGTCTGCGCGAGATCAAGAAACTGGTCGACCCTCGAGGAATCCTGGCTCCGGGCCGCGGGATCGCCGGAATCTAGCGTCGCGCCACCGAGGCCGGGCGACCAAATTCGTGCGGCCGGCTCCGAACTTCTACTTGACCAACAGCACCGGGCACTCGGCCTCGAGGATGACCTGCTGCGCACTCGAGCCGAGCAGCAGCTTGACCACGGGCGAGCGTCGCTTCGTGCTCATGACGATGAGTGCGGCATCGTGATCCTCGGCGAGACCGAGGATCTGCTCGGCCGGGTCGGGCCCGGAGCGGTGGACGGCATACTCGAGCCCCGCCTCGGCGAGGGCGGCCCCCAACCGGGTGCATTGGGACAGGGACGACGTCGACGGGGCCGTCGTCGTATCCGTGCCGAACACGACCGCCTGCACCGCAGCGTTCTCACGGCGGGCCGCGGCGATCGCCTGCTCGAGCACCTCATCCGAGGCATCCGGGCGCAGCGCCAGGACCACAGTATTTGAAGCCGAATCGATGCTCGGTGAGGCAGTGACCTGCAGCGACGGGGCAGGGAAGCGGCGCTGCGGAGTCGAATAGAGGTCAGTCATCGCAGTCCTCCGCTCAGCCGATTCCGATGACGCCGACGGCGACACCCACGGCGAGCATGACGAGGGCGACGATGAGCGCGCGCCACAGCACCTTCTTGTGGTGATCGCCGAGCTCGACGCCGGACAGGGACACGAGCAGCAGGATTGCAGGCACCAGCGGCGACTGCATGTGCACGGGCTGGCCGGTGATCGAGGCGCGGGCCATATCTGCAGCGGAGATGCCGAAGTGGGAGGCGGTCTCGGCGAGCACGGGCAGGATGCCGAAGTAGAAGGCATCGTTGCTCATGAAGAACGTCATCGGGATCGACAGCAGGCCGGTGATGACGGCCATGTAGGGTCCCATCGAGTTCGGGATGACCTCGACGAGCCATTCGGCCATCGCGTCGACCATTCCGGTGCCGGACATGATGCCAGTGAGCACGCCCGCGGCCATGACCATGGCCACGACGGAGATGATCGCGGTCGCATGGGAGGCGAGCTCCTCCTGCTGGTCCTTCATCTTCGGGAAGTTGACCATGAGCGCGATGACGGTGCCGATCATGAACAGGTACGGCAGCGGCAGGATGTCGATGATGAGCAGGACCATCACGGCCACGGTCAGAGCCAGGTTGAACCAGAACAGCTTCGGGCGCAGCGTTGCGCGGTTGGGATCGAGCGCGGTGTTCGACAGGCCCGTGCCGGAACCGGCGGAATCGCCTGTGTCGTTCGCGGAGGCGGGTCCCGCCTCGGGGGTGGTGTCATCATTCGCCGAGGCGGCCGAGCCGGATCCGTGTCCGTGACCACCCGCGGTGGTGCCCGCGGACGAACCCGCGGTCGTGCTGGCTCCGGCCACAGCGCCGACGAGGTCCATACGACGATTCGAACCGCGGTCCTCGACCCAGGCGACGCCGTTCTTGGCCAGGCGGCGCCGTTCGGAGATGCCGAGCACGTAGGCGAAGACGAGGCACACGAGCAGGCCGGCCACCAGGGAGGGGACCATGGGGACGAAGATCTCGTTGGCGTCGATCTGCAGCGCCGAGGAGGCTCGGGCAGTCGGGCCGCCCCACGGGACGATGTTGAGCGTGCCGTTGATGAGGCCGGCGACGCAGGTGAGCACCACGGGTGACATCTCGAGGCGCTGGTAGATCGGCAACATGGCCGCGGTGACGACGATGAACGTCGTCGATCCGTCACCGTCGAGGGACACGGCGCCGGTGAGCAGTGCGGTGCCGAGGACGACTTTGACGGGGTCGTTGCCGGCGACCTTGAGGATGAACTCGACGAGCTTGTCGAAGAGACCGACGTCGATCATGATGCCGAAGTAGATGATGGCGAAGAGCAGCAGCGCTGCTGTCGACGACATCGAGGCGATCGCGTCCATGACCATGTCCCCGATGCCCAGACCGGCCCCGGCGAAGAGGCCGAAGATCGTGGGCACGAGGATGAGCGCGAGGATCGGCGAGAGTCGTTTGGTCATGATCAGCGTCATGAAGACGAGGATCATGGCAAAACCGAGAATGACAAGCACGAGCTTCTCCTTCGAAGGCGAATGTGAGGCTCGAAACACCGTAGGGCCCAGATCACGGGCCGCGCGCGCTTGTGTGCACTGATGGCGTTTAGATCGTTGCGCGCCTTTTGCGCATTGCGCTCAAACGCGGCTACGCTGAGCGCGTGCCCCGGCCCCATCGTTCGTTCTCCCGACGTGTGCTGATCTCTCAGCTCGCGCTCGTCATCGTGATCCTCGCCCTGGTCACCGGAGTGTTCGCGTGGATGGGTGCGCGCACCGTCACCGAGGTGACCGAGACGAAGGCGCTGGCCACTGCCCGCACGCTGGCGATCGATCCGGACGTCCGCGCCGCCGCCACCCAGGCTTCTGCCGAGCATGCCGAGAAACCCGATGAGCAGCTCGTGACCTCGATGTTGGCGATCACCGATGATCTGCGCGACCGGTCGGGCATCAGCTTCGCCGTCATCACCGACGATCGCGGCATCCGACTCACCCACCCTGATCGGTCGAAGATCGGGCACAGGGTCTCGACGTCGCCGGAGGAGGCACTTGCCGGACGCGAGAACGTCTCCCACGAATCAGGAACCCTGGGCGAGACGGTGCGCGCGAAGGTGCCGATCTATTCGAATGAGGACGGCAAGACCGTCGTCGGTGAGGTCTCGGTCGGCATCTTCGCCTCTGTGCTCGACGCCGATGTCCGCCGCGAACTCATCCTGCTCGGCACTGTCGCGGTGCTCGCCCTCGCTCTCGGCGGGGTCGTCTCCGTCATGCTCGGGCGCCGGCTGCGGCGGGAGACGCTCGGCGTCGGACCCGAAGAGCTTGCCGAGATGGCCCGCGACCAAGGGGCCGTGCTCCACGGCCTCGACGACGGAGTGCTCGGATTCGATACGAACGGAAAGCTGACCCTGAGCAATTCGAACGCGAAGGAGCTGCTTGGGGCCTCCTCGGCGAAGCACGTTGACCGCGCGGGCGAAACGGCCGGCGCGAACGGGGGAGCCGCCTCGGCGGGGGATTCCGGCCGCGAACTGGTCGACGACTCCGACAACGAACTCGTCAATGTGCCCGATGAGATCACCGCGCTCATGGCCGACGCCCCGGCGGACGGAGCCCTGCGGCGGCGTGTCACGATCGGCGACCGGATCCTGCTGGCAACAGCCGTGCGGGTCCAACGCGACGGGGTGTCCGTCGGCGGAGTCGTGACCCTCCGCGACGAGACCCAGATGCTCACGATGGCTCGCCAGCTCGAGTCCGTCACCGCCATGGCCCGGGCCCTGCGCACCCAGCGGCACGAGTTCGCCAACCGGCTGCACACCGTGCTCGGACTCGTCGACACGGGCGCCACCGATGAGGCCCACACCTACCTGTCCTCCCTCCTGGGCACCGGGCCGATCACGACTCCCGTCGAGGACATCGACCTCGTGTCCGACCCGTACCTGCGCGCAGTTCTGGAAGCGAAGGGAACGACCGCCGCCGAGGCGGGAGTGGCCCTGGCCGTCACCCCTGACTCCCTGGCCGTCGGTGCGGTCCGCGACCCGGAGGCAGTCACGCTCATCCTCGGCAACCTCATCGACAATGCTGTCCGTGCGGCCGTCGCAGGCCGGCGGTACGCCGAGGACGGAGGCCGAGTCGAAGTGCAGGTGCTCAGCTCCGGGACGGAGCTCCACGCCGTCGTCACGGACACCGGTGACGGGATCGACGACGAGGTGGCGGGGAAGATCTTCGACGAGGGATTCTCGACCTCGACGGCCGCCTCGGCGCCGGATTTCGGGATCGGACTGACCACCGGAACCGGCACCGGGGACGGCCACGGACTCGGCATCGGACTTGCGCTCAGCCGCCGCGTCGCGGAGAAGGGCGGGGGAGCGGTGTGGCTCATCGACGGCCACGACCCGGACCTCGGCGGGGCGAGCTTCGGCATGCGCCTGCCCGATGCCCTCGATGAATTTCAGCAAGATGAGGAGAGATGATGGTCAAAGTTCTCGTGCTCGATGACGATTTCTTCGTCGGGCAGATCCATGCCCGGTACGTCGACGAGGTGCCCGGCTTCACGGCGCTCGAACCAGTCCGCGACCTGAAGACGGCCCGCGAGGTCATCGCCGAGAACGAGGTCGACCTGCTTCTCGTCGACTATGTGCTGCCCGAGGGCACCGGAGTCGAACTCATCCGTGAGACCGACATCGATGCGATAGTGCTCTCGGCGGTCACTGATCCGCAGGTGGTCCGTTCGTCGCTGCGTGCTGGGGCGATGACGTACATCGTCAAGCCCTTCGCCGCCGAGGTGCTGCAGAACTTCCTGCGCCGCTATGCGCGGTTCCTCCGCTATTGGGAGCGGGAGAAGGTCGGGCAGACCGACCTCGAGCGGCAGCTGCGCAACCTCCACGATGCCGCGGCCGTCGGCGGGACCGGAGCGAGCCCGGCGGGATCGTCGACGACGACCCGGATTCTCGCCGCACTCGAGGAGGCGAGCGGTCCGATGACGGCTCTCGAGGTCGCCGAGGCGGTTGGTGCCTCCCGTGCGACCGCGCAGCGGCATCTGGCGAAACTTGCCGAAGCCCGCACGATCACGGTGTCCCTGCAGTACGGCAACACCGGCCGGCCCGAACACCTCTACGCCACCCGCTGAGGTGTTTCGGGCTCGTCCCGGTCACTCTCGATCAACGGCTTTGGTGCTGCCTGGCCCCAGTGATTCTGCCGCGAACGGCGAGTTAAGTGCGCAGATTGCCAAAAGGGCGAGGAAATTGTGCAATCTGAGCACACTTATCTCGCTGTTGGCAGGAGAGCTCAACCGCGGCCTTCGGCCTCCGCCGAGGGTGAGATCGGGTCGGTCGCCTCGGCGAGCAGATCGAGTTCGCGGGGGAGTTCGCGCATCCGCAGCAGGCGGGAGGCGAGTACCGGCAGTGAGCCGAGCAGCGCGCAGGCTGCCAGGATCCACATCGTCCTCGTCAGTCCGAGCCGGTCGCCGAGGATGCCCGCGAGGAATGCGCCCAACGGCATCGGTCCCCATACGAGGAAGCGGATGGACGCGTTCATCCGGCCCAGCAGCGGCTTCGGGCACAGGCGCTGCCGGAAGCTCACCTGCGCAATGTTGTAGACGACGACCGCCCAGGTCACAAGGAACCAGCTGATCAGCAGGGTCGGCAGCGCCGGCAGGACGGAAGCGAGCGGAACACCGAGGAAGCAGAGACTGCCGATCAGCGCGGACACGGCGATGCTCGTTCCTTCGCCGAGAATCTTCTGCACCCACGCCGCCGTGAGTGCGCCGAGGATGCCGCCGGCCGAGGCGACTGACATGATGATTCCGAGTTCGACCTGGTGAAGACCGAGTGTGGTGAGGGCGTACAGCACGAGGAGCGCGAAGATGCCCGACGACGCGAAGTTCGTCAGACCTGTGCAGGCAGTGATCCGGCGCAGCAGCGGGTGACCGAGGACGAAGTCGAGTCCCTCCCGAATCTCGGCGACGAATCCGGCCCGGCCCTCGGCTGGTCGTGGGGTTTCGCGGTGTTTGATGAGTCCTACGAGGATGCTGGAGAGACCCATGCAGATGCTGGTCAGTCCGATGGTCAGCGGGGCACCGATCGCGGTGACCAGGCCCGAGGCCAGAGTGGGGCCGGCAACTCCGGCGGTCTGCTGGCTGGCTTGGAGCTTGCCGTTGCCGTCGGAGATCGCGTCGCCGTCGACGAGTTCGGGCAGATAGGACTGATTGGCGATGTCGAAGAAGACGCTGACGATTCCGACCCCGGCCGCGACGAGATAGAGCTGGACCATGCTCAGTGCGTCGAACGCCCAGGTCAGCGGGATGGTCAGGAGGATGGCGGCGCGGATGATGTCGCCGGAGACGATGACGAGTCTCTTCGGCAGTCGGTCGACCCAGGCCCCGGCGGGCAGGCTGATGAGCAGGAAAGCCGCGGATTCCAGGGTAGCGAGCACTCCCATTTCGAAGGCGTCGGCGTGGAGGAGCTGTACGGCGGTGAGGGGGAGGGCGAAGAGGACGAGCTCGGATCCGAACACAGAGACCGTGTCGCCTGCCCACAGCTTCATGAAGTCGCGGTGTCTCCACAGCGAGACGTGTTTCGGCCGCTGCGATGAGGCGGGACCGTGCTGCGGTTGTGGTTCGTTCGACGGTGGTTGGTCGGCTGCTGCCATGGCTCTTCCTCGAAACGGCGGGCGGAGGATCAGCGATTGAAGGTCAGTGATTGAGGGTTGTCAATCAGTAATGCTCCACGAGCGATTGGGGAAAGTCAATCGCTTTGGGGGATTGATTGACTTCTCCCGATCACTCGCTAGCGTTGAGGCATGAACGATGACACACCTGCCGCGGCCGCCCTCGCCCGAGCGGTGGGGCGCAGGGACGCCACCGATGCCGAAGCCAAGGCGCTGGCATCGAGTATTCGGATTCGGATCCTGCGGCTGTGTCTGGACGAGGCCTTGAGCAATCGGGAGATCGCCGAGGCGACCGGCCTCAATCCCGCGACCTCGCTCCACCATGTGCGGATGCTTGCCGACACCGGATTCCTCGAACCTCAGGAGGCGCGGCGCGGCAAACGCGGGTCCAGGGAGATCCCGTACCTTGCCACGGGCAAGAGCTGGTTCCTCAACACCGGCGATATGACGACCGAGATGCTCGAGGCCTTCACGGCCGAGTTCACCGCCGCACCGTATGAGGAGCGGACGATGGGTCGGATGGCGGCGATGCTCACCGAGGATGAGGTCGAGGAGTTCCGGGCTCGTATCGATGAGCTGTTCGAAGAGTTCCGCAGCCGGCGCAACAAGGACGGTGCCACCCAGTGGGGTCTGTTCATCGCCATGCATCCGAGCGATCCACATGACCGCTGACGGCGGCCGGGATCCAGCTGATAACGCCGGGGACCGTTATGTCGACGCGCGATGCGCTGCCGTCTATGACATCTTCGAAGGACCCGAACGGGACGACCTCGACGTCTACGCTGCGATGGTCGAGGAGTTCGGGGCCGCCTCGGTGGTGGATGTGGGATGCGGAACGGGCACGTTTGCCACGATGCTCTCCAGCCGGGGAGTGGAGGTCGTGGGCGTCGATCCCTCGGCGTTGGCGTTGGACGTGGCGCAGTCGAAACCCCATGCCGGCAAGGTGACGTGGGTCCACGGGATCGCAGCGGACCTGCCGCCGCTGCAGGCGGACATGGCTTTCATGACAGCTAATGTGGCCCAGGCGATTCTCGGAGATGAAGCCTGGGCGGAGACGTTGATGGCGATCCGCCGGAGACTTTCGCCGGGCGGAATCCTCGTCTTCGAATCACGCGACCCCGAGAGGCAGGCGTGGCGGGAATGGACGAAGGAGAACACCTATTCTGCGGCCGAGGTTGACGGTGAGGGATCAGTCGAGTCGTGGGTGGAGTTCGACGCCGCACACGGCGCGTTCGTCGACTTCTTCGGAATGTTGGTCTTCGAACGGGACGGCCGCCGCGTCGAACAGCAGAGCCGTCTGCGGTTTCGTGACCGCGCTGAACTGACGAAGTCACTGGAAGACTCCGGTTTCATGGTCGAAGAGATCCGTGATGCACCGGACAGACCGGGCCGCGAGTTCGTCTTCGTCGCCCGAAAGAGCCAGGCGACCCATCGGCAGGATGTCGACCGCGACCGACCGTGCTGATTCTGCCGCGAATGGCGAGTTAAGTGTGCTCAGAATGCCAAAAAGTCTAGGTGGGCTCAGTGTTCTAGTGCAACAGTGGGCTGGTCTCAGGCTACCTGCTCATGCAACAGATCAGCCAGGACCTCGGCCGGGGTCGCGAACCCGAGGACCTTCCGCGGCCTGCGGTTGAGCTGATCCTGCATCGCCTGGATCTCCTCGTCAGTAACCGACTCATCGAAGACCGTGCCCTTCGGGTAGTAGTCCCGAACGAGACCGTTGGAGTTCTCATTCGTCGGTCGTTGCCAGGGTGAGTGCGGGTCGCAGAAGTACACCTGGCAATCGGTGGCGACAGTGATCCGCAGATGCTCAGCCATCTCCTGACCCTGGTCCCACGTGAGAGTCGAGAACAACGCTTCCGGCAGGGAAGCGATCATGTCCTGGACTAGTCCGGTGACGGTGACCGATTCGCGGTTGTTCGGCAGTTTCCGGATCAAGGAGAACCGGGACCGGCGTTCGAAGACGGTCACCAGGCCACCGGCGTGGGAATCGACGACGAGATCACCCCCCCCCAGTGGCCAGGAACAGTGCGGTCGGCAGCTTGTGAGGGACGGTCGGTCAACAAGGCACCATCGAGCCAGGGACGGTTGGACCGACGCGGCAGCTTCGACTGTGGCTTCCTTCCCGTCTGTCCCGATCGGAGGGCTTTGACCACGGCCAGCTCGTGACGCAGGGATCCGCGTCCTTGGACGTAGAGAGCTTGGTAGACCGTTTCGTGGCTCACGTGCAGGTCCTTCCGGTCAGGGTAGTCACGCCGAAGCCTACCGGCGACCTGTTCGGGCGAGCACTTGTCGTTGAGCCCGTTGATCACGTGAGCCCGCAGCCACGGATCCTCGAGACGTGTGCGACGGTGTTTCTTGCGTGCCTGTCGGGCATAGGTGCGGCCGTGGGCGCCGGCGGCACTGTAGACCGGGTGTGGGCTGATTCTGTCGTATTGGATGAGTCGGTTGCGGCGGATCTCTCGGGACACGGTTGACGGAGCAACACCGAGTTGAGTCGCGATGGTTCTCATCGACAATGGCGGATCTGATTGCAGGCCAGCCTGGATCGTCATTCGGTCGGCGATCGTCAGGTGGCGGTAGGCAGGTGGTCGTGGTGGTGCCGGGGCAGCAACGATGGTGGTCGGCATGGACAGTATTCTGCCGGTCCTGCCTTTGGGCAGGCCGAGTCGCCGCGCCCACCGGGTGACGGTGTTGAGGTTGATGCCGAGGTGGTCAGCGATCGCTGATCGTGGTCTGCCTTCGAGGAGGAGCCAGAAGAGTTCGTCGAGGACGTGGAAGGGCAGCCGTGGACGTCTGTAGTGCGTGGTCATGGGGGTGTTCCTTCGTTCAGTGGAAACACCCGGTCTGATAGTGCTGGTAAGACCGGGTGTTGCACTAGAACCTAGAAACCGCCCTAGGAAAACGGGCAATCTGAGCACACTTATCTCCCCAACGCAGGACTCATTCTTGGTGTGCCGTCATTTCTGCCTTCTTGAGCGCCGTCGGGAGAAGATCTTCGGTCAGGTAGTCGCTGACACCGTTCATCGCTTCTTCGTCAACGGCGAGGCTGGTTTCTGAGTCGAATGCCATTTGATGAACTGTCAGCAATTCTCCTGCCCAGGAAACGTAGCACTCTGACATTGCCATCTTGCCCTGGCCTAAAAACGTTCCGTTGTAGGCCGCAGTACAGAAGCCTTCGCCCTTGTTGCCTTTGGGTTCGAAGACCTCGACCGACTCCGTCGATTCCGCGCTGATCGATTCTTGGCAGTCGCCCACGGTGTTTCGGAGATCTTCGAGCAGCTCCGCCGATCCGCTTTCGGGTCTGGTCAGCGATGTCAGGATGTATGTACCGGTGCTGTCGTCGGACTGATCAAATGATCGCGCAGCAGAGACTCCGTCCAGATCGGATGAGTAGGCGGACATGGCACCGATGACGCACTCGGATTGTGTGGACCGATTGTCGGGAGAGCTTTCCTTAGAGCCGAACGGATTGGCAGCCTGCTCGTCCTTTTCCCCGAATTCGACGTCGTCCTCAAGGGTGAAACCGCTGGGCAAGTCCTCCAGTGAGAGGATTCTGTCGCTGTATTCGGCGCCACTCAGAGCCGCGCGTTCGTCGGCTTCCTGAGATTCAACAGCTGCTGGATCAGGGGAGGCCTCCTCCTGTTTCTGTCCTTGCCCAGCCTGATCACCGGATCCGTCAGAGCAGGCAGACAGCGCGAGTGCGCAGGCCACAGCCATGATTCCGATCGTGAAGCGTTTCAACAACTTGCCCTTTCGTGTGCGGCTTTAAGCAGGAGCCTACAATATCTGTTGTCTCTTTGACGGTCTCAGTCCAGTTTGTGGCGGATTCGCCTTTCCTCCCTTCTCGAGTGCCAGACGCAGACGGTCGACTCCAGCCCGCGGAGAGACTCAGTCGTGACGCAAAGCGGAACGCGGCAGAACATCGTCGCCGAGAAACGGGTGAAGCGTCGAGAAACGCATGTGCACACCCGTTTCTCGACACGTAGCCCGTTTTTCGGCGAGATATGCGGCCTGACGTGGACATTCACTCCGCATGTTGTCGAATGCAGCACTTCCAGCCTGCAGGCCGGCACTCCGATGCTCTGCCCGACATCCTCACCGACATCCCGGCTGACGTCGAAATTCGTCCGACTTGCCTCGGTTGCCGAAGCCCCCGCGGGCCGCAGCGCCACACGCCGAAACCTGCGGATTTGCTGGGCAGGAGCGCAATATCGTCCTAAGATGAGAGACATGGCGACCAGAACGACTTCCCCCGCTTCTGGTTCCGGGAAACGCACAGCGCGCAAAAACGCTGGTCGGTCCGGTCAAGCGGGGACCGAAGAACCCGGGACAAACGTTGTCACCGGTGCATGGAGGGGAGTGGCCCACATGGCCGGAAACCGTGCGCGAAAGACTCTCAGCGACGAACCGACCGATCAATCACCGACGAAGCGGGACGGCACAGCCTTCTTCCTCATCGGACTCTCGATCATCATCGCCGCCTTCGAATGGTGGAACATCCCCGGCGCGATCAGCGACGGCGTCCGCGGAATCGTCGAAGGCACCTTCGGCCGGGTGGCACTCGCCCTGCCGGTGGTCTTCACCTGCTACGCGATCCGCCTGTTCCTGCGCGGCGACGATAACCGCGGCAACAACCGCATCCTCATCGGGATGATCTTCGGCCTGCTCGCAGCCTCGGGCCTGGCCCATATCGCCGCCGGCAACCCGACCTTCACGAACTCCCGCGAAGCCATGGCCAACGGGGGAGGCGCGCTCGGATTCGTCGTGTCCTCACCGCTGGTCGTTGCGACCACCGTGTACGTGGCGGTGCCGCTGCTCGTCCTCCTCGGGCTGTTCTCCCTGCTCGTCGTCACCGCGACACCGGTGCGCGCGATTCCCCGTCGCCTCACCGACCTGTACTACCGACTCACCGGCGGTGCCCGACCCGAAACCGACGCCGAGGCGACCGAGACCAAACAGTCCGACCTCGTTGCCGAGAACGGCCGGACCTCCGACCTCAAACCCGTGATGGGCGCCAAGCGCCGCAGCCGGAAGAAGAAGACCGAGATCCCCGATCTCGACGCCGAATCCGCCGACGACGACACCGCCACGAAGGCCTACGACAAGGCCTACATCCACGAAGACGACGTCAGCGACGAAGAAGCCGACACCACGCGTATCGAGACCAGCCCGGAGCCGAAGCTCAAGCCCGGCCAGCGCCGGCCCACCAAGGCCGAACGCGAAATGGCCGAGCTGAAGAAGACCATCGGGATGGACGACGACGCCGCGAACCAGGCGAAGAAGTCCGAGCCCGCTGCCGCCTCGGCGCCGGTGCCGACGACGAACGCACCCGCACCTCCGCCCACGGAGCAGCTGCCCGAACGCGTCGAACAGCTCACCCTCGCCGGCGACGTCACCTACACCCTGCCCGCCTCCGACAACCTCCAGCCCGGACCTCCCGCGAAGGAACGCTCCGAGGCCAACGACCGCGTGGTCGAAGCCCTGCGCGATGTGCTCGAGCAGTTCAAGATCGACGCCGAGGTCACCGGGTTCTCCCGCGGCCCGACGGTCACCCGCTACGAGGTGGAGCTCGGCGCCGGCACGAAGGTCGAGAAGGTCACGGCCCTGTCGAAGAACATCGCCTACGCCGTGGCCAGCGCCGACGTGCGCATCCTCTCGCCGATCCCCGGCAAGAAGGCCATCGGCATCGAGATCCCGAACACCGACCGTGAGAACGTGGCCCTCGGTGATGTGTTGCGCTCGAAGGCCGCCCGCAAGACCGACCACCCCATGGTCATGGGCGTGGGCAAGGACGTCGAAGGCGGATTCGTCGTCGCCGACCTCTCGAAGATGCCCCACCTCCTCGTCGCCGGTGCCACCGGTGCCGGTAAGTCGAGCTTCGTGAACTCTATGATCACCTCGATCATGATGCGCGCGACCCCCGACGAGGTCCGCATGATCCTCGTCGACCCCAAGCGCGTCGAGTTAACGATCTACGAAGGCATCCCGCACCTGATCACCCCGATCATCACGAACCCGAAGAAGGCCGCCGAGGCGCTCGAATGGGTCGTGCGTGAAATGGATGCCCGCTACGACGACCTCGCGAACTACGGGTTCAAGCACGTCAAGGAGTTCAACAAGGCGGTCCGTGAGGGGCGCATCCAGCCGCCTGCCGGATCCGAACGCGTCCTCCAGCCCTACCCGTACCTGCTGGTCGTCGTCGACGAGCTCGCCGACCTCATGATGGTCGCCCCGCGCGACGTCGAAGCCTCGATCCAGCGGATCACGCAGCTGGCCCGTGCCGCCGGCATCCACCTGGTGCTCGCCACCCAGCGCCCCAGCGTCGACGTCGTCACCGGCCTCATCAAGGCCAACGTTCCCTCCCGTCTGGCGTTCGCGACCTCGTCGCTGGCCGACTCGCGAGTCGTGCTCGACCAGCCCGGTGCGGAGAAGCTCATCGGTCAGGGTGACGCCCTGTTCCTGCCGATGGGTGCGGCCAAGCCGATGCGTGTCCAGGGCGCCTGGGTCAACGAGTCCGAGATCGAGAAGGTCGTCGAACACGTCAAGAGCCAGCTCACCCCGAACTACCGCGAAGACGTGGCCGTCGAAGCACCGAAGAAGCAGATCGACGAGGACATCGGAGACGACCTGGAATTGCTGCTCCAGGCGATCGAGCAGGTCGTCACCACGCAGTTCGGATCGACCTCGATGCTGCAGCGCAAGCTGCGCGTCGGCTTCGCCAAGGCCGGTCGCCTCATGGATCTCATGGAGTCCCGCGGAATCGTCGGACCCTCCGAGGGCTCGAAAGCCCGCGACGTGCTCGTGCGCCCCGACGATCTGCCGGGCACCCTGGCCATCATCAAGGGCGAGACCCCGCCCGAGGATTCCGGCGGCGCCGCTGCCAACGTCCCGACCGAGGGTGGCCAGGCTCAGTCCGGACAGACCGGATCCGGGCACGCCTCGGCGGCCGGGGACTATGACGAGGAGTTCGACGACTACGGTGAGACCTCCCACGGCTCGGCGTCGGCGTACAGCTCGGCATCGTCGGATCGCTACGCGAACGGCGTCGGCCATGCCGGCGACCTCACCGTCGGCGACGTCGACCCGGAGACCGGACTCGAGGTCGTCGAAGCCAGCGGAGAGGACGCCTGGCAGCTCACCGGCCGCTGATCTCATCCGAACCCCACCCCTCGCCGAGGCGGCGCACCGTACCGACGGTGCGCCGCCTCGGCGATGGTCGTTGAGATGGCCCTGGTTGGAATGATCTGCTCAGCTCACTCCGATAGGCTGGATGCGTGAACGATCGAGTCGAGGCCGGAGCCTCTCAGCAGCCCTCTGCGGAACCGAGTCCGTGGAATGTCCCGAACGCACTCACGGTGCTGCGCATCCTCATGGTGCCCCTGTTCCTCGTGCTTCTGCTGGCAGACGGCGGCAACGATGTGACACTGCGCTGGTGGGCGCTCATCGTGTTCCTGCTGGCCATGTTCACCGACTTCGTCGACGGCTACCTGGCCAGGCGGAACAACCTCATCACGAATTTCGGCAAGATCGCCGACCCCATCGCCGACAAGTCGCTCATGGCGGCCGCACTCATCGGTCTGGCGATCATCGTCGAACTGCCGTGGTGGGTGCCCGTGATCATCCTCGTCCGCGAATTCGGAATCACCGTGCTGCGGTTCTTCATGATCCGCATCGCCGTCATGCCCGCCTCACGAGGCGGCAAGATCAAGACCGTGCTGCAGACCGCGGCGATCGGACTCTTCCTGCTGGTCTTCCCGCTCTCGGACGTGGTGCCCTCCGTCGTCTACGTCATCCTGCTCGTCTTCGCGTGGATCATCATGACCGCGGCCATCGTCGTCACCATCGTCACCGGCGTCGACTACTGCGTGCAGGCGGCGAAGCTGTACAGGGACGCGAAGAGCGGTGGAAGCACGCAGACCGGCGGGGACGCGCAGCGTGGCTGAGTCCGAGCTGACGGCGACCGCGCGTCGCATCATCTCCACCTGTACTCGATTGGGGATCTCGCTGGCGTCGGCAGAGTCGCTGACCGGGGGACGCTTCGTCGCCTCGCTCGTCGATGTGCCGGGTGCCTCGGCCGTGGTGCGCGGGGGACTGGTCACCTACGCCACCGACCTCAAGGCGAGCCTGGCCGGAGTCGATGCCGACCACCTCGAGGAGACCGGACCGATCGACCCGGTCGTCGCCGCGGAGATGGCCGTTGGCACGGCCGTGCAGTGCGTCGCCGATATCGGAATCTCCTGCACCGGAGTCGCCGGTCCCGATCCGCAGGACGACAAGCCCGTCGGACTCGTCTACACGGCGATTGCCTTCGGCGGGAAGGCGAAGGTCTTCGAACACGATTTCACCGGCGACCGTGATGCCATCCGCAGCCAGACGGTGCAGGCGATGGCCGTCAACCTCGACGAATTCGTCGGCGAACTCGCCTTCGGGCCCGAGGCCGGACAGGCGTCGAATGCTGGCGGAGATGCCACGGAATAAGTTCGTCTGCTGTGCGGTTGACCGGGTGATGACCATCGGACGAAAATTCTCCAAAGTCTTCGAATGGACTGGCAATACCATCCGCTCGGGGCACCAGGTTGGTGCTGTGTCACGGCCAGGTTGTAAAGTTATTGGAACTACATTGACGGGACGCGCTGACAAAGGGAGGGCCGCGTTATGTTACTGAGAGTCGAAATCGGCGACGCACTTCGTTCCGCCCGCCGTCGTCAAGGACGCACCCTTCGCGATGTCTCGACCGGGGCCAGCGTTTCGCTCGGCTACCTCAGCGAAATCGAGCGCGGACAGAAGGAAGCCTCCTCGGAGCTGCTGTCGGCGATCTGCGAAGCACTTGACCTGCCGCTGTCGGCACTGCTGTCGTCTGTGTCCGATCGCTTCGCTCTCGAAGAAGGCGTGCAGATCCCCGACACCATTCCGCAGGAGCTCTCGGACAAGGTCCTCGGTCACCCCGAGGGATACTCTGCTCCGCGGCTGGCCGCCAAGCCCTGATGAGGCACACGCTCTACTGGATCCTCATGAACGAGGAGTTCGGTGAGGCGCGCGCCGCCTCCCTGCACACCGACCTCACTTTGAGCTCCTTGGGTTCGCGGACCGCAGCTCAGGCGTTCGAAGCCGGGGTCGAACCCCGCGACATCTGGACTGCCGTCTGCGATTCCATGGGCGTTCCCGAATCTCGGCGTCTCGGCAAGGAAAAGCCGCGCTCGACGCCGTTCTGACCGAGGTTCGACGCCGTACTTCTGGATCGGAGCTGCCTCGCACCGTCTGTGGCTCTGTCTGCTCGGAACAGCGCTGGTCTTTACTGTCGGCGCCGTGCCGGCCGAGTGTAGACTGACCGCATGAATCAGGCCATCCCGTTCATCACCTTCCAGCCCAGTCGAGGACAGAGCGCCGCCGAGGCCATGGAGACCTACCTCGAGGTCTTCGCCGACGGGCGAGTGATCCTCGACAATCGGTACGGTCCCGACGGTCCGGGCGCCGAGGGTACGGTCATCATGTCCGAGATCGAGATCGCCGGCCAGAGACTGCGCTTCAGCGACAGCTTCGTCGCACACGAGTGGGACATCACCCCTGGCGTGTCACTCATGGTCGACTGCGATTCGGCCGAGGAACTCGAACGTATCTTCACCGCACTGAGCGAAGACGGAACTGTGTTCATGCCGCTCGACGACTACGGATTCGGCCCGTTCGGGTGGGTGGGGGACCGCTTCGGTCTCACCTGGCAGCTGGGTCTGGCCCAGGCCTGACTCTCGCGGAGACACGCGACACACCCGAATATATAGAACACCTGTTCCCATGTGGGTTATCCTGGTGAGGAATCACGGGACCTGTGACCATGAGTGGCTGGTTATCCACGGGGGAATCGCTTCCTCTGTCGTTATGTCAGTGCCATCTTCTAGCCTTGGTCTCAACGGAAAAGCAACGAAGAGGAGACGTCATGGCACGTACACCCAAGAACCTTCAGGTTCCCACCGGCGGAGACAAGTCGAAGGCACTCGAAGCCGCAATGGGCCAGATCGATCGCAACTACGGCAAGGGCGCGATCATGCGCCTCGGCGACGGTGTGCGTGAGCCCATCGCCTCCATCCCGACCGGTTCGGTCGCACTCGACATCGCTCTGGGCATCGGCGGTCTGCCGCGCGGCCGCGTCGTCGAGATCTACGGTCCGGAATCCTCCGGTAAGACGACCGTGGCTCTCCACGCCGTCGCAAACGCACAGAAGGCCGGCGGAATCGCCGGGTTCATCGATGCTGAGCACGCACTCGACCCGGAGTATGCGAAGAAGCTCGGCGTCGACACCGATCAGCTCCTCGTCTCCCAGCCGGACACCGGTGAGCAGGCTCTCGAGATCGCCGATATGCTCATCCGCTCCGGGGCCCTCGACGTCATCGTCATCGACTCCGTCGCGGCCCTTGTGCCCAAGGCCGAAATCGAAGGCGAGATGGGCGACAGCCACGTCGGCCTGCAGGCTCGCCTGATGTCGCAGGCACTGCGTAAGATCACCGGTGCCCTGGCCCAGTCGAAGACCACCGCGATCTTCATCAACCAGCTGCGTGAGAAGGTCGGCGTCTTCTTCGGTTCGCCGGAGACCACCTCGGGCGGTAAGGCGCTGAAGTTCTACGCCTCCGTGCGCATCGACGTCCGCCGCATCGAGACCCTCAAGGAAGGTCAGGACGCGGTCGGCAACCGAACTCGTGCGAAGATCGTGAAGAACAAGGTCGCTCCGCCGTTCAAGCAGGCCGAGTTCGACATCCTCTACGGCCACGGCATCTCCCGCGAAGGCAGCCTCATCGATATGGGCGTCGACAACGGCATCGTGCGCAAGTCCGGATCCTGGTTCACCTACGACGGCGATCAGCTGGGTCAGGGCAAGGAGAACGTCCGCAACTTCCTCCGCGACAACCCGGGCCTGGCCGAAGAGATCGAGCTGAAGATCAAGCACAAGCTGGGCCTGATCCAGGTCGACGAACCCGAGGACGGCGCCGAGGCGGCCGGAGAAGCACAGACGGATGACGTCGAAGTCTCCTGACGCCTCGTCGACTGACGACGAATTCCCGGGCCGCGAGCCCGCCGCATCGACCGAGACGGTCGGTGCGGGGGACTCGGGTCGGAGCGATTCGTCTCAGACCGAGACGCTCTCGCAGCTGCGCAGTGCGATCTCGGAGATCGACCAACGTCATGCCGAAGGAGAGGCCGGGTTCTTCGCCGGCCTCTCCGGACTCGACGACGACGATGTCACCGGTGGCAATGGTCGAACCGACAAACGAAAGAACTCGGGCTCGAAGCGCAAGAAGAACTCCAGCGGCTGGAAGCGACAGCAGAAGGAGCCGGACAACGGGTGGGTCGAAGGCGGTACCGACTCGACTCCGGATTTCATCGATGTCCCTGATTTCCTTGCAGCCGAGAATGATGGTCCAGATTTCCTGGCGAGCGATGGCAATGCCGGGCCCGACTTCCTGGATGACAGTGACGGCTCACCCGATTTCGCTGCCGGTCCCGGGCTGAGCTTCGACGACGAAGACGACGCCCCCGACTTCGACGCGGACTATGCTCAGGCGAAGAAGACGGCGATGAACATGCTCGCCATGCGCGATCACTCCAGCGACGAACTGCGCAAGAAGCTCCTCAAACGCGACCTCATGCCCGAAGCGATCGATGTCCTCATCGAGAAGCTGCAGAACTCGCGTCTGCTCAACGACGAAGAATTCGCGCACCGCTTCGCACGAGCACAGCGTGAGAACCGGAAACTCTCCCGATCCGTGCTCAAACGCGAACTGAGCAAGAAAGGCATCAGCCCCGAACTGGCCGCCGACGCAGTGGCCGACATCGACGGCGAGGAAGAACTCGCCCGCGAAGTCGCCGAGAAGAAAGCCGCCTCCACCCGGCGCCTCGACTATGCCGTGCGAGAGCGCCGAATCCTCGGCATGCTCGCCCGCCGCGGCTTCCCCTCGGCGATCTGCATCAAGGTCACACGGGAAGTGCTCGCCGAAGACTGAAACGGCACGTGGGGAACGGCTAGAATGGGTGCGCCATGACTGAACTGATTGAATCCCCGACGACATCCGGAACCACCCCTCGCAGCTACGAGGTCAAGACCTACGGATGTCAGATGAACGTGCATGACTCCGAGCGTCTGTCCGGACTGCTCGACGATGCCGGCTACGTTCAGGCGAACACCGACGACCAGGCCGACGTCGTCGTCTTCAACACCTGCGCCGTCCGCGAAAACGCCGACAACCGCCTCTACGGCAACCTCGGCCAGCTCGCGAAGGTCAAAGAGAACCACCCCGGCCTTCAGATCGCCGTCGGCGGATGCATGGCACAGAAAGACCGGGACACGATCGTGAAGAAGGCCCCCTGGGTCGACGTGGTCTTCGGCACCCACAACATGGGATCCCTGCCGGCGCTGCTCGAACGCGCCCGCCACAACGAGGAAGCCCAGGTCGAGATCCTCGAAAGCCTCGACGTCTTCCCCTCCACCCTGCCCAGCCGCCGCGAATCCCAGCACTCCGGATGGGTATCGATCTCGGTCGGCTGCAACAACACCTGCACCTTCTGCATCGTGCCCAGCCTGCGCGGCAAAGAGAAGGACCGCCGCCCCGGCGACATCCTCGCCGAGGTCGAAGCCCTCGTCGCCGACGGAGTCGTCGAAGTCACCCTGCTCGGCCAGAACGTCAACTCCTACGGAGCCGAATTCCGCGACAAAGGCGCATTCGCAAAACTGCTGCGCGCCGTCGGCAACGTCGACGGAATCGAACGGGTCCGCTTCACCAGCCCGCACCCGGCCGCCTTCTCCGACGACGTCATCGACGCCATGGCCGAGACCCCGACCGTCATGCCGCAGCTACACATGCCGCTGCAGTCCGGTTCGGACACGATCCTCAAATCAATGCGGCGGTCCTACCGGACCAAACGGTTCATGAACATCCTCGACACCGTGCGCGAACGCATCCCGCACGCTGCCATCACCACCGACATCATCGTCGGCTTCCCCGGAGAGACCGAAGAGGACTTCCAGGGGACGATGGACATCGTCCGCCGCGCCCGCTTCTCCCAGGCCTTCACCTTCCAGTACTCCATCCGCCCCGGCACACCGGCGGCTACGATGGACAACCAGGTCCCGAAGGACGTCGTGCAGGAGCGGTTCGAACGCCTCACCGCGCTCCAGGATGAGATCGCCTGGGACGAGAACAAAGCCCAGATCGGCCGTGAGGTCGAGGTGCTCGTGACCAAGCTGCCCCATGACGATTCCCCACGACTGAGCGGTCGCGCCGCCGACAACCGCCTCGTCCACGTCGGAATCCCCGAAGGCGCTCAGATGCCGCGGCCCGGTGATTTCGTCACTGCCACCGTCACCGAGGCGAAACCCTACTTCCTCCTCGCCGACTCCGGATTCTCCGTACGCCCGTCCCGAGCCGGTGACGCCTACGACCGGGCTCAGGCCGACAGCTGCGGCGCACCGAGCCCCGGACAGGGTGCCGCCGGTGCAACGAACCTCGGCATGCCGACGATCCGCCCCCGCGGCTGAGATGGGCGCCTTCGCCATCATCCCGGCAGCCCCCGTGCTGCTCGAGAACATCGACCGCAGCGAGACGGCGCGAATGGCCGAGCTGCGGACTGCCATCCGCGATACCGTGCGGACGCGGACCGATTGGGCCCTGCCCATCGAGACCCTGCCACCCGTGGCCGGACTCGGCGGCTGGGGAATCGATCACGGCGTCGATACTCGCACCGGTCGGCTGCTGTCCGGGTCCGACTGGGTCGAAACCGTTGACACCCTGACGACGGATGAACGCAGACTCGCCGAGGCGGCCGACCCCGCCGTCATCGTCGCGATCCTTCACGCTCACGCCGCCGGCGTCGACATCGGACCGCTCGGATCGAGCGAGAACCTTCTGCTGCCGATCGACCTGTCCGGAGCCGCAACAGAGGACGCACCCCTGGCCCCGATCGACGGTGCCTCGGAATTCGACTGTGCCGTCAGCGAGACACTCACCTCCGGGACGTCGATCGACACCGAAAGACTGCTCGACCTCTGCGACCAAGCAGAGGCCATGGCCGCCAACCTCAGTGTGCTGGCTGCAGGCTTCCGCCACGCCGTTGACCAGGGCGCGCGAGTCTCGACTCTGGAACCGGTCATCGACGAACGTGTCCACGAAGTCCGGACACTCTGCGGCACCGGACTCTGGGAGTGATCGCCGATGGCTGAGGACACTTCGCCGATCATCACCGTCGTCGGAGCCACCGCCACCGGGAAATCGGATCTGGCGCTGGATCTGGCCGACCGCCTCGGCGGGGAGATCGTCAACACGGATTCGATGCAGTTCTACCGAGGGATGGACATCGGCACGGCGAAGCTGCCGATCGATGAGCGTCGGGGGATTCCGCATCACCTCATCGATATCCTCGACGTCACCGAAGAGGCGAACGTGCAGGACTTTCAGGCACGTGCGCGGGCAGCGATTGCGGACATCCGGGGGCGCGGTCTGCGGCCGATCCTCGTCGGCGGGTCCGGGCTCTACGTTCGTGCCGCGGTCGATCATATGGAGTTTCCCGGCACCGACTCCGAGGTGCGTGCTCGCCTCGAGGCCGAGGTCGCAACAAACCGGTGGGCGCTGCATCAGAAGCTGCGCGAACTCGACCCGAAAGCGGCCGAGAAGATCACCGTCAACGACCAACGACGTATCGCACGAGCGCTCGAAGTCATCGAACTCACGGGACGTCCCTTCAGCGCCCAACTGCCGGACTACCAGGAGATCGAACCGACCATCCACCTCGGCTTGAGCATGGACCGGGCCATTCTGCACGAGCGCATCGCCACCCGCGTCGACCTCATGTGGGAGCACGGATGGGTCGACGAAGTGACGCGTCTGCTCGACGTTGGGCTGGCCGAAGGCAAGACAGCATCACGTGCCATCGGATACGCACAGATCCAACGCCATCTGGCAGGAGAGCTCACCGCCGCCGAGGCGAAGGAAGAGACGACGATCCGCACCCGGCAGTTCGCACGCCGACAGGACACCTGGTTCCGCCGCGACCCGCGCATCCGCTGGATCGACGGCAGCGCCGCCGACGCCGAACAGAATCTGGCGGCCGCACTTGATGCGCTGCGCGATCACTGACGGCATAGCGGCTGCACTCGACGTCCTGAACGGGCACTGAAGACCCGACTGGACGCTCACAGATAGGATGGAGCCATGAGCACTCCGGATACCCCGTTCGCCGCTTGGACCGATGTCAGCTTCGTCAAGGGGCACGGCACCCAGAACGACTTCGTTCTGCTCTCCGACGACGACAGCACACTGGAGATGCATCCCGAAATCGTCGCCACCCTGGCCGATCGACGGGCCGGACTCGGCGCCGACGGCATCATCCGCATCGTCCGCTCCGCAGCCAGCGGCATCCCCGGAGCCGCCGAACAGGCCGACGCCGGTGCCGAATGGTTCATGGACTACTACAACAACGACGGCAGCCTCTCCGAGATGTGCGGCAACGGAGTTCGCGTCTTCGCCCACGCACTCCTGACCAGCGGTCGCGTCCCCGCCGATGCCCGCGAGATCCTCGTCGGCACCCGTGACGGCATCAAAGCCGTGCGCACCACCCTCAATCCCGCCCTCGGCGTCCAAACCGGAGACGACGTCGTCGACACCGGTACAGCCGGACCCGGATCCGCCAGCGACGCCTGGTACACCATCGACATGGGCGAATGGTCACTCGACCCCGCGAGCAGCGTACTCGTGACCACCGGCGGCATCGACGTCGCCCGTCCCGGACTGCGCGTATCCACCGGCAACCCGCACACCGTCGTCGCCCTGGCCGAGAACGCCGAACTCGCCGCAGCCGAACTGCGCGATGCACCCGTCCTCGACCCCGTCCCGGCGCAGGGATCCAATGTGGAATACATCGTCATGGAACCGGCCCGATCCGATGTGGCCGGGGGAGAAGGCGCCCTGCGCATGCGCGTGTTCGAACGCGGCGTCGGTGAGACCCGCTCCTGCGGAACCGGAGCCTGCGCGGCAGCGATCGCAGCCCACCACTGGGCCGGTGAGAAGTCGCCTCTGCAGTGGAGAGTCGACGTGCCCGGCGGTCAGCTGCGTATCGAGATCGAACCCAACGCCGAGGGCACGAGCGGACGCGTCAGCCTCGCCGGCCCAGCCGTCCTCGTCGCCAGCGGCACGATCGGCTGAACTCAGTCGCGCTCGACCGTGAGCACGCGGAAACCCTTCGACGATCCCGTGCGCACGACCTCGAACCCGTCACCAAGCATCCCGGCGATCCACTTCTGCAGAGAATCGGCGCCGAGGTTCTTCGATACGACGAGATCGGCGCGGCCGCCCGGCGCCAGACGCGGCAGCCAGGTCTCCAAGAGTTCGTGCAGCGCTTCCTTGCCGATGCGGATCGGCGGATTCGACCGGATCGCTGCGAACTGCAGGTCAGCGGGAACATCCGCGGCGGTGACGGTGTTGATCGTATCGAGGCCGAGCCTGCGCGCATTCGCCGCGGTGGTCTCCAGGGACCGGGAGTTGACGTCGAGTGCCCATACTCGCACATCCACCTCGGCCTCCTGGGCATCCAAGGCCGTGTGCAGGGCGATCGGACCCCAACCGCACCCGAGATCGAGGATATCGCCGGCCGGCGGCTGAGGCAGATGCCGCAGCAGCACAGCCGTGCCGAGGTCGAGGCGAGTGGGCGAGAACGTGCCGGATACGGTTTCGACGGTGACGGCGCGGCCGGCCAGATCGAGGTCGAGTACCCGCGACTTGGCCTCGCTGCTCGGCGATTCGGTGAAATAGTGCTCTGACACCGTTTCAGTCTAGACGGCTGTGGGAGAATTGATGGACACCACCGTCGGTGCGAATCGCCGCGACCGGTGGCAAGCATGACGACGTCCGCACGAGAAGTCCCGTGCGGGCGGCAGAGAACAAAGGAATGAATGACGTCTGAAGACAAGGAGCGTCGCAACGCGATGCTCGACCGTGTGCTCTCCCGAGGCGCCCAAGCCCTCGACGATCACGACACCACCCCGGGCGATGACCAGTTCGACCTCGCCGAGCGCGCCGCCCTCACCCGCGTCGCCGGACTCTCCACCGAGCTCGAAGACATCACCGAGGTCGAATACCGTCAGGTCCGCCTCGAACGCGTCGTCCTCGCCGGCATCTGGAACACCACCCAGGCCGAAGCCGAGAACTCGATCCGCGAACTCGCCGCACTCGCCGAAACCGCCGGATCCGAAGTCCTCGACGCACTCATCCAGCGTCGCGACAAGCCGGACCCAGGCACCTACCTCGGCAAGGGCAAGGCCGCCGAACTCGCCGAGGTCGTCGCCTCTGTCGGCGCCGACACCGTGATCATCGACTCCGAACTCGCCCCCAGCCAGAGGCGCGGACTCGAGGACGTCATCAAGGTCAAGGTCGTCGACCGCGTCGCGCTCATCCTCGACATCTTCGCCCAGCACGCGAAATCCCGCGAAGGCAAGGCCCAAGTCGAACTCGCCCAACTCGAATACCTGCTGCCGCGACTGCGCGGTTGGGGTGAGTCGCTGTCCCGTCAGGCCGGCGGCCGTGTCGCCGGCGGTGCCGGAATCGGCTCCCGCGGACCCGGTGAGACGAAGATCGAACTCGATCGTCGCCGCATCCGTACGCGCATGTCGAAGCTGCGCCGCGAGATCAACGCCATGGCGCCCTCGCGGGAGACGAAGCGGAAGAACCGCGCCCGCCACCACGTGCCCTCAGTCGCGATCGTCGGCTACACGAACGCGGGCAAGTCCTCCCTGCTCAACCTGCTCACCGACGCCGAGGTGATGGTGCAGAACGCCCTGTTCGCCACCCTCGACCCGACCGTCCGGCAGGCCAAGACCGCCGACGGCCTCGTCTTCACCTACACGGACACCGTCGGGTTCGTCCGCAACCTGCCCCATCAGCTCGTCGAGGCCTTCCGCTCGACCCTGGAGGAAGCCGCCGGTTCGGATCTGCTCCTCCACGTCGTCGACGCCTCCCACCCGGATCCGCACGGACAGATCCAAGCCGTGCGCGACGTCCTGGGGGACGTCGAGACCGGAGACATCCCCGAACTCCTCGTGTTCAACAAGGCAGATATCGCCGAGGAGGCCGTGACCACCGGCCTGCGCGCGGAGTATCCCGACGCCCAGTTCGTCTCTGCCGTGTCGAAGGAAGGGATCGACGACCTCATCGAGGCCATCGAGGACCGCCTTCCCGTCCCGGACATCGACATGACCGTGCTCATTCCCTATGAACGCGGTGACCTCGTGTCGAAGATCTACGCCCTCGGTACGGTCGAACACGAATCGCACGGCACGGAGGGCACCAGCCTGCAGGCCAAGGTGCCGACCGAGCTCGTCGACGAACTGCGCGAATTCCAACGTCCGGACCTGGTCATCGACGAGTGAAGACTGTCGACACCCTCCTCGAATCCGCCGTCGGCGCCATCGGCGGATCGCCACGCGAGGGTCAGCAGGAGATGGCGCAGGCGGTCGCCTCGTCGCTGGACAAGGGAATCCATCTGCTCGTGCAGGCGGGAACAGGCACCGGCAAATCGCTGGCCTACCTGGTGCCTGCAGCCGAGTACGTCACCCGCACCGGCGGGAAGGTCGTCGTATCAACGGCGACCCTGGCCCTGCAGACGCAGATCATCCACCGCGACCTGCCCCGGCTGTTCAAGGCCGTGAAGAAGGACCTCGATCCGCTGCCCCGGGCGGCACTGCTCAAAGGCCGCCGAAACTATGTGTGCAAGCACAAGCTCGCCGGCGGGTACCCCGACGAGGGCGAGGGCATGCTCTTCGACCTCGGTGCCGACGCCGAGGCGGGACGCAAACCCACCGAACGCTCCGGTCTGGGGGAGGAGATCCAGCGGATCCGCACCTGGGAGAAGACCACCGACACCGGCGACCGGGACGACCTCCTGCCCGGCGTCAGCGATCGTGCCTGGTCACAGGTGTCCGTCAACGCCTTCGACTGCCTCGGTTCGAACTGTCCGCTGTTCACCGAATGCTTCGCCGAAATCGCCCGGAACAAAGCCGCCGAAGCCGATATCGTCGTGACGAACCATGCCCTGCTGGCCATCGACGCCTTCGGGGAATCGAACGTGCTGCCCGAGCACGATGTCATCATCATCGACGAGGCCCACGAACTCAAGGACCGGGTGACCAGCGCCCTGTCCGGGCAGATCAACACGAGTATGCTCTCGGCCGCGACGAGCTCGGTACGCAAACACACCACCGTCCAGGACGGAGTCGTGTCACTGCTCGACTCCGCCGCGGCGGCTCTCGAACGTGCGCAGGCCTCGGTGCCCGAGGGACTCATCCTCCACATGAGCGAGGCGCTCGGACTGGCCCTGGCACAGATCCGCGACTCCGCCCGCCAGATCATCAACGACATCGGCGGCAAGACCGAGGACGCCGACGCCGGCCGGCAGATGGCCAAGGCGCGCTGCCAGGAGATCTTCGAACTCGCCGAACGCTTCTGCGACCCTGGCAAGAACGACGTCATCTGGCTCTCGCGCTCGACGTTCAGAGAGAAAGAGACGACGAACCTCGTCGTCGCACCCCTGAGTGTGGCCGGCACCATGCGCAACGGCATCTTCGAGGAATCAACGGTCGTGGCCACCTCGGCGACCCTGTCCCTGGGTGGGAACTTCGACGCGGTGGCAGCCTCGTTGGGACTCTTCGGACCCGACGCCCCGAAATGGGACAGCCTCGATGTCGGTTCCCCGTTCGACTACGGCAAGCAGGGAATCCTCTATGTCGCCTCCCACCTGCCCAAACCCGGACGCAGCGGGCTGAGCGAAGAAGCGCTGACCGAACTCGAAGAACTCGTCGAAGCCTCGAACGGCGGTGCACTGGGACTGTTCTCCTCGCGGGCGGGCGCGAACGCGGCAGCCGAACATCTGCGGAAGAAGTTCGATTTCCCGATCCTGCTCCAGGGCGATGACGGACTGCCCGCCCTCGTCTCCCAGTTCACGGCCGACGATCAGACGTGCCTGTTCGGGACGATGTCGCTGTGGCAGGGAGTCGATGTGCCGGGTCGGACGAACCGCCTGGTCATCATCGACCGACTGCCCTTCCCTCGTCCCGACGACCCGCTCATGCAGGCGCGAGCACGCGATGCCGACCAGCGGGGAGTCAACGGATTCATGGCCGTATCGGCCACGCATGCCGCGCTGCGCCTGGCGCAGGGGGCCGGACGCCTTATCCGGTCGACCAAGGACAGGGGAGTGGTGGCCGTGCTCGACTCGCGGCTGCGCTCGGCCCGGTATGCCGGGTTCCTCGTCAATTCGATGCCGCGGATGTGGCCGACGACGAACTCCGGCCTCGTTCGCAAGAGTCTGGCCCGCCTGGCCGAAACCGACGAAGGATGACAGAAAAGCCCGCGACCGAATCGGTCGCGGGCCTTTGTGTTCAGACTGCGGAGAGCCGACGGAAGATCAGAGGCGGCGGATGACGGCGACGACGAGGCCCATGATCTGCGCGTAGGTGCCGTCGATGGGCTCGTAGTTCTCGTTCTGCGGCATCAGCCACTGCTGACCGGCCTTGCGCTTGAGCGTCTTCACCGTGGCCTCGCCGTCGAGCAGGGCGGCGACGATCTGACCGTTGTCAGCGGTGTGCTGCTTGCGCACGACCACCCAGTCGTCGTGGCAGATGGCGGCTTCGATCATCGAATCGCCGACGACCTTGAGCAGGAACATCTCACCGGAGCCGACGACCTGCGTCGGCAGGGAGAAGACATCGTCGACTTCCTGTTCGGCCAGGATCGGGCCACCGGCGGCGATGCGACCGACGACCGGCACCTGCACAGTGTTGTTGGCCAGCTCCTCGTACTTCGCGCGCTCGGCCTCTTCCTCTTCGAACGGATTGACCACTTCGATGGCACGCGGGCGCTTCGGGTCACGGCGGACATAGCCGAGGCGTTCGAGCTGGGAGAGCTGATGGGCGACGCTGGAGAGAGAGGCCAGCCCGGCGGCCTTGCCGATCTCGCGCATGCTCGGCGGGTAGCCGTTGGTCACGACGGCGCGTTCGATGGTTTCGAGCACGAGACGCTGACGGGGAGTGAGGCGGAAGTCGCCCTCACCGGATGACCCCTCAGGGATCTGGACGACGTCGTCATCGGTGCGAGCGGCAGCGATCTCGCTGGCAACATCTTCGTTGCGAGGCCTGCCTCTGCCTCGTTTGTTCTGAACCATTGCTCGTTCCCCTTCGTTCTATTCCCTGCCGCTGAACGCCGTGATCTCCGCTTCGGAAATTCTCGTGTCAGTGCCGACTGAGATGGTTCTGACAGATCAATCAACAACGCTGGTTCCCTCTCATTGTCGCATAGATGTTCGAGTTGGACTGGACATTTGTTCGATTGGCATGTTGAATAGAACAGACGTTCTACCGATTACTGGTGGAATCGTACGAATGAAAGAGGTAATGCGATGTCTGCACAGAACACCGAGCTGCACCTGACCCCTCGTGGACGCCAGGCTGTGCGCCTTCTCCGGACCCTGCTCGTCGCTCTCGTCGTCATCGGCGGGGCGGTCCTCCTCGCCACCCAGTCGTTCTCGGCCGCTGCTGTCGCCGAATCGGAGACGGAGAGCATCGGCATCGACGCCGAGTCAGTCGTCGTTGGTGAGGGCGAATCGCTGTGGACCGTGGCTTCGAATCTCGGCATCGACCGCGACACCCGCGATGTCGTTGCCGATATCGTCGAGATCAACCACCTGGACACCCCGACGGTTCACCCGGGACAGACCCTCGACGTCCCCGTTCGCTGAGGTCGAACCCTGCTCGACCGGGATGGCGCCGGCCCGACCGGCAGCGCGCTGACCCGTCCGATCGGGTGAGCCGACCGGCCGATCTCGATGCCCGACCCGCCGCCCGGGCGGCGGGGGCCTCTCGGTAGAATGATTGCCGTGGGAAACATCGACTCTCTGCCAGTGCGTTCAGACCTCGTCGGCCTCAAGCCGTACGGGGCTCCGCACCTCAATGTGCCGGTCCAGCTCAACGTCAACGAGAACGCCTATCCGCTTCCGGGCGTCGTCGTCGATAGCATGCGCGTCGCCGTCGATGATCACTTCGCAGGACTCAATCGATATCCCGATCGCGAATTCACCGCACTGCGCGAACACCTCGTCACCTATCTGGATGGTGTGAACGAACGCGCCGGAGACTCCGTCGACCTCGATCCCTCCATGATCTGGGCCGCCAACGGCTCGAACGAAGTGCTCAGCCATATCGTCCAGGCCTTCGGTGGTCCGGGCCGCACCGTCTTAGGGTTCACCCCCTCGTATTCGATGCACCCGCTCATCACCACGGGCACGGGTGCCGAATGGCAGCACGTCGAACGCAAGGACGACTTCACTCTCGATGCCGAGACGGTCGCCGCCGAGGTGGCTCGTGCGAATCCGGACATCGTCTTCCTGTGCACCCCGAACAATCCGACCGGCACCTCGATCGGCCTCGACGTCATCGACGCCGCCTATGACAACTGCGCAGGGATAGTCATCGTCGACGAGGCGTATGCGGAATTCTCCCGCCCCGCCAAGTCCTCGGCGATGACTCTGCTTGAGGGCCGGCCCCGTCTCGTCGTCTCACGCACCATGAGCAAGGCCTTCGCCTGTGCCGGCCTGCGCTTGGGTTACGCGATCGCCGCACCCGAGCTCATCGACGTCCTTCGCCTCGTCCGTCTGCCCTACCACCTGTCCGAGATCACTCAGGTGCTGGCCTGCACGGCACTCGAACACGCGGAGCTGCTGCTGGGCAACGTCGACCGACTCATCGACTCGCGCAACCGGATGGCGAGCCACCTCGCCGAGGCGGGCTTCACCGTCCACGACAGCGATTCGAACTTCGTCCTCTTCGGGAACATCTCCTCACCGGCCGATCTGTGGCAGAAGCTGCTCGACCGCGGAGTCCTCATCCGCGATATCGGCATCACCGGCCACGCCCGCGTCAACGCCGGCACCGGGGCAGAGACCGAAGCGTTCCTGACCGCCATCGACGATATCCTCGCCGAATCACCGGACATCCTCGCGGATCGTCCGCAGACCCCTTCATCAGCCGCCCCGACGAAAGGCACTCCATGAGGCAGGCCCAGAACTCGCGCACCACATCCGAGTCCACGGTGTCCGTGTCCGTCAACCTCGACGGCACCGGCACCTCGAACATCTCGACTTCCGTGCCGTTCTTCGACCATATGCTCACCGCCCTGTCGAAGCACTCGATGATCGACCTCGACATCACCGCGACCGGCGACACCCACATCGACGTCCACCACACCGTCGAAGACACCTCAATCGTGCTCGGTCAGACCCTGCGCGAAGCGCTCGGTGACAAGGTCGGCATCCGCCGCTACGGCTTTGCCGCCGTGCCGCTGGACGAGGCTCTGGCCCAGTGCGTCGTCGACGTCTCAGGGCGCCCCTACTTCGTCCACGAGGGCGAGCCCGAAGGCCAGCAGTACCACCTCATCGGCGGTCACTTCACCGGGTCGATGACCTCCCACTCGTTGGAATCCATCGCCTTCAACGGCGGACTGACCGTCCATCTCGATCTGGTGCGCGGTCGCGACCCGCACCACATCGTCGAAGCCGAGTTCAAGGCTTTCGCCCGCGCGCTGCGCGAGGCCGTCGAGACCGATCCGCGCAGCGATTCCGTTCCCAGCACCAAGGGAGTCCTGTGAGCACGACCGTCATCGTGACCCCGTTCGGGGTCGCCCAACAGTTGGCCGCCGCCTGCGTGCTGTCGAACATCTCCGGCACCATCGTGCCGATCGGCGAGTTCAGCGGAATCGTGCTCGCCGACACGGATGTCAAAGCCGGCAACGAGGCGGCCGCGGCGATCTCGAAGCTCGCGGGCAAACACGAGGTCCTCCTCCTCGTGCGCAGCGAAGAGCAGATCGACGCCGGCCACTTCCGTCACGGTGCCCGCGAATCCGATGTGCCGGCCGGTCTGGCGCTGAAGAACCTGCCGGATGTGCTCGAAGGTCTGCTGCTCGAAACCGTTTCCGCAGACGATGTCGAAGGCAGTATCAGAACCGACTCGATGACGAAGCTGCAGGCCAGTGCGGCCACGATGAGCCCGGGTCGGGCCGCCATGGCACGCACGGCACTGCTGTGGATCATCGCCGCCGTCCTCGCCGGACTCGTCATGGCCTTCGGCATTGCCCTGGCCCTGGGTGGGAACACCGTCGCCTGGGTCGTCGCCGCACTCGGTGCCATCGTCCTCGGGTTCTCCCTGTGGAGGATCTGGTCGGTGCTGAGCAAGGGGGCGAAGCGATGACGACTGTGGCCGTCCTCGACTACGGTGCCGGAAATGTCCGCTCCGCCGTCCGTGCGGTCGCCGCGGCCGGTGCCGAGGTCACGCTCACGGCCGATCACGATGTCATCAACGACTCCGACGGACTGCTGGTCCCCGGCGTCGGTGCGTTTTCGGCAGTCATGGCCGGACTGGAGAACGTCGGGGGAGTCGACCTCATCCGTGCCCGCCACGAGCAGGGGCGACCGCTGCTCGGCATCTGTGTCGGCCTGCAGGTGTTCTTCGCCCGCGGCGTCGAACACGGCGTCAAGACCGAGGGCATCGGTCTGTGGCCCGGAGCCGTCACCGGCCTCGAAGCCCCGGTCATCCCGCATATGGGCTGGTCGAAGGTCAACGCTCCCGCAGACTCGGCCATGTTCGCCGGCATCGGAGACGAACGCTTCTACTTCGTCCACTCCTACGCCGCGGCCGAGCCGCCGGCGAACGCGACGGTCACGACCGCCCGCCACGGCAATGACTTCATCGCCGCTGTCGAAGACGGAACCACCTGGGCAGCACAGTTCCATCCCGAGAAATCCGCCGAGGCGGGCGCCAGGCTCCTGCGCAACTGGCTCGCCTCGTTCGCCGCCGACAGCAGCCCTGGCAGCGGTTCCGGCAGCTCCGGCACCAACCCCACAGACTCACTCAGCTCCTGACCGAGCACACCGACTATGGTTGCCTCAAACCCCGTGGCACCCTGGCAGAAAGGTCACAATGACAGACAGTTCGAACAAGCTGGTCCTCCTCCCCGCCGTCGACGTCGCCGACGGCAAGGCCGTCCGCCTCGTCCAGGGCGAAGCCGGAACCGAAACCGACTACGGCTCACCCATCGACGCCGCTCAGGACTTCGAGAACC
This sequence comes from Brevibacterium sp. OS20, assembly GCF_056837565.1. Taxonomy (NCBI): domain Bacteria; kingdom Bacillati; phylum Actinomycetota; class Actinomycetes; order Micrococcales; family Brevibacteriaceae; genus Brevibacterium; species Brevibacterium sp. OS20. Next base: position 2,590,861 of record NZ_CM166367.1, on the reverse strand, counting down.
GCGGAGCCGAATGGATCCACCTCGTCGACCTCGACGCCGCCTTCGGACGCGGTTCGAACTCCGACCTGCTCAACCAGGTCGTCAAGGCCGTGGGGATCAAGGTCGAACTCTCCGGTGGCATCCGTGACACCGAAAGCCTCGAACGCGCACTCGACACGGGAGCCGAGCGCGTCAACATCGGCACTGCTGCTCTGGAGAACCCCGAGTGGACGGCCGAGATGATCAAGCGCTTCGGCGACCAGGTCGCCATCGGACTCGACGTCCGCGGCACCACCCTGGCCGCCCGCGGCTGGACGAAGGACGGCGGAGACCTCTACGAAGTCCTCGCCACCCTCGAAGCCGCCGGCTGCTCCCGCTACGTGGTCACCGATGTGCGCAAGGACGGCACCCTGCAGGGACCCAATGTCGACCTGCTCAAGGATCTCGCGCAGAAGACCGACTCTCCGATCGTCGCATCCGGCGGAGTCTCGAGCCTCGACGACCTGCGAGCCCTCCGTGAGCTCGTGCCCTTCGGCGTCGACTCGGCGATCGTGGGCAAGGCACTCTACGCCGGCAAGTTCACTCTGGAAGAAGCCCTCGACGTCGCAGGACGGTGAGTCTGTGAGCACGCACTCACACGAGCCGCACCGGCCGCACGAGCCGGACGACGCCCGGTCCACCGCCTCTGCCGACCAGGCGGGCGACGCCCACGCCCCGACGGATTCCGCCGGACAGGCGTGGGAGGGCCGGGATCTCAAACCCAACCCGTTCTCCGGTGACACCGGGCTGGCGGACGCGGCTCTGCTCGAGGCCCTGACCCAGGTCGCTCAGGCACCCCTGGATCCGGCCGCACACCAGCAGGTGATCCAGGCCCTTTCCGGGGCCAGGCTCTACGCCCCGATCGTGCCGATGGTCGTCGACCAGGAGGTCGGTGACAACGGGCTGATGGCCGACAACTCCTCGGAGATGGCGATGGTTCGCCTCCAAGCCGAGGACGGCCGCGAGTGCACCCCGGGATTCTCCGGAATCCCACCGCTGACGGCGTGGCATTCCGACGCCCGCCCCGTGCCGATCGAGTCCGAACGGCTCGTCCTCGGGGCGATCGAAGCCGAATCCCAGCTCGTCGTCCTCGACCCGGGGGCCGAGTCCTCGTTCCTGCTGCGCCGCCCGGCCATGTTCGCGTTCGTGCAGTCCCAGCCGTGGACTCCGTCCTGGGCCGACGCCGAGGTGGCTCAACGTCTGCGTGCCATCGCGGAGTCCTTCCCCTGGTTGGCTCGGATCGGGGTGAGCCCCGGCAGCAACAGCGTCCACCTCGGTGGGCCGGAGCTCGGCATCACTCTCGGTGTCGAGTCCGAGGTGGCCCCAGCTGAAGTGCGCCGGTTCCAAGAAGCCGTGGCCGGTGATGAGGAACTCGTCGCGAAGATCGACTCTCTGGCCATCCGCCTCGTCGAGGTCTGACTGACTCGTCGAGGCATGACCGTTCCGGGCGTGTCAGAACGGCAAGGCCTTTATGCTTGTGACCCATGAGCGAAATCCGTGACCTCGGCCACTCGACCACACCGGACGACAGCTACCTCGACGAGATGGCGTCGCAGACCCGGGCCCGGGCCGAACAGGCCGCCGAGTGGGCCTCCGACTTCACCGGCGCCCCCGAGACGAGCCGCTCCGGCATCGCCGCCGGTCTCGATGCCGTCGAAGGCGATCTCACGGACCTGCTCCACACCATCCACGGGCTGGCCGAGACCGCCTTCGAGGAATTCGAATCGGTCGCCGCGATCGCCTCGGTGCTCGAGAAACACGGAATCGACGTCGAGACGGGCCTCTTCGGAGTGGAGACCACTCTGCGGGCGACGACGGGATCCGGACACGGACGCACGATCGCAATCCTCGCCGAATACGACGCCCTGCCCGAGATCGGACACGCCTGCGGTCACAACATCATCGCCACCGCCGGCGTCGGCGCCTTCCTCGCCATCCACGCACTGTACGAAAAAGACCCGGCAGCAGTCCCGGGCACCGTCGTCCTCCTGGGCACCCCGGCCGAAGAGGGACACTCCGGCAAAGAAGTCATGGCCCGGGCCGGTGCCTTCGACGGCATCGACGCCGCCATCATGGTCCACGGCTACGGATATGATTGCGCCGACCAGGTCTGGCTGGGCCGCCGCCTGCTCACGGTGACATACTCAGGGGTCGCCGCCCACGCCTCGGCGCAGCCCTTCATGGGGCGCAACGCCCTCGACGCGGCCAACCTCTTCTACCAGGGGCTCGGCCTGATGCGGCAGCAGATGCCGCCGATCTCCCGCCTGCACGCGGTCATCACCGATGGCGGCACCAGGCCGTCGATCATCACTGAATCCGCCACCGTTAAGTGCTATGTCCGGTCGAAGTTCCCGGACACGCTCAAGGAACTCTCCGACCGGGTCGAGGATGCTGCGAAGGGGGCAGCCCTCATGACCGGCACCGGCGTCACCGTCGACTGGGACGAACATCCGCCCTCACTGCCCGTGCGCACGAATTCAACGCTGACCGCCCGGTGGGCCGAACACGAACAGACGCGCGGACGCCAACCGCTTCCCGCCGGCGTCCTCGACGAATCGATCGCCGCGTCCACGGACTTCGGGAACGTCTCCTACCGGATCCCCGGCATCCATCCCCTCATCAAGACCGCCGACGCCGAAGTGGCCCTGCACACCCGTGAATTCGCCGCAGCCGCGAAGACCCCTGCCGCCGAATCCGCGGCACTCGACGGCGCCTACGGTCTCGCGTGCACGGCCTTGGACTTCCTCGCCGACGATGCCCTTGCCGTTGCGGTGACCGACGAATTCGCCCGCGATGGGGGAGCGATCGACGTCGAGCACTTCTTCGACTGAGATCGCCACCTCCACACCCAGCCCCTCGCCTCCGAGAAGAAGGACTGCTCATGTCAACGACGACAGATGGGAAGGTCGGTTTCGGCCAGCGCACGCTGGACTGGATCGAACGCATCGGAAACAAGCTGCCCGAACCGTTCACGCTGTTCCTCGGGCTCTTCATCATCACCGGCCTCGTGTCCACCGCCATGGCCATGGCCGATGTCACCGTGGCCATCCCCGGCGGCGATGAAACCATCGCGATCAAGGGACTGTTCACGGGGGAGGGACTGTCGTGGCTGACCACGACGATGGGCGACAACTACATCGGATTCCCGCCCCTGGCCACGGTGCTGCCGATCCTGCTCGCAGTCGGTGTGGCCGAGAAGTCGGGGATGCTCGCCGCGGCCGTGCGGATCGCCTTCGGCAAGAGTCCGAAATGGCTGCTGCCCTATGCCGTCGGCTTCGTCGGGGTGGTCGGGTCGATCATGGCCGACTCGGCTTTCGTCATCATTCCGCCTCTGGCCGCGCTTGTGTTCAAAGCGGCCGGACGGCATCCGATGGCCGGCCTCATCGGCGGGTTCGCCGCCACCGGCGCCGGCTATTCGACGTCGATCGTCCCCACGAGCCTCGACGCACTATTCGCCGGGATCACCACCTCGGTGATGGAGACCCTGCCGAACACCGACTACACCGCGGTCAACCCGGTCTCGAACTACTATTTCAACATCGCCTCGTCGATCGTTCTGGCCGTCATCGCCGGCTTCATCATCGATCGGCTCATCGAACCGAACATGGTGCGCAAGGGAGTGCCCCGCGAATACGCGAACGCTTCGGGGAGCGGCCTGGCCCGCGAACACCAAGCACCCGACAGCCCCTACGGGGACGCCTCGGCGACGTCAGATGATTCCGGCGAGGACGATGCCACCGAGATCAAGGCCGAACTCGAGCCGGAGGAGAAACGCGGACTGATCTGGTCGCTCGTGGCGGCACTGCTGCTGACCGCGGTGATCCTGTTCTCCGTACTCATCCCGAACTCACCATGGCGGAACGAGGACGGCGGCTTCCTCCCGGAGTCTCCGCTGCTGTCGTCGATCGTGTTCATCGTCTTCGCCTACTTCATGCTCATGGGCGTCGTCTACGGCTTCGTCGTGCGCACCGTCCGGTCGATGAATGACCTGGTGAGGATGATGAGTCAATCGATCATCGACATGATGTCCTTCCTCATCCTCGCGTTCATCCTCGGCCAGTTCATCGCCCTGTTCAACTGGACCGGCATCGGTTCGTGGATCGCCGTCGCGGGAGCGTCGGGGCTCGAAGCGATCGGTCTGACCGGGTTCGCCGCGGTCATCGGCTTCATGCTCCTGGCCAGCGTGCTCAACCTGTTCATCATCTCCGGCTCGTCGATGTGGACGCTCATGGCAGCCGTGTTCGTTCCGCTGTTCTCCCTGCTCGGCTACGAACCTGCGTTCATCCAGGCCGGTTTCCGCGTCGGTGACTCGGCGACTCAGGTCATCACCCCGCTCAATCCGTACATGATCGTCCTCCTCGGCCTCGTCCGCCGGTATGAGCCGAACGCCGGGCTGGGCACGGTCATCTCTCGGATGTTCCCGTTCGTCATCCCGTTCTGGCTGGCCTGGGCCGTGCTGCTGGGCATCTGGTTCGTCTTCGACCTGCCGCTGGGACCGGGCAACGGAATCCACCTCGGAGGCTGATCCCGTTCACCGAGGCTGCTGTGCAGGAACCTCGGGAGTTTCCGCGCTCAGCATCTGCCGTACTCCTACGCGCCAGTCGGTCGTTCCGACCTTCTGTGCCAAGTCGCTGGAGGCGATGACGCAGGGTTCGTACCAGATTGGTGCCAACTGGTTGAGCTCGTAGAAGGAGCGTTCGAACGCACCGACGGCGCGGGTCGCCCAGCGTGGGACCGAGAGCGGACGTTTGTGCTTCTGCTCAAGAGTGTCCGCGGTGAAGTCGGCGATCTCGGTCAGGGTCGGATTCGACGCCGGTGCGATCCGCAGCTGATGCGTCCCCGCGGGGACGGACTTCAGATCCTCTGCCGCCTGGATCATTGCGGCAGCGTGGTCGGCGATGAGAGTGATGCCGTGAGGGACGTCGGTGCGTGCCGGCACCATCGCCCGGCGCCCGGCGGAAATCGGTTCGGTGATGCACATCCGCACGACCGATGACCACTTCTCAGCCGTCCTGCCGAGCAGATCACCGGCGATGACACTGGCTGACGTCGCCGAATGAGCGGCACGGGCTTCGATGAGCCGCTGTCGGATTCGTCCCTTTTCCTCGACCGGGGCGAAGGGCGATGCCTCGGTGATCTGGGCGTCGAGGCCGGCGAAGGCATAGACCGATTCCGGGAATACGACGGGGATGCCGAGTTCAGCCGCAATGTCGAGGATCGCCGCATCGAGCCGCGGGAGGATCTGCTCCCATTTCCGGCTGTCGTAGGGTGCATGTGCGCAGGCGAAGATCACATCTGCCCCGGCGACAGCCTTCACCAGTTGAGTGCGGTCACTCGCATCGGCTTTGACATGGACCGGAGCGCAGACCGTGGTCGGACCCGATGACGGGTGAGCCGATTCAGTGGGGAGCGTGTCAGAGGTGGCAGCTGGTGCTCCATCGTCCGAGAGCGCTGCGCCGGGCGCCCTGCCGCCCGAACGGGTGGCGATGCGCACGGCGACGCCGGATCCACCGAGTTGGGCGGCGATCTCCGAACCGATCTGTCCGTTTCCGATGATGAGGGCTGTTCTCATAGCGAGTCCTTCCGAGGATGTCCCAATTATTCAGAGAGCGGTGCTCTCGGAAATCAGCGTAGGCCTCGAAGCTGTTCAATTCAAGAGCAGTGCTCACTATTGTTATCTTTGCTCTCGGATCGTAAGGTGAAGCCATGACGGAGACGACCCCACGACAGCGCGCCCGGATCGAGACGGAAGCTCAGATCACCGCGATCGGCAACAGGATGGTCGACGATGACGGTGTCGACGGGCTGTCGCTGCGGGCGATCGCTCGTGAGCTCGGAGTCGTCTCCAGTGCGGTCTACCGCTACGTGAAGAGCCGCGATGAACTGCTGACGATCCTCATCCGCGATGCCTACACCCAGATCGCCGACGCTGTCGATGAGGCTCTGGCCAGTCATCGCAGCATCGAGTCTCTGGCGCTGGCGATGCTTACATGGTCGCGGCGTCATCCGAATCGGTGGGCGCTCATCTACGGCACTCCGATCGCCGGTTATGAAGCTCCCCGAGAGGAGACCGTGGTGCCGGGGACTCGAATCATGGTGACGCTCGCGGAGCTGATCGCGGCAACTCAGAACGACACCGAGGTGGCAACTGAGAGCGGTGCGAAAGCGAGCGGATCAGCGGCGAAGAATTCACGAGCCAATAGAGAGCAGCGAGGGATGGAGGCCGCGCTGCAGCCTCTGCGGGACGGGCTTGCGGAACTCGGTCTCGACTATGACGATCACGTGATTTTGGAGACCATCACGATCTGGGTTGCTGTGATCGGGCTGATCAACGGTCTGCGGTTCGGCCAGTTCGGGCCGGGATTCGACCACGTCGAAGACGATCTCATGTCCGAGGTGATCGGCCGCCTCGGAGCGTGAATCGGTGAACGTCTGCGGGCAAGGACACGGCCGCCTCGGCGAATGAGGATATGACAACGGCCCCCGATCGTCGATCGAGGGCCGCAGTCTGAACGGTCAGCGGGGGAGAGTCAGCGGACGGGGCCGGTGAACTTCTCTCCGGGGCCTTCGCCGGGGGCGTCGGGATATTCCGAAGCCTCGCGGAATGCCAGCTGCAGGCTGCGCAGTCCATCGCGCAGCGGGCGGGCGTGGTGGTCGCCGATCACGGTGGCAGCACCGGTGACGAACCCGGCCAGTGCGGTGATGAGCTTGCGGGCCTCGTCGAGGTCCTGCAGGTCGGCACCGCGGCCTTCGGCGGTGTCCTCGGCCAGGCCGCACTTGACGGCAGCGGCGGACATGAGATGGACGGCGCTGGAGGTGATGACCTCGACAGCGGGGACCTCGGCGATGTCGCGCGTAACGTCGGCGATCGCCTCGGCGGGAACGGATTCTTCAGAACTCATGCCATAAGCTTGACATATAAATCAATGCGGCGATCACACCAGGGCCTCGATGTGCGAAGAGTCATGAAGCGTAGTACACTGGTAGCTGGTGCGAAGCGGAGTCTGTCTCCCACCTTGATCGCGAAGAGCGATCGGGTCCGAAGGTCTGTCCGTCAGGCAAAGTCTGATCGGGTCCAGATCGAGGTGTATTCACTGAACGTACGTCTACCGTACTGCTCGTGTGTGCAGGCTCCCTTGGCATGTGTCAACGGGAGCCTTTTTCGTTGTCACGACCACATTTGAGCAAAAGGAGTGAACACATCAGCGAGACGCGCATCAATGACCGGATTCGGGTTCCCGAGGTCCGGTTGGTCGGACCCAACGGTGAACAGGTCGGTATCGTTGCCATTCGCAAGGCACTCGATCTCGCCGGCGAAGCTGGCCTCGACCTCGTCGAGGTAGCCCCGCAGGCGAAGCCACCCGTAGCCAAGCTCATGGACTACGGAAAATTCAAATACGAATCTGCCCAGAAGGCCAGAGAAGCCCGGAAGAACCAGGCGAACACTGCGCTGAAGGAGATCCGCTTCCGTCTCAAGATCGACGAACACGATTACGAGACGAAGAAGGGCCACGTCACCCGCTTCCTCGAAGGCGGCGACAAGGTCAAGGTCATGATCATGTTCCGCGGACGTGAGCAGTCCCGTCCCGAGATGGGCATCAAGCTGCTCAACCGCTTGGCCGAAGATGTGTCCGACCTCGGCTCCGTCGAATCCTCACCGCGAGTCGACGGACGCAACATGGTGATGGTCATCGCCCCGCACAAGTCAAAGTCTGACGCCAAGGCGGAGGCCCGGAAGGCATCGGCAGATGCCAAGGGCAAGTCCGCCGAGGTGAAGTCCCGTCGCGATCGGGTCGCTGCAGAGAAGAACGCAGCTCGCCCGGACGCGTGAGAAATTAAGTACGTCGCGTTCCAGGTCCGTCCTGGTCTGTGCGTGTGAAGTAGTTGCCAGCGGTTGACGCCGGCGACGAATTGCAAAGGAGAACGGCACTATGCCGAAGCAGAAGACGAACAGCAGCGCCAAGAAGCGCATGCGCGTGACTGGCAGTGGCAAGATCATGCGTGAAGGCGTGAACAACCAGCACAAGTTCGAGGGCAAGTCCTCGGCTCGTAAGCGCCGCGTGTCCACCGACCAGGAGATCACCGGCGGCGACCGCGCCATGGCCCGCAAGCTTCTGGGCAAGCTCAAGGGCAGGTGAGACCCCTTTCGGGTCTTCCTTTCCCGGACAGTCTCCGGGACCCCCACGGGCAGTCGATATCGACTCCCACAGCTTGAATCAGAGTCCGGCACTGCCGGCAGATACGAACTTTCTAAAGGAGTAACACGTGGCACGTGTGAAGAGAGCGGTCAACGCTCACAAGAAGCGCCGGGTCATCCTCGACCGGGCAAGCGGCTACCGCGGACAGCGCTCGCGCCTGTACCGCAAGGCCAAAGAACAGGTCATCCACTCGCTGGTCTACAGCTACCGTGACCGCCGCAAGCGCAAGGGCGACTTCCGTCGTCTCTGGATACAGCGCATCAACGCTGGTGCTCGCGCCAACGGTATGACCTACAACCGTTTCATCCAGGGCCTCAAGGCCGCTGGAGTCGAGGTCGACCGTCGTATGCTCGCCGAGCTCGCCGTGAACGACTCGGCCACCTTCGCGCACCTGGTCAAGGTCGCCAAGGACGCTCTTCCTGCTGACGTCAACGCAGCGAAGACCGACGCCGCCTGAGCAGCGTCTTCTCAAGACTCCGGTCACTTAAGTGACTGACCGATCGCCTCGGTGATCGAAGACGGCCCCGAACTTCAGGTTCGGGGCCGTCGGTCTTTTCGCCAGGACTCGCCTGGTTCCTCATTCAGCTTCCGCCGCTTCGGCACTCACTCTTCCACTTCAGCACCCAACGGATCGAGAACACAGTTTCATGAAACTCCCTGACGTCATCTCCTCGCCTCAGTCGAAGCGGATCAAGAACGCCGCGAAGCTGCTCAAACGGCGTGATCGCAAAGCCACGGGGCAGTTCCTCGTCGAAGGTCCGCAGGCCGTCCGTGAGGCCCTGGCGCGCAAGGGCTCCGTTGTCGAGCTTTTCATCACCGAGGAGGCCGCCGAGGAGCATCCGTCGTTCGTCTCGACAGCCAAGCACGGGCGTATGCAGTGCAGCATCGTCACACCCGAGGTGCTCACCGAGCTCGCGTCGACCGTGAACTCACAAGGCGTCGTGGCCGTGTGCAACGCCCTCGATGTGGAGCTGACCTCTGTGCTCGACAAGGAAGCGCAGCTCGTTGTCGTCCTATCGCAGGTGCGCGATCCGGGCAACGCCGGTACGATCATCCGCCTCGCCGATGCAGCGGGCGCCGATGCCGTGGTGCTGACCTCTTCGTCGGTCGATGTCTATAACGACAAGGTCGTGCGGTCCACCGCCGGTTCGCTCTTCCACATTCCCGTCGTCACCGGAGTTGGACTCTCCGAGGTGACCGAACTCGCCCGTGCCCGCGGCCTGCAGGTGCTCGCAGCCGACGCGAACGACGAAGCCCACGATCTTCACCACCCATGGGAGACGGGCCTCGACCTGACCGCACGGACCGCCTGGGTCTACGGCAACGAAGCCTGGGGGATGAGCACCGAGGATCTGGAGTTGTGCGACTCATCCGTGGCCGTCCCGATCTACGGCTCGGCCGAAAGCCTCAACCTCGGCACCGCCGCCGGAGTGTGCATCTACGAAAGTGCTCGCAACCAGCGGATGTGAGGGGCTGGGCGGCCTCGGTGGTCTGGGGAAGGTGCTCTCGACTGGCTCGCTGAGCTGAGGCAGCGGTTCAATTCTGCGGTGATCTGCGCTACTGTGGCGACAAGTAACCTGGTCGATTAACAGCAGCAGTCAGGGCGGTGAGACGAGCGTGGTTGATGTTGCCGATGCGCCGAAGTCTTTGGCGACGCTGCGGAGCCATCATCTCAAGGAAGCGATCGAGTCAGTGGTCGTCTTCTCGGCTGTTGCGTGTATTTTCTGGGTACTCGATTTCGGTACGGGGGCCTCTCCGTCGGTACCGCAACTGCTGTTCACGGTGACGGTGCCTGTTGCACTCATCAAAGAGTATGTCGTCTACACCTCGGCGGTGAAGAGACTCGGTTTCGTCGATGTCCCGAAAACGGCGACGGCAGAAGTCTCAGCTTCCCGCGGCCGCTGAGACGCGGACGACTGTGCGCTCATCGTGCGCGAATGCCCTCCGCGGCCGTCCGACAGGTACGTAAAAACTATTCCGCCGCAGTTGCGGCCTTCGCCGTCTGCTCATTGGCAACGAGCTCCCAGATGTAGCCGTCGAGGTCAGCGAAGTAGCCCATGTACGAGCCATCGACATCTTGACCAGGATCGGCTGATCCACCGGCGGCGACAGCACGGTCAAGCACCTCGTCGATCTCAGCACGCGTAGCGAATGCACACGAGATGATGCTGGCGCCGGGAACCGGATTCTTCGAACCGGGCTGGCCTGAGAGCTCGAGGTACTGACCGTATTCGTCGGCGGTGATGAAGAAGATTGAGAGGTTCGGCAGCTCGAAGGCGACGATGCCGTCCTCCACACCGTCGGTTTCGAGGCCGAGTCCATCGGCGTAGAAGTTCGCGGTGGCCTGCGGGTCGGCGACGGGCAATGACAGGATCGTTGTCAGTGGCTTCATGACTGCAGTCTAGTGGGGGAGACGTCGATCGCTCAGCCTTATTCCGAATACGTCACTATTCCGCCGTAGACCACCATGATCACGACGGCCACGGCTAAACAGAATCCAGTGGCGGTGAGCCCACGCCACCACCATGACGTGTGTGGTCGGAGCTGATTCAGCATCGATGGTGCGATCACCGCAGTGGCCACCCAGCCGAGGACAACTAGAAACCCGAGAAACAAGCTTCCGATTCCGAAGAACAGATCACTGACGATTCCGCCGCACCCGAAGTCGACTCCAGCACAGCCGATGTATTGAGAGTGCAGGTGGCGGATCACGAGGTAGACAACCGCGAGCACGCCGCCGGCTGCGAACGCAATCGCGTAGGGTGCACTGCGGTCATTGGGCGAGCGTGGCCGCGTATCCATGCTCCCGACGATAACAAGTTGGGTTTTCGTTCGGGTGAACTCGCAACGACGGGGTATGTCACCGACAGCGATTAGGGTGAGCGCATGACCACGGAGACGCCGCGACCACCGAAGATCACCCTTGGAGAGCTTGCCCAGGGCTACCTCTGCGATATCGATCCCGAGGAGTTCCTCGAAGGCATGGAGTTCACCGATCTCAACCTCGCCGAGGCGGATGCCACCCAAGCGACGTTCCTCGACTGTCGATGGTCGAACCTCAATTTCGGCGATGTCGACGTACCGGTCGATCTCACCGGGGCCAGGATCTCCGGCACGGAGATTACGGACTGCCGCGCCGACACGTGGACTATGTCCCGTGGGAACCTACTGCACACAACGATCTCTGGAACGCGGATCGGTGCCGGCGTTGTCTATGACAGCGTGTGGGAGAAGGTGCGATTCACCAATTGCCGTATCTCCTACCTCAACCTGCGTGGGTCGAAGCTTACCGATGTCGAGTTCCGCGACTGCAAGATCGACGAGATCGACCTCGACCGGGCGAAGGTCAGCCGGGTCGCATTTCCGGGAAGCAGCGTCGGAGTCTTCCAGTGCGAAGGCGCCGCTCTCGGCAACGTCGACATTCGGGGGCTGGAACCGCACAAGATCTCCGGCGTGCACTCGCTGCGCGGAGCGACCATCGACGACACTCAGCTCATGCTCTTCGCCGAACTCTTCGCCTCGGAACTCGGCATCACCGTGGAGTGAGGAGGGCCCGAAGCCGGTCGTTCTACGAACCGCCGTGCGCCGAGTCGCGGCGAGCGGTATCGCGCAGGTCGATGGCAGCACCTCCTTCCTCGATCGCGGTGCGGATCATTCGTCCATAACCATCGTCGGGCAATGCGACACTGCGTTCTTCGGCGCGAGAGATGTGCTCCTGTGCGGCATCGAATGCACTCAGCCGACGGAGGTTGTCGGCGATATTGAGGTGGAGGCTGGGATAGAAGCCGGCGACCTGAAGCGACTGGTGATGTGCCTGCGCGCGTTCATCACTGAGCGAAGCAGCGGCGTCGAGAGCTCGAATGTCCCAGATGAGTGCCTCGGCTGGGTGATCGTAGAGATCGGCGAGATAGTGCGCAAGTGTGCAGCGATGGAAGGGATCGCCGGAGGGGCCGACCTCCTGCCAGAGGTCGGCTAGCTGGCGCCGAGCCGTGTCCGCGTCACCTGCTCTCCCGAGTTCGACGGCTCGGCCGATCGTCTCCATCGTGGGATCGGGTGCGGCTGGTGTAGAGGTCATGGTGGTCTGTTCCTGTCTGTATCAGTGGGCGGGCGCCTGGCACGGCATGATGATGGTGGTGAAGTCTCCGTCCTCAGCTGAGCGCAGGATGACGGGTTGATCCGACGCAGAGACGTCGAGGATGAGATCGTTTCCGAGCGCATTGGTCATCGCCGGATGCAGTGTCGTGAGTTCGAACCAGAGAGTCAGCTCAGAGTCATCACCCGTGCCTTCGAGATCGGGGACGTCATCAGGAGCCAGAACCTGTATCCCGCTCGAGGTGAGTCGCAAACCGAGCTTTTCCAACGGCCGCTGTTCCATCGTCCGCAACAGCTGCCTGCGGTCGACCATGCAGTGGTGGACTGCAGTCGGCAGGGACTCGAAGAAGTCGTGGGTATCCGGAAATGGCTCATCGATCAATGGGCACTGGTGCACGGTGCCGTCTTCAAGCACGAGGTGCAGGAAACTTTCGTGAGCCGCGAGAGTCACTGTCGGGCTTCTGCGGACCATCGAAACGGTGTTCCGAAGAGCATCGCCGGACACGGTGCCTGCCCACGTCGTACCTGCAGACCGGCTCGGCACCAGGGTACGACTGGCGAAGCGGTAGCGGTCCGTCGCCGCCAATGCGAGTGCGTCCGGTTCGACGCAGAGGCGAACCCCGTTGAGAACGGGGAAGCTGGGATCGTCGGTGGTAGTGGCCAGAAGCTGGTCGACTGCTGCGGCGAAGATGGGCCCTGGGAGAGCGCACAACGATGCCGAAGACTTCGATTGCAAAGACTGGGTGAGGCGTGCGGCCACGTGGTGCAATCGCGCGTTGTCAGCCGAGACCCTGCGCATATGGTCATTCAGGAGCCGCAGCGATTCCGCAGAATCGGACGCAGTTTCGGCCGCGAAGAACCGAGAGACATCGGGCAGCGGCATTCCGAGCTCGCGAAGCTCCCGCAGTCTCTCGGCCGTGTGTATCTGTTCCTCACTGTAGAAGCGATATCCGGTCTGGGCGTCGACGTGGTCAGGGCGGAGGATGCCGGCATCGTCGTAGAATCGCAGCGCGCTCGCCGTCAGACCCACTATTCGGGCGAAGGCGCCGATCGGCATCAATTCAGAATCAGTCACTCGAACATTGTCCGGTCTCAACCGACTTGAAGGTCAACTCCTGTCACTTGTCGTCCAACCCTTCGGGACTATCCGGGGGAGTGAAGTAGGTCCTGCGCAGGTACAGCATCGCTCCACCGCAGATCGCAGCGATGACGATCGCGGTGATTGCCACGTCGATGACATCTGTTCTGCCGACCAACAGCGATGGCAGAACGAACCCGCCCACCAGCGAGCACAGCAGCACAACTCCCAACGGAACGCTGCCGATGAAGCTCCTGACCTCGAGCCTGACACCGCGCGCCCGAAACACAGACCAGACCACGATCGCCGAGGCTGCCGCCACCCCGAACATGGCCCAGAGCAGTGAATCGACCGGCCGGTCCCGCATGAGTGCCTTGATGATCCGGCCGAGGGATCCCCACGCACAGAGCGTGGAGATCCCCAGCAGAATCGTGAAAGTCCGCGAACGCGTCAACCGACTGCTGGCCCGATCAGGACCTGAACTGCCGAAGACAGCGCCTCACCGCTTCCCCAACTCGTCGATGAGCACGCGCTTGTTCTCCGAGTAGTCGATCGGCACGACTACGACGTGCACTCCTCCGGACTCGAACGCATCCTCCAGGGCATCGCTGATGCTGTCGACATCATCGACGCGGGTGCCGGTGGCCCCATACGACTCCGCGTACTTGACGAAGTCGGGGTTGCCGTAGGTCAGCCCGAAGTCGGGGAATCCGTCCGCGGCCTGCTTCCACCGGATCATGCCGTAGGCGTTGTCCTCAAGAATGACGACAACAAGATCGAGACCCAAACGCACAGCGGTCTCCATCTCCTGGCTGTTCATCATGAACCCACCGTCGCCGACCACGGCCATGACCCGACGCTCCGGGTAGGTCAGCTTCGCCCCGATCGCCGAGGGCAGCCCGGCTCCCATCGTCGCCAGTGCATTGTCGAGCAGCAGGGTGTTCGCCCTGGTCGTGCGGTAGTTGCGGGCGAACCAGATCTTGTACATGCCGTTGTCCAGGGCCACGATCCCATCGGTCGGGACCACGTCGCGGACCTCCTGGACGATCCGCTGTGGGATGAACCGTTCCTCATCGGCTCCCTCGTGGATCTTGATGAGGATCTCATCGCGCATCGGCAGGAGCGCCTCGGCAGTGGGTACGGGACCGCCGAGCACCTCGGCGACCTTGTCCAGGGACGGCGCCAGGTCCCCGATGACCTCGAACTGCGGGAAATACACCTGCTCGACGATGGCGGGACGGTACCCGATGTGGACGACGGTCGGCCCGGTCTCATCCATCGTGAACGGCGGCTTCTCGGTCGTATCGTGACCGATGGTGACGATGACGTCGGCCGCATCGATCGCGTCGTGGACATAGTCACCGGAGGTCAGGGCCGCCGTGCCCATGTACAGATCCGACGACCCCGACACCGATCCCTTGCCCATCTGCGTGGTGACGTAGGGGATGCGCATCTGGGCGACGAAACGCGACAGCGCCTCACTGCAGGAAGCCCGGGAAGCATCCGCACCGAGCATGAGCAGCGGGTTCTTCGCCTCCTTGACGACGTTCGCGGCGTTCGCAATCGCGGTATCCCCGGCGACGGGCCGACCGTTCGTATGCGGTTCGATGAGTTCGAAACCGTCGACCGGCATCCCCGCGATGTCCTCGGGCAGCTCGAGGTGCACCGGTCCCGGACGCTCGGCCTGAGCGGCGCGGAACGCCTCCCGGACCATTGTCGGAATCATCGCCGCCGAGGTGATCTGCTTGCTCACCTTCGTCAGCGGGTCCATCGTCGCCACCGTATTGACCATCTGGAACGCCGCCTGCTCGGCCGTGCGGATGCCCTTCTGCCCGGTGATCATGATGACCGGCATCCCGCCGAGGTGGGCGTACGCAGCCCCGGTCGCCAGGTTGAGTGCCCCCGGTCCCAAGGTCGTCAGCACCACCCCGGGCTTGCCGGTGAGCCGCCCATAGGTGGCGGCCATGAACGCGGCGGCCTGTTCGTGGCGGGTGAGGATGAGCTCGATGGAGGACCGCCGCAGGGAGTCGATGAAATCGATGTTCTCCTCACCGGGGATCCCGAAGATCCGTTCGACGCCTTCGTTCTCCAGAGCTCTGATCATGACATCTGATGCACGTTGTGTCGTCATGTGCCCGACACTACGCTTTTGTCGGCTCGAACCCTATGACCGACCGCACACAACCGGCACCGAGGCGGCCCACCCACCCAGCGGACCCGACCTGGGCCCAGCCGGGGGAGGCGATAGACTTGCTGACGAAGAGAAACGACGTCCCCTCAGCTGCGGGCAAGTACGGACAAAAGGACATTGATGACAGACCAACTCGACCCCTTGGACGAGTCGGCCGTGAAGCAGGCCGTCGACGCGGCACTGAAGGCTTTTGCGGATTCGACGACTCTCGACGAGCTCAAGCAGGCGAAGATCGACCACACCGGCGACAAAGCCCCGCTGGCGCTCGCCAACCGAGCCATCGGCTCACTCGACAAGGCCGATAAGGCCGCCGCCGGCAAGATCGTCGGCAAGTCCAGGGGAGCGGTCAAGCAGGCCCACGATGCACGTCTGGCAGAGCTCGAAGCCGAACGCGATGCGGCCGTGCTCATCGAAGAGGCCATCGACGTCACCCTGCCCACTGACCGTCGCCGCCTCGGCGCTCGCCACCCGCTGAGCCTCATCCAGGAACAGGCAGCGGACTACTTCGTCGGCCTCGGCTGGGAGGTCGCCGAAGGTCCCGAGATCGAATCCGAGTGGCTGAACTTCGATGCGCTCAACTTCGGGCCCGACCATCCGGCTCGACAGATGCAGGACACGTTCTTCGTCGACCCACCCGAGGCCGGCCTCGTCCTGCGCACCCACACTTCACCGGTGCAGTCGCGTTCCCTGCTTGAGCGCGGTGTGCCGCTCTACGTGGTGTGTCCGGGCAAGACCTTCCGCACCGATGAGCTCGATGCCACGCACACTCCGGTCTTCCACCAGATCGAAGGCATCGCCATCGACAAGGGCCTGACCATGGCCAACCTGCAGGGCACCCTCGACGGATTCGCCCGCGAGATGTTCGGCCCCGAGTCGAAGACCCGTCTGCGCCCGAGCTTCTTCCCGTTCACCGAACCGAGCGCGGAGATGGACTTCTGGTTCCCCAACAAGGTCGGCGGTCCCGGATGGATCGAATGGGGCGGCTGCGGCATGGTCCACCCCAATGTGCTGCGCGCCGCCGGCATCGATCCTGATGTCTACCAGGGCTTCGCCTTCGGCATGGGCATCGAGCGGACACTGATGCTGCGCGAGGGAATCAACGATATGCATGACATGGTCGAAGGCGATGTGCGCTTCTCGGCCCGTTTCGGAATGAAGGCTTGATATGCGCGTCCCACTGAACTGGCTGGCCGACTATGTCGATCTCCCAGCCGAGACCGATCCCCATGCCCTCGCTGCCGAGTTCGCAGCCGTCGGTCTCGAGGAAGAGGACTTCTTCGGACCCGAGATCACTGGCCCACTCGTTGTCGGACGGGTGCTCGAACTCGTCAAGGAAGAGCATTCGAACGGCAAGACCGTCAACTGGTGCCGTGTCGACGTCGGCCCCGAACACAACGAAGCCCAGGATGATCCGAAGGACCCGCAGCCCGGTCCCGAGGTGCCCAGCCGCGGCATCATCTGCGGTGCCCACAACTTCGTGCCCGGTGACCTCATCGTCGCCTGCCTGCCCGGAGCAGTCCTGCCCGGTGACTTCAAGATCGCTGCTCGCAAGACCTACGGCCACAAGTCCGATGGCATGATCTGCTCAGCCAAGGAACTCGGCCTCGGCGAGGACCACGACGGCATCATCGTCCTGACTGACCTTGGCCTGACCGGTGAGCCCGGTGACGACGCGATCGCCCTGCTCGGCCTCGACCAGGTGACCCTCGACGTCAACGTCACCCCCGACCGCGGCTACCAGCTGTCGATGCGCGGCATCGGACGCGAATATGCGCAGATGAAGGGGCAGAAGTTCACCGATATCGGATCCGCCGAGGTGGCTCCCACCAATGCGGCCACCGACGGTGGCTTCCCGGTGTCGGTTGAGGACAACAACCCCATCAACGAGGTGACCGGCTGTGACCAATTCACTGCCCTTCAGGTCACCGGCCTGGATCCTCAGGCAAAGACCCCGTTCTGGATGCAGCGTCGCCTGCAGCAGGCGGGAATGCGTCCGATCAGCCTGACCGTGGATGTCACGAACTACGTCATGCTCGAACTCGGCCAGCCGCTTCACGCCTACGACACCGCGCTGCTCGGCGACGAGATCGTCGTCCGCCGTGCGAGTGCGGGAGAGAAGTTCACGACTCTGGACGATGTCGAGCGCACACTCGATGTCGAGGATCTGCTCATCACCGACCGCGGGGATGGACCCAGCGGCAAGGGCGGGAAGATCATCGGACTGGCCGGGGTCATGGGCGGGGCCGATGTCGAAGTTCATGCTGGGACCACCGATGTCGTCATCGAGGCCGCTCACTTCGACCCGATCTCGATTGCCCGCACCTCCCGTCGCCACAAACTGTCCTCGGAGGCCTCGCGTCGCTTCGAACGCGGCGTCGACCCGAGGCTCGGGCCTGTGGCCGCACGTCGCTGCGCGGACCTGCTCGTCGAACTCGGCGGCGGAACGCTCAGCCCTGCGACCACGCAGGTCGGGCAGGCTCCCGAGGCGACCATCATCGAACTCCCGGTCGAACGCGTCGCCTCGCTGGTCGGCGTCGAGTACACGACCGCCGAGGTGGCCGGACTGCTCGAAGGCATCGGCGCGACCGTCGATGTCATCGGCAAGGACCGTCTGGCCGTGACCGTGCCCAGTTGGCGCACGGACATCACCGACACTGTCGACCTCATCGAGGAAGTCGCTCGCACCGGCGGCTATGACCGGATTCCGTCCGTTCAGCCGGCTGCTCGGGCCGGCAATGGTCTGACGGTAGCGCAGAAGACGCGCCGTCGGATCTCGAACCTGCTGGCAGCCGACGGGTTCACCGAGGTGCTGTCGTACCCGTTCACGAACGACAAACGCGACGATCAGCTGCGGCTCGAGGCCGATGATGTGCGTCGCAAGCACGTGCGCCTGGCCAACCCGATGTCCGAAGACCTGCCGCTCATGCGCACCAACTTGCTTTCGACGCTGGTGGACCTCGTTGTCCGCAACCAGGGCCGCGGGGCGAAAGACGTGGCACTGTTCGAGGCCGGACTCGTGTCCACCTCGGCGGGACTGCCTGAGGGTCCCGGACCGCGTCACCTGCCCGGATACCACCCGAGCGATGACGAGCTCGAGGCGATCTACGCTTCGGTTCCGCACCAGCCGTACCACTACGCGGGCATCATCTCCGGAAATGCGGAGATGCCCGGTGTCTGGGGCAAGGGCCGCAAGGCCGAGGCCACCGACGTCATCGACACCGTCCGTCGGATCGCTGAGACGAACGGCCTCGAGGTCACCGTCGAGGCCGACCAGATCGCTCCCTGGCATCCGGGACGGGCTGCGAAGTTCGTCCTTGCCGACGGGCAGACTCTCGGCCACGCCGGTGAGCTGCACCCGAAGGTGTGCGAGAACCTCGGCCTGCCGGCACGGACGGTCGGATTCGAGATCGATCTTGACGCATTGCTGGCTCAGGAGGATCTGCGTGCCTGGGACGGTGCGCTGTCGACCTATCCGGTGTCGCGTCAGGACGTTGCGCTCATCGTCGATGCCGAGCTGCCGACGCAGACTCTGGCCGCGACGCTGCGCGAAGGTGCAGGGGAGGAGCTCGAACTGCTCGAGACTTTTGACCTCTACACCGGCGACCAGCTGCCCGAGGGCAAGAAGTCGCTGGCGTTCCGCCTGACGTTCCGCGCCCCGGATCGTACGCTCAAGGCCGATGAGGCCTCGGCGATGCGCGAGGCGGCGACGAAGCTGGCCGCCGAACGTCACGGCGCCGAAGTCCGCAGCTGAGAACAGTGCCTCACAGAGCCCGGTCGACCGATACAGTGGTTCGACCGGGTTCTGTTGTATTCGCTCCGAGCATCGCGGCAGAGCGCACCCAGACAGTAAGCACCACCGACCACCTGTACCCCCATCGCTCACGAGGAGATCTGACATGACCGAGAAGCTGCCTTACGGAACGAACCTGCCTGCCGGCGATTCTGCAACAGAAGCGACTGCGGTCCCATCAGAGACGATCGCCCTCATCACCGGCGGTGCCCGCGGAATCGGACGCCACCTCTCGGAGGCGTTCGCAAAGGCCGGCTACGACGTGATCGTGACGGCCACCTCGGCGGAAAAGGCAGAGTCTGCTGCTGATGAGATCGCTGAGGCGACCGGGGGAGCGGTGACCGGTGTCGGTCTGCGCACCGATGACATCACTGCAGTGAACCAGCTGCGTGACTCTGTCGCTGGGCTCGAGAAGTCGACGGGCAAGCGCCTGCAGGTGCTCATTAATAATGCCGGGCGCATCGAATCGACGGAGGGGCCGCTTTGGGATGCCGATCCGGAGAGCCTCAAGGACGTCGTCGACGCGAACGTGCTCGGCGTCGCGCTCATGATCAACGTCTTTGCACCCGTATTGATGGCGGGCGCCCAGGCGACCGGCCGTCCCAGCCGCATCATCGACCTCAACTCGGGATCGGGGGCGAAGGGCACGCCGGCGTATGCAGTGTACTCGGCCTCGAAGGCGTCACTGTTCCGTATTGCTGATTCGGTCGTTCACTTCGGCCACGACAAGGGCTTGCGAATCTTCGAGATGGCCCCCGGCGTCGTCGAGACGACCATGACGAAGTCGATGCCGGTCCATGATTTCCGCCAGGGTGATGATTGGACCTCACCCGAGCAGGTCACCGATCTGGCTGTGGCTTTGGCCTCGGGGACGCTGGATGCTTTCACCGGCCGGTACGTCCGTGCAGGTGCGGATACGGAGGAGTCGCTGCTCGCCGAGGCGGATGGCGGACTGTCGGATGCGAACCGTCGGATGGTGCTTGGCTGAGATGGTTCCGGACGGGCCGTCGGGAGCGACGCGGCCGCTGCGGACTCTGCTCATCGACAATGCCGATTCGTTCACCCTCAATCTCTTCCATCTCCTCGCGGAGGTGAATGAGTGTGCGCCGACGCTCGTGCCCAACGACTGGGAAGAATTCGAGCTGTGCGTGCTCGACGAGTTCGACAATGTCGTCATCTCCCCAGGGCCGGGAACTCCGGAGAAACCCGCTGACTTCGGCATCTGCGCTGAGGTGATCGAGCATTCCTCGATCCCTGTGCTCGGAGTGTGCCTAGGCCACCAGGGGATTGCTCACGTGCACGGGGGAGTCGTGGCGCACGCTCCGGAGCCTCGACACGGTCGGGTCTCGGCGATCCGGCATGCCGAGACCGAGCTGTTCGCCGGTATCTCCTCGCCGTTTTCGGCGGTGCGGTACCACTCCCTCGCAGTGACCGACTTGCCCGATTGTTTGGAGGCAACAGCGTGGTCCGAAGACGGAGTCATCCAAGCGCTCCGGCATCGGTCCAGGCCACAATGGGGAGTCCAGTTCCATCCGGAATCGATCGCCTCCGATGAGGCTCGGACCCTGCTGCGGAAATTCGCCGAGCTTACTGTGGCATGGAACCGGGGGACTGAGCATCAGGATGATGGTTCGGTCAATGAGGCGTGGGATGGCGAGGAGATTGTCTCGAAATCTGACCTCCTTGCAGGGACGTGCGCAGCGCTCAATCGGTCCGAAGCGACTCCCCACCCTGCTGACGATCGGCACCACTACATTCTCGACACCGATGTTCTCCCTCAGACATTCACCGACGAACGTCTCTTCGCCGAGCTCTTCGGTGACGAACCTGAGGCAGTTTGGCTCGACGGAAACTTACTTGGCAACGACTCGTCGCGGTTCTCAATCATGGGTGCGCCGTCCGGTCCGCTGAGCAGAGTAGCGACCGCCTCGGTACCGGAAGGGGTAGTCGAAGTGCGTTCGGCCGGTGACGAGTCAGAGTATGTGACTGAGTCGTCCGGATTCTTTGACTGGCTCGAAGCCGAACTCGCAAGCGCGACCGTTGCGGTGACCGGCGAAAGAACAGAAGCGCAAGGCATCAAATCCACTTTTCCCGGCTTGAGCGCCTTAAGCCACGATCTGCCATTCGATTTCCGCCTTGGGTGGGTCGGTTATCTCGGCTACGAGCTCAAGGCCGAGGTCGGCTCGCCGAACCAGCGCGAATCCGACCTGCCTGACGCCGTCATGATGTTCCTGGACCGCGCACTCGTTCTCGACCACCACACCGAGCGCATCCACCTTCTGGCACTGCGTCAGGCTGACGATCCAACCGGCCACGCAGCTAATCAGGACTGGCTCGACCACACACGCACACGGATTGCATCGATCTCCACTGATGAGGTCACTGGGACTCACCAACCGAGCACCGCCTCGGCGAAGGCGGACATCACAAACCCGGCGAAACGCCGCGATCCAAACCTCGTGGCACGGAACAGTCGGCACGAGTACCTCGACCTCATCGACCAAGTGCAAGAGAAGATCACCGATGGCGAGACTTACGAAGTCTGTCTGACGAACATGCTCGAGGGCACCGTCGATCCGCATGCGTCACCACTGGAGATGTATCTGCGGCTGCGTGAGGACAATCCGACGCCGTTTGGGGCGTTCATCCGCACGCGAGAGGCGGTGATTCTCAGCACCTCACCTGAGCGGTTTCTGCGGATTGGCGCAGACGGCCGGGTGGAGTCGAAGCCGATCAAGGGTACTCGGCCCAGGGGAGCGACACCGGCCGAGGATGAAGCGATCAAGGCTGAGCTGGCCGCCTCGGTGAAGGATCGGTCGGAAAATCTCATGATCGTCGATCTCGTGCGGCACGACCTCGGACGCACGGCCGAGCCGGGGTCGGTGCAGGTGGACACGTTGTTCGGGATCGAGTCGTATGCGACGGTGCATCAGATGGTCTCGACGGTCAGTTCACGCTTGGCCGAGGATGCTAGCCCGGTGGCGAGTGTGCGGGCGGCGTTCCCACCAGGGTCGATGACTGGGGCGCCGAAGCTGCGGACGATGACGACCATCGAAGAGCTCGAGGCCGGCCCGCGTGGGGTGTACAGCGGAGCCGTCGGGTATTTCTCTCTCGGCGGTGCCGTCGATCTCAGCGTCGTCATCCGTACGCTCGTCGTCCAGGGCGAGAAGTTGAGGTATGGGGTCGGTGGAGCGATCGTCGCGCTGTCCGACTCCGAGGAGGAGTATGCGGAGACCGTGGTGAAGGCGGCACCGGTGCTGAGGTTGCTCGGTGGAGCGAAGTTCCCCGACGAAGACGTCGTTCATTCTGATGTTCCGTCCGAACTGGCGACGAGCACCCATTCAGCCGAACAGATGGGCAATGTTGACTTCCACACCATGATTCCCGCCGAGGAGGTCGGACCGGCCGATACCGCTGTGACCGAATATTCGGGAGGGATCGAATGATGAGCGTGTGGCTGTGGAATCAACAGGATCGCCGTTTCGAGCCGCCGACGGCTGATCTCAACTCCTGGACATTGACTGCTGCCGATTCGTGGTTCGTTGAAGACGGGCGGGTACGAGCGTTCGATCGCCATCGGGCACGGTTCGGTGATGCGGCTTCTCAGGTGGGGATGGGCAATGCGATCACCGATGATTTCTGGGCGGCAGTGGTCGAGCAGATCCCGGCGACGGGGGAGTGGTTCCCGCGCGTGGATGTCCTTGAACCGACTGTGGGTGTCGAGCCTGTGTTGGCCCTCCGACTGCGACCGGCTCCGGAGAGAACTCGCGAGCTCCGGGTGCGCGTCCCGTCATTTCCTGATCCCCGCACGATTCCTGGCCGCAAGGGACCGGATATCGGTCTGCTCGGTCGGCTGGTGGCGCAGGCGCGTGCCGACCATGACTGTTCCGAGGTGGTGTTGCTCAGCGACGAAGGCTTCGTCATCGAAGGCGCGACGACGAGTCTGCTGTGGTGGGACGACGAGGCTCTGTGTGCACCGGCGCCTGAGTTGGGAGCGTTGCCGGGAGTGACCTCGGCGATGATTCTGGACGAGGCTCGCTCGCGGTCGATACCGGTCGAATTTCGGCGGGTGCTTCCCGAAGAGCTCGTCGGTCACGACGTGTGGTTGGTCAATGCGCTGCACGGGATCCGACGAGTGAGAGAGTTCGTCGACGCACCTAGTGGAACCCGGGATGTTTCGCCGCTCGGCGAAGAACCAGAGCGATTCATTCAATGGCGTTTGTGGTTGGAATCAGCTCGTCGGCCGCTGCGCAGTTAAGTGGTCGCAAGGACACTCGGTGGGGCCGAGATGGAGCGGAAACAGACGTGACTCAGATCTGACGACGCCTTAGAAGAGTATTACTACCGCACCAATGGCAAGAACACCTGTTGCCATGCAGATCCCGAGAGAGATGAGTGCGATCCACCGCCAGCTGAGCGTGCTGAACCGTCCGAGAAGAGACGTGGCGATCGCTCCGGCAACGAACCAGAATATGGTGACCGGCAGGGCAAAGAAGAAACCAGCGAATTGGATCGAATCGCGTGGTGTGAGGGTACAGCCGAAGCCCAGTCCGCTGCACTGGCCCTCCGGGAGTGAGTCTGGGGCCAGCAACCACGCAATGATGAGTCCGAATACCCCGACCAGCCACGCGGCGGTGATGACGATGAACGCACGACTGGCGGCGCGGCGTGCCTTCGCTCGCTGTGGTTTCGACATGCAGCGACTCTACCCTGGCAGATTCCGAGACGGCGGTCCGCGCTGACCACGGAAGTGTGTCGCTGCTTTCGCCACATGCTTCGTCGGATTCCTTGCTCGCCCGGTCGGCGCGGCGATCTTCGGTCACTGGGGCGACCGGAAGCGTCGTGGTCTGAGGGGCAACTGGCCTCATCTCGGCGGTCATCACGTTGGTTGCGCTCAAGTTCCTTCAAGACCGTTCGCGCAGTGCCATCACCGATGATCGGACTTATGCGTGAGAGCAGCCAGCACTTGAAGAGAATTTAGTTGTTGCGGGTGTCCAGCCGGTGCTTCTACGAGCCTGTGCGCACGTACGGGAGAACCTGATCGGCTCATCGCAACGAAAAGCCGAAGCAGTGGTGAGGGCTAAACTTTCTCAAATGGGCCTCCACCACTGCATCGTGCAATAGCTCCTCAAAAGACGGGATTACATTCGGGTCCTCACCACCATCCGAAGATCCCCCAGATGATCAATGGGCCGACGACTACCGAGGCCAAGCCATAGGCAAGCAGTTGCCTGAACAATTTGGGTCGGACCTTTTCCTCGGCGGAACCGAGAATCAGACCGCCTGTAATGCCCAGCGGATTGATGTCCACAATGACTGAAGCTAGTGCCACGGCAAGGATTGCTCCAATTGGTGAAACTCCAGCAGCAACCACGTTCGGAATCAGTGGCATGACCGTGACAAAGACCGCGATAGAGCTCGCTGCAAACGATGTGATTCCGGCAATGTAGCAGAGGAGTAGAAGCGAAATCATGGGAGAGCCCTCGACTGTCAGCAGCTGACTAATCCGTTCGAAGGCACCCTGGCTCTGCATGACACCGATGTAGGTCAGAAGTCCGCCGATCAGTAGTATGACCGACCACGGGATCTTGGAAACGACTTCCGATGGTTCCATGCGAAGCACCAGCATCTGCAAACAGGCGACAGTTGCGCCAAGTAGGCCGATGTTGGCGTCGAACCCGACTGCTAGAACCAGTACAAGTCCGATTCCGCCGAGCGTGGTGACAAGATCCCTCGTGCGCGGAGACGTTTTGACGAGGGTCGCGACTCCGCCTCCGGAAGGGCCCAGCGGCACCTCGGGGTGACCGAGCTGTCCCTTCGGCAGCAGGCCACGAGCCCTCGAATAAACGAGAGCGCCGATGCAGACCAGCACCCCAGCAAGCATCGATCCTCCTAAGAGCGTGATGGGGGTGTGGTCGGGGACGAGGAGTTGGGACGCGTCAATCTGTTGCTTTGCGGAAATGCCGAACACCGCGAGAGGAGATAACAGCCCGCTGAGGATTCCCATGATTCCCAGGACAGCCATCATCAAGGCAGGCAGTCCGTAGCGCGCCGACAGTCCTAGAGCTATCGGGGCAACGATCGCGGTAGCTGCTGCCGGCAATGTTCCGAATGCTGTCAGGAGTGCACCTGCAAGGAAGGGGACCAGAGCGACAAGTGTTGCGTTACTTCGGACAAGATGGAGTATTCCGTCGAGCATCCAATCGAGCGTTCCGTTGATTTGAGCGACTCCGAAGAGTGCGGTGACTCCAACGATCATGATGAAGAAGTCGCCTGGGAAGGCGTCGATGACCTCTGTGGCCTCCATTCCTGCCACAGCACTGACACCAAACGCCGCGGCCAGAGAGCCGAGCCCAAGGTTGAAGCCCTTGAGCATCGTCGCTACAAACAAAAGGACGAGTACGAGTATGGATACATCTGCAATGTTCATCGGCCGGTCCTTCAGATCGCTTTACTCGTACGAAGCACGGAGATTTCTTCATTTGTCAGATTGCCCAGCGTGCGCAACACGACGTCGGTGTCTTCCCCAAGTGCTGGCGGTGGACCTCCGAGTGTGCTTGCGAATCCCGAAAATCGCCCGGCCGGGGCTTGCACGAGCCGAGTGCCGCCGAATCCATCATCGACTTCAACAATTGAGCCTCGATGCCGAATGTGTGGGTCATTGCATACATCCGCTGCGGAATTGATCGGCCCGGCAGCCACACCGGCGGCGCTCAACTTCTCCAGCAGTTCATCAGCGTCATGAGATGAGACAAAGGTCGAAACTATTGCCTCGATCTGATCGCGATATTCGAGTCGTTGTGTCATTGACTTGTACGTTTCCAGATCCGTGTCTCCTATGACATTCACGAGGCGCTCCCACATGCGGTCCGTAGATGCAGGGATCGCGATCCATTGGCCATCTCGTGTGCGATACAGGTTGTTCGGGCTGATGTGCGGATTCTTGTTTCCCTGTCGCTCGACGCTGGAACCGGTCACGCTGTAATCAGCAATGAAGTCTTCCATCATGCGTAAGAGTGGCTCGTAGAGTGGAATGTCGGCGAGTTGGGCCTCACCAGTCAAGTCGCGCTGACGCAGAGCAAGCATAGCCGCGAATGCGCCGTACATTCCGGTCACTCCGTCAGCGACGGGGTAGCCGGCGAAAATCGGTGGGCCGTCCGATTCGCCAGTGCGATATGTCAGACCAGCAAAACCTTCCGCGACACGGGCAAATCCAGGACGATCTGCGTAGGGACCTGTGCGGCCGAATGCATTGACATGCACCATAACGAGGTCGTTCTTGAACTGTGTGAGATCGTCGAAATCGATTCGGTATTTCTTCAACGTGGAGGGCCTGAAATTCGTCACGACTATGTCGGCGTTTCGAACCAGCTTTCCGACCAATTCACCTGCATCGGCATGGTGGAGGTCAACCGTGACGCTCTTCTTGTTCCGCCCGTGCATCGCCCACGCGGCCGAAAGATCGCCGACCAGAGGAGGGTATCGGCGAGCAGGGTCTCCGGCGCCGGGTTGCTCGATCTTGATGACCTCGGCCCCAAAGTCCCCGAGCAGAGAAGCTGTCAGAGGGCCAGCAATTATTGTCGAAAGATCCAAGACACGGATACCCGATAAGGGCTGGTTTGTCATATGTATTTCCTTCCACGTCGTCGTGAGAGCAATGCCGAAGGCATCAGTCATATATAGCTTCGACGCCGAATGCGTTGATGGGAAGAAGCGTGTGCCGTTCGGTTGTGGTAGGAAAAACCTCTATAGTTATCGAATGCGAGTTGAGCGCGCGCGGTATTTCTTGGCCGCAGTCGATACAGGGTCATTTCGAGCAGCGGCTGAACGTTGCCAGGTGAGCCAGCCAACGCTGCGAGAACAGGTGACTCTGCTCGAAGAGGAACTCAACGTCGTCCTTCTGACCCGCAGCAAGTTGGGGGTGCGATTGACAGAAGCAGGTCGGAGCATTGTTCCCTACTGCAGAAGACTGACCGCCTCAGAAGAAGCGATACACCGAATGGCGGCCGAGGTGAGCGGAACCTTTCGAGGCCGAGTCGCTATAGGGTCAATCGCTGCGCTGGCTGAGGTGCTGATTGCTCCCGTGGCATCGCGACTTCTGCAGCAACATCCCGACCTGAGGTTTGAAATCACTGAGGCTAGTTCAGCTGAGGTGGAATCCAAGGTGCTGAACGGTGCCCTCGATATCGGGATTGTGTCCGCGCCCAGGACTCAGCCGCCACATGGGATTACGCGTTCCCAAGTCGCCGAAGTCGGATTGGGCGTCGTTGTACCGGCTGATCATGCCTTTGCCGAAATGCGCGCGATCCGATGGAGCAATCTTGAGTCGTGGCCGATTGTGGCGATGCGGCCGGGCACCGTAATCGGACAGGAGATTGTCAGCAGACTGCCTGATGCCGACGTGGTCGTGCGTGCGGCATCGGCACGGACCGTGCGAGTGATGGTCAAGAACGGTGCCGGAATCGGCGTCCTGGCCGCGGTTGATTTCCCAAGCCATGACCATGCACTGACATGGGTGCCGCTGTTGGATACGCCTCCGCTTGAGATCTGCCTGGTCCACCGAACTGATAGTCAGCCTTCAGCGTCAGCACTTGTCGTCCGCCGATTTATCCAAGAGCAAGGGGCAGCGCTCGTCATTGCATAGCCAGTCTACTATTAGTGTTGGGACTGTGCTTGGTCCCGCGGACGCTTTCGATGAGGTGGGACGGGCCACCACCGGGATGCGGGCTCTGCTGTCAAACAGCGGCGCTGGAGACTAGCGAAGCCACAGGCGCCTCCGCCATTATCCATTCGACGATTGCGGCAACATGAGCATCAACGGAGTCGATGGCCGGCAGGGGAGCGGTCTCTGGCGGAACTAGTAGGCCGATTTCGGTACACGACAGTGTCACTGCTTCGGCGCCGCGGGCCTTGAGGTCGTTCATGATCTCGACGTAGCGTGCCCGCGAAGCATCCGTGAAGAATCCCTGCGTGAGTTCGTCGAAAATGATCTGATCGACCTCGAGGCACGTCTCCTCATCGGGAACGAGCGTCCGGATTCCCTGCTCCTCGAGTCGTCCCGTGTAGAAGTCATCGAGCATCGTCCACTTCGTGCCCAGAACCGCCAGCGTCGAATAGTCCTGACGCTTCGCCACTGTCGCGATCGAATCGACGATATGGATGAGCGGCACATCGACCGCTGCCTCAATGGCCGGGGCGCACTTGTGCATGAGGTTCGTGGCAATCGCGACAGCCTCGGCACCGCCATCGACCAAACGCTGTGCCGTCGAGACGAGCGACGCATCATTGCCCGCCCAGTCGTTGGCCTCCTGCAGCTCCCGGATATCGGCGAAGTCGCACGAGTCGAGCAGGATCTGCGCGGAATGGTGACCACCGAGCTGCTTGGCCACTGCATCATTGATCTTCGTGTAGTACTCGATGCTCGAATGCCAGCTCATTCCACCCAGCAGACCGATCCTGCGCATACTCCAACTCCTCAACTTGGCAATGACTTCAACGCGACTACTTCCAGTGTGGTGCGCATCATCTGCCTTCGGTAGGCCCAGTTCCCTCTGCTGTGGCATAAGCTGGGCTTATGGCTACTGTCTTCGAACAGGCTCTCGACCTCGGCGAGCCCAAACGCCTCCTCATCTTCGGCGCCATCGCCGAATCCGGCAGCATCGGTGCCGCCGCCCGGGCCCTCGGCTGGTCCCAACCGGCACTGTCCCAACACATGAATGCGCTGGAAAAGGACCTCGGCGTCACCCTCTTCGACCGGACACCACGCGGCATTCGTCTGACCACTGCCGGCCAACTCGCTCGCATCCGTGCCAACGAGGTGGCCACCTCGGTGACGGGACTGCGCAACGATCTTGCGAAAGCCTTCGGCCTCGGCGGACGCAATGTCCGGCTCGCTGGATTCCCCAGCTTCGTCATCGGCCCCTTGGCTGCAGCACTCGGCAGGCTCGAGGCAAACGCGGGCACAAATACCGACGCGCCGCTTCACCATTCGTACGAAGTCTCCGAGGCCGAACCGCCCGAATCGCTGCGCCTGCTCGATGACGGCGACATCGACATCGCCTTCCTCTTCCATCACGAAGACGAAACCCCGCCCGAGCTCGCCGGACACATCACCGTCGACCTCGGCGCCGACCACCTCGACCTGCTCGTTCCCGAACGCTGGAATCGTGCCGGGCAGATCCAACACCTCAATGATGTTGCCGACTTGCCGTGGATCATGGGATGCGTGCGTTGCCGATCCACCGCTGAACGCCTCTGCCGCACCGCCGGTTTCGAACCTCGGACCCGGCACATCACCGACAACCCGGGCGCCATCCAATCGCTCGTCTCCAACGGACTCGGTGTCGCACTGCTTCCTCGCAGCGCCCGCCGCTACTCTCAGGTCCCGGGCATCGACCCCATCGCCCTTGCCGAGGCGGGCGCCCGTCGCGTCACCGCAATGATCCCCGACGGACTGGTAGCCGCCTCCGAGATTGTCGACCTGATTGAAGCACTGCGTGCCGCCGACGTCATCGGCGGCGGTGCGACAGACGTCGAAACCGGCACCCAAGCGAAAGCAGCAGCGACCGGTACTACCGCCAGCACCTCGACCGACGGCTACAGTGACTCCTGATGAGTACGTTCACCAAAGTCCTCGATAGGTGGCTGACGGTTACCACGGCCGCGGCGATCATCGTGATGATGCTCCACATCGTCACCCACGCCCTGGCCCGGTCGATCTTCCACGCCCCGCTCTACGGCACCAACGAGATCGTCGAATACTGGTATCTCCCCATCGTCGCGCTGCTCGGAATCCCGGCCGCGCAGCTGCAGAAGGAACACATCACGGTGACCATGGTCATCGAACGGGCGAAACCTGCCACCGCCGCAGTGTTCACGGTCTTCGCCTGCATCCTCGGTGCGCTCGTGTCGATCGCCTTCGCCTGGTTCGGGCTGGGTAAGGCACTGGAGAACACAGCCATTGGATCGACCGCCGACGTCTCCGATGTCATCACCTGGCCCGTGTACTACCTCGTGCCGATCGTGTTCGTCCTCCTCACCGTGCTCTATATTCTCGATGCCGTCGCGATCCTCCGCCACTGCGCAGAAGCAGGGGAGGAGAAATGAACGCAAATACCGACTTCACTGGTACACCCCTGCCGCCAGAAGACACGAACAGCGCGAACATCACCGGCACCCAATCCGCGAACACCACCGCACTGTTCCCCATTGGCTCCCGCCGCGACCGCCCCGGTGCCCTCGCCCTGACCATCGGGTTCGGCCTAGTCGCCGTCTGCCTCATCGGTCTCTTCACCAGCCCGTCCGCGGCGATCGGCGGAGCTTGGTGCATCGGGATGATGCTCGTCCTCCTCTTCCTCTCCGTGCCCGTGGCCATCGCCTTGTCCGTGCCCTCGATCATCGGCGTCTACGCCGTGTCCGGGATCCCGGCGACGATGAATATCCTGGCCACCGCCCCATTCAGCGCCGTCTCCGACTGGTCGATGAGCGTGCTGCCGATGTTCATCTTCATGGGCATGCTGCTCACCCAATCGGGTCTGTCCGGCAAGGTCTACCGCGTCGCCGACCACTGGTTCTCCTGGCTGCCCGGCGGCATCGGCATCGGCACCACCTTCGCCGGGGCGGGACTGTCCGCCGTCACCGGCTCGACCATCGGCATGACCTACGCCCTAGGCCGAGCAGGCATCCCCGAAATGCTCAAAGCCGGCTACGACCGCCGCATGGCAGTCGGCACGATCATGGTCTCCGGCATGACTGGCAACCTCATCCCACCCTCGATCCTCATGGTCGTCTACGCCGGCATCGCCTCCGTGCCCGTCGGCGCCGCCCTCATGGCCGGAGCCGTCCCCGGAATCCTGCTCGCCGTGTGCTTCGCCGCCTTCATCTTCGCCATCGGCATCATTGCACCGAAACTCGTTGGCCGCGGCCAGAACACCCAAAACCCAACAACCACAGCAGCCAACACCACCCGCCCCACAACCACCTGGCGCGACCGCCTCACCTCGCTGACCGGCGTCTGGGGTTTTGCCGTCATCCTCGTCGTCCTCTTCGGCGGCATGTTCTCCGGCATCTTCACCCCCACCGAGGCCGGAGCCGCCGCCGCGCTCAGCTCGCTCCTGCTGTGTCTATGGGAAAAACGGGGCGAACAACCGTGGCGGAAGGTCGCGGATTCGGCAATGGATACAGTGGCGGCCACCTCGGCGATCTTCTTCATCATGATCGGCGCGACCATGCTCACCAGCCTGCTCGCCATCACCGGACTCGCCCCCATCCTCACCGGCCTCATCACGGACCTCGGACTGTCGCGGATCGGATTCCTGCTCGTCCTCATCGTCCTCTACATCGTCATGGGCATGTTCTTCGACACCCTGTCGATGATGCTGCTGACCATCCCGATCCTCCTGCCCACCCTCGAGACGATGGGTGTGAGCCCGCTGTGGTTCGGAGTCTTCGTCGTCCTCCTCGGCGAGTTCGCCATGGTCACCCCGCCGGTCGGCATCATCCCCTACATCGTCCACTCGATGGCGAAGAACCCCGAGGTCAACCTCGGCCACAGCGTGAGCCTGCGCGACATCTTCATCTCTCTGCTGTGGTTCCTGCCCGTCGTCGTCATCTTCCTCATCCTCATGGTCACCGTGCCCGGAATGACCGAATGGCTGCCCGACCTGATCAGCCGCACCAGCGGGGGAATGTCCGGATAACCCTCGCCGAGGCGGCCCTGCCCAACCGTGCACTGCACCGTTTGGGTGGCCGCCGCGGGGTGTGAGCGGACTCATGGTTAGGGTGACCTCATTCAGACATATGATTGGAGGGAATTCTCAGCCTTCGCTCAAAGGAGTCCCATGAAGCGCATCCGCACGGCAGCACGCCCCGCCCAGGCCATCGCGGCGGTCGCATCGCTGGCACTATTGGCCGGATGCGCAGGATCCGTCGGCGGTGACGGATCGGGTTCGGGTGACTCCGCGGGGGAGGGCTTCGCCTATGACGCCTCGCAGGACGAGATCGATGAGGCTCTGGCCGACCTCGACCCGGTGACGCTGAAATTCCAGCCGTCGGCGATGTCGGAGAAATCAATCCTCGCACCCAATGGTCTGGACGTGAAGAAGGCCATCGAGGAGCGCTCGGGCGGGAAGATCACCGTCGACATCGTGTGGGGTCAGGCGATCGCCAGCTACGCCGACGTCGATGATGCCCTGGCCGATGGTCGCGTCGACCTCGCGTTCACTCTGCCGTCGTACACCCCGGCCGAGTACCCGGCGTTCGACGCGATCGGCACGGCCATGTCGACGCTCCCGTCCTCGCCCGTGGCCAGTGACTTGGCGGCGAACGCGGCCGGTGTGCAGGCGGCGTGGGAGACGCCCGAAGTGCTTGAAGAATTTGAGAAGAAGAACCTCGTCCCGCTCATTCCGATGCTCGCCGCCGGTGGGTATTCGACGATGTGCTCGAAGCCGATGACGTCGCTCGATGACTGGAAGGGCAAGCAGGTGCGTGTCGGTTCGGCCGCCGCTGGCAAGCAGGTGACCGATCTGGGCGCGACTCCGGTGTCGCTGTCGTTCCCGGAGACCTATGAGGCGCTGCAGCGCGGAACTGTCGACTGCGATCTCGGCCAGTTGGCACCGAACGTCGAGGCCGGCACCTTCGAGGTGGCCCCGAACATCGGTGTGGCATCGGACGCGGGCATTGCACGTTCGGCGGGTGCGATTACGGCGGGCAAGAAGTATTCGGAGCTGCCGGTGGCATACCAGCAGGTCATCTTCGACTCGATGTCGACGACGTTCGCCACGATGATGGAGGTCGTCATCGGAGCGAAGGCGCAGGCCGTTGAGCAGGCCAAGGACAACGACGGTTCGGTCAAGCCTTTCGACGATGACGTGCAGAAGCAGATGGCGAAGTACGCGAAGGAACTGTCGGACAAGACCGCTGAAAAGGCTGGCGTCACCGATGCGCCGAAGGCGCTGGACACCGCTGGAACCGAATGGGCAAAGTCAGTGTCTGAGCTTGGCTACGACGACAAGGGTGACTTCGCCTCACTCGACGAGTGGTACCCGGAGGACGCTTCGTACGACAAGCTCGGCGACGAGCTGTTTGAGAAGGTCATGGCCGAGCATCGGCCGGAGTAGTACCGTAGCGGGCTAGGCCCGAACTTAAAAAGGCCCTGTTGAACGGATGGCGAATAGTCCACCGTTCAACAGGGCTTTTGTGTTGTGCGAACAAGGCTGGGATCAGCTGGAATAGCCCGACCACGGATTTACTAATTGCACTCCGTCCAGCGCTTCGAAATGCTTAGTGTTGCGGGTAGCGACAGTCATGTGGTGAGCAACCGCGATCGAAGCAATGAGTGCGTCGTCGAGTGGCGCGTGCTCGGGCACGCGGAATGAGCCCAGTGCACGGGCGGCAGGTAGATCGAAGGGGAGAATGCGTCCCGCAAATCCGGGGAGGAGCATTTCTTCGAACCACATTCGCAAAATCTTGCCTTGCTGTGAATCTGTGCGTTCTTTTGCAGTCACGCCACGTTCAATCTCGGAAATACTCAAGGCTGATACAAACTGGGCTTGAGCGGGCACCGAACTCGACCAGGCTTCGACCTCCGGATTTCGTCCTCGTACTCGCAGAGCTGACACGACGTTCGTGTCAAGAAGGAAGTTCATAGCTCTGCTCTACGTGCCTTCAGGCCAAGGCGCTTCGGCTCGAACTCGACGTGAGCATCGGTGCTCATCGAGATGAGGTCGACAAGTGTCGGCTCCTCGGCCGCAATGCCTACGGCAAGAGCTTCCCTGGCTTCTGCCTCGATGCTTGAGTTATGAGCAGCTGCTCGTCTACGCAATATGGCTTTGGTGCCCTCCGGCAGATTGCGAATGAGAATCTGTTCCACGGCTCCTCCTTTGATATCACTACAATGATATCGCTGTCGGTGCGTGATCGGAAGAGAGCTATTCCGATCCACCGCAAACTCTCAATCGAACCTACTCCCTGATCAACTAGGCTGGTGATCGCGTAGGACAAAGTCGACGGAAGGGCTGACGGGTGACGATCCTCTACACCATCGGACTGGGCGTCCTCAGCGCGCTCATCGTCGGATTCCTCGTCCGACGGATGATGCTCACCGGCACCGGAGCCGCGCGCAACACCATCGTCTCCCTCATCATGGGCCTCTCGATCTGGCCCATAACCCTCCAGGCCTACAAACTCCTCGGCATCTCCGAATCCGACCAATACCCGAACCTGTCGATGAGCTTCCCGGCGATCATGGTCTTCCTGCTGCTCTTCGCCTGGTTCATCGTCATCCAGATGTTCGTCCTGCTGGCGATCGAACTCATCATGCCCTCGGGCACCCTGAGCTCACTCATCCGCAACGCACCGAAGATCCCCACCTGGTACCGCCGCGTCAACCGCCTGGCCCAGATCCAGTCGATCCTCATCAAATTCGGCCTCTCCCGCTACCTCCGACCGCGAATTCCCACCCTGCGCGTCTCTCTCCGAGAGATCGCAGCCACCACCCGTGACGCCCTGGCCGCTTCGGGGGTCACGTTCATCAAACTCGGCCAGTTCATCGCCACCCGCGGTGACATGATCCCGCACGAATTCGTCGAGGAGTTCTCAACCCTCCAAGCCGGGGTCAAGCCCGTTCCCTTCGCCGAAGTGAAGGACCAGCTTGAAGCCCGATGGGGCCGACCCGTCGCCGAGGTGTTCGCCGAGTTCGATGAGAAACCGTTCGCCGGTGCCTCCGTCGCTCAGGTCCACCGAGCCGTGACCTGGGAAGGCCGCGTGGTCGCGGTCAAGGTGCAACGGCCGAAGATCCGCAAACAGGTCCGCGCCGACTGCGATATCGTCCTCACCCTGGCCGACCGCCTCGATCGCACCACCGACTGGGCGAAGAAGATCGGCATCTCGAAACTCGCCCGCAGCTTCGTCGATTCACTGCAGGGCGAGCTCGACTACCGCGGCGAGCTCGCCCACATCGAAGCCCTCCGCCTCGCCGACGAGACCGGGCGTTCGACGACGCAGACCGATTCTGTTGTCCATATCCCGCACGTGTATAAGGAGCTCTCCGGCGAGTTCGTCATCGTCATGGACCTTGTTGAGGGTTCCCCTCTGTCCCACGGCGCCGAGGTGGTCGACCACCTCTCCGAGATCGCGCGCAGAGAGATCGCCCAGGACCTCTTCCTCATGGTCGTCCGACAGGTGCTCGGGAAGGGCATCTTCCACGCCGACCTCCACCCTGGAAACATCGTCGTCTCAAGCGCGGGCCGTGCCGGCCTCGTCGACTTCGGTGCCGTCGGGCGCATCGACAAACGCGACCGCCGAGCGATCGCTTTGCTGCTCATGGCCTTCGACTCGCAGAACTCGCAGGCCGCGACCGCGGCCATCCTCGAGTTGCTCGGCACGCCGAGCGAGGTGAACCTGCGGGAGTTACAGCGTGAGATCGGGCAGATCATGCTCAAGTACGGCGACGGGGCACCGGGCTCAACCTCGGCGGCGCTGTTCGGCGAGCTCATTGACTTCGTCGTCGACTTCGGTTTCCGGATGCCGGCCTCGGTAGCAACAGCATTCCGTGCTATCAGTACCCTCGAGGGATCGGTTACTCGTCTGGTGCCGGAACTCAACCTGCTGGCCCTAGTCACGCAGAACGGGAAGATGCTGCTGCGTGAGGTCGGGGGACTGGGAGTCGACCGACACGAGATGACGCTCTACGCGGCGGCGACTGCACCGCAGATCGCTGAGCTGCCAGGCCAGATCTCTCGCATCGCCGGTCATCTGCAAGACGGTACTCTCGACGTCGGCACGAGTGGGCTGAACATTGCGACCATCAAGAACCTGCTGGTCTCGACCGTCGAGCAGTTCATCCAGGTGATCGTCTCGACCGCGCTCATCCTCGGTGGAGTGATCCTCATGGCCGCGGACTTCGGGCCGGCGCTGGCTCCTGAGCTCAAACTCTTCACGTACTTCGGCGCGTGGATGCTACTGGCTGGTAGTGTGATTGCGGCGTTGGTTCTTGCTCCAGCGCTCAGGCAGCGGATGACGTGGGAAGGGCTGGGGTAGGTCAAGTGACGGAGCCAGTGGAGACGACGCGAATCAGCGATACCGCACTCATCTTCGAAGGCGGTGGCATGCGAGCGTCGCTCACCAGTGCGATGGCGGTCGTCTTGCTCAATGAACGGCTGTCGTTTGACTGGGTCGCTGGAATCAGTGCCGGAGCATCCACCGCAGTGAACTACTTGTCAGGCGACAAGTGGCGCGCCCGCCGGTCCTTCGTCGAGTTCGCCAAAGAAGAAGAATTCGGCGGGTGGCGGTACTTCGCCCGTGGCAAGGGAATGTTCCACGGCGAGTACATCTACCAACGAGCGGGCGCTCCCGATGAGGCTCTGCCGTTCGACTGGGACACCTACGAGGCAAGCACTGGTGACATGCGGATCATCGCGTTCGACGCCGAGACCGGCGAAGAGGCGGTGTGGTCGAAGAAGGACACCCCGAACATCGACGATTTGATGATCCGTGTGCAGGCGTCATCGACGATGCCGATTGTCATGCCGCCTGTGCACCTTGATGGGCACGTCTACGTCGACGGTGCGATGGGGGAGGACGGCGGAATCGCGTTGAGTCAGGCTCAGCGCGAGGGCTTCGAGAAGTTCGTCATCGTGCTGACCCAGGAGCGCTCATACAGTAAAATTCCGCAGCGATTCCCAGCGGTCTACCGGGGAATATTCCGCAGGTATCCGGCTTTGGCCGACGCACTGCTGACCCGTTGGAAGCGGTACAACGAAACCCGCGAACGTATCTTTGCCCTCGAGGAGGAAGGCAAAGCGCACGTATTCGCTCCCGACCGCATGCCCGTCGAGAACAGCACCCGCGATCTTTCGCGGCTTGCGGCAGCTCATCGTATGGGTCTGTCACAAGCTAGGAGAGAGTTGCCAGCGATGCTCGAATTCTTAAATGCGTAGTTAACGGGCTCGCCCTAAAGTATCCTGACGATCGAATAGCTATCGATAACACACTGCGAGGGCATCAGATGAAAGCTGTTGATACCAACCTTCTCGAACTACTCAAAAAGTCCGAGAGCTTTGTCGTACCGATCTACCAGCGTGTCTATTCATGGGATGAGAATGAATGTGAACAGCTCTGGTCGGATATCGTCCGGGCAGGTTCCAGATCGCAGTTGGTCAATCATTTTACCGGTTCCATCGTCTACATCGAGCGGGACGAAGGTACTGCCACATCGCGCGAACCGAATCTCATCATCGATGGACAGCAACGCGTAACTACAGTGACACTGCTCTTGGCCGCCCTCGCGTCCTATCTTGACGAACTGCCTGAAGGCCAAAGGGAACCCCGAACAGGATTCTCGCCAGCAAAGATTCGCGGACTGTACCTCACGAACCAGTACAACTCCGGCGATGAGTACTTCAAGCTCATCCTTACCCAAAGAGACAGGGATGCGCTGAAGTCGGTGATCCAGAACTCTGTACTGCCGGAATCGGACTCCCGTGTCATTTCCAACTTCCGCTATTTTCTGGAGAAGCTTCGAACGTCAGACGCGTCACTCGCCGACGTATGCAGTGGGCTCGACAAGTTAGTTGTCGTTGATGTTTCGCTGACACGTGGACGAGACGATCCGCAGCTTGTATTCGAGTCAATGAACGCGACAGGAAAGAAGCTATCTCAAGCGGACTTGATTCGGAACTTCGTGCTCATGGATCTCGAGCCGGCCAGTCAGACACGGCTCTACGAGCAATACTGGTACCCGATGGAGCGCTTTTACCAGGGAGACAACGAGAGTCGCTTCGACGAGTTTGTTCGTCATTACCTGACGTTGAAGAGTCCAACGCACTCGATCCCCCGACGCGACCTTATGTACGAAGCTTTCAAGGACTATGCGTTCGAGCTCGAGGCGAAAGGTATCTCAAGAGAAGCGCTCGTCGTAGATTTCAGTAAGTACTCGAGCTACTTCGCGGCCATGGCTCTCGGCCGTGAAAAGGATCGAGAACTCTTGTCCCGCTTCACGGAAATAGATCTGCTTGCCCGGGTGGTCCATCCTTTCCTCCTCCGCGCGTACTCTGATTATTCCGACGGTCGCCTACGACGGAGCGATTTCATAGTTATACTGGACGCTATAATTTCCTATGTGTTCCGCCGTGCTATTTGCTCTATTCCAACCAACAGCCTCAACAAGACTTTTGCCACTTTGGAAAACGTCATTGACGAGTCGGATTACGCCAAGAGCGTCTGTGCACGGCTGCTCACTTTTCCCGACTACCGGCGGTTCCCGACGGACGGTGAGTTCAAGGAAGCCCTTGTCAACGTGGACCTATATAGTCTCAAGCGAAAGATGTACTTCTTTCGGAAGCTTGAGAATGACGGCCGCAAAGAGGAAGTCGCCACCTCAGAGTACACGGTGGAACACATCATGCCTCAGAATCCAAATGAAGCATGGCAGGAAGCATTGGGAAGTGAATGGAAAAATATTCACGAACGATATCTCCACACATTGGGGAACTTAACCCTCACCGGTTATAATCCGGAATACTCCGATCGGCCTTTCTGTGAGAAGCGAGACATAGAAGGCGGATTTCGAGACAGCCCTCTGCGACTCAACGCAGGAATCGGACAACTGGACCGGTGGACTGAGGACGAAATCATCCAGAGAGCGGACTCTTTGGCGGATCGTTCGCTAAAGATCTGGTCGCGTCCCGATGTCAACAGTGAAGAATTGGAGAGCTTCCGACAGCAGTTCGCGGACTCTCGGAATTTCGACTGGTCAGTCGCGCACTCGATTCTCGGAGCCATTCCCAGCGGCTATTGGACCAATTATGACAACCTTGCTGAAGCGGTAGGTACCAGCGCGCAGCCGATGGCAAATCATCTAGCCACCTGCCCCAAGTGCTTTAAGCCGTATCGAGTTCTCACTTTTGACGGTAGGGTCGCGGCGAATTTTCGCTGGAGCGACCCAAGCGATAAGAGAGATCCCGTTGAGCTCCTACGGCTTGACGGCATACAGGTCGTCGATGGACATGCCGATCCCGAACAAAAACTCGGGTCCGAAGAACTGTTGGAACTGTTGGAGGAGGAATGAGAACCATTCTGGTAGATCCAGAATCTGCACCAAAGATGTGTGAGTAGGCAACGCTCGTAGTCGGTGCAGGCAGTCGACGAGTTTTAGGCTTGACGGTGGTCTCCGAACTAGGTAATCAGGTACGTAACGACCTATGTGCCTCGACTTTGCTGTTAACAATTCTTTGTCAGTCTGACCCGCCCGCCGACTATCTAGGTCCGTTCTTTCGCGCATCAGGACAATGTCTAACACGTGCCCAGCGGTGACGGGCACGGGTGGAGAAGGTTGCTAGGCGATCGCCATAAGAATAGACACTGGGACGTCGGTGCATCCTAAATGAGGTCATCGTTATAAGACATCTTCGGAAACCGCCAGTCGTTGAACCTGTCGACGGACAGTTCAAATCAGTTCCCCAAAGGTGTGAAAGTCGACACTCGCGGGCTCATCAAGCTCGACATAAACGCTGACTACGGTGGTGGAGAGCACTACTTCGCGAATGGTAAGAACATGTAATTTCTGTCAGTCGATGAGATTCGGGCCAGCGATTTGGTGGATGCCCTCGGTGCCTTAGATGTTTTGCTGCCGTAGGGCATCACCCGCCCGGAGATCGTTATCCGATGACCCGGGCGCTTGCGAACGACTGTTCAATTATCGTCGGCGAATTGCGGATCGCATTCGGTGAACCTCGTAGCAACTATCGGAACGCGTTTACTTCATCGTGAGCTATTGCACAATTTTGTAGAGTGGCACGTTAGATCGGCTCAACAGTACCGGCGTTAATTGGGCCGATTCGGGCTTGTTGGAAGCATAGAAACTGGAGTTACGAACAGGCCTCCGGTCTTGCGACAGGGGCCCATATACCCCACACGGATACGCGATCCACTCGGTACTCCGCTTACGGGGCCCAATATCGCGTCGTACGGGTTGTCTTGTTTCCGTGACCTGGCTATCCGCTCGAAAGTTCCGACGGCTCTAGTCGCTGGAATCTGACCGGACAGGACTCGAGCGGCTCTTAGCCCCGCTGCTTGAACTTCGCGAACTCGACGGTGTTGAATCCAGCAATCACTCGCACCTGTTCGTCGAATACTTCTCGAGGTTAGCCTCCGACCGGCGAGCTCCAAACCTAGGCGAAGTTGAATCCAGCGAGCGTTGTTTCGTCTAACGACAGCTGGCCGCTGACAGCGGCTCATAGCTTGCCTATAGTGAAGCAGCTGGGTGAGGACTAGGCCGCCGAATCTCGGTCTAGAACTCACGTGCATGAGTGCGAGTTTCCGGTCGGATAAAAGCAACAAGAAAGTCATTGATCTTCCGAGAATGCGCCATGTATACTCGACGTATTCGCAGTGCAACGACGCATACGACGGAGTCTCAATGACCAGAGAATTCCTTACAAGAAGAAGCGTGCTCACCGCAGCGGGAACAGCGGGTATGGGATTTGCCCTTGCCGGTTGCGGCGCAGTCGCCAACTATCCAGACTCGTGGAACGACATCTCCACCGGAAACGGTGAGCCAAATCGAGGCGGAGTCCTCCACTACGGCCTATCAACGGAACCGGTGAACTTTGAGCCGCACGTAAGCTCGGGCGCGGCTTCCGATGTGATTCGGCAGATGCTCTATAACGGACTGCTCCAATACGACCCTGATGGAGAGATCGTTCCGGATCTCGCTCTTGAACATGGCTGGGCAGGGGACACCGCATATCGAGTGAAGATCCGGACGGATGTCCGATTTCACGATGGATCGAAGATGACGGCGAGCGACGTGGTCTTCTCCATGCGTAGGATCATCGATCCTGATACCTCGTCAACTGCCGCACCGTTGTTTCGCTCTGTTGAACGTGTAGATGCATCGAGCTCGGACACGATCGTCTTCACTCTCAGAGAACCTGACAGGGCGTTCCCGTTCGCATTAGCTGACCCCTGCGCCAACGTGATCTCCAAACAATGGATCGAATCGGGCGCTGATCCACTCCTGGAGGTGATGGGGACAGGTCCCTTTACCTTTGTCGAGAGGGTTCCTGGCGTGAGCATCGTCATTGAACGATTCGACGACTACTTCGTCCCCGAGTTGCCTTATCTCAACGCTATCGAGTTCACGCCGATGGAAGACGACTACGCGCGAGTGACTGCACTACGCACCGCGACTGTAGACATGATCGACTACATCCCCTCGACTCACGTCGATGTGATAGAGAACAATTCACAGCTCGAGGTCTATTCGGATAGCGTCTTCGGCTTTGGAGTTCTCGGGTTCGTCACGTCAAGGCCACCGTTCGACGACAAACGAGTGCGGCAGGCAGTCGCATGCAGTATTGATCGTGACGCTGCGCTAGAAACCGCCTTCTTAGGGCACGGTCGACCGATCACCGGTGGCCTTGTTCCTGACGAAGTTGCACCATATGCCTCACAGCTCGAAGGCGCGGTCGAATACGACCCTGAACGTGCTTCACACCTCCTTCGAAAGGCTGGTCGAGATGACCTGGATCTGAGCATCATCACTACAAGCAGCTACTCAGTCATTTCGAGGCCGGCTGAAGCGATGCTGCCATCTCTCCAAGAATCTGTGGTCAACCCTCGGCTGACTCGCCAAGAATGGCTCTCCTTCCAAGAGACGGTGGAAGCGAAGAAGTATCCGAGTTTCGCCTGGGGAACCTCGCTGAAATTCGGGCATCCCGCTGCATTGAGCGAGGTTGTAGCTTCAGGCAGCCGGTGGGCGAAGTTCATGGACTTCAATGACAAGCGCACCGACGACCTCCTTGCGGAAGCAAGGCGTTCCAAAAACACGAGCCTCTCCAATGAACTCTTCATGGAGGTCGAGAAACGAGTGCTCGATGAGATGCCTTTGACGTATACGCTCCGTCGGATCCAGGGCGAAGCTTCCCACAAATACGTGCGTGGCTTCTCTCATCCGCCCAAGGGGGCATGGACCCAGGTCAGCTTGCGTGGAGTTTGGCTGGAGGAAGAGCGATGACCAATTTCGTAGTCAGAAGGATCGGGCTCGCCGTAATCCAGCTCGTGATCGTCGCGACGATCGTGTTCCTGCTCATTCGACTGATTCCGGGTGACGCGGCTCGGGCTGTGCTCGGTGAGAACGCCACAGATGATCAAGTAGCGGCCATGCGGTCGACCATGGGCCTGGATGAAGCGTTCCCTATTCAGTTCCTCAACTACTGGAAGAATCTTCTGACAGGTGACTTAGGAGTGTCACTGATCAGCGGTCGGCCCGTTGCCCCAGACCTGATCGTTCGATTCGGCAACTCACTTGAAATCATTGTCCTCGCGATTCTTGTTTCCATCATTGTCGGAGTGGTTCTCGGCCGGATTGCGGCCATTCGCAATGACCGTGCACTAGATCACATCATCACCGGCGGATCGGTTCTCGGAATATCGCTGCCGGTATTCGTCACCGGTACGTTGTTGCTGCTTGTGTTCTCGGTGTGGCTGCCGATTCTGCCCCCTCAGAGATATGTGGGCTTTTTCGCGGACCCAGTTGGTCACCTCCAGCTCATCATCCTTCCTGTCGTTGCGCTCGCAGCGACGTCGACGGCGGTGATTATGCGCATGACTCGATCGGCGATGCTAGAGACCCTTAGCGCGGACT
The DNA here is from genome assembly GCF_056837565.1 of Brevibacterium sp. OS20. NCBI lineage: Bacteria > Bacillati > Actinomycetota > Actinomycetes > Micrococcales > Brevibacteriaceae > Brevibacterium > Brevibacterium sp. OS20. The sequence continues at coordinate 2,547,850 of NZ_CM166367.1, read as the reverse complement.
TTGTACGCACAGTCAGAGCGAAAGGCGTGATCGAACGAAAAGTCATCACCAATCACGCCTTGAGAAATGCGCTGGTGCCTGTCGTGTCGATCACCAGCGTCGAGTTGGCAACGCTTATCGGGTCGACGGTTCTCATCGAAACCATATTTGGTTGGCCAGGGATGAGCTCCATGCTCATGCAGGCGGTGACCGACCGCGACTATCCGGTCATACAAGCTGTCGTACTCAGCGCATCGGTCTTCGTCATCGTGGTCAACCTGGTCGCTGACATTGTCATTCGTCTTCTCGATCCGAGAACGGAGAGCTTCTGAAATGGCCGATAATCTCGCCCTCGCCTCAACAGAGTTTGTGGAGAAGACCGGCCCGGTCTCCCGCGGAATCGTCCGCCGGCTCATTAAGAACCCCCGCACATGCATCAGCGGAGTCTTCTTCATCCTCGTCGTGCTCGTCGTTCTCCTCGGGCCTTTGATCTATCCGATCACCTATCGGGAGCAGGTCGGCATTCCTCTGTCTCAGGACGGCCTGCTCGGCACTGACGACTTCGGACGAGACGTTCTCGCGCGGTTGATTATCGCAACGCGCACATCAATGCTTGTCGCCGTCGGAGCGGTCGTCATCGCCCTGGTGGCGGGGGTCGGACTGGGTCTGGTGGCAGGATTCCTCGGTGGATGGACGTCGACGATCATTATGAGAGGGTCGGACATTCTTCTCAGCTTTCCGGCCGTCATCTTGGCGATCGCAGCTGTCGCCATCCTCGGTCCGGATCTCATCAACGTTGTCATCGTCATCGGCGTTCTCTATGTTCCCCGATTCACTCGGGTCGTCTATGCGCAATCCGTAGCGATCAGATCCGCGCAGTACGTCGACGCGGAACGCGTCAACGGCACGACGACTGCAAGCATCATCACCCGGACGATCCTGCCGAACGTGATGTCAACCGTGATTGTCCAAGCGAGTTTGAGCCTCAGCTTCGCAATTCAGGTCGAAGCGGGACTGAGCTTCCTTGGATTGGGGGCTCAACCGCCTCTCGCTTCCTTGGGCACGATGATTGCTTCTGGCCGAGACTTCCTCGAAGTACAGCCCACGATGCTGATCTATCCATCATTGCTGCTCATCGCAATCGTCCTCGCAGTCAATGTTCTTGGTGACGGGCTCAGGGACGTTCTCGATCCTCGGCGCGCTTTCGCTCGCTGACCTTCAAGACTCACTCACGATAACCAATTGAAAGGAACTCATATGATTGACAACTCCAAGAGCTTGGGCCGCTTGAGCTGGACCGAGGTCGCAGAAGCTGCAGATCGCAATCCAGTCGTACTAGTACCGATTGGAGCCATCGAACAGCATGGGCCGCATCTTCCGGTGCACGAAGACTCCATAGTTGCAGAATGGGCCGCCTACAAGATTGCGGAGCTCACTGATGGTCAAGTCGACACCTTAGTGGCGCCGGCCTTGCATTACGGCCATTCACCGACGTTTCGCGGGTTCGCGGGAAATCTTTCCCTTAGCGCCGAGACGCTGAAAGCGGTAGTCCGAGACATCATCGAATCGCTTGTGCAGTCGGGTTTCAAACGAATCGTTCTCGTCGATAACAACGGTGGAAACGTCGGCCCAGTTTCGGGGGCGGCAGTTGATTGTCGGAGGGACCTTGGTGTACTCATCGGTCACGTCTACCCATGGCAATTGGGCTACGGCTTGATGCGAGACGTCTACGACGATGCAGCTGCGGTCTATGGGCACGGTGCTGAGCCTGAGCTGTCCGCGATGCTTGCGATATTCCCCGAGCAGGTCGACATGTCGAAGGCGGAATCCGGCGGTTTGAACAGCGAGTCGGGTTGGACACCGTTGAGCTATGCCGACGCGAAGATCGGAGACTATACCGTACCGGGCACTGTCTACTGGGACTTCTCTGAAGTCAGTAAGAACGGAGTCACCGGAGATGTCAGCGTTGCCGACAAGGCTACCGGAGCTGAATGGATTCGCAGAGTGATGGGCTTCTGTGCCGAGTACGTCCGGGAATATGACCGTAATACGGCGACGAACTGAAGGAGATATGACATGAAGGTCGCAATTTCACAATTTGCAGCCAGTCCCACGATTGCTGAGAACACCGCGCATATTGTCGCCGATGCTCACCGCGCAGCGGCCGAAGGAGCGACGCTCATGGTCTGCCCCGAGGCGGCGATGATCCGGCTTCCAGACAAACACGAATCATTGGTTGGACGAGTCGAAGATCCAGACGGAAGTTTCGGAAGCGCGCTGGCGAAAGCGTCATCGGAGACCAGAGTGACAATCGTCGCTGGTGCGTTTACTCCAGGAGATGAGACGAAGGTGAAGAACACACTCTTCGTAGCGTCCGGGGGTGAAATCGTCGCCACCTACGACAAGATCCATCTTTATGACGCCTTCTCCGACAGGGAGTCGGACAAGGTGATCGCCGGCCCTGCCGAACCGGTCACTATCGATGTCGACGGTGTGCGGATCGGATTGGCAACCTGCTATGACCTGCGATTTCCTGAGATTTTCCGAGTTCTGGCAGATAAGGGAAGTCTACTGGTGACGGTTCCCACTGCATGGGTGAAAGGTGCTCTCAAAGAAGAACATTGGCTGACCCTGCTGAGAGCGAGAGCCATTGAGAACAGCTTCTTCATCGTCGGAAGTGGGGAATCCGGAGAACGATCGATTGGTCGTTCCGCCGCTTTCGACCCCATGGGCCTGCAATTGACGGACCTGGGTACGGGGAACTCGTTCGGGACGGTGGACATCGATATCGATCTCGTCTCCCGCACTCGGTCGCTCAATCCTGGGTTGTACAATCGCAGGTTCGAAGTGATTCCACGGAGACAACATGCCTGAGGAAAACGATCGTCTGGAACGTGAAACTCTGCTGAAGGTGGACGACCTCTCGGTCAGCTTCGAAATGTCGGGTAAGGGGGCGGCTGCAGTCGATAACGTGTCTTATACCGTTAATCGCGGTGAGGTACTCGCAATTGTCGGCGAATCTGGTTCCGGCAAGTCCGTGTCGTCGATGGCTATTCTCGGTCTGCTTCCTCCCAATGCTCGGGTGCACGGCAGGATAGAATTCAACGGGCTGAATCTTCTCGAACTCAGTTCCGACCAACTGCGACAATTGCGGGGCCAGAAGATCGCGATGATCTTTCAGGAACCGATGACCGCGCTGGACCCGGTGTACACGATCGGCGAACAGATCGTCGAGGCTATTCGCGCTCACAGTCGAATGAGTAAGAACGACGCGCAACGCCGAGCGCTCGAACTTCTTCATCTGGTGCAGCTTCCCGAACCCGAACGTCGGATCCACCACTATCCTCACCAATTATCCGGTGGTCAGCTGCAACGAATAGTCATTGCTATGGCAGTCAGTTGCGATCCGGATCTACTCATCGCGGACGAGCCGACAACTGCGCTTGATGTCACTGTGCAGGCCGAAATCCTTGAACTGCTCCGAGATCTCGGCGCAAGGTTGAACGCATCGGTCCTGTTTATTACCCACGATATGGGTGTGGTCGCCGACCTCGCGGATCGCGTCATTGTCATGCGCGACGGACGAATTGTGGAGGAGGCGTTGGTGGGGGACCTCTTTGGCGCTCCGAAGGCGGAATACACTCAGAACCTCCTCAACTCAGTACCTCACCTAGGTAAGACTCAACACAAGGCCTCTGCAGACCTGAGCAGCTCCGCAGAGGCTTCCCCTGAATCGAGTGTGTTGCGTTTCAACAAGGTCGAGATCACTTACCCTGGCAGGGCAGGAGCCGAAGACTTCAAAGCTGTCGAGGATGTCTCGATCGATGTGAAGCAAGGTGAAGTCGTCGGATTGGTCGGTGAATCAGGCTCCGGAAAGTCCACACTCGGCCGTTGTGCCATGGGGTTGCTGGAGCCAAGTTCCGGGAGCGTGTCGGTGTGCGGAACTGATATCACCTCATTATCTTCACGGAAGCTCAGACCAAAACGACGTGAGTTCAGCATGGTCTTCCAAGATCCTGCTTCGTCGCTGAACCCGAGACAGACTCTTGGAGAAATCGTCGCGAAACCGTTGAAGTTGCACAAGCAAATGAGTTCAGTGGAGGTTCGTCGACGGGTGGAGGAAATGTTTGAAAGAGTCCGGGTTCCCAGCTCATGGGTGGAACGGTACCCACACGAACTGTCGGGCGGGCAACGCCAACGCATCGGCATCGCCCGGGCTCTCATCCTTTCGCCGCGTCTGCTCATTGCGGACGAGCCGACTTCAGCACTCGATGTTTCGGTACAGGCGACGGTTCTCGATCTCTTCAAAGAACTGCAGAATGAACTCGGGTTCTCGTGTTTGTTCATCACTCATGATCTTGGCGTGGTGGAAGAACTCGCCGACCGCATCGCGGTACTCAGAGCCGGTCGTCTGGTTGAATTCGGAAGCGCGTCAGATGTCCTTAACCGTTCCGAGCACGAGTACACCCGTCGACTCGTGCTGTCTGCGCCGGTACCGGACCCTGCAGCGCAGAAGAAGAGGAGGCAAGCGTTTGCTGAGGTGAACTCGCGATAACAGCGAGTTCAATCTAGGGCTTAGAATCTATCAAGACTAGCCGCGAGATGACGGGAATGAAGGGAGAACCTGGTGGAGGCAAAGAGGCCGCTGGCGCGTTCGCTTGCATTCGACTGGGTTCGAAATGCCATCGTTTCGGGTGTGTACCACGGTCATGATTACATCGAGGAATCGACAGTATGCGAAGCTGTCGGTGTTTCTCGGACTCCAGTGCGAGAGGCTTTCAATCAACTCGCGGCAGAGAAGTACATCACTCTTACCCCTCGCCATGGAGCACAGGTCAGAGGCATCGGGGCCCAAGAGCTTCTCGAGGTCTATGAAGTGCGCCGACTGATCGAGGGGCGAAGTATTGAATTACTTTGCGAGACTAAGATTTCGGTGACTGACGAGGCCCTATCCGCGTTGGAAGACCGGTTGCGAACTACTGCTGCCCAACATGAGTCGCCTCTCGACCCAGAACTGCGAGTAGCTGCTTCTCAGACAGATTGGATGTTCCACTATTCAATCGTCAGCGCTGCAGGAAACTCGGTTCTGTCTGAGACTTATGAGTTCCTCAGATCGAGGCAGCAACGAGTGAGTATCGAGACCGGGATGCGATTTCCAGACCTCATAAGGAAGTACGACGAGCACCACGTCGCAATGATAGATGCGTGGCGCAGTTTCGACGAAGGTGAGTTCAAACGGATTCTCTCTGAACATCTTCGACCGGCTGAGCGTATCCTCGCCTCGTTGGATGAAGGCTGATCGACCAAGTTCGAGAGCAGGGTGTGGAACGCGCATTACAGCTGGGACTCTGTTTAACGATTATCTAGCCCTGCCGATACCCCAACTTCACCGAAATCTCCCGCGCAGCCGACTTCATCACCGGCACCAGCGCCTGCATTCGGTCCTTCGGCATGAACGGACGCGTCGCCGACAGCGAAATGCCGGCGACGATCTCCCCGCTGCCGTCCCGAACCGGAGCAGCCACACACCGGATCCCCGGCTCATTCTCCTCGAGATCGAGTGAGGCTCCGTCGCGGGTGTAGCCCTGCATCCGCTTGACGAATGCATCCACCGCAGCGGAGTCCGCACCAGGGTTCTCTGCAACGAACAAACGCTCCCACCGGTCATCCTGCCCAAGCAGCAGCGCCTTGCCGACACCGGTGCGTGTCATCGGCATCCTATGGCCGATGCGTGAGCGCATCTCGGCCCCACGGGTACCTGGGATCTTATGGAGATAGAGCACCGACTCACCATCCTCGACCGAGAGATGGATCGTGTCCTGAGTCCGTTCAGCCAACGCCTCTAGGCTCTCCCTGGCTACGACCGGCAGCGGATCCTGATTGAGCGCGGTGAAACCATACTCGATCAGCGTCGGCCCGAGCCGAAACTCTCCCGGCGACCCATGCCGCAGATACCCCATCTGCACCAACAGCTGGATCATCCTGTGTGCACTTGACCGACCGATACCCGTCGAATCAACGATCGACTTCAGCGTCGTCGAGCCATGAGCCACGGCGCTGACGATCTGCAGCCCTCTGGCCAGGGTCTGAGTGCCCTGCGGAATGGCTTCGCCGATAACAGTTCCAGAATCCTCGATCATCACCCCAGTATGTCACCCTTCCCACATATAGGGACACCGGTGGCGCATGATGGAACACGTGCCCATAGTGGCTCTTATGGCAAATCTGGCACCACCCGAGGCCCCGCAGATGATCGGCCTCGACTGGGGAACGAGCTCGCTGAGAGCCTTCCTCATCGGCAGCGACGGACAAGTCCTCGCAGAACGCAACGGTTCCGACGGCATCATGGCCGTCAGTTCCGACACCACAGATCTCCGAGGCGACTTCTCCCGAATCGCTGAAACCGCGGTTGGCGACTGGCTGACCACCTACGGCCCCCTGCCGATGCTCGCCTGCGGAATGATCGGCTCAACCCAAGGCGTCGCCGAGGCAGGCTACCTCGACCTGCCCGCCGACCTCAGCGACATGGGCGGGCAACTGACAACGGTCGAACTGACGACCGGTGACCTCCACATCGTGCCCGGCCTGCAGAAGACTCCGACCAAGGCGACTGCTCCCGATGTGATCCGCGGGGAAGAGACGCAACTGCTCGGCCTCCTCGACACAGAACAGACCGAACCCAGCACGGTGATCCTCCCTGGTACCCATACCAAATGGGTGAGCTGCCACCGACAACGAGTTACCGACTTCACCACCTCGATGAGCGGAGAGCTCTTCGGCCTGCTCAGCACTTCATCAATCCTCAGCCGCCTCGCCGAACCCACCGCTGGCTTCCACTCCGAGGCCTTCGACTGGGGACTGAACGTCGGAGGCGACAACCCCGCCGCATTGACGTCCTCAATCTTCTCCGCCCGAACCTGGGCTCTCGACGGGCGTCTGCGTGCCGAAGAAGTCAACGACTACCTCTCGGGAATGCTCATCGGCGCCGAGGTAGCCCACCAGCTCACCGTGGTTGCCGAGGCGAGCGCCCCCGTCATCGTCTGCGGGACCACAGATCTGACAAAGCGCTACACCCGCGCACTGCACCGAGCGGGCCGAGAGACGATCAACGCGAATCCGCGCGCTGCTGCCACAGGTCTTTTTCGCATCGCCGAACAATCCGGCCTCGTACCGACCAAGGAGCACACTCATGCCTGAAACTGTCCCCTCCGGCCTCATCGCCATCCTCCGCGGTGTCCGCCCCGACGAAGTCCTCGACATCGCCGAGGGCATCGTCGCCGCCGGGTTCTCCGCCATCGAGGTTCCGCTCAACTCGCCCGACCCCCTCGACTCGATCGCCGCGCTGGTCGAACGGTTCGGCAACGACCTGGAGATCGGTGCCGGCACCGTGCTCACCGCCAATCAGGTCCGCGATTGCGAGCGAGCCGGTGCCCGCATCATCGTCGCCCCCGACACCGACACCGAAGTCATCCAGACCGCGCTCGGGATGGGCCTCACCCCGTACCCGGGAGCAGCGACACCGACCGAAGCGTTCGCTGCCATCAAGGCAGGCGCCACCAAGGTCAAACTCTTCCCCTCCTCGGCGGTGGGGATCAGCGGAATGAAGGCCTGGAGCGAAGTGCTGCCTGCCGGCACCGAACTCTTCCCCGTCGGGGGAGTAGGAGCCGACAACGCAGCTGAATGGCGCAACGCCGGAGCAGCTGGCTTGGGCCTTGGGTCCTCGCTCTATCGCCGAGGCGACCGCCCCGACGACGTCCGCACCCGGGCCCAGGCGATCGCCTCGGCGTGGGCTCGCACCAACTGAGCACCGCTCCATCAACGACAACATCCGAACGAAAGGCCAGACCAATGAAGATCACGTCGATGACGACGTACACAGTGCCGCCTCGGTGGCTGTTCCTCAAGATCGAAACCGATGAAGGGATCGTGGGATGGGGCGAACCCATCATCGAAGGCAAGGCAGCGACTGTCGCCGCCGCCGTTGATGAGCTCTCCGACCTGCTCATCGGCAAGGATCCTGCGAACATCGAGGACCTGTGGACGATCATGTACCGCGGTGGCTTCTACCGTGGCGGGCCGATTCTCATGAGCGCGATCTCCGGCATCGATCAGGCGCTATGGGACATCAAGGGCAAGGCGCTTGGCCAACCTGTGCATCAGCTCCTCGGCGGGAAGGTGCGGGATCGGATCCGCACGTACTCGTGGATCGGCGGAGACCGTCCAGGCGACACCGCGGCAGCCGCACTCGAGACGAAGAACCGCGGCTTCACCGCCGTGAAGATGAACGCCACCGAGGAAATGCAGTTCATCGACTCTTTTACCAAGGTCGACCAGGTCATCGAGAACGTCCAGGCGATCCGGGAGGCCACCGGCGAAGATTTCGGCATCGGTGTCGACTTCCATGGTCGCGTGCACAAGCCGATGGCCAAGGTCCTCATCAAAGAACTCGAACCCTACCGGCTGCTCTTCATCGAAGAACCGGTGCTCTCCGAACACTTCGGCTCACTGCGCGACGTCATGGCGAACACACCGACACCGATCGCGCTGGGGGAGAGACTCTTCTCTCGGTGGGACTTCCGCGAGGTGATCGCCTCCGGTGCCGTCGACATCATCCAGCCGGATGTCTCCCACGCCGGCGGCATCACAGAGACGCGGAAGATTGCGATGATGGCCGAAGCCTACGATGTGGCACTCGCACTGCACTGCCCGCTGGGGCCGATCGCACTCGCCTCCTGCCTGCAGGTCGATGCCGGCAGCTACAACGCCTTCATCCAGGAACAGAGCCTGGGCATCCACTACAACACGAGCAACGATCTGCTCGATTACGTCACCGATTCGTCGGTGTTCGACTACGACGACGGCATGATCACGATCCCGACCGGCCCCGGTTTGGGCATTGAGGTCAACGAGGAGTACGTCATCGAGCGCTCGGCTGAGGGCCACCGGTGGCGCAACCCGATCTGGCGTCACGCCGACGGCTCCTTCGCGGAATGGTGACGGGATGGGATCGGTAGAAGAGAAGGGTGTTCAACGATGAGCTCGAAGACTGAAGCTACGGTGTCGCGACGTGTAGCCTCACCGGGAAGAGCCCGGTGGTGGATCCTCGGATGGTTGCTCGCAGCGATGATGATCAACTACATGGATCGATCGTCACTGTCGATCGCAGCTCCACACATGATCGACGAACTCGGTCTGACCGCCGCGGACATCGGGCTGTTGGGTACTGCGTTCTCACTGACATACGCGTTCTTTCAGCTGCCAGGTGGATGGCTGACCGATCGTCTCGGTGCGAAGCCGGTATACGTCATGGCGTTGGGGCTCTGGTCGATCGCCACTGCGCTGATGGCTTTTGGCCACCACATGTGGCATTTTATGGTGTCACGAGTCCTGCTCGGAGTCTTCGAAGCCCCAGTATCGCCTACTTCAGCGAAGATAGTCGCCGAGTGGTTCCCACCCCGAGAGCGCGGAGCTGCAGTCGGCGTCTACGACTCGGGAAGCAAATGGGGACCCGCCGTCGCTCCGCCGATCCTCACCTTCCTCATTATGGGCTTCGGTTGGCGAGCAATGTTCGTCATCCTCGGTGTGCTCGGTGTCATCGTGGCAGTGGGCTTCTGGGTCTTCTACCGTTCCCCGGAGCATGACCGCAGGGTCTCGGCGGCTGAACTCGAGCACATCCGAGCTCGAGAAGAAGACGACAATGCCCCGACCGGTCACATCCCCTGGTTGAAGCTCTTCACCAAGCCCCAGACGTGGGCCATGGTGCTGGGATTCGTCGCCGTCGTGTGGACACTGAACATCTTCGTGACCTTTCTGCCCCTGATGCTCAATGACATCTACTCGGTGGCCGATGCCGCACTGGGGTGGTACACGGCGATTCCATTCGCGGTCGGAGGCATCGGCGGTATCCTCGGCGGCTGGTTCACCACGAAGTATTCGCGGATGCGAGACCAATTAGCTCCTCTGGTCTGCAAACGACAGATCGCTGCAATCTATGGCGGCGCACTCGCCGTATGCTCAGTCCTTGTCGGAGTGACCACCGGTCACTTTGTTCTCCAACTGTCGGCGATGAGCCTTGCACTGTTCTTCTGCGGAGCACTGAGCGCCGTGGGGTGGTCAATCCCTGCTGATGTCGTCACTGGTAGTCGCGTCGCCTCACTGGGATCTATCCAGAACTTCGGCGGCTACTTCGCTGGTTCACTCTCGCCTTGGCTCACCGGAGTCTTGGTGACGACCACAGACTCATACCTCGTTCCCTTCCTCCTGGGCGCCGTCGTCGCAGTAATTGCGGGAATCGCCTACCTGCTCCTGCTGCGGGCTCCGATACGTGTGACCAGCGGCCCAACAGAAACCGGAAACCCGACGTCATGACGAAACTCGACACTGCAGTCACCACTCGTCCCACACGGATCCGCTACATCATCGCGATTCTGCTCTTCATCACGGTCGTCATCAACTACATGGACCGGGCGAACCTGTCCATCGCAATGCCGGCACTGTCCCAGGAATTTGATCTCACCACAGGTCAGCAGGGTCTGCTGCTCTCTGCGTTCGGCTGGACCTATGCGGCAATGCAGCTGCCCGGCGGGTGGCTCGTCGACCGCGTGCGACCACGCGTGCTCTATGCCTCGTGCCTCGTCCTGTGGTCTTTGGCCACACTGTTCATGGGAATGTCTGGCGGCTTCGTCGCCCTCATCATCCTCAGGCTCATGGTCGGCGGCTTCGAAGCGCCCGCCTATCCCATCAACAACAAGGTCGCCACCGCGTGGTTCCCCGAACGCGAACGCGGACGAGTCATCGCCTTCTACACGTCGGGTCAGTTCATCGGTTTGGCGCTGCTCACCCCTGTGCTGTCGTGGCTGCAGACGGTGCTCACTTGGCACTGGGTGTTCATCCTCACCGGTGTTGTGGGCATCATCTGGGCTGCGATCTGGTGGTTCGTCTACCGCGAGCCGCGCGATAAGTCGGGAGTCAACCAGGCCGAGATCGATCTCATCGCTTCGGGCGGGGGATTGGTCGATGTCGAGACGGGTGTGAAGAAGGAGGCCAAGCCGAAGCTTAAATGGTCCGACGTCAAGGTCGTGCTCACCCGCCGGAAGCTTTGGGGAATCTACCTCGGCCAGTTCTGCCTAACCTCGACGCTGTGGTTCTTCCTCACCTGGTTCCCGACCTACCTCGTCGACTACCGCGGAATGGACTACATCGAGTCAGGCTTCATGGCGTCATTGCCTTTCATTGCAGCGCTCGTCGGTGTGCTGCTCTCCGGGTGGGTCTCCGATCTCATGGTGAAGAAGGGGCTGTCACTGGGTACGGCACGAAAGCTGCCGATCATCATCGGTCTGGCGATGACGGTGTTCATGCTCGGCGCCAACTACACGGACTCGTCAGCTCTCGTCATCGTGTTCATGTCGATCGCATTCTTCGGCAACGGCTTCGCCTCGATTACCTGGTCGCTGGTATCAGCGTTGGCACCGGAACGGTTGCTGGGTCTGACGGGAGGCATGTTCAACTTCATCGGCAACCTGTCATCGATCGCGACCCCGATCGTCATCGGCTTCCTCGTCACCGACATCGACTTCGCCCCGGCATTCGTCTACATGGCCGCAGTCACGATCGTCGGTGTGCTGTCGTATGTGTTCCTGGTGGGCAAGGTTGAGCGGGTGGAGGAGTGACTGGTCGTAGAGATATAAAGCGAACGACTCAATCGTCTGTTCTGAGACGGACGCTCACTGAAGAACTTCCCACGGAGCGACACAGTTGAGAATCAGGCTCATAGGGGGCAACTCGTCTTTGGAGGAGCCTGTCATCCTGATGACTTGGTGCAAAGCATAAATTTGAAGTCCTTCTCTGTAAGTCTACTCAAGCGAACAATCCAAGCGCCCGCGACAGCTTTGCGCGCACGCGGGCGCGATCCGTTGCAATGAGAGCATGGTTTGGTGAGATTGAGCGTGCTTGTTCATATACAGTTGGCTAAGGAATTGGACCTTAGTTCGAGGAGCGGTAGCGAAGATGCCTAACGGGCACGAGGTGGAGTTCCGGCACAGTACAACCTCTGGATTCAAGAAGTGAGCGCCTGATGATTCGCGATGCCCATGACGCCAACGCAACGGTGACTCCCACGGACTTCGAGGTTGACCGTCTCCGTGCTGCTTTGCCCGAGTACTTCGACCGGGACGGTCACTTCATGATCGACCGCCTCCAGGGAGCGCTACGCGCTGGCGAGGTGAACCTGACCCGCGAGGGGTACGAGCTCAAATTCCTCGGTAAGTCATACGCCAAGTACCTGACGTCGACGAAGACGGAGACTGTCGTGGTGCCGGACCTCGAGCACAACTCCGAGGGTGTCAACGCGGCATCCGAGAATCTCTACATTGTCGGAGACAATCTCGATGCGCTCAAGCACCTCCTTGGGTCATATGGGGATTCGGTCAAATGTATTTACATCGACCCTCCCTATAACACCGGATCGGACGGCTTCGTCTACAACGACGATTTTGGTTTCACCCCAAGCGACCTAGTTGCGAAGATAGGCCTCGGCGAAGATGAGGCTCAGCGAATTGCCGACCTCCAAGGAAAGTCTTCGCATTCCGCGTGGCTAACATTTATGTACCCTCGCCTCGAGTTGGCCCAAGAGATCCTTGCCGATGACGGCATCATCATCATCTCCATCGGTGACGACGAAAGCGCTAATCTGAAGCTGCTTTGCGATGAGGTCTTTGGAGAACAGAACTTTGTGTCGGACCTGATTTGGCAATCACGGCGATCTATCTCTGATGATCGCGAGTTTTCCCAAAATCACACCCATACACTGCTGTATGCGAAAGATCGGCTGAAGCTGTCGATTTGGGGAGATGTGCTAGACATAGCTGAATATTCAAATCCCGACGATGATCCCCGCGGTCCGTGGAAGCTTGTTCCGCTTGATGCGAACAAGCCGGGAGGTGACACGATGTACAAGGTGACCAACCCGCAAACTGGCGTAGATCATTGGCCGTCAGCAGGTCGCTCGTGGGCAATTAACTCGCAATCAATGGCCGCGCTCCTTGCCGACAACAGAATCGCGTTCGGCAAGAAGGGCGTGAGTCGGCCGCAGAGGAAGCTCTTCTACAAGGAGCGTGTTGCCAAAGGGGACACTAAGACTCCGAGTTCGTTGCTCCTGAATGTTGGGACGACAGCAGACGGCACATCCGAGGTGGAAGCACTACTCGGGCCTGACATCTTCTCTCACCCCAAACCCGTTGGTCTCGTAAAGCAACTTGTGGAATATGCCACCCTCAAGGCTGAAAATGCCACAGTTCTTGACTTCTTCTCGGGGTCGGCCAGCACAGCCGATGCGGTAATGCAGCTCAATGCATCTGGCAAGTCTCCAGGGAGGCGGAAGTTTATTATGGTGCAGCTGGATGAAGATGTTGCACCTAAAAGCGCCGCGGCGAAAGCCGGATACGCAAAAATCGACGAGATCGGCCGCGCACGAATCACGAAAGCTGCAGCAAAGGTTATGGCTGAAACCAATGCTGACGTCGACTACGGATTTAAACTCTTCCGCTTGGAAGAGCCGAGCGCCAAGACCCTTGACGAACTTCAGGCCTTCAACCCGAACGAAGACGGCACGCTCCTTGCTGGCGACTTTACGTCGAAGTTCGACCTCAACGGCACCCCCGGCAAGGATGTAGCCCTGTCAACATGGCTTCTTCGTGACGGATTCGGATTGAATCCCGAAGTGCAGCGGCTACAGCTGTCCACCTATGAGCTCAGTGTCTGCGGCGACTCTGGGTACGCCATCACCCCTGGTCTGACGAGTGGAGATGTTCTCGAACTCGTCTCCAAGCTCGAGACAGGCGAGCTTGATCTGAACAGGCTCGTCGTTTTCGGTTACTCGGTGACGTTCTCTGTTATGCACGAGCTCAAGAAGAACCTCGCCTCGCTTAAGTCTGGTCGCACCGTTTCCGTGATCGAGCGATTCTGACGATGCAAATCCGACTACAGACTCTCGAGCATCAGCAACGAGCCCTTGCCGCGCTGACTCGCGTCTTCGACGGTGTTGAACTGGATACCAACACACTTGCCGAGGCCAACATCGCGTTCGACCCGACAGATCCCCAGATCGCTCAGAACATCTCGGAGATCCAGTCTGGCGTGATCGACGGGCTTGATGCCATACCGCGCCTGTGGCGGGGGAGTGTTGATGACGGTGTGCTTGGCGTAGATGCCAAGATGGAAACGGGAACCGGGAAGACGCTCGTCTATACGCAGCTCATGTATGAGCTCAATCGGCTCTACGGGTTCACCAAGTTCATCGTCATGGTGCCGTCGACTCCTATCAAGGAGGGCACTAAGTCCTTCATGCAGTCTGAGTACGCTGGCAAGTACTTCGCGGATGCCTATGGCGGTAGACAGCATCTCCAGTTGGACGTTCTTGATCCTCAAAAGCGGTCCAAGGGTCGCAAGATGTTCCCCAGCGCCATAGCGAGCTTTGCACATAGCTCACGTCTCTCGCGCGGGCGAATCTCGGCGCTGTTGATGACTGACGGAATGTTGCTCTCCAAAGCGACAATGGCCACTGATTATGACCAGACAGTCTTAGGCACAGCGAGCGTGCCTTACGATGCTTTGCGGCAGACCCGCCCGATCGTGATCATGGACGAGCCGCACCGATTTCGTCGCGAGAACAAGGCGTACCGGGCGATCCTCGACGAGATCCAGCCTATGGCAATCTTCCGGTTCGGTGCCACCTTCCCGAAGATCGACAAGACTGGCAAGACTGACTACAACAACCTTGTCTTCAACCTCGGCGCTGTTGAAGCGTTCAACGAACAGTTGGTCAAGGGCGTGGCTATCCAGTACCCGGTCGATACGACGGGGGAGACGACGCGGTTGAAGCTGACGAGCCTGTCAGCGCGTAAGCCGAAGCAGGCAACCTTTCAGAACCTCGACACAGGCAAGCCACTCACGTTTGATCTAGGGGAGTCCCTCTCGATTGCCGATGGGGCATTCGCCGGCATCACCGTTGAGTCCATCGGCAAGACTGAACATGCGGCCATCAAATCGGGTGTGACACTCTCGAACGGTCAAATTCTCGCAACAGGCGACACCTTGGCTGCTCGCGTCTACTCGGAGACCTATCAGAGCCTGATGATGCAGCAGGCGCTGGAGAACCACTTCGAAGTTGAGTGGGAAAATTTCCGGCGGGCAAACCGTGTGAAGACGCTGACATTGTTCTTCGTCGACTCGATCGAATCATACCGCGGCGATGGTACCAGCGGTCATCTCAGACTTCGTTTCGAGGAACTTCTCGCTTCCAAGCTCCGAACTGAGATCGACAAGCGTGTTGAAGATACGTCGCCCGTAGCACAGGAGTACGTCGAGTACCTCAAGGCTTCGCTTGCGGACGTACCAGCGACAAACGGCGGATACTTCGCTGCCGATAATTCGACGTCTGATGAAGCGATCAAGGCTGAAGTTGACGACATTCTCCGCAACAAGGAGGCCATGCTGTCGTTCAATGGAGTTAATGGAACGCTGAACACGCGACGATTCCTCTTCTCCAAATGGACGCTTCGCGAAGGCTGGGACAACCCCAACGTCTTCCAGATCGTAAAGCTGCGGTCTTCGGGATCCGAGATCTCGAAGCTCCAGGAAGTCGGTCGTGGACTTCGCCTACCTGTCGACGCCAAGGGCACACGCCTTGCAGGCGAACAATTCTACCTGACGTACCTCACCGACTACACCGAAAGTTCGTTCGCCAATTCGCTGGTGTCTGAGATCAACGCCGATGCTGCTGTTAGTCCGGCACTTATCAAGGATCTTCTACCGAAGGTGGCAGCTGACCTCGGTATTGACGAGACCGCTCTATTCATCGAGCTGCTGACCAAGGGGCTCGTCGACTCCGACAAGAACGTTGTGCATGGTCGCGAGAACGAGCTGTACGAGGCTTACCCGGGATTCAACAAGGCTGGACTCAAGCCAGACAAGATCCGCCCCGACGGTCGTCCTACGAAGGTTGGAATCCGCGCCAATCGATACAGCGAACTCAAGGAGCTGTGGGAAGCCGTCAACGCGAAGTACTATCTTCGTCTCGATGAGTTGTCATCCGAGGAAATCGACGCGTGCATCGACAAGGTGCTTGAATCTGGCATTTTCCGGAAGCTCACCGGCAGGTTTACCCAGGACATAGTGGTCGAAGACGAGAGCGCTGGGCTCGCCATAAAATCGGAAACGAAGAGAGTTTTCGACGCAACGGAGACGATGCCGTACGGCGAATGGCTCAAGCTCGCCTTCTCTCAAACGTATCTCCCCGCCGATCGCATCCACGCCGGGCTGATCCGTCTTAATGCGAAATCCGCGCTCCCTACGGACTTCTTCAACAAGGCGACCCTTGGAGAATTTACTGCTCAGTTTTCCGAATGGATGCAGCAGGAGTTCATTGAGCGCTTCTCATACTCTCGCATCGATGGGCTGGTG
Organism: Brevibacterium sp. OS20; assembly: GCF_056837565.1. Classification (NCBI taxonomy): domain Bacteria; kingdom Bacillati; phylum Actinomycetota; class Actinomycetes; order Micrococcales; family Brevibacteriaceae; genus Brevibacterium; species Brevibacterium sp. OS20. The sequence continues at coordinate 2,531,413 of NZ_CM166367.1, read as the reverse complement.
AACGGCACGGCGTTGACCGACGCTGACGGTGCTCCTCTTGAGAGCGTCGTGCAAGGCAATATTGGCGTGCATCGTGACGACGCTGCCAACGTGCCAGACAAGTTTCTCTACGACGCCTTCGTTTACGACTCCCCTAAGGAGCGGGACAATATTCGAGATTCGAAGCTCGATGAAGTCGTCGTCTACGGCAAGATTCCACGGAAGTCGATCAGGGTTCCGCTGTACTTCGGCGGCACCACAAGTCCCGATTTCATGTACGTACTAAAGCGAGACGATGGGAAGCTTTCACTCAACTTCGTCATCGAAACCAAGGACGTGGAGTCCCACTCCGTGATGCGCGGAGACGAGAAACTTCGCATGAAGGCTGCGGCGAAGTTCTTTGAGTCGATGAAGTCGGACAGCTTCGACGTCAAGTTCAAAGATCAGGTCAAGCGTGAGGACATTGCGGAAATCATTAGGCAGCTGTTGACCTAAGCTCCTTCAATTCATACCTCCGCCTCGGAAGCGAAGCCCCGGTAAGCCGTCACAGGATGGTTGCCGGTGCTTCTTGCTAAGCAGTTAGCGAAACCTGTGCGCGAAATAGGCTCGCGTTCCGTGATGTAACACCATCTCAGTTGCCCTCGTATCCGTGACAAAAACGAAGACTTGGGCTGCTGTGTACCTCCGCAACTCTCGCGACCGCAACATGGATAGGCTGGCCAATGACGGCCAGCGTGAGGACTGCCTCAAGATCGACAGCGACCGAGGGTGGGAGGTTTTAGAAGTACGTCGATCAGTCCAAGTCGGTCACCGACAAGACCAAGCGCCGACCGGGTTACGACGAGATGGCCGCCTACTTCGATGCCATCATCTGCTGGGACTTGGACCACCTTACCAGTCAACCCCGCCAGCCTGGGGGACTGGATCGACGTGTCCCAGGACCGCGGCCTGTTGATGGTGACGGCGAACGGTGAGGCTGATCTGACAACCGACAATGGTCGGCTTTTTGCTCGAGTCGAGGCTGCAGTTGCCCGCTCCGAGGTAGAGCACAAGTCCGTGCGCCAGAGTGCTAGACGTTCGGGATCCGGGCAACGCCTTCGACGAGGCTGACCTGATGACCAAGCGCCGCGTAATCGACTTCTTTATGACTGTCACGCTGCAGCCGCACCCTCGCGGGAAGAGGACCTTCGGCCCGGCAACGGTTCAGATTGACCCGAAACCGGTGCCCGGGCTCACCGTTAGTTGATCAGTCAGCTGTCGCAACAGCCTCATAGGCCAGCCCCTCAGGCACCGCCTGACGCCCCTGCTCAGCACGATCGTCGATGAAGCGCTGGCACGTGGCTCTTCAGCCCACTGAGTCCTCGATCCGCAGGATGCCCCAGACCTTCGCCTGGCTGACGCGGATGTTACCGGAAAGCCAATCGGCGTGCTGACCTCGATATAGACCTCTCCACGGTCTGAGTTCTCGGTGCGCAGCACCAGCTTCATCTCGGCAGGATCATCTTGAGGAATCGGTCTGCTCGCAGCACGCATCGCAGCGTGACCGATGTTGGTTGCGCTGATGCTGAAGAACTCGCCAATCATCGCTCCCTCGCCTCCTCGAATGGATCGACGACGCTGTGAACGCCGTGTTCTGGGCAGACGAACGCGATGCGCACGCCCAGGCCATCTGCACCGACGCTGGGGTCGGGATAGCAGTCGCCACCGCACTCGGTGCACGTCCTGTAGCTCTCGTACTTCGGTGCACGGATCGGTGTGCCCTCAGGGCCGTCGAGCTCGTCGTACTCCATTTGCTGATTCTATGGGAGAACAAACTTCCAGACAGGACTCAGCAATTCGCCGTGCCGGGGCTATGGCGTTACAGAACGCTCAATGAGGTCATTACATGAAGCGATAACGTAATCCGGCACCGCGTCGAATTTCTGGGGATTCAACTGCATGACGTACTCGTTTTCAATGTGGTAGGACTCCTTTACGAACTTGCTGAAGACTCTGTCGCCCTCGAACGAGACTGCGCCCAGTTCAGTCATCACCCGGACCAGTTGGACCTTCTCATAGCCGACATCCGTAGCCTCGAAGCGGTCCCTAAGGTCCTTGGGATCACTCAAAGATCTGAGGAGTTGGGAATAGTCGAAGTCCGGAATGTGCGATCTAATGCTGGCGGTGGCATCAGCGACCTCTGACGAAGTCATAGGTTCGTCCGCCTGGGCGGGACGCTTCCAAATAGGCACCTCTCGCACGTGCAGGAGATTCGATAACAATTCATATCCGCCCTCCCTGGAGCCGTGGACCTCCAGCAGGCGTCGAAGATAAATGCATTTGATAACTGGATCCGAAGCGGTCTTGATGTTTTCCTCACACACCTGCGAAAACGTCTGGATGTCTGCCTCCATAATTGGCTTTTCGGAGACAATCCCATCTCTGCTCAGCAGAAAGTGAACAGCTGGCTTGCTGACCGGTGCGGTGCGCACGATGTCGATCGCCGGTTCGATGTCGTGGGTCAGGAAGAGAGACGTAACGTCACTGATGCTGTTCTTACCGTGGAACAGCTCGTGGAGGATAGCGAACTTCTTAGTCTTGTCGAAGCTCGACACCGGGTCGTCAAGTACGACTAAATCTGGCTTCTCCCATCGGACGTGGTGCATGAAGAGCACGAGAGCAAACGCGTTCCGCTCTCCATAGCTAAGGTGGTTGGCTGCAGCTTCGAGGTGACCGGGTACGTCCTGGTGTTCAAGGAGCATCCGGTACGAATCGCCCTCCGCATTAACTCGAACTTTATATTTGTAGCCAGCTGAGCTGAGAAAATCGTTGATGGCGCGCTGGTTCTTCTGGATGATCTTGCTGACAGTGCGTTTCTGTCGCGAGATCTGCGTTCTGATGTCGATGACTTTTTCCTCTACCACTTGGAGGTCACTGTTGATCGACTCAACGACAGCTTCGCTGGTATCGGAATGCAGGGCAGGCATCCAGGAGAGGTCAATTCTGATATCTCGCAATGCGCCGGCAACGTCTGCTTCGTCCCGTAATGCGTGAAAAGACAGATAGCGAATACTGGTCAGCTTCTGCAGAAGTGTCGCGATCTGCTCGTGCAGCGTAACTAAGAAGGTCTCTTGTTCGGGAGTAATATCAACGATCGACGTCGTCAGCTGTTTAAGCCTTTCGAGATGGCCAGGCTCGAAGTACCTGCCAAGCCTGTTAATCACGTCCCTCAGGTGGCTCATGTGCTTGACAGACGTGGAGTTGTATTCAGCAGAAACTTGGGTCGCTGTTGCCTTGTCCATGCTCTCTGATGAGCAGAACGGGCAGTTGTCGGAGAGCTCAAGGAAGGCTTTGCCCTTGACTTGCCACGAAATCCAGCTAGCCGGATCCTCGCTCTGGAGGAAGCCTTTGTATCCTGCGAGTGGCTTTGGAATGTTTTCCAGCTTGCCGCCAATGCGCAGCGCCCTTGCGCCCTTGCTGTTCTGCGCTACTTTTCCCGCACTAGTCACTTTGAACACTTCATGAAGCTCTTCGAAGTTGCGAATCGCTTCGTTGAACTCGTCTTGCTCGACGAATGTCTTCTTCAGTGCCTCGAAGATGGCCTCGATCTGCTGGAGACCGGCTTGGTACTCCTCCGTATTGATGAAGATCTCGAAGCTGTTTTCGAGCACTTCGTCATTGCGGAAGACAAACTGTGAAACGTATTCATCATTGAATGTCAGTACGCTCTTGATGCTCTCGGCTCCGGCCACTTCGGGGAGCGGCGCCTCCTCCTGAGCTCGATGCTTGAACGGGGTAAGTTCTTTCAGATCCCCGTTGCATTCGGCGTTTAATGTCAATGCTTTCGCGATGGTGCTCTTGCCTAGGCCGTTCGGTCCGTACTTTATATTTAGGGCACCACGCCGCAAGGAGATGGCGGCTTCATTGATGCTGTTGCAGTTCCGAATGGCGAGCTGAAAGTCGGGATCTTTTGCATCTCGTGCTGTTGAAACGTCCAGTTCGACCAGCGTCATCTTCGGCTCCATCGTGTAGCGCGCTCGGGCACGGGCTATAATCGAGAGCCCCGAACGCTTTCCCAAGGAACATGCAGGTGCATGATGTCTAAGACTATGACATGGTGCGCCGACGTTTGAGGCGAGCAGTCATCGCGGCGTCAGGCGCTGGTCAAACACTTCGTGCATCATGGGCGCGAACTTGCCTTGATGGGCTGCCCGGTTTGCACGATGCGCTCCGGCGGCGTGGTGGAGGCAAGGTCTGACGTGATCCATCTACTTCGGTGGAAAATCGAGCCAGGCCCAAGTACCTGCGCGATAGACAAGGTACCGATGCCAATAGTTGGACCAGACCCAAAGTGCGTCGAGGTCCTCGAATCCCTGTGGGGCTGATTGGGGCTCATCGAAGTCGTCCGTGAAAAAGCGAGATGGCAGTGCTTCGTCTACGACGACTACGAACAATTGACGCTGGGAAGCAAGAGGCGCGCGCTTCACCTTCTCTAGGTGCGGTGTAAGGTGTGGGTGCTCGTGCCAGGACTCGACCACTCGTGCGAAGTCCTCTGGTGCCGCCTCTGTGAACTCAGCCCTCGTGCTCTGGAAGGGCGTGATCCCTGGCTTGAGGCCAGTGCGGCTGAGTCTTCCGACGCCATCTGGGCCAAACATTGCGAGCTCTGGCTCGGCAGCCAAGACCTTAGCTGATAGTTCGGCGGGATCATCCACGGACCAATGATCGCAGAGTCGCACAGCCCGGATCGCCGCCTGCTTGGTCTTCTTGTACGGGAAGCTCACTTTGTTTGGTCGGAAGTCCCAAGACGTTTCGGCCGGCCATCTCCATCCGTCCTTCATCGCCATGCCCTGCCAAACGATTGAAGCTCGGTCCGTAACCAGTGTGACCTCCAGAGCGCCGACGGTGCCATCTGGCCACTGGAGCTGGTAGTCGACGGCTCCCTGACGGCCGTCGGTGTCGTACGGGATGACCTCTGCGCCCTTGTCGTGGCGGACGAGGTAGGCTGCGATTTGTTCGGCTCGGGACGAGAGTGTGCTCACGACCAGATTGTCGCACTGTCCAGGGATGCACATCCACTCTCCACAAACGAGCTATATGCGGCATAGCTGTACAAGCAGTCAAAATTCCGCAACCCCCGCCCTGCTTCGGGTCGTACTTTGCTGACAGAGTCTTCCTTATCACGTCCACTGCAAACTCTTCTAAATAGAGAATTGCTCCGGAGGCATGTAAGCCGGGTACTTTCCGTGATTAGGGTCTTCGTCTGATGTCACCAGGAGAAGATTTGGACCTCAGTTTTGCACGCGTCGGCACGAAGCATCACCTTCGCGATCGACGGCCTAGTCAACTCAAGACTGCTATCTGCGACCAGTTCTTCCGCGAAGACTTCTGGAAGGAAGGGCGTGTTCCGCCCCGAACGGGAGTGTTGCCTTAACACCCTGCGCAAAGACGATCGGCTGGTGGTCTGCGACTTCTCGCGGCTAGTTTGCTTCACTGGATCACTGTTAGAGCTTGCCGACGAACCCGAAGTGCGCGAGGTGGGCCCCATTGCCGCCTTACTGGTACTCAGGTGTGGGTGAAATTTAGTGCCGTGTTCCGCTGTTTGCCTGACCTTGCTGTCGACAACACTCCAATGCTCAGGCTGCTGATCCAGTCGAGGTCGGTAGCTGAGGAAGCGGAAAAGTTACTGTTGACCTCACGGTCGAGAATCAGCAACCGAGGCGCAATTTTGACGTGGGGGCGACTTGGCTTTCCACGTTATTCCCATCGCCTCCGCCTTTTCGATGACCGACACCGGCAGCTTCCCATGGTGATAAGCTTGGCGTAGGCGTGCAATCCATCCTCCCGCACGTGGCCAACCGTCCACTCCCTCGATCTGCTTCACGTTGATGTGCCCGTGCTTCTTGTAGAACGGCCTGAGCTTCTCTAGCCGTACCAGTTGCTCAGCCTCGCGGCGCTGCGCTCCGGTAAGTCGGACAGGTTTGTCCCGGTACGGCGGTTCAAAACGCACGCCAATTCTGAGGGCATCGGCGACCTGGTTCTCCGAGAGCTTTCCCGCACGACGCTTCTCCCGCAACTCGCGCACCCAAAGTCCGACCCTCCATTCGAGCCATACTTCATTGTTCTTAGGGTTTGCATGCCCATGGAACCGGGCATACGAGGCTAGACGTGCCATGCCACGTTCGAAGTCTACGCCCTGCCGTGCCATCTTTCCTCCAACCTACTCGGCCACCTTGGCGGTAATTTCAACGGTGGTTGGTCAACATTGTCCTACCACGGTTACCTGCGACCGCGTACGATTTCGAGCTGCAGGTTCTCGCCTGCTACTGCTTCTTCGACGAAGATGGTACTAACTTGCATTGGTGGTCGTTCGGCGCACCGTTCATCTGGGCTGGATCAACTCAAGTTTGCCTACCGCCAACTTTAAAGCCACCGCGATGAGCCTCATAACGGGATTCTAGCCTGCTTAGTCCCGAGTTCGGGCCGTTGGAGCGTGGCGGAAGTAGATTGCTCGATTGGGCGGAGGGCCATCTACCAGGCAGTTAGGGGCGTAAGTGGTGTTAGGTTCTGAATGCTATAGAGATTCGTCCAGAGGTAAGGAGCCGTCAAATTGCATCGTGAAATTGATCGACCCGACCGCTCATCGCTGGAGGTGTTCGACGTGCCTCAATTGGTATGGGTTAAATCCTGTCTTTCAGTTTGGCCTGGTGAATGGATTATGCAGTGGCCGGGTTCACCATGGTTGGAGAACCCGGCCTAATTTCAAGTTGAGGCCCTGATCATACAGTCAGCACAACCTTGCCAGTCGTCTTCCGCCCCTCGAGCGCCCGATGTGCCTCTGCCGCATCGGCCAGGGTAAAAGTCGCACCCACTCGGAAGTTGAGCCAGCCGTGCTCGATGCCGTTGAAGAGCATTGCCGAACGTTTCGCCAGCTCCTCCGAGCTGCGGACGAACCAGGCCAGAGAGGGACGGGAGAGGAAGATTCCGCCCGAGGAGTTCAGGCGCTGAATGTCGAACGGAGGGACCTGACCCGATGCCCCGCCGAAGAGCACCATCGAACCCAACGGCTTGATCGATGCCAAAGATGCATCGAAGGTGTCCTTGCCGACACCGTCATATGCGACATCGACGCCCTCACCATCGGTGAGCTCCTTGACCTTCGCCGTGATATCAACGCCCTCACCGTAGAGGAACACGTCATCCGCGCCGGCCTTCCGCGACAGCTCCGCCTTCTCGTCCGTGCTCACCGTCGAGATGACATTGCCGCCCAAGTGCTTGATGATCTGCGTGAGCAGCAGTCCCACACCACCGGCACCGGCGTGCACGAGTGCCGTTTGTCCCGGCTTGATCTCATGCGAGCTCGTCGCCAGGTATTGCGCAGTCAGCCCCTGCAGCGGCATCGCCGCAGCCACCTCGGCGGATACGCCTTCCGGCACGCGCAGGAGGTTATCCGTGTTCACGACAACCTGCGTCGCATACGACCCTGGTGCCTCATGCCAGGCGACACGGTCACCAACCTGCCAGCTCTCGACGCCTTCGCCAACCTCGGCGATGCGACCTGTGCCCTCGGACCCGACGATGTGGGGGTACTCCATCGGATACACACCCGAACGACGGTACGTGTCGATGAAATTCACGCCCGCAGCCTCGACGTTGACGAGTACCTCACCGGGGCCCGGCTTCGGGGTCTCGATCTCACCGAACTCAAGGACCTCCGGTCCACCGGCCTGCATCGCACGAACTGCCTGGGTCATGACGCCTCCTGCATATAAATTAATTGCCTGGTATGGTTATACATATGAACGATCTTACGGTTGCCGTCTCCGGTGCCACCGGATACGCCGGGGGAGAGGTCCTCCGGCTGCTGAGCACTCACCCCCACTTGAACGTCACCACGGTGTGCGGACATTCCACCGCGGGTGAGAAGCTCGGCCGACATCAACCCCATCTTCCCCGATTCTCTGACCTCGTGGTCCAGGAGTCCACCGCCGAGGTGCTCGCCGGCCACGATGTCGTCATCCTCGCGCTCCCGCACGGTCAGTCCGGACAGATCGCCGCCGAACTCGAGCAGACGAGCCCCGACACCCTCATTGTCGACCTCGCCGCCGACCACCGGCTTATCAGCTCTGCCGCCTGGGAGAAGTTCTACGGCTCCGAGCACCAGGGCACCTGGACCTACGGTCTGCCCGAGCTGCTCACCGCAGATGGCACGAAGCAGCGCGAAGCACTGAAGTCGACGAAACGCATCGCTGTGCCCGGCTGCAATGTCACCGCAGTGAGCCTCGGGCTCGCACCGCTCATTCAGGCAGGACTCGCCGCACCTGCCGGGCTCAATGCAGTCTTAGCCAATGGTGTCTCCGGGGCTGGCAAGGCGCTCAAGCCGCATCTCACCGCCTCAGAGATCCTCGGCAATGCTTCGCCCTACGGCACCGGTGGCACGCACCGGCATGTGCCCGAGATCGAACAGAACCTCAACGGAGTCCTCGGCGCCGACGCCGCCGACGGACCCACTCGCATCTCCTTCACCCCCACGCTCGTGCCCATGGCCCGCGGAATCCTCGCGACCATCACCGCCGACGCCGGGGAAGCGGCACCGCGGACCGCTGAAGGACTCCTCGACACCGCAGCACTCAAGGACCAGCTGGCCGCTTCCTTTGCTCAGGCCTACGGTGACGAACCCTTTGTCCGCGTCCTCCCTGACGGCCAGTGGCCGCAGACCGCGGCGACGACCGGATCGAACGTCGCGCAAATCCAGTTCACCGTCGACGAACGCGCAGGCAAGATCCTCGTCGTCGTGGCACTGGACAACCTTGTGCGAGGCACTGCCGGTCAAGCCATCCAATCTATCCACCTGGCCCTCGGTCTCGACGAGACCACCGCACTTCCCCTCGAAGGAGTCGCCCCATGAGCGTCACCGCCCCACTCGGCTTCACCGCTGCCGGACTCACCGCCGGACTCAAGCCGTCTGGCACCAAAGACCTCTCGCTCGTGGTCAACAACGGCCCCGACACCGCCGTCGCCGCCGTCTATACCTCGAATAGGTGCAAGGCCAACCCTGTTCTGTGGTCCCAGAAAGCCTCCGCCGATGGGCAGGCCCGCGCCGTCGTCCTCAACTCCGGGGGAGCGAACTGCTACACCGGCGACTTCGGCTACGAGACCACCACGCTTACCGCGCAGACCACCGCCGAACTCCTCACCGACGCCGGCACCGCCACCCCGGCCGATGACGTGCTCGTCTGCTCGACCGGGCTCATCGGCGTCGGCGGCCAGGACTTCCGCGACTCGATTGTTGCCAACCTCGCCCCGCTCGTCGCTGCAGCCGACAACAGCGTCGAATCCGGCCAAGCCGCCGCCGAAGCGATCATGACCACCGACACCGTGGCGAAGGTCGCCACCCGCACCGGCGCCAGTGGGTACACGATCGGCGGAATGGCCAAAGGCGCGGGCATGCTCGCCCCAGGCCTGGCGACGATGCTCGTCGTCATCACCACCGACGCGAAACTCGACCAGACCGTGCTCGACCAGGCTCTGCGTGCCTCGACGAGCCAGTCCTTCGACCGCCTCGACACCGACGGCTGCATGTCGACGAACGACACCGTCATCCTCATGTCCTCCGGCGCCCATGACGCCGACGTCGACGCCGACGAGTTCACCACCTTGCTGCGCGAACTCTGCCTCGACCTCATGCACCAACTCCACGTCGACGCCGAAGGCGCCCACCACGACATCGCCATCACCACACGCGGTGCCGCCAGCGAGAAAGACGCCGTCGAAGTCTCCCGCTCAGTGGCCCGCTCGGCGCTGTTCAAGGCCGCGATCTTCGGGGAGGACCCGAATTGGGGTCGTGTCGTCGCTCAGGTGGGAACCACCTCGGCGGATTTCGATCCCACCCAGATCGATGTGATCATCAACGGCGTCCAGGTGTGCACGGCCTCCGGCCCCGACGAAGACCCCGCGAACGTCACGTTCGACCGCACCGTCGACGTCACCATCGACCTCCACGCCGGCGTTGACACCGCCACTGTGTGGACCTCGGACCTCACCCACGACTACGTCGAAGAGAACAGCGCCTACTCCTCATGAACACCCCCGTCGACATGTCCACGAAATCCACGGCCGCCCGGCTCGCCGCCGCCCAGGTCAAGGCCGAAGCACTGACCGAGGCGCTGCCTTGGATCAAGACCTTCGCCGGTGCCACGATCGTCATCAAATACGGCGGCAACGCCATGGTCTCCCCGGAGCTGCAGCAGTCCTTCGCCGATGACATCGCCTTCCTCCGCTTCGCCGGCATCCGCCCCGTCGTCGTCCACGGCGGCGGCCCCCAGATCTCGGCGATGCTCAAACGTCTGGGCATCGAATCCGAGTTCAAAGCCGGGCAGCGCGTGACCACCGAGGAAGCCGCCGAAGTCATCCGCATGGTCCTGTCCGGCCAGGTCAACCGCGACATCGTGTCCCGGATCAACCAGAACGGCGACGCCGCGATCGGCCTGTCCGGTGAAGACGCGGACCTTCTGCTCGCGAACAAAACCACCGCTGAGGTGGACGGCGAAGTGATCGACCTCGGCCGAGTGGGCGAGATCGCCCAGGTCAACACCACCGTGCTCACCGAACTCCTCGACGCCGGAAGGGTGCCCGTCATCTGCTCCATCGCCTCGGAGATCGGGGGAGAGGCGGGGAAGCCACTCAATATCAATGCGGACCTGGCCGCCTCGGCGGTGGCGAAGGCGCTCAAGGCGCACAAACTCATCATGCTCACCGATGTGCCTGGCCTCTACGCGAACTGGCCGGACACGTCCTCGCTCATCTCCCGCATCGACCCGGACAAGCTGCGCGAGCTCCTGCCGTCGCTCGATTCGGGGATGATCCCGAAGATGACCGCGGCGCTTGAAGCGATCGAGCACGGGGTCAAGCAGGCTCACATCATCGACGGCCGGATGGCGCATTCCCTCCTCCTCGAGGTCTTCACCTCGGAGGGCATCGGCACCATGGTCGAGGACACCATCGTCGAACCCGCACCGCTGGGCGACGGGCACCAGACGAACCCCGCCGAGGCGGCCCCAACGGATGGTTTGAACGCTAGCAACGACAGCAATGGAGGACGTTCATGACCGAGACGACCGACCAGGCTTCGACCGGGCAGACTTCCGATCAAGCCCAGACGTGGCGGGACGATTTCTCCCGTGTGCTGTCCCCGGTGTTCGGGTCCCCGCAGCTCGACATCGTGCGCGGCGAAGGCTCCTATGTGTGGGATGCGGCGGGCAAGCAGTACCTCGACCTGCTCGCCGGCATCGCCGTCAACGCCCTGGGCCACTGCCACCCCGCGTGGGTCAATGCCATCACCGAGCAGGCCTCGACGCTCGGCCACATATCGAACTTCTTCACCTCGCCGCCCCAGATCGCACTGGCGAACAAGATCCACGAGATCCTCAACCTGCCGACCGGCTCCGCCGTGTTCTTCTCGAACTCCGGCACCGAAGCCAACGAGGCGGCCTTCAAGATGGCCCGCCGCGCCGGGGGAGGGGGACGCCCCTTCATCATCGCCGTCGAGGGCGCCTTCCACGGCCGCACCATGGGATCACTGGCGCTGACGGCGAAGGAGGCCTACCGTGAGCCCTTCGCCCCCGGTGTCCCCGGAGTCGTCCACGTCCCCTACGGCGATGTCGAGGCACTGGCCGCAGCGATCAACGACAACACCGCCGCCGTATTCATCGAACCTATCCAGGGCGAAGTCGGCGTGCGCAAGCACCCGCAGGGCTACCTCAAGGCCGCCCGCGAACTCACGACGAAAGCCGGCGCGCTGCTCGTCCTCGACGAGGTGCAGTCAGGCATCGGGCGCACCGGATACTGGTTCGCCCACCAGGACTGGTCGATCGGCGAAGGCGTCGTCCCGGACATCATCACCTCGGCGAAGGGCCTCGGTGGAGGTATGCCGATCGGTGCCACCATCACCGTCGGGGATGCGAACACGAAGCTGCTCGAAGCCGGTCAGCACGGCACGACCTTCGGCGGCAACCCGATCGCCTGCGCGGCCGGACTCGCCGTGCTCGAGACGATCGAGAAGGACAACCTCCTCGACCACGTGACCGAGACCAGTGACTGGCTCAAGGCAAAACTGGCTGAGGTTGACGGCATCGGCGAGATCACCGGCAAGGGACTGCTGCTCGGACTCGAACTGACAGCCGGTGCGTCAGGTGACGGTGCGGCCGGAGCCGCCGACGGCCAGGTCCCAGACTCGAAGGCCGTCGCGGCTCGCGCGCTCGAAGCCGGGTTCATCATCAACCCCGTCGCACCAGGACGCCTGCGCCTCGCCCCGCCGCTGACCATCACCACCGACGAACTCACCCCGTTCATCGACGCCCTGCCCGGACTCATCACCGGCTGAGCCGCGAACTCAGCCGCCCCGCGGACTCGGCACTGACGACAAGCCAGCGTTGGCACGGAACGGCGGGCCACCTCGGTGCCGGCATCACCTACTTAAGACTTTCGAAGGACACGTTATGACACGCCACTTCCTCAAGGACACGGACCTCACCCCGGCCGAGCAGGCCGAGGTCCTCGACCTCGCCGTCGAACTCAAGGCCGCCCCCTACTCGCGGACCCCGCTCGCCGGCCCGCAGACCGCCGCCGTCATCTTCGACAAGACCTCGACGCGCACCCGGGTCTCGTTCGCCGCCGGCATCGCCGCACTCGGCGGGCAGCCGCTCATCATCAACCCCGGTGAGGCGCAGCTCGGGCATAAGGAATCCATCGCCGACACCGCGCAGGTGATGTCCCGGATGGTCTCGGCGATCATCTGGCGCACCTACGCCCAGTCAGGCCTCGAAGAGATGGCCGAGCACTCCTCTGTGCCCGTCATCAACTCGCTGTCCGACGACTTCCACCCCTGCCAGATCCTCGCCGACCTGCTCACCATCCGCGAACACCGCGGCGACGTGAAGGGCCAGACCATGACGTACTTCGGCGACGGGGCGAACAACATGGCCAACTCCTACGCGTTGGGTGGAGTCAACGCCGGAATGCATGTGCGCATCGCAGCACCGGCAGGCTTCCAGCCCGATGCCGCGATCGTCGCCGAAGCCGAGGCCCTCGCCGCGCAGACCGGCGGGTCGCTCACCGTCACCGACGACCCGGTCGCAGCCGCGACCGGCGCCGACGTCCTCGTCACCGACACCTGGGTGTCGATGGGCCAGGATTCGGCCGGACGCGACGACGAGGCCTCACCGTTTATGAAGTTCCAGGTCAGCCAGGAACTCATGGAGGCCGGCAACGATCCGATCTTCCTCCACTGCCTGCCCGCCTACCGCGGCAAAGAGGTCACGGCCGAGGTCATCGACGGCCCCGCCTCGGTGGTCTTCGATGAAGCCGAGAACCGCCTCCACGCGCAGAAGGCGCTCATGACCTTCCTCCTGGAGCGATGATGGCCGAGACGAATAACAGTGCACCGCTGACGAAGACTGCCCGACAGCAGAAGATCATCGACCTCATCACCCGCCAATCCGTGCGAAGCCAGATCGAACTCGCCGAGGCGCTCGCGACGCAGGGCATCACCGTCACCCAGGCGACCCTGTCGCGCGACCTCGCCGAGGTGGGGGCTGTGAAGATCCGATCCACCGCGGGATCCGTGTACGCCGTCCCCGGTGAGGGCGGGGACCGGTCACTGCAGCAGTCGACGGGGGAGAGCCTCGATGCGAAACTGCCGCGGATCCTCGAGGAGCTGCTCGTCTCCGCAGTCTCCCAGGACAATACTGTCGTGCTGCGCACCCCGCCGGGAGCCGCGCAGTATCTGGCCTCGGCGATCGACCGATCCTCGATGGTCGGGATCTTCGGAACCCTGGCCGGCGACGACACCGTGCTTGTCATCGCCGATGCGGCAGTCGGGGGAGCGGCCCTGGCCGAGACCTTCCTCGAATACGCCGCGGGCGGATTGGCCGAGGGCTGAGCCATCCGGGGGCCGCGCTTTCGTGCGGGACGGAGGGGCCGCCTCGGCGACGTTCGGATGGGGATGGAACCAGCCGGACCGAGCAAATCCTGGAACAATGACAACTGAGTTTCATCATTTCAATGAACGGACCGGCGCATCCGTGCTGGTGGGAAAGGACGATCTGTGAGCGAACGACTGAGCCTGTGGGGCGGACGATTCTCCGACGGTCCGGCCGATGCGCTGGCCGCGCTGAGCAAGTCCACGGACTTCGACTGGCGCCTGGCGAAGTACGACATCGCCGGGTCCAAGGCCCACGCGAAGGTCCTCCACCACGCGGGACTGCTCTCCGATGACGAGCTGTCGGGGATGCACTCGGCGCTTGACGAGCTGCTACGCCGAGTCGAATCCGGCGAATACGTGGCTGCCGAATCTGATGAGGACGTGCACTCCTCGCTCGAGCGCGGACTCATCGAGATCGCGGGGCCTGAGCTCGGCGGGAAGCTGCGTGCCGGGCGGTCCCGCAATGACCAGATCGCGACGATGGGTCGGATGTACCTGCGCGACCATGCTCGTGAGGTCGCCGGTCTCGTGCTCGACACCGTCGAGGTGCTCATCGCTCAGGCCGAAGAACACCCCGAGGCGCCGATGCCCGGGCGCACGCACCTTCAGCACGCTCAGCCGGTGCTGCTGGCCCATCATCTGCTCGCTCATGCGTGGCCGCTGCTGCGCGACGTCGCCCGCTTCGTTGATTTCGATGCGCGAGCAGGAGTTTCGGCCTATGGTTCGGGTGCTCTGGCAGGGTCGTCGTTGGGGCTCGACCCGCAGGCGGTGGCCGCGGACCTCGGATTCAACGATTCGGTGGAGAACTCCATCGACGGCACCGCCTCGCGCGATGTCTTCGCCGAATACCTGTTCATCACGACGATGATCGGCATCGACCTCTCTCGCCTGTCCGAGGAAGTCATCGCGTGGGCAACGAAGGAGTTCTCGTTCGTCACCCTGCATGACGCGTACTCGACAGGATCGTCGATCATGCCGCAGAAGAAGAACCCCGACGTCGCCGAGCTCACCCGCGGCAAGTCCGGTCGCCTCATCGGTGACCTCACCGGCCTGCTGTCGACGCTCAAGGCGCTGCCGTTGGCGTACAACCGGGATCTGCAGGAGGACAAGGAGCCGGTGTTCGACGCCACTGACACTCTCGAGCTGCTGCTGCCGGCGTTCACCGGGATGATCGCGACGCTGAAGTTCGACACCGAGCGGATGGCCTACCTGGCTCCGCGTGGATTCGCTTTGGCTACTGATATTGCCGAATGGCTCGTCCGTGAAGGCGTGCCGTTCCGTGTGGCTCATGAACTCTCCGGCGCATGCGTGCAGTTGGCCGAATCGCGGGATGTCGAACTGTGGGACCTCTCCGACGAGGATTTTGCGGGGATCTCTTCACATTTGACTCCGGCCGTTCGTGAAGTGCTCACGACGCTCGGTTCGATCGATTCGCGCAACGCCAAGGGCGGCACGGCACGTTCGGCCGTCGATCAGCAGATCGCCAACGCGAAGGCCGAGGTCACGCGTCTGCGTGAGTTCGCCGGGTCGGCTCGCAGCGTGTGAGAGGCTGAAGAATAAGACACTGACGTGAGGGCCGGTGCCCGGATGAGCGGATGAAATCCGTTGGTCCAGGCACCGGCCCTTCACATCAACGATCTCGTAAGGAGGTCCGAAGCATGCGGAGAAGAACGATCCTGCTCATCGGCGGTACCGTGATCATCCTCCTCGGCGCGGGACTGTATGGCCTCGGACTGTACTGGGACAGCAAATCGATCCCCGGCGATCCCAACATCGGAGCGGGAATGGCGATGGGATTCGCTGAGATCTTCGGAGTGGTCGGTCTGGGTGTTCTTGTGGTCTGGGCAATTGCGGCCCTGGTGGTGCGATTGAGGCAGAGCTCCTCCACGCGCCGATGAGAGGACACGGTCTCAGCTGAGAAGCGAGACCATGATAACGCCGAGATCTTCGGGCCCGAGGACCAGACTCATACGCGAACGGGAAACTCGAGGTCTGCGACCTGACGTTCGACTGTGCGAAGCACACGTTTCTGATCGATGACGACCGCCTCGGCGGGAAACTCTCCGCTGAGCAGCCCCGTGGGGCTGGTCAGCCACGACCACAACGACCAGGGCTCCATGCCAGTAGACAGCAGCGGCTTCACGAGGTGCTCGCTGACGAGCTCGTCAAGCTGCCCATCTGCGAAGAGCTGGATAGCGGGGACGAGCGTCTTCCCTTTGACCTCCACGGTGAACAGCCGATTGTCTCTACGGAGTCGATTGACTCACGACCGTGCACCGCCTTCTCTGGTTCCGCGGAGCTCTGCGAGAGTCTGATAGGTGGCCACACCTTCGTCCTGGACGAGTCGGGCCCGGGCATCTGCGGTGCGCACAGCCTGCTTCTGAGTGGCCTCAGACGCCAGTGGGAGGTCGTTGAAGTGAGCGCGATCAACCTCGCACGGAGCCCTGCTCGTGCCTGATCCGAGGTCGGACGTGCTTGGCGTAGGTATTGATCGCATCTTGTGCCTCAGCGTGGGTCAGTCCGTCCTGCTCGAGCTCGGACGACTGTGCCGAATCGTATGAGTGAGCAGTCATTGTTGCCTCCTCGAATACGCTCATTCTAAGAACGGCAACGTGCCACAATCTAGTGTTTCTTCAGTTGTTCCGCCAAAGAAATTGACGAAGACAGCTGGCGGACATAGCCGTGTTCGGACCAAAAGGCAGACAATAGATCCATGTCCCGTGAGAACCAGCCCAATCCTTTCGACAGACGTCGCCGTGTGCTCGAAGATGAAGAGGATGTTCGCGCTGCGGCTGTTGCTCGCCGGGAAACCGGGCGAGTGAGCCAGGAAGAATTGGAGCGTGAACTCGGTCTGAATAACCCACGCGACAGAGAATCCTGATCGGACACGATTCCGACGATGCTCTGTGCAGCAGGAGCTCAGATGGCAGGCAAGGGAAGTCCCACCTCGGCGAGCACGTAGAATTGATCCCGTCGGCTCCGCGCCGGCACAGACCTCAGATTCGAAAGGACCGAAGTGACCGACATCTTCAGCGAACTCAAGGCCCGCGGGCTCGTCGCAGTTTCCACCGACGAGACCGCCCTGCAGAAAGCCCTGGCCGAGGAGTCGCTGACCTATTATGTCGGTTTCGATCCGACGGCCCCGAGCCTGCACATGGGCAACCTCGTCCAGCTGCTCACCGCCGCCCGCCTCCAGCAGGCCGGCCACAATCCGCTCGCCCTCGTCGGCGGCGCCACCGGCCTCATCGGCGACCCGCGCATGTCGGGGGAGCGGACGCTCAACCCACGTGAGGTCGTCGAGGAATGGGTGGCGAAGATTCGCACCCAGGTCGAGAAGTTCCTCGACTTCGACGGCCCCAACGCCGCCCAGATCGTCAACAACCTCGACTGGACCTCGCAGCTGTCGGCCATCGACTTCCTCCGCGACATCGGCAAGCACTTCCCGGTCAACCGGATGCTCGCGAAGGAATCCGTCTCCGCGCGCCTCAACAGCGAAGCCGGCATCTCCTTCACCGAGTTCTCGTACCAGATCCTCCAGGGCAACGACTACCTCGAACTCAACCGCCGCTACGGCTGCTCCCTGCAGACCGGCGGCTCCGACCAGTGGGGCAACCTCACCTCGGGCGTCGACCTCATCCGTCGCGTCGAGCAGAAGTCCGTCCATGCCCTGGCTACCCCGCTGATCACGAAGGCCGACGGCACGAAGTTCGGCAAGACAGAATCCGGCACCGTGTGGCTCGATTCGTCGCTGACCAGCCCGTACGCGTTCAGCCAGTTCTGGCTCAACGCCGACGACCGCGACGTGGTGAAGTACCTCAAGGTGTTCTCGCTGCGCCCGCTCGACGAGATCGAAGCCATCGAAGCCGAGTTCACTGCTGCCCCGCACACCCGTGTAGCGCAGAAGGCCCTCGCCGAGGATGTCACCACCTTGGTCCACGGGCGCCAGGCTTACGAACAGGCCATCGCCGCGGCCTCCGCCCTCTTCGGCGGGGGAGAGCTCACCGGCCTTGATTCGTCGACGCTGGGTGCGGCAACTTCCGAGCTGCCGCGCGGTGAGGTGTCGACGACCCAGCTGGCCGAAGGCCTGCCTGTTGCGGATGCGTTCGTCGCTTCCGGCATCGTCAAGTCCAAGGGTGAGGCTCGCCGTGCCATCAAGGACGGAGGAGCGTACGTCAACAACGTCAAGGTCGCCGACCAGGAGCAGACTCTGACTTCCGATGATGTGCTCTCGACAGAAGCTGGAGGAGTCGTCCTCCTGCGCCGAGGCAAGAAGACCCTGGGTGCTGTCGACATCGTCGGCTGAGCAACCTCCGTCACTGATAATGCCGTGTCCTCCGCTCCCGGAGGGCGCGGCATTGTCGTATTCACTCCGGTTAGGCCCGTTCGACAATGGGAAACCTTGTCATCCGCGAATACAAAAGGCCGAGTTGTAGAGGCGGCTTCAGCGGCAGCTCTGCGGCCAACGGAACGCGGTCAATCAGCGTGCGCTCTGGCAGACTGCGGTCAACCGTATCGCCGATGTGGGGGCATCACCATGGAAAAGCATGCGGTCATCGAGCAGACTGGCAGATGACGGACAACCGAACGAATACCGACTGACGAACGCACGAGGAGATCATGCGCACTCTGCTCAACATCATCTGGTTCATCTTCTCCGGCCTCTGGCTGGCACTCGGATACTGGGCCGCCGGCATCATCGCCTGCATCTTCATTGTCACCATCCCGTGGGGCATCGCGTCCTTCCGCATCGGAAACTACGCACTCTGGCCCTTCGGCCGCGAGGTCATCGAAACCCGCCCGGCCGGTGTGGCGACCACCCTGGGCAACATCATCTGGCTCATCGTCGCCGGCGTCTGGCTCGCCATCGGACACGTCGTCACGTCGATCCCGCTGTTCATCTCGATCATCGGCATCCCGCTCGGCTGGGCGAACATCAAACTCATCCCCGTCTCGCTCATGCCGCTGGGCAAGCAGATCGTCGACAGCGACCGGCTGATGCCCGGCTACCGCGGAGCCTGAACCACGGATTCAGGAACCCTGTTCTTCGAGGTCCTCGAGAGAGATGCGGCCTTGGCGTACTGCCCAGAGCACGCGGCGAGTGCGCACGATTCGGGGCAGGGTAATGATCAGCAGTCCGCCGAGCATGTTGAACGGGATCACGATTCCGAACCACTGCAGGAAATCGAGGATCGAAATGTCCGCGCCCGTCATCATGGCGGCGAAGATGACGATCGCATTGATAGCTCCGTGCAGCATGCTGACGCCGATCACCAACAGACCGGTGATCATACAGACGATCGCCTTGACGACGTCGTTCTGTGTTCCCTGCTGCATACGGGTTGACAAAGTGATTGTCGCGCCGGCCAGTAGTGAGAGGGCGAGCATGACGATGAGTGAAGACTGGTTGATATAGCCGAGCGCCATATCCGCAATCGTCTTGTGGTAATCCGGGAGGGCGATAACGATCAGCCAGGCGAAGACCGCGCCCCCGATCAGGTTCGTCACGAGAGTGGTCAGCCAGAGGCGGAGCACCTGGATCCAATTCGCCTGGCCGGCGATGACGGCGTTGATCGGAAGGAGGAATTCTTCGGTGAACAGTTCCGAGTGCGCCAGCTTCAATGCCAGGAGGCCGATGCCAAATGCCATCCCGGCGAGGATCGTCGACCCGGTCGCTTGCTTGACGAGCACCATGGCCAAGATGCCAAGCCCGACATCGATGCCGCCGAAGAGCCCGGTGACGATGAGTTCCGGCCACTTCCGGTTGAGCCGCTTGGCACCCTCAGTGACTGTATTGGCCGCCTCGTCGATGAGGGCGTCTTCGAGATCGAGGTCGTTGCGGCCAAGTCGTTCTCGCTGCTCTTTCTGAGTCATCCCGTCAGTGTAGGGGTCGGGACGCGCTGAAACGCTGGGAATCATCTGCACAATGAGGGCAATCTGCTGCCGCCGGCGAGAGCATGGCGGGGTTCTGCAGCCGTACGTTTGTGCTTGTGGAAGTAGGTGCGAAACCGGGCATCTGGAGCTGGTGACGGGTGTCACAGGTGAATTTCCGGTTTCGAGTTGCACGGTGGCTCTGGGGTGGTCTAGAGTTATATCTCGTTGCCCCGCCGGAAACACCGTCTTCGAGACAGAGTTTCCACCGGGTCTGACCAGGACAAACACGGTTTGGTCTAAGGGTTCAGACGATCGGGTGGGTGACACAAAATGAAACTGATACCCCCAGTGAACATGCTGCGTTTTGTGTGGTGTGGTGATGGGTGTGTGTTTGTGGTTTGAGAATCCAATAGCGTGTTTGTTTGAACAAGTTGTGATGCCAGAACATTTTTATTTTCTGGTAAGACAATCATCTGGCCAAACATTGGTTCACCTGTGGTGGGTGGTTCTTCGCCGAACCTCTCGCATCACATGGGTGGATGGTGTGTTTGGTTAGTATTTTTTGGTCAACCTTCTCACCCCGTGAGGGGTTGGCTGTCTTGCTGGGATTCATTCGTAACATAAAGTTTTTTATGGAGAGTTTGATCCTGGCTCAGGACGAACGCTGGCTGCGTGCTTAACACATGCAAGTCGAACGCTGAAGCCGACAGCTTGCTGTTGGTGGATGAGTGGCGAACGGGTGAGTAACACGTGAGTAACCTGCCCCTGATTTCGGGATAAGCCTGGGAAACTGGGTCTAATACCGGATATGACCAATCCTTGCATGAGGGTTGGTGGAAAGTTTTTCGATCGGGGATGGGCTCGCGGCCTATCAGCTTGTTGGTGGGGTAATGGCCTACCAAGGCGACGACGGGTAGCCGGCCTGAGAGGGCGACCGGCCACACTGGGACTGAGACACGGCCCAGACTCCTACGGGAGGCAGCAGTGGGGAATATTGCACAATGGGGGAAACCCTGATGCAGCGACGCAGCGTGCGGGATGACGGCCTTCGGGTTGTAAACCGCTTTCAGCAGGGAAGAAGCGAAAGTGACGGTACCTGCAGAAGAAGTACCGGCTAACTACGTGCCAGCAGCCGCGGTAATACGTAGGGTACGAGCGTTGTCCGGAATTATTGGGCGTAAAGAGCTCGTAGGTGGTTGGTCACGTCTGCTGTGGAAACGCAACGCTTAACGTTGCGCGTGCAGTGGGTACGGGCTGACTAGAGTGCAGTAGGGGAGTCTGGAATTCCTGGTGTAGCGGTGAAATGCGCAGATATCAGGAGGAACACCGGTGGCGAAGGCGGGACTCTGGGCTGTAACTGACACTGAGGAGCGAAAGCATGGGGAGCGAACAGGATTAGATACCCTGGTAGTCCATGCCGTAAACGTTGGGCACTAGGTGTGGGGGACATTCCACGTTCTCCGCGCCGTAGCTAACGCATTAAGTGCCCCGCCTGGGGAGTACGGTCGCAAGGCTAAAACTCAAAGGAATTGACGGGGGCCCGCACAAGCGGCGGAGCATGCGGATTAATTCGATGCAACGCGAAGAACCTTACCAAGGCTTGACATACACTGGACCGTTCTGGAAACAGTTCTTCTCTTTGGAGCTGGTGTACAGGTGGTGCATGGTTGTCGTCAGCTCGTGTCGTGAGATGTTGGGTTAAGTCCCGCAACGAGCGCAACCCTCGTTCTATGTTGCCAGCACGTGATGGTGGGAACTCATAGGAGACTGCCGGGGTCAACTCGGAGGAAGGTGGGGATGACGTCAAATCATCATGCCCTTTATGTCTTGGGCTTCACGCATGCTACAATGGCTGGTACAGAGAGAGGCGAACCCGTGAGGGTAAGCGAATCCCTTAAAGCCAGTCTCAGTTCGGATCGTAGTCTGCAATTCGACTACGTGAAGTCGGAGTCGCTAGTAATCGCAGATCAGCAACGCTGCGGTGAATACGTTCCCGGGCCTTGTACACACCGCCCGTCAAGTCACGAAAGTCGGTAACACCCGAAGCCGGTGTCCCAACCCACTTGTGGGAGGGGGCCGTCTAAGGTGGGACTGGTGATTGGGACTAAGTCGTAACAAGGTAGCCGTACCGGAAGGTGCGGCTGGATCACCTCCTTTCTAAGGAGCACACATTAAGATCCTCATGGCATGACCCGTCTGTGGTCATCATGAGAGCTCAAGGGTGGAACATCACTTCTTCCGCTTGCCCACACAGCCCGGCTGGGGTCAATGCCCCGGGTGCGGTGAGTGATCGGGTGGGCTAGAACGAACACGTTATTGGGTCCTGGAATCACAAACCCCACACGATTGTGTGGGTGTGGTTTCAACCAACAGGACCAACCCGACCAACAGGCAGCAGCGTGAAGCGGTTGTGTGGTGGTGGGTGTTTGGTAGTGGTTTGAGAATCGTATAGTGGACGCGAGCATCAAACACCATATTTGTGTGGTGTTTATGTAATGTGATTTTTCTTGTCATCATCTAGTTAAGGTGAATGAAACAATATTTTTCGCGCACATGAAGCTGGTCCCTTTTTGGGGGTTGGGTGAGTGTGTAAGAGCGCATGGTGGATGCCTTGGCATCAGGAGCCGATGAAGGACGTGGAAATCTGCGATAAGCCTCGGGGAGCCGATAAACAGGCGTTGATCCGAGGGTCTCCGAATGGGGAAACCCCGCCACTCGTGAGGGTGGTGACCCGTGTCTGAATATATAGGGCATGTGGAGGGAACGCGGGGAAGTGAAACATCTCAGTACCCGCAGGAAGAGAAAATAACAATGATTCCGGGAGTAGTGGCGAGCGAAACTGGATGAGCCTAAACCTGTGCAGTGTCAAGCGTGCTGGTGTTGCTGCAGGGGTGTTGTGGGGTGTACGTGGTCCGGTCCAGCATGACCGGTCTGTGAGTGTTGTTGGTGTAGTCGAACCTGGTGGGAAACAGGACCGGAGTGGGTGAGAGTCCCGTAGACGAAACGCTGACTGTTCGCAGTGTGTGCATGCCCGAGTAGCACGGAACTCGTGGAATTTCGTGTGAATCTGCCAGGACCACCTGGTAAGGCTAAATACTTCCTGATGACCGATAGCGGATAAGTACCGTGAGGGAATGGTGAAAAGTACCCCGGGAGGGGAGTGAAAGAGTACCTGAAACCATGTGCTTACAATCCGTCAGAGCAGTATCTAGATGACTGTGATGGCGTGCCTTTTGAAGAATGAGCCTGCGAGTTAGCGGTGCGTGGCGAGGTTAACCCGTGTGGGGTAGCCGTAGCGAAAGCGAGTCCGAATAGGGCGATCCTAGTCGCGTGTCCTAGACCCGAAGCGGAGTGATCTAGCCATGGGCAGGGTGAAGCGTGTGTAAGAGCGCGTGGAGGCCCGCACCCACTTCAGTTGAAAATGGAGGGGATGACCTGTGGTTAGGGGTGAAAGGCCAATCAAACTCTGTGATAGCTGGTTCTCCCCGAAATGCATTTAGGTGCAGCGTTGCGTGGTTCTTGCTGGAGGTAGAGCTACTGGATGGCTGATGGGCCCTACCGGGTTACTGACGTCAACTAAACTCCGAATGCCAGTCAAGGTTCAGCGTGGCAGTGAGACAGTGGGGGATAAGCTTCATTGTCGAGAGGGAAACAGCCCAGACCATCAACTAAGGCCCCTAAGCGTGTGCTCAGTGGGAAAGGATGTTCAGTTGCGAAGACAACCAGGAGGTTGGCTTAGAAGCAGCCACCCTTGAAAGAGTGCGTAATAGCTCACTGGTCAAGTGATTGAGCGCCGATAATGTAGCGGGGCTAAGTACACCGCCGAAGTTGTGGCAGCACCACGTATAGCCGTAATGGTGTGGTGTTGGGTAGGGGAGCGTCGAGTTGCCGGAGAAGCTGCCGTGTGAACGAGTGGTGGAGGCGATTCGAGTGAGAATGCAGGCATGAGTAGCGAAAGACGGGTGAGAAACCCGTCCACCGGATGACCAAGGGTTCCAGGGCTAGGCTAATCCGCCCTGGGTAAGTCGGGACCTAAGGCGAGGCCGACAGGCGTAGTCGATGGACAACCAGTTGATATTCTGGTACCGACACACAACCGACAGTACCAAAACACACGATACTAACCCCGTGATGACCCCGTCAGGCCTTCGGGCCTGTGGTTGGGTTTGAGTGGGGGACCTGAGTGTGGAGTCGGTAAGCGTGAGGTGTGACGCAGAAAGGTAGCCAGGCCGTGCGATGGTAGTCACGGTCTAAGGTTGTAGCACGTGGGGGTAGGTAAATCCGTCCCCACATTTGAGTGTGAGAGCTGATGGGCGCCCCACATTGGTGGGGTGATCTGGTGA
Source organism: Brevibacterium sp. OS20 (assembly GCF_056837565.1). Lineage (NCBI taxonomy): Bacteria > Bacillati > Actinomycetota > Actinomycetes > Micrococcales > Brevibacteriaceae > Brevibacterium > Brevibacterium sp. OS20. The sequence continues at coordinate 2,507,263 of NZ_CM166367.1, read as the reverse complement.
TCCTCTGCTGCCGAGAAAAGCATCGACGTGAGGGTGTGTGTTGCCCGTACCCTATAACCGACACAGGTGGTCGAGTAGAGAATACTAAGGTGATCGAGAGAATCGTGGTTAAGGAACTCGGCAAAATGCCCCCGTAACTTCGGGAGAAGGGGGACCATCCCGGTGAACCCACCATGCGTGGGGATGTGCTGGTGGTGGTCGCAGAGGCCAGAGAGAAGCGACTGTTTATTAAAAACACAGGTCCGTGCGAAGATGTAAGTCGATGTATACGGACTGACGCCTGCCCGGTGCTGGAAGGTTAAGAGGACCTGTTAACCCACTTTGTGGGTGAAGCGGAGAATTTAAGCCCCAGTAAACGGCGGTGGTAACTATAACCATCCTAAGGTAGCGAAATTCCTTGTCGGGTAAGTTCCGACCTGCACGAATGGCGTAACGACTTCTCTGCTGTCTCAACCACGAACTCGGCGAAATTGCATTACGAGTAAAGATGCTCGTTACGCGCAGCAGGACGGAAAGACCCCGAGACCTTCACTATAGTTTGGTATTGGGATTCGGTGTGGTTTGTGTAGGATAGGTGGAAGACTGGGAAGCCCTGACGCTAGTTGGGGTGGAGTCGATCGGTGAAATACCACTCTGACCATAGTGGATTCCTTAACTTCGGACCCTGATCGGGTTCAGGGACAGTGCCTGATGGGTAGTTTAACTGGGGCGGTTGCCTCCTAAAGAGTAACGGAGGCGCCCAAAGGTTCCCTCAGCCTGGTTGGCAATCAGGTGTCGAGTGTAAGTGCACAAGGGAGCTTGACTGTGAGACGGACGTGTCGAGCAGGAGCGAAAGCTGGGACTAGTGACCCGGCCATGGCTTGTGGAAGCGTGGTCGCTCAACGGATAAAAGGTACCTCGGGGATAACAGGCTGATCTTGCCCAAGAGTCCATATCGACGGCATGGTTTGGCACCTCGATGTCGGCTCGTCGCATCCTGGGGCTGGAGTCGGTCCCAAGGGTTGGGCTGTTCGCCCATTAAAGCGGTACGCGAGCTGGGTTTAGAACGTCGTGAGACAGTTCGGTCCCTATCCGCTGCGTGCGTAGGAAATTTGTGGAGGTCTGTCCTTAGTACGAGAGGACCGGGACGGACGAACCTCTGGTGTGCCAGTTGTTCCGCCAGGAGCATGGCTGGTTGGCTACGTTCGGGATGGATAACCGCTGAAAGCATCTAAGCGGGAAGCCGGCTCCGAGATGAGATTTCCAACTGACTTTTGTCAGGGGAGGTGTCCTATAGATGATGGGGTTGATAGGCCGGGTATGGAAGCACTGTAAGGTGTGGAGTTGACTGGTACTAATACACCGATCACTCATCAACTTTTTCCCTTTAGTGGGGTTGGTGTGTGCGAAGAGTCTTTATTCGCCTTTCTGGTTGTGATGAGAGAATGCGCCCCGTTTTGTGGGGTGTGCATGACATAGTTTTTGGTGTTCGCGTTCGCTGTGCGGTTCTTGGACCACTACCGCTGACAACTCTGTTTTTGTGGGGTTGTGGTGGTGGTTTGTTGGTTTTGCGGTGGTGATAGTGGTGGGGAAACGCCCGGTTAACCGTTCCGATCCCGGTAGCTAAGCCCATTCGCGCTGATGGTACTGCAACTTGGTGGTTGTGGGAGAGTAAGTGACTGCCGCAATATTTTTTAGTGGTGATGGCCTCGTCCGACTGTGTTGGGCGGGGCCATTACTGTATTCACGCATGGGTGTGTTGTTTGTGTTCGTGTGTGGGCGTGCTGCCGGTGCTTATTACTACCTGACGGGGGTGCTGCTACCTGGCGCGGGGTTGCTGCGCCCCCGTCAGGTAGTAATTAGGGGAGGAGGGAAGGGATGGAGATGAAGACAATTGACGTTCTTAAGGCCGAACTTGCTCGCGACGGTGAGGTCGCAATCGGGTTCAACCGGGCGAAGCAGTTTCTGCGCAATCCTGTTGGCTTCCTTGGACTACGATGGACCGGGCCGCCCGCACCACAAGTGACCGTCACTGACTTCGGTCTCTGGGCTGCTGTTGACGGTTTCCCTGAAGGTGGCGTGCCGTGGGCGCGCATCCTCGAAGTCCACATCACCAAGGTCAACGTCAGCTCGTATATCGACGTGAGCATCAGAACTCCAGATACTCCCGACCGCCGGCGGACGCTGCGGATGCCCCATATGCTCGAAGTCGACCCGGAGACTCTCGCCAAATGGATCGTCATGGAACTGATGGTTCGCGGCAATCCGATCTGACGTTCGGCCCAGCGACCAAATGACGGCCATCAAGCCGGTGGCCCACCGAATAGATCCGTCCGGATAGTTGGAGGCGCGAACTCCCTCCGAAGTCCAAATGCTTGTCGATAGATGTGTTGCGTGTCACGATGAAGCTGTCCGCTGCGCCGGATGCAAGTGAATAGCGACATCCGAATAGACAGCAAGGGAGAGACCGCATGAACGCATCAACCATCATCTGGATCGTCGTCGCCATCGTCGTGGTCCTGATCATCGTCGGGATCATCATCGCAGTCAGCCGCAAGGCGGCAGCGAAGAAGCGCGAACACCAGCGGCAAGAGGCCGCGCAGATTCGGCAGGAGGCTGCCGAGTCCGAACATGATGTTCGTGCGCGAGAGGCCGAAGTCGAGAAACAGAGAGCAGAGGCAAAGCGCGCAAAGGCTGAGGCTGACGCTCGTGCTGCCGAGGCTGATCGTCAGGCGGCAGAGGCCGAGCAGCTGGATTCCGAGGCAGCGAAACGCGAAGAGGCCGTTAAAGCTGAACGCGTCGAGCACGATCGCAAGCTGCAGCGTGCTGACGAACTGGATCCGGACACGCCGGAAAACGCGGGGGACACCCGTCGTGCAGACGGCACCGGTGCTGCGGGGGCGGCCGCGGCTGGGGCCCATGGAGCTTCTGCAGTCGACCGAAATGAGTACCGTGGCGACGATGCTGCACAGCAGAACACACCGCGGCACGACGAGCAGGTTCAGGCGAATCCCCCTCGGCATGACGAGCATGCACAGCAGAATGACGCCCGTCAGCAACCGCCAGCTGACCAGACCGATCCGCAACGCGATCAGTACACGCAACAGAGCGGACATCGCCCTGACGATCCGGTCCAGCGTAACGACGTCCGCCACGACCAGCCCGTTCAGCAGAATGTGCCTCGGCAGGACCCGCCCGCTCAGCGGAATGGCGGCTATCCCGAACAGCCTGTTCGGCAGGATGCGCCCCGGCCGGACCAGTCTGGCCCGCAGGAGTTCGTGCGCCGAGATCCCTACGCACAGCAGGACGTGCGTGCTGACCAGCAACCGCCAGAGAGCGGAACCCGTCCTCATGCTGAGGAACCGTTGGCCGAGGACTACGACCCTCGTGCTGACCGGCGCGGCCCGCGAGATCCATACGTTCAGAACGACGGACGGGTGGATCCTCTCGACGACGGTGGAGACCCTGACGCGCCGAAACACTGACACGTCTCACCCAGGAGGTGTGAGAGCTGCCTGAGGCAGAGGAGACGGTGCCCGAACCCAACAAGGTTCGGGCACCGTCTCGTTGTAATCGGACTTCCGGGTACCGCAGATGAACGGGACGAACATAGGGGAGGGCCGCCTCGGCCAGGGGTTGGCCAGGAGCGCAGTGAGACGGGTTCGTGACAAGCGATTCTGTTGAAATTAATTGATGCTTCTGTAGTGTGGACGCCAACATCCCTACGGAAGGTACGCCATGCTCGATAAATTGCACGACGCACTTCGACTCCGAACCAACCCGGCCATCTTCTTCTCCTCCGCGGCCGTGATCATCATCTTCGTCCTCGGGACGATCTTCTTCACCGACCAGCTCGACGCCGGCGTCTCTGTCGCCTCGGATTGGCTGCTGACCAACCTCGGATGGTTCTACATCCTCGGCGTCACAGTCTTCGTCGCATTCCTCATCTACATCGCTGCCTCCCGGTATGGGCGAGCGAAGCTCGGTCCCGATGACGAACCGCCGGAGCACTCCAACGGTGCATGGTTTGCCATGCTCTTCGCCGCCGGCATCGGTTCGATCCTCATGTTCTGGGGTGTCGCTGAACCCGTCAGCCACTTCGGCGACCCGCCGCGCGGATCCCTCGGTATCGAAGCGGGAACGCCCGCCGCCGCGGTCGACGCCATGAACTTCACGTACTACCACTTCACCCTGCACACCTGGGCGATCTTCACCCTGCCCGCGCTGTGCTTCGCCTACTTCATCCACAAGCGGAACCTGCCGCCGCGGGTGAGCTCGATCTTCCAGCCCATCCTCGGTGAGAAGATCCACGGTCCTATCGGCAAGACCATCGACGTCGTCGCCATCATCGGCACCGTCTTCGGAATCGCAGTCTCGATCGGTCTGGGCACGCTGCAGATCAACGGCGGACTCGCTCAGGTCATCGGCGTTCCGGAGAACGCCCTGTGGCAGCTGATCATCATCGGCGTCGTCTGCGGGCTGGCCACGATCTCGGTCTCTCTCGGCCTCGACAAAGGCATCAAGGTCCTGTCGAACCTCAATATCGTCATGGCCGTACTACTGCTCATCTTCATCGTCGTCTTCGGCCCGACGCTGTTCATGGCCAAGGGCGTCTTCGAATCCTTCGGCACCTACATCCACCAGCTGCCCGAACTCGCACTGTGGAACGACACGTTCGCCAACACCGGCTGGCAGAATACGTGGACCGTCTTCTACTGGGCCTGGACGATCACCTGGTCACCCTTCGTCGGCATCTTCATCGCTCGCATCTCCCGCGGACGTACCATCCGCCAGTTCGTCATCGGCGTGCTCGCTATTCCCTCGGCCTTCTCGATCCTGTGGTTCGGCATCTTCGGCTACGCCTCCTTCGACATCGAGTTCAACCAGGGCGGGGGACTGGTCGACCGAGTCGTCGATCAGGGAGACATTCCGGGAGCGCTGTTCGCATTCCTCGACCACTACCCGCTGGCCGGACCCGTGTCGGTGATCGCAATCGTGCTCGTGGTGATCTTCTTCGTCACCTCGGTGGATTCCGCAGCGCTCGTCGTCGACACGATGAACAACGGCCACGAGGACTTCAACCCGCTGCCGCAGCGCATCTTCTGGGCCCTAGCCGTCGCCGTCGTCACCGCGGCACTGCTGGTGTTCTCAGGCTCCGGTGGACTCGAGGCACTGCAGTCGACGATCATCCTCGTCGGTCTGCCGTTCTTCATCATCGCCTACTTCCAGATCTACGCCCTCATGCGAGCGCTGCGCGAGGACGCAGGCATTCTGCCGCGGGTGCGCATGCGCCGCTGGAAGAAGGTGCTGCCGCCCGAAGAGGTCGAACGCCGCCAAGGCGGGGACGAACAGTTCGGTCACGAATACGACGATGAGGAGGAGGTCGTCACCGAACCGCAGGCCGTCGAACCGGCGCCGAAGTTCCGTGACCCCTATATCGAAATCCCTCATGAGAAGAAGGGGCGACGTGAGGGGACACTGGCCAGCCGCACCGGCAGCCGACGAACGGCTGGAAAAGACACGAACGAGTAGCTTGGACTGCGTTCACGGAGTTTGAGCCAGTCACTGGTTGAAGCCACGGCATCGAATCAGCCTACAGAATGCAACACTAAGACTAAATGAATGCGGTTGGAGGGAATATGAATCATTATATTCAAATTTGGGAGTTTGACTATGGAGATCGCGAGAACGTGCTAAGCGCCCTTAACAGAGTAAATATCTTCGACAAAGACGTTCTGACTGGTATGACTATTTATTGGTCAGATATTCCCTATGATTTAAGATTATTTTCTGAACTGGCATTCTTGGCTGGGTCGTCAAGCGCTAAAGAGAAGGCGCTTGAAGCGCAGGAAATCCTGGCTAACGCTGGCGGAAAGGTGCGCACCGATATCACTCCTGAGAGTCTAGTCGAAGCGCTGTCTAAGAGGAGGTTGAATTCAATCGGCACATTGGAGGGAATGGAAATAGTTATTCCATTTGAGTATAAGTCGAAACTTGAACTGGAGAAGTTGGGCTTTGATTTCAGTTCATGGGTAGCAAAATCACGCGTATTTCTCAGCCATCAGTCCGACAGGAAACCCGAAGTAACCGAGCTGCAGCAACTGCTGGCGGATCGGAATGTTCCTACTTGGTTTGATATTCACGATATTGAGTACGGGCAAAACCTGGCTACTGCCATCGAGGGCGGCGTTCGAAGTTCTGATGCGGTGATTTTCTGGGTCTCCGACGGATTTCTTCGGTCAAACTGGTGCAGGTCGGAGTTCGAATCGTTTTTGAGTCGCTATATGGGGCGTAGGGACGTTACAATTTTCGCTGCGATTGAAGAAGACTGCCTTGATGTTGTGCCGGATTCCTTGAAGCAGTTGAAATTTCTCAAACTGGATAGCCCAGGCGATCCTTTGATGGTCGCGAACGAGTTCGCCGTGCCCATTAAGCGTGTGTTAGCTGGACAGTCCGAAGTGAGAAGTTCGGAATACTGGCCACTTGGGTAAATTTTGAACAGACGATTCTGGTAGAAGTTCGATAACTTTTGCCAGATCGTGATTTCGTCGTGGATGACCTACACAGTTGGCACGAGCGGAAGCGAAGGGGGCGCTGCGATCGCAGCGCCCCCTTGGTCGTTTCGGTTCTGGGCCGGAAGGTCCCACTCAGGTCATCGAATCAGCGCAGGGCCGCCTCGGTGACCTGAGCATCTGGCGGCCCGGTCAGATCACTGACCGTTCTTGATCATCTCCGCGCACTTCTCACCCATCATCATCACGGTGATGTTGGGGTTGACCGTGGTGATCTCGGGCATCGCCGAAGCGTCGACGACGCGCAGACGGTTGACGCCCTTGACCCGCAGCTGCGAATCCAGCGGCGACATCTCGTCATCGGCAGAACCCATGCGCACCGTGCCGACCGGGTGGTAGACGGTGTTGTGGGTGCGGGTGATGTAGTCGGCGATCTGCTCGTCGGTCTGGACATCCTTGCCGGGGAACAGCTCCTCGCCGGCCCATTCGGACATGGCGTCCTGGGAGACGATCTCGCGGGCCTTCTTGATGCCGGCGACCATGACGCGCATGTCGTGGCCTTCCGGATCAGTGAAGTAGCGGGGATCGACCTTCGGCTTGTCACGGAAGTCCTTCGAGCGCAGGCGCACGGTGCCGCGCGACTTCGCATGAGTGACATTCGGGGTGAGGCAGAAGGAGTTCTCCGAGGTCTTGTAGCCCTGACGCAGAGTGTGCATATCGAAGGGAACCGAACCGTAGTGCATCATCAGGTCCGGACGGTCGAGCCCGTCCTCGGTGGGCGAGAAGATGCCGATCTCCCACCACTGGGTGGAATCCTCGACCATCGGCTTCTTGGCCTCCCAGGAGATGACGCCCTCCGGGTGATCGCCCAGATGCTCGCCGACTCCCGGCGAATCCACGCGAGCCTCGATGCCGACCTCGGCGAGGTGGGCCTTCGGGCCGATGCCCGAAAGCATGAGCAGCTGCGGGGTGTTGATCGCGCCGGAGGAGACGATGACTTCCTTCTTCGCCTCGATCCGGTTGGTCTTGCCGAAAGCGTTGTTGACTACGAGCACGGCCGTGCAGTTGTCGTCCTCGTCGAACTCGAGCTCCTTGGCCTGGGTATCGGTGAGGATCGTGAGGTTCTCACGGTCGAGGATCGGGTGGAGGTAGGACACCGAGGAGGACGACCGGGTGCCGTCGTCCTTGCGGTTGACCTGGAAGAAGTTCGCACCGTTGATGACGGTCTGGCCCTCATTGAACTGCACGCGAGGGATGCCGGCCTGCTCGCAGGCGTCGAGGAGCGCGACACCGCAGGGATCGACCGGGGGCACGTTCATCAGACGGACCGGGCCGTCATGGCCGTGGTGGTCGCCGGGCAGCTCATTGTTCTCGAGCTTCTTGTACAGGCCGAAGGTGTCCTTCGAACCCCATCCCGCTGCGCCGTGCTTCTCTTCCCATTCGTCGAGATCCTCGCGCGGAGCCCAGAATGCGATGCACGAGTTGTGGGACGAGCAGCCGCCGAGCACCTTGGCGCGAGCGTGGCGCATGTGCGAGTTGCCGTTCTCTTGCTCTTCGATCGGGTAGTCCCAGTCGTAGCCGGATTCGAGGAGCTCCATCCACCGATTGAGCTCAAGGACGACGTCCTTGTCCGTGTCGGTGGGGCCAGCTTCGAGGAGTCCGACGGTGACTTCGGGGTCCTCGCTCAGCCGGGCCGCGACCGCTGCGCCGGCAGAGCCGCCGCCGACGACGACGTAATCAAAGCTATGAGTAGTCTTCACTGTTCATCTCTCCTTGTACTGCGGTATTCGTCTACAGGCTGCGGCGGATCACTTGGTGTGATCGGGGAACCAGCCGGTGACTGCAGGCTCGAGGTTCTGGTAGATGTGCTTGGCTTCCTGGTACTCGGCCAGCCCCGTGGGGCCGAGCTCGCGACCGAAGCCGGACTGCTTGTAACCGCCCCATTCGGCCTGCGGCAGGTAGGGGTGGAAGTCGTTGATCCAGATGGTGCCGTGGCGCAGACGCTGAGCGACCAGCTGGGTCTTGCCCGCATCCTGGCTCCACACTGCTCCGGCCAGACCGTAGTAGGTGTCATTGGCGATCTCGACAGCCTCATCGACGGTGGAGAAGGTCTCGACGGTGACGACGGGGCCGAAGGCCTCGTCGGAGACGACGGACATTCCGCGCTTGACCTGGTCGAGCACGGTCGGCAGGTAGTAGAAGCCGTTCTCCAGGTCGCCTTCACCGAACTTGCCGCCGCAGCGCAGACGAGCGCCTTCGGCGATACCCTTCTCGACATAGGCATGCACCTTGTCGCGGTGAGCCTCGGAGATCAGGGGACCGGTCTCGGCGTTCTCGTCGAAGGGACCGCCGAGGCGGATCTGCTCGGCACGTTCGACGAGGCGGTTGACGAACTCCTCGGCGATGGATTCCTCGACGATGAGTCGGGCACCGGCCGAGCACACCTGACCGGAGTGGACGAAGGCACCGTTGAGAGCATTGTCCAGAGCCGCATCGAAGTCGGCATCGGCGAAGACGACGTTCGGGTTCTTGCCGCCGAGTTCGAGGGCGATCTTCTTGATCGAGTCGGCGGCGTTGCGGAACAGCAGTCGACCGGTGACGAGACCACCGGTGAACGAGACCATGTCGATGTCCTCGTGCGTCGACAGCGGGGCACCGGCATCGGCGCCCGCACCGAGGATGAGGTTGCCGACCCCGGCCGGCAGACCGAGCTCTTCGAGGACCTGCATTGTGAGGATCGCGGTGTGCGGGGTGAGCTCGGCAGGCTTGAGGATGAAGGTGTTGCCGGCGGCGATGGCCGGGGCGATCTTCCACGCGGCCTGCAGCAGCGGGTAGTTCCACGGGGTGATGAGCGCGCAGACACCGACGGGCTCGTGCACGATCTTCGACGCAACGGTGTCGGTGCCGGCGTCGACGACGCGACCGGCATCGTTTGCGGCGAGCTTGCCGAAGTAGTCGAAGCAGTTCGCGATGTCGTCCATGTCGATCTGCGATTCGACGAAGCGCTTGCCGGTGTCGAGGGACTCGGCGCGCGCGAATTCGTCCTTGCGCTCACGCAGAACGGCGGCGAACTTCAGCAGCAGGTCGCCGCGTTCGCTGGCGGGAACGGAGGACCAGACGCCGGAGTCGAAGGCACGACGAGCGGCCTTGATCGCCAGCTCGGTATCCGCGGGGCTGGCTTCGTCCACCTCGGCGACGAAGCTGCCGTCGGCCGGGTTATGGATCTTTCGGGTTCCACCGTTGACGGCTGAAACCCACTGTCCGTCGATGAAGAGTGTGTTTGGCACGATTTCTCCTATTCCTAGCGGGTGAACGGTTGTGCGATCTGAAGGGCCGAACGCGCAGTCGCGGCAGTGGAGCCTGTGGTGTCGGGGAGTTTCCGGACGGCCGCGGATCTGCCGTTTGACCTGCGACTCGAACTGCTTCGGCGGCATTCATTCACATGCTTCCGGCAATCACAATAGGCGAAATCAGGGGCCGAATGCGCAATCCGATGATGCTGGTCACACCGGCAAGTGATCTTGGTCATCACATGGCGGGGGACGGCGGCTGCACTGGGGGACGGGCAGGCACTAACCGCACTGGGGGACGGGCAGGCAACGGGGCCGGAAATTCTGATCGTGGAATCGCGGAGACATCCGTCATCCGCACAATGAGCTCCCACGTCAGGTGTCATTCGTCCCCTGGTGTCGAGGCGGCGCGGACATCCGCTGCCGCCGAACCTCTTCGATTGCCGTCGGCCGTTCCACTGGATTCGCCTTGATTCTAACAGAGCGCTGAGGCGGTGACCTGGGCGTTGACCCACAGAACAACGGGCGCGACGCTGAGTGGAATCGAGGTGCTGACGTGTCCCCGCCCACACGGCGTCGAAGCGGTGAGTGGACTAGAATAGAGCGGAACACCGAAAAGACTTCATAGGGAGAATCGTGGCCCAAGGGGATTCGCGAGACAGCCAGGACAACCGCCGCGCAGATGGCGGTCACCGCTCAGATCGCGACAACAATCGCAACCGTCGACCGGACAGCCGGGACGGCCGCGGGCCACGCCAGTCCGACCGCCGAGGCGGCTACCAGGGCAATCGTCGCAACGACGACGACCGTCGGGGCTACGGTCAGAACCGCAGGAACGACGATGATCGTCGTGGTGGGTTCAACCGTGACCGTCGTGACGACGATCGCCGGGGCGGATTCAATCGAGACCGCCGCGATGACGACCGTCGTGGTGGGTACCAGGGCAACCGTCGTAACGACGACGATCGCCGAGGCGGCTATGGTCAGAACCGTCGGAACGATGATGACCGTCGTGGTGGGTTCAACCGGGATCGCCGTGATGGTGACGACCGACGCGGCGGATACCAGGGCAACCGTCGCAACGACGACGACCGTCGCGGTGGAGATGACCGCCGAGGCGGCTACCAGGGCAACCGCCGGAACGATGACGATCGCCGGGGCGGCTTCAACCGCGAACGTCGCGACGGTGATGACCGCCGTGGCGGCTACCGCGGAAACCGACGGGACGACAACCGCGGAGGACGCGGCGGCTACGGTCGCAACGACAACGATCGCCGTGCATCCCGCAAGACCGACACCGGCGACTACGCACGCGAACAGCGTGCCCGCCGTCCGCGCATTCAGGAACCCGAGATTCCCGAAGGCGTCACCGGCCGTGAACTCGACAAAGAGATCTCGTCACAGCTGCGCTCCCTGGACAAAGAGAACGCCGACATGGTCGCCAAGCACCTCGTCGCCGCAGGCGGGCTGCTCGACCTCGACCCGGAACGCGCCCACGAACACGCCAAGGCCGCCATGGCCCGCGCCGGTCGTGTCGCCGTCGTCCGCGAAGCACTCGGCATCGCCGCGTACTACGTGGAGAACTACGACGAAGCCGTCCGCGAACTGCGCACCCACCGTCGCATCTCCGGCTCGAATGACAACATCGCGCTGATCGCCGACGCCGAACGCGGCCGCGGCAAGCCCGAGAAGGCCATCGAGCTGCTGAAGAACTCGGAAGAACTCGACCTCGACAACGACACCCGCACCGAACTCGTCATCGTCGCTGCCGGAGCCAAGTCCGACCTCGACGACATCGCCGGTGCGCGCCGACTCATCGAAGCCGAGGACTTCACCCAGAAGCCCGGCGGCGGACTGGTTCGTCTCATGGCCGCCTACGCCGAGGTGCTGCGCATCGACGGCGAACCCGAACTCGCCGACAAATACGAAGAGCTCTCGCGCCGGACCGCCAAGGCGACCGGCACCCTCTTCGGCGACGAAGAGCCTGACCTCAACGCCGGCGTCGAAATCGAAACCGTCGAAGAAGTCGAAGACGAGCCCGAGGCTGCCGACGCCGAGACTTCCGAAGGCACCGACGTAGATTCAGCCGACGGTGAGGCAACAAACGGTGAGGCTGCCGACACCGAGACCTCTGCAGGCGCTGACGCTGAGGCCGCCGATGCTGAGACGGCCGAAGCCGTAGAAGGCTCGGCCAGCGCGCCCGAAGCCGAGAAGCCGCAGACGGAATCTGACGTTGCCGACAATTCGGCGGAAGACACGGGCGCCGAGGCTCCGGCCGCAGCACCGAAGCCGAAGACGCATGTCTCGGCGAAGGAACTGAAGTCGGTCAAGGTCTCCGACGACGAGATCGAAGCCGAACTCGACGAGATCCTCGCCGACGCAGAAGCCGACGCAGGCTCCGAGCCCGACACAACAGCAGACGAGGCCGACGGAGAGCAGTGACACTGACCGCCGAACAGCACAACTCAGCAGATGGGCGCCTGCCCGAATCATCGGGCACGCCCATCGACTGCGTCCTGTTCGACCTCGACGGAGTCGTCTACCACGGCACACATGCCGTCGATGGCGCCGTCGACGGCATCAATTGGCTCCACTCCCAGTCGATCCCGGTCAACTACGTCACGAACAACGCCACCCGCACGGCCGCAGCCACCGCCGAGAAGATCACCGGAATGGGCGTCAACGCCTCCGAGGGCGAAGTGACCACCTCGGCGCAGGTGCTCGCCGAACGCTTAGCCGAACGATTCGGGCCGGGCGCCCGCGTCCACCTCCTCGGCACGACCGGACTGCGGGTCGCGCTCGAAGAGGCGGGCCTCGAGATCACCGACTCACTCGACGCCGAACCCGTCGCCGTCGCTCAGGGACTCGACCCGGAGATCGACTACACGAAGATCGTGCGCACCTGCGAAATCATCCGCTCGGGCGCCGAATGGTGGGCGAGCAACCCCGACTTCTCCCTCCTCACAGAAACCGGGAAAGTCCCCGGCAACGGTGCCTTCGTCGACCTCATCGCCCGGCTCACCGACGCCACCCCCGTCATCGTCGGCAAACCTGCACCGCACATGATGGACTTCGCGGCCGGCCGCCTCGGCGCGCATCGGCCCCTCATGGTCGGCGACCGCCTCAACACCGATATCGAAGGCGGCTGTGCCGCCGGCATCGACACCGCCCTCGTCCTCACCGGAATCCACGACATCCACGATGCCCTGCGTGCCGGCCCGGAGCGCCGACCGACGTTCATCCTGCCGAATCTGCGCGGACTCGAAGCCCTCATCACCGGCACCGACCGCGGCGAGTCCGCCCGGATCGAAGCCGAACTCCGTCGAGCCTGGGCTGCCATCGACGCGGGGGAGACCGACGCCGAGGCGGTCCTGTCCGAAGGACGCCTGCCCCGCCGGATCGGGGAGGACTCATGAGCCAGATCCCAACTCCCGGCCCAGGACCCGGCCCGAATCCCGGCACGAACTCGACCCCGACACCCGGCCCTGCTTCTGCCCCGACACCCGCCTCGGTGAGCGGGGACGTGCCGATCGAGACCTGGCGGTCCAGCCTCGCCGAGGCCAAAGAAGCACCGGCGGCCGAGCGGCACGAACTTCTCAACTCCCTGCTGGGCGACCTCGACGCGCAGGTGGGCTCCTTGTGAGCAGACTCGACCGGGCACTTGTCGACCGCGGGCTGCTGAACTCCCGCTCTCGCGCCGCCCGTGAAATCGCCGCCGGTCGCGTCAGCGTCAACGGCCGCACCGCGACCAAGGCCTCCCAAGATGTGAGAGAAACCGACGACGTCTCCGTCACCGAACCCGACCCCTGGGTCGCCCGCAGCGCCCACAAACTCCTCGGCGCGCTCGAGGCTTTCGACCTCACCGACCGACTCAATGATCTGACGGCCCTCGATGCGGGCGCCTCCACCGGAGGCTTCACCCAAGTCCTCCTTCATCACGGTGTCGCACACGTCTGGGCCGTCGACGTCGGCCACGATCAACTCGCGACCATCCTCCGCGACGACCCGCGCGTCCACGTCCGCGAAGGACTCAACCTCCGCGAACTGACCGACTCCGACGTGCCGACCGTCGACCTCGTCGTCGCCGACGTCTCCTTCATCTCCCTGCGCCTGCTCATCGGACCGCTGCTGGCCGCCACCGCGGCCGCGGGAGAACTCCTCCTCATGGTCAAACCCCAATTCGAACTGGCACGAGCATCGCTGGACAAACACGGCGTCGTCACCAGCCGGGAGAAACGCCGCCGCGCCATCGACTCCGTCCTCGACGCCGTGAGAGAACACGCCGGACGCGTCACCGACATCGCACCCTCACCGCTGCCGGGCCCCAGCGGGAACCGAGAGTACTTCCTGCGTGTTCGCCCAGGCCGAACACATGACCAGTCCGATAGGCTCGACCAAGCAGACATCCCCGCCCACCTGGACGAAATGATGAGAGGAGAGTCGTGACCAGACACATCATGGTGCTGCTGCACCCCCAACGTGATGAGTCGGCCGTGGCCGCCGTCAGCGTGTTCAAGGCCCTCCTCGACGACGGAGTCACCCCCGTCGTCCTCTCCGACGAGATCGTCGGCATCCGCGCCCGCCAGGCCGAGGCCGTCGACGACGAACCCATCCTCAACCACTGCGTCATCATCGACCCCTCCGAACTCGGTGAGTGGAAGAACGCCTGCGAACTCGTCATCGTCCTCGGCGGCGACGGCACGATCCTGCGCGCCGCCGAACGCTTCCACGGGTCCGGTGCTCCGCTCATGGGCATCAACCTGGGCCATGTCGGCTTCCTCGCCGAAAGCGAGAAGGAAGACCTCGCCGAGGCGGTCCATCGCGCCTCCCAACGTGACTATTCCGTCGAGGAGCGACTCGCCCTCGACGTGTCCGTGTGGCACGAAGGCGAGAACATCTTCAACGCCTGGGCCCTCAACGAGGCGACCATCGAGAAGACCTCGAAATCCAGGATGATCGACGTCGTCCTCGGCGTCGACGCCCGCCCCGTGTCCTCCTTCGGCTGCGACGGCGTCATCCTCGCCACCCCCACCGGCTCGACCGCGTACTCGTTCTCCGCCGGCGGACCCATCGTCTGGCCCGAAGTCGAAGCACTCATCCTCGTCCCGATCTCCGCCCACGCCCTGTTCTCCAAACCGCTCGTCGTCAACCCGACCTCCCGCCTCGGCGTGGAGATCTCCCAGATGAACCCCGAATTCTCCGCCGTGCTGTGGTGCGACGGCCGCCGCGCCCTCGAGCTGCCGTCCGGGGCCCGCGTGGAAGCCACCCGCTCGAAATCACCGATCCGGCTCGCCCGCCTCCACACCGGCCCCTTCACCGACCGACTCGTCGCGAAGTTCCGCCTGCCCGTCTCCGGCTGGCGAGGACCGATCAAGGAGGCCTGAATGATCTCCGAACTGCGCATCTCCCACCTCGGCGTCATCGCCGAGGCCGCCGTCGAACTCGACACCGGCTTCACCGTCGTCACCGGTGAGACCGGTGCGGGAAAGACCATGTTCGTCTCCGCCCTGTCCCTGCTCATGGGCCGCAAGGTCGGCTCCGGAGTCGTGCGCAAAGGCGCGGAGAAAGCCGAGGTCGAAGGCATCTTCACCGATGTGGCCGAACCCGTGCGCGAACGCATCGAAGAGGCCGGTGGCAGCGCCGACGACGAAGCGATCATCTCCCGCACCGTTGCGCTCAAGGGCCGCGCCCGAGCCACTGCAGGCGGCCGCACCGTACCGATCTCCGTGCTCACCGACATCTCCTCCGACCTCATCACCCTCCACGGCCAGTCCGAACAGCTGCGCCTCAAGGGCGCCGCCCAACAGCGTCAACTCCTCGACGCCGCCGGGGGCACTGCTCTCGCCGAGGTGGCCGACCGTTACCGTGCCGCCTTCGAGAACTGGCGCGAGACCGAAGCCCGCGTCAGCCGCATCAAAGACTCCACCGCCGCCCGCCGCGAACGCATCCTGTGGCTGCGCGGCTGCCTGGAGACCATCGACAAGGTCCGCCCCGAACCCGGCGAAGACGAGACCCTGGCCGCACAGTCCGCGAAACTCGGTGCCGCCGCCGAGATCACCCGCGCTGTCGGCGCCGCCCACGACCTGCTGCTCGGTTCCGAGATCGACGATGCCGGCGCCGCCGTCGACCTCGTCCACCAGGCCATCAGCACGATCACCGATGTCGAAGGCTCCGACAAGGAACTCGTCACCATCCGCGAAGCCCTCGGCGACGCCGTGCTTCGCCTCTCCGACTCCGCCGCGGAACTGTCGTCCTACCTCTCCGGTTTCGACGAACTCGGCGAAACCTCGCTGGAAGAGACCGAAGCACGCCGCGCGGAACTCGGCACCCTGGCCCCCTACGGCCAAGACGTCGCCGAAGTCCTCGACTTCGAATCCCGCTCGGCCGCGGAACTCGCCGAACTCGAAGCCGAGGACCGCGACCTCGACGGACTCGACGCCGAACTCGACTCAGCCCGCGAGACCATGGAGGCGGCCGCCTTAGCGCTCACCGAGATCCGCAAGGCCACCGCGGACGAATTCTCCGCAGCGGTCAGCGAAGAGCTCACCGCCCTGTCGATGCCGAAGGCAGCGGTCGCCTTCGAGATCTCCGAACGCGAACCCACCACCCACGGGGCCGACGAGGTCCGACTGACCTTCGCCGCCCACGAATCCTCCATCCCCGACGACATCGCGAAGATCGCCAGCGGCGGTGAGCTCTCCCGTGTCATGCTCGCCATTGAAGTCGTCCGAGCCGCCAGCGAATCCATCCCCACCTACGTCTTCGACGAAGTCGACGCCGGAGTCGGCGGCAAAGCTGCCGTGGAGATCGGCCGTCGGCTGGCCAAACTCGCCCAGTGCGCCCAGGTCATCGTCGTCACCCACCTGCCGCAGGTTGCCGCCTGGGCCGACACCCATGTGACCATCGTCAAGGACGATGACGCCGAGACGGTGCGCTCGGGAGTGCAGGAACTGACCGACGAAGAACGCGTCGTCGAACTCTCCCGCATGTTGGCGGGCATGGACGACTCCGCCTCCGCGAAGGCCCATGCAGCCGAACTGCTCGACAACGCTCGGCAGGTCAAGGAGGCCGGCGTTGGCAGCAGATGAGAGAATGGGCTGACCATGAAAGTGCGCAGACACCGTGAGAACCTCACCGCACCGACCCGGTTCGGCCCCGCCCCTGCCCGCTTGGACCGACGCACGAAGAATCTGACGAAACGCCTCCAAGCAGGCGACATCGCCATCATCAAGCACTCCGATATCGACCGCATCTCCGCCGAAGCCCTCGTCGCCTGCCGGCCGGCCGCGGTGATCAACGCCGACAAGTCGATCTCCGGCCGCTACCCGAACCTCGGTCCGAGCATCATCGTCGACGCCGGCATCCCCCTCATCGACGCCGCCGGTGCCGACATCTTCGATGCGGTCGACGAAAATGCCGAGATCTCCATCGAGGGCGCCACCGTATACGCAGGCGAAACCGAGGTGGCCACGGGAGTCCTGCAGACGGCGGAGACGATCTCCGAGGACATGCACGCCGCCGAAGCCGGAATGAACTCCGTGCTCGTGGACTTCATCGACAATACGATCGAATACATCCGCAAGGACTCCGATCTGCTCTCGGCCGAACTCGTCGTGCCCGAGGTGAAGACGACGTTCACCGACCGGCATGTGCTCATCGTCGTCCGCGGGTACCACTACAAGGAGGACCTGGCGATGCTGGCCTCCTATATCCGCGAATACCGGCCGCTGCTCATCGGCGTCGACGGCGGAGCCGATGCCATCATCGAAGCCGGCTACCGACCGGACATGATCGTCGGGGACATGGACTCCGTGTCCGACACCGCTCTGACCTCGGGTGCCGAGATCGTCGTCCACGCCTACCGTGACGGCACCGCCCCGGGCACCGAACGGGTCGAAGCCCTCGGAGTCGAATGCGTGGCCTTCGCGGCCTCGGGTACGAGCGAGGACATCGCCATGCTGCTCGCCGATGACAAGGGTGCCGAACTCATCGTCGCCGTGGGCACCCACGACACCGTCATGGAGTTCCTCGACAAGGGCCGCAAGGGCATGGCCTCGACGTTCATCACCCGGTTGCGTGTGGGATCGAAGCTCATCGACGCCAAGGGCGTGTCCCTGCTCTACCGGCAGCGCATCTCCAGCCTGCAGCTGGCCGTGCTCATCATCGCCGGTCTCGTCGCCCTCGGTGTGGCGATGACCGCGACCTCGGCCGGACAGACCTTCCTCGGCCTCATCGGCGCCCAACTCGACGGCCTCTTCGGCTGGATCGGCTCCCTCTTCGGCGGCGACCCCGCAGCTTCGACCGATTCCGCCGGCCTCATCCAAG
The DNA here is from genome assembly GCF_056837565.1 of Brevibacterium sp. OS20. NCBI lineage: Bacteria > Bacillati > Actinomycetota > Actinomycetes > Micrococcales > Brevibacteriaceae > Brevibacterium > Brevibacterium sp. OS20. The sequence goes on along the minus strand of NZ_CM166367.1, from coordinate 2,489,157 downwards.
GACTGACCAGTGATTGATTTCCGCTACCACCTCGTCTCCCTCGTCTCGGTGTTCCTCGCCCTCGCCGTCGGCATCGTCCTCGGCGCGGGACCGCTGAAGGAACCGATCGGGGAGTCCCTGCAGAGCCAGGTCGATGCGCTGCGCTCGGACCGCGACAACCTGCGCTCCGACCTCGACGCCGCCAAGGGCAATATCGACAAGCAGAACGAATTCGTCACCGCCGCGGCCCCGGAACTCATCGACGGCACCCTCGACGGGCAGGAAGTGAGCATCATCGCCGCCCCCGAGGCGGACTCCGAGCAGGTCGAAGAGGTCAGCAACCGGGTCAAGGAAGCCGACGGCACCATCGCCGGTGACGTCTCGTTCGTGCCGAACACGCTCAGCCTGGAGGATTCCACCCAGTTCCTCAAGCGGCTGCGCACAGTCGTGCCGCACCTGCCGAAGGACGATTCGACCGCGATCCGCGCCGCCCTCGTCATCGCCCTGACCGGTGACGCTTCGATGCTCGAAGACGAGGACGATCAGGCCGATGCGGAGAAGCAGGCGGCGAAGCTCTACGACGTCTTCGTCGAAGCCGACCGTCTGCGCACCGACACAGACCACAAGACCACCTCGCTGTTCATCGTCATCGATGATGAGAACTCGACACTGGCCGAGGACACCGAACCCAGCCCGAAGGCCACCGACGACAAGGGCACCCGCACCCTCGTCACCGACTTCATCACCGCGCTCACCGCCGAAGCCACCTCGGTGGTCGTCGCCGGCGACGCCGGCTCGGCACAGAACGGACTCGTCAACGTGCTGCGGACGGAGAAGTCCCGCGCCAGCACCGTCGACGGCCTCGGCCTCGGCGCCGGTCCCGTCATCACCGTGCGGGCCCTGGCCTCCGGGGAAGCCGGAAAGCACGGACACTTCGGATTCGCTGAGGACGCCGAAGGCATTCTGCCGGGCAAGATCGAAGAGAAGCCGTCCGACGACACCCCGAAGGGAGACGAGAAATGATCCGCTCCATCGTCAGCACCGCCGTCGCCGGACTCGCCGGCTTCGCCGCGACGAAAGCCGTGCTCAGATCGCGGCTGCGCACCCACGATTCCGTGGTGCGCACCAACCACGCCGGACACGACGTCTCGCTCGCCGAAGGCCCTGCCGTCGCGGCGGGACTGCTGGCCGGCAGCCTGCTCATCGAAGATCCTCGGCAGCGGTCGGCGACCCTGCTGGCCACGGCCGCGGCGGGCAGCCTCGGCGCCGTCGATGACTTCTGCGAATCCGGATCCTCCAAAGGACTGCGCGGTCATCTGTCGGCTCTGGCCCGCGGGGAGATCACGACCGGGGCCATCAAGGTCACGGGCATTCCGCTCGCCTCGATCGCGGCCGCCGCGATCCTGCGCAGCCGCACCCGCCCGTCCGGGCTCTTCGGCTCCACGCACTCGACAAGCGACCGGCCCTGGTACGCGGCCACCGCGGATGTCATCGTCACGGGGGGAGTGATCGCGGGCTCTGCAAACCTGTTCAACCTCCTCGACCTGCGGCCGGGCCGGGCACTCAAGGCCGGAGCACTGACCCTGGCCTTCACCGACCACGAACGCCGCGTGTCCTGGGCACCAGCCGGAGCGATCGCGGGAGCCACGGCCGCAGCCTGGCCCGACGACCTCGCCGGCGACGCGATGCTCGGCGACACCGGAGCCAATGCCCTGGGAGCGGCAATCGGCGTGATCCTCGCCGAAACCGCCACACCGGCACAGCGACGCCTCATCCTCGCTGTCCTCGCCGGACTCACCCTGGCCAGCGAGAAGGTCTCCTTCACCTCCGTCATCGAATCGACTCCGGGACTGCGGGAGATCGACTCGTTCGGCCGCGAGGATAAGTGAACAAGCTCGTTCGAGTCCTCGCCTCCACGGCGCTGCTCGTATCGATCATCACCCTGCTGACCCGTTTGGTCGGCTTCTTGCGCTGGCTGGTGTTCTCGGCAAACGTCGGCGCCGGCACCGTCGGCACCGCCTACCAGAGTGCCAACCAGGTCCCGAACATCCTCTTCGAGGTCGTCGCCGGAGGCGCCCTGGCCGGAGCGGTCATCCCGCTTCTCGCCGTGCCACTGGCCAGATCGGACCGGGAGACCGCCGGACGCATCGCCTCCGGCCTGCTGACCTGGGCGGTCAGCGTCACCCTGCCCCTGTCGATCCTGCTGGCCGTGTTCGCCCCGCAGATCGCGAGGATCCTCGTCGACACGAAGACGAGCGCCGCGGGAGTGCAGGCGACCGTGGAGCTGCTGCTCATGTTCTCCCCGCAGCTCGTCCTCTACGGAATCGGCGCCGTGCTCACCGGAGTGCTGCAGGCCCACCGGAAGTTCCTGTGGCCGGCGTTCGCCCCGCTGCTCTCCAGCCTCATCGTCATCGGCAGCTATATCGCCTACAGTTCCGTCGGCGGCAGCGACGACACCTGGCAGACCCACCTCGGCTGGCTCGGCTGGGGCACCACCGTCGGCGTCGCAGCCCTCGCGCTGCCGCTCGCCCTGCCGATGGCCACGACCGGGCTGAAGCTGCGTCCCACCTTCTCCTTCCCACCCGGAGTCGCCCATCGTGCGCTGCGCCTGGCCGGCGCCGGAATGTCTGCCCTGCTCGCCCAGCAGGCCGCTGTGCTCGCAACCCTGAGCCTGGCCAACCATGTCGGTGGGGACGGCACGCTCGTCCTCTTCAGCTACATCAACGCCGTCTACCTGCTGCCCTACGCGGTGCTCGCCGTGACCGTGGCGACGGTGGTCTTCCCGACCTTGTCGACCTGGGTGGGACGATCCACCGACCCCGAGGCGACTGCCGACAAACGCGCGGAAGCCGGGGCGCGGATGCGGTCGGTGACCTCGACGACGACGGCCCTCATCATCGCCATCGGCGGACTCGGCGCCGTCATCCTGCTCTCGGCGGCCGGCCCCCTGCAGACCTTCTTCATCGCCATCGACGCCGAAAGCGAATCCGCCGCACCCTTCGACTCCATGGCCACGGCGATCATGGTCATGGCCTTGGCCGTGCCCGGGTGGTCCTTCGTGGCGTGGGGCACCCGCGTCTTCTATGCGGTGGAACGCTCCCGCTATTCGGCGGCAGCCACGACGACGGGGTGGATCCTCGTCATCGTCGGCATGGTCGGAGCCATCCTCGTCACCGGCTCGAACGGCAATCCCGGACTGACCCTCGTCTGCATCTGCAGCGGCTATGTGCTGGGCATGACCGTCGCCGGAGTATTCCTGCTCGTGAACATGCGCCGCGTCCTCGGCCCCACCGGACTCGCCCTCGTCGGACGCCGGTCGCTGCTCGCGCTCGGGGCCGCCGTCGTCGCGGGCACCGCCGGAGTCGTCACCTCGCAGTGGTTCGGGGGACTCCTCGACAACTCGGCAAGCTCCGCGGTCATCGCCGGAATCGTCGCAGCCCTCCTCGGCAGCATCGTATTCGGACTCATCGTGCTCATCATCGACCGCGGGTTCCTCGGAGAGATCCGCGGCCTGCTCGCCGACCGGAACCGGGCCGGCGTCAACGACGAAACGACCGTGCACGCCGCCGAAGCACAGACCAGAGACCACGGCCCCAGCGACATCGACAGACCCAGCGACACCGACAGGGAGGAAGACTCATGAGAATCGTCTTCACCATCGGCACCTCGACCGGGGGAGTCGGCACCCACGTGCACGCACTCGCCCGCGACCTCGCCGCCGCCGGACATGAGATCGGCGTCATCGGACCGGCCGCCACCGACGAACACTTCGGCTTCTCGCTGCTGCCCGGAGTCCGATTCGGCGTCCTCGAACTCGGCACCGGAATCGGCGCCTCCGACGCAGCCCTCGTCCGCCGGCAGCGCACACTGCTGCGCAGCTTCTCCCCGCAGATCGTCCACGCCCACGGTTTCCGCGCCGGGCTCATCACCCTGCTGACCCTGCGCATGCTGAAGACCCGCCCGAAGTTCGTCCTCAGCCTCCACAACCAGGCCAGCGGACAGGGACTGCGCGGACGGGTCGAAACCCGAGTCGAGACGATGCTCGCCCGCGGGGCCGACCTCGTCCTCGGCGCGAGCACCGACCTCGTCGACCGCGCCCGCGAACTCGGAGCGCAGACCGCCCGATTCCTCCCCGCCGCCGCCCCCGAGGTGACCCCCGTATCCGCCGAGGCGGCCGCCACCACCCGCGCGAGCTTGGCCGAGGAGTTCGACTTCGCCCCAGGGGCACTCATCGTCCTTGCCGTCGGTCGCGTCGCCAAACAGAAGAACTACCCGATGCTCGTGCGCGCACTCGTCCGCCTCGGCGAGGAGAACCACCAGGGCGAGATCGTCGCCCTCATCGCCGGTGCCGCCGACGAGGAGGTGCTCGCCGACGTCCGCGCTCAGTACGATGACGCCGCAGCCGCCTCGGCGATTCCGGCCCTGCATTTCCTCGGACCCCGCGATGACATCGCCGAACTCGCAGCGGCTGCGGACATCTACGCGCTCACCAGCGTGTGGGAGGCCCGGGCGCTCGTGCTCCAGGAGGCGCTGATGACCGGCAAGGCGATCGTGGCCACCGCCACCGGCGGCAGCGCCGAACTCGTCGGCGATGCGGGGATACTGATCGACCATGACGACGATGCCGCCTTCGCCGCTGCCGTGGCCGAACTCGCCGTCGATCCTGCCCGCCGCGCAGAACTCGGAGCCAGGGCACGGGCACGCGGAGCGGAGCTTCCCGATGAGAGGGAAGTTGCCGAAGAACTCGCAGGTCTTTACACGGAACTCGTGCCTGCCCAGGTAGGCTAGAAGCAGCGTCGAACGAAAGAAAAGGATGAGGAAATGAGCGAATCCGGCGAGGTCAACCCACTGAGCGCAGACACGAGGATTCTGCACGTGCTCGCCGATACCACCGGTCCCGTCGTCGAAGTGGCGAAGCTCGCCGTGCTCGGTCACCTCCGGGCCGGTTTCAAGGTCGCCGTCGCCGCGCACCGGTCACTGCTGGGCACCTTCGGAGTCCCTGAGGAACTGGCCGGCGAATTCCGCGAGATCGAACTCACCGCCCGTCGCCGACTCACGACCGCTGACCCCGGCTCCGCCTTCACTCTTCACAAGTACTACCAGCACGTGGACATCGTCCACGCGCACGGACTGCATGCGGCGACGCTCGCCGGACTGGCCTTCACCGGTCTGCCCGCCCGCCTGCACCCGAAGGTCGTCGCCACCATCGAATCCTTCGACTCCGCCAACGTCATCGAGAAGACCGGAGCCGAGATCGTCGGCCGTACGGCCACCGCAGTGCTCGGCACGACCGAACCCGTCGTCGACTACTACGGCGGCCGCGTCCCGGTCGTCGAACGCGCCGAACTCGTCCACCCGGACATCGACGCCGACCTCACGGTCCGCACCCCGCGCGCCGAGGTCCGTCGTGAACTCGGCCTCGCGGAAGGCACCTGGATGGTCGCCAGCCCCATCGCGCTGCGTGACCACACCGCTCTGGCGACGGTCCTCGACGCCGCCGACCAGATCAACCAGCGCCGCCGCGACCGCAAGGTCGTCTTCGTCCTCACCGGCACCGGTAAGGACCGGTCGACGATCTCCCGCGAATTCTCCGACCGCGGCGTCCTTGTGGCACCGGCCGGAGACCTCGTCGATGTCGCGGCCGCCGCCGATGTCGTCATCGCCAGCGAGACGATGACGGGACTGTCCCACGAAGACCTCATGCAGCTGTCGAAGCCCGCGGTCTTCATCGGCAGCGAACGCCGCGCCGGCATCTGGGGAGAGGCCGCGAAGGCCGTTCCCGCCGACGACACGGAGGCGCTGCTGCGTGAGATCAATCATCTTCTCGACGACCCGGCCGGACGCGGAACCTCCGCCGTGGCAGCAAAGAAGCGGGTCATCGACGTGAGCAACGGTGCGGCGATCTCCGAGACGCTGCTCGATCTGTACGCCGAGGTCGACGCTGTCTCGGATTCGTGAGCCGGACTTTGATAGAATCAAATCCCGTGGTGAATCGAACTGGCCCAGGCGGCACACATACGGCAAAGCACATCTTCGTCACGGGAGGCGTCGCCTCCTCGTTGGGCAAGGGTCTGACGGCATCGAGCCTCGGCCATCTGCTCACTCAGCGCGGCCTCACCGTGGCCATGCAGAAGCTGGATCCCTACCTCAACGTGGATCCCGGCACGATGAACCCCTTCCAGCACGGCGAAGTCTTCGTCACCGAGGATGGTGCCGAGACCGACCTCGACATCGGCCACTACGAGCGCTTCCTCGACAACGACCTCGACGGCGCAGCGAATGTGACCACCGGACAGATCTACTCCTCGGTGATCGCGAAAGAACGCCGCGGTGCGTACCTCGGCGACACCGTCCAGGTCATCCCGCACATCACCGATGAGATCAAGGCGCGGATGCGTGCCCAGGCCGAACGCCCCGAGGCGGACCGCCCCGACGTCATCATCACCGAGATCGGCGGCACCGTCGGCGATATCGAATCCCAGCCCTTCCTCGAGGCGGCCCGCCAGGTCCGTCACGACCTCGGCCGGGACAACGTGTTCTTCATCCACGTCTCCCTCGTGCCCTACCTCGGGCCCTCCGGAGAGCTGAAGACGAAGCCGACCCAGCACTCGGTGGCCACCCTGCGCTCCATCGGCATCCAGCCCGATGCGATCGTGCTCCGCTCCGACCGCGAGCTGCCGGATTCGATCCGCGCGAAGATCGCCGGCGCCTGCGACGTCGAGACCGAAGCTGTCGTGTCCTGCGTCGACGCCCCGAGCATCTACGACATTCCGAAGGTCCTCCACGACGGCGGCCTCGACGTGTTCGTCATCCGCAACCTCAACCTGCCGTTCCGCGACGTCGACTGGACGAAGTGGGACTGGGTACTCGAACGCGTGCACAACCCGTCCCGGGAAGTCACCATCGGCATCGTCGGCAAGTACATCGACCTGCCCGATGCCTACCTCTCCGTCACCGAGGCGCTGCGCCACGGCGGCTTCGCCAACGATGCGAAGGTCAAGATCAAGTGGATCCAGTCCGATGACTGCTCCACCGAAGCCGGAGCCGCGTCGGCACTGTCCGGCCTCGACGCGATCTGCGTGCCCGGAGGCTTCGGCATCCGCGGCATCGAAGGCAAGCTCGGTGCACTCGAATACACCCGCACCAACGGCATTCCGACCCTCGGCCTGTGCTTGGGTCTGCAGTGCATGGTCATCGAATACGCGCGCAACGTCGCCGGCATCGAGGCGGCCTCGTCGTCCGAATTCGACCCCGAGACCACGGTTCCGGTCATCGCGACCATGGCCGAGCAGCTCTCGATCGTCGAAGGCGAAGGCGACCTGGGCGGCACCATGCGTCTGGGCACCTACGAAGCCAAGCTCACCGAAGGCAGCGTCGTGGCCGGCGTGTACGGGGACACGACGATCAGTGAGCGTCACCGTCACCGCTACGAGGTCAACAACACCTACCGGGATCAGCTCGCCGAGGCGGGGCTCGAGTTCTCCGGAACCTCACCGAACGGTGAGCTCGTCGAATTCGTCGAACTTCCGCATGATAAGCACCCGTTCTACGTCTCCACTCAGGCGCACCCCGAGCTGAAGTCGCGTCCGACCTCTCCGCATCCGCTGTTCGCGGGTCTGGTCGCCGCCGCCCTCGAGCGTCAGTGACCGTTGTCCATCTTCACAGCGAATGCCGTCGGCCAGAGCGCCGGCGGCATTCGCCGTTCCACCACCGTCGAGTTTCGGGAGGCAGCCGATGAGCACTCAGCACGATGAGATCCTGCAGGACGATCCGGTGATCCCGCCGATCACCTCCTCCGAGGTCGTCTACGAAGGCGCAGTGTGGGATATCCGCAGAGAGACCTTCGACCTGCCCGAGGCGTCCGGGCTCGTCCGCGATCTCATGGCGCACACCGGTGCCGTCGGCGTGGCCGTCGTCGATGACCAGCAGCGGATCCTCCTGGCCCAGCAGTACCGGCATCCCGTCCGAGCCAGGCTGTGGGAGGTCCCGGCCGGTCTGCTCGACGTTCCCGGAGAGGACCCGCTCGAAGCGGCGAAGAGGGAACTTATCGAGGAAGCCGACCTCACGGCCGACCACTGGGACGTCCTCAGCGACTCCTGCCTGACCCCGGGCGGCAGCTCGGAGACGATGCGTCTCTACCTGGCACGCGGGCTGTCCTCTATTCCCGAAGCCGACCGTCACGAACGCGGCGAAGAAGAGGCAGGCTTCCGCTACGCCTGGGTCGACATCGACGAAGCACTCGAAGCCGTGGCCGATGGACGGATCACCAACGCAATCGCCCAGCTCGCGATCTTCCAGGTCGACCGGGTGCTGCGCGCCGAAGCGGCGGGAGCACCGGTGGAGTTCCGTCCCGTCGATGCGCCGAGGCGACTCGTCGACGGCCGCCCCGAATTCGGTCGTGGTGCTCAGGTCGAGACCATCGGCTCGGGCGAGGACTGAGACCCTGTGGCTCGGCACGGCGCCGAACTCCTGCCGGAGAACCTGCCCGGAGACCTGCGGCGCGCCTTCGAGTCCTATCTCGCTTCCCTGCGGTTCGAACGCGGACTGTCGATGAACTCGATCGACGCCTATGCTCGTGACCTCGCCCGGTACGGAACCTGGCTGACCGATGACGGGGTGAGCCGCCTCGGCGATGTCGATCGACAGAAGGTGGAGAACTTTGCGCTTCACCTGCTCGATTCGGGACTGGCACCGCGGAGTCGGGCACGCGCACTCGTCGCGGTGCGACGATTCCACACGTTCGCGCTGGGGGAGAACCTCGCGCCCACGGACCCGGCCTCCGAGGTCAGCCCACCGCAGGAAGGACTGCGACTGCCCAAGGCACTGGCGCTCGACGAGATCGAAGCGATGATCGCCACCACCGACGGCGAGGAACCCGTGCAGATCCGGGCCGCGGCCCTGCTCGAACTCCTCTACGCCACGGGAGCCCGCATCTCCGAGGCCGTGGGCGTCGACCTCGACGATCTCGACCTCGACTCAGGGCTCGTCCGGCTCTACGGAAAGGGCGGGAAGGAGCGGATCGTGCCCTTCGGATCCCACGCCGCGCGCGCCCTGGGAGCGTGGGTGTCACGGGTGCGTCCGTCGATGGCGGCGAAGGCGAGATCCTCGGCCCCGGCCGGGGCACTGTTCCTCAACGCACGCGGAACCCGGCTCTCCCGGGTCTCGGCGTGGCAGATCGTCAAGGACGCCGGAGAGGCGGCGAAGATCGACGCCGAGGTGTCTCCGCATACGTTCCGACACTCGTTCGCCACGCACCTCCTCGAGGGCGGTGCGGACATCCGCGTCGTCCAGGAGCTGCTCGGCCATGCCTCGGTGACGACGACGCAGATCTATACGAAAGTCTCCGAGGAGACACTGCGGGAAGTGTACGCGACCTCGCACCCCCGAGCGCGGTAGGGTTGGACGTAGAGCAACGAAAGGTGGCCATCCGAGAGATGAATACGCAAGAGGCGTTGGAGATCCCCCAGCAGCGGACCGCAAACGAGCCCCAGGACTTCCCGGAGCCGGCACCCCTGGCTTCGCACGGACCCGCCCGCATCATCGCGATGGTCAACCAGAAGGGCGGGGTCGGCAAGACGACCTCGTCGATCAACCTCGGTGCGGCTCTGGCCGCCTACGGACGCAAGATGCTGCTCGTCGACTTCGACCCGCAGGGCGCACTGTCCGTCGGGCTGGGACTCAACCCCTATGAGCTCGACATCAGCATCTACAACCTGCTGATGAACCCGCGACTGGACCCGCACGAGGTCATCGTCGAAACGGAATTCGACAACATCGACATCCTGCCGGCCAATATCGACCTCTCCGCCGCCGAAGTCCAGCTCGTCGGCGAGGTCGCCCGCGAGCAGGTGCTCGCCCGTGCCCTGTCGAAGGTCGCCGACGAATACGATGTCATCCTCATCGACTGCCAGCCCTCGCTGGGACTGCTCACCGTCAATGCTCTGACCGCCGCCCATGGTGTCGTCATCCCGCTCGAGACCGAGTTCTTCGCCCTGCGCGGCGTCGCCCTGCTCGTCGAGACGATCGAGAAGGTCCAGGACCGGCTCAACCCCTCACTCGAGGTCGACGGAATCCTCGCCACGATGTTCGACTCGCGGACCCTGCACTCGAAGGAAGTCATGTCGCGAGTCACCGAAGCCTTCGGCGACAAGGTCTTCGAGACCGTCATCAACCGCACCGTGAAGTTCCCCGACGCCTCCGTGGCCGCCGAACCGATCACGAGCTTCGCCCCGAAGCACGCCGGCTCCGAAGCCTACCGCCGACTCGCCCGGGAGCTCATCGCCCGCGGAGGCGCACCCTGAGCGACTCCGTAACAGACGTGGAGGAAGCGGCATCTGCCTCAAGCGGTGGCGTCGCCTCGGGCGATGGCGCTGAATCCGGCACTGACATCGTGTCCGGCGATGGCGCAGCGCCCGGCGATGACACGGCTTCCGAGAATGACTCCGCACAGGGATTCCAGGTGCGGTTGGACAACTTCACCGGCCCCTTCGACCTGCTGCTCGGACTGATCTCGAAACGACGCCTCGACGTCACAGAGATCGCCCTCGCCGAGGTGACGGACGAGTTCATCGCCTACACTACAGAGCTGAAGGATCAGGCGAATCTCGCCGAGATCTCCCAGTTCCTCCTCGTCGCCGCGACCCTGCTCGACCTCAAGACCGCACGGCTGCTGCCCCACGAAGACGGTGAAGAGGTCCTCGACCTCGAACTGCTCGAGGCCCGTGACCTCCTCTTCGCCCGGCTGCTGCAGTACAAGGCGTACAAGTCCGTGTCCGGGTACCTGGCCGAAGCGATGGCCGCCGGCTCGATCCGGGCCCCACGCGATGTCGACCTCGAGCCGGAGTTCCAGGACGTGCTGCCGCCGCTGGAGCTGAACATCGGTCCCGGTGAGCTCGCCGGAATCTTCGCCACCGTGCTCCAACGCGACCACACCCCGCCGAGCGTCGCCGTCGACCATATCCACCTGCCGCTCGTGAGCGTGTCCGAGCAGCGCGGGCACATCCTGTCCCTGCTGCGCGCCGGAGACGTCGACTTCCAGGATCTGCTCGAAACAGCCGAGAACACCCTGGTCGTCGTGGCGAGGTTCCTCGCCCTGCTCGAACTGTTCAAGGTCGGCCTCTGCGACTTCGACCAGCCCGAACCTCTGGGACGGCTGCTCATCCACCGCACCGAGATGAACGAAGACGGAGTCGACCTGCGCACCGAAGGCGACTGGAGCGGAGACGAAGCAGAAGGGGAACAATCATGATCGATGACGAGATCCTCGCCGGCATCGAAGCCGTGCTCATGGTCGCCGATTCGGCGGTGACTGCCGAAGACCTCGCGGGCTCCCTCGGCCTCGACGAGGACACCGTCCTCGAAGCGATCCAGACGCTCAAAGCCGACTACGACGGGGACGAGCACCACCGGCAGCGCGGGTTCGAGATCCGCCATGTCGCCGGCGGCTTCCGCATCTTCTCCCGCGGCGACTATCACGAGGTGGTCAAGGACTTCCTCACGGCCGGGCAGAGCGCGAAGCTCTCCCAAGCTGCGCTCGAGACTCTGGCAGTCATCGCCTACCGGCAGCCGATCTCCCGGCCCCGCATCGCAGCCATCCGCGGCGTCAGCGTCGACGGCGTCATCCGCACCCTGCTGCTGCGCGGACTCATCGTCGAAGCAGGCAAGGAAGCGTCCACCTCGGCGCTGCTCTACGCCACCACGCGTACGTTCCTCGACACGATGGGCATGAACGCGATCGACGACCTGCCCGATATCGCCCCCTACCTGCCCGAAGACGCCGACGTCGCCGAACTCGGCGCCGAAGACACCGAAGTGCTCGCCGAGATCGACGGCGCCCTCGACGACGATCTCGACGATGACTCCGATTCGGCCGCCGAGATGTCACGAGTCGCTGATTGATTTGAGAGAATGGATGTATGAGTCCCTACCGTGATCACCGCGCCCCCGGCGGGCGCCAGAACCGACCCAGCCGAAAACAGCGCGCAGCGACGGCGAATCAGGCCTCCAACAAGGGCGGTTCGGGAGCCGGTCAGACATCAGACGCCCACGTCAGCGGGGGTGTGCGGCTGCAGAAGGTGCTCGCCGAGGCGGGACTGGGATCACGCCGTGCCTGTGAGCAGCTCATCGCCGATGGCCGCGTCGAGGTCGACGGGTCCATCGTCACCGAACTGGGCACCCGGATCGACCCCGAAACACAGTCCGTGTACGTGGACACAGTGAGAATTTCGACACAGACCAAGAAGGTCTACCTCGTGCTCAACAAGCCAGCGGGAGTCGTGTCGACCATGAGCGACCCCGAGGGCCGACCCTGCCTGGCCGACTATGTGCGCAACAACAATGAGCGCCTCTTCCACGTCGGCCGTCTCGACACCGAGACCGAGGGCATCATCCTGCTCACCAACGACGGGGAGCTGAGCAACCGCCTGGCCCACCCGCGCTACGAGATCCCGAAGACCTACCTCGCGAAGGTCAAGGGACAGCTGGCGAAGGATGCCGGTGCCATCCTCAAGGCCGGAATCGACCTCGAAGACGGGTTCGTCAAGGTCGACGACTTCAAGCTCGTCGATTCGACTCCGGGCAAGTCCGTCGTCGAACTCACCCTCCATTCCGGCCGCAACCGCATCGTGCGCCGCCTCCTCGCCGAGATCGGCCACCCGGTGGAGCGGCTCGTGCGGCTGAAGTTCGGACCGATCGTCCTCGACGAGCAGAAGCAGGGCAAGATCCGCCCGCTGCGCTCCGATGAGGTGGGCGCACTGTTCGAGGCCGTCGGTCTGTGAGAGTCCACATCATCGGCACCGGCCTGCTCGGTGCCAGCCTGGGGTTGGCGCTGAGCGCAAAGGGCCATCAGGTGACCCTCGAAGACACCTCACCGACCGCGCAGCAGCTCGCCGCGGATCTCGGCGCCGGTCAGGTTGTCAATCCGACCGAAGACCTCGCCGAGGCGGCCGACCCGACCGTCGCCGCCGACGCGGCATCTTCTGGCGCGCACCCGGACATCGTCGTCGTGGCCACCCCGCCCGACGTCGCCGCACGGGTGATCGCCTCGGCGCTCGAGGACTACCCGAACGCTACGGTCACCGACGTCGCCAGCGTGAAGACCCGCCTCCTCGAAGCGGTGCGCGAATTGGTCACGGAACCTCAGCTCGATCGCTATATCGGCTGCCATCCGATGGCCGGACGCGAGAAGTCCGGGGCGATCGCCGCCCAGTCGGACCTGTTCACGGCCCGGCCCTGGGTGATCTGCTCGGATGAGCAGACCCCGGCCGACCGCCTCGGCGAGGTCATCGCCATGGCCGAAGATACGGGTGCCTCGGTGCTCCACCTGGATCCGCGCATCCACGATGCCGCGGTCGCGAAGGTCTCGCATGTGCCGCAGATCGTGTCCTCCCTCGTCGCCTCTCAGCTGCGGCACGCGCCTCTGGAGGAGATCTCACTGGCCGGGCAGGGACTGCGCGATGTCACGCGCATCGCCGCTTCGGACCCGGGTCTGTGGACGCAGATCCTGACCGGAAACGCCGAAGAGGTCCGCTCCGTGCTCATCGATCTGCGCACCGAGCTCGACGAGGTCATCGGCGCACTCGAACTCGGACCCGGGTCGACGGGACTGCTCGCCAAGATGATCGCTTTGGGCAACGAGGGACACGACCGAATTCCCGGCAAGCACGGGCAGCCGCCGACCACCTATGCTGTTGTCACGATCCTGGTTCCGGATACGCCCGGAATGCTGGCCCGGCTGTTCAAGGACATCGGCGACCTCGGCGTCAATGTCGAGGATTTCCGGATGGATCACGCCTCCGGTCGGAAACTGGGCATGGTCGACGTGTCCGTGGTCCCGGCCATCCAGCAGGAGCTGGAGATCGGATTGCTGTCGAAGGGATGGCAGATCCCCGAATCCGCCATCGAGAAAGAAGGAACTGCATGAGCGTCGTAGCCATTGACGGACCGTCCGGAGTGGGCAAGTCGAGCACCGCCAAGGAGGTGGCGCGGCGACTGGGGTACCAGTACCTGGACACCGGTGCGATGTACCGGGCGATGGCGTGGCTGTGCCTCAACCGCGGAGTCACCGACCCCGTCGACGTGCTCGAGCAGGTGCGCGGAGCGGATCTGGAGATCTCGCTCAGCCCCGACGAATTCTTCGTCTCCGTCGACGACATCGACGTCACCGAGGACATCCGCGGTGAGGACGTGTCGGCGAACGTGCAGACGGTCTCCGGTGTCATCGACGCCCGCGAGGAGCTCATCGAGTTGCAGCGGGCTTATATCGCCGCCGCTCCCGAGGGCATCGTCGTCGAGGGCCGGGACATCACCACCGTGGTGGCCCCCGATGCCGATGTGCGCATCCTCATGACCGCCCGCGATGAGGTCCGCGTGGCCCGCCGGGCCAAGGAAGTGCACGGCAATGCCGACGCCGAGGCGATCGCCGCCACCCAAGACCTCGTCACGGGCCGTGACGCCAAGGACTCCGCCACGACGAGCTTCCTCGAGGCCGCCGACGGAGTGTTCACACTCGATACCAGTGACATCGACTTCGACCAGGTGGTCGAGACGGTGCTGCAGCTGGTGAAGGACTCACAATGAGCGAATCCGAATTCCACGAGACACCCGACGAAGACCTCGTCGATCGTGTCGAGAGCATCAGCGACGAGGAGGCCGAGCAGCGGGCGACCGCGCTGGAGGCCGGACTCGAAAGCTATGAGCTCGAAGACGAGGACCGTGCGCTGCTGCGCGCCTACGGCTTCGATGACGACGACGATGAAACGCTCGGTGCCGCACCGGTGCTGGCCGTCGTCGGTCGCCCCAACGTCGGCAAGTCGACTCTGGTCAACCGCATCCTCGGCCGCCGCGAAGCCGTCGTCGAGGACGTTCCGGGCGTCACTCGTGACCGCGTGAGCTACCGGGCGGAATGGAACACGAAGGAATTCACCCTCGTCGACACCGGCGGTTGGGACCAGGACTCGAAGGGCATGGCCTCGCGCATCGCGATCCAGTCCGAGGTCGCCGTGGACATGGCCGATGCCGTGCTCCTCGTCGTCGATGCCACGACCGGCCCGACCTCGACCGATGAGATGGTCGTGAAGATGCTGCGCCGGAAGAAGAAGCCGGTCCTCCTCGCCGCGAACAAGGTCGACGACGAGCGCGGCGAGCTCATGGCCGCCGAACTCTGGGGCTTGGGCCTCGGCCAGCCGTGGACTGTTTCGGCTCTGCACGGTCGGGGAGTCGCCGACCTGCTCGACGAAGTGCTCACGATCCTGCCTGAGGTCTCGGCCGTCGACACCCGCGTCGAAGAGGGCGGACCGCGTCGTGTGGCCCTCGTCGGCCGTCCGAACGTCGGCAAGTCGTCCCTGCTCAACCAGCTCATCGGTTCCGACCGGGTGCTCGTCGACAATGTCGCGGGCACCACTCGTGACCCGGTTGACGAGCTCATCGAGCTCGGCGGTAAGCAGTGGCGCTTCGTCGACACTGCCGGTATCCGCCGTCGCGCTCATCAGGCCAGTGGTGCCGACTTCTATGCAGCGCTGCGCACGCAGACCGCGCTCGAACGCGCCGAGGTGGCTCTCGTCCTCATGGAGGTCCAGGATCCCCTGAGCGAGCAGGACGTCCGCATCGTCACGACCGCCGTCGAGGCGGGACGTGCCGTGGTGCTGGCGTTCAACAAGTGGGATCTGCTCGATGACGAACGTCGCTTCTATCTGGAGCGGGAGATCGAACGGGATCTCGGCCATGTGGCATGGGCACCGCGCGTGAACATCTCGGCGAAGACCGGCCGCCATGCGGAGAAGCTCGTACCGGCGATGGAGACCGCTCTCGAAGGCTGGGACACCCGTATTCCGACGGGACGACTCAATGCTTTCCTCGGTGAGCTGGTCGCGGCCAACCCGCACCCGGTGCGCGGCGGTAAGCAGCCGCGCATCCTCTTCGGCACTCAGGCGCAGTCGCGTCCGCCGAAGTTCGTGCTCTTCACCACCGGCTTCCTCGATCCCGGTTACCGCCGGTTCATCATCCGTCGCCTGCGCGAGACCTTCGGCTTCAAGGGCACTCCCATCGAGGTGTCGATGCGCATCCGCGAGAAGCGTCGGGGACGCTGAATGAACGAGGACGAGCAGGCGCAGGCGTCGGGCGCCGCTGACGGTGCGGTCGGATCAGCCGGCGATGCCGCGCGCCCGGCCGAGCCTGCGCCGTCCTCAACACCGTTAGCCGGTTCGACGTCCGGGCACACGGGCCCTGTGGCGGACTCGGAGTCTGCACACGCTGACTCTGCGTCGGGGAAGGTCGGATACGCCGCCTCCGACGCAGCGGGCGAGGCACGCCCTTGGCATGCACGGCCGCCGGCACGGGCTCTGATGATCGCGGTGACGCTGGCAGGGCTGGCGTACGCGCTGATGTTCTTCCGCGGACTCCAGGACATCGTTGCTCCGGTGTTCCTCGCGCTCAACTTCTACATCGTCGTCTACCCGGTGCAGCGGCTGCTCACTCGGATCAAGGTGCCGCGGGCGATCGGGGCGTGCATCTCGGTCGTGCTCGTGCTGTGCATGATCTTCGCTTTCTTCGGCCTCACGGCATGGTCTGTCGCCGAGCTCGTCATCCTCATCCCCAGTTACAGCAATGAACTCGTGGCCACCTACCAGAGCACTCTGGCGCTGCTGTCGGACATCGGGGTGACATCCTCGGTGATCCAGCAGCAGCTCTCGGCTTTCGACGTCCGCTCCGTCCTCGACGCCGTCTATCCGCTGCTGACGAACCTGTCGTCGGTTGCGGGCCTGCTGACCACGGTGATCATGGCGGTGTTCTTCGTGGCGATGGACTCGATGGGCATCGACAAGCGGATGGCGATGCTGCTCGATGTGAAGCCCTCGCTGTCGGCGTCGATCGGCGACTTCGCCAGTGGCGTCCGCCGCTACTGGGTGGTGGCCACGGTCTTCGGCCTCATCGTCGCATTCCTCGACGTCATCGCCTTGGCGATCATCGACGTCCCGCTCATCTGGGTGTGGGGAGTCCTCGCATTCCTGACGAACTACATTCCGAACATCGGCTTCGTCATCGGTCTCGTCCCACCGGCTCTGCTGGCGCTGGTCGACAGCGGCTGGCAGTCGGCCCTGTGGGTGGTCATCGCCTACAGCGTGCTCAACTTCGTCATCCAGGCGATCATCCAGCCGAAGTTCACCGGTGAGTCGGTGGGCGTGACCCCGCTGATCTCGTTCCTGTCACTGCTGTTCTGGGTGTGGATCCTCGGCTGGCTCGGCGCCCTGCTCGCACTGCCGGCGACACTGCTCATCAAGGCTCTGCTGGTCGACGCGGATCCCAGAGCCAGGTGGGTGAATATCCTTCTCGCCTCCGATCCGCGCACCGGCCGAGCCGAATTGGTCAAGGGCCTGAAGAAGCCGGTGACGGCGGACTGATCAATACCTCTTGCCCGGTCTGGGAGTCTGACGGACTGACCCGACGCCGCCGAAAGGTTTCGGCTCGAAGAGCCCACCGATTTCGCATTGCCGGGCACTTGTCCGTCAACCCCTCGCACTGTGGCGGCAGAGTGGTTAGCATGAAGTATGGCGACACTACTGAATATCCATCCGGAGAACCCGCAGGACCGACTGATCGAGAAGGCCGCTGAGTCACTCAGGAACGGTGGCCTGATCGCCTATCCGACGGATTCCTGTTATGCCCTCGGCTGTGCCTTGGACAACAAGGAAGGCATCGAGCGGATCACCCGCATCCGGCACCTCGGTTCGAAGCACCATTTCACGCTGATGTGCCATGACTTCGCTCAGCTGGGCCAGTTCGTCATCGTCGACAATTCCGATTTCCGAGCCATCAAATCGATGACGCCGGGGCCGTACACGTTCATCATGAAGGCGACGAAGGAAGTCCCGCGCCGGATGATGCACCCGAAGAAGCATTCGGTCGGCGCTCGGATTCCGCAGAACGTCACGGCCCTCGCCCTCGTCGAGGCGATGGGGGAGCCGATCCTGTCCTCGACGCTGCTGCTGCCCGGCGATGAGGATCCGCTGACTCACGCCGAGGATGTCATGGACCAGCTCGGCAATGACCTCGATATCGTCGTCGAGTCCGG
This sequence comes from Brevibacterium sp. OS20, assembly GCF_056837565.1. NCBI lineage: Bacteria > Bacillati > Actinomycetota > Actinomycetes > Micrococcales > Brevibacteriaceae > Brevibacterium > Brevibacterium sp. OS20. The sequence goes on along the minus strand of NZ_CM166367.1, from coordinate 2,471,111 downwards.
TGTCCCCGGAGTCGTGCCGACCTCGGTCATCGATTTCACCGGACGGTACCCCGAGGTGGCTCGCGTCGGAGCCGGGGACGTCTCCCGGTTCCAGGATGAATGAGACGGCCGGGCACGCCCAACCGAATTTAATGAGTGTGACTGATCGTTCTGTGTGACTGATCGTTCTGAACGTTCGGAACGATCAACTCAGCGAAATCTCGCCGAGGTGGCCGGGCCGCCTCGGCGAGATGATCGTTCTGAACTGTCGCCCTCTTGAACGGATGATTCTCTTATTCGTCAGAGCCCGAGGTAGGCCGCCTGAACCTCGGGGTTGTCGAGCAGCCGAGAGGCATCATCAGCGAGGACGATCCTCCCCTCAGCAAGGACGTATCCTCTGTGGGCGATCGCCAGCGATGCCTTCGCGTTCTGCTCGCTGAGCAGGACGCCGATGCCGTTTCGATTGATCTGGGCGACTGACTCGAGCACCTGCTCGACGACGATGGGAGCCAGGCCCATCGACGGCTCATCCAGGATCAGCAGGCTCGGGTCGGACATCAATGCTCGTCCGATTGCGACCATCTGCTGCTGTCCGCCGGACAGGGAGCCTGCTGGTTGCTTCGCCTTCTCTTTGAGGATCGGAAACATATCGAGGACCTCAGCGTAGACCTCTTCTGTTCGCGATCTGTTCCGGTGAGGATAGGACCCCAGACGCAGGTTCTTCTCCACCGACATCTTGCCGAACAGGTGGCGACCTTCCGGGCAGTGCGCGATACCGGCTTTGACGATGGCATTCGGGCGAGCTCGTTGCAGCTGACGACCCTCATAGGTGATCGACCCGGCACGGACACGCATCAGTCCGCTGATGGTTCTGAAGAGTGTCGTCTTGCCTGACCCGTTCGCTCCGAGGACCACGGTGAGCTCTCCTGGATTCGCCGTGATGCTCACCCCGTGGAGAACGTTCGTGGCATCGTACCCGGTGCTGACATTGTCGAGCGTGAGCATCAGTTCTCCTCCTGTGCTGTCGAACCGAGATAGGCACGGATGACATCCGGATTCGTTTGGATCTCCGCCGGTGCGCCGAGCGCCAGCTTCTGCCCGTGGTCCAGGACGAGGATCGTGTCCGCGAGGTCCATGATCATCGTCATCTTGTGCTCGACGAGGAGGACGGAAACGCCTCGCTGTGGCAACGACCGAATGAGGTTGCCGAAATCGACGGTCTCCTCTTCGGGGATGCCGCCGGCGGGTTCGTCGAGCAGCAGCAGCTCGGGCTCCGTGGCCAGCGCCATGGCCACTGCGGTGCGTTTCTGCACCTCCTGCGGAACATTGGACGCCAGATCGTGCCGATATTCCGCGACCCCGCAGAACTCAAGAGCTTCCATCGCCTTGTCTTCGTTGATACGTGATTCACGACGATGGCGAGGCGTGTGGAAGACCGCGTCGAAGACGTTGGACTTCGAACGGACGATTCGACCGGCCAAGACGTTTTCCAACAGAGTGCTGTCATCGAACAAGTTCGTTGTCTGGAATGTGCGGGCAATGCCGCCGGCCACAGTCCGGTGTGGTGAGGAATGAGTGATGTCCTCACCCTTGAAGCTGATGGTCCCGGCTGTGGGCCGATAGAATCCATGGACAAGGTTGAACAGCGTTGACTTGCCTGCTCCATTGGGACCGATGACTGCAGTGATCTGACCTGCCTCGACGTCCAGACTGACGTCCTTGACCGCATCGAGCCCGCCGAAGCGCTTACCGAGGTCTCGTATTTCAAGCATTGTCATTTCGTCTCCTCGGAAGAGGGGGTGCCTCCGGTCCGGCCGGCACCCGATTCGATCCCGTCGGCGACGTTGCGTGCGCGGTGGTCGCCTGTTCCGCCAGAGGTCGAAGCACCTGTCGAATCGAGATCGTCGTCGGCACCACGGGCTTCCTCCGCCCTGCGCCGTCGATTGCGTCTGTCGACGAAACCGCCGAGGTATCCGACGATTCCCCGCGGCGCGAAGATCACGAGGGCGACGATGATGGGACCCAGCACGATGAATCGATAGGCCTGGAAGTCCTGGAAGAGTTCAAACAGGAATGTCACGATCATGCTTCCGAGCAGAGGACCCGCGACAGTGCCCATGCCTCCGACGAGAATGAACATGAGGAATTCGAAGGTCTTGTCGATCGATGCCGCATCGGGTCCGATGAAACCGACCACTGTTGCGTAGAGGCCGCCGCCGACTCCGCCGAAGACAGCCGAGGCGGCGAAGGCGAGCTGTTTGCTGAAGCCGACGCGCACTCCGATCGCATCCGCCAGGTCTTCGCTCGTCCTGATGGTCAGCAGTGTGCGGCCTACGCTTGAACGCCTGATCGCATAGGTCGTGTAGACACAGATGAGCAGGATTGCGAACACCAGGTAGAACATCGCGACCGGAGATTCGAAGTCGATGAGCCCTCCGCCTTCGGGGAATTTCACATTGTTGACCCCGGAATGGGCATGAGTCACGGGCTCCCAGCGGCTGATGACGAGGAAGATGATGAAGCCGATGGCCATTGTGAAGATGGCGAAGTACTCATCCTTGGTCCGCAGGGCGATCAGCCCGCAGAGGTAGCCGATGACCGCAGTCCCGACGACTGACACGACGAAGGCTGCCCAGAAGCTCCAGTCGTAATCGGTGGTGAGCAGCCCGACTCCATAGGCGCCGATTCCGAAGAACCCGCCTTGAGCCAGGTTCAGCTGTCCCGTGAAGCCGAGGATGATGTTGAGGCCGTAGACAGCGATCGCCGCACACATGCCCACGGTGATCACTCGCATCGCGTAGTTCTCCTGTGCAAACGCCAGGGGCGTCAGACCGAGCAGAATGATGACGGCGATGGTGCCGACGATTCGAGGATTCTTCATCGAGCTCATCGCTGCACCGCCTTTGTGAACAGTCCGTTCGGCTTGATGGCCAGCACAGCGACGAGAACGATGAACGCCACGGCCTCTCCGACGGCTGAGGAGATGTAGGTCGCCGTCATCGTCTCTGCGATAGCGAGTGCGAAACCGCCGACGATGGCGCCGGGAAGCGACCCCAGACCACCGAGGATGATAATGGCGAACACCTTGAGATTGAGTGCGTCGCCCATCGTCGGGGACAGGAGATTGATCGGTGCGACGAGGCCCGCCGCGATGGTGGCCAGGAGGGCGGACAGCCCCAGTGTCAGCATTGAAACCATTGACGGGTTGATGCCGACCAGCGATGCACCGACGCGGTCCTGTTCGATCGCTTCGATCGTCTGGCCATGGATAGACCGCTTGATGAACAGCGCCAACAGCGCCAAGACGATCACAGCGGTGACGATGATGACGATTCGCTGCGCAGAGATCTCGGCGCCGAGAATGCGGAGTTCGCCGGTGATCGGTGTGTCCATGCGGCGGAAGTCAGCGCCCCAGATCGCTTGGGCCAGTGCTTGGAAGAAGAACATCGCACCGACGGCCGCGATCATGTGGTGAGTGTGTGGGGAGTTGCGCAGGGGGTGGAAGACGAGGCGCTCGAGACCGACTCCGACAATGAAGAGCATGATCGCAGCGATGCCGATTGCGGCGATATAGGGAACGCCGACGGTTGTCAGGAAGAAGTAGGTGATGTAGGCGCCGAGCATATACAGCGCACCGTGAGCCAGGTTGGGAATGCGCAGCACTCCGAATACCAATGTCAGCCCGATCGCAGCGAGACAGTAGACACCGCCCAGCGCGAGGCCGTTGAAGAGTTGTTGGATGAAGAGGGTCATGATTGTTGGGTCCTCTGCAGGCATGAGTGCGGCCCGGGTGAGGCGCACCGATGCGCCTCACCTTCAGAACGGCCGTTGACGGAGATTACTTGTCGTCGGATACCTGTTCGATCGGCACCTTGGTGTATTTGCCGTCTTCATTGAGGAAGGTTGCTTCCAGATTCGGGTTGAGGAGGTGGCCCTGTTCTGTGATCTCGTCGGGGAAGCCATTGACCTTGTACTTGTCATCGACCTCAGGCAGTGCCTCGCTGATGGCTTCGCGAATCTTCTCGGGGTCGTCGGTTGTCCCCGCAGTCTCCATCGCCTTCGCGATGATCGCAATTCCCTGGTAGTTCAGTGCCGTTTCACTGGTCGGGACCTTCTTCTCTCCGGCCTTCTCAGCAAATTTCTTCAGGAAGTCCTCGGTACCGGGATCCTCGTATTCGGAGACTGGCAGGACGCCGACCGAATTCTTGAGATTGTCGAGCTTCGTCACCGTGGCCATTTCATCCAGTTTCGCCTGGTCCATGACGAGGAAGCTGCCCTTGAAGCCCTGCTTTCGAGCTTCTTCCATGATCAGCGCTGTCGGTTGGGAAGGTCCGCCGACGAAGATGGCGTCAGGCTTCTCTGACAGGGCTTTCGAGACGGGGCCCGCAAAGTCGGACACGGTGGCGTAGTCGACGCTGTTGTCGCCGCCGATCTTCCCGCCGGCTTCACTCCAGGCATCCTTGATCGACTTGGTCCACTGTTGTCCGTACTCACTCTGAGTACCTAGCAGAGCGAGCTTCTTGCCTCCGTGCTCCATGGCAGTTTCGGAGAATTCCTCGGCATAGGACTCGAAGTTCGGAGGAATCATCATCGTCAGAGGGTTGTCGGCCTGCACGATCGCCGGGTCAGAGGTGTAGGCGGAGATGAGGAAGTTCGACCTGCCGCTGTTGATCTGCTGAATCGCCTTGATCGCTCCGGCGTTCGGGGAGACGACCACCGGGGCCTTGTCCTGATCGGCCAATCGTTGAGCATTGCTTGCCGCGGTGGATGGTGCGTATTTGTCGTCGAGGGACTTCAGCTCCAGTGTCACGGGATTGCCGTCGACCTCTACACCGTCTGCGTTGAGGTCGTCGATGGCCATTTCGAGACCGATCTTCACGTTCTCGCCGTACGCGGCGCCTCCTCCGCTGAGCGGTCCGGTGTAGCCGATGACAACCGTGTCACCCTCACCCGAGCCACCACCTCCTCCGCAGGCTGTGGCAGTCAATGCGATTGCTCCCAAAACTGCGGCTGCCGAGAGTCTGCGGCGGCGACTTCGCGAGACAGAGTTCATCTTTTCTCCTTTGAAAAGCTCCTGGAGCGGGCTCGCTCCACACGTTGCCCGAGCCGTCGTCAGTGACGGTGCTCGGAGTCGTCGGCAATCCGTAATGGACTTCGACTGATGTGAACACTTCCAAATCACTCTGGTGAAGTCAATGGTTTTGAGCTAGATTTTTGAACGTTCGATAATCTGCCGGGCGAGCCGGGCAGGGAGAACAAAAGGCGAGGTCGGGGTGCTTGCGAGCGGAGCTTCGCAGAACGGCGTCGAGGTTTTGAGTCGCTGGACCCGGCTATATGTCTGAAAGGTGAGCAAACAATCGTTCAGTGACGGAATTGGTCTACAGTGGCCTTAGCTGCATGGGAGAGCTGTGTCACATCGGTTCCGGTGCAGACGCGAACCGCAGTCGAACACTCGGTTCCCCACGGCAATGACGCAACATCATCTTTAGGAGCTTGTTCATGACTCGTACAGCAATCGTCACAGGTGGAGGCCGCGGCATCGGAGCCGCCATCGCCAAGCGACTCGGAGCCGACGGACTCAAGGTCGCCGTTCTTGATATGGGCCCCACCGATGAGACCGTTGCCGCCATCAAGGAAGCCGGCGGCGAAGCGCTCGGCCTCGAAGCCGATGTCTCTGACGAAGACTCGGTCAACGCTGCGGTCAAGCAGGTCGCCGAGACCCTCGGCGCGCCGACCGTTCTGGTCAACAACGCAGGGATCCTGCGTGACAACCTCCTGTTCAAAATGACTCACGAGGAGTTCAACAAGGTTCTCTCCGTCCACCTCGGGGGAGCGTTCCTCATGGCTCGGGCCGTGCAGTCGTACATGGTCGAAGAGAAGTTCGGCCGCATCATCTCGATGTCCTCCACCTCGGCTCAGGGCAACCGCGGACAGACGAACTACTCCGCTGCCAAGGCCGGCATCCAGGGAATCACGAAGACCTGGGCGATCGAGCTCGGCAAGTTCGGCATCACCGCGAACGCCATCGCTCCCGGCTTCATCGAAACCGATATGACCAAGGCCACCGCCGAGCGCGTAGGTATGGGCTTCGAGGAGTTCGTCGAAGCTTCGGTCAAGCAGATCCCCGTGGCACGATCGGGCAAGCCCGAGGACATCGCCCACACGGCATCGTTCCTCGCCTCCGAGGGTGCCGGATTCGTCTCCGGTCAGGTCATCTACGTCGCCGGCGGTCCGAAGGACTGATCGCCACCGTCCTCACGACGAGTTCACGAACATCTTCGAAAGGTGAGACCCATGAGAGAAGCAGTGATTGTGTCGACGGCTCGCACGCCGATCGGCAAGGCCTACCGTGGTGCCTTCAACGACACCCAGGCTCAGGAGTTGGCCGGCCATGCGATCAAGCATGCTGTGGAGCGCGCCGGTCTGGAAGGCGGTGAGGTCGAGGACGTCGTCTTCGGTGCCGCTCTGCAGCAGGGCAGCCAAGGGACGAATGTCGCTCGGCAGGCGGCACTGCGAGCCGGTCTTCCTGTGACGGTTCCGGGCATGTCGATCGACCGGCAGTGCGCTTCCGGGCTGATGGGCATTACGACCGCGGCGAAGCAGGTCCTCTTCGACGGCCAGGAGATCGCCGTCGGCGGTGGCGTGGAGTCGGTGTCGCTGGTCCAGAATGACAAGATGAACACGTTCCGGGCCAAGGATCCGTGGCTCGTGGAGCGCATCCCGGGCATCTACTACCCGATGCTGGCCACGGCCGAGGTGGTTGCCGAACGCTACGGTGTCAGCCGTGAGGCTCAGGACGAGTACTCCCTGTCTTCGCAGCAGCGTACCGCCGCTGCTCAGGAGGCCGGACGGTTCGATGACGAGATCGTGCCTCTGCCGACGACGAAGGTCGTCGTCGACAAGGAGACGAAGGAGACCTCGCGTCAGGATGTGCTCCTCGAAGCCGACGAGGGCAACCGCCCATCGACGACGATCGAAAGCCTCGCCGGACTCAATCCGGTTCTCGAGCCCGGTGTGGCGTCGAAAGTTCCGAGCATCACTGCCGGCAATGCCTCTCAGCTCTCTGATGGGGCCTCTGCTTCGGTGGTCATGTCGAGCGATGAAGCCAGCCGACGCGGACTTGAACCGTTGGGCATCTATCGCGGCATGGCCGTGGCCGGCTGCGAGCCGGACGAGATGGGCATCGGTCCTGTGTTCGCCATTCCGAAGCTGCTGAAGACTCATGGTCTGTCGATCGATGACATCGGACTCTGGGAACTCAACGAGGCGTTCGCTGTCCAGGCGCTGTACTGCCGTGACCGGCTCGGCATCGACCCGGAGAAGTACAACGTCGACGGCGGCGGCATCTCCGTCGGACATCCCTATGGAATGACCGGCGCCCGGCTTGTCGGACACGCCCTCATCGAGGGACGTCGCCGTGGAGTGAAGTACGTCGTCGTCACGATGTGCATCGGCGGGGGCCAAGGCGCAGCCGGACTGTTCGAAGTCTGCTGAGGCATTGCCGGCAGCTCAGCAGGAACGGTGGGCCGACGATTCTCCGGTCATTCTGACCGAGAATCGCCGGCCCTTTCTGCGTGCTCCGTTGATGTGGAGACCGACGACTCTCGGGTTGAGAGGACCTGCCGCAGGGCATTGCGGGGTTGTCGGAGTCGTCTCAGAACGGTGGAGGTTCGCCGTTGTCCCAGAACCAGCTGCGCATTTCGGCGTTGTCCTCGTCTGTACGCGCGGTGCCAGATGTGGTGCCGGAACTGCTCGGCGCAGGCGTGGGTGTGAAAGCGAAGAGGTCGTCGGCGGTGAGCTCCCTCCAGCCAGGGGAACCGTCGGCCGCGGCCGGTTCAGGGCATTCCCGTGCTCGCTTCCGATCGCCGGGCGCGGGATCAGCGGTGTCTGCATCGCCGCTGTGCGCAGACGACGTCTCGGCGCCAGACTCAAGATCGCTGCCGGACCCAGCACCGCTGCCGGGCTCGTGCTCGGCTGCTGGAGCGCTTTCGCAGGTCAGAGGACCCTCTGTGCTCAACTCCTCCGGTGCTGCTGCTCGTCCCATGCGGGAGAGGCCCCTGCCGAACCGTTCGAGGAACAGCCGCGCATGCTCAACGCTGATCGGGTTGTCCGGTGAGACGACCTCCACGGTGACGCCCTTGCGGAAGACGTACTCCAGGTGGCCGGGCTCGGTCATCCGCACGTCGAAACTGCCGTTGGTCTTCTGCAAGTGGTGCGCCTTGCACAGGCAATGGAGATTTCCGAAGCGGGTGAGGCCACCTCGGGTCGGGTCGGAGTGATTGAACGGGTCGATGTGGTCCACCTCTGACACTTCGGCGGGCTGAGTGCACCCGGGGAAGGTGCACGTAACGAACTGTGCGACGAGAGTTTTGCGTACGCTGTTGGGAATGGCGTAGGACGTTGCCTTCGCATCGACCGGTGTTCCGGTCGCAGGGTCGGTCAGCAGCCGGGTCCAGGTGGTGGAGTATCCTGCGACCCGCCGCGCCATGTCGGCGGGAATCGGCGACCCGTTTGGAAGCATGCCCGCCAGATCGCACACCTCATTTGAGGTCAGCGGTCCGTCAGGTCCTGTAGCCGGTGTGTTTGAGTGGGTCGGTGCGGTCGGTGCGGTCGGTGCGGTCGGTGCGGTCGGTGCGGTCGGTGCGGTCGGTGCGGTCGGTGCGGTCGGTGCGGTCGGTGGTTCGGCCGTGGGCGGCAGGTCCGGGGAAACTATGGGCGGCGGTGGCGCATCAGGGGGATCGGTGCTCAGTGGCGGTGGACCCGGCGGATCGTTTGTCGGCGGCGGCGCACCCGGGGGATCGGCGGTAGGTGGCGGAACGTTGCCGTCTTCCGACTGGAATTGGGTGAGCAGAGTCAGCAGAGGAACGGTGATGAAGGTGCTGGCCTGATTTGCCAGCCAATACTCATTGGTCGGCATATCAAGCAGGAACTCGAAACTGATGCGGCGCTCGCCGGCGTCGAGGATGGGATTGCCGAAAGCATCGATTACTCCCGCTGTCTCTGCTCCGGTGCCCTCAGCTGCGGGGCGAGCTCCGCTGGCACGCGATCCGATGAAAGTTGAGAGCGCGTCGACCTTGTCGCGGTCCGTGGCGCTGTTGCTGCTGAGGATGGCCTCGAGCATCTGGGATTCGAAGACGCGGTCGGCCGGTGTGGTGGGTGCATCGGTGGTGGAGCCATCTTGAGCGGAGGTTTCCGAATCGGTTGGCACAGGTTGAGCCTGTGATTGGCAGCCGGTCTTGTCCATGTCGTCGAATACCCGCTCGATGTAGTCGAGCAGGGACTCACCCTCGTGCATCGGTGTGCCGTCGGGTCCGGCGAAGAGGCCGTCGAGAGGGAAATCGGTGCTTGTCGACGAGCTGTCGGTGTCGTTCGTGCTGATGATGCGCAGCTTCAGCTGCGGACGCGTGCGCGTGAGGATGTCGAACATGAGAGCCGAGATCGTACGCTCCTCATCAAAGCAGTCTCCAGCCTTCAACTGACCTGAGAACGCACTCGTATGGCTCTTATGCACTGCCCGGGCAAAGGCGTCGAGCCTTCTGAAGCACGCTTGAAGCTCCGGTGCGGGCCCGGTCAGGGTTGAGGTACGCAGTCCCATCGTCGCCGCTGCTGAAATCGACCCGACGACGCAGTGAAACACTCTTCAGAGTGTCCTCGGCCGGTTGGATTACCGCGATTTTCAAGGCGACCGAGCGCTTGAACGTCTCGATCGTGATGTCGGCGCGCCTGTGCGCCAGATAATCGTCGAACTCCGGCAGGTGCTCGAAGTGCAGGTCACGGCATGCGCGAGTGACACAATCGACGTGCTCGATCGTGAAGTCCCCATCGAGGCATCGCTTGAGGAACTTCGGAAGTCCCTGGGTCAGCGTCATCGACGAGGTCATATGCCTGAGCGAGTTACTCGTCGTTGCCCCGAGGAGACTCGAATAGACCCCGGCCTCAGTCGGTTCGATGCTGCCGCGCAGCCACGTGAAGAACGTCAGTTTCGGGTCGTAGCCGGGAAAGTCAGGCAGCAGAGCGGGGTCGGTCAGCAGCTGCTTTGCCAGCTTCTTCACGCGACGAGTGCGGCGACCGGCAGCGCGGTCCTTCTTCCGTCCTTTGTCTGCGTCGATCTTCCTCCCGGTTTCGGCCTCGACAGCGGCCAGTGCCTGGGTCCATGCACGTGTCTCTCTTCGGGTCCAGCTTCTGGTCGACGAGAATGCGTCGTCGTCAGCAACGTCGACGATGCAGTCGTCGCCGTCGGACTTACGATCGACTCCCTTGTCCTCGGGCAGACGGTGCCGGGCAGCGGTTCTGGTGAAAGATGCGAATTCGTAGACCGTATCGAGCCGAGTGCCCATGAGCCCCAGAGCGTAGGCGACATCCTGGGCCACGACGTGGCTGGTGGCGATAAAGGAATTGACCTGGGCGAGGCTGCTCTGCGCATAGGTGCTCAGCAGGTCGACAAGCTCATTCTCCTCGGCGATCTCCATGCGACGTCCGTGAGCGCGGCGGAACTGGGACAGAGCTCGACGGTCAGCCCCTGCAGGGGGAGCGGTGGGCAGACCGAATTCCTGTCCGTCGCTGTCTCCGATGTTCTTCATCGGTCTCTCACCTCTCCACGCCTCTGTGGAAGTCAGTCGTCAGGGAAGTCGGCTATCTCAATTATATGATCCGCCGCTATGAATTCACATAACAATACGATTACAAATAGAACAAGCAAACTAGCAGATGCGATAAGAATCGATTGGTAGTCATCCTTATCGACTCTGGTAAGTTTGTCCTCTGACTCTACAGTTCGGCACTGACACGACATTGCGATCGAGCTGAGCCCGTGGCTGCTCTGAAGTGATCCATCGCGACAGACTCACCGCACCGCCGGTTCGCGACAGGCTCACCGCACCACCGGTTCGCTAGAATCGGGGACGTGGCAGCGATCGACAAAGACATTCTCCGTTTGGCCCTTCCCGCACTCGGAGCCCTGATCGCCGAACCCATTTTCCTGCTTACGGACACGGCCATGGTCGGCCACCTCGGTGCCGGTGCCCTGGGATCGCTGGCGATCGCCTCGACGATCCTGCAGACGGTGCTCGGTCTGATGATCTTCCTCGCCTATGCTACGACGCCGCGGGTGGCGAAACGGATGGGATCGGGGGACCGGCCGGGCGCGATCACGGCCGGATTCGACGGAATCTGGCTGGCACTGGGAACCTCCGTCCTGCTCATCATCATCGGGCTGCCCCTGCTGAATACAGCGATCGAGGCCTTCGACCCGGATCCGATCATCACCGCGGGCGCACACTCCTACCTTGCGATCTCATGGTGGGGGCTGCCATTCATGCTCATGGTCATCGCGGCCACCGGACTGCTGCGCGGACTTCAGGACACGAAGACCCCGCTGCTCGTCGCGGCCGCCGGCTGCATCGCCAATATCGGCCTCAACGCCATCTTCATCTACGGCCTCGACATGGGAGTCGCGGGATCGGCGATGGGCACGGTCATCGCGCAGGCCGGAATGTGCACGGTCTACCTCACCATCTCCATCCGCGCGGCCCGTCGCCTCCACGCCAGCATCCGCCCTGACTGGACAGGCGTGTTCACCTCGGCGAAGACCTCCGGATGGCTATTGGTGCGCAACGCCTCGCTGCGTGCTGCCCTCATCCTCCTCGTCTTCCTGGCCACGGCGATGGGCACGACGGACCTCGCCGCGATCCAGGTCGCTCAGAGCATCTTCTTCGCTCTCGCCCTCGCCCTCGATTCCTTGGCCATCGCGGGCCAGGCGATGATCGGCCTCGAGCTGGGGGCGAAGAACACCGAGGCGGTCGCCGCGATCAACCGCCGACTGTGCCTGTGGGGGATCGTCTTCGGCATCGTCGTCGGCGTCGTCCTGTTCGCCGGCTCCGGAATCATCCCCCGTGCCTTCGCCTCGGACCCGGCCGTAGTAGCGGCACTGGCCGCCCTCCTGCCGGTCCTCGCCTTGAGCATGCCGATCGCAGGCTTTGTCTTCGTCCTCGACGGAGTGCTCATAGGAGCTGAGGACGCGAAGTATCTGGCTCTGGCACAATTGGTCGCTGTGATCGGATACGCAATTCTGCTCATCCCGATCATCAGCATCTGGCCGGGAGCACCCGGGCTCTGGGCCGGCTTCTGCATCGGATTCGTCGGTTTCCGCGCCCTGACACTGGGCTGGCGAGTACGCAACCGGGCGTGGATCGAACGCGCCGTCGAGAAAGGAATCTCATGAACGCTGCACACACTGACGCTCATGATTCGCAGAACACCTCCGCTGATTCGCCGGAGACCTCCGCCGAGGCGGCCGCCGCCTCCCTGCGCGGACGGATCCGTCCGCTCCCGGCCGAGACCGATGACGAGACCTTCCTGCCCTTCCTCGATCTGTGCTTCAACTGGTCGATGGACAGGCCCCGAATCGAACTCGAGGACCTCCGCTACCGCAGCGATGCCGTCTTCTACTACCGCGGCTGGGGACGAGAGGGAGATATCGCCGTCGCCGCGCACGCCGAAGCCGATGCGCAGTCGCCGATCGTCGGACTCGCCTGGGTGCGTCTGGCCGATATCGACGATGTCGTCGGGAGGGCCGATGAGAAGGTGGGCGGAGACTTCGCCGCAGCATTGGACAAGACCGGCACCGAGGTGGTCCGCAGCGAAGTCGTGCCCGAGGGTGACGCTGACGCTGAGGTTGAGGCTGATGCTGGGGCTGGCTTAGGTTCAGATGCACCGGCCGGTGCCGACACCGACGGGTCCGCTGACGCAGACAACGCAGCCGCCGAGTCCGAGGCCGCCGAGTCCGCGGCCGTCGATCTGACGCCGTCGGATGAGCAGATGCCCTTCACCGGGTACGGCTGGGTCGCAGCCGACATCCCTGAACTTTCGATGGCAGTGCTGCCCGACCACCAGGGGCAGGGAATCGGCGGCGCCCTTCTCGATACGGTCTGCGCTCTGGCGCGGATGAGCGGCTTTCCCGCCGTCAGCCTGTCCGTCGAGGACGGCAACGGGGCGGCGAAACTCTACACCGACCACGGATTCGTGTCCGTCGGACGCAACGGCGACTCGAACGTGCTCGTCCGCAAGCTCGGCTGAGGCACACCGCTGCCGAGATTTCGCAACAGCTTCTGGAGCTGGAATTTACTGAGGCGCAGTCAGCTCCTCAGCCCCCTGGCCCTTTTATGGAAGGTCCGGAAGATTCGGAAGTTCGAGCTCCTCGAGCCAAGGGCGGACCACCTCGGCGATATCACGCTCTGCCACTTCGGAGACACAGCGGATGAACTCCTCGGTGCTCACCGACGAATGACGGTACCGCTTCGTCCACTCGCCGACGGCGGTGAAGAACTCCGCATCGCCGAGCTCGATGCGCAGAGCATGCAGGCACAGGGCACCGCGCTTATACACGCGGTCATCGAACATGTCCGGCCCGCCCGGATCACCGAGCATGATGTCCTGAGGCTGAGCGGACAGCTCCTCCCACCACTGCCGCGCACGTTCATCGGCGCTCGCACGCCCGGATTCCTCCGACCACAGCCACTCCGCATAGCAGGCGAAGCCCTCATTGAGCCAGATGTCCCTCCACCGTGACGGTGTGAGCGAGTTTCCGAACCACTGGTGCGCCATCTCGTGGGCGACGAGACGCTCGGCCTCCCACTCCGGTCCCAGATGATTGGGACCGAGCACGGACAGCGGCTGCGACTCGAGCGGGATCTCGAGCACATCATCGGTCACGACCACGTCATAGACGTCGAACGGATAGGGTCCGAAGCGGTCGATGAACAGGTTCATCATTCCGTGTTGGACACCGAGGCGTTCGACTGCCACATCCCAATGATCATCGGCATAGACGCCAAGGGGAACAGGGGACTCTGTCCGGCTGTGCCTCGTTCGCTTGCCCGCCGAATCGTGAACAGACACGTCCTTACCGGCAGCGCCGGCGACTCCTCGGACAGCGCTCGATAGGGCGTCTCCGGCCGAACCGGCAACGGCATCCTTCGCCGCCCCGCGCATCGCGGCGCCGAACCTCGTCGCACCGGAGCTCAATGGAATCTGCCCGAACTTGTAGCGACCGATCTGCACCGTCGCCAAATAGGTCGCCAGGGGAGTCGTCGACTCATAGGTCCAGCGGGTCCGCCCTGCCTTGCGCGTCTTCTTCGTCAGCGACCCATTGGACACCACCGTGTACTCGGACTCGACGAGCACCGAGACCCTGTACTGGGATTTGTTCGAGGGATGGTCATTGCACGGGAACCAGGTCGAGGCACCGACGGGCTGACCGGCCACGAGCACCCCGTCTTCGAGCTCCTCCCAGCCGACGTCTCCCCAGGTGCCGATCGCCGGTTCCGGATTGCCCGTGTAGCTGATGTCGATGACCACAGGCTGGTCGCTCTTCAGCGCAGGGGTCGTCAGCCGCAGCTTCTTCCCTCGTGCGGAGAAGCGGACCTTCTTGCCGTTGACGCTGGCTTTCGTCACCCGCAGACCCGTGAGATCGAGGACGATCGACGAAGTTTCCGTGAGGACGCGTCCCTTGAGCACCGCCCTGGCGGAGAGCCGATTCGGGCCGATCCGGTAGTCGAGGTCGAGATCGTAGTGGTCGATGTGAAGGTCCGCATTGCCGACGCCCTGGGTGTAGGAATCAAGCATGCGATCGGCTCGATCGGTCGCCGTCTCGGTCTTCTTCTTCGAGTGAGGGAAGTTCTGGGGCATCCACCCAGGGTATGACAGGATTGCCGCTGAAGTAGGCATGGGCGGGCACGAACTCGCCGCGCATGACCAGCGACGTCGCCCCGACAGTGGCGTTCTCCCCCAGGGTGGAGGCCGGGAGGATGACGCTGTTGGGTCCCAAAGTGGCACCGGGATCGAGCTGAACGGTATCAAGGCTCATCACCCGATCATGGAACAGGTGAGTCTGGACCACACAGCCGCGATTGACCGTCGAGTTGTCCCCGAGATCGACGAGGTCAGCCTCCGGCAGCCAGTAGGACTCGCACCATACGCCGTGCCCGATCTTCGCACCCATCGCCCGCAGGTACCACACGATCGCCGGCGTGCCCACGGCGTTCCGGGCGAACCAGGGAGCGGCCACGAGCTCGACGAAGCAGTCGGCGACCTCGTTGCGCCAGATGAATGACGACCACAGCGGATGCTCCCCGGGCCGGATCGGACCGGCGAGGATCCATTTCGCAGCCACGGCCAGTCCCGCCGCCACGGCACCGGCGGCCATCATCACGACCCCCGAGGTGAGCAGGGCCAGCAGCACGGAGGTGAGGAACGTCGTCGATTGAGCGGCCACCCCGCCCGGCAGACCGAGGAAGAACCAGATGGTGAGCACGACAGCGGTGATGAGCACACCGCCGGCGATGATCGATGAGATCCGCAGAGTCTCCCAGAAGGCACGGGCGGCCTTGACACCGAAGGTCGGGGCATAGGTGAGCGACTCGTCGGATTCCACGGCGGCGCGGCGCAGCTGCACCGGAGGAGAGCCGAGCCACGACGACCCCTTCTTCGCCTTCGCCGGCGCCGCCGAGAGCACCGCGACCAGCGAGTTCTTCGGCACTCTGCGGCCGGGAGAGGCGATTCCCGAGTTGCCGAGGAAGGCGCGTTTGCCGACCTTCGCGCGCCCGGCCCGCATCCAGCCGTGGCCGAGTTCGTAGCTGGCGACCATGGTGTCATCGGCGAGGAAGGCACCGGCCGCGATCGTCGTCATCTTCGGAACGAAGACAACGGTGGAGATCTCAGTGCCCGGACCTACCTTCGCACCGAGGAGGCGCAGCCACCACGGGGTGAGCATCGACGCGTAGAGGGGGAACAGCAGGTCCCGGGCCATGTCGAGCAGCCGCTCCGTCGCCCACACCCGGTAACCGCGGGCCGAGCGGACAGGGAACTCTCCCTCTTCCATGCCGATCGCCAGGATCCGCACAGCGATGAGGATGAACAGTGCAGTGGTGAAGAACCACAGGCAGGCCACGACCGGTGACCACGCCACCAGCAGCCAGGGCGACTCGACGACCTCGATCCCGGACAGAGCGAGCATCAAGGCGATGCCCGGCAGCACAGCGAGATACGGCAGCAGCGCATTGATCTGCGAGCCGACGGCGTAGAACAGGAACGGCAGACGCCGCCTGGGCGGGGGAGCAGGCCAGGACTTCTTCGCCTTCCCGACGCGCACGGCCGGTGAACCCGAGTAGATCTGATTCTTCCGAACCCGTCCGGTCACTGCGGATCCGGCTTCGATGAGGGCCCCGACGCCCACCTCGGCGCCGGGCATGAGCGTCGACCGGGCGCCGATCGTGGCGTTGCGACTGATGTCGATGCGTCCGATGCGCAGCAGATCGCCATCGACCCACCAGCCCTTGAGATCGACCTCGGGTTCGACCGCCGCACCCTCGCCGAGGGTGAGGAAACCGGTCACCGGCGGCACCGAGTGCAGATCGGCATCGGGCCCGATGCGGTTGCCCAACAGCTTCGCATACCAGGTCACCCAGGGTGCGCTCGCCACCGATACCGCCGCAGCAAGATCGGCGATATGCTCGGCCAGCCACAGCCGCTTGTGCACCCAGCCAGAGCGCGGATAGTCCCCGGGCCGGATCCCTATCATGAGCAGACGCGCCGCTCCCGCAGAGATGAGCATTCGCCCCCAGGCGGTGACGAAGACGAGGAAGAGGACGATGATGACCGGCCACGGAGTCAGCGGCAGATCCGCGCCGAGTCCGACACCGATATTTGCCGCCAGCATCGCCAGCACCACCCACCGAACCCCGCCGAGGATGTGCACCGGGATCCCGAGCAGAACCTGGAAGGCCTGCATCCCCCGGGAGGTGCGTGTGATCGTGCGCTTGGGACCCGTCGGTCCGATGCCGGATCCTTCTTCGCCGAGGCAGAGCCTGGACAGGGCGCCGAAGCGCGGATGGGCGTAGATATCGCCGACGGTGACGCTGGGATGGCGGGTGCGCAGCCGGGACACGAGCTGCGCTGCTCCCAGTGAACCGCCGCCGGCGGTGAAGAAGTCCGTAGCGCTGCCGGGTCGGGCACCGAGGACCGCGGCCCACTGCTCGGCGACCCACTCCGTGTCCTCGTCGAAGACCTCATCGGATCCGGCCGCCTCGGGGCCGTCATCGAGCGGCCACGGCAGGGCATTGCGGTCGACCTTGCCCGAGGTCTTCGTGGGCAGATCCTCGACGAGAGCCAGACGGGGAACGAGCGCGGCCGGCAGTTCGTCACGCAGTCGGGCCTCCCAGGCGGAAAGATCGGCCTCGCCGGAACCGGCACCGGGGGCGAGATAGCCGATGAGGACGTCCGTGCCGGCCGCGGTCTTCTTCACCGCCGCCGCGGCACCCTCGACTCCGGGCAGAGCCTGCAGGGCGGCATCGATCTCACCGAGCTCGATGCGCCTGCCCCCGAGCTTGATCTGCTCGTCGGCGCGACCGACGAAGATCAGCCCGGCCGGATCGTTGACGACGAGGTCGCCCGACCGATACGCCCGCTCCCAGCCGAGACTCGGCATGGGGGCGAACTTCTCGGCGTCCTTGGCCGGGTCGAGATAGCGGGCCAGACCGACCCCGCCGATGATGAGCTCACCGGTCTCTCCATCGGCGACGGGCACGCCCTCGGCATCGACGACGGCCAGGTCCCAGCCCTTGAGCGGCAGGCCGATGCGCACCGGCTCGGATCCGTCGAGCATGGCGGCACAGGCGACGACGGTCGCCTCGGTGGGACCATAGGTGTTCCACACCTCGCGGTCATCATCACTGAGCCGCCGTCCAAGTTCAGGCGGACACGCCTCGCCGCCGAAGATGAGGAGGCGGACATTGTCGAGACTCTCCGCCGGCCACAGCGCGGCCAGGGTCGGCACGGTCGAGACGACGGTGATCTGTCGCGACGACAGCCACGGACCCAGATCCATCCCGGACTTCACCAGCGCACGCGGGGCCGGGACCAGGCATGCTCCGTGCCGCCATGCCAACCACATCTCCTCGCAGCTGGCGTCGAAGGCCACGGACAGTCCCGCCAGAACGCGGTCGCCGGGACTCAGCGGCTCCTCGACGCAGAACAGGGCCGCCTCGGCGTCGACGAAGGCCGCGGCCGAACGGTGGGTGACGGCAACGCCCTTCGGGGTGCCCGTCGACCCGGAGGTGAAGATCACCCAGCAGTCGTCATCGGGAGTGGGGGACCGCAGCTCGGAACGGTCGAGGGGGCCGCGGTCGGTGCGGGATTCGATGTGTGGTCCGGCGGTGATCACTCCGGTCACGGCCGCCTCGGCGAACACGGTGCGCGCCCGCTCATCCGGATCGTCGACGTCGACGGGAACGTAGGCCGCGCCGAGCATGAGCGTGGCGAGGATCGCCAGGTACAGATCCACCGACCCCGAAGGGACACGGACGCCGACCTTGTCACCGGGGCCGATCCCGGTCTCGGCCATCTCCAGTGCGAGATCGCGGATCGCGGTGATGAGCTCCGAATAGCTGAGCACCCGTGTGCCGTCGTCGAGGGCCGGCTGATCGGGATGCGCGGCGGCCGACTCGAGGAGGACGTCGATGAGGGTGCGGTCCTCACGGGGCCGTACAGGGGACGGGAACTGCGGTGCGTATTCTCTCACGTGTCTTCCGGGTCGTTCGGGAGCTGATCGGCGCCGGGCCGACCGGTGCCGCCGGTGACCATAACCCAGGAAGGTGTCGCGGACGTGAACACGGGTCGGGGTGCGAACAGTGCGCGTTCCGGTTCCGATGTCTGATCTTAAGTCACTGTTCTCCGTGTCACCGCCCTGATCGTCACGGAGCGGTCGTCCGTGATAGATGTGAGGGGACGGCCGCTCACGGTCGACCAGCTGATTTTCAACGATGAGGAGCACGCCCATGGTCACAGTTCTCACCCACGCCACGGTCTTCGACGGAACCCGCTTCCTACCCGGCACCCGGGACGTCGTCATCGACGGCGGACGGATCGCCTCGGTGGCGGAAGGAGGGCAGGGTTCGCACAACGCCGGAGACGACCACATCGACTGCACGGGGAAGACGATCATCCCCGGAGTCATCGACTGCCACGTCCACCTCACGAGCAGTGGCGCGGCAGCCACCTCGAACTTCCACGACCCGTTCTCGCTCCAGTTCTATAACTCCGTGAAGAATATGGAGGCCACCCTCAAAGGCGGAGTCACGACCGTGCGCGATGCCGGAGGCACCGACCTCGGTGCGAAGGTGGCCGTGGAGACCGGTGTGGTGCGCGGGCCGCGGCTGACGATCGCCGTCAACATCATGTCCCAGACCGGTGGCCACGGAGACTTCCACCTCGTCTCCGGGGCGGAGTCTCCCTTCCTGGCCCCGCACCCCGGCCGGCCCTCGGGGGTCGCCGACGGACTCGAAGAGGTGCAGAAGAAGACCCGCGAACTGCTGCGGGCCGGGGCCGACCACATCAAGATCTGCTCGACCGGGGGAGTGCTCTCCCCTCGCGACGATCCGCGCCACTCGCAATTCACCGAAGCCGAGATCGCTGTCATCGTCGCCGAGGCGGCCGCCCAAGGTGCGCATGTGATGTCCCACGCGCAGGGCGCACCGGGAATCAAGAACGCCGTCCGTGCCGGGGTGCGCTCGATCGAACACGGAATCTACCTCGACGACGAAGCCATCGACCTCATGCTCGAGCACGGCACCTTCCTTGTCCCGACCCTGCAGGCCCCGCAGGCCGTCATCAAGGCCGCCGATGCCGGTGCCGGGCTGCCTGCCTCCGTCGTGGACAAGGCCCGTCGCGTCGTCGACGCCCATCAGGAGTCGATCAGCCGGGCCCACGAAGCAGGAGTCCCGATCGCGCTGGGCACCGATGCCGGAGTCGGCCCGCACGGGGAGAACCTCGAAGAGATCAGCCTGCTGGCCGAGGTGGGACTGTCCACGACGGAGGCGCTCGCCGCCGGAACCTCCGTGGCAGCCCGCCTGCTCGATGAAGATCGGGTCGGCCGAATCGGTGAGGGCGGACTGGCCGACCTCGTCGTCGTGGACGGCGACCTGCGCACCGCCGACGTCCGTGGAATCGAGAACCGGGTCAACTCGGTCTACCTCGATGGTGGGCGCGTCTGAGCGGTCACCGCCTCGGTGGGTGAGATCGGTCTCGACCGGCCGCTCTGTGAGGGAAACCTAACCTAACGGGGCTATGATGGGAGCGACCGATCCGTGAAGCCGCAGTGCGTCCGCGCAGCGGAATGCCCAGAGTGAGGAGTGCGCCGCACCGATGAATCCGCTCGACTGGTCGTTTCCGATCGCAGTGACATGGCTGATCATGTTCGGCATCATTGTCGTCCGCGCCGGCGGCACCTTCGTCCTCGGCCGCTTCGCCCGCAAGGGAATCCGCAAGTTCCACCGGGTCGAGAAGATCATGGCCGGACCCAAATACCGCCGCGCCGAGGACACCATCGACCGCTTCGGGGCGCCCGTCGTGGCCCTGAGCTTCCTCACCGTCGGGCTGCAGACCGTGGTCAACCTCGCTGCCGGAACCACGGGGATGCGCTACCGCCGCTACGTCCCGGCGCTCGCCGTCGGAGGATCGCTGTGGGCGCTCATCTACTCGACCGTCGGATTCCTCGGCTTCAAAGCAGTGGCCAAGGCCTACCAGGCCGAACCGGGACTGACCGTCGGGCTCGGTCTCGTCTTCGTCGTCGCGATCGGCGGTCTGCTCATCGGACTGCGCAAGGATCGCATTCCCGCCGAGGAATCGGCCTCCGCCTCGGCGAACTGACCGGCACCTCTGCTGACTCACCGGCCGCCTCGGCGAACTGAACGATCTTCGCCGGCGGCTCTTTGCATCCATGGGCAAGCTACGTCCGTGTGGCAGACCGTGGTCCGATGCGCTGCGCGAGTTCAGTAGAGTAAGACAGCGTCAACGTCGACTGGACGAGCCTGCTCGTCGACACTGAGTAAAGGAGTCCCCGGATGGTCGTGGCCTGGTGGAGCATCATTCCGTTCGTTCTGCTGCTCGGATGCATCGCGGTGCTCCCGCTCATTCCGGCCACGGAGAAGATCTGGGATCGCAACCTCGTCAAGCTCATCGTCGCGCTCATCCTCGGTGTGCCGATCGCCGTGTGGTTCCTGCTCAGCGGAGAGTCGACGACCGTCATCCACGCGCTGCTCGAGTACTTCCAATTCATCATGCTCATCGGCAGCCTCTTCGTCGCCTCGGGCGGAATCTTCCTCGTCGGCGACATCAAGGCGACTCCGCGGAACAACACGATCTTCCTCGCTGTCGGCGGTGTGCTCGCCTCGTTCATCGGCACCACGGGTGCGGCTATGCTGCTCATCCGCCCGATCCTCAACACGAATCAGGACCGCAAGCACCGCACCCACACCGTCATCTATACGATCTTCATCGTCGCGAACTGCGGCGGTCTGCTCACACCGCTGGGCGACCCGCCGCTTTTCCTCGGAATGCTGCGCGGAGTGCCATTCGAATGGACATTCGGGCTCTGGCCGTACTGGCTGTTCGTCAACGCCCTGCTGCTCATCAGCTACTTCGCACTCGATAAGAAGATGTATGCGAAGGAACCGGCCGAGGCGCTGGCCAAAGATGCCGAGTATGTGACTAAACTCGGCCTGCGCGGCGCCAGCGGTCTGCTGTTCCTCGCGATCATCATCGTGGCCGTCGCTTTCATCCCTTCGGTCGACCTGCATGCGATCGAAACAGGACATGCGAGCGCCTCGGACTTCGTGCCGTGGCGTGAGCTCGTCATGCTCGTCTCCGCGGTGACGTCATTCCTCGTCGGTGACCGCGGTGCACGGTTCAATCTCAACAAATTCACCTGGACGCCGATCCTCGAGGTCGGGTCGCTCTTCATCGGCATCTTCCTCACGATGATGCCGGCCCTGCAGTACCTGGGGCAGATCGCCCACAAGATCCCGCTGGGCGAGATCTCCCTGTTCATCTTCACCGGCGGTCTGTCCTCCGTGCTCGACAATGCTCCCACCTATGTCACCTTCTTCGAGATGGCCGCCCAGGTGCCGGGTGAACCGAAGGTGGCGGGAGTGCCCGAGACCCTGCTCATCGCGGTCTCGCTCGGCGCTGTCATGGGTGGGGCCATCACCTACATCGGCAACGGACCGAACTTCATGGTCAAGTCCGTCGCAGATTCGGCGAATGTGGCGATGCCGAGCTTCGGCGGCTACGTGTGGTGGTCGCTGCGCCGTCTGGTGCCGATCCTCGCCTCGATGGTGCTCATCTTCATGACCGGTTCACTGTGGTGGATTCTGCTCGGAGTCCTGGTCGCGCTCGTGATCCTCGGGCAGGCCGGACGTGACCTGCGCGCGGCGAAAGTCGTCAAGGCAGAGTGAGGGCCGCAGCCGGCGTCGGCCTCTACTTCACCGGCAATGGTGCCGTCTTCGCCGCTCTCCTGCCGTGGTATCCGCTGCTCGTCGACCGACTCGGACTGAGCTCCTGGCAGTTCGGCCTCGTCGTCGCCTGCTTCGCCGGCGGGTCGCTGCTGTCCTCGGTCCTGCCCGCCGCCCTCATCGCCCGATTCGGAGCGCACCGTGTCGTCATCGTTGGGACGGTGATGCTCGGTGTGGCCGCCTCGGCGACGGCGTGGTCGGTCAACGGCGTGATGATGGCGATCTGTCTGCTCCTGTTGGGGTGCTGCGATGCCATCGTCGATGTCGCGCAGAACGTCGTCGGCATCTCCGTCCAGGAGCGGGCCGGTCGCACGATCCTGTCGTCGATGCATGCGCTGTGGAGCCTCGGCGGTCTGCTCAGCGGAGCCGCCGCAACCGCGGCCGCCAGCTCCGGTGCCGACATGCGGGCGTGGCTGGGACTCATCGGAGTCGCAGGCGTGGTCATCACGATCGTTGGGCGCCGTCTCATCGGAGACTATGCCTCGCCGAGGCGGGTCGCCGATTCCGACGCCTCTCCTGTTGGCCGTGGCGGAGACGGGGCCGTGGGGCGATCGAAACGGATGGTCCTCTGGGCTGCGCTGCCCTTGGCGATCGTTGCGATCTGCGGTGCCGCGGTCGAGGACATTGCGAACAACTGGGCGGGGCTGGCCGCGGTCGAATTCGCAGGAGTTCCGGCCGCCTCGGCAGGGATCGCCTTCAGCATCGTCATCGGCAGCCAATGCCTCGGACGAATCAGCGGGGACGTGCTCGTGACGAGGTTCGGAGGCGGTCGGATCGCGGGCTTCGGTGGCGGTCTCATCGCATGCGGCGGAATCGGCGTCATCGCGGCCCAGGAGCCCGTTCTGCTGCTCGTCTCGATGGGAGCGCTCGGATTCGGGTCAGCGACGCTCGTGCCCGGAGCACTGGGAGCGGCCGCTCGTCTGCCCGGTGTCGGGCGTGCCGGGGGAGTGACGCTGGTGAACTGGCTGATGCGGGTGGGGTACCTCGGGACGAGTCCGCTGGTCGGGGTTGTCGCCACCGGAGGGGGACTGCGGTGGGGACTCGGCATCCTCGTGCTCGTCGGCCTCCTGACCGTGGTCTTCGCGAACCGCTTGGACGTCCGTCGGACCTGACGAGTGTGGGCGGGATGTTCCCTGGCTCGAGTCAAGTCCCCTGGCTTGGATTGAATAGACGTCGCCACAACGCGGGGCTGACAGGTTCGGGGAACGAAAAATGTGCCGCTCCTTCGTCTCAGCGAAGTGGCGACACATTCTATTGAAAGCGGGTGATGACCCGGGTGGTCGGGCTAGCGGGATTTGAACCCACGACCTCTTCACCCCCAGTGAAGCGCGCTACCAAGCTGCGCCATAGCCCGTTACCGTACTCCCTCGTGGGCAACGAGAACTAGCTTATACCGATCGGAGGCCAACTGCCAAAACCGCGTTCCGTGACCTTCGAAAAACAGGTATCATCCCAGGTAGATACCGAAGAAGCGGGTCCTGCAGATGCCTGACAGGGTGACTCAGTAACATTTCCGTTTCGTGATTGTTATGAAAGTGGCCCAGGCGGCTATGCTTGGTACACCGACAAACTAGAGGAGTCGACATGGCAGATCTGGATTATCCAGTGTCTTTGCGGTACTCGCGCGACCACGAGTGGGTTGCGACCACGGAAGACAACGCAGTAGTCCGTGTGGGTATCACTGATTTCGCCCAGGAACAGCTGGGTGACGTCGTCTATGTCGACCTGCCTGAAACCGGGGATTCGGTCACCGCAGGGGAGTCCTGCGGTGAAGTCGAGAGCACGAAGAGTGTCTCCGATCTGATCGCACCTGTGTCGGGGACCGTCACAGAGGTCAACGACTCACTCGACGATTCACCGGAGACGGTGAACTCGTCTCCCTTCGAAGACGGGTGGATGTATCTCGTCGAACTCAGTGACCCCACACAGCTCGAATCGCTGATGGACAGCGAGACGTACAAAGAGCTCATTCAGAGCGAGGAGGCGTAATGTCGCAGAACCACGATCAGAATCGTCCGACCCCCTCGCAGCCCTGGTATGACAACGGACAGGTCCCGCAGTCGAAGAAGTTCCCGTTCGGGGCCGGAAACGGCAATGGCGCTGACGAGTCCGCGACTCGGATGAACCCTCAGGTCGACCAGAACGGTCAGGGGAACACCCCTCCCTACGGTCAGCAGCCTGCCGACGGTGCCCCGCAGGCACCGCAGTACGGCAATGGCCAGCAGTTCGGCGGAACGCCCCAAGGTGGCCAGAACTACGGCGGAACGCCCCAGGGCGGCCAGAGCTATGGCAATGGTCAGCAGTTCGGCGGCACCCCGCAGGGCGGACAGAACTATGGTGCGTCGCAGCCGGCGAATCAGCCGTATGCCGGACAGGGGCAGGGCAGTCAGGGGCAGCCGCAGTATCAGCCTCAGCAGAATCAGTATCCGCCGCAGAACTACGGCCAGCCGCAGAGCGGCCAGCCGCAGAGCGGTCAGCCTCAGGGCGGCCAGGGTCAGCAGCAGTACGGCTCCAATGGTGCCGGTCAGTTTGCGCAGCCTCAGGGCAGCCAAGGTCAGCCGCAGTACGGGAACCATCCGCAGCAGGGCGGCCAGCAGCAGTACGGTTCGAACGGTGCCGGCCAGTACGGCCAGTTCGATCCCAACCAGCAGCAGGGCAGCCAGCCCGGCCCCGGCCAGTATGGTCAGCCACAGTCCGGTCAGCCCCAGTCGGGTCAGCCCCAGGGCGGCCAGCCGCAGGGCGCTCCGACGAACGGTGGACAGGACCCGATGAACGATTCGGGCAGCCAGCAGTTCCAGGGAATCCTGGATCCGCACACCGGCGAGATCCACCCTGTGCCCGACCTCGAAGGTCTGCAGGACGCCGATGCTCTGCTCGTCGTCGTCTCCGGACCGGACTCCGGTTCACAGATCCTGCTCGACACCGACGTGGTCACGGTGGGTCGCAGCCCGAATGCCGACATCTTCCTCGATGACGTCACGGTCTCGCGTAAGCATGCCGAGTTCATCCGCACTCCCAGCGGGTTCACTCTGCGCGACACGGGTTCGCTCAACGGCACCTATGTGGGCCGTCAGCTCATCGACTCCATCGAACTGCAGAACGGAGCCGATGTGCAGATCGGCAAGTTCCGAATGATCTTCCAGCAGCGTCCGCGCTCCTGACCGGGGGATAATGTCAAAAGTCGAAGTCGAGGTTGTCGGCGTCCGCATCGAAATGCCCGCCAACCAACCGATTCTGCTGCTCAAGGCCAGCGAACCTGCTTACTATCTGCCGATCTGGGTCGGTGCGATCGAGGCCAATGCGCTCTCGATCGCGCAGCGGGGACTGACCCCGCCGCGCCCCATGTCGCATGCTCTGCTGCTCGACGTCCTCGAGAAGTACGGGGCCGAGCTGCAGGACGTGACGATCACCGGCAAGGACGGTCAGATCTTCCTGGCAGAGCTGCACACGAATGACGGGAAGTCGATCTCCGCGCGCCCTTCGGACGCGGTGACACTGGCGCTGACAGCCGACTGCCCCGTGTTCGTCGAAACACAATTGCTTGAAGAGTCCGGAATCGAAGCCCCCGAGGCCGATGAAGAGGAAGTCGCACAGTTCAGAGACTTCCTCGACAATGTCTCGGCCGAGGACTTCGAGACCGGTACCGAAAACCCATGAAAGTGAAACATTGAGTCTCCACACCGATCCGGTCCTGTCCAACAGAGAAATCGCCGCTGCCGGCCACGACAATCTCCGCGGTCTCGACGACTGGCGAGAGATGGATCCGAAGCAGCAGCCGACGTATCTTGACAGTGCTGCGCTCGACGAGGTGCTCACCGATCTGCGCAACTCACCCCCGTTGGTCTTCGCCGGTGAAGCCGATGTGCTCAAGCAGCGGATCGCCGCCGCCTCGCGCGGAGAAGCCTTCGTCCTGGCGGGCGGCGACTGCGCCGAATCCTTCGACGGAGCCCAGGCGGACAAGATCCGGGCTCGTGTGCAGACGGTTCTGCAGATGGCAGCCGTGCTGACCTACGGCGGATCGATGCCCGTGGTGAAGATCGGCCGCATGGCCGGTCAGTTCGCGAAGCCGCGTTCGGCCGATATGGAGACCCGTGACGGAGTCACCCTGCCGTCGTTCCGCGGCGACATCGTCAACGGCTACGAGTTCACCGAGGAATCCCGCCGCCACGATCCGGAACGTCTGCTCAAGGCGTACCACATCTCCGCTTCCACGCTGAACCTCATCCGTGCGTTCACCCAGGGCGGCTTCGCCGATCTGCGATTCGTCCACGACTGGAACCGCGGTTTCCTCGCATCGAACCCCGGCTACCAGCGCTACGAGCAGACCGCTGCCGAGATCGACCGTGCCATCCGCTTCATGGATGCCTGCGGAGCCGACTTCGATGCGCTCAAGACCACCGAGTTCTACGCCGCCCACGAGGCGCTGCTGCTCGAATACGAACGTGCACTGACTCGCATCGACTCACGCACCGGTGAAGCCTACGACGTGTCCGGACACTTCCTGTGGATCGGCGAACGCACCCGCGAGATCGACGGCGCCCATGTCGACTTCCTGTCCAAGGTGCGCAACCCCATCGGCGTCAAGCTCGGACCCACTGCCACGGCTGATGACGCCCTGGCCCTGGCCGAGAAACTCGACCCGGACGCCGAGCCCGGCCGCCTGACCTTCGTCACACGCATGGGTGCCGGTCAGATCGGTGAGTCGCTGCCGGCTCTGCTGTCGGGAATCGGCGACCGTCTGCCGCATGTGACCTGGGTCTGCGACCCGATGCACGGCAACACGATCACCTCGAACACCGGGTACAAGACCCGCCGCTTCGAAGACGTCATGGCCGAGGTCGAAGGATTCTTCAACGCGCACCGCGATGCGGGCACGATCCCCGGTGGACTGCACATCGAACTCACCGGCGATGACGTCACCGAGATCATGGGCGGGGCCACCGAGATCGACGACGAGGGCCTGCGTCGCCGCTACGAGACCCTCGTCGACCCGCGCCTCAACCACGATCAGTCGCTGGAGATGGCGTTCCAGGTCGCCGAGTACCTCACCCGACGGCAGTAACCGCCACAACTGACAAAGCCGGGGGCTCCGCAGAATCTCTGCGGAGCCCCCGGCTTTGTCGTCTGACCGACCGGAATCATCTGCGCCCGAGCGACCCGTCGTGCCTGTCCGCCCGTCGTGCCTGACCGACCGACACGTCTGACCGACGAGTCCTATTTGTCTTTGTCGTCGTCCTTCTTGTCGTCAGACTTCTTGTCCTTCTCGTCCTTCTTGTCATCCTTCGAGTCGGAGTCTTCCTTCTTCTCCTTGCCCTTGGACACGCGGACGATGATGAGCGAGTTCGCGGGCTTCGCCTCGGTGCTCTTCGGGAACTGCGAGACGACCTTGCCCTTGGGTACATCGTCGGAGAACACCTCGTCCTTGCCGACGCGGAATCCGCGCTTGGCCAGGGTCGCATAGGCGGCGTCGAAGGTCAGCCCCTCGACGTTGGGAACCGGGATCGGCGCGACGCCCTTGGACACGACGAGATCGATCTTCTCGCCTTTCGACAGCTTGGTTCCGGCCTTCTGCGATGCCGAGATGACGGAGTCCTTGGCGACAGTGTCGCTGTACTTCTCCTCGACCTTGCCGACCTCGAGGTTGACCTTCTTCAGCGCGGCCTCTGCTTCGTCGCGGGTCGTGCCCTCGAGCTTCGGAACCGCGAACTTCTCCTCACCCTTGGACACGACGACCGTGACGGAAGAGTCTGGGGCCAGCTCCGCACCACTGACGGGTTCGGTGCCGATGACAGTCCCGGCGGGAACCTTGTCGTCGAAGACCTCTTTGGGCTCGGCCTTGAGATCGTTGTCCTCCAGCTGCGAGGTGACTTCCCCGACGGGCTTACCCGCCAACTCACCGGGAACGATGGATTTCGGTGTAGGCAGGTTCGCCACTACGAACCAGGCGACCAGAGCGAGGACGGCAACCACGGCGACGAGTCCCGCGAGGACACGACGTCGGCGACGTCGGACGGGAGATGCCCCCGCCGAGGCGGCCGCGGAGCCGGCGACCACCGCAGCCTTATCGTGGCGGTCGGAATCCGAATCCTTCGACACCGGTTCGTCGTCGGAGTCCTCTCGGTCAGCGGAACCGTCCGAAGCGTCAGAATCAGCTGAATCGGCGGCAGCGCCTGCGGCTTCCGCGCCCGACGTGTCTGCGTCGGGGGATTCCGAGGCGGCACCGGCACCGGCAACCGCGGCGCCGGCCACTCCGACTCCGGCCGCAGCGACGGCGGCCGCGCCGGCGGCACCGTCCGTGTGGTCGTCATCGCCACGATCGGCGTCATCGGAGTCGGCGTCATCGTCAGGATCAGAGTCGCCCGATTCGATACCGTCGACCCCGTCGGCATCGTCGTGGGACGCTTCCGCGGCAGCCGCCTCGGCGGAGGACTCGTCGTCATCGGCATCGTCGAGATCCGCCGCACCTGTGTCCGCCTCGGTGTCGTCTTCTTCGCCTTCGAGATACGGGATCTCGTCGGTGCGGGAGCGCTTCTCCTTGGGCACTTCCTCGCCGAGGTCGATGCTCGCGGTGAGCACGGGGGAGTGCTCACCGGTGGCGATCTGCGGATCTCCGAGGTCGAGCTCGGCCTCGGACATCTCCGCACGCGCTTCTGCCAACGCTAAGCGGAACTCGGCGGCATCGGCAGGACGGTCCTCGGGGTCCTTCGACGTTGCCCACAGCACGAGCGCATCCAGGCGCGGACTCAAGCGGGTGACGACGTCCGACGGCGGCGGAACCGTGTCGTGGACGTGACGGTACGCGACCTGGATCGGGACGTCGTCGGTATACGGCTGAGCACCGGTGAGCATCTCGTAGAACATGATGCCGACCGTGTACAGATCGGTGCGGGCATCTGCTCCGGCTCGGGTGACGAGTTCGGGAGCAACATAGCCGACCGTGCCGATGAGGGTCTTGGTCGTCGTCGCTGTGGTCACGGCACGGGCCAGACCGAAGTCGGCGAGCTTGACCTGACCGTCGGTGCCCAGCAGCACATTGTCGGGTTTGAGATCGCGATGGATGATCCCGGTCGAGTGCACGGCCTCGAGCGCGGCGAGGATCGCATCGAGGACGACGATCGCCTGTCTGGGTGTGAAGGTTCCGCGGTGCTTGAGCTCGCGGCGCAGCGTCACCGACGGCAGGTATTCCATGACGAGGTAGACGATGTCGCCGTCGCGCGCCTGATCGTGGATGGCCACGAGGTTCGGGTGGGTGAGCCGACCGGCGTTGATGGCCTCCCGGCGGAAGCGTTCGACGAAGGTGTCATCGGAGATGAGGTGCTCATGCATGACCTTGATCGCGATCTCACGGTCGAGTCGCAGGTCGGTGCCGCGGTAGACCATGGCCATGCCGCCGCGGGCGATCTTGGCATCGATGCGGTAGCGCTCATTGAGCACCGTGCCGATGAGGGGATCTCGGCGGGCGGTCACAGGGCCTCCTCCAAACGCGCACGCTGCAGCTGGACGGCGCGGACGAAGGCCTTCGTCTCCGGCAGCAGTCCGTCGGCGCGAACCGAGCGCAGGTCCTGGTAGTAGCCGGCGATGGCTTCGTTCTCCGATTCGGCGGTTTCGATGAGCCAGCCGAGGATGACGGTGCCGGCGACGATATTGTCTTCGATGTCGAGCAGGTCGAGTCCGCGACCGACGATATCGGACGCCCAGCGACCGGATCGGGGAGTGATCTGCATGATCCCGATCGCGTTGCCGGCAGAGACCGTCGTGTGCTGGAAACCGGATTCGGCAGCGGCGACGGCCTGCATGAGGGCGGGATCGGCGCCGAGCTCGACAGCCAGCGAGGCGACGAGCAGCTTCGCCTGCGCCGGGGCCGGATGGCGGCGGTGCAGCAGAGTGTATTTGTTCAGTCGCGCCGCGTGGAGCACCGAGGGGCGGATGCCCTCGACCTGCGCGCTGGCGGCGACGCGGGGCACGTCGCTCGGCGGTTCGGCCGGGGTGCGACGCGGGCGGGCCTTCGACGGTCGCAGCAGGAGGAGTTCGCCGACCGTGATGAACGAATCTTCACCCATGGCGTTGGCCTGCCGCAGGGTCGCCGGCGAGATTCCGTGCCGCGCCGCGATCCCCTGCAGGGTGTCACCCGGGGCAACGACGTGTGAGGGATCATCGTCCGGTAGATCGTTCTTCTCCGGCAGGGACAGGACCTGACCCTGGTGGAGGTTCTGACGCGGCGAGATGCGGTTGAGTTCGGCCAGCGCGGGCACTGAGACGCCGTGTTTGCTGGCCACACCGTAGAGGGTGTCGCCCTGCTTGACCTTGTATGTGCGGCCGCCGTGGGTGACGGGAACGGTGGCACTCGCGGTGCCCGAGATCCACTGCGGACCGGTGCTCGAGGTGGCTGCGTCCTCGTCAGCGGAGCGACGGTCGGATGTGTCCTCGACGCCGTCATCGGACTGATCGTCGGGGGATTCGGCGGTGGGGGCCACCTCGGTGGGGGAGTCGTTTTCGGGGTCGACCCGTTCGGCTCCTGGGATCGGACCGGTCGAATTCACCTTCGATGCGGCGCGGATGTCAGGAGCGGCGGTGACGGGCCTGTGCCGTCGCGGTCGTGTCATCTGTCACCTGTTGACTTCATGTCGAGTGGGGAAGCTACGGTCTCCAGCCTAACGAGTAGGCGGGCTCGACCCGAGCATTCGGCACCGCATGGCGGGGTGTTTCTGCCGAATATTGCTACGCTTGAGGGCGTGAATACCGAAGAACTCGTCCAGGACTGGGCCCCGCTGCCCGACATCGCAGAGCTCACCGGGCTCGGCATCTCCCAAGTGCGGAGGCTGCTCGAAGACGGCGCCATCTGCGGAATCAAGATCGGCAATCCGAAGGTTCTGCGGGTTCCGTTGGCCTTCTTCGTCGACGGCGAGGTCGTCAAACCGCTCAAAGGCACCCTGCACACCCTCTACGACGCCGGATTCGACTACGAAGAAGCCATCGTGTGGCTCTTCACCCATGACGAGTCCCTGCCCGGCCGGCCCATCGACCTGCTTCGCTCGGGTAACAAGAAGGAAGTGCGCCGCCGCGCTCAAGCCCTCGCGTTCTGATCTGCGCGGGCTCGAGGAGAGCAGCGCAGCACCCTTGAGGTGAGCAGCGATTGACGTGGTCAACGCGGCACCCTCGAAGCGAGCAGACCTGTTCGCCGGCCTCAGCTGGAGCGGTAGCTCAGCGCTTTCGCAAAACCCTTGAGTCGCTCCTGTGCGGCCGATCCGATGCGCACCTGTGCCGAGGCGGTCGGCCCTGCCGCTGAACCTGCACCGGCATCGGCTTCTGCCCACGTATCGACGATCGTCGCTGCGTGGGCATGCTTGTCCGCGATGAAGGATTCGACGGCGGCGAGACCGCCCGAGTCCGTGATCATGTCAACGCATTCGGCCACCTCGGCGTCGCTGAGATCCGGATCGCCCAACCGCGCGGCGAGGACTTCGAGCTGGTCCGCCGAGATCCGGGCCGCGGTCTCGGCGATGAGCACGGTGCGTTTGCCCTCCCGGATATCGTCGCCGGCGGGTTTGCCGGTCGACTCGGGGTCACCGGCGATGCCGAGCACATCGTCGCGCAGCTGGAACGCCTGTCCGAGGGGGAGGCCGAAAGCGGAGATCTCCTGCAGCTGCCCACCATCCGCTCCGGCCAGGGCCGCGCCGAGGAGGAGCGGCTGCTCGACCGAATACTTCGCGGACTTATAGCTCAGGACCTCCCATGCGCGTTCGGCGATCCGGTCGTCGCTGAGCGGAATGACCTCGGCGAGTACGTCGAGGTACTGGCCGACCATGACATCTCGGCGCACTGTTCCGCGCAGCTCGAGGGCCGTGCGGCTGTTGCCCAGGGCCTCCTGCGATCGTTCGAAGAGCTCCTCGCTCAGCGCCAGGCAGATATCGCCGATGACGATGGAAGCGGAGACGCCGAAGGACGCGCCGTCGCCATGGAAGCCGGAGCGCTGATGGCGGGCCTCGAACTGTCGGTGCAGGGCCGGCCGGCCACGACGGGTGTCCGAATTGTCGATGACATCATCATGGATGAGCGCGGCGGCGTGGAGCAGCTCGAGCGAACCGGCCGCCTGCGCCAGACCCGCGGTGACGTCGGCTGCGGAGCCGGCTGTCCGGTCGGCTGTGGTCCCGCCTGCCTCGCCGGCGCGGACGTCACCGCCGGCGAGCTGGAAGCCCCACCACAGCAGGACGGGGCGGATCCTCTTGCCGCCGCGGGTGAACTCGATGAGCGCGTCGCCGATCGCTGTCGCATCGGGTGAGATCGCCTCGAACTCGGCAGCCTTCTCAGCGAGGAAGGCCTCCAGTTGGGCGGACACCTCGGCGGCGATGGACTCGGGAGAGTCGAGGAATTCGACGAGGGCGGGAGGAGCGTCGGCCGAGCCGGGTGCTGTGGACGGGCCGGGCTCAGGGGCGTCGCCGGTCATCCCCGATCTGTGCGAGGTCATGAACCGATGTTTCCGCCGACGGTCACGATCGAATTCGCTTTGTCCTCCGAATCCTCGGCGACCGTGACGACGAGGACGCTGTCATTGTCCTTGTGCTTGAAGTTGACCACGCGGGCGCTCTTCGTCTTCACCTCTTCGCCGAGGCGTTCGAAGTCCGCCTTGCCGAGCTCCTTCTCGTAGAACTCGAAGATGTCCTTGGCATCGGCCTTCGCTTTGACGACGAGGCTGACCTGTTCCGGCAGCTTCTTGTCCTTGTCGTTGTGAGCCTTGACGCTCGACGCGGAGAGAACCTCGGAATCCGGGTACGGCTTGATGTACTCGGGCAGATCCTTCACATCGTTCGATGTATCGGGGTCCGAGCCTGTGGCCTCGGTCGATGCTTCGGCCGAGGCGGTCTCGGATTCGGCCGGGGATGCGGAGGCAGGGGCCTCCTGAGAAGCCGAAGGGGTCGATTCGGCCTTGTCTCCACCGTTTCCCGAGCAGCCCGCGAGAGCGAGCGCGGCAACGATGGGCAGTGTCATGACAGCGGTGCGCGATACCATGCTTCAAGAGTACCTGGACTGTTCGGCGGAGCCGAAAGGAACAAGCGCGAGGGGCAGGCGATGAGTCGGAAGCAGCTGGCACGATCCGGAGGTGATCTGAGCCGTCTGGGCACGGACGACTCCGGTGCCACCATGCTCCACCTCGACATGGACTCGTTCTTCGTCTCCGTCGAGCTGCTCAGTCGCCCGCATCTCGTCGGCCGCCCCGTCATCGTCGGCGGACGCAGCGGACGCGGAGTCGTCGTCTCGGCCAGCTATGAAGCCCGCGAGTTCGGAGTCCATGCGGCGATGCCGATGTCGCGGGCCATGAACCTGTGCCCCGTCGCCGAGGTGATCCCGCCTTCCCACGGCCTGTACTCCTCGTACTCCCGCCAAGTCTTCGATCTCGTCGCCGAGGTGACCCCCGACGTACGGCAGGTCAGCGTCGACGAAGCCTATATCGATGTCTCCGGAGCCGTGCGCCGGCTCGGCTCTCCGGTGGAGATCACCACCCAGCTGCGAGCCCAGATCCAGGAGCGCACCGGTCTGAGCGCCTCGGTGGGCATCGCCGTCAGCCGCGTCGTGGCCAAACTCGCCTCGACGAGGGCGAAGCCGAACGGCCAGCTGCTCGTGCCCGCAGCCGCGACCCAGCAGTTCCTCGACCCGATGCCCATCGAAGCCCTGCCCGGGGTGGGGGAGAAGACGCAGGAGGGCTTCTTCCGCTATGGAATCCGCCTCATCGGCGACCTCGCCGCAGTCGACGAGGATTGGGCCGCACGAGTCTTCGGTGCGCACGGCCATCAGCTGTGGCGGGCTGCCCACGGTCAGGACTCGTCCGGTTTCGACCACCAGGCCAAGGAACACTCGATCAGTGCTGAGAACACCTTCGGCGAGGACATCTGGGACGTCGACGTGCTCGAACACGAACTGCTGCGCCTCGCTGACAAGGTCGCCTACCGAGTCCGCGCAGAAGGAAAGGTCGCCACAAGCCTCGGACTGAAGTACCGTCTCGGCGATTTTACGACTCTGTCGAGGTCTGTGACTCTGTCGGCGCCGACGGATCTGGCCCGGGAGATGTACGAGGCGCTGCGCCCGGCTCTGCGCAAACTGCGTGAGCAGCGCTCCCAGGGAGTCAGGCTGCTCGGCGTCCGAGCCGCCGGCCTCAGCGATTTCGCCGTCACCGGACGGCAGGCCACCTTGGACGAACCAGAACATTCCGGACGTGAAGCCGAGGTCGCCCTCGACGAGGTGAGGCGGCGATTCGGCAGCGAAGCGATCTCGCAGGCCTCGCTTCTGCGCAAACGCCCCGAGGCCTGAGAGCGGGTGAGCGGGAGCACAGTCTGAAGACCCCGTGGGAATCCGGCTCCTGACGGCCCCCGGAGATGTTTTTTCGGCCCTCAGAGACTATGATTGGGGGAAAGACTTGGGAAGCGAAACGGGGGTTCGAGATGCCACTCTCCGATCACGAACAGCAGCTGTTGGATCAACTTGAGAAGCAGCTGCGCAGTGAAGACCCTCGTTTTGCCCGGAATATCTCGGAAACCCAGGCCGCTGCCACGGGGCCCGGGTTCTCGGCGAAGCGCTTCGTCCTCGGTATTCTCATCGCACTCGCCGGGCTGGCCGCGACGATCCTCGCGATCTCGCTCGTCTCCAGCTCCGCCTGGTGGATCGCCCTCGGCGTCGTCGGCTTCGGCCTCATGGTAGCCGGAATGTACTGGGCGTTCAGCCGTCCCGGCCATGTGCACACCACTCAGACGGACTCTCGGAACTCCGGAGCGAAGACCGGTGCCAAGGGCAACTCCGGGTTCATGAGCCGAATGGAAGACCGGTGGGAGAAGCGCCAGCGCGGCGAATGATCCTGCTCAGGGCGATCAAGGCACTCTCGATATGAGAGTGCCTTTTTCAATGCCGGTCCGCGTGTTCGCCGGTACTGTCCTTGGCGTCTTTGCCGGCGTCTTCCTCTTCGCCGAGGCGGCCCACTGGCGATCGAGCCGTCGTCGGCTGGGAGACTGTGATACCTCTGATGGCCGGCGATCACGGAGCGACCGGTGGTCGTGTCCGGACACTCGGGCCCTGACCACAGCCGACAGTGACCAGATCATCATCGTCCTCGGATATGCAAACCGCGGTCAGCGACCGAACGGAATCAACCGGTTTAGGGTCCGCGCGGGTCTGCGGTCGATCGATCCGACAGCCCGGTCGACTCTCCTCATCCTCTGCGGAGGGGCCGTCACAGGACGAACACCGGAGGCCCTCATCCTCGAACGCTTCGCCCGGGACGAACTCGGCTTCGCCGGCCGAACTGTGTTGGAAGCGCAGAGCACAACGACGTGGGAGAACATCGCCAACGCGATCCCCATCATCGACCGCGAACTCACCCCGGCCACAACGATCAGCATCGTCTCGAACTCCCATCATGCCGAGAAAGCCCGTGACCACCTGTGGCAGATGCGCCCGGACCTTGCACGACGACTGGTCCGCGGGGGAGACTACCGGTTCGGAGAACATCCGCTGGTGAAGCCCATCGCCGCCGTGCGCGGCCTGCTCGCCCTGCGTGCACTCGATCGAGAGAACGCGAAACACGCGGCAGGGCACTGAGGTCCCAGACTCTCGCATGGAGGGCCCAGGCTCTGCGAGACAGCGAAGAGGCGGCCCCGCAGGACCGCCTCTTCGCACATCGACCAGGACCGCCAGGTATCGGCCTGGATCGTCAGCTCCTCGTCATTTCGGACGATTGAACAGGCTGGCCGGCCAGATCTTCGCAGAGATCCGACTGCCCGGAGTGGCCCGCTCCGACAAGTCCGTCCTCACCTCGTCGACGAGCGCTTGCACCTCCGAGCCATCGAGCGCCTCGGGAGCCGCACCGTAACGCTGAGCTTCGAGGGCATCGACGAACGCTCCGAGCGCAGAGTCATCATGACCCGACTCTGACGGACGCGACGGGGCCGGGCTGCTCAAACGCCGCAGCCGTTCATCCGAACGATCGAACGTCGAGGAACCGGCAGCCTTCTCAGCGGCGGCACCGGAGCCGGCAGCCGCCTCGGCAGCGGACTTGCGCAACGGTTCGCCGGTGTCCGGATCGATCTCTGGTGCCGTGGAGCCGGCATCCGTACCGGTGGTACTCGAGGTATCCGCAGCCTCGGTGCCACCACCGCCGGCAGCACCGGTTGCTGGGACGGCACCGGCGAGCACGAGCTCGTTGAAGCGCAGCGTCCGACTCGAATCCAAGCTCTGCCCGTAGTCGGTGGCCAGAGCACGGACCTCAGTCCACACCGCCTCGAGGTTCTGCGGATCCTTCGTCCTGCGCGAGCGCAGGATCGAACGCCAGATCGCGGGCAGTGCGGCGAGCAGCAGCAGGACGAGCACGATGGCTGCGATGCCGAAGACAGTGCCGAAGTTCGAACCGGCCGGCTCTGCGGCCTGAGTGCTCGTCTCCTCCTCGGTGGGTTCCTCGGAGCCACCGGTCGGCGAAGCAGATTCGCTCGGCTCTTCGCTCGGGCTCGCAGACTCCGACTCGTCGCCCTCCTCCTGCCGGTCGGCGCCATCGGCGAGGGTCCACTTCGGCGGATCTCCGGCGGGACCGCCGGGGGTGGGTTCGAAGCGCACCCAGCCGGCACCTTCGAAGTAGAGCTCCGGCCAGGCATGCGAATCCTGCATGCTCACGTCGACGCCGTTCTCGGCTTCGTCCCCGCCGGCGTATCCGACGCCGATGCGGGCCGGAATTCCCATCGTCCGGGCCATGATCGTCATGGCCGAGGAGAACTGGACGCAGTAGCCCTGCTTATCCGCCAGGAAGTCCGAGATCGCGTCGCCGCTGGCCCGTTCGGGGGCATCGAGCGAATACTCGAAATCGCCGCCGCGGAAGTACGCCTGCAGCATGACTGCGGCCTCCCACTGGTTATCCGCATCGGCGGTGACCCGCTCTGCGGTCTCCTTCACGCTGGTCGGCAGGGAATCGGGGACGGCGAGTTCGGTCTCGAAGTCGCTCTCGGACACCGGAGTTGCCGACTGCAGATCCTCGACGTCGGGATTCGGGGACAGATAGTCCATCGAATACTGCAGTCCACCGGTCTTCTCACCGTTGCCGACGACCGTCAAAGTCTTCTCGTCGAAGATCCACCGACGACTCAGGTCCTTCGGCTGCTGCGGAGCATACGGAGACGGCAGATACTGCTGGTCGTAGCTGTCGCCGACGGCGACGCTGATCGTCTGCTCTTTGAAGTTCTTGTCCCGCGGCATCCCCGCGGGCCATGGCATTCCGTCGGCGGCGATCGCGAACGGATCGAGGCTGAACGGGCTCGGTGCCCAGTTCTCACCGTCGAAGTCATCGATCGAGGTCAACCGGATCGGGTCCGCGTCCTCGTCCGTCGTCTGGTAGCTGAACAGCGTCTTATCATCCCGGTCACCGAGGTTCTGGCGCAGGTTGAGGAATGGGTTCGTCACCGTCAGATCGCCCTGGCCCTTCGAGGCCCGGTCGGGCAGGGTGGGCACCGGGGGCAGCAGAAGGGGCAGGCCGATGCCGATCGCCAGAGCCAGAGCTCCGGCGAGGACCGCCGTCATTCCTCCGCGCCACCGGGTCGCGGGCAGATAGGGGCTGAGCATGAGCAGCAGGAACGCCGCGAGGATCGCGACGATGTGCCACCACTTCACCTCCTGCGCGGCGAAGTAGACGGGGATCATCCACAGCACGAGCAGCAGCACACCGCCGACCTTCGGTGCTCGCAGATCCGAGACGAGGCCGTCGATGAGGATCGTGATGAGGGTGAAGGCGATCGTGAGCATCGCGATGAAGCCCGGTGTGCTCGCCGCCGGGGGAGCGGTCGCGTAGAGGTCGCTGACCCCCTCGGAGAGCAGATCGATCACCGTTCCGAAGGACTCACCGGTCGGGATGAACCCGAGCAGCAGCGAATCCCCGGCGCAGACGATGAAGACCGCGATGAGACCGGCCACGCACTGGGCGATGACCGCGGTGCCGGTCGAGCGCAGTGCCGGAACGGTGCGGAACACGGCGCCGACGATGACGACGACGGCGACGGCGACCAGGACGGGCGAGACCCAGGCGAAGTCCTTGAACACCGCCGATACGGCGACAGCGGTAAGGGCCATGGCGACGAAGACGACGATCGCCTCGAGCCAGCCCGTGCTCGGGCGCTCATCGCCCGTCGACGAGGGAGCCGAATAGCCGTTCGCCGGAGACTCGGAATCGGCTCCGCGCAGACGTGTGTCGGGAGTATTCAGACTCATCGGCGCACCCCCTGCGGAGTCGAGCTCGCACCACCCGGAGCCGCGGACGCGCTGCCGGCACCGGCAGTTCCCGGTCCGGGTTCGGCCGAGGTCCGACCGGTGCCGCTGCGAGAGCGCTTGGACTCGAACGTCGTCCAGGACTCCGGCAGGTCCTCGCTGAGACCGAGCATCGTCAGATCGTCGATCTCGCTGAGCGTGCGCAGAGTCACCGGCACGCGGCGGGAGAAGTGCGAGGCGAGTTCCTGCCCGCGCTGGTCGCCGACGGAGCAGATGACGATGTGGTTGGGGTTGTCGTGCGAGGGCAGTTCGACCCTGCCCGGGCGCACAAGGGCGGAGAGCAGACGCAGCTTGTCGATCTCGCGGGCTCCTTTGAATCTGATCTGGTGTCCGGGAGCGACGACATTGACTTCGTAATCGGCCTTGAGGAACGCGGTTCCGGCCGCGGTCGCCGCGGCCAGCAGGAACTCGATCTCGAGGTCGCTCGGCTCCTCGGCGCCCTCATCGGCGACGAGGTCGATGAGGATGAGCGAATGGAGCGTCTCCTCATCGGCTTCGTGCCGGACCATGAGCTCGCCGGACTTCGCCGTCGAGGGCCAATGCACATGCCGCAGATCATCGCCGGGCACGTACTCACGTGTGTGGAAGTCCCGGGTGGTGTGTCCGGTGCGGACCTTGCCGTCGTCGAGGCGGGAGGGCCGGATCGACGAATCCTGCGGGATGCGCGCAGGCAGGATCGGCACGGACACGGCCACGGGGAAGGCCCCGTGGGCCTTCTTCTTCATCTTCACCAGGCCGAAGGGTCCGAACACGGTGATGAGGACCGCATCGATCCCGGAGACACCGCGGCGATTGGGGGTGAACGACGTCAGCACCGTCTGCGATGCCCCATGGGCCAGAGCCGGGACATCACCGGAGGTGGAGTCGCCGAATCCCTCGGCCGGGGTGAAATCGATCGTCGCGGCGGGAATCGCGAGCTGGCCGACATTCGTCACGCGCGCCTGGACTTCGACCTCTTTGCCTTCGGCGGCCAGCGGGTAGCG
This sequence comes from Brevibacterium sp. OS20, assembly GCF_056837565.1. NCBI lineage: Bacteria > Bacillati > Actinomycetota > Actinomycetes > Micrococcales > Brevibacteriaceae > Brevibacterium > Brevibacterium sp. OS20. The sequence goes on along the minus strand of NZ_CM166367.1, from coordinate 2,431,519 downwards.
GTCTCCCGAAGGAGACAGCGCTACTTCGTGGAGGTTCGTGCTCATCGCGATCGACACCCGACGGGTGCCCCACAGGATGAGCAGCGCCGAGAGCAGGACCAGGCCGAGCAGCAGCAGACCGGCCGGCAGCAGGCCAGGCAGCGCGAAGCGGTAGGCCGTGATGATCAGGGCCGCCCCGGCCAGGACGAAGATGATGCCCGAAGTGCTCAGTCGCATGCGGTCACTGGTTCGCCGAGACGGGCACGCGGGACAACACCCGACCGATGAGGTCGGCAGCCAGATCTGCGTCGTCTCCGTCGCGGGGGATGATGCGGTGGGCGAGGATGTACGGGGCCAGAGCCTGCACATCGTCGGGGGTGACGAAGGTGCGACCCGACAGTGCCGCGCGTGCCTTCGCCGCCCGCAGCAGATGGACGCCGCCGCGCGGGGAGCTGCCGAGCAGGATCGCCTGATCGTTGCGGGTGGCATGGAGGATCGCCACGATGTACTCGCGCAGCTGCCGGCTGGCGGAGACATGGCGGACGATGGTGCGGGCCTGAGTGATCTGCTCGAGGTTCGTCACCGCGGCAGCGGTCTCGAGGGGATCGTTCTGGATCTGGTTGTCCAGCAGATCGACCTCATCGGACGTCGCCGGATATCCCAGGGAGATACGGGTGAGGAAGCGGTCGCGCTGCGCCTCGGGCAGAGCGTAGGTGCCCTCCATGTCGATCGGATTCTGAGTGGCGACGACGATGAACGGCGTGGGCATCGGATAGGTCTGCCCGTCGATCGTCGCCTGACCCTCGGCCATGCACTCGAGCATCGCCGACTGCGTCTTCGGGGACGCGCGGTTGATCTCGTCGGCGATGACGATGTTCGCGAACACCGGTCCCTGTCGGAACTCGAAGTGACGAGTCTCCTGGTTGAACAGGTTCACACCCACGACGTCGGTGGGCAGCAGGTCCGGGGTGAACTGGATGCGGCGCACGGAACCGTCGACGACCTTGCCCATGGCACGGGCCAACAGGGTCTTGCCGACGCCGGGGACGTCTTCGAGGAGGACATGTCCGCCGGCGAGCAGTGCGATGAGTGAGAGGCCGACGGCCTCATCCTTGCCCTCGAGCACCGAGTTCATCGCGGTGCGTGCCCGCGAGGTCAGATTCTGCACCCACTCGATGTGTTCGGCGCCGATCACGGAATTGGTCTGTGTACCTTCTTGGCTGGTCGACATACCCTCCATTGTCCCTTAAAGCCCGCACCCCAGCCACACGAGTTTCTTTCAGCTTCGTCACTCCCTTCTCCTCCCCACTCCCACGCCCTCCCCGAGGCGCCCCACCCCACTCCCCACCACTCTCCCCACTTTCCTCCACGCGGACCCTCCACTTTCCTCCCCACTCGCCTCCACCTCGGCGCGGGTCTCGCCCGTGATCCCCGGATTCTCGCGGATCTGTGCCGTTCTCATCGTCCTCGCCGAGGCAGCCCACCGCCTTCGCGGGCCCGCCGTTCTTCCCGCATCCGACACTCCCGCGACGCGCCTTTGAGAAATCTTCCCCACTTTCCTCCACCTATCTGACCTGGGAAAACACTGAGTCAGGAGCATTGTTGAAGCGAAAAGCTGGAATATGTGGAGGGAAGTGGAGTACTGTGGTTGCTATCGGAGCCGATGGGTTTCGAAAGGGGTGAGACGACATGTTCTTGGGCACTCATATGCAGAAGCTCGACGACAAAGGTCGCCTCATCCTGCCCGCAAAGTTCCGCGAGGAGCTGTCGCCCGGACTCGTTCTGACCCGTGGCCAGGAGAACTGCCTCACCCTGTTCCCCACCACGGAGTTCGAAGCCGAGCACGCGCGAATCCAGAACGCGCCGAAGACGAATAAGGAAGCCCGCGATTACCAGCGTGTGTTCCTGTCGGCGGCATTTGCGGACCAACCGGACAAACAGGGACGCATCACGGTCCCGAACATATTGCGGCAGTACGCATCACTCGATCGGGAAGTCGCAGTGATCGGCATGGGCAACCGAGTCGAGATCTGGGATGCACCGACCTGGGAGGACTACCTCGTCGGCGCTCAGCAGGCCTTCGCCGAACGCGAGGAGGAGGTGATCCCCGGAGTGATCTGATTCTGCTCGGGTTTGATCCTTGCCCGCCGTGCTCGAGTTTCGGGGAACTTCCCCGTTTCCGAAGCTCGGACGTCCTGACACACTTCCCCGGTGGCAGGGCCACGGCGGTCAAGGTTCTGGCTCCAGCAGCGCACCCCCGACCACCCCCGTATGAAGGACCCACGAATGACAGCTCAGCACGTACCGGTGCTCCTGACGCGCGTGGTCGAACTCATCGGCGTCGGCGTCGAAGCCGCCAGGGGCGCGGGCCACACCCCGGTCGTCGTCGACGGCACGCTCGGAATGGGCGGTCACGCCGAAGCCGTCCTCACGGCCTTCGACGATGTCCACCTCGTCGGCATCGACCGTGATCTGCAGGCCATCGACATCGCCGCGAAACGCCTGGCCCCCTTCGCTGACCGCATCGATATCGTCCACGCAGTCGACGACGAGCTGCCCGAGGTCCTCGCCGACCTCGGCATCTCAGAGATCAGCGCGATCCTGCTCGACCTGGGAGTGTCCTCACTGCAGCTCGACGAGGACGAACGCGGATTCTCCTACTCCCGGCCGGCGCCCCTGGACATGCGCATGGACCGCACCCAGGAGCTCACGGCGGAGAAAGTGCTGGCCACCTACTCGGAATCCGAGCTGCGCCGCATCCTCCGCGAATACGGAGAGGAGAAGCTGGCCGGCAAGATCGCGAAGATCATCGTCACCGACCGAGTCGACACCCCGTGGGAGACCTCGGACCAGCTCGCGGCCATGCTCTCGCGGGTGATCCCGCAGACGAAGAAGAAGTCGCATCCCGCCAAACGCACCTTTCAGGCCCTGCGCATCGAGGTCAACGACGAGCTCGGGGTGCTGCGCACCGCACTGCCGGCGGCACTGGAAGCGCTGCACATCGGGGGAGTGGCCGTCATCGAGTCCTACCAGTCATTGGAGGACACGATCGTGAAGAAGACCTTCCGAGCGGCCACGACCTCCTCGGCGCCGCCGGATCTGCCGGTCGTGCCCGAAGAGCACCAGCCCTGGCTGACCGAGATCATCCGGGGCGCCGAAATGGCTGATGAGCAAGAAGCAGAGACCAACCCGCGGGCGGCAAGCGTCCGACTGCGGGCAGTGCAGAAGATCAGGGAGGCACGATCGTGAGCAATTCCTCGGCAAGAGCTGGTCAGCATAACTTCCCCGAACGTCCGCGCCGGTTCGAAGAGGCCGGTGGTCAGCAGGGTGGGGCGAGGCTGCGGCTGCTCAAGTTCGAACTGCCGAAGTCCCGTCTGCCCTTCTCCATGCTGTGCGTGGGGATCCTTCTCGCCACCCTCGTGGCCGTGCTGCTGCTCAACATCTTCGTCGCCAACACCTCCTACAAGGTCGACCAGCTGACGAGTGAGAAGGAAGCTCTGGCCGAGCAGAAGGACCGCCTCGTCGAAGACAACTCGTACCGTGAGTCCCCGCAGAACATCGCCTTGGCCGCCGAAGAGCTCGGTCTCGTCCGTGATTCCTCACCGGAATTCCTCGACGCGAAGACCGGGAAGATGATCGATGCCCCCGGAATCGACGTCAGCGGTGAGAAAGAGCCCACAGTCGTGCCTGGCCCGCGTGCCGATACACGTGATGACATCCGACCCAATCTACGATCGGATGAGAAGCTCCCGGTCGTCGGGGGCAGCCCGAGCCAGGACGTGGCGGCTCCGAGCCAGGAGGCGCCGAAGTAGTCCGAGCTCACCGGGACCAGGGAACGGCCTGACCGACACATTCGCCGACCACACCAAGGACCGAGGACTCAAGCTATGGGCCCAGCCAAGACCCGACTGAAGAAGAAGCGCAAGGGCGGTGGCCCCGATCTGCGTTGGCGGATGGGCTTCATCGCCGCGGTGTCGGTCCTCGTCCTCCTCATCACCTCCGTCCGCCTCGTATCCATCCAGGGTATGGATTCGATGAAGCTGGCGGAGAAGGCGCTGTCGAATCGCCTGGTCACTCGGACCCTGCCGGCCGATCGCGGACAGATCCTGGCCGCCGACGGCACAGTGCTCGCCGACAGCGTCTCCCGTTACCAGCTCGTCGTCGATCAGCAGAACGTCGCCCAGTACGAAGTCGACGGCAAGCTCGTCGGAGCCTGGGGCGCAGCCGAAGCCCTGTCGAAGCCGCTGAAGACCGACCCCGGTGTCCTCTATCCGAAACTCGTCGGCGACAAGCGATGGAACCCCGTTGCGAAGGGGCTGACCTCGGAGACCTGGCGTGCGGTGAAGAAGCTCGAGGTCCTCGGCATCTCCGCCGAGGAGTACTCCGTGCGCTCATACCCTGCCGGCGGAGTCGCCGGCAACCTCGTCGGGTTCCTCAGCTCCGACGGCACGGCCCAGGCCGGTCTCGAATCGGCCTATGACGAACAGCTGTCGGGCAAGGACGGCCAGCAGCAGTACGAACGCGGAGCACGCGGAGAGATCATCCCTCTCGGCGACAACAACATGAAGGACGCCGTCGACGGCCAGGGCCTGCAGACGACGATCGACCCGGCGATGCAGTACTACGCACAGCAGGCCATCGAAGAGCAGCGGAAGAAGCACGAAGCCGAATCCGCGTCGATCGTCATCAAAGAGATCAAGACGGGACGCATCATCACCGCCGCGGATGCTCCCACCGTCGACCCGAACTCCCCGGGCAAGGTCGACGGCCCCGACCGCGGTTCGCGCATCTTCACCGACATGTTCGAGCCCGGTTCGACCGCGAAGATGGTCACCGCCGCAGCGCTGCTCGACCAGGGACTCGTCACTCCCGAACAGGAGTTCACCGTCCCGGACAAGTGGAAGGCACCGAACGACGAGGAGTTCCGCGACTCCCACGAGCACCCCGACGAGAAGCTCACCTTCGCCGGAATCCTCGCCCAATCCTCGAACACCGGCACCGTGCTGGCGGGCAAGGAACTCACCGAAGCCCAGCGCTACGAATACATGAAGAAGTTCGGCTTCGGCACCAGTTCGGGAATCGACTTCCCGGCCGAGACCTCGGGCATCCTGCATCCGTACGAGGAGTGGGACGGACGTACGAAGTACACCGTGATGTTCGGTCAGGGTGTGGCCGCGAACGCGATCCAGACGACCGACGTCATCTCCACCATCGCCAACGGGGGAGTCCACGTGCCCTCCCGCCTCGTCGACGGAATGATCTCCCCGAACGGACGCACCATCTCCACCCCCGCAGGAGAGAAGGAACGCGTCGTCAGCAAGAAGGCCGCCGACGAGACCCTGCGGATGCTCGAAGGCGTCGTGGCCGAAGGCACGGGCAAGTCCGCCCAGGTCTCCGGCTACAGGGTCGCAGGGAAGACCGGCACCGCGCAGGCACCGGCAGCCGAGGGCGGAGGCTATGACGGATACACCGCCTCCTTCGTCGGCGTCCTGCCCGCCGAAGATCCCGAACTCGCGATCTCGGTGACTTTGCAACGTCCTCGGAACGGCTACTACGGTGGACAGGCCGCAGCCCCCGTGTTCTCCGATGTCGCGGGCTTCGCCATGCGGCATCTCAAGATCCCACCGTCGACGCAGAAGCCCGACCTGCCCGCCCGAGAATGGAAATGATGCGCTTTTCACAGCTGCTGCCGATCGCACCCGGCACCCTCCACGGTGACCCCGAGACAGAGGTCACCGGAGTCTCCCATGACTCGCGTGCGGTCTCACCCGGCCAGCTCTACGCCGCCCTGCCGGGAGCGAACGTCCACGGTGCGAAGTTCGGCCCCGAGCTGATCCGCGCCGGGGTCGACGCCATCCTCACCGACGACGCCGGCTGGCAGCTCATCACCGAAGCGCTGAGCACGGACGAGGCGGACCGGGACCTGCTCGCCGGAGTCACCGCTCTCATCGTCGAAGCACCCCGCGCCGTGCTCGGGTTCGTCTCCGCAGCCGTCTACGGGACCACCTCGGTGCCGGAGCTCATCGGAGTCACGGGAACGAACGGGAAGACGACGACGACCTACCTGGCCGACGGGATGCTGGCGGCACTGGGCCATCGCACCGCCGTCATCGGCACGGTCGCCATCCTCATCGCCGGCGATACGGTGCCCAGCGTGCGCACGACTCCGGAGGCCCCCGAACTGCACGCCCTGTTCGCGAAGATGCGCGCGGCCGAGGTCGACACCTGTTCGATGGAGGTCTCCTCCCACGCGCTCAGCCAGCACCGCGTCGACGGGGCTCACTTCAGCGTCGCAGGGTTCACGAACCTGTCCCAGGATCACCTCGACTTCCACAACACGATGGAGGAGTACTTCGAGGCGAAGGCCCAGCTGTTCACCCGCACATTCTCCGACAAAGCCGTCATCGTCGTCGAAGACGAATGGGGCGAGCGGATGACGGCGGCCGCACAGGTGCCCGTGCGCACGCTGGGACGAGACGAACGCAGCCAGTGGCGCATCGAGCACACCCCAGGCGTTTCGGACTTCGTGCTCCACCTCGACGACGGGGAGAGCATCCAGCTCCGCTCACCGCTGCCAGGCGATTTCAACGTCACGAATACGGCCCTGGCAGCCTCGATGCTCATCGAGGCCGGCGTCAGTGCCGAAGAGATCGATGCCATCGGCCGCAGCTTCGTGGCCACGGTGCCCGGACGGATGGAGATCATCGATGTCTCCGGTCCGCGGGCGCTGAGCGAATCCCACCCGGACATCCTGCCGCGGGCCATCGTCGACTACTCGCACACCCCCGACGCGATCGCGAAGGCGCTGGCGACGCTCCACGCCGACTCCGATGAGCTCATCATCGTCTTCGGCGCCGGAGGCGACCGCGACCGCGGCAAGCGCTTCGGCATGGGTCAGGCGGCGGCACGTGAAGCCGATGTGATCGTTCTCACCGACGACAATCCGCGCACCGAGGATCCCGACACGATCCGTGCAGCCATCAGGCAGGGAATCGACGCCGAGGTGGATGCGGGACGGGCCCGTGTGAAAAAGATCATCGAGGTCCCCGACCGCGGTGCCGCCATCGATGAGGCGATTGCCGAAGCAGACGCCTCGGCGACCGTGCTCATCGCGGGCAAGGGGCATGAGACAGGCCAGACCGTGGGCACCACGGTCACCGATTTCGACGACCGGGCCAGGACACGCTCAGCGCTGTCCATGCGACTGGGCGGCGCACAACCAGGTAAAGTTCACAGATGATATGAAGCGACTGACTGCAGCCGAAATCGCAACCGCCCTGGGCGGCGAGTTGTACGGCATCGACCCCGAGACCCCATTGACCGCCGGTGTGGTGACCGACTCGAGAGAAGTCGGACCCGGCGATATCTACGTCGCCCGCCGAGGCGAGAGCTTCGACGGCATCGAATTCGCCGCCGCCGCCGTCGAGGCGGGAGCGGCCCTGATCATCGGCGAATCCGTCCCCACCATCGACGACGAACCTCTGCCGGTCGTCGTCGTCGCCGATGCCACCGAAGCGCTCGGCCAGTTGGCCAAGCACAGCATCGAAGGCCTGCGCACAGACGGCGAACTCACTGTCATCGCGATCACCGGTTCCGTCGGCAAGACCACGGTGAAGGACCTCGCCGCGGATCTGCTCTCGGGTGAGGCGGAGACCGTGTGGCCGCCGAACTCCTACAACAACGAGGTCGGAGTCCCATTGACGGCTCTGCGTGCGGTCGAAACCACCCGTTTCCTCGTCCTCGAGATGGGCGCACGGTCGATCGGCAACCTCGCCTATCTGACGAGCCTCATCCGACCAGATATCGCCGTCGAGCTGGCCGTGGGCACCGCCCACTCCGGAGTCTTCGGTTCGATCGAGAACACCGCGCGGGCGAAGGCCGAACTCGTCGAGTCTCTGACGGCCGGATCCACCGCCGTGCTCAACGCCGACGACACCCGCGTATCGGCGATGCGCGAGGTGCTCGCTCCAGAGGTGACCACCCTGTGGTTCTCACAGCGTGAGTCCCTGCCCGAATGGGTCGGTGCCGACGACCTGGTCGTGCGCGGTACCTCGGTGTCCACGGATTCCTCCGGTCATCCGACGTTCACCCTCACCCTGCCCGGTGAGGAGCCCCGCGATGTGCGTCTGGCGCTCATCGGCGAGCACCACGTCGGCAACGCTCTGGCGGCAGCCGCCATCGCCCACGCCTGCGGCGTAGCGGCCAGGTCGATCGTCACGACGCTGTCGACCTCCTCGGCGGCCAGTCGCTGGCGGATGGAGCTCATCGATTCGCCGTCGGGCGTGACCGTGCTCAACGACGCCTACAATGCGAACCCCGAATCCATGCGGGCCTCCTTGAAGACCCTGGCCTCGATGGGCCGCGGTGATGAGGAGAACAGCCCACGTCGCACCTTCGCCGTGCTCGGCGAGATGCTCGAACTCGGGTCCGAATCGGTGTCCGCGCACTCGGACATCGGCGAACTCGTCGTGCGCCTCAACATCACTCGCACCATCGTCGTGGGAGAGGGCGCGAAGCCGATCTTCAACGCTGCGAACCTCGAAGGCTCCTGGGGCAACGAGGCGGCCTGGGTCGCCACCGCGGCCGAGGCGAAGGACCTTCTGAGCGCCGAACTCGCTCCCGGCGACATCGTTCTGTTCAAATCCTCCCGCGATGCCGGTCTGCGCTATCTGGGAGACGAAATCGCCGGAGTATCGGGGGCCCAATGATTGCCGTACTGCTCGCAGCCTGCCTGGCTCTCATCTTCGCTCTCGTCGGGACACCGCTGTTCATCCGGGTGCTCGTCAAGAAAGGGTACGGCCAGTTCGTCCGTGACGACGGTCCGACCTCGCACGCGACGAAGCGCGGAACCCCGACCATGGGCGGAGTCGTCATCATCGGCGCCGCAGTGCTCGCCTACCTGCTCGGACACCTGTTCACCGGTTCCGTGCCCACAGCGTCGGGTCTGCTCGTGCTGTGGCTGGCCGCAGGACTGGCGGTCGTCGGCTTCCTCGACGACTTCATCAAGATCAAGAAGCAGCGGTCACTGGGACTGCGCCCCATGCCGAAGCTCATCGGCCAGGCCTTCGTCGGAATCTCGTTCGCCGTGCTCGCGCTGCAGTTCCCGAACTCCTTCGGTGAGACCCCGGCGTCGACGAAGGTGTCGTTCATCCGCGACACGAACCTCGACCTCGCCTTCGGTTCGGCGATCCTCGGCCTCATCCTGTTCGTCATCTGGGCGAACCTCATCGTCACCGCTGTCTCGAACGCGGTGAACCTCACCGACGGCCTCGACGGACTGGCCGCCGGCGCCTCGGTGGTCGTCTTCGCCGCCTATGTCGTCATCGGCACCTGGCAGTCGACCCAGAACTGCAACCTCATGTCCGAGGCCACGAACGCCTGCTACTACATGCGCGACCCCCGCGACCTCGCAATGGTCGCCGGCGCCATGGCCGCTGCCTGCTTCGGCTTCCTGTGGTTCAACACCTCGCCGGCGAAGATCTTCATGGGCGACACCGGTTCGCTGGCCATCGGCGGTGCCTTCGCCGGACTGGCGATCATGTCGCGCACCGAGCTGCTGCTCATCGTCCTCGGCGGACTCTTCGTCATCATCACCCTGTCGGTGATCATCCAGGTCGCTTCCTTCAAGACCACCGGCAAACGCGTGTTCCGCATGGCGCCCCTGCAGCACCACTTCGAACTCAAGGGCTGGGCCGAAGTGACGATCGTGGTGAGGTTCTGGATCATCGCCGCCCTCTTCGTCATCGCCGGAATCTGCCTGTTCTACGCCGATTGGGTGGCGCGCATTGGCTGATGAACCCACCACCAAGGAGATCCCGGCCGCACTGCACGGACCGAGTTCATCCCTGGCAGGACTGCGCATCCTCGTCACCGGTCTCGGGGTGACGGGATTCCCCGCTGCCGTCCACCTCGGCGAACGCGGCGCCGATGTCATCGTCATCGACGGCGACGCCACCGCCGATGTGAGCGAGAAGGCGCAGATCCTCGAGGTCTTCGACGTCGACATCCGACGGGGACCCGAACACGTCGAAGCTCTGCCCGAAGGCGAACTCGACCTCGTCGTCACCTCACCAGGATGGCGCCCGGACCAGCCCGTGCTCGCGGCCGCAGCGAAGGCCGGCATCCCGGTCATCGGCGAAGTCGAACTCGCGTGGCGGATCCGCGGCACCAACGACGCCAAATGGCTCGCCATCACCGGCACCAACGGCAAGACGACGACCACTACGATGCTCGAATCGATGCTGCTGGCAGCAGGGCTCAAGGCCAAGGCCTGCGGCAATATCGGCACCCCGCTGCTCGAAGCCGTGCTCGAACCCGGGCTCGAGGTCCTCGCGATCGAACTCTCGAGCTTCCAACTGCACTGGCAGGAGTCGATGAGCGCCGACGCCGCAGCCGTGCTCAACATCGCTCCCGATCACCTCGACTGGCACGGCAGCGCCGAAGCCTATGCGGCAGACAAAGCGAAGATCTTCCACAATGCGCAGCTCGCCTGCGTATACAACTGCGCCGACGAGGTGACTCTGCACATGGTCGAGGACGCCGACGTCATCGAAGGGGCCAAGGCCATCGGCTTCACCACCGGTGTGCCTCGCCCCGGCGAGCTCGGTGTCGTCGAGGACCTGCTGGTCGACCGAGCCTTCATTCCGCAGCGCTACTCATCGGCCGCCGAACTCGCCTCCCTCGACGATGTGGCGACGGCCACCGGGGTCGCGGGTTCGCGGCCCGCCCCGCACCAGGTCGCCAATGCTCTGGCCGCAGCCTGTCTGGCCCGCGCCATCGACGTGCCCGGTCAGGCGATCGCCGCGGGACTGCAGAACCATTCGCTCGGCGCCCACCGCATGGTCACCGTCGCCGAAGCGGACGGCATCCGCTGGGTCGACGATTCGAAGGCGACGAACACCCACGCCGCGAATGCCTCGCTGGCCGCTTTCGACTCGATCATCTGGATCGCCGGGGGACTGCCCAAAGGCGCCGACTTCACCTCGCTGTTCGCCGACCACCGCGAACGGCTGAAGGCACTCGTGCTCATCGGATCGGACGACTCGGCTTACCGTGAGGCCATCGCCGCGACCATCCCCGACCTCGAAGTCGTCCGGATCGAACCGGCCCTGGCCGTGGACTCCGGAGTCCCGAAACGCCGCGGAGAGGCCGTCGCCGCGGCCGCCGTCGACGCAGCCGCACGGTTGGCCGAAGCCGGAGACACCGTTCTCCTGGCACCGGCAGCCGCGAGCATGGACCAGTTCCTCAACTACAACACTCGCGGCGACCTCTTCGCCGAGGCCGTCAACTCGCACCTGGAGCGCTGAGATGGGACGGCAGACCACCGCGAAGGCGGATGAACGCCGCCGCCGCAAGCTGGCGAGGACGTCTGTCTCCGCATCCGCTCCGACGACGTCGACCACGTCACGGTCGACGACCGGGCGGCAGCAGACGGGGGTCAAGACCGCACCGAAGGCGCGAAACGCGAAGTCTGCCGGCACAGCGTCTGCCGCGAAGACAGCGCCGACGACGACCGCAGGCAGGCGCTCGTCAGGAACCGGCAGGTCGGCATCTGCCGCACGCGACTCCAGACCGAAGGCGGGGGCGGCGAAGAAGCCTGCGAAGGCCGCGGGGAAGAGTGCCGCGAAGGCCACCTCGAAGAAGCCTGCGAAGGCCGCGGGGAAGAACAAGACCGCCTCGGTGCTCAAGAAGGCATGGATCCATCTGCGCGATGACATCTCCAGCCTCTCCGCGCACCCGCTGACGACCTACTTCCTCATCCTCGCCTCCGTCGTCCTGCTCACAGGACTCGGCCTGGTCATGGTGCTCTCCGCCTCATCGATCACTTCCTACGACGGGGGAGCCGGCTCCTCATTCGCCTACTTCAACAAGCAGGCGATGTTCGCCGGGGTCGGCCTCGTCCTCATGTACATCGCGAGCCGGATGCCGCTGCAGTTCTGGAAGCGGATCGCATGGTTCGCCATCATCGGCGGACTCCTCATGCAGGCGGCGGTCTTCGTCCCCGGACTCGGCAAAGAGACGAAGGGCAATGCGAACTGGATCGGGTTCGGCGGATTCCAGATCCAGCCCTCGGAGTTCCTCAAGGTCGCCCTCGCCCTGTGGCTCGGCTTCATCCTCGCCCAGAAGGCCGGGAAGATGACCACCTTCGGCCACGCCATGATTCCCGTCGTGCCCGGAGTCCTCGGCGCCGCCGGACTCGTCGTGGCCGGCAACGACCTCGGCACCGGCCTGGTCATCATGGCCATGGCCGTCGTCTGCCTGTTCGTCGGCGGATTCCCGATGAAGTACTTCATCCTCCTGGGCGGCGTGCTCGCCGCGGCGGTCACCTTCTTCGTCCTCAGCTCCCAGAACCGTCTTGACCGCATCCAGGCGATGCTCACCGGTCACGCGGACCAGAGCGCTGCAGACACCATGGGCCAAGCCTGGCAGTCCAACCACGGACTGTTCTCGCTGGCCTCCGGCGGATGGTTGGGGGTCGGGCTCGGCGCCAGCCGTGAGAAATGGTCCTGGCTGCCCGAAGCCCACAACGACTTCATCTTCGCCATCATCGGAGAGGAGCTGGGCCTCGTCGGCACCCTCGTCGTCATTCTCATCTTCGCCGTCCTCGGCTTCGCCATGGTCCGCGTGGTGATGCGTTCGAACAGTCTCATGGTCCAGGTCGCCACTGCCGGCTTCTTCGCCCTCATCATCGGGCAGGCCGGAATCAACATCGGCGTCGTCACCGGACTGCTGCCGGTCATCGGTCTGCCGCTGCCGTTCGTGTCCTACGGCGGCTCCTCGATCATCGCCTCACTCCTCGCAGTGGGAGTGGTGCTGTCGTTCGCTCGCACCGAACCGGGCGCCGAGGCGGCCATCGCCGCCAACAAGGAACGTCTGCGATCCTCACTCGCCGTGCTTGCCCGCAAGAAAAGGAAATGAGATGACGAGTATCCTCCTCGCCGGTGGAGGCACCACCGGCCATATCTCGCCGATGCTGGCGATCGGCCGTGAGCTGCGCCGGCAGCACCCCGACTGGGATGTCGTGGCGTTGGGCACCCCCGACGGACTCGAAGCCGAAATCGTACCGCGCGCCGGGTTCGAACTGCTCACCATCGACAAGGTGCCCATGCCGCGGTCGATCAGTCCCGCCCTGCTGAAATTCCCGGGACGCTTCCGCGGCAACATCTCCGCCGTCAAGCAGATCATCGCCTCCCGCAGCATCGACGCCGTCGTAGGGGTCGGCGGCTACGTCTGCCCGCCGGCCTTCCTCGCCGCCAAACAGGCGAAGATCCCACTGATCGTCCACGAAGCCAATGCGAAGCCGGGAATGGCCAACCGCCTCGGCGCCCGACTGACCACCACTGGGCGCGTCGGGATCACCTTCCCGGACACCGAGCTGCCGGGCTCCACCCTCGTCGGCATGCCCATGCCCACAGAGATCACGGATCTCGACCGCCGCGACGCGGGACAGCGCGCGGCGTTCCGCGCCGATCTCGGGCTGCGCGACGACCGTCCGGTCCTTGTCGTGACCGGCGGATCCTCCGGTGCGCAGAAGATCAACGAAGCTTTCCTGGCCTCCGCAACCGCGTGCCAGGAGGCCGGCGTCCAAGTCCTCCACATCACGGGAGCCGGGAAGGGCGAGGCCCTGCGGGAGGCGGCGGCCGAGCTGCCCGACTACCACGTCGTGGACTACGTCGACGGAATGCATCGGGCCTATGCGGTCGCCGATCTGCTCGTCGCCCGCTCCGGTGCCGCCACGGTCTCCGAAGCCACGGTCGCCGGAGTCCCGGCGGTCTACGTGCCGCTGGCCATCGGCAACGGCGAACAGCGCCTCAACGCCTCCGGAAGCGTCTCGGCCGGTGCCTCACTCATGGTCGACAATGCAGAATTCTCACCGTCGACGGTCGTCGACACCATTCTGCCGCTGCTGGTCGACGAGCCCCGTCTGACGCAGATGAGCCAGGCGGCACTGCATCTCAACTACCCCACCGATGCCGCGGCCCGCATGGCCGCCATCGTCAACCGCGCGCTGGAAGGCTGACCATGACCTCTGCGAACACGAGCCCCGCGAACATCGTTCCCGTCGGCGAACTCGGAGCCGTCCACTTCATCGGCATCGGCGGATCGGGAATGTCCGGAATCGCCCGGATCATGGTCATGAACGGAGTCACCGTCTCCGGTTCGGACGCGAAGGAATCCAACGTCGTCGACGTTCTCCGGACCCTGGGCGCCACGGTCGCGATCGGGCATTCGGCCGACAATCTCGGCGAGGCCGATACTCTCGTCATCTCATCGGCCATCCGCAAGGACAACCCCGAACTCGTCGAAGCACAGCGCCGGGGACTGCGCATCCTCCACCGCTCCGGAGCGCTCGCTTCGCTCATGGTCGACCGGCGGGCCGTGGCCGTGGCGGGCACCCACGGGAAGACCACGACCACGTCGATGACCACCGTGGCGCTGCAGGCCTGTGGAGTCGACCCGTCCTTCGTCATCGGGGGAGTGCTGTCGACGACGGGCACGAACGCCCATCTGGGCACCGGAGACGTCTTCGTTGCCGAAGCAGACGAATCCGACGGATCGTTCCTCCTCTACGAACCGGCCATCGGCATCCTCACGAACGTCGAAGCCGACCACCTCGATCACTACGGCACCCCGGAGAAGGTGCGCGAAGCCTTCATCGAGTTCTGCGACGGCATCCAGACCCGAGGTGGAACGATCATCGCCTGCGCCGACGACCCCGGCTCCCACGACGTCGCCCTGCACTCCCGCAGTCAGGGAGCCGACGTCGTCCTCTATGGCACGTCCGAGGATGCCGATATCGTGCTGCGTGACCTCGACTCCGGAATCGGCTCGAGCTTCGTCCTCGACCTGCCCGGCCGGGACGGCGAGCTGCGAGTCGAACTGCGGCAGCCGGGGATGCACAATGCACTCAACGCCACCGCCGCCATCGCCGTGGCGCACAGCCTCGGCGCAGATGTCGAACGTGCGGCCACGGGTCTCGCCGGCTACGGAGGCACCCGCCGCCGCTTCGAAGAACGCGGAATCGCCGCCGGCGTGCGCGTCATCGACGACTACGCCCATCACCCGACCGAGGTGCGCGCGGTGCTCAGCGCCGCCCGCGGGGTCGTCACCGACGGGGGACGGGTCTGGGCCGTCTTCCAACCCCACCTGTACTCGCGGACGATGGAATTCCGGGAGGAATTCGGACAGGCCCTCGGTCTGGCCGATGAGGTCGTCGTCCTCGACGTCTTCCCTGCGCGCGAAGATCCCGTGCCCGGAGTCACCGGCGCGCTCATCGCCGACCGTGTCCCGCACGAGAACGTGACCTTCCTGGAGTCCTTCGCCGAGGCGGTCCCCTTCGTCGCAGCTCGCGTGAAGCCAGGCGATCTCGTGCTCACTGTCGGTGCCGGTGACGTGACCATCCTCGGGCCCGAGCTGCTGAGCGCGTTGGAGGGCTGACGCCCATGGTGCCGCTTCCCCCGGCTCAGGCCGGTGACAACTCCACCGCGGACCTCACCGGAGTCATTCGGGCCCGCCGCCTCAAGACCTGGCGTCGACGCCTCATCGGCATCGGCATCGTGGCCGCCCTCATCGCGCTCGTCGCCGTCGCCTGGTTCTCGCCCCTGCTGTCCCTGCAGAAGGTGCAGGTGAGCGGCAGTCGACTGCTCAACACCGATGAGGTCAGCAATTCCGTGCTCGACGACCAGGGCGGCCGACCGCTTCCGCAGGTGCGTCCCGGTCGCGTCGAGGACGCCGTGCTGGAGGAATTCCCGAAAGCCGAGGCGGCTTCCGTCCACTACGCGGGTCCCAGGGCGCTGAAGATCGAGATCACCGATCGCACCCCCGTCATCGCCATCAGAGGCGAATCCGGCTATCGCCTCTACGACTCCGAAGCCGTCGACCTCGGCACGGTCGACACGGCACCGAAGAAGCTCACGGTGCTCAGCGGCGGAGGACACCAGCCGGACAGAGAGACCGTCTCCGCGGTCATTCGCTTCATGGGCGAACTGCGACCGGAGCTGAGGCGTCAGCTGGTGACGATCGAGGCCAAGGACGCAATGAGCCTCAAGGGACGCCTCGACACCGGAAAGCAGAAGGCCACGGTCGTCTTCGGCGATTCCTCGGACTCCAGCCTCAAGGTGCGCACCGCCGCCCAGCTGGCCGCCGAGGGCCGCACCGAGATCGATGTCTCCGTGCCCTCGGTGCCCGTGACCGACTGAGTCCCACCCGGCCGGTCGTCGGTCCGAGCCGGTGTCGAACACTTCGCCGCGGCCGCCCCGGGCCTCCGTGAGCTGCCCCGTATGGGCCAGTCGCTGCGATTGCCTCCGTTTGGCCCCGACACACCGGGTGTGAAGTTTGGCCGAACCCCGACACTCCGGCGAGAATGGTTGCAGTGAGATTGCCCCGCCCAATAGCCTCAGGGCAGAGAACACAGACCGAATGCGCACGCAGACCCTGCGGAGCGCAAGCGCTTGAGACGAGGAACCGACTTGGCTGAATTCCCACAATCCGGAGCGGACATCAAAGTTGCCGGAACCGGCGGCGGCGGTGTCAACGCTGTACAGAGGATGATCGACGTCGGCCTGCGCGGCGTGGAGTTCATCGCGATCAACACCGACGCCCAGGCTCTCGTCCTCTCCGACGCCGATGTCAAGCTCGAGATCGGCCGCGACCAGACCCGAGGCCTCGGCGCCGGCGCAGACCCGGAGATCGGCAAGAAGGCCGCCGAATCCTCCGAAGACGCCATCCGCGACGCTCTCGAGGGCGCGGACATGGTCTTCGTCACCGCCGGCGAAGGCGGCGGCACGGGAACCGGTGCCGCCCCGGTCGTGGCCCGCGTGGCCCGGTCGCTCGGCGCTCTGACCATCGGCGTCGTGACCCGCCCCTTCACCTTCGAGGGACGCCGTCGTTCCGCGCAGGCGGAAGCCGGCATCGCGGCGCTGCGCGAAGAGGTCGACACCCTCATCGTCATCCCCAACGACCGTCTGCTCTCGATCTCCGATCGCAGCGTCTCCGTCGTCGAAGCATTCCGCTCCGCCGATGAGGTGCTGCGCTCCGGTGTCCAGGGCATCACCGACCTCATCTCGGTCCCGGGTCTGATCAACCTCGACTTCGCCGACGTCAAGTCGGTCATGCAGGATGCCGGGACCGCGCTCATGGGCATCGGTGCGGCAACCGGCGACGACCGTGCCGTGCAGGCGGCCGAATCCGCGATCGCGTCCCCGCTGCTGGAAGCCAGCATCGACGGCGCCCACGGAGTGCTCTTCTGCATCACCGGCGGCGGCGACCTCGGTCTCTTCGAGGTCAACGAGGCCGCACGCCTGGTCCAGGAGGCCGCGCACCCCGAGGCGAACATCATCTTCGGCGCCGTCATCGATGACAACATCGGCGACGAATGCCGAGTGACCGTCATCGCCGCCGGATTCGACAACACCTCCCCGAACGCTGAGGTCGCCGGATCCGACCAGATCCCCGCGCCGATTCCGGCCGCCGCTCCGGCCGAGACCGAGTCCGAGTCGCCCGTCATCGCCGAATCCGAGCCCGAGGCCCCCGAAGCCGACGAGCCTGCACCTGCGCCGCGCCGCAGCGAGGAACACCAGATTCCCGCTTCGCTGCCGGGCGAACGCAGCAGCTCGAACTTCGACTCCGACCTCGATATCCCGGACTTCCTCAAGTAATATGCTGCGCTCGAGGTTCGTCATCCCGGGCGGGCGCACCGCCCACATCGCCTTCACCGACCGGCACGGCGGATACTCGAGCGGGGACTTCTCCTCGTTCAACCTCGCCCGCCACGTCGGAGACGATGACGAACTCGTCGCAGCCAACCGAGCCGCTCTCGCTCAGGTCATCGGCCTGAGCGGCGAGCGGCTCTCGTTCGTCTCCCAGGTCCACGGCACCGATGTGCACATCATCGGCGACGAAGCACAGCTGCGGCAGACTCCGGTGGAGGCCGACGCCCAACTGACGACCGTCCCGGGACTCGGATTGGCGATCATGGTCGCCGACTGCACCCCTGTCATGCTCGCCGATGCCGACGCCGGTGTCATCGCCGCCGTCCACGCGGGCCGCCCGGGAATGGCCGCAGGAATCGTCGGCAGAACAGTGGCCGCGATGCACGACGCCGGTGCACGGGACATCCACGCGGTCATCGGTCCCTCGGTGTGTCCGCGCTGCTACGAAGTCCCAGCCGAGCTGAGGAGCGAGGTCGCGGCGATCGAGCCGACAGCCGCCTCGGTGTCGGTGACCGGAACACCGGCACTCGACGTCGCCGGGGCCGTGGCCGAACAGCTGCGCCGGAACGATGTGACCATCGATCATTTCTCGCGCACCTGCACGAAGGAATCCGAGGACCTCTTCTCCTACCGCAGGCAGAAGCGCACGGGCCGTTTCGCAGGGATCATCTGGCTGCAGGAAGAAAACACCGCGACACACCCATAGGACTCACCGGCCCAGATGCTTGCGTGCGATAGTTTGGGCGACAGGTGAGCAAGTGCCGAAGTCCGAGGAGCTTTAGACATGTCAGCAATCAAGAAGACGCTGGAATACCTGGGTTTCGTCGAAGAAGAGGACGAGACCACCCAGCACACCGACCGTCGTGAACCCGCCCGCCGGGATCGCGAGGTCGTCGAGACCTTCGACGAGGACGACCAGTACGACGAACCGGCCGCAGCCGAGGAACGGACTCCGGCTCCGGTGACACCGATCCACCCGTCACCGATTCGTCCCGTAGACACCCCGGCGCCAGGAACCTCAATGAACCGCATCAGGACCATCCACCCCCGCAGCTACAACGACGCCATGGTCATCGGTGCCGCCTTCCGTGAGGGCACCCCTGTGATCATGAACCTCTCGGAGATGGACGAGAACAACTCCAAGCGCCTCGTCGACTTCTCCGCCGGTCTCATCTTCGGCCTCCACGGGTCGATCGAGCGCGTGACGAACAAGGTCTTCCTGCTCACCCCCGAGAACATCGAAGTCGCCGGCGAGAGCGAAGCCGATTCGGACACTCAGGCCAGCTTCTTCAATCAGAGCTGAGTGGGCCGGAGAAGCTCTCAACTCGTCCTCAGCTGGAGCCGATAGGCTGAAGCCTCAGAACTCAAGCAACAACGAAAGGCGCGGGGGACCCACGTGGCCATCATCTTCTACATCCTCGGGACTGCACTGAGCCTCTACGTCTACGTGCTCCTGGCGCGAGTCGTGCTCGATCTGGTCCAGGTGTTCTCCCGCGATTGGAGGCCCACGGGCTTCCTCCTCGTCCTCGCCGAGATCGTGTACACACTCACCGATCCGCCCCTGAAGCTGCTGCGCAAGATCATTCCGCCGCTGCGGCTGGGACAGGTCTCGCTCGACCTGGGATTCATCGTCCTGCTCATCGGCATCCAGATCATCGCGTCGGTGTTCTTCAACCTTTCGCACACCTCCGCCTGATACCCGCCATCACAGTGTTCTCCGCTGAAGAACCACTGTGAATGGATATGGGGAACGGCGTGAAGAATGCGCCGGTCGATGAAGGGTATTCGATTGATCGAATACCGGATAAATGGTGAATATGCTCACCGGAATTGGCTGTCAGTGTGCTCGAGTTGTTAGCCTCGAACGCGGAAAACTTCGTCATTGAATGCGAGACACGCCATTACTGCGGGACAAAACTGCAGGTGTTACGCTAATGTGACGTTGAAGCCGTCCTTCTGGGCGGCAGCGTAATGAATGTAGATCGACCGAAGGTGACCTCATGGCGCTCACGCCTGAAGACGTAGTAAACAAGCGGTTCCAGCATGTGAAGTTCCGCGACGGGTACGACCAGGACGAAGTCGACGATTTCCTTGATGAGGTCGTCGTTGAGATTCGCCGTCTCTACCAGGAGAACGACGAACTGCGTCAGAAGCTCTCCACCGCCGAACAGCGCGTGAAGGAACTCGAAGCCGGCGGCGCCTCCGCTGCACCGGCACAGGACATCGACGCCACTCAGGCGATGCCCGCCGCCGTTCCTGCTCCCGAAGCGAAGGAAGAGGCTCCGGCTCCGGCCGAGGCACCTGCCGCTCCGGCACCGGTCGAAGAGACCCCGGCCCCGGTCGTCAAGGAAGCCACTCCCGCTCCGCAGGACAACTCCGCCGCACCAGCGATGACCGCCGGTGCCGCCGGTGGAGCTGCGGGTGCCGGTCTCGGTGCTGCCGCGGTCGGCGGCGACGGAGACGCTCATGGTCTCATCGCTCTGGCTCAGCGCGTCCACGACGAGCATGTTGCCGAAGGTGAGCGCAAGCGCGACGAGCTCATCAAGGGCGCCGAGAAGGAAGCCGCCGACATCGTCGGCAAGGCCGAGTCCAAGCGCGACGAAACTCTGTCGACCCTCGAATCGCAGAAGTCGACCCTCGAGCGCTCCATCGACCAGCTCTCGAACTTCGAGCGCCAGTACCGCACTCGACTCAAGAGCTACCTCAACGATCAGCTGCGTGACCTCGAGAACTCCACGAGCCTGGCTCCGGAGACCCTCGACGGAAACGGCCCACTGGGCGGTTCCTCGAACCACAAGCTCTGATCTCAGCGCATCACCGACCGAGGTCCGGGAACTCCGCGGAGTACCCGGGCCTCCGTCGTGTCCGCACACTGCACCGTCGTGCGGGTGAATCCCGCGGCCTCGGCGGTAGTCTAGAATGAACCAAATGAACGATCCTGCCTCACGGGTGAAACGACCTCGCGCCGCCATGATGGCCCTGCTGTTCACAATCGCGGCAGTCGTGCTCGTGATCGATCAGTTCACCAAATTCCTCGCCGTCAGTCTCCTCGAAGACCAGCCTCCGGTGCCTGTGATCGGATCGCTGGCCGGATTTACCTTCTACCGCAATCCCGGAGCCGCCCTCGGCCTCGGCTCGAGCGTGACGTGGATCTTCCCGATCATCGCCATCGGCGTCTTCGTCGCGATCCTCGTGATCTCGCGCAAACTCGGCTCGAGAGCATGGGCGATCGGTCTCGGTCTGCTCTTGGGCGGACTCTTCGGCAACCTCGTCGACAGGCTCTTCCGCGAACCCGCATTCCTGCACGGAGCCGTCGTCGACTTCATCGATCTGTCGCTGTTCATCTGCAACGTCGCGGACATCGCGATCTCCGCTGCCGCGGTGACCTTGGTCATCGTCAGTCTCAGAGGCATCGACATCGACGGATCGGACTCCACCCGCGTGAAAGAGGACTCTCATGACTGAACGCTCCATCCTGGTCCCCGAGGGACTCGACGGTCAGCGCGTGGACGCTGCGATGTCGAAGCTGCTCGGCCTTTCCCGGACCGCCGCCGCCGATATCTGCGCCGACGGGGGAGTGGAGATGTCCGGGCGCCTCGTCATCAAGTCCGATCGCGTCATCGCCGGCGAACGGCTCGACATCATGATGCCCGAACCGAAGAAGCCCCTCGAGGTCGTGCCCGATCCAGTGCCGGGAATGCGCATCGTCCACGACGAGGACGCATTCGTCGTCGTCGATAAGCCCGTCGGGGTGGCAGCACACCCGGCTCTCGGCTGGACCGGACGCACCGTCGTCGGCGGGCTCGCCGCCGCTGGATTTCGCATCGCGACTTCCGGCGCCCCCGAACGTCAGGGCATCGTGCAGCGACTGGACGTCGGAACCTCGGGGCTCATGGTCGTGGCGAAGAGCGAATACGCCTACAGCGTGCTCAAACGCGCCTTCAAGGAACGCACGGTGGAAAAGACCTACCATGCGGTCGTGCAGGGACTGCCCGATCCAGTGCTCGGCACCATCGATGCCCCGATCGCCCGACACCCCAAGCACGACGGACTCTACGCAGTGCGCACCGAAGGCAAGAACGCGATCACCCACTACGAGGTGATCGAAGCCCACCGCCGCGCCGCACTCGTCGAGGTCCACCTGGAGACCGGACGCACCCACCAGATCCGCGTCCACTTCTCCGCCACCAAACACCCCTGCGTCGGCGACCTGCCCTACGGTGCCGATCCGGTGCTGGCGAAGGAACTCGGTCTGGAACGCCAATGGCTGCATGCCGTCAAACTCGGCTTCCACCACCCCGACACGCAGAAGTGGGTCGAATTCGAAAGCGGCTACCCCGAGGACCTGCAGACCGCGCTCGACCGCATCCGGCCGCACTGACGCCGCGACCACGCGCTGCCGCTTGCCGGACTGTGTCGGAGACTGACTGCTGAGCGACGCGCCGACGGGACCCGCACAAACCGGAACCTCGTCGTGAAGTGCCCGGAACAACAGTCGCGGGAACCCGCTCCACGGGTGCCGATGGACTAAGCTGGAACGGCAACACCGGCAACTTCAGGAAGGCGGCGCCCAGTGCCGAACGAGGACTTCGTCCACCTCCACGTCCATACCGAATACTCCATGTTGGACGGTGCGGCCCGCCTCGCCGATCTGATGGCGGCGACGAAGGCATCGGGAATGTCCGCTATCGCCACGACCGATCACGGATACCTGTTCGGCGCCTTCGACTTCTGGTCGCAGGCGACAGCCGCCGGAATCAAACCCATCATCGGCGTCGAGGCCTATGTCACCCCCGGCACGGACCGTCGGGACAAGACCCGCGTGAAGTGGCGCACCGACGAATCGCAGAAGAGCGACGACCTCTCCGGTGGCGGTCTCTACACCCACATGACCCTGTTGTCTCGGAACAACACAGGCATGCGCAACCTGTTCAAGGCATCGTCGTATGCCTCACTGGACTCGGTGACGGCGAAATGGCCTCGACTGGACCAGGACCTGCTCGAGAGCTACTCCGACGGACTCCTCGCCACCACCGGCTGCCCGTCGGGAGAGGTGCAGGTGCGGCTGCGCCTGGGACAGTACGAAGAGGCCAAGGCGGCCGCCGGGAAATACCGTGAGATCTTCGGCAAGGACAACTACTACGTCGAACTCATGGACCACGGTCTGTCCATCGAGAAGCGAGTGACGAAGGACCTCATCCGGCTGTCGAAGGAACTCGACATTCCGCTGGTCGCCACCAACGACCTCCACTACACGCACGAATCGGATGCGAAGGCGCACGAGGCGCTGTTGGCCATCCAGTCCGGCTCCAAGCTCATCGAACCCACCTACGATCAGGGCGGTTCGCGATTCGCCTTCTCCGGTTCCGGCTACTACCTCAAGACCCCCGCAGAGATGCGGTCCCTGTTCAAGGAATTTCCCGAAGCCTGCGACAACACCCTCGAGATCGCCGAGAAGTGCGAAGTCTCCTTCGACACCTCGGCGAACTACATGCCGAAGTTCCCGTGCCCTCCCGGTGAGGACGAGACCTCGTGGCTGATCAAGGAAGTCGCGAAGGGTCTCGACTACCGGTACCCGAACGGCGTACCCGACGACGTCCGCCGGCAGGCCGACTACGAACTCGACATCATCATCTCGATGGGCTTCCCCGGCTACTTCCTCGTCGTCGCCGACTTCATCAACTGGTCGAAGGACAACGGCATCCGCGTCGGACCCGGCCGTGGTTCGGGAGCCGGCTCCATGGTCGCCTACGCTATGCGCATCACCGACCTCGATCCGCTGCAGCACGGACTGTTCTTCGAGCGCTTCCTCAACCCGGACCGTGTGTCCATGCCCGACTTCGACGTCGACTTCGATGATCGTCGCCGCAGCGAGGTCATCGACTATGTGACCGAGAAGTACGGCGATGAGCGTGTGGCGATGATCGTCACCTACGGCACGATCAAGACGAAGATGGCGCTGAAGGACTCTGCGCGGGTGCTCGGCAAACCCTTCTCGATGGGTGAGCGGCTGACGAAGGCGCTGCCGCCGGCGGAGATGGCCAAGGACATCCCGCTCAAGGACATCGAGGACCCGGAGTCCAAGCGGTACAAGGAAGCCGGGGAGTTCCGCGAACTCGTCGACACCGATCCGGAGGCCCGAGAGACTTTCGAGACCGCGAAGGGCCTGGAAGGGCTGAAGCGTCAGTGGGGCGTCCACGCCGCCGGTGTCATCATGTCCTCGGACCCGATCATCGACGTCATCCCCATCATGCGTCGGTTCCAGGACGGTCAGGTCATCACCCAGTTCGACTACCCGACATCTGAGGGCCTCGGGCTCATCAAGATGGACTTCCTGGGGCTGCGGAACCTCACGATCATCTCCGATGCGGTGGAGAACATCAAAGCCAACCGGGATTTCGATCTCGACCTCGAGCACCTCGCCCTCGACGACCCGGCGGCGTACGAGCTGCTGACCCGCGGCGACACCCTCGGCGTGTTCCAGCTCGACGGCGGCGGTCTGCGTGCCCTGCTGCGGATGATGAAGCCGGATAACTTCGAGGATATCTCCGCGACCCTGGCGCTCTACCGCCCCGGTCCGATGGGCGCGGATTCGCATACGAACTATGCCCTGCGCAAGAACGGTCTGCAGGAGGTCACCCCGATCCACCCGGAGCTCGAGGAGCCGCTCAAGGAGATCCTCGACACCACCTACGGCCTCATCATCTACCAGGAGCAGGTGATGGCGATCGCGCAGAAGGTCGCCGGCTATTCGCTGGGACAGGCCGATATCCTCCGCCGCGCGATGGGCAAGAAGAAGAAGTCCGAGCTCGACAAGCAGCAGGTCGGCTTCTTCGGCGGAATGAAGGAACGCGGCTTCTCCGAAGCCGCCGCTCAAGCCCTGTGGGACATCCTGCTGCCGTTCTCGGACTACGCGTTCAACAAGGCGCACTCGGCCGCCTACGGCGTCGTGTCCTACTGGACCGCCTACCTCAAGGCGCACTACACGGCCGAATACATGGCGGCCCTGCTCACCTCGGTCGGTGACAACAAGGACAAGCTCGCGATCTACCTCAACGAGTGCCGTCGCCTCGGAATCACCGTGCTGCCTCCGGACGTCAACGAATCCGCCCTCCACTTCACCCCTGTCGGTACGGACATCCGCTTCGGCATGGGAGCGGTGCGCAACGTCGGCGCCCACGTCGTCGAGGGCATCGTCGAGGCCCGCGGAGAGAAGGGCTCCTACACCTCGTTCACGGACTTCCTCGACAAGGTGCCCAGCCATGTGTGCAACAAGCGCACGATCGAATCGCTCATCAAGGCCGGCGGCTTCGACTCGCTCGGCCACAGCCGCCGCTCACTCGTCGAAGTCCACGAGGAGGCCGTCGACTCGGTCATCGGCGTCAAGAGGCAGGAAGCCAACGGTCAGTTCGATCTCTTCGCCGGTCTCGGCGGGGGAGACGACTCACCCGGATTCTCCGTGACAATTCCCGACCGTCCTGAGTGGGAGAAGAAGGAGAAGCTGTCCTTCGAGCGCGATATGATCGGCCTCTACGTCTCCGACCACCCGCTCAACGGGCTCGAAGGCGTGCTGGCCGCTGAATCAGATGCCTCCATCGCCGAGGTGGTCGACCCTGAATCACACCGTCATGACGGATCCCAGATCAAGGTCTGCGGAATGATCACGCAGGTCACCCGCAAGGTGTCGAAGAACTCCGGGCGTCCCTATGCGATCGTGACCTTGGAGGACCTCGAAGCCGAGATCGAAGTGATGTTCTTCGGCGACACCTACGAGCCCGTGGCGAGCCTTCTCGCGACCGACCTCGTGATCTCCCTGACCGGACGCATCCGCACCTCCGATGACCGTCCGACCTCGCTGATGGCGATGTCGATGACGATTCCCGATGTCACCGACCCCAACGATCGGCCGCTCAACCTCATCATGCCGATGGAGAAGGCGACAGAGGAGATGGCGACGAAACTCAAGCAGATCCTCGAATCAAACAAGGGCCAGACCGATGTCCACATCACTCTGTCCCAGCCGGGACGGCAGACGGTGATGCGCCTCGACAGGTCGATCCGAGTCGACCCGAACCCGAGCCTCTACGGAGATCTCAAGGCGCTGCTGGGTTCCCGCTGCCTGAGCGTCTGAGGCGCGAGCGCCGAGCCCGCCCTCGTCCGCACTTCGGGCGGGAGGAGAGCGGTGCTGCTGCGGAGACTAGAATGGTGCGGGTGAACATTCTGGACTTCCGTGGTGAGACCCTCAACAAGCGATTCCTGGCGCAGAAACTGCCTCGGGCCGTCGAGACCCATGCCGATATCGAACGACGGGTGGCTGAACTCCTCGACACCGTCGCCGGTGGGGGAGCGGCCGCGGTGAAGGACTTCACCGAACGCTTCGACGGAGTGCGCCCCGAAACGCTGCGGGTACCGGAATCCGCGCTGGCCGAAGCAGCGGCAGAACTCGATCCCGCAGTCAGGGCCGCGCTCGACGAATCGATCGCCCGCGCCCGGAAGGTCGCCGCCGATCAGCGCCCCGTCGATGTCCGCACCGAACTGGCCTCCGGTGCCTTCGTCACCACCCGTCACCTGCCGGTCGAACGGGTCGGACTCTATGTGCCCGGCGGACTGGCCGTCTACCCGTCGACTGTGATCATGAACGTCGTGCCAGCACAGACGGCCGGTGCACGCTCGTTGGCGATCGCCAGCCCACCGCAGAGCAATGGTCTGCCGCACCCGATCGTGCTCGCCACCGCACACATCCTCGGCGTGGACGAGGTCTGGGCGATGGGCGGGGCACAGGCGATCGGTGCTCTGGCATATGGCTTCGACGACGGTGAGGACCTCGAGCCGGTCGACCTCATCACCGGTCCTGGAAACGCCTATGTGGCTGCGGCGAAGTCGCTCGTCCGCTCTCGGGTCGGCATCGACGCGGTCGCCGGCCCTACAGAGATCATCATCCTCGCCGACGAACAGGCGGATCCGCGCTTCGTCGCCGCCGACCTCATCAGTCAGGCCGAACACGACGAACTGGCCGCCTCGGTGCTGGTCACCGACTCCGTCGATCTCGCCGACGCGGTGCAGAAGGAGCTGGACGTGCAGGTGCCGGAGGCGATGCACACCGAGCGGATCGGGACGGCTCTGGCCGGACGGCAGTCGGCGATCGTGCTCGTCGACGACCTCGACGCCGGGATCACCGTCGTCAACGGCTATGCCGGTGAGCACGTCGAGGTCCACACGGTCGATGCGGAAGCGGTCGGGGCACGAATCACGAACGGGGGCGCGGTCTTCCTCGGCGATTGGGCCCCGGTGTCACTCGGTGACTACTGTGCCGGGTCGAACCACGTGCTGCCCACGATGGGCACCGCCGCGCACGGCTCCGGGCTGGGTGTGCACTCATTCATCAAGGTCAGCCAGGTCATCGACTATGACCGACAGGCACTGTCCGCGGTGGCAGAGCACATCGGTGTTCTCGCCGACGGCGAACAGCTGCCGGCCCACGGCCGGGCTGTCGACATCAGGTTCGAGGAGTAGAGATGCGCTGTCCGTTCTGCCGTGAGTCCGATTCTCGGGTCGTCGATTCGAGGACCAGCGAAGACGGCGCTGCGATCCGCCGGCGCCGGCAGTGCCGTCATTGCGGTCGCCGCTTCACCACGATGGAGGCCACGAGCCTGTCGGTGATCAAACGCTCCGGAGTCACCGAGGAATTCTCCCGTCAGAAGATCATGTCGGGTGTGCGCAAGGCCTGCCAGGGACGTCCGGTCAGCGACGATGATCTCGCGAAGCTCGCTCAGCGGGTGGAGGAGAATATCCGGTCGCGCGGAATCGCCGAGATCGACGCCGACGAGGTGGGACTGTCGATCCTCGAACCGCTGCGCGAACTCGACCAGGTCGCCTACCTGCGATTCGCCAGCGTCTACCAGGGATTCGACTCGCTCGAGGACTTCGAGGCAGCGATCGATTCGCTGCGCGCCGATGCGCTGCTGCAGTCCGGTCAGACTCGGGAACCCACCCCCGACGACTTCGCCGACTGAGCTGCTCGGGGACCCGGCCGACCGGATCCTGAGACTGCTGAGATTTCTGTCAGAAATCTTCGTTTCGAGTACCGCGGTACAGAAATAGTTGTGTAGTATTGAACGTGCGCGCTACGGCGCGCGGCCGCTTGCGGTTCGGAGGGGAAGCCGAACCCAAGCGGCCTTTCACATTCACCCCTCAATTACTACCTGACGGCGGCCCAGCAACCTCGCGCGAGGTTGCTGGGCCGCCGTCAGGTAGTAATAGGGGGTTTGGGTCAGCCGGCTTGGCGGATCGTTTCGGCGGAGAAGAGCTCGGTGAGTTCCGTCGATGCCGATGCCAGGACACGCAGACGTTCAGTCGTGCGGGTCAGCGCCACATAGAGGCCGCCGACGCCCTCCTCGCCGCCGAGCGGAGCGATGCGGCCGGGTTCGACGATGATCACCGCATCGAACTCGAGGCCTTTGGCCTGCTGCGGGGTGATGAGGGCGATCTGATGATCCAAGCCCGTGACCGACCGCCCGAAATCGAAGTCCGCGATCGCCTCGGCGATGGGCTCGATGAGTTCCTCATCAGCGATGACGGCGATCTTCCCACCTTCGGCGGCGGACACCTCGGCCGCGACCGCCTCGGGGAGGGCGCCCAGCATCTCCGTTTCGTCGGCGAAGGTATCCAGGCGCGGATCCGATCCTCCCTGGCGCACCGATTCGACGAGCTCGAGCTGCGGGAAATGCCGGTGCAGGTAGCGGTTGGCCAGATCCATCACCGACTGCGGGGTGCGGTAGGAGACCGTGAGCACCTGGAGGGCGAAACGATCTCCGACGAATTCGCTCAGGATCGATGACCAGGTGCGGGCGTTGTCGACCTGCGAGGACTGGGCGAGGTCACCGACGACCGTGGCCGACTTCGACGGCACGCGACGGAAGAGCACCCGCCACTGCATGGGAGAGAGCTCCTGCGCCTCATCGACGACGAGGTGGCCGTACGTCCACTCGCGGTCCTCGAGAGCGCGTTCGGCCAGCGTCATCGTCGGTCCCTGTTCCTCCCAGCGGGCAGCGAGGGTCTCGGCGGAGACCATCCCTCCGGTCTCGGTCATGTCGACGACGGCTTCGGCGTATTCGCGTGCCGAGTCATCCCGCGCCTGCGTCTGCTGCGGGGCGGAACCGAGCAGCTCGGCCAACTCGTCGAGCAGCGGCACATCGTCGACCGTGAACTCATCCCGACGCTGCTCGAGCAGCATCGACTGCTCGGCAGGAGTGAGGACCTTGCGGGCAGCGGCCTGCAGCTTGTGCGGCCTGCCCAGCAGAGACCGCAGCGCGGCGGCCGGGCCGATGGGGAACCATGCGAGGTTGAGGGCGCGTCGGACGTCGACGGAGGAGCGCAGGTCTTCGAGCAGCTCGGGCAGCCGTTCGCCGGCCGCATCCATCCCCATCTCACGGGCGAGATCCTCGGCGAGGATCTTCAGCAGACCGGTGACGAAACCGGTGCGGGCGGCATTGTGCGGGTCCCCGCTGCGACGAGCCCGATCGCGCGCGGACTGAACGTCCTTGCGACGCAGCACGATCGTGTGCGAACGCACCCGCATCTCGACATCGTGGTCGGGAATGCGCTGGTAGTTCGCAACATGGTTCTTCAGCACCCGAGCCATGACGGAGCGGCCCTTGATCTCGGCGACAGCCGGTGCATCTGCGGCATCCGTATCGAGTCCCGGATACAGCTGACCGGGAGTGAGCAGAACGGCCCCGGTTTCGCCGAGGCTGGGCAGAACCTTCTCGATGTACTTGAGGAACACAGTCGACGGGCCGACGAGGAGGACACCGGACTTCGCGATGCGCTCACGGTGACGGTAGAGCAGGAAAGCGGCACGGTGGAGCGCGACGGCGGTCTTGCCGGTTCCCGGCCCTCCCTGGACGACGAGCACGCCGGAGAGCGGACGGCGGATGATCGCATCCTGCTCGGCCTGGATGGTTGCGACGATATCGCCCATCCGTCCGGTGCGATGAGTGCTGAGGGCGGCGAGGAGTGCGCCTTCGCCCTGGAGATTCGACCGCTGAGCGTCATCGAGTGCGTCGATGTCGAGCACATCGTCTTCGATGCCGGTGACCTTCCGGTTCGCGGTGACGAGGTGACGTCGGCGGGCGATCCCGTCGGGGTTGGCGGCCGTCGACTGATAGAAGCGCTCGGCAGCCGGTGCCCTCCAGTCGATGAGGATCTGCTGACGCTGTTCGTCGGTGAGTCCGATGCGACCGATGTAGGTGGGGTCGTCTTCGTCGATGATGTCGAGGCGACCGAAGCACAGCCCCTCCTCGGCGCCGTCGAGACGGATGAGCTGATCTTCGTACATTGTCGCGAAGGCATCGCGTTCGGTGCGGTGCTGGTGGTTGCCTCCGACCTCGGAGACCCTCACCGTGCCCAGGCGGGCCGTCGTCTCCTCCCGGAGCTCATCGAGGCGGGCATAGAGCTCGTCGAGCTTGGTCTGCTCGACACGAATTTCTGAAGTTTCGGTCATCTCACCTTCTTGGGTCGGCATTCAATTATGCCGAACTTTCCCCGGTGTCTGTAGTCGCATCGTCATTTCGGACCGGGGCGTACCTCACATTCCCTGTCTGCCGGGGGTAGGCAGAGCCAGCCGGGTCAGCAGGGCGAGGGGAGAAGAGCCAGCTGGGTCGGAAAGTGCAGGAGCGTGGGACCCGAGAGGCGGCCGGTGCCGACGTGAAGGTCAGAGTCCCGATCTCGTGAAGATCAGAGGCCCAACCTGGAGCGCAGTTCTGCTCCCGCCAGGAAGGTCGCTGAGGAGGCGGCGGTGCGCAGACTGCGGTCGAGCCCGCCCGTGTCGAGGGGAGTATTGGAGGCGAGGACGACGACGTTTCCGCGTCGACGTCCCTTGAGGATCGCCGGTTCCGTGGCTGCGGCAAGATGGGCGAAGTGGTCGCCGAGGCTGCGGAGTTCGGACCGGAGGACGCGGTGGTCACCTGAGTCAGGCACATTGGCGACGTAGATTCCGGAGTCCTTGACCGCCTCGGCGCAGGAGGCGAAGAACTCCGAAATCTGCAGAGACGCAGGAACCGAGTCGTGGTCGAAGGCGTCGCGGACGAGGACGTCGAGGGCATCGGGCCGGAACTTGCCGATCTCCACCGCTCCATCGCCGGCTCGCAGCGCCAGGGCGGGGGAGCGGGGCAGGTCGAACCAGTCGCGAGCGTAGTCGAGCAGCTTGGCATCGATGTCGATCGCCGTCTGCTTGGACCCCGGTCGTGCCGAGTTCAGCGCCCGGGCCAGGGCACAGCCGGCGGCACCGATGTGTGCGGCCCGCAGCGTCCGGTCAGGGAGTTGAACGTCGATGATGCGTCGCATCCAGTCCAGGTACTCGAAGTCCAGTCGCTGCGGATCGCCGAGCGTGATCGACGAAGAAGGGACCCCATTGACGTGGAGCACATAGGAATCGGCCTCACCGTCGAGCTTCTCCAACCGGGCTTCACCCGTCGAGATGTCGACCACTTGAGAACCAGGAGCTGTGTATATCCGTCTCTTCGCCACCCCTCACTTGTATGCCAGTAAGGCGTGTGAGGCAATTCGGCCCGGGTTCTCGTGGGGATGACGGATGTCACTCGTCCATCAGAGCGCTGTGGACCCGTGCGGTCCGTCCACAGGCGCAGACCAGGATCTGGAGGAACGGCTGCGGGATCGGTTGAAGTGGGTACCCAGACAGGCAGCCCATCCCAGGCATGGGCCTCGCCTCAGGCACGGGAACCGCTCCGCACCGGCTGGTTCCGAACTGATCAAGGAGGACGCAGTGAAGACACCGGCCCGCACACCCGAGGACATCATCGGGATCATCCCCCATACTCTCGGGTACACTCCGCGTCGCAGCCTCGTCGCTGTCATCGTCGGCACCGAGCTCAACGGGTCCCAGACCAGTTCGACCACGTTGCGCATCGATTTCGACCGTGAGAGCGCGGCGCAGACACTGTCCGAAGGCGGCGGCTGGTACGCCGACCTCGTCATGCGCGCCGGTACGGTCGCCGGGGTCTTCCTCGTTCTCTATGATGACGACTATCAGCCGGTCAGCGCTTTCGGCGCCGGTGCAGACGCCGAATACGCGGAGGTCCACCGTGGCCTCATCCGAGCGGCGATCGACGAACTGGCCATCACCTTCGCCGCCAGAAGCGTCGACACCCTCAGCGCATGGTGGGTCAACCAAGAGCATTTCGGCCGCATCGATGAGGACGGCTATGACTGCACACCGCTGATCGAGGCAACCACCTCGGCGTGTGCCACGGAACTCGTCGCCGGCGGATCCAACCCAGTCAGCGATCCGGAGGATCTCGTCATCGCCCCGATGCCCGCCGAAGCCTTCGCCGACAGTCGTCGCGGACATGCCGAGGAGTGGATGGGCACGGACGAGGCCTTCGCGATCCTCGCCGAGGTCTACCCGCGCCTGGACGCCATGCGGTGCGAGGAGGACACGATCGACGAGGCGCGCATCCACGACCTCATGGACCTGCCCACCGTGATGGCGCTCGATACCCTGCTCGTCGAGAAATGGTCGCGCGACGCACTCGAGATGATCCTCAGCTTCGACCACCCAGACTTCCCACCCTCCCTGGTCAAGGGACTCGACGGTGACGAACTCATCGTGATGAGCCGCCGTGTGGTTGCCCAAGCACAGGCGGCTCAACAGCTCGTCGGGCTCTCAGCGCGTGCGCCCAGGCCACGCGACATCATGCTCACCATCGCCTTCCTCAAGGACTACCTGCAGGCCGGCCACCCGCGGGCCAGAGCCAACACCTATGCCGTCATCGCCTGGTTCGAATGGTCTCTGGGCGGATCGACGATGGCGCTGAACTATGCCCGTGCCGCCCTCGGGCTCGAAGCCGAACACGGGCTGGCCGAACTCATCGTCAGCGCGGTCGATATGGGGTGCCTGCCCCGCTGGCTGACGGAGACTCAGCGTACGACCATCTGATCGGGCCGCCGTGTACGGCGCGGACGGTCGGCCTCCCCGATGCGGACGGTCGGCCGCCTCGGCGAGATCAACGCGAGGGGGAGGCGAGGGGAACAGATTCGCAGGTCACATTGTTGTCGGGGACAGGCCGGACGGATCGTCCCGGAGTCTTCGACGGCCGATTCGCAAAGCGGGGAATAACGTGAGAAAATTAAGCGTTGACCCAGTCATTGCATGATGGGCGAACTCTGCGTTCGCCCCGGACCGCACGCGGACCACTTGACTTGGGTCTTAGTACTGTCCGAATGCATGGGGAAGTTTCAACGCTCGCGAAAGGTGAACACGTGCCCAGAGTCGACAAGGAATCCACAACGGTGACGGAGAAGTCGGAGGGAACGGCCGGCACGACCTCGACCGGTGGATCCAAGACCACTGCGGCGTCGAAGTCCACTGCGAAGAAGACGACCGCTGCCGGAGCCAAGAAGACAGCGACCGCGAAGTCGGCGACTGCGAAGTCGACTGCCGCAAAGACCGAGACGGCTGCGTCGAAGAAGACGGCTGCGTCGAAGAAGACGACTGCTGCGAAGTCGACGGCTGCTCCGGCGAAGACCACGACGAAGGCCACCGCCGCCAAGGAAGCCAAGAAGGCGACCAAGGCGAAGAAGGCCGACGACGATATCGACACCACCGAGGAAGTCGAACCGGCCGCGGACGCTCTGGCCACAGAGGAGAGCCCCGCCGAGGCGACCGAGACGAAGAACTCGGAAGAGAAGGAGAAGAATGCCGCCGTGGCCGAGGCCGGTGGCTTCATCGTCTCCGATGCAGACGAAGAGGACGCGCCCGCTCAGCAGGTTGTCTCCGCCGGTGCGACCGCAGACCCGGTCAAGGACTACCTCAAGCAGATCGGCAAGGTGGCCCTGCTCAACGCCGCCGAAGAGGTCGATCTCGCCAAGCGCATCGAAGCCGGAATGTACGCCGAGCATCTGCTAGACGGCGGAGAGGTGACCGACCCGCGCGAAACGATGGACTACAAGTGGATCATCCACGACGGTCGCATCGCGAAGAACCATCTGTTGGAAGCCAACCTCCGACTCGTCGTGTCCCTGGCCAAACGCTACACCGGCCGCGGAATGCTGTTCCTCGACCTCATCCAGGAAGGCAACCTCGGCCTCATCCGCGCCGTCGAGAAGTTCGACTACACGAAGGGCTTCAAGTTCTCGACCTACGCCACGTGGTGGATCCGCCAGGCCATCACCCGCGCGATGGCCGACCAGGCTCGGACGATCCGCATTCCGGTGCACATGGTCGAGGTCATCAACAAGCTCGCCCGCGTGCAGCGCCAGATGCTGCAGGACCTCGGTCGCGAACCGACCCCGGAAGAGCTCGCGAAGGAACTCGACATGACACCCGAGCGTGTCGTCGAGGTCCAGAAGTACGGTCGCGAGCCCATCTCGCTGCACACCCCGCTCGGTGAAGACGGCGACTCGGAGTTCGGCGACCTCATCGAGGACTCCGAGGCAGTTGTGCCCTCGGACTCGGTGAGCTTCACCCTCCTCCAGGAGCAGCTGCACTCCGTGCTCGACACGCTCTCGGAACGTGAAGCGGGAGTGGTGTCCATGCGTTTCGGACTCAACGACGGTCAGCCGAAGACCCTCGACGAGATCGGCAAGGTCTACGGCGTCACCCGTGAGCGCATCCGCCAGATCGAGTCGAAGACGATGGCCAAGCTGCGTCACCCGTCCCGCTCGCAGGTGCTGCGCGACTACCTCGACTGAGTCTGAACTCGGCCGGTGCACGAGCCGGATCAGTCAGATGCGAACGCCCCTGGGATCGTCCCAGGGGCGTTCGGCATTCACGGGTCAGAACCAGTCGACGATGCCTTCGAACAGGGCGTCGGCGTATTTCCTCTGCCCGGATTTCGACTCCATGAGCTCTGCCTCCGACGGGTTGCGCATCTCTCCGCATTCGACGATGACGGCGGGAACCGATGCGTTGTTCAACCCGGCCAGATCCGGGCGACGGCTGATCGCATCCTTTCCATAGGCCCTGTTCGGGGTGAACTCCTCGCCCATCGAACTCCCCACGGACTTCGCCAGTTCCCCGGAGGCCTTCTCGGTCTTCTCGTCCTCACCGGGATCGGCGACGATGATGTGGAAGCCCTTCACCGAACTCGACTCGCTGCCGTTGGCATGGATGCTCACCAGCGCGTCCGCGTCGTCGGCGAACTTTCCGCGCTCGTCCACGCACGGTCCGACTCCTGCGTTGTCCTTCCGGCTGAGCACGACCTCGGCTCCGGCGTCGGTCAGCGACTTCTCCAGCTTCTTCGCCACGGCCCAGGTGAAATCGGACTCCGGATAGTCGGAGTTCGTCGAGGTGCCCGTGGTGTTGCAGGCCTTCGTTCCGCCGCGCCCGTCCGGAACCTGCCGGTTGATCTTCTCCGGATGGTCCGCATTTCCGCCATTGTGTCCCGGATCGATCGCAATGACCTTCCCTTTCAGATCCGTTCCTTCCTCCTTCGCCGAGGCGGTGCCCGACTTCGCGTCGTCGCCTCCGTCCGCACCGTTGCCGGCAGTCGGAGACGCGTCGGTTGTCTCGGCCGCCTGACTCGTTCGTTCGGGGGCACCTGCGTCCTGGGAGCAGGCCGCCAGTCCGGGCAGGCTGAGAGCGGCGGTGAGAAGGAGACT
This sequence comes from Brevibacterium sp. OS20, assembly GCF_056837565.1. Classification (NCBI taxonomy): domain Bacteria; kingdom Bacillati; phylum Actinomycetota; class Actinomycetes; order Micrococcales; family Brevibacteriaceae; genus Brevibacterium; species Brevibacterium sp. OS20. The sequence continues at coordinate 2,396,210 of NZ_CM166367.1, read as the reverse complement.
TGGGACGAGGAGGCGATGCGGCATGACTCCATTGTTTCAGCAAAGGCGTGCCCATGGTCGGGGTCGACCGGATGCATTCCCGACACGAGCCCGAGGGAATAGGGTCCTGAGCGCGCAGCGATTAGAATTTAATCGAACGAGAGGAATTGTGTGGAAGACGAAAGCTACGGCGCCAGGCACCTGTCCGTCCTGTCCGGTCTTGAGGCGGTTCGCAAGCGACCCGGCATGTACATCGGCACGACCGATTCCCGTGGACTCATGCACTGTCTGTGGGAGGTCATCGACAACTCCGTCGACGAGGCGCTCGGAGGACACGGTTCAGAGATCCTCATCGAACTCGCCGCTGACGGATCGGTGGCCGTCACCGACAAGGGCCGCGGCATCCCCGTCGACATCGAACCGAAGACCGGGCTGACCGGCGTCGAAGTCGTCATGACCAAGCTCCATGCCGGCGGAAAGTTCGGCGGCTCCTCCTACGCTGCTTCGGGCGGACTGCACGGAGTCGGCGCCTCGGTCGTCAACGCCCTGTCCGCTCGCCTCGACGTCGAGGTCACCCGCGGATCGAAGGTGCACAAGATGTCCTTCCGCCGAGGCGTTCCCGGACGCTTCGACGACTCCTCCGGCACAGCGAGCCCCGACAACCCCTTCGAGGCCTTCCAGGAGCCGACCGGCCTCGACATCGTCGGCAAGGCCAAACGCGGCGCCACCGGCACTCGGGTCCAGTACTGGGCCGATCCGCAGATCTTCCTGTCCAGGGCTCAGTTCGACTACCCGCATCTGGTCGAACGCGCCCGTCAGACCGCATTCCTCGTGCCCGGTCTCGAGCTGCGCATCGTCGATCGTCGCGGTGTCGCCCGTGACGAGACCGGTGCCGTCATCGAGGAGCGCGAAGAGGTCTTCAAGTTCGACGGCGGAATCACCGAATTCGTCGATCACCTCTCCATCGACCCGCCGATCACCGACACCTGGCGATTGCAGAACACCGGCACCTTCAAGGAGACCGTCCCGGTCCTCAATTCCTCGGGTCACCTCGAGTCCAAGGAAGTCGAACGCGAGGTCGGCGTCGATATCGCTCTGCGCTGGGGGACCGGCTACGACACGAAGCTGAAGTCCTTCGTCAACGTCGTCGCCACTCCACAGGGCGGCACACACCTCGCCGGGTTCGAACAGGCCTGCCTGAAGGCGATGCGCAAGGCCGTCGACGCCAACGCACGCAAGCTCAAGGTCGGCAAGGACAAGCTCGAGAAGGACGATGTGCTCGCCGGCATCACCGCCGTCGTCACCGTGCAGCTGGCCGAACCCCAGTTCGAAGGGCAGACCAAGGAGGTCCTCGGCACCGCGGCAGTGCGACAGATCGTGGCGAAGACCGTGGAGTCTCAGCTCGGCGAGGTGCTTGCCTCGACCAAGCGTGCTGAGAAGCAGCAGGCCGCCGTGCTCATGGAGAAAGTCGTGGCCGAGATGAAGTCACGCATCTCCGCCCGCACCCACAAGGAGAACCAGCGACGGAAGACCGCGCTGGAAGCCTCTTCGCTGCCGGCGAAGCTCTACGACTGCCGTGACAACGGGGTGGAGAACACGGAGCTGTTCATCGTCGAGGGAGACTCGGCGATGGGTACGGCGAAGGCCGCTCGCAATTCCGACCATCAGGCGCTGTTCCCCATCCGCGGGAAGATCCTCAACGTGCAGAAGGCGACTCTGGCCGACATGCTCGCCAATGTCGAATGCTCAGCGCTCATCCAGGTCATCGGCGCCGGCTCCGGGCGCAGCTTCGATATCGACGCTGCACGGTACGGCCGAGTCATCATCATGACAGACGCCGATGTCGACGGAGCGCATATCCGCACTCTCCTGCTGACTCTGTTCTTCCGGTACATGAAGCCGCTGGTCGAGGCCGGTCGCGTCTTCGCGGCCGTGCCTCCGCTGCACCGAGTCGAGGTCGTGACGAAGCGCGGAACGCCCAACGACATCGTCTACACCTACACCGAAGCCGAGCTCCACGCTCTGCTGAAGAAGCTCGAGAAGCAGAAGAAGACCTACAAGGAGCCGATCCAGCGGTACAAGGGCCTCGGCGAGATGGATGCCGATCAGCTGGCCGAGACGACCATGGACCCGAGCATGCGCACCCTGCGTCGAGTGACGATGGCGGATGCCGAGATGGCGGAGAACACCTTCGAGCTCCTCATGGGATCATCGGTCGGGCCGCGCAAGGAATTCATCGTCTCCGGCGCTGCCGTCCTCGATGCCGAACGCATCGACAGCTGACCTCGACTGCTGAGTCAGCACCGATGCTGAGTCAGCACCGACAGATCTGAGCCCGGACCGAGAATCGGTCCGGGCTCAGATGCCGAATGAGGACGGTGTGACGATGAGCAGGGTCGGCAGGAGCAGCAGCAGAACGGCCAGTCCGATCGACATCAGCCGCACGGGGATCCGCGCCGAATCCAGGGGATGCGACAGGCGCTGGATGCGCTGAGCGGACAGATCGCTTCGGTGGTCGGGGCTGATCGCGGCGGCCGATCTCACTGCCTGAGCCAGGATCTGCGGATCGACATGGTCGCGGGCCTGATCATCGGCCATGAGCTCGATGAGCCGATTCACCGAGTTCAACCCGATCGCCGTGGCCGAGAAGTACGGCAGGGCCCGATGCCAGGCGGCGAAGGGGATGACGAGCACATCGTGCCGGAAATCCAGATGCGCCCGCTCATGGGCGATGACAGCGGTGCGCTCATCCTCGTCGAGGGCCTTGAGCAGACCGGTCGACAGAACGGCAGTGCCCTTCCGCGGCCCCTTGGGCAGGCAGTAGGCGACGGCCTCATCGGTGGTGATGATGCGCGTGTCGGGATAGGCGATCGACGGTTCGCTGAGCAGATGCAGGATCTCGTCGTGGCGCAGGCGGGTCTGCCGAGCCGAATAGAGGGTCAGGACCAGGCAGCCGAGCAGCCGACCGATGAGGAGCACGGCGATGACGAGGAAGATCCAGGCTAAGAGTGAGAGCTGAGTGTGGTCCTTGCCCCGGATGAGGTCGAAGAGTCCCTGCGGGAGACTCGTGGTCCCCGGGGCGACCGCGAAGGCGAGCGCAGCGCCGATGAGGGAGAGTCCTCCGGAGAGTCCGACAGCCTGCCAGAGGACGACCTCTGAGATCGGGTCACCGCGGAAACGCGCGAGGGCCGCAGGAATAGGCCATGCCAGCAGAAAAGCCAGCACGGCCAGAACGATTCCCACGATGGTCATTGAGGTGACCGGCCTGAGTCAGGACTGCGTCGAGTGATTGCGCCCGAGCAGATTGCGCAGCGCCTTGGTGTCGGCCTCCGAGACGGTGCCGAGGAAGCGAGCGAGGACAGCCTGACGATCCGGTGCCTGAGACAGCATCTCGGTCATCAGCTCCGCTACGTGATCCTCACGTGTCGAAACCGCGACATAGCGATGCGGACGGATGCTGCGATCGCGAGTGACGAAGCCCTTCTTCTCGAGTCGAGACAGGACAGTATGGACCGTTGTCAGCGCGAGCTCGCGATCCGAGAGGACTTCGCGGAGTTCGGCGGCACTCAACCCGTCGTCGTGGACCCAGATGGCGTCCATGACGCTGCGTTCGAGTTCACCCAGTGTTCCCACAGTTCTTTCGCCCTCAATTTCGTTGTCGGTCTGATCGCTCCAGTATATCTCTACAGCCTGTCGAATTCCACATAGGCGCGTGTGTATCGGCAGAGGGGTGGGCCTGGTCAGGGGAGCTTGTTCGAGAGCATGCTTGGAACCGGGAGTCTTGAATGATGAAACCACTCGGGCGGGGTTTCTACGAACTGTAGAATTCTACGTGACGTAGAAACATTGCTCGCGTGAAACCTGAATGGAGCACCCATGGAGCTGGACCCGGTCCTCATCGGACGGTGGCAATTCGGAATCACAACGGTCTACCACTTCTGGATGGTGCCGTTGACCCTGGGACTCGGCATGCTCGTGGCGGTCCTGCAGACCATCTACCATCGCACCGGCAACGAGGTGTACCTGCGGAGCACGAAGTTCTTCGGCAAGCTCTTCCTCATCAACTTCATCATGGGCGTGGCCACCGGCCTGGTCCAGGAATTCCAGTTCGGCATGGCGTGGAGCGAATACTCCCGCTTCGTCGGCGACGTCTTCGGCGCGCCCCTTGCGTTGGAGGCCCTGCTGGCGTTCTTCCTCGAATCGACCTTCCTCGGCCTGTGGATCTTCGGTTGGGGCCGACTGCCGCGGGCGGTGCACCTCGGCTCGCTGTGGCTGGCCGTCATCGGCACATGGATCTCGGCCTACTTCATCATCGTCGCGAACTCCTGGATGCAGCATCCCGTCGGCGTCGAAATGGTCGACGGCCGGCCCGTGATGACCGACGTCTGGGCGGTCCTCGGCAACAACACCGCCATCGCCGCCTTCACGCATACGATCTTCGGCGCCCTGGCAGTGGGCGGATCCTTCCTCCTCGGCATCTCCTGGTACCACCTCTACCACCGGCGCAAGGCCGGAATCGACACCGTCGGTGCCGACGGCAAGGTCATCGTGGGCTCTTCGAAGGAGCTTCCAGGACGGGACAAGACGGATCATGCGGTGTGGATCAAATCCCTGCGCATCGGCGCGATCGTCGGCGTCCTCGCCTTCGCCGGCGTCTCGATCACCGGTGACGTCCAAGCCAAGCTGATGTTCGACCAGCAGCCCATGAAAATGGCCTCCGCCGAGGCGGCCTGCCACGACGGCACCCAATTCTCCGTCCTCACGATCGCCGATCCGTCGTCGAACGACTGCGACGGAGTGCAGAACATCTTCGAGATCCCCGGTCTGCTGTCCTTCCTGGCCAACGGCGACTTCGACACCCCGGTCCACGGTGTGACGACGCTGCTGCCTGAATACCAGGAGCGCTACGGCACGCATATCCCCGACGACCCGCGGTACGGCGACCATGCCGGCGAGCCCATCGACTACCAGCCGATCATGATCGTCACCTACTGGGGCTTCCGCATGATGATCGGCTTCGGCGCCCTGGCCGCCGGCGTCTGCGTCATCGGACTGTGGCTGGCCCGCAAGGGCACGGTGCCCGAGTCGAAATGGCTCAGCCGCGGATTCGTCCTGGCCATCACGGCACCGTTCCTCGCGAATTCGGCAGGATGGATCTTCACCGAAATGGGACGCCAGCCCTTCGTCGTCGCACCGAACCCGGCTCAGCTCGACGGAGTGTACATGTACACCCAGGCGGCGCTGTCACCCGAGGTGACACCGGCGATGCTGCTGTTCTCACTGATCAGTCTCACCTCCGTCTACGGAATTCTGATGGTCGTCGAACTGCGGCTGATCACGAAATACGTCAAGGGGGGAGTCGCCTCGGCGATGCCCGAACTCGACCAGACGAATACGAAACCCACGATCACCGACAACGGCGACGACGTCCTGTCGTTCGCGTACTGAGGGAAGGTCACGATGGAAATCCTCGCCACAATCTGGTTCGTCCTCATCGTCGTGCTCTGGATGGGATACCTGTTCCTCGACGGCTTCGACCTCGGCGTGGGCATGATGATGCCCTTCCTCAGCCGCAGCGAACGCAGCAAGCGCGTTCTGCTCAACTCGATCGGTCCGGTCTGGGAAGGCAACGAGGTCTGGCTGATCACCGCGGCCGGAGCGATGTTCGCCGCATTCCCACACTGGTACGCTTCACTGTTCTCCGCGCTCTACATTCCACTGACCATCTGCCTGCTCGCGCTGATCTTCCGCGCCGTGGCCATCGAATACCGCGGCAAAGGGCACTCGGAGAGGTGGAAGACCTTCTGGACCTGGGCTCTGGCCGTGGGATCGGCCGGAACAGCCTTCTGCATCGGTGCGATGCTCGCACTGACGACCATCGGGCTGCCGCTCAATGATCATGGCGACATGATCGGCGGTGCCTTCGCCTGGATGTCGTGGCCGGCTCTCGCCGGCGGACTCGGCGGGCTCGGCTTCTCCCTGGCCCACGGGCTCATCTTCCTCGGTCTCAAGACTCAGGGCGAGGTCCGGGCGCGGTCGCGGCAATGGGCCGGTCGGATCATGCTGCCGGCCGCGATTCCGTTCCTCATCTGGTTCGCCTCCTCGATCACCCAGCGGACCTGGCTCATCGTGCCGGTGCTCGTTGCGATCGTCGCTCTCATCTTCGCGTTCGTCGCGGTCCGCGCCGGTGCCGAGAAGCGCGCCTTCATCCTGCACGGGATCTATCTCATCGCCGGTCTGACCGCCGTCTTCGCCGGTGTCTTCCCGAACGTCCTGCCCTCGACGATCGACCCGGCGAACTCGCTGACGATCGCTGCGGCATCCTCGTCGGACTACACCTTGAACGTCATGCTCATCGTGACGATCGTGATCCTGCCGATCATCATCGCCTACCAGATCTTCAGCTACCGGATGTTCCTCGGCCGCATCGCCGAGACCCACATCCCCGAAGCTCACAAGCTGCCGGTGGCGATCCGATCGTGAGCTCACCCCTGTCGATCCTGCTCGAGCTGCCCACCGGTCGGCGGGGGTTGGCACTGTCGGTGCTCTCCGCCCTGTGCCGGTCGGTGGGAATCGTCCTCATCGCCGAAGCCCTGGTGAGAGCCATCATAGGCCACAGCGCGCCCGGGCTGTGGGTGGTCCTCGGCGCCCTCGGCGCGCTGCTGCGCGGCGGCGGACTCTGGCTCGACCGCAGTCTGGGCACCAGCCTGGCAGCCGTTTCGAAACAGGGTCTGCGGCGCTCGATCCTCTCCGGTCTGCTGCGCGGACGGGGACGCCCGCGGACGAATGCGGCGGTCACGGTCACCCGCGGAATCGACGATCTCGATGACTACTTCACCACGGTGGTGCCGGCCCTGACCGCGGCCGCGGTGGTGCCCATCGTGCTGCTGGTGCGCATCGTCTTCAGCGATGTCCTCTCGGCGGTCATCATCGCGGTGTGCCTGCCGTTGGTGCCGATGTTCATGGTGCTCATCGGCCGCTACACGGCAGAGTCGACCTCGGAGACCATGGGGGCTCTGGAACGGCTGTCGGATCACCTGGCCGAACTCGCCGAGGGGCTGCCCGTCCTCATCGGCCTCGGCCGTTCTCGCGATCACGCGCGCCGGCTGCGGGAACTGGGGGAGCGCTACCATCAGGCGAACCTCACGACGCTGCGCATCGCGTTCCTCTCCAGTTTGGCGCTCGAGCTCATCGCCACGATCTCGGTGGCGCTCGTGGCCGTGGTCATCGGTCTGCGCCTGGTCAACGGGACGATGGAGCTGGGCGATGGCCTGTTGGTCCTGCTCATCGCGCCCGAATGCTTCATCCCTCTGCGGGAGCTCGGGGCCGGCTATCATGCGAGCGAGAACGGACGCGAAGCTCGTGAGAGAGCCCGGTCGCTGCTGTCGGAGACTCGGTCGGCAGCTGCGGAGACGCCGTCGGCGGCTGCGGGGGCACGCGCGCTCGATGCCTTCGGCTGGCCGGGGGACCAGTGGGTTCGCTATGCCGACGGCACACTCATCACGTGGTCGGGCGACATCGACACCCGGCCGGGAGTGACGACGATCAGCGGCCGGTCCGGAACCGGCAAGTCGACCGTGCTCGGTGCGCTGGTCGGCAGTCTGCCTGCCGACGCGCACACCACCGCCGATCCGATGAGCGCGGCCTACGTGCCGCAGGCTCCACGCATGTTCGCCGAGACCATCGGCGCCGAACTGGCACTCTTCGGACTCGACGACGACCAAGCTCAGACGGCCCTGTCCGCCGCCGAACTGCCCACCGATCTGCGTGTGCAGACGGCGGCGCTGAGCCCCGGCCAACAGCGTCGGCTGGCCCTCGTGCGAGTGCGGCACCGCCTCGGTGACGGGGCCGAGCTGCTCGTCCTCGACGAACCGACCGCCCACCTCGACGCCGACAATGCCGCCATCGTCATCGACATGATCGCCGAGGCGGCCGCCACCCACCGCGTGATCCTCGCCAGCCATGACGAACAGGTTCGCGCGCTGGCCGACACAGAGATCCGCCCGGAGAAGACGCACTTTGAAGCGGCAGAGAACGGTGCACCAGCGGAATCAAAGTCGACCGTGATCGCGGATCAGGCCCGAACCGACGCCGCCGAGGTTCCTGCAACAAGGGCGCGGACTGAAGTTCCCGCTCCGGCGGAACGGACGGGTTCGGGCAGCGAGCCCGGGCCTCGGTCCGACGTCGAGCGGCACCCGGATGTCTCGACGCAGCACTCCGGAGGCGAGTCCTGGACAGCTGCACTGCGACGTCGCTGGTCGATACTGGGCTCGAGCCTGCCGCTGTTCACCCCGACCATGCTGGTGGCCGCGCTCACCGCCTGCGCGTCCAGCCTCGCGGCCATCGCTCTGACTGCCGTCTCCGCATGGCTCATCGTCGAAGCTTCGTACCAGCCGCCGATCATGCTGCTCATGGTCGCCATCGTCGGTGTGCGATTCTTCGGACTCAGCCGCTCCGTGCTGCTCTACGCCAGTCGGCTGAGACTCCACTCGGCGATCTTCGCCGCGCTCACGAAACTGCGCACACGGCTGTGGGAGCACTTCGAGCGCGTCGGCATGAGTGATCGGCGGCTGCTGACCTCGGATTCGGCGCTGCGCGCCATGGTCGCCGACGCCGACGACGTCCGCGACCTGGTGCCCCGGACTCTGTTCCCGCCTTTCGTCTCCACCATGGTCGTCATCGGCGTGAGCATCACCGCAGCACTTCTCGACGTGAGGTCACTGGTCTGGTTCATCCTGGTGGGCGCCGTCAACCTCGTCATCGTCCCGATTCTCGTCATCCGGGCAGAGAGCCGGTTGGCGTACGGAATCAGGGAGGACCGCAACCGGATCCTGTCCGTGCTCACTCGCGCTCTGTACGCAAAGGACGACCTGCGCACGAACCGGGTCGACTCTGCGGTCCTCGGCCTGTTGGCCGACTTGGAGGCCGACCTCGAGAAGAAGCAGAAGGCCTCTGCCCGCAACTTCGGGCTCGCCCAACTGTGGCTGCAGCTGAGCACGTTCACCACCGCAGTCATCCTGGCGGTGTCCACGGATGCTCCGACCGAGATCGTCGCGGTGCTCTCCCTCATGGCCTTGGGCCTGGGCGAAGTGTTCGCTTCGGCACTCGAAGCGTTCCGCCAGCTGCCCGCCCTGGGGTCGGCACTGGACTGTCTGCCCAATGCGGACAGTGCGGCGGACCGCGAAGCCGAGGACTCGGGACTCGACGTCGAAGTGCAGGCTCCTGCTGCCGGAACGACGACCGGCGAGAGCGACGACTCGTCGCGCCGCTCTGGCCCGGTCGAGCTCGTCGGCATCGACGCCCTCGAATTCGATGAGATCACCGTCGGATGGGACGATCAGGCTATCGTCGCAGGACTGGACCTGAGAGCTCAACGCGGCAGTTGGACCGTGCTGTGCGGTGACAGCGGAACCGGTAAGACGACGAGCCTGAGTGTGCTCCTGCGGTTCCTCGACCCCTGGTCCGGCAGCTACCGTGCCCGTGACCGGAGCGGGACCGACCACGATATGCTCACCTGCTCACCCGAAGACCTCGTCGGCCGAATCGCCTGGTGCCCTCAGGAGGCACACGTCTTCCGCTCCACAGTGCGCGGCAATCTCGCACTCGCCGGGCGGTCGGTCCCCGGGGACGACGAGATGATCTCCGTGCTGAGAGCGGCAGGACTGAGCGACTGGGCCGACTCCGCGGGGCTCGACCGGTGGGTCGGCGACCACGGAGCGGAGATCTCCGGCGGTCAGCGACAGCGTTTGGCGGTGGCCAGAACCCTGCTGACCGGAGCCGATGTGATCGTCCTCGACGAACCGACGGCGCACTTGGACGATGAGACGGCTCGGCTGCTCATCGACGATCTCCGCGGGAGCCTGGGCGACCGCACGGTCGTCATGGTCACCCATGACAGGAGACTGATCTCGGACGGCGATGAGGTCGTCGACCTCGGCACAGTCGAACCGGGTGCAGCGGACCTCGGCACACGCGACCCCGAGGGCGAACACTCGAGAGTCTGAGGTCAGTCCCGTTTCGACCCGAACATGATCTCGTCCCAGCTCGGGATCGAGGCACGCGAGTTCTTCTTCGACTTCGGCTTCGTATCCTTCGCCGAGGCCGAGTCCTTGAACTGATCGTCGTGATCGCTCACTCCGGGCTCATTGAGCAGGGAGAGCTGATTCTCGTCGTCGAAGACGCCGACCTTCTCGGTCGGCTCCTGCGGTTCCTCAGCCGAGGCAGCCGCATCTTCGAAGGCGAATACTTCGTCATCGGTGGCGGCTTCGGGCTGGCCCGGAGCGGTGTGCGCTCCCTGCGGGTGAGTCTCGGGGTCCTCGGTGACCGCGCGCAGACGGGTCCGCGGCTCTTCCTCGGCGTGGCGGCGCTTGCGCAGATTCTCCAGAATCCGGCCGGTTTCGGCCTGATGATCGCGGGCCTGCTGCGACGGCGCCGAACCGGGGGTGGGCCGGACCGGTCCGTCGGCGGCGATCGACGCGGACGACTGATCGGTCGCCGGGAGGACATCGACCTCCTCGGTGTTCCTCTGTCGTTCGGCCCCGCTGCCGTAGTTCGGGATCGGTCCGGTGTCGGTGGGACCGGAATCGGCGAGCCACTTCGCCTCATCGTCGATCGGGGTCAGCGAACGGCGGTAGTAATGCCAGCTGGCGGTGCGGACACGATCAGCGGCGGTGAAGCTGAGTTGGATGTACCAGTTGCCGTCCTGCTGCTTCCAGGAATCCCACTCCATCGTCTCGATATCGACGTCGCGCATCGCCAGGCGTTCCTGACACAGCTCGATGAGCGGAGTCGGTTCACCGTTGGGATCATGATCGGAATAGATGGGATGGCGGCTGGCGAGGTAGGCGGTGCGTTCGCGTTCGGCCATCGCCGGACCTTCGTAAGTGCGCACGTATTCGATGTCGGCACCGGTGGCGGCCACGACCTCCTCGGCGTCCATGCCGCCGCGGATCATGGCCTGGATCTCTTTCGGGCGCACGGGAGTCTCGGACTTGGGGTGGGAGCGGTCCCTGCGGACCGCGGCGAAGAGAGCCTCATCGAGGACGACTCGGTACTGAAGCCCGTTCTCGTCGTTCAACAGCAGATGTGTGCCGTCTGCGTTGACTCCGTTCAAGATCAGTTCACGCATTGCCTTAAGCTCCTTTGTCGCGTCTCAGAAGCATCGTGTCACGTTCGGCGCGTCGTGCCGGGCAGATTTCCGCGCGAGTCGCGAAATCACGGGGCAGATCGGGAGCCGGCGGGGTGATTCTGTGAGACCGGCCACGCACGTGCGAGAAATGTACGAAAGGAGAACCTGCGCGTCGGCTCCGACAGCGTCGCCACCACGCCGCTGGCGTCGCCACGACACCGGCGAGGGTGGGCGTCGGACCCTCCGGTCGGCGTCTGCACCGTGAGTGGGCGCGGCTCACTGTGCGGACAGCGGGCCGAGCGGCTCTACAGTCTGTAAAATCGGGAAGGTGAATACGACTGCACCCATCGACGCCCTGATCCTCATGTCATTCGGAGGACCGGAGGCCCCAGAAGAAGTGGTTCCATTCCTGCGCAACGTCACCGCCGGCCGCGGGATTCCCGAGGAACGGCTCGAGGAGGTGGGGGAGCACTATTTCGGTTTCGGAGGCAAGTCTCCGATCAACGATCAGAACAAGGCGCTGCTGGCCGCGCTGCGCGACGAACTCGATCGCCGCGGAATCGAGACCCCGCTGATCTGGGGCAACCGCAACTGGGATCCTTATCTCACTGACGAGGTGCGCAAGCTGGCACAGGACGGTGCCACGCAGTTCCTCTCGATCGACACCTCCGCGTATTCCTCCTACTCGTCGTGCCGGCAGTACCGTGAGGACTTCGCGAAGACGATCGACACGCTCAAGGACGAGGGTCTCACCGTCTCGATCGACAAGATCCGTCAGTTCTACAACCATCCCGGCTACGCCGACGCCTGCGCCGACTGCCTGGGCGACGGCCTCGCCGATTTCCGGTCGAAGGTCGGGCAGATCGATTCGACCAAGCACCGGATCCTCTTCGTGACCCACTCGATCCCGAACGTCATGCAGGACGCCTCAGAGGTGACCACCAACGGATACCGGGCCCAGCACGAAGAACTCATCGACCACCTCATGGGGCGCATCGATGAGGCCGATCGTGTTCCGTCCGAACTCGTCTACTGCTCACGTTCCGGCTCACCTGAGGTGCCCTGGCTCGAACCCGATGTCAACGACCGGATGACCGAACTTGCCGAGGAGGGGGTGACCGGTGTCGTGCTCGTGCCCATCGGTTTCATCTCCGACCATATGGAGGTCGCTTTCGACCTCGACACCGAAGCGAAGGAGACTGCTGAGGAACTCGGTCTCGACTTCACCCGGGTCGACACCGTCGGCACCCATGACGCCTTCGTCAGGGGACTCGTCGACCTCGTCGAGGAGCGCGTGGCTCAGCTGCGCGGGGAAGACGTCGACGTTCCGGCTCTGCCCGGGACGAAGGCTCTGGTGCCTGGCAGCGGAGCCTGCAGCATCGACTGCTGCCGCGGCCGCATCGAACGTGCAACCTATCCGAACTGGGCCATGGCGAACTGAGTCCTGAAGACGAATGAACCCTCCCTCACCGAATCGGTGAGGGAGGGTTCTTTGCTGTGTGTTCTCTCAGTAGTCGTCGGGACTCGGGATGACCGGCAGGGCTCCCGTCTCGGCCTGGATCACCTCGGCGATGGGACCGGTGTCGACATCGTTGCGTCCGGCCAATTCCATCAGGTTCTGCAGGTCGTCGATGAGATTTTCGACGAGGAAGTCGTCACCGGCGGAACGGGCCTCGTGAATGCGATGACGGACATCATCGATTCGTGCGTCGAGCTGATCAGCGAATTCACTCATTGTGGATCCGTCCTTCCTCGGGCCGCCTCCACAGGGGACGAGCCCGGTATTCGACCGACAGAGCGTGCTGTCGGTGCTGTCCATCACAAGCATTCTTGCAGAGCATTTCGTGAACTCTATGTGTGCTCCGTCCATGCGGACAAGCTGGTGACGAGAATCACCGCATCAGGTGCTCATTCCATCTTGCCAACGGCAAGCATACAGTGCACAATGCTGGGGACACATCTCGGAAGAGGAGAAGATGCTCCTCTTCGGCACCCCCTCCGGACAGAGAGCGATGAGGCCATATGGCAACAGACTACGACGCACCTCGCAAGCAAGACGATGAGATCAAAAGCGATTCGATCGAGCAGCTCAAGGCCCAGCGTTCCCAGGCTCAGGCGAGCAAGATCGACGAAGACGAGACTGCAGTAGCCGAAGGCTTCGAACTTCCCGGTGCGGACCTGTCGAACGAAGAGCTCTCCGTTCGGGTCCTGCCGAAGCAGAACGATGAGTTCACCTGCATGGAGTGCTTCCTGGTCCGCCATCGTTCTCAGCTTGCGACCGAAGAAGGCGGTGTCCCCATCTGCACAGACTGTGCAGGCTGAATCGCTTCTCTTCGCGAAAACCCGAAAACGGACCGCACCCTCGAAAGGGTCGCGGTCCGTTCTTCTCCCCTTACTACCTGACGGCGGCCCAGCAACCTCGCGCGAGGTTGCTGGGCCGCCGTCAGGTAGTAATCAGGGGGTGAGGGCGGCGGCTAGTTTGTGGGGGTGACGGCTCGAGACGAGCCAGTAGGGGGTCGGATCCGTCTCATCGTCGAGATCGATGCGGACGACGGACTTCGCCCACGGGCGGATCTTGAGGAAGGCGCGGGCGTCGAGATCGACACCGCGGGCCTGCCGGGCCTCCTCGCCGTCGAAGGCGACCGCACCCGGAACGAACGTGCGGTCGATATGAGCTTCGCCGACGAACAGCTGCCGTTCGGTGACGATGATCGTCAGCGTCAGCGAATTCAGCCACCAGGCGAAGAGGACGAAGCTGACGACGGGAAGGATGATGGTGCCGAGCTGCCAGACGGGCATGACCATGAGCGCTGTCGAGGCAGCGGCCACCACGACGAGGATCCACATGCCGACCGAGGGGCGGACCTTCTCCTGATAGACCACATGGGTTCCGGATTGAGTTGTTGCCATGCGGCCATTGTCCCATAGCGAGAAGTTTGGCCACGCTCAGGCTGGAGCGTTAGAGTGCATCTTTGTGACGGAAACCGTGAAGATCAACCTCCAGCTCCTCGACGCGGGCATGAGCGCGCCCGGCTACGCGCATGCGAGCGACGCCGGTGCAGACCTGCATTCGGCGATCGACTTCGTGCTCGAACCGTTCGAGCGCCTTGTCGTTCCGACCGGAATCGCGATCGCCCTGCCGGAAGGCTATGCGGCATTCGTGCATCCGCGTTCGGGCCTGTCGAGCAAGCACGGAGTCACGGTCGTCAATGCGCCGGGCACCATCGACGCCGGCTACCGCGGCGAGATCAAGGTGCCGCTGATCAACCTCGACGCGAAGATCCCGCTGCGCGTCGTGCGCGGCGACCGCATCGCCCAACTCGTGATCCAGAAGATCGCTCACGCCGACTTCGACATCGTCGAATCCCTCGAAGACAGCGCCCGCGGCGCCGGGGGATTCGGATCCACCGGCGGAATCGTCGCCGGCCTCAGCGAAAAGGAGAAGTGAGGACTCATGGGACTGTTCTCCCGGTTCAAGAAATCCACACCGACCGATGACGACGTCCGCGCCGACGACGAACTCACCGACGACGATGAGCTCGACGCTCAGGACACCCACACCGAGGCGGCCGATCGTGCAGACGACGACGCCGATGACGACGAGGCTGAGTCCGAAGAAGCGGCCGAGTCCGATGACGATATCGACGAGGAAGAAGCGCTGCTGGAGAAGTCCGCACCCTTCGACCGGTCCGAGAAGGGCCCCTTCGACATCTCCGAAGAGTACCCGGAGCATGACCGCCTCGACCTCGGCGCGCTCAAGGTGCCCGTCGTCGACGGCATGCAGGTGCGCCTGGACACGGACGACGATTCTCAGCGCGTGCTGGCCGTCACCCTCATCCACGACGGTGGAGGCATCCAGTTGCAGGCGTTCGCGACACCACGCTCCGAGGGCCTGTGGAACACGGTGCGCGGTCAGCTCGCCGAATCCGTGACCAAACAGGGTGGGGAATCGACCGAGCTGCACACCTCTCTCGGCAAGGAGCTGGCCATCGAGGTTCCGGCGAAGACGGAATCCGGTCGCCCCGGCAAACGCGCCATGCGCTTCGCCGGCATCGACGGACCACGCTGGTTCGTCCGCGCCGTGTTCTCCGGCAAGGCCGTGACCGATGACGAGGTGCGTGCCGAACTCTCCGCACTCTTCCGCGGAGTCGTCGTCGATCGCGGTGAGGAGGCGATGGCTCCCCGCGAGCTCATCGCACTGACCGCACCGCAGGTCGACCAGGACGAGGCGGAGGAGAAGAAGGACGAGGACGAACTCAACCCCTTCGAACGCGGCCCCGAGATCACAGAGGTCCGCTGAGCGCTGATGCGGAACCTCATCCCTCGCCTCGTGCGCGACTTCGGATCCCGTGAGGCCGAGGCCCGGGCCGATCTGCGACTGGTCAGCCAGATCCCCGGGGTCATTCCGGTCGAAGAGCTGGAGGCGCGAAAGACCTCACGCATCGCCGGAGTCGTTTCAGCGACCACTCAGTCGTGCAGCGCCGACAGCCCCAGGCTCGACATCACCGTCGCCGACGGCACCGGCGAAGCCCGAGCCCAGTTCCTCGGACGCCGGGAGATCAGCGGCATCCGTCCCGGGTCCCTCATCGTCTTAGAAGGACGGTTCTGCGGCAAGGACGGAGTGCTCACCGCACACAATCCCGTCTACGAACTCCTGCAGACCCGCGACGACTCCGAAGACTGACCGTCCCGAGGGGCCGGGCGGCCGTCGGCCGCAGAACTGACGATCTCGGCCGCAGACGACCGGGCTCAGCTCTCTGCGTTCTCGTCGGCCTTCGCAGTCTCCTGCAGCAGCGCTAGCAGCGCCGGCTCCTGATCGGGGGAGGAGAGGAAGAACAGTTCGTCTCCGGCCTCGATGACATCATCGGCGCTCGGAGCGAACGCCCGCGAATTGCGGATGATCGCCACCAGCACCGTATCGAGCGGGAAGGTGATCCCACCGACGCGCTCGGCCACGAGCTCGGCGTTCTCGTGCACGGTGAACTCGAGGAGTCCGGCCTGCCCGCGTTCGAAGCTCATGAGGTGGACCAGTCCGCCGACTTCCACGGCCTCCTCGACGAGCGCGGTCATCAGGCGCGGAGTCGAGACGGCGACATCGACGCCCCAGTTGTCGTCGAAGAGCCATTCGTTCTTCGGATTGTTCACCCGCGAGACCGTCCGCGGCACCCCGAACTCGGTCTTCGCCAACAGGGAGAGCACCAGATTGGTCTTGTCATCTCCCGTCGCGGCCACGACGACATCGGCCTCCTCCAGCCCCGCCTCGGCGAGACCGGCGAGCTCGCAGGCATCGGAGAGCAGCCATTCGGCACCCGGAATGCGCTCATGGCCCAGCGCCTCCTTGCTCTGGTCGATGAGCAGGACCGAATGGTCCTTGTCCAGCAGCTCCCTGGCCACCGAACGTCCGACGGAGCCGGCTCCGGCGATGATGACCCTCATTCTTCTTCCTCCACGGTTCGCACGGGCTGATCGAGGATCCGTTCGATCTCGCCGAGGCGGTCGACCGGAGCCATGAGATGGACGAGGTCGCCGTCCTGGAGGAGCAGATCATCGTGGGCGACGATGCCCTCGGACAGGCGGGTGACATAGGCGACCCGAGCCTTGGTCCGTGTTTCGATCTCCTTGATCGGACGGGCCACCCAGCCAGGATCCAGATGCACCTCGGCGAGGACGAGGTTGCCGGAGGGCTCACGGTATTCGGTGATCGACCCCTGCGGGACGAGCTTGCGCATCACCTGCTCGGCCGTCCACCGCACGGTGGGCACCGTGGGGATGCCGAGACGTTCGAAGACCTGCGCACGGTTGGGATCGTAGATGCGGGCGGCGACATTGCTCACCCCGAAGGTCTCACGAGCGACACGCGCGGCGAGGATATTCGAATTGTCACCACTGGAGACGGCGGCGAAGGCGAAGGCATCAGCGGTCTTCGCCTGGGACAGGGTCTCACGGTCGAAACCGATCCCCGTGATCGTCGAACCGCTGAAATCCCGACCGAGCTTGAGGAACGCGTCGGGGTCTCGGTCGACGACGGCGACGGAGTGCCCATTCGCATCAAGGGCTTTGGCCAGGGAGGCCCCGACTCGACCGCAGCCCATAATCACGAAGTGCATGGGTAATCCTTCCCGCAGTGATCTACCATTGGTTGCCGTGGCCAGCAGTTTTTCTGATGCCGTCAAAAGACTACTCGTTGGACGGCCCTTCCGCAGTGAGGACAGGCGTGCGCCTGCGCTGAAGAAGCGCATCGCGATGCCCGTCTTCGCCTCCGACATGCTCTCCTCGGTGGCCTACGCCCCCGATGAGATCCTGCTGGCACTGTCGCTGACCTCACTTGTGGCCCTGACCGTGGCCCCCTGGATCGGTGTGGCCGTCGGCATCGTCATCCTCGTGATCGTCGCCTGCTACCGCATCAACGTCAAGGCGTACCCCTCCGGCGGTGGTGACTACGAGGTGGCGTCGAAGAACCTCGGCTCCGGTGCCGGGCTCGTCGTCGCCGCGGCCCTCCTCGTCGACTACGTGCTCACCTTGGCCGTGTCGATGACGGTCTTCGCCGCCTATATCACCACAGCGTTCCCGATGCTCGCGCCCTACCGTGTGCCCGTGGCCATCGTCGGCATCCTGCTCATCTGCTTCGCCGGTCTGCGCGGCTCACGAGCCACTCCGATGCTGCTGGCCGTGCCGACCTATCTGTTCCTCGGTGCAGTGTTCCTCACAATGTCGGTCGGTCTCATCCGGGTCGGACTCGGCGACACCCCACAGGCCCAGACTGCCGACTATACGGTCGTGCACAGCAACATCGGCGACCAGGCGACTCTCGGCCTGGCCACCGTCCTCATCGTCCTGCGCGCGTTCTCCTCCGGAGCGGTCGCCCTGGCCGGTGTGCAGACCGTGGCCACGGCGGTTCCCGCGTTCAAGAAGCCACGCGGCAAGAACGCCGGCAACACCCTGCTGCTCTCAGGCCTGCTCGCCGCTCTCATGCTCACGGGGCTGACCTATCTGGCGTCGGTCACCGGCATCAAATACGTCGACGACCCGCATCTCTACCTCGTCCGCGGAGACGGCAGCCCGGTCAGCGCCGAGTACGAACAGGAACCCGTTCTCGCACAGCTCGCTCACGCGATCTTCGATAACGCGCCGGTGATGTTCTTCATCGTCGTCCTCATCACCGCCCTCGTCCTCCTCGCCGCGGCGAACACCGCGGTCGAAGGCTTCCCGGGACTGGCCTCGCGTCTGGCACGCGACGAGTTCCTGCCACGGCAGCTCGCGACGAAGGGCGACCGACTCACCTTTTCAAACGGCATCCTGCTGCTGGCCGCGGCGGCGATCGTTCTCGTCATCGCCACGTCCGCCTCGGCGACGGTGCTCATCCAGCTCTACCTCGTCGGGGTCTTCGCCAGCTTCGTCCTCGGCCAAGCGGGAATGGTCCTGCACTGGCGCAAACGCCTGCGCCTGGTCATCGATTCGAAGACCCGGATGCGGATGCACTTCAACCGGGTGGTCAACACCGTCGGCTGTGTGCTCGCCGCCGGCGTGCTCATCGTCGTCATCGTCTCGAAGTTCCTCGCCGGCGCCTGGCTGGCCGTCGTCGCCATGGCCGGGCTCTACCTCGTCATGGGCGCCATCCACCGCCACTATTCGCGTGTGGCCCGCGAGCTCGCTCCCGACGCGGACGTGAACTCACGGACGATCCCGTCGAACACGCACGCCATCGTCGTCGTCAGCGAGATCGACAAACCCACCCTGCGGGCTCTCTCCTATGCCCGAGTGACCCGGTCGAGTCAGCTCGAAGCCGTCACCGTGGCCGTGGACGAAGAGGCCGCGGCCGGTCTGCAGAAACGATGGAACGAGATGGAGCTGCCGGTGCCGCTGACCGTGCTCGGCTCCCCGTACCGCGAACTCGTCCGCCCGATGCTCGCCCATATCCTCGCCATCCGCCGCAGGTCGCCCAGGGACCTCGTCATCGTCTACATTCCGCAGTTCGTCGTCGGCCGCTGGTGGGAGCACCTCCTGCACAACCAGGTGGCACTCAAACTGCGCACCCGGCTGCTGCTGGTGCCCAACGTCGTCGTGGTCTCCGTGCCCTGGCGACTGAAATCCTTCTCTCGACAGTACGGCGGAGACGGACCCGATTCCGACACCTCGCTGTACAGACAGGCCTAGAACACGCATGAGCGACACTTCGGTTCCCGCCCAGGACCTCACCCTCGACATCGAGGCACCGGCGGCCGGCGGCACCTCCATCGCCCGACACGACGGTCAGGTCGTCTTCGTCTCCGGGGCCCTGCCCGGTGAGAAGGTCCGAGTCCGCACCCAGGCAGGACCGCCCGCCCGGTTTCTTCGCGCCGCCGTCACCGAGGTGATCGAGGCCTCGGCTCACCGCGTCCCCGATCGTCGCCTCGACTATGTCCCCGGTGGTTCGACCGACGGTTCCGGTGCGGGGCTCGCTGCGGGCCCCGGTGCTGGGGCCGTGCCGGATTCGGCCGGGTTCGGCGGAATGGAATTCGCCCACGTCGACCTCGCCCATTCCCGCACGCTCAAGGCCGAGGTGCTGAATGACCAACTTCAGCGCATCGGACATATCGACCGCGCCGCCGAGGTGCTGCCCGCGCCGGGCGAGACCGACGGCACGGACTGGCGCACCCGTGTGCAGCTGGCCGTCGACGATGAGGGCCGTGCCGGAATGCTCGCCCCCAGATCACATGCGGTCATCCCTGTGACCACGCCCCCTCTGGCCGCCGGGCCCTTGCACGACCTCGACATGACGACACTGCATGTGCCGGGAGTCCGCCGACTCGAATTCGCGTGGGCCGGCGACCATGGCGCGCTCATCGTCCGTGGTCGGCCCACTGCGCAGGTCCTCGATGAGATCGAGTCCTGGCTGCCGACGTCGTTCTCCCTCCTCGCCGAGGCGACCGGACCGGAGCAGAGTCGTGGTCGTGGTCGCGGGGGTCGTCCCCGTGGTCGCGGTCGTTCCCATGCGCCCGCTCCCGCCCTGCGCGTGATCCGTGGAGACCGCACCCTGACCGAAACGGTCGACGGTCGTGACTTCACCGTCGGCGCCGACGGCTTCTGGCAGGTGCACCGGGATGCGGCCGCACTGCTCAGCTCGGAGGTCGTCAGAGTCCTTCCTGCCGACGTCGGGGCGATCACCGACCTCTACTGCGGGGTCGGACTCCTCGGCATCACTGCCGCCCGGGCCACCGGAGCGCCCCTGTTCGGGGTCGAAGGGGTGGAGACAGCCATTGCTCATGCTCGAGACAATGCCGCCGATCTCGAGTCCCGATTCCTCGCTCTCAGCGTGGATCGGGCCCGACTGCCCGATTCGGAGGTCATCATCCTCGACCCGCCACGGGCGGGCGCCGGGAGGAAAGCCACCTCGGCGATCATCGAATCAGCGGCACGCACCCTGGTCTACGTTTCCTGTGACCCGGCCACGTTGGCCAGGGACCTCACGGCTCTCACAGGCGGGGGATTCGCGATCGAGAGCCTCACCGGCTTCGACCTCTTCCCGCTGACCTCGCACCTGGAGACGGTCACCGTGCTCCGGCGGTGACCGACCGGTGACCTCAGGCGGTGACCGAGCGGCGGGGGAGGAGGACGAGCGCGATGAGGGCGATGAACGTCGTGAGGAAGCCCCACAGCCCCCACCAGCCGCCCGACCGGCCCTTCTCCTTCGCGAATGAGCTGCAGACGACGGCGAAGATGATGCCGACGAGCAGTGCGCCGAAGCCGAATCCGGCGCCTAGTGTGAACGGGTCCATGGGATCTCCTCGGGGGTGGCAGGCGAGTGCGCTGCTGCTTTGAGTGTGCTGTCCAGGCTAGGCCGCGCGACCCGGCCGCGGCCCTGGTGATGACCGCACGAGGGCCTGCGGAAAACCCGATCGCAGGGTTTCGCACCTCCGTGTGCCATGGTGGTCAAAGCCCCTCAAATGCGATAGAATTTATCTTGACGTCAAGATACTTTTGGAAACATATGTGTCGCGTAAATCGGTGCGTGATGCAAGGATCCGACCGCCGAGTCGGACGGACCCGGTTTCTTGGATGAGTGTCGGATGAAACAGGAGAATCACGATGAGCAACGTCGATACGTTCAAATCGAAGAGCACCCTGACCGTAGGCGATAAGGATTATGAGATCTATCGCCTGGACCAGGTCAAAGGGTCGGAGAAGCTTCCCTTCAGCCTCAAGGTGCTGTTGGAGAACCTGCTGCGCACGGAAGACGGCGCAAACATCACTTCGGAACATATTGAAGCCCTCGGCAGCTGGGACCCCAATGCCGAACCCGATACGGAGATCCAGTTCACCCCCGCCCGCGTGGTGATGCAAGACTTCACCGGTGTGCCCTGCATCGTCGACCTCGCCACCATGCGCGAGAAGGTCGTCGAGCTCGGCGGCAGCCCGGATCAGGTCAACCCGCTGGCTCCGGCCGAGCTGGTCATCGACCACTCGGTGCAGATCGACCGCTTCGGCACCGCCGACGCCGTCGAGCTCAACATGGACATCGAATACCAGCGCAACGGTGAGCGCTACCAGTTCCTGCGCTGGGGCCAGACCGCATTCGAAGACTTCAAGGTCGTGCCTCCGGGCATGGGCATCGTTCACCAGGTCAACATCGAGCACCTGGCCCGCGTGGTCATGCCGCGCGAGGTCGACGGAGTCCTCCGGGCCTACCCGGACACCCTGGTCGGCACCGACTCGCACACCACGATGGTCAACGGCCTCGGTGTGCTCGGTTGGGGCGTCGGCGGCATCGAGGCAGAGGCCGCCATGCTCGGCCAGCCCGTGTCGATGCTCATCCCGCGCGTCGTCGGGTTCAAGCTCACCGGTGAGATCCCCTCGGGTGTCACCGCAACCGACGTTGTGCTCACGATCACCGATATGCTCCGCCAGCACGGAGCCGTCGGCAAGTTCGTCGAGTTCTACGGCAAGGGCGTCGCCGAGGTGCCGCTGGCCAACCGCGCCACCATCGGCAACATGAGCCCCGAGTTCGGTTCGACCGCCGCGATCTTCCCGATCGACGAAGTCACCATCGACTACCTCAAGCTCACCGGCCGTTCGGAAGAGCAGATCCAGCTCGTCGAGGACTACGCCAAGACGCAGGGACTCTGGCACGAGCCGGAGAACGAAGTCGAGTACTCCGAGTACCTCGAACTCGACCTGTCCACCGTGGTGCCCTCGATCTCCGGACCGAAGCGCCCGCAGGACCGCATCGAGCTCTCCGATGCCAAGAGCCAGTTCGCCAAGGACATCCACAACTACGCCGCTCCCGGCGAGGAGTCGAAGTCCGTGGACGTCAGCACCGCTGACGGACGCAACTTCGAGCTGGCCAACGGTGCCGTGGCGATCGCTTCGATCACGTCCTGCACCAACACCTCGAACCCCTCGGTGATGATGGCCGCCGGCCTGCTGGCACGCAATGCCCGCAAGCGCGGACTCAACTCGAAGCCGTGGGTCAAGACCTCGATCGCACCGGGTTCGAAGGTCGTCACCGAGTACTACAACAAGGCCGGCCTCATCGAGGACCTCGAAGCGCTGAACTTCTACATCGTCGGCTACGGCTGCACCACCTGCATCGGCAACTCCGGTCCGCTGGACTCGGAGATCTCGGACAGCATCCAGGACAACGACCTCGCGGTCACCGCAGTCCTGTCGGGCAACCGCAACTTCGAGGGCCGCATCAGCCCGGACGTGAAGATGAACTACCTCGCTTCGCCTCCGCTGGTCATCGCCTACGCACTGGCCGGAACCATGGACTTCGACTTCGAGAACCAGCCGCTGGGCAAGGACTCCGAGGGCGTCGACGTCTACCTGGCCGACCTCTGGCCCTCTCCGGAAGAGGTCGAGTCGGTCATCGCCGATTCGATCTCGACCGACATGTTCGACAGCGAATACGGTCGGATCTTCGATGGTGACGAGCGCTGGCAGCAGCTCGACACCCCCGAAGGCAAGGTCTTCGAGTGGGACGACGAGTCGACCTACGTGCGCAAGCCCACCTTCTTCGACGGCATGGGTCTCAAGCCTGAAGCCGTCAAGGACATCAAGGGTGCCCGCGTGCTCGCGAAGCTCGGCGACTCGGTGACCACCGACCACATCTCGCCCGCAGGTTCCTTCAAGGCCGACACCCCGGCCGGCAAGTACCTCGTGGAGCACGGTGTCGAGCGCAAGGACTTCAACTCCTACGGCTCGCGTCGCGGCAACCACGAAGTCATGATCCGCGGAACCTTCGCGAACATCCGTCTGCAGAACCAGCTCCTCGACGGAGTCCAGGGTGGCTTCACCCGCGACTTCTCGCAGGAGGGCGGACCGCAGACGACGATCTACGACGCCTCCGTGAACTACCAGGCCGCCGGCACCCCGCTGGTCGTCCTCGGTGGCAAGGAGTACGGCTCGGGATCCTCGCGTGACTGGGCTGCCAAGGGCACGAAGCTGCTCGGCGTCGAGGCCGTCATCACCGAAAGCTTCGAGCGCATCCACCGCTCGAACCTCATCGGCATGGGCGTTCTGCCGCTGCAGTTCCCCGCCGGCGAATCCGCTGATTCGCTCGGACTCGACGGCACCGAGACCTTCTCCATCGAAGGCGTCACGGAGCTCAACGAGGGCAAGACCCCGGCGACCGTCAAGGTCACCGCCGAAAAGGAAGACGGCACAAAGGTCGAATTCGACGCCGTCGTCCGCATCGACACCCCGGGTGAAGCCGACTACTACCGCAACGGCGGCATCCTGCAGTACGTTCTGCGTCAGCTCGCAGAAGCCTGATCGCAGGAGACGAGGCCTGAGCGGCGACTTCGCCGCACCAGGCTGCGCTGTGAGTCTGCGACTCGCGGCAGTCGGTTCGCGCTGGGGCGCTGAGCCGGAGCTGATCGAAGGCCGGTGGGATTTGTTCCCACCGGCCTTCGTCGTGCCCGGGCGCGTGTGACGGTGCCGTTGATCGAGCATCCCTCACCGTTCGCGTCACGTCCTCCACGCAGTTCGGCATCCGTCACCGTTCGTGACTAAACACACCGCTGCCAAGGAATCCGTCACCGTTCGTGGCAGATCGCCTCGTTGCAACAGTGCGCTGTGCGGCGAAGGGTGAGGGACGGTCGCTGTCGCGCGGGATTGTCGGGAAGCGTGAGCGCGTCCGCGGGAATCCGTGCGCTGGCGGTCGGCCACCTCGGCGTGGGTGGGGGTGGGCGCAAATGCGACCATCACTCATCGGCAGTCGCTCAACACCGTGCTGCAACGGGTTGGTGTGCCATGAACGGTGAGGGGTGCGCTCGCAATGGTGCGAATTGCCGGCGCCGAGGCGGTGTGACCAGAAGGCTGAGGGGTGGTGTGCCGCGGGGAGGTGCAGCGGGCAAGCTGAGGGATACTGCGCCGAGGCGGTGCAGCGAGAAGGCTGCGGGGTACTGCAGCGCGGAGATATGTCGCGAAGGGTGAGGGACGCATCTGTGAGCGATAGGATGGGGCGGATGGAATCTGTCCGCCAACGATGTCGTCAGAACTGAGGCCGCATGACCTTTCTCGAATCCCTCGGCTCGCCTGCCGATCTGCGTCGACTCTCGGCTGGCGAATGCGAAGTGCTGGCCAAAGAGATCCGCGACTACCTCATCACGACCGTGTCCGGCACGGGCGGACATCTGGGCCCCAACCTCGGAGTCGTCGAACTGACCATTGGCCTCCACCGCACCTTCGACTCGCCGCGCGACACGATCATCTTCGACGTCGGCCACCAGACATATGTGCACAAACTGCTCACCGGCCGCCGCGAGGAGTTCCCCACCCTGCGGCAGCGCGACGGCCTCTCCGGCTACCCGAGCCGGCGAGAGAGCGAGCACGACGTCGTCGAGAACTCACACGCCTCGGCCTCCCTGTCCTGGGCCGACGGCATCGCCAAGGCCCGCCAGCTCACCGGTGAGCGAGACCGCCACGTCGTCGCCGTCATCGGCGACGGAGCCCTGACCGGGGGAATGGCCTGGGAAGCGCTCAACACCATTGCAGCCGACACCTCCACCCCGCCGAGGCGGCTGGTCATCGTCGTCAACGACAATGGCCGCTCCTACGCCCCGACCGTCGGCGGATTCGCCGCCCATCTCGACGAACTGCGCACCACCTCGAGCTACGAGAGGCTGCTCACCTGGGGCAAGGAGACGCTCCGCCAATCCGGCCGACCCGGCCGCGCCGCCTACAGCGCCATCCACGGCGTCAAACGCGGACTCAAAGACATGGTCAGCCCACCCGAGACCGGAATGTTCGACGAACTCGGCATCAAATACTTGGGCCCTGTCGACGGACACGACCTGCCCTCGGTCGACAAGGCCCTCCAACTGGCCAAACAGTTCGACGGCGGCCCCATCATCGTCCACATGATCACGCAGAAAGGGCACGGATTCGACCCGGCCGTCAACGACGACGCCGACCAGTTCCACTCCGTCGGCGTCATCGACCCCGTCACCGGGAGATCGACACCGTCGAAATCGACGTCATGGACCTCCGTGTTCGGCACCGAGATCTGCGCACTCGCCGAGGAACGCGAAGACATCGTCGCCATCACCGCCGCCATGCTCCTGCCCGTGGGGCTGGCGAAATTCGCCGAGGAGTTCCCCGACCGCGTCTTCGACGTCGGCATCGCCGAACAGCATGCGGTCGCCTCGGCGGCGGGCCTGTCCTACGGCGGACTCCACCCCGTCGTGTGCATCTACTCCACGTTCCTCTCCCGTGCTTTCGACCAAGTCCTCATGGACGTCGCCCTCCACCGGCAGGGTGTGACCTTCGTCCTCGACCGTGCCGGCATCACCGGCCCCGACGGAGCCAGCCACCACGGAATCTGGGACATCGCGATGCTGCGCGTCGTCCCCGGACTGCGCCTCGCCGCACCCCGCGACGCCGCACGGCTGACCGAAGAGCTGCGCGAAGCCGTCACCGTCGAAGATGCCCCGACCGTGGTGAGATTTCCCCGCGGCGGCGTCGGTGCCGA
Source organism: Brevibacterium sp. OS20 (assembly GCF_056837565.1). Classification (NCBI taxonomy): domain Bacteria; kingdom Bacillati; phylum Actinomycetota; class Actinomycetes; order Micrococcales; family Brevibacteriaceae; genus Brevibacterium; species Brevibacterium sp. OS20. The sequence goes on along the minus strand of NZ_CM166367.1, from coordinate 2,370,153 downwards.
CATCCCGGCGCTGAGGCGGCTCGACGACGGCGTCGACATCCTCCGTGAGGGCCCGGCCGGGTCCGAATCCCATGTGCTCATCGTCTCCGTGGGACCATTCGCCAGATTGGCCGGAGACGTCGCCGACCGCCTGGCCGAGCAGGGGCTGAAGGCGACGATCATCGATCCCCGATGGGTGCTGCCCGTCCCCGAATCCGTCATCGACCTCGCCGCCGACCACAGCCTCGTGGCCGTCATCGAAGACGGAGTGAAGATCGGCGGCATCGGATCCCAGATCCGCTCTGACCTGCGCGAAGCCGATTCGAGTATCGGGGTGCTCGAGCTCGGCGTGCCCGATGAGTTCCTCCCGCAGGGAACGCGCGAAGAGATCCTCGCCGAGGTGGGCCTCGACGTCGACACGATCGTGTCCGATATTCTTAAGGCCCTGCCCGCCGAGGTGGCCGACCGAGCCGATCAGAGTTCCCGCCGTGCGGTTTGAAGTTCTGCACTCCCGCCGCGCGGTGTGAAGCTCAGAGTTCCCGCCGTGCGGTGTGAGATTCAGGACTGGGGGAGTCCGGCCAGGGTCTTCTTCAGCGCGGGGGCACTGAGCTCGATCTGCCAGGGTCGGGCTCCCGCCTCGGCGAGGTAATCCTCGACATCGACGTTCGACTCCGCAGCCAGGGACTTCACGATTGCCGGCTGAAGAAGCACATCATGGGGGATCGTCAGCTCTTCTGAGAGCTCCGACATTGCCGCTTTGAGTGCGGCCACCCGTTCCTTGAGCTCGGCCGGGTTGAACTCGCTGCGTTTGGACCGTCCGCGTTCGAACCGTCCCGGCAGCTCTTCGGCACCCAGCCGGGAGGCCTTGCGGTAGGCACGGAATAGGCGGGCCGCCTCGGCGCGGGAGAGTCTGCGCCACTGAGCCAAGATATCGTCGCTGGACTTCACACCGGATTGGGCGAGGGCGACGAGCTCACGATCTCGCAGGATCTTCGTGGGAGCCAGATCGGCCTCACGGGCCATGGAGTCACGGGCCTGCCAGAGCTCACGGACTCGTGCGATGTCGCGGCGGGACCTGATCTTCGACAGTCCATGCGTGCGTCGCCACGGCTCATCGAAGTGCTTCGGCGTGAAATCGAGCAGGTGCGTGAACTCCTGCTGCGCAAACTCCCACCGGTCCGAGTCGAGAAGCTGCTGGTGGAGGATGTCGCGGATCGGCAGGAGCACTTCGACGTCGAGGGCGGCATAGTTCAGCCACTCCTTCGGCAGCGGACGCGTCGACCAATCGGCGGCCGAATGCTCCTTCGCCAGACGCACCCCGAGGGTGCGTTCGGCGACCGCGGCCAGACCGAACTTCTCCCATCCGAGCAGCCTGGCGGCCAGCTCGGTGTCGAACAGAGCCGCCGGGCGCATTCCGCGCTCCTGCAGGCACGGCAGATCCTGCGTTACCGAATGGATGACCCACTCATCAGTTCCGAGAGCCGGATTGAGGGCGCTGAGATCACCGAGCGACTCGGAATCGAGGAGGAAGGTGCCCGCACCCTCCCGGCGCAGCTGAACGAGGAAGGCGCGCTGTCCGTATCTGATGCCGGACGCGCGTTCGGCGTCGACAGCGATCGGACCGTTGGCGGCGGCCAGACTGGCAATCGAGGAGGAGAGGTCCTCCGGGGTATCGACGACGTCGGGGATGCCGTTCGCGGGTGTTTCCAAAAGCGGTAGTTCAGATGTCATCGACGGCGCCCGGGCAGGGCTGTGACTCCTTCAGGAAGTGGTGGCAGTCCGGCGACTGTGCTGAGCAGATCGATCCAGGCCTCGAAGTGATTGCCGATCAGATCCGGCTCGTCAATCACGGGTGTCCACGAGGCGCGCAGCTCCAAGTCTATCGTGGCCGGGCGATCGGCCAAGGTGCCGAAGCTCTCGGACAGCACCCGAGTGGTCGTCCCGCCGGCGGCGAGCACCTGGCAGTCGTTGGCATCGAGGGCATCTTCGAGCCAGCTCCATGCCACATGCCCGAGCATCGTCTCATTGCCGAGTTCGTGTTCGAGTTCGGCGCGGATATAGGAGACGACCCGGAAGGAGCCTTCCCACTCCTCCGGGGCGGCGGGATCGAAGAGGACGACGATACGGCCGGTGGCGAGTTCGTCGATGGTCTCGCCGCTGGCCCGCAGGAACGTCTCATCGGCGCTGACCTCGGCGCCGAGAGCATAGGAGTACGGGGCCAGCTTGGCCGGGGCCGGAATCTCGGAAATCGACACGTTGTTCGTGCTGCGCGCCTGACGCAGCACCGACGTCACGGCGGAGAACTCCGCCGGAATGCGATTGAGAGGTGAGGTGTTGACCACAGTTGCCACGATAGAGCAGCCGCGGGGACAGAGGAATCATCCACGCCGAGGCGGCCGCGGACAATCCGTCGGACCGTGTCCTCGGCCGAATGCTGAGACGGCAAGACGGCCCGTCTTGAAACCGCCGGCGAGTGGGCATGAGCGATCGAAGAATGGGAAGATGGCCCCATGACATCACCCCTGTTGGCTGCCCTGCGTTCGGAGCCGGTTTCACACACTCCCGTCTGGTTCATGCGGCAGGCCGGCCGCTCCCTGCCTGAGTACCGCAAGCTGCGCGAAGGCACTCAGATGCTCGATGCCTGCCGCGACCCCGAGATGGTCTCCGAGATCACCCTCCAGCCGGTCCGCCGCCACGGCGTCGACGCGGCCATCTTCTTCTCCGATATCGTCGTCCCGCTGCAGGCCGCCGGAGTCGATGTAGAGATCGTTTCCGGCGTCGGCCCGGTCATCGCCTCCCCGGTGCGCTCCCGCGCAGATATCGACGCCCTGCCTGATCTCGACGCCGCCGATATCCCCGACATCACCGAATCGATCCAGCGGGTGACCGCCGAACTCGGCGAAGCCACCCCACTCATCGGCTTCGCCGGTGCTCCGTTCACCCTGGCCAGCTACCTCATCGAAGGTGGGCCGAGTAAGAACCACGAGAAGACGAAGTCGCTCATGGTCTCCGACCCCGAGGCGTTCTCGGCCCTGCTGAGCAAGCTTGCGACGATGTCGGCGACCTTCATCGACGTGCAGCTGAACGCCGGTGCCAAGGCCTTCCAGCTCTTCGACTCCTGGGCCGGCTACCTCGCTCGGGAGGACTACGAGGACCATGTCCTCGCACACTCCACCGCAGTCTTCGACGCATTGTCCGGACACGACGTGCCCAGCATCCACTTCGGCGTGCAGACCGGTGAGCTGCTCGGCTCCATGGCACAGGCCGGATCGACGACCGTCGGCGTCGACTTCCGCGTCGACCTCGCCGATGCCGCCACTCGCGTCAATCCCGGTCAGGCACTCCAGGGCAACCTGGACCCGGCCCTGCTCTTCGCCCCGTGGGAAGCGCTGTCCGCCCGCGTCGAGGCGATCGTGCGCAAGGGACTCGAACTCGACCGCGGATTCGTCTTCAACCTCGGCCACGGCGTCCTGCCCGACACCGACCCCGAAGTGCCCGGACGCGTCGTCGACCTCGTCCACCGCGTCTCGGCCGAGATCCTCGGCGGCCGCGGCTGATCGAATGACTCGGATCACCGTCGTCGGAGGAGGGATCTCCGGCCTCGTCGCCGCCTATCGCCTCTCCGCCGAGCACCAAGTCACAGTGCTGGAATCAGGCGACCGCCTCGGCGGCTGCCTGAGGTCGACCACGCTTGATGGCGCCGTGCCGGTGGGCATCGACTCGGGAGCCGAAGCGAGCCTCAACCGGCGTCCGGAGACCAAGAGCCTAGCCGCCGAACTCGGCCTCGACTCGGTGTTCCCCTCGACCCGGCACAGCTCGCAGGTGCTCAGCAGGGGAGACCTGCACGCGATTCCCAAACGGACGATCATGGGGGTGCCCGCCGAAGCGGCAGAGGTCGAATCCCTCATCGGCACCGAGGCAGCCGCTCGCTTGGCGGCCGAACGGATCACCCCGCCGATCGAAGGTGATGACGTCTCGCTGGGGGACTTCCTGTCCGCGCGCCTCGGCGGCGCCATCGTCGACGAACTCGTCGATCCGCTGCTCGGCGGTGTCTACGCCGGTCGCTGCCGGGACCTGTCCCTGGCCGAAACGGTGCCCGCGCTGCTGCCCGCCGCCGTCGAAGGCACCTCGGTGCTCGACCTCGTCGCACAGCTCCTCGCCGCCCGCGACGCCCAGACCGCGTCGGCACGGAACCCGGAACCGGTGTTCATGAGCTTCGAAGGCGGAATCAACCGCCTCATCCCCGCCCTGCACGAGGCGATCGTGCGGGGCGGCGGGGCGGTCCGCCTCGGTGCCGGTGTCACCGGGATCGACCGCGAGGGCGAGAGATGGATCGTCCGCGGCGAGGGGGACGACATCGAATCCGATGGACTCGTCCTCGCCACGCCCGCGCATGTGACTGCCGGACTCCTGACGTCGGTGGCCCCGGAATCGGCGAGCCGCCTCGGCGAGATTCCCTACGCCTCCACCGCCTTGGTCGCCGCCCTCGTCGACCTCGGGGGAGTCGAGCTGCAGGGTTCGGGGTTCCTCGTCCCCGCGCCCGAGGGCACGTTCATCAAGGCCTCGACATTCGTGTCGAACAAATGGCCGTGGACGGCCGACCATATCCCCGCGGGGGCGGCCCTGGTGCGGATGAGCATCGGACGCTTCGGCGACGGACCCGAGGCCTGGAGCAGGTTCTCTGATGAGGAGATCGTCGAACGAGCCTTCGCCGATTGGCAGACGATCACCTCCCGTCCTGAATCGCAGCTGCTGGGCTCGGAGGTCCAGCGCTGGAACTCGGCACTGCCGCAGTACCTGCCCGGCCACGCCGGAGGCATCGCCGCCATCGACGCAGAGATCGCGTCGCTGCCCGGCCTCGAACTCGCCGGATCCGCCTATGGGGGAGTCGGCATACCCGCCTGCATCGCCCGCGCGGACGCCGCGGCCCAGAGACTGAACCGACCCGCAGACGACCACCGTGACACTTCAGAATGAAGAGAAGACAGAAGGAGCAGATATGAGCGAATACACTCAGCCCACCGACGCCCAGATCGAAGAAGCGAACGAGCAGACGCGGTATATCGCCTACTCCGTCTTCGCCTCTGCCGGAGAACTCGGCGATGCCGACCGTAAGGAACTCGCCGATGAGCTGCATGCGGCTCTCGAGCCCCTGAAGGAACGCGGTCTGATCGTGCGCGGAATCTACGACGTCTCCGCCCTGCGCGCCGATGCCGACGTCATGTTCTGGTACCACGCCCCCGAAATCGAGGTCGTCCAGGCCGCGTACTCGGCGATCCGCCGCAGCCTGATCGGTGGAGTGCTCGAACCCGTTTGGTCCGTCGTCGGAATCCACCGCCCGGCGGAGTTCAACAAGGCGCACCTGCCCGCTCTGCTGACCGATCCCGAGCCCGGCGATTACATCTGCGTGTACCCGTTCGTGCGGTCCTACGACTGGTACCTCCTCGACCCCGCCGAACGGGCGAAGATGCTGCGCGACCACGGTATGGCCGCCGCCGGGTACAAGGACATCAAGGCGAACACGATCGCCTCCTTCGCCCTCGGCGACTACGAATGGCTGCTGGCCTTCGAGGCCGCCGAGCTCCACCGCATCGTCGACCTGATGCGGGATCTGCGCAACACCGAGGCGCGCCTGCATGTGCGCGAAGAGGTTCCGTTCTACACCGGACCGCGTCGCGAACTCGTCGACATCATCTCCGACTGGCGCTGACCGAACGTCATAGACCCGGCCGGGACTGAGGCAGAGAGCAGGTCGCCCGGCCGGGACGGAGGCAGCGAGAACGAGACAGCGGGAAGGGCCGCCGCACCGATTCGGTGCGGCGGCCCTGTGCATGGTCGGGGAGTGACCGGCGGCTACCTGCTGCCCTTCTTCACCACATAGGAATGGCCGTTGGCGTCGGTGCGCATCTCCAGCCCCATGGCATCGAGCTGCTGGTGCCGCAGCGTCTCGTCCTCGAAGTATCCGCCCGGGCGCGTGTTGTCGACCTGCGCCGGCCCGACGATCTTGCGGAAGAAGTTGTTGAGCCAGCCGACTCCGCGCTGGGACTCCGGATGCTGGTTCTTCTTCCGTGCCGAATTCTTCTGCTTCTTGTCCTGTTTCCGGTTCGAACCATCGGGGGAAGGCTGCGAGGCGGACGACATAGCGAGGATCCTATCGACGAGGTGCCGCTTGGGCGGGGATTGGGCAGGTTTCACCTTTAGTGTACACTAATCATTAGCGCACTAAGTAATCTTCGAAGAGTATGCACGCCCTGATTGCCGACACGGAGGATCGACGACACACGATGCTGGAATCCGAAGCTTCGACGGAGCCGCTGGACAACCCGCTGGCGCTGGAAAGCCAGATCTGCTTCGCTCTGGCGGTGGCGTCCCGCGGGGTGAACGGCGCGTATCGCTCCGTGCTCGAACCGATCAGTCTGACGCATCCGCAGTATCTGGTCATGCTTGCGCTGTGGCAGCACGAGAAGCTGCCGATGCGCGAGATCGCTCGACTGCTGCGACTCGAACCCGCGACTGTGTCCCCGTTGGTCAAACGCCTCGAAGCGCTGGCCTATGTCACGAAGACGCGCAGCGACAGCGACGAGCGGATCGTCGAGGTCACCCTCACCGACACCGGCCGTGAACTGCGCAAGACCGCCGAGGCGATTCCCGGAACGATGATGGCCAAGCTCGGCATGGACGTCGACGGAGTGCGTGAACTGCACGCTGTGATGCAGAAGATCATCGCCTCCGTCGACGCCGCTGCCGAGGTCGAGGCCGAGAGCTGATCGGTCAGCCGGCCGGGCGCTCCATCGGGGTGTGCTCGATCCCGTCCTCGTCGAAGCGCGGACCGTTCGGGGCGAAGCCGAGGGACGAGTACAGCCCCTCGAGGTGCGACTGCGCATTGAGCGTCAGCGGGGCAGTCGACCAGGCGTGGACGATGTCGCTGAGCAGTCGGCGGCCCCAACCCTGCCCGCGGGCGTCGGGGTGGGTGGCGACACGACTGATGCTGCGTGCTCCCGGCCTGGCCGCCGGTCCGTCGGGCAACTCCGCCGGCAGCAGACGGGCATAGGCCCATGGCGAGAGGTCGCGTCCATGCTCGGCGCCGTGAGTGTCCGACATCGCCGTGGCCGGTCGAGGGTAGAAGAAATGCAGAGTCTCCGGCAGTGAGTCCACCCCATCGGGGTCGAGGAACACGCACTCCTGTTCGACGACGAAGACCCGTGAGCGCAGCTGCAGAATTCCGTAGAGCTCCGTGGGCCGGAGCTCGTCGAAGTTCTTCACGACGAGCTCGGTCGCCTCGGTGCTCTGAGTGTCTGTCGCCACCTCAGCTGTCCGCAGCGTCGGTGTTGAGCTTCAACGAGATCGAGTTGATGCAGTAGCGCTGATCGGTGGGAGTGCCGTAGCCCTCGCCCGAGAAGACATGGCCCATATGCGAGTCGCAGTTCGCGCAGCGGACCTCGACGCGTTCCATGCCCATCGAGGTGTCGCGGATGTAGCGGACCCGGTCCTCGGCCAGAGGCGCGTAGAACGACGGCCATCCGCAGTGCGAGGCGAACTTCGTATCGGAGGGGAACAGGTCGGCTCCGCAGGCCCGACACTGGTACATCCCGGCTGCCGTCTCATCGTTGTACTCGCCGGTGAAGGGGCGTTCGGTCGCGCCCTGGCGGAGCACCGCGAACTCCTCGGGAGTGAGCACGTCCTGCCAACGGATCTCCTCAGCCGCGGCCCCCTCGTTCGTCGAAGTTCCAGCGTTGATATCTGATGACTGAGTCATCGTGACCTCCGGTCTCTGTCAGTGACGGTGATTGCGGCGAGGAGGAGAAGATCTCCGCCCCTGGTGAGCGCAACAGCGAGTGACACTCGCTCATTCCGCACAACAGCGTTTGGTGCCTGATCATTCCGTAGGCAACAATGAACACAGGAGGTTTTCATGGTCCGCGACACGAAGTTCCCCGCCCGCCTGCTCGCCGCCGGTATCGGCGTCGGCGCCGGACTCGGTGCCCTGATCTCTGTGGCGTCGTCGGGTCTGGCCGCCTACTTCGCCCGCAAGATCATCGTTCCGGAGAACGCCCCGGAAGAACTCGACATCCTGCACATCGACGGTTTTCCGCCGAATATGCGCATTCAGCTGCCCGCCGATGAGGAGACCACGGTGCCCGGCACCTATGGTCTCTACTTCAACCAGGGTTCGGGACATGCCGTCGTCGGCGATATCGTCGAGTACGATCCCCGCTCGCGCACCGTCTCCCGAGAGATCCTGTCCGTCACCCGCGGCGATATCCGACGGGCCTGGCGGGGACGGTGGACCGGAGTCGTCTATCCTGATCCGATCGCTGCCGGAGTGAATTTCGACGACATCGAGATTCGCTCCGACGCCGGTGACCTGCCCGCGTGGCTGCTGCCGACCGACCATCCGGAACCCCACGACACTTGGGCGATCCTCATCCACGGCCGAGCCAGCACCCGCGCCGAGGGACTGCGCGCCGCTCCCGTGCTCAACACCCTCGGGGTGCCCTCGATCGCGATGTCTTACCGCAACGACGCCGAGGTGCGGGTGGAGACCACATCTCGCTACGGGCTCGGCGACACCGAATGGATCGACGTCGACGCCGCCATCGACTTCGCGGTCGAACACGGAGCGAAGAACGTCGTGCTCTTCGGTTGGTCGATGGGCGGAGCCATCGCCCTGCAGGCGGCCTCCCGCGGACGCAACCGCAGGTTCGTCACCTCACTGGTCCTCGACGGACCCGTCGTCGACTGGGTGAACGTGCTCGACGGGCAGGCGAAGAAGAACCTGCTGCCGACACCGATCGCCAAACTCACGCTCGAGATGATCACGCAGCCATGGGCACGGCCGATCACCGGGCTCGAGACCCCGCTCGATCTCGATCGCATGGATTGGGTGACCCGTGCAGCCGAACTCGATGTGCCGGTTCTGCTCATCCACTCCGATGACGACGAATTCGTTCCCTCCGGCCCCTCCCACGCGCTGGCAGGTGTCAGACGGGATCTGGTCACGATGCCCTCATACGGCAAGGCCCATCACACGAAGGAATGGAACATCGACCCGGTGCGCTGGGAAGACGATGTCGCGAACTTCCTCGAAGCGAAGATCCTGCCCAAGGACTGAAACCCCGTTCTCACGGCTCGAGAGTGAGTGTGTCCTCTGCCGCCGCGGCCACGGCTTCCTTCGAGTACGGCCATGGTCGATTGACATTGGCGGCCCAATCGTTCGTCTGATCGTCGTAATGCGGGTGGAAGGCATGCCCCGACGCGCCCGTGAGGTTGATCCAGTTCGAGGCGTCGAAGTTCGACAGATCGACCGTCTGATGCATCGACGGCACCCAGTTCGTCTCATAGCCGACCGAGGCATCCCACCCGGTGGCATGGACGACGCCCGAACCCCCGGAGACCTCATAGGGGCCGCGGTTGAACAGCTTCTCCACCGGTGTGATCCCGGATTCGCCGAGGCTGGCGTTGCGGATCGTCAGGCGGTGCAGGATTCCCCACCGCCACGTCACGGGCTCCGGTCCCAGCAGGTCCTCCGTCTCCGCCCACGCCGTCTTCATGGCCTTGCGCAGAGCCTCGTCCCGACCTTCGACGCCCTTGCCCGACCACCACTGGGAATCCGGGTCTTCGAGCAGTTCCGAGAGCACGAGGTACCACCGTGAACCGCCGGCGGGGGACACCCCGTCGGGAAGCTTCGAGCTGATCGTCTGCTCGAGCAGCGTCTTCGTGAGCACATTGAAGTAGGCGGCGCCCGCGCTGTTCGCGGAGTCGAAGCCGTTCCAGCTCTTCAGCAGCTTCTTCGCCTCGAGGATGTCCTCGTCACCATGGGAGTGGATCTTCACCGCTTCGGGTACGAGCTTCGCGGCGAACGGATTCTGGTCGTCGTTCTGGATCTCCGCCATGTCCATCGGCCGCAGCTTCCGGCCCTCGTCGACCGCGTCCTTGATGCGTTTCGTGATGCGGCGGGCGCGATCCCCGTAGTCGAAGTCCTCACCCAGCTGCACTGTCTCACCGGGGGCGGCGACCGGGTTGTTCGCGGTGACGATCCATCCGCGTTCGGGGTTGTACAGATGTGGGAGATCCTCGAAGTCGACCCAGCCCTGCCAATCCTCGTCGGATTTCCACCCGCGTCGGGGCACGGTGCCGTCGGCCTTGCCTCGGCGTGGGATCATTCCGGGGGCCTGATAGCCGATGTTCCCGGCGACATCGGCGTAGACGAGGTTCTGGGAGGGCACGTCGAACAGGGACGCCGCGTGCCGGAACTCCTGCCAATTCGTGGCCTTGTTGATGGCGAACACCGCCGAGGCGGTCGTACCCGGACGCAGAGCCGTCCAATCGAGGGCGAGACCGTAGTGCTCCTCGCCCGGTCCCGACTTAGGGTCCTGCGAATCCGCCCCGGTCGTCGCATCGAGTGCTTTGCGATACGTGCCGTCGAGCTTCGACACGAGTGGGCCGTTGCGGGTGGAGCGGATGGTGATCTCGCGTGGGTCCTCGCCCGCGACCTCGATCGTCTCCTTGCGCACCTGCAGCGGTTCGTCTCCGTCGTCGTGGATGACCTTCCCGTCGCGGATCTTCTCCACGACGAGGTCGGTGACATCTGCGCCGAGGTTCGTCAGTCCCCAGGCGATCGACTGGTTGTGGCCGATGACGACTCCCGGCAGTCCGGAGAAGGAGAAACCGGTGACGTCGAAGGGGCAGGCATCGGTGACCTTCTTGCATCGCAGTCCCACCTGGTACCAGACCGAGGGCATCGCCGGGGCGAGGTGCGGGTCATTGGACAGCAGCGGTCGACCGGTGTTCGTGTGGTCCCCGGAGATCACCCACGAGTTCGACCCGATATCGTCGCTGTTCTGTCCCAGCATCGGCGGCAGCGATGTGAGCGTATTCCGCAGTTCGAGGAGATCATCGGTGGGGACGGCCGCCTCGGTGTCGGTGTTCCCTGTTCGGGGTGCCTCGGTGACGGTGCCTCCGGCATGTGCCTCATCGTCCTCCCGTGCACGGTCGTCGACTCGCGGCTTCTGCTCGACGTCGTCGCCGCTGCGGTCCTTCGGTGCCTTGTCGCCGGCTCTGCCGCCGAGGATCGTCGGACGCGTGGCATATGGGTAATCCGGATAGAGGTCGCTCATCTGCTCGTCGGTGAGCTCCGAGCTGAGGATCGACCGGTCGATCTCGTCTTCGAGGTTCGATCGCAGATCCCATGCCATGGCCTTGAGCCAGGCGACGCTGTCGACCGGGGTCCATTTCTCGACCTCGGTGCTGCCGGTCTCGAGGCCGAGGACGGCGTATTCGAGGGACAGCTCGGTGGGGGACTTGTCCTTGAGATAGGCGTTGACGCCGTCCGCGTAGGCCTCGTAGTAGCCCAGACTCGTCTTGTCGAGCTTCTTCACCTCCTGCTCGGCGACCTTCCGCCAGCCGAGCGTGCGGATGAAGGTGTCGGTGCCCAGCTGGGATTTGCCGAAGAGTTCGGAGAGTCGTCCCGAGGTGACGTGTCGGCGGAAGTCCATCTCCCAGAACCGGTCCTGAGCGTGGACGAACCCCTGAGCCAGGAACAGGTCGTGGGCGGTTTCGGCCTCGATGGTGGGAACACCCGATTCGTCACGGTGGACGGTGACCGGCGCGTCGAGCCCCGGCAGCGAGATCTCGCCGTCGGTGGTCGGGAAGGAGCGACGGACGAGGAACAGTCCGACGAGGGCGAGGATGAGGGCGAGGACGAGGACTCCGGCGATGACGCGCAGCAGCACACGAGCACTGACCGACAGGTTGGAACCGCTGGTTGGGCGGAGCACCTTGAGCAATGCGCTCGATTCCTTCTCATTCTGCGCATCGGGTGCCGCCATGAGTCTCCTTCTGCCGTCCTGGAAGTTTCGGTTCTCAGCAAGTATAGGTGTCAGGAGGCTCGGGTCCGTGGACCTCAGGCGGCCTGGGTCTGTGGACGAAGGTCACGAGGACGACGGAGATCATCATGAGCAGGAACCAGGCCACCAGCTTCGTCAGCGGCACCAGGTGCCAGCCGTCGTCCTGACTCGGATACAGCCAGGCACCGGCCGCGGTCCCGATGTTCTCGGCCACCCAGATGAAGAAGGCGACGAGGAGGAAGGCCAGCAGCACGGGCATCGTCAGTGTCCTGCGATGGATATGGAAGTGCATGCGGCAGCGGAAGAAGACGATGACGGTGGCCAGGACGAGAAGCAGTCGGAGGTCGACGATGAAGTGGTGGGTGAAGAAGTTGAGGTAGATGGCGGCGGCGATGATCACGGTCAGCCACCTCGGCGGGTAATGGCTGAACCGCAAGTCGAAGAGACGGTACACGCGGACGATATAGGAGCCGACGGCGGCGTACATGAACCCGGTGAACAGCGGTACTGCGCCGATGTGGAGGACCCCGCCGGGGGCGTAGTTCCATGAACCCACGGCGGTCTTGAAGATCTCCATTCCGGTGCCGACGATGTGGAAGACGATGATGACGATGAGCTCGCGACCGGTCTCGAGGCGAGCGACGAGCATGCCGATCTGGATGAGTACGGCGAGGATGACGAGGAAGTCGTTGCGGGCGATGGCCGCATCATCGGGGTAGAGCCAAGCGGTGAGGATGATCGCTAAGAGCATGAGAGCACCGAAGAGACACGCCCACGCCTGTTTGATTCCGAAGGCGAGGAACTCCCGCATCCCGGCGGGGACGCGGGGGAGAACGCGGTCGGCGAAGGCGTCGAGGACTGCCTCGAGTCGAGTGAGTTCGCGGCGATCAGCCATATGGGTCCTTCGACGACGGGGACGCGGGGAATGTGGAGTGCCAGCGTATCGCGCGAGTGGGCCGGGCTGTCGGAGCGGGCAGTGTGACATCGCCGTGTCCGAAGGAGGTGAAATTCTGAATAGAACTTGCGAGTCACCTTCACAGAAACTGGCAATGCCATTAATCTGTGCATCAGTGTCGCAGGAGTGCTGCGACGCTGCGGCGCCGACAAGGCAGTGTCGACGGCGACGCGAACCCATTGGCGTCCGTGATAACCAGAAGGCGGACAGACTGCAGAGGAAGCAGCCCCGATGAAACCGATCCGACTTGTCACCCCCGCACTGGCTGCGGTGCTCACCGTGTCGATGATGACCGGTGGTCCCGCGCTCGCCGCCGAAGCGCCATCGCTCGGCGACAGCGGCTCACCGTCACTCGACGGCGGGGGCCAGCCGCAGCCCGCGCCGACGAAGGAATCATCCGATTCGGATACACCGACGGAGCCTGCAGCGACCAAGACAGCGGACTCCGCGGACGCTCCCCAGGTGAGCCGGAACGCAGGATCGACGACGAAGACGTATTCGGCCACTCCGGCAAAGGTCACAGCACTCAAACTCAAAGACTCCGAAGTCAATGTCATCGGAGCCAAGTGGACGGGAGACGACCCACGTCTCGAACTTCGCTACCGCGACTCCGGCGGCTGGTCCTCGTGGGAGACCCTGCCGGCCGACGACGGTGCCGGCCCTGACCGTTCCTCGGCTGAGGGCAAACAGGTCCCCGCAGCGGCTCAGGAACGACGGACAGAAGCCGTGCCCGTGGTCGACTCCACCTCGGTGGAGATCCGTGCGACAGCGAAGAACGCCGACACGAACGACCTCGCAGTGACCAACGTCGCAAGCCCCGTCACCGGCGCCGACGCGGCCGCAGTGAAGAAGCCCGCCTCGGTCACCGCACAGAAGGCGACAGCGCAGGTGTCCCACCACGAGCTGAGGGCGAACATCGTCACCCGCCGCGAATGGGGCGCCGACGAGAAGCTCGTCCGCTGCACCACCGACAAGACGTCGACTTCGAAGGGCGTCTTCATCCACCACACCGCCGGATCGAACTCCTATACGAAGGCACAGGCCCCGGGCATCATCCGCGGCTACCTCGCGTACCACACGAAAGAACGAGGCTGGTGCGACCTCGGGTACAACTTCCTCGTCGACAAATACGGAACCATCTACGAGGGCCGTGCCGACAGCATCGATCTGTCTGTGACCGGAGCCCACGCCTCCGGATTCAACTCGTACACGATCGGCATCAGCGTGCTGGGCACCTACACAGGGTCCGCGCCGAGCACGGCAGCCCAGAATTCGGTCAAGCGGCTCATCGCGTGGAAGGCCAACCAGTACGCCTTCAACCCGACGGGAAAGATGACGCTCACCTCCGGCGGAGGAAGCACGAGCCGGTATCCCGAAGGCAGGAAGGTCAGCCTCAATGTGGTCTCCGGCCACCGGGACACGAGCTACACCGCCTGCCCGGGAAATGCCTTCTACTCCCGACTCGGATCGATCCGGTCCGGTGCGAAGTCGATGCAGTCCGATGTCGGTGGTTATCCGGTGAAGGGAGCCATCGGCACGTACTACCGGTCGCACTCCGCGCAGACGGGCGAGGCCCGCAGCCTCGAAGGGAAGCTGTCCAATCCGAACGGCGCCTATCAGCGCTTCGCCAAGGGCACCGTGTACTGGTCGTCGAAGACAGGGGCGCACCTGAACAAGGGCGGAATCCGCAACGGGTACAAGCGCGCCGGATACACCAAGGGCTTCCTCGGCTACCCCAGCAGCGATGAGAAGACCTTCAAATACCGCAAGAGCGCCTACTACCAGAACTACGAGAACGGGATGATCGCGTGGTCGTCGGCGACGAAGGGACAGCCGATGCGCGGCGAGATGCTCAAGAAGTGGAAGTCCCTCGGCTGGGAACGCAGCAAGCTCGGACTGCCGAAGACGGACCAGTTCTCCTCGGCGGGCAAGATCCGTCAGAACTTCGAGCACGGGTACATGACCTACACGAAGAGTCAGGGCGTCAAGGTCTATCTCACCTGACCGAACGCAGGGGACATAGACTCGCCTCATGCACATCCTCCTCTTCGGCGCCTCCGGTCACGTCGGCACCGGGCTCGCCCAGCAGCTCAGTCCGCAGCACAGAGTCACCGGCATCGTCCGCCGCACTCCGGACACGGAGACGGCATACGAACCGGTGACTGTGCCGGACTGGGTGGACGAGCCGGAGGCGGTCACCTCGGCGCTCGCCTCCAGAGACCTGCCGCCGGTCGATGCCGTCATCGCCGCCATCGGCGGGTGGTACATCGACGAACCGGTGCTCGACCGAGGTCTGGAGAAGTTCGATGCGGACTATGACTCATACTTGCGCGGGCACTTCACAGCCTGTGCGATCTCGCAGTCCCTGGCCACCGACCGGACGAGCGCGATCCGGGGAATCGTCCACCTGGCGCTCAACGGCGTCGCCAGTGTCGAAGCGCTGGCCGGGTCAGGGGCGATCAGCGTCTTCGGCGCCGCGCAGAAGATGCTCATCGAAGTCGCCGCAGCGGAATCGACGAGCGTGGCCTTCCGCGAGCTGCGGATCATGGCTCCGATCGGCGGCGATGATCGCAATGATCTGTCCGGGGGAGTCGAAACCGTTCAACTCACCGAGGTGGCCGACGGTATCACCGCGATCCTTGACTCACCCGATCGCTTCGAGGTGGGCACCGAGATCCACGCGAACGCTGGGACCTCTGCCGGCTGACTGCTTCGACTCAGGCGCGGGTGTAGCGGAGGAAGACCTGGTCGTCCTCGGTGCGCACATCGATGAGGCGCAGATCGATCTCGGCCTCGAGCCCGGAGAAGTGGCTGCCGGGAGTGCGGATATAGCAAGGGCTCACGCTCAGATGCAGTTCCGCGCCCGGATAATGCTCGAGCAGGCGAAACGCGAGATTCGGACCCGACTCGCACAGCAGCACCGCCTCATCGGTCGGTGCCGATTCGGGGGAGGGGGCCGTCGGCAGCGAGGCAGCCACCTCGGTGATGGTGTCTGCTGTGAAGTGCTGGGCACGATAGTCGAGGCCGCGGGCGTCGAGCTCGCTCTGCAGTGCGGTCGGATCGGACTCGGTGAGCACGTGCACGGGGGTGTGCTGCAGCGTTTTGCCTGCGGCGTTGATGACGGGCAGCTGCGGATTCAGCGCGGTGCGGCGGTCGACGATGATCGCGTTCGCGCTGCGTCGCAGGGCGAGGAAGCGCCGGAAGTCGGCGTCCGTGGACACCCCGGTCGACCAGCCGTTCTCGGCGAAGGATCCGTTGATCGACTGGACGAGGGAGAGGATGAGACGGCGCACGGGTTCCTGCTCTTCTGCTTCTTCGGCTCTGCTATTTCTTGACTTCGGGTGCCGGCCCCATGGCGATGCGCGGGTGAGCGTCCGGATCGATGGTGCGCATGATCCACTTGAGGTCCGCCTCGTCGAGGGTGACGCAGCCGTTCGTGCCGGAATCGTGGTCGAGGTGCAGCCAGATTCCGCCGCCCTTGTCCCAGCCCATCGGTCGGGTCTTGTCCGTCGGCGGAGTGCCGGGTCTGCGGTTGTAGTCGATGGCGATGATGTAGTCGAAGACCGATTTGTAGTCCGCCCCATAGGCCACCGTCGCCGAGGAGGGCAGACGATTGTCTTGGGTGTACGGCAGGTCGGTGCCCGGGTTTGCCTTGAAACCGCCCGCGTCGCTGAGTGTGAACACTCCGATCGGGGTGGTCTTATCGCCCTCGCGGCGATCCTTCAGCCATCCTTTGGAGCCGTTGTGGGTGTCGAAGGTCTTGAGCTTCTTCCATTTCTTGTCCGTGAACTCATAGAAGCTCAGGCTCGACTTCTCCGAAGCGGCTGTCGGCGAGGTCGCGACGAGGACCTGCGAGGTCTCTGCCGGGATCTGGTCGGTGAACTCCTTCGCCAGACCGGGGACAGGGACGGGGTGGACCGGTCCGGTCGCCTCGGTGGCGGGCTGATCGGATGCAGTCGAATCTGAGTCGGCGCCGGTGGGGGAGTCCTGGGCCGGGGCTGCGAAATCACCGAATCTCGTCTGCTGTGCCGGAGCGGCGAAACCGGCGGACTCGACCGCCGAGGGATCGTCCGGGCCGTCGTCGGCATCGGCCCCGCAGGCGGTCACCAGCAGAGCGCAGGCGAGAAGCGCGGGCACTCCCGCGCGCCGGAGGACTCCATCGGACATGAGGTCATCATCTCACGAAGCATGAGAACTCGCCGGTAGCGACTATGCGAAAATGACACCATGAGCATTCCACCTGTGCCGAACCATCCTCCGCGCCCCGGGCGTCGGAAGCCGGCCGAGGAGTCTCCGGAGTCGATCACAACCCAGTTGTTCATCGGCGAGGATGAGTCCGCGGCCGCTGATGGCTCCACCCAAGCACTCACTCCCGCAGAACTGCAGAGGCTGCGGTCGATGGTCGAATCCGACGGCACCGATGCCACCGAGGTGCTCAGCCTCGAAGAGCTGCGCGGACTGGCCGCCGCCGATGGATATCAGACGGGAGGGCTGCCGGCCGCGCCGCGCAAGGTGAACTCCGACGATATCGCCGCTGCGGAGGCTCCCTCGGCTCCGAAGCAGTGGAACCCGCTGCCCGGCTCGCAGCCGGCGCCTGCGGACGCGCACCGGGCCGAGCCGCATTCGCAGCAGCCCGAATCACACCCGCATCAGGGAGATCCTCAGCCGCACCAGGGGCAGTGGGGCGGAGAGTTCGGTGCCGCCGGTCATGCCGCAGCATCTCAGCCGCAGGCTGCCGGGCCGGTGCAGTCGCCGGCGGGACCCGATCACGCTCAGCCCGGCACCGGTCGCCCCGCGGGGCCCGGATACGGGCAGGCGGGCCACGCTCCCGCCTACAGCGGTGCCTATGCCGCCGGCTATGCGCCGGGCGGACCTGCCGGTCCCGGAGGACCCGGCGGACCGGGAGGACCCGGCGGACCGGGGAATCCCGGCGGCCCGCACGACCCCTATGGTCGGCGAAATGATACGAAGAAGGTCCCCGCGTGGCTGTGGGTGCTCGCTGCCATCGCGCTCATCCTTGCCCTCGGCATCGTCGGCTATATCGTCTGGGACTCCACCCAGGGTGACGACACCACCACCGTCGGACCCACGGACGAACCGTCGATCGGTCAGACCGATGATCCCGAGCCGTCCGATTCGGGCAGCTCGGAGGCTCCCGTCGCCGAAGAGACCTTCACATCCCCGTCGGGGAATATCGCCTGCACCATCGACTCCGAACGAGTGCGCTGCGTGATCAAGGACTACGAGTACTCACCACCGGAGAAGCCCGACGACTGCAAGCTCGACGACTGGGGCTCCATCGTCGTGGCGAACAAGGAAGGCTCAGGCTTCTCCTGCGTCGAGGCTCCCGAGAGCAACGGCCCGGCACGTGTCCTCGGCTACGGGGATTCGATCTCCGCGGCGGGGATGACCTGCACCTCCAGCGAAGAGGGCATGACCTGCAAATCCGACGACACCGGAGTCGGATTCAACGTCCGCCGCGCCTCGGTCGACTTCCTCAAGTAGGAGCCGGGAGCCGCCTCGGCGATCTTAGGATGTGGACGGAATTCGGACGGATCGCGGAAGGGGGGCTACGGTGATCGTGTGGCTCATAGGTTCCTCCTCCTTCCTTGCCGCGACGAGTCCTGAACGGACAGCACGCTCGTCGCGGAGTCCTCGTATGCTGGTCAAGCGCTGAGAAACTTAAGTTAGAGGAACAATGAAACTGCAGAAGCCTTCTCCCATGCCGTTCGGCAAGTACAAGTCGTTCCAGGACCGCATCGCGCTGGATATGCGCGATCGCACCTGGCCCGACCAGATCATCAGCAAGGCGCCTCGCTGGCTGAGCACCGACCTGCGCGACGGCAACCAAGCGCTCATCGATCCGATGACCCCGGACCGCAAACGCAAGATGTTCGATCTGCTCGTCAAGCTCGGCTTCAAGGAGATCGAGGTCGGATTCCCGGCCGCCAGCCAGGTCGACTTCGACTTCGTCCGCGAGATCATCGAACAGGACGCGATTCCCGATGACGTCCGGATCTCCGTGCTCACGCAGGCTCGTGAGGACCTCATCGAACGCACCGTCGAATCCCTCGTCGGCGCGAAGATGCCCACCGTGCACCTCTACAACGCAACCGCGCCGGTCTTCCGCAAGGTCGTCTTCGGCTTCGACGGAGACGGCTTCGACCAGACTCGCGATATCGCATTGCAGGGCACTCAGGCCGTGATGAAGCACGCCGAGACTCTGCTGTCCGACGCGGACTTCGGCTACCAGTATTCGCCGGAGATCTTCGTCGACACCGAACCCGAGTTCGCCCTCGACATCGTCGGCAGCGTCCTCGACATGTGGCAGCCGGCAGCCGGCCGCGAGACCGTCGTCAACCTGCCGGCCACGGTCGAACGCGGCACACCGAACACCTACGCGGACCAGATCGAATGGTTCTGCCGCAATATGCCCTACCGCGACGAAGTGGCCGTGTCCCTGCACCCGCACAACGACCGGGGCACCGGCGTGGCCGCTGCGGAGATGGGAATGATGGCCGGCGCCGACCGCATCGAAGGCTGCCTGTTCGGCAACGGTGAGCGCACCGGCAACCTCGATCTCGTCACCGTCGCTCTCAACCTGTACACGCAGGGCATCGACCCGGAGCTCGACTTCTCCGATATCGACGAGGTCATCCACACCGTCACCGAATGCAACCAGATCGGTGTCCACGAACGTCACCCCTACGGAGGCGACCTCGTCTTCACCTCGTTCTCGGGCTCGCACCAGGACGCGATCAACAAAGCCTTCGCCGATCGTGAGAAGAAGGCGCACGCCCAGGGCACCCCCGTCGACCTCATGGAATGGGACATGCCCTACCTGCCGGTCGACCCGAAGGACCTCGGCCGCAGCTACGAGGCGATCATCCGTGTGAACTCGCAGTCCGGCAAGGGCGGAGTGACCTACCTGCTCAAGAGCGAGTACGGACTCGACCTGCCGCGTCGGATGCAGGTCGAATTCTCCCGCGCCGTGCAGCAGCACACCGAAGCCGGCGGCGAGGTCACCGCCGAGGAGATCCGCCGCATCTTCAACTACGAATACCTGCCCGCCGAAGATCCCGAGAAGGCCTGGGGCCGCTTTCAGATCGTCGGTCTGCGCACCGAATCGGGCAATGTCGACGGTGCCGGCTCGTCGGCGGAGCGCATCGAGGTCGACCTCATCGTCGACGGTCAGGAACGCACCTACGAAGGGCGCGGCAACGGACCGATCGACGCGCTGGTGAAGATCCTCATCGACCAGTTCGACGTCGACGTGCGACTCCAGGACTACTCCGAGCACGCCATCGGCTCCGGCGCTGACACCAACGCCGCAGCCTATGTCGAACTCGCCGTCGAAGACCGCGTCGTCTGGGGCGCCGGTCTGCACCCGAACATCACGAAGGCCTCGCTCAAGGCCGTCGTCTCAGCCGTCAACCGTGCGGCTCGCGACCGCCAGAGCTGAGGCTGCGCGGTCGATCTCACAGAAGTCGCTTAAGCGCGGCGGGGTGATTCCCCGCCGCGCTTAAGCGATAATGGGCGGGTGCACAACTATCGTGATGAAGGCATCGTGCTCCAGGGGCACAAACTCGGCGAAGCCGACCGCATCGTCACCGTGCTCACTCGCAGCCACGGCCTCGTCCGCGCCGTCGCGAAGGGGGTGCGCCGGACGAAATCGCGGTTCGGCTCCCGCCTCGAACCCTTTATGCTCGTCGACCTGCAATGCCATGTCGGGCGCAGCCTCGACATCGTCACCCAGGTCGAACTCGTCGAACCCTTCGCCCGCGGAATCGCCACGGACTTCGATGTCTATTCGGCCGCCTCGGTGATGGCCGAAACGGCGCGCAGCATCACCGAAGCCGAACCCCAGTCCCGCACGCATTTCCTCCTCCTCGTCTCTGCCATCCGTTCGCTGTGCAACCGCGAACACCCGCCGAGGCTGTCCCTCGATGCGTACCTGCTGCGCGCGATGTCCGTGGCCGGGTGGGCACCGAGCCTGCTCGACTGCGCCCAGTGCGGGAATCCCGGACCCCACCGCGCGTTCTCCGCAGCCTTGGGCGGGGCCGTGTGCACGAACTGTCGCCCCTCCGGTGCCGCGCTGCCCGACACCGATGCGCTCGAACATATGGCCGCGCTCCTGTCCGGCGACTGGGAGCGTGCCGAGGCCTCCGACCTGCACGATCAGATCGACGGGTCGAAGCTGGTCTCGGACTGGGTGTCCTGGCACCTCGAGCGCAATATCCGATCACTGAGAATTCTGGAGAGCACATGAGCTACCCCGCACCACCGGCCCACCCCAGCGGAGCGAGACCTCCGCGCATCGACGCGAAGTTCGTGCCCCGGCACGTCGCGATCGTCATGGACGGCAACGGTCGGTGGGCGAATCAGCGGGGGCTGCCGCGCACGGAAGGGCACAGAGCCGGGGAAGCTTCGCTGCTCGACGTCATCCACGGTGCGATCGAGGTCGGCGTGGACTATCTGTCGGCGTATGCGTTCTCGACGGAGAACTGGAAGCGCTCACCCGAAGAGGTGCGCTTCCTCATGGGGTTCAACCGTGATGTCATCCGCCGCCGTCGCGATGAGCTCAACGCCCTGGGCGTGCGGATCGTGTGGTCCGGCCGGCGCGGACGGCTGTGGCGTTCGGTCATCGACGAACTCGAGACCGCCGCGGAGATGACGAAGAACAACACCGGTCTCGTGCTCCAGTTCTGCGTGAACTACGGCGGACGCTCCGAGATCGTCGACGCGATCAATGAGATCACCGCCGAGGTGGCCGCCGGGAAGCTCAAACCCGGCAAGGTCTCGGAGAAGACCGTCCGCTCCCGCCTCTACGCACCCATCGTGCCCGACGTCGACCTGTTCATGCGGTCCTCGGGGGAGCAGCGGACCTCGAACTTCCTGCTCTGGCAGTCAGCCTATGCCGAGATGGTCTTCCAGGATGTGCTGTGGCCCGATGTCGATCGGCGCACCCTGTGGGCGGCGATCGAAGAGTACGCCCGCCGCGACCGTCGCTTCGGCGGCGCCGTCGACACGCCTACGGCCTGACGCGAAGGCTGAGGACTGAGTCGCAGCTTCCACGGGCTTCTGAGGCTCGGCCGGCCCGTTCCACTCTGCTGACGACGAGGGCCCCGCAGCATCTTGCTGCGGGGCCCTCGTCATGGTTTCGGCCGGATCGGCGCTTCACCGTTCTCACGACTCCGGGGGAGTCACGGTCATGACACGATCGGTTCAGTAGTGGTCGCGGGAGCGGTCGCCGCGTCCGCCGAACTTCTTGCCGCCGCCTCGGCGATCACCGCGGAAGTTGCGGCCGTCACCGGGCTGCTTGTCGAAGTTGCGCTTCTTGAACGGGCGTCCCGGGCGACCGGAATCCGGACGGATATCGATGGGCCGGCCCTGGATCTCGGTGTGGGAGAGCTTGCGCAGCACCGACGGGTCGAGGTCCTTGGGCAGGTCGACGAGCGTGTGGTTCGAACGGATGTCGATATGGCCGATCTGCTTCGAGGTGATTCCACCTTCGTTCGCGATCGCACCGACGACGGCGCCCGGCTGCAGGCGCTCGTTTCGTCCCAGGGCCAGACGGTAGGTCGTCATGTTCTCATCACGGGCACGTCCGCCACGGCCCGGACGGCCGCCGTCACGACCGCCGTCGCGGTCACGGTCTCGTCCCTGACGACGTGCCGGTTCGGGCATCGGCTCGGCCTTGAGCGTATTCGACTCGAGGACGAGGGACGCCAGCGCGGCGGCGATGTTCGAGGCCGGCACATCACGGGAGAGCGAGTACGCCTCGATGACGTCGGTGAGTTCGGACAGTTCGGTCTGCGCGAGCACATCGTCGATGCGCTTCGTGAACTTGTCGACGCGAGTGTTCGTCAGCTCTTCGACGCTGGGCAGGGTCAGCGGTTCGACCTTCTGCTTCGTGGCGCGCTCGATGGAGCCGAGCATGCGCTGCTCGCGCGGAGTGACGAAGAGGATCGCCTCACCGGAGCGTCCGGCACGACCGGTGCGGCCGATGCGGTGGACGTAGGATTCGGTGTCGTGCGGGATGTCGTAGTTGACGACGAGCGTGATGCGCTCGACGTCGAGACCGCGGGCGGCCACATCGGTGGCGACGAGGATGTCGATCTTCGCCTCGCGCAGCATGTCGATCGTGCGCTCACGTGCCTGCTGCGGGATGTCGCCGTTGATCGCGGCGGTCTTGAACCCGCGGGCACGCAGCTTCTCGGCCAGCTCCTCGGTGGCCTGCTTGGTACGCACGAACATGATGATGCCCTCGTACTCCTCGACCTCGAGGATCCGGGTCAGCGCATCGAGCTTGTGCGAGTGCTGAACCATGAAGTAGCGCTGGCGGATGTTCGCGCCGGTCTGCGACTTCGCAGCGATCCGGACTTCCTTTGGGTCGTCCAGGTACTTGCCGGTGATCCGGTGGATCGAGGACGGCATGGTGGCAGAGAACAGTGCCACCTGACGGTCGGGACCGACCTGGCTGAAGATCTCTTCGATGTCTTCGGCGAAGCCCATCTTGAGCATCTCGTCGGCCTCATCGAGGATGAGGTGCTTGAGGCTGCCGAGTTTGAGCGATCCCTTCTTGAGGTGGTCGATGACGCGACCGGGGGTGCCGACGACGACCTGCGCGCCACGGCGCAGACCGGCCAGCTGCGGGCCGTAGGCCTGACCTCCGTAGATCGGGAGCACGGAGAAGTCGGACAGTTCCGTGGCGTAGGAGGTGAACGCCTCGGCGACCTGGATCGCGAGTTCGCGGGTGGGGGTGAGTACGAGGGCGAACGGGCCGTGGTCGGCGCGCCCCGCCTCGGCGAGGTCGGACAGGGCCGGCAGGGCGAAAGCCGCGGTCTTGCCGGTTCCGGTCTGGGCCAGACCGATGACGTCACGGCCCGACAGGAGGGTCGGGATCGTCTCGGCCTGGATGGGGGTGGGGATCTCGTAGCCCTGCGCCTCTACGGCCTTGAGCACGAGCGGGTGGAGTCCCAGTTCGGAGAATCTCGGAGTGGTTTCGTCGTTTGCGGACACATCGGTCATGAGTGATCTCTCTCACGTCGGCACACACTTGATCGCAGATGACTGTAGTGGCGATCTACCCTGCGGCCGCTTGTGCAATCATCGTGAGCAATCCGGGCCGAAACCGTAGAGATCCAAGAACTCGCTTGGACAGACGTGAAGACGTCGGTACGGAGAAAGGTTTGGGTGTACCCCAAGTCTACATGCCACACCCTCGCCGAGGCGGTCCCGGAGTGGGAATCCGAGTGTGAGATCAGTCGCCTCCGGTGGTCTCCTGCCGTTGCCGAGGTCGGGTGTCAGGGAGGGTCGGGTCGGCGTTGAGGAAGCGAAGGCGTGACCAGTTAGGCTGGTACCTGCGAGCCACGGCAGCCGGCCGTCGGCGAACTGAAACAAGGAGAGAACTAGTGGCACAGTCCAAGTTGGATGCCGTCATCGCCCTGGCCAAGCGCAGAGGATTCGTCTTCCAAGCAGGAGAGATCTACGGCGGTTCCCGCTCGGCATGGGACTACGGGCCCTT
This sequence comes from Brevibacterium sp. OS20, assembly GCF_056837565.1. Classification (NCBI taxonomy): domain Bacteria; kingdom Bacillati; phylum Actinomycetota; class Actinomycetes; order Micrococcales; family Brevibacteriaceae; genus Brevibacterium; species Brevibacterium sp. OS20. The sequence continues at coordinate 2,345,846 of NZ_CM166367.1, read as the reverse complement.
GGGTGTGGAGCTCAAGGACAATATCAAGGCCCAGTGGTGGCAGCAGTTCGTGCGCGGTCGCGAAGACGTCGTCGGCCTCGACTCCTCGATCATCCTGCCCAAGCGCGTCTGGGAAGCCTCCGGCCACGTCGCCACCTTCGTCGATCCTCTCGTCGAGTGCCTCAACTGCCACAAGCGCCACCGCGAGGACCACCTCGTCGAGGCGTATGAGGCGAAGAACAAGAAGGCTCCGGAGAACGGCATGGCCGATATCGTCTGCCCCGACTGCGGAACCCGCGGTCAGTGGACCGAGCCGCAGGAGTTCTCCGGTCTGGTCAAGACCTTCCTCGGACCCGTCGACTCCGAAGCCGGGCTCCACTACCTGCGTCCGGAGACCGCGCAGGGCATCTTCGTGAACTTCAACAATGTGCTCACCGCCGCCAGGAAGAAGCCGCCGTTCGGCATCGGCCAGATCGGCAAGGCCTTCCGCAACGAGATCACCCCCGGCAACTTCATCTTCCGCACCCGTGAGTTCGAGCAGATGGAGATCGAGTACTTCGTCCACCCGGACGAGGCCGATGACTACTACAAGCAGTGGGTCGAAGACTGCTGGTCCTGGTTCCTCGATCTCGGCATCTCCGAAGACAACGTCCGCCGCCTCGACGTTCCCGCCGAGGACCGTGCGCACTATTCGGCGGGCACCATCGACATCGAATACCGCTTCGGCTTCCAGGGGTCCGAGTGGGGCGAGCTGATGGGTGTGGCCAACCGCACCGACTACGACCTCGGCACTCACACGGAGGTCTCGGGGGCGAAGCTGCAGTACTTCGACCAGGCCAGCGGAGACCGCTACACCCCATATGTCATCGAACCCTCCTTCGGCCTGACCCGGTCGATGATGGCCTTCCTCGTCGAGGCCTACAGCGAGGACGAGGCGCCGAACACGAAGGGCGGCGTCGACAAGCGCGTCGTGCTCAAGCTTGATCCGCGTCTGGCCCCGGTCAAGGCTGCGGTGCTGCCGTTGAGCCGCAACGAGAAGCTGACACCGGCGGCGAAGGATCTCGCTGCGACGCTGCGTCGACGCTGGAACATCGACTTCGATGATGCCGGTGCCATCGGCCGTCGCTACCGTCGCCAGGACGAGATCGGAACGCCGCTGTGCATCACCGTCGACTTCGACACCCTCGATGATCAGGCAGTGACGATTCGCAAGCGTGATGACATGAGCCAGGAGCGCGTGAGCATCGATCAGGTGGAGAACTACCTGGCCGACCACCTCGCCGGAGCCTGACCCCAATTACTACCTGACGGCGGCCCAGCAACCTGGCGCCAGGTTGCTGGGCCGCCGTCAGGTAGTTCTGGGCTGGCTGCCTCGGTGAGCACCAGCCGCCATTCCGCCCTGGTCGACCGCCCCGCATCTGTCCGGTCAGCCGTCCCTGAAGGATCGCCATGCATATGACGTCCACACACGAACCGAAGGCCTCGCCGAAGGTTCGTCTGATCATGCTCGCCTGCCTCATCCCGCTCATCGTCGTCACGATCGCCGGACTCTTCGTACTGTGGCCGTCGGGACCCGACAAGGATCTGCCCGGTGGCGGGCCGACGACGAACACGGCCGAGGGGACCACCGACACGAAGGTCACCGTCACCGCCGTCGACGCTTCGGACTGCGACCCTGGGGAGACGGACCCGATGGTCCGCGCCGACTGCACGACATACACCGTGGAGGCGGACGGGCAGGAAGGCAGCCTCTACGTCACCCCCGACGCTGTCAAGGCCGGCGTCGATGTCGGAGACACGATCAAGGTCCTCGACTTCACGAAGTCACCGGACCGGGCGGAGATGGGCACCGACTACGTGTTCATCGATTTCGACCGGAACGTGCCGATGCTCGCCCTGGCGATCATCTACGGGATCGTCGTCCTCCTCGTCGCCGGTCTGCGCGGACTGCGCGCACTCATCGGACTCGGCTTCGCCGGTGCCGTGCTGTTCGTCTTCATGCTTCCGGCGATGCTCGACGGCAAACCGCCGGTGCTGGTGGCGATGGTCTCGGCGAGCCTGATCATGGTCATCGCGCTCTACCTGGCACACGGAATCTCGACGCGGACGTCGACGGCGCTGTTCGGAACGGTGCTCGGCATCGTCATCACGGGCATCCTGGGTGCGTGGATGACGTCCTGGGCGAATCTGGGCATCGCCTATTCGGAGGACGGGTATCTGCTTGTCGATACGACCGATCTGGGGATGACCGACATCATCGTGTGCGCGATCCTCATCACCGGACTCGGAGTGCTCAATGACGTCACGATCACACAGGCTTCGGCGGTGTGGGAGCTGGCAGCCGCTGCCCCGGAGATGAAGCCCGGTCAGCTGTTCTCCCGGGCGATGCGCATCGGGCGTGACCACATCGCCTCGACCGTCTATACGATCACGTTCGCGTATGTGGGCTCGGCGCTGATGACGCTCATCATCGTCTCCGCGCACGATCAGCCGCTGTTCGACACGTTCACACTCGGAGACATGTCGGTCGAGGTGGTGAGCATCCTCGTGTGCTCGATCGGTCTGGTCATCGCGATTCCGCTGACGACCGGACTCGGTGTCCTCGTGGTGAAATCGGGAGTGCGACCGCCGAGGCGGACCACCGGATCCGCTGCTGCGCCCGGCACGATCACGGCTGCAGACCCAGGCACGATCACGGCGGCGGACCCCGCCGAGGAGCGGCCGCCGATGACCCGTCGCGAGGCCCGTGAACGCGACCAGAACCGCTGAACTTAGCCCCGGAACTACCTGACGGCGGCCCAGCAACCTCGCGCGAGGTTGCTGGGCCGCCGTCAGGTAGCAATTGGGGTCAGAACATTGTCCAGGCTTCCTGCAGGACGCCGCGGATGATCTGCTCCATCTCGTCGAACTCGTTCTGACCGACGGTCAGCGGAGGCGAGAGTTGGATGACCGGGTCGCCGCGGTCGTCGGCGCGGCAGTACAGACCGCTGTCGTACATCTTCGCCGACACGAAGTTCTTGAGGATCCGCTCGGACTCCTCTTCGGTGAACGATTCCTTCGTGTCCTTGTCCTTGACGAGTTCGATTCCGTAGAAGAATCCCTCACCGCGGACGTCGCCGACGATCGGCAGGTCCTTGAGCTTCTCGAGCGTGAACTTGAACGCCGCAGCATTCTCGTGCACGTGGTCGTTGAGCTTCTCCTCTTCGAAGACGTCGAAGTTCGCCATCGCCGCGGCACAGGCGACGGGGTGACCGCCGAAGGTGTAGCCGTGGTAGAAGGTCTCGTCTCCGCCGGGGCCGAAGGGCTCGAAGAGCCGATCGGAGGCGATCATCGCACCCAGCGGTGCATACCCGGAGGTGATGCCCTTGGCCGAGGTGATGATGTCGGGAACATAGCCGAAGTCGTTGCAGGCGAACATGTCGCCGATGCGGCCGTAGGCGCAGATCGTTTCGTCCGAGACCAGCAGCACATCGTACTCGTCGCAGATCTCGCGGACCCGCTCGAAGTATCCGGGAGGCGGCGGGAAGCAGCCGCCGGAGTTCTGCACGGGCTCGAGGAAGACGGCGGCCACGGAGTCGGCACCTTCGAACTCGATGGCCTCACCGATGCGATCGGCGGCCCAGCGGCCGAAGGCCTTCTCATCGTGGGCGAGGTGCTCAGGTGCCCGGTAGAAGTTCGTGTTCGGCACCTTGTGCGCACCGGGGACCAGCGGAGCGAACTGCTCCCGCAGACCCGGCAGCGAGGTCACCGACAGCGCACCGTGCGGCGTGCCGTGGTAGGCGGTCGCCCGCGAGATGATCTTGTGCTTGCCGGGTTTGCCGACGAGCTTGAAGTAGTTCTTCGCCAGCTTCATCGCCGACTCGACCGAGTCGCCGCCGCCGGATGTGAGGAAGACCCGGTTGAGATCGCCCGGCGCATAGCTGGCCAGACGTTCCGAGACCTCGATCGCCTGCGGGTGGGCGTACGACCACAGCGGCATGAACGGCAGCTTGAGCGTCTGGTCATACATCGCCTTCGCGATCTGCTCACGACCGTGGCCCACCTGAACGGTGAACAGGCCGGCGAGGCCGTCGAGGTACTTCTTGCCCTTGTCGTCGAAGATGTGGTGACCCTCGCCGCGTACGATGACCGGCGCCTCACCACCGTTGAACAGTGCTTGGTGTGGTGACATGTGCATCCACACGTTGTTGCGGATGGCATCCTGATAAGGAGTGCCGGCCCTGGTGACATTGTCTGTCATCGCGTCCCCCAGTTGTATTTCTGCTTTTCGAGTGAGAGGTACATGAAGAGCTCCGTATCCACGACGGCATCGATCGAGCGGAGCTCCTCATTGACGAACTCGATCAGATGCCGATCCGATTCACACACGATCTCGACCAGGAGGTCGAACGAACCGGCGGTGACGACGAGGTAGTCGATCTCGTCGTAGTCGTGCAGCTTCTCGGCGACCGCGGAGATATCCCCGCGGACCTTGAGCCCCACCATCGCCTGCCGCGCGAATCCCAGACTCAGCGGGTCGGTCACGGCGACGATCTCCATGACACCCGAATCGATGAGCCGCGACACCCGCTGGCGCACGGCGGCCTCGGACAGGCCGACGGACTTGCCGATGGCCGAATAGGATTTCCTTCCGTCGTGCTGCAGCTCGACGATGATCGCCTTAGATTTCTCGTCGAGATTCCCCAGTCGGGAACCGCTGCCGTTCGGCAGAAGCGGGTCCATTCTTCACCTCCGTGATGTGCGTCTCAGAACAATCTATCACCGAATCTGCTGAAATGCGCTGTTGTGTATGCGAATTCAGTCGAAACTGAAAATGTTTGGTTCTGGATTCGTCAATATCGCCGAGGCGGCCGACGGGTATCCATGTCGAGTGCCGTTTCCGCGGCGCCCGGATCCGCCGTTCGCCGACCGCCCGGAACCGCCGTTCGCCGACCACCCGAAGTGGCGGTTCGAGGGTTGCCTGGCCCGGCGTCGGCGGTTGCCCGGATCCCTGTTGCGAAGGACTGCGAACCGCCGTTGCGAAAGCCCGCCGATCCCCGCGGGTGCGCGGATCGGCAGACCGCCGACAACACGCGCATGGACAGTGATTGACAGTATGTGAGCGAGATCACCACACTGGGATCATGAATGAGGGTGAGCTGTTCTACGGCGGCGATGACAATCGCCCGGATGTGTACGGGATGCGTCCCGGAGCCGAGCAGGGGCAGGCCGGCAAAGAGGTCAAGGCGCGCCCGCAGCCGGTTCCCGGCGAGGTCGATACGATCGGTGCGAACGAACTGTCGTTCAGCGCCGAGGAGTACCTCGGGCGGATCGCTTCGGTGCGCAACCGGATGGTCGACCAGGGCTTGGCCGCGCTCATCGTCACCGACCCGGCGAACATCTACTATCTCACCGGCTACAACGCGTGGTCGTTCTACACCCCGCAGCTGCTCTTCGTGCCGTCGTCGGGACCGATGACGCTGTTCATGCGCGATATGGACGCACGGGGAGCCTCGCATACCTCCTGGCTGCCGCCGGAGGACATCGTCGGCTATCCCGAACGGTATGTGCAGCGTCCGCATATCCACCCCTTCGACTGGGTCGCCTTCGCCCTGCGCCAACGGTGGGAGGTCGCCCGTGCCTCCACCTCTCCGGTCGGCGTCGAGATGGATTCGCATTTCTTCTCCCCGCGAGCCTTCCGGGCCCTGGTCAACGGCGTGCCCGAATGGCGCCTCGTCGACTCCTTCGAGCTCGTCAACTGGATCCGCGCGGTCAAGTCTCCGGCGGAGATCGCGCTCATGCGCAAGGCCGCAAAGGTGACCACCGCCGCCATGGACGCGGCACTGGGCACGATCGGCGTCGGCGTCGGCCAGAACGAAGTGGCGGCCGCGATCTCCGAAGCCCAGACCCGAGGAGGCGACGGAGTCTGGGGTGACTATCCCTCGATCGTCCCGCTCATGCCCACCGGAGAAAGCGCGGACACCCCGCATCTGAGCTGGACCGATCGGAAGTTCGAACGCGACGAATCGGTGAGCATCGAACTCGCCGGAGTCCACCGCCGCTACCATGTTCCGCTGGCCCGCACCGCGGTGACCGGGCGACCGAAGCAGGAGCTCGTCCGTCTCGAAGGTGTTGTCGCCGAGGCGCTGTCCGCGGTCCTCGACGTCGCCGCACCCGAGGTGCCCACTGCGGAACTCGCCCGCACCTGGAATCGCGTGCTCGCCCTGTCGGGACTGGAGAAACCCAGTCGCCTGGGCTACTCGATCGGGATCGGCTACCCTCCCGACTGGGGCGAGCGGACGATCTCGATCCGCACCGAGGACGACCAGATCCTCGAGGCGGGAATGACCTTCCACCTCATCGGCGGAATGTGGATGAACGGCTACGGAATCGAGCTCTCGGAACCGGTGCTCATCACCGACACCGGCTGCGAACCGTTCACCCATTTCCCGCGTGAGATCATCCGCGTCTGAGGGGTTCCGCGGCCGCGCCTCGGGCACAGGCTGCCCGCCTCAGCAGTCTCCGTCCGCATCCCCGAGCCGAACTCGCCGGCGACGATCAGGCGAAGAACTGGATCCACAGGCCGAGGGTAAGGGCGTTGATCCCCGCCACCGCGAGTGCTCGGCCCTGCACCCAGGAGATGTCCTTCGCCGAGGCGGCTACCGATGAATCGGCGATCTGCACAGCCATCGCCACCCGTGGAGGAGCGGCGAGAGCGGCCAGCGATCCTGCCGCGTTTCCGGCCGCGACGACCGGCAGGGCCGAAACATGCGATGATGCGGCGGCCGCGGTCAGAGTGCCGGTGAACATCGAGTTCGCTCCAGTGTTCGACCCGGTGAGCACCGCTCCGATGGAATTCAGCCAGGGAGCCAGCAGAATGAGCCCGGCCGGCAGCAGAGAACCGATCGCCTCGCTCATCCCCGTCGTCGTCATGATCCAACCCATGAGCATGAATGCGGCGGTGCCGACGCCGATGGGAACCCAGGAACGCACGGCCGCAACCGTGACATCGCGTCTGCCGGCGACGGTGATGGCGGCGATGAGACAGGCGGCGGCCAGCCAGAACGGGGGAGAGGCGATGATCTGCGTGAGGGTCGACGGCAGCGCGGCGTGCAGGGCCCGCGCCAACAGCAGGCCCACCGTGAGCACCCCGTAGGGCAGAACGGCCGCGCCGAGGCGGCGCGTCAGCCCCGTGGCTCTCTTTCGGATCATGAACAGCACACCGACGAGGAGGATGACGATCAGGGAGCCGATGATTCCCGACGGGGCCATGCCGATGACAGAGCTGGAGGCGAGGATCCCTGCCCACATGAGTGCGCCGGAACCGATGATCCCCAGCGCCGAGGCGGCGGACGGGCGCATGATCGCGACCACGGCGATCGCGACGATGATGACCGGAATCGCATTGATCCACGCCGTGGCCAGACCGAGCTCGTCGACGTCCAGTCCGGCCAGCGCCGCTGCGACGGTGGTGCCCGGTCCCAGGGCACCCCACGGCACCGCGATGAGACCGAGGAGGCCGAGGATCGCGGACTGCCGCAGGGTGCAGCCGAGATGATGCAGGATCGGCACCCCGACGGTGACGCCGATGCCGAAGCCGGTGACCGATTCCGCGAAGGGCACGATGCCGAACACGACGAGCGCGACCCCGAGCGGGCGCCCCGGTGACAGCGACTCGACCCAGGACGAGATCTGCGACATCGACCCCGCGGACTCGAGCAGCCGGGCGAGCAGCATGCCGAAGAGCAGGATGAGCGCGACCTCGAGGATGAGCGGAAAGTAGTCGATCCCCGATTCCACCAACACCGAGGCGGGGGTGGGGAAGACGAAGGCGACGAGACCGGCCGCGAGCACGGCGCCGGCGAGAGCGGCGACCCAGGAGCTCTGTTTGAGCAGGAGCAGGACGATGGCAATGAGGATCGGTGTGAGAGCCAGCACTGCCGCCATAGGGTGAAGTTTCCTTTGTGAGATGTGATTCTATGATCCAAGAATAGAATATGATGCTCCAATGGCGAAAGAAGAGGATCTCGGCGCACGTGTCTTCGGCGCCCGCATCAGAGCCCGGCGCAAGTACAACAACCTCACCCTCAATGAGCTCGCGGTGAGGGCGGGACTGTCCCGCGCCGCTCTGTCGAAGATCGAACGCGGCGAGCAGGACACATCGGTATCGAACGCCATGGGTCTCTCCCGCGCCCTCGGCGTCGACGTCGGCGAGCTGCTGGCCGCTCCGGAAGTCACGATCACCCGCAGTGAGGCGATCCCCACGACCTCGACCTTCGGCAAGGGGGTCTGGCGGCGGGATCTGCCTTCGGCGATCGAGAACATGGATGTCGTGCACTACCGCCTCGACCCGCGCAGCGAGACCTCGGCCTTCGCCGCCCACCGCAGCGGATCGCGTGAGAGCTTCTTCGTCCTCAAAGGCAGCATCGAGGTCGTCACCATCGACCGCCGCACGACCCTGCACGCCGGTGACTGCGCCCAGGCTCCCGGTGACGTTCCGCACCAATTGGCCAACCCTCACGACGAGCCCGCCGAACTCATGCTCATCATCGTCTGAACCTGCCTGACCCCTTATTGCTACCTGACGGCGGCCCAGCAACCTCGCGCGAGGTTGCTGGGCCGCCGTCAGGTAGCAATAAGGGGTGGTCTTGACCGGGCGAGCTGCCTCGGCGATCATTGTTATGTTCCATTTCCGTTCAAGGACGTCTCTGCTGTGAAGTGAATCCTCATACCGTGACTTGCGGGTGCCACGGGCCCGCAGCGCTTCTGCGTACACGAAATGAGGACCCTCATGCCTGCAGCAATCACTGTGTCCGAACTGGACTACCACCTCGGCGACGATACCGAGATCTTCTCCCGACTCACAGCCACTGTCCCTGCCGACCTCGTCGGACTCGTCGGCGACAACGGAATCGGCAAATCCACCTTCGCCCGCATCCTCGCCGGTCGGCTGAGTGCCTCGTCAGGAACCGTCACAGGTGCCGATGGCGCCGTCTACATCGACCAGCTGCTGCCGCATTCGACGCAGCGGGTCGATGCCGCGCTGGACATCGCCCCCGTCCGACAAGCGCTGGGCCGCGCCCTGGCCGGAGAGGCGACGGGAGCCGACTTCGACCTCATCGGCGACGATTGGGATATCGAAGAGCGAGCCCTGGCGGCGCTGTCCGAACTCGGTCTGCAGCTGAGTGTCAGCGATCTCGACCGGAGTCTGAGCAGCTTCTCCGGTGGACAGGCCACACGCATCGGACTGGCCCGAGCGGCACTGGTTCGTGAAGCCTGGCTGATCCTCGACGAGCCGAGCAACAACCTTGATGAGGACGGGCGGGCTCTGCTGACGTCCCTGCTCACCGAACGGCGCGGACCGACCCTGGTCATCTCCCACGACCGCACGCTTCTGTCGCATATGACCTCGATCATCGAGATGACCGACCGGCTGCGGGTCTACGGAGGGAACTTCGACGACTACGAAGCCATGGTCGCAGCAGAAGAAGAGGCGAAGCAGCAGAAGGTCACGGATGCGAAGAAGTCCCACCAGGTCGAGAAGCGCCAACGGACCGAACTGGAGACGAAACTCGCTCGAGCCGACCGGAAGGCCAAGAAGGACAAAGAGAACAAACGTCGACCGAAGATCGTGATGAACGGGCTGACGAACTTCGCCGAGAAGTCCGCGGCCAAACGCCGCGGCGACAAAGCCGCCGACGAAGCGGCCGCCTGGGACGAACTCACCACTGCCAAGGATGCGCTGCGCCGGTCCTCGAGCGTCCGCCTCGACCTGCCGGACACCCAGGTCCACGCGAGCAAACGGGTCCTCGAGATCTCCACGGCCGCCTCGGCGAGGTCCGAACGACCCCAGACGATCGTCGGTCCCGAGCGGATCCGACTGACCGGACCGAACGGGGCGGGCAAGTCGACCCTGCTGGCAGCGATCCTGGCGGCTGCCAACTGCCAGGACAGACAGAGCAGGGACACGGGCGACACGGTCGAGGGACACGTCGGGACCGAAACCGGTCCGCCGGTCGCCGCACTCTTCGGCGACCTCGCCATCACCGTCTCCGCGCCGACGGCTCACCTCGACCAGCAGTACCGACTGCCGGGGGAGCTCACGGTGATGGAGGCAGTGCGCGCGGGCAACCCGCAGCTCGACCCGCACCGCGTCCACGAGGTGCTCGCGGCCATGGGACTGCGCGCCGGACGCACCGACCAGATCTGTCAGACCCTGTCCGGAGGGGAGCGCTTCCGCGTCGCCTTGGCCTCAGGGCTCCTCCAGGACCCGGCTCCGCAGCTGCTCATCCTCGACGAACCGGGCAACAATCTCGACCTGTCATCCCTCGAGGCGCTGGTGACCGCTCTCGAAGGATTCGGCGGGGCCATGGTGATCGTCACCCACGACGACCGGCTCGCCGCCGAACTCTCCGTCGACACCGAATGGGACGTGCGGGAATTTCTGCGCACGGAAGCCGTTGATTGAGTTGAGGCGATAAGGACGAGCCGAGGCGGCGAAGCAGGCGGAAGAGGCAGACGAATGTGCGATTTTGACTTGACTGGGATAATGGTTGCGTGAGTGTCATCAGCCCTGCCCCAGAAGCCGCATCCCCGAAGCCCGAAACAGCCCTGCGAATCGGGCCCATCGAGCTGTCCTCGCCCGTCGTGCTCGCGCCCATGGCCGGAATCACGAACACGGCCTTCCGCCGTCTGTGCCGCGAATACGGCGCCGGCCTGTACGTGACCGAAATGGTCACCACCCGGGCCCTGGTCGAGCGCAATCCGAAGACGATGCGCATCATTCACCACGAGCCCTATGAGACCCCACGCTCCGTCCAGCTCTACGGAGTCGATCCGGTGACCATGGGCCAGGCCGTGCGGATGCTCGTCGAAGAGGACCGCGCCGATCACATCGACCTCAACTTCGGCTGCCCCGTCCCCAAGGTCACCCGCAAGGGCGGCGGCTCCGCGCTGCCGTGGAAGCAGGACCTGTTCAAATCCATCGTCACCACGGCCGTCACCGAGGCGGCCCGCCGGGACGTGCCCGTGACCGTGAAGATGCGCAAAGGCATCGACGCTGACCACACGACCTTCCTCGACGCCGCCGAGACCGCGCGCAACGCCGGCGTCGCCGCCGTCGCACTGCACGGCCGCACCGCGGCCGATCTCTACTCGGGGACCGCGGACTGGGATGCGATCGCCCGGCTCAAGGACCACCTCGGCGACACCGTTCCGGTGCTCGGCAACGGTGATATCTTTGCCGCCGAGGATGCCCTGGACATGATGGCCAAGACCGGCTGCGACGGCGTCGTCATCGGGCGCGGCTGTCAGGGCCGGCCGTGGCTGTTCGGCGACCTCGCGAACGCGCTGAACGGCAGCGACGAACGCCACCGTCCCGGACTCGCCGAGGTGGCTCGTGCCGTGTACAAACACGGCGAATACCTCGTCGATCACTTCGAGGACGAATTCCTCGGTGTCCGTGACCTGCGCAAACACATCGCCTGGTACTTCAAGGGCTACCCCGTCGGGGGAGAGCTGCGCAGCCAGCTGGCCATGGTCTCCTCTCTCGAGGAACTCGCCGGACTGCTCGACCAGCTCGACATGACCGCGCCCTACCCGGGAGAAGCCGCCGAAGGGTCCCGCGGCCGCACCACCCGGCCGAAGAAGCCGCACCTGCCCGAGGGGTGGTTGGACTCCCGCATCTTCGATCCCAGCGGGAAGTCGCTGCTGTCGGAGGCCGAACTCGACATCTCAGGAGGATGAGAATGCCCTTCGACACTCACCCGCACACCTCGGTGGGGACGGGGACCGTGGCGGTCTACTCGTCGTGGGACGAGGAGCGGTGGGTGAGCGAACCGGCGAAGAATCCGCGGCGCTCGGCCTTCCAACGCGACCGCGCCCGCGTCCTCCACTCCTCGGGTCTGCGCCGCCTCGGCGCGAAGACCCAGGTCGTGTCCCCGGGCACGGACGATTTCGTCCGCACCCGTCTCACTCATTCCCTCGAGGTCGCCCAGGTCGGCCGCGAACTCGCCCGCTACCTCGGCTGCGATCCCGATATCGTCGACACCGCATGTCTGTCCCACGACCTCGGACACCCTCCTTTCGGCCACCATGGTGAGACGATCCTCGATGCCCTGTGCGCAGACATCGGCGGCTTCGAGGGCAATGCCCAGACCCTGCGTCTGGTCACCCGGATCGAACCGAAGGTCATCGCCGATGACGGCCGCCCGGCCGGCCTCAACCTCTCCCGCGCGAGCCTCGATGCACTGACGAAGTACCCATGGCCGCGAGCCGAAGCCACGGCCGGTCGCCGCGACTCAGGGGTGCGCAAATTCGGTGTCTACGATGACGACCGGGCTGTCTTCGACTTCTACCGCGACGGCATCGACAACGGCCAGAAATGCATCGAAGCCCAGGTCATGGACTTGGCCGACGACATCTCCTATTCCGTCCACGATGTCGAGGACGCCATCGTCGCAGGCCATCTGGACCTTGCCGACTTCGCCGCCGATGAGCGGCGGGCCGAGCTCTTCGACATCACCCGTCAGTGGTACCTGCCGGAGACCACCGATGCGGAGATGGACAAGGCACTCGGCCGACTGCAGGCCGCCGCCTACTGGCCCAAGGAGGCCTTCGACGGATCCCGACGTGCTCAGGCCGGCCTCAAACACATGACCAGTCAGCTCATCGGGCGCTTCGTCGGTGCCGCGGAATCCGCGACCCGTGAGGAATTCGGCTGGGAGCCCCTCGCCCGATACTCGGCCTCGCTCGTCGTCCCCGAGGCGACCACCGTGGAGATCGCCGTGCTCAAAGGCATGGCCACGCTGACGGTCATGGTCGCCGAGGATCGACTGCGGCTGCATGACATCCAGGCGGCGGTCATCAACGAACTCGCCGAATGGTACTCGCAGTCACCGGACAAGCTCGATCCGATGTTCCGCGCCGACCACGCCGAGGCCGCCGACGACTCCGCACGACTGCGCGTCATCGTCGACCAGATCGCCTCCCTGACCGACCATTCCGCCTGGGCCCTGTACCACCACCTCAACGCCGGAGCGGAGGATCGGCTCTAGACCATGGCCGGACTCATCAAACGCGAGGACATCGACGAACTGCGCAGCCGCACCCGCATCGACGAGGTGATCGGGGAATTCGTCACCCTCAAGACCGCGGGCATCGGATCCCTCAAAGGACTGTGCCCGTTCCACGACGAGAAGACTCCGTCGTTCACGGTGCGTCCGCAGGTCGGGATGTACCACTGCTTCGGCTGCGGTGAGTCCGGAGACGTGTTCACCTTCCTGCAGAAGGTCGAACAGCTCAGCTTCGTCGAAGCCGTCGAGACGCTGGCCGGCAAGGCCGGAATGCACCTGCGCTACGAGGACGGGAAGGGCCCGGACCGGGAACAGGCCAGCCGCAGGCAGCGGCTGCTGGAGATGCACGAGGTCGCGGGGCGCTTCTTCGCCCAGGCCCTCGAGTCCGAGGCCGGGCAGATCGGCCGGGAGTTCCTGTCCGGCCGCGGTTTTCCCGCCGAGTCGAGCCGGGAATTCGGCATCGGGTTCGCCCCGAAATCCTGGGATGCCCTGACGAGCCATCTGCGCAAGGCCGGCTTCACCGATGAGGAGATCCTCGCCGGCGGCCTGGCCAGCGAGGGCGGTCGGGGAATCTACGACCGATTCCGTGGTCGGGTGATCTGGCCGATCAAGGACATGACCGCCCGGACCATCGGCTTCGGCGCCCGCCGACTCTATGACGATGACAAGGGACCGAAGTACCTCAACACTCCCGAGACCGCTCTCTATCACAAGAATCAGGTTCTCTACGGACTCGACCTGGCGAAGAAGTCCATCGCGAAGACCAAACGCGTCGTCGTCGTCGAGGGCTACACCGACGTCATGGCCGCCCACCTCGCCGGAGTCGACCAGGCCGTGGCCACCTGCGGCACGGCCTTCGGCGCCGAACACGTGAAGATCATCCGCCGCCTCCTCGGCGACGACCCGACCGGACAGGTGATCTTCACCTTCGACGGCGACGCCGCCGGTCAGAAGGCTGCGCTCAAAGCCTTCGAATTCGAGAACCTGTTCACCGCCCAGACCTTCGTCGCCGTCGAACCCGATGGCCTCGATCCCTGTGACCTGCGCATGCAGAAGGGCGACGCGGCCCTGCGCGAACTCATCGACGGCTGCAAGCCGCTCTTCGAGTTCGTCATCACCACCGCGATCTCCCGCTTCGACCTCGACACCGTCGAAGGACGGATCTCCGCGGTCCGCGCCGCCGCCGAGGTGCTCACCGACATCCGCGACCGCAACAGCCTCTCCCACTACTACCGGTTCGTCGCCGGTCGCATCGGCGTCGATATCGACGAGGTGGAGGCCGCGGTCCGCACCGCCGCCCGCCAACCGAAGCAGAACCGCCAGCCCGCCGCGGCGCCCGCCCGCCAGTCGTCCTACCGCGACGGCCCACCGCCGGCACCGAGCGCACCCGCACCCTCGTCGCCGGCCACATCCGGACCCGGGCACGGGTCAGGTTCGGGACAGGGGACCGGTCCCGGAACCGAGCCGGGAATCGCCCCGTCCGGAGGCGCACGCGGGCCCGGTCCCGCCTCGGCGGGGGAGGTCTCCGATGAACGCAGCATCGAATACGTCTACGACGAACGCCCCGACGTCTCGAACCTCTCGGCCCCGATCAGCCCCGCCCGGCTGAAGACGGAGAAGGGGGCTCTCATGGTCGCCCTCCAACATCCGGAGGTGGTCAATGCGAAGCTCTTCGACTCGCTGTCCGCGAAGGCCTTCGAGCACCCCGGCTACCGGCGGATCCAGGACGCCATCAAACAGGCCGGGGGACTGGGTGCAGCCGGCACGGCTCAGTCGAAATGGGCCGAACGCGTGCTCGACGCCGCAGCCGAGGACCTCAAGCCCTATGTGGCCCAGCTGCTCGTGACCCCGCTGCCTGTCATCGAGGGAGACGGGATCGATCGGTTCGCCCGCGGGATCGTCGCTCGCCTCTTCGACTACGACCTCGAACGCATTGCCAAGGAACTCCACTCCCGCCTGCAGCGCCAGGACACCGCCGACGGAGCAGGTCAGGCAGCACTGCTCGGTCAGCTGCAGACCCTCGAGCAGCACCGGGCACGGCTGAAGATGCTCATGTGAAAGACTGCGCACAGTGAAATAGTGCACAATTGCAGATTTGCAGTTGGTGAAAGTTTGCATGTGGTGCAAAATGTACCTATGCCCGCTGAAGAATCCCTGCGCTCGAAAAAGGCGCGCCTGACTCGCAACGCCCTCCATGAAGCGGCGATCACTCGCGTGCTCGAAGACGGCTTGGCCTGCGCCACCGTGGCGACGATCGCCGCCGACGCGGGAGTGTCCACACGCACCTTCTTCAACTACTTCGAGACGAAGGAGGACGCGATCGTCGGCCTCGGAGCCGAGGTCGGCGTCGATGAGAGCCTCGCCTTCGACTATGTCCACAGCCCCGCCGGGCTCGACACGCTGGCCGAGGACACGGCGCGCTTCGTCCGCGAAGCGCTGCTCGTCGGCTCCGTCGATCCGAAACTTCCGGCGCGGCGACGCCGCCTCTTCGCGCTGTATCCGGAACTCGTGAGCAAGAGCTTCGACCGGGCAGAAGAACTCGAAGAGATCGTCACCGGTCACGTGCTCGACCGACTGCGACACCTCGGCCAGGAGTTCTCCTCAGAGGACTCCGCCTGGCGCAGCGCGCGCATGCTCACCCAACTCTGCCGGGTCCCGCTCAACCATGCGGGACAGGTGATCAAGGCCGATCCTGAGGCGGTCGAGGACAAGGGCGGCACCCAAGCGATCTTCGAAGACTCCCTGAACCTGTTCCGCAAGGTCCTGGACCGACTGCCATGACGAAAGCTGTGATGAGAAGCAACCACGAACCCGATGAGAAGACGATGACGGCAACCACCTCGAAGAACTCCGCCCCCGCGGGACCCGACGCACAGACAGAGCCGATGGCCACCTCGGCGATCATTCTGCTCTTCGTGGGCCTGATGATCGCGATGTTCATGTTCTCGCTCAACCAGACGGTGCTGGCGACCGCGCTGCCGACCATCGTCGGCGAACTCGACGGCGTCGACCAGATGCTGTGGGTCTCCACCGCATTCATGCTCGCTTCGACGATCATGATGCCCGTCTACGGCAAGGTCGGCGACCTGTTCGGGCGGAAGCCGCTATTCATTTTCGCCATCTGCTGCTTCCTCCTCGGCTCGGTCTTCGCCCTCATCGCGAATGAGATGTCGACGCTGATCTTCGGTCGAGTGCTCCAGGGCATCGGCGGCGGCGGAATGATGATCCTCTCGCAGTCGATCATCGCCTCCGTCGTCCCCGCCCGCGAACGCGGCAAATACATGGGCATCATGGGCTCCGCCTTCGCCGTGTCGTCCGTGGCCGGACCGCTGATCGGCGGCTGGCTGACCGAAGGACCCGGCTGGCGTTGGGCTTTCGCCATCAACTTCCCGTTGGGCATCATCGCCCTCATCGCCGCCGCCGTGTTCCTCAAGGTGCCCAAGCACACCAAGGGTGCCGGCCCTCGCCCGAAGATCGATGTCATCGGCATGGCGCTCATCTCGATCGTCACCTCCTGCATCGTGCTCACCTCCGCCTGGGGCGGACACGAATATGAATGGGGATCCTGGCAGATCAACGGGCTCATCGTCACCGGAATCATCGCCGCAGTCGCCTTCGTCTTCGTCGAACTCAAGGTCAGCGAACCGGTCATCCCGATGCACCTGTTCACCAACCGCGACTTCCTGCTGTGCACGATCGCCGGCCTCTTCGTCGGCATCGGCATGTTCGGTGTGCTCTCCTATATGCCGACCTACCTGCAGATGGTCCACGGAATCGACGCCACCGTCGCCGGGCTGATGATGGTGCCGATGATGGGCACCATGCTCGTGTCCTCGACTCTCGTCGGGTTCATCGTCTCCCGCACCGGCAAGTACAAGAAGTACCCGCTGACCGGAATCCTCATCATGGCCGCCTCGCTCGTCCTGCTCTCTCAGCTGAAGGCCGAGAGCTCGGCCTGGGAGACCATCGGCTGCCTGGCGCTGCTCGGACTCGGTCTGGGCCTGAGCATGCAGACACTCGTCCTCGTCGTCCAGAACGCCTTCCCGGTGTCCATGGTCGGCACCGCGACCGCGTCGAACAACTACTTCCGCCAGGTCGGCGCCACCCTCGGCATGGCCTTCATCGGATCCGTGTTCACGCAGCGGCTCATGGACAACATCAAGTCCGGAATCACAGAGATCGCGAAGGCGGCCCCACACGGCCAGATGCCCAAGATCTCCTCGACGGGGCTGACCCCGGAGATCGTGTCGAAGCTGCCGGAGCCGATGCACTCACTCATCATCACCTCCTACAACGACGCCCTCGTGCCCCTGTTCCTGTGGGTGGCTCCGCTGGCCGTCCTCGGTTTCGTCTTCCTCTGCTTCCTGCCGAACACTCCGCTGGCGCAGACCCTGAAGAACGAACCGGCGAAGCGCGAGAGCCTCGATGTCGAGGCCGAGCATGCGGGGGCCGTGTCCGCGCCGGTTTCCACCCCGGCAGAGACTTCATCGGTTAGTGTGGCAGAAAGCCCACTGTCCAAGGAGCCGAGGAATGACGGTACTGACCATACTCAACTCACCCGGGACCGAGATCCCCGCACTGATCACTGATCTGGGGGAGCGGGACGGGATCGAACTGCGCATCGCCGAGGCGTCGACCCTGTCCCAGGCGCTGCCCGGCACCGATGTGCTGCTGATGTGGGATTTCTTCTCCACCGCGCTCAAGGACGCCTATGGCAGCGCCGACAAGCTCGAGTGGGTCCATGCCGCCGCGGCGGGCGTGGACTCGCTCCTCTTCGATGAGCTCGTCGATTCACCGGTGACGGTGACGAACGCCCGGGGAATCTTCGACCGCCCGATCGCCGAGTTCGTCCTCAGCTACATCCTCATGCACGCGAAGAGCTCGATCGGCTCGCTCGACGACCAAGCGGAGGGCAGGTGGAACCGCCGGTCGACCCGCGATATCGCCGGCACCAAGGCGCTCATCGTCGGCACCGGAGCCATCGGTCGAGGCATCGCACGCCTGCTGAAGGCCGTCGACATCGACGTCACCGGAGCCGGATCGCGCGCCCGCAGCGGCGACGCCGACTTCGGTGAAGTCATCGACTCCGCCACTCTGCCCGAGCACGTCGCCGGATACGACTGGGTCATCGACATCGCACCGCTGACGGAGAAGACCGAGAGGCTCATCGGCGCCGAGGCGTTCGCCGCCATGGACGACACCGCCGTATTCATCAATGTCGGACGCGGAGACACAGTCGACACCGACGCACTCGTGACCGCGCTGCGCGAGGGACAGATCGGCGGGGCCGGACTCGACGTCTTCGACGAAGAGCCGCTGCCCGCCGACCATCCTCTGTGGTCGCTGGACAATGTCATCATCACCCCGCATATGAGCGGTGATACCGACGGGTGGAGAATGCGACTGGCGGAGCAGTTCCACGCCCTGTTCGAACAGTATCTGGCCGGTGAGCAGTTCCCGCACACCGTGGACAAGCAGCTCGGGTACGTGCGGTGAGCCAGGCCGACGACCCCGCCGCGCAGCGGGTGTTCCTGGCCAGGGTGATCGCCGAACTCATCGCCGTGCGCCGTGCCCGTCTGCTCAGCATGCTGGTGCTCGCCCTGGCCATGCTCGTCGCCGGACTCGGGGCCGCCCTCCAAGCCCAAGGAGATCACATCGATGCGGTGCTGCTGTTCTCGGCGTTCAGCCTCATCATGATCGGCATCGTCTGCGCGCTGGGCGCGATCATCGCCTGGACGCGGATCAACAGGGACGTGCTCGACTCGATCGCTGCGTCGCGACCGGCTCGTGCCAAGGCGCCGCGGACGCGGAACGCCGGACTCGCCGTCGCGGTAGGCTTCGCCATCGTCGGAATCCTGTTCGGCATGCTGCTGTGGGCCGAGACTCCGATCCTGGCCGGCGCCGTCGTCATCGCCTGCCTGCTGCTGGCCTGCCTGGGTCCCATCTGGGCGAATGAGCTGGCAAATGCCGATGACCGACTCGCCGTCATCCTCGACAGCGACGATGATCTGGCGGAGCGATTCGCCACCTTCACCCCGATCTGGCTGCATGAGGCCATGGAGTCCGACGCCGCGAATTAGGCAGAACACCTCGTTGCCGGCAGAACCTCTCGTTCCTGCGGGAGGTTCAGTCATTCCCGAGAGGTTTCGGCGGGAGGTGTAGGGCGTGGCAGTACCGGTGAGAGATGGTGCGGCCCGAAGTACAGAGCTTGCAACCGAGGGTACGGGATGGAGACGGAGGTGAATGACGAAGGCGCCCGGAGTCATGTGACTCCGGGCGCCTGTCTCAGCCGGTCACCGAGCGCTCATCCGAGCGTTTCGGTGGGCCGCCTCGGCGATATCAGGGAAATGCCGGGACGTCGACGTCGGCCATCTTGGCCACGCAGCGCACGACCTGGCAGGAGTAGCCGAATTCGTTGTCGTACCAGACGTAGACGACGACGCGGTCCTCATCGACGATCGTGGCCAGGCCGTCGACGACACCGGCCCGCTTGGAGCCGACGAGGTCGGTGGACACGAGCTCGGGAGAGGTGACGTAGTCGACCTGGTTGCGCAGCGGCGAATGCATCGACACTTCGCGGAGGAAGGTGTTGAGCTCGTCGACGGTGGTGGCGTTGTCCAGGTTGAGGTTGAGGATCGCCATGGACACGTTCGGGGTGGGTACGCGGATCGCGTTGCCCGAGAGCTTCCCGGCCAGCTCCGGCAGAGCCTTGGCGACGGCCTTGGCGGCACCGGTCTCGGTGAGGACCATGTTGAGGCCGGCCGCACGGCCGCGGCGGGAGCCCTTGTGGAAGTTGTCGATGAGGTTCTGGTCGTTCGTGAACGAGTGGACCGTCTCGACGTGGCCGTTGCGGACGCCGAACTTGTCGTTGATGGCCTTGAGCACCGGGGTGATCGCGTTCGTCGTGCACGAAGCTGCCGAGACGATGGTGTCCGTGTCGAGGATCGCGTCGTCGTTGACTCCGAAGACGATGTTCTTCACATCGCCCTTGCCGGGAGCCGTGAGCAGGACCTTCGACGCACCGGGGCAGGCGAGGTGCTTGGACAGGCCCTCTTCGTCGCGCCACTTTCCGGTGTTGTCGACGATGATGGCGTCGTCGATTCCGTAGGCGGTGTAGTCGACCTCCGAGGGATCATTCGAGTAGATGACCTGGATGAGGGTGCCGTTGGCCTGGATGGTGCTGTTCTCT
The DNA here is from genome assembly GCF_056837565.1 of Brevibacterium sp. OS20. Taxonomy (NCBI): domain Bacteria; kingdom Bacillati; phylum Actinomycetota; class Actinomycetes; order Micrococcales; family Brevibacteriaceae; genus Brevibacterium; species Brevibacterium sp. OS20. The sequence goes on along the minus strand of NZ_CM166367.1, from coordinate 2,325,626 downwards.
TCGTCGACGACGATGCTGCCGTCGAAGGCTCCGTGCACCGAGTCACGGCGCAGCAGGGAGGCGCGCTTGACGATGTCGTTCTCCCCATTGCGGCGCACGACGATCGCACGCAGACGCATACCGGTTCCGCCGGCGCGATCGATGAGGATGCGGGCGAGCAGACGACCGATGCGACCGAAGCCGTAGAGGACGACGTCGCGGACCTCGCCCTTGCCGGACTGCGACTGGACGACCTCGGCGAGCTCGGCGGCGAGGAAGGCGTCGACGTCCGCGTTCGGATCATCGAGCTTCTCGATGAGACGGCCCAGATCGATGCGAGCCGGAGCCAGGTTGAGCCCGGACAGCGCCTTGACGATGCGGTGGGTGATCTGGATGTCGAGCTCTTCGCCGAGGAAGTGGCGAGCATAGCGGTGCGCCTTGATCATGCCGGTCACCGACTTGTTCAGCAGCGACCGCCCGAACAGGGTCAGCAGCACGTCGTTCTCACGGTACAGGCGTCCGACTAGCGGAATGAGTTCTTCGGCGGCGGTCTGCTTCTTCGCCCAATCGTCCAGGCGAGCAGTCGTAGCGTCAGTCAAAGGTCGTGTCCCCTCGGTCAGTTATAACGGATGCGCCAACAGTCTACCGTCTCGCCTATTCGCGATCGGACCGGCGTTCCTCGAACCGTTTGAAGCCCAGCAGGGTCAGCGCCACGATTCCCGCACCGGTGATGAGCGCGCCGAGGCTCTGCGCCTGCACCTTCGGTTCGACGAACCGATACTCCGGCTCCTCTTCGCGCGGCCGCGGTGGTTTCGCCGTGCCGATCCACGCGGCGATGAACAGGATGATGCGGGCGAAGACGTTGAGGGTGAGCATGATCGCGATGATCGACCCGAACACACCGGCGGCCTTGTTCCCGGAGAAGAGATTGACGAGCACCGTGGAGAAGTTGATGAGGATGAGGAACGCGGTCGCGCCGATGAGCGAACCGCGGTTCTTCGCCTGCTTGTCGACCGGCTTCTCCGGCAGCATCGTGAACAGGAACCAGAAGATCAGCCAGGCGGCGCCGAAGGTGAGGATGACCGGAACGATGAACAGCAGACTGCCGGCGAATCCGCCGAGCCCGAGGAAGTCGGCGATCATCGAGCGAAGACCGGTGCCGACGACGGTGAGCGCCACGGCCAGGAGGAGGCCGATGATGAGGCCGATGAGAGTGATCACGTTGTTGATGACCTTGCTGACGAAGGACTTCTCCGGCACGGCATCGTCGAAGTCGTCGTGCAGTTGGGCTCGCACCGCGGCACCGAGGTTGCCGATGAATCCCTGACCTGTGTAGAGGCCGGTGAGAATACCGATGATTCCCACTCCCTGCCAGTCGAGGAGGAAGCTCTCGAGCTGCTCGGTCAGCGAGGAGTTGCCGGCGGTGAAGGTCTCGATCTGCTTCGTGACCTCGGGAAGGAGCTCGGGGCGGGCGACGTCGAGGACGAATCCGATGCTCGCGAGGCTGACCATGGCGATGGGCATGACCGCGAGAACGAGGAAGTAGGTGATCGCGGCACCGAACTGATTGCCCAGACGCTGTCCGAAACGCTGGACTGCGCGCATGAGGTGGGCGGGTCCGGGTCGGTTGACGGCATTGTGGCCGACCTCAGCGACGGTGTTGCGCGAGGCCAGTACTTTGGCAGGTGCCACGTGTGTGCTCCTTCGATGCGTATCCGCAAGGTGCGTTCGTATTCCGGTCTGAGGTGTTCGTTTCCACACTAGCCGCTGTGAGCGTACTGTGAGCGGCAGGCCGCGCCCTTATCTAGACTTTTGACCATGCCGATCACTGATTCGTTCGCTCCGACTGCCGATTTCGCACCCGTTGCCACCGACAGCCTTGCCGGCCTGCCTGCCGGCGGAGTTCCTGCCGATGTCCTCGCCGCCGGCGGCAGCGCTGCTGACAATCTCAGCGGGTTCTCGGCCTGGACCGTGACGATCATGGAGACCTTGGGGCCGGTCGGTGTCGGGTTCATGGTCTTCCTCGACAACATCTTCCCGCCCATCCCCAGTGAGCTCGTCCTGCCTCTGGCCGGATTCACCTCCAGTCAAGGCCAGATGAACATTGTGGCCGCGATCGTCTTCGCCACGATCGGTTCGGTCGTCGGCGCGGTTCTGCTGTGGGCGCTGGGCAAGTGGATCGGCATCGAACGCATCGCCCGGATCGCGGTGAAGATGCCGTTGGTCGACGTCGACGACGTGCATAAGACCGTTGACTGGTTCGACAAGCACGGGGACAAGGCCGTGTTCTTCGGTCGGATGATCCCGATCTTCCGGTCGCTCATCTCCATCCCCGCCGGAATGCGGGACATGCGCCTGACCAAGTTCCTGCTGCTGACCACGGCCGGCAGCGCGATCTGGAACACGATCCTCATCGTCGCAGGCTTCACCCTCGGTGAGAACTGGTCGGTCGTCGAGACCTACGCCGGCTACTTCCAGAACGTCGTCATCGTCGCCGTCGTCGTCTTCGTCATCGTGTGGATCGTGTTCAAGATCCGCAAACAGCGACGGAAGAAGGCCGCCGGGCTCGACACGACCGAAGACGATCATATCGAGCCCGGAGAATTCGAGGTCTGAGGTGATTCCTCGGCTCAGCTCACCCAGGCCGCTGCCGTATGCGCTGGTGCGACCTCTTCGCCGGGCTTGACGGGTCCGGGAGCGGTTCCCTCGCCGAAGGGGGATCCGCCGAACTTCCGGTCGCGACCGTGATCGCTGAGCCAACCGGAGAGGTCGGGGCCCTTGGGCACGATCTGCGTCGGGTTCACATCCTGGTGGACGATGTAGTAGTGCTGTTTGATCTGCTCGAAGTCCACCGTGTCGCCGAAGCCCGGCGTCTGGTACAGGTCGCGGGCGTAGCCCCACAGGTTCTCGAACGCCGTGAGCGGCTGCCGGTTGCACTTGAAGTGACCGAAATAGACGGGATCGAAGCGCACGAGCGTCGTGAACAGTCGCACATCCGCCTCGGTGATGGTCTCACCCATGAGGAACCGTGACCGGCTGAGCCGATCCTCGACGATATCGAGCGCGTTGAATAGGCGGTCGAAGGCCGCCTCGTAGGCGTCCTGGGAGCCGGCGAAACCGCAGCGGTAGACCCCGTTGTTGATCTCCGTGTAGATATGGCGCATCACCTTCTCCATCTCCTCCCGCGATTCCTCGGGCCAGAGATTCGGGGCACACTCTCGGTGGTATTCGGTCCACTGGGTGGAGAAGTCCTCCGTGATCTGCGGGAAGTCGTTGGTGACGACGACGCCGGTGGGCACGTCGACGACGGCCGGCACGGTGATTCCGCGCGGATAGTCCGGGTAACGGGCGAAGAACGCCTGCTGCAGGCGTTCGATGCCGAGCACCGGATCCACCCCGCCCGGGTCGAGGTCGAAGGTCCACGACCGCGCATCGTGGGTGGGGCCGGGCATGCCGAGGGAGATGACGTCCTCGAGCCCGAGGAGGCGACGGACGATGATCGTCCGGTTCGCCCACGGGCAGGCACGGGCGGCGACGAGGCGGTAGCGGCCCGGTTCGACGGGCCACTGAGCGTTGGGATCGTTGAGGATGCGATCGTCGATGTAGTTCGTATCCCGGTTGAATTCCGCCCCTTCGGTCACGTAGCTGGGTGTGTGATCGGTGGTCTCGGACATGACGCTGCCTCCAATGAGATCGATGAGTTCGACTTCTGTCCTCAGCTTACGACGCTGAGGCAGGCCCACGCCGAGGCGGGACGACGTCACCATTGCCATGCCCTCCCGATTGGGAGGAGTCCGCCCACCGCCACCGAGGCGGGACGACGGCGGCCCGGGACGGACCGTTCGAGTCCGTGCCCGGGCCGTACCCCGCAGGCTGAGTTCAGCGACTATGTCCCAGGCGGCAGCGGCTGTGCGTCAGCCGGCGTAGAGCGCGTCGATCTCGGCGGCGAAGTCCTTATTGATGAGGTGACGCTTGACCGACTGCTTGGCAGAGAGGTAGCCGTTCTCCTCGCTGAGCTCGATCGGCAGGATTGTGAACTTCTTGACTCCTTCGGCCCGCGAGACGGTCCTGTTCATCTGTTCGACGGCCTTGGCCACTTCGGCCTGGACCGCATCGTCCTCGGCGGCTTCGCGCAGACTCATCTGCGGCAGATCGTGGTTCTTCAGCCAGCCCGGCAGCATCTCCGAATCGAGGAAGATCAGCGCCGAGACGAATTTGCGGTTCTCGCCGACGAGCACCGGCTGGCCGATGATCGGGTGGCGACGCAGCACGTCCTCGAGCGGAGCCGGGGCGACGTTCTTGCCGCTGGAGGTCACGATGATCTCCTTCTTGCGGCCGTTGATCGTGAGGTAGCCGTCGTCATCGAGCGAGCCGAGGTCACCGGTGCCGAACCAACCGTCGTGGAACTCCTTGGCCGTGGCCTCGGGGTTGTTCCAGTACTCGCGGAAGACCGGCACGCCCTTGGCCAGGATCTCACCGTCGGGAGCGATCGCCACCGAGACGCCCGGCAGCGGCACGCCGACGGTTCCGATCTTCGACTTCTCCGGAATATTGACGGTGATCGGTGCCGTGGTCTCAGTGAGTCCGTAGCCTTCGAGGACGATGATGCCCAGTCCGCGGAAGAAGTGGCCGAGATGAGAGCCGAGCGCACCGCCGCCGGAGACCGCATGAGTGACGTTGTCGCCCATGACCGCGCGCAGCTTCGAATAGACCAGCTTGTCGAACAGGGCGTGCTGGAGCTTCAGCCCGGTGGGCACCTTGCCGGTGTCGAGTGCCTTCGAATAGGCGACGGCGACCTGCTCGGCACGGCGGAAGATCTTCTCCTTGCCGCCTGCCTGAGCGGTCGCCAGCGCGGAATTGAAGACCTTCTCGAAGACCCGGGGCACACCGAGGATGAACGACGGACGGAAGCTGCCCATGGCATCGGTGAGCTTCGTCAGGTCCGACTGGTGCGCCAGCAGAGCACCGTTGCTGATGGCCAGGACCTCGATGAACCGGGCGAAGACGTGGGCCTGCGGCAGGAACAGCAGGCAGCGCATCTTCGTGTCGAGAACGCTGGGGATCTGGTGGCGCGCGGCCTGGGCGGTCTGCACGAAGTTCGCGTGGGTGAGCACACAGCCCTTGGGCTTTCCGGTGGTGCCGGAGGTGTAGATGATCGTCGCCACGGAATCGGAGCCGACCTGCGAACGGGCGGCTTCGAGCTCCTCATCGGTGACGGCCTTGCCGGCTTCGGTGAGATCGGCGAAAGCGCCTTCGTTCCAGACCCGCAGGGCTGGCTCTTCCCGTCCGGCAGCCTTGGCCGCCGCCCGCACCCGATCGGCATGGTCGCCAGTGGCGACGAGCCCACGAGTGACATCGGCGTCGGTGAGCATCCAACTGAGCTGGCTCTCCGAAGAGGTGTCGTAGAACGGCACGGAGATTCCGCCGGCGTACCAGATGGCATAGTCGCTGAGCGTCCACTCGTAGGAGGTGGGGCCGAAGATCGCGATCCGGTCACCGACTCCCACGCCCAAGGCGATGAGCCCCTTCGCGGCCGCCTTGACCTCTGCGAGGAATTCGGCCGCGGTCAGTTCGTTCCAACCGTCCCCGTCGGGCTTGGCGACCAGAGGGCGGCTGGGGTTCTCAGCGACTGTGCTGAGGAAGATATCGGTGGTCGACGAGGCGGTATCGACCTCGAAACCGACGACGGGTGTTGACGACTGCGGCATGGTCGTTGAGCTCATGAGTCTCCTTCGAGGACGTAAGTTACTGCTCGGTTATCTTACAGTTCGGCCGGGTCTCAGTGAAATCGATCACGTTTGCCGAGATAACCGGCGTCCGCTGACCTGTGAGCAGTCTAACCAAGTCGAATCAGGGGGCGTTCAGAGTACGATGGTCAGAACCCGCTCACGTCTGTTCTGCGAAGGAAGGTAATGACGACGAACCCTGAGGAGACCGGTTTCCGCTATGATGCGGCGCTGGCCGAAAAGATCGAGAAGTCTTGGCAGCGCACTTGGGAGGAATCGGGCACGTTCCACACCCCGAACCCCACCGGAGACCTCGGCGAGCTCGACTCCCAGGATGCTTCGTCGCCCTACGGTCCGCCGGCCGACCTCAGCGAGCGCGAGTCCCTGTACATCATGGACATGTTCCCGTACCCCTCCGGTGTGGGACTGCACGTCGGCCACCCGCTGGGCTACCTCGGCACCGACGTCTACGGCCGCTACCAGCGGATGCGCGGACGCAACGTCATGCATGCCCTGTCCTACGACGCCTTCGGACTGCCCGCCGATCTCTACGCGGTGCAGACCGGTCAGCACCCGCGCATCACCACCGATGCCAATATCGCGAACATGACCGAGCAGCTGCGTCGCCTGGGGCTGGCCCACGATGTGCGCCGTCGCTTCGCCACGACCGACGACGAATTCGTCAAATGGACGCAGTGGATCTTCCTGCAGATCTTCAATTCCTGGTACGACACCGAGGCGACCACCCCCGATGGTGAGGCCAAAGGCGCGGCTCGACCGATCGACACGCTCATCGAGCAGTTCGCCTCCGGTGCCCGCCCTACACCCGACGGTCGCACCTGGTCGGAGCTGAGCTCGGCGGAGCGCGAGTACGTTCTGCAGGGCTACCGCCTCGCCTACGTCTCCGAATCCCCGGTCAACTGGTGCCCAGGGCTGGGCACCGTGCTGGCCAATGAAGAGGTCACCGCCGAGGGTCTGTCCGAGCGTGGAAACTACCCGGTATTCACCCGCCGTCTGCGCCAGTGGAACATGCGCATCACGGCGTACGCCGACCGCCTCATCGACGACCTCGACGTGCTGGACTGGCCGCATGCGATCCACGCCATGCAGGTCAATTGGATCGGCCGGTCGAAGGGCGCCCTGCTGCGCCTGCCCATCGCCGGTGACGATGCGTCCGACATCGAGGTCTACACCACCCGCCCGGACACCCTGTTCGGCGCCACGTACCTCGTCCTCAGCCCTGAACACCCGCAGGTCGCCGACCTGACCGCTGAGGTCTGGGATGAGTCCACCCCCGAGTCCTGGCGCGGGGGAGAGGCAACCCCCGCCGAGGCGATCGCCGCCTACCAGCGCGCCGCTGCGGCCAAGACCGACGCCGACCGGCAGCAGAGCCGGGAGAAGACCGGCATCTTCACCGGCTCCTATGCGCTCAACCCGGCCACCGGGGCCGAGGTTCCGATCTTCATCGCCGACTATGTGCTCATGGGATACGGCACCGGAGCGATCATGGCCGTGCCGGCCGAAGACGCCCGTGACTGGGACTTCGCAAAGGCGTTCGGACTGCCCTATATCCGCACTGTGCAGCCTCCGGCCGACCACGACGAGGACGCGCCGTTCACCGGCACCGGCGTGATGATCAACTCGGCCAACGCCGAGATCGACATCAACGGCCTCGAGATCGACGCGGCGAAGGCCCGGGTCACCGAATGGCTGGCCGGAAAAGGACTGGCCACCGAGTCCACCCAGTACCGTCTGCGCGACTGGCTGTTCTCGCGCCAGCGCTACTGGGGCGAACCGTTCCCGATCGTCTACGACGAGAACGGCACCCCGATTGCTCTGCCCGACGAGATGCTGCCCGTCCAGCTGCCCGAAGTCGACGATTTCGCACCGCGGACCTACGCGCCCGACGATGCCGACAGCCGTCCCGAACCGGCGCTGAGCAGGAACCAGGAATGGACGAGCATCGAACTCGACCTCGGCGACGGTCCGAAGACCTACCAGCGTGAGACGAACACGATGCCCAACTGGGCCGGATCCTCGTGGTACCAGCTGCGCTACGCGGACCCACACAACGACGAACGCCTCGTCGACCCCGCCAACGAGAAGTACTGGCTGGGACCGCGGGCCTCGAAACCGCGCGGCGGCGCCGACCTCTACGTCGGCGGACAGGAGCACGCTGTGCTCCACCTGCTCTATGCCCGCTTCTGGCACAAGATCCTCTTCGACCTCGGGCACATCTCCTCGTCCGAGCCGTTCCACCGTCTGGTCAACCAGGGATACATCCAGGCCTATGCCTACACCGATTCCCGCGGCGTCTACGTCCCCGCCGCCGAGGTGGAGGAGAGAACCGAATCGAACGGTGAGCTGACGTTCTGGTTGGGCGGCGAACAGGTCAATCGGGAGTACGGAAAGATCGGCAAATCGCTGAAGAACTCCGTCATGCCCGACGAGATGTACGACGCCTTCGGTGCCGACACCTTCCGCGTCTATGAGATGTCGATGGGCCCGCTGGAACAGGACCGTCCCTGGGACACCCGCGCCGTCGTCGGCGCACAGCGGTTCCTGCAGCGCGTGTGGCGACTCTTCGTCGACGAGACCACCGGCGAGTCCGTGGTCGCAGACGGTGAGGCCGACGCCGAATCGCTCAAGGTCCTCCACCAGGTCATCGACGGTGTGCGCGAGGACATGGACCATCTGCGGTTCAACACCGCGATCTCCAAGCTCATCGTGCTCACCAACCATGCCACCAAACAGGGCGGTGCGACCCGGGACGTCCTCGAACCGCTGACGATCATGCTCGCACCCTTCGCACCGCACCTGGCCGAAGAGCTGTGGTCACGTCTCGGACACGAGTCGACGGTCACCTATGCGGCCTTCCCCGAGGCGGACCCGAACCACCTCGTCGCCGAGACCGTGACCTGTGTGGTCCAGGTCAAGGGCAAGGTGCGCGCACGGCTCGAGGTGGCCCCGGACATCACCGCAGAAGAACTCGAGAAGCTGGCTCTCGAATCGCCGAACGCCGTCAAGGCCCTCGGCGGCGCCGGAGTGCGCAAGGTGATCGTGCGAGCCCCCAAGCTCGTCAACATCGTCCCCGACGCCTGAGACCCGGCCGATACTTCGCCGTAACACGGCATCTGGGAGACTGCATGAGTGCGGGCGCCGAACGGCGGCGCTTCGCCCCCGACTACGACTGGTGTGAGCATGACGAACGACAGAGTCCAAGACGAGATTCGGCACGCCCTCGGCGTGCGACCGCAGATCGATCCGGCGACGGAGATCGCCCGGCGTGTCGAGTTCCTCGTCGACTATGTGCTCACCACCGGAGTCAGAGGTCTCGTGCTCGGCATCAGCGGCGGGCAGGACTCCACACTGGCCGGCAGGCTCTGCCAGCTGGCGGTGGAGGACCTGCGCCGCCGTGGGGCCGATGCCGAATTCTGGGCCGTGCGCCTGCCTCACCATGTGCAGACCGATGAGGCCGATGCCCAGGACGCTCTGTCGTTCATCGCCGCCGATCACGAACTCGCGATCAACATCGGCGCCGCCACGGATGCGGCCGCCGAGGAGTACGAGAAGGCCACCGGAGAGCCGATAACCGATTTCGGCAAGGGCAACGTCAAGGCCCGGATGCGGATGATCGCGCAGTTCGAGCTGGCAGGGGAGAAGAAAGCGCTCGTCGTCGGCACGGACCACGCCGCCGAGGCGGTCACCGGGTTCTTCACGAAGTTCGGTGACGGCGCAGCCGACGTCATCCCCCTGGCAGGTCTGAACAAACGGCAGGGACGGGAACTGCTGCGCCACCTCGGCGCTCCCGAACATCTCATCGTCAAGGTCCCCACCGCGGATCTGCTCGATGACGAACCCGGGCAGACGGACGAATCGTCGCTGGGTCTGAGCTATGACCAGATCGATGACTTCCTCGAGGGGAAGGAGATCGAGCCCGCGGCCGCCTCGGCGCTCATCGAGAAGTACCGCCGCTCAGAGCACAAACGCCGCACCCCCGTGGCTCCGTTGGATTCGTGGTGGATCCGGCACTGAGCCGAGCACGTGAACACTGGCAGCAATTGAGGCCCTCACAATGTGAGGGCCTCAATTTTTTACCGAACGTCGTCTGTCGAACGTTGTCAGTCGTTGAACGGCGGGGTGCCTGAGACGAGTCCGAGTTCGAGTGCTGTCTGGTTGAACTCCCACCGGGAGGAGACGAAGTCGTCGCTGAGGCGTTCGCCCCGGCTCTGAGCCTCGGTGTAGCCGCGCCAGCCGTCCTTGCGGGCATCGCCGGGACGGATCTCACGGGTGCCGGCATCATCGGGGGAGACCTGGGTCTCCTCCTTCACCCAGATCGACAGGCCCTCGGCTGCCCGATAGAGGTTCATGAACGCGGTGTGCGAGCGGGGGTTGTCGAAGCTGGCCTTCTTGAATTCGGCACAGAAGGTGGTGAGCGGTTCGAGTTCGTCGACGGCGACGGTGGCGAAGGTCGCATCGAGGCGCAGGGACTGGACGAGGCCCGACGAATCCGGGATGAGCTCGAGGATGCGGCGGGCGCGACGCTCATCGGGAAGCAACTCGACCTTGTCGTCCACCGGGGTCAGTCCGAGAGTGTCCATCCGACCGCGTTCGACGCTGAGCTGCTGGCGCAGTGCGTCGATCTGCTGTTGGGCACGTCGCCATTCGCCGTGGAACATCAGCAGCGCGGCGATCACGCCGAGACACAGCACGAGCCCGATGATCCAGGCGGCAGAGTGCAGCCCGGGGATGGCGAAGGCGATGATGCCGAGCACGGTGAGCACCGCAAACGTCACGGCGGCCGGTGAGTTGGTGAGGAAATCAAGGAAACGCTTCACAATTCCAAGCCTACTGTTTCAACCTCCACATATCGTGCAACCGGGTGGCATATAGTGTGGTCGAAAACGCATGCCAATACCCAGGAGAGCTCGGTTTGAAGATTTCAGTCATCGGTTGCGGATATCTGGGCGCGGTCCATGCGGCGGCCATGGCGTCTCTGGGCCATGAGGTCACGGGAGTCGATGTCGACACGGAGAAGGTCGAGGCCCTGACCTCCGGTCGTCCGCCCTTCTACGAACCGGGACTGAGTGAACTCCTCGTGAAGGCTCAGGAGCGCGGAAAACTCGAATTCACCACCGAGATCTCCCGCGCCGCCGACGCCACCGTGCACTTCGTATGTGTAGGCACTCCGCAGAAGCCCGGTGAGTTCGCCGCCGATGTCACCTATGTCGATGCGGCCGTGGAATCCCTGCACCCGCACCTGACTGCGACGTCGGTGGTTGTGGGAAAGTCGACCGTTCCCGTGGGCACCGCCGAGCGTCTGGCCGGAATCATCGCCGACACCGGCGCCGCCATGATGTGGAACCCGGAATTCCTGCGCGAGGGCCATGCCGTCGAGGACACCCTCCACCCGAATCGTCTCGTGTACGGAGTCGCCGACGGTGAGCCGGGGCAGGCCGCGGCCGCAACTCTCGACGAGGTCTACGCCTCGATCCTCGCCGAAGACACGCCCCGGATGATCACCGACTTCGCGACCGCCGAGCTGGTCAAGACCGCGGCGAACTCGTTCCTCGCCACCAAGATCTCATTCATCAACGCCATGGCCGAACTCTGCGAAGCATCGGGAGCCGATGTCACCCAGCTCGCCGATGCGATCGGCATGGATGACCGGATCGGCCGCAAGTTCCTCAACGCCGGGCTCGGATTCGGCGGCGGATGCCTGCCCAAGGACATCCGCGCCTTCATGGCCAGGGCCGGGGAGCTCGGCGCCGATCAGGCGGTGGCGTTCCTTAAGGAGATCGACTCGATCAACATGCGCCGTCGTGTGCGGATGGTCGACATCGCCCGCGATGCCCTGGGCGGGTCGTTCATCGGCAAGAAGATCACCATCCTCGGCGCCGCGTTCAAGCCCGACAGCGATGACGTCCGTGACTCTCCGGCCCTGGCCGTGGCCAGGCTCATCGCCACCCAGGGCGGGCTGGTCACCGTCACCGATCCGCAGGCGATCGGGAATGCGCAGAAGTCGTTCCCCGAACTCGACTACGTCGCCGACACCGCCGAGGCGATCACCGGGGCGCAAGCCGTGCTGCTGCTGACGGAATGGCGCGAATACCGCGACCTCGACCCGGCGGCGACCGCCGAGCTCGTGAGTGGGAAAGTGCTCGTCGACGGCCGCAATGTGCTCACTCCCGAACTGTGGCGGGCAGCGGGCTGGACCTACCGAGCCCTGGGCCGTCCATGAGAATCGGGCTGGTCACCGACTCTACGGCGCAGCTCTCCGCGGACGAACGCGAAGCGCTCAGCGAGGCCACCGGCGGTCTCTTCGCCGTGGTGCCGCTGACCGTGCTCATCGGCGGGGTCGCCTTCGCCGACGGTGAGGTCGATGCCGGGCATCTGTGCGCGAAGATGACCGACGGAGTCGAGGTCACCACGTCCATGGCCACCCCGGCCCAGTTCTCCGACGCCTATGCACGGTTGCACGAGGACGGCGCGGAAGCCATCATCGTCGTGACCATGTCCGCGGAGCTCTCGGGCACCCGCGATTCCGCGGTCAAGGCCGCCGAAGCCGAGGACATCCTCGTCGATGTCGTCGACTCGAGGACCACCTCGGCGGGACTGGCCGGGGCACTGTCTGTAGCCGTGGCCGGGATCCGGCAGGGACTCGACGTCGAATCGATCGCCGGAACCATCGCCGATTGGTGCGCGGCCGAGACTCGTTCCGTGTTCGCCCCCGGCAGCCTCGAACACCTGCGCCGAGGCGGCCGGATCGGCGCCGCGTCCTCCTTGCTCGGCCGGGCCCTGCAGATCGTCCCCGTGCTCGGTCTCAGCGCTGGAGTCGTCGTTCCGCTGGCCCGGGTGCGCACTCGCACCAAAGCCCTGGAGAAGATCGTCGCCTTGGCCGCGCAGGCCGCTGCGGAGGTGGCCGATCCCGAGGACACCGTGCACGTCGAGGTCCAGAACGCCGAAGGGGAGATGGACACAGCGGATGCCGAGCTGTTGAGCTCACGGCTGCGCGAGCTCGGATTCGACTCGTCGTTCAGGACGCTGTCGACGATCATCACCGCGCATGTCGGCCCCGGTACGGTCGGTGTGACCGTGCAGACCACACCCTGACTCACACATTCCTGCCTGGGGATGCTCGGGTGACTTGATCACCTCTGCCCTGTGGACGCAGATGCTCTGTCCACAGGCGACGCTTCTGCCCTGGCCGCTGCGTACCGGCGCTTCCTAACCTCGGACCATGGCTGTGTCTCCGGATGATCGTTTCGCCGGCCTCCTGGGCGCCAGTGCCGAGCGCGGCGGTTGGGTGCCGGGCGACGTCTATGCCGCCGACACCGCCGGTGAGGAAGAACCCGTCGAGCCCCGTCGCGTGCGTCTGCCCGTGCTGGCAGCTCTCGGCATCGCCACGGTCGGAATCCTCGTTCTCGCCTTCTTCCTCTTCCGTCCCGCTGCACAGCATTCGCCCGTGGGCGGCGGTGACGATCCCGGCCAAGGCGCAGGAGCCGGTCAGTCGCCTGCCGCGACCGGCGAGGGAGGTGAAACAGGAGAAGCCGGTGAGGGATCGGCGGGATCAGCCGCAGGACAGGAAGGAGCCGCCTCGGCGAAGTCGGCGAATGCGAACGGCGAGGTGACCGTCCATATCACCGGGGCGGTCAACGACCCCTCCGTGGTCACGCTGAAGGCAGGTGCGCGGGTCCAAGACGCCGTCGAAGCCGCTGGAGGACTGAGCGCCGGAGCCGACGGTGAAGCGGTGAATCTGGCGCGCGTGCTCGCCGACGGTGAGCAGATCCACATCCCGACAGAAGGCGAAGAACCGGCAGCCGGAGTCGATGGTGCCGATGCGAACGGGACCGGGGCGAACGGGACCGGTCAGGACGGAACCGGTTCGTCTGGAAGTGGGGGAGGGGGCGCGGGAGGAGGCGGTTCGCCGGGATCCGCGGATTCATCTGCAGCCGCGAGCGGCGGGGCACCCGGTCAGGCGGGGAAGGTCGACCTCAACACCGCCGATGCCACCACCTTGGAGACGCTGCCCGGGGTCGGACCCGTCACAGCCGAGGCGATCATCAGCCACCGCACCCAGCAGCCGTTCGCGAGCGTCGATGATCTGCTGCTCGTCAAAGGCATCGGGCCGAAGACCTTCGAAAGCCTCAAAGACCTTGTCACCGTCGGCTGACCCGGGCCCCGCAGCCGCGCACACACAGCTGCGAACGAGGCGATCCTGGCAGCAGGCGTGGGAGCGCAGACTGATTGCCCTGCGACATGTGTGCGCGGCTGCGGTTGCCTGGGTGCGGGAGCGGGCGGCGCTGTGGCCGGGCTCCGTCCGCCTCCTCTGCTGTGCAGCCGGCCTCTGGGCCAGCGCACTCCTGTCACCGGAGCCATGGGTGCTCTTCGGCGTTCCCGTGCTCGGACTCCTCGGGATCGTGATCCTGCGACGGCACCACCACCTCGGTGTCGGTGCTCTCGTCTTCACCTGTCTGCTGACGATCCAGATCACCGCCCTGGCCGCCGCCCACGGACCGGATGATGAGGCCGAGACCACGGGGCTCGTCGTCGGCCACAGCGAACCCGGAGCGTCCGGCTGGACGCGACTGACGCTGCTCACCACCACCGGATTCACTCACGTGCTCAGTCCCGAAATCGCTGCCGACGGAACGACCGTGCGGATGCGCACTCAGCGCCTCGACGATATCCGCTCGACCGATACGGAACCACAGGTGCTCGAAGCACCGAACCGACTGTGGCAGTGGCGTGAGCGGCTGCGCACCGAACTCCGCGTCGATTCTCTCGCCGCCGGCAACGACGGAGGACGGCTGCTGCCCGGACTCGTCGTCGGTGACACCTCGCCCCAGGACGACCGGATGATCGACGATATGCGGGTCGTCTCCCTCACCCACGTCTCGGCCGTGTCGGGCAGCAACGTCACGATCGTCAGCCTCGGTGCCGGACTGCTCGCCGGAGCCTGCCGAGCCGGTCCACGGCTGCGCGTGAGCATCGGAGTGCTCACCTGCCTCGGCTACGTCTTCATCGTCGGATTCGAACCCAGCGCCATCCGGGCCGCCGGAATGGCGATTGCGGCGGCACTCGTGTTTCTGCGCGGCGGTGGGATCTCCCCGGTCGCGGTCATGTGCTCGACCGCGAGCCTGCTGCTCGCCTTCGTGCCGGTGTTGGCCACCTCGGTGGGGTTCGTCCTGTCCGTGGTCTCCACCGCCGCGATCATGTTCGTCGTCCCGATCCTGCTGCGCCGTCTCGCCGTGCACCTGCCGCTGCTGCCCACGGTGCTCGTGACCGCGCTCATCGTGCCCTTCGTCGCCCAGCTCGCGTGCACCCCGGTGCTGGTGGCGATCGACCCGCGCATCGGACTGTGGTCGGTCGCTGCCAACGCCGCGGCCGCACCCGCGGTCATGCCGGCGACGGTGGCGGGCTTCCTCAGCCTCGTGGCCACCGGCATCGTGACGACAGGGCTGCCCGGAGCCGACTTCGCCTCTGCCCTGCTGGCGTGGATCGGGTCCTTTCCGGCCTGGTGGATCGTCCTCGTTGCCCGAGTCTGCGCCGCACTGCCGGGAGCGGCACTGGACTGGCCGGTGCCGCCGCTCGGAACGCTGCTGGCGCTCGGGCTGCTCGGCCTCGCCGTGACCGGTACGTGGATGCTCGTGCGGCGTCGCCTCTGGGGTCTACCCGTCCTCGTCCTGTGCTGCCTGCTCACGGCCGCCGTCATCGTCACGGTGAGGGCGAAGCCGCCTGCAGCGGACTGGCTGGTGCTCGTCTGCGATGTCGGTCAGGGTTCGGCTGCCATCATCAACCTCGGTGATGGTCGGGGCCTTGTCGTCGACACGGGGCGCGAGCCGAAACCCATCGACACCTGCCTCGACGAATCCGGGATCGAGGAATTCGATCTGTTCATCTCCCACTTCGACGCCGACCATTTCGCCGGCTATGCGGGCACGACGTGGGGGCGCACGGTCGATCGGCTGTTCGTCTCCGCGAACGTCGCGTCCTCGCCCGAAGTCAGGCGCGTGATCGCTGACATCGGCGCCGAGGCGGTCCCCACCCACCGCGGCCGGACGCTGAGCTTCGAGGCAGCGAGCCTGGAGGTGCTGTGGCCGCCCCTGCGCTCGGTACCTGCGGCAGAGGACGAGGAGCTGCGCAACGAAGACTCCCTGGTGGTGCGGGTCGAACAGGAGGGTCTGAGCACTCTGCTGCCCGGCGACGTCGGCGCCGAGGAGCAGTATGTGCTCGCCCAACAGGTGCGACCGGTGGATGTGCTCGTCGCACCGCACCATGGTTCCTCCGATCTGGCACCCGAGTTCTTCGCGTCAGCGGCTCCCGGTCTCGGCGTCGTCTCGGTGGGGGAGAACAGCTACGGGCATCCGAGTGAGAAGTCACTGCGCTCCTTCGGCCCCGTGCCCGTGCTGCGCACCGATCACTGCGGTTCGGTTGCGCTCTACGCGCAGAGTCGGTTCAGCACCGGCCACAGCTGTTCCGAGGACAAGGGGTGAGACGGCGGGTGTCGGTCCGCCTTGCCGGTCATGTCGGGCAGCCGCGATAGGCTGGGGTCCATGGCAGTGAAGAAGACCCTGATCCCGTGGAGCTCGGCGAAACCGGCCCCTGTCGTCATGATCTCCGGTGGCGAATCGGTGCTCGTGCGCATGGCCAAGGAACGCATCGTGTCGGCCGCGCGGAAACAGGATCCCGAAGAGATCGAATTCGACGCAGCGGGATACCAGGCCGGCGAGTTGGCGATGGCGGCTTCACCGTCTCTGTTCTCGTCCTCGAAGCTCATCGTCGTCGATGCCGTCGAGAAGTGCTCGGAGGACTTCCTGGGTGACGCTTTGGCCTATTTGGACGCTCCGAACGATGATGCCGTCGTGGTGCTGCTGCACGCCGGCGGCAACCGGGGAGCGAAGCTCATCAAGAAACTCGACTCCGCCGGCTTCCCGCGCATCGACGCGGCGGTGCTGAAGAACGAAAGCGATCGGGCGAAGTTCGCCCAGACCCGGTTCAAGACCGCGAAGCGGCGCATCGACGAGGCGGGAATGGCCGCGCTCATGTCGGCGCTGGGCTCTGATCTCGCCGAACTCAATGCCGGGGTCGACCAGCTCATCGAAGACACCGAAGGCACGATCACCGCCGAGGTCGTCGACCAGTACTACGGCGGCCGGGTCGAAGCCACCGGCTTCAAGGTCGCCGATGCGGCAGTGGCCGGAGACGCGAAGAACGCACTCAGCCTGCTCAGGCATGCCCTGTCGACCGGGTCCGATCCGGTCCCGCTGGTGGCGGCAGTTGCGATGAAGCTGCGCGGTATGGCGAAGGTGCAGGGGTTCTCCGGCACCAGCGGCGAGCTGGCCTCCGAGCTGAAGATGGCTCCGTGGCAGGTCGACCGGGCCCGCCGGGAGGTGAGGCGGTGGAACGAGGTGGCGCTCGGCCAGTCGCTCATCGCCGCAGCCGAGGCCGATGCGGCCGTCAAGGGCGGTGGACGTGACCCCGTCTACGCCGTCGAATGGTTCGTCTCAGAAGTCGCCCGCCTAGCCCGCCTCCGCTAATTGCTACCTGACGGCGGCCCAGCAACCTCGCGCGAGGTTGCTGGGCCGCCGTCAGGTAGTAATAAGTAAAAAGTACGGGGTCCGAACCGTGTGGTTCGGACCCCGTGAAGCTATAGCCTCAGTCGTGCGCTCAGAGAGCGTTGATCTGCGTGGCCAGGCGCGACTTGCGGTTCGCAGCGTTGTTCTTGTGCAGAACACCCTTCGAAACAGCCTTGTCGAGCTTGCGGGCAGCCACAGCATAAGCCTGCTGTGCCTCTTCCTTGTTGCCGGCAGCAATGTTCTCGCGAACGACGCGGACGTAGGACCGAACCTCGGACCGGACAGCCTTGTTGCGCTGACGAGCCTTCTCGTTGGTCTTGATCCGCTTGATCTGGGACTTGATATTAGCCAATTTCAACACTCTTTCGTGTTAGTGGTACATGGTCGTGAGGGCGCATCGAACCGACATGATCATCTCCGCGGGGAAACACATCGACGACATCGAATCCGATGGCGTCTTCACCCGACCTCGGCGAGACACACGCCTTGATGAAGACACAATCACCTATGATACAGGCTCTCGTCCCGGGCTGGAAATCCCTGCGCGCCCAGCAACGCAGGGAAGCTGCAGGCTTCGCTCGGTCGGTCTGCCGGGGCTCAGCCGGAGATGTGCCCGGCCACCCGGTCGAAGACGTCGCGGGGCATGATCGCGCCTTCCCTGCGGATCGAATCGGGATCGAGCCGGATGATGCGATCGAGGCGGAGCTCCGAGGGCCGACCCTGCGAATCCCAATCCCCGGTGCCGATGTTCATCCACTTCGCGTGCCGGTCCTGCCGGACCTCGCCGACGCCGCCCGGGATGTGATCTTTGCTGGTGAGCATGAGCGCGAGCACCCATCGGCCGTCACGTCCGACGACGAGGGACGGTCGGTCCTTGCCCTGCGAGTGGTCCTCCTCGAAGGGGACCCACCCCCAGACGACTTCGCCCGGATCGGCGTCGCCGTCGAGGTCGGGGGAGTAGCTGACCGTGATCGTGCCCGTGTAATCGCCGGGATACGCACCGGATCCGCCCTGGCCGTCCGAGTCGGAACGATCGGCAGAACCCGCCGAGGCGGCACCTCCACCGCCGGACCGTGCCGGATTCGGCCGGCTGGCATCCGTCGGCTGCGATGCGCCTCCGGAGTTCTTCTTCGACTGCGATTGGCGCAGATAGCGCAGCCCTTCGCGGACACCGATTCTCGCGGCCCGATTGACCAGTGATCTCCAATTCATACGTCCAGCCTAAACGAGCCGGCTGTCACAGGCTGCAAAGAACTGTGTGCCGACCCGGTCGGGCGAACGAGCCGACGCGGACGGGCAAACGACCCGTAATGATCGGTCGAACGAGCCGTCACGGTCACGAGAATTCGAGGACCGCCTCGACGGGGAAATGGTCGGAAGGGTACTTCCCGTCGACCTCGAACGTGTCGATGCGCGTGGACAGTGTGCGCAGGCCCGGGGTTGTGAGGATCCAGTCGATGCGTGGCTCGCCTGCTTTCGGCCCCTTGTAGCGGTGGAAGGTGCCGATGTCCTCACCGGGAACCTCGGCGGCGGTGTCGGTGAGGCCGAGCTCAGTACAGAAGAAGTCGTAGACCGGGGAGCCGGTGGCGACGTTGAAGTCGCCGGTGACCACGCAGGGATGGGCCGCCTCGGCGATGGTCTCGGCCATGATCCGACCGGACTCGAGACGGGCTCGCTCGGACTTGTGATCGAGGTGGGTGTTGAGCACACGCAGACGCCGGTCGGATTCGAAGTCGCGGACATCGACTGTCGTCAGGGTGCGCGCATGCGAGACTCCCCACGATTCCGAGGCCACGGTGTCGGGCTGTTCGGACAGCCAGCTGATGTCCACGCCTTCCACATCGAAGCGCTTCGAATCGAGGATCACGGCTGTGAACTCGCCGGAGTTGCCACCGGAGTGGCCCTCTCCGAGCCAGATGTACTCCTCGGGCAGCAGGCTGATGAGCGTCTCGAGCTGGTCGAGTTCGCCCTCTTGGGTGCCGATGAGGTGCGGACGTGCACGCCGGATGAGATCGGCGGCGATGGGCAGCCGCTCGGCCACCGGATGACCGTCCATCGCGGGATAGCGGAGGTTGAAGCTCATGACCCGGAATTCGCTCATGAGACCATCTTCCCCGATCGGCACCGTTCGGCGGGGCGAATCGCGAAAGATCCGGACGATCACGACGTGCACGCCCGTGGATTCCAGGTCCGCGCGCAAGTCATGAAACAATGGGGGATCCGGTCTGTCTGGGGACCTGGTCTGTCAAAGAAAGGGCGTTCATGTCACCTCAGGTGAATAAGGAAGCTGCAAAGCGGATCTCACCGTCTGCCACCTCACCCGAGCTGATTCGCAATTTCTGCATCATCGCTCATATCGACCATGGCAAATCGACCCTGGCCGACCGCATGCTCCAGATGACCGGCGTCGTCGAGAACCGCGATATGCGTGCCCAGTACCTCGACCGGATGGACATCGAACGCGAACGCGGAATCACCATCAAATCCCAGGCTGTGCGCATGCCGTGGGAGCACGAGGACACCCCGTACGCGCTCAACATGATCGACACTCCCGGGCACGTCGACTTCAGCTACGAGGTCTCGCGGTCCCTGGCCGCCTGCGAGGGTGCCCTGCTGCTCGTCGACTCCGCTCAGGGCATCGAAGCCCAGACGCTGGCCAACCTGTACCTGGCCATGGAGAACGATCTGACGATCATCCCCGTGCTCAACAAGATCGACCTGCCGGCTGCACAGCCGGAGAAGTACGCCGAAGAGCTCGCCAACCTCATCGGCTGCGAACCCGAGGACTGCCTGCTCGTGTCCGGCAAGACGGGCGAAGGCGTCGAGGAGGTCCTCGACCGCATCATTACCGATATCCCCGCGCCCGTCGGCGATGCCGAGGCCCCGGCCCGCGCGATGATCTTCGACTCCGTCTACGACACCTACCGCGGTGTGGTCACCTATGTCCGCGTCATCGACGGTTCTCTGTCCCCACGCGAGAAGATCGAGATGATGTCGACCGGCACCACCCACGAGCTGCTGGAGATCGGCGCCTCCATGCCCGAGCCCAAGGCGACGAAGGGACTGGGCGTCGGTGAGGTCGGCTACCTCATCACCGGTGTCAAGGATGTGCGTCTGTCGAAGGTCGGCGACACCGTCACCGCCGCTGCGGGGCCCGCGACAGAGGCCCTCGGCGGTTACCGGGAGCCCAAACCGATGGTGTTCTCCGGACTCTTCCCGATCGACGGGTCCGACTACCCGGTGCTGCGCGACGCGCTGGACAAACTCAAACTCAACGACGCCTCTCTCGCCTACGAACCCGAGACCTCGACGGCACTGGGCTTCGGCTTCCGCTGCGGATTCCTCGGTCTCCTCCACCTCGAAGTCCTGCGCGACCGCCTGGAACGGGAGTTCGATCTCGACCTCATCTCCACCGCCCCGTCCGTGATCTATGACGTGACCATGGAAGACGGTTCGGAGACCGTGGTGACGAACCCGAGCGAGTACCCGACGGGCAAGATCAAGGAAGTCCGGGAGCCGATGGTGCAGGCCACGATCCTCACCCCCAGCGACTACATCGGCGCGGTCATGGAACTGTGCCAGGATCGCCGCGGCAAACTCCAGGGCATGGACTATCTGTCCTCGGACCGTGTGGAGATCCGCTACCGGCTGCCCCTGGCCGAGATCGTCTTCGACTTCTTCGATCAGCTGAAGTCCCGGACCAAGGGCTACGCCTCCCTCGACTACTCCGATGACGGCCAGGACGCCTCCGACCTCGTCAAGGTCGACATCCTGCTGCACGGCGACCAGGTCGATGCGTTCTCCGCAATCGTCCACCGCGACAACGCCTACTCCTACGGTGTGGCGATGGCCGGAAAGCTGCGCAAGCTCATCCCGCGCCAGCAGTTCGAGGTGCCCATCCAGGCGGCCATCGGCTCACGCATCATCGCCCGCGAGACCATCCGCGCCATCCGCAAGGACGTCCTTTCGAAGTGCTACGGCGGTGACATCAGCCGTAAGCGCAAACTGCTCGAGAAGCAGAAGGAAGGCAAGAAGCGGATGAAGATGGTCGGCACCGTCGAGGTTCCGCAGGAAGCGTTCATCGCGGCCCTGTCCTCCGACGAGCCGGAGACGAAGGACAGCAAGAAGTAAGTGCCCGCACAACCGACCGGTGAGGTCCCTCCGCGCGACGGTTCGCTGCCGACATCGGTGGGGATCGGGGCCGCGGAGCGGCGGCTGAGCCTCTACATCCACGTCCCGTACTGCCGGGTCCGCTGCGGCTACTGTGACTTCAACACCTATACCGCCGACGATCTCGGCCCGGGCGCGTCCCGCGAGGACTACCGCAGCAATCTCGCCCGTGAGCTCGATCTGTCCGTGGCCACCCTCGCCGAGGCGGGGGCCGGCGACCGTGAGGTCTCGACGATCTTCTTCGGCGGGGGCACCCCGACCTTGCTCGCAGCGGATGTGCTCGCCGGGGTGATGGACGATGTCCGCGCCCGCTTCCGCCTGGCCGAGAATGTCGAAATCACCACCGAAGCCAACCCCGACACCTTGGACCCCGACTACATCGCGACCCTTGCCGGAGCCGGTTTCAACCGGATCTCCATGGGTATGCAGTCGGCCGTGCCGCACGTGCTTGCGACCTTGGACCGCACCCACGACCCGGAGAAGATCCCCGAGGTGGCCCGCTGGGTCAAGGACGCCGACCTCGAGCTCAGCCTCGACCTCATCTACGGCACCCCGGGGGAGTCGATCGACGATTGGCGTCGCTCTCTCGACGTGGCGCTGTCCAACGAGGTCGATCACATCTCGGCATATTCCCTCATCGTCGAACCGGGAACGAAGATGGGTGCGATGGTTCGCCGCGGCGAACTGCCGATGCCTGATGAGGATGACCTGGCCGACAAATACGAGATCGCCGACGCAGCGATCTCCGCTGCTGGTCTGCACTGGTACGAAGTGAGCAATTGGTCGACCGGTCTCGAGACCCGCTGTGAGCACAATATGGCCTATTGGCGCAATGCCGACTGGTGGGGCTTCGGGCCCGGCGCCCACTCACACGTCGGAGGCGTGCGGTTCTGGAATGCCAAACACCCCCGTGCCTGGGCCGATCGGCTGTTGGCGGGGGAGTCCCCGGCGATCGGTCGTGAGGTCCTCGACGTTCAGACCCGGGAGATCGAACGGATCATGCTGGCGGCCAGGATCGACCGCGAGCTGCGTCTCGATTCTCTGGCCCCGGGCAGCGAACAGGCGATCAGGACTTTCGTCAGGCAGGGACTGCTCGACGCCGATGGTGCCGCGACCGGCTGGTTCCAGCCGACTCTGCAGGGACGACTCATGGCCGACTATATGGTGCGCATCCTCACCGAATACGTGTGAATGAGTCTCGCCCCGCCATTCGGGAACGAGTGGCGGGGCGAGCTGTTCAGCGAATCTGCCGGGGTGAGGCTCTCACTGGACGTCAGATCACTTGATCCAGTTCGGCGTCATCGGAATGCGGTAGCCTTCACCGCGGTTGGCTGCCATGCCGGCGATGATCTCGATGACGATCATGTAGATCGAGAGCACCGGCAGGAGCAGGAGGATGAGGAAGCCGATTCCGACGATCGTGAGGATTCCGCCGATCAGCCCGATGCCGAACGCCGCGATGACGCCGATGATCAGCAGATTCAGCGACTGTGCGCCATGATGGCGGAGGAACGGCGACTTGTCCTTATTGATGATGAAGAGGATGAGCGTGACGATCCAGCCGACACCGACGACATAGGTGGCGGCGTGAGCGAGGTGCGACCACAGTGCGGTCGTCCGTTCACTCTGATCTGCATTCCAGAATCCGAGCGAATTCGGGCCGTAGGCCGCATCCGGCAGTTCGGCCCCCATGGGCACTCCTGCGGCAGCCGACTGCGCCGACGATGCTCCCTGGAATCCGTAACCGGGCTGAGGGTGTCCCTGCGGAGCGCTGTAGGGCTGCTGAGAACCGTACGGCTGCTGGGCGCCGCCTGCCTGCTGCGAACCGTAGCCCGGTTGGGAACCATACTGCTGCTGAGGGTTCTGCTGCTGAGATCCGGAGGCCGGATTCTGCTGCTGGGAGCCGTACCCGGCTTGCGGCTGCGAGCCATAGCCCGGCTGCGATCCCTGCTGAGGGGTCTGCGGCTGCGAGCCGTACTGGGCCTGACCATCCTGCTGGGCCTGACCACTCTGCTGTGGCTGCGAACCCTGCTGTGGCTGCTGGGTGTACGGCTGCTGCGAGCCCGACTGCGGGGAGTAGTTCGGAGGCATCGGCTGTGACTGTTCGTTGTTCGGCTGCTGCGGGTTGTCCGACATGAGAGTCCCTTCAGAGTGTGCGATCACTCCACACTAACCCAGAGAGTCCGGGCAGCCCCAGAGAACCCGGGGTGAGCGGGAATGGTCACTTCACGAAATTGATTGTGAGCGGGAACTTATACCCCTCACCCTTGTTCGCTGCGACGGCCGCGATGATGTAGAAGACGCAGTAGACGAGCGGAACGATGAGCGCCGCATACATGACGATGATGCCGATCCCGAAGGTCACCAGTGCCAGGATGAAACCGACGAAGCCGAAGACGAAGAGCGCACCGAAGGTGACGATCGTGTTCGTGATCATCGCGTTGAGACCCTGACGTGAGTGCTCGCGGACGAACGGCGATTCGTCCTTCTTCACAAGGAACATGATGAGCGGCATGAAGCCGAAGATGAGCGAGCCGAGGTGGGTCCACAATGCCGTGGTCCGGTCGGGTTCGTGGGCCATCCAGAACTGCTCGGAGCCGGGTCCGTAGGCTTGCTCAGGCAGGGAGCGGGAGTCGAACATCGCCGGGTTGTGCATCTGCGGCATACCGTAGCCCGGCTGCGCGCCGTATCCCGGCTGGCCCCCGTAGTTCGGCTGAGCGCCGTACGCCCGCTGCGAACCATATCCCGGCTGGCCCTCGTAGTTCGTCTGACCGCTGTGCGTCTGCGGCTGAGAATACTGCTGGCTCTGCGGCGCGTAGTGCTGCTGCGGACCTGAGGCCTGAGAGTAGTTCGGCGGCATCGGCCGGCTGCCCGGCTGCTCGGGGTGATACGACATGGGGATCCTTTCGAGAAACGCTTGCCATTCACACTAGCCGAGCCAAGTGTCCCGAGGATGTCGGGAAAGCCTCACTCCTGTGACAGATTCGGCACACGCCGTCGGCACACGCCGACAGATCCGCGTGACCACCAAGAACCACCGCGCCGCACCACCGAAGTCACTCAGCCGACGGTGACGAAGTCGATGAGCTCCTCGACGCGACCCGACAGCGTCGGTTCGACATCGGCGATGGTGCTCACCTTCCCGAGGATGCGCACCCACCCGCGGGCAACGTCCCGATGGTCGGCATGCGGCCATCCGATGCGACGCAGTATTCCCGTCTTCCAATCCTCACCGCGAGGGACGACCGGCCATTCGCGGATGCCGACGACGTGGGGCTTCACCGCTTGCCAGATATCGACGTACGGGTGACCGATGATGTGGACGACATCGCGGTAGCGCGGATCGGCACGGACCGCCTCGGCGATCTTCGATTCCTTCGTCCCATTAACCAGATGGTCGGCGAGGACACCGACTCGATGGTCCCGATCCGGACCGAAGGCCTCGAGCTTGTCGGTGACATCATCGAGACCGCCCAAGGGTTCGACGACGACGCCTTCGATGCGCAGATCATCGCCCCAGATCTTCTCGACGAGTTCGGCGTCGTGCTTGCCCTCGACCCAGATCCGCGACCCACGAGCCACCCGAGCCTTCGCGCCGACCACGGCGCGAGACCCCGACGCCGTCCGTCCGGGCTGCTGCGCCTTCTTCTTCGGCAGCTGCACATCGACGGGCCGGCCCTCGAGGAGGAAGCCCGGTCCCAGGGGAAAGGCACGCACCTTGCCGACGCGATCTTCGAGCTTGACGACGACACCGGCCGTGGTCTTCTCCGCGCCGACGACAGCACCGACATAGCCGCTCATCGCATCCTCGAGAACCATGCCCAGGCCGAGCTCGACCTGGCGGGACTTCTTCGGACGGTGCGACGACGGGGAGGAACCGGAGAGCACATCGGGACCATATCGATCAAAAGCATTCACGGGCACCCACCATAATCAAGGACGGTCCCGCAGGCGTGCAGACCCGCAGGCCACCCCTGAAATGAATTCCGGGAACGAGAGGCGTAGAATTGGCACTCAGACTCACAGAGTGCCAAGCGCAGGCACGGGACCGCGATGGATCGGCGAGACGGAGAGGAGATCCGCGATGAACGACAGCAGACGTGCACAGGTGCTGCGCGCCATCGTCGAGGACTTCGTCGCCACCAACGAACCCGTGGGATCGAAGGCGATCGTCCAGCGCCACACCCTCGGCGTCTCTCCCGCCACGATCCGCAACGATATGGCCGCGCTCGAACAAGAGGGCTATATCGCCCAGCCCCACACCTCTGCCGGACGGATCCCCACCGACCTCGGCTACCGGATGTTCGTCGACCGGATCGACGAGTTCAAACCGCTGACCACCGCCGAGCGGCGCGCGATCTTTCAGCTCATCGACGGCGACGTCGATCTCGACGAGATGCTCGACCGCACCGTCCGCGTCCTCTCCGGCCTCACCCGACAGGTCGCGCTCATCCAATACCCGACGGTGTCGCGGGCGCGCATCAAGCACATCGAGATCGTCGGTCTCGGACCCGGCCGGATCCTCGTCGTCCTCATCACCGATGCCGGCCAGGTCGAGCAGAAGACCGTGATCACCCCGAGCCCGCTCGACGAAGACGCCGTCCGCGGACTGCGCGATCAGATCAACGCCGAATTCGCCGGACGCACACTCGCGCAGGTCTTCGGATCGGCCCCCGCCGCCGAGGCGACCGCCACCGAATCGAGTGAGCCGACCGCTCGTGACGACTCCGGGCTCAAACAGGTCAGAGCCGCCGTCGTCGACCTCGTGGCCGCGACGCGTGAAGAGCGCATCATCATGGCCGGCACCGCGAACCTCGCCCGCTCCGGAAGCGAATTCGGAGAGAAGATGGCCCCGATCCTCGAAGCCTTCGAAGAACAGGTCGTCCTGCTCAGGCTGCTCACCTCGATGGCAGAAGACCACGAGGAGATCAGCGTGCGCATCGGGCGTGAGAATACTCACGAATCATTCAGCTCGACTTCCGTCGTCGCCGCCGAATATGGTCATGACGCGGGTTCCTCGGCCAGACTGGCAGTGCTCGGCCCGACCCGAATGGACTATCCGACGACGATCTCGGCAGTCCGTGCCGTCGCCAAATACGTGTCCTCGATCCTCGATCGAGGGTAGGTCCCTTGACATCGACCAGGGGCACCCGCAGGCGGGCAGCGCATCACCGGTGAGCACCGCGCAAGGACGCAGCCACCACCACGAACAGAGAAGACCACTACGTCAGGGAGAGAGAAGTTTCTGTGGCCGATCACTATGAAACACTCGGAGTGTCCAAAGATGCTTCCGCGGCTGAGATCAAGTCGTCGTACCGGAAGCTGGCACGCAAGTACCACCCGGACGTCAATCCCGGTCACGAGGACGAATTCAAGGCCATCTCACTGGCCTACGATGTGCTCTCCGACCCGGAGAAGCGCCGCAACTACGATATGGGCGGCGGCGAGAACGGTCAGGGCTTCCCGGCCGGCGGCGGATTCGGCGGATTCGGCGACATCTTCGAGACCTTCTTCGGCGGCGGCGGCGGTCAGGCCGGGGGTCCGATCCCGCGCACCCAGCGCGGCAAGGATGCCCTCGTCGGAGTCAATATCGACCTGAAGACCGCGGCCTTCGGCGGCACCGTCGACCTCGATGTCACCACTGCAGTCGTCTGCGACACCTGTTCGGGCGCCGGCACGCAGGAAGGCACGAAGATCGAGACCTGCTCGCTGTGCCACGGAGCCGGCAGCGTCCAGCGCATGACCCGGACCCTGCTGGGTCAGATGGTCACGAACCAGACCTGCAACTCCTGCCACGGCTTCGGCACCGTCATCCCGAACCCCTGCCTCAACTGCCAGGGCGACGGACGAGTGCGCAAACAGCGGACCATGAAGATCCGGATCCCCGCCGGGGTCTCCGACGGCACCCGCATCCAGCTGAGCAGCCAGGGTGAGGTCGGCCCCGGAGGCGGACCCGCCGGTGACCTCTTCGTCGAGGTCATGGTCACCCGCCACGAGGTCTTCCAGCGCGACGGCGACAACCTCCGGGCCGCCGTCTCCGTGCCGATGACCGCAGCGACCCTGGGTGCGACCATCCCGTTCGAGACCTTCGACGGCACTCAGGACCTCACCATCGCCGCCGGCACCCAGTCCGGCACCATCGTCAAACTTCCCGGGCTCGGAGCCGCCCGCCTGCGTTCGGAGACCCGCGGCGACCTGCTCATCACCGTCGACGTCCTCACCCCGGACAAACTCGACGACGAACAGCGCGAACTGCTCGAGAAACTCGCCGAACTGCGCGGCGAAGAGACTCCGCGCGCCCAGATCTCGACCGAGAACCGCGGAATGTTCTCCCGCATGCGTGAGAGGTTCGCCGGTCGGTGAGTCTTCCCGTCTTCCGTTCCGCCACCGCCGCCGAGGCGGTCGTCGGGTCCGCCCTCACCCTCGGTGAGGACGTGGCCGGGCATGCGGTGCGGGTGCGTCGGATCGGTCCCGGCGAGGAGATCGACATCGTCGACGGGGAAGGCACACGTGCGCGCGGAACCGTCACGGCCGCCTCGGCGAATGAGCTGACGATCGATGTCACCGAGGTGACGGTCGAGGAGCGCACGGGCCCGCGCCTCGTCCTCGTCCAAGCCCTGGCCAAGGGCGACCGGGACCTGCGGGCCATCGAAACAGCCACGGAGATCGGCGTCGACGACGTCATTCCCTGGGCCGCTGAACGCTCGATCGCCGACTGGCCGGCCAAGAAGCGGGAGAAGATGGCCGCGAAATGGGAGAACCTCCTCGGAGCGGCCTCCCTGCAGGCCAGACGAGCACGATTTCCCATCCTCCACGGCCTCGCCCGCGGAGCCGCCCTGGCCAAGACCCTCGACGACGCCGATGCGGTCTTCGTCCTCCACGAGACCGCTCAGCGCAGGCTCTCCGAAGCGCTGAATAGCCTGATCGCGAACGACTCGGCGCAGCCGCCGGAGCGCATCGTCTTCGTCGTCGGCCCCGAGGGCGGCATCAGCAACGGCGAACTCGATGCACTGACCGACTGTGGAGCAATCCCGGTGCTGCTGGGACCGACGATCCTGCGCTCGTCATCGGCGGGACCCGCCGGTCTCGTCCTGGCCCAGAATTCATTGGGCCGTTGGTGAGGCATCGGACTAGGATGGAAGCACACTCAGGCGCTGCCGGTGACGGTGCGCTCACTTGCAAAGGAACATTCTGGACATCACCCCACCGAACCCGAACTCCATGAACCCCACCGACTCGGACACCGGCGACGGTGCCGCACGCGATGATGCCGTGACGGACACCCAAGGTGCCGATCGTGACACCGTGCGATTGGTCATCCCCGACTCCATCGACCTCGTCGCCTTCTTCGGTCCCGGGGAATCGAACCTGCGCGCCCTGGAGAAGACCTTCGCCGACCTCGACATCCACGTCCGGGCCAATCAGGTCCAGGTCACCGGCGACCCGAAACGCGTCGAAGCTTTCGTCAGCGTCATCGGGGAACTCAAGAAACTCCACGCGGCCGGCCATCGCATCAACGAAGAGACGATCGAGAGGGTCACGACGTTCTCCTCCGAGGGAGCGGCCGCCTCGGCGGTGCTGGGCACGAACATCCTCTCCACCAGGGGAAAGTCGATCCGTCCGAAGACGATGGGCCAGCACGACTACGTCAGGGCCATCCGCAACCACACGATCACCTTCGGCATCGGTCCGGCCGGAACCGGCAAGACGTACCTGGCGATGGCCATGGCCGTCAACGCCCTCCAGCACAAAGAGGTCTCACGGATCATCCTCACCCGGCCGGCCGTCGAAGCCGGGGAGTCCCTGGGCTACCTGCCGGGCACGCTCAACGACAAGATCGACCCGTATGTGCGTCCGCTCTATGACGCCCTGCACGACATGGTCGACCCGGAATCGATCCCGCTGCTCATCGAGACCGGAACGATCGAGGTCGCGCCCCTGGCCTATATGCGCGGGCGCACTCTCAACGACGCGTTCATCATCCTCGACGAAGCACAGAACACGACGGCCGAGCAGATGAAGATGTTCCTCACCCGCCTCGGCTTCGGGTCACGCATGGTCGTCACCGGTGACATCTCCCAGATCGACCTGCCGGGCAAGACCCGCAGCGGACTCAAGGTCGTCCGCGACATCCTCGACGGAATCGAGGACCTGCAGTTCTGCGAACTGGGCAGCAAGGACGTCGTCCGGCATTCGCTGGTGACGAAGATCGTCGAAGCCTACGACCTGTGGGGGAATGCCGAATGAACACCGAGATCCTCAACGAGACCGACGCCGAGGTGGACCTCGACGAAGTCGTGGCCCTGACCGAATATCTCGGTGAAGCCCTGCACATGCACCCCGGTGCGGAGCTGGCCGTGACCATGGTCGACTCAGCGGCCATGTCCGAACTCCACGTCACCTGGATGGACCTCGAAGGACCGACCGACGTGATGTCCTTTCCCATGGATCAGCTCCACCAGGGCGAGCCGGAGAAGCCGACCGAAGGTCAGATGGGCGACATCATCATCTGCCCCGAGGTCGCCGAGGCTCAGGCTCGGGCGGCCGGTCATTCGACGATGGACGAGGTCCTTCTGCTGACCGTCCACGGATTCCTGCACCTGCTCGGCTACGACCACGGTGAGCCCGAAGCGCGGGAAGAGATGTTCGCTCTCCAGCGGCATCTGCTGCTGACCTTCTTCGCGGCTCGCTACGACGGTCGCACCGACATTCCCACCCCCACCGAGGTCTGATCGTGTTCATGTTCTTCCTCGGGGCGGCACTGTGCCTCATCATCGCAGCCACCCTCTCCGCCGTGGATGCCGCGCTGCTCAACGTCTCCCACCATGCGGTCGAAGAGGCGAAGGAGGACGGCAAGCGCTCAGCGGTGCGTGTCGAGAGGATCCTCGCGGACCTGCCGACGAACATCAACGTCATCATCTTCGTCCGCAACTTCCTCGAAGCACTCGCCACGGTGTTCATCGCCCTGGCCTACGATTCCTACTACTCCGTGGGACCGCTCATGGTCTTCCTCACGGTGATCACCGCCTCGGTGGCGGTCTTCATCATCGCCGGAGTCTCCCCACGTACGATCGGCAAGCGCCGGTCGCTGGCAGTCAGCCTCAACCTCAGCTGGGTCGTGCGCATCGTCCTCGTCGCGCTCAAACCGCTCACCCGCATACTCGTCGTGCTCGGCAATCTGCTCACACCGGACCAGGTGTACAAGGACGGTCCGTTCGTGACCTCAGAACAGCTGCGCGACCTGGTCGAGCGGGCGAGCGAATCCGACATCATCGAAGACGGCGAACGCGAGATGATCCAGTCGGTGTTCAACCTCTCCGACACCTCGGCGAACGAGGTCATGGTGCCGCGCACCGACCTCATCACCGTTGATGCGGACGTGAGCCTGCAGAAGGCGATGAACCTGTTCTTCCGCTCCGGCTTCTCCCGCATCCCCGTCTGCGGGGAGGACCTCGACGACGTCCGCGGAGTCGCCTACCTCAAGGACGTCGCCCGCCGCCTCCATCTCCACCCCGAGGAGGCCGACCGTCCCGTGGGCAACCTGGCCCGCACCGTCCTGTTCGTCCCGGAGACGAAGCCGGCAGATGACCTGCTGCGGCAGATGCAGCTGGATTCGACGCATCTGGCGATCCTCATCGACGAATACGGCGGCACCGCAGGGTTGGTGACCATCGAGGACATCGTCGAAGAGATCGTCGGCGAGATCGAAGACGAATACGACAACGGCGATGACGAACTCGTCGCCGCCGAAGACGGATCGTTCATCATCAGCACCCGCATGTCGATCTCCGACTTCGCCGAATACTTCGATGTGCGCATCGACGAAGACGATGTCAACAGCGTCGGCGGACTGCTCTCGAAGCTCATCGACCGCGTGCCCATCGACGGCTCGCATGCGTCGATCGAGGGCCTCGAGATCGAAGCCATGGAGGGCCAGGGCCGACGCCACCGAATCACGCACGTGCGGGTCACCCGCACCCACGAGAACAGCAGACACGCACAGCGCACCGCCGCAGCCGAAGGTTCGGGGACGAAGGAAGAGGACTGAGATGGAATTTCGCACGGACTACCCTGATGACTATCGGGCCGGCTTCGCCTGCTTCGTGGGTCGCCCGAATACGGGCAAATCAACCCTGACGAACGCCCTGGTGGGGGAGAAGGTCGCGATCACCTCGGCCAAACCTCAGACGACCCGGCATACGATCCGCGGAATCGTCCACAAGGACGACCACCAGCTCATCCTCATCGACACCCCCGGACTGCACAAACCGCGCACCCTGCTCGGTTCCCGACTCAACGATCTGGTGGCATCCACGCTGGGCGAGGTCGACGTCATCGGCTTCTGCCTGCCCGCCGATGAGCCGATCGGTCCCGGCGACCGCTATATCGCCTCCCAGCTGGCGCTGCTGGACGGACGGACCCCGATCGTCGCGCTCGTGACGAAGGTCGACCGGGTGCCCAAGGACAAGATCGCCGAGGCGCTGCTGGCCGTCGGCGAGCTCGCCGACTTCGCCGATGTCGTCCCGGTCTCCGCAGTCGAGGACTTCCAGGTCGACACCGTCGATTCGGTGCTCGCTGCGCATCTGCCGAAATCTCCTCCGCTCTACCCCGACGGCGACCTCACGGACGAGCCGGAAGAGAAGATGATCGCCGAGCTCGTGCGCGAAGCGGCCCTCGAGGGAGTGCGTGACGAACTGCCCCATTCCCTGGCTGTGCAGGTCGAGGAGATGTACCCGCGGGAAGGGCGCCGCGAGGACAATCCGCTGTGGAACGTCCACGTCAACCTCTATGTCGAACGTCCCAGCCAGAAGGCCATCATCATCGGCAAGGGCGGCAGCCGGCTGAAGACCATCGGGTCGGAATCCCGGCAGGGCATCGAGCGGCTCCTCGGCACGAAGGTCTACCTCGACCTGCACGTCAAGGTGGCTAAGGACTGGCAGCGCGATCCCAAACAGCTCGGCCGCCTCGGCTTCGACTTCAACAACTGATCTGCCGGGTCGGTCGCCGCTGGTGATGCGAACAGCTCGCCGGCGGGGCAGTGGACGGACGGCGGAAGCGCCGCGGATGCGTTGCCTGTGACGAGCATCACCCTGCGAGGCCCGAGTTGAACCGGGCACTCGAGCCTGCCTTAGACTAGGCCGAGTGAATGCCGAGCAGACTCTGGTCGCACTGAGCGACCGATCCCCACAGGTTGCCCCCGAAGAGCTCATCGCAGGTCTCGTGCCGCCGCCTCAGTTCGAGGACGTGTCCTTCGACAGCTACCGCACCGACCCCGCGGAGCCCTCGCAGGAAGAGGCACGGAACAAGCTGCGGGAATTCACCCAGCGCTCGACCGACAAGGGATTCCTCGGCAAGCTGTTCTCGAAGGGAAGATCCGGTGCCAAGGGCGTCTACCTCGACGGCGGCTACGGGGTCGGCAAGACTCACCTGTTGGCTTCGGCCTGGCATGCCAACGAGAAGCCGGCGACCTTCGGCACCTTCGTCGAATACACGAACCTCGTCGGGGCCTTGGGCTTCGCCCGGGCTCGCGACGACCTGTCGAAGATGAAGCTCGTCTGCGTCGACGAATTCGAACTCGACGATCCCGGCGACACCGTGCTCATGTCCCGGCTGATGCGTGAACTCACCGACGCCGGAGTGAAGATCATTGCGACATCGAACACTCTGCCAGGGTCCCTGGGGGAGGGGCGCTTCGCCGCTCAGGACTTCCTGCGCGAGATTCAGGCGCTGGCCGATCAGTTCGAGGTCTATCGCATCGACGGCAAGGACTACCGTGCCCGTGAGCTGACAGCTCCAGCGGACCCGCTGCCGGAATCCGAACTCGATTCGGCCGCGAGCCAGCTTGACGGAGTTGTGGCTCGCGATGACTTCTCCGCGCTGCTCAGCCACCTGTCCACCGTTCACCCTTCACGTTACGGGCGGATGGTCGACGGAATCGACGCGGCTGTGTGGGAGAACGTGCGCACGATCGACAACGAGAGCGTGGCTCTGCGCTTCGTGGCGCTCGTCGACCGGCTCTACGATCGCAATGTGCACATCATCAACTCCGGTGCCGCTCTCGACAAGGTATTCACTGAAGAATCGTTGGCCGGCGGGTACAAGAAGAAGTACATGCGCTGCCTCTCGCGACTGACCGCTCTGTCGTCCTGAGCCGAGAAACCATCGACGCCCGTCGCACCTCTGATGAAGGTGGGGCGGGCGTCGGTCGTCTCTCAGTGCAGGCCGATCACGTCGAAGAGACGCAGGTCCGGGACCCAATCGGGCAGGCCGGTGAGTTTCAGGGTGAGCCACACGATGACAGCCACGAAGGCGGCCGTCACGGCCCCGATGGTCCATCGCACCCATAGGGGCTGCGCCATGATCCAATGCGTCCAGCGTTCGACGTTGTCCCTAACGAAGCGCAGAAGCCGCTGAGCCCAGTGGAACTCGCTGGAGATGATGAACAGGCCGATGATGACGATGAGCCAACCGGGGCCGGGCAGTGGAACGAGAGCGAGTCCGATGAGCACGACGAGTGTGCCGAGGCCGCCGACGATGGTGCGATAGAGGCGTGCGGTGTGAGGGTTGGCCAGCACTGTGCGCCGCCAGCGGAGGAACCCCAGACGCAGTTTCCGCCACGGTCGGGGACCTTGTCGGTGGTGGCGTGACAACCAGCCTTTCGGGCGGGTCTGCGGGCTCTCTGCATTCACCCAACCACTATAAGATGGTGACCCTGAAAGCTTGATCGATGCGTGTGACCACGATCACCCGATTCTGATTTTGCGTAAGCCGCTACCTGCGTATAGAGTTATATCTCGTTGCCAGGGAAACCGGGCAGCGAGAAATGCGGATGTGGCTCAGTTGGTAGAGCATCACCTTGCCAAGGTGAGGGTCGCGGGTTCGAGTCCCGTCATCCGCTCGGAGGCGTCATGGCACTGCCTTGGCGGTGGCGTGGCCGAGAGGCGAGGCAGCGGCCTGCAAAGCCGTATACACGGGTTCGAATCCCGTCGCCACCTCGGATGACCGGCAGGAATGTCGGTTGACCAGCGCGATTGGCGCAGCGGTAGCGCGCTTCCTTCACACGGAAGAGGTCACTGGTTCGATCCCAGTATCGCGCACAGGGACCCTCGGGTTCCGGTGCAACAAATGAATAGAGCGCGATTGGCGCAGCGGTAGCGCGCTTCCCTGACACGGAAGAGGTCACTGGTTCGATCCCAGTATCGCGCACAGAAGAAGCCCCGAGTAGAAGCCCCGAGTGATCCACTCGGGGCTTCGTGCATTCACGCTTGAGCTTCTTTCGCAATAGCTCACTTTTGGGCGAATAGCCCATGTTTGAAACTGGGCTGTTCACTCTAAGCTGGGCTGAACCCGCGAAACTGGATTGTGTACGTTTAGTTCACCGTGTTCCAGGACTGAAACGCGGTCAGCATGCGGTATCAAAGGGGTTTGCTAGTACGCTAGGTGTTGTACTAAACGACGATGACTCGGAGCACCTATGTCTACTCCTCAGAACCCGTACGGTTCGGGTGACGGTTCGCCCAACAACCCCAACGGGCAGAACCCGAACAACCAGCCGCCGAATGCCCCCAACTACGGCAACGATCAGAATGCCGGTCAGCAGCCCGGTCAGTACGGTTCGGGGCAGCCCGGTCAGCAGTACGGATCGTCGGGCGACCAGCCCAATGGTTCGCAGCCGAACTACGGTCAGGGCGGCAACGACGGCTCGCAGCAGTACGGACAGCAGGCTCCCCAGTACGGCTCCCAGCCGAACTACGGTGCGTCGAACGATCAGAATCAGTACGGCCAGAACCAGTACGGCCAGGACCCGAACAATCAGAACCAGTACGGTCAGGGCCAGCCTGACCAGAACCAGTACGGGGACAACCAGTACGGGCAGAACCCCTACGACACCAACGCGCAGGGATACGACGCCAACCAGTACGGTCAGCAGCCGGCCTACGCCGGTGCCGACGGATCCTCCGATCAGTTCATCCCGGCCAATCCCAACTCCGGCTACGGCCAGTACCCATCCGGGTCGGGCGGCAACACCTCGAAGAACATCTGGGGCATCCTCGCCCTCATCGGCGGCATCGTCGGCGTCCTCGGCGCGTTCGTCTTCGGCGGCGGCGCTCTCTTCGGCATCGCAGCAGTGATCTTCGGCTTCGTCGGACTCTCCGCGGTCAAGAAGGGCCTCGCCAGCAACAAGGGCCTCAACATCACCGGCATCATCCTCGGCATTGTGTCGGTCGTCATCTCGATCGCCGTCGTCATCTTCACCATCCTCGGCATCGGCATGCTCGGCAAGGCCATCGACGAAGCTGCCAGCTCATCCGCCCCCGCCGACCCGAGCCAGGGTGCGGGACAGGACCCGAGCCAGGGCTCCGGCGGCTCCGACGGCGGAGCCGGCGCACCTGCTCAGGCCGGCGAGGTCGAGATCGGCACCGACGTCACTGCCCAGATCAGTGTCCGCGAGGGCACCGCATCGTCGTCCGCCTCCGGAGCCGAATCGACCAATGGTGAGATCGCCATCGTGACGATGACCGTGAAGAACAACTCGAGCTCCGATGTCGAGATGACTCTCACGAACCTGACTGCCAACAACGGCGGCAGCACGGAATATGACGACGTCTTCGACGGCGGAAACTACAAGGGCTCTCTGGCCTTCACCGATCCGGTTCCTGCCGGCGGCGAAACGACCTATGAATTCGCCTACGCCGTCCCCAAGGCCGAAATCGATGGCATGCACCTCAAGCTCGAACTCATCGACGACCTCGGCAAGGGCACTGACTTCGAGTTCTACAAGCAGTGACACCCTGTTCCCCGAGGTGACAAGGCCCTTTCGGCCCTGACGCCTCGGGTGCAGGCTTCGGCAGACTCAGTGTGGGTGGCAGTCATTCGACTGCCACCCAACTGATTTGTCACAAGCGAATTGGTACTAGAATCTGAGGGTGACCAGCCCACCGAAAGGGCCGGTCGAATGAACACATGACGAACGGAGAAGATCAGTGGCAGACAGTATCGACTGCGCGGGCGAAAGCATTCCCTGGAAAGAGGGTCTGACCGGAACGGAGATCTTCTCCACCGACCGCACAGTCGTCGCCATGTGGCTGAACGGCGAACCCGCCGACCTCAGCCGCGAGCTGCAGTCAGGAGACCGGATCGCTCCGATCACCATCGACTCCGACGCCGGACTCGACATCCTGCGCCACTCCACCGGTCACGTCACCGCTCAGGCCGTCCAGGAGCTCTTCCCCGGAACCAAGCTCGGCATCGGGCCCTACATCACCGACGGCTACTACTTCGATTTCGACGCTGCCGAACCCTTCACCCCTGAGGACCTCAAGGCGATTCACAAGAAGGCCGCCCAGATCGTCAAGTCCGGTCAGACCTTCAACCGCGTCGTCGTCTCCGAAGAGGAAGCCCGCGAGCGAATGGCCGACGAACCGTACAAGCTCGAACTCATCAACGACAAGGGCAAGGGCGGCGACGAGGAGACCTCTGTCGAGGTCGGCGCCGGTGAACTCACCGTCTACGAGAACGTCGACCGCAAGGGCGAGGTCGTCTGGCAGGACCTCTGCCGCGGCCCCCACCTGCCCAACACCAAACTCATCGGCAACGGCTTCGCCATCACCCGATCCTCGGCGGCCTATTGGCGCGGCGACCAGGCGAATGCGAGCCTGCAGCGCGTCTACGGAACCGCCTGGGCGTCGAAGGACGACCTCAAGGCCTACCAAGACCGCATCGCCGAAGCCGAGCGTCGCGACCATCGCAAGCTCGGTGCCGAGATGGACCTGTTCTCGTTCCCCGAAGAGCTCGGCTCCGGCCTGCCCGTCTTCCACCCCAAGGGCGGGGTCATCAAACGCGAGATGGAGGACTACGTCCGCGCCCGTCATATCGACGAGGGCTTCGAATACGTCGGGACCCCGCACATCTCGAAAGAGACGCTGTACTACACCTCCGGACACCTGCCCTACTACGGAGAGAACATGTTCCCGGCGATGTCCGTCGACGAGGTCCGCGACGAGTCCGGCGAAGTCGTCAAGGAGGGCACTCCCTACCGGCTCAAGGCCATGAACTGCCCCATGCACAACCTCATCTACCGCTCCAGGGGCCGGTCCTACCGCGACCTGCCGCTGCGGCTGTTCGAGTTCGGCACCGTCTACCGTGACGAGGCCTCCGGAGTCATCCATGGCCTCACGCGGGTCCGCGCGCTGACCCAGGATGACTCCCACTCCTATGTGGCACAGGAAGACGCGGGCAAGGAGATCCGCCACCTGCTGAACTTCGTGCTCAGCCTGCTGCGCGACTTCGGCCTCGACGACTTCTACCTCGAACTGTCCACCCGCGACGAGGACGGAAAGAAGGCCGACAAGTTCATCGGCTCCGACGAACAGTGGGCCGAAGCCACCAGCGTGCTCGAGGAGGTCGCTCAGGAGACCGGGCTCGAGCTCGTCCCCGACCCGGGCGGCGCCGCCTTCTACGGCCCGAAGATCTCCGTCCAGGCCCGCGACGCCATCGGCCGCACCTGGCAGATGTCGACCGTCCAGCTCGACTTCAACCAGCCCGAGCGCTTCGGACTCGAATACGTCGCCGCCGACGGCTCCCGCAGACAGCCGGTGATGATCCATTCGGCGAAGTTCGGTTCCATCGAACGCTTCCTCGGCGTGCTCACCGAGCACTATGCCGGTGCCTTCCCCGTGTGGCTGGCGCCCGTGCAGGTGACCTGCATCCCCGTGGCCGATGAGTTCAACGACTACCTCGCCGAGGTGGCCGACCAGCTGCGCAGGTCCGGGGTCCGCGTCGAGATCGACGACAGCGACGACCGATTCCCGAAGAAGATCCGCAACGCCTCGAAGTCGAAGGTGCCCTTCACCCTCATCGCCGGCGGAGAGGACCGCGACGCCGGTGCCGTGTCCTTCCGCTTCCGCAACGGCGAACAGGAGAACGGCGTCCCCGTCGCCGAGGCGGTGCGACGGATCCTCGACGCGATAGAGACCAAGGCCCAGGTATGAGCGGAGGCGACGACAGCCGAACCGCAGCAGAGAACTCGGACGGCCGCCTCGGCGAAGGGATTCCCTACCCCGAGGCTGCCGCCGGGTTCCCCGGGGAACCCGACGGATTCCAGCGTCTGTGGACCCCGCACCGGATGGTCTACATCGACGGACAGGACAAACCGAAGGACGACCGCGCCGAGGAGTGCCCGTTCTGCACTGCGCCGTCGAAGACCGACGAGGACGGACTCATCGTCGCCCGCGGTCAGCACGTGTACGCGGTGCTCAACCTCTACCCGTACAACCCGGGCCACCTGCTGATCTGCCCCTATCGTCACGTGGCCGACTACACGGATCTGACCCAAGAGGAGACCGTCGAACTCGCCGAGTTCACGCAGAAGGCAATGCGCGTCATCCGGGCGGTATCCGGTCCTCATGGATTCAACCTGGGCATGAACCAAGGACCCGTGGCCGGCGCAGGCATCGCCGCCCACCTGCACCAGCACGTCGTCCCACGCTGGGGCGGAGACGCGAACTTCCTGCCCGTGATCGCCCAGACCAAAGCCCTGCCGCAAGTGCACGCGGATGTGCAGGCACGGCTCAAAAAGGAATGGAACAGATGAATCCTGAAGACCTCGGCACTCTTGCCGAGTACTCCTCACCCGTGCTGCGCGGCGACGACGCCGTCATCACGATCCGACGACCCGATCTCGAGACCAACAGCTACCTCTCCCAGCTGTTCTCCTTGAGCGACGACAACTCCAGACGGCTGACCCACTCATGGTCGGACTCGAATCCAGAGTGCGGCCCGAACTGGTCCGGGTACCTGAGCGCGGAGAAGAAAGCCGCTCCGCAGCTCTTCGTCGGCGACAGCCTGGAAACGGCACACCAGATCACGGACAACCACCTCGGCGTGTCCGAATTCGCCCTCGACGACACCCGTTCCAGGGCCCTCTACGTCGCCCGCGTCGCCGAACCCGGACGCTACGGGCTCGACGATGCCATTCCGGCGGCCGAAGAAGCTCCACGCCGGATCACCACGGCTTCCTACCTGGCCAACGGCCTCGGCTATACGAACGACCGTCCGGCCCGCGCCTTCCTCGTCGACCTCGCCGAACCCGGTCTCGGCACCGTGGGCCTGCGCGGGGCCTCCGAAGTTCCGCTGTCGACTCTGCTGACGACCCCGGACAGCGACGTCCACGATCCGCAGTTCTCCCCGGACGGCACGCGAGCGTCCGTGGTCTCCGCGCTCCACCCCGACCAGGGGCAGCCCGACCTGCGCTCGACGGTCTGGCTGCTCGGGGGAGAGGCGCCGACACCACTCGAGCTGCCGTCCATGGACGTCGGTCTGCACCGGTGGCTCGACGAAGACACCGTTGTGCTGCTCGGCAACGCCCTGACCCGTGACGAACTCGACTTCGTCGGCCAGATGCCCGGGCTCTTCATCCACACCGTATCGACCGGCTCCACGAGGCGGCTGACCGACCCGGAGACCGTGGCGCTGGCACCGATCCCGCCGCAGATCCGCGAGGGAGCGGTCATCGCCGCCGTCGACACGGACGGGGCCACCCGGATCGTTCGCATCGGCCTCGACGCCGCAGAGATCGGCGTGGATGACCTCGAGTTCCTCACCGATGACACCACCGTCGTCAACGGCTTCGATGCCGACGACGACACGCTCGTCTTCACCGGATCGACCCCGCACTCTCCGGCCGTGCTCGGCCGCATCGCCCTCGGCGGACCCACGGAGTCCGGGGCCGCCTCGGCGCTGGGGTCCTCTGTGATCGTCAAGGAGCATCCGGCACCGGCGAACTCCGTCCTGCCCCAGGTGCTGCGGGTGCCCGGCATTTCCGGGCCGATCACCGGCTGGCTGGCCAAACCGCACGGCGACGGGCCGTTCCCCGTCATCCTCAACATCCACGGCGGGCCCTTCGCCCAGTACACGCATTCGTGGTTCGACGAGACCCAGGTGCTCACGTCCGCAGGTTACGCCGTCGTGTTCTCGAACCCGCGCGGATCCGGCGGCCGCACCCGCAGCTGGGGGACCGCCGTCCAAGGAGACATGGCGGCACCGGCGATGGCCGATGTGCTCGCCGTCCTCGATCACGCCCTCGACCTCGATCCCTCCCTCGATCGCAGCCGTCTGGGCATCCAGGGCGGATCGTATGGGGGATATCTCACAGCCATGACGATCGCCGCGGACCATCGCTTCCGCGCCGCCATCGTCGAACGCGGCTACCTCGACCCCGACAGCTTCGTCGGGACCTCCGACATCGGCCGCTTCTTCACCGAGGAGTACACGAGCCGCAGCCGCGAGGCGATCGCGGCCCAATCACCTCTGGCCCACGCTCCACAGGTCGGCACACCGACCTTGGTGATGCACTCGGAACTCGATCTGCGCTGCCCGCTGGAGCAGGCACAGCAGTACTATGCGGCCCTCCAGAGAGCCGGGGTCGACACCGAGATGCTCATCTTCCCCGGGGAGAACCACGAGCTCTCCCGGGCCGGGCAGCCCCGCCACCGCAGGCAGCGCTTCGAAGCCATCCTCGACTGGTGGGATCGCCGTCTGGGCGGCGAAGATCGGGAACAGTCACAGGATGGCCGACATCGTCCTGAGGCAGCTGATCCCGCTGTGGCCGCAGCGGCCGACTCCGCGTCATGAGCGCCGAGTTGGCCGGGACCGCGCAGAGCCGATATCGTTCTCTGGGCCGCTGTCGCGCTCTTGCCGAAATCCCCCAGCGTCATTATTCTGCAAACACTTGCCTCCCTTCGCCGCCGACCACTGGAGAAACATGAAACCTCGTAAAGCCTCACGGGTCGTATTACTCAATGAGCGCGACGAGGTTCTCCTGATCCGTGCCCAGGATCTGCTGACCCCCAGCCACCAATGGTGGATGACCTGCGGAGGCGGTTCCGAACTCGGCGAGTCGGCCGCGCAGACGGCGGCCCGGGAACTGGCCGAGGAGACCGGGATCGAATGCGAACCTCACGAACTCATCGGTCCCTTGGCCACGCGCGACGAGGTCTTCGAATTCACGGAGAAGTCGCTGCGCCAGGTCGAAACCTACTTCGCGTTCCGCACCAGCGAGGACATCGAGCTCGAAGACGCGGTCTGGACGGACATCGAGAAGCGCAGCCTGCTCGAATTCCGCTGGTGGACCCGGGAGGAGCTTCTGGCCACGACGGAGACGATCTATCCGAAGAACCTCCTCGGCCTCATCGACCTGGCCACCGCCGGGTCCGTTCCCGACGTGCCGCTGGTCATCGACTGAGCGCACGATCGCGCTCCGTAACAGGTCCGCAGTGCGGTCCGGTGGGAGTGCGCACGGAATCGCGAACGGGAAGTCTGCACGAGTCGGCGCGGTCAGCGTATAGACTTGAGAGGCTGTAACTACAGGAAGGAACACCAGTGTCAGGTCATTCCAAATGGGCAACGACTAAACACAAGAAGGCTGCCATCGATGCCAAGCGCGGCAAGCTCTTTGCCAAGCTGATCAAGAACATCGAGGTGGCCGCACGCAACGGTGGACCCGACCCCGACGGCAACCCGACGCTGTTCGATGCGATCCAGAAGGCGAAGAAGAACTCGGTCCCCGCGGACAACATCACCCGTGCGGTCAAGCGCGGCGGCGGTCTCGACGGCTCCGGAGTCAACTACGAGACGATCATGTACGAAGGCTACGCCGCCGGCGGTGTGGCACTGCTCATCGAATGTCTCACCGACAACCGCAACCGCGCCGCCTCCGAGGTGCGCGTGGCCGTGACCCGCAACGGCGGTTCGATGGCCGATCCCGGTTCGGTGACGTACAACTTCAACCGCAAGGGCGTCATCACCGTGGGCGCCGAGGAGACCGACGAAGAGGCCATTCTGCTGGCGACCATGGACGCCGGAGCCGAAGAGGTCAAGGAAGTCGGCGAGAAGTTCGAGATCATCTGCGAGGCCACCGACCTCGTGGCCGTGCGTACGGCCCTCGTCGACGCCGGCATCGACTACGACTCGGCCGAGGCCTCCTTCGTGCCCGAACTCGAGGTCAGCCTCGACGCGGAGACAGCGAGCAAGGTCTTCTCCCTCATCGATGCGCTCGAAGACAGCGACGAGGTGCAGAACGTCTACTCGAACGCCGATGTCAGCGATGAGGTCCTCGCCGAACTCGATGCCTGATGCGCATCCTCGGCGTTGATCCCGGACTGACCCGGTGCGGGCTCGGTGTCATCGACACCCTGCCCGCCCGGAAGGCGAAGATGGTCGCCGTCGACGTTCTGCGGACTCCTTCCGCCGATTCCGTCGACCTTCGTCTCGGCGCCATCGCCGAGGCGTTCGACAGCTGGTTGGACACGTACCGTCCCGATGTCGTGGCCATCGAACGCGTCTTCGCCCGCAACGATGTGTCCACGATCATGGGCACCGCCCAGGCATCGGGACTGACCATGGGATTGGCTGCCCGACGCGGGCTGCCCGTGGCCATGCACACCCCATCCGAGGTCAAAGCTGCGATCACCGGTTCGGGCCGTGCGGACAAGAAACAGGTCACCTCGATGGTGACGCGGATCCTCGGACTCGACGCACCGCCGAAGCCCGCCGACGCCGCCGACGCCCTCGCGATCGCGATCTGCCATTCCTGGCGCGGGGCGCTGTCGGCCCAATCGACGCCGGGGGCAAATAAGGATCTGACCGAACGCAAGGCCGGCGGGAGGCAGGGAAGCGGACTGACGAAGGCCCAGCAGCAGTGGGCCGAGGCCATGCGGCGCGCCAAGTGAGCATGGGGGAGCGGGTGCCTGCTAACCTGGATTCGTACACGTGTTCCCCTTAAGAAAGGCTGTCCGTGATCAGTTTCCTCAGCGGTACGGTGCATCGGATCGCAGCTGACCACCTCGTCGTTCTCACCCACGGCGTCGGCCGGAAGGTCCACGTCACCCCCGATACTCTGGCTGGGACTCGGCACGGCGCCGAGATCGAACTGGTCACCAGCCTCGTGGTGCGCGAAGACTCGATGACCCTCTATGGCTTCGGCACCGAGGACGAGAACCACACCTTCGAGGTGCTGCTGTCGATCTCCGGAATCGGTCCGCGTCTGGCGATGGCGATCCTCTCGGTGATGGGACCTGACGAACTTGCCGCCGCGATCACGAATCAGGATGCCAACGCGCTCACCCGTGTCCCCGGAATCGGGAAGAAGGGCGCCTCGCGCATCATCCTCGAGCTGGAGAACAAACTGCCGAAGCTCACCGCTGCCTCTCCCGGACCCACTCTGTCCTTCGGCGGCGGCAACCAGCAGGTCGTCGACGCTCTTGTGGGTCTCGGGTGGAAGGAAGCGCAGGCTGAGGACGTCGTCGCCGACGTCGTCAAGGAGACCGGTGCTGATGCCGGCACCTCCGCGGTCCTCAAGGCCGCTCTGAAGGTTCTGGGTGCGAAGAGATGACAGGCTCGTTCGACCCCGACTCCTATGAGGTGGACTTCGGTGATCAGGACCTGACCGGAGCCGAACAGGAGAGACTCGTCTCCGGTCGTGCCGAGACGGCCGAACGCGATGCCGAGGCGGCGCTGCGTCCGAAGGGCCTGGCCGACTTCATCGGCCAGCCGCAGGTGCGTGAGCAGCTCTCCCTCGTCCTCGACGCGGCGAAGGCCAGACAGAAGGCACCCGACCATGTGCTGCTCTCCGGTCCTCCCGGGCTCGGCAAGACCACGCTGGCGATGATCATCGCCCACGAGATGAACTCGAGCCTGCGAGTGACGTCCGGCCCGGCCGTCCAGCACGCCGGTGACCTCGCAGCCATCCTGTCCTCCCTCGAAGAAGGTGAAGTCCTCTTCATCGACGAGATCCACCGCATGGCCCGGGCCGCCGAGGAGATGCTGTACGTGGCGATGGAGGACTTCCGAGTCGACGTCATCGTCGGCAAAGGACCAGGAGCCACCGCCATCCCGCTCGACCTCCCGCAATTCACCCTCGTCGGGGCGACCACCCGATCCGGTCTGCTGCCCGCGCCGCTGCGTGACCGTTTCGGCTTCACCGCCCTGCTCGACTTCTATTCGAGCGCCGATCTGCTCACGGTTCTCAAGCGTTCGGCCAGGATGCTCGGCATCGATGCCGAACTCGCCGGGCTCGAA
Source organism: Brevibacterium sp. OS20 (assembly GCF_056837565.1). Lineage (NCBI taxonomy): Bacteria > Bacillati > Actinomycetota > Actinomycetes > Micrococcales > Brevibacteriaceae > Brevibacterium > Brevibacterium sp. OS20. The sequence continues at coordinate 2,281,096 of NZ_CM166367.1, read as the reverse complement.
GAGATCTCCACACGTTCCCGCGGAACCCCGCGAATCGCGAATCGCCTGCTGCGCCGCGTCCGCGACTGGGCCCAGGTGCGGGGGAGCGGAATCATCGACGAGGAAGCCGCCACCAATGCACTGCGCGTCTACGAGGTCGACGAGCTCGGTCTCGATCGCCTCGACCGGTCGGTTCTGCAGGTGCTGTGCAAGCGCTTCGGCGGAGGCCCGGTGGGATTGGGAACCCTCGCCGTCTCCGTCGGCGAAGAAGCGGATACAGTCGAAACCGTGTCCGAGCCCTACCTCGTCCGAGAGGGCCTGATCAGTCGCACCCCACGTGGACGTGTGGCCACCACGGCGGCCTGGAAGCACCTGAAAATGCAGATCCCAGCAAACTATGAGTTCTGACCGTGCCTTTGAGTTCGCTATGAGAGGTGAGGACGAACTAAGCTGGTTCACTGATTCATTCATATGAAAGGCTGATATCTGTGGATTTGCTGATCCCTCTTGCGCTTGCCGCGCTGCTGATCTTTTTCCTGTTCAATTCTCGGCGTAAGCAGAAGGCGCGTGCGGAGCAGATCAAATCGGGCCTCGTGCCCGGCGCGACCGTGATGACGACCTTCGGTGTCTTCGGCACCGTGCTCTCCATCGACGAAGAGAACAACCAGGTGACCATCGAGTCGGGTCCCGGCACGGTTCTGCGCGTCCACCGCCAGGCCATCGGTCAGATCGAGAACAACCAGGCCGCAGCGCCCGTCGACGCTCCCGACGCCGCCGCCCCCGCCGCTGATGCCGATGTCGACGCAGACGAGAAGCCGGCCATCACCGACGCCGAGCTCGACGCCATGAACGAACGCAAACGCGCCGAGAAAGACACCCCGGACGACGCATCCGATGACGTCATCGCCGATGAGTCCGCTGCGAAGACCGAGGACGTCGACTCCGAGGCAGTCGCCGAGTCCGAGGACGTCGACACCGAGGCCGCCGCTGAGACCGATGTCGACTCCGCCGCTGCGGAGTCCACGGACCCGACTGATTCGGATTCCGACAAGAAGAACTGATCCGTTCTCGCACTCTTCTCCCGACTGAAAGCTGAAACGTGTCCGATATCGAAGAAAAACCACGCCCTGGTTTGCGCTTCCTGTGGCTGACCATCATCACTCTGGTGCTGGCCGCAATCATCGCCGGCGGTGTCATCTGGTCGAATGCCACGACGACTCCGAAGCTCGCGCTCGACCTCGAGGGTGGAACGTCGATCATTCTGGAACCGCAGGTGTCCAAGGGCACGGACATCAGCAAGGAGCAGCTCGATCAGGCCGTGGCGATCATCCGCCAGCGCGTCGACTCGACCGGTGTCTCCGAAGCCGAGATCACGACGCAGGGCGACCGCAACATCGTCGTGAATCTGCCGGGCAACCCCGACGAGGAGACCCGAAACCTCGTCCGCTCGTCTGCTCAGCTTGTCTTCCGTCGCGTGGCGCTGGTCGGTGACCCTCGTTCACAGGAGCAGATCCAGAAGGAACAGGAGAAGAGCGGCGAGGAATCGGGCGGCGATGACGGGCTGAGCGACGAAGAGCGCAAACGCCTCGAGGACCTCACCGGTGCAGACTCGCAGGGCGATGGACAGAGCGAGGACCAGGCTCCGTCCGGCGGCGGCGATGTCGTCAATGCCGGCGGCGAGACGAAGAAGACGGCCGAGTCCTCCGAGGAGACGAAATCTTCGGAGTCGGAGAGCAAGGACGCGGAGAAGTCCGGAGAAGGCAGCGGATCGAGCGACAGCACGAAGGTCACCGACTCGACGCCGCGGCCCCTCTTCGATCCGGAGAAGGACGCCTCCGAATGGCAGTCCGACAAGATCATCAAGGAGTACACCGAGCTCGACTGCACGAACAAGAAGAACCGGACGGGCGGCCAACAGCAGCCCTCGGACGAACCGGTCGTCTCGTGCTCCGAAGACGGACAGGCGAAGTACATCCTCGGGCCTGTCGAACTCTCCGGCGATCACCTCGCCGATGCCAGTGCCGGCTATGCCGCAGGAGCAAATGGCGTGCAGACCAACAACCCTGCCGTCAACCTCTCCTTCGACTCCACCGGTCGTGAGATCTTCAAGCAGATCACCTCGGACATCACCGGCAAACAGCAGCCCTACAACCAGTTCGCGATCGAACTCGACGGTCTCGTGCTGTCGGCTCCGTCTTCGAACGCGGTGATCAACGACGGCAACGCCCAGATCACCGGCGACTTCTCCCTCGACGAGGCACAGACTCTGGCCAACCAGCTCAAGAACGGCTCGCTGCCGCTGAGCTTCCAGGTCCAGAGCGAGGACCAGATCTCACCGACCCTGGGTTCGAACTACCTCAAGATCGGTCTGCTCACCGGCCTGGTCGGACTCCTCCTCGTCGTCGTCTATTCGCTGCTGCAGTACCGGGTGCTCGGCCTCGTCACCGTCTCGAGCCTCGTCGTCGCCGGTGTGCTCACCTACCTGCTGCTGCTTTTGGCATCGTGGAGATACGGCTACCGACTGTCCCTGGCCGGTGTCGCCGGTATCATCATCGGAATCGGCATGGCGGCGGACTCGTTCATCGTCTACTTCGAACGTGTCCGAGACGAACTGCGCAGCGGTCGCAATCTGCTCTCCGCGGTCGAGGTCGGCTGGGACCGTGCCAAGCGCACGATCTACGCCTCGAAGGCAGTGAACATGCTCGCCGCGGTCATTCTCTACATCCTGGCCGTCGGCTCGGTGCGAGGCTTCGCCTTCACCCTGGGCCTGACCGTGATCATCGACGTGCTCATCGTCTTCCTGTTCACCCACCCGATGCTGCAGTTCCTGGCCCGCACGAAGTTCTTCGGCGAGGGCCACCCGATGTCCGGAATGGATCCGCGTCTGCTCGGAGTCAAACCCGCCGCCTACCGCGGAGCGCTCAACCTGTCAATCGACGACAAGGACAAGACTCCCGAAGCCAAGCGGCGCGAGAAGGCACGGATGCGCAAGGCCGGGATGAGCACAGACGACAGCTCCGATACGACTGCTGCAGCAGCTGCGTCCGAGTCGGGGGAGACCACGACGACGTCCGAGACGGACAAGGCCACGACCGGCAGGTCCACGACCACGAAGTCGAAGGCCACGAAGTCGAAGAGCACGAAAGCGGCGAAGTCCGCTGCTGCGACGGGCGGAATGACCATCGCCGAGCGGAAGGCCGCGGCCCGACGGGCCGAGGAAGACGATGCCGTCACAGACTCGACGGCTGACGACGGCAAGGAGGCTGACAAGTGAAACGGTTCTTTGCCTGGGGCAACCGCCTGCACAGCGGCGAATCATCGATCCCCTTCGTCGGCAAGGCGAAGCTGTGGCTGGCCATCTCCGGAGTCCTCGTCCTCCTGTCCCTGCTCGTCCCGCTCATCTTCGGCTTCAACTTCGGCATCGCCTTCAAGGGCGGTTCGCAGTTCCAGGTCGACCATGTCAGCGACACCTCGGCCGCCAAGGGGGAAGGCATCATCACCGATGTCGTCTCCGGGGCCGAGCCGCGCCTGACTCCGACCAGCGACACGGCTGTCCAGATCGAGACGAACCAGCTCACCGACCCGCAGATGCAGGACGTCCGAGACGCTCTCGTCGCCGGCTACGACGTGAAGGTCGAAGACGTCACCTCGACGTTCGTCGGACCCGAATGGGGTCAGGACGTGACGTCGAAGATGATCCGCGCACTCGTCATCTTCGTGGCCATCGCACTCGTCGTCATGGCTCTGTACTTCCGCACCTGGAAGATGTCGCTCGCGGCGATCGTCGGCCTCTTCGTCGTGATGATCGTGACGATGGGCATCTACTCGGCCACCGGCTTCGAAGTCACCCCGGAGGCCATCATCGGCTTCCTCACCGTGCTCAGCTTCTCGCTCTATGACACGGTGGTGGTCTTCGACAAGATCCGAGAGAACACGACGCGATTCGAGGAGAAGCGGAACCTCAAGTTCTCAGAACTCGTCAACCTCGGTGTGAATCAGACGACCGTGCGCTCGATCAACACCTCAGTGGTGTCGGTGCTCCCGATCGCCTCGATCCTCTTCATCGGTGTGTTCCTGCTCGGCGCGGGAACACTGGTCGACATCTCACTGTCCCTGTTCATCGGTACTATAGTGGCAGCCGCTTCGACGCTGTTCGTCGCGAGCCCCCTCTACGCCCTCCTCCGGGCAAATGAACCGGCGGTCAAGGCACAGGAGGAGGCCGTGCGTGAACTACGCTTGAAGGATGGGGGAGCAGACGTCCCACCGGTGACACACGCCGAAGTCTGATTCCCGAGAGAGGAGATGTTGTGGCTTCGTCCGCTGATTCGCGCCGTCCGCGAGGCATCTCCCGTTTAGCCTGGTGGGCGGCCAGGGCACAGAACAACCCTGGCTACCCGCGAGTGCTCGGCCCGATGATCCGGGCCCTGCAGTCGAACCATCCGAAGGCGGACATCGACCTCGTCGTCCGGGCCTACAAGGTCGCCGAGGAGGCCCACCGAGGGCAGACTCGCAAGTCCGGTGATGCCTATATCACCCACCCCATCGCGGTGGCGACGATCCTTGCGGAGATCGGCATGCTGCCGGTCACGCTAGCCGCCGCTCTGCTGCACGACACCGTCGAAGACACCTCGTACTCGCTCGACGAACTCACCGAGGAATTCGGCTCCGAAGTCGCGGCCATGGTCGACGGTGTGACGAAGCTCGACAAGCTCACGTACGGGCAGGCCGCGCAGTCCGAGACCGTGCGCAAGATGATCGTGGCGATGGCCAAGGACATCCGCGTCCTCGTCATCAAGCTCGCAGACCGCCTGCACAATGCGCGCACCTGGCGCTTCGTGCCCGCCTCGTCAAGCACGAAGAAGGCTCGCGAGACCCTCGACATCTTCGCTCCGCTGGCACACCGGCTGGGCATGAACACGATCAAATGGGAGCTCGAAGACCTGTCCTTCCAGGTCCTCCATCCCAAGGTCTACGACGAAGTGGTCCGACTCGTCGCGGATCGGGCTCCCGAGCGTGAGAAGTATCTGGCCACGGTCTCCGAGGAGCTCCAGGGCGAACTCAAGGAATCCGGAATAGACGCCTCCATCACGGGGCGCCCCAAGCACTACTATTCGATCTATCAGAAGATGGTCGTGCGCGGACACGAGTTCGCCGACATCTACGATCTCGTCGGAGTCCGCGTCCTCGTCGAATCCGTACGCGAATGCTACGCCACCCTCGGCATCGTCCACGCCCGCTGGAATCCTGTTCCCGGACGGTTCAAGGACTATATCGCGATGCCGAAGTACAACATGTACCAGAGCCTGCACACCACGGTGATCGGGCCGGCCGGCAAGCCCGTCGAAATCCAGATCCGGACCCACGAGATGGATCGCCGTGCAGAATTCGGCGTCGCCGCTCACTGGAAGTACAAGGATCTCAACAAGTCGTCGAAGGCCGTGACCTCGAACACCGCGCGTTCGGTGAAGGTCTCCGACGCCGGTGAGGTCGACGACGCCGCCTGGCTGCGACAGCTGCTGGACTGGCAGCGAGAGGTCTCCGACCCCGACGAATTCCTCGACAGCCTCCGCTACGAGGTGAACTCGAAGGAAGTCTACGTCTTCACGCCCAAGGGCGAGGTGATGAGCCTGCCGTCGGGAGCCACCCCCATCGACTTCGCCTACGCAGTGCACACCGAGGTCGGGCACAAGACGATGGGCGCCCGCGTCAACGGTCGCCTCGTCGCTTTGGACACGGAGCTGAAGAACGGGGACTCCGTCGAGGTCTTCACCTCGAAGGACGAGAACGCCGGCCCCAGCCGCGACTGGCTCGGCTTCGTCAAGAGTCCACGTGCCCGCAGCAAGATCCGGCAGTGGTTCTCGAAGGAGCGCCGCGAAGAGGCGATCGAGAACGGTCGCGAACAGCTCGCCCGGGCGATGCGCCGCCATACGATCTCCGCCGCTTCGCTGATGAGCCAGGAAGCTCTCCAGGTCGTCGCCACGGAGATGCGTCTGCCCGATGTCAGCGCCCTCTATGCCGCGATCGGCAACGGCGTGTCTTCGGCTCAGCACGTCGTCGATCTGCTGGCCAAGGAAGTCGGGGAGGACGACGAGTCGGTCGTGCTGCCACCGGAGCCTCGCAACCGCACGGGACAGTCCTCAGGGCACCATTCCTCGTCCGAAGGCGTCATCGTCAAAGGCGTCGACGATGTGCTCGTCAAACTGGCTCGCTGCTGCACCCCGGTGCCGGGAGACGAGATCCTCGGTTTCGTCACCCGCGGTTCGGGAGTCTCCGTGCATCGCGTCGACTGCCCGAACGTCACCTCACTCAAACGTGAACCCGAACGCATGGTCGAGGTCTCGTGGGGCGAGAAGACGAGCGGAATCTACCTCGTCCAGATCCAGGTCGAGGCCCTCGACCGTGCCGGTCTGCTCTCCGATATCACCAAGGTGCTCACCGAGACCCATGTGAACATCCTGTCGGCGTCGGTCGGCACCTCCCGGGCCCGCGTGGCGCAATCGAAGTTCGTCTTCGAGATGAGTGACGCCAGCCATCTCGACACTGTGCTCTCGGCCGTGCGCAAGGTCGAAGGCGTCTTCGACGTCTACCGCATCTCCGGCGGCTGATCCTCTCTGTCCAGCGCCGCGCGCATCTGAGCGACGAACGGTCGACGGGCCACCTCGGTGAGGTAGTCCCGGAGACGGTGGCGAAGACCGCTGGGAATCTCCGCAATGATGCCCTTGAGCGCCCGCGGCGACTCCGCGGTCCAGTTCCGGAAGTGCGGGAAGAGCAGATCGTAGAGCGTGCGTTCCTCCGTGGTGATCGGCAGCCCGTCGATGAGGCACCAATCATCTTGCACCAGATTCGTCTCGTGGACGTCGAAACCGTCATCGGCGATCCACCGGCGCCTGGGCAGTGTGATGAAGCTCAGCGGAGCGGGAGCCCGGCCGAGTCCGCGGTGCACCCACCAAGCGCTGTCGTGGGAGAGCGCGAGTCCGGGCGGGATGAGCGAATGCAGGGCGGCCATCCGCTCAGCGGGGGAGAGGATCGCACCCTTGCGCACCCAGGTCGATTCGGTCAGTCGGATGAGCAGACCGTCGAGGGTGAGCTCGGTGAGCTGCTCGTACCCGAAGTCCCGCAGATGAAACAACGCCTCCATACCCGAACTATCGTCGGATGTGGAGGCGTTGACAAGACTTCGGAGAGCGCCTGTGGACAGGTGCTGACTCGAACGTCAGAAGCTGTGGACGAGCGCCGCGGCCTCAGCCGAGGACTGCGGCCTCAGTCGAGTTCTGCGGCTGTCTGGGCGAGCTGATCCCGCCAGGCGCGGCGAGCGTCGAGAGCTTCCTGCGCCTCGGCGACGGACTTCTCATCGCCCCCGGCCTTCGCGGCCTCGAGCTTCTTCTCGAGGTCGACGATCGACTCGTCGAGCTGACTCAGCGCACCCGAGGTGCGGGCCTTCGTCTCCGGGTTGCTGCGCTGCCACGCGGCTTCCTCGGCATCGGCGAGCGCGCGTTCGACATCGCGCAGACCGTTCTCCATCCGCGAGACATCGGCGCGAGGGACCTTGCCGGCTTCCTCCCACTGGTCCTGGATGGTGCGCAGCTCGCGCTTGGCCGCCACCGGGTCGGTGATCGGCAGAAGCGCCTGAGCCTTCTTCAGCAGCTCTTCCTTGACGACGAGGTTGCCCTTGAACTCCTCGTCCAGAGCGGCATTCTCCGCATCACGGGCGGAGAAGAACACGTCCTGTGCTGCACGGAACCGTGCCCACAGCGCATCATCGTCCTTGCGCGAAGCACGCGGGGCGCGCTTCCACTGGCTCATCAGGTCCTTGTACTTCTGCGACACGGTGCGGAAATCGGTCGAGGCCGACAGCGACTCCGCCTCGGCGACGATCTTCTCCTTGATCCGCTTGCCCTCGGCATTGACCTTGTCGAGCTCGGCGAAGAACTCTTTGCGCTTGTGTTCGAAGGTGTTCCGAGCCTGCGAGAACCTGCCCCAGAGCTCCTGATCGACGGCACGCGGCAGACGGGGTCCGCTGCGCTGCATGTCCTTCCACTGGGCGAAGAGCTCACGCAGACGCGCGCCCGACTGCTTCCACTGGATCTTCGATGGATCCTGTTTGGCCAGGGTCTCGGCCTCGACGACGAGAGCCTCACGATCCTCGGCAGCGGCGAGTTTCGCGGCCTGCGCCCGGGCCGCCTGACGGGACTCCGTGGCCTCGGCATCGGAGATGAGGGTGTCGAGAGTGGCGCTCAGCCCTTTGAGATCTCCGACGACGTTGGCTTCCGGCAGTGATTCCTGCAGCGTCTTCGCCGCAGACACGACCTCACGGCCGGGAGCGCCGGCGGAGAGACGATTACGCAGCAGGACCGCGCTCTCGGCGAGTTCGACGTACTTCTTCGCGAAGTACTCGAGAGCCTCCTCGGGAGTGGCGTCCGGATACTGCCCGACGGCACGCTCGCCCTCCGGAGTGGTGACGAACACATTGCCGTCCGAATCGGCACGACCATGAGTCACCGCGCGAGCCACCTCGGCGTCGTGGTCGATATGGCTGGCATTGACCACCTGTGCCGCCTGCGGACGCGGCAGCGACGACGGACGGGGGGTCGGCTTCGGTGTCGGGGTCGACATGGTTCTCACCTTGTTTCCATCGGTCGAACCGGCAGGTCATTCCACCCGCCGATCACTCGATTGTGGGATAGACGTTATCCCAGCATAACCATCGGCGGGCGTGTAGATAGACTTTGCACATGGATGTGTTCTCGACCAACGCCGAATTCCTCGACGTCAACTGCTATGCCGTGCGCGCAGACGGCTCCAGCGACTGCATTCTCATCGACTCCGGATACGACTGCGCCCCGGGCCTCGAGAAGCTGCTCAGCGAAGAGGGACTCGAACCTCAGGCGATCTTCCTCACCCACGGCCACCCCGACCATATTCTGGGCCTGACCAACGTGCTCGCCCGCTGGGACGTGCCCGTCCACCTCGGTGCCGCCGACCGTTACCGCCTGGATTCACCGGCCACGACGCTCAACCCGCAGTTCGCGGCAATGCTGGCGCCGCTCGTCGCAGACTGGAACGCCCCGGCAGCCATTGACGTCAGTGACGGTGAGAGCTTCGAGATCGCCGGACTCAGTGTCACGGCAGTCTCCGCACCCGGGCATACGGAAGGTTCCATGCTGCTGCGAGTGAAGGACGGGGACGAGGAAGTCATCTTCACCGGTGACGTCGTCTTCGCCGGAGCCATCGGCCGCGTCGACCTGCCCGGGGGAGACCCTCAGGCGATGTCCGAATCCCTGCGGGCATTCGCGACACTGCCGGACGTGCCGATCTATCCTGGACACGGCCCGGCCTCTCGCGTGAGCACAGAACTCGCGACGAATCCGTTCTTCTGAGGTCTGAGCGACCGAAGTCTCGGGTCTTCCTGCCCGAGGCGTTCGCGCAGTCCCGGACGACACCACACTATTCAGACCCCACCCGATACAGACACGACACGATTCAGCGGCGCCGCACGGCACCGCATCCGCACCGAAAGCAAGGAGCACCATGGCGAAGTCAGCCCGTCTGTCCGGATTCCCGGAACGACTCCCGGCCGAACGCGTGATCGAGAAGACCATCATCGACACCCTCGAACACACCTTCGCCCTGCACGGGTTCTCCGCCCTCAACCACCGCGCCGTCGAACCGATCAGCCAGTTGGCCAAGGACGGCGAGATCGACAAGGAGATCTTCGCCGTCTCCCGCCTCCACTCCGAGGGCGCCGAACGCAACCCGCTGGGACTCCACTTCGACCTCACGGTGCCCCTGGCCCGCTATATCGCCGACAATGCGAACGAACTGAGCTTCCCGTTCAAGGCCGCTCGCGTCCAGCCCGTCTGGCGCGGCGAACGGCCGCAGGCCGGTCGCTACCGGGAGTTCATCCAGGCCGATATCGACGTCATCGCCGATGGGGAGCTGCCCGGACACTTCGAGGTCGAGATCCCTCTGGCTGTGGCCGATGCGTTCTCTCGGCTCGCCCCGCTCGGCGTGCCCGGAATCAAGATCGTCGTCAACGACCGCAGGTTGCTCGAAGGCTTCGCCCGCGGAATCGGGCTGACGAACATCCAAGCCGTGCTGCGCTGCCTCGACAAATACGACAAGATCGGCCCCGCCGAAGTGGCGAAGCTGCTGGCCGCCGAAGCCGACGCCGATGAGGAGCAGCAGCGCCTGTGCCTGGAGCTGGCCGCCATCGAATCCGACTCCCCGGACTTCGCCGACGAGGTGCGCGCCCTCGGCGTCGACCACCCCCTGCTCGAAGCCGGACTCGAATCGCTGACGACTCTGCTGCGAGCCGCAGCCGAACGCGCACCCGGAGTCGTCGTCGCACAGCTCAAGATCGCCCGCGGCCTCGACTACTACACGGGCGCGGTCTACGAGACCCAGCTGATCGGCCACGAAGAACTCGGTTCCGTATCCTCCGGTGGTCGCTACGACTCGCTGGTCACCGTGGGGAAGAAGAACTATCCCGGGGTGGGCATGTCCATCGGCGTCTCCCGCCTCATGGCGTTCATCCTCGGCGAGACCTCGGAGATCCGTGCCACCCGCGGTACCCCCTCGGCCGTCGTCATCGCCGTCACCGAGGAGGCCCGACGGGCTGACGCGGACGCCGTGGCAGTGACGCTGAGGTCCCGGGACATCCCGTGCGAAGTCTCGCCGAACGCTGCGAAGTTCGGCAAGCAGATCCGCTACGCGGAACGCCGCGACATCCCGTTCGTCTGGTTCACCGACGGTGAGTCCGGCCACGAGGTCAAGGACATCCGCTCGGGAGAGCAGACCACGGCCGACCCGGACACGTGGACGCCCGCGGAAGACGACCTCTGGCCCCGCGTGTACCGGAGCTGAGCGCGGGGCGACTATCATTGTTCAGGCGCTAGACCACAACATCACAAAGGAGCCCTAGGTGCTGCGAAGCCACGAAGCCGGAAGCCTGCGAGCCGCGAACGCAGGAGAAACCGTCACCCTCACCGGGTGGGTCGATCGTCGTCGCGATCACGGAGGTGTGGCCTTCATCGATCTGCGCGACGCTTCGGGAATCGTGCAGGTCGTCGTCCGTGAGGACGATGCCCACCAGCTGCGCAACGAAACCGTCGTCAAGGCCACCGGCACCGTCTCGGTGCGCCCCGAGGGCAATACGAACCCGAACCTGCCCACCGGTGAGATCGAGATCATCGACACCGCCGTCGAGGTGCTCTCCGAAGCAGCGGCCCTGCCGTTCCAGGTCTCCGACCATGCTGAGGACTCCGGCGCCGTGGGCGAGGAGACCCGTCTGCGCTACCGGTACCTCGACCTGCGCCGTTCGGGCCCGGCCAAGACGATCCGTCTGCGCTCCGATGTCAACAAGGCCGCACGGTCGGTCCTCGACGCCCACAGCTTCGTCGAGGTCGAGACTCCGACCCTGACGAAGTCGACTCCGGAAGGTGCCCGCGACTTCCTCGTCCCGGCTCGCCTCAAGCCCGGCTCCTGGTACGCCCTGCCGCAGTCGCCGCAGCTGTTCAAGCAGCTGCTTCAGGTCGCCGGCATGGAACGCTACTACCAGATCGCCCGCTGCTACCGCGACGAGGACTTCCGCGCCGACCGCCAGCCCGAGTTCACCCAGCTCGACATCGAAGCCTCCTTCGTCGAGCAGGAGGACATCATCGCACTGGCCGAAGAGATCCTCACCGCACTGTGGAAGCTCATCGGCTACGACATCACCACGCCGATCCCGCACATCACCTACCACGAGGCGATGGAGAAGTACGGTTCGGACAAACCGGACCTGCGCTTCGGCCTCGAGCTGCACAACCTCACCGAGTTCTTCAAGGACACCCCGTTCCGCGTCTTCCAGTCGCCCTATGTCGGCTCCGTCGTCTACCCCGGCGGCGGCTCGCTGCCGCGTCGTCAGCTCGACGGCTGGCAGGACTGGGCCAAGCAGCGCGGCGCGAAGGGCCTGGCCTATGTGCTCATCGGCGAAGACGGAACACTGTCCGGTCCGGTGGCCAAGAACATCTCCGATGAGGAGAAGGCGGGACTCGCCGAGGCGGCCGGTGCGCAGCCGGGCGACGCCATCTTCTTCGCCGCCGGTGATCGCAGCATGCGTGCCCTCCTCGGTGCCGCCCGCAATGAGATCGCCGAACGCACGGGTCTCATCAAGGACGGAGACTGGGCCTTCGTATGGGTCGTCGACGCGCCTCTGTTCGAATCGGCCGCCGAAGCGCAGGCGGCCGGAGACGTCGCCGTCGGCGGCGGACAGTGGACGGCCGTCCACCACGCCTTCACCGCTCCGAAGCCCGAATTCCTCGACTCCCTCGAAGAGGACCCGGGTGCGGCACTGGCTTACGCCTACGACATCGTCTGCAACGGCAATGAGATCGGCGGCGGCTCGATCCGCATCCACCGCAAGGACGTCCAGGAACGGGTGTTCGAGATCATGGGCATCTCCGCAGAAGAGGCCGAGGAGAAGTTCGGCTTCCTCCTCGAAGCCTTCAAGTTCGGAGCACCCCCGCACGGCGGCATCGCCTTCGGCTGGGATCGCATCGTGTCCCTGCTGGCCGGCGTCGACTCGATCCGTGAGGTCATCGCCTTCCCGAAGTCCGGCGGCGGATTCGATCCGCTGACCCAGGCACCGGCCCCGATCACCGACGCCCAGCGCGCCGAGGCCGGAGTTGACTACGAACCGGAAGACGACGACTCCGAGGCCTGATGAGCCACGAACCCAATCTGTTCTCCGACGGCCCGGACCAGGATTCCCCTGGTCCGGGCTTCGCCGGTTCCTCCCGGACCTCCTCGGGCAGGGCCCTGGACCCGCTTGCGGTGCGGATGCGTCCCCGGACCCTGGAGGAAGTCGTCGGTCAGGAGCACCTGACCTTCCCCGGATCCCCGCTCAACCAACTCGTCGAAGCCAGCGGGGGAGACCGGGCGGGAGCATCCTCGGTGATCCTGTGGGGTCCGCCCGGAGTCGGAAAGACCACGCTGGCCCATGTCATCTCCCATGCCCCGGGCCGTACCTTCGTCGAGCTCTCCGCCATCACCGCGGGCGTCAAGGACGTGCGCCAGGTGATCGAGAGCGCCCGCCGCGAACGGGAGATGTACGGACGGACCACCGTTCTCTTCCTCGACGAGATCCACCGGTTCTCGAAGGCCCAGCAGGATGCCCTGCTGCCAGCGGTGGAGAACCGGCTCGTCGTGCTCGTGGCCGCCACCACGGAGAACCCGTCGTTCTCCGTCATCTCACCCCTGCTGTCGCGGTCGCTCATGCTCACGCTGCGTCCGCTCGACGACGAGGCGGTCGGCAATCTGCTCGACCGTGCCGTCGAATCCGATCGCGGCTTGGCCGGACAGTTCACCCTCACCGAGGAGGCCCGGAACTTCATCGTCCGCATCGCCGGGGCCGACGCCCGCCGTTCACTGACCGTCCTCGAAGCTGCCGCCGGAATCGCCGCCGCGCAGTCGGAGGAGGCAGACGACGAACCGATCGCGATCACCGAATCGGCCTGCGCCGAGGCGAGCAGCGAAACCGTTCTGCGCTACGACAAGAACGGCGACCAGCACTACGACGTGGTCTCCGCGTTCATCAAATCCATCCGCGGATCCGATGTCGACGCGGCTCTGCACTATCTCGCGCGGATGATCGTCGCCGGTGAGGACCCGCGCTTCATCGCCCGTCGCGTCGTCATCTCTGCGGCCGAGGACATCGGCATGGCCGACCCGCAGGCGCTGCCGATCGCCGTGGCCGCCTCGACCGCGGTTGCCAACATCGGCATGCCCGAAGGACGGATCCCCCTCGCCGAGGCGGTCACCTACCTCGCGCTGGCCCCGAAGTCGAACGCGAGCTACCGCGCCCTGGACGCCGCGATCGCCGATGTGAAGAACGGACTTGCCGGAGAAGTGCCGATGCATCTGCGCGACGCCCACTATCCGGGGGCGAAAGAGCTCGGCCACGGTGAGGGCTACAAATACTCGCACGACTATCCGCACGGGGTCGCCGATCAGGAGTACCTGCCGGAGTCGCTGCGAGGCAAGCGCTACTACTCTCCGACGGGCAACGGAATGGAACGCAGCATGGCTGAGAGGCTCGAGAACCTCAGGCGGCTGCTGCGACCCTGATAGCTTTGGAGCAGACGCGGTGACGGGCAGAGACGTTGCCGGCGGCGCTGATCGAGGAGGACGGCATGGCAGACATCGTCATCACGATCGCCGCCGCGCTGGCGCTGGGACTCATCGCCCATGAGCTGCGCATTCCGCCGCTCGTCGGATTCCTCGCGGCCGGATTCCTCCTGCACGTCTTCGGCTTCACCGCCTTCGCGGGACTGCAGCAGGTATCGGACATCGGAGTCGTCCTGCTGCTGTTCACGATCGGACTGAAATTCGATCTGCGCTCCCTGCTCCAACCCGAAGCCCACGGCACCGCTGCGCTGCACATGATCACGGTGGTCCTCCTCGGTGCCGGGACGATCGGAGCTGCCGCAGCCATCGGCATCGTCAGCGTCGGCGGGGGACTGGGCACCTTGGCGCTGCTCGGCTTCGCCCTCTCGTTCTCCTCCACGGTGCTCGTGGTCAAAGTGCTCGAAGACCGCTCCGACGACGGGTCCTACTACGGGCAGATCGCGATTGCGATCCTCGTCCTCCAGGACCTCGCTGCGGTCGCCTTCATCACGATCGCAGGCGAAGAGCCGCCGAGTCCCTGGGCGTTCGCGCTCGTCCTGATCGTTCCCGTGGTCTGGGTGCTGCGACGGCTCCTCGACCGCGTCGGACGCGGTGAGCTGCTCGTCCTCTTCGGCGTCGTCATGGCCTTGGGGCCCGGCTATGTCGCCTTCGAATCAGTCGGCATCCACGGCGACCTCGGAGCGCTGGTGCTCGGACTTCTCTTCTCCACCCACCCGCGAGCCGTGGAGATGTCGAAGTCGCTGTTCAGCGTCAAAGAGCTCTTCCTCGTCGGGTTCTTCGTCGTCATCGGGCTCCAAGCGGTCCCCACCTGGTCGGATCTGCTCATGGCGCTGGCCCTGTGCGTCGTGCTGCTGCCGTTCAACTTCGCGAGCTTCTACCTCATGGGTCGCCTCTTCGGCCTGCGCAACCGCACCAGCGTGCGCACCAGCCTGGCCCTGAGCAACTTCTCCGAATTCGCACTCATCGTCGTCGCCGTCGGAGTCGACAACGGACTCTTCGAGGGCAACTGGCTGACCATCACCGCCCTCGCCGTGGCACTGGGGATGATCGGCTCCTCCCTGGCGAACGCCTACAGCCTCCAGATCGTCGCGAAGCTCGACGCGATCCTGCCGGACGAGAACGAGAGCCGGCTGCGGGCCAACGATCGGCCGCTCGACACCGGAGATGCGGAGGTCGTCGTCCTCGGCATGGGCCGCATCGGTCGCGGAGCCTACGAGCGCTTCGTCGAACGCGGCGACCGCAGCGTCATCGGCATCGACAACGACCACACAGTCATCGAAGCCCTGCACGCCGACGAGTTCACAGTGCTCGAAGGCGACGCCACCGACCACGAATTCTGGCACCGCCTCGTCGTCGGGGGGCAGCGCCCACACCGTCGTTCTCGCCATGGCCCTGCACGACTCGAACACCTTCGCTCTTGAACAGCTGCGCATCGCCGGCTTCCCTGGGACCATCGCCGCGGTCGTCCAACGCCCCGATCAGGCCGAGCACTTCGCCCGTGCCGGGGTCCACGCGGTGATCAACATCTACAGCGGGTCAGGAGCGGCCGTGGCCGATGCCGCGATCGACAGCCACGAAGACGACTGTCGGAAGTGACAGCGGGCTGCCGGCAGTGACAGCGGTACTTGCGGATCGGTCGGCCGGCAAGGGCGGGCGGTTCGCCTCAGTCGGCAAGATCACAGCGGCGAGGCCGCCGATCGGCTTTGCGACGGGCGGTGTGCACCCGCTAAGATGGACAGCTGTTGTGCCTGCACCCTAAAGGCGGTCGGTGCGAGCGGATCTCGACGCTCAATCCCTCTTTCCCATCCGGGGAAACAACAGTCGCGTTCGGGGCGAGAACCGCAGAGGCCCACCGCGGCAGAACACATTGATGAAAGGTAATACAGTGCCAGCACCAGCACGTAATCGCCGCATGACGCGCCTCTCGCGCGCCCTCGGCATTGCTCTGACACCCAAGGCCGAGAAGTACTTCGAGCGTCGCCCGTACCCTCCTGGTGAGCACGGTCGCGCCCGTCGTCGCAACGACAGCGACTACTCGGTCCGCCTCAAGGAGAAGCAGCGTCTGCGCGCGCAGTACGGCATCCGTGAGGCCCAGATGCTCAAGACCTACAAGGAAGCCAACCGTCTGCCCGGTCTGACCGGTGAGACAATGGTCGAGCTCCTCGAATCGCGTCTCGACGCCCTCGTCCTGCGTTCGGGATTCGCCCGCACCATGGCCCAGGCCCGTCAGTTCGTCGTCCACCGTCACATCACGGTCGACGGACAGCGCGTGGACCGTCCCTCCTTCCGCGTGAAGGAAGGCCAGACCATCCAGGTGCACGAGCGTTCGGCTTCGATGGATCCGTTCCAGGTCGCCGCCGCCGGTGGTCACAAGGACGTTCTGCCCGCAACGCCGGGATACCTCAACGTGAACCTCGAGGGCCTGCAGGCAACTCTGCTGCGCACCCCGAAGCGCGAAGAGGTGCCGATCACCTGTGACGTTCAGCTCGTCGTCGAGTTCTACTCGCGCTGATCTGCTGAACACAGTGCATCGCGCCACCGCGACTGCCCGGGGCCTCTTGGTTCCGGGCAGTCGCGCATTCACGGCACGGGCGTCCACTGTACGGCGCGTGCACCCGCAGGTTCGGCGCGGGCGTCAGCGGGTTCGGCTTCGGCCCACTCAAAGGCGAATAGCACTGTTTCAAACAGGGGCTATTCACCTGAAAGTGGGCTGTTCGGTTAGAAACTCCGCAGGACGCACGTCGCGGGGGCGGAAGTGGTCCGCCGAACGGAGTGGGAGCGGCGGACTCGGGGAGCGGTCGACTCTGACCCACCCGGCACGCCGCGCCACATCGCATATTGCGGCGGAGCCATTAAACTGGTCCCTGTTAAGTGCGGGTACGCACGAGTAAGTGTCGCGCCGGGCTCATCCGCCCGGCGGAGCACAGGCAATATCTGAAAGGCCTTGGATTGAAGACGGCAGAGATCAAACAACGCTGGTTGGACTACTTCGAAGCGAACGGGCACACCGTGGTCCCCTCGGCGTCGGTGATCAGCTCCGATCCGTCCATCCTGTTCAACATCGCGGGAATGGTCCAGTTCATTCCCTACCTCACCGGCCGGGAGCCGGCCCCGTTCAACCGCGCCACCAGCGTCCAGAAATGCGTGCGCACCGGAGACATCGAAGAGGTCGGCAAGACGACCCGCCACGGCACCTTCTTCCAGATGAACGGCAACTTCTCCTTCGGCGACTACTTCAAGCGCGATGCCATCAAGTTCGCCTGGGGACTGCTGACGACCCCCGTCGCCGAGGGCGGGCTCGGCTTCGACCCGGAGCTGCTGTGGGCGACAGTGCACGAGGACGATCTCGAGACCATCGACATGTGGCTCGAGGAGACCTCCGTTCCCCGTGAGCGCATCCAGCTGCGCGACAACGAGGACAACTACTGGCACACCGGCCAGCCCGGCCCCGGCGGCTACTGCTCGGAGATCTACTTCGACCGCGGCCCCGCCTACGGCGTCGACGGCGGACCCGTGGCCGACGAAGACCGCTACATCGAGATCTGGAACCTCGTGTTCATGGAGTTCGAACTCTCCGAGGTTCGCTCGAAGGTCGACTTCGACGTGGCCGGCGAGCTGCCGGCGAAGAACATCGATACCGGCATGGGACTCGAACGTGTCGCCTTCCTGCTCCAGGGCGTGGAGAACATGTACGAGATCGACGAGGTCTTCCCCGTCATCGAGGCCGCCAGCCGTCTGGCCGGTCGGACCTATGGAGAGGACGAGCACGCCGATGTGCAGCTGCGCGTCGTCGCCGACCATGTCCGTTCGGCCCTGATCATCATCGGCGACGGGGTCCGCCCCGGCAACGAAGGCCGCGGCTACATCCTCCGCCGCCTGCTCCGCCGTGCCGTGCGTGCCATGCGTCTGCTCGGAGTCAAGGAAGAAGTCCTGCCCGAGCTGCTGCCCGTCTCCATGCAGGCCATGAAGCTGTCCTACCCGGAACTCGAAACGGACTTCGACCGCATCTCCCGGGTCGCCTACGCCGAGGAGAAGGCGTTCCTGCGCACCCTCGAATCCGGCACTCAGCTGTTCGCCAATGCCGCGAAGTCACTCGACGGCGCGGACAAGACCATCAGCGGGGACATCGCCTTCGCTCTCCACGACACCCATGGGTTCCCCATCGACCTCACTCTCGAGATGGCTTCCGAAGCCGGACTGAGCGTCGACGAGGCCGGGTTCCGTGAGCTGATGAGTGAACAGCGCACCCGCGCCAAGGCCGATGCCAAGGCGAAGAAGGGCGGCGGCCACACCGACCTGTCCGCCTATTCGGCGCTGCTCGACGAAGGCGCCAGCGAATTCGTCGGCTATGACCGACTCGAGTCCGACTCCCGCGTGCGCGGAATCGTCGTCGATGGGGTCGCCGCCGAGGTGCTCACCGCCGGTCAGAGCGGCGACGTCGTCCTCGACCTGACCCCGTTCTACGCCGAATCCGGCGGTCAGCGCGCCGACGTCGGCCTCATCTCCGGCCATGGCTTCACCGCCCGGGTCAGCGACGTCCAGAATCCGGTCAAGGGACTGCCTGCCCACCGGGTCGAGGTGATCGACGGAGAGCTGCGCGTCGGTGACGAGGTGCTCGCCGCCGTCGACCACGACCACCGGTTCCAGGGCGCACAGGCCCACACCGCCACCCACCTCGTCCACGCTGCGCTGCGCGAGATCCTCGGCAGCCACGCCGTGCAGGCCGGTTCGCTCAACCAGCCCGGATACATGCGCTTCGACTACTCGTTCCCCGAAGCCCCGAGCACCCAGATGCGGGCCGAGATCGAAGAGGTCGCGAACCTCGCGGTGCGCTCGAACTACGAAGTCGGCACCGAATACATGTCCTTCGACGACGCGAAGAAGTCCGGTGCCATGGCGCTCTTCGGCGAGAAGTACCCGAACGTCGTGCGCGTCGTCGACATCGGCGGACCCTTCTCCCGCGAACTCTGCGGCGGCACCCACGTCGGTGCCTCCGCGGAGGTCGGCCCGATCTCCGTGCTCTCCGAAGCCTCCGTCGGCTCCGGAGTCCGGCGCATCGAAGCCGCTGTCGGCATGGACGCCTTCCGGTCCCTGGCCGCCGAGCGGACCATCGTGTCCTCACTCTCGGAGATGCTCAAGGTCCCCGGCACCGACGTCACCTCACGCGTGTCCGACCTGATGAGCCGGCTCAAGGACGCCGAGAAGGAGATCGCTCGCCTCAACGCCCAGCAGCTGCTGGCCTCTTCGGGCAAGTTCCTCGATGAGGCGCAGACCGTGGGCCAGACGCTGTTCGTGCAGGCCGAACTCGGCGACATCGCCAACGCCGGAGACATCCGCACACTGGTCACCGACCTGCGCAACCGGGTCGCCGACCGTCAGGCGGTGATCTTCGGCATCGGAGTCAGCAGCGGAAAGCCCGTCGTCGTCATCGCCACCACCGAGGCGGCCCGCGCCGCCGGTCTGCAGGCAGGAAAGCTCGTGTCGCTGGCCTGCGGCGAACTCGGCGGCGGAGGCGGCGGCAAACCCGACCTCGCCCAGGGCGGGGGCAACAACCCCGCGGCGATCCCGTCAGCCATCGCGGCGGTCAAGGCAGCCATCCAGTGAGTTTCCGCCGAGGTCGCCGGCTGGGTCTCGACATCGGTTCCGTGCGGATCGGTGTCGCCTCCAGCGACCCCGACGGGATTCTGGCCACCCCGCTCACCGTCGTTCGTCGAACAGACGAACCGGCGGCGCTGCGGCAGCTGCGCGGCATCGTCGACGAATACGAACCCATCGAACTCCTGGTGGGGGACCCGAAGTCCCTCGACGGCGCCGCCCGGGCCGCAGCCACCTCGGCGTTGGAATTCGCCCGCCGGATCGCCGCGGCCACCGGCACCCCTGTCCGTCTCGTCGACGAACGCTTCACCACCGTCGAGGCCCACCAGGCTCTTGCCGCGGCCGGGAAATCGTCACGCCAGCGACGCGAGATCGTCGATGCCCAAGCCGCCGTGATCATCCTCCAGAACGCCCTCGAGTACGAACACAACACCGGTGTCCCCGCCGGCCGTGAGATGCCCGACGAGGAGAACGACGTATGAGCCCGATCACCGAAGAGTTCTCGACCGACGAAGGACTGTCCCGCGCAGAGATCCGCGCGAAGAAACGGCGCAGAATGATGCGCCGCCGACGGACGACGACGATCGTAATCATCTGCATCCTCGTCTTCGGCGTCGGCGGCTTCTTCGGCGTGCGTGCGGCCGGTGGAGTCTTCGACGACCTGTTCGGACCGAAAGGCGACTACGAGGGGCAGGGCACGAACGAGGTCTCGATCGAGATAGCTCCCGGATCCTCGGCGCGCACCGTGGCCAACCAGCTCGTCGAAGCCGGAGTGATCATGAACTCCGAGCCCTTCCTCGACGAGATCGAACGCCGTGAGGCGACCATCCAGGCCGGGACCTGGACGATGCGGGAGAAGATGAGCTCGAAGGCCGCGGTCGAAGCGCTCATCAACCCCATCGCCCCGCCGAAGATCACAGTCGCCGAAGGCAAACAGGTCGAAGAGATCAAGGCGATCATGATCGAATCGGGGATGAACGCCGACGAGGTCGACAAAGCCATCGACGATAAGACCCCGAAGGACTACGGACTCGAGATCGACGCGCCGAGCCTCGAAGGCTATCTGTACCCGGCGACCTACGACCTCAACAAGCAGAAGACCGCCGAGGACATCGTTCAGGAGATGGTCGACAAGACCGAAACCGAACTCGACGAACTGGGAATCGAGAGCAAGGACGCCAACCGCATCCTCACGCTGGCCAGCCTCGTGGAGAAGGAATCCCCGGGAGACCCCGAGGTGCGCTCGAAGGTGGCAAGGTCCTTCCTCAACCGCATCTCCGACAAATCACAGACCGGGGGACTGCTCCAATCGGATGCGACCGTGGCCTATATCCACGGTGCCCGCTCCGACCTGACGACGACGAAGAAGGAACGCCAGTCCGACTCGCCGTACAACACGTACAAGAAGAAGGGTCTGCCACCCGGGCCCATCAACTCGCCGAGCAAGGGCGCCGTCGAGGCGGCGCTCGAACCCGCCGACGGTGACTGGCAGTTCTTCGTCGCGACGAACCCGGACACGGGGGAGACCAAGTTCGCCGACAACTACGAGGACCACAAGAAGAACGTCGAGATCTACCGCAAGTGGCTGCGCGAGCACAGCAAGGACGACGGATAGCCGGTGAGGATACTTGCCGCAGTGCTCGGTTCGCCGATCGCACACTCGAAGTCCCCGCTGCTCCACCGCGCCGCCTTCGCAGCGTTGAACCTGGAATCCAGCGAGTACTTCCGGTACGAACTCGGGGCCGATGAGCTCGAGGAATTCCTCGGCTCTCACCCCGATCACACCGGCTTCTCGCTGACGATGCCGTTGAAGGACCGACTCGTCACACTCGCCGCCGAACGCGGGTGGAACCTCGACGAGACGGCGGCACTGACGGCCGCCGGCAACACCCTTGTGCGCCACCGCGGAGAAGTGCAGGTGGCAAACACCGACGTCGAGGGCATCGTGCGTGCCATCGCCCCGCACAGGGAATCAGGACCGTCCGCGTCCGGTGGTGCGGGAGCCGGTCGCGCGACGATCCTCGGCGCCGGAGCCACGGCCGCCTCGGCGCTCGTGGCCTGCCGCGATCTCGGGATCGCACACGTGGACTTCCGCGTCCGCAGCCCGGACCGTGCCCGCCGGGTCCTCGACCTGGCCGAGCGGATCGGTCTGACCGCCTCGGTGGGCGACCTGACCTGGATCGGTCCATCGGAGATCGTCGTCTCGACCCTGCCCGCCGAGGCGGCCCCCGACCCGATCTGGGATGACTCCTTCGCCCCCGGTGCGATCGCCCTCGACGTCGCCTACGCCGCCGATTCGACCTTCCTCGCCGCGGCTGCCGCGCACGGTCTGCGCCCCGTCGCCGGAACCGCCATGCTCGTCGAACAGGCCGTCGCCCAGTTCGAGATGTTCCTCGCCGCAGCCAGGGCCGACGGCCCGACGACGACGGAGACCCTGCCGACGTCGCAGGCCCTGCCGGCGGCAGACGACCTGACCGCGCGGGTCACGGCGGCCATGTACGCAGCACTCGAGGTCCCGCCGGTCCGGGCGCAGGACTGAACCGGCGATCGCGATGGACACCGGAGTGCTGCACGGGATGACCATCGGAGTCACGGTTCTGGCCGCTCTGGCCTGCGGTCTCATCCTCGCCGTGACCCCACGGGCCTGGCTCAACGACTCCGCGCACCTGCAGCGGTGGCAGTCATCCAGATGGGCTCGCGGCATGGGACCGATGCTGCTCGGCCCCATCATCGCCGCGGCAGTCGCCGTCGTATTCACCCTCTTCGTGCTCGCACCACTGGAGACCGGGTGGAGCGCCTATGCGCCGCTGGGCGGAACGACGTTCGCCCCGGGCCAGCCGAACTCCGCCGATCGCATCGTCTCCGCCCTGCTGCTGGGACTCGTCTCCGGCGCCACGCCATTCCTCGTCACCGCAGACCTGAGCGTCCGCAGACTGCCTGATCGGATCGTCATTCCCCTGTCTCTGGTCGCCCTGGGACTCCTGATCACGGGCTCCGTGCTCGGAGAACTGCCGATGTGGTTCGCGTCATTCTTCGCAGGACTCATCGGCCTCGTCTTCTTCACGGCAGTGCACCTGGTGGGTCGAGCGCTGCGGGCGCGGACGATGGGGCTCGGGGACGTCAAGCTCGCGTTCATCGTCTTCGCCGTGCCCGGTCTCTTCGATCCGTGGGCACCTGCGCTCGTGCTTGTCGCCATGATGCTCATCAGCGGGGCCTGGGCGCTCATCGGAGCGATCCGAGCCGGGCGGGTGCGCGGGGTGACCATCGCCTTCGGACCGGCCATGCTTTCCGGCATGTGGCTCGGGTGCCTGTTCGCCCCAATACTTTTGTAGAATCGGTGGAATGTTGAGATGGCTGACTGCAGGCGAATCCCACGGCGAAGCGCTGACTGGGATCATTGAGGGGCTTCCCGCCCATGTACCGATCACCAGGGACGATATTCGTGCGAGCCTGGCTCGCCGCCGACTCGGCTATGGCCGCGGCGCACGGATGAAGTTCGAAGCCGACGAGGTGCGTCTCCTCGGCGGTGTCCGCCACGGGCAGACCTTGGGCTCACCGGTGGCGATCGAGGTCGGCAACACCGAATGGCCGAAGTGGGAATCCGTGATGAGCCCGGATCCCGTCGACGCGTCCGAACTCGAAGGACTGGCGCGCAACGCCCCGCTGACTCGGCCGCGTCCGGGCCATGCCGATATCGTCGGCATGCAGAAGTACGGCTTCGACGAAGCCCGCCCCGTGTTGGAGCGCGCCTCGGCGCGTGAAACCGCGATGCGCGTGGCACTGGGCACGGTGGCCGCGAAGTTCCTCGGCGAATTGGGCATCACCCTCGTCTCCCACACCGTGGCCATCGGCGGCGCCGAACACGCTGCCGATGCGCTGCCTGCGCTGCCGACCGCGGCCGATGTCGAAGCCCTCGACGCAGATCCTGTCCGCTGCTTCGACGCCGACCTCTCGGCGGCGATGGTCACCGAGATCGACGCGGCGAAGAAGGCCGGGGACACCCTCGGTGGAGTCGTCGAAGTCCTCGCCTACGACCTGCCTCCGGGGCTGGGCTCCCACGTGCATTGGGACCGTCGTCTCGACTCCCGTCTGGCCGGTGCCCTCATGGGCATCCAGGCGATCAAGGGCGTCGAAGTCGGAGACGGCTTCCTCACCACGAAGCGTCCCGGCTCGCAGGCCCATGACGAACTGGAAGTCGGACCCGACGGATTCCGTCGCACGAGCAATCGTGCCGGTGGCACGGAAGGCGGAATGTCCACGGGCGGTCCGCTGCGGGTGCGGGCGGGGATGAAGCCGATCGCCACGGTGCCGCGTGCCCTGGCGACGGTCGACGTCGAAACCGGTGAGGCCGCGAAGGCGAACCATCAGCGTTCCGACGTGTGCGCGGTTCCCGCCTCGGGAGTCGTCGCCGAAGCCATGGTGGCACTGGTGCTCGCCGAAGCCGTCGTCGAGAAGTTCGGCGGAGACTCCGTTGCCGAGACGAAGCGGAACCTGGACGCCTACGTCGCGGCCATTCCGGAGAACCTCCGCATCGGACAATGAACCACACCCCGCTGCCCAAACCGGTTCCGCCCCTGGAACCGGTCCCCGCCGCGCTCTCGCGCATCGTGCTCTCCGGTCCGCCGGCGGCAGGGAAATCGACGATCGGTCGGCTGCTCGCCGATAGGCTCGGCCTGCCGCTGACGGACACGGACGCGAACATCGTCGACAAGTACGGGGTCATCTCGGAGATCTTCGTCGAACGCGGCGAAGATCACTTCCGACGCATCGAACGCGAGGTCGTGCGCAGGGCACTGCGTCGTCTGCTCGATCGTCCGGGCATCGTGTCCCTGGGCGGAGGAGCGATCCTCAACCCCGGCACCCGAGCTCAGCTGCGACATCCGGCGATCAAGGTCGTGCACATCGATATCGATGTCGACACAGTGTCCCAGCGGCTGACCGCCCCGCACCGACCGCTGCTGCGCGGTGCCGGCAGCCCGGTGGAGAACTGGCTGGCCCTGGTCAACGAACGCGAACCCCTGTACGAGCAGGTCGCGACCTTCCGGGTCCAGGCCTCGAACTCACCGCCGTCGACGGTGGTCAACCGAGTCGTTGACGTCCTCACCGGTCTGCAGCGAGCCGAGGAGTACGCGAAGTACGCCGATCCCGACGACGACGGATCCGGTCAGCAGCGCTGAGCACGGCCCTGGCGGTGAGACGTCTGCGACCACATCGGTCACCCGTTTCGCCGCCGGGAGCCTGTGAGGGCTAGGCTGGATCCGGCCCACGGAACAGGTGCCTCGACTCCGAGCACTCACCGGGCGGCCGAGCCTTGAGAGAAGACGATGAACGATCAGGAAGACGGACGAATGAGCCTCACACGCATCAATGTGGACGCCGGCGGGAACTACCCCGTCCTCGTCGGCCAGGGACTGCTCGGCGAACTGCCCGAGCTGCTCGGAAACCGCGTCGAGAAGGTCCTCGTCATCCACCCCCGCGCACTGCGCACCACCGGTGAGACCGTTCGCGACGACCTTGCCGCAGCCGGTCTCGAGGCCGTGGCCGCGGAGATCCCCGACGCCGAAGAGGCCAAACACGTCCAGGTCGCCGCATTCTGCTGGCAGGTCCTCGGCCAATCCGACTTCACCCGCACCGACGCGATCATCACCGTCGGCGGGGGAGCGGTGAGCGACCTCGGCGGATTCGTCGCCGCCACCTGGCTGCGCGGAATCAAGGTCATCCACATCCCCACCACCGTGCTCGGCATGGTCGACGCCTCCGTCGGCGGCAAGACCGGGATCAACACGGCCGAAGGCAAGAACCTCGTCGGCTCCTTCCACGCACCCGCCGGTGTCCTCGTCGACCTCGACACGCTCGGAACCCTGCCGGAGAACGAACTGTTCACCGGCCTCGCCGAGGTGGTCAAGACCGGATTCATCGCCGACCCCGCGATCCTCGATCTCGTATCGAACCACTCGAAGGACGAGATCGCCGATGTGCACGGCCCTGTGCTGCGCGAACTCATCGAACGTTCCATCCGGGTCAAGGCCGATGTCGTCTCCGGAGACTTCAAGGAGTCCGGACGCCGGGAGATACTCAACTACGGCCACACCCTCGGCCATGCGATCGAGCACAAGGAGCGCTACCAGTGGCGTCACGGTGCCGCCGTATCGGTGGGCATGGTCTTCGCCGCCGAGGTGGCGTCGATGATCAAGAGCCTGCCCTATGAAGTCGTCGACCTCCACCGTGAACTGCTCGGCAAACTCGGACTGCCGGTGGGCTACCGTTCCGATGTGTGGCCGCAGCTGCTGGACACGATGAAGAGGGACAAGAAGGCCCGCGGGGCGATGCTGCGGATGGTGCTGCTCAGTGATATCGGCGAACCGAGCACCGTCGAGATCCCCGATGCCTCCATCCTCTTCACCGCCTACCAGGAGATCGGCGAGGATTCGCCGACGGTTCCCCTCGGCATCGGCCTCGGCCTCGACTGACCCCGCCCGGATGGAAGCGTCCCGCTGGGCTTGCTAGACTTGCCCAGTGGCGCGTTCGTCGACCCCGCACCTCGGGGTCCTCCGACGCGTCGTGCCGACTGCGATCACCATTCGGTGATCAGGACTGAACCGAAGAAGGACGAATTAGTGGCGACAACGAACGACCTGAAGAACGGCCTTGTGCTCAACCTCGACAACCAGCTGTGGCAGGTGCTCGAATTCCAGCACGTCAAGCCCGGAAAAGGACCGGCCTTCGTCCGCACCAAGCTGAAGAACGTCATCTCCGGCAAGATCATCGACAAGACCTTCAACGCCGGCACCAAGGTCGAGACCGCGAATGTCGACCGCCGCGATATGCAGTACCTCTACCATGACGGCACCGACTACGTGTTCATGGATGCCAAGGACTACGACCAGGTCAACATCTCCGCAGAGCTCGTCGGCGACGCCGCGAACTACATGCTCGAGAACCAGGATCTGCAGATCTCCTTCCACGAGGGCACCCCGCTCTCTGTCGAGCTGCCGCCCTCGGTGGAACTGACCATCACCCACACGGAACCCGGACTCCAGGGCGACCGTTCGACCGGTGGTTCGAAGCCCGCGACCCTCGAGACCGGCTACGAGATCCAGGTGCCCCTGTTCCTCGAAGAAGGCGTGAAGGTCAAGGTCGACACCCGCAGCGGCGACTACCTCGGTCGCGTCAAGTAAGTGGCGTCCGCACGTACCCGAGCCCGTCGCCGGGCTCTCGAGCTGCTCTTCGAAGCCGGGCAGCGTCGACTGGCCATGGACGAACTCGTCACCATGCGGTCGAACGATCCCGACTACCCGATGAAGGAATACGCGGTCGAGATCGTCAAGGGCATCACCGAGAAGCAGGCGGAGATCGACGAGATCATCTCCACCTACTCAGAAGGCTGGACCCTGGATCGGATGCCGGCCGTCGACCGGTCGCTGCTGGAGATCGGGACCTGGGAGATGCTGTACAACGACGAGGTACCCGACAAAGTGGCCATCGACGAAGCAGTGTCCCTGGCCAGACAGTTCTCCACAGATGACTCTCCCGGCTTCGTCTCGGGGTTGCTCTCCCGCATCCTCGACGTCAAACCGACACTCATCTGAGGCGGCGGGTCCGCACTCCGGACCCGCCCGCCGGTGGGCACCCCACCGGGTTTACAATCGAATCGAACCACTCCTTTAACCACCGTCCAGAGAGGCGGAGAAGGGGAAATATGACACAGCGAACAGTGCTGGACGCCCCCGATATCTCGCGGGCGATCACCCGCATCGCACACGAGATCATCGAATCCAACAAGGGCAGCGACGACCTCGTCCTCCTGGGCATTCCGCGCCGCGGAGTCCCGCTCGCCCACCGACTCGCCGAGGCGATCGCCTCCATCTCCGGCCGGCCCGAGACCGCAGGCGAACTCGCCGGCAGCCTCGACATCACCATGTACCGTGACGATCTGCGCGGCGGCTCCTACCGGGCGCCCGAACCCACCACCATCCCGAGTGCGGGAATCGATGCGAAGACCGTCGTCCTCGTCGACGATGTGCTCTTCTCCGGACGCACCATCCGCGCCGCCCTCGACGCCCTTGCCGATGTCGGTCGGCCCGCCAAGGTCCGCCTCGCCGTCCTCGTCGACCGCGGCCACCGGGACCTTCCGATCCGTGCCGACCATGTCGGCAAGAACCTTCCGACCTCTAGCAGTGAACGCGTCAACGTCTCCCTGACCGAAATCGACGGAGACGACTCCGTGAGCATCTCGGGAGGCCGCGAATGAAGCATCTGCTCGACACCGCATCGCTGAGCCGAGACGACGCCATCGGCATCCTCGATATCG
Source organism: Brevibacterium sp. OS20 (assembly GCF_056837565.1). Lineage (NCBI taxonomy): Bacteria > Bacillati > Actinomycetota > Actinomycetes > Micrococcales > Brevibacteriaceae > Brevibacterium > Brevibacterium sp. OS20. Next base: position 2,253,045 of record NZ_CM166367.1, on the reverse strand, counting down.
CCGAGGAGATGACTCTCGTCTCCGAACGCGAGGTCAAGAAGCTCCCCGTGCTGCGGGGACGCACAGTGGTCAACCTGTTCTTCGAGGACTCCACACGCACCCGACTGTCCTTCGAGGCCGCAGCCAAACGGCTCTCGGCCGATGTGCTCAACTTCTCCGCCAAGGGCTCCTCCGTGTCGAAGGGTGAGAGCCTCCAGGACACGATCCAGACGATCTCGGCGATGGGCGCCGATGCCATCGTCGTCCGCCATTCCGGAGCGGGCACCGCCCACCGCCTCGCCCATACCGGGTGGATCGACGTCCCCGTCGTCAACGCCGGCGACGGCACCCACGAACACCCCACCCAGGCGCTCCTCGACGCTTTCACCCTGCGTCGGGCACTCGCCGGAGTCCCCGCCTCGGGGCCGGTGCAAGGGGGACCCCGCGGTCAGGGACTCGACGGAGCGAAGGTTGCCATCGTCGGAGACATCCTGCACTCCCGAGTGGCTCGGTCGAACGTCCACCTGCTCGCCCGCCTCGGCGCGGACGTCCACCTCATCGCACCACCCACCCTGCTGCCCTGGGGAGTGTCGAACTGGCCGGTGACCATCCACTACGACTTCGATTCGGCGCTGAGCGCCGAGGACTTTGCAGCCGTGATGATGCTGCGCGTCCAACACGAGCGGATGCACGAATCCTTCTTCCCCAACGAACGCGAATACGCCCGCCTGTGGGGACTGAGCGCGGCTCGTCTGGCCAAACTGCCGGAGACGAGCTTCATCATGCACCCAGGGCCCATGAACCGCGGCTTCGAAATCTCCGCTGCCGCAGCGGACTCACCCCGCGCCCTCGTCCTCGACCAAGTCGAGAACGGAGTGAGCGTGCGCATGGCGGTCCTCTACCGTCTGCTGACCGGTCAGGAGGAGACCAATGACTGATTACCTCATCCGCGGTGCCGATGTGCTCGGACGCGGAGTCGCCGATATCGCGATCCAGGACGGTCGCATCGTCGACCCCGAACTGCTGAGCACAAGCGACTATGAAACAGTCGACGCCGCAGGACTCGTGGCCCTGCCGGGACTCGTCGACATGCACACCCACCTGCGCGAACCCGGCAAGGAAGACGCCGAGACCGTGCTCACCGGATCACGCTCAGCCGCCTCGGGAGGGTTCACCTGCGTTCACGCCATGGCGAACACCGCGCCCGTGGCCGACACCGCCGGCGTCGTCGAACAGGTTCACCGCCTCGGCCGCGCCGCCGGATTCACCGAAGTCGTACCCGTCGGCGCCGTGACCACCGGACTCGAGGGAAAGCAGCTCGCCGAGCTGGGAGCCATGGCGCGCTCCGGAGCTCGCGTGCGGATGTTCTCCGATGACGGAATCTGCGTCTCCGATCCGCTGCTCATGCGCCGCGCCCTCGAATACGTCAAGACCTTCGACGGGATCATCGCCCAGCACGCACAGGAACCACGCCTGACCGAAGGCGCACAGATGAACGAGGGAACGGTCTCGGCCGAACTCGGACTGCCCGGCTGGCCAGCCGTCGCCGAGGAGTCGATCATCGCCCGCGATGTGCTCCTGGCCGAACACGTCGGATCCCGGCTGCACATCTGCCACGTCTCCACGGCCGGCAGCGTCGACCTCATCCGCTGGGCCAAGGCACGGGGGATTGCCGTGACCGCCGAGGTCACACCGCACCATCTCATGCTCACCGACGAACTCGTGCGCACGTTCGACCCCGTCTACAAGGTCAACCCGCCGCTGCGCACCGACCGCGACGTGCAGGCACTCCGGGCTGCACTGGCAGACGGCACGATCGACGTCGTCGGCACCGACCACGCCCCGCACACCGCCGAACACAAGTGCAGCGAATGGACCGCAGCGGCCATGGGCATGGTCGGCATGGAATCCGCCCTGTCGATCGTCGTCGCCGCCATGGCCGACCACGACTTCGACTTCGGCGATGTGGCGCGCGTGATGTCCTCGGCTCCGGCCCGGATCACCGGAGCCTCCGGGCACGGCAGCCTCGAGCTCGGAGCGAGTGCGAACATCGTCCTCGTCGACCCGGCAGCACCGCACCGCATCGAACCCGCCGACCACGCCACAAAGGGACGCAACAACCCCTTCGCCGGCGTCGAAGTCACCGCGCAGGTCACCGACACTTTCTTCTACGGCCACCGGGTCTTGGCCGCAGGGGCACTCACCACACCCCACCCGGCAGGAGCAACATGGACACAACAATAGGCACACTCATCGTCGCGGCAGTCATCCTCCTCGTGATCGTCGCGATCGCCTGGGGATGGAGCCGACGCAAACGGGCCCAGTCAGAGGTCGTCACCCCGCCGAAGCCCCATATGGGCATCAAGGCCGTGGGCGAGCCGGTCGAAGGCTCCTATGTGTCGACGACGAAGGCCGGCCATCCGCTCGAACGCGTCGCCGTCCACGGCCTGGGCATCCGCACCACCGGGGAACTCGTCGTCACCGACGGGGGAGTGATCATGGACCTTGCCGGACGCGAGGACTTCCTCATCCCGCGCCGCGACATCGTCTCCGTGGACACCACGAACGGGATGATCGGGAAATTCGTCGAACGCGGAGGCATCATCCGCATCACCTGGCACCTGGGCGACACCCTCGTCGACACGGGCTTCCGCGCCCGCTACGCCGCATCCACCACCCCCACCGTCGACCGCATCCGCGAAATGATCGAAGAGGCACAATGAGCTTTTCCACCACCCCCGCCGTCCTCGTCCTCGAAGACGGCCGGACCTTCCACGGATCCGCCTACGGACACATCGGCGAAACCACCGGTGAAGCCGTGTTCGTCACCGCCATGTCCGGCTACCAGGAGACGCTGACAGACCCGTCCTACCACCGACAGATCATCATCCAGGCCGCTCCGCACATCGGCAACACCGGAGTCAACCGCACCGATGACGAATCCGCCCAGATCTGGGCCGCCGGCTACGTCGTCCGCGATGCCTCCCGGATCTCATCGAACTGGCGCTCCGAAGGCGACCTGGCCGACTGGTTGACCGAGTCCGGGATCGTCGGCATCTCCGACGTCGACACCCGAGCCCTGACCCGCCACCTGCGCGACAAGGGAGCCATGCGCGTGGGCATCTTCTCCGGACCCGCCGCCGAGGCGCCCGAATCCGAACTCCTCGCCCGTGTCCAGGCGTCTCCGCAGATGGCCGGAGCCAACCTCGTCGACGAGGTCTCGATCACCGAACCCCGACTCATCCCCGCCCGCGGGGAGAAGCGCTTCAGCGTCGCCGCCGTCGACCTCGGCATCAAATCGATGACCCCCGAACGACTGAGCGAACGCGGAATCGACGTGCACCTGCTGCCGTCGACGATCAGCTTCGACGAGATCCGGGCCCTGGGCGTCGACGGAGTCTTCTTCTCGAACGGCCCCGGCGACCCCGCCACCGCAGACGACCAGGTCGAACTGCTGCGCGCCGTGCTCGACGCCCGAATCCCGTTCTTCGGCATCTGCTTCGGCAACCAGCTGCTCGGTCGGGCCCTGGGCTTCGGCACCTATAAGCTGCCCTTCGGCCACCGCGGGATCAACGTGCCCGTGATGGACCGGACCACGGAGAAGGTCGAGATCACCTCGCAGAACCACGGCTTCGCCGTCGACGCTCCGCTGACAGGCGAGACCACCGCCCCGCACAAGGCCGACTACGGCCGGGTGACCGTCTCCCATGTGTGCCTCAACGACGACGTCGTCGAGGGACTCGCCTGCCTCGACATTCCCGCCTTCTCCGTCCAATTCCACCCCGAGGCTGCGGCCGGCCCGCACGATTCGAGCTACCTGTTCGATCGCTTCGTCGACCTCATGTCCGCTTCCCAGGCCGATTCGGCTGCCCAGGCCTAAGGAGAACCCCCAATGCCATTGAGACACGACCTCAAATCCGTCCTCGTCATCGGCTCCGGCCCCATCGTCATCGGCCAGGCCTGCGAATTCGACTACTCCGGCACCCAGGCCTGCCGCGTGCTGCGCTCCGAGGGCCTGCGCGTCATCCTCATCAATTCGAACCCGGCGACGATCATGACCGACCCGGACATCGCCGACGCCACCTACGTCGAACCGATCGATCCGGACGTCATCGAGACGATCATCGAGAAGGAACGCCCCGACGCGCTCCTGCCCACCCTGGGCGGACAGACCGCACTCAACGCGGCCATCGCCCTCCACGACGCCGGAGTGCTCGAGAAGTACGGCGTCGAACTCATCGGTGCCGACGTCGACGCCATCCAGCGCGGCGAGGACCGCCAGAAGTTCAAAGACATCGCCGAGGCCTGCGGCGCCGAAGTGGCCAGATCCGCCATCTGCCACACCCTCGACGAAGCCCTTGCCGCCGCCGAGGAGCTCAACTACCCGGTCGTCGTCCGCCCCTCGTTCACCATGGGCGGCCTCGGCTCGGGTATGGCCTATGACGAAGCCGATCTGCGCCGCATCGCCGGCGCCGGCCTGTCCGATTCCATCACCCACGAGGTGCTGCTCGAGGAATCGATCCTCGGGTGGAAGGAATACGAGCTCGAGCTCATGCGCGACAACAAGGACAACGTCGTCGTCGTGTGCTCGATCGAAAACGTCGACCCCGTCGGCGTGCACACCGGTGACTCGATCACAGTGGCCCCGGCCCTGACGCTGACCGACCGGGAATACCAGTCGATGCGCGATATCGGCATCGCCATCATCCGGGCCGTCGGCGTGGACACCGGCGGCTGCAACATCCAGTTCGCCGTCGACCCCAAGACCGGACGCATCATCACCATCGAGATGAACCCACGCGTCTCCCGGTCTTCGGCGCTGGCATCGAAGGCCACCGGCTTCCCGATCGCGAAGATGGCCGCGAAGCTCGCCGTCGGCTACTCGCTCGACGAGATCCCCAACGACATCACGAAGGTCACTCCGGCCAGCTTCGAACCGACCCTGGACTATGTGGTCGTGAAGATCCCGCGCTTCACCTTCGAGAAGTTCCCGGCCGCGGATCCGACCCTGACGACGACGATGAAATCCGTCGGCGAGGTCATGGCCCTGGGGCGCAACTTCACCACCGCGCTGCAGAAGGCGATGCGTTCACTCGAGCAGAAGGACTCCGCGTTCAGCTGGACCGACCTGCCCGACGTCTCCGACGACGACGTCCGCGAATCCGTCCTCGAAGCGATCTCGCACGCCACTGCCGACCGCATCCACTCGGTCCAGCGCGGACTCGCCGCCGGCCTGAGCGCCGAAGAGGTCTTCGACGCCTGCGAGATCGATCCCTGGTACCTCGACCAGATCCAGCTCATCAACGAGGTGGCCGCCTATGTCCGCGACGCCGACGAACTCGACGAGCAGGTCCTGCGGGTCGCGAAGAACCACGGTTTCTCCGACGAGCAGATCGCGGGACTGCGCAGCCTCGACACGAGCGTCGTCACCGGCATCCGCCATGCACTGCGCGTGCGCCCGGTGTTCAAGACGGTCGACACCTGCGCCGGAGAATTCGAAGCGAAGACTCCCTACCACTACTCGAGCTACGACTCCGAGACCGAGGTCATGCCGCGCGAACGCCCGGCAGTGATCATCCTCGGCTCGGGACCGAACCGCATCGGCCAGGGCATCGAGTTCGACTACTCGTGCGTGCACGCGACCATGGCGATCGGGTCGGCCGACTACGAGACGATCATGGTCAACTGCAACCCGGAGACCGTGTCGACGGACTACGACACCGCCGATCGCCTGTACTTCGAACCCCTGACGTTCGAAGACGTCATGGAGGTCTACCACGCCGAACTCGCCGCCGGCGAGGTCCTCGGCGTCGTGTGCACTCTCGGTGGACAGACCCCGCTGGGCCTGGCCGACAAGCTCAAGGCCGCGGGTGTGCCGGTGCTCGGCACCCAGCCCGAAGCCATCGATCTGGCCGAGGACCGCGGAGAGTTCGGAGCCGTGCTGGAGAGGGCCGGTCTCACTGCCCCCAAGCACGGCACCGCAGTGACCGCAGCGGAAGCCGCAGCGATCGCGGAGAACATCGGCTACCCGGTGCTCGTGCGGCCCTCCTATGTCCTCGGCGGACGCGGAATGCAGATCGTCTACGATCGCACCCAGCTGCTCGACTATATGGCCAGCGCCACGGAGATCTCGACCGACCGTCCGGTCCTCGTCGACCGGTTCCTCGAAGACGCCATCGAGATCGACGTCGACGCCCTCTACGACGGCAACGAGGTCTACATCGGCGGAATCATGGAGCACATCGAGGAGGCCGGAATCCACTCCGGTGACTCCGCCTGCGTACTGCCCTCGCTGACTCTGGGTGAGGACGTGCTCGAGCGCGTCCGCCAGGGCACGAAGGCCATCGCCGAAGGTGTGGGCGTACGCGGACTGCTCAACATCCAGTTCGCCATCGCCGCGGATGTCCTCCACGTCATCGAAGCCAACCCGCGGGCTTCGCGGACCGTGCCCTTCGTCTCGAAGGCGACCTCGACCCAGCTGGCCAAGGCCGCGGCGCTCATCGCCGTGGGCCGCACGATCGAGGATCTGCGCGGAGATCTGCTGGCAGCGGCCGGCGACGGCTCGACCCTGCCGCTCGACCATCCGATCGCCGTCAAGGAGGCAGTCCTGCCGTTCCGACGGTTCACCACCGTCGAAGGCAAGATCGTCGACTCGATCCTCGGTCCCGAGATGCGCTCGACCGGTGAGGTCATGGGCATCGACCACAACTTCCCGACCGCCTTCGCGAAGGGACTGCTCGGGGCATCTGTGAAGCTGCCGACCTCGGGCACCGTGTTCGTGTCGGTGGCCGATCGGGACAAGCGCGCCATGGTGCTGCCGGTCAAGGAGCTCGTCGACATGGGCTTCGACGTCGTCGCGACCACCGGCACCGCGGCCGTGCTCTCCCGCTACGGAATCAAGACCACACAGGTGCACAAGCACTTCGAGGCCGATGCCGAAGACCGCACGGTCATCGACTACCTCACCGCGGGCACCATCGACATGGTCATCAACGTGCCGTCGGGTCGGCAGGAACGCGCCGACGGCTATGAGATCCGAGCCGCGGCGACCGCGAACTCCGTGCCGCTGATCACGACGCTGGCCGAATTCGCCGCCGCCGTGACCTCTCTCGAGGTCATCCGCGACTCGAAGTTCGACGTGCGCAGCCTGCAGGATTGGAACGCCTGATGTTCGGCACCCGACTGGCAGCCGCCATGGACGAGCGCGGGCCGCTGTGTGTGGGCATCGACCCGCACGAGCATCTTCTCGCCTCCTGGGGGCTGCCCGCCAGCGCCGCAGGCGTACGGGAGTTCGCCCTCCGCACGGTCTCCGAGCTCAAGGGCTCGGTGGCCGCCGTCAAACCGCAGTCTGCGTTCTTCGAACAGTACGGCTCCGCCGGAGTCGCTGCTCTCGAAGAGACACTGGCCGCGGCCCGGGATGCCGGACTGCTCACCGTCCTCGACATCAAACGCGGTGATATCGGGTCGACCATGGGTGCCTACGCGAAGGCCTACCTCGACCCCGCCTCGGCGCTGGCCGCGGACTCGATCACGGTCTCGCCGTACCTCGGATTCGGCGCCCTGGAGCCGGCCTTCGAACTCGCTGCCGCTCACGGCAAGGGCGTGTTCGTCCTGGCACTGACCTCGAACCCGGAAGGGGCAGAAGTCCAGCATGCCGTGAGAGACAGCGAATCGGTGGCCGGATCGATCGTGTCCCGAGTCCGGCAGCGCAATGCTCAGGCACTGGGGACACCCGACGAGCTCGGTCCCTTCGGACTCGTCGTCGGCGCGACCATCGGCACCGCAGCGCGCGATCTGGGTTTCGATCCCAGTGACTGCGGGGGACCGATCCTCGCTCCGGGCGTCGGTGCACAGGGTGCGGGCCTGACCGAGCTGCGGGCGGTCTTCGGCGACCGGGCGCTGGAATCGGGACAGGTGCTCGCCACCGCCTCCCGGGCGGTGCTCGGTGCCGGACCCGACGGTCTGGCCGAAACCGCCGCCGCGCTCAATCGTGCGCTGACGGTCACCGGCTGAACACCGGTGTTCGGATCGCGGGGGCGGTCCGAACACCGGATTCCGTGTTCCGTCGCAGGGCGGATTCCGGCTCGCCACACCACAAATTTCTGCTCATATCGCCTCTCGGCAGGGATTTTGTCTTAGACTGAGACAACTTCCCTACCTGCCCGTTCATGGTGACAGAGGAGACAAAGTGGCACTCGAACCGTTGACCCCGCAACAGCGTTCCGCTGCGTTGGACAAAGCGTTCAAGGCACGTCAGGCACGAGCCGAAGTGAAGTCGGCGCTGAAGACCGGCGATACCGATCTCGCGGCCGTGCTCAAGAAGGCAGCAGACGACGAAGCACTGGCGAAGATGCGTGTGCTCGATCTGCTCAGAGCTCTGCCCGGAGTCGGCGACCGGCGCGCCGAAGCCGCCATGGAAGAGGTCGGCATCGCCACCTCCCGTCGGATCAAAGGTCTGGGCGTCCACCAGAAGTCCGCCCTGTTGGAGAAATATTCCTGAGTGTGACAACCTCAGATCTGTGAATAATCGACTCACCGTCCTCGCGGGTCCGACCGCCGTCGGAAAAGGCACCATCAGCACCTATATTCGGCAGAACCACCCCGAGGTCTGGTTCTCCGTGTCGGCCACGACCCGACCCAGGCGCCCCGGTGAGATCGATGGTGTCCATTATCACTTCCTCACCGACGACGCCTTCGACACCCTCATCGCCGAGGATCGCCTGCTCGAATACGCCGTCGTCCACGGACGACACCGCTACGGCACGCCTTCGGCCCCGGTGGAGGAGAGGCTCGAACAGGGGATTCCCGCGCTGCTGGAGATCGATCTGCAGGGAGCCCGCCAGGTCAAAGAGAAGATGCCCGGTGCCCGCTTCGTCTTCCTCGCCCCGCCCAGCTGGGACGAACTCGTCTCCCGACTGACCGGTCGAGGCACCGAAACGGTGGAGGAGCAGGAGCGACGACTGGCCACCGCGAAACGCGAATTGGCCGCCGAATCGGAGTTCGACGTGACCATTGTGAACGACCACGTTCGCACTGCGGCCGAAGAACTCCTATCATTGATGGGTATATCCACTTCCGATTAGATGGGAATCTCCTTGCCCGCACAGCCTGAAGGCATCACCAACCCTCCGATCGACGATCTGCTCAACGTCACCGGTTCGAAGTACGAACTGGTCTCGATCGCGGCAAAGCGCGCCCGTCAGATCAACTCGTACTACGCCCAGCTGCAGGAGGGACTGCTCGAGAACGTCGGTCCGCTCGTCACGCCGGGCACCAACGAGAAGCCTCTGTCGATCGCTCTGCGTGAGGTCAACGAGTCGAAGATCGTCGCCCGCGAGGTCTCCGAAGCCGACTTCATCCAGGCCGCACCCGAGGCCGAAGCCACCGCTCCTGTGAGCAACGACGGCGCGATCGACTTCAGCGACCAGTGAGAATCGTACTCGGCGTCGCCGGTGGGATCGCCGCCTACAAAGCGGCACACATCATCCGGCGACTCCGGGAGCTCGACCACAGCGTCAAGGTCGTTCCAACGGCCAACGCACTGAAATTCATCGGTGCCCCCACTCTCGAGGCACTGTCCGGTAAGACCGTGACCACCGATGTCTTCGACGAGATCGACACCGTCAATCACGTCCGCATCGGACAGGAAGCCGAACTCGTCATCATCGCCCCGGCGACCGCCGATCTGATCGCGAAGATCGCCGCCGGACGAGCCGATGATCTGCTCACCGCCTCCGTGCTCACCACGACCGCCGAGGTGGTCGTGGCCCCGGCCATGCACACGGAGATGTGGCTCAACCCCGCCACGGTCGCCAACATCGCGACCCTGCGCTCCCGCGGCGTCCATGTCCTCGACCCTGCTGTCGGACGTCTCACCGGCCCCGATTCCGGTCCCGGACGACTGCCCGAACCCGAAGAGATCGTCGACTTCGCGCTCTCGGTCAAGGACGGCACCGCCGGCGACCAGGCAGACTCACCCACCGACCTCAGCGGTGCTCTGTCCGGTCGTCGCATCGTGATCAGTGCCGGGGGCACGCGGGAAGCACTCGACCCCGTGCGCTTCCTCGGCAATCGCTCCTCAGGCAAACAGGGCATCGCGCTGGCCAAGGCTGCCCATGCCGCGGGCGCATCAGTCGAACTCGTCGCCGCGAACATCGACACCGGTCTGCTGACGGGACTGCCTGCGGGCATCACGATCACTCCGGTCGAATCCACTCTGGAGCTGCAGTCGGCGATGCATTCGGCCCAGGTGTGGGCTGATGCCATCATCATGGCCGCTGCCGTCGCCGATTACCGACCTGCCGAGACCACGGACTCGAAGATGAAGAAGTCCGGAGACGACGGACTGACTCTGCGTCTCGTGCAGAACCCGGACATCCTCCGCGGACTCGTCGACGAGCGCAGCCGTCAGACCAGCCTCCGCCATCAGATCATCGTCGGATTCGCCGCCGAGACCGGTGACGCCGCCACCGCAGCCCTCGACTACGCTCGAGCCAAGTTCCAACGCAAGGGCGTCGACCTGCTCGTCTTCAACGACGTCTCCGACGACCGCGCCTTCGGCCACGATGACACCATGGTCCAGATCATCTCCTCCGACCGCGGCGAGATCGTCGTCGGTGAGGAATTCCACGGGTCGAAGGACCATGTTTCACAAAAGGTCATCGCGGCCGTCTCCGACCGAATCACCCACGTAGAATCGACAACGTGACACACACAAATCTTCGTTTCTTCTCATCCGAGTCCGTCACCGAGGGACATCCCGACAAGATCTGCGACCAGATCAGCGATGCGGTGCTCGACGACCTGCTCCGGCAGGACCCCAACGCCAAAGTGGCCGTGGAGACCATGGTCACCACCGGCCTCGTCCACGTCGCCGGTGAGGTGAATACGGCTGCCTACGCCGATGTCGCCGGAATCGTGCGCAGCCTCATCACGGGAATCGGCTACGACTCCTCGGACACCGGCTTCGACGGGCACTCCTGCGGAGTCTCCGTGTCCATCGGCAGCCAGTCCACGGACATCCACTCCGGTGTGACGAATCCGCTGGACTTCCGTGAGGCCGTCGAATCCTCCGACCAGGGCACCAGCCTCGGCGCCGGAGATCAGGGACTGATGTTCGGCTATGCCGACAACTCCACCGATGTGCTCATGCCGCTGCCCATCCACCTGGCCTCCCGGATGGCTGAGGAGCTCTCCGAGGTGCGCAAGTCCGGTCGGCTCGACTACCTGCGCCCCGATGGGAAGACCCAGCTGACGCTGGGCTATGACGGCGATGAGGCAGTGTCGATCGAGAACGTCGTCGTCTCCACCCAGCACTCGGCGGAGACCAGCCAGTCTCAGCTGCACACGGAGATCAAGGAACTCGTCATCGATCCGGTGATCGCCGACTCCGGTCTCGACACCTCGGGCGCGAACATCCACATCAACCCCGCCGGTCCCTTCGTGACGGGCGGGCCGATGGGCGATGCCGGTCTGACCGGACGGAAGATCATCGTCGACACCTACGGCGGGTTCTCCCGTCACGGCGGCGGTGCGTTCTCCGGCAAGGACCCTTCGAAGGTCGACCGTTCGGCGGCCTACGCTATGCGCTGGGTGGCGAAGAACGTCGTCGCCGCCGGTCTCGCCGACCGCGCCGAGGTGCAGGTGTCCTATGCGATCGGCCGAGTCGACCCGATGGGGCTCTACGTCGAGACCTTCGGGACGGAGAAGGCGGACCCGGCGGCCATCTCGGCTGCCATCCGCGAGGTCTTCGACCTCCGCCCTGCGATGATCATCCAGGAACTCGACCTGCTGCGCCCGATCTACTCGCAGACCTCGACCTACGGCCACTTCGGCCGTGAGCTGCCCGATTTCACCTGGGAGGTCACGGACCGCGCCGAGGATCTGCTGCGCGCCGTGTCCTCCAGCTAGTCTGCCGTCGGCGTGGACGAACCCCTCCCGATCGACACCGGCACCTCGGCCGAGGGCCAGGTGCCCCTGGCCCCGACCGAACCGGTCGCCCGAGTTCTCATCGACCATCCCGTCCCGCACCTGGCGCGGACCTTCGACTATGCGGTGCCGGAGAAGCTCGCCGAGGCTGCCCTGCCCGGTGTGCGGGTGCGGGTGAAGTTCGCCGGAAAGCTGCGCGACGGCTATCTGCTCGAACGCATCGATTCCTCGGACCACATCGGTCCGCTGGCGACGATCCAACGCATCAGCGGCCCCATTCAGGTGCTGAGTGCGGATCTGCTCGCCTTGAGCGAAGCTGTCGCCCGTCGCTACGGCGGCACCCTCGCCGATGTGCTGCGCCTGGCCATCCCACCGCGTCATGCCCGCGGCGAGAAAGCCGTGCTCAAGGCTGAGAAGGCGGGAGATCCGGCCGCACAGACCGACGCGGACGCCGCGGACCCAGCGACCGGACCGAACGACGGGCCGGCGGATGATCCGCAGCTGCTCGGCCGCCTCGGCGAATGGGTTCTTACGGTGGGGACGGAATCCACGGCCGACGATGCCTCGGAGTCGCCTCGGCGCAGAGCCCTGGCGTGCACACCCGGGCCGACGCCGGGCCTCAGCTGGATCCGTGCCGGACTCGATGCCGCACGGGCGAGTCTCGAAGCCGGCCGGTCCGTGCTCTGGCTTGTGCCCGATCATCGTGAACTCGCCGTGCTCCATTCGACTCTCACTCACGCTGGGATCGCGGAGGTCTCGGTGCTCAGCGCCGACCAGTTACCGGAGCTGCGGTGGCAGGCCTGGCTGCGCGGACTGCTCGGACACACGCGGATCACGATCGGCACGCGTGCGGCAGCCTTCGCCCCCGTCGCGGACCTCGGGCTCATCATCTGCACCGATGACGCGAACCTCAACTATCTCGATCAGCACGCCCCGTACCCGCACGCCCGAGAGGTCTGCCTGCTGCGGTCGACGATCGAGGACACCGAGCTGCTCTTCGTCTCCACCGACCGCAGCGCCGAAGTGCAGCGCCTCGTCGAGATCGGCTGGCTGGCCGACGTCACACCGGTGGGACCCGCCAGGCGGCATGCCGCCCCCGTCGTCTTCGTCCCCGATGAGGACCGGGACCCCTTCGCCTGGCAGCGCATTCCGAGCCGCGCCTGGCAGATCATGCGAACGGCGCTGCGTCCGCGTCCCCGGGACGGCGGAGTGCCCGGTCCGGTGCTCGTTCAGGTGCCGCGCTCCGGCTACTATCCCGTCTTCGCCTGTGCCCGCTGCCAGGAAGTCGCCCGCTGCCCGCAATGTCAGGCGACGCTGACCACACAATCGGAAGTCGGTCCCTTCGCCTGCCGGTCCTGCGGCTTTCACTCGGAGACATTCAGCTGCCTGCGCTGCCGGTCGAACCGCGTGCGGTCGATCGTGCGCGGCCGGGCCCGCACCGTCGAAGAGCTCGCCCGGGCGCTGCCCGACATCGAGATCGTCGAATCCGGAGGCGACCACATCTCCACTGCCCTCGACGAGACCCCGCGACTCGTGGTCGCCACCACCGGAGCCGAACCCTATGTGCTCGGCGGTTATGCCGCGGCGATCCTCTTGGACTCGCTGTGGCCGGGGCCCTGGATGCGCTCGATCGACGAAAGTGTGGCACGCCGGCTGCGAGCCGCCTCACTCGTGCGCTCACGCGATGACGGGGGAGCCGTCTACCTCGGCGACGAAGACGAACTCATCCGGCAGACCCTGACCGCCTTCGACCCCACGACCTTCATGTCACGACAGCTGAGCGACCGGAAGGCACTCGGCTTCCCGCCCTACCGACGGATCCTCGAACTCACGGGAGCAGGCGCCGACATCGACGAGGTGCTCGAACAGATCGGCGAGGTCGAGGAACTCCTGCGCGAGGACGCCGAGGACGGACAGCGCAGCGTCAGCGCCTACCCGTTCTCCGCCGGAGACCGCGTCGGAACGAGAGCGGCCGAGATCATCGCCTCCCGGTCCGCCAAGAAGCAACGGCAGGTGCGCGTGCGCATCGACGATCCCCGGTCGCTGTGACGGCGCGGCGAACCAGTAGAATCCAAGTCGTGGATATCGTCTTCGCCGGCACCCCTGATGTCGCAGTTCCCGCCCTCGAGGCCTTTGCCGAATCGAGCCACCGCATCCGTGCGGTGCTCACCCGACCCGATGCGCCCGTCGGACGGAAGAGAGTCCTCACCCCGTCACCGGTGAAGACCCGCGCTCTCGAACTCGGACTGCCCGTCATCGAAGCCGGTCGTCTGCGCGGCGACGTCATCTCCCAGCTGCAGGCACTCGATGTCGACGCCGTCGCCGTCGTCGCCTTCGGCGCCATCGCCGGACCCGCCGCACTGGCCACCGCCCGACTCGGCTGGTTCAACCTCCATTTCTCACTGCTGCCGGCCTACCGCGGAGCCGCCCCCGTCCAACGCGCACTCATCGGCGGTGAGACCACGAGTGGGATCAGTGTGTTCCGCATCGACGAGGGCATGGACACCGGCCCCGTGCTGCGCCGACTCGAACTGCCGCTCGACCACGCGGACGTCGCCGAGGCACTTGAGGACTATGCACGCCGCGGGGCACCCGAACTCGTCGCCGCCTTCGACGATCTCGCCGCCGGCACCGCCGCCCCGACCCCGCAGACCGGCGAGTCCAGCCATGCGGAGAAGATCACCGTCACCGACGCCCACCTCGACCTGTCCGCTCCGGCCGCCCGGGTCATCGACAGGGCCCGCGGAACCAGTCCCGCACCGGGACCATGGGTGGAACTCGACGGAAAGAGGACGAAGCTCTTCGGACTCTCACCCGCATCCGAAGTGACAACCCCCGGGGCCGTCGGCGAATTGACCACCTGGCAGCAGCAACCGGTGCTGCGCTGCGGTGACGGCTGGGTCCGGGTCGAGCAGATCCAGCCCTTCGGCAAGGCCCGGATGGCCACGGCCGACTTCCTGCGAGGCCGCGGAGACGTGACCTTCGACCCCTATACCGAAGAGGATGCATAAAAGCCATGGCTGAGTCAGCAGGCAGAGACCGCCGAGGCGGCAGCCGCGGAAACGACGGCAATCACGGGCAGCGCCGAGGCGGCAGCCGAGACACCGACCGACGCGCCGGCCACGGCCGCGGACGCAGCGATCACGGACGTCAGGGTCGCGACCGCCCACGTCAGGACCGCGGAGCATCGCAAGGCGAACGAGCGGGTAAGAACCTGCCGCGGCGCATCGCCTGGGAAGTCCTCCTCGACGTGGCGACGAAAGACGCCTACGCGAACCTGCTGCTGCCGGCCAAACTCTCGCGCACCCATATGGGCGCTCAGGACGCTGCCTTCACCACCGAGCTCACCTACGGAACCCTGCGTCGGCAGAAGTTCTACGATGCGGTCATCGAAATCGCCTCGTCCCGAGCCGTCGACAAGATCGATCCCGAACCCCTGGCCGCAATGCGGCTCGGCGCCCACCAGCTGCTGTCGATGCGGGTGCCCAACCATGCTGCACTGTCCGAAACCGTGGCTGTGGTCAAACGATCGGCGGCGAAGACCGCCGGATTCGTCAATGCCGTGCTCCGCCGTATCTCGGAAGCCGAACCCACCGAGTGGCTCGACCGCGTCACCGCCGAGGCTGACGAGACCACCCGACTGGCGATCGAACACTCCCATCCCGAATGGGTCGTCCGGGCATTGAACCAGGCGCTCAAGGGACATGGCCGCGATGCCGCCGAGCTCGAAGCTCTCCTCGAAGCCGACAACGCACCCGCAAAGGTCGGAGTGACCGCCCTGCCCGGACTCATCGACCGCGCCGAACTGCCGGGTGAACCCACCCCGCTGTCACCGATCGGCGTCACCCTGGAGACCGCGGTTCCCCGGGACGTGGCAGCTGTGGCCGACGGACGTGCCCGCGTCCAGGACGAAGGATCCGCGCTTGTGGCCCTCGCTTTGGCCGATATCGACGCACCCATCGGAACCTGGGCCGACCTGTGCGCCGGACCCGGCGGCAAGGCCGCCGTCCTCGCAGCCAGAGCCGCCGGCGAATCGACGACATTGGAGGCCTTCGACTCCAGCGAGCACCGTGTCGACCTCGTCCGCGACTCCACCAAGGCGCTGACCAATGTCATCGCCGCCGTCCGCGACGGACGCGACGCCCGCGGACCCT
Source organism: Brevibacterium sp. OS20 (assembly GCF_056837565.1). Lineage (NCBI taxonomy): Bacteria > Bacillati > Actinomycetota > Actinomycetes > Micrococcales > Brevibacteriaceae > Brevibacterium > Brevibacterium sp. OS20. Next base: position 2,236,984 of record NZ_CM166367.1, on the reverse strand, counting down.
ACTCGAAGATCCTCGTCGACGTACCCTGCTCCGGACTCGGTGCCCTGCGCCGCCGCCCCGAAGCCCGCTACCGCAGACGGCCCGAAGACATCACGTCCCTGACCGGACTGCAGCGCGAACTGCTCGCCGCTGCCCTCGATGCCTGCGCGCCCGGGGGAGTGGTCGCCTACTCGACGTGCTCACCGCACTACGCCGAAACCGTGCTCATCGTCGACGAGGTTCTGCGCCTGCGAGCCAAGTCGGGAAGCGCGGACATCGAGGTCCTCGACACCCCGGCCGCGCTGTCGGCGATCACCGGCACCGAGGCGGAGTCGTTCGCGTCGGTGACCCGGGAAGGCGGGCGATACGCCCAGCTCTGGCCCCATGTCCACAACAGCGACGGAATGTTCCTGGCTCTCCTGCGAAAGGCGAAATGACCCATGTCGATCGACATCAACCCCTCCATCCTGTCCTCGGACTTCTCCGATCTGCGCGGTGAGCTTACGAAGATCAGCACCGCCGATATGGCCCATATCGACGTCATGGACAACCATTTCGTGCCGAACCTCACCTTCGGCCCGCCCGTCGTCGAACGCATCCAGGCGATCTCACCGATCCCGCTCGACGCCCACCTCATGATCGCCGACGCCGACCGCAACGCTCCCGTGTACGCGGAGATCGGCTGCGCCTCGGTGACCTTCCACGCCGAGGCGGCTGCCGCCCCCGTCCGTCTCGCCCGGGAACTGCGCCGTCTCGGGGCCAAGGCCAGCCTCGCCCTCAAACCGGCCACCCCGATCGAACCCTTCATCGACCTCCTCGGCGAATTCGACCAGATCCTCATCATGACCGTCGAACCCGGATTCGGCGGTCAGAAGTTCCTCGACGTGTGCCTGCCGAAGATCACGCGGACCCGCGAAGCGATCTCTGCTTCCGGACTCGAGATCAAGCTGCAGGTCGACGGGGGAGTCTCCGCGGCGACGATCGACCGTGTCGTCGGCGCCGGCGCCGACGTCCTCGTCGCCGGCTCCGCCGTCTACGGTGCCGACGATGTCGCAGCCGCCATCAGCGAACTGCGCACCCTCGCCGCCGCACACACCCACTGACCGAACCGGGCCGAACTATGCTTACGGCCCACACCTGAAGAGAGCCTGCGATGGACCTGTTCGACTGGTTGAACACCCCGGCATTCGAACTGCTGGGCAAGCCTGTGCCGTACTCCGACCTGTTCGGCAACATCTGTGCGCTGGCCACGGTCGTCCTGGCGCTGCGCCGGAACATCCTGTCCTGGCCGGTGCAGATCCTCGGCTCCATCCTCCTCTTCTCCGCCAGCCTCTCCGCCGGCCTCGGCGGCAACGCCTCTCGGCAGGTCGTCATCATCGTCGCCGCGGTCTGGGGATGGACGCAATGGAAGAAGTCCAAGGCCGCCGCCGGTGAAGTCCTCGTCCGCTGGGCGAGCTGGAAGGAACGGGCGATCCTGCTCGGAGCTCTCGTCATCGGCACCGGAGTCTTCGGCTGGGTCCTCGCCCTGGGCGGATGGTCCTGGAACCCCTACCCCGACGCCTATATCTTCATCGGTTCGATCGTGGCCATGTACGCCCAGGGCCGAGCCATCGTCGAATTCTGGTTCGTCTGGCTCGCCGTCGACCTCGTCGGCATCCCGCTGGCGATCTCCGGCGGACTCGTCTTCTCCGGAGCCGTGTACTTGTTCTTCCTCGTCATGGTCATCCTCGGACTCATCGACTGGTCGAAACGGTCACGCCAGACGATCTCTGCGCCTCACCGTCCGGCCACCGACATCGGCCGCGACCCCGAGGACTGAGGTCAGCCGCCGGCAGCACCAGTGAGACCCGGCCCGCCGCGTTCTAGAACATGAGACCCCGAATGCTGCGGCCGATGCAGATGCATTAGGCTGGAGAAGTGAAGACCTTTGAGACTCTCTACGCCGAACTCCAGCAGAAATCCCTCGATCGCCCCACCGGTTCGAAGACCGTGGCCGAACTCGACGCCGGAGTCCATGCGATCGGCAAGAAGGTCGTGGAAGAGGCCGCCGAAGTATGGATGGCCGCCGAATACGAAACCAAGGAAGAGCTCGCCGAGGAGATCTCGCAGCTGCTCTACCACGTACAGGTGATGATGATCGCCAAGGGACTGACCCTCGACGACGTCAACACCCACCTGTAAGACCCTCCCACGAACCTGACCGACCCGACGCCATCGAACTCCAAAGGGACCCCATGCTGCGTGTAGCCGTGCCCAACAAGGGCGCACTGTCCGAAGCCGCCTCCGACATGCTCAGCGAGGCCGGATACTCCACTCGACGCGGAACCAAGACCCTGGTCCATCAGGACGAGGTCAACGGAGTCGAATTCTTCTACCTGCGTCCCCGCGACATCGCCATCTACGTCGGCTCCGGAATCCTCGACGCCGGAATCACCGGCCGTGACCTGCTGCTGGAGTCACAGGCCGAAGCCGAAGAGGTGCTCGGACTCGGATTCGGTGCCTCGCGCTTCTTCTACGCCGGCACCGCCGGCTCGTTCACCTCGGCCGAGCAGCTGGCCGGTGCCCGCATCGCCACGAGCTTCCCGAACCTCGTGGATGCCGACCTGCAGCGACGCGGAATCGCGGCAGCCACGGTGCAGCTCGACGGGGCGATCGAGGTCTCCATCCAGCTCGGAGTCGCCGACGCCATCGCCGATGTCGTCGAGACCGGCTCCACGCTGCGCGCCGCGGGACTCGAAACCTTCGGCGAGCCGCTGCTCGAATCAGAAGGTGTGCTCATCCAGCGCGCCGGAGCCGAATCCCGCATCGGCGTGCTCAAACGCCGCCTCGAATCGGTCATGGTCGCCCGCCAGTATGTGCTCGTCGACTACAACATCGAACAGCGCCTGGTTCCCGAGGCGATCTCGCTGACCCCGGGGCTCGAATCCCCGACCGTGTCCCCGCTGCAGGAGACCGGGTGGGTCGCTGTGCGCGTCATGGTCGAAGCGAAGGAAGTCAACAACGTCATGGACCGGCTCTACGGAGTCGGGGCGCGTGCGATTCTGGTGACGAACATTGGCGCCTGCCGAATCTGATCTGGCCGTGTTCCGGCCCCGACAGGTGCGCGTCGTCAGCATCGTCGGTGCCGTTGCCGTGACCGCTGGGTTCGCGGTCCTGTCCGTGGCGCTGTTCGTCGTGGACTGGGAACCGTGGACAGTGCTCGACATGATATGGATGAACCTGCTGGGCATTCTCTTCGGAGCCGCCCTGCTGCGCATCTCCGATATCCAGGCCCGGCCCACCGAGGACGGTCTGGTGGTCAAGAACATGGTGCGCACCCGTCGGCTCGACTGGGGACAGATCCTCGGTGTGACGTTCTCACCCGAGGGCGATGATCCGTGGCCCCTGTTGGACCTCACGGACGGCACCACCTGCGCGGTGATGGCGATCCAGCACGCAGACGGTCGCCGCGCCCATGCGGAGGTCGCACGATTGCGCATGCTCATCAAGAGACGCACCCACTTCAAGGAGGATTAGGAATGGCGAACGAGACACCCGAGGCAGGCCCCCTGACCGGATACACCGTCGTCGATCTCTCTCGTGCCCTGGCCGGCCCTCATGCAGGAATGATGTTCGGCGATCTCGGCGCGCGGGTGATCAAGGTCGAGAACCCCGGCAAGGGCGATGATTCGCGGTCGTGGGGACCTCCCTTCGTCGGGCCTGCGGACAATCCTCAGGCCACCTACTTCTTCTCGTGCAACCGCAACAAGGAATCCATAGCCCTCGACCTCAAATCCGACACGGGCAAGGACACCCTGACCGGACTCATCGCACGCGCCGATGTTCTCATCGAGAACTTCCGCTCCGGTGTCCTCGACCGACTCGGCTTCTCCACCGCCCGCTGCATGGAGATCAACCCGCGCCTGGTCATCCTGTCCATCACCGGATTCGGCCACGACGGTCCGGAAGCCTCCCGCGCCGGCTATGACCAGATCGCCCAGGGCGAAGCCGGGCTGATGTCGCTGACCGGCTCGGGACCCGATGATATGCAGCGCGTGGGCGTGCCGATCGCTGACCTGCTGGCCGGAATCTACGGCTCATACGGCGTGCTGGCGGCCCTGCTCGAACGCGAACGCACCGGCAAGGGCAAGGTCGTGCGCACCTCGCTCATCGCGGGAATGGTCGGCGTCCACGCCTTCCAGGGCACCCGGGCCACGGTCGCCGGTCAGGAACCGCAGCCCGGCGGCAACCACCACCCTTCGCTGTCGCCCTACGGACTCTTCAACTGCCGCGACGGCGCCGTGCAGATCTCCGTGGGCAACGAGAACCTGTGGCAGAAGTTCTGCACTGCCTTCGACATCGATCCCGCCACCGAGGGCATGGCCGTCAACTCCGAGCGCGTGGACAACCGCGCCGCCGTCATCGAACTCATCGAAGACCGCTTCTCTGCCTACGACGCAGCCGATCTGCTGAACAGGCTCACCGAGGCGGGAATCCCGTCCGGCACGGTGCGCACCCTGCCCGAGGTCTACCAGTGGGAGCAGGCACTCAGCCAGGGACTCAAGGTCTCCGTCGACCACCCCGTGCTCGGCGACATCGACCTGCCCGGACCGCCGCTGCGCTTCTTCGACGCCGATTCCTCCGGTGAGGTCGAAACCACCCGCACCGCTCACGATGCCCCGCCGCTGCTCGACGAAGACGCGGAATCCATCGTGGCGTGGCTCGCCGACGGAAACTGAACGGAATCGCTATGACGCGTCTCAACGCTCTCGAGCTCGTCGACATCGTCCTCGACGAAGGATCCTATCTGTCCTGGGACACCACTCCCGTCCAGCCCGCCGGCGGGATCTCTGACGCCTACGCTGCTGAACTCGAAGCCGCGGCGCAGAAGTCCGGAGTCGACGAATCCATCATCACCGGCGAAGGCACCATCGCCGGCCGTCGCGTGGCCGTGATCGCCGGCGAATTCCGCTTCCTCGCCGGGTCGATCGGCGTGGCCGCGGCCGAACGCCTCGTCGATGCCATCGAACGTGCGACCCTCGAAGGGCTGCCCCTGCTGGCCGGTCCCGCCTCGGGCGGCACCCGCATGCAGGAGGGCACCATCGCCTTCCTGTCGATGGTGAAGATCACGAACGCCGTCATCGCCCATCGCAAGGCCGGACTGCCCTACCTCGTCTACCTGCGCCATCCCACCACCGGAGGAGTCTTCGCCTCCTGGGGATCGCTGGGGCACGTCACCGTGGCCGAACCCGGATCCCTCATCGGATTCCTGGGCCCTCGAGTATTCGAGGCCATCTACGGAGAGAAGTTTCCGGAGAACGTGCAGACCGGGGAGAACCTGCACAAGATGGGCATCGTCGACGCCGTCATCGGACCCGAACGCATCGCCGGTACGGTCTCCCGCGTCCTCGACGTGCTCATGGGCGCCAAGGAGGTTCCCAGCTCGGTGCCGGACCCGGACACGGCCCCGGACAGCGTCGACCCGAACTCCGATGCCTGGGCCGCGATCACCAGCTCGCGTCGCCCTGAACGTCCCGGGGTCCGTGATCTGCTGCGCACCGCAGCGAACACCGTGCTGCCGCTCAACGGCACCGGCGAAGGGGAGAAGGACCCCGGACTGCTGCTGGCCCTGGCGAAGTTCGGTTCCGCACCGTGCATCGTCCTCGGCCAGGACCGATTCCGGCAGGACTCCCGCGAACCGATGGGCCCGGCGGCCCTGCGTGAGGCCAGACGCGGAATGCGATTGGCCGCGGAGCTGCACCTGCCGCTCGTGACCGTCATCGACACCCCCGGCGCCGCTCTGTCGAAGGAAGCCGAAGAAGGCGGCATCGCCGGCGAGATCGCCCGCAGCCTCGCCGACCTCGCCAACCTCGACGCTCCGTCCGTCTCGCTCATCCTCGGTGAAGGATCCGGGGGCGGAGCACTGGCCCTCATCCCGACCGATCGGGTGCTCAGCGCCGAACACGGCTGGCTCTCGCCTCTGCCGCCCGAAGGCGCCTCGGCGATCGTGCACCGCACGACCGAGAGAGCCGCCGAGATGGCTCAGAGCCAGGGCGTGCACGCTCCCATGCTGCAGGCCAACGGAGTCGTCGACCGAATCATCGCCGAACATTCCGACGCCAGCGACGAACCGCTCGACTTCGTCGCCAGGGTCGGTGAGACACTCGAATACGAACTCATCTCGCTCATGCGCGAACCTTCGGCCAGGCGGCTGGCCCGCCGAATGGATCGCTACCGGGGCCTGGGAATCTAGGAGGACTGCGTGGTAGCTGTCAGAGTCATCCCCTGTCTGGACGTGGACGGCGGACGCGTCGTCAAGGGAGTGAAGTTCGCCGACCTCAGGGACGCCGGCGACCCCGTCGAGCTCGCCCGCCGCTACGGCGAGTCCGGAGCCGACGAACTCACTTTCCTCGACGTCACGGCCAGCAGCGGTGACCGGGAGACCGTCCACGACGTCGTCCGCGCCTGCGCCGAAGAGGTCTTCATCCCGCTCACCGTCGGCGGAGGGATCCGCAGCGTCGCCGACGTCGACCGGCTGCTGCGCGACGGAGCCGACAAGGTCTCGGTCAACACCTCGGCGGTGAAGAACCCGGAACTCATCAGCGAGATCTCCCGACACTTCGGCAACCAGGTCCTCGTCCTCTCCCTCGACGCACGGCGCGCACAGGGCGCGAGCACGGAATCCGGCTTCGAGGTCACCACTCGCGGCGGCCGCGAAGGCACCGGCCGCTGCGCCATCGACTGGATCCGGGAAGCCGCCGACCGCGGGGTCGGCGAGATCCTGCTCAACTCCATCGACGCCGATGGCACACGTGAGGGGTTCGACCTCGAACTCATCCGCGCCGCCCGCGCCGCCGTCGACGTACCGCTCATCGCCTCAGGCGGCGCCGGAAAGGTCGAACACTTCGCTCCGGCAGTGGAAGCCGGAGCCGACGCCCTGTTGGCTGCCAGCGTCTTCCACTTCGGCACCCTGAGCATCGCCGAGGTCAAGGACGCCCTGCGCGCGGAGGGAATCGACGTCCGATGAGCAGCGACATCGACGCGACTCCGGAGAACTGGCGGGAGATCATCCGAACGAACGACGACGGGCTCATCCCTGTCATCGTCCAAGAGGCCACGAGCGCAGAGGTGCTCATGCTCGCGTGGATGGACGTCGAAGCCGTCTCCCGCACACTGGAGACGAAGCGGGCCACCTACTGGTCCCGATCCCGGCAGGAATACTGGGTGAAAGGGGAGACCTCGGGTCATGTCCAGCACGTCCGCTCGCTCAGCCTCGACTGTGATGCCGACGCCCTGCTCATGCTCGTCGACCAGACCGGACCCGCCTGCCATACGAACACCCCGACCTGCTTCACCGGAAGGACCATCAGTGTCGACTGACCCAGCGGCGAACCCCACCGACCTGCCGATCCGACCCAGCCTCGACGAGTTCCGCGCCCTCGGCGCCGACCATCGCCTGGTGCCGGTCCACACCCAGGTGCTCGCGGACTCGGAGACCCCGCTGAGCCTCTACCGCAAACTCACCGACGGCGGACCGGGCAGCTTCCTCTTCGAATCCGCCGTCGCCGGATCCTGGGCCAGGTACTCCTTCATCGGCTCGGCGCCCGTGGCCACCCTCATCTCGACCGCAGACGGATTCCACTGGACCGGCACCCCTCCGGTCGGCGTCCCCACCGACGGCGACGTCCTCGACGCGGTCACCGCCACCCTCGACCTCCTCGCCGTGGCCGAAGCGGAATCGGAACTGCCGCCCATGGTCTCGAGCTTCGTCGGCTACTTCGGATGGGACATCGTCCGTCGCTTCGAGAGGCTCGGGCCGCCGCGGCCCAACGAACACCACCTGCCGACCGTGCAGCTGATGATCCCCGGCGACATCGCCGTCTTCGACCACTATTCGGGAATGGTCACCCTCGTGGCCAACGTATTCAACGTCAACGGCGCCGATACCGGCATCGACGACGCCCACGCCTCGGGAGTCGCCCGCATCGCCGCGATGTGCGAGCGTCTGCAGCAGCCCAGCCCGGCAGATGTCCTGCGCCCCCGGAAGGCCGACCCCGAGGTGTCCACCCGCACCCAGCCACAGGTGTACCTCGACGGTGTGGAGACGGCGAAGCAGAAGATCGTCGACGGTGAGATCTTCCAGGTCGTCATCGGCCAGCGTTTCGACACACCGTGCGAGGCCGATGCGCTGAGCGTGTACCGGATGCTGCGGCATGCGAACCCGAGCCCCTTCATGTACCTGCTCAACCTCCATGACGACGGAGGGGAACCGGTGAGCATCATCGGCTCCTCACCCGAAGCACTCGTGACCGTCCGGTCGGGAGAGGTGGTCACCCACCCGATCGCGGGTTCCCGCCCCCGCGGGACCACACCGGAAGCCGATGACTCCCTGGCCCGAGAGCTCCTGGCCGATGAGAAGGAACGAGCCGAGCACCTCATGCTCGTCGACCTCGCCCGCAACGACCTGGCGAAGGTCTGCGCGGCCGGAACCATCGACGTCAGCGAGTTCATGGACATCGTCCGCTACAGCCACATCATGCACATCAGCTCGACCGTGCGCGGCGAACTCGGACCCGGAACCACCGCCATCGATGTGCTGCGGGCGACGTTCCCCGCCGGCACGCTGTCGGGTGCGCCCAAACCCCGGGCGCTGCAGATCATCGACGAACTCGAACCCGTCGGACGCGGAATCTACGGGGGAGTGGTCGGCTATATGTCCTTCACCGGCGACCTCGACCTCGCCATCGCCATCCGCACCGGGGTGCTCCGGAACGGCACGATGAGCGTCTACGCCGGAGGCGGACTCGTCGCCGACTCCGTGCCCGAGACCGAGTACCAGGAATCCGAGAACAAGGCCGCAGCGGTGCTGCGTGCCGCCGCCGCAGCCGACGCATTGGATGCGGCGGAGGGAAGTCAGAGGTGAGGCCATGACGAAATCACGCGGAGTCCTCATCATCCTCGTCATCGCCGCTGCCCTGTGGGCGCTGACCATCTCCGCCTGGCAGGCCGGTGCCGGAGGCGACACGCTCGGACCCAGCGGAGTGGCGAAGGTCACCGAGGATCCGAGCTCCCAGACCTCACCCGTGGCCACCGCGTGTGTGGCGATCATCGCGGTCTCGGGACTGCTCGCCGCAATGCTCGGACGGATCGGCCGCTTCGTCGTCCTGGGACTGGCCGGCATCGCCGGAATCGGCTACGGGATCACTGCACTGAGCGCCGCCTCGGCGCCGGGAGCCACTTCCTGGGCGATCATCGCCGCAGTGGCCGCAGGCATCGGCGTCATCGGCATCGTCTGGGTCGCCGTCGCCTCGAACGGGTGGACGAACTCCAACCGCTACGCCCGCACCGCCGAATCCGCTTCCGGGGAATTCGATTCCGCCGCGACCTGGGACGCACTGTCCCGCGGAGAAGACGTCGAAGACGCACCCGACGACGAAACGTCGACCGACCCGGACACCGACCCGGATTCGAAATGACCTTGTGACCGGGTCGGTGTCCGGTCAGCCGAAGAAGCGTGACACAATGGAGGAAAGTTTCCACACGCGTGTCACGCACTCACACAAAGGAGCGCCATGTCGCAGTCCCTCGCCCGCAACGGAGCCGCAGATCTCGACAAATCCACGATCGACTACGCAGCGATCGCCGATCCCGGTCACGGCAACTCGGTGGCGGGATGGACCGGAGTCGTCATCATGCTCATCGGCGTCACGGTCGGCTGTGTGGGATTCACGATCCACAACCCCACGATCACCTACATCTCCATCGGCATCGTCGCCCTCGGCGTCGTCGTCGGCCTGATCCTGCGCGCCATCGGACTGGGCAACAAGCCGAAGAAGAAATGACAGTCCTCATCGACATCATCTCCGGCGTGCGGGAAGATCTGCAGGCACGCCGGAACGAGGTACCGCTGAGCGAGATCACCGCGCGGGCCGCTGCGGCCGAACCGGTCCGCCCCTTCGACCTGTCCGCCGACTTCGGCGTCATCGCCGAGGTCAAGCGGAAGTCACCCTCCCGCGGTGACCTCGCCGAGATCCCCGACCCGGGCACGCTCGCCGGTCTGTACGCCGCCGGGGGAGCCCGGGCCATCAGCGTGCTCACGGAATCCCGCCGCTTCAACGGCAGTCTCGCCGACCTCGACTCGGTGCGCGCGGCCGTGGACATCCCGGTCCTGCGCAAGGACTTCATGGTCGACGAATATCAGTTCCACGAGGCCCGCGCTCATGGCGCGGACATCGTTCTGCTCATCGTCGCAGCACTCGATCCCGTGCAGCTGGGCGAGTTCCATGCCCTGGCCACGGAACTGGGGATGACGGCGCTCGTCGAGACCCACAATCGCGAAGAGCTGGAGACCGCGACGGAACTCGGTGCCGAACTCATCGGCGTCAACACGCGCAACCTCAAGGATCTCAGCGTCGACACCGACCGGTTCGCGCCCCTGGCCGAACTCGCTCCCGCCGGCTGCACCCTCGTGGCCGAGTCCGGCGTCGCCGGAGCCGCCGAGGTGTCGAAGTACGCGGACTCCGGAGCCGATCTCGTGCTCGTCGGCGAAGCCCTCGTCACCGGCGGCCGTCCGCAGGCCGCAGTCGAGGAGTACACCGCACTCGGCCGGGAACGCCGCTCCCTGTCCGTATCCTGAACCCTGCCCGCGTCGGCCGCTCCACGTGGCCGACGATGGGCTGACACTGCACCCATTCCGGCGTCCGGTGAGGCGGAGTCTCTCCGCCCCACAGGCCGGCGCCACGAGGAGATCGAGAAGGACCGCAATGACCGATTTGAGCGAGGAGACCGGACCGTACTTCGGCGAGTTCGGAGGCAGGTTCATCCCCGAAGCGCTGATCCCGGCACTCGACGAGATCGAAGAGACCTGGCGCAAATCCCAGGTGGATCCGGCCTTCACCGACGAACTCCTCACTCTGCAGCGCAGCTACATCGGCCGGCCCTCTCTGCTCACCGAGGCCACTCGCTTCGCCGAGCACTGCGGCGGTGCTCGAGTGTTCCTCAAACGCGAAGACCTCAACCACACGGGCAGCCACAAGATCAACAACGCCCTGGCGCAGGCTCTGCTGGCCAAGCGGATGGGCAAGACCCGTCTCATCGCCGAGACCGGAGCCGGACAGCACGGAGTCGCCACGGCGACCGCCGCGGCCCTGCTCGACATGTCCTGCGTGGTCTACATGGGCGAGGAGGACACTCAGCGCCAGGCCCTCAATGTCGCACGCATGCGTCTGCTCGGAGCCACGGTCAACGCCGTGACCAACGGCACCCGCACTCTCAAGGACGCGATGAACGAAGCCATGCGCGACTGGGTGGCCAACGTCGATGACACCCACTATGTCATCGGCACGGTCGCCGGTCCTCACCCGTTCCCGGCGATGGTCCGCTCCTTCCAGAACGTCATCGGGGTCGAAGCCCGCGAACAGATCCAGGACATGGCCGGTCGCCTGCCCGACGCCGTCTGCGCCTGCGTCGGCGGCGGATCGAACGCGATGGGACTCTTCGCCGCCTTCCTCGGCGATGCGGACGTGAAGATCTTCGGCTTCGAAGCCGGCGGCGAAGGAGTCGACTCCGGCCATCACGCCGCCCGGTTCTCCGGCGGACGCCCCGGTGTCCTCCACGGCTCCGCCACCTACATCCTCCAGGATGACGACGGTCAGACGCAGGCCTCCCACTCGGTCTCCGCCGGACTCGACTACCCATCGGTCGGCCCCGAGCACTCCCACCTCCACGACACCGGGCGCGTGACGTACGAACCCGTCGTCGATGAGGAGGCGATGGAGGCCATGCGACTGCTCTCCCGCACGGAGGGCATCATCCCCGCCATCGAATCCGCTCACGCCCTGGCCGGAGCCATGCGCATCGGCCGTGAGCTCGGACCCGACGCGGTCCTGCTGGTCAATCTCTCCGGCCGTGGCGACAAGGATATGACGACCGCCGCGAAATGGTTCGACTACATCGACGAAGGAGCGGTGCAGGTATGACGCACTCAGGTCCACGCACAGGAACCACCCTCGACGCCGTCGCCGAGGCTGGCCGCAAGGCCGCACTCATCGCTTACCTGCCCGTCGGCTTCCCGACCGTGGCCGGTTCGACAGAGGCGATGGTCGAACTCGTCCGCAACGGCGTCGACATCATCGAGGTCGGTCTGCCGTACTCCGACCCCGGAATGGACGGACCCGTCATCCAGCGCGCCGGTGAGGCGGCACTGGACAACGGTGTGCGCACCTCCGATGTCTTCACCGCAGTCGAAGCCATCGCCGAAGCCGGCGGCACCGCCGTCGTCATGAGCTACTGGAACCTCGTGCTCCAGTACGGCGTCGACAGCTTCGCCCGCGACCTGGCCTCGGCCGGAGGCGGCGGAATCGTCACTCCCGACCTCATCCCCGATGAGGCGGCACCGTGGCTGGCAGCTTCCGAGAAGTACCACCTCGACCGCATCTTCCTCGCCGCACCCTCGTCGACGCCGGAGCGCCTGGCCCGCATCGTCGAGCACAGCTCCGGATTCGTCTACGCCGCCTCGACCATGGGTGTCACCGGCGTCCGCTCCGAAGTCGACAACCATGCGCGCGATCTCGTCGCCCGGCTGAAGGAAGCCGGAGCCGAACGCGCCTGCGTCGGGCTCGGCGTGTCGAACCGCGAACAGGCGGCCGAGGTCGCCGAATATGCCGATGGCGTCATCGTCGGCTCCGCCCTCGTTCGGGCGCTGAACTCCGAAGGAGTGGCCGGAGTCGGTCGACTCGCCGCCGAGCTCGCAGAAGGGTGTGCATGAGCTTCAGCCCGGCATGGGTCGTCTTCACCGTCCTCGGCATCGGACTCGCGCTGTGGATGACAGGCATCCAATGGCGCGCCCGCGGCGGCCATAAGGGAGACCTGTGGGCCATCACGGTCGTCGGTCTGCCTGCGGCGATCATCGGCGGACGTCTCGGACATCTGCTCTCGGCACCGGACACCTACTTCGGCCCCGACGGCAGCCCGCTGCGGGCGCTGGCGGTCTGGGACGGCGGATTCAGCTTCTGGGGAGCCACCATCCTCGGCTTCCTCTCCGTCTGGGTGCTCACTCGCATCCAAGGCATCAGGTTCCGACCGCTGCTCGACTCGGTCGCACCGGGGCTCATCCTCGGCCACGTCGCCGGAGCCTTCAGCGATTGGTTCGACGGTCGCCTCGAACTGGTCACGGTGCTCACCGAATCGGCGTGGAACCTCATCGCCTGTGTTGTGCTCATCATCGTGTCCAAACGCCTCCGGCTCGGCTACGGACAGGTCTTCGCCCTGTATCTGTGCCTGTTCGGCCTCGGCCGCATTCTGCTCGAGGCCCTGCGGATCGGCACCCCCGCGGCCGAGGACGCGCGCCTGCTGTTCGGACTGCCGTTCAACGTGTGGACGGCCATCCTCGCCCTGCTCATCGGCCTCGGCTGGCTCATCGTCTCCCGACTGCGTCACCGCACCTATGAGACCGGTGTCTACATGCACGGGTCCCGGACCCTGCTGCGCCGCCATCGCCGCGGAAAGCACACCTTTGAGATCAATGCACCCAATATCGCCGAGGCGGCCGCCGCCTCCGGAGCCCCGTTGCCTTCGGTAGCGCGGGTGGCCGATCCGGACGATCAGCACGGTCACGACGGAGGCGGGGCACCGACATCACGGCGCTCGACCGTGAGAGCGTCCCCCGCCTCGGCTTCCGACTTGACTGCCGATGCTTCTGCGAGCCGTGCAGACGTCGACGATGCGGCGTCTGCGACAGGGGACAGCACCACGACTGGCGCCGACCCGGACGACTCGGAGCCCGAGGACGAATCCGGAATCGATCTCAGCGGTCGCCACAGCTTCGGATTCTTCGGGGCGGTCACCTCGGCGATCTCGATCGTGCCGGATGTGCGCGGGAAGTCAGCCCCCGCAGCGCACGACGCAGACCCTCGAACGTCCGATACTCAAGACAAATAGGTTCGCACTTCGTTCCTTTTTCTGCTTTTTCTCAAATTGCACATGGTGTAAGTTGATACTCCGGCTGTGAGAGTCATCTCACAGCCGGGTCCGGGGACACCCTTTCCGGACTCGTCCAAACCGCAGAGGACAGCGCCGTCTTTTCGGGAAGCACTCAACACCGAGAAGGCAGTATATGAACCACAGCGCTCAGTCGACCCCCAAGACCACGGCCCCACCTGGCCGCATCGGGCTCTACGATCCGGCGCTCGAACACGACAACTGCGGTCTGGCCCTCATCGCCCGTTACAGAGGCGGAGCCGACCACACGGTCATCACCCAGGCCCTCGACGCTCTGCGCAGGCTCGAACACCGCGGCGGAATCGGTTCCGACGATGGGACCGGAGACGGTGCCGGACTGACCATCCAGATCCCGCACGACTATTTCGCCGCCGTTCTCGGCGAATCCGGAATCTCTCTTCCGGCGCCGGGCAGCTATGCCATGGGCATCGGCTTCTTCGCTCAGGACTACGCCGCCGATCTCAACGCCGCCACCGCTCCGCTGACCAAGGAGACGCAGCCCGATTTCGGCGTCGACGCCGCAGGCGTCGACCAGGACGCGCTCGTGTCCAGGATCGCCGCGGAAGAAGGACTGCAGGTCCTCCACGTGGAATCCGCGGCTGTCGACCCCGGAGTGCTCGGTCGGATCGCCGCCGAGACCATGCCGGCCATGCGCTACGTGTTCTTCGGCTGTGATGAGAACCATCCCGCCCGTGATGAGAACGATCTCGCTCGCCGGGCGTTCATCGTGCGGAAGCGACTCGACAACGCCGGCCTCTACTTCCCGTCGCTGTCGCCGACGACGCTGACGTTCAAAGGAATGCTCTCCACCGCCCAGCTCGACCGCTTCTTCACCGAACTCGGTGACGAACGCCTCACCTCGGCGATCGCTCTCGTCCACTCCCGGTTCTCCACGAACACCTTTCCCTCCTGGCAGCTGGCACAGCCGTTCGGCACGATCGCCCACAACGGCGAGATCAACACGGTGCGCGGCAACCGGAACTGGATGCAGGCACGCGAATCCGCCCTGGCCAGCGACCTCCTCGAATCTCCGGTCGCAGGGACGTCCAAGGGACTCGAGCGGATCTTCCCGATCATTCCTGCCGGAGCCTCGGACTCCGCCTCTTTCAACTCGGTCCTCGAACTCATGGTCGCCTCCGGCCGGTCGCTGCCGCAGGCCATGCTGATGATGATTCCCGAAGCCTGGGAGAACAACCCGGCCATGTCCGAGGAGCGGCGGGCCTTCTACGAATACCACTCGCTGCTCATGGAGCCCTGGGACGGGCCGGCCTGCGTCGCCTTCACCGACGGCCGACTCGCCGGAGCCGTGCTCGACCGCAACGGCCTGCGCCCGGCCCGGTACATCATGACCGAGGACACCGTCGTGCTCGCCAGCGAAGCCGGAGTCGTCGACCTGCCCGAAGCCGAAGTCACCGCCCGCGGACGACTGACCCCCGGCAGGATGTTCCTCGTCGATGTGGAGGCCGGACGCATCATCTCCGACACGGAGATCAAGAACAGCCTCGCCACCGAACATCCCTACCGGGAATGGGTCGACGCCTCGGCCACCCGACTGGCCGAACTGCCCACCCGCGTCCACGTCAGCCACCCCGGCGCCTCGGTTCGGAGACGACAGCGGACCTTCGGATACACGGAGGAAGAGCTGCGTGTGCTCATCGCCCCGATGGCCGAAACCGGGGCCGAGCCGCTGGGCGCGATGGGCAGCGACACCGCGATCGCGGCGCTGAGTACCCGCCCCCGGCTGCTCTTCGACCACTTCCACCAGAACTTCGCCCAAGTGACGAACCCGCCGCTGGACTCCATCCGCGAGGACATCGTCACGAGCATGTCGGCCGGAATCGGCCGCGAAGGCAACCTGCTGTGCTCCACCGGGCCGGACTCCGCACATATCCTGCTCGAGCGGCCGGTGATCGACAACGACGAGCTCACGGCGATCGCGCACCTGTCCGGCAGCCACCTCGGCGAGGGAATCACCCGCCCCTCGGTGACGCTGTCGGGTCTGTACCCGGTCGGCGCCGGTGAGGACGCGATGGCTTCTCGCCTCGCCGACCTCTGCGCGGAGGCGAGCGCCGCGGTCGCCGAGGGCGCAGTGTTCCTCATCCTCACGGACCGGGAGTCGAACTCGGAATACGCGCCGATCCCGTCGCTGCTTCTCACCTCGGCCCTGCACCACCACCTCGTCCGCGAGCGCAGCCGCACGCAGGTGAGCATCATCGTCGAGGCCGGAGATGTTCGCGAGGTCCACCATGCAGCCACGCTCGTGTCCTTCGGCGCCTCGGCGGTCAACCCGTATCTGCTCATGGAATCGGCCGAGGATCTTGTCACGTCCGAACGGATCCGAGGCATCAGCGCCGAAGCGGCCGTGGCCAATGTGCTCACGGCGCTGAATAAGGGCCTGCTGAAGATCATGTCGAAGATGGGCATCTCGACCGTCCAGTCCTACCACGGGGCGCAGACCTTCGAGGCTCTCGGACTGGCGGATTCGGTCATCGATGAGCACTTCACCTCGACCCCGCATCAGCTCGGCGGCAAGACGCTGGACGACATCGCGGCCGAGACGACGGCGCGGCACGCCGATGCCTATCGTGAGGACCATCCGCGTCCGGCTCACCGGAACCTGCTCGTCGGCGGAGAATTCCAGTGGCGGAGGGAAGGCCCGGGGCACCTGTTCAACCCGGAGACGATCTTCAAACTGCAGCATTCGACGGCCACCGGTCGCTTCGACATCTTCCGGCAGTACACGCGTGCCGTCGACGAACAGTCCGCCGAGCTGATGACTCTGCGCGGGCTCTTCGACCTGGTCCCGACCGAATCGGGTCCGATCGACATCTCCGAGGTCGAACCCGCCGAAGCCATCATGCGCCGGTTCTCCACCGGGGCCATGAGCTACGGCTCGCTGTCGGCCGAAGCGCACGAGACGCTGGCGATCGCGATGAACCGGATCGGCGGAAAGTCGAATACGGGCGAGGGCGGCGAGGACACCGAGCGCCTGCTCGACCCGGAGCGTCGGTCGGCGATCAAGCAGATCGCCTCCGGTCGGTTCGGTGTCACCAGCCACTACCTCACCGCCGCCGACGACCTGCAGATCAAGATGGCCCAAGGTGCCAAGCCCGGCGAAGGCGGTCAGCTGCCGGGGGAGAAGGTGTACCCGTGGATCGCGAAGACCCGCCACGCCACTCCCGGAGTCGGTCTCATCTCGCCGCCTCCGCATCACGACATCTATTCCATCGAAGACCTCGCTCAGCTCATCCACGACCTCGGTCGGGCCAATGCGGCCGCCCGCGTCCACGTCAAACTCGTCTCCGGAATCGGAGTCGGCACGGTGGCCGCCGGAGTGGCGAAGGCCGGAGCCGATGTCGTGCTCATCTCCGGCCATGACGGGGGCACGGGTGCCAGCCCGCTCAACTCGCTCAAACACGCCGGAACCCCGTGGGAGCTCGGACTGGCAGAAGCCCAGCAGACCCTTGTGCTCAACGGTCTGCGCGAACGGATCAGCGTCCAGGTCGACGGGCAGCTGAAGACCGGTCGCGACGTCATCATCGCCGCACTGCTCGGGGCCGAGGAATTCGGCTTCGCCACCACCGCCCTCGTCGTCTCCGGATGCATCATGATGCGGGTCTGCCACCAGGACACCTGCCCGGTCGGCGTGGCCACGCAGAACCCGAAGCTGCGCGAACGGTTCCACGGTCAGGCCGACCATGTCGTGAACTTCTTCACTTTCATCGCGGAGGAGGTCCGCGGCTACCTCGCACAGCTGGGACTGCGCAGCCTCGACGAGGCGATCGGCGCCGTCGAACGTCTGCGCATCGACGCAGATCGGGCGGCCGCCTCGGGACTGGATCTCGACCTGACCCCGATCCTGACGGTTCCGACCGATCTCGACGGCGCTCCCGCCTCGGCGAGGGTGAGCCAGGCGCGCACACCACGTGACTTCGCGGGCGAACTCGACGTTCGACTGCTGGAGCAGGCAGGAGCGGCTGTCGCTGCCGGCTCCCCGGTGCACCTGAACGCCGAGGTGGAGAATACGGACCGGTCGGTCGGCACCCTGTTGGGCCACCGAGTGACTCAGGCCCACGGCGCGGACGGGCTGCCCTCGGGAACCGTGCGCGTATCCCTGAACGGCACAGCCGGCCAGTCCCTGGGCGCCTTCATGCCGCGCGGTGTGAGCATCGATCTGCGCGGCGACGCCAATGACTACGTCGGGAAGGGACTGTCGGGCGGCACGATCAGCGTCGCGCCGCGCCCGGAGAACTCCACCCGACCGGAACACAACGTCATCGCCGGCAACGTCATCGGCTACGGTGCGACGTCCGGGTCGATATTCCTGTCCGGAACGGTCGGCGAGAGATTCCTCGTACGCAACTCGGGCGTCGAAGCCGTCGTCGAAGGCATCGGAGATCACGGACTCGAATATATGACCGGGGGAGTGGCGGTCATCCTCGGACCCACCGGACGCAACTTCGCGGCCGGAATGTCCGGAGGCACGGCCTTCGTCCTCGACTTCAACCCCAGTCGACTCAACCCGAAGGAACGAGCCGCGGGCGTCTTCAGATTCGGCGGCATCGGCGACTCTGATGTGCCGATCCTGCAGAGACTGCTCAGCGACCATGTCGCGGCGACCGGTTCTCCGCTGGCCGGCGAACTGCTGGCCGGACTCGACCGCGGGCAGGACATCCTGTCCCGTTTCACCAAGATCATTCCCGTCGCCTATGCGCGAATCAAAGACATCCAGGAAGAGCTCGAGAACAGCGGCGAAACCGCCGATTCCGAGAACACCTGGCAGACCATTCTGGAGGCCGCACATGGCTGATCCGCGAGGATTCCTCACCACCACCGAACGCGAACTCCCTGCCCGCAGGCCCGTGCCGATCCGGCTCATGGACTACTCCGAGGTCTACGAAAAGGGTGATCCGGCACAGCTGCGCCGACAGGCTTCTCGCTGCATGGACTGCGGAGTGCCTTTCTGCCACCAAGGATGTCCGCTGGGCAACCTCATTCCGGAGTTCAACGACGCCATGTATCGCGGGGAGCTCTCCCGCGCCGTGGAACTGCTCCACGCGACGAACAACTTCCCCGAATTCACCGGCCGGGCCTGCCCGGCACCGTGTGAGAACGCCTGCGTGCTCGGCATCAACCAACCCGCCGTGACGATCAAACAGGTCGAAGTCTCCATCGTCGACGACGGATTCGCCGCCGGACTCATCACCCCCGTCGTCCCCGACCGGATCACCGGGCACACCGTCGCCGTCATCGGCTCCGGACCGGCCGGACTCGCCGCCGCTCAGCAGCTGACCCGAGCCGGGCACACGGTCGTCGTCTTCGAACGCGAGGACCGCCTCGGCGGACTGCTGCGCTACGGCATCCCGGACTTCAAACTCGAGAAGCACCATATCGACCGCCGCCTGACCCAGATGCGTGCCGAAGGCACTCGGTTCGAAACCGGAGTCGAGATCGGCCGCGACATCGACTTCGCCGCACTGCAGACTCGCTTCGACGCGGTGCTGGTGGCGACCGGAGCCACCGTGCCGCGCGATATGGAGCTTTCCGGGCGCGGACTGGACGGAATCGAATTCGCGATGGACTACCTCGTACCGTCCAACCGGGCACAGGCGTCCGACGCGGCCTCGGCGGCAGACTCGGCACCGTTCATCGATGCGGCCGGCAAGCACGTCGTCATCATCGGCGGCGGCGACACCGGAGCGGACTGCCTGGGCACGGCTCTGCGCCAGGGAGCCGCCTCGGTGACGACCCTGGCCATCGGCGCCCAGCCGCCGGTCGACCGCGGTGCCGACTCGCCGTGGCCGACGGTGCCGCGGATCTTCGAGGTCCAATCCTCACACGAGGAGGGCGGAACCAGGCGGTATCTGGCCTCGACGACGCGGTTCGTCGGAGACGACTCGGGCAAGGTGTGCGGAATCGAGGTCGCACAGACGCAGTTCGCCGACGGCCGCCGCATCCCGACACCGGGCACCGAGCACGTCATCCCCGCCGATCTCGTGCTGCTGGCACTGGGATTCAGCGGACCGGAGACCGCGCAGATCGATCTCGAAGCCGGTGCAGGTGGGGCATTCGGTCGGGCCGAGGACTATGCGGCGCAGCCGGGAGTCTTCGTCGCCGGCGATGCCGGACGCGGACAGTCGCTCATCGTCTGGGCCATTGCGGAAGGCCGTGCCGCGGCCGCGGAAGTCGACCGGTTCCTGACCGGGTCGACGCGACTTCCGGCACCCGTGCGGCCCACCGACGAAGGGTTCAAATGCTAAGATAATGCATGTCAGGAATTGAGAAAGGGCGGTGGGGCGGCACAGCGAAGTGCCGCACTCTCACCGCCCGTGACCAGCGTAGAGCGGTGGAAACCGCCCGCTGAGACTTTAGGTAGGGTGGAGCGTATGAGGCGTGCAAAGATAGTCGCAACTTTAGGTCCGAACCAGAACTCCTATGAAGAGATCCGCGAGCTCGTCGATGAGGGCGTCGATGTCGCCCGATTCAATCTGAGCCACGGAAAGCGAGAAGAGCACGAAGAGAAGTTCGCCTGGGTCCGCCAGGCCGCCCTCGACACCGGACGCCCTGTCGCCGTCCTGTTGGACCTGCAGGGTCCGAAGATCCGCGTGGGCACCTTCGCCAACGGGAAGGAAGAGCTCGTCGAAGGGGCTACCTTCACCATCACCAGCCGCGACGTCCCCGGCACCGCAGAGCTCGTATCCACGACCCTGCCGACCCTGGCGGAAGACGTGTCCGTGGGTGATCCGCTGCTCATCGACGACGGGCGCCTGCGCCTGCGCGCCACCGAGGTGACCGACACCGACGTGGTCACCGAGATCGAGATCGGCGGAACCATCTCCAACCACAAGGGCATCAACCTCCCCGGGGTCCCGGTCTCCGTCCCCGCCCTGTCGGAGAAGGACGTCGACGATCTCAAATGGGGACTTCAGCTCGGCTTCGACTGGGTGGCCCTGTCCTTCGTCCGCAGCCCCGAGGACATGAACGATGTGCGCGCGGTCATGGACGAGGTCGGCATCACGGCTCCGGTCATCGCCAAGCTCGAGAAGCCGCAGGCCGTCGACCAGCTCGACGAGGTCATCGATGCCTTCGACGGAATCATGGTCGCCCGCGGCGACCTCGGCGTCGAACTGCCGCTCGAACAGGTGCCGATCGTGCAGAAGCGGGCCGTTGAGATCGCCCGCCAGCAGGCCAAGCCCGTCATCGTGGCCACGCAGATGCTCGAGACGATGATCGATGCGCCGCGGCCCACCCGCGCCGAGGCCAGCGACTGCGCGAACGCCGTCCTCGACGGCGCCGATGCGCTCATGCTCTCCGGTGAGACCTCGGTCGGTGCGCACTGGGTCGAGGCGATCCGGACGATGAGCCGGATCATCGGCTCCACCGAAGAGCACGGTCTCGAGCGGATCCCGGCACTGGGCACCGTCCCGCACACGAAGGGCGGAGCCGTCACCGCCGCTGCTGTGCAGATTGCTGAGCAGCTCGATATCGACCTCCTGTGCACCTTCTCACAGACCGGCGACTCCGTGCGGCGCATGTCGCGGCTGCGCCCTGCTTGGCCCATCCTCGGCTTCACGCCCGACCCGCAGGTCCGCCACCAGCTGGCGCTGACCTGGGGAGTGCGCCCGTACCTCGTGAAGACCGTGCGCCACACCGACCAGATGGCGCGTCAGGTCGACGCAGTTCTGCTCGCGGACGGCACCGCCCGCGAAGGCGATCAGAGCATCCTCGTGGCCGGTTCGCCTCCCGGGATCCCCGGTTCGACGAACGCCCTGCGCATCCATACCATCGGTGATGCCGCCAAGGGTGTGACGGCCGCTTATCAGGATGCCTCGGATTCCGAGGAGGACCCGCTGGCCGGATACGGAGTCGTGGCTGAAGCGCCGATCACCCGTGAAGTGCCGATCGTGCGCGAGGGCCACTCTCCCCGCCACTGACCGCTACGAGGCTCAAACGCCGGCGGCGCCTGCCCCATGATCACGGGGCGGGCGCCGCCGGCGTCTCTGTGTCCGGGGCCGAGCGTGGACCGATTCCAAACTGCGAGACAGATCACAGGTGGCCGGGGAATTTTGCGGATTGCTCAACAGTTGTGCTCTCTGTTGCCTAATCCTCCCTGCGGATCTGCCAGGGGAGGACCCGCTAGGAGAGGAATTCAATGAGACTGCCCGCGTGGAGCAAGTCCTTCGGAGTGCAGGTGACCATCGCACTCGTCGCCGGTGTCATCCTCGGGCTCATCGCCCGCTCATGGGGACCGGTCAGCGACACCGCTGACAACTGGCTCGGCCAGACCCTGGACACCATCGGCTCGTCGTATGTCACACTGCTCAAGGCCGCCGTCGTCCCACTGGTCATCACCGCGATCATCGCGAGCATCGGCAACCTGCGCAAGGTCACCAACGCCGCCAGGCTGGCGATGTCGACCCTGCTGTGGTTCGCCCTCACCGCTCTCATCGCCGTCGTCCTCGGACTCATCATCGGCATCGTCATGCAGCCCGGCGCCCACGCCGATGCCGCTTCGCTCAACGCCGGTGCGCCAGACTCCCAGGGCAGCTGGCTGGGCTTCCTCACCGGACTGATCCCGGTGAACTTCCTCGGGCTCGAGGTGGCCACCGCACCCGATGACGCCGGAGTCATGACCTCCGAGGTCAACTTCAACATCCTCCAGCTCATCATCGTCTCCGGCGCCATCGGCATCGCCGCGGTCAAGGTCGGCAAGGCCGCAGAGCCGTTCCTCCAGTTCACCGAGGCGGCCCTGGCCGTGGTCCAGAAGGTCGTCTGGTGGATCGTGCGCATCGCCCCGATCGGCACGCTCGGCCTCATCGGCAACGCAGTGAACTCCTACGGCTGGTCGACGATGGGCTCGCTGCTGTGGTTCGTCGTCGCCGTCTACATCGGCCTCGCGATCGTCTTCTTCATCGTCTATCCGGCCCTGGCTCGCGCCAATGGACTGTCGGTGCGCCAGTACTTCTCCGGAGTCTGGCCGGCCACTCAGATGGGCTTCGTCTCCCGGTCGTCGATCGGCACCATGCCCGTGACGCAGAAGGTCGCCACCGACAACTTCGGGGTGCCCCACTCCTACGCCGCCTTCGCCGTGCCCTTCGGTGCGACGACGAAGATGGACGGCTGCGCTGCGATCTATCCGGCCATCGCTGCCGTGTTCGTCGCCCAGTTCTTCGGCATCGATCTCTCCCTCATCCAGTACCTGCTCATCATCTTCGTCGCCGTCATCGGCTCGGCCGCAACTGCCGGCACGACAGGTGCGACCGTGATGCTCACCCTGACCCTGTCGACCCTGGGTCTGCCCCTCGAGGGCGTCGGACTGCTGCTGGCCATCGAGCCGATCGTGGACATGGGCCGCACCGCGCTCAACGTCTCCGGTCAGGCACTCGTCCCGGCCATCGTGGCCAAGCGGCATGAGATCCTGGACGTCGAACGCTACGATGCCCCGCGCATCAACGGCTACGTTCCGACCGAGGAGGACGCAGATGTCGACGAGACCCGCACCGAGGACGCCCGCAGTCAGAGTTGATCTCCTCCCCGCCGAGGGGGTGGCCGAGCACGATGTCCTGCAGGTGACATCGCTGCTCGGCCACCTCGTCGATGCAGGTGCCGCTCTCGGCTGGGTCTCAGCTCCGTCTGTCGAGGAGATCGCGGATCTCGTCGGCCGCCTGGCCGCCGGGACTGACGCCGGGGACTCCGCTGCGGCAATCGCTCGCACCGGAACCGATGTCACCGGCTTCGCGTACTGGAATCGGTACACTCGCCCGACGTTCCGCCCGCATGTCGACATCGAAAAGGTGGCCGTCGCCCCGGACGCCCAAGGTCAGGGCGCGGGCAGGAAGCTGATGGAGGCGCTCATTCGGGCGGCGAGTCGTCACGGCACGGAAGTGGTCACTCTCGACCTGCGCGGAGACAATGCGGCCGCCATCGGCCTCTATGAATCCCTCGGCTTCACCCGATACGGACGACTCCCGGACTTCGTGGCGGTGGGGGAGAAGCGTTACGACACGCTGCTGTACTCCCTCGACCTGCGCGCGGCCCGCTGAATTTCGGTCGTCCATCGCTTCCCGGGAAACACAGAAGGCACTGTCGACATCACGTTCGACAGTGCCTTCGTCCGTACCGGATGCGGGACTCGAACCCGCACGTCTTTCGACAATGCATTTTGAGTGCACCGCGTCTACCGATTCCGCCAATCCGGCGCGTTGCGAGCTGTCCTGTCAGGACCGCCTGTGCAACGGGGACGATTCTACTGCGCGCGCGGACCGATTGCACAATCGCCACCCGCCGAGGATGCCCTCCGGTGGCCACCGTCACCGCCCGTGGCCACCCTCACAGAATAAACTTCCGGGTCCGCTGGCCATGACGCTGAGCGCCTGGTCTAGACTGGTGCCGTGCTTTCAAACAGCGAAGAATCAACTTCAGATGAGTCCGTGCCGGTCCGCCGCGTAGTCGTGGCCGAAGACGAGGCCGTGATTCGTCTCGATATCGTAGAAATGCTCCGCGAGGTCGGCTATGACGTCGTCGGTGAGGCGGCGGACGGCGAATCCGCCATCCGCCTGGCTGAGGAGCTGCGCCCGGACCTCGTCGTCATGGACATCAAGATGCCCATCCTCGACGGAATCTCCGCCGCCGAGCGCATCGCCAGGGCTCGCATCGCGCCGGTCGTGCTGCTCACCGCCTTCTCGCAGAAGGAGCTCGTCGAGCGGGCCCGCGATGCGGGTGCCATGGCCTATGTCGTCAAGCCGTTCACCTCGGCCGACCTCATCCCGGCCCTGGAGATCGCGCTCTCGCGTCATGCCGAGATCAGCTCGCTCGAGTCCGAGATCTCCGATCTCACCGAACGCTTCGAGACCCGCAAGCTCGTCGAGCGCGCCAAGAGCCTGCTGCAGACCTCCATGGGTCTGAGCGAGCCCGAAGCCTTCCGCTGGATCCAGAAGACCTCGATGGACCGTCGCCTGACGATGCGCGAGGTCGCTGAGACCGTGCTCAAGCAGATCGGCACGAAGAAGTAATCACCTCCCGGACCGGTCACGGTCCGGACCCGGAACCCGAGAGGGCCGGCGAATCCCGAGATGGATTCGCCGGCCCTCTGCTTTCGCTGTGGACTTTCGGCTTTCGCTGTGGACTTTCGCCGAGGCGGCGCTGTGCCTCAGCCCTTCGGCTCGGTCTTCAGGATCATATTCGTGATCCGCACGATCGAGAGCAGGCGCCCCGCCTCGTCGGTCATCTTGACCTCATGGGAGACGATCGTGCGTCCCTGGTGGAGCACCTCGGCGCGACCGGTCACCACGCCCTCTCGCGCGGCACGCAGGTGAGTGGCGTTGAGATCGACCCCGACGACGTTCTTACCGCCGGAGAGCAGATACGAATGCATCGACGCCAGGGATTCGGCGAGAACGACGTGGCCGCCTCCGTGGAAGAGACCCATCGGCTGCCGATTGCCGACGACCGGAGCGGTGGCCACGACATGATCGTGAGCGAGCTCGACGAACTCGATTCCCATCCTCTCGGCCAGCTCACCCCCGGACCCCGGCGTGCGCAGCTGCCCGAGCAGCGTGTCGATCTCCTCAGGGGAGGTGTGAGCGGTCAGGGACACGTCGGGACGCAGCATCGGTTCTCCTTCAAGTCAGCTTCGAACGCTAGGCTATGCCATGTGAGTCACTCAAACGAATCCCTCCTGCTCATCGACGGACACTCCCTGGCCTACCGGGCATTCCACGCCCTGCCGGTCGAGAACTTCTCCACCAGCACCGGCCAGACGACGAACGCCATCTACGGCTTCATCTCCATGCTCATCAACGTCCTCCGCGACGAAGAGCCCAGCCATGTGGCCGTGGCCTTCGACCTCGGACGCCAGACCTTCCGCCTCGAGGAATACCCCGACTACAAGGCCGGACGGGCGAAGACTCCACCCGAGTTCCACCCGCAGATCGACCTCATCAAGGACATCGTCACGGCGATGGGCATCCGGGTGGTGACGAAGGAGGGCTTCGAGGCCGATGACGCTCTGGCCACGATGGCGAAGATGGGCACGGATGCCGGCTCGTTCGTCGAGGTGATGAGCGGAGACAAAGATTCGTTCCAGCTCGCCTCCGACCGGGTGACGATCCTCTACCCGAAACGTGGAGTCAGCGATCTCAACCGGATGACGCCGGCCGCGGTCGAGGAGAAGTACGGGGTGAGCCCCGCGAACTACCGGGGGCTGGCCGCGCTCGTCGGTGAGAAGGCCGACAATCTGCCCGGTGTGCCCGGAGTCGGTGACAAGACCGCCGCGAAATGGCTCACCGCACACGGCGATCTGCCCGGGGTGTTGGACAACGCCGACAAGATCGGCGGCAAGGTCGGTGAGAAGCTGCGCGACCATATCAGCGAGGTGGAGCGGAACTACCGACTCAACCGCCTCCTCGACGACGTCGACTTGGGACTGGAGTTCGACGACCTGGCCTGGGGCGAAGGCGACCCGGCCGAGCTGTCGAGCCTGTTCGACCAACTCGAGTTCCAGGCCCTCGGCAAGCGTTTGGCCGCGATCTTCCCCGAGGCCGGAGCCGAGTCCGAGCCGGCACCGGCACGCGAGACGAACATCGAGACCGTCGACGTCGACACTCTGCTGACGAAGATCGCCGACCACGATGTGCTGGCGCTCGATTCCGACGCCTCCTTCGAGCTCGGCCACGGTCAGGCACGGACCCTGGCGGTCTCCGCCGAACCCGGCCGGGCCTGGGTCGTCGACCTCGCCGAGGCGGGGCAGAAGGCCGTCGGCGCGCTCGGTTCCGCCCTGGGCGGGCATTCGCTCATCCTCCACAGCTCGAAGCTGCAGATCAAAGCGTGGGAGTCGATGGGACTGTCCGTGACGGATATCGCCGGGGACACGGCCCTGGCTGCCTACCTCCTCGTTCCCGATGCCCGGTCCTACGAACTCGGTCAGATCGCCGCCGACCGTGCCGGAATCGATCTCAGCGAACCCGAGGCTGATTCCGGACAGCTCGCCCTCGACCTCGACTCCGATGCCGCGGTGACCACGCACGGCCAACGCGCCGCCGCCCTGCTCGAGGTCCACGAGGTGCTCGCGAAGGCCGTCGAGGACGCGAACATGACGCAGGTCTATCGCGAGATCGAACTGCCGCTCGTGCCCGTGCTCGCGCGCATGGAAGCGACCGGGATCGCGGTCGACGAGACCGGACTGTCGAACCTCATCGACGAATTCACGAAACAGGCCGAAGCCAGCGCGGGCGAGGCCTATGAGGCGATCGGCCACGAGGTGAACCTCGGTTCTCCCAAACAGCTGCAGACCGTGCTCTTCGACGAACTCGATATGCCCAAGACCAAGCGGACGAAGACCGGCTATACGACCGATGCCGACGCCCTGGCCGAACTGTTCGTCAAGACCGAACACCCCTTCCTCCAACACCTGCTGGCCTACCGGGATTCGACGAAGCTCAAGCAGACCGTCGTCGGACTGCTCAAGACTGTTGCCGACGACGGCCGCATCCACACCACCTACCAGCAGACCGTGGCCGCCACCGGACGGCTTTCGTCCCTGGACCCGAACCTGCAGAATATTCCAGTGCGGACCGAATCAGGCCGCCGCATCCGAGACATCTTCATCGCCGACCCCGAGGTGGCTGAGGGGACTCTGCTCACCGCCGACTACTCGCAGATCGAAATGCGGATCATGGCTCATCTGTCCGGCGATGCCGCGCTCATCCAGGCGTTCAAGGACGGCGAGGATCTCCACTCCTATGTCGGCTCGAAGGTCTTCGGAGTCGGCATCGACGAGGTTGACTCCGAGATGCGCTCGAAGGTCAAGGCCATGTCCTACGGGCTGGTGTACGGGCTCTCCGCCTACGGCCTCTCCCGGCAGCTTGCGATCGGCGTCGATGAAGCCAAGGGGCTGATGGACCAGTACTTCGAACGCTTCGGTGCAGTCAAGGACTACCTCGACGACATCGTCGAGCAGGCTCGCGCCAAGGGGTTCACGGAGACCATCATGGGCCGTCGTCGTTATCTGCCGGCGCTGCACAGCGACCGTCGGCAGCTGCGGGACATGGCCGAACGCGCCGCACTCAACGCTCCGATCCAGGGTTCGGCAGCCGACATCATGAAGATCGCCATGCTCAAGGTGGCCGCCCGTCTGGACGGCCTCCGCTCGCCGATGCTGCTGCAGGTCCATGACGAGATCATCGTCGACGTCCGTCCGGAAGAGATCGATGAGGTGAAGACGATCGTCACGGAGGAGATGGGGTCGGCGTTCGAACTCGATGTGCCTCTGGACGTCAACGTCGGCACCGGACGCTCCTGGCACGCCGCCGCCCACTGAGCTGCTGCCCGCTGTCCCGTCGAACTCGTTCAAGCGCAAGCGCAGAGAACGATCTCGCCCACGCTCGTTCAAGCGTCCCCGCAGTTTGCGCGCCGTGTACCACACGACGTCCGCGCTAGCGCTTGAACGAGAGCGCGACGGGTGAGTTGCGCGGTCCTGCCCCAGCCGGGAGTCGATGATGTCGTCCGCGAACGCTGCGTCGCCTCGGGGGAGGCGCACACGGACCTTCGAGCTCGTCGTCCACGGCATCGACATCGCCACGACACTCGGTGCCGAACCACTTGTTCCGGAGGCCGCGCTTCGGGAATCATTGGCGATCGCAGCGGGGCTGGCGATGCAGAGCGGAAAGGGCAGTTCAGTGCTCGCCGGGCTGACCGGGCGCGGGGGACTGGCCGAGGACTTCACAGTCCTCGGCTGAGGATCGTCCCCGTTCCGGCCCCGTCAGTCCTTGGTCAGGGTGGTGGAGAAGATCGCGGTGCCGGGCATGAGCGCACCGCGCAGCGGTGACCAGCCGCCCCAAGCGGTCCGATTCTCCTCGGGCCATTCGGGTTCGGTCACCGAATCGAGCGTGAAGCCGGCTTCGACGAGGAGACGGACCCAATCGCTCATCGTCCGGTGATGCTCGGCGTAGACCGGCTGACCGTCCGAGGACAGCTCGACGTACGGAGTGCGATCGAAGTACGAGTACTCAACCGTCAGGCCGGCCTCACCCGGAACATCGGGGAACATCCACCGCATCGGGTGAGTCGTTGAGAAGACCCACTGTCCGCCGTTGCGCAGCACTCGCGCCACCTCGGCGAAGACGACCTCGGCGTCCTTGACGAAGGGCAGGGCGCCGTAGGAGGAGAACGCGCGATCGAAGCTGTTCGATGCGAACGGCAGCTGTCGGGCATCGGCGAGGAGGAACGTCGGGGGAGTCGCCTCGGCGCTCAGGGGATGTTCGCGCTGCAGACGCGAGGCCTGCTCGAGCATTCCGGCGGAGACGTCGACACCTGTGGTGATCGCGCCCTGCTCGGCCAGCCACCGGGAGCACTGACCGGCACCGCAGCCGACCTCGAGAACCTGCTTCCGGGCGACATCGCCGAGGAGGCGCACATCGGATTCGTGAATTCCCTCCGGACACCAGATGAAATCCGAAGCCCCGAGGAACGTGCCGTGTTCGGCGAGATACTCCTCGGCCGAGTTGTCCCAATAGCTGCGATTGGCCCGGACGGAAGCCTCTTCGTCGATCGGGAGATAGCCACCGCTGATGACCTCGGCTCCGTCAGTTCCTTCGCTCATGGTTCCTCCGTGGCCCCAGGTGGTGATGATTCGTCTCTTCGGCGTGCATTCACACCCGAAAAGGTGCTAGCATTGACAACCGTATGCGCCTGTGCATACAAGTCCAAATTCGCAATCGAGACCGGATTCGGTTCTTGCGGCAACTTACACGACCTGTCGCCAGGGTACCGGATCTGGACCAATATTCCATCGGAGTCCCTACCTATATGACCACCACCACGCCGGAATCGGTGCAGCCGAAGCAGGTCGCTGTCAACGACATCGGAACCGCTGAGGATTTCCTCGCCGCCGTCGATGAGACCATCAAGTACTTCAACGATGGCGACATCGTTGAGGGCGAAGTCGTCAAGGTCGACCGTGACGAAGTCCTCGTCGACATCGGATACAAGACGGAAGGCGTCATCCTCGCACGTGAGCTTTCCATCAAGCACGATGTCGATCCCGGCGAAGTCGTCGAGGTCGGGGACGAAATCGAAGCCCTCGTTCTTCAGAAGGAAGACAAAGAGGGTCGTCTCATGCTGTCGAAGAAGCGCGCTCAGTACGAGCGTGCCTGGGGCGACATCGAGAAGATCAAGGAAGACGACGGCGTTGTCACCGGCACCGTCATCGAGGTCGTCAAGGGCGGCCTGATCGTCGACATCGGACTGCGCGGCTTCCTGCCCGCGTCCCTCGTCGAGATGCGCCGCGTCCGCGACCTCGCCCCCTACATCGGCCAGCAGGTCGAAGCCAAGATCATCGAGCTCGACAAGAACCGCAACAACGTGGTCCTGTCGCGCCGTGCCTGGCTCGAGCAGACCCAGTCGGCCGTCCGTCACGACTTCCTGCAGACCCTGCAGAAGGGCCAGGTCCGTCCTGGTGTCGTGTCCTCCATCGTCAACTTCGGTGCGTTCGTCGACCTCGGTGGTGTCGACGGACTCGTCCACGTCTCCGAACTGTCCTGGAAGCACATCGATCACCCGGGTGAGGTCGTCACCGTGGGCGACGAAGTCACCGTCGAGGTTCTCGACGTCGACATGGACCGTGAGCGCGTTTCGCTGTCGCTCAAGGCCACCCAGGAAGATCCTTGGCAGCACTTCGCTCGCACGCACGTCATCGGACAGATCGTGCCGGGCAAGGTCACCAAGCTCGTTCCGTTCGGTGCATTCGTGCGCGTCGAAGACGGCATCGAAGGCCTCGTCCACATCTCCGAGCTGGCCGTGCGGCACGTGGATCTGCCCGAGCAGGTCGTCTCGGTCGACGAGACCATCTACGTCAAGGTCATCGACATCGACCTCGAACGCCGCCGCATCTCGCTGTCGCTGAAGCAGGCGAACGAAGGCGTCGACCCCGAGGCCGAAGAGTTCCTCGACCCCGCTCTGTACGGCATGCCGCAGGAGTACGACGAGGACGGCAACTACAAGTACCCCGAGGGCTTCGACCCCGAGACCAACGAATGGGTCGAGGGCTACGAAGCTCAGCGCGAGACCTGGGAGCAGCAGTACGCCGCCGCTCAGGAACGCTGGGAAGAGCACAAGAAGCAGGTCGCCAAGGCCATCGCAGCGGATGCCGAGGCCTCCGCAGCCGATGCCGTCGGATCTGCCGAAGCCGCTCCGGCCACCGGATCGTTCTCCTCCGAAGAGGCGAGCGATGAGGGCACCCTGGCCAGCGACGAAGCTCTTGCAGCCCTGCGTGAGAAGCTTGCAGGCAGCTGATAGCAGCCACCAGAAGGGCTCCCGGTCGGAAGGCCGGGAGCCCTTTCTGTATGCCCCCACGGCTCGGGCACGCCTGCGCCCGTGGCTGTGGTACACCCTCATCCTCTGTGTCGGCAGCCTGACCGTCTTCGGCTCCGTCGCCGCGGACCCCGGCGGCAGCGTCGTCGCCTCCAACGACGACACCTCACTGTTCATCTGGTGGCTCGGGCACGGCGCGCAGGTTCTCGCAGACATCCTCGGATTCGGACCAGGAGAAACCGGCGGCCTGCTGTACACGGAATCGATGAACGCCCTCGGCGGGGGAGTCAACGGAGCCTGGAACACCTCGCTCGCAGGGTTTGCGATCCTGCTCGCTCCCGTGACGTGGGTGGCCGGCCCCATCGTGAGCTACAACCTCCTCATCCTCGCCTTCCCGGTGCTCGGCAGCCTGGCCACAGCTGTGCTCTTCCGCCGCTTCCTCGACCGCCTGCCCGCTTTCATCGCCGCTGCCGGAGTCGGCTTCTCCAGCTATGTCATCGCCCAGCTCGGCGGCCACCCGAACCTCGCCTATATCGTCACCCCGCCCCTGACCGCCTGGGCGATCCTCGCTCTCCTCGACCTCGGCCGCGCGACACAGGTGGATCCCGGCCGTTCTCTGCTGCGCAGCCGTCGCCTGTGGCTGCTCGGAGGAGGGTTCGGGCTCCTCCTCGGCTTCCAGTTCTACGTCTCCACCGAAGTTCTGGCCGGAACCTTCCTCGCCGCACTCTGCTTCCTGGCCAGCCTCGCCGTCTTCGGACGCCGCCTCTACCGCGCCCGGTCATGGGTCGCCCTCGGTCTCGGTTCCGCAGTCGCCGGCTGTATCGCCATGCTGTGTGCGATCCCGCTGCTGGTGACCATGTCCGGACCGAACGCCCCACAGGGCGCCATCCGCCCACACGGAGTATGGAACACCGACCTGCTCGACCCGATCCTGCCCGCAGCCCCGGCCTGGCTGAGTTCCGGAGTGTCTCCTCTGCCCCGAATCATGGAGATCGACCCCGCCGAACTCGGCGCCTACGTCGGCGCACCAGCTCTGGCGGCGGCTGTGCTCATCGTTCTCGGCCTCGCCCACCGGTCCGCACACGCGGTGCCGGTGCGCATCGCCGCCGCAACCGGCATCCTCGTCGGCCTGCTGGCACTCGGCTCACCGATCCTCCTCGGCGGCCGAATCGCCCTCGCGACCGGTCCGTTCGCGCTCATCGAAGCCATCCCCGTACTCAACAACATCCTGCCCATGCGGCTCGTCCTCCACTCGACGATCGCGCTCTTCGCCGTGCTCGGAATCGGCCTTCAGTGGGCGCTGAACCACCGGAAGCTGCTTCGCGCCCGCGCCCTCCTCATCCTGCTCGTCCTCGCTGCCGTGGCCATCCTTCCCGCTCCGCAGACCGCACATGAGGTGACAGTTCCAGACTTCTACGAGCACTCCATCGCCGAGGTGATCCCCGCCGGATCCGTCGTCAAGACCTTCCCCCGCCCCCTCGCATGGGCCGAGCCTCACGCCGACGAAGCCATGGTGTGGCAGTCGGTCAGCGGATTCGGCTACCGCGAGACCGGCGGCTACTTCATCGGCTCGAGCCCGGAATCAGCGGTGACCTATTCCGCCCCCGAAGATGCCCTCGACGAACTCCTGCACGGCTCCGTCTTCGACGGCGAGCCAATGCCGGGCGCGGAAAGCTCGGAAGTCGCCTCGGCGATCGCCGAACTGAGGGAGACCGGGGTCGACTTCATCGTCCTCGCTCCCGAGGCTCCGCTTCTGCCGGGAGGTGAGGGAGACTATGCAGCATTCCTCGATGCCGCCGTCGGAGATCCGATCTTCGCCGATGAGGGAGTGCGGGTCTACCGACTGGATCAGTAGGATGATCCCATGCTGAGAATCGGTCTCACCGGCGGAATCGGCGCCGGAAAGTCAACGGTGTCCGCAATGCTCGTCGAACACGGGGCGGTGCTCGTCGACGCCGACAGGATCGCCCGCGAAGTCGTCGAACCCGGACAGCCGCTGCTCGAGAAACTAGCCGAGGCCTTCGGGCCGCAGGTGCTGCACTCCGACGGTTCGCTCGACCGGCCGGCACTGGCCGCGGCAGCCTTCGTCGATTCCGAGCACACAGCACGGCTCAACGGCCTCATGCATCCGGCGATCCGGGACCGCACCGCCGAACACTTCGCCAGACACGCCGACGCCGAGATCGTCGTCCACGACGTCCCGCTGCTCGTCGAGAACGACATGACACCGGCCTACCACCTCAATCTCCTCGTCGACGTGCCCGCCGAAGTGCGCCTGCAGCGGCTCATGGACTCCCGTGGAATGGACCGCGACGATGCCGCCGCACGGATCTCCCGCCAAGCCGATGACGACACCCGCCGAGCAGCCTGCGATGTCATCATCGACAACTCCGGTCCCGTCGAAGAGACGAAGGCCGCGGTCGCCCGGCTCATCGAATCGCGGATCCGGCCCTTCTCCGCCAATCTCGCGTCCGGGCAGCGGGCACCGAAGGCAGCCCTCGAACTCGTCGATCCCGCGCATGCCGACTGGATCGGTGACGCGCAGAGAGCGATCAGGAAGCTGCGACACGGCACGGGCGAGGAGTTCGCCATCGAACATATCGGCTCCACCTCTGTGCCGGGACTGCCCGCCAAGGACGTCATCGATCTGCAGCTCCTCGTCCCCGATCTCACCGCCGCCAGGGAGCTGGCACCCCGACTGGCCGAACTCGGTTACCCGGGAGCCGAGATGAGCGACCACCTCGGCGAAGAGTCGACCGAAGGGAAATGGTTCCACGCGAACACGGACCCGGGCCGCGCCGTCAATCTGCATGTGCGCACCGCGGACTCGGTCGGTGTGCGCTTCGCGCGCGCGTTCCGTGACCTGCTGATCGCGGACACGGGGGAGCGGGACCGTTACCTCGAGTTGAAGAGAGACCGTTTGGCCGAAGCCAAGGCTGCGGGCGGGACGAACGGGCAGATGATACGAACATATGCGGAATCGAAGGAACCGTACTTCCTGCAGATGCGCCGCCGACTGGTGCCCGACAGCTTCGACTGACACGCTGACACATGTCGGCAGGCATTTCGCCGAGGCTGCCGTTCCGACTCCGGTCTGCCCAATGTCAGGGGCGGGGGCTAGGGTTGGACTATGAGCTCAGAACGCCCCCTGCCAGCGATCGGCCACCGCCCCGACGTCACCCGCGAGGTGGCGCCGTTCGAGGTCGTCTCCGAGTACTCTCCCTCCGGTGACCAGCCGACGGCGATCCGAGAGATCTCCGACCGGCTCGACGCGGGTGAGCGGGACATCGTCCTCCTCGGTGCCACCGGCACAGGCAAGTCGGCGACGACGGCATGGCTCATCGAGCAGGTGCAGAGACCGACCCTGATCATGGCGCCGAACAAGACTCTCGCCGCGCAGCTGGCGAACGAGTTCCGACAGCTGCTGCCCAACAACGCGGTCGAGTACTTCGTCTCCTACTACGACTACTACCAGCCGGAAGCCTATGTGCCGCAGACTGACACGTTTATCGAGAAGGACTCCTCGATCAATGACGAAGTCGAACGTCTCCGGCACTCGGCCACGAACTCGCTGCTCACCAGACGCGACGTCGTCGTGGTCTCGACGGTGTCGTGCATCTACGGTCTCGGCACTCCTGAGGAATACGTCGATCGGATGGTCACCCTTCACAAGGGCGACGAATGCGATCGGGACGAACTGCTCAAACGCTTCGTGTCGATGCAGTACGCCCGCAACGATATGGCTTTCACCCGCGGGACCTTTCGCGTGCGAGGAGACACCGTCGAGATCATCCCGCAGTACGAGGAGCTCGCGCTGCGGATCGAATTCTTCGGCGACGAGATCGAATCGCTGCAGACCCTCCACCCGCTGACGGGCGAGATCGTGCGCGACGAGGACACCATCCACGTGTTCCCGGCCAGCCACTACGTCGCCGGTGAGAACCGGATGGCCACCGCGATCAGCGGCATCGAGGACGAACTGCAGAAGCGGCTGAGCGAGTTCGAATCGCAGAACAAGCTGCTGGAAGCCCAACGGCTGAAGATGCGCACGACCTATGACCTCGAGATGATGGAGTCGATGGGTTTCACCTCCGGCATCGAGAACTACTCCCGGCACATCGACGGCCGCGATCCCGGTTCGGCACCGAACTGCCTGCTCGACTACTTCCCCGAGGACTTCCTGCTCGTCATCGACGAGTCCCATGTCACGGTCCCGCAGATCGGCGGAATGTACGAAGGCGATATGTCGCGCAAGCGCACCCTCGTCGAACACGGATTCCGCCTGCCCAGTGCCATGGACAACCGGCCGCTGAAGTTCGACGAGTTCCGGGAGCGCGTGGGACAGAGCGTGTATCTGTCGGCCACACCCGGCAACTTCGAACTCGGCAACGCCAACGGGTACGTCCAGCAGATCATCCGCCCCACCGGACTCGTCGACCCCGAGATCAAGGTCAAGCCGACGAAGGGGCAGATCGATGATCTCCTCGACGAGATCAAGACCCGAGTCGACGCGAACGAACGTGTGCTCGTGACGACGCTGACGAAGAAGATGGCCGAAGATCTCACCGACTACCTGCTCGAACACGATATCCGGGTCCAGTACCTCCATTCCGATGTCGACACTCTGCGACGTGTGGAGCTGCTCACAGAGCTGCGTGCGGGCGAATTCGATGTGCTGGTCGGCATCAACCTCCTGCGTGAGGGTCTCGACCTTCCCGAGGTCTCGCTGGTGGCGATCCTCGATGCCGACAAGGAAGGCTTCCTCCGGTCGTCGACATCGCTCATCCAGACGATCGGTCGTGCCGCACGTAACCTCAACGGCCAGGTGCACATGTACGCCGATACGATCACGGATTCGATGCGCACCGCCATCGACGAGACCGACCGCAGGCGCGCCATCCAGATCGCCTACAACGAAGAGCACGGAATCGATCCTGCCCCGCTGGTCAAGCGGATCGCCGACATCACCGAACGACTGCAGCGTGAGGACGAGGACACTCGAGAGCTGCTCACCGAATTCGACTACGGCAAGGGCAAGCGCGGCTACAACTCGACCCTGACCGACGAACAGAGGGAAGCCGCCGGCAAACCCGGTTCGCTGCGCCCGCCGGCGGCCGACCTCACCGAACTCATCGAATCGCTGACCTCGCAGATGCATTCGGCCGCCGCGGAGCTGCAGTTCGAACTCGCCGCACGACTGCGCGACGAGCTCGCCGACCTCAAGCAGGAGCTGCGCCAGATGAAGGAGGCCGGGCACGCCTGATCCGCACCGGTGACGCGCGAGTGATGCTCGCGTGTTTATACTGGTGTGCTGGCGAAAGGGAGTATCCCGTCCATCCGCGGTCGTCACCACGACCCCACAAGGGGTCCGGCCGCGGAGCGCACGCAGCATCACCGCGTGGGAGAGACTTTCGACCTGGATACATCCTGTTCACCACGAAAGGCATCCATGGATATTCTGTCCTCCACGCTCGCGGCCGGCGGCAACGCCGCTGCTGCGAGCGAATCTCCGATTCCCGTCTGGTTCATGATCACCTCGGGAATCATCGTCGTTGCGATCCTCGTCTTCGACCTCCTGCTGGTCGTCAAGCGACCACACACCCCGTCGATGCGGGAAGCGAGCATCTGGGTCGCCTTCTACGTCGCCCTGGCTCTGGTCTTCGCCGGCGCGCTCTTCGCCATCGGCGATGCCCAGCACGGCAGCGAGTTCCTCACCGGCTGGCTGCTCGAGTACTCGTTGAGCATCGACAACCTGTTCGTCTTCATCATCATCATGGGCAGCTTCTCGGTACCGCGGAAGTACCAGCAGGAAGTGCTCATGGTCGGCATCATCATCGCCATCATCTTCCGCGGCATCTTCATCCTCGCGGGTGCGGCGATCATCAGCGCCTTCGTCGAAGTCTTCTTCATCTTCGGCATCTTCCTCCTCATCGTCGCCTACCGGCAGGCCTTCAGCTCCGAAGACGACGGCGACGGCGAAAACGGTCTCATCCGGTTCCTGCGCAAGCGGATCAACGTCGTCGACGAATACCACGGCAACAAGCTGCGGGTGACCCTCGACGACAACAAGAAGTACTGGACTCCGATGTTCATCGTGTTCATCGCCATCGGCTCGACCGATGTGATGTTCGCGCTCGACTCGATTCCCGCGATCTTCGGCGTCACTCAGAATGCGTTCCTCGTGTTCACCGCGAACGTGTTCGCCCTCATGGGACTGCGTCAGCTGTACTTCCTGCTCGGGGGACTCGTCGACAAGCTCGTCTACCTCCACTACGGAATCGCCGCGATCCTCGGCTTCATCGGGGTCAAGCTCATCATCCATGCTCTGCATTCGAGCGATTGGGAGTTCCTCTCGTGGGGTCACTCGATCCCCGAGGTGCCGACGTGGCTGTCCCTGACCGTCATCGTCCTCGCCATGGTGGTGGCCACGGTCGCCTCACTCGTGAAGATGAAGAAGGACGGCATCTCCTTCAAGGACGTCAGCTCGAACGAATCCGAAGAGGCCTGAGCCGATCGGACCCGGTCGCGCTGACACCGCCTCGGTGTCGGCACAGAACGAGCGGGGTCCGTCTCGATCTCTCGAGACGGACCCCGCTCGTGTCTTCCCGGTCCCGGCAGACCCGGACCGGCAGTGCGGCCCTCAGCCCTGGGCGAAGGGGCCGAACACGGGAGTCCACTCGCGGATGTCCGTCGCCTCGATGACACCGAGCGAGGCATAGGGATCGGCGGCGAGGTGGCCTTCGACCTCCGCCCGGTCGGCGGCGCGGAGGATCAGCAGCCCTCCCGGCTGCGGATCGTTGTCCAGGGGACCGGAGGCGAGGATCGTACCGGTCTCATTCAGCTCCGCCTGCCAGCGGCGATGCGCGGGGCGGTGTTCCATCCGCGTATCAGTATCGGGACCATAGTGGTAGGTGACGGCGAAGACCGGCATATGTGACTCCTCGGTGTCGAGCAATAGGATGGAATCAGTCTAATCGGAAAGGTCTGTGCATCAGCGTGGCCAGATTGCAGGAGATCCCAGCGGAATTCGCTGACGACGACACGATCTACGAGTCCTTCGGCGAATACTGCCAAGAGATCGGTGTCGAGCCTTACCCGGCTCAGGACGAGGCGTTCCTCACGATCCTCGCCGGAGACAATACGATCATGGCGA
Organism: Brevibacterium sp. OS20; assembly: GCF_056837565.1. Taxonomy (NCBI): domain Bacteria; kingdom Bacillati; phylum Actinomycetota; class Actinomycetes; order Micrococcales; family Brevibacteriaceae; genus Brevibacterium; species Brevibacterium sp. OS20. The sequence continues at coordinate 2,198,568 of NZ_CM166367.1, read as the reverse complement.
CCCCGACCGGCTCGGGGAAGTCACTCGTCGCTCTGTTCGCTCTCTACCAGTCCTTCACCCGCGGGATCCGGTCGTACTACACGGCCCCGCTCAAGGCCCTGGTGAGCGAGAAGTTCTTCTCCCTCATCGACGCCTTCGGCGCCGAGAACGTCGGGATGATCACCGGCGACTCCACCGTCAACCCGGAGGCGCCCGTCATCTGCGCCACGGCGGAGATCCTGGCCAACCAGGCGCTGCGCGAAGGCGGAATGCTCGACGCCGGAATGGTCGTCATGGACGAATTCCACTACGTCGCCGACCCCTCCCGCGGTTGGGCCTGGCAGGTGCCCCTCCTCGAGATGCCGCAGACCCAGTTCGTCCTCATGTCCGCCACCTTGGGCGACACCACCGACATCCGACGGACGATGACGGAGACGACCGGACGCGACTCCTCCGTGGTCACCTCGGCGACCAGGCCGGTCCCGCTCGACTACGAATATTCGACGGAGACGCTCTCGGACACTCTCCGCGGACTCGTCCGCAACGACAAGGCCCCGGTCTACGTCGTCTCCTACTCTCAGAACGGTGCCATCGACCTCGCCACCAACCTGCTCTCGGTCGACCTTGCCTCCAAGGAACAGAAGGCCGCCATCGCCGCAGCCATCAAGGGCTTCACCTTCGGCAAGGGATTCGGGACCAGTCTGCGCAAACTGCTGCTGCACGGCGTCGGCGTCCACCACGCCGGAATGCTGCCGAAGTACCGCCGCCTCATCGAACAGCTCGCGCTGAAGGGACTGCTGCTCGTCATCTCCGGCACCGACACCCTCGGTGTGGGCATCAATGTGCCCATCCGCTCCGTGCTGTTGACCGGACTGACGAAGTTCGACGGGCGGAAGATGCGCCGACTCAGCGTCCGCGAGTTCCAACAGCTCGCAGGCCGCGCCGGCCGCGCCGGATTCGACACCCGCGGCTACGTCATCGCCCAAGCCCCCGAACACGTCATCGACAACCTCAAGGCAGAAGCCAAAGCGGCCAATGATGACAAGAAGAAAAAGAAGAAGGTCAAGAAGAAGGCTGCCCCGGTCGGCTTCGTCGGCTGGTCCGAAGAGACCTTCGCAAAACTCATCGAAGGCGAATCCGAGACCCTGCGTCCGCGGATGAAGATCGACCATTCGACGATCCTCAACCTCGTCGCCCGCCCCGGCTCCGATGTGTCGACCATCAGCGACTTCATCGACAAGACGCATGAGACACGGGAACGCCGGCTCGACCTCAAACTCACCGCGATCAGCATCGGACGCTCCCTCATCGACGCCGGACTCATCGAGGTCCGCGGCAGCGAACTCATCGCCACCCAGGACCTCGGCCCCCAGTTCGCGCTCAACCAGCCCCTGGCTCCCTTCGTGCTTGCCGCACTGGAGCTTCTCGACGATAACGACGACACCTACGCCCTCGACGTCGTATCCATCGTCGAGGCGACCACCTCGGTGCCGTTCCAGATACTGAAGGGCCAACTCGACCGGATCAAGGGAGAGACCCTGGCCGAACTCAAGGCCGAGGGCGTCGAATACGCCGAACGAATGGCGATCCTCGACGAGATCGAAAGTCCCGCACCCCTGGCCGAGATGCTCGACCCGGCCTTCGACCACTTCGTCGAGACTCATCCCTGGCTGCACCGAGGCGGCTTCGAACCCAAATCCGTCGTCCGCGACATGCTCGAGCAGGCCATGGGCTTCACCCAGTTCGTCGGCTACTACAGTCTCGCCCGGGCCGAGGGCAGCCTGCTGCGCTACCTCACCGACGTCTACCGCGCACTGCTCCACAACGTCCCCGCGGAGAACCGGACCGAGGAACTCGAGACCATCATCGAATGGTGTGGTGAGACCATCGCCCGGACGGATTCGTCGCTGCTCGACGAATGGCGCACCCTGCAGGGACTCGACCCCACCGAAGCTCCCGACGATCTGCCGGCACTCGACCGCCGCTTCTCCGAGAATACGAGGGTGTTCACCGCAGAGGTCCGCAATGCCCTGTTCCACCGAGTGCTGCTGGCCGAACGTGCGAACTACACGGAGCTCGGCCGCCTCGACGCCGAATCCGGATTCGACTCCCGGGCCTGGGAAGACGCGATCGAGGACTTCTACGACGAATACGGGGAGCTCATCGTCGACCAGAAAGCCCGCGGTCGGGAATATATCGACATCAGCCCCGGTTCAGACACATGGAGCGTCCGACAGATCCTCGCCGATCCCGACGACAACAGGGACTGGGCCATCGACGCCGAGGTGGACGTGGCCGCCAGCGACGAATCCGGAGATATCGTGCTCCGCATCCTCTCCGTCGGAGAGATCGGCAGATGAGCCGGAAACCGCTGCGAATACAGCAATGTCAGTGCCGAGTAATACAGTGGTCAGGTGATGAAAACCAATAACGGTGAGCAAGTGACAGGCGTCTCCCATCTCGACACCCTGTGGGTCAAGGGAGCTCGAGCACACAATCTCAAGAACGTCGAGATCGCGCTGCCGCGCGATTCGATGGTCGTGTTCACCGGCTTGTCCGGTTCCGGCAAGTCCTCGCTGGCCTTCGACACGATCTTCGCCGAGGGACAGCGACGCTACGTCGAATCCCTGTCCTCCTATGCCCGGATGTTCCTCGGGCAGATGGACAAACCCGACGTCGACTTCATCGAAGGGCTGTCTCCAGCGGTGTCGATCGACCAGAAGTCGACATCGCGCAATCCGCGTTCGACCGTCGGCACGATCACCGAGGTCTATGACTTCCTCCGCCTGCTGTGGGCGCGGATCGGCATCCCGCACTGTCCCGTCTGCGGTGAGGTCATCACGAAGCAGACCCCGCAGCAGATCGTCGACCAGCTGCTCGAACTCGAGGAGCGGACGAAGTTCCTCGTCCTCGCTCCCGTCGTCCGGTCCCGCAAGGGCGAATTCGTCGACCTCTTCACCGACCTGCAGTCCAAGGGCTTCTCCAGGGCCATCGTCGACGGCGAGCAGATCAGCCTGAGCGAACCGCCGACCTTGGAGAAGCAGTACAAGCACACGATCTCCGTGGTCGTCGACCGCCTCGTCGCCAAATCGGGAATGCGCCCGCGGCTGACCGACTCCGTCGAGACCGCCCTGGGGCTCGCCGACGGACGCATCGACATCGAACTCGTCGACGAAGGCACGACCCGCACTTTCTCCGAGCACATGTCGTGCCCGAACGAGCACCCGCTGACGATCGACGAGATCGAACCCCGCTCGTTCTCCTTCAACTCGCCCTTCGGCGCCTGCCCCACCTGCGACGGCATCGGCACCCGCCTGCAGGTCGACGAAGATCTCGTCGTCCCCGACGAGGACCTCAGCCTCGGCTCCGGGGCCATCGCCCCCTGGTCGGGAGGCAAACAGGTCTCGAAGTACTTCAACCGTCTGCTCAAGGGCCTCGGCGACGAACTCGGCTTCGATATGAAGACGCCGTGGAAGAAGCTGCCGAAGTCCGCGAAGACCGCGATTCTGACGGGCAAGGACTACAAGGTCCATGTCAAGTACAAGAACCGCTTCGGGCGTGAACGCACGTACTCGACGGGCTTCGAAGGCGTCTACCAATACATTCAGCGCAAGCACGAGGAAACAGAATCCGAGTGGTCGCGGGAACGCTACGAGTCCTATATGCGCGAGATCCCGTGTGCCAGCTGTGACGGTACGCGCCTCAAACCGGAGATCCTTGCCGTCAAGGTCGGAGACAGGTCCATCGCCGAGGTCTCCGAACTCGCCCTCGACGAAGCAGCTTCCTTCCTCGGTTCCCTCGAGCTGAGCTCCCGCGATGCCGCCGTGGCGGCGCAGGTGATGAAGGAGATCAACGCCCGACTCGGGTTCCTCCTCGACGTCGGCCTCGACTACCTCAGCCTCAACCGGGCAGCCGGTACGCTCTCCGGCGGTGAGGCCCAGCGCATCCGCCTGGCCACGCAGATCGGCTCCGGCCTCGTCGGCGTCCTCTACGTCCTCGACGAGCCGTCGATCGGACTGCATCAGCGAGACAACCGCCGACTCATCGAAACACTCAACAAGCTCAAGGATCTCGGCAACACCCTCATCGTCGTCGAACACGATGAGGACACCATCGAATCCGCCGACTGGATCGTCGATATCGGACCCGGCGCCGGCGAGCACGGGGGAGAGGTCGTCTACTCCGGTCCCGTCACCGGCCTCAAGGATGCCGAAGGATCGATCACCGGCGACTACCTCTCCGGCCGACGGGCGATCCAGATCCCGCCGACCCGCCGCCCCGTCGACAAGGACCGGATGGTCACCGTCGAGAAGGCCGTGGAGAACAACCTGCGCGACGTCACGGTGTCCTTCCCTCTCGGTGTGCTCACCGCAGTCACCGGCGTGTCCGGTTCGGGCAAATCGACTCTGGTCAACGAGATCCTCTACACACAGATGGCCAACGTCCTCAACGGCGCCTCGCGGGTGCCCGGACGGCACAAGCGCGTGACCGGCCTGGACAATCTCGACAAGGTCGTCCACGTCGATCAGTCGCCGATCGGTCGCACCCCGCGATCGAACCCCGCGACCTACACCGGCGTCTTCGACCATGTGCGCCGACTGTTCGCCGAAACCGAATCGGCGAAGGTCCGCGGCTATCTGCCCGGTCGATTCTCCTTCAACGTCAAGGGCGGACGCTGCGAGAACTGCAGCGGCGACGGCACGATCAAGATCGAGATGAACTTCCTGCCCGACGTCTACGTCCCCTGTGAGGTCTGCCAGGGCGCCCGGTACAACCGGGAGACCCTGGAAGTCACGTTCAAGGGCAAGAACATCGCCGAGGTCCTCGACATGCCGATCGAGGAGGCCAACGACTTCTTCGCCGCGATTCCCGCGATCTCTCGACACCTCAAGACCCTCGTCGAGGTGGGGCTCGGCTATGTCCGACTCGGCCAACCGGCCACGACTCTCTCCGGCGGTGAGGCACAGCGTGTCAAGCTCGCCGCCGAACTGCAGAAGCGCTCCCGCGGTCGCACCGTCTACGTGCTCGACGAACCGACGACCGGTCTGCACTTCGAGGACATCTCGAAGCTGCTCATGGTCCTCCAGGGACTCGTCGACAAAGGCAATACGGTCATCGTCATCGAACACAACCTTGACGTCATCGGCAATGCCGATCACATCATCGACCTCGGACCCGAGGGCGGCCGCGGCGGTGGGCAGATCATCGCCCAGGGCACTCCCGAAGAGGTCGCCGAGGTGGCCGAATCACATACCGGAAGGTTCCTCAAGCCGATGCTCAAGTCCTGATCCGAATGCCTGATCCATCCACCTACCGTCCGGCCACCGGGTCGATCCCCACGTCGGCCGGGGTCTACAAATTCCGTGACCCCGACCGGCGGGTGATCTATGTCGGAAAGGCGAAGAACCTCCGCAACCGACTCAACTCGTACTTCGCCAACCCTGCCCAGCTGCACCCGCGCACCTCGACGATGGTCCACACCGCGAACTCGGTGGAGTGGACCGTCGTCGACACCGAGGTCGAAGCTCTGCAGCTCGAATGGACGTGGATCAATGAGTTCAACCCGCGGTTCAACGTCATGTTCCGCGACGACAAGTCCTACCCCTACCTCGCGATCACGATGAATGACGAGGTGCCTCGGGCCTTCATCACCCGGGGAAAACGCCGCAAGGGCGTGAAGTACTTCGGTCCCTTCGCTCAGGTGTGGGCGATCAAGGACACCCTCGACCTGCTGCTCAAGGCCTTCCCGATGCGCACCTGCACAGCAGGGGTCTACCGGCGGGCCGAACGCAGCGGCAGGCCCTGCCTGCTCGGCTATATCGACAAATGCGCTGCTCCCTGCGTCGGTCAGATCAGCAAGGACGATCACAAGGACTTGGCCCGCAGCATCTCCGACTTCATGTCCGGAAACACCGGCCGGTTCATCAGCCACCGGCAGAAGGAGATGGCCACAGCCGCGGCCGAACTCGACTACGAACGCGCGGCCGGTCTGCGCGACGAGATCTCCGCCCTGCAGAAGGTCCTCGACAAATCCGCCGTCGTCCTGTCGGTGAGCGCCGACTGCGATATCTTCGCCCTCGTCACCGAGGAGCTCGAAGCCTCCGTCCAGGTCTTCCATGTGCGCCAGGGTCGTATCCGCGGCCAACGCGGCTGGATCATCGAACGCTCCGATGATCACACGCCCGCGGAACTGACCACCGACTACCTGCGACAGGCCTACTCCGGACTCGATGCCGATGCCATTCCGAACGAGATCCTCGTCGACACACTGCCGGCGGATCTGGAGTCCCTGGAGGCCTGGCTGAGCGAGCAGCGCGGTTCGCGGGTGACCGTGCGGGTACCCGAGCGCGGGGAGAAGAAGGCGGCCCTGGAGACCGTGGGGAAGAACGCGAAGGAAGCGCTCATCCAGCACAAGCTCAAACGCTCGTCCGACCTGACGACCCGCAGCCAGGCTCTCAAGGAGATCCAGGAGCACCTCGACCTGCCGGAAGCACCGCTGCGCATCGAATGCATCGACATCTCCCATACCCAGGGCTCGAACGTCGTCGCCTCCCTCGTCGTGTTCGAAGACGGAATGGCGAAGAAGCGCGACTACCGACACTTCGCCATCCACGGTGAAGCCGCGGCCGACGACACGGCTTCGATGTACGACGTCGTCTCCCGTCGCTTCAGCCGCTACCTCGAACAGATGACCTCCGAGGAGCCCGATGAGCGCTTCGGCTATCGACCCAGCCTCCTCGTCGTCGACGGTGCCGGCCCGCAGGTTGCGGCAGCGACGCGGGCACTGACGGATCTCGGCATCGTCGACATCTCCGTCGTCGGTCTGGCCAAACGGCTCGAAGAGATCTGGATACCGGACGATCCGTTCCCGGTCATCCTCCCACGCAACTCCGAGGGGCTCTTCCTCATGCAGCGCTTGCGTGATGAGGCCCACCGCTTCGCCATCACCTATCACCGGTCGAAACGTGCGAAGGCGATGACGAGCTCCGTGCTCGACGACATTCCGGGTCTCGGAGAGTCGAAGCGCACCGCTCTGCTGCGCCATTTCGGATCTGTGAAGAAGGTCCGTGCTGCCACCGCCGAGGAGATCTGCGAGGTCAAGGGAATCGGTCCCTCCCTCGCCGCGAAGATCGTCACGGCTCTGGCCGACTGAGCTCTGCGATTCTGCCCTAGAGTAGTGCCGAGAGGTACAGTGCCCACCTAACGATCGGGCACGGACAGAGGAGGACGAGTGAGCGTGCAGGCCGAATCGAACGGATCCGACCACCCCATCGAGGTTGTGCTCGTCACCGGCATGTCCGGAGCAGGCCGCACCACCGTGGCCAATGTGCTCGAAGACATGGACTGGTATGTCGTCGACAATCTGCCGCCGCAGATGATGCGTCCGCTCGTCGAACTCGTCGCCCGTGCCGACGGCGCCCTGCCGAAGATCGCCATCGTCATCGACGCCAAAGGGCGCACCAAATACGCCGAACTGCAGGAGACGATCAGCGATTTCGTCGATCAGGGTCTGTCCCTGCGCATCGTCTTCCTCGACGCCTCCGACGAAGTCCTCGTCCGACGCTTCGAATCGACCAGGCGGCCCCACCCTCTGCAGGGGGAGGGGACCCTGCTCGACGGCATCGAAGCCGAACGTGCCGAACTCGAGTCCCTCAAACACCGCGCCGATATCATCGTCGACACCTCCGACCTCAACGTGCACCAGCTCTCCGCGGAGGTGCGCAAACGCTTCAGCGACGACGACACCCCGCCGCTGCGTCTGACGGTGATGAGCTTCGGCTTCAAATACGGCCTGCCCAAGGACGCCGACCACGTCGCCGACGTCCGCTTCCTGCCGAATCCGTACTGGATTCCCCATCTGCGCGGACACAACGGACTCGACTCCGATGTCGCAGCCTACGTCCTCGAGCAGAACGGCGCCGAGGAATTCATCGAACGCTATGCCGCAACCCTGTCCACCGTCGCCGAGGGATATCTGCACGAGGGCCGCGGCTACGCGATGATCGGAATCGGCTGCACAGGCGGCAAACACCGTTCCGTGGCGATCAGCGAAAGGGTCGGACGACTGCTGTCGGCCCAGACCGGGATCCCAGTGGCTGTGCGTCATCGCGATCTGGGAAGAGAATGACATGGAGACCGAAGATCTGCCCGTCATCTCCACGGGCGCACAGAAGGACGGTCCCAATATCGTCTCGTTCGGCGGAGGCCACGGACTCTACGCGGCGCTGAGGGCGTTCCGTCTGCTCACCGAAGACCTCACCGCGGTCGTCACAGTCGCCGACGACGGCGGCTCATCCGGACGACTGCGCGACGAACTCGGCGGACTGCCTCCCGGCGATCTGCGGATGGCTCTGGCCGCACTCTGCGACGACGGCACGTGGGGCCAGACCTGGCGTGATGTCATCCAGCACCGCTTCGAGTCGACAGGTGAGCTGCACGGCCACGCGGTGGGCAATCTGCTCATCGCAGCACTGTGGCAGATCCACGGCGACCATGTGGCCGGCCTGGACTGGATGGCCCGTCTGCTGCGCGCTCACGGTCGAGTGCTGCCGATGTCCTCGGTCCCGCTGACGATCGAAGCCGATGTGAAGTTCCCCGGCTCCTTCCAGGTCGTGCGCGGACAGTCCGTGCTCGCCTCCACGGTCGGCCACGTCGAGACCGTGCGCCTCGACCCGGCGGCTCCACCGGCCCGCTACGAGACGATCGAAGCCGTGGAGGAGGCCGAGGTTCTCAACCTCGGCCCCGGCTCCTGGTACACCTCGGTGATGCCGCACCTGCTCGTGCCTTCGCTCGCCGAGGCGATCGTGGCCTCGACAGCGGTGAAATCCCTCACGCTCAACCTCAATTCCACCGACGGTGAGACGAAGGACCTGAGCCTCGGCGAACACCTCGTCTCCCTCCACCGTCATGCCCGCTCACTGACCTTGGACTATGTTCTCGTCGACGAGGCGGCCACCGAACTCGAACCCGACCTGCCGCAGCGGGCCGAGGACATGTTCGGAGCGAAACTCTGGGAACGTCCCCTGCGCTCACGGAGGCAGGGACAGCATGACAGCCTCAAGCTGGCGGCATGCTACCGTGACATGTTGTTGGACGCCGGGATCGGCGTCGCCGAGCAGTGGTAGAACTTCAGGTGCAGGAGGACGAGCTATGGCACTGACCGCTCAGGTCAAGGACGAGTTGGCGCGAGTGAAGATCACTCGCACCTCCGCCCGCAAGGCCGAGGTGTCCTCGATCTTCCGCTTCTCCTCCGCCCTCCACCTCGTCAACGGCTCGATCGTTCTCGAAGCCGAACTCGACACTGCCCAGGCCGCCAAACGGCTGCGAGCAGAGATCAAGGATCTCTACGGTCAGCATGCCGACATCGTCGTCATCAATGCCGCCGGAATCCGCCGCTCCAACCGCTACCTGCTGCGCGTCACCCGTGACGGGGGAGCACTGGCCCGCCAGACCGGACTCGTCGACAACCGCGGCCGTCCCGTGCGCGGACTGCCCTCGGCCATCGTCAACGGCTCCGTCGCCGATGCCGAAGCCGCCTGGCGCGGAGCCTTCCTCGCCCACGGATCACTGACCGAGCCGGGGCGCTCCTCGGCGTTGGAAGTCACCTGCCCCGGCCCCGAGGCGGCTCTTGCCCTCGTCGGCGCAGCCCGCCGACTCGGACTGAGTGCGAAAGCCCGCGAGGTCCGGGGAGTCGACCGCGTCGTCATCCGCGACGGCGACGATATCGCCGCGCTGCTCACCCGCATGGGCTCCCACAGCGCCGTGCTGGTCTGGGAGGAACGGCGGATGCGCAGGGAGGTCCGCGCGACCGCGAACCGCCTGGCGAACTTCGACGATGCGAACCTGCGTCGCTCGGCACGGGCCGCCGTGGCCGCCGGCGCCCGGGTCGAACGCGCCCTGGAGATCCTCGGCGACGACGTCCCCGAACACCTCCGCTACGCCGGTCAGCTTCGCGTGACCCACAAACAGGCGTCCCTCGAAGAGCTCGGTCAGCTCGCCGACCCGCCGATGACGAAGGACGCGGTGGCCGGCCGGATCCGCAGGCTGCTGTCCACTGCGGACAAGCATGCGGAAGAACTGGGAATTCCCGGCACCGAAGCCAGTCTGACCCCGGAAATGCTCGAGGATCGCTAAGATCGAGGCATGAGACGAATCGCCATCAACGGCTTCGGCCGCATCGGCCGTGCCCTGTTCCGTCTGTCCCTCGAACCCGATGCTGATTTCGAGGTCGTGGCCATCAACGATCTCACCGATACGACGACGCTGGCTCATCTGCTCTCCCACGACTCCGTGTGGCCTCGCTTCGACCATGATGTCGACGCCGCCGACGAGGCGATCATCGTCGACGGACGAGAGATCGCGGTGACGAGCCAAGCCGACCCGTCCGCCATCGACTGGAGTTCGCACAAGGTCGAACTCGTCGTCGAATCCACCGGACGCTTCACCCGGCAGGACCAGGCCGAGGCCCACCTCGGCGGCACCGTGCAGACCGTCGTACTCTCCGCCCCCGGAAAGGACGTCGACGCGACCCTCGTCATGGGCGTGAACGAAGACACCTTCGATCCGTCCGCGCACTCCGTCGTCTCGAACGCCTCGTGCACGACGAACTGCATGGCCACCGTCGTCAAGGCGCTCGACGACGCCCTCGGCGTCGAATCCGGTCTGCTCAACACCGTTCACGCCTACACCGGCGACCAGATGCTCGTCGACGGACCCCACCGGGACCTGCGTCGCGCCCGAGCCGCCGCCGTCAACATCGTGCCGACCACGACCGGAGCCGCACGCACCGTCGGCCGCGTCATGCCCCACCTCGAGGGCAAGCTCGACGGACTCGCCGTGCGTGTACCCGTGCCCGCCGGATCGATCATCGACTTCACCTTCACCACCTCCACGAGCGCCGACCGCGACGAGGTCAACGCGATCCTCGCCTCCGCAGCGGACGGATCGCCCTACCTCGACTTCTCCACCGACGAACTCGTCTCCAGCGACATCGTCGGCACCACCGCCTCGGCGATCGTCGATTCCAAGCTCACGATGGTGCTGGGCGACCAGATCAAGGTCGTGGCCTGGTACGACAACGAGTGGGGGTACACGAACCGACTCAAAGACATGGTCAGCTACATTCTCAGCGAAAGGGACTCATGAGGACATTCGACGATGCGGGCATCTTCGCCGGCCACACGGTGCTCGTCCGCAGCGATCTCAACGTGCCGATGGACGACGGCACGATCACCGACCGCGGTCGCATCCTGGCCTCGGCCGGAACGATCAGGTCCCTCGCCGAGGCGGGAGCCAGGGTCATCGTGATGTCGCATCTGGGCCGGCCGAAGGGAGAACCGGATCCGCAGTTCTCACTGGCCCCGATCGTCCCCGAACTCGCCGAAGCCCTCGGCCGTCCGGTCGCCTTCGCCGCCGACACCGTCGGTGACGATGCGCAGACGAAGGCCGCAGCCCTGTCCGACGGTGACGTGCTGCTGCTGGAGAACCTGCGCTTCAATCCCGGCGAGACGGCGAAGTCCGATGCTGAGCGCCAGGAATTCGCCACCCAGCTGGCAGCGCTGGCCGACGATTTCGTCTCCGACGGATTCGGCGTCGTCCACCGCAAGCAGGCTTCGGTCTACGACATCGCCGGCCTCCTCCCGCACTATGCCGGCTCACTCGTGCGTGCGGAAGTCGAGGTCAGCGACAGGCTGCTCAACAACCCCGAATTCCCGTTCACCGTCGTCCTCGGCGGATCCAAGGTCTCGGACAAACTCGGCGTCATCGACAACCTCATCGACCGCGCCGACAATCTGCTCATCGGCGGGGGAATGGTCTTCACCTTCCTCGCCGCACTCGGCCACGACATCGGATCGAGCCTGGTCGAGAAGGACCGCATCGACGACGTCAAGGGCTACCTCGAACGCTCCCGGTCCGGTGGTGCACGCATCGTCCTGCCCACGGACATCGTCATGGCCGCCTCCTTCGCCGCCGACGCCGAGCATTGGGTCCGGCCCGTCGCCGAACTCGAAGACACTCCGGCCGGAGGCGACGGCCTCGGCCTCGACATCGGCCCCGAATCGGCGCGCGCCTATGCCGAGATCATCGCAGGCTCGACCACTGTGTTCTGGAACGGGCCGATGGGCGTCTTCGAGTTCCCGGCCTTCGCCGCCGGCACCAAAGCCGTAGCCCAAGCTCTGGCCGACGAAGGCAGCAGCGGGGGACAGAGGCTGACCGTGGTCGGCGGCGGCGATTCCGCAGCCGCCGTGCGCAGCCTCGGCTTCGCCGATGACGCCTTCGGCCACATCTCCACCGGCGGAGGTGCCAGCCTCGAATATCTCGAAGGCAAGACCCTGCCCGGACTCGACGCACTCGGATGAGGAAGACAGACACCATGAGCGACCGCACCCTGCTGCTGGCAGGCAACTGGAAGATGAACCACGATCATCTGGAGGCGATCTCCGCTGTCCAGAAGCTCGCCTGGGCACTCGAGGACGCCAAACTCGACGACAGCGACTGCGAAGTCGTCGTCATTCCGCCGTTCACCGACATCCGTTCGGTGCAGACACTCGTCCAGGGGGACAAGCTGTGGCTGAAGTACGGTGCCCAGGACGTCTCCCAGCACGCTCCCGGAGCGCATACCGGAGAGATCGCCGCATCGTTCCTCTCCCGCCTCGGCTGCAGCTACGTGGTCATCGGCCACAGTGAACGCCGTGCCGACAACCACGAGACCAACGAGGTCGTGGCCGCGAAGATCAAGGCCGCACTTTCGGCCGAACTCACACCGATCCTCTGCGTGGGGGAGTCGCTGGAACAGCGGCAGGAGAAGAGCCACGTCGAGTTCACCCTCGGACAGCTCGAGGAGTCGCTGGCCGGATTCGACGCAGGCGACCTCTCCGGCCTCGTCATCGCCTACGAACCCGTCTGGGCGATCGGCACCGGAGAGACAGCCACTGCCGCCGATGCCGCCGAGATGGCATCGGCGATCCGCGCACGCATCGGTGAGAAGTATGGCGACGCTCTTGCCCAGACCACCCGCATTCTCTACGGCGGGTCGGTCAAGGCCGACAACGTCGCCGAAATCGTCGCCTCCGCGGACGTCGACGGCGCACTGGTCGGAGGTGCGAGCCTCAGCGGTCCGGACTTCGCCGCTTTGTGCAAGGCCGCGGTCGCGAAGTAGACTGACAGACGCATCATTCGACGAAACACTCGACGAAACATAGGTTGAATCCGACGTGGAAATCCTAAACATCATTCTCATCGCGCTGCTCGTGCTCACGAGCATCTTCCTCACCCTGCTGATCCTCATGCACAAGGGCAAGGGCGGTGGCATGTCCGACATGTTCGGCGGCGGAATGTCCTCGTCGCTGGGATCCTCGGGCGTCGCGGAGCGCAACCTCAATAGGTTCACGACGCTCATGGCGATCATCTGGGCGGCCTGCATCATCCTGCTGGGCGTCCTCACTCGGTTCAACTCCTGAGCCATCGTGGCCCGCTGATGCCGAGACCGTGAGACACCGACACCGAGGCGACGCCCCGGTGGACGAATGAGAAGGACCCCGACCGAATCGGTCGGGGTCCTTCTCTGTTCGTGCCCTGTCCCTCGCTCCGGCGGATCAGTGCCGTTTCAGGCAGATCAGTCGTGGCCGAAGTGGTGGCGCGGGCTGATCGACCCGATCGCCTCCCGCAGCTGTTCGAGCCCACGAGAACGATCAAGCAGGTGCAGACGCACCACGGGTCGGCCCTTCTCACTCAGCACCGCCGCATCGCCGGCGGCCTGGGCGCGCTGCAGCTGAGCGAAGCCGAAGTCGCGTCCCGGCACCAGCAGGTCAGTGCGAGCCTCACCGGTGATCTGGAGGAACACTCCGTTCGGATGACCGCCCTTGTGGTACTGACCGGTCGAATGCAGGTAGCGGGGGCCGAAGCCGAAGGTCGTCTGCACTCCGGCATGCGTGGACACGAGCGGACGCAGATCCGCAGCCTCGGCATCGGCGATCCGATCGAGGTAGGCCTGAATGCCGACATATCCGTACTCGTCGACCTGCGAGAACAGCTCCTCCAGAGCTCCGACGAGATCAGTGGCCTCGTCGACGACCTCGAGAACGTCGATGTCTCCCTCACGGAACCGCGGCTGCTCCGTCGAACCCGAGTCCGGTCCGTCGAGCAGATGCCTGGCCTGTGCCTTCGCGGCCTCCACATCAGGCTGGTCGAAGGGATTGACCCCGATGCTGTATCCGGCGATGGCCGTGGCGTATTCCCAGAACAGGAACAGCTCGCCCAACCCACCGGTGATAGTCGCTTCGAATCCGGACGGCGCACCCAGCTCCGAGTCATCGGCTGCCGGCCCGAGCAGGCACAGGAGTGCGTCTGCGCGTGCATCGGAGAACCCGATGTCGGCAGGTGAATCGACGACGACGGGAAGGATGCCCTGACCGTCCTTGCCGAGGGATTCGGCGATGAGCTGCTCGACCCAGGCCCCGAGCCCGTTCAGCTGCTCGGCGGTCTCGGCGAGGACGAGCTTCTCCGTCGTCCGGGCGTGGGCGATGCTCAGCCAAGCGCCGAACCGCAGTGCAGGATTGTCCAGACCGTCGGCAGACAGGTCGGCGGCGGCCGCGGCGGACTCTGCGACGATCCCGCGCACATCGACACCGGCCAGACCCGCGGGGACGAGTCCGAAGGCCGAGAGAGCACTGAAGCGTCCGCCGACCGTGGGGTCGACGAGGAAGGTCGCAAGGAAGCCCTGATCGGCGGCCAGCGTCTCGAGTTCGGTTCCCGGATCGGTGATCGCGATCATCCGGGACGCCGGATCGACGCCGATCGATTCGAAGGCCGCGGCGAAGCTGCGGCGGATCGAATCCGTCTCCACCGTGGTTCCGGACTTCGACGCGATGATGAGGACCGTGTGTTCGAGATCGGTGCCGATCGCCTCGGCGACCTGATTGGGATCCGTCGAATCGACGATCTCGAGTCGGACACCGGCCGTCTGCGCCATCACCTCGGGAGCGAGCGATGACCCGCCCATTCCGGCCAAGCTGATCGTGCGCAGACCCTGCTCCTGCAGGCGCGCCCGCAGGGATTCGATCTCATCGAGCAGATCTGCGGCGTTCTGCGGAAGATCCACCCAGCCCATCCGGTCCGCTGCATCGGCGGCCCCGTCGAACAGTTCCGCATCCTTGGCGCTCAGCCGGGAAGCCAGGCCGGCGTCGATGAGACGCGCGGCCTCTGCCTCGAACTCCTCATCGACGGGGACAGAGAGTGAGAGCTTCATGAGCGGTCCAGAGCCGTACGGATCGTTTCCTGGAGTTCGGTCCAACTGACGTCGAACTTCTCCAGCCCCTGCTCTTCGAGCACGGTCATGACCTCGGCGTAGTCGATGCCCAGTCGTGCCAGAGCATCGAAGACCTCGTCGGCGGCACGGTAGTGCTCGGACGTGATCTGGCCGGTGACCTCACCGTGGTCGGCGAACGCCTCCAGGGTGGGCTCGGGCATCGTGTTCACGGTGTTCGGTGCGATGAGCCCGGTCACGTACATCGTGTCGGCGTAGTCGGGATTCTTCACTCCGGTCGAGGCCCACAGCAGACGCTGCGGACGGGCCCCGGCGAGTTCGAGGACTCGGAAGCGTTCGGAGGTGAACAGCTGCGAGTGGATCTCATGGGCGAGCACGCAGTTCGCGATGCCCGCCTTGCCCTTGAGCTCCACGGCCTTCGGGTCGTCGATGGAGTCGAGACGGGAATCGATCTCGGAGTCCACCCGGGAGACGAACACCGAGGCCACCGACCGGATCGTCGAGAGGTCATGGCCGGCGGCGCGGGCCTTCTCCAGCCCCTGGAGGAAGGCTTCGACGACGTGGCGGTAGCGGGTCAGGGAGAACACGAGCGTGACGTTGACGCTGATCCCGGCCGCGATCGTTTCGGAGATCGCGCGGAGTCCCTCCTCGGTGGCCGGGATCTTGATCATCGCATTCGGTTCGCCGACCCGTTCCCACAGGGCCTTCGCCGAGGCGACGGTCGCTTGCGCATCATGAGCCAGCGGGGGAGCGACCTCGATCGACACGCGACCGTCTTCGCCGTTCGTGGACTCGAAGACCGGACGGAACAGGCGGGCCGCCTCGGCGACATCCGCTGTGGTCAGTGCCTCGATGGCCTCATCCACATCGGCACCGGAGGCACCGAGCTCGGCGACCGCAGCGTCGTAGTCGTCGGCTGCCGAGATCGCGTTCGCGAAGATCGTCGGGTTCGTCGTCACACCCGTGACGGAGGATCTCTCGATGAGGCGGGCGAGATCCCCGGATTCGAGTCGGGTGCGCGAGAGGTCGTCGAGCCAGATCGAGACTCCGGCCGCGCTGAGCTGCTGGAGACGTTCACTCATGCTTCCGCCTTTGCTGCGTTGATGGATTCCTTGGCTGCGTCGACGACGGCCGAGGCCGTGATGCCGAACTTCTCGTACAGGGTCTGGTAGTCCGCGGATGCACCGAAATGTTCGATGGACACGGCACGACCGGCATCGCCGAGGTACTTGTGCCAGCTCATCGCCGAGGCGGCTTCGATGCTCACCCGTGCCTTCAGCGTTCGCGGCAGCACAGTGGCCCGGTAGTCCTCCGGCTGAGCGTCGAACCATTCCTGGCACGGCATGGAGATGACGCGAGCGGCTGTGCCCGATGCCTGCAGAGCTTCGGCGGCCTCGAGAGCGATGGCGACCTCGGAACCGCTGGCGATGATGGCCACCTCGGGCTGGTCACCGGTATCGGTGAGCACATAGCCGCCGCGTGCGGCCTCGGAGGCGGGGGCGTACTTCTCACGGTCGAGGACCGGCACGGCCTGTCGGGTCAGGACGAGTCCGCTGGGGCCGTCGGTGCGTTCGAGGATCTTCCGCCATGCGACCGCGGTCTCGTTCGCATCGGCCGGTCGGACGAGGTCGAGGCCGGGGATCGCCCGCAGCGCGGAGAGGTGCTCGATCGGCTGGTGGGTCGGTCCGTCCTCACCGAGGCCGATCGAATCGTGGGTCCACACGAACAGGTTCGGCAGCTGCTGGAGGGCAGCCAGGCGCACGGCCGGCCGCTGGTAGTCGCTGAAGACGAGGAACGTGCCGTTGTACGGGCGGGTTCCGCCGTGCAGGGCGATGCCGTTGCCGATGAGACCGGCGGAGAACTCGCGGACGCCGAAGTGGATATTGCGTCCGTACTCGTGGCCGGAGAATGCACCCGTGGAGCGGTGAGCGGGCAGGAAGCTCGGCTCACCCTTGATCAGCGTGTTGTTCGAGCCCGCGAGGTCGGCGGAACCGCCCCAGAGTTCGGGCATGGTCTCGGCGATCGCATTGAGAACCTGACCGGACGCCGCGCGAGTGGCGATGCCCTTCTCGCTGGCTTCGAAGACCGGGAAAGCCGCATCGAGGCCGGCGGGCAGCTCGCGCTTGGACAGACGGTCGAAGAGGGCGGCGTTGTCCGGGTTGGCGGTGCGCCATTCGGCGAAGGACTTGTCCCATTCGAGGTGGGCGGCACGACCGCGGTCCAGGGCCTGACGAGTGTGAGCGAGAACCTCGTCGTCGACGGCGAAGGTCGACTCCGGGTCGAAGCCGAGGACCTCCTTGGTCGCCCGGATCTCGTCCTCGCCGAGGGCCGCACCGTGAGACCCGCCGGTGTTCTGCGCGTTCGGGGCCGGCCAGGCGATGATAGTGGACAGGCGGATGAACGAGGGGCGGGAATCCGCGCGAGCAGCCTCGACGGCGGCGTGGAAGGCCTCGATGTCCTCGTGGTAGTCACCGCCGGCAGTGAAGTCGACGTGCTGGACGTGCCAGCCGTAGGCGGCGTACCGGGCGGCCGTGTCCTCGCCGAAGGCGATCGCGGTGTCGTCTTCGATGGAGATCTTGTTGTCGTCCCAGATCACCAGCAGGTTCGACAGCTCCTGCGTCCCTGCCAGCGATGACGCCTCACCGGACACTCCCTCTTCGAGGTCGCCGTCCGAGGCGAGCACGACGATGTTGTGGTCGAACGGTGAGCTGCCGGGAGCCGCCTCGGGGTCGAAGAGTCCGCGTTCACGGCGAGCGGCCATGGCCATGCCCACGGCCGAGGCCAGTCCGGAGCCCAGGGGCCCCGTGGTGATCTCGACGCCGGCGGTGTGGCCGACTTCCGGGTGCCCCGGGGTGAGCGAACCCCATGTGCGCAGCGCCTTGAGGTCGTCGAGCTCGAGCCCGAACCCTGCCAGGTAGAGCTGGACGTACTGCGTGAGCGAACTGTGACCGCAGGAGAGGACGAAACGATCACGGCCGACCCAAGTCGGGTCGGCCGGGTCGTGAGTGAGTCCGTGCTGATACAGGTAGTGTGCGATGGGAGCCAGGCTCATTGCGGTGCCCGGGTGCCCGTTCCCTGTCTTCTGCACCGCATCCGCGGCGAGGAGGCGGGCAGTGTCGACTGCGCGATTGTCGAGTTCAGTCCAGGACAGAGTTGTCATGTCGTCGAGCGATCCTTCGTTCGTCTTAAGAGCGTGCATTCAAACTCTACCCGTCGGATGCCTGAAGCGCCGCCCCTGTTCACCCGCCGTGCTGAGAGGGAGCGAGACATTTAGGCTACCGACGGGTAAAGTGTGGTCTCGCGCACAGCTGCGGGTTCGACATCCAATAGCTGCTGTGTGCTGCGGAGACCGAAAATGGACTGTGCCTGACTGGAGGGATGACAGGGTGAGCAAAGGTGCTGATCCCGTGATCGATGCCGCCGTCGCAGACAGCGGGGACCAGCGATCCGATCGGCCGGCGGGCAGGCGCCCCGACTTCGCCGAGGTGGCCGAACAGACGAGGGGGCTCCGTCGGCTGATCTCCCGGATCGGCACGGCGTGCCCGGTGTTCTTCGCCGTGGCTACCGTCGCCGTGTCGTCGGCGATCGCCCAGCCGCTCCGCGGCACCGTCGACATCGGGGAGCTCGGCCTGTGGACGTTGGGCACACTCCTTCTGCTCATCCCCTTCGCGGCAGCGCTGGCCGTGATGCTCAATGCACGGCGCGGCGGACTGGTGTGGACGACCGCCCTCGTCTACTCCGTCATCACCGGATTCATCGGTCTGTGCGTCGATGCGAATCTCCTCCGGACGGATCCGCAGTCGGCCTCGCTGAGCTTCATCTCAGTGCTCATCGTGCAGGTCGTCGTGCTTGCTCCGGTGTGTGCGGCGGTGGCCTTCCTCGTCCGCATCGTCAGTGACTCGACTCGCCTGCGCGCGACTGGCAAAAACTTCGACAACAGGTAGAATCTAGGGCGTGAGCAAACTTCGTCAGAACCGGGAAGAGCAGAGTGAACGACCTCTGCAGAGGGCCATCGACGAGCAGAGCCTCGCTACCCGACCGCGTTCGATCATCAGCGCCTATATCGCGCTGACCAAGCCGCGCGTCATCGAGCTGCTCCTCGTCACGACCGCGCCCGTGATGTTCCTGGCCGCTCAGGGACTGCCGAACATCTGGCTGGTCATCAACACCCTCATCGGCGGAGCCGCTGCTGCGGCGTCGGCCTCGGTCTTCAACTGCTACGTCGACCGTGACATCGACGCGAAGATGGAACGGACGAAGGACCGTCCCCTCGTCACCGGTGAGATCAGCCCCCGTTCTGCACTCATCTTCGCTTTCGTGCTCGGCATCGGTTCGATCTTCTGGCTCGGCGGATTCACGAACTGGGTCACGGCGGGACTCACCGCCTCGGCGATTCTGCTCTACGCAGTCTTCTACACCCTCGTCCTCAAGCGCCGCACCTCACAGAACATCGTCTGGGGCGGCGCTGCAGGCTGCATGCCCGTGCTCATCGGCTGGTCGGCCGTGACCGGAGGAATCGCGTGGGAGCCCGTGCTGCTCTTCCTCGTCGTCTTCTTCTGGACCCCGCCGCACTACTGGCCGCTGGCGATCAAGTACAAGGCCGACTACGACGCCGCCGACGTGCCCATGCTGCCGTCGAAGGTTCCGCCGACATCCGTCGGCCGTCAGATGATCCTCTACACCTGGGCGATGATCGCCTGCTCACTCGCGCTCATTCCCGTCGCTCCGATGGGTCCTGTCTACACGATCGTGGCCGTCGGCGCCGGAGTCTGGTTCCTGTGGTCGTGCTACTCGCTGGTCTCCCGTGCCAAGCAGGGTAAGGACGGCACCTCGCTCAAGGCGATGAAGGTCTTCCACGGTTCGATCACCTACCTGTCACTGCTCTTCCTGGCAGTGGCCATCGACCCGTTCGTGCCCACCCTGATCCCCGGTATCTGGTGACTCGCCGAAGAACCCGCTGATCCATTCGGCCCAGTTTGAGCTGGATAGCACAGATTTGAAACAGTGCTATCCAACTCAAACTGGGCCGTTGTGCGTCTGTGCCTTGCGCTTCGGGTCGGAACGCAAATTCTCAGCCGGCGTTGACGAGGTCGTCGATGACGATCTTCTTCATCTGCATGAGCGCATGAGTCTGTGCCGGACCGGTCATCAGCTCGCCGAGATTCGCGGGAACGATCTGCCAGCTGACTCCGAAGCGGTCCTTGAGCCAACCGCACTGTTCATGCTCGGGTGACGCCGACAGATTCGACCAATAGTGGTCGATCTCGGCCTGGTCCGCACATTCGACGGTCAGCGAGATCGCCTCGTTGAATGTGAACACCGGTCCGCCGTCGAGGCAGATGAACTCTGTGCCGTCGAGGACGAACCGGCCGGTCAGGACCTTCCCGCTCATCCCCTTGAAGTGTTCGTCGAGGGATTCGTCGGGATAGCGTTCGATGGACAGGACTCGCGAATCGGGGAAGACGGAGCAGTAGAACTCCATGGCCTCCTCGGCGCAGTCAGGAAACCACAGACACGGAACGATCGGGACTGACATCGGTGCTCCTCGGGTATGCGCTGTCGAGGACGGCAACGCTTGCCGCAATCGTAGCCGACAGGCCGACCATGTGTAAGGCCACGAGCAGTTCGGGAACACCGAGGAAGTACTGGACGTAGCCGATGATTCCCTGGGCCACCTCGACGACGAGAAGCACGGTCAGCGGGGCGACCATCGCCGTCTGCGTCTTCTTCCGGGCGACGACGAGAGCGGAGATCGTGGTGATGACGAGCAGCCACACCGGCGCGGCGTGCAAGCGGGTGACCCAGATGTTGTCGAGGTTGTTGCGGGTCGAGATCGTCGAACCCGAATGGGGCCCGGCCCCCGTGGTGAGCACGCCGAAGACGACGATGATCGCGGTGAGACCGAGGATGATCCACCCCAGAGTCGGCAGCGGAGCCGGGGCCTTGGTGCCCAGCCGCACGCCGGTGTCATAGGTGCGGCGGACGAAGTAGGCGGCGACGCCGACAGCGACGGCCGAGGGCACGAAGTGCCCGGCGACGACCCAGGGATTGAGCTTCGTCCACACGGTGATTCCGCCGACGACGGCCTGGACGGGCACGATGGCCAGCAGGCCGATATTGAGCCAGAAGAGATCCGGGCGCTGCTTCCGGTGCCTCCACAGCATGAGCGCAATGCACACGCCGAGGATCGCCAGCGCCACAGCCAGCAGGCGGTTGCCGAACTCGATGGCGCCGTGGATGCCCATCTCGCTGGTGGCCACGAGCGAATCAGGGGTGCACTTCGGCCAGTCCGAACAGCCGAGCCCAGAGCCGGTGAGCCGGACGATTCCCCCGGTCAGGATGATCCCTGCCTGGGCGATGAGCATGGCCCAAGCGGCGATGCGGATCTTCTTCGTGACCACTTCACTCCTCATTCGAAACGGAACCACCTGCGTGCCGCAAGCGTTCCCACAAGCCCCCATACCAGGAGCACGATGATTGCTTTGATGTCTGTGCCGCCGTGTCCGATGGCCGACCGCATGGCGTCGCCGAGCGCACCGGAGGGCAGGTAGCCCACAACCGTTCCCCATTCTCCCGGATGTGCGATGACGAGGCCACCGACGCCCGCCATGAGCACCCAGATGAGGTTCGTCGCCGCCAGAGTCGCCTCGGCGCGGACTGTGCCGGCCATGAGCAGACCGAGCGAGAGCAGCGCGGCGGTGCCGAACAGCGTGGCCAGGAAGAGTCCGAGGATGTCGACGGGACCTCGGAAGCCGAGAATCGCCGCCGCGGCGAAGACGAGTGCGTACTGGATGAGAACGACGACGATGACGGCGCCGAGTTTGCCGAGGATGAGTCCGTTCGTCCCCAGCGGAGTCGTCGCCAGCTGCCGCAGCACCCCGTAGCGGCGGTCGAAGGCGGTTGCGATCGCCTGCCCGGTGAATGCGCTGGAGGCCAGGCTCAGGCTCAGCGCCCCGGGGACGGCGATCGACAGCGGATCGGTACCGGCCTCGATGACCCCGAGCCCGGTGAGCAGGGGAGTCTTCGCGAGGAAGACGAGAAGTCCCAGCGGGAAGATGATTGAGAGCAGCAGTTGTTCGCCGTTGCGCAGAACGGACAGGGTCTCGAACTTCGCCTGCGAGACGATGCGTGTCGAGGTCATCGCAGCGGCCTCCCGGTCAGTTCGAAGAAGACGTCGGACAGGGACTGCCTCTGCATGCCGATGTCCGTGATCTGCAGTCCCGCCTCGGCGACGGCAGTGCACGCGGCCGCGATCTGACTCGCCGTCGGTGCTCCGTCGAGAGAGATCATCGAACCCTGCGCCGAGGCGGGACCGAGCTCGGTGAGCCGATCGACGAGGGCGGCGGGGACAGGGGAGGCGAGGCGTATCGTCAGCGACCGGGACCCGGCGGAGGCGCTGCGCAGCTCCTCGGGCGCTCCCTGAGCGATGATCCGTCCGCGATCGATGACGACGACCTCGTCGGAGAGCTCCTCGGCCTCGGCGAGGTCGTGGGTGGTGAGGACGACGGCGACTCCGCGGTCGGCGAGATCGCGGATGAAGCTGTGGACGACCTCGCGAGCCTGCGGGTCGAGACCGGCGCAGGGCTCGTCGAGGAAGACGAGGCGGGGCCGTCCGATGAGGGCCGCGGCCAGCGCCACTCGCTGCTTCTGTCCTCCGGAGAGCCTGCGCATCGTGCGTCCGGCGAAGTCGTGGAGACCCAGCGGTTCGGCGAGTTCGTCGACCGGCACGGGATTCTCATAGAGGGTGGAGAGGTGCCGCAGCACCTGCAGGGGCTTCGAGCTCATCGGCAGTCCGCCGTCCTGGAGCATGACCCCGGCCAGCTGCGACGTCGTCGCGTGTTCGGTGACGGGGTCGTGCCCGAAGATCTCGACCGTGCCCGATTCGGGACGGCGGGTGCCCACAGCCAGGGAGATGGTCGTGGATTTTCCTGCGCCGTTGGGTCCGAGAACGCCGAGGACGGATCCGGACTCGGCCGTGAGGTCGATTCCGTCGACGACACGGTGGGTGCCGTAGGAGTACTGGAGACCGCGAATGGTCAGGGCCGGAGATGACACCAGGCTATTCTACGACGCGTCGAAACGGGTGTCGAAACCGCCGGTGTCCACGCGCGACGCGGGCGGTGGTTAGGCTCACCTAGTTTTACGAAACAAATTACGCAACAATATTGTTGTGTTAGTCAAGGAGGTGGATTATGGCTGCAAACGACACGGAAGATCGCCGAACCCGGCAGAAGGTTTTCCAGTCGGTGCTCGACGAAGGGCCGATCACTGCTTCGTCTTTGGCCAAAGCCCTCGAGCTGACTCCCGCGGCGATCCGTCGTCACCTGGACGCGCTGGAGAGTGAGGGCCTTCTCGAGGTCCGTGAACTCGCCGGCAAACAGGCGGGCAGGGGCCGACCGGCCCGGCACTATGTGGTCACGACGGCCGGACACGATTCGGTCAGTCATTCCTACGACGAGTTGGCCGTGAACATCCTGCGCTTCATGGAGGACAAGCACGGCAGATCGGCAGTGGAGGGCTTCACGGAAGACCTCGTGAGCCGACTGCGGGAGCGACTCGGACCGGAACTCGAAAAGCGCGGCGGCACCACAGTGGCGTCTCGCTCACGTGCACTTGCCGCCGCACTCACACGGGAAGGGTACGCCGCCTCGGCGACCCCGGTCGCGGCCGGAACCCCGTTGGAGGCGATGCAGCTGTGCCAGGGACACTGCCCGATCCAGGCCGTGGCGGCGGAGTACCCGGAGATCTGCGAAGCAGAGCTCGCGATGTTCTCCGACTACCTCGGTGTCGACGTGCGGCGGCTGTCGTCGCTGGCCCAGGGCGACCATGTGTGCACCACCCACATTCCGACTTCGGAACTGACCAGACCACTCATCCACAGCAATGATCGACCTCAAGGAGGTTCACGATGACTGACACAGGAAATCGGATCATCGATGCGAATCCCGAGCTCAAAGACCTCGGGCAGTACGCATACGGTTGGCACGACGAGAACGATGCCGGCGCGACCGCGACCCGCGGCCTCAGCGAGGAAGTCGTCCGCAACATCTCGAAGCTCAAGGACGAACCGGAGTGGATGCTCAAGCGTCGACTCAAGGCTCTGCGTCTGTTCGACAAGAAGCCGATGCCGAACTGGGGCGCCGACCTCACCGGAATCGACTTCGCGGACATCAAGTACTTCGTTCGCTCCACCGAGGGACAGGCGACGTCCTGGGAGGACCTGCCCGAGGACATCCGCAACACCTATGACAAGCTCGGCATCCCAGAGGCCGAGAAGCAGCGCCTCGTCGCCGGTGTCGCCGCTCAGTACGAGTCCGAGGTCGTCTACCACCAGATCAACGAGGAGCTCGAGGCTCAGGGTGTCATCTTCATGGACACCGACACCGGCCTGCGCGAGCACCCGGAGATCTTCGAAGAGTACTTCGGGTCGATCATTCCGTCCGGTGACAACAAGTTCGCCGCTCTGAACACCGCTGTCTGGTCCGGCGGCTCCTTCGTCTACGTCCCCAAGGGCGTCCACGTCGAGATCCCGCTGCAGGCCTACTTCCGCATCAACACGGAGAACATGGGCCAGTTCGAGCGCACGCTCATCATCGCCGACGAGGGTTCCTCGGTCCACTACGTCGAGGGCTGCACCGCTCCGATCTACAAGACCGACTCCCTGCACTCGGCCGTCGTCGAGATCATCGCGAAGAAGGATGCGAAGGTCCGCTACACGACGATCCAGAACTGGTCGAACAACGTGTACAACCTCGTCACCAAGCGCGCCATCGCCGAAGAGGGCGCCTCCATGGAATGGGTCGACGGCAACATCGGCTCGAAGGTGACCATGAAGTACCCGGCCATCTGGCTGACCGGTGAGCACGCCCGCGGCGAGACGCTGTCCGTGGCCTTCGCCGGCGAGGGACAGCACCAGGACACCGGTGCGAAGATGGTCCACGCCGCTCCGCACACCCATTCGTCGATCGTGTCGAAGTCCGTGGCCCGCGGCGGCGGCCGCGCCGGCTACCGCGGACTCGTCCACGTCCACCCGGGCGCCGAAGGCTCGTCGAACAACGTCCTCTGCGACGCCCTGCTCGTCGACAACGTCTCCCGTTCGGACACGTACCCCTACATCGACATCCGCGAAGACGACGTCACACTCGGCCATGAGGCCACCGTGTCGAAGGTCAGTGAGGATCAGCTCTTCTACCTCATGTCCCGCGGCATGGAGGAGACCGAGGCGATGGCGATGATCGTGCGCGGCTTCGTCGAGCCGATCGCACGCGAACTCCCGATGGAGTACGCCCTCGAACTCAACCGCCTCATCGAACTGCAGATGGAAGGCGCGGTCGGCTGAGACCCGACCCGGCGCCCACTGCACTCAAAGGAGTAAATCTGTGACTGATACCACCAACCCGCTTGGCCTCTCGGAGCATTCGCACGGTTCCGAGGTCCAGGTGCCCGATTCGAAGCGCGATGCGCGCACGCGCAGCTTCGCTGTCGCCGACTTCCCCGTGCCCACCGGCCGGGAGGAGGAATGGCGCTTCTCTCCCGTCCGCAAGTTCAGCGAATTCTTCGAGGACACCGCCACCGAGGCGAAGCTGAAGTTCGAGTCGGATCTGCCCGAGGGCCTGTCCGTCGAGGAGATCTCGCTCGAGTCAGCCCAGGAACTGGGCATCCTCGAGCCCGAGGACCGCGCCGCGGCCGTCGCCGCCAACCGCGCCTCTGCGGTGACGCACTACTCGGTCCCCGCGGACACCGAACTCGAGCGGGCCGCGATCATCCACGCGGACGGCACCGGTGAGGCGCTCGGCCACGGCCATGTCGTCGTCACGGTCGGTGCGAATTCGAAGGCGACCATCGTCGTCGAACACGAGGGACTGGCCCGGTACTCCGAGCTCGTCTCCCTCGTCATCGGCGATGGTGCGGACGTGACCTTCGTATCGCTGCAGCTGTGGGACGACGGCTCCCTGCACCTCGGTCAGCACGACGCGATCGTGGGCAAGGACGCGAAGTTCAAGCACATCCACATCACCCTCGGCGGTGACGTCGTGCGCCTGAACACGAACGTGCGCTACTCGGCAGCCGGGGGAGAGGCCGAACTGCTCGGACTCTACTTCGCCGATGCCGGTCAGCACCTCGAGCACCGCACCTACATCGACCACAACACGCCGAAGGCCCAGTCGAACGTCCATTACAAGGGCGCACTGCAGGGCAAGGACGCGCGCAGCGTGTGGATCGGCGATGTGCTCATCCGTCCCGAGGCCCTCGACATCGACACCTACGAGCTCAACCGGAACCTCATCCTCACCGATGGCGCCCGC
Source organism: Brevibacterium sp. OS20 (assembly GCF_056837565.1). Taxonomy (NCBI): domain Bacteria; kingdom Bacillati; phylum Actinomycetota; class Actinomycetes; order Micrococcales; family Brevibacteriaceae; genus Brevibacterium; species Brevibacterium sp. OS20. The sequence continues at coordinate 2,172,018 of NZ_CM166367.1, read as the reverse complement.
GCCGACTCGGTGCCGAACCTCGAGATCGAGACCGGCGACATCGCCGGTGCCGGCCACGCCTCCTCGGTGGGTCGCTTCGATGAGGAGCACCTGTTCTACCTCATGAGCCGCGGCATCCCCGAGGACGTCGCTCGTCAGCTCGTGGTCCGTGGATTCTTCAACGAAGTGATCCAGAAGATCCAGGTGCCCGAGATCGAAGACGTGCTCAACGAACGCATCGAAGACGAACTGTCCCGGAGTGTGCTGTGACCATGATCGACGTGGCGGCCACCGACGAGGTGGCCCCCGGCGGCACCATGCGCATCGAGGTCGGCGAGTTCGAGATCTGCATCGCTCGCGACTCCGACGGAACGATCCATGCCATCGACGACCTGTGCACCCATGGTGAGGTGTCCTTGGCTGAAGGAGACGTCGAGGACTGCACCATCGAATGCTGGCTGCACGGCTCGCAGTTCGACCTGACGACGGGCAAGCCGGTGAATCCTCCGGCGTTCGAACCCGTCGCGGTCTATGACTGCAAAGAGATCGCAGGTCGCATCCTCGTCGACCCGAACACCACCCTGAACTGACCTCAAGACCGAAGAAGAAGGATCATTATGTCCACTCTCAAGATCGAAGACCTGCATGTCGGTGTCAACACCGAAACCGGTCTCAAGCCCATCCTCAACGGCATCAACCTCGTCATCAACACGAACGAGACCCACGCCATCATGGGCCCCAACGGCTCCGGCAAGTCGACCCTGGCCTACGCCCTGGCCGGCCACCCCAAGTATGAGGTGACCTCCGGTTCGGTCACCCTCGACGGTGAGGACGTCCTCGAGATGTCCGTCGACGAGCGTGCCAAGGCCGGCCTGTTCCTGGCCATGCAGTACCCCGTCGAGGTTCCCGGCGTGACCGTGACGAACTTCCTCCGTTCGGCCAAGACCGCCATCGACGGCGAAGCTCCGAAGCTGCGCAACTGGACCAAGGACCTCAAGCAGGCCATGGAGAACCTGCGTGTGGATCCCGCGTTCGCCTCGCGCAACGTCAACGAAGGCTTCTCCGGCGGCGAGAAGAAGCGTCACGAGATCCTGCAGCTCGAGATGCTCAAGCCGAAGTTCGCCGTCCTCGACGAGACCGACTCCGGCCTCGACGTCGACGCGCTGCGCATCGTGTCCGAAGGCGTCAACCGCGTCAAGGACGCCACCGACGTCGGCATCATGCTCATCACCCACTACACGCGCATCCTCAACTACATCAAGCCCGATCACGTCCACGTGATCATCAATGGCAAGGTGGCCGAGGAAGGCGGACCGGAGCTGGCCGAACGCCTCGAGAACGAAGGCTACGACCGCTTCTTCACCGCCGGCGTCTGATGTTCTCACGTCTGAGGGGCGACTTCCCGATTCTCGATGCGAGGGTCGGGGAGTCGCCGCTGTCGTATCTCGACTCGGGCGCGACATCCCAGAAGCCGCAGTGCGTCATCGATACCTTCGTCGAGTACTTCGGCCAGCGCAATGCCGCCGTCCACCGGGGCGCGCACTCCCTGGCCGTCGAGGCCACGGACGCGTTCGAGAACGGGCGGATCGCCGCTGCCGGACTCGTCGGCGGGTCCCCGGAGCAGGTGTGCTGGACGAAGAACGCCACCGAGGCGCTCAACGTCGTGGCACTCGGCATGGATCGGGCCAGCCACGGCTTCGGGGGAGAGGACGCGGCGCGCTTCGCCCTCGTTCCCGGCGATTCGATCGTCGTCACCGAGATGGAGCACCATGCGAATCTCGTGCCGTGGCAGCAGCTGGCTGCTTCCACGGGAGCGCAGCTGCGGTGGCTGCCCGTGACCGACTCGGGAGAGCTCGATCTTGCCGATCTCGACACGATCGTCGACGAATCGACGAAGGTGCTCGCGTTCACGCAAGTCTCCAATGTCCTCGGCACGATCAACCCGGTCGACCGCCTCGTGGATCGGGCTCGCGCCGTCGGTGCGTACGTCGTCCTCGACGCCTGCCAGTCCGTCCCGCATATGCCCGTGGACTTCGTCGACCTCGACATCGACTTCGCTGCGTTCTCCGCGCACAAGGCGCTCGGACCCACTGGTCTGGGTGCGCTGTGGGGCAAGTCCGAGCTGCTCGACGCTCTGCCGCCGGTGCTCACCGGCGGATCCATGATCACCACGGTGACCATGGAGGAGACCGAGTTCATGCCCGCTCCGCAGCGGTTCGAGGCCGGCACTCAGCCGGTCGCCGAGGTGGCGGCCTTCGCGACCGCGATCGGCTACCTCTCCGAGGTGGGGCTGGACAATGTGCTCGAGCATGAGAGGGAGCTCGCCCGAGTCCTCCTCGACGGGATCGCTGAGATCCCCGGGATCCGCATCCTCGGCGAGGCGAAAGACCGGATCGGGACCGTGGCTTTCGACGTCGACGGCGTGCACGCCCACGATGTCGGACAGTATCTCGACTCGCAGGGGATCGCCGTGCGAGTGGGCCACCACTGCGCCCAGCCTCTGCACCGCCGTTTCGGGGTCACCGCCTCGACGAGGGCGAGCACGTACCTGTACAACAATGCCGAAGACTGCACCCGCTTCATTTCTGCTCTGGCGGAAGTGCGGCCCTTCTTCGGAGTCGCATGAGAGGGGGAGCGAACCGATGAGCACACAGATGCAGCAGCTCTACCAGCAGGTCATCCTCGACCAGTCGCGGGCACGTATCGGCAACACCGAACTGCTCCGCGACGCCGCAGAGTCACCGCACGGTTATTCGCATCAGGTGAACCCCACCTGCGGCGATGAGATCGAGCTCGAGACCGAACTGCGTGAGGACGGCACGATCGCGGTGCGGTGGGCCGGTGACGGCTGTTCGATCTCGATGGCCTCGGCCTCGGTGCTCTCCGAACTGGCCGCCGATTCCTCCGTCGCACAGATGCTCGAGATCGAAGGAGCGTTCCACGAACTCATGCATTCTCGTGGGACAATGGAAGCGGATGAGTCGATACTCGGCGACGCGGCGGCGTTCACCGGAGTGTCGAAGTTCCCGGCCAGGATCAAATGCGCTCTCCTGGCGTGGGTGGCGTTCAAGGACGCACTCAACCAATCACAAGCAGCTCGTGAGGAGAAACACAATGCCTGAAGTCATTGACGCACCGCAGAATGCGAGCGTCGACGAAGTGCGCGAAGCGATGATGGACGTCGTCGATCCCGAGCTCGGTGTCAACATCGTCGATCTCGGACTCGTGTACGGACTCTCGGTCGAAGACGACGGCACCGCCGTGATCGAGATGACCCTGACCTCGGCGGCCTGCCCGCTGACCGACGTCATCGAAGATCAGACCGCACAGTCGCTCGAAGGAATCGTGCCGGCCTACCGGATCAACTGGGTCTGGATGCCGCCATGGGGCCCGGAGAAGATCACCGAGGACGGCCGCGAACAGATGCGGGCGCTGGGCTTCAATATCTGATCCGATACCCAACACCATCGCCGAGGCGGGGCGACCTGAGAAGGTCACCCCGCCTCGGCGATCGTCGTTGGGTGGGGTGTCCGTGACCGGTGCCGGGGTCGCGGAGATCACCGCCCCGCGGACCGAGAACTCGCATGCGGCGTGAAAGAATGGAATCCGACTTTCCAAGGAGAACCATTGACGATCATCGCTGCCGCCGACGGATCCGCGCTCGGCAACCCCGGACCCGCCGGGTGGGCCTGGTACATCGACGACACCTCCTGGCACGCCGGCGGGTGGAAGAATGCGACGAACAACCGCGGTGAGCTCATGGCCGTCCTCGACCTGCTCTGGTCGACCGCCGAGTGCGACGACAGTCTGAAGATATACTGTGATTCGCAGTACGTGATCAACGCCCTGACCAAATGGATGCCGGGGTGGAAACGCAAAGGGTGGAAGAAGGCCGATGGAAAAGAAGTCCTCAACAAGGACCTCTTAGCGTCCCTCGATGAGGCGCTGAGCGGGCGGACGGTCGAGTTCGAGTGGGTCAAAGGCCACAACAACCACGAACTCAATGAGGCCGCCGATGATCGAGCCCGCGCCGCAGCCACCGCATTCCAGAAGGGCACGGCTGTGCCGGAGGGCCCCGGCTTCGTCCCCGCGGGGACGTCGACTGCGGCAGCTGAGGACGCACCGGCAGAGGAACCGTCAGTTACGTCCCTGCACGAGGATGTCCTCACCGAGCCCGCCACCGCAGAGGCTGAGCCGGCCACCACCGTCGTGTCGTGTCGGGTGCCGTCCGCAGTCGCAGATGAACTCGTCGCCCGGGCACAGGCTCGCGGCATCCACCCCCAAGAATTCCTGGCCGAACTCATCGGCCGCAGTTTGGAGACAGAATGATTCAGGCCTCCGGCCTCGAAGTCGCCGTCGGCGCCCGCACCCTCATGTCCGAGGTGTCCTTCCGCGTCGATAAGGGCGACCGTGTCGGTCTCGTCGGGCGCAATGGCGCCGGCAAGACGACCCTGACCAAGGTGATCATGGGCGGACACCCCGCTCAATCGGGATCCGTGTCGATCTCCGGCACCGTCGGCTACCTGCCGCAGGACCCGCGCAGCGGCGACCTCACCGCCACCGGCATGGAGCGCATTCTCTCGGTGCGCGACCTCGACGTCCTCGTCAAACGTCTGCGGAAGGCCGAACGTCAGATGGCTTCGCCGGATGAGAAGGTGGCGACGAAGGCCATCGATCGGTACCCGCGCATCGAAGCCGAATTCATCGCCGCCGGCGGTTATGCCGCCGAATCCGAAGCCTTCGCCATCGCTGCGAATCTCGGCCTCGACGAAGCCCTCATCAGTCAGGAGATCGGCACGCTCTCCGGCGGTCAGCGCCGCCGCGTCGAGCTCGCCCGGATCCTGTTCTCGGCTCCGGACACGATGATCCTCGACGAGCCGACGAACCACCTCGACGCCGAATCCGTGCTGTGGCTGCGTGACCACCTCAAGGCCTATTCCGGTGGCCTGATCATCATCAGCCACGACCTCGACCTCATCGACGAAGTGGTCAACAAGGTCTTCTTCCTCGACGCCACCCGTCAGACCATCGACATCTATTCGATGGGCTACCGGCTGTACCTCAAACAGCGTGAGGATGATGAGCGGCGTCGTCGCCGCGAACGTGCCAACGCGGAGAAGAAGGCCGCGGCCCTCAACGCTCAGGCGAACAAGATGATGGCGAAGGCGACGAAGACCGTAGCCGCACAGCAGATGGCCAAACGTGCCGACCGGCTGCTCGCCGGCCTCGAGGACGAACGTGCCACAGAGAAGGTCGCGAATCTGCGCTTCCCGGCCCCGGCCGACTGCGGTCGCGTACCGCTGACGGCCGAAGGACTCTCACGCAGCTTCGGTTCGACCGAGGTGTTCACGGGTGTCGACCTCGCGATCGACAAGGGCACACGCGTCGTCGTGCTCGGCTACAACGGCGCGGGCAAGACGACTCTGCTGCGTCTGCTCGCCGGACTCGACGAACCGGATTCCGGTGAAGTCGTGCCCGGACACGGTCTCAAGCTCGGCTACTATGCGCAGGAGCACGAGACCCTCGACCTCGAGCGCACCGTGCTGGAGAACATGTCGCGGAACTCCCCGCACCTCGATGACACGGCGGTGCGCAATGTGCTCGGATCGTTCCTGTTCAGCGGTGACGATGTGCACAAGCCCGCAGGAGTGCTCTCCGGCGGTGAGAAGACACGTCTGGCTCTGGCCACCCTCGTGGTCTCGAGCGCGAACGTGCTGCTGCTCGACGAGCCGACGAACAACCTCGATCCGGCCTCGCGTGAGGAGATCCTCTCGGCGATCCGCCGCTACGAGGGTGCGATCGTGCTCGTCACACACGATGAGGGTGCGGTGTCCGCGCTCGATCCCGACCGAGTGCTGCTTCTGCCCGACGGTGACGAGGATCTGTGGAACGACACGTACCTCGACCTCGTCACGCTCGCCTGAGCAGGCTCGCCGAGACTCGCCCGAGGCGGCTCACTGAGAGCGGAAGCGCTCCTCGAACAGGGCATCCTCATCAGCTTCGGCCTGCCCGCGCACGGTCGGTGAGGCCCAGCGATTGCGGCCGTACCGGCTGCCCGGCTGGCTGATCTTCGCGCCTGCATCGAGTGCGGCCTTGTCGATGACGACCATTTCGCCGTCGGCAATGCCGTGCTCGACCGCCTCGGCGGCGGCTTTGCGCTCACGACGGGCCGAGATGACCACGGCGATGATGATCATGATTCCGAAGGCGAACCACTGGAGCATATAGGACAGATGGTTGCCCGGATCGAGCTCGGGCATCGGCAGCGGGGTCAGTCCCTCTTCCGGGGCACCACCGGTCTCCGCCGGTGAGGCCTCGACGTAGACGTGCGCATAGCCGTCATCCATTCCGGGGATGCGCGCGGGATCGATGGCTCTGATGAGGCCCTTCGGATTGTCGTCCTCGGATCCGTCCTGAGCGGGACGCAGGTGAGCGACGACGGTCTGCTCACCCTGCGGTGCCGGTGGCACGGAGTCCTCTTCGGCGGTGAAGCCGCGGACGACGGCGATCGTCGACCCGCCGGCGACTTCGAACGGAGTCACCACATAGAAGCCGGGCTGGTCATCGACGGTGCGATTGCGTGCGAGGACGGTGTTCTCATCGGAGAACTGACCGGTCAGCTCCACCTGTGTCCACTCGTCGGTGGTCTCCAGCGTGGAATTCGGTGTCGAGAGCACCGAGGAGATGTCGACGGGGTCGGCGGAGTAGTTCGCGGTGATCGTGGCGATCTCCTGTTCCCGCTGATCGCGGCGGTCCTTCTGCCACAGGGCGAGGAACACGCAGGCGATGATGACGATGATCGCCATGGCGATGTATTTGAGCCAACGTGCGGAGAAGAGGAAGGAATAGCGGCTCAACCTGCGTCCTCTGGAATCTCGTCGACGGAGACGTCGGTGATGAAGAAGTCGCGCAGCGTCAGGAAGTCACGCAGATAGTCCAGGTGCTCATCACAGGCCAACCACGTCTTCTTCCGCTCGGGACTGTGGACGCGAGGGTTGTTCCACAGCAGGGCGCGAGTCGCGAACTCCCGGCATTCCTTCGCGGAACACTGCAGCTGCTCGCTCAAGCCTGGTCACTCCTGTCGTCGTCTTCTATGGTCTCAGCCGGGACGGTCTCACTCGGAATCGTCTCGCTCTCGTCGTCTGGGCTGTGGTCGTCCTGGTCGGATTCCGCTGTGCCGGGCGCGGCAGCAGTGAAGTCTGCGTCGTCGACCGGCTCATCATCAACGGTCTCCCCGGCGAGGGTGTCGCCGGAGATCGTCTCACCCCGTGCGGGCGGCAGCTCCGCCAGCGGGGCCTGATCGAGCAGCGCGGACTGATCATCCCGGGTGCGTTCGCGACCCGCATTGGCGAAGATCACCGCCGGATAGGGGAGGACGACAGCTCCGGCCACGCAGATCCACATGAGGATGTGCAGATCGGCGACGAAAGCGAAATAGGCGCCCACGAAGCAGGCCGTCCTGATGCCCATGGTGATCGAATACTTGATGATCCGAGACTTCATATCATCATCAAGGGCGGTGTCTGCCGTTGTGATCTGCTGAGAGTGCCTGACCATATCCTTCTTCGATCGATGACTGCCAAACATGATACTCGTCCTTTGTGAGAGTCGTATCCATCGACCAAAGGACAGGATAGGTTTGTCCACGATAGATTTGAAGAACACAGTCGATCAACAGGAGACCAACGTGTCAGATCCACGCACAGTCCTCGTCACCGGCGGCAACCGCGGAATCGGTCGCACCATCGCCGAGGAATTCCTCGCCCAGGGGGACAAGGTGGCAGTCACCTCCCGCAACGGTCAGGCCCCGGAAGGGGCGCTGGCAGTGGCCGCCGATGTCACCGACAGCGAATCGATCGATCGGGCATTCACCGAGATCGAGGAGAAGCTCGGCCCCGTCGAGGTCGTCGTGGCCAATGCCGGAATCACCGCCGACAACCTGCTCATGCGGATGAACGATGATGAGTTCGAATCCGTCATCAACACGAATCTCACCGGCGCCTTCCGCACCGTCAAGCGCGGCATCACCGGCATGATCCGAGCGAAGAAGGGCCGCATCGTCCTCATCTCCTCGGTGTCGGGTCTCTACGGAGTGCCCGGCCAGGCGAACTATTCGGCCTCGAAGGCCGGACTCGTCGGCTTCGCCCGCTCCATCACCCGTGAGGTCGGCTCCCGCGGAATCACGGCCAATGTCGTCGCCCCCGGGTTCATCCGCACGGACATGACCGACGAGCTCAGCGAGAAGCAGCAGAAGGAATACCTGTCGACGATCCCGGCCAAGCGCTTCGCCGAACCCGCAGAGGTCGCCAAGGTCGTGCGCTGGATGGCTTCGGACGAAGCCGCCTACATCTCCGGCGCAGTCATCCCCGTCGACGGCGGACTGGGCATGGGCCACTGAGCCGGCGGCCGCAGACGATGCGGCCTCGCCGGGCCACAGCCCGTAGACTTCGATTCAGAGACACCGCCTGAAGCGGCGTCATGCACACGCAACCACCCTCCTTTCGAAAGGACCACCATGGGAATTCTTGACGGAAAGCGCATCCTCGTCACCGGCGTGCTCACCGAGGCCTCGATCGCCTTCGCCGCTGCCCGCATCGCACAGGAGCAGGGAGCCGAGGTCATCCTCTCGAGCTTCGGCCGCCAGATGAAGATCACTCAGGTGATCGCCGAACGCCTGCCCCAGACCCCGCAGGTCATCGAACTCGACGCCACGAACGAAGAGGACCTCGCGGCCCTGCCCGAGCGCCTCGGCGGCAACATCGACGGAATCGTCCACGCCATCGCCTTCGCTCCGAAGGACGCACTCGGCGGAGTCTTCCTCGACACCCCGTGGGACTCGGTGTCCGCTGCCATCCACGTCTCCGCCTACTCGCTCAAGGCCATTGCCGTGGCCGCAAAGCCCGTGCTCAACAAGGGCGCAGGCATCGTCGGTCTGACCTTCGACGCGACCATCTCCTGGCCGGTCTACGACTGGATGGGCGTGGCCAAGGCCGCGTTCGAATCGACCGCCCGCTACCTCGCCAAGTACGTCGGCGAAGACGGTGTGCGCGTCAACCTCGTCTCGGCAGGACCGCTGAAGACCACCGCCGCAACCTCCATCCCCGGCTTCGAGACCCTCGAAGACATGTGGGGCGACCGCGCACCCCTGGGCTGGGATCAGAAGGACACCACCCCTGCCGGAAAGGCCATCGTCGCGCTGCTCTCCGACTGGTTCCCCGCCACCACCGGCGAGATGATCCACGTCGACGGCGGATTCCACTCCACCGGAGCCTGAGACAGCTCATGCCTGTGCTCATCCTCGCCCGCCATGCGAAGGCGGAAGCCCACGGTCCGACCGACTTCGAACGGTCCCTGGACTCGAAGGGGCTGGCTCAAGCGGTCGAAGCCGGTGCTGAGATCGCCGAGCGCTGGTCACCCGATGTGGCAATCGCCTCGGCGGCCCGGCGCACCGTGCAGACCGGGCAGGCCGTCGTCGAAGCCGTCAACCGTGCTCACGGAGGAACCCTCGACGAACCGGGTGACCTGACCCTGCGTGAGGACCCCTCACTGTACTCGGGGTCCGTCGACGACTGGCTGGATGCGATCAACTCGATCCCCTCGGATGCGCAGTGTGCGTACATCGTGGGCCATCAGCCGACCGTCGCCGAGGTGGTCGGCCACCTCAACCCGGAAGGCGGGGTTCCCGATACGTTCCGTCCCTCCTCGATCGCGGTCTTCGACCTCGAGAGCTGGGACGTGGAACCGGGCCGGTACCCGGCACCGCAGATCCGGGTCTTCCACGGGGTCTGAGACCCCGTAGAGCTCCGCCCGAGCCGAACGACTGTGGCCCTGACGAATGCATCGTCAGGGCCACAGTCGTCATCAGTCAGTGAGACCCGTCCGCGCGGGCAGCCACGAGGTCGATCACGGCACGCAGATCCCGCGTCTCCACCGACGCATCCGCGGCGGCGACGAGGGCCGGTTTCGCGCAGAAGGCGACTCCGAGTCCGGCGGCTTCGATCATGCCGATGTCATTGGCGCCGTCGCCGACCGCCACCGAGGCGGCACGGTCGTATCCGCCGGCGGCCAGCAGATCCTCGAAGATCTCGGCCTTGGCACTCGGATCGATGACGCGTCCGTTCGTCCGCCCGGTCAGCTTGCCGTCCTCGACATCGAGTCCGTTGGCGAAGACATCGGTGATCCCCAATTCTGCGGCCACGGGAGCGATGATGGCGGTGAAGCCACCTGAGACCAACGCCACCTGGCCACCGGAGGAGTGCACGGCCGCGACCAGGTCGGCAGCCCCCTCGGTGAGGGTGATCTGCTCGCGGACCTCATCGAGTACGGTCTCCGGCAGTCCGGTCAGCAGGGCGACCCGTTCGGCCAGGGAGGCGGCGAAGTCGAGTTCGCCGGCCATGGCCCGTTCGGTGATGTCGGCGACCTTGTCTCCGACTCCGGCGTGGGCGGCGATGAGGTCGATGACCTCCTCGTTGATGAACGTCGAATCGACGTCCATGACGAGCAGCTGGACGGGGATCTGGGAGGCATGGGCCTGGGGCGTCTCATTCACCCCTTCATCGTAGCCACAGCCATGATGTAGTCCGCGGCGGCGGGGTGCAGCTGAGACAGCAGCGCACCGAACCGGGGTGGGGCGATGGTGGCCGGGGCCAAGACCGTGCGCATCCGGTGATGGATGTCGAGTGCGGCGTAGATGGCCCGGGAATCCGCCTCGGTGGGGATGAGCCGGGAGATCGGGTGCAGTGTCGACAGCTCCTCCTGCCAGTCGCGCCACGGCCCCTGTCGCCATTCCTCGGGGACGTCGATGGTCTCGATGAGCCCCAGGCCCTCCATCACCAGCAGGCGCAGACGCCGCAGCGCCTCTGCAGCGGTTCCGACCGTGACGGGGCGGAAGACGGTGGGCCGGCAGGCCAGGATCTCGACGTTCGCTTCGGCGCCGATGAGGGCGATCGCTGCCTGTTCGTCACCGCGATGAAGGACGACGGGGGCCGAGTGGCGGCCGACCTTCGTCCGGGCCGTGCGATCGACCGGGGGAGTCGTATGCGGCAGGGACGGGTGGTGCAGCGCCAAGCGCGCATGCGTGATTCCGGCGGCTGCCGCCTCGGCGATGAACAGCAGCAGACCGGTGGGCACGGCCGAGTCGAAGACCTCATCGGAGACGATGAGAGGAACATCACGATCATCGTCGAGGAAGGCAGAGGAGACCTCGTCAGGGGCGAGGGTCGAGCGCAGACGGTGATTGAGCGCCAGGGTCAGCAGCAGTGAGTCGGTCGTGAGGTCCATGTCGAACCAGGATAGACGGCTCGTCTGCGATAGAGTCTGAGGATATGAGTGAAGTCCTGAATCTGGATTCTGTGTCCGTGCGCCGGGGGACCAATTTCCTCCTCGACGATTTCTCGCTGACCGTCGCCGAAGGCGAGCACTGGGCGGTGCTCGGACCCAATGGTGCGGGCAAGACGACCCTGCTCGAAATCGCGGCCGGTCGCATGCATCCGACGAAGGGTACAGCCACCATCCTCGAGGAGCAGCTCGGGCGCGTCGATGTGTTCGAACTGCGTCCGCGCATCGGCTATGCCTCGACGATTCTGGCCAACCGCATTCCGAGTTCCGAAGCGGTCCTCGACACCGTCCTCACCGCCGCCTACGGCGTCACCGGACGCTGGGTCGAGGAATACGAGCAGGACGACATCGAACGCGCCCGCGATCTTCTGGCCGCGTTCCACATCACGCATCTGGCTGATCGCACCTTCGGCACGCTGTCCGAAGGCGAGCGCAAGCGCGTGCAGATCGCGCGTGCACTCATGACCGACCCGGAGCTGCTGCTGCTCGACGAGCCGGCTTCCGGACTCGACTTCGGAGGGCGTGAGGAGCTGCTCGGTGCGCTCTCGGAGATCCTGTCGTCGAAGTGGGCTCCGGCCACGATCATGGTCACCCATCATGTCGAGGAGATCCCTGAGGGCATCACGCATGTGCTGCTGCTCTCCGAGGGCACCGATCTTGCCGCAGGTCCGATCGAGGAGACCCTGACTGCGGAGAATCTCGCTGCGACCTTCGGCATCGACGTCAAGCTCACCCGGGACGGTCAGCGCTACCACGCTCGCTCCGCGAACTGAGCATGGAGTTCCTGGCGCACCTGAGCCTCGAGCCGTGGCAGATCGGCCTCGTCATCGTCGCCGGAATCGCGGCGGGCGGCATCAATGCCGTCGTCGGCTCCGGAACTCTCATCACCTTCCCGGCACTTGTCGCCTTCGGAGTTCCGCCGGTGGTCTCGACGATGAGCAATGCGGTCGGTCTCATCCCCGGCAACATCGCCTCCTCGTTCGGGTACCGCGAAGAGCTGCGCGGGCAGTGGAAACGGATTCTCGGGTTCGTTCCCGCCTCATTGCTCGGGTCGCTGACCGGGGCCTATCTGCTGCTGCATCTGCCGGAAGACGCCTTCGAGACGATTGTTCCCGTCCTCCTTGTCGTGGCCTTGATCATGGTCGTGGGGCAGCCGTATCTCTCGCGGTATCTGAAGCATCGGTCCCTACGCCGGGTCGAGGCTGCCGGCGTCGAACATCGAGCCGCCAAGGCGGGGGACCGGCTGTCCACGGGCCGCTACATCGCCGTGCTCCTCGTCGTCTTCCTCACCGCGATCTACGGCGGCTACTTCGCCGCCGCCCAGGGCATCATCCTCATCGCCCTGCTCGGTCTGCTGCTGCCCGACGATCTGCAGCGTCTCAACGGTCTGAAGAATGTGCTCGTCCTCGTCGTCAACACGGTCTCGGCGAGCACGTACATCATCGTCGGCCACGACCGGATCAACTGGATCGCCGTGGTCTGCATTGCCATCGGCTCCCTCATCGGAGGGTACTTCGGTGCCCGCATCGGTCGGAAGTTCTCGCCGGTGCTGCTGCGCGCCGTCATCGTCGCGCTCGGTCTCGTTGCGATCTGGAGGATCCTCACACTGTGAACGGAATTGCGCTGTGAACACTCCGGCCAAGGCGCCCCTGACCCGTCAGCAGGTCATCGCCAGGTCCGCTGAACTTGGGATCGCCGTCGAGCGTCTGCGCTTCTTCGACGAAGCGGACCTGGCAGCCGGCAGCGCGGGGGTCGGGAAGACAGGGGTCGGCTCGGGTGATGGCCTGCACGGGTGCCTCGAGGGCATGCGCGACTACACGCAGTTGACCGATGTCGCCCTGCGCAGCGTCCGCGAACCCGCCGAGGGGCTGTTCATCGCCGAGTCCTCGAAGATCATCCGCCGCGCTCATGCCGCCGGTCTGTCTCCTCGGTCGTTCCTGACCAGCCCGAAGTGGCTGTTCGACTTAGCCGACATCATTTCTGAGAGCGATGTGCCGATCTTCATCGGCACGGATGCCGCCGTCGAAACACTGACCGGATTCCACCTGCACCGAGGTGCCCTGGCAGCGATGGCCCGACCCGCCCTGGCCCCGGTCGCTTCCCTGGTCGAGGACGCCAGGCGCATCGTCATCATCGAAGATATCGTCGACCATACGAACGTTGGTGCTCTAATTCGTTCTGCCGCAGCGATGGGCGTCGATGCGGTCCTCGTGACCCCTCGTTGCGCTGACCCCTTGTACCGGCGAGCGATCCGAGTGTCGATGGGTACGGTCTTCCAAGTGCCGTGGACAAGAATCGATCCTTGGCCAGAGAGCATCGACACCCTCCAGGATGCAGGGTTCGTCGTTGCGGGCATGACTCTAGGCGAGGGCGCGATCACTTTGGACGAGCTGGTCGCTGAAGATTATGAGAAGCTCGCTCTCGTCTTCGGCTCCGAGGGTCCTGGGCTGACTCAAGCGACTGAGCAGCGGCTCGACAGAAGAGTCACGATCCCGATGATGGGCGGAGTTGACTCGTTAAACGTCGCGGCGGCCTCGGCACTCGCGCTCTATGCGACGAGGTTGCACTAGAGTTCAGGGGCATTGGAGCGCTTACCAGATGACCTCGCCGACGGGCCCATAAGTAGAAGTCTGCAGTGTCGACGATGTTGTCGCAGTGGTCAAGCGCGCTGTCGAGGTTCTCGAGCGGATCGACGCTGCCATCGCGACCGCTGCTAGACCGACGTTCACCGGGTGCTCGACGACGCCTCGGACCATGGCATGGGTCGAGGCAGAGCCGGCGACTCGACCTCATACCTGGCGAAGACGATCGCGTTGTTGTTCGTGTCGACGGCGGGCCAGTCGGTCGGCGTCATAGGCCCGGACGACGCGCCTCCCATCAGGCGATGAGCGCCTTTGCTGCGGCGGCGAGGGTGTCGATGGTGGGCCGGTAGTAGGCCCAGCGTCCGCGCTGCTCGCGTTCGACGAGGCCGGCATCGACTAGCAGCTTCATGTGGTGGGAGACCGTCGGCTGTGACAGGCCCACCGGTTCTGTGAGGTCGCAGACGCACATCTCGCCCTCGGTGCTGCCGGCGATAAGCGCCATCAGCTTGACCCGGGTGGGGTCGCCGAGGGCCTTGAACACCTTGGCGAGATCCTGGGCGACAGTGTCGTCGATCGTCTCACCGAGGACGCAGCAGGGCGCGACGTCGGCCGCGGATTCGATGGCTGGGGGAGTGCTCATGCTTCCATTCTGCCTGACGCATTGACATCTGTCGATACGTGAGGCAAGCTCAATCCATCGAAGAACGTCAATACATGGAGGTTGAAGTGAATCCTGTCGTCGTTATTGGGGCCGGTCCGCAGGGCCTGGCCGCTGCTGCTCATCTGCTCGAGCGAGGCCTGGAGCCTCTGGTCCTGGAGTCGGGCGACGGCCCGGCGTCGGCCGTGGTCGAGTGGGGCCACGTCCGCCTGTTCTCGCCGTGGTCCGAACTCATTGACCCAGCGTCGCGCCGGCTGCTCGAGCCGACCGGCTGGAGCGCGCCCGAGACCGGCTACCCGAGCGGCTCTCAGTGGGTCGAGGAGTACCTGGCCCCGCTGGCCGAGGCGCTGGGCGACCGTGTTCGTTACGGCTCGCGCGTCGTGGGGGTGGGCCGTAAGGGCCGCGACCTCTCCGTCGACGCCGGCCGCGCGGAGCAGCCGTTCGTCGTGCACATCCGCCGCGCCGACGGCGAAGAAGAGAGGCTCGAAGCCCAGGCCGTCGTCGACGCGTCAGGCACCTGGCGGGCCCCGAGCCCGGCGGGCGCGGAGGGACTGACTGCTCTCGGCGAGCACGCCGCCGTCGAAGCCGGATTGCTTGATCACCGCACGCCGAGCCGCGACGAGGCCGCCGAACTGGCTGGCAAGCACGTCGTCGTGGTCGGCAGCGGCCACTCGGCCGCGACAGCAATCGGCGACCTCGCGGCAGTGGTCCGCCGCGAGCCGGGCACCCGGGTGACCTGGGCGCTGCGCCGCGGTACCGTCGGCAACGCCTTCGGTGGCGGGTCGGCTGACGAGTTGCCCGAGCGCGGTGCCCTGGGCTTGCGGGCAAAGAAGGCCGTCGAAGACGGCCACGTCGACCTCGTCACCGGGTTCCGTGTCGAGCGGGTCCTCGTCGAGGATGGTCGGGCAGTCTTGGTGGGCGAAGACGGGCGGCGGCTCGAGCCCGCGGACCGAGTGGTCGTCGCGACGGGCTTCCGACCGGACCTGTCGTTCCTCTCCGAGGTCCGCCTCGACCTCGACGTGCGCCTGCAGGCTCCGACGAAGGTCGCCACTGAAGTCGACCCAAACCTTCACTCCTGCGGCTCAGTGCGCGCCACGGGAGCAGCCGACCTCGCCCACCCGGAGCCGGGCTTCTACATCGTCGGCGCGAAGTCCTACGGCCGCGCGCCGACGTTCCTGGCGATGACCGGATACGAGCAGGTCCGCAGCGTCGCCGCCGAGCTCGCCGGCGATCACGAGGCGGCTGACCGAGTCGAGCTGGAGCTGCCCGACACCGGCGTGTGCGGCGGGTCCGGCCTGTTCGACCCCCCGGAGCAGGCGACGTCGGGCGGATGCTGCACACCCGCGCCCCAGCTGGTCCAGATCGGCACGAGGACCGACGGATGAGCCGCGGTCGCCTGCTGATCGTGGGCGGCGGGCAGTCCGGCCTCGCCGCGGCCCGTGCCGGCCGCGACCGAGGCTGGGAGCCGGTGGTGATCGAGGCTGGTGACGAGCCAGTCGGGTCGTGGCCGCGCTACTACGACAGCCTGCGGCTATTCTCCCCTCGCCGGTACAGCGCCTTCCCGGGTCACCCGTTCCCCGGCGACCCCGACGGGTACCCGGGCCGCGACGAGGTCGCCGACTACTTGCGCAGCTACGCAGCGTGGCTGGGCGTCGAGGTCCGCACCGGTGCCCGCGTCACCGAGGTCGCCGCCGACGGCCCGGGCTTTGCCGTGGAGCTGGCCGACGGGAGCCGCCTGGTTGGGGACGCGCTCGTCGCTGCCTCGGGGTCGTTTGCCAGCCCCTACGTGCCGACGATCCCCGGCAGGGAGGCATTCCAGGGCCGGGTCCTGCACGTGGCCGACTACCGATCGCCGGAGGAGTTCGCCGGTCAGCGGGTCGTGGTCGTCGGGGCGGGCAACTCCGCCGTCCAGGTCGCCCACGAACTGGCTGAGCACGCCCGGACGTCGCTGGCGGTGCGGGACCGGCTGCGGTTCGCGCCGCAGGTGATCGCCGGGCGTGACCTGCACTGGTGGTTGCAACTCACCCGCGCCGACCTCCTGCCGCCGTCGGTCCTGAACAGGATTATCACAGGCACACCGGTCATCGACGCCGGAAAGTACAGGAGGGCGCTGGAGGCTGCCCGGCCCGACCAGCGGCCGATGTTCGCCGCGTTCTCCCCGGACGGGGTCGTGTGGCCCGACGGATCCTGCGAGGAGGTCGACTCGGTGGTCTTCGCGACCGGCTACCGGCCGCACCTGCCCTACCTCGCCTCGCTCGGCGTCCTCGACCGGGCCGGCGCGCCGAGGCACGACCGCGGCGTGGCGACTTCGCTGCCGGGGCTGGGATTCCTCGGCCTGGAGTTCCAGCGCTCGTTCTCCTCGAACACGCTGCGCGGGGTCCACCGCGACGCCCGGTACGTGGTCGACGCCCTGATCAGGCAGCCGCGGGGCGTGGCCGTTGCCTGAGCGCGCCCATCGCCCGTCGCTGGGCGCGGTGCTGGCGGCGCTGTGCGTGACCGAGATCGTCTCCTGGGGACTGCTCTACTACGCCTTCCCGGTGCTCGCTCCGCGGATCAGCGCGGACACCGGGTGGTCGCCGGTGGCCGTCACCTCGGCGTTCTCTGTGGCCCTGGCTGTGTCGGCGTTGGCCGGGGTGCCGGTCGGGCGCTTTATCGATCGGCACGGACCCCGTCTCGTCATGACGGCTGGCTCGGGTCTCGGCGTCGTGACGCTGGTGGTGATCGCCGCGTCGCCGAACCTGCTGGTGTTCATCGTCGGCTGGGCGCTGGCCGGAGTCGCCATGGCCGGAGTGCTCTACCCGCCGGCCTTCGCCGCGATCACCGGCTGGTTCGCAGCCGGCCGCCTCGGCGCGCTGACCACCTTGACGCTGGTGGCAGGACTGGCGAGCACGGTCTTCGCGCCGTTGACCGCAGCCGCGTATGAACAGGTGGGATGGCGAGGCACCTACCTCTGGGCGGCGGTCGTGCTGGCGGTCCTCACGCTCCCGATCCACTCGCTCGTGCTGCGACGCCCCTGGCCCCACCCGGTGCACGTCGACGCGGAGGAACCAGAGGCCGAGAAGGCCTATGCCTCTGGCGTCGTCCGGGACGCACGGTTCCGGCTGCTTGCCGCCGGACTGACCTTGGTCGCCCTGGCCATGTACGCTGCGCTGCTGGCTCTGGTACCGCTCATGCTCGAGCGCGGCCTGAGTCCTCAGGCCGCCGCCTGGGTGCTCGGCCTCGGCGGTCTCGGCCAGGTCGCCGGTCGGCTCGTCTACACCGCTCTTGCCCGACATGCCTCGCTGACCGTGCGCACTGCGACCGTGTTCGGCCTCGTCACCGTCAGCACCGCGGTGCTCGCTGTGGTCCCCGGGCCGGTTGGTCTGCTCGTCGCGGCGTCGATGACCGCCGGAGTCGGACGCGGCATCGCGACGCTGCTCCAGGCGACCGCGGTCACCGACCGGTGGGGCGCACGCGGATACGGCCGCCTCTCTGGCGTCCTCGGCCTCCCGGTCCTGCTGGCCACCGCCTTGGCTCCCGGGGCCGGTGCGGTCCTCGCCGAGGTCACCGGCAACTACGCAACCGGGTTCGCGATCCTGGCCGCGGTGGCCGCCACGGGCACCGTGCTCATGGTCGCCAGCACACACGGGAGAGAGGCAACCGCCGGTCAAATGCGCCCGCTGGACATGCAGGTCGGCAATCTTCGCCGCCGATCGTGAAGTCATCGAGGGGATCCCTGCGGTGGGGTCAGCGTCGAGCCAACACAGGGATCGACAATAGTTCAGCGTACACTGTATAATTCAGTATATGCTGACCATTGCTTCACGCCTCGGCGTCATGAACCGGCTCGGCCGGGCCATGGCGGACCCGACGCGATCCCGTATCTTGATGACCCTGCTCGACGGCCCGAGCTACCCGGCCGTGCTCTCGCGCGAGCTGGAGCTGACGCGCTCGAACGTGTCGAACCACCTGACATGCCTGCGCGACTGCGGGATCGTGGTCGCCGAGCCCGAGGGGCGGCAGGCGCGCTACGAGATCGCCGACCCTCATCTCGCGGCGGCGCTCACGGCGCTCGTGGACGTGACGCTGGCCGTCGATGAGCACGCGCCCTGTGTGGACTCTCGGTGCACCGTGCCCGGCTGCTGCGGGACGGGGGCGGGCGAGTGAGCGCGGCGTGCGGCTGCGACGAGCCCGAGACCACGACCGACGAAGAACCCGAGGAGACGGAGCGCCCCTGGTGGCGCGATCGCGGGATCGTGGTCCCGGTCTTCTCCGGCGTCGCCTTCCTGACCGGTCTGGCGTTGGAGTGGTCCGGGACGGAGATCCTGGCGCTGGTGTTGTTCTGGATCGGCCTGCTGCTGGGAGCGTCGACGTTCACGCCGGGTGCGATCCGGAAGCTGTTCAAGGGCAAGCTGGGGATCGGCTTGCTGATGACGATCAGCGCGGTAGGTGCGGTGATCCTCGGCTATGTCGAGGAAGCCGCCGCCCTTGCGTTCCTCTACTCGATCGCGGAAGCACTGGAGGACAAGGCGATGGACCGCGCCCGCGGCGGGCTCCGGGCGCTGCTCAAGTTCGTCCCGGAGACCGCCGCCATCCGGCGCGACGGCGCATCGGTCGAGGTCGCCGCGAAAGACCTCGCCGTCGGCCAGCTCATGCTGGTGCGGCCGGGCGAGCGGATCGCGACCGACGGAATCGTCCGCACGGGACGCTCCAGCCTGGACACCTCCGCGATCACCGGCGAGTCGATCCCGGTCGAGGTCGATCCCGGCGACGCCGTGTCGGCGGGAGCGATCAACACCGCGGGTGCGCTTGAGGTCGAGACGACTGCGGCGGGCACCGACAACTCGCTGACCACGATCGTTGAGCTGGTGGAGCAGGCGCAGGCCGAGAAGGGCGACCGCGCCCGCCTCGCCGACCGGATCGCCCGGCCTTTAGTGCCCGGCGTGCTGATCCTCGCTGCACTGGTGGCGCTGATCGGGTCGCTGATCGGAGACCCGGAGCTGTGGATCACTCGCGCCCTCGTCGTCCTCGTGGCGGCGTCGCCGTGCGCGCTGGCGATCTCGGTCCCGTTGACCGTGGTCGCCGCGATCGGGTCGGCGAGCAAGTTCGGGGTGATCATCAAGTCGGGTGCCGTGTTCGAGCGCTTCGGCGTGATCCGTCACGTCGCCGTCGACAAGACCGGCACTCTCACCCTGGGCGAGCCCACCGTCACCACCGTCCTCACCGCTGACGGTGTGAGCGAGGCGGAGGCGCTGGCGTGGGCGGCCGCACTGGAGCAGCACAGCACCCACCCCCTCGCGGCCGCGATCACCGCTGCCTCTCCCGGCGCTCCTGCGGCCGACGGCGTGGCCGAGCAGGCCGGGCACGGGATCGGAGGCGAGCTCGACGGCGCGCGGATCACCGTCGGCAGTCCCCGCTGGCTGAACGCCGGGACGCTCGACGACCGGGTAGCGGGCCTGGAGGAGCAGGGCATGACGGTCGTGATCGTCCACCGCGACGGCGAGCCGGTCGCCGCGATCGGCGTCCGTGACGAGCTGCGACCGGAGGTCCCTGAGGTCGTCGGCACGCTCGCGTCCCAGGGCGTCGGCGTGACCATGCTCACCGGCGACAACGCCCGCACCGCACGTGCCCTCGCTGCGCAGGCCGGGATCGACGACGTCGGCGCGGAGCTGCGCCCCGAAGACAAGGCCGCTGCGATCGACGAACTCGGCCAGCACGGGTCGGTGGCGATGATCGGCGACGGCATCAACGACGCCCCGGCGCTGGCAGCCGCGGACATCGGGATCGCGATGGGCGCGACCGGCTCCGACGCGGCGATCGAGTCCGCCGACGTCGCGTTCACCGGCCACGACCTGCGCCTACTCCCGCGCGCGTTCGACCACGCGCGGCGCGGGCGGCACATCATCAACCAGAACATCATCCTGTCGCTGCTGATCATCGCCGCGCTTCTGCCGCTCGCGCTCTTCGGCGTCCTGGGACTCGCCGCCGTGGTGCTGGTGCACGAGATCGCCGAGGTGGTCGTGATCCTCAACGGCCTGCGCGCAGCGCGGACGCGGAAGGAGCGGATCTCGTGAAGGTCGAACTGCTCCACATCGTCGACTGCCCGAACACGGTCAGCGCCGAAGCCAACGCACGCGCAGCGCTGGATGCTCTCGAACTCACGGCCGTGCCCATCCAAATCGTCACGATTCATACGGAGGTCGATGCAACGAACACGCAGTTCGCAGGCTCGCCCACGATCCTCGTCGACGGCGTCGACCTGTTCCCAACGACACGAGTTCGTTCGCTGGCGTGCCGGGTCTATGCCTCGGGGAGCGGACTCGCTGGCGCACCCGGTCAGAAGCAGATCGAAGCGGCGCTGCGCGCAAGACTGGATTGACGACCAGCGGTGAGTGCCATGAGCTGCTCAATTCGGTACTGAGCTCAACGGGGACACGCGGATAACCCGTAGCCGGATGGGCGCGCCGGCGCACCGGCTGATGATGGAGTGAAAGTCGAGCGGGTGGGAGGCGATCGTGGACGCAGTCGACCTTTGGCATCCATATGTGTGGTGACGTGAGTGCTGCTGGTGACAAGTCTCTCCTGGTGAATCCGACGGCCGAAGCGACCGCCCCCGTCGTCAGCGGCTTCGCCGTCCTCGCTGACCTTGAGGCGGTGTTCAGGATCGCCAACGCGCCAGAGAACATCCAGGCGGGCGAAGGCGACGACGGCGATGGGTGCGTGACCGGCTCAGGGCTCTGACATCTTGACAAGCTCCGCGGCCAGGCAACGGACCTTTTCGGCGAGCTCGTCGCGGACCAGGCGCATTCGTTCCTCGCCCTCGATCCCTCGCGCCGAGGGCTCGTCGATCGTCCATGTCTCGATAGTCCCGGCCATCCCCGGCACAGGCTCGACGACAGCCTCGTCGCCGATCACGACGACGCGGTCCACAGTCCGCAGCAGGTCGGGACTAATCGGTTTCGGGTGCTCGCCGTCTATGCTCGCCCCGACCTCGGCGACAGAGACAGCGGACAGGGCGTTGAGCGCTGTCCCAGGGGAGGTGCCCGCCGAGTGCACCCGGACGGAGTTGCCGGCGACCTGGCGCATGAGTGCGGCGGCCATCTGCGACTTGCCTGCGTTCTTGACGCAGACGAACAGGACGGTCGGCTTCTTCTCGATCACGATATCTACCTTTGTTCAGTCGACGCGAAGAGCCACCAGGAGCTCGCGGACACGGGCCGCGATGTCATCGCGGCCGAGCAGTCCCCGCATGCCAGCGGCTCGTCATTGTCGAGGGACCAGTGGATGGCGTTCATGTCCACCACTCATCAACAGGGGCGCGCCAGCGGCATCAGCACGACTTGGCAGCGGACTCTGGCCCAGTGGCTGCCAGTTCGCGCCGACGTTGCTCCGCTCGGTGCACGGAGACGGACTCGACGAAAGCTTCGCGGCAAGTCGCGCAGCAGATCTTCCGGCCATCGGGCAGCAGGCGCGTGGGCGATCCCACGGCGTTCTGGCGCACGCGCTCGTCCGCGCAGACTGTCGCATGCTCCCGGCACAGCGCCGCGCCGCAGTGCTGGCAGAAGGCGACGGCGGGGACAGAACCCTGCCCGGCCGCTTCGTGTTCCCAGCAGTCCATCTGCAACTCCTTGATTCGATGATGATCTATATAGAATCTACGCGACGCATCGATAGACGTCAATATCATCTGCGCCATCGATACGCTCGACATCAGCGTTGGGCCCTAGCCATCCGAGCGCCGATCTCGGCGACGGCGGGCTTGGCGGTGCGAGCCGCGCCGATGATGGTGGCGGAGGCGAATCCGGTCCAGTCGCCGTAGCCGAGCAAGTGCAGCCCACGGTGGTCGATGCTTCGAGTTCCGTCGGTGGCGGGATGGCCGTTCTCGCGCGTCAGTCCGAGCCCGCTCAGGTGGCTGAGGTGTGGGCGGAAGCCGGTGCACCAGATGATCGCATCGCACTCGTGCTCGCGGCCGTCATTCCAGGAGACTCCCGTCGGGCTGAGGCGGTCGAACATGGGCGAACGGTCCAGGACACCGCGATCTCGTGCTGCCTGTACGGGAGGCACCATGACGATGTCTCCAAGTCCGGCCACACCGTCGTGGTTCCGGCCAGAGCGACGGGCTGCCTCGCGGGCGGTAGCGACGTCAAAGAGCACTCTGCCGTCGACATCGTCTGGCATGAATCGCGGCGGGTGCCGGGTGACCCACAGCGTCTCGGCCACCATGGAGACCTCGGCGAGAATCTGCGCGGCCGAGTTCCCTCCTCCGACGACCACGACCCGTTGGCCGGCGAACATGCCGGGCGAGTCGTAGTCGACGGTGTGCAGCTGCCTGCCGGAGAACGTGCCCTGACCGGGGACGTACGGCAGGTAGGGGCTCTGCCACGTGCCGGTGGCACTGATCACCGCAGCGGCTTTCAGAGAGCCTGCGTCCGTCTCCACGATCCAACGATCATTCTCCCGGCGGACGCTGGTGACACCGACCGATCGGCGCACAGGCAACTCGTAGCGCTCCTCGTATCGTGCGAGGTAGTCCACAACGTGGCTCGCGGTGGGGAACTCCTCGCCGGTCTGGGCAGGCATCGGCCATCCGGGCAGAGGACTGTACTGGGCTGGGGAGAACATCCTGAGCGATTGCCAGCCGTGCTGCCAGGCCCCGCCCGGTCGTTCCTGTTCGTCGAGGATGACGAAGTCCAGGCCGGCGCGGCTGAGGAAGTATCCGGCGGAGAGACCGGCCTGGCCTCCTCCGATGACGACGACGTCACTCACGCCCGCGCCGGGTCCTGGCCGAGCAACTCTGAGATGAGCGTCTCGATCCGAGACCTGATTTCGTCGCGGATCGGGCGCACCGCCTCGATGCCCTGGCCAGCGGGATCGTCGAGCTTCCAGTCCTCGTAGCGCTTGCCGGGGAAGAACGGGCAAGCGTCACCGCAGCCCATCGTGATCACGACGTCGGAGTCCTGCACGGCCTCGGTGGTGAGGACCTTGGGCTCCTCGGCGGTGATGTCGATCCCCGCCTCGGCCATGGCCTCTACAGCGACCGGGTTGATCTGCTCGGCGGGCATGGATCCTGCCGAGCGGACCTCGATGCGGTCGCCAGCGAGGTGGCGCAGCCAGCCGGCGGCCATCTGGGAGCGGCCGGCGTTGTGGACGCAGACGAACAGGACGGAGGGTGTTTGATCGTTCATGTCTGTGCTTCTCTCAGTCATTCGGTGGTGAGCGTGTTGAGGAGTCGGCTGACGTGTGCGGCGATGTCGTCACGAATTGCGGCGAGTCCCTCCGGCGAGGCCAAGGCCGGGTCGCCGACGGCCCAGTCCTCGTATCGGACTCCGGGGACGATGGGGCAGGCGTCGCCGCACCCCATGGTCACCACCACATCGGCTGCGCGAATAGCGTCGTCGGTGAGCGGCTTGGGGAACGCCTCGTCGGCGGCCTCGCGGTAGATCTCGGCGACGAGGTCGCGCACGTGCGGGTGGACGCCTACCGCCGGGGTCGAGCCGGCGGACCGAGCGATAACCCTGCCCCCGGACAAACTGTGGGTCAGCGCCGCTGCCAGCTGGGATCGACCTGCGTTGGCGACGCAGACGAATAGAACTTGTGGCGGGGCGGTCGCTGGGTCGCGGGTGAGGTCAGCCAGCCGCTGCCGGGCAAAGCGCTCGGTCAGGGGCACCAGGTAGCGTGTGATCTTCGCCGACCGAGCCAGTGCAGTGTGCGAGTCCCGGACAATGCTGGTGATGGTCTCCTGCGGCACCTGCGGCGTCGCATTCGCGAGGTCGGCGGCCAGGCGTTCGATATGCAGGGCCATGCCCTCCAGCTCTGCGGCGGTCGTCGTCTCCGCTTCCACCGTGGGAGCGACAACCGCGGGCGCGAACCCCTCGAGCAAGGCGGCGACGGCGGCCTCCTTCTCTGGAGCGACGCGGTACCAGACCCAGGTCCCACGGCGCTCGGAATCGAGCAGCCCCACTGTCCGGAGGACCTTGAGATGGTGGGACACGGTCGGCTGAGAGACGTCGGCGAGCTCGGCGAGATCGCACACGCACGACTCTCCACGAGGATCGACAGCGATTGCCGAGAGCATCCGCAGACGCAACGGTTCGGCGAGGGCCTTGAGAGTGCCAGCAAGGGTCGCGGCAATCTCCTGGCCGAGACCAGCCGAAGCCGGCGGTACCTGGGGCAGGCAATCCCCGCCGGGGGATGACGGCGTCAGTACTTCGTCGGTCATGATGCTCGTACCTCCTGGTTATAGGGATCGGTGCGGAACCACGCCTTGGCGGCCCAGAGGGAGACGTAGACGAGGCCGACGAGGACAGGCACCTCGATGAGCGGTCCGACGACGCCGGCCAGCGCTTGACCGGAGGCCGCGCCGAAGGTGCCGATCGCGACGGCGATCGCCAGCTCGAAGTTGTTGCCCGCAGCGGTGAATGCCAGAGTGGTCGACCGTGCATAGCCGAGTCCGATGCCCTTGCCCAGCAACAGACCTGCGAACCACATGACGGTGAAGTACACCAGCAGCGGCAGCGCGATCCGGACGACATCCAGAGGCTGGCTCGTGATCTGCTCACCTTGGAGGGCGAAGAGCAATACGACGGTGAACAGCAGCCCGTACAGGGCCCATGGTCCGACCTTTGGGACGAATTTCTCCTCGTACCAGTCTCGCCCCTTGCGCTTCTCACCGATCCACCGCGAGGCGAACCCAGCGATCAGGGGCACTCCGAGGAAGACGAGGACATTGAGAGCGATCTGACCCATCGAGACCTCGAGCCCATGTGTGTCCAGACCGAGCCAGCTCGGTAGGACGCTGAGGTAGAACCAGCCGAGGACGGAGAACATGACGACTTGGAAGACCGAGTTGATCGCCACCAGCACTGCGGTCGCCTCTCGGTCGCCGCAGGCCAGGTCGTTCCAGATCACGACCATGGCGATGCAACGGGCAAGGCCGACGATGATGAGTCCGGTGCGGTACTCGGGAAGGTCGGGCAGGAAAATCCAGGCCAGGGCGAACATGATCGCTGGGCCAGCGAGCCAATTGAGCACCAGAGAGGAGATGAGGAGTTTCTTGTCGCCAGTGACAGCGGCGACTTTGTCGTAGCGGACCTTGGCCAGGACCGGGTACATCATCACGAGGAGTCCGAGCGCGATCGGCACGGAGATCCCGCCGAGCTCCAGATGCGACAACAGATTGGAGATTCCAGGGATGAATCGTCCCAGGAGGAGGCCTGCGACCATCGCCAGCCCGATCCACAGCGGCAGCCACCTGTCCAGGGTCGAGAGCCGTCGCGTCACAGAGGGTGCAGTGAGAGATGCTTGATTAGACATGCCTCTATATTGAAGGATATCGATGCAATCAGCAAGTCAGTCGTGCTCACCCTCCGAAGCCGCGGCTCGCCCATCGCGGTGATCTGCAGCTCCTCGCCATTTTCAGCGTCCGGGCGTCAAGCCAGCTGAAGACCAGTCAAGCAGGTGGGGTCGTCGAGGCGGGTCGAGATGTCTTGTTTCGCGGTGCGGTCTTCGGTTCTGACCGTGAGCGTCGCGTCAATGCCGCGGGGCAGCCAGAGTCCGACGAATCCGTTGTCGTAAGTCGTGAGTGTTTCATCGAGGATGGTCTTCCCGGACGTCGCCTCGACCACGGTGACGTCGACGTCAGTATTGGCGAGCTCGCCGCGGCAAGTAGTGAGGCTGTGAAAGTAGCATTCGTGAGTCTGGCCGCGATATGGGGCGATAGAGACGTAGAATTCGTCTTTTGGCATCGGCAGAGTGGTTTGATTGTTCTGATCGTCGGTCAGGACGAGTTGGTCGGGTTCAATCGAAGCGATGAGTTCAGACGAGCGATCTGCCACCTTCGTTGTGTCGAGGCGCTTGATGATTTCCCGTGCATTCAGTCCGTCTAGATTATGCTCAACCACCAGTGAGTGATCGGATCCTGCGTCAGCGGACGGTTCCGCATCAGCACAGCCGCTGAGCAGGAGGACGGCGCTGGTCGCCAGCGCGGTCATGGTCGCGCAGAGTCTCAGGCGGCTCCTGGAGGGCTGGATCGGAGTAACAATGGCAAGGGGCATGCCCAACTCTTTTCTGAGGTGAAAGTGTTCATGTCGTCAGGTAAGACCTAAAGCAGCCCGATTTCGCCGGTGCCAAGGGCAAGACGAAGCGCAGCGCACGCCTGCCAGGAGACATCGAGAGCCTTGTCTTGACCTGGGGCGCAACCGGTCCGAGGCATCCTGTATTGGCGAAATCGGATGGTATCAGGAGCGGACGAGGCGATTGATGGCATCGGTGGCTTCCTGGATCTTGGCGATGGCCGCGTCCTCATCGCCTTGCTTGGCGGCGTCGAGCACGCAGTGCTTGAGGTGGTCATCGAGCAGGCCGGTCGCTACCCCCTGCAGGGCCCGGGTGAGCGCCGAGACCTGGGTGAGGATGTCGATGCAGTACTTCTCGTCGTCGATCATCTTGGTGATGCCGCGGGCCTGGCCTTCGATGCGCTTCATGCGGTTGCGGTAACGGTCCTTGTCGCTGATGTAACCGTGCTGGTGCGCCCCGGTCTCATCGGTTGCAGTGTCGGTGTTCATGGGTGTGTCCTTCACTTCTGGCGCTCCAGGACGGAGCGAGTGCTGGCATCTGGGGTGAGGTCGATGCGACGCAGCAGCTGGGCATTGAGCGCGACGACGACAGTGGAGATCGACATCAGGATCGCGCCGACCGACATCGGCAGGACGAACCCGACAGGTGCGAGCACGCCCGCCGCGAGCGGTACAGAGAGCAGGTTGTATCCGGCAGCCCACCACAGGTTCTGCTTCATTTTACGGTATGCGGCACGGGAGAGCTGGATGACCGACAGGACGCTGCGCGGGTCGGAGCTGGCGAGGATGACGCCGGCAGAGGCGATGGCGACGTCTGTGCCTGCCCCGATGGCGATACCGACGTCGGACTGCGCCAGCGCAGGGGCATCGTTGACGCCGTCGCCGACCATCGCGACCCTCTTGCCCTCGTCCTGGAGCGCAGCGACCTTGGCGGACTTGTCCTCGGGGCGGACGCCGGCGAAGACACGGTCGATGCCGAGTTCCCGGCCCACCTCGTTCGCCACGGCCTCGGCGTCGCCGGTGATCATGACGACCTCGACGCCGAGCTCATGGAGGGCGTCGACGGCGTCGCGGGACTCGGGCCGGACCTCGTCGGCGAGCTTGAGGCCGCCGATCACTTGGCCGTCGCGGAGGACGTGCAGGATGATCGCACCCTCGGCTCGCCACGCGTGGGCCGTGTCGACCTCGTCCTGCCCGGTCTCCTCGAGCAGCCGTGGACCGCCGACGCGAATCTCCTGGTCGGCCACGGTCGCGGTGACGCCGACTGCCGGGGAGGAGGAGAACCCACTGGCCGGTTCGAGGGCGAGGCTCTTCTCCTTGGCGGCGATGAAGATGGACCGGGCGAGCGGGTGCTCGCTGTCGGCCTCGGCGGAGGCGGCCAGGGCGAGCACCTCGTCGGAGTCCAGGCCTGCGGTCGGTTCGACGCCGGTGACGGTGGGGTCGCCCTTGGTCAGGGTGCCGGTCTTGTCGAAGAGCACCGCATCGACCTGGCGCATGGACTCCAGCGCGAGGCGGTCCTTGATCAGGACGCCGCCGCGGGCGGCGCGCTCGGTGGCGATGGACACGACCAGAGGGATCGCCAGACCGAGCGCGTGCGGGCAGGCGATGACGAGCACGGTGATGGTGCGGATGACGGCATCGTCGGGCAGCCCGAAGAGGGTCCAGGCGACGGCAGTGATCAGAGCGGCCCCGAGGGCGAACCAGAACAGCAAGGCAGCCGCCTTGTCGGCGATGCGCTGGGCGCGGGACGAAGACCCCTGGGCCTCGGCGACGAGCCTGTTGATGCCGGCCAGTGCCGTGTCGTCGCCGGTGGCGGTGATCTCCACCCGCAATCCGGAGTCAGTGGCCACAGTGCCGGCGGTGACCGCATCGCCCTCGCCGCGAGTGACGGGGCGGGACTCGCCGGTGATCATCGACTCGTCCATGTCGGCGCGGCCGTCGACGATCGTACCGTCAGCGGGGACACTGCCGCCGGGGCGGACGATGACGACGTCGTCGACACGCAGCTCGGCCGGGTCGACCTTGACGGTTTCGTCACCCTCGACGCGCTCCGCTTCGTCGGGCAGCAACGCGGCCAGGGAGTCCAGCGCCGAGGTTGTCTGGGCCAGGGACCGCATCTCGATCCAGTGACCGAGCAGCATGATCACGATCAGCAGTGCCAGCTCCCACCAGAACTCGAGCTCGTGGTGGACGAGCCCGAGAGTGGCGGCCCAGGAGGCGAGGAAAGCGACGGTGATGCCGAGTCCGATGAGCAGCATCATCCCGGGTTTGCGGGTTTTCAGCTCGCTGACGGCACCGGTGAGGAACGGTGTGCCGCCCCAGGCGTACATGACGGTGCCGAGCACGGCGGCGACCCAGCCCGCCCAGTTGGGCACCGAGTAACCGAGCAGCATGGCGAACATCGGTGAGAAAGCGACCACGGGCACTGCGATGACGAGGTTGATCCAGAACAGCCGCCGGAACTGGCCCACATGGTCCCCATGCCCGGCATGACCACCGTGACCAGCATGTTCACCGTGATCGCGGTGGTCCATGCCGTGTCCCTCATGCTCTGCGTGTGCACCGGCCGCGTGGGCATGGTCCGGCGTCGCGGCGGCGTGGTGGTCGCCATGCGCCTTCTCGGCAGTGTCGACGCGGTGGTGCTGATGTTCGTTCGGATCTGTCATCGTCTTGCTCCCCTCGTGCGGCCGGCTCAGGAGGCCGGCTGGATCTCGCTCTCGACGACCCACTTGTGGTTCGTCATGGTCATGCCGTCGGACTCGTAGTCGACCATGTAGACGGTCTCGTCGGTGGAGGAGGCGATGGTCGCCTTCGCGCCCTTCATGCCTTCCATGTGCTCGGCCTCCAAGGTGGCCTCAGTGCCGTCGGCCAGACGCTGATCACCAGCGTCCTTGATCTCCTCCTGCACGACCCACTTGTGGTCCTTGATCGGATCCCCGCCAGTGGTGGGCGTGAAGTTCACCGCGTAGGTGTAGGTGTCGAACGCGCCGACGATCGTGGCGTTTGCGCCGCCCATGCCCTCCATGTGGTCGGCGGTGAGCGTGACCTCGGTGCCGACCGGGTACTTCGGCGACGCGGCCTTCTCGATGCCGGCGGGGGCGGGACCACCGTCCATCGGGTGCTCCATCCCGCCGCCGTCGCTGCTGCCACTGCTTCCGTGGCCCTCGTGCTGACTGGTCGACGAGGGCGTCGCCTGTTCCTGGTCTCCGCCAGTGCTGCAGCCGGTGAGCACGAGTGCTCCGCCGAGGACTCCTGCGGCGACGGTGGTCATGAGGCGTTTACGCATAAAATCTCCAATTCATTAGTCTGACCCCATCGAGAACATACCCCTAAGGGGTATAAGTCAAGAGGTCGATCGACGGGCGTGGAACCGATTAGCTTCGATCTCGAGACCCAGGGCGGCAGTGGTGATGCTGCAGTCCCGGTGCGCCTGTGGATCAAGCCATGTTGGCGGCGTACTTGGCGGGGTCGGAGTCGAAGGTCGGTCCGCAGCCGGGGCAGCAGAGCCAGTAGCGCTGCCCGTCGTAGTCGCGGAAGAGGCCCTTTTCTTCTGCTGCTTTTTTACTGACAGGGTTGCCGACCATGACGGGGCAGGTGGTCATGTCGTCGCCGCCTTCGACGATTAGGTTCTCGCGATGGCCGGCCTCGACCTCGGGGCTTCCCTGGCTGGCCGTGCCGCAGCAGCTGGAGTCGGTGCTGACAGCTGCCTCGTCGGCGGATGCTGCGGGTGCAGGGGAGGTGCTGCAGCAGCTGGTGGGTGTCTGGTGTTCGTTGCTCATTCTCGGTCAATGCCTTTCGTGTGTTCGTGTGTTCGTGTGGCTGAGATGGGTTCTGCGGCGTCACTGTTTGGCGACACTGCGGAACCCGCGCAGGCGGAGGCTGTTGCCAACGACGAAGACGGATGAGAACGCCATCGCCGCGCCTGCGAGCATGGGATTGAGCATGCCCAGCGCTGCGACAGGGATGGCCGCGACGTTGTAGGCGAAGGCCCAGAACAGGTTGGACTTGATTGTGCCCAGTGTTTTGCGGGAGAGCCGGATCGCGTCCACCGCGGCCCGCAGGTCCCCGCGCACGAGGGTGATGTCGGAGGCCTCGATGGCGACGTCGGTGCCGGTGCCCATCGCCAGGCCCAGGTCGGCCTGGGACAGTGCTGGGGCGTCGTTGACGCCGTCGCCGACCATCGCGACGACCTTGCCCTCGCCCTGGAGTCCGGTGACGACGTCGACCTTGTCCTTGGGCAGGACCTCGGCGATGACCTTCTCGATGCCGACCTCGGCGGCGATCCGACGGGCCACGGCCTCGTTGTCGCCGGTGAGCAGGACCGGAGTGAGACCCAGGTCCTTCAGGCCTTGGATCGCCTCGGCGCTGGTGGGCTTGACAGTGTCGGCGACGACGAGGATCCCGCGGGCCTGTCCGTCCCAGCCGACGGCGACGACGGTCTTACCTTCGTCCTCGGCCGCGGCCTTGGCGGCTGCGACATCGGAGGAGAGGTGCTGTGACCATTCGGCCAGCAGGGACTCTCGGCCGACGAGCGCGCCGCGGCCGTCGACGACGCCCTGGACGCCTTTGCCCTCGATGTTGGCGAAGTCCTCCGGTGTCGGCAGCTGCCCGACCTCCACCGCCGCGCCCTTGGCGATGGCCTGGGCGATCGGGTGCTCGGAGGCGTCTTCCAAAGCGCCGGCGAGGCGAAGCAGCTCGGTGCGGTCAGTGTCCGGCTCGGTGATTGCGTCGACCAGGGTCATCTTGCCGGTGGTGACGGTGCCGGTCTTGTCGAGGACGACGGTGTCGACCTTGCGCGTGGATTCGAGGACTTCGGGGCCCTTGATGAGGACGCCCATCTGTGCGCCGCGGCCGGTCCCGACCAGCAGTGCTGTCGGGGTGGCCAGGCCGAGGGCGCAGGGGCAGGCGATGACGAGGACTGCCACGGCTGCGGTGAAGGCGGCGGAGATGCCGGGTCCGAAGATCAGCCATGCGCCGAGCGTGACGAGGGCGATGGCGATGACGATCGGTACGAAGATGCCGGAGATCCGGTCGGCCAGGCGCTGGGCGGCGGCCTTGCCGGACTGGGCATCCTCCACCAGCTTGGCCATCTGTGCCAGCTGCGTATCCGAACCGACCCGGGTCGCCCGCACGACAAGACGCCCGCCAGCGTTGACCGTGGCCCCAGTCACCGCGTCGCCGGCGACGACCTCGACGGGAACGGACTCGCCGGTGAGCATGGATGCGTCCACGGCCGAGGTGCCGGTCATGACAGTGCCGTCGGTGGCGATCTTCTCGCCGGGGCGGACGACGAACTCGTCACCGACGGCCAACTCTCCGGTCGGGATCTTGGTCTCGACGCCGTCGCGCAGGACGGAGACCTCTTTCGCCCCGAGGTCGAGCAGGGCGCGCAGTGCGGCACCGGCCTGTCGCTTGGAGCGCTTCTCGAAGTAGCGGCCGGCGAGGATGAACATCGTCACACCCGCGGCGGCCTCGAGGTAGATGTTGCCCGCGCCGTCGGACGGCGCGATGGTGAACTCGAAGGGATGCGTCATCCCCGGCATGCCGGCGTGGCCGAGGAACAATGCATAGAGCGACCACAGGAACGCCGCGCTCGTGCCCATCGAGACGAGGGTGTCCATCGTGGCTGTGCCGTGCTTGAGGTTGGTCCATGCGGCCTTGTGGAACGGCCACCCCGCCCAGACGATCACCGGCGCGGCCAGAGCCAGCGAAGCCCACTGCCAGTAGGTGAACTGCAAGACCGGGATCATGGCCATCGCGATCACCGGGACCGTGAGCACGATCGACCCGATCAGCCTCTGCTTGAGCGAGGTCA
This sequence comes from Brevibacterium sp. OS20, assembly GCF_056837565.1. Lineage (NCBI taxonomy): Bacteria > Bacillati > Actinomycetota > Actinomycetes > Micrococcales > Brevibacteriaceae > Brevibacterium > Brevibacterium sp. OS20. The sequence continues at coordinate 2,139,597 of NZ_CM166367.1, read as the reverse complement.
GTTCGGGATCATCGGCTTGGTCCTGATCGTTGCCTTTGGAGTCTGTCGTCGCGGCTTCGGGCCGGGGCAGTGTCGCGGTGTAGCCGGTCTTCTCGACCTCGGCGACCAGCAGGGCCGGGTCGTAGCCGGCGGGCAGGGTGACCTTGGCCTTTTCGGTGGCGTAGTTGACGCTCGCGGTGACGCCGTCGAGCTTGTTGAGCCTGCGCTCGATCCTGTTCGCACAGGAGGCGCACGTCATCCCACCGACCTCCAGCTCGATGCCGGTATCCGCGCTCAGCGGCGCTGGTGCGCTCATGCTGTTGCCTTCTCTCTGCTCTGCCGCGGCCGCTCAGCGCCGTGGGCCGCGAGGCTGGCTGGGGCCTTCATCAGACGCGCACGGCCGAATAGCCGGCCTCGTCGACGGCAGCCAGGACCTCTGCATCGTCGATCTCGCCGGAGGTGGTGACCACGAGCCTGCCCGTCTCGGCGCTGACCTCGATGCCGGTGACACCGGCGATCTCGCCGACCTCCTCGCGGACCGACGCCTCGCAGTGCCCGCAGGTCATGCCCGTCACTTGGTACTCGTTGGCAGTCATCGGATAACCCTCTCTAATCGGGTACCCCCAGTGGGTACCCTTTTAGGAACCGTATACCCACACAGGGTATTCCCGCAAGGTCGGCCGGGCTCGCTTCAGAATGTGTCCAGCGCTTCAATCTGATACACCACCGGGGTATGCTGTGGCTGTGAAGAGCGCGAACTGTGAACCCTGCCGCGGTCGGCGTTGGCTGCAGCTCGTCGTCCTCACGGCACTGCTGATCGTGGGTCTCCTCGGCATGCACGCGCTTGTCGGCGGGCCGGCAGCGGTGACGACCTCCATGGCGTCGTCGGCTCACGCGTCCTCGCAGCCGACCGGAACGATTACCACCGCCTCAATGTCGAGCATGTCCGGAACGCATGGGGCGCTGCACGGTTCCGGCGGCTGCGCAGACGCCATGAACAGCGGCGACTCTACCTGTGTCTCCGCGCCCACGGCCGAGAGCATTCCAGCCCTTCCCGTTCCGTCCGTCTCGGATGTCCTCACGCCCGTCTCTGCACCCCTGCCGACGCCGCCGTCCGAGACGCCTCGCAGATTCGCGCTGACGCATTTGGAGCTGTCGATCCACCGAACGTGAGCAGAAGAGCGCCGACTGTGCGCTCCTCAGTCAGCCACCTTGGCGGGTCCACGACCCTGCCGTGCCTGCCACGACGCCGGGCTTCACAACGATGGCCCGCTTCTGGGCCCACGTTGCCCTGCGCCTCCGATCATCCGTGATCGTCGAGCGCACAAGCGCGATGCCGTGGCTCCGCTCACCCCGACACACAAGGACATCACCCATGCATTCCACCCTGAACCGTCGACAGTTCCTGTCCGTCAGCGCAATGACTCTCACCGCCGCCGGCCTCGCCGGATGCAGCACCGCTGGCAACAAGACCCCTTCATTCGTGAGACCCAGCAGCACCGCGGTCAGCGGTGCCGAGGCGAAGCGCCGCAGCACCGGTACCGTCGTGCAGCGCGCGCTGACCGCCGAGCCGGTCACCCTCGACCTCGGCGGGAAGACCGCGAAGACCTGGGCCTACAGGGGAGCCTCGGCGACCAAACCGCTGCGCGGCAACGTCGGCGACACCCTGAAAGTCGCCTTCACCAACGATCTCCCTGAGCCGACCAGCGTCCACTGGCACGGACTGGCGCTGCGCAACGACATGGACGGCGTACCGAGCCTCACCCAGGATGCCGTGAAGCCCGGCGGGTCGTTTGACTACGAGTTCACACTGCCCGAATCAGGCACGTTCTGGTTCCATCCCCACGTCGGCACGCAGCAAGACCGTGGCCTGTACGCGCCGCTGATCATCGATGACCCGAACGAGAAAGGCGACTACGACAAAGAATGGGTCATCGTCCTCGACGACTGGCTCGACGGCATCACCGCGACACCAGACGAAGTGATGACGGAGCTCGGCCAGGGAATGATGGACCACGACAGCGGGGGACACGGGGACATGGACATGGGCCCGATGCGAATGGGCAACACCCTCATGGGCGCGACCTCACCTCTTCTCGGCGGCGACGCAGGCGACGTCTACTACCCCCTCTACCTGATCAACGGCAAACCCGCCAACGACCCACAGACCTTCGCCGCCAAGCCCGGAGAGCGGATCAGGCTGAGGATCATCAATGCCGCCGGCGACACCGCTTTCCGCTTCGGCGTCACCGAGCACGAGATGACGATCACACACTCCGACGGATTCCCCGTCAAACCCTTCACGGCAGAAAGCGCCGTCCTCGGGATGGGGGAGCGATACGACGCAGTCGTCACTGCCGGCGACGGCGCATTCGCAGTCATCGCCGAAGCCCTAGGAAAGCAGAACCAGGCCCTTGCTGTTCTGCGCACGGGTTCGGGAAGCGCGCCTGCGAAGGACGTGAAGCTGCCCCAGCAGAAGAGCCCGGCGACCGCGGACAGCCTCAAAGCCGCGAGTTCTGTCGCTCTGCCGAAGCGCGCCGTCGACCGCACTCTCAGCCTCGAGTTGACCGGTGGCATGGAGAAGTACGACTGGGCGATCAATGGCAAGCGCATGAACATGGACAAGCCCATGCGCGATGCCCTCGGTATCGTCGAAGGGGAGCGGGTTGCCCTCGAGTTCAAGAACTCGACTGAGATGTGGCATCCGATGCACCTGCACGGACACACCTACCAGCATTCCGGGGGAGGGCCGCGCAAGGACACCTCGATCGTTGTACCCGGTACAACGTTGCGGGTCGAATTCGATGCTGACAATCCCGGACGGTGGCTCTCGCATTGCCACAACGTCTACCACGGGGAAGCCGGGATGATGACGACGATCGCCTACCAGGTGAACTGAGACATCCGGGCCGCGCACCTCTTCGGGTGCGTGGCCGGCGACTCAGTTGTGCGGACATGGCGTCTGCGCTGCTCGGGAGAAACGATCCGATGCCTCCGGCGCGGCGCATGGGAGCAGAAAGTGCAGCACACGCCGGATCGTCGGTGAGTGTCCGACGGTGTCGATAGAAGTATTGATCATCGTCATCACACTCCTTCGGCGTGGTTCAGGCACCCCATTTCGCGGGACGGACCTGCCGTATCCTCGGTGTACGGGTGGCGGTTGTAGGCGCTTCGTGTCCGGCAGAGACGTTCGCCCCACCGGACACGAAGCGCAGGGGTGCATCAGGGCTCCTGAGCGGGCTCCTTCTCGGCGTCGTCGTGGGCCTGCCCGGTGGGGCGGATGTGGCGCAGCCTGACGGCGGCGATGACAGCGGCGACGGCGGCGATGGCCGCGGAGGTGATCCCGGCGGCGTTGAGTCCGCCGGTGAACGCCTGCTCGGCCGCAGTCGTCAGTGCCTCGCCGAGGTCGCCGGGCAGTTGTCCGGCGGCAGCGATGGCACCGTCGATACCAGTCTCGGCCGCGGCCGCCGCCTCCGGTGGCAGTCCATTCGGCAAGGAGTCGCTGAGCTGGCTGCGGTAGGCTGCGATCCCGACGCTGCCGATGACCGCGACACCCAGGGAGATGCCCAGATCGTTGACGGTCGTCGCGAGCCCGGACGCACCGCCGGTCTTCTCCGGCGGGACCGAACTCACCACCAGGTCCGTGGTCAGCGCCATGGACGGCGCGACCCCGGGGTAGGTGACGACGAAGCTCGCGATCACCAGCGCAAGACCGGTACCGGCATCGAGCTGAGCGAACAGGACGTAGCCGACGACCTGGGTGAGCAACCCGACGGCGATCACGTTCCCTGGCCGGAATCTGCGGGCGAGCATGGGCGAGAGGGTCGAGACCACGATGAGGACCGCCGCGGCGGGCAGAATCGACAGCCCAGCCTGCATGGGCGAAAGCCCCTGGACCTGCTGCAGGTACTGGGTGAACAGCGAGTACACCCCGCCCAGCGCCGCGGCCGAGAGCAGGAACACCGCAAGTGCCCCGCTGACGGTGCGATTGGCGAACAGGCGCACGTCCAGTAGTGGCTGCTGCGCACGCAGCTGCCGAATCACGAACCACATCCCGACCAGTGCTCCGGCGATCAACAGGCCGATTGACGGACCGGCCGGCTCCTGGGCCGCGAGGCGTTTGACACCGTAGATGATGGCCAGCAGCGACGCGACCAGGAGCAGTGCGCTGAACAGATCGATCTTCGCACTCGGATCCTTGTGCTCGGGCAGCAGAAGCGGCGCGCCGATGGCCACCAGTGCCATCACGGGCACCGCGACGAGGAACGTCGCCTGCCAGCCGAAGGCTTCGAGCAGCAGCCCGGACAGAAGAGGTCCAAGGGCGACGCCGGCGGAGATCCCGCCGGCCCACACACCGATCGCGACACCCCGAGCCTTCGGGTCGGCGAAGAGCACGAAGATCAGTCCCAGCGTGGACGGAAGCATCATGGCTCCTCCCACGCCGAGGACGGCGCGCCAGGCGATCATCAGCTCGGGACTGGTCGTCAACGCTGCAGCGATGGACACGATCCCGAAGAGAACCGCGCCGATCACCATGAGCAGCCGCTTGCCTATCCGATCGCCGAGAACGCCCATAGCGACCAAGAATCCGGCCATGACGAACCCGTAGATGTCGAGGATCCACAGCAGTTGTGCGCTCGTCGGGTTCAGGTCGGCAGCCATGTTCGGGGCCGCCAGGAACAGGATCGTCAGCATCATGAACAGCAGGGTCGACGGAATCACGAGGACCGCGAGCCCCCACCACTGCTTCGGCCCGGTCCTGGGTGCGGGTGCATTCGTCTCAGACATGGCGCACCCCCTTGTTCTGCATCGTCGTTCTCATGGCTGCATTGGTCCTTTCGTTCTCGACAGGGGTGTCACGGGCGAGGTGCCCTTAACCGAAGTCAATCATCGGTGTACGACATCCAACCGCTATACTAGCTCGTATATTCCCGTACGAGTTAGAGGTGGAGCATGCCGAACGGTAAGGGTGCGACCGGCGCTGGTGGACAGCAGCCGGTGCGTCGAGGAAAGACGGCCAACCAGCGGGCCGACGCCCAGCGCAACCGGGCGAAGATCCTCGCGGCGACGCCGGACGCGCTCCGGAAGGATCCCGATGCCTCCGTCGCAGACATCGCCGCCGAGGCGGGCGTCGGCCGGATGACCCTCTACGGGCACTTCAAAACCCGGGCCGAGCTCATCGATGCAACCCTCGTCGACGGCCTGGAAGGGGCGGAGGCCGTCCTGGCCGACGTGCCCCTCGACGGTGATCCAGGCGAGGCGTTCGAAGCCCTGATCACCTCGAGCTGGATGCTCTTGGAGCGCATCCGCGCCGTGCTCGTGGTGGCTCAGCGCGAACTGCAGCCGGCCCGCATCCGCGAGATGCATGAGAAGGCCGAAGCCCGGTTGAGGAGCCTTCTCGAGCGCGGCCAGCGCGAAGGGGACTTCCGTGCGGACCTGCCGGTCGGCTGGCTGCTCGCGGTCACCCACCTCACGATGAACGCCGCAGCCGAGGAGGTCACAGCCGGTCGACTCGACCGTGATGACGCGGCTCGCGTCATCGTCGCCACTCTGCACTCTGCCTTCGCTGCCAACGATCGCGTCTGACTCGCCGGAGCGACGGTTAGGGCGACTCGTCGTCCTCGCAAAGTGATGTTCGGGGCCGGTGTCGTGGCCGTCGTCGTAGACAAGCCTGCCTGGCCCCGGGGTGTCCGCCCCGCCAGCAGCCCACGTCCTCCTGAATTGACCTTGCGGCCACCTGGGTTGCTGCGGAGTTGCTGACTGGAAAGAGCAACCTTAGAATCTTAGTATGAGTGAAGATGCGAAGAACTGCACGTTCAACCCGGACAGCCAGTACGCCGACTTCGCCGCCGAGGTGTTTACACTGCTCTCCGACGCGACTCGGGTGCGGATTGTCCTGGCGCTGCGCGAGTCGGAGAAGTCGGTGAGCGAGCTGGCCGAAGAGGTGGGCAAGTCGCCGACGGTGGTCTCCCAGCACCTGGCGAAGCTGCGGTGGGGCAAGATCGTCGCCGCCCGCCAAGAGGCCAATCGCGCGTTCTACAGCCTGATCGACGAGCATGCCCGCGAGCTCGTCGCGCACGCGGTGTTCCAGGCCCAGCACGTCGTCAACTCCGCCCCGGCCCATCACATGGCGACCGACGGGACCATGACCGCCGACACTGATTCGCAGGAGGCCGGGCGTTGATCGGCAAGACCGAACTCGAGGCGGTCGACGCGCCAGCCGCGGGACCGTCGGGTGCGAGCTTGTGGCGGCGCATCGACCGGGCCGACCTGGCCCGGACGCTGTTCGTGGCCGCCTGCGCTGTCGCGGTCGCCCTCGGGTTGACCTGGCCATGGCCGGCGGTCCCGATCGTGGCGGTGGTCGGGATCGTGGTGGGCTGCTGGCCGATCGCCCGGGAGGCGTTCGAGGACGTCCGGCACCGGCGGATGAGCATGGAGGCCTCCATGCTCATCGCCATTGTCGCGGCGGCCGCGATCGGGGAGTGGACCACCTCTCTGGTGATCACCGCGTTCGTCCTCGCCGCGGAGATCCTCGAGGACCTCTCCATGGACCGCGGACGAGATGCCCTGACCGATCTGATGTCGTTCCTGCCCGAGACCGTGCAGGTCCGCCGGAACGATGGCACCGTCGAGGTGTCCCTGGCCGAGGTGGCCGAGGGGGACACCGTCGTGGTCGTCCCGGGCGGCCGGATCCCGGTCGACGGCACCGTGATCGCGGGGCAGTCGACGGCGGACCAGTCGCGGATCACCGGCGAGCCGCTGCCGGTCGACGTCACGGTCGGCGACGAGGTCTTCGCCGGGTCGATCAACCAGGTCGGCGCGGTCGAGGTGCGGGCCGAGCGTGTCGGCACCGATTCCTCCTACGGCCGGATCATTGCCGCGGTCAAGGAGGCGGAGTCGAGCGAGCCGCCGGTGCAGCGCCTGGCCGACCGGCTGGCCGCCTGGCTGGTCTACATCGCTCTCGCCGGCGCGGCGATCACCTTCCTGGTCACCCGTGACCTCACCTCGACGATCTCGGTCGTCGTCGCTGGTGCCTGCGGCATCGCCGCCGGCACGCCGCTGGCCGTGCTGGCTGCGATCGCGCGGATCGCCCGGTCCGGGGCCTTCGTCAAGTCCGGCGCGCACCTCGAGGCGCTCTCGACGGTGGACACGGTGGTCTTTGACAAGACCGGGACGCTGACCACCGGAGAGCCCGCCGTCGTCGACGTCAGGACCGCCGACGGCATCGACCCGGCCGGCCTGCTGGTCCTGGCCGCCGCGGCAGAGGCGTACTCCGAACACCCGCTCGGCCAGGCCGTCGTCGACCACGCTCGCGCACAGGGCCTCCCGGTCGGCCCGTGCGACGATTTCGTCTACCTGCCCGGCCGGGGAGTCACCGCCAAGGTCGCCGGCAAGGCCGTCGCCGCTGGCAACCGCGCCCTGGTCCCCGACGCCCCGGAGGCGGTCGACGGTCAGGGCACCGCCACCGCCGTCCACGTCGGCATCGACGGCAGCTATGCGGGCACGGTACTGCTGGCCGACACCCTCCGCGAGAGCGCGCAGGCCGCCGTGGCCGAGCTGCGCCACCGTGGCCTGCGGACGATGATGATCACCGGCGACCAGGAGGCGACCGCCCAGGCCGTCGCCGCTGAGCTGGGTATCGACGACGTGCGGGCCGGGCTGCTGCCGGACGAGAAGCTCGCCGCGATCGACGCCGAGCGAGCCGCCGGCCGCAGGCTCGCGATGGTCGGCGACGGCGTCAACGACGCCCCGGCACTGGCCCGCGCCCAGGTTGGCGTCGCCATGGGCTCGGGCACCGACATCGCCCGGGAGTCCTCCGACGTCGTGCTCATCAGCTCCGACCTCGACGACCTCGTCAACACTGTGCACGTCGCCCGCCGTGCCCGCCGGATCGTGATGTTCAACTTCGCCGGCACCGTCGCCGTCGACCTCGTCGGCATGACCCTGGCCGCCGTCGGGCTGCTCTCGCCGGTGCTGGCGGCGTTCATCCACGTCGGCAGCGAGACCGCGTTCATCCTCAACTCCGCCAGGCTGATTCCGGGACGGGCGCGACGTCGATAAGACCGCGCGGTCAGGGGCCTTCTCCACCGCCCCATGCGGCCTGCAGCGGTGCGTCTCGTGAACATCTTCTGAACGAGACGGAACTTGGTCCCGGCTCTTGGCTGGAGATCGAAGTTTGAAACAGTGTCCCCCGAGTTGCGTCGTCTGGGAACGACATGACGAAACACTTGATGATGCCGAAGGGTAGTCGAGCAGAGTCTTTCCTGCTCCTGAACCTTCTCGATTCCGCTGGCTCCGACCCCCAAGCCTGGGTCTCATGCACTTGTGGCGACCGCAGCGTTTCCCCTTGTCGCTGGAGGTAACATCACAGCCTCATGCATTACCAGGTCCTTCACCGTGCACCGTGTCACCGCCCTTAAGTGTGAATGTGACGCTGACGTCGTAAACGAGGAGAATCTGGCTCTCGACGGCTGCCCATTGACGGCGAAAGTGGGCTCGGACGGGCCGAAGGTCATCCCAGAACTGCGAAAGACCGACAATCGTCGGTCGGCGACGTTTAGCGTTTCGTGCACGAGCCCGACGACAGCGCCATCCCCTGATCTATGCGTCGCCGACGATGTCCTTGGCGGCCATGAGCGCCGGGCCGAGACCCCACACCCGCCACGTACCGTCGTCGAGCCTGACCAGCGTGAGGAATGTGACTGTCGTCGCGTAGGCGGCGAACGCCTGCGCTGTGGCGGCAACCTCGGGGATGAAGCGCATGAACGCGATCCGGTCCGGTTCATCGACGGCGTGGATCACTCTCGACGCGAGCGACTTGTCGGCGAGCATGTCGATGGCCCACTGGTGGTCGCCCCACGCGCGGGGTGCGAACGTGAGCCCGCGCGCCACATCGGGTTCTGCAGCGAGCACGGTCCACCACCGGAGCGCGACCTGCGCGGGGTCGGTCAGGTCTCCGGTCTCGCCGAACGCGGCCACAGCCACCTCCTGGTCGGCGCTCACGAGCGCGGTGATCGGCGAGGTTGGCTCGTCGGGACTCTCGGCGCGGGAGCGGACCTGGTCGGCGGCCAGGTTGGCGAAGATCGGCACCGTCGCGGTCAGCGAGGCGAGGAACTCAGTGGCAGTCTGCGCCGGATTTCTCAGGTCGGCGCTGCCCCGGCTCAGGGCCTCGACGACCCCGATGGGGTCGTCGGCGAGCAGGCCGGTCAGGAACATGTCCGGATGGAGGGCATCAACCTGCCAGCCGCTCGTCGAATCCGGCGGGAAGTCCTTGAGGTTGAACGTCACGAGCGTGTCGGCTTCAGCACGCACGGCGGCCGCGAGCACGTGGCAGTCCTTCGGGTCACAGGTCATGTCCGCGATCAGGTGATCGAAATCGTCGATGAGCGCGGATCCCCCGAAAGCCTCACGCATCGTGCGCACGCGGTGGGCAGCCTTCTCCTCGCTGATGCCGAGCTTCGGGAGGTTGCGCTGCACCTCATCAAGGATACGGTCCGACCAGAGCAACTCAAAGATTCCTGCTTCGGATAGCCACAGCAATGTTGTCGCCAGTCTGATCGGCACCAACGCGCACGCGTCAAGGACGGCGACTCGGATGCTCCCCGCTGCAGCGTCGCTCACCGGGTCTCGATCACCCGGTCGGCGGGCGTGTCCTCGGTGACGTCACCAGCGAGCTCGGCCATCGCCGAGCGCCTCCGTGTCCGAGTCTCTGCCTGGTAACGGGCCAGCTCTGCCACCGGGATCCGCCGGTGCACGGCGCTGGTCTCCGCTCGCATCTCGCCACGGTCGACCAACCGCACCACGGTCATTCGACTGACGCCGAGCAACGCGGCCGCCTGGCTCGTGGAGATCGTCGCCTCGGCCGGAAACACGACCGCGTCGTCGCTGGCCTCGAGCACGTCGACCAGCCGAGCGAACGCCGCACGGGCGCTGTCCGTGATCTCCGGCGCGGCGCGTAGCGCCTCGTCCACCGCATCGCGCAACTGCGATGCCTTGTCATGCGTGATTGCTCCAGCCATGTCCCCATTCTACGCCATCAAACGCTCAAAACGCACAGGGACAATGTTCCCGCGCGATCTCGGTTGCGAGCATCGAGCCCGCAGTCGGCGAGGCGGTCCATCAGCGCGTGCAGCGGCATGGGCGACTTGTCTTAGCGCAGTGTTCCGCATGGTCGCAGCGGGTGGAACACGCGGAGCAGGTCATCGCTGCTCATCCTGGCTTGGGCAGAGAATATTCGGGGAGTGCGCTTCATCGGTGGTTCGCGAACCACCAGCCTGCGAGGATAGTGGTATGCAGGAGGAACAAGCTATTGAAATCCGCGCGTCATATGGTCCCGGCGAGTATCCGGCGCTCGTTGAAATTTGGCGCAGCGCCGTGCGCGCGTCGCACGACTTCCTCGAAGAGTCTGACTTCGATCGGATCGAGAGCAATCTTGCATCGGCATATTTTCCTGCCGTGAGTCTGATCGTCGCCGAACGAGCCGGAGAGCCGATCGGCTTCGCCGGAATCGCTGAAGGAAATCTTGAAATGCTTTTCGTGACGGACGAGGCCCGAGGAGAGGGTATCGGGACAAAGCTGCTCAATCAGGCTATCGCCGAATTCGATGTGACCAGAGTCGACGTGAATGAACAGAATCCCGGAGCCTGCGGATTTTACCTCAGTCGAGGATTCGCGCAGGTGGGGCGCGATGAGCTCGATGGGGATGGGCGACCGTATCCGACCCTCCATCTGGAACTCAGCGAGTAGCGGTGAATGCCCCAGGTGCCTCCATCGGTAGAGTGCATAGTTTAAAACACCCGACCAACGTCGGTGCGATCTTCCGCTCCGCCGCTGCGTTCGGCGCCGATGCCGTGCTCGTGACCCCGCGCTGCGCCGATCCGCTCTATCGCCGCTCGATCCGTGTGTCGATGGGCACGGTCTTCCAAGTGCCGTGGACGCGCATCGAGACCTGGCCCGGCGGGATCGCCGAGCTCCAGGAGGTCGGATTCCATGTCGCGGCTCTGGCACTCGACGATGATTCGGTGAGCCTGCGCGAGTTCGCCGCTACCGCACCCGACCGCACCGCGGTCGTCTTCGGCACCGAAGGAGACGGGCTGAAGAGATCGACGATCGCCGCCTGCGATTCGACCGTGATGATCCCCATGAGCGGGGGAGTGGACTCCCTCAACGTCGCAGCCGCCTCAGCGGTCACCTGCTTCGCCCTGCAGGAGGGGTGAGGCTGAGTCAGTGCCTCAGGCTACGGTGTCATCATGAACGAGTCAGTGGAAGTCTTTCGAACTGAAGATGGCGGAGTCCGCTTGGATGTCCGCACTGCACGGGGTTCTGTGTGGCTGACACGAAAACAGCTGGCTGAGCTGTTCGGGCGGGATATCAAGACTATCGGCAAGCACATCGCGAATGCCCAACGCGAAGAGCTGGCGGGCCTTCCAGTTGTCGCAAAATTTGCGACAACTGCCTCGGACGGCAAGACCTACCAGGTCGAACACTACGACCTCGAGCTGGTGCTCTCAGTCGGATACTGGGTGAAATCGGCCGAGGGAGTTCGCTTGCGGAAATGGGCTAACGACGTTCTCCGGCGATATGCGATCGATGGCGCCGCGCTCAATGAACGGAGGCTGTCTGAGAACGGCACGATCGTGTCCGTACTGGCCCGGGCGAATGACGAACTGGTGTCGGGAGTGGCCGATGTGCTTTCGACCTATGTGCCGAGCTTTTCACTTCTGCGCGACTTCGATGAGGGCAGCATCATTGCGTCTCCGAATACTGCGCTGGACTGGTCGCTGACGTTGGAAGGTGCGCGCGACATCATCCGACGTGTGGCATAGAGGTTTCCCAACGATCAACTCTTCGGAAATGAGCACGGTGACGGCCGCGACGGACATCAGCGCATCGCTAACAATGCTCTGGCAGCCATCACTCTGCTGGTCGCTATGAGCGATCCCACCGAGAAGGATCTGATGATTGCTCTCATCATTCGTATGATCGTCCCGGAGACATATTGACCAGAACCACTGTCGAGAGCGAGCGAATGCCGATGAACCGCAGCACTCTAGCCCATGCCCTTGAAGCCGGACGGATCACCGGGGAGGTCGCCACTCCCAGGGAGAACAACCTCTCCCACATCCACCGCTTCCTCGACCAGGAACGCCAGTTCGACTTCGGCGTCGAACTCACCCGCGGCTGGGACTATGACTCGGTGTTCGCGCTCATGGTCGAACGCTGCGGACTGCGACCGGATCCCGACTTCGTCGAAGGGGTGGACACGATCTCCACCGACGCCTGCATCGACGCACTGGAGAGACTCGCCGAGGCAGTCGGTGAAGTCACCCGGGCAGGTGGCCGGATCCTCTTCGCCACCGGTCACCCCGCCGGACTGCTGCCCATGCACATGGCCATCGCCCGGGCCGCGAAGTCCGCCGGCGCGGTCATCGACGTCCGCGATCACTTCATCCCGGTCCCGGAGATCGGGGGCGACGTCCGGCAGATCGACAACGTATGGACCTGGCATCTCCACGGCGGCAGTCCGCACACCCACCTGGCCGAGCCCATGCACGCTCTGCTCGACGATGTCGCCGCCCGCGGCGGATCGGCTCCCGACCTCGTCGTGGCCGACCACGGGTGGGCCGGAGCCGCCGCGAGCAGGGGACTGCGGACCATCGGCTACGCCGACTGCAACGATCCGGCCCTCTTCGTCGCCGAGGCGCAGGGACAGATCGAGGCGACCATCCCACTCGATGACGACGTCGTGCCCAACCTCTACGCCCCGCTCATCGACTTCGTCATCGAACGAGCGGGACTGAACTGACGGTGGGCAACTGGCAGGCCGGTGGGGCTGGACGGACAGCTGGTGTTTGACTGAGCGACACGGTCACTCGATGTCGTTGGCCAGGTCCTCGAACACCTCGGCGCCGGGCAGGGACGCCAGCGTTGAACCGGAGAGAAGCAGCTTGGAGCCGCGGATACCGGAACCGATGATGAGCTCGTCGGCAGCGGCGACGCGGGAATCGATGAGCACCCGATAGTTCTCCGGCAGACCGATCGGACCGATCCCGCCGTACTCCATCCCGGACTCGCTGACGGCGCGCTCGAGCGGGAGGAACGACGCCTTGCGGACGTCGAGGAGCTTCTTGACTCGTTTGTTGACATCGGCGCGCGTGTTCGCGAGCACCATGCATGCGGCGATGCGTTCTTCACCGCCTCGCGAACCGGCGACGAGGACGCAGTTCGCCGAGGTGGCCGGCGGCAGATCCGTGGCCCCGAGGAGAGCAGCGGTGTCGGCGATCTGCGGATCGATGGCGAAGACGTCGACATCGCCGGTGACCGTCGGCAGAGCGGCGGCCGTCGATTCGGCCATGAGCTCCGGAGCGGTGGCGGCGGGTTGGAGAGTGAACTGAGTGGACAGGCGTTCCTTCGTGGTCATGGCCACAGTGTAGGATATCCGTGTCGAATCGCTTTGCTGACGACCATCAGTTAGAATTGACTGTCGCTCCGTGTCCGGTTCCTACGGTTCGGAGCGTGTCCAGCAGACGAATTCGGGCACTGGCAGATGGGTCGGACCCATATCAGGCGCCTGAAAGAATTCAGCAGAGGTAAGAAAATGAAGAAGGACATCCACCCGGAATACGCGCCGATCGTGTTCAACGATCTGGCTTCCGGCACCAAGTTCCTCACCCGCTCCACCGCTAAGAGCGACAAGACCATCGAGTGGGAAGACGGCAACACCTACCCCGTGATCGACGTCGAGATCTCGTCCGCTTCGCACCCGTTCTACACGGGCAAGCAGCGCATCCTCGACTCCGCCGGCCGCGTGGAGAAGTTCAAGGACCGCTACAAGGGCTTCGGCAAGCGCTGATCTCTGGCGTTCCCAACAGCTTCATACAGATTGCCCCGTACACCGAATGGTGTGCGGGGCAATCTGCTGTCTGCGGACTGGCTGCGTCCCCGCGGGGACGCAGCTACGGCAGCAGTGATCAGTCGACGGTGACCGAGACCTCGGGGGAGGGACTCACCCGAGCCGCCGGATGGTAGAGCGAGGCGACGCCGGTGGCGTTGTCGAGGCAGTTCGCGATTCCGTGAGCGACCTTCTCCTTCGCGGAGACGACCGCGTCCTTGATGTCCAGACCGGTGGCGATGCCCGCCGCGATCGAGGAAGCGAAGGAGCAGCCTGCGCCGTTGACGAGCTTGTTGTTGACCTTGCGCGAACGCAGAGTCGTCACGTTCTCACCATCGAAGAGGATGTCGATGGCATCGTCTCCGGCGAGACGGGCTCCGCCCTTGACGACGACGTTCTTCGCACCCTGCCCGTGGATGATCTTCGCGGCCTCGACCATGCCTTCGACGGAGTCGATGGGGCCGACCCCGGCCAGGGTCGCGGCCTCTTCGAGGTTCGGGGTGACGACGGTGGCCAGAGGTACGAGGTTCTCGACGAAGAGATCCTTGAGGTCGACCATGGTGCCTGCGCCCTTGCACACGAGCACAGGGTCGAAGACGTACGGCAGATCGTTGGTCTTCAGCTTCTCGGCGAGGACCAGAGCCGAATCGACGGAGCCGAGCATTCCGGACTTGATGGCGGAGAACTCGTGCACGGCCATCGTCGATTCGAGCTGACGGGTGACGACCTCTGGTTCGATGAACTCGAGGACGTGGGCGAATCCGTCATTGGGGTCGAAGGTGACGATGCAGGTGACGGCGGCAGTGCCGAAGGCACCGTATTCGTCGAACATCTTCAGGTCGGCTTCGAGTCCGGCTCCTCCGGATACGTCGGATCCGGCGACGGTGAGCACCTTTGCGGTCATTGTGGTCCTTTCAGGTAAAGCGTTCGCGAAGAAGTCTACGCGGGTTCAGGCCCCTGCGTAGCCGTGCTGACGCCAGGCTTCGTAGATGGCGATGGATGCCGAATTCGCCAGGTTGAGCGAACGACGGGCTGGCAGCATCGGGATCCGCACCGCCATGTCCACATGGTCGTCGTTGATGACCTCGTCGGGCAGCCCCGTCGACTCGCGCCCGAAGAGGAGGACGTCGCCGTCTTGGTATTCGACCTCGGCGAAGGAATTGTCCGTGTGCGTGCTGAACGCGATCACCCGACGCTCACCGAGGTGGCTCCACAGTTCGTCGATCGATGGATGGACGGTGACATGGGCGAGGTCGTGATAGTCGAGCCCGGCGCGGCGCAGCTTCGCATCGGAGAGATCGAAGCCGAGGGGCTCGACGAGATGAAGATGGGCCCCGGTGACCGCGGCAAGCCGGATGGCGTTTCCGGTGTTGCCGGGGATCTCGGGAGTATGGAAGACGATGTCGATATTCATATCCCCCTCATCTTCTCACCTCAGAGACTGGCCTTACGCACGAGGAGGTACCCCTGCCCAGTCGTCTCCGGAAAGCGGCCTGCCCGATCGGGTTCGCGTTCGAGACGGGTGGCCGGAACGAAACCATGAGGGGCAAGGGCGGTGAGCACGTCATCGATCGAGCGTCGGTGGAAGTCGAGGTCGACGTCGAAGCCTGCGAGATCGGAGAAGTGATCGACTCGATCGCCGAGCTGAAACGCCAGCTGGAACCAGCCGCCCGGACGAAGGACGCGAGCCGCCTCGGCGAAGACGGTTGAAAGCTCCTCATCGGGGATGTGGATGGTCGAATACCAGGCGACGAGACCGGAGAAGGAATCATCGGCATAGGGCAGTGCGGTCATCGATCCGACGTCGAACGGAAGCGTCGGATAGAGGCCCCGAGCGAGTTCGACCATGGCAGGAGAGAGGTCGAGTCCGCGCGGTCCGAGTCCGAGGGCGGCGAGAAATGTGGTGATGCGGCCCGGACCGCAGCCCATGTCGAGGACCTCGGCTGAACCGGTGCCGAGGACGAGTTCGGAGAAGGCCCCGAGCACTGCGCGATCATGAGGTTTCGCGGTGAGCTCATCGGCGATCCATTCCGTGTAGGTCTGGGCGATCGCGTCATAGGAATCACGCGTCGAGGATTCGTGCGTACTGGTCTCGTGGGCTTCGTCGGTCATGACGTCACCCTACCCGGATGCGCCGTCGCTGACTCATCGTCTGGGCACGTTGTCTGGACACGGCACCGGTGGCCCGGGTCGGGTGTGCGAGTGTCACCATCGGAAACGAAAACGAATCGAATCTATGGAATGAATGATGAGTGGAAAGAGGGATAAGAGGGATTCTCGTGTCAGCGCCGAGTTCTAGAGTGATGGCACGGTCGGCGGTCATGGGGGCTGCGGAGCCGGAGGGCCGGAAGGCCGCGGGGAGGGGAGCCATGCGCAACGAAGAACTGGGCGATTCATGGGATGTGATCGTGGAGAGGGCAAGGCGCCCGAGGGAGGCAGCAGCGCCGGATTCGACCTCGGGGGAGACGGTGCGACCGCGTGCAGCGAAGGCCGCGGAACTCGATGGGCTGAGCGTCGATTCGAAAGACTATGGGGGATCCGCGGACGACGTAGATCTCAGCACCCTCACCTGTGCGCAGATCGTGGATGACATTCGGCGCAACATCTCATGCATCTCGTTCTGCCATGCACGCGTCATCGCCCTCATCGACGAGGTCGAAAGGCGGGGACTGTGGGCGGAATGGGTCGGGGTGAAGACCCTGACCGAGTGGGTGATGCATGTGGCGTCCGTGAGCATGCACACGGCTCGCGAGTATGTGCGTGTGATGAGGGCGCTGCGGGAGATGCCGAAGGTGAAGAAGAGTTTGGCGGGCGGTGATGTCAGCTTCTCAAAGGTGAGGGAGGTGACCCGGCTGGGGGAGCGGATCGGCGACGATGAGGCGCTGCGTCTGGCCACACTTGCCACCGGCAGCCAGATCAGTCGGATCTCGCAGAACTATCAGCAGCTGGCCGACAAGATCGACAACGGCCCGTTCCCGTTGTATCTGGCTCAGGACAGTGTGAGCATGCGTCAGGTGGGGCCAGGGCGCACTCGCATCACGATCGAGCTCGAGGAGGATGAAGCGGCGGAGATCGCCACAATGCTCGACGCTGCCCGTCAGGTTCTCGAGCGCCCTATCGCCGAGGTGGGCGAGACGGCAGAGTCCGGTGCGGAGGATGAAGTCGAAAACAGTGCTGGGGAAGTGCCGTACGAGCCGGTCTCCCAGGTGATGTGCCTGATGGAGGTCATCCGGGCTTTCCCTCGCGCTGCGCCCGCCGGTTCGGTCGATGCCGACCGTGCCCGCCTGCTCGTCCACGCCTCCGCCGAGGTGATCACCCGCAGCGGCGCCACCGTGGAAGCCGCCCCGGCTTTTGAGCCCCCGATGGTGAGCATCCCCGCAAGGGCCGCGACCGAAACCGGTGTCCCCGCGGGGACACCTGCCGGAGGGAAGTCCAGGGCGGACATGCTGACAGGGGCGACGTGCGAGGAAGACGTCCCCGCGGGGACGCAGAAAGAGCGCGCGGACACGACTTGTCGGATCGAGGGATTCGGAGGCATCACTGCAGCGACGGCGGAGCGTCTGAGCTGCGAGGCTCTCATCAGCGGGGTGATCAAGGACTCCGGAGGCGACGTCCTCATGCTCGGGCGGTCGAAGCGTCTGGTGAGCAGGCGGCAGCGACTGGCTCTGAGTGTGCGCGATGTCTGCTGCCAGTTCCCCGGCTGCCGGAGCCGCCGACGATGCGACGCCCACCACATCCGCCCCTGGTCGCAGGGAGGGGCGACGGACATGGACAATCTCATCCTGCTCTGCCGTCGTCACCACACCGTGGTGCACAAGTATCAGCTGCGCATCGAACGCACCGGAGCGGACTTCGCCGGAGCGATGCACGGTCCCGCCGCCTTTGCCTTCTACCTGCCCGACGGCTCTCAGCTGCTTCCTCTGGAAAGTCGAGTGAGGGGACGGATGATGTTCAACACAGCGGTTCGCGTCGCCGAGGTCAAGAAGATCACGAAAGCGGCCGATCCTGGCACCGTCGGTGGCGGTTACGGCTTTGACCTCGGCCTCTGTATCGCATGGATGTTCGAAGCCGAATGGCGACACGCCCGGGAGAAGAATGCGGCTGCCTGAATCTTGCCAATTTAGAACACCAGTTCGATAATGGATGTCATGTCAGCAGCACCAGTCATCGAACAGCTCAGCCGGGAGACGGGGATCTCCACGGCTGCGGCGCTGTTCGATAAGATCCCGCCCCATCCGGTGGATCCTGTGCTCTCTCCGCTGTTCCGTCGCGGCGGCCTGCCGCGTGGGGAACTCGTCACCGTCACCGGTGAGCTGTCGCTGAGCTGCGGGCTGGCGACGATCGCTGCGGCGACCCGGGAGCAGAAGTGGTGTGCCGGCATCGGACTCGGCGAGCCGTCCGTGTCCTCGATCGCCGACCTCGGTGTGGACCTCGACCATTTCGTCAACCTCGCGACTCCCGGTGAGGACTGGCTGCGAGTGGCCTCGATCCTCATCGAGTCCTTCGACATCATCCTCGTCGACCCCGGCTTCGCCCCGAGCGCTTCCGAACGGGCCCGACTCCTGGCGAAGATCCGTGAACGGCGGATGAGCCTCATCAGCCTCCGCCCCATGTCCGGCAGCACGGAGCAGATCGAGATCACCGACACCCGCTGGTCGGGTGCCGAACATGGTCGCGGACGTCTGCAGTCCTGCCTCGTCCGTGCTCGTTCACAGACGGGAACCCACCGGTTCCTGCTGCCGGGACCATCAGGGACTCCCACCAGCGTCCCCGCGGGGACGCTGGAAGTGGTGGCAGGCGGGGGCTCCGCAGGGACTGCGAACGTGGCAGCCGAAGCACGCGCCGTTCCTGCAGAGGACACGGACACGAACGCGGACACGGCCGATGATCCTCGGTGGTCGGCGATCACGCAGTTGCGGAAAGTGATCAGCCATGTCGGATGAGTCCGGCCGCACCCTCGTGCTCACCGTTCCCGACTGGCCGGCGGTGGCCGCAGCGGTCGAACACGACGTCGCACCGGGCCGCCCTGTCGCGGTCCTCCACGCCGGCAAGGTCATCGCCGCCGATGCTCCGGCCCGTGCCGCTGGAATCACCGCCGGGAACAACAAACGCGCCGTGGGATACCGCTGTCCGGAAGCTCACATCGCAGTCTGGGACGAAGAGGCCGACAACCGCCATTTCAGTGCCGGGGTCGGTGCCCTCGACAACCTCGTCGCACGGTTCACCCTGCTCAGCCCGGGAACATTGGCAATCCCTCTCGACTCGCTCAGACACGGCTACGCCGACGAAGCCGATGCGGTCGAGACATTGGTCTCGGCACTCGTCGATGACACCGGATGGGAGTTCTTCCCCGGAATCGCCGACACCGTCTTCGCCGCGGTCCTCGCCGCCGGACAGGCGCGCCGCGTCGAACCCGGACAGACCGTGGATTTCCTCTCCGCCCAGCCGATCACCACCCTGGAATACGCCGGCGCCGAGGCGACCGCGCTGATCGAGGTCTTCCTGCAGCTGGGGCTGCGCACCCTCGGTGACCTCGCCCGCCTCGCGGCCAAAGACGTGAACGCACGCTTCGGCGCCTTCGGTCGGCATCTGCACGACCTGGCCTCCGGTCGGGCAGGAGCCCCGCTCGCCGATCATGTCCGCGGCGAACAGCTCGACGTCGAACTCGACCTCGATGCCCCGACGACCCGCAGCGACACCCTCGGCTTCCTCGCCCGCCAGCTCGGTGCCGACCTGCTGGCCAAGGTGCGCAGACAGGGGCTGGTCTGCACCCAGATCACGATCGAACTCGATGCCGCGGGCGGCCGGTCCTCGTCCCGGACCTGGCGGATCGAGGACATGCAGGAGAATGCGATCGCCGACCGCCTGCGGTGGCAGGCCGAAGGCTGGCTGGCGGGAGTGGGCCGGGGTTCGCATCCGGGACACAAACCCCGCACGGCACAGCCTGACCCGCAGGAACTCGACATCGTCGACGAGCCGGCGCCCGACGCCGAGGATTTCTCCGACGACGGCATCATCGCGCTGCGCCTCATCGCGGCCGAACTGACCACCCCGATCGGTGCCACACGCAGCCTGTTCGATGAGAACACCGGGCAGATCACCCATACGCTCGAGCGTCTGCAGGGACTGTTCGGCCCCGATGCCGTCCTGGTTCCGGGCATCCAAGGCGGGTGGGACCCGGCAGAGACGAACCTGTGGACCCCGTGGCAGCAGGCGGCCGTTCCCGAACGCAGCCCTGCCGCTCCCTGGCCCGGTGCCCTGCACGCACCCCGTCCGACGACCGTCGAACACTCCGCCGTCGACGTGCTCGCCGCGGACGGCTCACCGGTGGAGGCACGCCCCTCGGGCCTGGGTGCGGCCCCGGCGACGATCAGATTCCCCACCGGGCAGACCGAGACCATCACCGACTACTCCGGTTCCTGGCCCATCGAATCCGGGTGGTGGGACCCGAACCGAGCCGTCTACCGCACCCGGCTGCAGGTGGTCACCGACGCCGGCCGTGCCCTTCTGCTGAGCAAAGAGCGCGGTCAGTGGTACCTCACCGGCCGTTACCGCTGACCGGCAACCTGCTGACCAACGACCCCATCTGAGAGGAGGTCCCGATGGGATTCTCTAACCCGCGCACACCGTGGTCGAAGCTGGCGCGCCGCCTCGAAGGCAAGGACATCCCGTCCTCCCCGGCGGACAAACAGCCTGCTGGCGAGAACCCGGCAGGAACACAGCCTGTCGACAAGCACGCCGACGGCTCCGACGCCCCTGCGTTCTCCCGTCCCGACCGCTACCAAGTCTCGGTCGGCCCCGGCGGTTCGGACGGACGCAGCCGTTATCAGGAGCCGACAGGCGCCGGCAGCGCTCAGGGGCCGAACCACGGACCGGGACTGCTGCGGAAGCAGGTCGACTGGGCGGAGCTGCATGTGCATTCCCAGTTCAGCTTCCTCGACGGAGCCTCCGACCCCGAGGAGCTCGTCGCCGCCGGTGCCGCCGCCGGGCTGAGCTCCCTGGCGCTGACCGACCACAACGGACTCTACGGAGCCGTCCGCTTCGCCCATGCCGCCGCCGAGGTGGGGCTGGACACCGTGTTCGGCTCCGAGCTGTCCGTGGGATTGCAGGAGAAGATCCCCGGCCAGACCGATCCCGATGCCACCCACCTGCTCGTCCTCGCCCGCAGTGTCGAGGGCTACCACCAGCTCTCTCAGATCATCACCGAGGCGAACCTGCGCGGTGAGAAGAACCGTCCGCTCTTCGACCTCGAAGAACTCGCGGCCGAGGACGGAGACTGGATGATCCTCACCGGCTGTCGCAAAGGACCGCTGCGACGAGCGTTGGGCGACGATGACGGCGGGCTCAGCGCTCTGCGCGAACTCACCGCACTCTTCGGACCCGACCGGGTCGCCGTCGAACTCAGCCGGGACGGAACCCCGGATGACGACGAGAGGCTGCGCCACCTCGGCGATCTGGCCCAGCGGACGGGACTGCCGATCATCGCCAGCAACGCCGTCCACTTCGCCACCCGGGCCGAGTGGAAGTCGGCTCAGGTGCGTGCCTCGGTGCGGTCGCGGAAGCCCCTGGACGAACTGGCCGGATGGCTGCCGGCGACGGCGAGCGCACGCATCCACACCGGTGAGGAGATGCTCGCGCGATTCCCGCGGCAGGCTGTGGACAATGCGGTGCGGATCGGTCAGGACTGCTCCTTCGTCCTCTCCTCGGCCCGTCCCGACCTGCCGAAGGCGCCGATGCCCGATGAGACCGAGGGGGAGACGTATCTGCGTGGCCTCATCGCCGAACGCGGCCGCACCCGCTACGGATCCCGAGCAGAGCACCCGCGGGCCTGGGAGCAGCTGGACCGGGAGATGGACATGATCGCCCAACTGGGCTTCTGCGGCTACTTCCTCATCGTCTTCGACATCACCGAGTTCTGCCGCAATATGGGCATCTTCTGCCAAGGCCGGGGTTCGGCGGCGAACTCCGCGGTCTGCTACGTCCTCGGCATCACCGCCGTCGACGCCGTCAAACACGGACTGCTCTTCGACCGGTTCCTGTCCCCGGACCGCAAGGGGTACCCGGACATCGACATCGACATCGAATCCGGCCGCCGCGAAGAGGTCATCCAATACGTCTACGACCATTTCGGTCGTGACCGGGCCGCCCAGGTCGCCAATGTCATCACCTACCGTGCGAAATCGGCTATCCGGGACGCCGCCTTCAGCCTCGGCTATGCCCCCGGCCAGCAGGATGCGTTCTCGAAGTCGAGCAACCGGTGGTCGAGCCTGCCCGATGCCGAGGACTCACCGGTGCCCGCACCGGTGCTCAAGGTCGCCGAGGATCTGCTCGGCTCACCGCGCCATCTGGGCATCCACTCCGGCGGGATGATCCTGGCCGACCGTGCCATCGGTGAAGTCGTGCCGATCGAGAAGGCGACGATGGGCCACCGCACCGTCGTCCAATGGGACAAGGACGACTGCGCGGCCATGGACCTGGTCAAGTTCGACCTGCTCGGTCTGGGCATGCTCACCGCCCTGCACGAGATGGTCGGACTCGTCCACCGTCATACTGGGGTCCTCATCGACCGGGCGGAGATCGATGACGACGACGAAGCCGTCTACGAGATGCTCTGCCGTGCCGATGCGATCGGGGTCTTCCAGGTCGAATCCCGCGCCCAGCTGGCCACCCTGCCCCGGCTGCGCCCGGAGAAGTTCTACGACTTGGCCGTGCAGGTCGCCCTCATCCGACCGGGGCCGATCCAAGGCGGCTCCGTCCACCCCTATATCCGCCGACGGCAGGGTCTGGATGAGGTCGAATACCTCCACCCGCTGCTCGAGAAGTCCTTGGCCAAGACCTGCGGGGTCCCTCTGTTCCAAGAGCAGCTCATGCAGATGGCCATCGACGTCGGCGGGTTCACCGGGGCCGATGCCGACCGGCTGCGGCAGGCCATGGGCTCCCGTCGGTCGGAGAAGCGGATGGCCGAACTCGCCGAGAAGTTCCGTACCGGAGCCATGGAGCGCGGAGTCGACGCGGAGACCGCCGAGACGATCTTCTCCACCATCGCGGCCTTCGCGAACTACGGATTCCCCGAATCGCATGCCATCAGCTTCGCGAACCTCGTCTATCAGTCCGCCTGGTTCAAATACCATCACCACGCCGCCTTCACCGCCGGTCTGCTGCGCAGCCAGCCGATGGGCTTCTACTCCCCGCAGTCGCTCATCGCCGATGCCCGCCGGCACGGAGTGCCGATCCTGCCCGTCGACATCCGCCGGTCCCAGGCGGCCACGGACCTCGAACGGGTCGCAGAGGCCGGGGATGGGGACACCGCCTCAGCGGGGGAGGACAAGGACACGACCGCCTCGGCGGGGGAGCTGGGGATCCGCTTGGGGCTGGACACGGTCGCGCATGTCGGCTCCTTCGCCGAGGTGATCGTGACCGAACGCGAGATCGCTCCCTTCGCCTCGGTGGCGGACCTGGCCGAACGCACCGGCATCGGCAAGCAGGCCCTGGAATCGCTGGCCACGGCCGGGGCCCTGTCCGGATTCGACCTCGACCGACGGCAGGCCCTGTGGCTGGCCGGGGGAGTCGCCGGTGCCCATCCGGGGCTGCTGCCGGGAACGGCGAGCGTGGACTCGGCGCCGAGCCTGCCGACCATGGACGCCTTCGATACGACCTTGGCCGAACTCTTCTCCACCGGGATCACCGTCGACGGCTACCCCACGGAGATGATGCGCGAGACGCTGAGCGCCCGCGGATACTCATCGACCGCAGATGCAGCGCGTGCGGCGGACGGAACCCGGATGACGGTGGCCGCGATCGTCACCCATCGGCAGCGCCCGGCCACCGCCTCGGGGATCACCTTCATCAACCTCGAAGACGAATTCGGGATGCTCAACGTCGTAGCCACGGCCGGGCTGATGAAACGCTTCCGCACGGTCGCGACCTCCCGCAACGCCCTCGTCGTCACCGGACTCATCCAGCGCGGGGGAGACGTGGTCAGCCTCTACGCGCACAAACTCGTCCCCCTCGAGGTGCAGCTGCCGACGAAGGCGCGGAACTTCCGGTGATCGTCGGCACAGCACACGTGTGACAACTGCACGGCGCGGTGTGACGAAACATGACACACGATGACGCCAACATGACACACAGGCGGGTGCCAGCCGGCGAAGTCGATGACAGTAGACACATCACATCGCCTCAACCAGCGACACCGCCACCGCACTCATACAGGAGAGTCACCATGACCCAGGCATTCGAAACCCGTCAGATCCATGCCGGACAGGTTCCCGATCCGACCACCGGTTCGCGCGCCCTGCCCATCCACCAGACCACCTCGTTCGTGTTCAACGACGTCGACCACGCCGCAGCGCGCTTTGCGCTGACCGACGTCGGCCCCGTCTACAGCCGCCTGACGAACCCGACGAACGAGGTCGTCGAGAACCGCATCGCCGATCTCGAAGGCGGCGTCCACGCCGTCCTCACCGCCTCGGGCCAGTCCGCGGCATTCCTCGCGATCACGAACGTCGCCGGAGCCGGTGACCACATCGTGGCCAGCTCCAGCCTCTACGGCGGAACCGTCAACCTCCTCGACGTCACCCTGCGCAAGCTCGGCATCGAGACCACCTTCGTCAATGTCGACGACCATGAGGCGTGGAAGAACGCGATCCAGGACAACACGAAGCTCCTCTTCGGCGAGGTCGTGTCGAACCCGCGCTCAGACATCCTCGACATCGAGGCGATCGCCGGAATCGCTCACGATGCCGGTGTGCCGCTGATCGTCGACAACACCCTCGCCAGCCCCTACCTCGTGCGTCCGATCGAACACGGCGCCGACGTCGTGCTCCACTCGGCCACGAAGTACCTCGGCGGCCACGGCAACTCCGTTGCCGGTGTCCTCGTCGACAGCGGCAACTTCGACTACGGAGCACAGCCGGAGAAGTTCCCCGGCTTCAATGAACCCGACGCTTCCTACAACGGACTCGTCTTCGCTCGCGACCTCGGCGCCGACGGAGCTTTCGGAGTGAACGTGTCCTTCGGACTCAAGGCTCGCGTGCAGGGCCTGCGCGACCTCGGACCCTCGCTCAGTCCGACGAACGCATTCCTGCTGGCCCAGGGCATCGAGACCCTGAGCCTGCGCATCGAGCGCCACGTGGAGAACGCGAACAAGGTCGCCGCCTACCTCGAGGCTCACAGCCAGGTCGACCGCGTCGCCTACGCCGGACTCGAGTCGAGCCCCTGGAACGGACTGGCCAAGAAGTACCTGCCGAACGGCGTGGGTTCGGTGCTCGCCTTCGACATCGCCGGCGGATACGACGCCGCTGTGGCCTTCGTCGACGCCCTCGAACTGCACTCGCTGGTGGCGAACATCGGCGACGTCCGCTCGCTCGTCATCCACCCGGCCTCGACCACGCACGCTCAGCTCGACGAGGAAGCCCAGAAGGCGGCCGGAGTCAACCCGGCACTGGTCCGCCTGTCCGTGGGCATCGAAGGTGTCGACGACATCATCGGCGACCTCGACAAGGGCTTCGCGGCAGCTGCGGCGAAGGCGCAGACCGCGGCCTGAGATGACCACCCAGAGCACTTCCGTCGAACGGATCCTCGGCTTCGGCACGGACTCGGGACACACCTTCGGCACGGTCGAGATCGCCTATGAGACATTCGGCGCCCTCAACGCCGACCGGTCCAATGCGATCCTCATCGAGCATGCTCTGACCGGCGACACCCGCGTCACCGAATGGTGGGCGGGTGTCGTCGGGCCCGGGGAAGCCGTCGACACCGACAAGTACTTCGTGGTGTGTGCGAACTCCCTCGGAGGCTGCTCGGGAACGACCGGGCCGCAGTCGTCCTATGATGACGGTCTGGCCTACGGCTCCCGATTCCCTCGGGTCTCGATCCGCGACATGGCACGTCTGGAGCACAATCTCGCCCAGATCCTCGGCATCGACTCCTGGGTCGCCGTCATCGGCGGATCCATGGGTGGTGCGCGAGCGCTCGAGTTCGCTCTGTTGGACAGCCGGAAGGTCCGCAAATGTGCGGTCATCGCCGCACCGGCCTTCTGCGAAGCCGACCAGATCGCCTGGGCGATGATGCAGGAACGCGCGATCGAACTCGACGCCGACTACTACTCCGGAGACTATTCGGCCGTCGGCAGCTTCCCCAGTCATGGTCTCGGACTGGCCCGGCAGATCGCGCACCTGACGTATCGCAACGATGCCGATCTCAATGAACGCTTCTCCCGCCGCCTGCGTTCGGAGGACTACTACGAGGTGACCTCGTACCTGGACCATCAGGCCAAGAAGCTCACCGCCCGGTTCGATCCGCACAGCTATATCGTGCTCACACGTGCCCTGCGCGACCACGATGTGCGCCGAGGTCGCTCCTCCGACCTCACGGTGGCACTGGCCGACGCCTGCACCGACAACCTCGTGGTCTCCGTGTCCTCGGATCGGCTGTTCCCGCCGGAACAGGTGGGCATCCTCGCCGAGGCGCTGCCGGGGAGAGTGCGACACCACATCATCGACTCCCCGGTCGGTCACGACGGGTTCCTCACCGAGACAGAGAAGATCTCCGCGGTGCTCGCCGACTTCCTCGCCGACTGAGACCGTCGGGGCTGGCTGGTAGCGAGCACCGTCGCCAGCCGGCGACCCGAATCTCCCCAAGCACCAGAAGACCCCCGCAGACCGTTCGCTGCGGGGGTCTTCTGGTGTGCCCGGATCACGGGCCTGCGGTCACCGTGCGCCGGCCTTCGCCTTCTTCTTCGCGGCCTTGCGCAGCTGCTTCTCGTCGACCGGGAAGTCCTGACGAGCCCGCGCCCGACGGTAGTAGTCGGCGGCCTCTGCCTGACGCTCGGCTTCGACGCCGGAGGCGATGGTGGCCCGACGGTGGACATCCGAGTAGCCGAATGCTTCGACGAGGTCGAGGGCATTGGCGGCAAGCTTCTTGCACAGACGGTTCAGCGTCTCGTTGATCTGGCGTGCACGCGACATCGGCAGGCGACCGTACATGAGGTGCCAGGCCATGTGCTTCTCGATCAGTCCGAGACCGTAGGTGTCACGCAGACGACGGAAGGCCTTGGCCTGATCGGCGTCGGTCTGCTCCTTCATCTTCTCGTCCAGCGCCTTCCACTTCTCGAGCTCGACATAGGCGCGTGCCATCTCGATGAGCTCATGCTGGTGGACGTTGAACAGATCGGCCGCCTGCGCGGCCGGCATCTTCGTCGCAGGTCGCAGTGCCTGAGCGACTCCGGCGACCATGACCTCCAGTCGCGTTTCGAGCAGTGTCCGCTGCAGGCGTCCCGACCTGATCCGCTTGTCGCCGAGGTTCGGGGTCAGCGCATCCGAGATCGCCCGTCCGGCATTGGCCAGACCGGTGCGGTAGAGCGTATGTTCGGCGGCCTGGGTGCCGATGAAGCGGGCGGCTCCGCCGACGTCGAGGTTCGCGAATTCCTTGGCATAGTCGCCGAGCAGGCGCTTGGCCACGAGCTGCAGCAGCACCGTGTTGTCGCCTTCGAAGGTGACGTAGACGTCGAGGTCGGCGCGCAGCCCGACGAGGCGGTTCTCCGCCATGAATCCGGCACCGCCGCAGGCCTCACGGCATTCCTGGATGACGTCGAGCGCCATCCAGGTCGAGTCGGCCTTGAACGCAGCCGCCCGGGTCTCGAGCAGAGCCCGGTTCTCCTCGGAGTCATCGGCTCCGGCGAAGACCTCTTCGAAGGAGGTCAGCAGCTTCTCGTGCGCGAACGCCGAGGCGTAGACGGCGGCGAGGGCCGGCATGAGGCGACGCTGATGCTGGCCGTAGTCGAGCAGAGTCGTCTCGGCGAAGTCATCGCCGGCCGTGAACTGCTTGCGCTCGAGTCCGTAGCGCACGGCGATGTCGAGGGCGATCTTCGATGCGACCACTGAGGCGCCGTCGAGCGAAACACGACCCTGGACCAGGGTGCCGAGCATCGTGAAGAAGCGGCGTCCCGGCGATTCGATGGGGGAGGAGTACGTGCCGTCGGCGGTGACGTCTCCGTAGCGATTGAGCAGGTTGGTGCGTGGGATCCGCACGGAGTCGAAGGCGAGGCGACCATTGTCGACTCCCTTGAGCCCGCCCTTGTAGCCGTCGTCTTCGATCGAGACTCCCGGCATCGGCTCACCGGCCTCGTCGCGGACGGGCACGAAGAAGGCATGCACCCCGTGCTTGACACCTTTGGTGATGAGCTGAGCGAAGACGACGGCGGCCCGGGCATCGCGGGCGGCGTTGCCGATGTACTCCTTCGTTGCGGCCCGGAAAGGGGTCTCGATGACGAACTCTTCGGTCGCCTCATCGTAGGTGGCGGTGGTCGCCACGTTCGCCACATCGGAGCCGTGCCCGATCTCCGTCATCGCGAACGAACCCAGCAGACGGCCGGACTGAGCGTCGAGCAGCCACTTCTGATGCTGCTCCTTGTCTCCCAGATGGAGGATCGCTCCGCCGAAGAGTCCGAACTGGACGCCGGCTTTGATCTGCAGGCTCGGGTTGGCCGTGACGGTCTCTTCGAACCCGGCGACGTTCGTTGCGTGTTCGTTCTTTCCGCCCATCTCCGGTGACAGCCCGGTCATCGGCAGCCCGGTCTCGGCCATCATCATGACCCCGTCTAGGGTCTTCGCTCGTGCGGTGTCGAGATCATCGGCCGGATCGTCATGGGTCGACGGCTCTTCGGCCAGAGTCCGCCCGCGTCGGCGAGCTTCTGCCCAATGTCCGTCGAGGACGTCGTTGATGGCTTTCGGGTCAAGAGACAGCTTCATTGTTCTACTCCTCGTTGTTCGGGCAGGGTTGCCCAGAGCCAATGGGTGATGGTGGTGGCGAATTCCTCGGG
Organism: Brevibacterium sp. OS20; assembly: GCF_056837565.1. NCBI lineage: Bacteria > Bacillati > Actinomycetota > Actinomycetes > Micrococcales > Brevibacteriaceae > Brevibacterium > Brevibacterium sp. OS20. The sequence goes on along the minus strand of NZ_CM166367.1, from coordinate 2,110,906 downwards.
CCGGTCCGGTCGGGACAGCCACGTCTCGGTGGCGGCGCGGACGAAACCGATCGCTCCGGCCGACCACAGCCGAGCCTGTTCGCCGCTCAGCCCGAGGCGTTCGGCCAGCTGCCCGGCAATGGAATTGAAGAAACCGCCGGTCTCCTCGGGCGCGAACCGGTTGACCGCGGTGTCGCAGAAGCGATACACGTTCGGAGAATTCGCGGCGAGCGTGACGAATGCGCGGATCATCGCGGCCAGGGACTCCTGCGCCGCGGCTGAGCCCTCGCCCTTCGCCGAGGCGGCCGCGGCCTCGTCGAGAGACCGGACGATGACGCCCATCGCCCATTCACCCATGGCCGCCTGCAGACCTGCCCGGTCGGTGAAGTATCGGTAGAGCACCGACTTCGACGTCCCGGTCGCGTCAGAGATCTGCTCCATCGACATATCGTCGCCGTACTCGTCGACGACGAGCCGCACGGAACGCAGAAGTTCGCGACGACGCTCATCGCGATGCTTCTGCCATCTCGTCGAGCGACCGTCTGTGATCGATTTCATGTAACCGACAGTATCAGGTACTGTCGGTATCGGCTAAATCAACCACTCGGAGGTGCACATGTCCGCTCCCAACAACCGCGCCGTCATCCTCGGCGGCAACCGAATTCCCTTCGCCCGCTCGAACAAGCAGTACTCGAAGGCCACGAACCTCGATATGCTCACCTCGGCCATCGACGGGCTCGTTGCCCGCTTCGGACTGGCCGGAGAGAACATCGGCGAGGTCGCCGGAGGTGCAGTCCTCAAGCATTCGAAGGACTTCAACCTCACCCGGGAAGCCGTGCTCGGCTCCGCCCTGGCACCGACGACCCCCGCCTTCGATCTCGGTCAGGCCTGCGCCACCGGCCTCGAAGCCGTGGTCAGCCTCAACAACAAGATCAATGCCGGGCAGATCGAATCCGGAATCGCCTCGGGCGTGGATTCGACGTCCGACGCTCCGATCGTCATCAACGATTCGATGCGCGAGATCCTCCTCGAGCTCACCCGTGCGAAGACGATGGTGCAGAAGGCGAAGATCGCCTCCCAGATCCGCCCCGCCTACCTCGCACCGCAGGCTCCGAGCACGGGCGAACCGCGCACGGGCTTGAGCATGGGCGAGCATCAGGCGATCACCACCGCCGCCTGGGGCATCAGCCGACAGGCCCAGGACGAACTGGCCGTGGCCTCCCACAAGAACCTCGCCGCGGCATGGGAATCCGGCTTCTTCGATGACCTCACCACCCCGTACCTCGGGGTCAGCCGCGATACGAACATGCGTGCCGACTCGACCGTGGAATCCCTGGCGAAGCTCAACCCCGTCTTCGGCAGGAAGCTCGCCACCGAGGCGACCATGACCGCCGGCAACTCGACTCCGCTGACCGACGGCGCCTCCTCGGTGCTGTTGGGCAGTGAGGATTGGGCAGACGAGCACGGCTTCACCCCGTTGGCGCGCCTCGTCGATGCCGAAGCCGCCGCCGTCGATTTCGTCGACGGCGACGAAGGTCTGCTCATGGCCCCTGCCTACGCAGTTCCGCGGCTGCTGGCCCGCAACGGGCTGACCTTCGATGACTTCGATGTCTTCGAGATCCACGAGGCATTCGCCTCCACCGTGCTCTCGCACCTGGCCGCCTGGGAATCCGAAGAGTTCTGCAAGGATAAGGTCGGTCTCGATGCGGCGCTGGGCACCATCGACCGCGACAAGCTCAACCCGCTGGGCTCGAGCTTGGCCGCCGGCCACCCCTTCGCCGCCACCGGCGGACGCATCATCGCCAGCACCGCCAAGCACCTGAAGACCACCGGCAAGAAGCGCTCCCTGGTCTCGATCTGCGCTGCAGGCGGACAGGGACTCACTGCGATTGTGGAGGCAGCATGAAAGACACCTATCTCTCCCTCGTCAACGGACCGCTGAAGCAGGTGGCCAAAACCCTCGGTCTGCCGCAGCCGGTCGAACTCAATCGCTTCGGCTCCACCCCGGCGTCCTATGAGAACAAGCCGGTCCTCGTCCTCGGCACCGGTCCCGGGGCCCAGGGGCTGGCCGATCAGCTGCTGGAGAACGGACTTGAGGTCCGCCGCAACGCACAGACCGGTGAGAAGCTGCGGGCCGTCATCGCCGTCCTCGACGATGCGCAGTCCCCGGCTGACCTGTCACCGGTCGTGCTCGAAATCGGCGCCGCCCTGCGTTCGCTTGCCACCTGCGGTCGAGTGATCACAATCTCGACGGCACCGGATGCGCAGAACCAGACACCGGAGCAGGCCGCCACCGCCCAGGGCATCACCGGCTTCACCCGGTCCGTCGCCCACGAGATGCGCGCCGGCTCGACCGCCAACGGAATCTTGCTCGACGGCGTCGACCTCACCGCACCCTCGGTGAATGCGGCCCTGTGGTTCCTGCTCTCGGGCAAGTCCGCTTATGTCTCCGGCCAGTTCCTCACGGTGTCTTCGGACGCCGGTCAGCGGCTGAGCCTGGACGAATTCATGTCCACCGGTGACGCCGGCCCGCTGGCCGGTCGCACTGCCGTGGTCACCGGTGCCGCACGTGGAATCGGAGCCGCGATCGCCGAGAACCTCGCCCGCGACGGCGCCTACGTCATCGGCGTGGACATGCCGCAGGCAGGGCAGGCGCTGGCGCAGGTGATGAACCGGATCGGCGGCAAGTCGCTGCAGCTCGACATCACCGCAGCCGATGCCCCGGACAAGATCGCCGAGGCGCTCGGGGCACCCGTGGACGTCCTCGTCCACAACGCCGGCATCACCCGCGACAAGATGCTGGCGAACATGGACGCGGCCAAATGGGATTCTGTCATCGCCGTCAACATCGCCGCGCAGACGATGATCAATGCGCGCCTGGCGGAGAAAGGACTCTTCGCCGACGGCGCCCAGGTCGTCTCCCTGGCCTCGACCTCGGGAATCGCGGGCAACCGCGGCCAGACGAACTATGCGACCTCGAAGGCCGGCGTCATCGGACTCACGGCCGCCTCGGCGGAGGACTTCGCCGCCCGCGGGGGAGCGATCAACGCGGTGGCACCCGGCTTCATCGAAACGGATATGACCGCGAAGATGCCGACTCTCACACGCCAGGTCGCGCGCCGGCTCTCGAGCCTGCAGCAGGGCGGGCAGCCGGTCGATGTGGCCGAAGCGATCGGCTTCCTCGCATCCAGCGGTGCCCGCGGCATCAACGGACAGACGCTGCGTGTCTGCGGTCAGAACATGGTGGGTGCATGATGGCGGATTCGATGCTTCCCATCTATGCCCGTGCCCTGCTCAAGACCCTGCCGGTGGGCCCGCGCACCGGTCCGGAGCTGCCGGACCATGCGATCGATCGCAGCATTCCGCTCGAACCGGTCGCCTATGCGGGCTTCGCCCACGTCGTCGGTCACGGTCTGGACGATATCGTCCACCCCGGCTACCTGCACATCCTCGGCTTCCCGCTGAGCATGCAGCTGTTGGCCGACCCCGAAGTGCCGCTGCCGATGATGGGGATGGTCCACATCCACAATCGCGTCGATATGCATTCGCAGGCCCGCCTCGGCGAGGTTGTGGACTTCCACCTCGAGCTCGCCGGTCCCTTCGAGCACACGAAGGGCACCACGATCGAGGTTCGGCTCGAGGCGAAGGTCGACGGTCGTCCCGTGATGGACGAGGTCTCGACGTACTTGGCCAAGGGGCGGAAGCTCTCCGGAGCCAAGCCGAAGGCACAGGTGCCGCACCTCGAGTTCACGGCGCCGCAGCCCAGTGCCCTGTGGCGTCTGGATCCGATCATCGGTCAGCGCTATGCGAAGGTCTCCGGTGACTACAATCCGATCCACCTCAACGGTCTGGCCGCGAAGGGATTCGGATTCCCACGGCAGATCGCCCATGGGATGTACAGCGCCTCCCGGGCGTTCTCGGCAATGGATCCGCGGCTCGAGTCCTACCGCTGGGATGTGTCCTTCGCGAAGCCGATCCTGCTGCCCGGCACGGTCGGCTATGCGCTGACCTCCGGGCGTCGTCACGAGGCTGCGGAGTCGGCGGTCTTCGACCTGAAGAACGGCAAACCGCACGTCCTCTCGCGGGTGGCACACCTCGAATGATGGCGTGATAAGTGCAGTGCGTCACAAAACCCGATTTCGATTTTGCGACACCGTTTCGCGCATGTAGAGTTATCTCTGTTGCCAGCGCGAGTGGCGGAATTGGTAGACGCGCTAGCTTGAGGTGCTAGTGCCCAACTTATCGGGCGTGGGGGTTCAAGTCCCCCTTCGCGCACAACGAGGAGATGGCCTCCGGATTTCGATCCGGAGGCCATTTTCGTATTCGGCAGTCGGAGACGTCTGCGGCATCGGGGCTTCTGCGGGTTCAATGATCATCCGCCCCGATCCCGATCACCACGGATGAACTTCTGACCCGCTGATACACGCCCGTTCGTCTGTGAGACGGGCTCGCGGGTGGGATACGGTGGTGACTGTCAGGCCGATCACAGCACTGCCGCGTGATCGAACCACCATCGAGGGGAGTCCCGTGTTTGATTTCAGCACCGCAGAGGACGAAGTCACCGAACTGTGCCGTCAGCTCATCCGCATCGACACACAGAACTGGGGCGGGAACAAAGCCAACCCGGAGCTGCCGGCCGCCGAACTCATCGCGTCCTGGCTCTCCGAGGTTGACCTGAAGTCCGAAATCGTCGAATCCTCCCCGGGCCGGGCCAATCTCGTCGCTCGTGTGAAAGGCTCCGATCCGGAGGCTCCGGCACTCGTCGTCCACGGCCACACCGACGTCGTTCCGGCGGCCGCGGAGGACTGGAGCGTCGACCCCTTCGAAGGAGTCGTCAAAGACGGTCTGCTGTGGGGCCGCGGAGCGGTGGACATGAAGAACATGGACGCGATGATCGTCGCGTCCGTCCGTGCCATGCTCCGTCAGGGACTCACTCCGCGTCGGGACCTCGTGATCGCGTTCTTCGCCGACGAGGAGGCCGGAGGAAACTACGGTGCCCGCCATATGGTGCGCAACCGTCCCGAGCTGTTCTCGGGAGCCACCGAGGCGATCTCGGAGGTCGGCGGCTACTCCGTCGACGTCCGCGGCCAGCGGATCTACCTCATCCAGACGGCAGAGAAGGGGCTGGCCTGGCTCAACCTCGTCGCTCACGGCACCGCCGGACACGGATCTCAGCGAAACGACGACAACCCCGTCACGCGGCTCGCCGCCGCGATCACCCGGATCGGCAACCACCCGTGGCCGCAGGAGATCCCCCGGGCCACAAGGAAGCTCCTCGAAGGCGTCTCGGAGCTCACGGGAATCGAGTTCACGGCAGAGACGATTCCGCAGCTGCTCGCCGAGCTGGGTTCGGTCGAGAAGTTCGTGGCACCGACCCTGCAGAACACCTCCAACCCGTCGTTCCTCGAAGCCGGATACAAACACAACGTCATTCCCGGCACCGCGACCGCCTACGTCGACTGTCGCACTCTGCCGGGACAGCACGAGGACGTCATGCTCAAGATCAAGGAACTCGCGGGGGAGGGGATCGACATCACCGCCGAGGACGAAGGCGAGGCGCTCGAGTCGCCGTTCGACACTCCGCTGGTCGCGCAGATGCAGAAGAGCCTGCTCGCCGACGACCCGAGCGCGAACGTCCTGCCCTATACGCTCTCCGGAGGCACGGACAACAAGTCGATGGCCGAGCTCGGAATCACCGGCTACGGCTTCGCTCCGCTCCAGCTGACCGGCGACCTCGACTTCCCGGCCATGTTCCACGGCGTCGACGAGAGGGTGCCGATCTCGGCGCTCAAGTTCGGGACGCGGGTCCTCGGCGACTTCCTGATGAAGGCCTGACCGCTGATTTGGGCCTGACCGCTGAAGTTGAAGGCCCGACCGGCACCGGCAGAATCGTCACGACGATACCGATGAGCACTCCGATGGCGCTGAGCACCGTGGTCAGCGTGACATCGGAGCCGGGAATCGGCAGCAGCACATCGAGGGCCAATGCCCCGACGAGGTTGCCGAAGAGCGCGAACAGGCTGAGCAGCAGCACACCCAGCCTGGCTACGGTGACCGTCGTCAGGGCGATGAAGACCACCCCGAAGGCCCCGCCGAGGAGGATCCACCACTGATCCGGCGCGGTCGGGAATTCGCGCCAGGGATGTCCGGTCATGAGCAGGACGAATGTGCCGACGACGAGTGCTGCGAAGCCGACCGTGAAGTTCACCGTCGTCGCGACCACCGCCGATTCGGCAGCAGCCCGGATATGGCCGTTGAACGCCTGCTGCACACTCGTCAGTGCCCCGGAGACGAGCGGGAGCAGGGGAGTCCACAGCGGAATCCCCGACTGCAGGCGGTCACCTGCGGCGAAGGCCAGGGAAGCGAGGACGATGACCACGCCGAGGATGCGCAGGACGCTCAGACGCTGACGGCCGCCCGGCGGCAGCTCGGTGGCATCGACGATGAGCCCACCGGTGACCTGGCCGGAGACGAACGCCATCGTGAACATGGCCACGCCGATCCGCGGAATGGTCGTGGCCTGTGCGATGACGACGAGGCAGCCGCTCAAGCCCCCGAGGAGCATCCACCAGGGCAGCGTACGATCCCGCAGCAGCGCGATGAGACGTCGGCCGGCAGCACGGGATCGGGCCGAGACTGCCAAGGCGATGCCGACACAGAGGAGGCCGACGAAGAATGAGACGAGCGCGGCGAAGACGGCATGTCCGAGCACCTGCCCGAGCAGACCGTTCGCTCGTCCCTGCAGGGACATCGCCGCTCCTGCAGTGATCGTGACGAGGCCGGCAGTGAGAACAGGAACGAGGGAAGGCGATCTCACACCATCAGCTGCTCATCGTCAACGGCATGATCTTCCGGCGCAGCCACACGGTGCGGACTCCGCCGACCGATATGCGGGTGCGGGCGAGCTCCCATTGGCCGTATTCCGCCTGGTCGTTGAGTTCCTGCAGGCTGACCGACCGCGGCACATCACGAGAGAACGAGACCTTGCGGAACTCGTATGTCATACGTGGACGCTGACGTTTCATAGCCTCACCCTAGACGATCTGGGCTAATCTTGAGAGTATGCCCGTCATCGTTCTGCTGCGGCACGGCCTCTCCAGCGCCAACGTCTCCGGAATCCTGGCCGGACGCGCACCCGGCGTGTCCCTCACCGATGAGGGAACCCGGGCACTGCGGGCCAACCTCGAACTGCTGCCGCATCGGCACTTCACCCAGCTGCTGCATTCGCCCCTGCAGCGCTGCGAACAGACCGCATCGATCGCAGCCGAAACAGCTGACTTCGATCGCATCGACGTCGACGAGGCCGTCATCGAGCTCGACTACGGCGAATGGACGGGCCGGCCACTCAAGGAACTGGGCCAGGAGCCCCTGTGGGCGACCGTAGTGAAGTCGGCGTCGCAGGCCAGGTTCCCCGGAGGGGAATCCATCACCGAGGCGGCCGAACGTTCCACAGCCCGAGTCCGTGATCTCGTGGCCCAGCTGCGTAAGGACGAACGTGCCGATGCCGAAGCACGGCCCGATGCAGTGCCCACGGACGGTACCGAGAAATCGGCGCCGCCTCGGTGGGCGATGATCGTCTCCCATGGAGACATCATCAAGGCGATCATCGCCGACGCCCTGGGGATGCCGCTGGACGATTTCCAACGGCTGAGCGTCGCTCCCGGATCGTTCACGGTCATCGACTTCTCCGGTGACAGGCCGGTGCTCGCGGCGATGTCGGTGACCGCCGCCGGACTCGCCCAATCGGCCGCCGTCGGCGGCGGCGGAATGCGCTGATCCCGGCACTCAGGAGCGAATGCCGGGATCAGATGATGCTGGAGTGTCGGACGACAGCCCGAAATGAAACGCGCGGGCTCAGACTGCTGCGAGGACTCCGGTGCCGAGCAGGATGTAGAGGACGATGCCCAGGGCCACGCGGTACCAGACGAAGATGGCGAAGGACTTCGTCTCCACGTACTTGAGGAACCAGTGGATGACGACGAGACCGAGAGCGAACGAAATCACTGTGGCGAGGATCGTCGGTCCCCAGCCGAGAACCATGGCTTCACTCCGACCGAGCGTCTGCGCCACACCGTAGAGACCGGAACCGACGACGGCGGGAATGGCGAGCAGGAACGAGTAGCGAGCCGCCGCTGGACGATCGAAGCCCATGAAACGGCCGGCCATGATCGTGCCGCCCGAGCGTGACACGCCGGGAATGACGGCGAGCGCCTGCGCGAAGCCGAACAGGATGCCCTGACCCCAGTTCATGTCCTCGAGGGTGCGTTCGCGTTTCCCGGCCCAGTCGGCGATGCCGATGATGAGACCGAAGACGATGAGCATCGTCGCGGTGATCCAGAGGCTGCGCAGTGCACCCTCGATGTAGTCCTGGAAGAGCAGGCCGATGATGACGATGGGAATCGAACCGACGATGATCAGCCAACCCAGGCGCACCTCGGGGTCCCTGCGATCATGCTTGCCGACGAGTGCCTTGCACCATTTGGAGATGATTGTGACGATATCGCGCCAGAAGTAGACGACGACGGCCGCCTCGGTGCCGATCTGGATGATGGCGGTGAAGAACGCGCCCGGATCCGAACCGGGCAGCATAAGTTCGCCGACGATGCGCACATGCGCCGAGGAGGAGATCGGGAGGAACTCGGTGAGTGCCTGCACGATTCCGAGCACGGCAGCGACCAGCCAGTCGTACATACGACTCCTTGAGAATATGAGGTGGGAACGAAACCACGGTAGTCGCAGCATCGGGTAACCTCAAGAAGCATGAAGCACCAACGCCTCGGCACTACCGGTCTGGACGTCAGCGATGTGGGTCTCGGAACCTTCGAGTGGGGGCATCGGGTCGATGACCAGGTCGCCCAGCGCCTCGTCGATGAGTACAAAGACGCAGGTGGCAACCTCATCGAGCTGCCCAGCTCGGCTACGATCTCCGCCGAGGTGCTCGGACGGCTGAGACTTCCCGAAGAGATTCTGCTGCTGGCCCGGGTGGGCGTGTCCATCAGTGAACCCGGCCACATCGAGGCCGGACTCGGGCGCTCGAGAATCCTCAGCCAAGTCGATTCCCTGCTGCGCACAGTCGGTCGCGACCACCTCGACGTGCTCGTCCTCGACGTCTTCGATGCCGAGGTCGACCGTGCCGAGACCGCATCGGCGGTCGAGACCCTGCTCACTCTCGGGAAGATCCGCTACGTGGGCGTGTCCCACCACACCGGTTGGCAGCTGGCGGAGATGCGCGGGGCCGGGATTCCGGTCGCGTGTGTCGTCGCAGAATACTCGCTGCTCAACCGCGAGGCCGAGGCAGAGCTCGTTCCGGCCGCCGACTATGCGGGAGTCTCACTCATCGCCGGAGCGGGACTGGGGCGCGGAGTGCTCACCGACAAGTACCGGAACGCGACTCCCCAGGATTCGCGGTTGGCGGGGGAGCTGAGCGAATACGCCGGTGCCTACCTCGACGAGCGGTCGAACCGTGTGCTTGCCGGCGTCCGTCGTGCCGCGACCGCTCTGGGCGTGTCGACATTGGACATCGCCCTGGCGTTCAACCGACAGCACGGTATCGCGAGCACCCTGGTCTCGCCGCGCACTTCGGCACAGCTGGCCGAGGTCACCGCCAGCGAGGTCGAACTGGCGGATGAGATCGCCGAAGTGCTCGACCAGATCTCCTGGGGTCCGTCGGACTAGAGCGGCAGGTCCGACGCTCTGTCAGGCCCTCAGTCGTCCTCGTCGTCATCGTCGAGGAGGAACTCGTCATCGTCCTTGGCATCCTCGACGTCATCGAAGAGTTCGAATGGAGTGACTTCGTCGAACGCGGTGTAGATCGCGTCTTCGTAGATTTCGAAGGCATCGGCCAAAGCCATATAAGCGGCTTCGACTCGGGGGTCTTGGTCACCATTGCGGTGCGCGGATGCAGCGTAGTGCTCTCTCACTGCTTCGAGGAATGCGTCCAGGGCCTCACGAGGATCAGTGCTCATGACTCAAATGTATCCCAGGCCGGACCGTCATGTAAGTCTTTGAACTAGGCTGAAGACATGGCAGCTCTGTACGACCACCCCACACCCGATCGTTTCGTCGTCGGCACAATCGGACTCCCCGGTGAGAGGACGTTCCTCCTCCAGGCGAAGTCCGGCAACGCGCTGACGACCGTGGTCGTCGAGAAGGAGCAGGTCGAGATCCTCTCCGACCGGATCACCGAACTGCTCGATATGGTGATGATCAAGGATCCGGCCGCGCGGGTGCCGCAGACGGCGCTCGACGATCTCATCGACAACGCCGGGCTCAACGTGCCCATCGAACCGGAGTTCCGCGTCGGCACGATGAGCCTGGGCTGGGACACCGTCAAGCACGAACTCGTCATCGAATGCTTCGAACTCACCGAGGCGGACGCCCAGGCCGGAACCTCCGCCGACCCCGATGACGACGAAGTCGAACGCGAAGTCCTGCGCATCGTCCTCGGCGCCGCCGCCGCCCGAGAATTCGCCCGCCGCGGAGAACAGGTCGTCAGCGCCGGACGCGGAGACTGCCCGTTCTGCTCCCTCCCGCTCGAACCCGACGGCCATCTGTGTCCCCGGGCCAACGGGATCCCGCGCGCCTGAACCGTGATGGACCACGGGATTCTCCTCGACGCACTGGCTGCGGGGGAGTGGACGGAGATGGGATCGATCCCACGCGCCAGCAACGACACCCGACTGCTCGTGCTCGAACACGAGGGCCGGGCGATCAAGGCCGTCTACAAACCCATCTCGGGCGAACGGCCCCTGCACGATTTCCCGGCACAGACACTGGCCCTGCGCGAGGTGGCGGCGTATCGACTCTCCGCCGCACTCGACCTGGGGGTCGTTCCGCCGACGGTTCTGCGCGATGATCTGCCCGCCGGCCGCGGATCCCTGCAGGCCTATGTCGAAGCCTCCGACGATGACGAAGCCGTGACCCTGTCGACGGTCAACGCGATCCCCGTCGATCACACACCGATCTTCGCTCTGCGCACCGAGGACGGACGCGACCTCGTACTCTCCCATTCCGTCGACGAGAGCCTGCGTTCCATTGCCTTCTTCGACCTGCTCGCGAACAACGCCGACCGCAAAGCCGGTCATGTCATCACCGGCAGCTGCCTGCCGAGCACCGCCGCGGCCGACATCGGCGTCTTCGGCATCGACAACGGACTGACCTTCCACAATGAGGAGAAGCTGCGCACCGTTCTGTGGGGTTTCTCTCGCACCTCGTTCTGCGCCGAAGAGATCGATGCGCTTCAGGAAGTCACCGCCATGGACGAGAGGCTGCGGACGCAGCTGAGCGACTGCCTGTCGGCAGACGAGATCGAGGCTCTGAAAGACAGGGCCGACCGGCTTCTCGCCGCCGAGTTCTTCCCCGACGCACCGGACGATCGCACCGCAATTCCCTGGCCGCCGATCTGAAACCGGCATCACTTCGCCTCGGAAGTGCCGAACGCCTGCCTCTCGGTTAGGCTGGGTGCCGTGAAGTCATGGCCCGAACCTCAACTGCCCCGTCTGACCAGCACCGGCAAGGTGCCTACGGTTTTTGATACGAGCACACGCAGCCCGCGCAGGCTGCGCGGATCCAAGCAGACCGCTCGACTCTACGTCTGCGGCATCACCCCCTACGATGCGACGCACCTCGGGCACGCCTCCACCTATGTGGCCTTCGACCTGCTCAACCGGATCTGGCGTGATGCGGGACTCGAGGTCGAGTACGCACAGAACACCACTGACGTCGACGATCCGCTGCTGGAGAGGGCCGACGCCACGGGAGTCGACTGGCGCGAACTCGCCTCGTCGCAGATCGATCTCTTCCGAGAGGATATGGAAGCCCTGCGGGTGATCCCGCCGGCGAACTTCATCGGCGTCGTCGAATCCGTCGACGAGATCGCCGCCGGCGTCCGCGATCTCGTGGACAAGGGGGCCGCCTACACTCTCGACAGCGGTGACGTCTACTACCGTGTGTCGACGCAGATCACCCCACCGTTCGGCACAGTCAGCCATGACGACGCCGAGACCATGGCAGCGCTCTCGGCCGAACGCGGCGGTGACCCCGAGACTCCGGGCAAGGAGAATCCCATCGATCCGCTGCTGTGGCGGGCCGAACGCGAAGGCGAACCGTCCTGGGACGGAGGCACACTGGGCCAGGGACGACCGGGCTGGCATGTCGAATGCACTGTCATCGCCGATCGGTATCTCGGCTTCCCCGTCGACGTGCAGGGAGGCGGCAGCGACCTCATCTTCCCTCACCATGAGATGAGTGCCGCCCATGCTGCTGCCTGGCGGGACACACCCATGGCGAAGACCTATATGCACACCGGAATGGTGGGCCTCGACGGCGAGAAGATGAGCAAGTCCAAGGGCAACCTCGTCCTCGTCTCGAAGCTGCGCGAGCGCGGAGTCGACCCCATGGCCATTCGCACCGTGATCCTGTCCAACCACTACCGCAGCGACTGGAGCTTCACCGAGGAGCAGCTGTCCATCGCAGAAGCACGCCTGCAGGCATGGAAGCATGCGGCCAAATGCGAATCAGAATGTCGCCAGGGTCTGCGCGAGCACATCATCGGCCTGCTGCGCGAAGCACTCACCGATGACCTCGACAGCCCGCGGGCTCTCGGGATCCTCGACGAATGGGCCGAACACTATGCGGACTCCGATCCGTCGGAGACAGCGGCCATCACCGGCGACCGAGTTGCCGACGCCGTCGATGCCCTCCTGGGCATCCGCCTGCTCGACTGATATCGCTCGACTAACAGCTCTCGGCGTTCACCGCCTGACCACCGGGAGTCGGCGATTCACTTATCGCGGCCGCGTTTGCGCAGATAGCGTTCGAACTCGGCCGCGATGGCGTCTCCGCTGGCTTCGGGCAGCTCCGTCGAATCGTTCTGCTTCTCCAGCGCTTGAACGAGCTCTGCCAGCCGGGGATTGAAGGAGACGAGTTCATCGGCGCCGAGCTCCCATGCCCGGCTCTCCTCCTCGAGCACGTGGATGTCGATTTCGATGCCGGCATAGCGTTCGACTGCCTTCGCCAACGCGAGTTCGGCTTTCGGCGACGGCGACTCGGCCAGATAGTCCGGTACTCCCACCCACAGGTTGACGGCGCGGACTCCGCGCCACCGGCAGGCGACGCCGAGGAGACCGAGAATGCCGATGGGGCCCTCATAGCCGTTGGCGTCGATGCCGAGCTCGGACGCAAGCTCTGCGTCCTCCGTATTGGCCACCACCGGCAGCGGACGCGTATGCGGAACCTCGGCATGGAGACCGCCGAGGAGGATGACGGCATCGTCATCGCCGACGTGGGTGAGGACGAGGGAGAGGAACTCCCGCCATTTCAATCCCGGTTCGTGACCGTGGATGACCGTGATCGACTGCTCGCCGAGGCGACCTCGGTGGACCGCGATGCCCGGCCAGGCGATCGACGCCGTCCCGTCCTCGTCGCGGATGATCTCGGGTTCGGAGAAGCGGAATTCGTAGAACCCATCGGTGTCGAGGATCTCGGAGTCGTCCAGGTGCCAGACCTCGATGAGATCCTTGACCAGCGAACTCGCCGCTTCGGAAGCATCGGCATCCTGACCTTCGAAGGCGATGAAGACGAGTGCCCCGGACCCGGATGGAAGAATACTCATGGTTCCAGACTACGCTGGGCGTATGACGAACCATGCATCAGCCGACCCTGCCGCCGTCCTGTGGGACATGGACGGAACCCTCGTCGACACCGAACCGTATTGGATCCGCGCAGAGACCGAACTCATGAACGCCCACGGGCTGTCCTGGTCGGAAGAGCAGGGGCTCGAATTCGTCGGAAACGAGCTGATCGTCTCCGCCCGAATGATGCGTGAGGCCGGGCTCGACCTGCCCGCCGAGGAGATCGTCGAGACCCTGATGGGCAACGTCATCGGACAGATCCGAGAGTCCGTGCCTTTCCGCCCCGGTGCGCTGGAGCTGCTGGCCGAACTGAAGACCGAAGGCATTCCGAGCGTCATGGTCACGATGTCGTACCGCCCGCTGGCCGAGGCAGTCATCGCCAGCTGTCCGCCCGACAGCTTCGCCGGTCTCGTCTCCGGCGATGAGGTGACCGCCGGCAAACCGGATCCCGAGCCCTACCTGCGTGGGGCTGCGCTGCTCGACCTCGCCCCTGCCGACTGTGTGGCACTGGAGGATTCGAAGCCGGGTCTGGCCAGTGCCGAGGCGGCCGGCACCATTGCGATCGGGATCCCGCATTTCATCGACCTCGAACCCCGTCCGGGTCGAACCCTATGGGAGACCCTCGAAGGCCGCAGTGTCGCCGACCTGCGACGACTCCGTGCGCAGCAGAGCGCCTGAGCTCTACGCTCCCACGATCTTCGTGATCTCCGGAGTCGGGGGAGCGGTGTTGCCCCACGCCGGGCACAGCGGCTTGAAGGTGCACCAGTTGCACAGCGGTGACTTCTTCGGCCGCCACCGGTCCGACTCGGCCGAGGCGATGATGTCCTTCCAGATGGCATCGATCTCGAACTGGGTCTGTTCGACCTCCGCCATCGTCGGATGAGACTTCAGCACGCTGCGCGAACCCAGGTACATCAGCTGCAGGGTGTGGACGAGCTCGCCGGAGAGTCGGTAGACGACGAGAGCGTAGAAGCCCATCTGGAACTTGGCTTCTCGTCCGTACTGAGGTTTCGGCTGCTTGCCCGTCTTGTAGTCGACGAGGCGCCGCTCCCCACCCGGGGCGACGTCGACGCGGTCGATGAACCCGCGCAGCTCGAGACCGCTGTCCAGTGTGGTGCGGACGAACTTCTCCGTCTCCTCCGGTTCGAGATGCTCGGGATACTCGAGCACGAAGTAGGAATCGATGAGCCGACGCGCCGATGTGAAGAACGTCTCCTTCTCCGATTCGCCCTCGAAGATCTCGAGCACATCCGGGTCCTTCTCGACGAGCTCGTCCCACGCCGGCATGAGCATCGTCTGCGCGAGCTCCGCCGTGCGCTCGGCCGCCGGTGCGGTGAACAGCTTCTCGAGCACCGCATGGACCACCGTGCCGCGGAACGCCGCCTGCGAAGGCGGCTCCGGCAGCTTGTCGATGCTGCGGAAACGGAACTTCAGAGGGCATTGGATGAAGTCATTGGCCCGGGAGGGCGACAAACTGGTGAGCTCGGCCATAACTCCACTGTAACGACCTGCACGGACACGACGTGGCGACCAGCGATGAGTGCGTCGTCGCTGTTAGGCTGAGTAACCGACCCTCAGTGGTCCGCTGACCACGACATCGACCGGAGGAACCCCTTCAATGGCCGCGAAAAACCACCACCCCGGTGCGTCATCGGGTCTGCGCCTGGGCACTGTCCTCGGCGCTCCGGTGATTCTGGCGTGGTCGTGGTTCCTCGCCGCCATCGTGATCACCATCCTCTTCACCCCGTGGCTCAACCAGGTCCGACCGGATCTGGGGATCGGGGCCTGGTTCGTCGCCTTCGCCTATGCGGTGCTCCTCTTCGCGTCCGTGTTCCTCCACGAACTCGCGCACGGCGTCGCCGGCCAGTTCTACGGACAGAAGGTCGCCGCGATCGAGCTGAACATCTGGGGAGGGTTCACCCGCTTCGAGCCCCAGATGGACAACCCGCGCGACAAAGCGGCGATGACGAGCTTCGTCATCTCCATCGTCGGCCCCATCGTCAACATCGTCCTGGCCCTGCTGGGATGGTGGTGTCTCAGCGCCGCCAGCCCCACCTCGGTGCCGTGGCTGCTGCTCATCGCCGTCACCTTCGCCAACGTCGCCCTCGGTGCGATCAACCTGCTGCCGGGCATTCCGCTCGACGGCGGCTGGGCGCTGCAGGCGATCATGTGGCGCATCACCGGTTCGCAGTTCCTCGGCACGATCGTGGCCAGCTGGGTCGGCCGGATCATCGCCGTCGGCTTCATCGGCTGGTCGGTCATCACCCCGCTGCTCCGCGGTGATCGGCCGGAACCGCTGACCGTGGCCTGGATGTCGCTCATTGCGATCATGCTGTGGTTCTCCGCCGGAGATGCCGCCACCCACGCTAAGCGGGCCCGGAAGATGGAGACCTACGACCTCTCCCAGGTCATCCAGCCCGCGATCGCCGCCACCTGGGATGCCGACCTGGCCGACACCCTCGACTATGCGAACACGCTCGGGAACGCGAAGGAGCGCACCCTCATCGTCGTCCTCGACCAGAAGGGGCTGCCGTACGGTCTCGTCGACCGGCACGCCGCAGCCGGTCGCCTCGCCGAAACCCTCGAAGCGGTTCCCGCCGGCGAGGTCGCCCGCCCTCTGGCCGGGTGGATCGGAGTGCCGAAGGACATCACGGCCCCGCACCTGCTCGAATCGCTCACCCACCGCCCCAAGGCGCAGTTCAGCCTGGTCATGGACGGCAACACCCTGGTCGGAGTCATCGACCTGCAGGAATTCTTCGACGAACTCCTGGCAGCCTGAGCCGGTTGTGTGAGGCAATCCTCACCAGCGTAGAGTGGACTCATCATGACTCAGCCACTGCATTCCCTGCCCCCGCGCGTTCTGAGCCGCGGAGAGAAGGTCCAGCTCACCGACCCCAAGGGGCGGATGCACACCTTCGTGCTCGCCCCGGGTGAGCACTTCCACACGAACAAGGGCCTCATCAGCCACGACGACATCATCGGGCGCACAGAAGGAATCATCGTCGCGAACACCGGGGGAGTCGACTTCCAGGTCTTCCGCCCGCGCTACGAGGACTTCGTGCTCTCCATGCCCCGCGGCGCCGCAGTCGTCTACCCGAAGGATTCGGGACTCATCGTCACCCTCGGCGATATCTTCCCCGGCGCCACCGTCGTCGAAGCCGGCGTCGGATCCGGAGCCCTGTCGATGGCGCTGCTGCGCGCCGTGGGCGCGACGGGATCCGTGCACTCGTTCGAACTGCGTGAGGAATTCGCCACGATCGCGGCCGGAAACATCGCCGACTTCTTCGACGGCGAACCGGACAACTGGTCCGTCACCGTGGGCGACCTCGCCGAAACTCTGCCGCAGACCTTCGGGCCCGGCAGCGTCGACCGCGTCGTCCTCGACATGCTCACCCCCTGGAACACGCTCGAGGCCGTCAGCGAAGCCCTGACACCCGGGGGAATCGTCATCGCGTATGTCGCCACTGTCCCGCAGCTCTCACGCTTCGTCGAAGCCCTGCGCGCTTCCGGCAAGTTCGCCGAACCCGAGTCCATGGAGGCCATGGTCCGCGGCTGGCACGTCGACGGACTCGCCGTCCGGCCCGACCACCGGATGATCGCCCACACCGGGTTCCTCATCATGGCCCGCCGAATGGCCGACGGCATCAGTCCGCTGGAGAAGAAGAAACGCCCCCAGGGAGCCACCGCGGCCGCCGAGGATGTGGCGGCGTGGACGGAGCCCGAAGTCACCGAGGCGGCGATCGGCACCCGCACCGCGCACGGCAAGAAGCTGCGCCGGGTGATGCGAGAGGCCGGCAGACGCCTGCGCACCGAGCCCGAGGACTCCGCAGATGCGCAGCCCACAGATGTCACAGAAAGCCCGACCAGCAACAGCACAGGGCCGAAGGAGGATCGATGACAGAGACCACGACCGAGGTGAAGAAGCTGCGCGAGGACACCGCGTCCCTGCGCCAGCAGCTCTACACAGCGGGCAAACGCAATGAAGCACTGTCGAAGACTCTGCGCACGGCCCGTGATGAGCTGAACCGGATCAAGGAAGAGGCTCGGCGCCTGACCGAGCCGCCGAACAACTGGGGCACGCTCATCGCGCTCGGCGAGAACGCAGTGACGGCCGATGTCATCGTCGGCGGACGACGCATGCGCGTGGCCGTCGCCCCCGAAATCGAACCCGAGACGCTGCGAGCCGGAGCCGATGTGCTCCTGTCCGAAGGCCTCGTCATCATCGGCACCGGCGAGTTCCCACCCGTGGGATCGGTCGTCAACGTCCGTGAGTTCGTCGACTCCCAGCGCATCCTCGTCGGAGCTCCCGGCGATGACGAGCAGGTCTTCACCCTCGCCGCCGGCCTCGTCGACGCAGGACTGCGCGTCGGCGATGCCGTCATCGTCGACACCCGGACCCATTACGCGCTGCAGGTCGTCGAGAAGCCCGAGGTCTCCTCGCTGCTGCTCGAAGAAGTCCCCGACATCACCTACCAGGACATCGGCGGACTGGCCGACCAGATCGAACAGATCAAGGATGCCGTCGAACTGCCCTTCGAACATCCCGAGCTCTACACCGAACACGGACTCAAACCGCCCAAGGGCATCCTGCTCTACGGCCCTCCCGGCTGCGGAAAGACGCTCATCGCAAAGGCCGTGGCGAACTCCCTGGCCGACCGCACCGGAAAGGTCCGCACGAGCAAGACCTACTTCCTCAACATCAAAGGTCCGGAGCTGCTCGACAAGTACGTCGGCGAAACCGAACGTCAGCTGCGCCTGATCTTCGCCCGGGCACGCGAGAAGGCGTCGGCCGGCTTCCCCGTCGTGGTGTTCTTCGACGAGATGGAATCACTGTTCCGCACCCGCGGCACCGGCAAGTCGTCGGACGTGGAGACGACGATCGTGCCGCAGCTGCTCACCGAGATTGACGGAGTCGAACAGCTCGACAACGTCATCGTCATCGGTGCGTCGAACCGCGAAGACCTCATCGACCCCGCGATCCTGCGCCCCGGCCGGCTTGATGTGAAGATCCGCATCGAACGCCCCGACGCCGAAGCGGCCCGAGACATCTTCGAGAAGTACCTCACCGCGGAGCTGCCCCTGCATTCGAGCGTGCTCGCCGGCCACGACACCCCCGCCGAGGCGGTCTCGGCACTCATCGACAGCTGTGTCGAACGGATGTTCGCAGAGACTCCGGAGAACGAATTCGTCGAGGTCAGCTACGCCGACGGGTCGAAGGAAATCCTCCACTTCTCGGCCTTCGCCTCCGGCGCGATGATCCACAACATCGTCGACCGTGCGAAGAAGGCGGCAATCAAATCGCTGCTCGACACCGGCGAGCGCGGCCTGCGCCCCGGCCACTTCGAGGATGCGATCGCCGAAGAGTTCAGCGAACACGAAGACCTGCCGAACACGACGAACCCCGACGAATGGGCACGGATCTCCGGGCGCAAGGGTGAACGGGTCACTCATCTGCGGATGATGCACCTCGACACGACCAGGGGAGCCCCGACAGTGCCGTACGAGACCGACATCGCCGAGGTGCGGCCCAACTCGGACCTCGTCTGAGAAGGGTCCGGTAAGAACGACGAGCCCGCCGCTTCCGTCAGCTGACGGAAGCGGCGGGCTCGTCTCGTTACCGGCCGTGCACAGTGCCGAAGGGGAAGATGCTCAACGGCTGCGCTTGCGGCGGCCCGAACCCCCGGAGACGGCCGTGGCGATGAGACGCCAACCGACCAGAGTGATGAGGTTGAGCGACGTCGCGACGATCATAAAGCTCACCGGCACCGACCCCGGATCGCCGCCGGCTCCGGTGACACCGCGCAGGACGAGTCCGACGAGGACGGTGATAGCCCAGACCCCGGTTCCCGTGGCCAACGGAGCGATCGGCCGATCCCAGACGGCCGTGAGCAGCCAGGCGATGACGAGGGCTGCGACGAACGGCCACGCTGTGGTCATCAGCCCCTGCGGATCGAAATTGTGAGAATGTGTGTAATGACCGACGATCGTGAACAGAACCACGAGGATGAGGTCGACGATCAGTGCGATGGGGAGATGAGATTTCTTCGTTGCCACGTCCCCGAGTCTAGACCTTGGAGGAGAATCAGATGCTCAGAGTCAGGCGCGTCATGGGAGCCGAGACGGAGTTCGGCCTCAGCCAGCCGGGCAATCCGCGAGCGAACCCGATGCGGGACTCGGCGCGTGTCGTCGACGCCTATGCCGGGCCGCGCGGACTGAAGTCGTCCCAGAACTTCTGGGACTTCGCCACCGAGTCTCCATTGGCCGACGCCCGCGGCTTCTTCATGAACATCGCCGACGCCGACTCCTCGCAGCTGACCCATATCCCGCAGGACGACGTCGAAGCCCAGTACCTGGCGAACGTCGTCACGGAGAACGGTGCCCGCTACTACGTCGACCACGCTCATCCCGAGTACTCGTCCCCGGAAGTCCTCACTCCACGCGATATCGTCACCTTCGACCGGGCCGGCGACCTCGTCGCCCTCGAATCGGTGCGGACCCTCGAGAAGAGCGCGGAACCGGTCAATCTGTACAAGAACAACACGGACTCCAAGGGAGCCTCCTACGGCACCCATGAGAATTACCTCGTCGACCGGTCCACGGACTTCGACGACATCGTCGCGGGCCTCGTCCCGTTCTTCGTCACCCGGCAGATCCTGTGCGGATCCGGACGGGTCGGCATCGGTCGCGAAGGCGAGGGCAAGGGCTTCCAGATCTCGTCCCGCGCCGACTTCTTCGAAGCCGAAGTGGGGCTCGAGACCACCCTGCGCCGTCCCATCGTCAACACCCGGGACGAACCACATGCCGATCCCGCGAAATACCGCCGGCTGCACGTGATCATCGGCGACGCCACCCTGGCGGAGCCTGCGACGTTCGTCCGCTTCGGTTCGACCTCCCTCGTCCTCGGACTCATCGAGGCCGGGCTGGCACCGCAGATCGAACTCGCCGATGCCCTGCAGGCACTGTGGGACGTCAGCCACGACCTCGACCTCAGGGCTCCGCTGGCGCTGAGCGACGGTACGACGACAACGGCATTGGAGATTCAAGAAGCCTTCTACTCCGCGTGCCTCGAACACGCCGATGCCGAGGATGCCGAAACTGCCGAGGTGCTCGCCGAATGGCGCCGATTCCTCGATGGGCTCTCGACCGACCCGACGACCCTGGCCGACTCCATCGACTGGGTCGCCAAATGGGTGCTGCTCGAGAGCTACCGTTCTCGTGAGGGAATCGACTGGGACCATCCGAAGCTGGCCCTCATCGACGTCCAGTACCACGATGTGCGCCCGGAGAAGGGACTGTTCCACAAGCTCGAACGAGCCGGCCGCATCCGTCGGATGACCACCGACGCCGAGGTCGAAGCCGCCGTGGTCAACGCACCCGACGGGACCCGCGCGTTCCTGCGCTCCGTGGCGGTCAGCCGCCTCGGCGAGGATCTGGTCGCCGCCAGCTGGGACTCGCTCGTGGTCAACGCGGGAGCCCTCGGTGTGGTGCGTCTGCCCATGCACGAACCGCTCAAAGGCACCCGTGAGCTGCTTGCCGATCGGGTGAAGGGAATCGAAACCGCCGAGGGCCTGCTCAAGGCACTCGGAGTGGATAGACTGAGTTCGAAGAACGACTGAAGGAGTGTGAGATGAGCTCGCAGGAACAGGTCCAGAGAGACAAATCGTCCGGTGGGGGAGACGCCCCCGTCGATCCGCCGGAGGCCGTGCAGGGACAGATCAACACTCAGAACGTCGATTCCATCCTCGACGAGATCGACGGTGTGCTCGAGTCGAACGCGGAGGAGTTCGTCAAGAACTTCGTGCAGAAGGGCGGCCAATGAGATGGCAGGATTCCCTCCTGCATTCTTGAGTTCGACGAGCAATTCGTTCGTCGAACTCGCCCGCTCCTCGGCGCCTGAAGCGCTGCCGCACCCCGGTGTGCGGGATCTGGCCGAACAGTCCCCGGAGGGCACGACGATCATCTGCTTCCGCACCGCCTCGGGCATCCTCATGGCCGGTGACCGGAGAGCGACGATCGGCAACCTCATCGCCTCGCACTCGATGGAGAAGGTCAAAGCCGCCGACGACTACTCCGTCATCGGCATCGCCGGCACCGCCGGGGTCGCACTCGACCTCATCCGGCTCTTCCAACTCGAACTCGAACACTACGAGAAGATCGAAGGCGCCCGTCTCTCGCTCAACGGCAAAGCCAACCGCTTGGCTGCGATGCTGCGCGGAAACCTCGGGCTGGCGATGCAGGGACTCACCGTCGTCCCGCTGTTCGCCGGAGTCGACGTATCCAGACCGCAGGGTCAGATCTTCAGCTTCGACGTCACCGGCGGAAAGTACGAAGAGCACCGATTCCATTCCATCGGCTCCGGTTCCGGTTTCGCCCGCGGGGCGCTGAAGAAGCTGTGGCGGGCCGACCTCGACCACGAGCAGGCGATTGGGGTTGCCGTCGAAGCCCTCTTCGACGCCTC
This sequence comes from Brevibacterium sp. OS20, assembly GCF_056837565.1. Classification (NCBI taxonomy): domain Bacteria; kingdom Bacillati; phylum Actinomycetota; class Actinomycetes; order Micrococcales; family Brevibacteriaceae; genus Brevibacterium; species Brevibacterium sp. OS20. Next base: position 2,088,838 of record NZ_CM166367.1, on the reverse strand, counting down.
CGACGACGACTCGGCGACGGGCGGACCGGATTTCGTCCGGCAGATCGCCCCGACGATCTTCACCGTCGACCTCGAGAACGGGGTCACCGAGGTCGATTCGGCCTCCGTCTTGGACACCGCCACCGAGGTCGTCGCCCGCCGCACGGCCACCGCCCGGTGATGACTGCGGCACCGTTACCGCGAAAGGACCGTCGATGAGTCAGGCACCGTTCTACGTCTCACCCGAACAGCTGATGAAGGACCGGGCCGACTTCGCCCGCAAGGGCATCGCCCGCGGCCGATCCGTCGTCGTCATGCGCTTCGACACAGGCATCCTGCTGCTGGCGGAGAACCCGTCACCGACGCTGCACAAGATCGCTGAGATCTACGACCGCATCGGCTTCGCCGCCGTCGGCAAGTACAACGAATTCGAGACCCTGCGCCAAGCCGGAGTCCGCTACGCCGACCTGCGCGGATACTCCTACGACCGCACCGACGTCACCGCTCGCGGACTGACGAACGCGTACGCACAGACGCTGGCCGGCGTCTTCACCACCGAGTCGAAGCCGTTCGAGGTCGAACTCGTCGTCGCCGAACTCGGACTCACACCGGAGACCGACCAGCTCTATCGGCTCAGCTACGACGGATCCGTCATCGACGAGACCGAACATGTGGCCATCGGCGGTCAGGCCGATGCGATCACGGCATCCCTGGCCGGGGTGCGCAGCTCACAGATGACTCTGCGCGAAGTATTCAACCACGGTGTGACCGCACTGGGAGCCGCGACCCAGGCGATCCTGGCCACCGACGCACTCGAGGCAGCCGTCCTCGACCGCACGACGACGAAGCAGCGGACCTTCCGCCGCCTCGACGACGCGGCGATGAGCGAACTGCGGGAGGACTGAATGGCACGCATCTACGGGCTCGAAACCGAATACGGACTCGCCCACACCGCCGACCCCGACGAACGTCGCATCGGCCCCGAGGAGATCGCCCGGTATCTCTTCCGTCCTGTCGTCGAATGGGGCCGGTCGTCGAACGTGTTCCTGCCCAACGGGTCGCGCCTCTACCTCGACGTCGGATCCCATCCGGAGTATGCGACCGCCGAATGCGATGATCTCGGGGACCTGCTCTCCCAGGACCGAGCCGGCGAAGGTCTGATGATCGACCTGCTGGACAAGGCCCAAACCGCGCTAGAAGTCGATGGCATCGGCGGACGCGTGCACATGGTCAAGAACAATACGGACGCGGCAGGCAACTCCTACGGGTCCCACGAGAACTTCCTCATCCGCCGTACCCTCGACTTCAACCGGCTGACCACGGTCCTGCTGCCCTTCCTCGTCTCGCGTCAGCTGCTCGTCGGTGCCGGAGCCGTGATCCCGCGCCGTTCGGCCTTCACCCCCGATGAGGAAGCCGACCGCTCGGAGATGATGTTCGGCCTCTCAGCTCGGTCCGACGTCATGTGGGAAGGACTGTCATCGGCGACGACACGGTCGCGTCCGATCATCAACGCCCGCGACGAACCGCACGCCGATGCGGAGAAGTACCGGCGGCTGCACGTCATCGTCGGTGATTCCTCGATGTCGACGGCCACCTCGGCGCTGAAGATCGGATCCGCAGTCCTCATGCTCGACCTCATCGAACAGGGCGCACGGATCCCGGAGAACGGGCTGCGCCACCCGGTGCGCGATATCAGGCTCGTCGCCCGTGATCTCACGGGACGGGTCGTGCTCGAACGCACCGACGGAACCACGACGACTCCGCTGGGACTGCTCGGCGACTACCGGGATCGGGCACAGCGGATCGTGGAGTCCGGGGAGCACAGCCTCGGCGATGATGATCTGGCCCACTACGTCATCGACCTGTGGACGCGGATGCTCACCGCCGTCGAATCGCAGGACTTCTCGACCGTGGACACGGAGATCGACTGGGTGATGAAACGCACCCTCATCGAACGGTCGCTGCAGCGCGGAATCACGGATATCGCCGATCCGCGCATCCACCGACTCGACATCGCCTTCCACGACATCACGCCCGCGACGGGGCTGTTTCCCAAGCTCGAGGCCGCGGGAATGGCGAAGAGTCTCGTCCCCGCCGAGGCAGCCGAACGATCGAAGGACGTACCGCCAGCGAGCACACGGGCGGCGATCCGCGGCGAATTCGTCCGCGCAGCCCATGCGGCCCGTCGCGACTACACCGTCGACTGGGTGCACCTGCGCCTCAACGACGAATCCGGTCGAGCCGTCGCACTCAAGGACCCGTTCGCCACGACTCACCCGCAGGCGGAAACACTCATCGCGGGCCTGTAAGATCGCCCTGTGATTCGGTCGAGCCCCTACCCGGGCGCGGCCTCGGCGTGACGAAAGGAAACCAGTGCGCACCAAAGTGCTCAGCGCCATCGCGGCGGGCCTGTTGCTGCTCTCGGCCTGCGGGCAGGGTGATGAGTCAGAGGACTCGACCACGCCTCCGCCGTCGGTGGCCGCTCAGGACGCGAAGTCGACCAGCCTCGACGACATCACCGTCGACGGCAAGATGGGGAAGAAGCCCAAGGTCAGCTTCGAAGCACCGCTGGTCATGGACAAGACCGAGAAGAAGGTGCTCAAAGAGGGCACCGGCGACAAGGTCGCCGACGGCGAGCAGGTCACGGCACAGATGACGCTGGTCTCCGGGACGACCGGCAAGACCGTCGAATCCAGCTACGATTCGGACTCCGCCGCCGGATTCCCCATGGACAAGTCCCAGATCTCCGAAGACCTCTACAACGCACTCATCGACGTCAAGGTCGGTTCCCGCGTGATGATGTCGCTCAACGGCAGCGCCCAGCAGGGGGAGGCGTCGCAGACGCTCGTCTACGTCATCGACATCGAGGACACGAAGAAGCCGCTGACTCGCGCCGAGGGGAAGAAGGCCGATCAGTCGGACAACCCTGTGACCGTGAAGTGGGGCGACGACGGCGCCCCATCGATCTCGAAGCCGAAGGGCAAGAAGCCGACCGAGCTCGAGTCGTACACGACGATCGAAGGCAAAGGCGACGAGGTCAAGAAGGGCCAGAGCGTCGCCGTGAAGTACTCCGGCTGGCTCTGGGACGACACATCGAAGACCTTCGACTCGAACTGGAAGAAGGACGGACAGCCCTTCGTCGTCGCCCCGGTCGGCGAGGCCCAGGTCATCGACGGCTGGAACGAGGGGCTCGTCGGCAAGAAGGTCGGCGACCAGGTCGTCCTCGTCGTCCCGCCGGACAAGGGGTATGGCAAACAGGGCAGCGAACCGTCCATCCCAGGTGATGCGACCCTGATCTTCGTCGTCGACATCCTCTCGGCCCAGGGCTGAGAACGTCCGATATCTCAACAGAACCGACACCAGGAGGAACACATGAGCAAGCAGAAGCCCGAAGTCGATTTCCCCGGCGGGGACGCCCCGACCGAGCTCATCATCACCGATGATGTGATCGGCACCGGCGCCGAGGCGGGACCCGGCGACACCGTGAGCGTGCACTACGTCGGAGTCGCCCATTCCACGGGCGAGGAATTCGACGCCTCGTACAACCGCGGCACCCCGCTGGAGTTCCGCCTCGGATCCGGAATGGTCATCTCCGGCTGGGACCAGGGCATCCAGGGCATGAAGGTCGGCGGACGCCGCACCCTGCAGATCCCACCGCACCTGGCGTACGGCGATCAGGGCGCAGGCGGAGTCATCCAACCCGGAGAGTCGCTGATCTTCGTCTGCGACCTCGAGAACGTGCGCTGAGACTCAGCCGGATCATCAGCACACGCTGATCCTGACTGAGGCGGCTGTGGCCGGGTTCTTCGGAACCCGGCCACATCTGTCTTCGCCGACGCGGAGGGGGATTCTGAGGAGATCAGGCGCTGACCTGTGTTCGACGCGGTCAGCGGCGCGCGAGCCCGGCGGCGCAGCGTCCAGCGGCGGCCGCTGCGAGGAACGACGCAGCATCGGCGGGCAGCTTCCTGCCCATTGTCGACAGACCCACAGGTGAGGTGCGCAGCGCTTCCCACAGCCCCATCAGATCGATGTCGACGAGATCATGCTTCCGGAGTCGATGCAGCTGCTCGGCCACAGTTTCGGCGACGACACCGGGATCCGGGTCCATCTCGGCTCGTTCCGCCTCGGTGAGGGTGGAGAAATCGGGCACCGGTACGGTCATCCCCGGTCGTGCGATCTCACTCAAGGGCGTCAGCGAATGATGGGAGATACCGAAATGGCGGCCGCGGGCATCGGCGTTCGACATCCGCAGCAGACCGATCGGATGCCCGCCGAGCAGAGCGGCGGCATTGAGGTGCTCTCCGGTGACCAGTCCCGAATAGCCGTACTTCGTGCCGGTGCCCAGGTTCCCTGGCCCCTGAGCGACGATGGTGATATCGGCACCCATCACGTGTTTGGCCGCGAGCAGTCCCGTGTGGATGGTCACCGCTTCGAGATCTCCGCCCCAGGCCTGACCTGTGCTGATCACGCCCTGAAGCCAGCCGGCGTCCTTGAGTCCGGCGACGGCCTGAGAGAACGGGGCCGGCAGAGCCGCACCATCACTGAGCACATAAGCCACCGACAACGACGGGTCGACGGCGCGAATGCCGGCAAGTACCGCGGGCAGAGCCGAATGCAGATCGGCCACGACCACCGGCATGCCACCGAGGCTGTCCGCCTCGGCGAGGGTGGAATGATGCTGCGACTCCTGATCGTCGACGCCGAGGACCATCGTCTGCAACGGCGAATAGCGGTCCTTGACCAGATGACCGGGGCCGTCCGGGGGATCTGCCGGCAGCGCATCGGGTAGGGCGACGATGAGACCGAAGCCACCGGTGCCCAGGCGCTTCGCAAGAGCCGAGACATTGACGATGACGGTGTCCCGGTTCTGCGGTTGCCCGACGGCATCGGTGTAGGCGACCGCTCGGATGGATCTCACATCGGTGCCGGGCACGGCCTCGTCCAGTTCGACCTCGACCTCTGTGTATCCTGGCCGGGTGGAGCGAATCGCTGCGACGATTCCTTTGCGCCAATGAATCATGGTCCCAAGACTATCGCCCGGCTTAGGTTACGGTGGAATCGTGAATACACCCCGCACCAGCAGACAGAGACAGCAGACCGAACGTCTGATGAATCTGCTGATCGCCCTGCGCGCTTCCCGCGGCTGGGTGTCGCGCAAGACGCTGATGAGCGCCATCGACGGCTATTCCGGACTCGACGAGGTCGCCTTCGATCGCAAATTCTCTCGCGACAAAGAGCTGCTGCGGCACATGGGCATCACCATCGCCACCCGGGCCGAACACGATGCCTATGGCGATGCGGGGGAGACGGGGTATCGGATCTCCACCGCCGACTATGCGATGGGCGACGTCGATCTCACCCCCGCCGAGGTGGCTGCCGTGACCGTGGCCGCCGCGTTCTGGGCGGAGACCGAACTCGGGGAGTCCTCGGCTCAGGCGCTGACGAAGCTGCGTGCTCTCGGCATCGACCTCGGCCAGTCCGCCGCCGGACCGGGAAGCGTCGACCCGGGCACCGCCGCGCACCGGCTGGCCAGCGCGAACTTCGCCACGGCCCTTCACCACATCAACGCCCGCGAAGCCGTCGGCTTCCGCTACCACAAACCCGGCCAGAGCGTGAGGAAAGTGCGTCTGGAACCCTATGCGCTGCTCAGCCGCGGTGACCGCGTCTACCTCTTCGGCTTCGATCTCGATCGCGAAGCTCGCCGCACCTTCCGGCTCTCCCGTGTTGAGGGAGGGATCGCGAAGCTCAGCGGCCGTGAACCCGGCGACTATGAGATTCCCGAGGACTTCTCCCCGCAGCTGGCGCTGCAGTCGAGTTCCGAGATGGCCGTCGTCGCCGAGGCGACGCTGCGCATCCGTGCGCACCGGGCCGATCCGCTGCGCCGTCGACAGATCCGCAGCGACGGAGACGACGTGATCATCGGGTATTCCGATGTCGAGGGCCTCGCCGCTGAGATCGTCGGCTTCGGGGACGCCGTCGACGTGGTCGATCCGCCCGACCTCGTGCGTGCCGTCGACCGCCGACGCGAAACGATTCGGGACTCGCTCAACCGCTTGGGAGGCACCAGTGTCCTCAGCGCGTGAACGCCTCACCCGGCTGCTCAGCCTCGTGCCCTACCTCGACGCGCATCCGGGAGCGGACCTCGAAGAGACCGCCGCCTATTTCGGCATCGACTCCGACACCCTCATCGACGATCTGCAGCTGCTCTTCGTCACAGGTCGACCCGGACATATGCCCGATGATCTCATCGACGCCTCCTGGGAAGGCGGGCAGATATTCATCTCCAACGCCGAAGAGGTCTCCGTGCCCGTGCGGCTCAGCGCCGAGGAAGCCGGCGTCCTCGTGCTCGCGCTCGATATGCTCTCTTCCCTGCCCGGACTCGATTCCGAAGCCGTGGCCACAGCAGCATCCAAACTGCGTGTGGCGGCAGGAGAGAACCTGCGCACCGCCGTCGACGTCAGCCCCATCGATGCCGACGAAGAGCTGCTGACCGCACTGCGACAGGCTGTCGAAGAAGGCACGGCGATGAGCATCGACTACTACGTCGGCTCCCGCGACGAACTCACGACCCGGACCATCGCCCCGACCCGGCTCGTACCTGGTGCTGACTGGTACGTCGATGCCTGGTGCTACTCGGCCGGAGCACCCCGCCGCTTCGCCCTGGGGCGCATCCGTTCCTGGGAACCGGCAGCGCATCCGCCGATGTCGGTCAGTGAGTCGACGACGAGCTCTTACGAAGTCACCCTCGGTCTCGGGGCCGCGGGAGCATGGCTGGCAGATGAACTCGACGTGACGAATCGCGAGTACCTCGACGGCGGTGACACGAGCGTACGCATCCGCCTGCTCGTGCATTCGGTGGATTGGCTCAGCCGGTTCCTGCTCTGCCATGCCGATGTCATCACCGAGATCGACGACACCGAAGCCGTTGCGGCCGCCCTGCGCAGGCTCGGCTGAGACGAAGACCGCGCCCGGATGTGGATGAAAGGCTCAGCCGCAGCGCGTAGAATCATCCACAGCATCAACAATCCAAGGAGCTCCCCATGAGACCAAGTTTCGTGCAGATCGCGATCGTGATCCTCATCATCGTGATCATCTTCGGCGCACCCAAACTGCCGCAGCTGGCCCGAAGCCTGGGACAGTCGATGAAGATCTTCAAGTCCGAAGTCAAGGACCTGCGCGACGACGACGAATCCGGCAAGACCACCGAGCCGGGAGCGCTCAACCAGAACTCCTCGACCGATTCCACCACGGCCACCGGTGAAACCACTGGTACCGAGGAGTCGCGGCGAGAGAAGCAGGACCCGCAGTCTCACGAGAAGTGAAAGAGAACAGCCAGCGGAAGCCATCTCGATCACGGAAGAGCAATCCTGAGAAGAAGATGCCCGTCGTCGGGCACCTCGTCGAGTTGCGCAATCGCGTCATCATCTCCGCCATCGCCATCGCTCTGGGCGCGGTGGCAGGCTGGTTCCTCTACGACCCTGTCCTCGACATCCTCCAAGAGCCGATCCGGACGATCCGTGACAACGGCGGACGGATGGCCGAGATCAACTTCGCCGGAGTCGCCTCTCCCTTCGACCTGAAGATCAAACTCTCGTTCTTCATCGGTCTCTTCCTCTCCTGCCCCATCTGGCTCTATGAGGTCTGGGCCTTCATCGTCCCGGGACTGAAGCGCAAGGAGAAGCTGTACTCCCTCGGTTTCCTCGGGGCAGCGATTCCGCTGTTCCTGGCCGGGTCGACCATGGCGTTCTTCGCTCTGCCCAATGCGGTGAAGGCACTGACCTCGTTCACCCCCGAGGGCGGCACGAACATCATCCCGGCACAGGACTATCTGAGCTTCGTGATGATCATCATCGTCGTCTTCGGACTTGCGTTCGTCCTTCCCGTGCTCATGGTGGGACTCAACATGCTCGGAATCCTGTCGGCGGAGAGGATCAAGAAATCGTGGCGCATCATCGTCATGCTCGTCTTCCTGTTCGCCGCGATCGCCACCCCGACTCCGGACGCCATGTCCATGTTCTTCCTCGTCATCCCCATGATGACCTTGTTCTGTCTGGCGTGGGTGATCTGTGTCTTCAATGATCGCCGACGTAAGAAGCGCCTCATCGCGCAGGGCCTGTGGGTCGACGAGGATGAACTGACCGACGAAGAGAAGAATGACTGACCCTACGCCGCTTTCGACCGACGCTTCTGCCGATGAACCGCTGAGCCCCTCGGCCGCCTATGCCGACTTCAAGGAGCGTGCGGAATTCGCCCGCACTCCCTTGGGACAGTTCATGGAGCGCACCGAGTTCGCCCTCGATGACTTCCAGATCGAAGCCTGCAGTCATCTGCAGGACGGCGAGGACGTGCTGGTCACAGCGCCGACCGGTGCCGGCAAGACGCTCATCGCGGAGTTCGCTGTGGAATTGGCCCGCGGCGAGGGCAAACGGGTCTTCTACACGACCCCGATCAAGGCGCTGAGCAATCAGAAGTTCAATGACCTCGCAGAGGTCCACGGGGCGGAGAACGTCGGGCTGCTCACCGGCGACACATCGATCCGCCGCGATGCGCCGATCATCGTGATGACCACCGAAGTGCTGCGCAATATGCTCTACAACGACGTGTCTGGTCTCTCGGACCTCGGCTTCGTCGTCCTCGACGAAGTCCACTACCTCGCCGACCGATTCCGCGGACCGGTGTGGGAAGAGGTCATCATCCACCTGCCGGACCGAGTGCAGATGGTGTCTCTGTCGGCGACGGTGTCGAATGTGGAGGAGTTCGGGGCCTGGCTGCGTGAAGTCCGGGGACCGACGACGATCGTGTCCACGAGCCACCGGCCGGTGCCGCTGGTCAATCACGTCCTGGTCGGCCACCGGATGTACGACCTGTTCACGCACAGCGATTCCGACCGCATCGATCCGGCACTCAACCACGCCACTCGGACACACGGGGGACCGCGGTCGAAGCGCGCACGTGCCACCCGTGCCCGATTCCGCCGTCCCAGCCGCACTCAGGTGGTGGCATCTCTCGCCGAGGCGGCCATGCTCCCGGCGATCATGTTCATCTTCTCCCGCAATGGCTGCGATGAAGCCGTCGAACAGTATCTGAGCACGGGCACCGATCTGAACTCTCGGGAGGAGAAGACGATCGTCAATGCCGCCCTCGAGTCGCTGCGCGACGATCTCGCCGACGAAGACCTCGGCATCCTCGGCTATCACACCTTCCGTGAGGGTCTGCTGCTCGGAGTTGCTGCGCACCATGCGGGGATGATCCCGCAGTTCAAACAGCTCGTCGAGGAGCTGTTCTCGCAGGGAATCATCAAGGTCGTCTTCGCCACGGAGACGCTGGCGCTGGGCATCAACATGCCTGCGCGCACCGTCGTGCTCGAAAAGCTCGTGAAGTTCAACGGCGAAGCACATGTGATGATCACCCCGGGGGAATACACCCAGCTGACCGGACGAGCCGGTCGCCGCGGAATCGACCGCATCGGCCATTCGGTCGTGGTCTGGCACCCGACCATCGAGGTCAGCGAGCTGGCAGCCTTGGCCTCGAACCGTTCCTACGCACTGAATTCGGCGTTCGGGCCGACCTACAACATGACCGCGAATCTGCTGTCGCGAATGAGTTCGGACGAGGCAGCCAAGGTGCTCGAGACCTCCTTCGCCCAGTTCCAGGCCGATAAGGCCGTCGTCGGCCTGGCCCGGAAGGTGCGCAAGAACGAAGCCACGATCGAGGCGTACGAGAAGTCCATGCACTGCGACCTCGGTGACTTCTCCGAATACGCCGGACTGCGCCGGGCGATCTCGGATACGCAGAAGCAGGAGACCCGGACGAAGTCGCGGAACAGGCAGCGCGACATCGTCGAATCCCTCACCGCTCTCAAGATCGGCGATGTCGTGACGATGCCGGCCAAACGGGTCGGCGGACGCGCAGTCATCATCTCTCCGATGAGCAACAAGGACGGTGTCTCACGACTGCCCACCGTCCTCACAGAGCAGGGCAAGGTGTGGCATCTGCGACCCCACGAGGTGACCGAACCCGTCGCCTCTCAAGGGCGCGTCCGAGTACCGAAGAAGTTCAACCACCGGCAGGCAGGCGACCGCAGGCAGCTGCTGTCCATCCTCGAATCCGCCGTTGCCGACGGCAGGGTCGATGCGGAAGCCCATTGGGAATCGACCCGAGAGCATCAGGGGGAGAGCACCACTGTCGCCGAGCTCCAAGCGCAGATGCGGGCACATCCCTGTCACGACTGCCCGGACCGGGAACTCCACGCCCGGTGGGCCAACCGTGCGGACAAACTCATCCGGGAGAACGATTCGCTCATCGCCCGGATCGAAGGCCGCACCACCTCGATCGCTCTGGTGTTCGACCGAGTCCAGGATGTGCTGCGCGGGCTCGGGTTCGATCCCGAGCACTCGACTATGCTGCGTCGGATCTACGGCGAACGGGATCTCCTGGTGGCACTGACGATCCGCGCCGGATTGTGGGACAGACTCAATGAGCCGGAACTTGCGGCCTTCGCATCGATCTTCGTCTTCCAGTCGCGCAGGGACACCCTGACCGCACATCGGGCTCCGAGCCCCGACCTCAAGGCTGTCTGCGACGAATCGGAGACGATCTGGCGTCGGCTCTTCCACCTCGAAGAACAGCATGCTCTGACCACGACTGACGAACCGGACCGTGGGCTGATCAGACCGATGTACCGGTGGACAGAAGGCAGAACCCTGTCGGAATCACTGCGGGGCAGCGATATCGCCGCCGGTGACTTCGTCAGATGGGCCAAGCAGAGCCTCGATCTGCTCGGTCAGGTCGCGGAGGTCATCGACGCGGAGACCGCAGTGCGCGTTCGTCGCACCATCGAAGCCATTCGTCGCGGAGTCGTCGCCGACTCCTGAGCGTCACCGCGTCTGCGCTCTCCGCCGGGGGAGCGCAGACGCATCGTCTTCGTCTCAGCGGCGGACCTTCTTCACGATGTTCTCGATATCGGAGCCGAACGCGTTCTCCGTCGTCAGGTAGGTCCACGTCGACGACGGGCGTTTGAGTCCGTGCGACTCGAGGTCGATTCCCTCATCGGTGATCGTCGCTTCCTCGATCGTCGACTTCGAATCGTCGATGACATCGGACCAGAACGATGAGAAGACCCGAATCGACTCGGTGTTGAACGCCTCGTGCGGCTTCTCCCTGGCGAATGTGCGCAGGTGGATGCCCTCACGCAGATCGTTGAGGAAGGCGAGGTGATCAACCCAACGCGCGTCGAGGTGGAAGAGCATGACCTCTCGCAGCACCGAGTCCAGCAGCTCCTCGGAGTGGTCCTGCGCGATCTCATCGGCACGGTCGCCGAGCTCCTTGCGCAGCTGCTCGACGGGCTCGTCGTCCTTGCGGATCTCGGCTCGGCGCTCAAGGACGAGCTCGCGCTGTTTGGCCATGAGCTCGTTGAAGCGCCAGGTGTCACGATGCAGTGCGGTGTTCTGTCCCTCAGCGATGCGCTGAGCGTGTTCGACGAGGCCGAGCGCGCGCTTGGATTCGATGAGACCCGTCTCATCACCTTCGGAGACGAAGCGTTGGATCTCGGGAACCCTGGTGACCAGTTCGTCTTCGAGGCTGGTGAAGAACACGGACGTGCCGGGATCGCCCTGACGACCTGCGCGACCGCGCAGCTGGTCATCGAGTCGCGATGACGGATAGCGACCGGCGCCGATGACGAGGAGGCCCCCGGCGTCAGCGACCTCGTCGTCGGCCAGTCGGATGTCCGTCCCGCGTCCGGCCATCTGCGTCGACACCGTCACCGCGCCAGGTGCACCTGCTTTCGCGATGATCTCTGCTTCCCGGGAATCGTCCTTGGCGTTGAGGACGGCGACGTCGATTCCGCGTTCGGTCAGCCGTTCGGCCAACGACTCGCTCTCGGCCACCGAGGAGGTGCCGATGAGAACGGGACGGCTGCGGGCATGCTGGTCGGCGACCTCTTCGACGATCGCTCGTTCCTTCGACTCCTGATAGGTGAACAGGCGGTCGGGTTCGTCGACGCGGATCACGGGCAGGTGCGTATCGATGGGCACGATCTCCAGCCCATAGAATTCGCGCAGATCGTCCCCGACGGCCAGGGCGGTGCCGGTCATTCCGCAGACGGTCTGATATCCGTGGATGAGCTCTTCGACCGTCATCTGGTCGAGGATCTCACCGCTGTCGGTGGCGTCGAGGCTCTCCTTGGCTTCGACCGCGGCTTGGAGTCCGTCCGGCCAGCGCTGAAGTTCGGCGACGCGACCTCGGGACGAGGAGATGAGTTTGATCCGTCCATCGACGACGAGATAGTCGACGTCGCGTCTGACCAGCGCTCGGGCGTGGAGTGCCAGATTGACGGCGGCGAGCGTCTCGGAGTCCTCTCCGAAGAGTTCGACGTCGAGTTCCTCCTCGACCCGGTCGACTCCGGCGTCGGTGAGTGAGACGGCGTGCCTGTCGGCGCTGACCTCATAGTCGGTGTCAGGGCTGAGCCGGGACACGAGCGCTGCGATCGCGGCGTCGGTGTCCTGGACACTGGAAGAACCGGCGAGGACGAGCGGCACACGCGCCTCGTCGATGAGCACGGAGTCGGCCTCATCGACGATGACGACATCGCGTTCGGGAACCCGCTGATCGGCATCCTCGGTGAGGAACCGGTCACGGAGGACATCGAAGCCGACCTCGGTGACCGAGGCGTAGACGACCTCGGAGCGGTAGGCTTCACGGCGTTCGTCGTCGCCCTGCGCGCCGGAGATCGCGGCTGACTTCACCCCGAGGAGGTCGAACAGGGGCTTCATCCAGTTGCGGTCACGGACGGCGAGGTAGTCGTTGACGCTGACGACGTGCACGCGTCGCCCCTGCAGTGCGTAGCCGGCTGCGGCCAGCGCACCGACGAGAGTCTTGCCCTCACCGGTGGCCATCTGGACGATGCTGCCCTGCAGCAGCCCGACGAGTCCGCGAAGCTGTGTGTCATAGGCGCGTTCGTCCAGCACCCGCTCACCAGCTTCGCGCGCCAGAGCGCAGTAGCGGATGAGAGTCTGCTGCTGTGTGCCCGAGCCGAAGACCTCGCCGGCGGCCTCCGTGATTTCGGCATCGCTGAGCTCGGAGAATTCGCGCCCGGCCGCGTCCAGATCGTCGACGGCGCGCTCGAACCAACCTGTCGTCTTCTCCGCATGAGAGCCGGGTCGGTTGAGCAGGCGAGAAAAGAATCCCATTGTCGTCCTTCGTCGTTTGTACGTCGATGTCGAGTCTAGCGTTCAGGACATGGGCCACGAACCGTCGACGACGGCCTCGGCGTTGCCCTTCTTCCGCAGCCAGGCCTGCAGCCCTGCCGCCTGTGAGCGCTTCCAATCGGCTTGTGCGGCCATGATCTCATCGTTGCTCATCGCCCAGATTTCCGTCGACTTTTCGGCCAATGCTCGGGAAATGTCCAGAGCGGCCAGAGCGTCGGCGGCAGCATCATGGGCGTCGAGGAGTTCGACGCGGTAGGTCTTCGCCGTCTCGATGAGCGTCCGTTTGCCCTTGCGGTAGGGATCGATGTGCTTGTCGACGACGAAGGTGTCGACGATCGTCGGGATGATCGAGGGGAAATCGATGTCCGGGCGGTGGCGGGCCACCTCGGCGGCCATCACACTGAGGTCGTAGACGACGTTGTGTCCGACGACGACGGCGCCTTCTTCTCTCAGTGCGGCGAATTCTGCGCACAGCTCGCTGATGACCTGGGTGGCGGCGGCTCCGTTGGCCTGAGCGAATTCGGTGGTGATGCCGTGGACCGCCCGCGCCGATTCGGGGATCTCGATCCCCGGATCGGCCAGCCACGTGCGCACCTGATCCGCCGAGTCGACGAAGGCGGCGGTGACGATTCGGGCGGTGGCCGGTTCGACTCCGGTGGTCTCGAGGTCGAAGCCGACGAGCCGCGACTGAGCCCACGAACCGTCGGTCCCGTTCCGTACTGTTGACTCAGCTGACACGGCAGACTTGGATGGCAGGGACGCTGTCGCTGTGCTCCCAGGTGCCGCGGAGTGTGCGGAAGCCGCACCGGCGGTCCCCGACACGGATTCGAGAGCACTGGTGAGATTGTCGACGGAGCGGCGGATGTTCTGCCCCTCGGCCGCAGCTTCGACCCCGGCGCGGTCGAAGCTGTTCGGGACGCGGTCGAGGTCGATGCCGTGCTCGACGTCGGTCAGGCAGCGCATGACCTCCAGAGTCTTGTAGAGACTCTCCTCGACCTCGATGATCGTTGCGGCTCGCTTCGGACTGAGCCCGCCGGTCTTCACCCCGGCCTTGGCGGCCTTGACGATCGATTCGAGGGAGCCGAAGTTCTCCAGCAGCGTCGCGGCGGTCTTCTCCCCGATACCGGGTGCTCCGGGAAGCCCGTCGGACGGATCGCCGCGCAGAGCGGCGAGCTCGCGATAGCGGGCGCCGTCGGGCACTCCGTAGGCGGTCGGAAGGTCGGTCTGTGCCAGGGCTTCCCACTCGCCGCCTTTCCGGGGGCGCAGTACGCTGACTTCGGCGGACGAGTCGAGCAGAGCCAACAGATCGCGGTCGGGGGAGACGATGATCACAGGGGTTTTCGACTGGGCAGCCATCGTGGCGATGACGTCATCGGCTTCGGTCCCGGCCACCTCGGCGATGGGAATCCCCGCGGCTGTGAGGACGCGGTTCATGATCGGCAGCTGCACGGCCAGCTCAGGTGGGATCTCCGTGCCGGCTTCTTCGTCCTTGACGCGTGCCGCCTTGTACTCGGGCATGATCGCGGTGCGGAAGGCCGGACGCCAATCCGCGTCCATCGTCGCGATCACACGATCGGTGTCGAACCGGCGCACCATCTGCGCGACGGTGTCGAGCACCCCTCGAACGGCGTTGACCGGGTGACCGTCGGCATTGACGATCGAATCCGGCACCGAATAGAAGGCGCGGTAGTACAGGGCTGGAGTATCGAGCAGAACCAAGGGCTTCACATCAGGTGACGATACCCGACCCTCCTGACACAGGTGTAGCCGCAACGGCCGACGGTGTAGCCTGTCGGCTGTGACTATGTACTTTGGTGGAGATGTTTACAGCAGTGTCGATCCGTTTGCGACGGCGTTGGGATATGAGGACGGGAAGGTCTCGTTCATCGGTTCCGATGAAGCGGCCAAGGCTCTGGACCCGGAGGCGATCGACCTCGGTGAGGGCTTCCTCACCCCGGGATTCGTCCATGCCGGGCTGATCGTGGACGACTCGGCCCCGTCGGCAGCCGACCTGTACGCACAGGGTTTCACCCATGTGCACGCGATCGGCACCGCCGAGGCGGTCGCCCGGTTCGCCGCCGACACTCCTGAGGCACTGTCGATCGTCGACTACCCGCAGCTGGACTCCGGTTCCGTTGGGTCCCGTCGCGCCTCGATCACCGCCGCTGACCTGCTCGGACTCGAGGAGCTGCCGGCACTGAGCCTCTTCATCCTCGTCGCCTCGGACGCCCAGCTCACCGAGGTGCTCGAGACCCTGCGAGCCGATGCCGCTCATGCCCAACGCCACGGGTACCGTCTGCGCCTGGACTTCTCCGTTCCGGACGATCAGGTTCAAGCCCTCGGCCGCAGCGGAATCGCCATCACCCTCGACCCTGCTCGCCCGCAGCCCTTGGCTCAGCTGCTCGCCGCCGGAGCGCAGGTGTCCTTCAGCCATTCCCAGACCTCTCCCTGGGCAGGAGTGCGGGATGCCGTTGTCGGCGACGGAGGAATCGGCGCTCGTGCGGCCTTCAACGCTGCCACCCGCTTCGCCCACCGCGCGGCCGGTAATCCCGAAGGCGGAGTGCTCGCCCCCGGTGCCGATGCCGATTTCGTGCGCTGGAAGGTCGACCGGCTCGTCGTCCAGGTCGCCGACCCGCGCGTCGCAGCCTGGAGCACCGACCCGCGGTCGGGAACGCCTGGGCTGCCCGAACTGTCTCCCGATGTGGCGCTGCCCACCCGGGTGGAACTCTGATCTGAAACCGATGCTTCGGCCTGTCCAGCCGACACGCCGATGGACTGAAAGTTCCGGTTTTTCAACTAAGCCTCTGACCTGCAGTTTCAGCCATCAGCCCAGGTCACAGCGATTTTGCAAAGTCTCCGGCGGCCACTAGATTCGACGTGAACATTCCGCTTGACGTGGGATGGAGTCGGCACTCCCGTCAATAGATAACTCGCTGCTGCGGCAGCGTGGTCCGAAGGCGGGGGTGTCGACTCATTGTCTGGGGCGACTTCCGCGTATCGTGGAGTCCGTGCTTTCCAAGATTCTTGTCGTCATCCCCACTTTCAACGAACGTCTCGCCCTCCCCGTGACATTGGCCGGACTGTTCGAACAGCAGCCCGAAGTCGACGTCCTCATCGTCGACGACGGCTCTCCCGATGGAACCGGCGAGTGGGCCGATGAGCAGGCTGAGAAGGACCCCCGCATCAACGTCCTCCACCGCAGCGAGAAGTCAGGGCTCGGAATGGCCTATATCGCTGGATTCGAATGGGCATTGGAACGCGACTACGAGATCATCTGCGAGTTCGATGCTGACGGTTCTCACCGTTCCCTCGACCTGGGGCAGCTGCTCGACGCCGCGGGAGAAGGACGAGGGGACCTCATCATCGGCTCACGGTGGGTGCCCGGCGGCGAGATCGTCGATTGGCCGAAGTCGAGATACTTCCTCTCCCGCGGCGCGAACGTCTACGTCAACGCTGTCATGGGTCTGGGAGTCAAAGATGCGACCGCCGGTTTCCGCGCGTACAACCGCGCTGTGCTCGAGGCACTCGATCTCTCCGGTGTGCAGTCGCAGGGATACTGCTTCCAGATCGACATGACCTACCGCACCGTCGAAGCCGGCTTCCGCGTCGCCGAGGTGCCCATCGTCTTCGTCGAACGCGAGCTCGGTGAATCGAAGATGAGCGGCTCGATCATCTCCGAGGCGTTCACGAAGGTTGCGAGTTGGGGCCTGACCCGCCGCCGCAGTCAGCTGCGCCGCCTGCTGACCCGTTCCACCCCCACCACCTAAATTCCCCCTCTTACTACCTGACGGCGGCCCAGCAACCTCGCGCGAGGTTGCTGGACCGCCGTCAGGTAGCAATAAGGGGTGCAGGTCGGTTGACCTGCACCCCTTGTGTGCTCTTGTTGTGGTTATATCAGCTCTGGGCCGGAACCTCACCGCGACGGATTGCGAGGCGCTCGTCGAGGAGCACCTGGAGTTCGTCGAAGGATCGGCGTTCCAGGAGCATGTCCCAGTGGGAACGCACATGCTTGACGGGCTCGCCATCGGGTTCGTTGACTCCGACGCGGACGCCGATGCCGTGGATTCCCGAATCCCAGGTTGAGGGGACTTCGGCTTCGATGGAGAACGGCACCTTGAAGCGGGTTCCGTCTTCGCATTCGAATTCGACCATCTGGCGGGGTGCCGGCTCGACGCCCTCCTCGGTTTCGAGGCTGCGCGAGCCCAACTGTGTTCCGCGGAGACTGCGTTCGCTCATATCTAAGACCTTCCGACTCGACTGCACACCTTGGACGCAATGTAACAGTCTACCGTGCTCGGATATTCCTCGCCGACCGGGAGTGATCCATTCCTCGACCGGAATCTCGACTCAGCCGCGTCGGCTGGCCAGCACGTCGAGGCCGAGCTCGACATCATCGGTGACGATCCCGTCGACTCCGAGGTCGAGCAGCGACCGCATCGTCGCCTCGTCGTTGATCGTCCAGACGTGGACGAGCAGACCTGACCGGTGAGCCCGGTCGACGAAGTCGGCAGTCACCACAGGGACCCGTCTGAACGACACCGGAACCTGGAGGGCGTCGGCTCCGGGCGGGAGGGGAGCAACCCCGTGGTCGGGAATTCCCGGCAGTCGGCCGAGGGCGAAGAGGGCGGTCTCCGTCGTCCCCGTCGACGTCCGCACACCGGGCAGAGCTATGCGCAGCCGTCGGAGCGTTGCGGAATCGAAGGAAGCGAGGCGGATGCGGTCGGCGGCATGGAAATTGTGAACGAAGCGGATCATCGGGCCGATGCTGTGGGCGGCTTTGACATCGATGTTCCATCGCACGTCCGGCAGTGCTTCCACCAACGTCTCGAGGCGGGGGAGTCGACCGCCCGCGAGGAGTTCGACTCGGTCGAGCTCGGCTGCCGGCAGTTCCCGAATGGTGTGGTCCAGCCCGGCGATGCGATTGAGGTCGGCATCGTGTGCGGCGAAGAGGATTCCGTCGGCGGAGGCGTGGACGTCGGTCTCCATCCACTCGACTCCGGCCGACGCCGCAGCGGCGAAGGCCTCGAGGGTGTTTTCGCTCATCCCCGGCCAGAGGCCGCCTCGGTGCGCGATGATCTCTGGGTCCGCTATGACCTCCCGCTGGGAATTCATGGTCCAATCCTAACCAGGGTGTTGATTTCGCCGAGGCTGTGTTCAAGGATGGAGCCATGAGCTCACACCGCGAACCCATCGAACCCGACGACGTCATCGACGCGACCGCGAAGACCCCGACCGAACGCGCCCGCCGGGCCGCCGGACGCGCTTACAGCGTTGCGAGCAGCGGTGTGAAGAACGTGCGGGAGGCGGCCTCGACCTCCCGCCTCATCGAAGCCACCGAGAATGGGGTCAACCGTGCACTGGGAAGCGTTTCGCACGCGATCGATGATGCTGTGCGCAGCGGCAAGGTCGAACGCGCCTTCGACCGGGCGCAGGAGACCGTGACGACGGGAGCCGAAGGTGTCCGGAAGCTGGTGACACGCAAGTCCCGCTGACCGGGCAGACTCCACCGGCCTGGATCTGCGCAGCTCGCGCACCGCGTTCGAGAGGCGGCGGTTGACCAACTCTCACCGAAGCACTCAGTGAGCAGACTCTCATCCATGTGGCACACCATTTCGGTGTGCCACATTGCTTTTGTAACAGTTCCTTAACTAGAATCTGTGAAGATAACGATCAGATAACTTGGAGTTTCTCCTCGAGCGCACTGCTGCGAGAGGTCTTCCCATTACATCTCCGAGTTGCCGAGACACTCTCTGATGACGACGAGGAACACCACTGTGGGCAGACACTCAGCACCGAGCACCAAGAAGACCGGGTCGATCTTCTCAGCGCTGACGGCGAAGAAGAAGACCGGACGCCACGCACCGACCGACCGCCTGAACACCGCCGGGGGAGTGCTGGCAGCAGTCCGCACCCGTCCGGTGCTCTCCGCCTTCATCGTGCCGACCGCCGCAACGGCAGCCGTCGTCGCTTCGAGCCTTGCAATGGTGCCCAATGATTCTTCCACGGGCGGCCAGGTCGTGGCCGAAGCGCCGGCCGAAGCCCCCGCCGTCGCCGTCTCCGAACCGACCAAGGCCGCGGATGAATTTCTCGCTAAGGCGAAGAAGCAGGCCAAGGAGAAGCCCGCAGAAGTCACGATCGACACCCATATCGAGACACCGAGCCCCGAGCCGTCGAAGACCGCGGACAAGAAGGATGAGGGCTCGACCGGCGGCGGAGAATCCTCTGGCGACGAGGGTTCGTCCGGAGGGTCCGCGGATGAGAACGACGGACCTTCGAACTCCGGCAAGTCGGCCGGCGAATCCGGCAGCTGCCCCATGTCCTACTACGGCGGCGGTGACGGATTCGACGGGAAACAGACCGCAAACGGCGAGATCTTCGATACGAACAAGCTCACCGCGGCCCATAAGACCCTGCCGTTCGGCTCCAAGGTGAAGATCACGAACAGCGCGAACGGAAAGTCCGTGACGGTGCGGGTCAACGACCGAGGCCCCTACCACGGCAATCGGTGCTTCGACCTGTCCAAAGCCGCCATGGAGGCCGTCGGCGGCGTCGGCGCCGGGCAGATCAACGGCAAGTACGAAGTGCAGTGACCCGGGCGGTGAGCTGCTGACTGCTCACGTCACTCATTGAGCTCCGCCGCGGCCCATGCATGATCGTGCAGGTCGCGGCGGAGCTGTTTTGGCGAGAGGACTTCGACCCCGGGCACGGTGACGAGCTGGCTGACGGCCACCCCGGCGGGTTCCATGGGAAGGTCGATCTCGATAGTGTCGCGATCCGTCCGCCCCGAGTCGATGGCGTCCTCGGTGAGTCGGCCCGGAATCGCGCGCTTAAGGTCGTCGATCTGGGCCACGGGCAGCCGCAGTCTCACGAGTATCCGACGAATCGAAGCATCGAATTCAGCCTGCGCCCCCGTCCAGTAGTCCGCGAGGTCGAAAGAAGGCGGGGGAGTGCAGTCGAGGAATCGCAGCTCGGCCGAGCCGATCCGTGAGACTCGATACGTTCGGGGACTGCCTCCCGGCGGCTGCGCCGCGAGATACCAGCGACCAGCCTTGACGACGAGTCCCAGAGGCAGCAGTGTGCGCGATCGCAGATCGTTCCGTCCGCGATATGTGACCTGCAGTCCCCGCTGAGTGCGCAGTGCGGTGACGATGGTGTCGAGCTGCTCGGGATCCTCCTTGGCCATGAACCAATCCGGCCCGTCGACGAGGATGAGCTGCGAGAATGCCGATGACGATTCGGCGAGGACTTTCGCTCGGGCCGTGGCCAACGCGGACGAGAAGCCGAGATCGGCCGCGGCGGGGGAGCCGATGAGGAGGGAGTCGAGTTCGTCCCGGGTCAGACCCGCCACAGGCGAGACCCAGTCGCCGAGGAGGCTGATCCCGCCGCCGGGCCCCGCCTCGGTGATGACGGGCACGCCCATCCGCGACAGCTCACCGAGGTCACGGTAGATCGTCCGCTCGGTGACCTCGAGACGTTGCGCGAGATCGGATGCCGTGATCGGCCGAGAACGCGCACCGAGGATGACGATCTCCGAAACGAGGCGAGCAGCTTTCATAATTCCGAGAATAATGAAGGACACTGACACGAGATGTCAGTGGAAGCCGATGAGACTGTTCCCATGAATACACCGACACCGGAATCAGCTCACGCCGCCGACCCCGACGACTTCGCTCCGTTGTCCCAACGTGCACTGAGCGGCAAGGTCGCCCTCGTCGCCGGGGCCACCCGAGGAGCCGGCCGCGCCATCGCCCGGGACCTCGCACGCGCCGGCGCCTTCGTCCACTGCACCGGCCGATCGACCCACGAGCGTCCCTCCGACTACGCACGCACAGAGACGATCGAAGGCACCGCCGCCCTCATCACCGACGAAGGCGGCCAGGCCGAAGCCCACGTCTGTGATCACCTCGATCCGGCCCGGATCTCACAGGTGATCGGCCAGATCGAAGCCGACCACGGTCGTCTCGACATCCTCGTCAACGACATCGGGGGAGAAGCCTACGTTGAGTGGGGCACACCGTTCTGGGAGACCGAACTCGATACCGAGATGCGCTTGTTCCGGGCGGGTCTGCTCACTCACCTGCACACCGCACATGCCGCCCTGCCCCTGCTCACAAGGAATCCGGGCGGTCTCCACGTCGAGATCACCGACGGCACCGCAGAGTTCAACGCGGGCCATTACCGGGAGAATATCTTCCTCGACCTCACGAAGACGGCTGTGAGCCGTCTGGCCTTCGGGCTCGGCCACGAACTCGCCAAGGTGGAAGCGACTGCGGTCGCCATCACCCCCGGTTGGCTGCGCTCGGAGATGATGCTCGATCACTTCGGCACCACAGAGGATGACTGGATGCGCGACTCGCTCGACGAAACCCGCACCGAACCGCCACGTGATTTTGCGATCTCCGAGACGCCTCATCTGCTCGGTCGTTCCGTTGTCGCACTGGCCGCCGATCCCGACCGGCACAGCTTCAACTCGACGACGCAGGACACCCACGGATTGGCCCTCCACTACGGATTCAATGACCTCGACGGTTCGCGACCCGATTCGTGGAGCTTCATCACCGCCCTCGAGAACGACCCTGCGGCGGATCCTCGCGAGTTCCGCTGACCGCACGGGCGAGTGCGGATTCCGCACTTGCCGAATCCGTCTTGGCACGGGCCCGGGACCTCGTTAGTCTGAAGCCACCCAATCGCTTCAGGAGGAGTTCGCCGTGTCCGCAGAATCCCGTGACGTCGTCATCATCGGAGCAGGCCCATCGGGCCTGAGCGCCGCCCGTCGGCTGCGGAAGGCCGGACGCAGCGTCATCGTTCTCGAGGCCCGTGACCGCGTGGGCGGCCGCACCTGGACCGAGCACATCGACGGGCAGATGTTCGAACTCGGCGGCCAGTGGATCTCCCCGGACCAGACCGCGCTGCTCGCGCTCGTCGACGAACTCGGCAAAGAGACCTACCCGCGGTACCGTGACGGAGACAGCGTCTACATCGCTCCCGACGGAACTCGCACCGTCTACTCGGGAGAGATGTTCCCGGTGGGGGAGTCGACCCAGTCCGAGATGGAACGTCTCATCGGCATCCTCGACGAACTCGCCGCCAGGATCGGTCCGAATTCACCCTGGGATGCTGAAGACGCTGCCGAACTCGACTCGATCTCCTTCCATCACTGGCTGCGTGAGCAGTCCGCGGACGAACTCGCATGCGAGAACATCGGGCTGTTCGTCGCCGGCGGCATGCTGACCAAGCCCGCCACCACCTTCTCAGCACTCCAAGCCATTCTCATGGCCGCCTCGGCGGGATCGTTCACGAATCTCGTCGACGATCACTTCATCCTCGACCGTCGTGTCGTCGGCGGAATGCAGTCGGTTTCGGTGCAGATGGCCGAGGAACTCGGTGAGGACATCGTCCGTCTGCAGCAGCCGGTCCGTCGGATCGAATGGTCGGAGACCGGCGTCAGCGTTTCCACCGACGAACTGACAGTCAGCGCAGGCCAGGCGATCGTCGCCGTGCCGCCGAACCTCTACTCGCGCATCAGCTATGACCCACCTCTGCCGAGGCTTCAGCAGATCTTCCACCAGCACCAGTCGATGGGGCTCGTCATCAAGGTCCACGCCACCTACGACACCCCGTTCTGGCGCGAAGACGGTCTGTGCGGAACCGGTTTCGGCGCCTCCCGTCTTGTCCAAGAGGTCTACGACAACACGAACCACGGTGAAGAGCAGGGTACTCTCGTCGGCTTCATCTCCGATGTCAACGCCGATGCCATGTGGGCCCTGGACGAAGAGTCCCGCCGGACGAAGATCCTCGAAGCCCTCGCCGAGTTCCTCGGCCCGAAGGCACTCGACCCCCGGGTGTTCTACCTCTCCGACTTCGGCGCGGAGGAATGGACCCGCGGAGCCTATGCGACCAGTTATGACCTTGGGGGTCTGCACCGGTGGGGTCCGTTCCAGAACGACCCGGTCGGGCCCATCCACTTCGCCAGCTCCGATATCGCTGCCGAAGGCTACCAGCACGTCGACGGAGCGGTGCGCATCGGCACCGCCACCGCCGAGAGGATCCTCGGCGAGAAGTCCTGAGATGAGCAGCACACAGCCGTCACCGTCGACGAACACGAGCGGACTGAGCTCGAAGGGACTCTCCGCCGGCAAAATCGGAGCCATCGGGGGAGCCGTCATCGGCATCTCCTGCATCGCCCCGGCCTATACGCTGACCTCGGGACTGGGCCCGACGATCTCCGAGGTCGGGGTGCACACCCCGGCCGTGCTGCTCATCGGCTTCGTGCCGATGCTCCTCGTCGTCTTCGGCTACCGCGAACTGAATACCGCGATGCCGGATTCGGGCACGACGTTCACATGGGCGACCAGAGCGTTCGGGCCCTGGCTCGGTTGGATGGGCGGTTGGGGGCTCGTCGCCGCCACCGTCCTCGTGCTGTCCAATCTCGCGGCCGTGGCCGTCGACTTCATCTTCCTCCTGCTGTCCCAGGTGTTCTCCGATCCGTCCATCGCCGAACTCACACGGGTGCTGTGGATCAACATCCCCGTGACGATCATCCTCACCGTTGCTGCGGCCTGGGTGTCCTATCGAGGAGTCGAAGCCACCGAGAAGCTGCAGGTGTGGCTCGTCGCCTTCCAGGTGCTGGCACTGGGCTGGTTCGTCGTCGCCGCGATTGTGCAGGCGTCCAACGGCACCTCCTATGATCCGACCCCGGTGTCTCTCGACTGGTTCAATCCGCTGTCCGCCGGCGACTTCTCCACCGTCGCGGCGGCCGTATCGCTGTCGATCTTCCTGTTCTGGGGCTGGGACACGGTGATCACGATGAACGAGGAAGCGAAGGATCCGGAGAAGACTCCGGGCCGCGCTGCCATGCTCACGATCATCGCGATCGTCATCATCTACATCGCCTGCACGATCGCCGTCATCTCCTTCGCCGGAGTCGGCACCGAAGGCCTGGGTGCGGGCAACCCCGATAACCAGGAGTCGATCTTCGCCTCACTCGCCGGCCCGGTCATGGGGCCCTTCGCAGTGCTCGTGTCCATTGCGGTGCTCTCATCGTCCCTGTCCTCGCTGCAGGCGACGATGGTCTCGCCCTCGCGGACGATCCTGGCGATGGGCCACTACGGGGCGCTGCCGGAGAAGTACGGTCGCGTCTCTCCCCGCTACAAATCCCCGTCGGTCGCCACCGTCACCTCGGCGGGAGCCGCGATCATCTTCTATGTCGTCATGCGGCTGCTCTCGGAGAACGCTCTGTGGGACACGATCACTGCGCTGGGACTCATGGTCTGCTTCTACTACGGCATCACGGGCCTGGCCTGCATCTGGTATTTCCGACGCAGCCTCTTCGCCTCGACCCGCACGTTCTTCTACCGGTTCCTGTTCCCGCTCATCGGGGGAGTGACCCTGCTGGTCATCTTCGTCACCACCGCAATCGACTCGCTCGACCCCGACTACGGTTCGGGATCCTCGGTCTTCGGCGTCGGACTCGTCTTCGTCCTCGGCATTGGGGTGCTGGCCCTGGGCGTGGTCATCATGATCATCCAATCCGTCCGCCATCCCGACTTCTTCCGCGGCCGCACCCTGAAGCAGGGAGTCGACGAGGGGTGAACGAACAGCTGGTGGCTCTGCGCCGGGTCCGGGACCGCATCGACCGCGAGTTCGACCAGCCCTTGAGCGTGGAGGCCCTCGCCACAGGCGTGCACATGTCCGCCGGGCACCTCAGCCGCCAGTTCAGAGCGGCTTTCGGCGAGTCGCCGTATTCGTATCTCATGACGCGCAGGATCGAACGGGCCATGGCCCTCATCCGCCGCGGCGATCTCACGATCACCGAGATCTGCTTCACCGTCGGCTTCTCGTCCCTGGGCACCTTCAGCACTCTCTTCAGCGAACTCGTCGGACTCTCACCGACCCGTTACCGCGACGGGGTCGCCGCAGGCGAGCATCGGCTGCCGACGATCGTGGTGAAGAATGCACTGCGACCGGTCAGGAATCGAGAAGTCCCACCGAGCTGAGCAGTCTACGATTGCTGACATGGACATCTCGATCAACGCCAGCTTCCTGCCGCACACCGATGCGGAAGAATCCCTGACCTTCTACCGTGACATCCTCGGCTTCGAGCTGCGCCTCGACGTCGGTGCCGGACGCATGCGCTGGCTGACGGTGGGACCGGTCGGCCAACCCGACACATCGATCGTGCTCACCCCGCCCGTGACCGACCCGACGATCAGCGACACCGAACGGGAGACCATCGAAAGACTCATCGCCAAAGGCAGCTATGCCGCGATCGTGCTCGCGACACCGAACGTCGATGAGGCCTTCGCCGAGGTGGAGGCCAAGGGCGCCGACATCGTGCAGGAGCCGATGGACCAGCCCTATGGTCTGCGAGACTGCGCCCTGCGGGACCCCGCCGGGAACATGATCCGCATCCAGCAGAGAGACTGACACCAGTGCACAGTGCAGACAGCCACGACCTCATCCGAGTCAGCGGAGCCAGGGAGAACAACCTCAAGAACGTCAGCGTCGAGATCCCCAAGCGCCGTCTCACGGTCTTCACCGGCGTGTCCGGCTCCGGAAAGAGCTCACTCGTCTTCCACACCATCGCCGCCGAGTCCCAGCGGATGATCAACGAGACCTACTCCGCCTTCGTCCAAGGCTTCATGCCGGCGATGGCCCGACCCGAGGTCGACGTCCTCGAGGGACTGACGACGGCCATCATCGTCGACCAGGAGCGGATCGGGGCGAACCCGCGCTCCACGGTGGGCACGGTCTCTGACATCAATGCGAAGCTGCGCACCCTCTTCGCGCGTCTGGCAGAACCGAACCTCGGATCGACGAACGCGTATTCCTTCAACGTCGCCACCCTGAGCGGCAAGGGCGCGGTGACCATCGACAAGGGCGAGGGCAAACAGGTCGAACGGAAGGCATTCTCCGTCAACGGCGGCATGTGCCCGCACTGCGAGGGCATGGGCACAGCTACGGACATCTCCATCGCCGAGGTGGTCGATGAGTCGAAATCCCTCAATGACGGGGCCATCACCGTTCCCGGGTACAAACCCGGCGGCTGGTCGGTGCGCATGTTCTCCGAATCCGGGTACTTCGATCCGGACAAACCGGTCGCCGATTTCGATGAGAAGGAGCGGCACTATCTGCTCTATGCCGAAGGCGAGAAGGTCAGGATCAATGGCACGAACATCACCTTCGACGGGCTGATCCCGCGGATCCAACGGTCGTTCCTGTCCAAGGACCGGGACTCGATGCAGAAGCACATCCGCGAATTCGTCGACCGTGCCGTCGTCTTCACCACCTGCCCCGAATGCGCAGGGACACGGCTCAACGGAGCCGCCCGGTCCTCGCTGGTCGCCGGCAAATCGATCGCCGATGTCTGCGCTCTGCAGATCTCGGACATCACGGGTTGGTTGGACCAGATCAAGCCGGGAGCCGCCTCGGCGCTGCTCGATTCCCTGCGTGCGGATGTGCGCGCCTTCAACGACATCGGCCTCGGTTATCTGTCCTTGGACAGATCAGCCGGATCGCTGTCCGGGGGAGAGGCGCAGCGGATCAAACTGGTCCGCCACCTCGGGTCCTCGCTCACGGACGTCACCTACGTCTTCGACGAACCGACGATCGGCCTGCACCCACACGACATCCGATCGATGAACGAACTCCTGCTGGCGCTGCGGGACAAAGGCAACACGGTGCTCGTCGTCGAACACAAACCCGAGACGATCCTCATCGCCGATCACATCGTCGATCTCGGACCCGGAGCCGGCAGCAACGGGGGAGAGGTCACCTTCACCGGCACCGTCGACGGTCTCCGGGCATCCGATACGCTCACCGGTCGCCACCTCGGATACACGGCGTCGCTCAAGGAAACGGTGCGGGAGCCGGCGGGAGCTCTCGAGATCCGCGACGCCGGGTCGCACAATCTGCGAGATGTCGATGTCGACGTGCCCCTCGGCGTGCTCACCGTCGTCACCGGCGTCGCAGGGTCCGGTAAGAGCAGCCTCATCGAGGGATCCCTGCGTGGACGTGATGGGGTCGTGATGATCGATCAGGCGCCGATCAAGGGATCCCGGCGCAGCAACCCAGCCACGTATACAGGGATGCTCGAGCCCATTCGGAAGGCATTCGCGAGGGCCAATGGGGTCAAGCCCGCTCTCTTCAGCGCGAACTCCGAAGGTGCCTGTCCCGTGTGCAACGGGGCCGGAATCATCTATTCGGATATGGCGCTCATGGGCGGCGTGTCCGCACCCTGCGACGAGTGCGAGGGCAAGGGTTTCCAAGCCGAGGTGCTCGAGTTCGCCTTGGGCGGACTGAATATCCGTGAAGTCCTCGACCTGCCCGTTGACGCGGCGATCGAGCATTTCGGTGCGGGGGAGTCGCGTATCCCCGCGGTCGTGAAGATTCTGAAGATCCTCGCCGAGGTGGGACTCGGCTATGTCAGCCTCGGTCAGCCGCTGACGACTCTGTCCGGGGGAGAGCGGCAGAGATTGAAGTTGGCGGTCCATCTGTCGGCGAAAGCCGCTGATGCCGCGCAGGTGATCATCCTCGACGAACCGACGACCGGTCTGCACTTGGCCGATGTCGAGAATCTGCTGCAGCTCCTCGACGGGCTCGTCGATTCCGGGCGGACCGTCATCGTCATCGAACACCATCAGGCCGTGATGGCTCACGCCGATCACATCATCGACCTGGGTCCCGGCGCCGGACATGACGGAGGGTCGATCGTCTTCGAAGGCAGCCCGACTGAGCTGGTCGCAGGGGCGAAGGCGAATGGATCGTTGACCGCGGAGCATCTGGCACAGTACGTGAATTCCTGACTGGGGAGCCGCTGCTCTTCAGGCCTCACTCAGGTTCCGCGGAGGCGATTCGGATGCTGAATTCACGGTCTCGGGTTCAAATGCGGCAAGTGATTCGTTACGGTGTATAACGGCTCGGTAACGACCGGGTTACAGAACCGAAATGCAGTCGTACTTTGGAGAAGACACAGTGAACCTCTACAGCACAAGCCTCCGCAAGGTCGCCCTGCTCGTCGGCGCCGGCGCTATCGCAGCCGCCGGACTGACCGGAATGAGCGCAGGGCAGCCGGCCCAGGCATCTGAGAAGGGCGTCTGGGACAAGGTCGCCGAATGTGAATCCGGCGGAGACTGGCACATCAACACCGGCAACGGATACTACGGCGGACTGCAGTTCTCCAAGCAGACCTGGAACGGCTTCGGCGGTTCGGGCACTGCGGATGAGCACAGCAAGAAGGAACAGATTCGGATTGCTCAGAAGGTCCTCAAGGAGCAGGGGCCGGGCGCATGGCCGACCTGCGGTGAGAAAGCCGGACTGACGAAGTCCAATGGCGCTGCCGATGACGGAGGCGGCAAGAAGGACGATGGCGGCAAGAAGGACGACGGTGGCTCTGACGACAGCGGCAAGGTCGGCCTCGGCGGCAACGTCACCGTCGGCAGCTGAGACCACACGATGATCTGACGATCA
Source organism: Brevibacterium sp. OS20 (assembly GCF_056837565.1). Taxonomy (NCBI): domain Bacteria; kingdom Bacillati; phylum Actinomycetota; class Actinomycetes; order Micrococcales; family Brevibacteriaceae; genus Brevibacterium; species Brevibacterium sp. OS20. The sequence continues at coordinate 2,060,183 of NZ_CM166367.1, read as the reverse complement.
ACGATCTCCAGGCATGAACACGTGCGCAGCGATCGTGGTCCTGGAATGGCCGTGAGTGACCCATGCGTCGCTCACGGCCATTTCTGTCGGTGAGGGTCGTCGCTGCGCATTGTGCTTTCGTGTCGGGAGCGTGATTCGTGAGTTTCGATGCTCCTCTCCGCCTTAGGATAGAACGCCGATAATATACATTATGTTAAGTAAAGATTGAGAGCCGAGCCGCTGCCCCGTGGTTTCGCCTATAGAGTTGATGCTGACGATCGATGGCCGCAGATGTGTTCTGCAATCTGATGGTCCAGGTCTTCTGCTGAGTTCTGACTGGGAGGCGAAATGGCGACGAAGCAACCAGCAATGCGACCGACAGGCGAACCCGTCGATGACGTGCTCGACCGTGCAGGCGGTCCCAGGCGCGCCGAGGCTGATCGCCTGCGCGAGATCCTCACAGAGATCTCCGGCGAAGAGCCCGTTGTCTGGGCCTCACGCATCATCGGATTCGGCGAGGTCGAGTATCGCTACGAATCAGGACATGGCGGCACGATGCCGGTTCTCGCGTACTCCCCTGCCTCGCGTCAGCATACGATCTATCTCACGAGCGACTATGAGGACCGTTGGCCCGACCTTGCCTCCAGGCTCGGCAAGTACCGCAGCGGCACGTCGTGCCTGTATCTCACGCGCTTGAATGATGCCGACGAATCGGTGCTGCGTGAACTCCTCAAGCGCACTCGTGACCACACGCTCGCCGAATGGTCCGACTGATAGCATGTGTACTGAACAGTAACTCAGATCACAGTGAAGGGCGCCTCCATGACCGCAGACACCACAGCCGTGCAGACCGCCGAATCTGCACCCACCTTCAAGCTCTGGAAGAAGATGCAGGAGATGCCTCTGGGCGGCCTCGTCGGTTCATGGCTGTTCTCTCAGGGCATCTGCTTCAAGGCACCCTATTTCCGTACTGTGCGCCCGCAGATCAAAGAGCTGCGACCCGGGCTGTGCCGCGTCACTGCGCCCAACCGCCGTGGAATGCACAACCATATCGGCACCTATCACGCAATCGCGTCGTGCAATATGGCCGAAGTCGCCGCCGGTGTCATGACGGAAGCGACCGTGCCGCCCACTCACCGCTGGATCCCAGCGGGAATGACCGTGGAATACAACGCCAAGGCCAGCAAAGGGGCGGTCATGGCAGTCACCCGGCTTGAAGAGATCCCCGAATTCGGCGACGAGAAGTTCGACCTGATCGTCCCTGTGGATGTCCTCGACGCGAATGGCATCGCCTTCGTCACCGCACGCATCACCATGTACATCTCACCGAAGAAGCGCTGAAGCACCGCGGATCCACCAGGTCACCGCCTGGAACCCTTTACCGGCCCGACAGCAGCAACACGCGCTGAGCGTGCGTGACTCCCCCGCCGATCGGGCGTGGCGGCCTGTACCCGCCCTCAGGCCCTAAGTCGATGATGAGATCGCCGAGCTCGGTTGAGATGAACTCGGCAAGGCTCTCATCGATCGGCCAGTCATGTCCGGTGCCGCGTGAGAGATCAGCGGCATGGAGTGCGAGCTCGAGAATGCGCATCTGCACCAGCTGCGCTCCCGGGATGCTGCCGATCCGGTGAGCGACGGGCGCGTGGAGGTCGCATTCGTACACCAGCGCTCTGAACGTCCTCTCGTGAGTCCAGAAGGAATCGAGCATGTCCTCTCCGAGGTGATCGGCTCCCCTGGTGGCTTCGACTTCCTCCGTGCTCGCCTGCTGCAGCAGCTTCGTGTAGCGGACTCCCCCGCCGATCAGGTGATTGATGAGCTCCGCATTCGACCATTCCGCCGCCCCGCTCGTCCGGTTCAGATCGGAGGTGCGGACTCGACGGAGGGCTGTGACCCAACATGCTTCTGCCTGATCGAGCTGAGTGGTCGTGACTTCATCCATGCCCTCAGCCTAAGTCCGGATGCCTGGGACCGTACCGACGATCTCGGGTGGTGTCGTTCCGCAAGGCGGGAAGGGCATCAGAAATCGCTCCGCTGAATCTCGAGTGTTGAGAACTTCTGGTCAAACCATGGTCCTGACCGTTCGGTCAGTATAAGTTGTTCCTGCGCGCTGCGTGATGGTATACCAATGTGGATCGCCGTCCTGCGCCCCTGCAACTCGACAATGAAGTGAGGAGCTGACCATGACCGTGGCCAGCGGTTCGGCCGACTACATCGGCCTCGCAAACGCACCGATTCTCTGGATACTCGCGATGGCGGTGATGGGTGTCGTCGTCGTTCAATCGCTCATCTACATGACCGCGGTGAAGAAGAACGCCGAGTCCGCGGGTATGAGCCAACAGGAAGTCCGTTCGGCCTTCCGCGCCGGCGGTGTCGCCGCCATCGGGCCATCGCTGTCGGTGGTCCTCGTCGCCATCGCTCTGCTGCCTCTGTTCGGCACTCCCCCGGTCATCGTCCGCGTCGGACTCATCGGGTCCGCCGCCACCGAGGTCGCATCTGCGTCCCTGGCGGCAGGCACCATGGGTGCCAACCTCGGTGATGAGACCTTCACTCGCGGCGTGTTCATCGTCGCCCTCATGGCGATGAGCCTCTCGGGCGCCGGCTGGATGATCTCCACCCTCATCCTCACCCCGATCTTCAAACGCAGCTCTCACAAGCTCGAGAAGGTCAATCCCGCACTCATGTCGATCATCCCGGGTGCGGCACTGCTCGCGGCCTTCGCGGCGCTGACCTTCCGTGAGCTGCCGAAGTCACCGACCCATGTCATCGCCGTCATCGTCTCGGCAGTGGTGATGAGCATCTGCCTGCTGCTCGCCAAGACGCTCAAACAGAACTGGCTGAAGGAATGGGGATTGGGAATCTCCCTGCTCATCGGCCTCGTCGCCGCCTACTTCGCCCACTATGCCGGTCTCGGCATGCCCGAAGCCTGAGGAGAGACCATGTCATCGATCATCACATCACCCTCGCACGCGGCATTCGAGCGCACCACCAGCCGGTGGGGCTCGATCACGCTGTTCATCGGATTCCTCATCGCCACCTCGGTGCCGTTCTATCTTCTGTTCGTCGCCGACGCGAACATCGATCTCGGAGAGATCCTCAAGGGATTCCTCGCCGTGTTCGCCGTCTACGGAGTCTTCTACATCGTCGAACCTCTCACCTATTTCCCGATCCTCGGACCCGCCGGGATGTACCAGGCCTTCATGATCGGCAACGTCGCGAACAAGCTGCTGCCCTCGGCGATCGTCGCCCAGGACACGATCGGGGCGAAGCCCGGCACCCGCAAGGGAGAATACGCGGCGACGATGGCCATCTGCGGAGCCGCGATCATCCACGTCGCCTCGATGGTCATCTTCGTCGGCATCCTCGGCACCTGGCTCGTCTCCCTCATTCCCGAGCCGGTGACCCTCGTCGCGAAGCTCTACATCCTCCCGGCGATCCTCGGCGGTGTCACCGTCCAGCTCATCGCTTCTCTCAAGCAGCTGAAATCGACGCTCATCGCCCTCGGCATGGCGGCGCTGGTCATCCTCGTCCTCGTCAGACTGGTTCCCGTGCTCGCGCCCGGCGACGTCGCCATCGTCGTGTTCCTGACCATCCTCATCACATGGTTCACCCGCAACAAGGCGGTCACGGACAAAAGACCCGACAGCGACGGCACCGACACCGTCGGCATCAACTGAGGGCTGACAACGTTCGGTGCTCGTCTGCCGAGACCGACCCCCGCATCCGACAATTCCTGCCAAGATGGCACCAGACCTCTGCTGAAAGGACATCATGTCACTCAACTCCGCCCTCCGCGCGTCGATCAGTGCCGATCTTGACCAGACGATCGCCGACTACAAGCACTTCCACCGCACTCCCGAGCTGTCCATGCAGGAGACGAACACCGCCGCGGAGATCGCCTCCCGGCTCCAGGCCCTCGGACTGAAGACACACACCTTCGGCGGAACCGGAGTCGTCGCCGTGATCGAGAACGGCGACGGCCCGGTCATCGGCTACCGTGCCGACATCGACGGACTGCCGATCAGCGAGGACACCGGACTCGACTATGCCTCCACGGCGGACGGCACTCTTCCCGACGGCGAGACGACGAAGGTCATGCACGGCTGCGGCCACGACACTCACATCACAGTCGGCCTCTACCTCGCCAAGCACCTCGTCGCACACAGGGACCTGTGGTCGGGAACAGTCGTCATGCTCTTCCAGCCCGGTGAGGAAACCGGCCAAGGTGCGCGCGCCATGCTCGATGACGGGCTCTGGGATGAGATCGTGCGCCCCGAGGTCATCTTCGGTCAGCACGTGTGGCCCGGTGCCGCCGGTCACCTCTACGTCAGCAGCGGCACCGCCATGGCGATGTCCGACTGCCTGCGCGTGACCGTCAAGGGCAAGCAGGCACACGGATCCCAGCCGGAGAACGCGATCGACCCGATCGTCCTCGGCGCCTATATGATCACCCGCCTTCAGTCGGTCGTGTCACGCGAGATCTCCGGCCGCGACATGTCGGTCGTCACCGTCGGCACCTTCCACGGCGGACTCAAAGAGAACATCATCCCCGACTCCGCCGAATTCAAACTCAATATCCGCACCTTCACCGAGGAGGTCCGCGCGGTCGTCCTCGACCGGGTCCGCCGCATCATCGAAGCCGAGGCTCTTGCCTCCGGAGCTCCGGAACCCGAGATCGAAGAGATGTATCGGTTCCCGCGGTGCTACAACGACCCCGAGGAGACCGAGTCGTTCCTCACCCATGTCGGAGCCGAACTCGGCACCGAACAGGTCCACCTGTCCGAGCCCGCCACCGGCAGCGAGGATGTCGGAGCGTTCGGCGATGACATCGGAGTCCCATACGTGTACTGGTTCTTCGGCGGCTACTCCCCCGAGAAGTTCGCCGATGGTCAGACCCCGCCCGGGAATCACTCCCCGTTCTTCGCTCCCGACGATGTCGAGACCACTCTCGAGACGGGCATCAGAGCCGCGTTGTCCGCGGTGCTGAGCAAGGTCGGAAAGGACCGCGCATGAGCGAGGAGGTGCTGTGGTGGTCGACCCGTGAGCTGGCCGGCCGAATCGCCGCCAAAGAAGTCTCTGCTCGGGAGGCTCTGCAGGCCCATCTCGACCGCATCGATGAGGTCAACCCTGCTCTCAACGCCGTCGTCACACGAGACGACGAAGCTGCCTTCGCTCAAGCTGATGCCGCAGACGCAGCAACCGCCCGCGGTGAGAGCTTCGGTGCCCTGCACGGAGTGCCGATGACGCATAAGGACACCCACGACACGGCAGGTATGCGCACGACCTGGGGTTCACCGCTCATGGCCGATCGCGTGCCCGAAGCGGATGCGCTCATCATCGCCCGGCTCAAAGCCGCCGGCGTCACGACGACAGGCAAGACGAACGTGCCCGAGTTCGCCGCCGGCTCCCACACCTACAATGAGGTGTTCGGCACAACCGTGAACCCCTACGACCGGACGAAATCGGCATCGGGATCCTCCGGCGGTGTGGGGGCGGTGCTCGCGGCCGGGATCCAGGCGTCAGGCGACGGATCAGATATGGGCGGATCACTGCGGTCGCCCGCATCGTTCAACAACGTCGTCGGTCTGCGACCGAGCAACGGCCGTATCCCCCACGTTCGACCGGGCAACCCCTTCGCGTGGCTGTCCCAGAGCGGATTCATGGCACGCACGGTCTCCGACGTGGCGCTGCTCATGTCGGTGGCTTCGGGGCCACATCCTTCGGCGCCGGAATCGATCCTGGAATCGGGCAGTGTCTTCGACCTCCCGGAGTTCGCACTCGACGCCGACCGCTCCCCCGACCTCGCCGGACTGCGGGTCGGCTTCAACCCCGACCTGGACGGACTGCTTCCGGTCGAATCCGAGGTGCAGGAGATCGTCGCTTCCGCCGCGCCGGTGTTCGGCAGCCTCGGCGCGCATGTGGACGAAGAGATCCCGGATCTCACGGACGCCGACGAGGTATTCAACGTCCGCCGCGCCCTCGACTTCGTGGGCTCCTGGGGCGGTCTGTATGAGGCGCACCCGGACAGAATCAAGGAATCGGTCCGGTGGAACATCCGCATGGGCCTCGACCTCACCGGTGCCGAGGTGGCTTCGGCCGAATCAGCACGCACCCGCCTGCACGCGGAAGTCGACAGCTATTTCGCCGGCCATGACGTCCTCGTGCTCACCACGTGCCAGGTCCTGCCGTTCGATGCGGACATCGAGTATCCCAGGCAGATCAACGGGGTACAGCTGGAGAACTATCTCGATTGGATGCGGGCACTGTGCCTCATCTCGGCGACGGGCTGCCCAGCCATCTCGGTACCCGCCGGCTTCTCGGCTTCCGGCCTGCCGGTGGGTGTCCAGATCGTGGCGAAGCCGGGGGCGGACGTCGAGCTGCTGCGAGTCGCTCATGCCTTCGAATCCGCCACTGGACATCACCTCAGACGGCCGGACCTCTGATCGGCATTCTGCGCAGGACGCGGCGTCGGTCGAGGCAGGTATGGCATACCTGGGCAGAGTTTGCCGAGCCTTTCCACACTGGAACGGTTCTAGAAAAGGTGTCAGGATATTCTCTAAGCAGGCGGAACGGATCCGCCTCGAACCGCAAAGGAGTAAAAGATGCACCTGAGCCCCGCTATGCAGAAGGTCCTCAACGAGCAGGTCACCCTCGAACTCGAAGCCTCGTTGGTCTACCTCCAGCTCTCCATCCAGCTCGATGATCTCGATCTTCCCGGAATGACGCGCTGGATGCGCGCCCAGTCCGAAGAAGAGCAGGTTCACGCCGCCAAGTTCACCCAGCACTGCCTCGACCGCGGATTCGCCCCTCAGATCGGCGACATCGCCGCTCCGAAGGTCTCCGGTTCGCAGCCGATCGACTTCTTCAAGGCTGCACTGGCCCATGAGGAGAAGGTCTCGGAGTCCATCCGCAACATCTACCGCACCGCTCAGGACGAGGCCGACCTCGACGTCCTGCCGCTGCTCCACTGGTTCATCGACGAGCAGGTCGAGGAGGAGTCGAGCATCTCCGAGATCATCGGTCGCCTTGAGCGCGTCGGCAACGACGGTGCCGGCGTCCTGCGCATCGATTCCGAACTCGGCTCACGCCACCCTGATATCACCGCCGACAGCGAGTGAGAACTGCATGACCGCTCCGGCTCAGCGCTCCGAGCGAGCTCTATGAGTCGAGTGTGAACTCGAATCGAGTACTCAAGCGGCCGATCCCAGCACGGGATCGGCCGCTGACGTATGCAGGACCGAGGTTGCGGGGAGACCGGTCCGTCCTCAGCCGAGGACCGACTTGCCGATGAGCAGCACGACCGGCAGGGACACGAGCATGACGACGGTCTGACCGGCGATGAGTGCAGCCATGAGCTTCGCATCTCCCCCGAGCTGCCGGGCCATGACATAGCCCGAACTCGCCGTGGCGATCGACTGGAAGAGCAGCCCGACCAGCGCCGACACCGTCGGGACTGCCAAGAGAGACAGTGCGACGAGGGACAGCCCCGGCAGCACGATCAGCTTGACGATCGTTGAGACGATGATCGCCCGGGCATGGGCACGCATCGAGAACACCTGCAGACCGGCACCGACGCAGAGGAGCCCGATGGGCAGCGAGGCGGCCGCCAAGGGTTCGAGGACCGTGGCCGCCACGTCCGGCAGACCCAGACCGCTGACATTGGCCGCGGCTCCCGCGACGCAGCCGAGCACGAGAGGATTCGTCACGATCGCCTTGAACAGCGCGAGCAGCGAGCTCGGTCCGGTGCGCAGGAACTCGAAGCCGAGGCTCGAGATGACATTCACCGTGGGGACGAGGATCGCCGCGATGATCGCGGCCACGGCGCTGCCTTCGGAACCGAACAGGCTGCCCGCCAACGACAGGCCGATATAAGTGTTGAAGCGGATCCCGCCTTGGAGCACGGAGGTGAAGGCCGGAAGATCGCGGGCGATGACCCGGCGGGCGAGGACGATGCCCAGGGACACGATCACGGTGGGGATGACGAGAGCCGCTGCCAAGCGCGCGAGCGGGACATGGGCCACATCTACCTCGGCGACGGAGGTGAAGAGGAGCACCGGAAGGAGACAGTAGTACGCGAGCTTCTCCGCGCCCGACCAGAATTCCGGACTCCGAAATCCCGGCAGTCTCTTCAGCACGAGACCGAACGCGATGAGCGCCGTGACGGGAAGAAGGGCGAGGAGTATGGGAACCAGGCTCACAGACTGAGAATTTCATGAGTTTGGAATCATTTCAAAGTTGAGTGTGTTTGACTCAATGTAGGACCCGAACGAAAGGAAGCACATGGCTACACGTTTCGACCCCATCCGTGACCTCGACCGATTCTTCTCCGAGGTGACCCGCACTCCGAACGCCACCACCTTGCCGATGGACCTCTACCGCGACGGCGAAGTCTTCATCGCGCGCATCGATATGCCCGGAGTCGATCCGAGCAGCATCGATGTCGACGTCGAAGACCGCACGCTCACGGTTCGCGCTCGCCGCGAGTCCGAGGTCGCCGACAAGGACGTGAAGTGGCTGACCCGAGAACGCACCAACGGCACCTATGCCCGCCAGCTCACGCTCGGCAACCGGGTGGCGCTGGATCGTATCCGCGCCGACTACAGCGACGGTGTCCTCACGCTGACGATCCCCGTCGCCGAGGAGGCCCGCCCCCGGAAGATCTCCGTCTCCCATGCAGCCGGACAGACCTCCCCCGAGGTGGTTGAATCGTCTTCGTCCGACGAGCCCCGCTCCCCCGGCCTCGACAGCTGACACCGGCGCCGGATTCCGACGGAATCACGGTGGCCGAGGTTCGGACGCCGAGGCGTTCCCCGGTTGCCAACAGCGGGCCGCACCCTCATCGGGTGCGGCCCGCTTCGTGCGTTTCAGGCCCGTTCGAGGAGATACGCCAGGCACATATACGGCAGATCCACTGTGCCGGACACAGGATGCTCGACACTGAAGTACTCGCGCAGGTTCGCTTCGACTCGGGCTCGTGTCCTCTCGTTCGAGCGCAGCCAATACGACCGTGTGCGAGCGAGGTCGACGATTCCGTCGACGGCGAGCTCCGTGGTGAATTCGACGAGCCTGTGGTCGGTGAGAGCCAGACCGTTGCCGGGCTGAGGTCGGTACTGCGGTCGATAGACGTCGCCCGCGTGCATGATCCGGCTCAGGCGCAGCACCCAGTCGACGCGGACATCGAGTTGGTTGATGAGGATGAGCAGCCGGCCTCCCGGGCGAAGGATGCGCGCCATTTCGGCGGCTGCTTGCGCTTCGTCGAACCAATGCCAGGCCTGCGCGACAGTGACGAGGTCGAGGCTCTCTGCTTTCAGGCCGGTGTCCTCAGCGGTGCCGATCTTCGTGGGGGCAGGATTGCGTTCGAGTGCGGCTGTGTCGGGATCGACGGCGATGAGATCAGCACCGTGTGCGAGCAGCCGGCGGCTGAGGATTCCTGTTCCCGCACCGAGGTCGCATACGCGCAGACCGGACCATTGCGGCTCCCAACCGGTCAGCGCGAGGTCGAGGGCGGAGTCGGGATATCCGGGCCGCACCTCGTCATAGACTCCGGCCTGGGTGCCGAAACTGCGTCCGTGGGCGGCCTGCGCACGTGGTCGCACCATCTGAGTCTGCCTTTCATCGAATTGCCTGCGGTCGTCCGGGTCACCGCTGCAGACCACTCTAGCGCCGTCGACATTCGCCGAGTCGATAGGATGGAGTCAACGGCCCGTTCCCAGCCCTAAGGAGCCAGCATGTCCGCACCGTCCGACCTCTCGTCCAAACTGGACGAAGCCTCCGCCGCATACGAGGAATTCGCCTCGCGCGGTCTCGCGCTCGATATCACACGGGGCAAGCCGGCCCCGGAGCAGCTCGACCTCGCTGCCGATCTGCTCACTGCGGTCAGCGGCGACGACTTCCGCACTCCCGGTGGTGTCGATACCCGCAACTACGGCGGACTCGACGGACTCATCGAACTGCGGGAGATCTTCGCTCCGCTGCTCAAGGTTCCGGCCGATCAGCTGCTGGCCGGCGGCAATGCCTCGCTGACTTTCATGACCCAGGCGCTGACCTTCGCCCTCATGCACGGCACGGTCGTCGATGATCGCCCGTGGGGGCAGGGTCCGCATAAGCTGCTGTGTCCCGTGCCCGGTTACGACCGCCATTTCACCCTGGCCGAATCCCTCGGGTTCGAGCTGTTGACCATCCCGATGGATGACGAGGGCCCGATCATCTCCGAGGCGCAGCGTCTGGCCGAAGATCCGGCGGTCAAGGGCATGTGGCTGGTGCCGATGTATTCCAACCCGACCGGAATCACGGTCACCGAAGCGCGGGCACGGGAGCTGGCTGCCATGCCGACGGCGGCGCCCGACTTCACTCTGCTGTGGGACAACGCCTACGGGGTGCACCATCTGCGAGAGGACCATCCGGACAATCTCGACATCCTCTCCCTCTGCGCAGAGGCGGGTCATCCCGAACGCGCATGGGTCTTCGCCTCGACGTCGAAGATCACTCATGCCGGGGCCGGTGTGTCGTTCTTCGCCGGAGGCCCGGCCACGGTCGATTGGATGCGAGCGAACCTCGGGAAGGTCGCGATCGGCCCTGACAAGATCAACCAGCTGCGCCATGTCCGGTTCTTCTCCGACCCGGCCGGGGTCGAAGCACATATGCGCAAGCATGCCGAGATCGTCGCACCGAAGTTCGACGCGGTGCTCAAGGCGCTCGAGGACGGACTCGGAGCGGAAGAGCTGGCGCAGTGGACCTCCCCGGACGGCGGGTACTTCATCACTCTGACGACGATGGAGGGCATCGCCGATCGCGTCGTCAAACTCGCAGGGGAAGCCGGAGTGAAGCTGACTCCTGCCGGTGCCACACACCCGTACGGTCTCGACCCTGACAACAACATCATCCGCATCGCGCCGACGATGCCGACCCTCGATGAGGTCGAACTCGCCGCTCAGGGTCTCGTGGCGTGTGTGCGCCTGGCCAGCTATGAGAAGCTGCTCGCCGGCTGACACCCGAACGCTGCCTGCAGACAAAGACAGGTCCGCCCCGAACCGAAGGGTTCGGGGCGGACCTGTCTGTACCGGAGCGTCAGATCAGTATTCGTAGAATCCGCGTCCGGACTTCACACCGAGCAGGCCGGCATCGACCATGCGCGACAGCAGGATCGGAGGCTTGTTCGCCGGGTCACCGGTCTCCTCATACATGCTCTCTGCTGCATAGAGACAGGTGTCGAGACCGACGAGGTCGGCCAGCTTGATCGGTCCCATCGGATGGGCGCAGCCGCCGACCATTCCCGCGTCGATGTCCTCCTTCGTCGCGTGTCCGGCCTCGAGCATCCGGACCGCACTGAGCAGGTACGGGATGAGCAGGGCGTTGACGATGAAACCGGGGCGGTCATCGGCCTGGATCGGATTCTTCCCGAGCACATCGGCGACGAAGGACGTCACGGTGCTGCGGACATCCTCGGTGGTGAGCACCGAGGACACGATCTCGACGAGCGGCTGGACCGGTGCGGGGTTGAAGAAATGCACACCCAGCACGCGTTCGGGGCGCGAGGTCGCCTGCGCGAATCGGATGATCGGCATCGACGAGGTGTTCGAGGCCAGGATCGCTTCCGGGTCGGTGACGACCTGGTCGAGCTCGGCGAAGATCGACTTCTTGATGTCCTCGTTCTCACTGGCCGCCTCGATGACGAGCTGACGATCGGCGAGATCGCTGATATCGGTGGTGAACCGCAGTCGGCCGAGCGCCTCGTCACGGGCAGCGGCATCGAGTTTGCCCTTGTCCACTGCGCGAGCCAGGGACTTCTCGATGCGGGCACGACCGGCGGCCGAGGCCTCCTCGTTGATCTCGCGGACGATGACGTCGAGACCGGACTTTGCCAGCACCTCGGCGATTCCGGCTCCCATGAGTCCGCTGCCGATGACGGCGGTGCGCTGGATGCTCATAAACTTCTCCTTCTTGGTCTATATGGTCGGTCGGGTGCGAATGACTCGGCTCAGGGCATTCGGGCGAGGAACCAACCGGCCGAGCGGATGGCTTTCATGGCCTCCCGCCGGCGTTCCCCGGGCAGAGTCTGGATGTAGACCTGCCCGTCGAGGTGCCCCACCTCGTGTTGGAGCATCTGGGCGAAGACTTCCGTGCCTTCGATCTCGATCGGCTGATTCTTCGCATCCACCCCGCGTACCCGAGCGAATTCGTAGCGTGGGGTGGGGAAGAACAGCCCGGGAACGGAGAGGCAGCCTTCTTCGATATCTCGCAGCTGCCCGCCGAGCTCGACGATCTCCGGGTTGATGACATATCCCGTGCGACCGTCGAGGTCGTAGCCGAAGGCTCGCAGTCCGACCCCGATCTGCGGAGCGGCGACGGCCGCACGGCCCTCGGGCCGTGCGGTGTCGACGAGGTCGGCTGCCAGAGCTTCGACGTGATCATCGAAGACCATCACCGGTTCGCACTTGCTGCGGAGCACGGGGTCTCCCCACAGTCGGATCTCACGTTCAGGCATCGATCACCACGACGAGGTCTCCGCCTTCGAGCTGCTGGACATCGGCGATGGCCACACGGGAGACGGTTCCGGCCGTCTGCGTGGTGATCGTCGCTTCCATCTTCATCGCCTCGATGGTGGCCACGGTGTCGCCGACGGAGACCTTGTCGCCCTCGTGGACCTGCATGGTCACAACACCGGCGAACGGGCTGCCGACGTGTCCGCTGTTATTCGGATCGGCCTTCTCCGCAGTCTTGACTTCGCTTTCGACGGACCGGTCACGCACCTGCAGCGGACGCAGCTGCCCGTTGAGGGTGAACATGACCGAACGCATCCCGCGCTCGTCAGTGCCGCCGATGGCCTGGACGCCGATGAGCAGGTTCTTGCCCTTCGCCAGCTCGACGGCATGCTCTTCCCCACTGGTGAGGCCGTAGAGGTACTCGGAGGTCTCTACGACGGAGAGGTCGCCGTAGTTCGAGCGCATCGACTGGAATTCCTTCGTCGGCCCGGGGAACAGCAGCTCGTTGAGCTTGTCCTTCCGGTCCCGGCCCGGCGTCTGCAGTGCTTCGGCATCCGCCGGTTCGAGATGCTCGGTGAGCGGCTTGGCGGAACGGCCGGCGAGGGCCTTCGTGCGGAACGGCTCGGGCCATCCGCCCGGAGGGTCACCGAGGTCACCGTTGAGGAAGCCGATCACCGAATCGGGAATGTCGAACTTGTCGGGGTTCTCCGCGAACTCCTCCGGCGCAACTCCGGCGCCGACGAGATGGAGCGCCAGATCGCCGACGACCTTCGAGGACGGGGTGACCTTGACGAGGTGGCCGAGAATCGAATCGGCGGCCGCATACATGTGCTCGATGTCCTCGAACCGCTCCCCCAGGCCCAGTGCGACGGCCTGCTGGCGCAGGTTCGACAGCTGTCCGCCGGGGATCTCGTGACGGTAGACGCGGCCGGTCGGTCCGGCGAGCCCGGACTCGAAGGGTGCGTAGAGTTTGCGCACCGATTCCCAGTAGGGTTCGAGGTCGCTGACGGCGTCGAGGCTGATGCCGGTGTCGCGCTCGGTGTTCTCGAATGCGGCGACGAGCGCGGAGAGACTCGGCTGGCTGGTGGTTCCGGCCATGGCCGCCGAGGCGGCATCGACGGCATCGGCACCGGCGGCGGCAGCTGCATAGAGGGTGGCCAGCTGTCCGCCCGCGGTGTCGTGGGTGTGGACGTGGACGGGCAGGTCGAAGTTCTCCCGCAGAGCAGTCACGAGCTTGACCGTGGCGGCAGGGCGCAGCAGGCCGGCCATGTCCTTGATGGCGAGCACATGAGCTCCGGCGCCAACGATCTGTTCGGCCAAGCGCAGGTAGTAGTCGAGCGTGTAGAGCTCTTCCTTCGGATCGAGGATGTCCGAGGTGTAGCACAGGGCCACCTCGGCCAGTGCCGTGTTCGTTCCGCGCACGGCCTCGATCGCCGGACGCATCTGCTCGACGTCGTTGAGAGCGTCGAAGATGCGGAAGATGTCGATGCCCGTGCGGGCCGCCTCATCGACGAATGCGTCGGTAACCTCGGTCGGGTACGGGGTGTAGCCGACGGTGTTGCGTCCGCGCAGAAGCATCTGCAGGTTGATGTTGGGCACCGCGGTGCGCAGGGCTTCGAGACGTTCCCATGGATCCTCGCCGAGGAAGCGCAGCGCCACATCATAGGTCGCACCGCCCCAGGCCTCGATGCTCAGCAGCTCGGGTGTCATGCGGGAGACGTGCCCGGCCACGGCCAGCAGGTCTCGTGTGCGCACACGGGTGGCCAGCAGGGACTGGTGGGCGTCGCGGAATGTCGTATCCGTGACGGCCAGGGAGCTCTGCTCACGCAGGGCGCGGGCGAAGCCCTCCGGTCCGAGCTCGGCGAGACGGTCGCGGCTGCCCGCAGCGGGTGCTGCGGAGAGGTCGATGCTCGGGAGCTTGTCGCCCGGACGGATGCGCAGGCCCGGTTCGCCGTGGGGGCGGTTGACCGTGACATCGGCGAGGTAGTCGAGCAGCTTCGAGCCGCGGTCGGCGCTCACTCGAGCGTCGAAGAGCTGCGGGCGTTCTTCGATGAAGGACGTGGACAAGTCTCCGGCGACGAATGCGGGATCATCGAGGACGGCCTGCAGGAAGCCGATGTTCGACGATACGCCGCGGATGCGGAACTCAGCCAGGGCGCGTTTGGCACGGCCGACGGCCTGAGCGAAGTCGCGGCCGCGGCACGAGAGCTTCACGAGCATCGAGTCGAAGTGGGGGCTGACGGCAGCACCGGCGTGGACGGTTCCGCCGTCGAGGCGCACACCTGCACCACCGGCAGAGCGGTAGGCGGTGATCGTGCCGGTGTCGGGGCGGAACGAGTTCGCGGGATCCTCGGTGGTGATGCGGCACTGGAGTGCGGCGCCCTTGATCCGCATCTCGTCCTGGCGCAGGCCGATCTCTTCGAGGGTGGCCCCGGCGGCGATGCGCATCTGCGAGGCCACGATGTCGACGTCGGTGATCTCTTCAGTCACTGTGTGTTCGACCTGGACACGCGGGTTCATTTCGATGAACACGTGCTTGCCGGCGCGCGGCCCGTCGGTTTCGAGGAGGAATTCCACGGTGCCGGCGTTCTGGTAGCCCAGCGCCTTTGCGAACTTCAGGGCATCTGCGTGCAGGGCGGCCGCGATCTCGGGATCGAGGTTCGGGGCCGGAGCGATCTCCACGACCTTCTGGTGGCGGCGCTGCACGGAGCAGTCGCGTTCGAAGAGGTGGATGGCGTTCGAGTCGTTGTCGGCCAGCACCTGGACTTCGATGTGACGGGGGCGCTGCACCGCCTGCTCGATGAAGACCGTGGGATCGCCGAAGGCGCCTTCGGCTTCGCGCATCGCGGCCTTGAGAGCGTCTTCGAGGTCGGAGGCCTGAGCCACGCGACGCATTCCGCGACCACCGCCGCCGGCGACGGCCTTGACGAAGAGGGGGTATTCCATCGATTCGGCATCGGCGAGCAGCTGCGCGATATCGGCCGACGGACGTGTCGAGTCGAGGACGGGGATGCCCGCATTGCGTGCTGCCGCCAGCGCCTGGACCTTGTTTCCTGCCAGTTCGAGCACATCGGCCTTGGGGCCGATGAAAGTGATGCCCGCTTCGGCACAGGCTCGTGCCAGATCGGGGTTCTCAGAGAGGAAGCCGTATCCGGGGTAGATGGCGTCGGCGCCGCTCTCCTTCGCCACCCGCAGCATCTCTTCGACGCTGAGGTAGGCGCGGACGGGATGACCCTCCTCACCGATCATGTAGGCTTCGTCGGCCTTCATGCGATGTTCGGAGTTGCGGTCCTCATACGGGAAGACTGCGACGGTGGAGGCTCCGAGCTCATAGGCGGCACGGAACGCACGAACGGCGATCTCTCCGCGGTTGGCCACGAGGACTTTAGAGAACATAGGTGTCTCTCACTTCTGTATCGGCCGCACTGGGCGACTGGTCGACAAGCTGTCGGGAACATACTCTACAAGTGACCTGGAACACCTCTGCGCCCGGGGGTCGACTTTGGACTGAGACGTGAGTCTCGGCGTGGTCGGCACGGCTCGGCAGCCGCCGATACGTTAACGTAGGAGGGTGCTTGTCCTAAGTATCAGCAGCCTCAAAGGCGGAGTCGGTAAGACATCCGTGACGCTCGGTCTGGCCTCGGCGGCCTACAACAGGGGGATTCCCACCCTGGTCGTCGACATGGACCCGCAGGCGGACTCGTCGACCGGCCTCGATGTGCCGACCTCGACGCGTGTCGACATCGCCGATGTGCTCGCTGCTCCGAAGTCCCAGAAGATCCTGTCCGAGGCGATCATCCCCTCCGGGTGGGTCGGTGACAGGCTCGGCCACCTCGATGTGATCTCAGGATCTCCGCGTGCCGCGGAATTCGATCGGCCTTCGCTGTCCGAGCGCTATCTGCGCCGGCTGGAAGATGCCCTGACTCGCATCGCGAAAGGCTACCGACTCGTCCTCATCGACTGTCCGCCCAGCCTCAACGGTCTCACCCGTACGGCGTGGACAGCGAGCAACCGAGTCGCGGTCGTCACCGAGCCCAGCCTGTTCTCTGTTGCGGCTGCCGACCGTGCCCTGCGGGCGACGGACGAGCTGCGGCAGCGTGGTGCCTCCGATCTGCAGCCACTCGGCCTGGTCGTCAATCGGGTACGTGCCGGTTCGACCGAACATGACTATCGCATCCAGGAGATGCGTGAGATGTTCGGTCCTCTCGTCCTCAATCCGCCCTTGGCCGAACGGGCCGTCATGCAGCAGGCTCAGGGATCGGCGCGTCCGATCCACTCCTGGCCGGGCAAACCCGCCGAAGAAGTCGCCGGCTCGTTCGACGCTCTTCTCGAACGAGCACTGCGCTCGGAGAACATCCGCGGACGACGCGGTGCCGCCCCGGCGAAGAACGGCGCTCAGCACCCCGAGCAGAAGTGAACGACTAGCTGCCCCCGCTCCCCCACCAACACGTCGACTGCCGTCGCGAACTCAGGTTCGCGACGGCAGTTCTCTGTTCCCGGGCGCCTCGGACACATTCGAGGCGCCCGGCGCCTCACCTTTCCGTTCCATACGACGACCGAGGCGGTCCGCTCGAACTGAGCGGACCGCCTCGGTGGTGGTGTGAGTACTCTGTCGGCTGTCAGCCGGACTTGCGTGCGCGACGGGCGGCGAGCTCATCCATGGCTTCGAGGGCCGCGTCGTCTTCTGGGACTCGTTCGCTCGGGAACTCGGACAGCGAACCTTCGACTTCGTTCCAGACGCGGCCGACGGCGATGCCGAAGACGCCCTGCCCTCCCTGGAGGAGGTCGACGACCTCATCAGGTGAGGTGCATTCGAAGACGCTGGCGCCATCGGACATGAGGGTGATCTGTGAGAGATCGTCGACGCCGCGGGAACGCAGGTGCTCAACCGCGGTGCGGATCGACTGCAGTCCGACGCCGGTGTCGAGAAGTCGCTTGACGATCTTGAGGACGAGGATGTCACGGAAGCTGTAGAGCCGCTGGCTGCCGGATCCGGTCGCATTGCGGATCGACGGGGTCACCAGATCGGTGCGCGCCCAGTAATCGAGGCGACGGTAGCTGATGCCGACGACCTTGCAGACGGTGGGACCGCGGTAGCCGGCCTCTTCATCGAGTACGGGCAGATCATCATCGAACAGCAGCCCTTGGGCTGCTGACGGCATCGGCGTCATGTCGACGCTTTCATGACTTGAGCGGTTCACACCGACTCCTCCTTAAAGTCCCTGGGGGAAGCGAAGGTCGCTTGGAAGGACCGAGAACATAGTCATTCTAGCTCTCTTCCCAGCGAACCTACAGTGGGATTCAACAACTCCAAGTTATTCTGCCGTCCCCGCCAGGACAAACATCTCGAGGTAACAATTTCCGCGTGTCGCCGTTACCGCAGTATTCGAACATGTCACATGGATGTCATTCAGGCGACCCGGAGCGGAAGGAGCCGGGGCCGAAGGGCCTAGTTCGACGGGCTTTCGCCGTCTGATTTCGATTCATCCCGGTTCGGAGGATCCGTCTTCTTCGGCTTGGCGCTCGTCAGCAGCTTGGTTTTGACCGTCGACGCATAGCTGTCAACGTATTCCTGTCCGGACAGGCGCATGATCTCGTACATGATCTCGTCGGTGACCGACCGCAGCATGAAACGGTCGACAGGAAGACCCGAATACTTCGAGAAGTCCATCGGTGCGCCGAAGACGACTCCGACACGCCGGAGCTTGGGAACGAGGCGACCGGCAGGCTGCAGCTTGTCCGTGCCGATGATCGCCACTGGAACCACAGGCGCGCCGGACTCGAGGACGAGACGCGCAATGCCAGTGCGTCCGCGATAGAGCTTCCCGTCGGGCGAGCGAGTGCCTTCGGGATAGATGCCCAGCGAGTTTCCCTCACGGAGAACCTTCAGACCCGATTCGAGCGACGCCTGAGATCCCGATCCGCCGCCGCGGTCCATGGGCAGCTGATTGTTGAGCTTGAAGAACCACCGTGTCACCGCACCCTTGATTCCGCGACCGGTGAAGTAGTCCTTCTTCGCCAGATAGACGACGGGACGCGGAGCGAGCAGCGGAACGAAGATCGAGTCCATGAAGTGGTTGTGATTTCCTGCGATGATCGCCGGGCCCTCGGACGGCAGATTGTCCAGGCCCCGCACCCACGGACGGAAGAGGATCCGCAGGATGGGTCCGGCGAGGACTCGCTTGAGAAACCAGTAGAACACGCGCACCCTTCCGACTACGACTCTTTGTCGTCCTCGGCAATCATATATCGACACGAACGGTGAACAGCGAAGTCCGTCTCGGACTCATCCGTGCCATGCTGGGAGCATGGAGATCGATTTCACACTCGGAGCGGACCCGACGGCCGCCTATCGCAGCCTCGACAACGGTTCAGCCTCCGCGGTTCTCTTCCTGCACGGACTCACCGGTTCGCCCGTCGCCTGGGTCCCGATCGCCCGCGCGATCGCAGCGGAGGGCGTCGACGTCAGCGTCCCCCAGCTGCCCGGACACGGCACCTCATGGCAGGACATGGACTCCACTGGATGGTCCGACTGGCTCGGCGAGGCGCGCACCGAGCTGGGTCGGCTGCAGGCCGACCACGAGCGTGTCGTCGTCGCCGGCCTGTCGATGGGTGGAGCCCTTGCACTCGCCCTGGCGGCGGCAGCGGGTGCGCCCGACGAGATCGTCGTGGTCAATCCTGCCCTCTACATCGACTCTCCCTTCGCTCCCCTGCTGCCAGTGCTCAGGCACGTCGTGCGCACGATTCCGTCGATCGGCGGCGACATCGCCCACCCGGACCGCGACGAGTACGCCTACGAACGGACGCCGGTGGCTCCCCTGGCCACGTTCCATCGTGCGCTGCGAACCCTGCGCGACGATCTGTGGAAAGTCACCCGCCCCGTCACTGCCATGGTCTCCGGTGAGGACAACGTCGTGAGTCCGCGGACGCTGCGTGCGCTGCGATCGAACCTTCCGCACCCGCCGAGGATCGTCGCCCTGCGCCGATCTCGCCATGTGGCGACCCTCGACTTCGACGCGAACACCATCGCAGAGGCGGTCCTGCAGGCGGTCTCCACCGAAACGACCGTGCCACGGCAGTCCGAGACCGGGGAATAGCTGGGGCCACGGAATTGCTGAGTCAGGTATGAACGACGACGGCACCGCTTCGACTCCCGACGACGAGGGCCGGGAGGACTGGCGAGGGGAGGTTCCCGATCCGGAGCGGATCGGGCACGACCGATCGCGCATCAGTGACGAGGAATGGGACGACCTCGTCCGGCAGATCGCCGAACCCTCGGCGACGACGGGTGATATGCCCGCCGAGGATGTTCGCGACGCCCTCGAGGACACCGAGCATTGGGAGCGCGAACCGGCGGAGCCGATCGGGTGGCGCACCGCTTCGCCCACTCTCGTGCTGTCCTGGGCCGCGGCTCTCGGCGCGGTCGTGCTGCTGCTCATCGGCGTGATCTTCTTCCGACCGCTGCCCGGGTGGTACCTGCTCATCGGCCTGGCCGTCGGCATCGGCGGCGCGGTCGGTCTGTTCTTCCACCTGCCGAGCCATCGTTCCGCCGACGACGGCGACGGATCCTCGGTGTGAGCGATGCTGGCCGCTTCGTGTCAGCGACACCTGAGAGACTGGACATCATGACCGTCCCGTTCGACCGCGCGCCCAGCGCACTGCACAACACTCAGCTGTCATTCGACAGCCTCGGAACTCCCCTGTCCGACGTCACCTTCGTCATCGTCGACCTCGAAACGACGGGCACCCGAGCCGGGCAATCGGAGATCACCGAAATCGGCGCGGTCAAGACTCTCGGCGGCGAGGTCATCGGCGAGTTCCAGACCCTGGTCAAACCGGAACACTCCGTGATCAGCCCATTCGTCGCCCGGCTCACCGGCATCACTCATGCGATGGTCGATGACGCACCTCCGATCAGCTCGGTTCTGCCGAGCTTCCTGGAATTCTCCGTCGGTGCGGTGCTGGTCGCACACAATGCGCCCTTCGACATCGGATTCCTCCGCTCGGCCTGCGAACGTCTCGACTACCATTGGCCGGCGCCCACAGTCCTCGATACCGTCACGCTGGCCCGACGCGTCGTCGGCCGCGACGAAGTGCGCAACCACAAACTCTCGACGCTCGCCGCTCATTTCGGCACCCAGGTCGAGCCCGATCACCGTGCGCTCTCCGATGCGCGAGCGACCGGCGAGCTCCTCCACCATCTGTTCGAACGCTTCGGAGGCTACGGAGTGACGACGCTGGAGGAGCTGTCGACCGTCAGGCAGTCAGGGTGGGCGAAGCGTCAGGCCAAATCCCACCTGGCCAAGGGCGTTCCCGCGGAGCCCGGCGTCTACATGTTCCTCGACGGCACTCGCCGTGTGCTCTACATCGGCAAGTCCGGAAATATGGCCAGGCGAGTGCGCGGGTACTTCAACGCCTCGGAGAACCGTGGCCGCATGGCCGAGATGATCACTGCGGCACAAGAGGTCAGCTGCCTGCCCTGCGCCCATGCGCTGGAAGCCGAAGTCCGCGAGATCCGCCTCATCGGAGAGTTGGCGCCGCCTTACAACCGACGGTCGAAGAACCCGGAACGCAATTCCTGGATCGTCCTCAGCGATGAGCTCTTCCCCCGACTGTCGGTGGTCCGGGCGAACTCGGCTCTCGAACGCTCCCCCGCTCCACCGCTGGGACCGTTCCGTTCACGGAAGTCGGCACAGGCCGTCAAGGAACTCCTCGACACCCTCTACCCCGTCAAGAGGTGCACGGCAGCGATCACGCAGCGCAGCCTCGGCGAACATCGTCCCTGTGTGAGTGCACAGGTCGGTCAATGCGGCGGTCCCTGCGCTGGGATCACCGATGTCGATGACTACCAGAGCTCGATCCGCGAGCTCTTCGCTCTGCTCGATGGGGACCTGTCCTCACTGCAGCGCTTGGCCGCTGAACGCATGCAGCGACTGTCAGGAGAGGCCCGATTCGAAACGGCCGCCGAGGTCCGTGACTCAATGCGCTCGGCAGTGTCCATCGCGGCGCGAGCCGAACAGGTCACGGCATTACGGAGAGTTCCCGAACTGATTGCGGCGGCCCCCGGTTTCGACTCCGGCTGGGACCTGGCGATCATCCGCCACGGGAAACTCGCCGGCGCCGGCCATGTGTCGACCAGGCAAGCCATGGGAGATTCTCTGTCGGCCCTGAGTTCGACGGCCGAATGGGTCCCTGCCCCCGGAGCGCTGCCGCAGGAGACCGACTCGCTCCCGGAGGAGTCGCGTCTGCTGGCCGGCTGGCTGGAGACCGCCGAGCTCGTCTCTGTGACGCCCGCAGGCGATCATGGCTGGTCGCTGCCCCGTCAGGGAGCGACCAGCCATGTACAGAGCTCAGGAGCGGTTCGACTCAGCGACTCTGTGTGAGACGTCGATGAGCTGTTGGAGCTTGTCCGCGCCGCCCCCGTTGTCGATCGTCGCCACCGCAGTTTCGAGTTTGAGGGCCAAGCGCTCCGTGAAGGTGCCCACAGCCGACTCGTCGGCGGCGACGAGCGCCGCTGCGGCGTTGATGGCCACGATGTCGCGCACGGCCGATCGTTCACCGTCGAGGACCGCGCGCGTGATGGCCGCGTTCTCATTCGGGCCGCCGCCGCGCAGATCGTCCTTCGTCGCCCGCTCGATGCCGAGGTCGAGGGCGTCGAACGTCGTGTGTTCGATCTCGCCGTGACGGACTTCCCACACATCGTTGACGTCGGTGTTGCTCAGCTCGTCGAGACCGTCGCGTGACCGGAAGACCACGGCCTGGTGCCCGCGTTTGGCCAGCGTGCCGACGACGAGCGGGGCCATCTGGGCATCGGCGACGCCGATGGCCGTATGCCTGGCTCGAGCCGGGTTCGTCAGGGGGCCGAGGATGTTGAACGCGGTGGGAACGTTGATCTGGCGCCGCACTGCAGAGACGAACTGCATCGACGGATGGAACACGTTGGCGAAGCAGAAGGCCAGTCCGACCTCTTGGGCGATCTGACCGGTCTGTTCGGGTGTGATGTCGAACCGCACGCCGAGGGCTTCGAGCACATCGGCCGATCCCGACGCCGAGGATGTCGCGCGGTTTCCGTGCTTGACGACCCGCTGTCCGGTGGCGGAGATGATCATGGCCGCGGTCGAGGAGATGTTCGCCGTCTTCGCGCGGTCGCCTCCGGTGCCGACGATGTCGACGGAATCTTCCAGTCCTGGCAGGGGAACGGCATGATCCATCATGGCCGCCACGAGGCCGGCGATCTCCTCGACCGTCTCGCCCTTCGTATGGTGTGCGGCGAGAAATGCGGCCATTGTCACATCCGGAGTCTTGCCCGACATGATCTGATCCATCGCCCAAGCCGCCTGGTCTCCATCGAGGTCCTGCTGGTGCATGAGAGCCATGAGCAAGTCGGGCCAGTTCTCAGCGGCCGCCGGAACCGTGGTGCGGGCCCCGGAAGCCTGAGCTGCCGGGGTGGTCTTGGGCGTCGAATCGGTCATCCGTCTGAACTCTCACTAGGGGCTGCCGCCGCCCCGAAGCTCAGGGCGGACCTTACCTGCGGCATACTATCGCGACTTCGACACGCGGGCGGAAGCGGCATCCGAAACGAGATTTCGGCACCAGATCGCGGTTTTTGCTACGTCGTGTAGAAATTTCTTTCTCGAAACCTGGGTAAAAGATGAAAACTCACCCCGAGACGGGTAATAATGGGGTTGTGTCAACTGCCACTGCATCTCAAACAGCGCCAGCACATCCGGTTGTCAATCGTCCGAATGTGACCACGGTGGGCTTCATCGTGTTCCTCGCGAGCGACCTGATGTTCTTTGCCGCGCTCTTCGCCATGTACTTCACCGTCCGGTCCGTTGTTCCGGAGCTGTGGGAGGCGAGGACCCAGATCCTCGACATCCCCTACGCTCTCGGCAACACGTTGATCCTGGTGTCGTCTTCGTTCACCTGCCAGATCGGTGTGTTCGCTGCCGAGCGGTTCCGTCCCCGGCGGACCGGGTCGCTGTTCAACATCGCCAAATGGGGAATGGTCGAGTGGTTCTACCTCACCTTCGCCTTGGGCGCGATCTTCGTCTCCGGTCAGGTCATGGAGTACGCGACCCTCGTCAGCGAGGGCATCTCGATCAGCTCCGACGGCTACGGTTCCGTCTTCTACCTGACCACGGGCTTCCACGGCATTCACGTGACCATCGGACTCATCTGCTTCCTGCTCGTCATCGGACGCGCCTACGGAGCGAAGAAGTTCGGTCACCATGAAGCCACATTCGCAATCTGCGTGTCCTACTACTGGCACTTCGTCGATGTCGTCTGGATCGGTCTGTTCGGCGTCATCTACCTGCTCCAGTAGCCGGCCCGAGATGCTCGGCCCCCAGGACTCACAACACTTCAAGCAAAGGACGATCAAGTGAAGCTTCTAGCAGATCGCCGCAGACATCCCATGGCGCTGGTCGCGCTTCTTCTCGTGGGACTGCTGCTGACCGGCGGAGCCTATGCACTCTTCACGCAGACTTCGAGCGCCAAGGCGGACACAGCCAGCGCCTCTGATATCGAAGAAGGCAAGAAACTCTTCGCGGCAAACTGTGCCACCTGTCACGGCATGAACGCCGAAGGCTCGAAGGCCGGTCCCGGCCTCATCGGCGTCGGCGCCGCTGCAGTGGACTTCCAGGTCGGCACCGGACGCATGCCGCTGCAGGCCAACGGCCCTCAGGCTCGCGTCAAGGAACCGCAGTTCGACGAAGAGCAGACCGCTCAGCTCGCTGCCTACGTCGCTTCGCTCGGCCCCGGGCCGGCAGTTCCCGAAGACGAGTACCTCGATGCTTCGAAGGGTGATCCCGCTGCCGGCGGCGGTCTGTTCCGCACCAACTGCGCCATGTGCCACAACGTGGTCGGCTCCGGTGGTGCGCTGACCCGCGGCAAGTACGCACCGAACCTGTCCGAAGTCTCCGAGAAGCACCTCTACGAAGCGATGCAGACCGGCCCCCAGAACATGCCGATCTTCAACGACGCGAACCTGACTCCCGAAGACAAGCGCGATGTCATCGCCTACGTCAAGGAAGTCTCGGACAACCCCTCCCCCGGCGGCTTCAAGCTCGGTTCGCTGGGCCCAGTGGCAGAGGGCCTGTTCATCTGGTTCTTCGGACTTGCTGCCGTCATCGGTCTGACAGTGTGGCTGTCATCCAGGGCCAAGTGAGTCTGACAGTGTCGTTCACCATCAATTACGAGAATAGACGGGGAATTCAATGACCTCGAAAGAGCACTCCGGCGGCGGCAGCCAGCTCGAGGAGTTGAACGGGTTCACGAACCCAGGTCTGCCCGAGCACAAACCGCGCCTGGCCGACTCGGACCCACGCGCCGAGAAGGTCGCCGAACGACAGGTAGCCGCCTGGTTCATCCTCTCGATGATCGGAACCATCTGGTTCATCGTGGCGTACTTCCTGTTCACCCCGGGCGAATCGATGCAGAGCATCCGCCTTCACAACATGTTCGTCGGCCTCGGTGCCGCTGTCGCGATGTTCTCCATCGGCTTCGGTGCAGTGCTCTGGGCCAAGAACCTCATGAGCGATCACGAGGGCATCGACGAACGCCATGACATCGGCGGCAGCGAAGAGGATCAGGCGATTGCGCTCGAGATCCTCCACCAGGCCAAGGAAGAGTCGGGCATCGCCCGTCGTCCTCTGCTGCGCAATACGCTCATCGCCGCTCTGGCGATCGCCCCGCTGCCGGCAGTTCTCGTCTTCCGCGACCTCGGTCCGCTGCCGGGCGACAAGATGTTCAACACGCTCTGGCAGAAGGGCACTCGCCTCATCCGCGACGTCGGCGGAATCCCCTCGGTGGATTCCGAACGTCCGATCAAGGCCGACGAAGTCACCATCGGCTCGGCCTACCATGTCCTGCCTTCGGGCATCGGCGACGAGGAGGCCAGCGAGCACCCGCTGAACGAGAAGGCCAAGGCGGCCGTGCTTCTCATGCGCATCGATCCCAAGGAACTCAAAGAGGATCCGGATCGCAAGGACTGGTCGCACGACGGAATCGTCGCCTACTCGAAGATCTGCACCCACGTCGGCTGCCCCGTCGCACTGTACGAGCACCAGACACACCACCTGCTGTGCCCCTGCCACCAGTCGACCTTCGACGTGACGGAACACTGCAAGGTCATCTTCGGCCCGGCCAAGCGACCGCTTCCTCAGCTACCCATCACCGTGGACAGCGAAGGCTACCTGGTTGCCCAGTCGGACTTCCCTGAGCCTGTCGGACCTACGTTCTGGGAGATCAACCACCCATGAGTACTACACAGCCAACCACCACCATCGGGAAGGCGGCGAACTTCGCCGAAACCCGCGTCGGGGCATCTGTCCTCGTGCGCGAGTTCGGTCGCAAGATCTTCCCCTCCCACTGGTCGTTCATGCTCGGCGAGGTTGCTCTCTACAGCTTCATCATCGTCGTTCTGTCCGGAACGTTCCTCACGTTCTTCTTCCAGCCGGCCATGGGCGAACTGCACTACGACGGACCCTGGCTGCCGCTGCGCGGCGTCGAGATCTCCGAAGCCTATGATTCGACACTCGCGATCTCCCTGGAGATCCGCGGCGGTCTGTTCATCCGACAGATGCACCACTGGGGCGCGCTGCTCTTCGTCGCCGCATTGAGCGTCCACATGCTCCGCGTGTTCTTCACCGGTGCCTTCCGCCGTCCGCGTGAGCTCAACTGGGTCGTCGGTGTTCTGCTCGTCATCATGGGCATGGCGGCCGGCTTCACCGGCTACTCGCTCCCCGATGATCTGCTCTCGGGCAACGGACTGCGAATCATCGACGGCATCCTGAAGTCGCTGCCGCTCGTCGGAACCTATATCTCGTTCTTCCTCTTCGGTGGAGAGTTCCCGGGCATCGACATCGTGGCCCGCCTCTACACCCTGCACATCATGATCGTGCCGGCTCTGCTCATCGCACTCATCGGCATCCACCTCATGTTCGTCGTCGTGCACAAGCACACCCAGTACCCTGGTGCCGGAAACACCGAGAAGAACGTCGTCGGAGAACCTGTTCTGCCGACCTTCGCAGCCAAGGGCGGAGGATTCTTCTTCCTCATCTTCGGTCTGCTCTCGCTCATCTCGGCGCTGTTCACGATCAACCCGATCTGGAACTACGGTCCGTATGACCCCTCCCCGGTCTCGGCCGGTACCCAGCCTGACTGGTACATCGGTTGGGCCGATGGGTTCCTCCGCATCGTCCCGGGCTGGTTCGAGTTCTACATCTTCGGATGGCCGATCTCGTTCAACATCAACAGCGCCGTGATCGTCATGGGCGGCGTGTTCGCTGTCATGTTCATCTACCCGTTCTTCGAGGCGTGGCTGCAGAAGGACCATCGTGAGCACCACATCCTCGATCGTCCGCGCAACAACCCGACTCGTACCGCCATCGGCGTTGCAGGAATCATCTTCTACTGCAACATGTGGGCGGCTGCATCGGGTGACATCATCGCAGTGTTCTTCCAGATGTCGCTCAACGACATGATCTACATCTTCCGATTCCTGTTCTTCTTCGGACCGATCATCGGTTACATCATCACCAAGCGCATGTGCCTCGCGCTTCAGCGCAAGGACCGTGAAATCGCTCTGCACGGACGGGAGACGGCCCATATCATCCGTCTGCCCCACGGTGAGTTCCTCGAACGTCACGAGGCTCTTCCCCCGCACAAGCTGTGGAAGATCACCGCGTTCGAGTCGCCGGCCTACGTACCGGCCGAGCCGAATGCCGAGGGCAAGATCACGGGGATGGAGAAGCTGCGTGCACGTCTGTCTCGCTTCTTCTTCGAAGATCGTGTGGCCCCGGTGACGAAGCAGGAGCTCGAAGCTTCGCACCACGACCATGACGCTGTCGAGGGTTCGAACAACAAGGAACTCGGACACTGACAGGTCCGACACACCTGATACGAGGGGCTCAGCAGTTCAACTGCTGAGCCCCTCGCTCCATTCACAGAAGAGGCGGTCACTCGTCACTCTCCGTCGCGTACTCCGTTCTCCGCCTCCTGATGTGGATATCTGCACCTGACCCTGTCGGTCTCAGCAACTGCTGGCCAGGGGCAGTACCACCTGGATTGAGCCGCTTCCGCCTCGATCGGAATAGTCCCGTGTCG
Source organism: Brevibacterium sp. OS20 (assembly GCF_056837565.1). Taxonomy (NCBI): domain Bacteria; kingdom Bacillati; phylum Actinomycetota; class Actinomycetes; order Micrococcales; family Brevibacteriaceae; genus Brevibacterium; species Brevibacterium sp. OS20. Next base: position 2,032,617 of record NZ_CM166367.1, on the reverse strand, counting down.
GTCCGATCTGGTTCTCCGCGAATCGGAACACCCGCCGTAGGCTATGAGAGCCACGTCCTGCGTCTCAAAATGCTCTGGCCGAGCACGAGTTCGTCTGAGACTGCCGACGGGCCGCTGACGGGCCTGCAGCAAGCTTCTGAACGTACTGCTCCGTTCGCCTCGGGGAGGCCCGAGCACGAAGACGGGCGTTCGTTCAGCGGTGCCCAGACGTGGAATCTGCCTCTCCCCTGGCCCGTTGCCTTGCGCCTCATAGCTGCTCTCAAAGTCTCGACTGCCGATCGAGGCTCATCGGCCCCGAGATTGGCAGAAAGAGAATGAGCCGAACGATACAGTGACACACTGCCGCATCTTGGCCAGCGAAAGAGTGTCACCAGGGCTCTCTTCAGCCTCCAGTCGCCTCCGGCTGCGTCTGCGTCCGCCCTAGTGGACGCTCGCCGCGATCCGTGGTGGACCCGATGTCGATCTTGGCGATTGCGTCGGCACAACGCCTCCTTCATCGCGGTGTGCTCTGTCGAATTGGTACTGAATGTTCTCAAATGCTCACCGAACAAAGTGATGAGTTCAGAACAGCCTGGACCAAACCGCAGTCCGCCTTTAGCTCCGGAAGAGCAGTCCGCCGCTTGCTCCGACTGCGAACGGCAGAAGTGCGACCCTGCGGGTGTACGTATGGGCCGCAGGGGACCACGCAAGCGTCCATCAGCCACTCCGGCGCCGACAAGGGACCGGAGGACGTGCCCACGATGATTTCTGTCCACCTGTGTCGGGTTTGTCCGCTGCCGGTGAATAGCACTGTGGCCCGGACTCGACTTGAGTCCGGGCCACAGTGGCTGGGCGATCAGATAACTGAATCAGTGGGCGAAATCGCCGCGATCGTGTTCGTAGGTGAGACCGACCAGAGCAACGATGCCGAGCACGACACCGAACGGGAAGATCCACCAACCCATGGCGATTCCGTAGAATGCGACGGCGGCGGCTCCCGCGCTGACGATCGGCCACCAGCTCCACGGGCTGAACATACCGTAGTCGGCATCGGCGTCGGAGATCTCGGCGTCGTCGTTGTCCTGAGGCTGACGACCGACGCGTCGATCCGTCAGCCAGAGGTAGACGCCGATCATCAGGGCCATCAGTCCGACGAGGAGCAACGCCGGGAATCCGACGAGCTCGGTGAAGTCGGTGAAGAAGCCGTAGAAGATCCCGACTGCGATGAAGAACAGGCCGCAGAGGTTGAAGACGTAGATCGATGACTTCATTTGGCGTTGTCTCCTGTGAGCTGGGGTTCTGCCTGACCGTGACCGCTGTATTCAAGCAGCTCGGGGTGGTTGAGGTCGAAGGCAGGACGTTCGGAGCGGATCCGCGGCAGCGAGGTGAAGTTGTGACGCGGGGGCGGGCAGGAGGTAGCCCATTCGAGCGATCCTCCGTAGCCCCATGGGTCATCGACCGTCACCTTGGGTGCATTGCGGTGGGTGATCCACACGTTCCAGAAGAACGGAACCATGGACAGACCCAGCAGCAGCGAACCGACCGTCGACACCTGGTTCATCCAGGTGAAACCGTCCTGCGGCAGGTAGTCGGCGTAACGACGCGGCATTCCGTCGACACCCAGCCAGTGCTGGACGAGGAAGGTTCCGTGGAAGCCGATGAACAGCATCCAGAAGTGGATGTGTCCGAGCTTTTCGTTGAGCATCTTGCCCGTCCACTTCGGCCACCAGAAGTAGAATCCGGCGAACATCGCGAACACGACGGTGCCGAAGACGACGTAGTGGAAGTGCGCCACGACGAAGTAGGTGTCGGACACATGCTGGTCGAGGGCCGGGCTGGCCAGGATGACTCCGGTCAGACCGCCGAAGAGGAACGTTGCGAGGAAGCCGATCGACCACACGATGGGAGTCTCGAATGTGATCGAGCCTCTCCACATCGTGCCGATCCAGTTGAAGAACTTGACACCTGTCGGAATCGCGATGAGCATCGTCATGAAGGCGAAGAACGGCAGTGCCACGACGCCCGTGACGTACATGTGGTGGGCCCACACGGTCACCGACAGCGCAGCGATGGCAACTGTCGCGAAGACGAGTTCCTTGTAGCCGAAGACCGGCTTGCGGCTGAACACCGGGAAGATCTCTGTGACGATGCCGAAGAACGGCAGCGCAATGACATAGACCTCCGGATGGCCGAAGAACCAGAACAGGTGCTGCCAGAGTATCGGTCCGCCGTTGCCCGGGCTGAACACATGGGAACCGAGGACGCGGTCGGAACCGAGCACCAGCAGCGCAGCAGCCAGAGGCTGGAAGGCCATGAGCACGAGGATGCCGGTGACCAGGACGTTCCAGGTGAAGATCGGCATGCGGAACATGGTCATGCCCGGGGCGCGCATGGTGATCACAGTCGTGATGAAGTTGACGGAGCCGAGGATGGTTCCGAAGCCCTGCAGGGCGAGTCCGAGGACCCACAAGTTACCACCGGCGCCCGGTGTGAACGTCGTATTGCTCAATGGCGCGTAGGCGGTCCAGCCGAAGGATGCCGCACCCTGAGGGGTGAGGAATCCGGAGATGGCCACAAGGCTGCCGAAGAGGTACATCCAGAAGGCGAAGGCATTCAGCCGCGGGAACGCCACGTCCGGAGCGCCGATCTGCAACGGCATGATGACGTTGGCGAAGCCGGCGAACAGCGGGGTGGCGAACATCAGCAGCATCAATGTGCCGTGCATGGTGAACAGCTGGTTGTACTGTTCCTTGGTCTCAACGATCTGCATTCCGGGCTCGAAGAGCTCGAGGCGGATGATGAGCGCCATCACACCGCCGACGCAGAAGAAGAAGAACGAGCCGATGAGGTACATGTACCCGATCGTCTTATGGTCCGTCGACGTGATCCAGTCGACGATGATCTTGCCCTTGCTCCGTGGAACTACCGGAGCATAAAGAGCCGCCTGATCCATCGTGGCGGTCATTTCTCAGCACCTTCTTTCGGGTACCAGTTGCGATCGTACTCCGGTCCCAGCTGGCCTGTGTTGCCCTGATCGGCAAGCGACTGCGTGTACTCCTGGAATTCTTCCTTCGACACGACCTTGACGTTGAAAAGCATCTCCGAGTGGTACTCACCGCAAAGCTCGGCACACTTGCCGACATACTCGCCTTCCTTCTCGGCACGCAGATGCAGGCTCTGATCGTGGCCGGGGATCATATCGCGCTTCTCGAGGAAGGCGGGGACCCAGAAGGAGTGGAGGACGTCGCGGGAGTGCAGGCGGATCTCCAGGTCGGTGTCGACGGGGAGGTAGAGGACGGGAGCGGTCTTCTCGGGGGCTTCGGTGCCGTCGAGGGCAACCTGAGTGCCGGCGTAGTAGACGTCTTCGGTCTCATAGTTGAAGTCCCAGGCCCACTGCTTGGCAGCGACCTCGATGACCTGCTCGCCAGGGGTGGAGTCATCCGTCGTCTTCTCCATGACCTGGACGTTCTGGAAGAAGAAGCCGAGGACGAGGACGACCGGAGTCACCGTGAAGAGGATTTCGATCGGCATGCTGTAGCGCATCTGCACCGGCAGTCCGCGATCGTTCTTGCGGCGGCGGTAGGCGACCATGGCCCACAGGATGAGTCCCCAGACGATGAGGCCCACGATGAGAAGGGCGATCCAGCCGCCGTTCCACAGCGCTGTATAGGCATCAGTGTGGTTCGTCGCGCCTTGCGATTCGACGGGAAAAAATCCTGTGGCGATCTGCTCTTTAGTGCAACCCGATAGCAACGCCGGTATCAACACGGCGCTCAGAATGCCGAGCCGCTTCGCCCAGGACCGCTGCGGTCCTGACTGATTCGGAGAATCCACGTGCAGCCTTTCACAACGTTCTGCGTCTCCAGGTCAGGCCGAGAGACGTGTACTTACTCTGTCACTCATAAGACTACCGCTACACGCGGTAGAAATTCACCTGCAGATGTTCATTTGTTGAGAATATGCTGACAGACACTGCCCCTGAGCGCGGAATCTAGGTGCGCGGAGTACTCCAGGCCGCTGATCTCCGACACGCCGAGGGTGGCGAGGTGTGATGTCTGCCACTGGGTGTCGATGAGCCAATTCCCCGGTCCCGTATCCGCATCCGCCGAGGTGGACCGGGTTTCTCCGCTGACGACGTCGGTTCCGTCGAAGAGTCCGACGAGGTGGGCCAGCGCGGCCTTCGAGGCGTCGCGCTGAGTGTGGAACATCGATTCGCCGGCGAAGAACGAACCGATGGCGACTCCGTAGAGACCGCCGACAAGCTCATCGCCGTTCCAGACCTCGACCGAATGCGCCCACCCGTCGTCGTGGAGGCCCTGGTAGAGCTCGATCATGTCCTCGGTGATCCAGCTGCCCGTCCGCCGCGGGTCGGCACATGCCCGGATGACGTGCATGAAGGCGCGGTTGGTGGTGAAGGTGAAGTGTTTCATCGATTTGCGCAGGCTCTTCGTCACACGCAGGTCACCGGGAAACAGAACTCCACGTCGTCGTGGAGCCCACCATCCCATCCGACCGGTGCCCCCGTGGCCGACTCCCATCGGGAAGAGTCCGGCCCGATACGACAAAAGGACCTGGGGCTGCGTTGCCGTGTACGACACGGCACGCAGATCCTCCAGGTCCATGAGAAGCGCTCCTCCTCAGCCGAGGCTGATCAGTGGAACGAGTCTCCGCAGGCGCAGGATCCCCCGGCGTTGGGGTTGTCGATGGTGAAGCCCTGCTTCTCGATGGTGTCGGAGAAGTCGATGGTCGAACCGCTGAGGTAGGGAACGCTCATCCGGTCGACGATGACCTCGACGCCGTCGAAGTCGCGGACCGCGTCTCCGTCAAGGAAGCGCTCATCGAAATAGAGCTGATAGATCAGTCCGGAACATCCGCCGGGCTGGACAGCCACGCGCAGGCGCAGGTCGTCACGACCTTCCTGTTCCAGCAGGCTGCGGACCTTGTCGGCAGCGGTCGACGACAGCTCCACCTCGTGGGTGGCTTCTGCTTTTTCGGTCACAGTCATGGTTACTCCTTTTCGCGTTCCTGTCCCCAGGCTACACCGGTGACAACGTCGGTGCCCGGCAAGCTATTCCCCATTCGTGTCATCCGTGGTCGCCGAGGCGCTGCAGCAGCAGGGCTTCGGCGACGATCGCGGCTTTGAAATCGGGCAGGTAGAGCGATTCGTTGGCGCTGTGGGCCCTCGCGTCGGGATCTTCGACGCCCGTGACGAGGATCGATGCGCGGGGGAACACATCGAGCAGATCGGCGATGAAGGGGATCGATCCGCCGATGCCCATCGTCACCGATTCGGTGCCCCAAGCGTCGGTGAGCGCCTGGCGGGCGGTCCGGACCACAGGGTCGTTCTCATCGGCCTGCCAGGGGCTTCCGCCCTCGGTCTCCCCGATGCTCAACTGCGCACCGAAGGGCAGATGCGCGCGCAGATGCTCCTCGACGGCCCGGACCGCCGAGGCGGGGGTGTCCCCGGGCGCGAGTCGGATCGAGAGCTTGGCCTTTAGGGAGGACTGCAAGGTATTCGAGGAGACCGCCACATCGGGAATGTCGAGACCGATGACGGTGATCGACGGCTGTGTCCACAGACGGGAGGCCAAGGTGCCTGCGCCGATGAGCTCGGTTTCCGCGAGCACCCCGGAGTCTGTTCGCAGCGTCGCCTCTTCGAAGTCGATGGAGGTCTCTGTGCTCGAGTGCAGGCCGGCGACAGCGACGGAGCCGTTGTCGTCATGGAGGGTTGCCAGCAGCTTCGTCATCGCGAGCATCGCATCCGGTGCCACTCCCCCGTACATTCCCGAATGCACGGCGTGGTCGAGGGTGGAGACCTCGAATTCGACGGCGCACATTCCGCGCAGGCTCGTCGTCAGGGCCGGAGTCCCCGCTGCCCAGTTGCCCGAATCGGCGACGACGATGACATCTGCGCGCAGGCGGTCCCGGTAGGTCTCGAGGAAATTGCGGAAGCTCGGGCTGCCGGCTTCTTCCTCACCTTCGAAGAAGAGCGTCACACCGACACCGAGGCGGTCGGCCAGCAGCCGCAGAGCCGTGAGGTGGACCATGATCCCGGCCTTGTCGTCGGCGGCTCCACGGCCGAAGAGGCGGTCGCCCTTCCGGGTGGCGACGAAGGGTTCGGTGTCCCAATCCTCGGCGCGGCCGGGCGGCTGCACATCGTGATGGGCGTAGAGGAGGACGGTCGGGGCGCCCTCCGGCGCCGGCACGGAGGCGACGACGGCCGGGTATCCGTCGGCGCCGTCCGACTGCTTCGCGGTGAGGATCTCCGTCTCGAGGCCGAGCTGACGCGCCAAGCCCGCGACAGCCTCGGCGCTGGCCGTGACATTCGCGGCGTCGAAGCTCGGCCAGGCGACGGAGGGGATGGCGACGAGATCCGTGAGATTGCCGAGAACCTCGTCGAAGATGGTGTCCAGTTCGGCATGCAATTGTGCACTGTCAAGTGCTGAAGTCGATTCGCTCATTCTCCAAAGGTAGTATTCATCTCGTGTTCGGAAACAAAAAATCTCGCGCCGAGGACGAAACCTCCGCCTCTCAGCCAGTCCATGACGACCCCTCCGCAGAAGCCGACGCCCGTCGCGAAGCGGAGGCGAAGAAGGGACGGCCCACGCCCAAGCGCAGCCAACAGGAGTCCGCGCGCCGTCAGCCCTTGGTGAACAAGGATCGCAAAGTCGCGAACAGACAAGCCAAGGAGCACCAGCGGCAGGAGCGCGACCGCGCACGCATCGGCATGATGAACGGCGAGGAGAAATACCTCACCCGCCGTGACAAGGGCCCGCAGCGCCGGTACATCCGCGACTACATCGATGCCCGCTTCTCGATCGGCGAGATCTTCATACCAGCCGCGATCCTCATCCTCGTCATCGCGTTCACGCAGCCGGTGCAGATCCAGCAGTACTTCACCTACGCCGTCTGGGGTCTCATCGCACTGATCGTCCTCGACGGGTTCGTGCTCAACTACATCCTCAAGAACCGGCTGCGCAACAAGTTCGGCGAGGTCGAACGGGGCATCACCTTCTACGCAGTCATGCGCAGCATCCAGCTGCGTCCGCTGCGCATGCCCAAGCCTCAGGTCAAGCGCCGCCAGTACCCCGAGTGAGCAGCCGGCTCGACTCGAGGCCGCGTGCGATGCGGCCGGGGAAGAACGGACCGGAGTAGATCATCTCCGAATAGAACTGAACCAGATCGGCGCCCGCGGCCACTCGAGCCCGGGCGTCTTTCGCATCCGCGACGCCGCCGACGGAGATGACGGTGAGCTCGTCGCCCACGTGCCTCTTGACCAGACGCAGCACCTCGAGAGAGCGTTCGGCCACGGGGCGTCCGGAGATGCCGCCTGCCTGACCTTCGGCGAACTCCGCCTCGGCGCCGGTCAGCACACCGCGATCGATCGTCGTGTTCGTCGTGATGAGTCCGTCGACGCCGGTGCGCAGAGCGAGGTCGCAGATCTCGGCCACATCCTCGTCGGCGAGATCCGGGGCGATCTTGACCAGCAGGGGCACATGACCCAGCGTCGACCGCGGGCGCTCGACCACCTCGGCGGCGGTGTCGCGGACGGCGGTGATGATCGGCTCCAGGCTGCCCACGGACTGCAGATCGCGCAGACCGGGAGTGTTCGGTGAGCTGACATTGATGACGAGGTAGTCGGCCAAGGGAGCCAGCGCACGGGTCGAGGCGGCATAGTCGGCCACCGCGTCGGCCGCCTCGACGACCTTCGTCTTGCCGATGTTGATGCCCACGATTGGACGCAGGCGCTGCGGGAGGGATTCGATCTTCCTCCGTTCGGCGGCGATGTTGAACGATGCCTGCCGGGCTCCGTCGTTGTTGAACCCCATCCGATTGAGCAGGGCGAGATTCTTCCGCAGACGGAACAGCCGCGGACGATCATTGCCCGGCTGCGCATGGGCGGTGATCGTGCCGACCTCGATATGTCCGAAGCCCAATGACGACAGAGCACGGACCCCCACGCCGTTCTTGTCGAACCCCGCGGCCAGGCCCACTCGGTTGGGGAAGGGCAGACCCATCACCTGAGCGGGCCGGACGGTGTCGCGGGCACAAACGACGCGGAGCAGGCGACCGAGCAGAGGAATGGAGTCAAGAAGGCGCAGCGCGGAGAACGAGAGGTGATGGGCCCATTCGGCGTCCATGGGAACGAAGAGGAGTCTGAAGATCAATGAGTACACGCACCTAAGAATATGTCAGAGTCCCTCATCGCTTCAGCAGGCGCTCGACTCACTGCTTCAGCAAGTCGGCGTGTTTGGCATTAGGATCGAAGCAACGTTCAAAGACGACTGAAAGGGAACTCATGGCTGGTGCATCCACCCTCAGCAGCTACTCCACGACCTCACCGGTGAAGGCCACCGCCTCCGTTCTGGTGCTGGCGGCAGCCGACTCGACGGTCCTCGGACTCGAAGGGGCGAAGGCGGCGAAGACCGCCCTCGACGAAGCCGCTCGCGCCATCGGGTTCAGCGGAAAGGCCGGATCCACCGCTCGTGTTCCCGCTCCGAAGGGTGTCGCCGCCGACTCCGTCCTGCTCGTGGGGCTCGGGGACTGCGATCCCGATGACTCCGATGTCGCCGCAGCTGCTGAAACGCTGCGTCGCGGCGCGGGAGCGGCGCTGCGTGCACTCGACGGTGTCGAGTCGATCGCACTGGCCCTGCCCGCCGCCACTCCGACAGAGGTCGAAGCGATCACGGTGGGCGCGGGACTCGGAACCTACCGTTTCCTCGACTACCGCAGCGAAGGCGGGACTCCGGGCGAGATCACCATCATCGGCCCCAAGGGCAAGACCTTCGCCGTAGCCCATGACGCCGGCGCAGTGATCGCGGCCGCGACGAACAGAGCTCGCGATCTCGTCAACACTCCCCCACTGGATCTCTACCCGGAGTCCTACGCGGAGATCGTCAAGGACCAGGCCAAGGACCGCAAGCTCAAGGTCACAGTGCTCGGCGAGAAGGAGCTCAAGGCCGGAGGCTACGGCGGAATCATCGGCGTCGGCCAGGGTTCGACTCGTGGACCCCGCCTCGTCAAGGTCGAATACGCACCTCGCGGCGCCAAGCGCCATCTCAGCTTCGTCGGCAAGGGAATCACCTTCGACTCCGGCGGCATCTCACTCAAGCCGGCGAAGAGCATGGAGGACATGAAGTCCGATATGGCCGGTTCCGCGGCCGTCGTTCAGGCGCTCTTCGGCATCGCCGACCTCAAGCTCCCGGTGCGTGTCACTGCGTGGCTGCCGATGGCGGAGAACATGCCCGGGTCTTCGGCACAGCGCCCCAGCGACGTGCTGAAGATGCGCAGCGGCAAGACCGTCGAGGTCACGAACACCGATGCCGAGGGTCGCCTCGTCCTCGCGGATGCGCTCACCGATGCGGGGGCTGAGAACCCGGATCTGCTCATCGATGTGGCCACACTCACCGGTGCTCAGATCGTCGCCCTCGGCGAACGCACCTCCGGTGTCATGGGTTCCGAGGCCGCACGGGCAGAGGTCATCGCCTCGGCTTCCGTAGCCGGTGAGCAGATGTGGGCGATGCCGATCCCCGAGGAGATGCTCTCCGGGTTCGACTCCACCGCCGCCGATCTCACGAACTCAGGACCGCGCCCCGGCGGCATGCTCGCCGCTGCGGCGTTCCTGCGTGAATTCGTCGGAGAGGATGCGAACTGGGCGCATATCGACATCGCCGGACCGAGCTTCAACGGTTCAGCACCCTTCGGCTACACGCCGAAGGCCGCGACTGGAGCCGCGGTGCGCACCCTCATCGAAATCGCGAAGGCGAAGGCCTGAGCCCGGTGGTTCTACACGCTGTCGAGGTGAACGTGATGATGCCCACCTGTGTCCAATCAGACAGCGTTTTTCTTCGCCCCGCGCAAGAAAAGTGGAAAGATAAGACTGAAAGCTGCGTACTGCAGGCTTATTCACAGCTACGAGGAGAAATCCGTGAGTGACGAATTGACCTACGACCTTGTCGTTCTGGGTGGCGGAACCGGTGGCTATGCCGCTGCTCTGCGAGCCGCAGAGCTCGACATGAAGGTCGCTTTGATCGAACGCGACAAGGTGGGAGGCACCTGCCTGCACCGTGGCTGCGTGCCGACGAAGGCTCTTCTGCACGCCGCAGAAGTCGCCGACACCGCCAAGAACTCTGAGACCTTCGGCATCGAGGCCGAGTTCAAGGGGATCGACATCGCCAAGGTGCTCGAGTACAAGGACGGGGTCATCACCCGCAACTACAAGGGTCTGCAGGGTCTGGTCAAGGCTCGCGGAATCGACACCTACTTCGGCACCGGCAAGCTCGTCGGCAAAGACACTGTCGAGGTCACCGGCGAAGACGGCAACCACACCGTCAAGGGCACGAACGTTCTGCTCTCGACCGGTTCGACATCGAAGACCATCGGTCTCGAGGTCACCGACCGCGTGATCACGAGCACCGAGGCTCTCCAGCTCGACAAGGTCCCGAGCTCGGCCATCGTGCTCGGCGGCGGCGTCATCGGCGTCGAGTTCGCCAGCGTTTGGAACTCCTTCGGAGCTGACGTCACGATCGTCGAGGGCCTCAAGCACCTCGTTGCCAACGAGGACGAGACCATCTCGAAGAACCTCGAGCGCGCCTTCAAGAAGCGCAAGATCAAGTTCAAGCTCGGCGTCATGTTCAAGGGCGTCGAAGAGACTGCCGACGGGGTCAAGGTCACTCTCGAAGACGGTTCGACGCTCGAGGCGGAGTACCTCCTCGTCGCCGTCGGCCGCGGCCCAGTCACCGAGGGCTTCGGCTTCGAAGAGCAGGGTATCCCGATGGATCGCGGGTTCGTCCTCGCCAATGAACGTCTCCACACCGGCGTCGGCAACATCTACGCCTGCGGCGATATCGTCCCCGGACTCCAACTGGCCCATCGCGCCTTCGGCCAGGGCATCTTCATCGCGGAGGAGATCGCCGGCCTCAACCCGGCACCGGTCGTCGAATCGGGCATCCCGCGCGTGACGTACTGCGAACCGGAGATCTTCTCCGTCGGACTGTCCTCCGCTCAGGCGGAAGAGAAGTACGGAGCGGACCAGGTCGAATCGCTCGAGTACAACCTCGGCGGCAACGGCAAGTCCGTGATCCTGGGCACCACAGGCCTGATCAAGGTCATCCGCGAGAAGGACGGTCCGGTCGTGGGCGTGCACGGAATCGGTGCTCGCCTGTCCGAGCAGGCCGGTGAAGCGCAGCTCATCGTCAATTGGGAAGCATTCCCCGAGGAAGTCGCGCAGCTCATCCACGCGCACCCCACGCAGAACGAAGCACTCGGCGAGGCGCACTTGGCCCTGGCCGGCAAACCCCTGCACTTCCACTCATAAGATCCGAGGAGACGAATACTCATGTCGAATTCCGTTCAGATGCCGGCTCTCGGAGAGTCGGTCACCGAGGGCACTGTCACTCGCTGGCTCAAGGAAGTGGGCGAAGAAGTCGAGGTAGACGAGCCGTTGCTCGAGGTGTCGACCGACAAGGTCGACACTGAGATCCCGAGCCCCTACGCAGGCACCCTCGAGAAGATCCTGGCCGAAGAAGATGACGTGGTCGAGGTCGGCGGCGACCTCGCCTACATCGGCGACGGCAGCGGCGCTTCAACCCACGACGAGGAACCTGCGGAGGAACCCGCCGAGGAGCCTGCAGAGGCCCCGGCTGAAGAAGCACCCGCCGAAGAAGCACCGGCGGCCGAAGAGGCCCCGGCCGAGGATCCGAAACCTGCCGCTTCGGATTCAGGATCCTCCGAAGGCACCGAGATCACAATGCCCGCGCTCGGCGAATCCGTCACCGAGGGCACCGTGACCCGCTGGCTCAAGGAAGTCGGTGAAGAGGTCGAGGTCGACGAACCGCTCCTCGAGGTCTCCACCGACAAGGTCGACACCGAGGTCCCCTCCCCCGTTGCCGGAGTCGTTCAGGCTCACTTGGCGGAAGAGGACGATACCGTCGAGGTCGGCGCGCCTCTGGCTCGCATCGGTTCCGGTGCCCCGGCCGAATCCGCACCGGCTGAGGATGCGCCCAAGGAAGAGGCCCCCGCCGAGGAAGCTCCGGAGCAGGAAGCCCCCGCCGAAGAGGCTCCGAAACAGGAAGCCCCCAAGGAGGAGGCAGCGAAGCAGGAATCGGCTCCCAAGCCGGCCGCGACCGCATCCGCACAGTCCGCCTCGGCCGCTCAGGCCGAAGAGCCGGTGGAAGCAGCTGCACAGGCACCTGCCGCCGCCGACACCGTCGGTGAGAACGCTGCCTACGTCACTCCCCTCGTGCGCCGTCTGGCCCGCGAGAAGGGTGTCGACCTCTCGCAGGTCTCCGGCACCGGAGTGGGCGGTCGCATCCGCAAGCAGGATGTCGAATCGGCCGCGAAGAACGGCCCTGCTGCCGCTCCCGCGGCACAGTCCGGCGCATCGGCCGGAGCTCCGAAGGCTCCGTTCAAGGTCGAGATCCCCGAGGAGGCTGCGAAGCTGCGCGGCACCACGGAGAAGGCTTCGCGTATCCGCCAGACCATCGCCAAGCGCATGAGCGAGTCACTCGATGTCTCCGCTCAGCTCACGCAGGTCATCGAAGTGGATATGTCTCGCGTCGTCAAGCTGCGCAAGGCCAATAAGGAGGCATTCCAGGCCAAGCACGGTTCGAAGCTGACCTACCTGCCGTTCTTCGCCAAGGCCATCGTCGAAGCGCTTCAGGTGCACCCGAAGGTCAACGCTCAGTACGATCTCGAGTCGCAGCAGATCACCTACTTCGATCACGAGCACCTGGCCGTTGCGGTCGATACCCCGCGCGGACTGCTCGTGCCCGTGATCAAGGATGCCGGTGACCTCAGCGTCGCAGGTCTGTCGAAGGCCATCGACGATGTCGCCGACCGGACCCGCAACAACAAGATCATGCCGGACGAGCTTTCGGGTGGAACCTTCACGGTGACCAACATCGGTTCCGTCGGGGCACTGTTCGACACGCCGATCATCAACCAGCCGCAGATGGGCATCATCGGCACGGGCGCGATCGTCCGCCGTCCCATCGCCGTGAAGACGGCCGACGGCGATGAGGCGATCGCCATCCGCGACATGGTGTACCTGCCGTTGACCTACAACCACCAGCTGGTCGACGGTGCGGATGCAGGACGATTCCTGCAGACCATCAAGGCACGTCTGGAAGAAGGCAACTTCGAGGCCGATCTCGACCTCTGAGCCTGACTCTCCGACACACCTGATCGAGGGGCCGACCATTCGTGGTCGGCCCCTCGGGCCATTCACCGCGTCGTCGCCTCCCGGACCTCCGCTACGAGCCATGTACCCTCGACTCTGTGCAGTTCGAACTCGACGGTCTGCTCGGCGAACTCCACCAGGGCGGCCCCGGTGCCTCCGCTCGACCGCATAAGCGCCGAGGCGACCACCCGGTCATCGTCGGCGGCGACGATCTCCACGTCCTCGACATCGATCGAATAGTCGGAGTCGGCATACGCCGAGGGATCGATGAGCTCATCGGCTGCTGCGGCAGCCGAGTCGGGCACCGTCAGTGCCTTCAGAGCCGCCTCGTCGCCATTGCTGAGAGCTGCTGCGCGTGACTCGCACAGTTCCTCGAGGACGGCGGACACGTCGTCTGCGCTCGGCGTCGACGTCGCTTCGGGCGGCCGGGTCGCCCCCTCGGCGGACGGCGCCTCTTCTCCGCTCACGGCCGCGGTGGACGACCATGAGGACCAGACGACGACTCCGCCCAGAACCGTCAGGCACACGGCGAGGCCGATGAGCAGGGTGCCGTGACCGAACACACGATGCAGGTCCACCGCCCGCAGGCGGGTCCACAGGGAGCCCACGGAGCCCAGCAGCGGTACCATCCACTCCTTTCGGCCGCCTGCGCGTCGGCGATCACGTCTCGAGCGTCGCGAGCTCTTCGCCTCGGCGCGCAGCGGAGTCACTCCGCCTCCGCGCAGAGGCGGGGCCGGTGCGCTGTGCGTCGAACCGCTGTCCTCCTCGGATCGCCGGTGCGGTCTGAGTCCGGTTGCCACGCGCAGACGAGCCGTGAGGGCCGATTCCGGCGACGTTCCGCTCTCGGCAGGCACCATTGGAAGCGCAGCGGGACGGTCGAGTGTACGAAGGGAATCCGCCGCCTCGGCGAGGGCGGTGCCCAACCCGATTTCGGACGCCGCATCGTCCAGGAGGCCTGCGACGAGCGACCGCAGAGCCGACGATGACTCGGACAGAGCGAGGTCGACGGGAAGCAGCACCTCGGCCCACGGCCGCCCGTGGACGGCGTGATAGATCATCTCTCCCACGGCGCGGCGCGGTGTCGTCGCAATGGGCGCCGAGACTCCGGGAATGAGGACCGGTCGACCGTGGGCGTCGAGGGAGAACGCGGACAGAGTGAGCCGATCCTCTGGTCGCGTGCACGTCGTGAGCTCCTCGATGATGCCCAGGAACAGGGTGCACAGCTCGGCCTCGGTCAGTCCCTGATAGGTGCGGATCACGTCGAGGACGAGACCACCGGGCGAAGCGGGGACGATGAGAAGGGAACGGGCGCCGGTCGGAAGAGCCACCTCGGTGAGGGCGAGAACACGGGGGTCGTCGGCATCGAAATCATTGTGCACGACGCCCCATGCACTGCGACCGTCGGAATCGACGACGCGATGGATATCATCCGCGATCGTTGCTTGGAACTCCCATGTCATGGTTCGTCATCTCCGTTGATGATGATCAGTCGCATTTAGTGTTGTTTAATGATGCTCGCCGATGTCGTTATGTGTCAAGGGCCACAGCCTCGGTGGAGGTCGCCAGATGTGATTGGAAACAAATTGAACACTGGGGTCAAGAGTCATAGTGTGGAGCCATGCCCCTGGCCACAGAAACGCTCGGGTTCGCCCCTGTCCTCTCGGACTATCGGCAGACTTGGGAATTGCAGAAGAGATACCACGACGAAGTGCTCGCCGGCGACCGTCGATCGACGATCCTACTCCTCGAGCATTCCCCGGTCTATACGGCCGGCAAGCGCACCGAGGACTTCGAACGACCGACCGACGGCACAGATGTCATCGACGTCGACCGCGGCGGGAAGATCACCTGGCACGGTCCCGGACAGCTGGTCGCCTACTGCATCTACAAGCTCAACGACCCCAAAGAGGTCCGACTCTTCGTGTCCCAACTCGAGGACGCGATGATCCGACTGCTCTCCGAATACGAGATCGAGGCGACCACGATCGAGGGCCGGGCCGGTGTCTGGCTGCGCGGCGACGAACTCCGTCGCGACCGCAAGATCGGTGCCATCGGCATCCGCATCCACGAAGGCGTGACGATGCACGGCCTGGCCCTGAACTGCAGCAACGACCTCGGCGCCTATGAGTCCATCATCCCGTGTGGGATCACAGACGCCGACACCACGTCCATCAGTGCTGAGCTCGGTCGGACCGTCACTCCCGAAGATGTGGCGCAGCGACTCGACGAAATCCTGCACGAGACCATCACCGCTTAGGAGAACTCAGATGACGATCGCACCAGAGGGCCGCCGCATGCTCCGCGTCGAAGCCCGCAACTCCGAGACTCCCATCGAGGACAAGCCGGCCTGGATCAAAGCGAAGGCCCATATCGGCCCCGAATACACCGCACTGAAGTCGCTCGTGCGCAAGCAGGAGCTGCACACGGTCTGCGAAGAGGCAGGCTGCCCGAACATCTTCGAATGCTGGGAAGATCGCGAAGCGACCTTCCTCATCGGCGGCGAACAGTGCACCCGGCGCTGTGACTTCTGCCAGATCGACACCGGCCGACCGGCTGAATTCGACGCTGACGAACCTCGCCGCGTGGCCGCCTCGGTGGCGGAGATGGGTCTGCGCTACTCGACGATCACCGGTGTGGCACGAGACGACCTCGAAGACGGCGGCGCCTGGCTCTATGCAGAGACCGTGCGCCAGATCCACGACCTCTCGTATGTCGACGGACGCGGCACCGGCGTGGAGCTGCTCATCCCCGATTTCAATGCCAAGCCGGATCAGCTCGCCGAGGTGTTCTCCTCCCGACCTGAAGTGCTCGCGCACAATGTCGAAACGGTTCCGCGCATCTTCAAGCGCATCCGTCCCGCATTCCGCTACGAACGATCGCTGTCGGTGATCACTCAGGCCCGCGAGGCCGGCCTGGTCACGAAATCGAACCTCATCCTCGGGATGGGTGAGACGAACGACGAGATCATCTCCGCACTGCAGGACCTCCACGATGCCGGCTGCGACCTCATCACCATCACGCAGTACCTGCGTCCCTCTCCTCGGCACCATCCCGTCACCCGGTGGGTCAAGCCCGCCGACTTCGTGATGCTGCGCGATGCTGCAGAGGAGATCGGCTTCCTCGGCGTCATGTCGGGTCCGCTCGTGCGTTCGTCGTACCGTGCAGGCCGCCTGTGGGCCACCGCCATGCGCCGCCGCGGAGAGGAGATCCCCTCGCATCTGGCGCACCTGGACAAGCACACCCCCGCCAAGCAGGAGGCGCAGGCCGTTGTGGATACCTTCGGCCCCGGCGAAGAGGTAGACTTGACTGCTGAGCAATGAGCGTCGGCCTCCCCCTGATTTCTGGAGGCGACGCCGCAACGCCCCTCAAGAGCAAGTGAGAGAATGAGCGAAGAACCGCGTAAGGGACTGTTCCGGCGCAAGCCGAAGGATCCGAACAAGAAGCCCGGCCGACTGGCGCAGATGCGTCAGGTCTACGAGCTGTCCGCCAAACACAACAAAGCGACCCCGTGGCTGCTGGCCGCGGCGATCCTCGGGTGCACGCTCATCGGCCTGCTGATCGGTCTGCTCATCGGCGGCACCACCGCGATCTTCACGACGATCCTCGGTTTCATGGTCGGTCTGCTGTTGGGCATGTTCATGCTCGGCCGCTTCGCCGAGACCGCCGCATTCGCTCAGATGGACGGACAGCCCGGAGCCTTCGGCGCTGTTCTCAACACGGCCCGCCGCGGGTACCTGATGGATGAGAAGCCGATCGCCGTCGATCCGAAGAGCCGTGACCTCGTGTTCCGGTCGACCGGTCGTGCCGGCGTCGTGCTGCTGAGCGAAGGTCCGAAGGGACGCAGCGCGAAACTGCTGGCCAAGGAGAAGAAGCGCCACGAACGCATCCTCCCCAATGTTCCGGTGCACACCTTCCAGGGCGGCAAGGAAGAGGGCCAGTTGGCGATGAAGCAGGTCGTTCCGGCCGTGCAGAAGCTGCCGCGCAAGCTCAACCGCGCCGAGGTCCTGGCCGTGCGCAATCGTCTGGCTGCTCTCGGGACGCAGGGCACCCGCCCGCCGATCCCGAAGGGCATCGACCCGAACAAGGCCCGCCCGAACCACAAGGCGATGCGCGGACGCTGACCCGCAGCCCCTCAGCGAAGGCACGAGCCCTTCAGCCGAGGCAAGGAGAAGCGGCGCCGACTCAACGAGAGTCGGCGCCGCTTCCCATTCCCCTCTTACTACCTGACGGCGGCCCAGCAACCTGGCGCGAGGTTGCTGGGCCGCCGTCAGGTAGTAAGAGGGGTCAGCGGCGGAGGATGACGGTTCCTGCCGCAAGGTCGTGGACTCCGCGGTTGTCGCGGTTGAAGATGAGCGCCGGAATGACGAGCACGACGAGGACTGAGCGGATGAGCGACTTGAGCAGTCCCGGCACGTGGCCGTCGAGGCGCCGGACTTCGATGCCGAAGAGACGATGGCCAACCGAATACCCGAGAGTTCCCACAAGCACGAAATTCTCGAGGGCGAAGAACGCGGGCGCGAGGATCGGATTCGCCGGATCGATGAGATTGGCGATCGCCAGACACATCAGCCAGTCGACGAGCAGGGCGAGGATTCGCTTCCACGCCGGGGCCAGAGAATGCGAGCCGTTGACAGGCAGACCCAGCCGCTTTCCGGGCCAGTCGTCTTCTTCCCTGTCGAACCGGGGTCCTTCGAGCCAGGAACCAAGGTCGTCACGATTGATCACTCCCCCAGCCTACGAAATCCGGCCTGAGTGGATCCTCAGGAAACATGCCCGAAACATGGTCGACATCACCACTTCATTCTTCGGCGACTAAGATTGACCGTGGTCAGGACAAACGGCCACCGTACACGAACTAGGAGACCTAAGTGTTCTCGTCTGCTGAAGAACTCGTCAACTACATATCGGACAATGACGTCAAATTCGTCGATGTCCGGTTCTGCGACCTGCCCGGTGTGGTCCAGCACTTCAATCTCCCCGCCGCCTCATACGGCACCGAGGAGATCACCGAAGGTCTGCTCTTCGACGGGTCCTCCATCACAGGCTTCCAGGGCATCCACGAATCCGATATGAAACTGCTGGCCGATGTCACCTCCGCGTACATCGACCCCTTCCGTGAGGCCAAGACGCTGGTCGTCACGCACTCGATCGTCGATCCGTTCACCGATGAGCCCTACTCCCGCGATCCCCGGCAGGTCGCGGCCAAGGCCGAGGCCTACCTCGAATCCACTGGGATCGCCGACACTGTCTTCTTCGGCGCCGAGGCCGAGTTCTACCTCTTCGACTCCATCCGCTACGAGAACACTCCCGGCGGCAGCTTCTACAAGATCGGCTCACAGGAAGCTGCGTGGAACACCGGCTCTGATGAGGTCGGCGGAAACCAGGGCTACAAGACCCCGTTCAAGGGCGGCTACTTCCCGGTCTCGCCGCAGGATCAGTACGCAGATGTCCGCGACAAGATGTCGCTGACGCTCGAGGAGATCGGCTTCGAGATGGAGCGGGCGCACCATGAGGTCGGCACCGCCGGTCAGCAGGAGATCAACTACAAGTTCAAGACGCTCCAGCACGCAGGCGATCAGCTGCTCGACTTCAAGTACGTGATCAAGAACACCGCTTTCGAGCTCGGCAAGTCCGCGACCTTCATGCCCAAGCCGCTCTTCGACGACAACGGCTCCGGCATGCACTGCCACCAGTCGCTGTGGAAGAACGGCGAGCCGCTGTTCTACGACGAGAACGGCTACGGCGGGCTCTCCGACCTGGCTCGCTGGTACATCGGCGGACTCATCGAGCACGCCGGCGCGGTGCTGGCGTTCACGAACCCGACTATCAACTCCTACCGCCGCCTGGTGCCCGGCTATGAGGCTCCGGTCAATCTCGTCTACTCCGCGCGCAACCGTTCTGCCGCGATCCGCATTCCGGTGACCGGATCCTCGCCGAAGGCCAAACGGCTCGAGTTCCGCGTTCCGGACCCCTCGTCGAACCCCTACCTCGCCTTCTCGGCCCAGCTCATGGCCGGGCTCGACGGTATCCGCAACCGCATCGAACCGCCGGAGCCCATCGACAAGGACCTCTACGAGCTCCCGCCCGAGGAGGCCAAGGACATCAAGCTCGTCCCCGGCACCCTCGACGAGGCGCTCAACGAGCTCGAGAAGGACCACGACTTCCTCACCGCCGGCGATGTGTTCACTCCCGACCTCATCGAGACGTGGATCCGCATCAAGCGTGAGAACGAACTCGATGTTGCTCGTCTGCGTCCGACACCGACCGAGTTCGAGCTCTACTACGCACTCTGACCTCGGTCGGCGGTCGATTCCAGGTGAACTGAGATCCCGCCGCCGGGTGGAATAGAGTGAGGGCGTCACGGGTTATCACCCGTGGCGCCCTTTCGGCTCTGCGGCCGTCGACGCGGCCGGTCGGATCACGCACCATCGGAGGGATGGACTTTGACGCATTATGACCTGCTGCTCATCGGCACCGGATCGGGAAACATGTTCCTCGACAAGCGGTTCGCCGGACTGAAGACCGCCATCGCCGAGGAATGGCACTTCGGCGGTACCTGCCTCAACGTCGGGTGCATCCCGACGAAGATGTTCGTCTACCCCGCCACCCTCGCCGAGCAGGCCGCCCAAGCCGATCGATACAACCTCACCTCGACCCACCCGAAAGTGGATTGGGCCGGACTCCAGGACCGCATCTTCTCCCGCATCGACGCGATCGAATCCGGAGGACGCGAGTACCGCAGCAGCGACCGCCAGCCCAATATCACCGTTGTCGCTGAACATGTTCACTTCACCGGGCAGAAGACCGTGCGCACCGCCTCCGGTGAGGAGATCACCGCCGAACGCATCGTCATCGCCGCCGGCGCCCACCCGATCATCCCCGACATCGCCGGGCTCGACTCAGCCCGCATCGACACCGATGACTATCCGGTGTTCACATCGAACACGGTGATGCGCCGCGCCGCACAGCCGAAGCGACTGGTCATCATCGGCTCCGGGATCATCGCCATGGAATTCGCCCACGTCTTCGCCGCCCTCGGCACCGAGGTGACCGTCCTCGCCCGCGGCCCCCGCCTCCTGGGCAATATCGACGAGGAGGCCGCCGACGAGTTCACTCGCATCTTCGACTCCTCCCACACCGTCCTCCACGGTGCTCAGTCCAAGCAGATCGACATCGCCGACGGTGAAGTCACATTGACCCTCGAACCCAGCGGTCGCCTCGCCGAGGCGGACCTGCCGGAGACGATCACCGCCGACGGATTGCTCGTGGCCACGGGAAGGGTTCCCAACACCGCCGAGCTCGACGTCGAGGCCGCCGGTTTCGACATCACCGACGGCAACCGCCTGTCCGTGGACGAGCACCAAAGAGTCCTCTCGGGCGGTCAGCCCGTTCCCGGAGTATTCGCTCTCGGAGACATCTCCTCACCCCACCAGCTCAAACACGTCGCCAACCACGAAGCGAAGATCGTCGGCCGCAATCTGGCCGCAGACGTTGCCGCAGGGTTGCCCGGCAGTGCTCGGGGGAACGACCTCGCCGCAGTCAATCACCATGCCGTTCCCGGTGCCGTCTTCTCCTCCCCACAGGTCGCCTATGTGGGCATGACCGAAGCAGAGGCCATTGATGCCGGACACGACGTCACGATCAAGGTGCAGAAGTTCTCCGATGTCGCCTACGGTTGGGCGATGGCCGATGATCCGGGAATCGTGAAGATCATCGCCGATCGCAGCACCAGGCGCATCCTCGGCGCTCATATCGTCGGTCACGAAGCCTCGATGCTCATTCAACCGCTCATCCAGGCCATGGCCTTCGGCCAGAAAGCCGACGAGGTGGCAACCGGCCAGTACTGGATCCACCCCGCCCTGCCCGAGGTGGTCGAAAACGCCCTGCTCGGACTCGAATTCGACGACTGAGCACATCAACTGTCAGCTGATTCGGCCGATGACCGGGAGCGGCAGATCGCACGTAGGCGGACTGCCGCACCTGGAGAATCAGAAGTCGTAGAAGCGGTGTTCCATCACTGAACGTGCGTGCCTGGTGGTGCGCAGATAGTCGTCTTCGAGGTCATGGCCCGCCCCAGCCGGATAACCGAGCAGGCGGGCTGTGGCCTCGAGCTCGGTATGATCGGCCGGCAGCGACTCGGCGGTGCGCCCACGGAAGAGCATCACGGCCGAACGCACATCGGTGGCCAGCTGCCAGGCAGCGGCCAGCTGTTCGGCATCCTCGGTCGGCAGCAGACCCCCGTCAGCGGCCACGTCGAGGGCCGTCAGCGTCGAGGTCGTGCGCAGCCCTTCCACCTGATGCCCGTGCTGGAGCTGCAGAAGCTGAACGGTCCATTCGACATCGGAGAGGCTTCCCCGGCCGAGCTTGAGATGTCGTCGCTTATCGGCATTGCGCGGCAGTCGCTCGTCTTCCATCCGCGCCTTGAGAGTGCGCACCTGCGTCAGTGCCTTCTGCGGCATCTCCGAGGGATAGCGCAGCGGATCGATGAGCGCCAGGTAGTCGGCGATGAGGCCGTCATCGCCTGCCACCGGCCTGGCCCGCAGCAGCGCCTGCGCCTCCCACGGTTGGGACCACTTTGCGTAATAGGCCTGGTAAGACGAGAAGCTGCGCACCAAGGGGCCGTTCTTGCCCTCCGGACGCAGATCAGCATCGAGATCGACCCCTTGAGCGCCTTCGCTGGCCTTGAGGCGAGTCGACAGCTGGAGGGCCACCTTCGTCACGTGCTTGCTCAGCCTTCCGCGCGCCTCGGCGTCGAGGTCGTCTGACACGGGACGGTAGACGAACATCGCATCGGCGTCCGAGAAGTAGCCGATCTCCCGTCCGCCCCACCGGCCCATGGCGATGATTGCGAATTCGTAGTCCGGGGTCTCGGACCCGTCGAGGTCTGCTCGCACCGCCTGCAGGGCACCTCTGACCGCCAGGTCCATGAGGTCGGAGAGATCACCGGGTATGGCGACTCGGTCCCCGACCCCGAGGACGTCGCGCAACGCGATCCGCAGAAGTTCACGACTGTAGGTCTCACGGATCGGAGTGACCGCCTCGGCGCCATGGCGCTTGAGCAGTCCATCGACCTCAGCATTGAGAATTTCCAGGTCACGGGCCTTAAGGTTCTCATGGCGGTCCAACCAGGCGACAGCGGCGGGCTGGCGCAGCAGAAGTTCCGTCGCATATCCGGACAGGGAGAGCACTTCGGCCACAGATTTGGCCGCCAGACCGGAGTCGCGGAGCATCTTGAGGAACCAGCCGGAGGAGGACAGCGATTCGCTCAGCCGGCGGAAGGCCAGCAGTGCTCGGTCGGGCTCGACTCCATCGGAGAACCAATCGAGCAGGGCCGGAAGCACCTGCTTGATGACCATGGCAGTGCGTGACATACCAGTCGTCAGCGCCTTGATATGGCCCAAAGCTCCTTGTGGGTCCACGTATCCGAACGCCTGAAGACGGTCGGCGGCAGCCTGCAGGCTCGACCCGCGCTTCTGTGCATCGACGACGGCGCCGTGGACGCCGACAGCCGCCTCGAGGATGGGCCGATAGAAGATCTGTTCGTGGAGGCGGGTGACCTGTTTGGCATAGTCGCGGCGGGCCTCTTCGAGGCGATCCCCGGTCCGAGATCCGGACCGGAAGACGGAACGGGCCAACGACCGAAGTTTGGCCTCATCATCGGGGATGAGCGCATTGCGCATCATCCTCGGGATCTGCACTCGGTGTTCGACGACACGCATGAACCGGTATGCAGTGGAGAAGACAGAGGCGTCCTGCTGCCCGATATAGCCATGTTCTCCGAGTTCACCGAGGGCGACGAGCGTATTCGGGGTGCGGATGTCCTCATCATTGCGTCCATGGACGAGCTGGAGCATCTGTGCGGAGAACTCGACATCACGCAAACCGCCGCGACCCAGTTTGATCTGACGCGGGGCTTCGACCGCCGGGATGAGGTCTACGACGCGCCGACGCATCGCACGGATCCCGTCGATGAAGCCGGGACGGCTGGCCGCCTGCCAGACCAAGGGCAGGAGTGACTGGGAGAACGCCTCCCCCACTTCGACATCGCCGGCCACCGGTCGGGCCTTGAGGAGGGCCTGGAATTCCCAGTTCTCCGCGATATCGGCGTAATAGTGCTCGAACTCCGACAGCGTACGCACGAGCGCTCCGGCTTTGCCTTCGGGGCGCAGCGCCGTATCGACTTCCCACAGTGCAGGCTCACCACCGGCATCGGAGAGGATGCCGCGCATGCGTTGGGCGAGGTCGGTGGCCAGGCTCCTGGCCCCTTCGGTCTCGGCGGAATCGAGAACGAAGACGACATCGACATCGGAGACGTAGTTGAGTTCTCGTGCTCCGGTCTTACCCAAGGCGATGACCGCCAGACGGATGTCGGCCGCCTCGTCGAGTTCGGCTCGTGCGATGGCCAGCGCCGCGTCGAGGGCAGCGGCGGCCAGGTCGGAGAGGACTGCCATGACTTGGTCGACGATTTCGTCCGGAGACTCCGCCGACAGATCATCGGCGACGAGGCGAAGCACCGCATCCCGGTAGTTCCTTCGCAGCGCCTTGACCCCGTCATCTCCGGTCACAGTCGCGCGCGGAGCCGGGTCCTCGGGGTCCGCACCGAGGACCGTGAGCATCTCTGCTCGCAGGGACACCGCCGAGGCGGCAGGCGTGGAGATCAGCAGGAACGGGTCGGGAACGAGCAGCAGCGGCAGGGAGTCGGGATGCCGGACCAGATGGTCGACCATCGCCTCCGAGGTGCCGACGACAGCGAGGAGCCGGGCCAGGAGGGGGCGGTTGAGTTCGTCCTCGGCCAGCTCGCTCTTCGATCCGGTCCGCACTGCGTCCAGCAGGGCCGCGGAACCCTCCCCTGCGGCCTCGATCACGCGCAGCAGACCCAGCGCCGCTCCATGCGGATCCGGGGTTGCCATGAGGAGATCAACGAACCGCGAATCAGTGGCCAGAGGGACGCCGAGGAGCTCATCGAGCTCATGGAGGAACCGAGAGGTGGCCTCCGGGACGCTGGTCGTGCGTGAGGTGATAGCGGCCATCACATCGAGGTGAAGTGCTTCGCGAGCTCATACGGAGTCACCTGCGCGCGGTAATCGGTCCATTCCTGCCGTTTGTTGCGCAGAAAGAAGTCGAACACCTCTTCGCCCAGGGTCTCGGCGACGAGATCCGATCCCTCCATCAGCTCCAGGGCATGGGACAGACTGCGCGGCAGCGCTTCGATCCCCATCGCCCGACGTTCGGTGGAAGAGAGCAGCCAGACGTTGTCCTCGGCCTCTTCGGGCAGTTCGTAGCCCTCTTCGATCCCCTTGAGTCCCGCTGCGAGCATAAGCGCATACGACAGGTACGGGTTGGCCGAGGAGTCCAGAGCACGGTACTCGACGCGGGCGGATGAGGACTTTCCGGAGTTGTACTGCGGGACCCGCACGAGAGCAGAACGGTTGCGGTGGCCCCAGGAGATGTACGACGGAGCTTCATGGCCGGTCCAGAGGCGTTTATAGGAGTTCACGTGCTGGTTGGTCACTGCCGAGATCTCGGCGGCGTGGGTGAGCAGTCCGGCGATGAACTGTCGGCCGGTCTTCGACAGCTGATATTCGGCCCCCGGTTCGAAGAAGGCATTGTTCTCGCCCTCGAACAGGGAGACGTGCGTGTGCATCCCATTGCCCGGGTGATCGGCCATCGGCTTGGGCATGAACGAAGCGTAGACGCCTTGGGAGATCGCGACCTCTTTGATGACCGACCGGAACGTCATGACGTTGTCGGCCATGGTCAGCGCGTCGGCGTAGCGCAGGTCGATCTCGTTCTGACCGGGCCCGGCCTCATGATGGGAGAACTCCACGGACAGCCCCATCGCCTCGAGCATGGTGACAGCTTCGCGCCGGAAATCATTGGCCGTTCCCCCGTTGACATGGTCGAAGTAGCCGGCTGTGTCGACGGGCATCGGGGCTGTGCCGTCGCTGATCCCGGAGACAGGATCGAGGTTGTCGGTCTTGAAGAGGTAGAACTCGATCTCAGGATGCACATAGAAGGTGAAGCCGCGTTCGGCGGCTTTGGCCAGAGTGCGTTTGAGGACGTTGCGCGGATCGGCCGGCGCCGGCTCTCCCCCGGGCACGTGGATATCGCAGAACATCCTCCCGGTGGGCTCGGTCTCCCCGCGCCAGGGCAGCAGAGAGAACGTCGAGGGGTCGGGCTTGAGCACCATATCGGCCTCGAACACGCGGGACAGTCCTTCGACTGCCGAGCCGTCGAATCCGATGCCTTCGGAGAAGGCGCCTTCGAGTTCGGCGGGGACGATGGCCACGGACTTCAGCTGTCCGAGGACATCAGTGAACCAGAGTCGGATGAATCGCACTTCACGATCCTCGACGGTCCTGAGAACGAATTCCTCCTGACGCGACATCTATTCAGCCGTTCCACTTCTCGTCGTCTTCGTCCCACTGCTGATTGCGTTCACGTGCCTTCTCCAGGGCGGCGCGGGCGACTTCCTCGGTCTCGTAGGGCCCCATGCGGTGGGTCCAGTCGCTGACCAGGCCCTTTTCCACGGTGTTCGTCTCGAGGTTGAAGTAGTACTTCGAGTTCGGGTCGTCGATATCTTCGTAGAGTCCCATGGCGAGCCTTCTCTCCTCTGCGGGGTTCTGCATTGACGCTTTCAGCTTACCGTTTCAAGTCGCGAACTGACGGCATGTGTCGCTTATGCGTTGGAAGCGCCCTATCAGCATCTTTGGTGCAGTCTGAGTCCGACTGGAATCATGTTTTCCGCGTTATCTGGCACCCAGACGCACTGATTTCGCATCATTGGTGACGAAAACAGATTTAAAGGTTTGCTCTCCAAACCTTCTAAGGAATAGAGTTGACACCATCGACGACCGACGGAGAAGTCGGTCGCCTCCGCCCCTGCGGCACACGATCAGGAGAGAAGGACACACCATGCGCATTTCAGTGCCCACCGAGGTCAAGAACAATGAGTTCCGAGTCGCCATCACCGCTGCCGGCGTCCATGAACTCGTCGCCCACGGCCATGAGGTCACCGTGCAGGCAGGAGCCGGCGAGGGCTCCTTCATCGCCGATGCCGAATACGAGGCTGCCGGAGCGAAGATCGCCCCCGACGCCGCCACCACATGGGCAGCCGGCGACCTCGTGCTCAAGGTCAAGGAGCCGATCACCCAGGAGTACGGCTTCCTGCGCAAGGATCTCGTCCTGTTCACCTACCTCCACCTCGCCGCGGATGAGGCGCTCACCACTGCTCTCATGGAGGCCGGCACCACCGCGATCGCCTATGAGACCGTCCAGCCCGACGGCGGCGGACTTCCGCTGCTCGCTCCGATGAGCGAGATCGCCGGACGCCTGTCGACTCAGGTCGGCGCTCACAGCCTGCTCAAGGCCAACGGCGGCCGCGGGATCCTGCTGTCCGGAGTCCCCGGTGTCGAGCGCGCGAATGTCGTCGTCATCGGTGCCGGTGTGGCCGGAACGAATGCCGCCCGGATGGCTCTGGGCCTGGGAGCGACCGTCGAGGTCATCGACATCAACATTCCGCGTCTGCGGCAGATCGATGAGACCTTCGCAGGTGCCATCGGCACGAAGGTGTCGAATAAGTACGAGATCACGAAGTCTCTGGCCACAGCCGACCTCGTCATCGGTTCGGTGCTCATCCCGGGCAAGAAGGCGCCGAAGCTCGTCACCGACGAGATGGTCTCTGGGATGAAGCCGGGCTCGGTGCTCGTCGATATCGCCATCGACCAGGGCGGGTGCTTCGAGAATTCGCGTCCGACGACTCACGACGATCCGACGTTCACCGTCCATAACTCGGTCTACTACTGCGTGGCGAACATGCCGGGTGCGGTGCCGAACACAGCCACGGCGGCGCTGACGAATGCGACTCTGCCCTTTGCCGTGAAGATCGCCGACCAGGGGTGGCACAAGGCGCTGTCGAACGATTCGGCTCTGGCCCGTGGTCTCAACATCCACAATGGGCACGTCACGAACGACAACGTCGCAGAGGCATTCGGCTTCGAAGCAGTCTCCGTGGCCCACGCCCTAGCCAACTGAAGAACCCCTATTACTACCTGACGGCGGCCCAGCAACCTCGCGCGAGGTTGCTGGGCCGCCGTCAGGTAGTAATAGGGGTTAGGGGCGGGGGACGATGGTCGTGTACCTGAAGTGCTCCTCGCAGAGTCTTCCCGCAGCTTCTGCGTCTCCGGCAGCGATCGCCTCGACGATCGCGGCGTGGTCGTCCACGGCGTGATCGAAGAGCTCGGCCGAGAACGGGTCGTGACGGAAACCGGCGTTGATCTTCGTATCGAGGTCGATGGCCATGCGCACGAGTTCCGGGTTGTGACCGGCACGGGCGATGGCGAAGTGGAACTGCGCGTCCGCGGTGCGCGCGGCGGCCGCTTCGGCGCGTTGGGAATAGACTTCGGCCAGTTCCCGGAGCTCGCTCAGCTCGTCCTCGGTACGTCGCAGGGCCGCGGTCGCCGCCAGCGAATTCTGGAAGACGGCGCGGGCGTCAAGCAGGTTCCGCCTCTCGGCATGGAACTCGTCGATTCTACCGGCCATGGGAGCCAGCGCCTCGGGGCGGGCGGTCTTGACGAACGTCCCTCCCCCGCGGCCGCGGCGGCGTTCGACGACCCCGAGACGCTCTAAGCGCAGCAGGGCTGCGCGCACGCTCGAGCGGGACACCTGCAGATCTGCGGCCAACGTCCGTTCGCCCGGCAGCAAGGTGCCTTCCGGCAGCGCTCCGACGGCGATTCCGGAGAGGATGTGGTCGGCGATCTGCTGCGGCGCGCTCGTCAGGCTCACCACTTCGCCCAGTCCAGCGAACTCGTGGCCCGCCGATGTCGTGTCGTCGCTCAATCTGCCTCCCGCTTCCTTGGCACGGCTGCTTCCGATTCTAGACTCCACAGGTCCCGCACCGCGGCATCGACAGGCGACCGGGCAGCGGGACAAAGCCGCGTTTCCAGCATAGGATCGACACCATCATGACTGTTCACACTCGCCTGCTCACGCCCGGCACCATTTCGCCCGAACGCGGTGTGCCGAAGGACATCCCCCGCCCGGAGTACGTCGGTCGCGCCGACGCCGATGAAGGCCGGGGAAACAATTTCTACAGCCCCGAAGAAGTCGAGGTGGTGCGGGCGGCCGGTCGGATCGCGGCCAATGCCCTGGCCGCCGTCGGCGAGATGATCGTCCCCGGCATCACCACCGATGACATCGACAGGGTGGCGCACGAGTTCATGTGCGATCACGGAGCGTACCCGTCGACGTTGGGCTATCGGGGCTTCCCGAAATCCGTGTGCACCTCCGTCAACGAGGTGATCTGCCACGGCATCCCCGATTCGACCGTCATCGAGGACGGCGACATCGTCAATGTCGACATCACCGCCTACTACCAGGGCATGCACGGAGACACGAACTACACATTCACCGCCGGAGACGTCGATGAGGAGTCCCGTCTCCTCATCGAACGCACCTATGAGTCGATGATGCGTGGGATCAAAGCGGTCAAACCGGGACGTCAGATCAACGTCGTCGGACGGGTGATCGAGAAGTACGCGAAGCGCTTCGACTACGGAGTCGTGCGCGACTACAGCGGGCACGGAGTCGGCCGCGAATTCCATTCCGGGCTCATCATCCCGCACTATGACGCGGCTCCCGCCCATGCGGAGACGATGGAACCGGGAATGATCTTCACGATCGAGCCGATGCTCAACCTCGGCACGATCGACTGGGACGTCTGGGACGATTCCTGGACCGTGGTGACGAAGGACCGCAAGCGCTCCGCTCAGTTCGAGCACACACTAGTGGTGACCGAGTCCGGTGCCGATATCCTGACTCTGCCCGATGCCGACACCGCGATTGCCGCCGGACCCGCACACGAGGAGAGCTGATATGAGCGCGGAGACCTCCCCACGCTTTGCGATCGGCATCGACATCGGCGGCACCGGGATCAAAGCGGCACTCGTCGACACGGTGACGGGCAAGCTGCCGTTCAAGCGGCTGCGCGAGCTCACACCGAAGCCGAGCACCCCGGTTGCCGTGGCTGCGACGATTGCCACGCTGTTGGATGCACTGAGCGAACATGCCGTCGAACTCGAACTCGTCGCCGACCGTGCCGCGATCGACTCCCTGCCTGTCGGCTGCGGATTCCCCGGCGTGATCCGCGAAGGACTCGTCGAGTACACGGCGAACCTCGACCAGAGTTGGATCGGTTCGCCCATCTCCGACATCATCGGCGAGAGCACGGGCCGCACCGTGTACTTCCTCAACGATGCCGATGCCGCCGGACTGGCCGAGATGACCTTCGGTGCCGGGCGCAAACACCGGAAGAAGACGGTGCTGCTGACGACGCTGGGCACGGGAATCGGAACCGCCCTGTTCACTCACGGCCGGATGGTTCCCTACACAGAACTCGGCCATATCGAGATGAACGGCGCCGATGCCGAGACGCAGGCCGCGGAATCGGTCAGGACCCGGCTGGGACTGACCTATCCGGAGTGGGCGGCTCGGCTGCAACAGTATTATTCGCAGATCGAACTGCTGGTCGCTCCGGATGTCATCATCGTCGGCGGCGGAGTCTCGAAGTCCCATGACCAGTTCCTGCCGCTCATCGAGACGCGGGCGAAACTCAAGCCGGCGAAGCTGTACAACAACGCCGGAATCGTGGGAGCAGCGATGATCGCGGTCAACGGCGGTAAGGCGAAGGTGCGTCGCAGTCCGTCCTGAAAGACGCGCCGCAGCTGAGGATGTGGGAGAGGACAGGCCACCGATAAGCCGGGTTCTGTCGACGAGTCGGTTGCCCTTCTCGCCTGACGGTCATCTATCTGGGACCGATGTTGCCACCGGCCTCAAGCAATCCACCCGACGACTCGGCGAGCAGCCTCGAACGTCGTCTGTCTGATCTTGCTCCGGATGGGGTTTACCCAGCAGCGACGGTCACCCGCCGCCCTGGTGGTCTCTTACACCACCGTTTCACCCTTACCCAGTCGGAACTGGGCGGTCTGCTTTCTGTTGCACTGGCCCGCGGGTCGCCCCGGGTGGGTGTTACCCACCATCCCTGCTCTGTGGAGCCCGGACGTTCCTCAGCCCTCGTGAAGAGAGCCGCGACCGTCTGGTGACCTGTCCTCAAGCAACCCAGTGTAGTCGCTCAGCAATGCCCCCACGCACACAGCACCCGCACGCGGCGGAGACCGGACATCGAACGTGATCAACCTCATCCGCACCCGGTCCCAGCCGCGTCACTGCGTGATCATACGATGGGGTGGTGAAGATCCTGCTGCCGCCCTCCGAGGGCAAGACTCCGTCGCCGACCGGTCCCACGCTCGATCTCGACGGTCTCTCGGCTCCGGAACTCACCACCAAGCGCAAGCGTGTGCTCGCTGCGTTGAAGAAGGTCTCAAAGCGTCGAGATGCCCTCGAGAAGCTCGGCGTCGGCGCGTCACTCTCAGCGGACGTCGAACGGAACACCGTCCTCGATGAGATCCCCTGTGCCCCCGCGCTGCTCACCTATTCCGGTGTGCTCTATGAGGCGATGGGCGCCAGTGAGCTGGTGGCGCAGTCGACCGATGACGAGAAGCTGCGGGACCGTCTCCACGACGTCCACGTATTCTCCGCCCTGTTCGGCCGGGTGCACGGACTCGACGATATCCCCGCTTACCGACTGGCGATGAAGACCGATCTGGGGACCCTGGGAAAGCTGACATCCTATTGGAAGCCGGTTCTGGCGAAGTCCTGCTCCCTCGACCCCGCCGAGGTGGCCCTCGACTGCCGCTCGAGCGATTACCGGTCCGTGTGGCCGGGTCCCACCGATCAGGTCGTCACCATGGGTGCCGTGTCCGTCAGCGGCGGGAAACGTTGCGTCGTCTCCCACTGGGCGAAGTTCTACCGAGGTGAGTTCGCCGGTCGGCTGCTGTCCGATGAACGGGCCCTGCCGGAGACCGCTGAAGACCTTGTGTCTCGGGCGGAGGAGCTGTATGAGGTCGAGTTCACAGGCTCGACGAACTCGAAGCCGGCCAACCTCATGATCGTCCTCCGCGACTGAGACGCGCCTCAACAACGACCCTGTCGACCAAGGTCGACGAGATCAGTCGAGGCAGGATCAGCTGCGACGCAGCAGCACCGCCTCGCATTCTTCGCATTCATAGGTTTCGTTGACATCGGCGCCGAGCATTCCGTGCCAGACTGCTCCGCCGATCTCCTGTCCGCACGCCTGACAGTTCGGTCCGTTGAGCAGGGCGGCCCCGGGACCGCCCTGGCGGACATTGGCATCGAATGTCGTGAGCAGCTGCTCCGGCAGCTCGCTCCTCGCGCCCGACGCCGCGGACTCGTTCTCGGCGATGAGCTCCCGCAGTTCGGCCTTCCTGTCCTTCACCGCGGTCTGCACCTCTTTACCGGAGGCCGTGACCTCGGCGATTCGGTCATCGACTGCCGCGAGTTCGTCTTCAGCGGCTTCGAGCTTCTCCATCTCCTCCAGCTGCGATTCTTCGAGTTCGGCGACCCGAGCTTCGTGACCGGCGATCTCCTCTTGCAGATTCACCATGTCTCTGCTGGTCAGACCGGTTCCGTCGTTGAGCTCGGCGGTCTTCTTCTCGATCTTCGATCGCTGTGCTTCGATGAGTCCGGTGGCTTCGGTGATGGCGTCCTGATGGCCGTCGACGACAGCGGCGGCCTCGGTCCGCTTCTCGCCGAGTTCCTTGTGGCGGGAGATGAGCTCCTGCAGCTCCTCTGCCCTCTTCGGGTTGTCATGCTCGAACTGCAGGGCGCGCCCGTGGGCGATGAGTTCGATGAGGGTCTGCAGCGCGGTTCTCTGGCTGTCGGTGATGAGCATCGTCGGTCTCCTTGTCAGTACCGTTCGACCCAGGGGTCGGTGTTGACTGCCGAATGCTGCAGCGAGACAGTGAACCCGCGCCGCGCGAATTCGGTCTCGAGAGCCTCGGCCGCCGCACTCAGCCAGACTGTCTCGGACGCCCAGTGGGAGACGTCGATGAGCGAGAGTCCGCTCTCTCGACGATTCGCCGCATCAAGCGCCTCGGTGGCCGGGTGATGGCGGAGGTCAGCCGTCACGTAGACGTCGGCGCCGCTGGCCCTGACCTCGTCGAACAGCGAGTCGCCGGCGCCGCCGCAGACCGCGACACGGGTCGCTGTCGCAGCGGGGTCGCCGGCGATGCGCACACCGGTCGTGGTGCGCGGCAGCTGCGCAGCCAGTCGCCTGGCAAGGTCCCGGACCGGTGTGGGCCGGTCGAGGTCGCCGACGCGGCCGATTCCGGTCGGCAGCGAGCCGCGTCCCGAATCATCAGCCTCGTCATGGGGGGACAGTGGCTGCGCGCCCTCGATGCCCAGGAGTGAGATGAGCACATCGGAGACTCCGCCGCGGGCCGAATCAGCGTTCGTATGCGCATTGAACAGCGCAATATCGTTGCTGATGAGAGTGTGGACGGCTCCGCCCTTCAAAGTTGCGGCATTCACCGACTTCACGGGTTTGAGCATGAGCGGATGATGGTTGAACACCAGGTCTGCGCCGAGAACGACGGCCTCGGCGATCACGGCGTCCATCGGATCGAGAGCCAAGAGGATCGACTGGACCTCGGCGTCGGGGTCGCCGACGGCCAGGCCCACGGAGTCCCAGGACTCGGCCAAGGCCGGTGGCCACAGTGAGTCGAACACCTCTGCGCAGTCACTCACCTTCGGATGTCTCATGCCCCCACACTATTACATCCGAACCGGGGCACATCGTCGGCACCGTGGGATCGAAGACCAGCCGGCCGATGAAGCAGAGATGGGCGGACGATTTTCAGAGAGAGTGATGTGGCTCATATATTTGGGTCATGACATCTACACGCATCTCCTCCGAATCACCCGTCATCAGAAACTCGTCCACGGTCTCGGATCTCATCCGCCGCAGCGCCGGCCGATTCCCCACCGACACGGCCCTCGAATTCGGGGACCGAACCTGGACCTATGCAGAACTTGACTCTGCCGTGACCGCGGTGGCCCGCGAACTCGTCCGTCTCGGTGTGACGAAAGGCGACCGTGTCGCCGCCTATGGGAAGAACTCCGACCTCTTCGTCCTCCTCTATCTCGGCTGCGCACGTGCCGGATTCATCCACGTGCCGGTCAACTATCAGCTGAAGAACGACGAACTCGACTACATCCTCAGCAACTCCGGTGCCGAGATCGTCTTCTCCGACTCCGACCTCATGTCCGCAGTCGCCTCAACCCCGACCGGAGCCGAGGCGCAGGTGATCGACTTCGCCGATCTCGTTCCGGTCGCCACCGCGGAGGAGATCGCCCCAGCCGTCAGCACAGAGTTCTCCGTCGACGACACGGACGTGGCTCAGCTGCTCTACACCTCCGGCACCACCTCGGCGCCGAAAGGTGCGGTGATGACCCATCGCGCCCTTCTGCACGAGTACCTGTCGTCCCTCATGTCCCTCGACTTCGCTGCGACAGATCGCGCCGTCCACGCCCTGCCGCTCTATCACTCAGCGCAGATGCACGTCTTCCTGCTGCCGCTTCTGTCGATCGGCGCGCACAACATCATCGTCCCCGCTCCCGTGCCCGAGCAGCTGCTCGGCATCTTCGAGGAACGGAAGATCAATTCGTTCTTCGCCGCCCCCACCGTCTGGGTGGCGCTGGCCAACAGCCCTGACCTCGAAACCCGCAACCTCGACAGCCTCCACAAGGCCTACTACGGTGCTTCGATCATGCCCGGACCGATCCTCGAGCGCCTGCGCCAGCGGCTTCCGCAGCTGGGCTTCTACAACTGCTTCGGCCAGTCGGAGCTCGGCCCGTTGTGCACTGTGCTGCGTCCCGAGGAGCACGACGATCACCCCGGTTCGGCGGGTCGCCCGGTGATGTTCGTCGAGACCCGCGTCGTCAACGCCGGCGGTGACGACGTCGGCCCCGGCGAGGAGGGCGAGATCCTCTACCGGTCGCCGCAGCTGTGCGAAGGCTACTGGAACCGGCCGGAGGCCACCGCCGAGGCGTTCGACAACGGCTGGTTCCATTCCGGGGACCTGGTCAAGGTCGACGAGGAGGGTTTCGTCGAGGTCGTCGACCGGGTCAAGGACGTCATCAACACGGGTGGCGTGCTGGTCGCCAGCCGCCAGGTCGAGGATGCCGTCTTCGAGCTGCCGCAGGTCGCCGAGGTGGCTGTGGTCGGGATCGCCGATGAGAAGTGGATCGAGGCGGTGGCCGCCTTCGTCGTCCTCAAGGACGGCCAGCCGCCGTTGTCGGCCGACGATGTCATCGGTCACGTCAAGTCCCGTTTGGCCGGATTCAAGGTGCCCAAGCGGGTGGAGTTCGTTGCCGAACTGCCGAAGAACTCGGCCGGGAAGATCCTCAAGCGGAGCCTGCGCCAAGCCTGAGGGCTTGCGGCCGCTCAGGCGTTGGCGACTTCAGCGGTGCCTGCACCGCGCCTGCGGATGACGGGATCGGTGTGGGTGGCCGCCTCGGCGGTGGTCTTCGAATCGGAACAGCAGCCGGCTTCCGCACCGCAGCACCCAACGGATTCTTCCGTCCGGGCCTCCTCGTCCTCCTGGCCGAGGATAGTGAATCCGTTGTCTCGGATCATGGCGAGGTCGTCGGCTGCGGCTTGGCCCTCGGCGGTGAGGTAGTCGCCGAGGAAGATCGAGTTGGCCAGCTGCAGCGCCATCGGCTGGAGGGATTTGAGGTGAATCTCGCGACCGCCGGCCAGCCGGATCTCCCGGTCGGGGCAGACGAAGCGGGCTGTCGCGACGATCTTCATGCACTGCATGGGTGTGAGGTTCCACTGTCCTTCGAGCGGTGTTCCGTCGAACGGGACGAGGAAGTTGATCGGGATCGACTCGGAGCCGAGGGCCTTGAGCGCGAACAGCGCTTCGACGATCTGTTCGTCGCTTTCGCCGAGCCCGACGATGAGGCCGCTGCAGGGTGAGAGTCCCGCCGCTTTGGCGTGTTCGACGGTATTCGTCCGGTCCTCGTAGGTGTGGGTCTTGACGATATTGTCGTGGAAGGATTCCGCGGTGTTGATGTTGTGGTTGTAGGCATCGGCGCCGGCTTCCTTGAGCGCCTCGGCCTGACCTTCCTTGAGGATGCCCAGACACGCACACACCTCGACTTCGGGATTCTCGTCTTTGAGGCGTTCGACGATCTCACCGACGCGGCCCACGTCGCGACGGCTCGGCCCACGACCGCTCGCGACGAGGCAGACGCGGGACGCCCCTCCGCCGATGCCCATGCTCGCCTGTTCCATGGCCTCGTCAGTGCTCAGCCACGAGTATTTGAGGATCTCGGCCTTCGACCCCAGTGACTGTGAGCAGTAGGTGCAGCTTTCCGGGCACATTCCCGATTTGAGGTTGACGAGATAGTTCAGCTTGATCGTCATGCCGAAGTGCTCTCGGCGGAGTCGCGATCCGGCATGGACGAGACCGAACAGCTCCTCATCCGGCGTAGCCAGGAGCGTGAGCGCGTCGGCTTCGGTGGCCGCTCCCCCGTTGAGGATGGACTCGGCGAGTTGGCCGGGGTTCACGTTCTGGTCAGGGTTCACAGTCGTCATCGATTGGTCCTTTGTCTCCGTGCGATTGAACAAGGTCAGAATCGGTCGAGTTCAGATCTCCTGAACACCGTTCAATAGGCTATCAGAATGCTGACCCCGCCTTCCGGAGCAGGGTCCTCAGACACACCGGCCATACCGCTTCGTCAGCCGTCGAGTCGGCGTGCCGGTGAGCTGGAGCATAGAATTCTTTCGCCGGCCCGGAGCACTGCCCGACCGCCGGCCAACGACCCAGTACAGGGAAGAACGGAACGAGGAACACAATGGCGGAGTCGGCACCCACGGACACCCACAAAGGAACAGGCAATCGCCGCGGCTGGCGTCTGCACGGAAACGGGCGGACGATCGCTCCCGGTGAGAGGGTTCTGCCGGAAGAGCGTCTGAGCTGGCCGCGGACCATCAGCATCGGCGCACAGCACGTCGTGGCGATGTTCGGCGCGACGTTCCTCGTGCCCCTTCTCACCGGGTTCCCACCGTCGACGACGCTGTTCTTCACCGCCATCGGCACGTTGCTGTTCCTGCTCATCACGAAGGGGATGATGCCCTCCTACCTCGGTTCGTCGTTCGGGCTGCTCGCCCCGATCGGGGCGGTCACGGGGTTCTCGGCCACGGCCGGAGAGGACCTCGAACCTCATGCCATGGCTTTGGCTCAAGGTGGAATCATCTCGGTGGGAGTCACCTTGGCGCTCGTCGGGCTCGTGGTCCATTTCGTCGGCGTCCGATGGATCGAAGTGACCATGCCCCCAGTGGTGACCGGGGCCATCGTGGCCCTCATCGGCCTCAACCTGGCCCCGGCCGCCTGGGATTGGGTCAAGGCCGCTCCCCTGACCGCCGTGATCACGATCGTCGCGATCCTGCTGACCACGGTGCTCTTCCGCGGGATGCTCGGCCGACTCTCGATCCTCATCGGCGTCCTGGTCGGCTATGGTGCGGCATGGCTGCAGGGTGAGCTCGACTTCTCCACCGTCTCGAAAGCCGACTGGGTGGGACTGCCCGCGTTCCATGCACCGGCGTTCGATCTCGGCTACCTCGGCCTGTTCCTGCCCGTCGTCCTCGTCCTCATCGCCGAGAACATCGGCCATGTGAAATCGGTCGCCGCAATGACCGGCCGCGACCTCGAT
Organism: Brevibacterium sp. OS20; assembly: GCF_056837565.1. Lineage (NCBI taxonomy): Bacteria > Bacillati > Actinomycetota > Actinomycetes > Micrococcales > Brevibacteriaceae > Brevibacterium > Brevibacterium sp. OS20. Next base: position 1,995,824 of record NZ_CM166367.1, on the reverse strand, counting down.
CACCTGACGGGCCGGACGCTCTTCGCCGACGGGTTCTCCACCATCCTCGCCGGATCCGGCGGCGGTTCCGGAACGACGACCTATGCCGAGAACATCGGCGTCATGGCAGCCACGCGCATCTTCTCCACTGCCGCCTACCTGTGCGCGGCGGTCATCGCCCTCGTCCTCAGCATGCTGCCGAAGTTCGGCGAGATCATCGCGACGATCCCTCCCGGAGTCCTCGGCGGAGCGGCGACCGTGCTCTACGGAATGATCGGCATGCTCGGCGTGCGCATCTGGGTGCAGAACAAGGTCGACTTCTCCAACCCGATCAATCTCAACACTGCCGCGGTCTCGCTCATCGTCGCCATCGCGAACTTCACCTGGACCCCGGGCGGACTGCAGTTCGAAGGCATCGCCCTGGGCACCGCCTCGGCGATCATCATCTATCAGGCGATGAAGGCCATCGCCCGGTGGCGGGGCACCGACTCTGACCTCGTGACAGAGAACTTCGCCGAGGCGGCCCACCGAACCGATGCGCCGCAGGCTCCACGACGGGGCCGGGCGACCCACCCGTTCGCTTCCGACGCGACGGACGGCTCCTCCCAAGAGCCGGGCTCACCCGTCTGAGCACGAGTTGAGGCGATGGGGCGCACTGCTGTTTCGAGCAGTGCGCCCCATCGCCTTTGTGCATTTAGCATCGAGTTCTGGACCAGTCATCGGGGTCAAACTCGATCATCTGGTCAGAACTCGATTGGTCCTGCGCCACGGCGAGAACGCACCGCACCACTTTCGGTGCGGCCGTGCGCTGCTTCTCGTTCTAGGCGTCTGCTCGCGTCTTGATGGTTTGGACGCAGAGTGGTCTCGCAACGGTCCGGGAATGCAGAAGTGCCGCAGTCTCGCCTGAGCGATGCTGCGGCACTTTCCCTTGGTCGGGATAGCGGGATTCGAACCCACGACCTCCTCGTCCCGAACGAGGCGCGCTACCAAGCTGCGCTATATCCCGTGACCAGGAACTACTATAGCGAGGGGAACGCGATCTGAAAAATCGGGAAGGACCTCTGCTCGAGAATGAAAGGTATATCTCATTGGCACTGACAGCCGAAAGCATCACCACCACTGCATTGAGCATTCTTTCGCAGTACGGTCTGGGCGATCTGTCCATGCGCCGGCTCGCCCGCGAACTCGACGTTCAGCCGTCTGCACTGTACTGGCACGTCAAGGACAAGCAGTCACTGCTCATTCTCATCTCACGTTCACTCAAAGCCGAAGTCGATGCCCTCTGTCCCGCCACTGCCGACCCGCTCGCCGCGGCGATGTCTCTGCGCGAGGTGCTGCTGAAATACCGTGATGGAGCAGAGATCGTGCTGCTGGGGTATTCGATCGCTCCGACAGACGTTGCGCCTCGGGCCCTGAGTGCTGATCGCCTGGGCGCCGAACTCTCGCACGGAATCCTCACCCTCACACTCGGTGCCGTGGCCGTTGAGCAGAATCGCAGGATCTTCGACGTCGACACCGCAGAGGCAGCTGAGAATTTCGCCGCCAATGCGGCACGCCTGCTCCGATCCTCCTGATGGCAGTCCGGACCGACGCACTGAGCGGTCCCGCGACCGCCTGCGTTCCCGTTTCGCCGGTCCCCATCGGATGTGGCATACTGATCAAGCGCTGTCGGAGACATCGACGACGCAGGTGGGGCCTATAGCTCAGTTGGCTAGAGCATCTCGTTTACACCGAGAGGGTCGGGGGTTCGAGTCCCTCTGGGCCCACCGTCAAGGCATCCCGTATCACGGGGTGCCTTTCCGTTCTCCTGTAGGACCGACCCGAGCGGTCTTTGCCCGGCGCCGCTGGCCGGCCCAGGCCGGCAGTCATCACTCCGGTGATAGTTTCGAGGAGGAACTATCGAAGCGATTGAGAGGGGCAGCCGTGGCAGACGAACCCGTCATCGACGTCCGGACCTTACCGAAGTCGGAACGGCATCCGCTCGTCATCAGAGCGTATGAAGATCTTGACGTCGGCTCCAGCCTGATCCTCATCAATGACCACTCGCCTGAAGGGCTGCGCGTCGAAATGGACCGCGAGTTCGCCGAGGCGGTCGGGTGGGAGCCGCTGGAGAGCACGCAGGACGGGGTTCGGGTGCGCATCATCTGTCGTGCCGCCACCCCTGTACCCCGCGTCGTTCTCGATGTTGCCGAGCTGACCGCGACCGTCGAGGATTCCGGGTCCGTCTGGCAGCTGCCGACGCACCACCGTGACCTCGATGCGAATGTCATCGCGCTCGCCCCCGGCGGCGAGATCCGCGAACACACCGGCCCATCTCTCGACGTGCTCATCCACGTCCTCGCCGGTGCCGGCACCCTTGAGACCGCAACCGGAACGATCGAACTGTCCCCCGGTCAGATCGTGTGGCTGCCCCGCCGCTCCCGCCGGCGATTCCTAGCCGACGCCGAGGCGGGACTGCAGTACTTCTCAGTCCATCAGCGCAAATCGGGGCTGAGCATCACGGCTCGCAGATGAACACCGCGACGTTCTCGGCCACCGAGGTCATTCTGCGATCTCTCGGACAGGACCTGTCATCGACCGTCAGCGTGTGCAATCAGCTGCCCGGCTCGGGATCGTCGGGACGGGCAGCGGCGATCGCGATGAGTCGGCGCAGCACCGCCTCGTCGATGTTCTCCAGACGGCGCACATAGACGCACCCGGCCCCCTCGGTGTACTTTCCGAGCTGCGGGAGCAGCCTCGCTCCTTCGGGAAGGTCCTTGAGTCCGTACAGAGAGAGCTGGCTCCTGCGCGGGGAGAATCCCGTGGCCGGCCACTCACCGTGGTTGCGCGGGTTCACGGGCGACCGATAGTGGTACCGGCCGTAGCCGACGATCGAGGGTCCCCACATCACGGGTTCCTCACCGGTGACGTCTCGGAAGATCGCGTCAAGAGCGATTCCATCCTCGCGACGCTTCTCGGGAGTCACCGAATCGAGGTAAGCGGCGACATCGGCATCGGTCGGCTGGGTCTTGTTCTCTGCCATGAAGCCAGTATGGCAGTTCAGGCCTCCGAAGGGATCCAGGCAGAACCGTCTTCGACCCGATAGATGAGGTTCGTGCGCGTATGTGCGACAGCGGGATATCGGGTGAGGTAGTCGAGGACGAAGGACTGTACCGCAGCGGTGTCAGTGGCGACGATATGCAGCAGGTAGTCATCGGCTCCGGCCATGTGGTACATCCGCACCACCCCAGGGAACTTCGGCGCAGCCGCCGTGAACGCGTCGATCTCGGCCCGATCGTGTTTGGCCAGCCGAATCGATACGAGAGCCTGCAGACCGACCCCGAGCGCAGTCGGATCGACGTCGATATGGAAGCCGCGGATGACGCCGAGCGACTTCAGTCTCTTGAGACGCAGGGAGACCGTCGATTCGGAGATCCCGACGGCCGCAGCCAAGACCGCACCCGAGGCCCGGGCATCGGCGTTGAGCTCCTGCAGAAGGCGAAGATCGGTGTCATCGAGTGAGACGTTCTGCGACATGAGTCACAGTCTCCCATATCTGATCGCAGACTATCCCGGAAACGGCCGAATACTTGGAGGAGATTGCACGTTCATTGCACAGACTGGGAGAAGTGTATTGAATGCGCTTATGACTTCTATGCACCCTGAGACCCGTATGGTTCACGGCGGAATGGACGGTCTCGCGGCCGCAGGCGTCCATGTCCCCGCCATCGACCTCTCCACCACCAACCCGGTCAACGACGTCCGCACGGGAGGAGATTCCTATGAGAGCCTCGCCAGCGGACATCCTCTGAAGGAAGGGGACTCCCCCGTCTACCAACGTCTGTGGCAGCCCGGTGTGGCGCGATTCGAATCCGCGCTCGCCGAATTGGAGAACGCCGAATCTGCCGTCGCCTTCGCCACGGGAATGGCTGCCATGACCGCCGCACTGCTGGCCGCAGTCGAGGCCGGGACGCCCCATATCGTCGCCGTCCGTCCCCTCTACGGCGGCAGTGACCACCTGCTCGAGTCAGGTCTTCTCGGCACGTCGGTCACCTGGGCGGAGGAGGACCAGATCGCCGAGGCGATTCGCGAGGACACCGGGCTCGTCATCGTCGAGACACCGGCGAACCCCAGCCTCGACCTCGTCGACATCGGCTCGGTCGTCGCCGCAGCGGGAGTTGTGCCGGTGCTGGTCGACAACACCTTCTGCACCCCCGTGCTCCAACGGCCGATCGATCACGGGGCCGCCCTCGTCCTCCACAGCGCCACGAAATACCTCGGCGGTCACGGCGACGCGATGGGCGGAATCATCGCGACGAACACCGAATGGACCATGCGCCTGCGCCGGGTCCGCGCCATCACAGGGGCCCTCCTGCACCCGATGGGCGCCTATCTCCTCCATCGCGGGCTGCGGACGCTGGCCGTGCGGATGCGCGCAGCTCAGGACACCGCAGGTGAGCTCGCTCGTCGTCTCCAGACACGCCCCGAGGTCGCCCGGGTCCACTATCCCGGTCTCGCCGGGTCCGATCCGCGAGGTTTGGTCGGTTCGCAGATGCGCGGCGGAGGGGCGATGATCGCCATCGAACTCGCCGGTGGATTCGAAGCGGCCCGCACCTTCGTCGAACACTGCGACCTCATCGTGCACGCGGTCTCGCTCGGCGGCGCCGATACCCTCGTCCAGCATCCGGCCTCACTCACACACCGGCCCGTAGCCGCGACGGCGAAGCCCGGCGACGGCCTCGTCCGCCTGTCGGTCGGGCTCGAACATGTCGACGACCTTGCACGCGACCTATTCACGGCGCTGGACGCGATTCGCGAAGCGGCCTGACACCGTCCACTCGTCGAGGGTCTCAAACGGCTCTTGACCTTGACGCCGCGTCAACTTCTAAGCTGTCAGGCATGGACTGGTCCATTCAGGAAATCGCACGGCTGACGGGAACGACGAGCCGAACCCTGCGTCATTATGACGCCATCGGTCTGCTGCCGCCGACCTCCATCGCCGCCAACGGCTATCGCTGCTACGACGAAGCAGCCCTGGTGCGCCTCCAGCGCATCCTGCTGCTCAAGGAGCTGGGACTGCCATTGACGACGATATCGGAGGTACTCGATCGGAGAGACGATCCGGTCGAGGCGCTGTCGCAGCATCTGGTCTCACTCGGACGCGAGAGAGACCGGCTCGACCGACAGCTCACCGCCGTCACCGTCACCATCACACGACTGAAAGCAGGTGAGCCGCTCATGGCTGAAGAGATGTTCGATGGTTTCGACCATCGCGAGTACGAAGAGGAAGTGACCAGGCGCTGGGGAGCCGACGCCTACCGACGAGGAGACGAATGGTGGTCCAGCCAGTCGCCTGAGGAGAAGAAGGAGTGGAAAGCCCTCGTTTCCGCTCTCTCCGCGGACTGGATCGCCGCCGCCGAGGCGGGGGCGCGTCCCGAATCGGACCGCTGCCAGGACCTCGCCCGACGTCATATCGAATGGCTGCGAGCAGTTCCGGGCACGCCCGCAGATGATCCCGACGGAGACCTCGGAGGATACGTGCGCGGTCTCGGGCAGATGTATGTCGACGACCCGCGATTCGGCGCGAACTACGGCGGAACCGCGGGAGCCGAGCTCGTCAGAGACTCACTCGACCACTACCTCGAGGTCAAAGGCCTCTGAGTCGATCTGAGCCGAGCAGCATCGGATCAGGACAGTGCGGAGAGCGCCTGCCGAATCTTCTCGGCGGGCGCCTCCAGCTGCTCCGGTGTCTGCATCGGAGCACGGTCGGAGATGTCGAAGTCATCCATGGAGTTCGTCGGCAGGACGTGGATGTGCAGGTGGGGCACTTCGTAGCCGACGATGAGGAGGCCGATCCGCTCGCAGTCGAAGGCCGCCTTCTGGGCTTCTCCGATCCTCTTCGCCACTGCGGTGAGGTGGGCGAGAAGCTCTGCGTCGGCGTCGATCCAGTGAGAGATCTCGTCGCGCGGGACGACCATCACATGGCCCTCGGTCATCGGAGCGACATCGAGGAATGCGACGCACTTGTCATCCTGATGGACGAAGGTGCCGGGGATCTCTCCGTTGATGATCTTCGTGAACAGCGTGGCCATGATGGGTCCTCCTCAATAGGCGCCGAAGGTGCCGTCGATCGGTTCTTCGGCGAGGCTCGATTCTCAGAGGCTGGAAAGCGCCGCGGCGAAATCCTCGGAGAAGTCCCGAGTCTCGGTGCGGGCGACATGCCTGCCACTCACGATCGTACCCGCAGGTGAGATGACGAAGACTCCTCGTTCGGCGACACCGTGGACCTCGTCGAAGACGCCGAACGCGCGAGCCGCCTCACCGTGGGGCCAGAAGTCCGATGCGAGAGTGACGTCGACCCTCGTCTGCCGTGCCCACGCCGCCAAGGTGTACTTGGAGTCGGTTGAGACGACCGCGACGTCGACGGCATGAGAGCCCTTTCGCATCCGTTCCTGCCACTGTTCGAGAGCGGCGAGTTCGTCTCCGCAGATCGGAGAGAAGGCGAACGGAACGAATGCGAGCACACGAGCGGTAAGTGGGGCCGCCTCGGTGAGGGTGATGACCGATCCGAGGTGATCGGGAAGGGTGAGATCCGGGGCCCGATCACCGGGCCGCAGGATCATGAATAGTTCTTCTTGCCCACGAGCCGGAATCCGGCCCAATCGTCGGCGGCGCTGACCGTGGAGGTCACGTGCATTCCGGCGGTGGGAGCCGCTTCGGAGATGTCGGCGGGGCTGATGTGTCCCGGACGGTTCGCCTTCGGGCTGAGCAGCCAGACGACTCCGCCCTCCTTCAGTGTGGTCTGGGCGTCGACGAGACCGTCGACGAGGTCGTCGTCGTCCGACCGCCACCACATGAGGATCACGTCGTAGACGTCATCCTCTTCGCCATCGGCGATCTTGTCTCCGATGATGTTCTCGATCGCCTCGCAGAGTGCCTGATCGACGTCGTCGTCATAGCCGACCTCTTGCACATAGTCGCCCTTTTTCAAGCCGAGGTTGTGTCCCAGCTCGTTTGCGAGGGTCGAAGTGGAGGATGTCCTTTCAGAAGCGGAGTTGCTCATGCCTGTATTCTTCCGCCAACAGTGGCCAAGGTGCAAATATCGGCGCGCCCGCGCGCGGCAAGCGCACTCAAACGGCACTCAATCAGCACACCGGACTGTGAGCCTGTCAGCACAGTGCGCAGATGCGTCAGAGAGATCACAACTTCGCGGGAGCGCGAAGTTCGGCTGGGAGTACTAGGCTGACAGGTAGATCGGGTGGCCTCTGGGCTCAGACAACCTGCGGAGCACACACCATCCGATGGTCATGATCTCTACACCAAAGAAGATCGTGGAGCTGAAGAGAGGACCACATCGTGGACAATCGGAATCAGGGCGGGCCCATCCTCAACGGGCTGCCCAGCCAGGTGCCCGACATCGACCCGGAGGAGACCGCTGAATGGCTGGCCTCCCTCGATGGCCTCATCGACGAGGGCGGTCGGACTCGAGCACGCTATGTCATGCTGCGCATGCTCGAGCGCTCTCGCCAGAAGCAGATCGGCGTGCCCAGCCTCACTGCCACCGACTACGTCAACACCATCGGTCCGGAGAACGAACCCTGGTTCCCCGGAGATGAAGAGGTCGAACGCCGCTACCGTCGCTGGAACCGCTGGAATGCCGCCATGCTCGTCCACCGGGCACAGCGTCCCGGCGTCGAGGTCGGCGGGCACATCTCCACCTACGCCTCCTCGGCGACCCTCTACGAGGTCGGTCTCAACCACTTCTTCCGCGGCAAGGACCATCCAGGCGGCGGCGACCATATCTTCTATCAGGGCCACGCCTCCCCCGGCATGTATGCGCGCGCCTACCTCGAGGGCCGGATGAGCGCAGAACAGCTCGACGGCTTCCGTCAGCAGCAGTCGCACTTCATCGACGGCAAGCCGCAGGGACTGCCGTCCTACCCCCACCCGCACCAGCTGCCCGACTTCTGGGAGCATCCGACGGTGTCGATGGGTCTGGGACCGATGAATGCGATCGCGCAGGCACAGTTCGACAAATACCTGCACAATCGTGGGATCAAGGACACCTCACAGCAGCAGACCTGGGCTTTCCTCGGTGACGGCGAGCTCGACGAGCCGGAGAGCCGCGGCATGCTCCACGTCGCTGCCTTCGAAGAGCTCGACAACCTCAACTTCGTCATCAACTGCAACCTGCAGCGTCTCGATGGGCCCGTCCGCGGCAACGGCAAGATCATGCAGGAACTCGAGTCGTACTTCCGCGGTGCCGGCTGGAACGTCATCAAGGTCGTCTGGGGACGCGAATGGGACGCGCTGCTGGCCAAGGACCGCGACGGCGCGCTCGTCAACCTCATGAATGCCACCCCCGACGGCGATTACCAGACCTACAAGGGTGAGTCCGGCGGCTTCGTGCGCGACAACTTCTTCGGCCGCGACCCGCGGACGAAGGCAATGGTCGAGGACTACAGCGACGAGCAGATCTGGAACCTCAAGCGCGGCGGGCATGACTACCGAAAGGTCTTCGCCGCCTACAAGGCCGCGATGGAGCACACCGGACAGCCCACCGTCATCCTCGTCAAGACGGTCAAGGGCTACTCGCTCGGACCGCACTTCGAGGCCCGCAACGCCACGCACCAGATGAAGAAGCTCACGGTCGACGATCTCAAGCTCGCCCGCGATCACTTCCAGATCCCGATCTCGGACAAGGAACTCGAAGACAACCCGAAGCTGCCTCCGTACTACCACCCGGGTGTCGACGCACCCGAGATCAAGTACATGCAGGAGCGCCGCGCGGAGCTCGGCGGCTACTCCCCCGAGCGTCGATCGACCCATGTCGATCTCAAGATGCCCTCGGACAAGGCCTACCAGGCCGGTCGTCGTGGATCAGGCAAACAGGAGATCGCCACCACGATGGGCTTCGTACGCGTGCTCAAGGATCTCATGCGGGAGAAGGAGTTCGGCCACCGGATCGTGCCGATCATCCCCGATGAGGCTCGCACCTTCGGCATGGACTCGTTCTTCCCGACGGCGAAGATCTACAATCCGCACGGACAGAACTACATCTCCGTCGACCGCGACCTGTTCCTCGCCTACAAGGAGGCCACGGACGGTCAGCTGCTCCACGTCGGCATCAACGAGGCCGGGGCGACCGCGGCACTGACCGCGGTCGGCACCTCGTATGCCACCCACGGTGAGCCGATGATCCCGTTCTACATCTTCTACTCGATGTTCGGCTTCCAACGCACCGGTGACTTCTTCTGGGCCGCCGGTGACCAGATGGCTCGCGGCTTCGTCCTCGGCGCCACCGCGGGACGCACCACTCTGGTGGCCGAGGGCCTCCAGCACGGCGACGGACATTCGCACGTGCTGGCGTCGACCTATCCGTCCGTGGTCTCGTACGACCCGGCCTACAGCTATGAGATCGCGCATATCGTCAAGGACGGCATCCACCGGATGTACGATCCCGCCGATGAGCGAGATCCTGACGTGCTCTACTACATCACCATGTACAACGAGCCGATGGTCCAGCCGCCCGAACCGGAGGATCTCGACGTCGAAGGCGTGCTCAAGGGTCTTTACCTCCTGAAGAAGGGACCCGACAACGGCGGACCGAAGGTTCAGCTGATGGCCTCCGGCGTCGGTGTGCCGTGGGTGCTCGAGGCTCAGGAGCTGCTTGACCAGGACTGGGGCGTCTCGGCTGATGTGTGGTCGGTGACGTCGTGGACCGAGCTGCGCCGTGACGGACTCGACGCCGAGAACGAGCGTCTGAAGAACCCCGAATCCGAACCGCGGACTCCGTATGTCACCGAGAAGATGGCCGAGACCGAGGGCCCGGTCATCGCGACCTCGGATTATATGCGCGCAGTGCCGGATCAGATCCGCCAGTACGTGCCCAGCCACTTCACCTCGCTGGGGACCGACGGATACGGAATCTCGGACACCCGTCCTGCCGCACGTCGCTATTACCTCGTCGATGGTCCTTCCGTGGTCACGCAGGCACTCATCTCGCTGGCCGATACCGGGAAGATCTCGATCGACAAGGCCGCCGAGGCGGCTGAGAAGTACCAGCTCAACGATGTCCGTGCCGGCAACTCGGGTTCCACCGAGGGGGCAGGCGCCTGATCTCGCCCGCACACTGACAGCGAATATGGCCGGAGTCTCCAAGACTCCGGCCATATTTGTCACCTTTTTCGACTCTTTGTATGTCGCTGACAACCGGATTGTTCTCATTCATCTAAACTCGTGCTCATGATGTCTGATGCCGAGACCCTGCGCCGTCGTGCCGAAACCGCCCGCAGACTGCGTGCCGGAGTCGGCGTCCTGTCATCGGTGACTCTGCAGCGGCTGGAGGCTCAGCTGCCCTGGTACCGCTCGATGTCGTCGTCCGATCGCTCTTGGGTGGGGCTGCTCGCCCAATCGGGCATCTCCTCGTTCGTCGATTGGTACCGCAAGCCCGATACGAATCTGCGTGTGGTCTCCGACATCTTCAAGACTGCGCCACGCGACCTCATCCGGGCCATCAGCCTGCAGCAGACCCTGCAGCTGCTCAAGATCGTCGTCGAAGTCGTCGAGGAACGCGTTCCGGACATCGCTCGCCCCGTCGAGCAGCCGGCGCTCCGCGAAGCGGTGCTCATCTACTCCCGGGAGATCGCGTTCGCCGCGGCCGATGTCTACGCCCGGGCCGCAGAAGCCCGAGGCAGCTGGGACGCACGACTCGAGGCGATGGTCGTCGACGCCCTCGTCCGCGGAGACTCCGTCGACGAACTCGCCAGCCGCACCGCTGCCTTCGGCTGGCAGTCAGAAGGTCCCGTGTGCGTCATCGTCGGCCGCGCACCGCAGCGCTCGGCGAAGAAGGGATTGGACGGCATCCGCCGCAAGGCCAGTCGCTGGGCCGATGATGCTCTTGTGGGCATCCACGACAACCGTCTGCTCATCGTCCTCGGCGGGGTGACGGAACTCGACGATGCCGTCGAGGACCTCTCGGACTGCTTCGGGCCCTCCGAAGTCATCGTCGGACCGGCAGTGCCGGGACTTGCCGAAGCGGCCACCTCGGCGAAGGCGGCGATCCGCGCACTCAAGGCGGCGACCGCCCGCCCCGGTTCCCCGCGCCCGGTCAAAGCCGATGATCTTCTGCCCGAACGCGCCCTGTCCGGGGACCGGATCGCCTTGACCGAACTCATCGAACGCTATTACGAACCGTTGACCTCGGGAACGGGTCAGCTGCTGAAGACCGTGAGCGCCTATGTCGAATTCGGGTCCTCGCTCGAAGCCACGGCCAAGGCATTGTCCGTGCACCCGAATACCGTGCGCTACCGACTGCGGAAGATCACCGACGCCATCGGGCTCGATCCGACGACTTCGCGTGATGCCTTCGTCATCCACATCGCCTTGGTGTATGGGCGACTGTCCGAGGACGGCGTATTGTCGAACAACGACAAATCTCGCCGAGATCGGTCCAGTGTCCATTAGATTGATCAACGGAACCCAACGAAAAGAGAACTGAGTGCTTGCAATCACCTGTCCGGGCCAGGGAGCCCAGAAGACCGGTTTCCTGAGTTCGTTCCTCGAACTCGACACCTTCTCGGCACAGATCGACGAACTCTCGACCGCATCGGGAATCGATCTGCGTCTGCACGGAACCGAATCCGATGACGAGACGATCAAGGACACCGCGGTGGCACAGCCTCTGCTCGTCGCCTCCGCCGTCGCCTGCGCCGCTGAGCTCGGCGTCAGCCCTGCCGTCGTCGCCGGCCACTCCGTGGGAGAGATCGCAGCCGCACAGATCGCAGGCATCTTCACCCCGGCGGACGCCATGGCCTTCGTCAAGGTCCGTGCCGATGGAATGGCGGCCGCTGCCGCCGTCACCCCGACCGGCATGTCCGCCGTGGTCGGCGGCCAGCCCGAGGACGTTCTCGCCGCGATCGAGGCCGCCGGGGCCAGCCCCGCCAATGTCAACGGTGGGGGCCAGACCGTAGCTGCCGGCTCTCTCGAGGCGCTCGAGACCCTGGCCGAGAACCCGCCGGAACGTGCTCGGGTCATCCCGCTGGCCGTGGCCGGCGCCTTCCACACCGAGTTCATGGCTCCCGCCACCGCTGATCTCGATGCCGCCGCCTCGGCGATGGAGGTCTCCGATCCCTCCGTGTCGATCCTCAGCAACTCCGACGGCACTGCGGTCGAAGCCGGCCGAGAGTATGTCGACCGTCTGGTCAAGCAGGTCACGAACCCGGTGCGCTGGGATCTGTGCCAGGAGGCGCTGCTGAACTCCGGTGTGACCGGAATGATCGAACTCGTCCCCGGTGGCACGCTGACCGGAATCGCTCGCCGCGCCATGAAGGGCGTGGAGACATTCGCCATCAAATCGGCCGCCGACCTCGACGGCGCGCGTGAGTTCGCGGCAGCCCACGCCTGAGAATCGAAAGAAGACGCCATGCCTACACTCAAGACTGCCGAGCCCGGCACTTTCTCCCGCATTGCCGGAATCGGTGCCTACCGTGCGGAGAACCTCGTCACCAATGACGATATCGCCGGACCTATCAACTCCTCCGACGAATGGATCCGTCAGCGCACGGGCATCGTCACCCGCCGTCGTGCCAGCGAGGACGTCGGCGTCCTCGACATGTCCGAGGAAGCCGCGCTCGAGGCGATCGCCTCGGCGGGGCTGAAGCCGGAGGACGTCGGCGGCATCATCATCTCGACCGTCACGTTCGAGTACTTCACACCCTCAGCGGCTGCGGCTCTGACCGCACGACTGGGGACCGGGCCGATTCCGGCTTGGGACATCAGCGCGGCGTGTGCCGGCTACTGCTACGGTATCTCGCAGGCCGATGCACTGGTGCGTGCAGGCACGCTCGACAATGTCCTCGTCATCGGAGCCGAGAAGCTCTCCGAGGTCATCGACCCCGAGGACCGTTCGATCTCGTTCATCCTCGGTGATGGCGCCGGCGCGGTCGTCGTGTCCTCCTCCGACGAACCCGGCATCTCGAAGACGGTGTGGGGCTCGAAGGGCGAGAACTGGTCGACCATCCGGATGACGGATTCCCTCTACGACATCCGTGACGACCGGGAACTGCCCTTCCCGACCCTGCGTCAGGACGGGCCGACCGTCTTCCGCTGGGCCGTGTGGGACGGCGCCGAGGTGGCAAAGGAGGCTCTCGCTGCTTCCGGCATCGAGGCCGAGGACCTCGCTGCATTCATCCCACACCAGGCGAACATGCGCATCATCGACGAACTCGCCAAGCAGCTGAAGCTCCCCGAGTCCGTTGTCATCGCACGTGACATCGCCGACAACGGGAACACCTCGGCGGCGTCGATCCCACTGGCCACCGAACGTCTCCTGCGCGAACAGCCCGAACTCAGCGGCGGTCTCGCCCTGCAGATGGGCTTCGGTGCGGGCCTCGTCTACGGTGCTCAGGTCGTGCGCCTGCCCTGAGACACACCCATTCACGGAAAACTCTCCGTGAATGTCCTAAGATATTCGGCGGGACACTCGTCGAAAAGTTCCTCAAACGGTCGAAAGACCCTCGACCGAAATCAGAAAGTAGGAAAGAAATGGCATTCACCGAAGCTGAAGTCCTCGCTGGGCTGGCAGAGATCGTCAACGAAGAGACCGGCCTTGCTGTCGAAGCAGTCGAAGCCGACAAGTCGTTCACCGATGACCTCGACATCGACTCCATCTCGATGATGACCATCGTCGTCAACGCTGAGAAGAAGTTCGGCGTGAAGATCCCCGATGACGACGTCAAGGACCTCGTCACCGTTCAGGACGCTGTCGACTACATCAACAAGGCTCAGGAAGCCTGACACACAGCAGCCGAACACGGCCCGTCCACAGACGGGCCGTGTCCACACTATCGACGAGGTTTGTACCATGACATCTAAAGTTGTCGTCACCGGAATCGGTGCGGTAACCCCCTTGGGCGCGACTGTCGATGCCACTTGGGAAGCCATTCTGGCCGGTCAGTCCGGCGTCCACACGATGGACAACGATTGGTCAGAGAAGTACGGCCTCGCCGTGGACTTCGCAGCGCAGGTCGACCCACAGGTCGTGCCCGACAATCTCAGACGGGTCCAGGCCAAACGCCTCGATCCTTCGAGCCAGTTCGCTCTCATCTCTGCTCGTGAAGCCATGGCCGATGCCGGTCTTGAGGAGACCGATCCGGAACGCACCGCCGTCTCCTGGGCCACCGGGATCGGCGGAGTCTGGACTCTGCTCGACGCCTGGGACACCCTGCAGGAGGAAGGCCCGCGCCGGGTCATGCCCCTGACAGTTCCCATGCTCATGCCCAATGGACCTGCGGCCGCTATCGGCATGGAATTCAAGGCACGTGCCGGTGTGCAGACCCTGGTCTCCGCCTGCGCCTCATCGACCGAGAGCCTCGGCCACGCCTATGACGTTCTCGCTTCGGGCAAGGCCGACATCATCATCGCCGGCGGTTCGGAAGCAGCGATCCACCCGATCACTCTTGCCGCGTTCAATTCGATGCAGGCGCTGTCACGTCGCACCGATTCACCCGAGACCGCTTCGCGTCCCTATGACGTCGACCGCGACGGCTTCGTCATGGGCGAAGGTGCGGGCACGCTCATCCTCGAGACCGAGGAGCATGCGAAGGCTCGTGGAGCGAAGATCTACGCCGAGGTGGCCAGCTGGGGCATCTCGAACGACGCCTACCACATCACCGGTGGAGAGCCGGAGGGCAAGCACGCGCTGGCCGCCATGCAGCAGGCACTCGACGCCGGAGGTCTGACCGCCGGCGAAATCAAGCACGTCAACGCGCATGCCACGTCGACTCCGGTCGGAGACATCCCGGAATCGCTGGCCATCAGCGAACTCCTTGGTGACAACGTCTCCGATGCACTGGTCTCGGCCACGAAGTCGATGACCGGACACCTCCTCGGAGGTACGGGTGCCGTGGAGGCGATCCTCACGGTCAAGGCGCTGCAGACTCGCACCGCTCCCCCGACCATCAACATCGACGAAGTCGACCCGAAGGTCAAGGGGATCAACATCGTCCGTGACACTCCTGCTGATCTGCCTGCCGGCGATATCGCAGCGATCACGAACTCGTTCGGCTTCGGCGGTCACAACGCCGTCGTCGCGTTCCGCTCAGTCTGAGGTTCTGAGCGAACTCAGACAGCTCTACGGCCCACTCTGAGTCGGAAAGCACGGTTTTGAAACTGTGCTTTCCGACTCAGAGTGGGCCGTTTCCATGAGGGCGCAGGACGCGGTGCGTGCTTGGGAAGGTAATTTGTGCAGC
Organism: Brevibacterium sp. OS20; assembly: GCF_056837565.1. Lineage (NCBI taxonomy): Bacteria > Bacillati > Actinomycetota > Actinomycetes > Micrococcales > Brevibacteriaceae > Brevibacterium > Brevibacterium sp. OS20. Next base: position 1,980,615 of record NZ_CM166367.1, on the reverse strand, counting down.
GCATCGTGCACGGGGCGTTCAGGCACGAAAGCATGCGAAATGGACACACCCGAGGTAGGAAGGTGTGCCCATCGGCATTTGTGAACGCCCGTACTCTCGCACCTGAGTGCAGTTCGGCGGTGAATGGAGCGGCTCAGCCGACCTTCGTCAGCCAGCGCACCGGTGCGCCTTCACCTGCGTGGCGGAACGCGTCGAGCTCCTCGTCCCAGGCTTCGCCGAGGGCGATCGCCATCTCCGAGGAGAACTTCGCCGGGTCCCCGGCAGCGCGTTCCATCACGGAGCGGATGCGGTCTTCAGGGACGAGGATGTTGCCGGCTGTGTCGGTGACAGCGTGGTAGATGCCCAGATCGGGTGTGTGGCTCCATCGACCGCCGTCGACTCCGGCCGAGGGCTCCTCGGTGACTTCGTAGCGAAGTGAGTCCCAGCCGCGCAGGGCGGATGCGATGCGAGCTCCTGAGCCTGCGGGCGCGCGCCAGCAGACTTCTGCGCGCACGAGACCTGGTGCTGCCGGCTGGGGTGTCCAGTCGAAGCGTGCCTGTGCGCCTATGGCCCCGCCCGCTGCCCACTCGATGTGAGGGCACAGCGCACGAGGTGCTGAGTGGACGAAGAGTACGCCCTGAGTCATATCCATTTCTGCCTCCTACCTCGGATACGTCTTCCCCTACGATCCGAAAGGAGGTGCTGACCACATGATAGTCGATGTTCGGCGTGCAGCCAAGCATCAAAGATGCTGGTGGCGTCGGGTGTCTGGGCCGAGCGAATGACCGGCGTTAGGCTGGCGCCATGACCGAGGAGCAGATGACCGACGAACGACCGCCGCGGACCATCCGCATGTTCCCCGACTATGCGGGTACGGTGCTGTGGATCAGCATGCCCATCGACTACGAGGACACGGGGCTGTCCGGCGCACTTGTCGCGCAGCTGGAGGCATGGGAACAGTCCTACTATGACTCGCTGGATTCCGACTTCAATTGGGTGCCGGAGACTGCTGCGCGCATTTTCGCCGAGCAAGGCGTGCATCTCGCGCGACTCGTGTCTGCCGAAGTCGGCCCGCAGTTCGTCGTCGAGATCTCTTCATCCGATGACGACACCGAGGCAATGCGAATACGGGCCGAGCATTCCGCCGAGAACCCGAAGGCGGAAGCAGCTTTCACACGGCTGTTCGACGAGGCGGAGGCAGACGACCGCAGAATTGCCGAACTCGTCAGGAACGAACCGGACGGAGAGTGGACTGCCTACGCTCCGTTGTCCGGGACCGTCTTCAAACCGAATTCGAATGAGAAAGGCGAGCCGCCAACAGAAGCTGAGTGACGGGGCCTGAGGGTTCGCGTACGAATCAGCGGAGCGCTTCGTGGTGCCCCCGGTCGGACTTGAACCGACGGCCAAGGAATTCTAAGAGGTACTGATCTTGCGTGTCAGTCGTTGATCGCACTGGTCTGTCCTTGACCAGTGATTTCGAGGCCTTCAGCACCTTAGACCGATTCTCGGCAGATGGCCCAAGAGACTAGAAATTTCGCTCAAACCGTGTCGTAAACGTGTCGCAGACCAGCGTCTCCTAGTTGGCGCACGTTCATTGCGCTCCAGCCCTCCGTTGTCGCTCAACATACTGCCGGAGATCCCGTGGGTCGTAGCGCCACATACCGCCAATCGCCATCGCCGGCAAGTCTCCACGCTTACGCAACGTGTTGACATGTTTCGGAGTGCACTGGAGGGTCTCCGCGACCTCTTTCGAAGTGAGTAGCTGCTCTAGATCGATCATCTCGTTTCCTTGCTCCCCCCGGTTTCATGTCGGTCGAGCCAGGCGTCCACGGCGGACTGGCGTGTTCCGCGTGCTCGGGGGCGCCAGGAGGTGCCGACCTCGATCCATGCGGGGGCTCGGTCACCTCTGTCGCCTCGGTCGAGTGCGCGGTCGGCTCGTAGCTGATAGACACTGCAGCCGAGCTGTTCGGCGACTTCCTGGTCGGATAGCAATGCAACTTTCCGTCCTTCTAGCTCGTGATCTCGCCCAGCGGCTGCCTTGTCTCCCTGCTCCATCATGAACTCGTCCCGCCATGCCTGGATGCGCTCCTCGAGCTCATCGAGCCCCGGCCCACCGGGCGTGTAGGCGCGTTCAGCTGCTTCCCGTGCTGTGCCCTCTTGAATGCGGGAGAATGCCTCCGCGAGTGGCTTTGCTGCCCGCTTGATTGCTTCTTCGTAGGTGGTCATGTTTGCCTCCTTCGGCGCTCGTGAATAGAGTCTAAGGACGCCTCTGGGTCTCGGCTAGGTGTGCGTTCGGACAGTCGTGCTCGTGAACAGGGTCTACCGTCACCCCTTGATTGCCGAGACCATCGTTGCCTGAGACGCTAGGACGCTCAGCCGACCGAATTCAGTCCTGAGTCGTCAAGAGCAAAACGACTTCGACCAGGGGAAATGCTAGTCTCAAACCGAGCTTTGCTTACGGTGTAATCATGACAGAGACGGACCTGCAACGGAGCGACCTTGCCAACTCCAACGAAGAAGATCACTGAACTACTCCAACGCCCAGAAGTCACGACCGATCTCCTCCAGATCGTCAAATCTGTCGTCGCGGCAACGGCAGCATGGTGGCTGTCAATCGCAATACTCGACTCGGCGATGCCTTTCCTCGCGCCATGGACTGCACTGCTCACCGTTCACGCGACGGTCTACCGATCACTTTCGCGAGGCGCCCAGTCAACAGTGGCCTCTGCAATCGGCGTGGGCTTGTCCTTCCTGATTGGCAACTACCTCGGAGTCAGCCTGTGGACGTTCGCCCTGGCGCTCTTTGTTGGTCTTCTCGGAGCCAGGGTGACATGGATCCGAGACGAGGGGATCGCCATCGCCACCACCGCGATTTTCATCCTCGGAAGCGGATTCGACAGTCAGCAGCCCCTCCTTCTAGAACGAATCATTGAGATCGCGCTGGGCGTAGCTGTCGGGCTCGCCGTCAACTTGATCATCATTCCCCCGATCCGGGACCGGCAGGCCTCTCGCTACGTCGACAGTATCAATCGGCGCATGGGCGACGTCCTGACCAGCATGTCCGACGAGTTCAGCGACTCCTGGGACACAGACCGCGCCGATGAGTGGTTCCGCGAGACCGAGTCCATGAGCGACGAGCTCAACACAGCATGGCAGTCCGTTCGCTTCGCAAGGGAAAGCAGGCGAGCAAACCCGAGAGGCGATTTGAGGAAGTCGCTTAATCCTCGGGTTCGCAACCAAGCACAGTCTCAGGCGGAGGAAACGAGCTACGAGAATATCCTGCAGCGGGTCGATGAAGGGATCTCGCATCTGAGGAATCTGACGCGCACGCTCCGCGACGCGACGTACGCCGAGGGCGAGTGGGATGACAGCTTTCGCCGCGAGTGGGGAAACATTGTCAAAGATGCCGGGCGCTCGATCAGCGACCCTGATGCTGAAGTTGAGCCCGTGTATGAACGCCTCGACTCACTGGCGAGAGCCCTTTCCGATGACCAGCATCTCCCGACTGCTTCGTGGCCCCTCTACGGGGCGTTGATCACGAGCATGCGTCATATTGCTGTTGTCGTCGATGACGTTGCCTCTGCCAGAGAAGCTCGAGAGCCGAACAAGGGTTGAAGATGTGCCTGTTGCGAAGATCGTCGGAAGACTCTAAACCCCTCTTGCAGCAGTCTGACCAGCAGTTTAGAGTCTTTTTCATTCAGTGCTTTGACAATTCCACAGAAGGAGTGTGTCTCGTGTACACCATGCTCAACAACCAGGAACAGTCGAAATTCGACCTGTACCTGCCCGGGAAACTCGTTGCATCGCTGCATTACAAGATCGACGACGAAGACAACGAAGTCATGTTCGTCTACTGCGAGGCGATCGAGGACACCGACAAGGACGCTCACTGCCAGGAGATTATGAAACGAGCTCTGGAAGATGCTCGCGGCCGGTGGCTAAAGGTGAACGTGACATGCCCGATCGCGCTCAAGTATATGGAGCAGAACGCAGCTGAGAACTGACAGGCTTCCCCTCCCACCACACATCATCCGGCGGCAACCACGCCCCGATCGCCTGGACTCGTCGATCTTTGATCTCAACGAATATCGCACCATCGAAACCGAGTCGCGTCGCGGTGCCATCGAGCCATACTTCACCGTCGCGCTCGAACATGACATGAGCACGCACCGGCACGGGCGGACGGCTCTGGAAGGAACCGCGGGCGCCGGCGTCGTTGCGGATCTTCTGCCAGTACCGCCAGGTGGCTGTGACATAGTCCTCATATTCGATCTTGTGTTCTATTCTGCATCCGCCATACTCCACCCACAGCCAAAGGCCGAACCGGACACGAGCGCACGCGACCCGAGCTAGCACCGACTTCCCACCGAAAGCATCGACGCCAGCAGTACGCAACAGAACCATGTTGAACCAGTGACGCGGACTTGGATATAGTCAAACTCGGAAACTATCGCCGAACCACCTGAAATCTCAGGAAGAAAGGAATGGTGGCCCTCGTGGCCTGCTTCTAGTCCTGCTGCCCTAGAATCACCCGAACTCCGCATTCACAGCCGGTCGCGTGATAGGTGACTTGTGCCTAAACACAGTCGACCTAGCTTCTACCCATTCCCTGTTGCCGTAGCTGATTGCCACGCTAAACATTCTCAGTTAGCCACTCGCGTTCACCGGTCATGCTTGGTGCGAACAAAGCCCGCCAGCACCCCCAAAGAGCTGCCCGCAAGAATGCGCGAAGGCTAAACTGCACCGGCTTCACGGCTATTCACCTTCAGGCAACTGCTGAAATCAGAGAAAGCCAGTCATGCAGCAACTCAATGCCACCCAGATTAAGAAGTCCTTTATCAACACCTCTCGCCGCGAAGTGGAAAAGATCACACTGCCACCCAATCTCGCTGAGATCGAGTGGGCCGAGCTCGACTACTTTGGTTGGGCTGATGCGAAAATTCCTCAACGGGCCTATATAGTCGTCCCCGTAGACGACGTCCCACGCGGACTGATGCTCAGGGCAGTGCCCATGGCGAAGTCCCAAGCGATGTGCAGTTGGTGCGAGGACTTGCACGAGACCACCGGCGTACGGATGTTCACAGCGAAGAAGGCCGGGCCTTCGGGACGAAACGGCAATTCGCTCGGGACGCTCATACACGGCAATTTCGAGTGCTCCGAGATCGTCAGGAATCCTCCACGCGCAGTCGAAGGTCACAATGACTTCGAAGCCCATGTGTCAATGCGCGTCGACAAACTGAACGAGCGTGCCACCAGCTTCGTCAAGAGAGTGCTAGGCGAAAAGTAGTCCCCACTCGGGCCCGTCAAACCACGGCGATCCCACCATGAAACAACGTAGGCCCCCGCCGTAACCACGGTGGGGGCCTACATTGCTTCCGCTACCCTATTGCCATGCCCTCAACGATGAGCCCAGCATGAGCACCTGTGCCGCAGTGTGGTGTGACCGGGACGCAATAGCGCGTGGATTGTGCAAACGCTGCTATGACCGGTACCGGCGAGGCATCAGCCCCATCTCTCCAACCAAGCGGCATGCGGTAGCCGAGGACAAGGCACGCCTGCGCGACGAGATTACACTGCACCGAGAGGCCGGGCAGAGAATTGCTGACATTGCCGCCGCGGTCGGGTTAACACATCTACCGCGAGTAGGTGGCTGCGCGAGTGGGGCGTGCGGGTCGGGACACGAGAAGATGCGAGAGCTGCGATCCTGTGGCGGCCGTGGGCGCGAGACGACATCGACTTCGCTGTGACCCGAACAGACCTAACGGTCGCGGAAAGGGCAGCCATTCTCGGTCGTTCCGTCGCGTCCATAGAGGAGATCAATCGCACCAGTCGTCGACGGGCTGCCCGCAGCAAAAGCACATGAAAATACCAACGGCACCCCAGTAGCGCTCGGTAATCTTTATGGCCCATCCATCGCAGGAGCGAGTCATGGAACTGATTCAGAACAGCAGCGAACTATGCACTCTCCGAAACGGCAGCACCGCGGCGTATCACGTCACGATCGCCGGCGACGTGCGCAATGACATCAACGTACCCGAGCTGATACCGGGCCAACATGTCCAGTTCGAACTAGCTCCACCCTTTCAGCGAAAGACGGGTGGATTGCACGTGACGACGGGTGGATTGCACGTGACCTGGGAGAACCACCTCGGCGAGAAGCAGGTGCTCGACTTCACGCTTCAATGAAATCTTCCGAGCAGACGACAAATGGCCCCACCGCCGTAGCGGTGGGGCCAGGGTAATTCAGTCAGAGCACAGCGCGAAGGAAGTCCTCTGCCGTTCGCTCGTCCTTCTTTTCGTTGAAGTAAGTGCCGTGAGTGACCTTGACTGTCTCAATAGAGTCCGATCCGACGAGCACGATGTCGATGGCGTGTGAGTCCCTGAACTTCTTTTCTCGTGCCGCATACTCGGCCATCGCTAGTTCTGAGTCGTGGCCATAGTCTTCTACCTCAATTAGCCGATCCTTTGAGTGATCGAACACGAGCAAGAAGTGGTTAATTGAGCTTGCTTCGTTAGGCATTTAGGTGTCCCTCCTTGTGCGGTGGGCCTTGAGTGCAGAGTTAACGTCTGCGAGTTGATGGCTGATCGTAGCGCGCAAACTCACTGGCTCCGGTATGCCCTCCTCCTCACAACGGTACCGGACAGACAGAGATTTACCTAGATCTTGCACAACGCTTGACCCGTCTTGTTTGTAGTTCTCCCCCAGTGCACCGGATAAACCTTCGATAAACTCGGCCCAGGAGTGCATCAGTGCTGAGCGTAATTGGATTTCGACTGGCTTGCCGTCGCGTTCGACCACGAGGTGAACCGCTCGATACCCCGATTCTCGAGGCTCGGCAATGTAATCGGTTCTGCGGATGATATCCGATCCCCATGCTGCCTCTAGAGATTTTCGTAGCTGCTCGAGCTCGTCAATCGTCTCGGTGACGGCGCGGCATCCACCGATGTCTTGCATGCGAGAAAGATCAAGACCACGGACGCGACTCAACTTGTCGACGATCGTCGGCAATCGTTTCAAGCGCTGGGTCACTCGGGCTTCGACGCCCGTTTTCCGGGCGTAATGACGAATACCATTATTGATTCTGACCAGTGGGCTCTGGAACGTCGCCCGGTAGGCGTCGAGATCCTCGACTGCATCCATATAGGCATCGACTTCCTCCATCGTCTCAGGAGATCGGCGCAGTATCTTGCCGATCTTCCTCGCTCGAGACTTAGAGATCTCGCGTGCCTTTTCCATGGGCTTATCATATGCGAGAGCTATCAACCCTGCTCAAACAGCGACGAATGGCCCCGACCGCACTGTGTGGTGAGGCCGGGGCCGAGCGTCCAGCGGACGCATCTAGTCGGGGAACTAGAGGGTAAAGAATACCGGGTCAGTGCCGAGGCCGGTAGTCCTCTGCCGGGGGTGTCTTGTCGATCTCGGCTGCGAGTTGCGCGTCGAGGGCAGCTTGCTCGTCGGCCTTCACCACCTCGAGGGAGTCGAGCTCCTCGTCTGGTTCGATTTCGTCGGGGTCGATGATGTCGTTGTCGTCATCGGGTTCAATGATCGGCTCGTCACCGGTGGCTCGCTGGTTGACGATGGTGTTCGCGGCAGCGGTGAGTCCGAACGCGCCACCGACGTAGAGGAACACGTTCGTGGCCACGGCGTGCCAGGCGGGCACATGCTCGGGCCCGTAGGCGGTGGCGATCGCGCCGAGTGCAACACCGATGAGGGCGTAGACGGCGTAGGTGGGTTTCCGCCAAGCGGCGGGGATGATTTCGTTGAGGTTCATAGTTCAGTCCTTTGCGAATCGGTGGGAGGCTTTGGTGAAGGTGACGCCTTTCGTCCCGGCGAACACTTCGAAGCGGAGACGGATGCTGCGCCCCTTGTCGGGGGTGCGGGACGACTTCGCCATCCGCATCACCGAACCGAGGCTGGTGCCCGCAGTTCCGACGATTTCCTTGGCCGGGTAGGTGCCACCCTTCAACCGGCGGGTGGGGGTGCCCTTCTTATAGGAAACGAGGTAGAAGCGGCCGATGACCGCGGCACCCGGGTTGAGGCCCTTGAACGTGAGTTCCGTGTCAGCGATGAAGCTGGTGCCGTTGGCGAGGATGCCGAGCGAGTAGCCGCCGGCGTCGCCGATGGGGATGGACTTCCACTTCCCCTTCGGGAGTGGGACGTCCTTGTTTCTGAAGCCTGCGTTGGTGACGCTCATGCCGAGAATCCCTTCTGGTTCGGTGGGCTTACTGGGGGTGGTGGTTTCGGTGCTGGTGAAGTTGAGGCGGATTCCTCCGCCGACGAGAGACAGCGGGCGGGTGCGGTTCCACACGCCACCGCCGTCACGCTGGGAACCGCTCGACCCCGGCGAGGTGTTGCCCTCGACGGTTTTCACCGAACCGCCGGAGGCGTCGGCGCGGGCGATGGCGATGTGGGAGAAGTGGGGCAGGAAGACGACGAGGTCTCCCTTCTTGATGTTCGACGGGGACACCCACCGGCCACGCTGCTGCGCCCAGGAGCGGGCGATCGCGACACCGGCAGTGCGCGGGTAGTCGATGTTGGCTTTCATGCCGATCTGGGCGCAGGCCCAGGATGTGAACGCGGCACACCATGCGGCCCACGACCCGTATTTGGATCGGCCGCCGTAGAACCAGTCGTTGAACTCGACCTTGTTGGTGTACCCGATCTCAGTGGTGCCGACCTTCGATGTTGCCTTGGCGACGAGTTGAGATGGTGTAGCCATGAGTCAGCTCGACGGGACGAATCGAGGCCGTCCTGCAGGGCATCAAGAAGTCCACGCCGCAGACAGCAAGACAGCTTCGCAACGTACTCCGTCAGGGATTCAACGAGGCAGTGCGCCTCGACGTCATCGCTGTGAATCCAGTCCTGGCAACGCGGTCTATCGAAGTGTCAGCGAAGGAGGCGCGGGCGATGACCGGGGCCGAAGTGTCTGCCTTGAGAGCAGCTGCGGCGAAGTGGGAGGCAAGACCGCGGAAGAATACGCGTCCGTGGCCGAAACTGCGTATCGGCGTGTGCATTGATGTCATGCTCGGCACGGGATTGCGGGTCGGTGAACTGCTGGCCCTCCGCTGGTCCGACCTCGACTTGGTTTCTGATAATCCCACTGTGACTGTGTCGGGCACCATCGTGTACGGGGAAGACGGGCGCGTGAAGCGGCAAGAGCTGTCGAAGTCGCGGTCTTCTGAGCGAGTGCTGTACCTGCCCCAATTCACTGTGGCGAGCCTCAGGAGCTATTGGCACGACCTTGACCACAAGCCGGAGAACGATGCGATATTCCCGACTTCAGTGGGCTCATGGATGGACAAGGACAACTTCAGCGGCCGGTTCCGACAGGTACGGGCCATGGCCCAGGGTGTGGATCTCTCGTGGGTGACTACGCACACGATCCGGAAGACCGTCGCAACTCAGGTCTACCGATCATCGGACCTCAAGGATGCGTCACAGCAGCTCGGGCATTCTGAAGTGGGAGTTACGAGTAGGCACTACATTGAGCACGAAAACCGCGGTCCTGCCGAAGTCGTGGCATTGCTCGATCGATTTGTCGACGAGAACGAAACCGTGTCGTAACCGTGTGTTTCAGTATCAGGCCGGGAGGTAGATTTGCCTATCGTTCCTGGTCAGTGGTGCCCCCGGTCGGACTTGAACCGACGACCAAGGAATTATGAGTTCCCTGCTCTAACCAGCTGAGCTACGGGGGCCAGCCGAGACAACATTAGCACCATCGGAGTCCGCTTCCCCATTCGGATCACACGTGCGTTCAGCGGAGTCGAGACACCCGGACTCGCGCTGCTCAGGTCCGCAGCTTCGCCGTTGCGGTGAGAGGTGCGACGCGAGTGAGAACGCTGCGTGCGGCGTCGACGCATGTGTATCGGTCGGTCGTGATGTAGACATCGAAGACGGTCTGTCCGTCGCTGCCCGGGTCGTTGCGTTTCGACGCGGCAACCATGCCCGACCAGTCCGGCCCGACCACGACGACGCCGTGTTCGTTGCGGATGGGATCGGACGCGTCGACGAGTCCGGTGCGCACTCCGGGAATCGGCGGTCCGTCGAAGCCGCCGGAGAACATCGCCGTGAGCCCCACGGTGTCCCGGATCTTCTCGTACCGGAGTCGCGTCGCCTCGGAGAATTCGTCGTCCTCCCCGAACACGCCGAGGGTGATGGTTGCGGTACCCGATGCCAGAGCGCGTTCTTCCAATGCCGCGATTTGAGCGACGAGAAGTTCGCGGTTCATCACCAGAGGCTCGCGCCGCAGTCCCTGAGAGATCGAATACGGGGTGCCCAGCGCAGGCAGATTGCGAGAGTAGTGAGAGACGAGGGCATCCTCGCTCGGCTCGGAGAACGCCTGCGGCTGCTTCGTGGCCTCACCGAAGTAGGGCCCAGACATGAACCGTGCCCCGAGCGCACGCACACGGTCCAAATCGTCTTCGGTCTCGACGCCGTCGGCGAGGATGACCGCTCCCGTGCGCTCGAGGTGGGCGTGGAGAAGGCGGTTGAGTTCGGCCAGATGAGAATCGCAGTCGATGCGCAGAACGTCCGGGTGGAGTCCGACCACCGAAGGATTGACCAGCGGGACGAAAGCGGTGCTGCGCAGGTCGGCACCCACAGAAGACATGCCGACTCCCCATCCCATGGCGCGTGCGGAGCGCACCGAGCGCAGCACGGAGGCCGGGGACGAGGCGACCCGAGTGGCGTCGAGCTGGAGGATGACCGAGCGGTCGGGTTCTCCGGTGCGGTCCTCGAGGGTCGCGAAAGACTCAGCTTCGGCATGGAGGAACAGGCGGTTCGACTTCGGCAGTCCGGCACCTTCTGCCGTGCGCAGCGCAGAGTCACGCAGAGAGGCATCGATATCACCCGTGATCGTCGAGGCGCGCATGGCGTGGCGCAGGTTCTCCGACTCGGCGCGACCCAACTCCGGGGAACCCGTGGGAGCCTGCAGAATCTGGTGGCCGACTCGGTGGAAGGTCAGTGCGTCGACGACGGGGGCGAAATAGGTTTCGATCCCGCCCGAGCGCACGAGTTCCTCGAGCTCCAGCTCGTCATCGGGTACGGCCTCGACCACTGTGTTTCCTTCCATGGGCTGATGTGCGTTCACAGTCTTCCACATTCGGACACAGCGGATTGTCTAAAATCCGTAACATTATTGCGCTGACAGCTGACGATTGCCTGACTCGGCCGGGCGCGCTGCGAGCGGCACTCAAGCCCGGCGGGGGCCGCCTCGGCGAACCTCGATGAGACCGACGATACCGGCGAGGATGACGATGACGGCGATCGCGACGAACGCCCCCATCATCCCCCAATGCCAATTGCTCACCGCGGTGATCGAGAACGCCAGCGCGGTCATGATCGCCAGCCCCATCGAAGTGCCGATGCGCTGCCCGGTCTGGAGCACTCCTCCCGAGGACCCGGCGTACCTCAGGGGGACCTCCTGCAGGGTGAGAGTCTGATTGGGGCTGATGACCATGCCCTGCGCGGTGCCGATAAACGCCAGAGTCAGCAGCATCCACCACTCGCTGCCGATGCCCTGGGACAGCAGCGCGACGACGGCGATCGTGGCCACCAGACCGACGAGGCACAGCGCGATCCCCCAGACAACGAGGCGGCGGCCGATCTGGAAGACGAACCGTCCGGACACATCGGCTGAGACCGCCGAGCACAGCGCGGCCGGCAGACCGATCATTCCCGCGGCCAGGGCTGTATGTCCCAGTCCCTGCTGCATGTACATGGCGACGAGGACCCAGACGCTGGTGACGCCGAGGAAGTAGAGAGCGATGATGATCGACCCGTTGCTGAAGCTGCGGATGCGGAAGAGATCGAGATCGACCATCGGGGGACGGCCCAGACGCGCGTATCGACGCTCCCACCGGGCCCACACCCAGATCATGCCGATGCCGATCGGCAGGGACAGCCAGACGAACCAGCCCAGCGATGATTCGACGAAGGGCAGAAGAATGAGGAGGACGCCGACGCCAAGGAGGATGACCCCCACGGGGTCGAGATCCTTGCCGCCATCGGAGTTCTTCGCATCCTGGTCGACGGCGGGTCGCCATGCGCCGGCAGGCAGCCAGGCCCGGGCGAGGATGAGGGAGGCAATGGCGAAGGGCACATTGACCAGGAAGGTCGCTCTCCAGCCGAGGTCGCTGCCGAAGAGTGCGATGAGGGCTCCGCCGAGCACAGGGCCGATGGCCACCGACAAACCGACGGTGGTGCCCATCAACCCGAATGCACGACCGCGCGGCGGCCCCTGGAAGTACTGCTGCAGCAGGCCCACAACCTGCGGATTGAGGAATCCGGAGCCCAACCCCATTGTCACTCGGGAGATGTTGAGCGTCAGCGGATCAGGGGCGATTCCGGCCACCAGCGAAGACAGGCCGAACAGGCCGACTCCGATGGTGAACAGCTGTCCACGTCCGAAGACGTCTCCGGCACGTCCGGCGGCGACGAGGACCACACCGAATGACAGCGCATAACCGGTGAGCACCCATTGCAGCGCCGAAGTGGAGGCGTCGATATCAGCAGCGATCGACGGCAGGACGACGTTGATGCTGGACACCGACAGCAGGGACATGAAGAGGGGAACGAGGCCGATGAGGAGGATGTGCTTCTGAGTCTGCGTCATCTTCGTGCTCTCGCTCACGCGGCCCCCTCAGCTATTCGTCGTCTCTGCCTCGTTTCATCCTACGTTCATGCAATTCAGTTCGGCCCCGCGTCTCAGCATTATCCGGCAGGAGCCCAGCCCAGCGCCGGCGCAACGTGCTGGGCAAAGGACTCGAGGATATGCAGGTTGTAGTCGACGCCGAGCTGACTGGGGATGGTGAGCATGAGGGTATCAGCTGCCGCGATCGCCGCGTCGGCCTTGAGCTCTTCGATCAGCTTGTCCGGTTCGCCCGCGTAGGTACGGCCGAACGTCGACCGTGTGTCGTCGATGATACCGATCTGATCCCCTTGGCCCGCCCCTCGCCGACCGAAGTAGAGGTCGTCGAGGTCGGTGGTGATCGGGAAGATGCTGCGGCTGACGGACACTCGTGGAGTCCATCCGTGCCCCGCGGCGCTCCATGCCTGACGGTACCTGGCGATCTGCTCGGCCTGCAGGTCTCCGAATGCGGCGCCTGTCGCCTCGGTGAGCAGAGTCGAACTCATCAGGTTCACACCCTGCTGTGCAGCCCATTCGGCGGTGGAGGCGGACCCGGCTCCCCACCAGATGCGGCGTTCAAGGCCAGGGGAATGCGGTTCGATGCGCAGACGCTTCCCCGAACCGAACTGCTGCGGATCGGCCGGGGCAAGTTCCTCGCCGCGGACGGCCCGGAGGAACCGATCGAACTTCTCTCTGGCCATGTTCGCGGCCTTCGGCTCGGTGAGATCCTCGTAGCCGAAGGCCTCCCATCCGCGCAGGGCGGGCTCCGGGGACCCGCGACTGATGCCCAACGCCACTCGCTGGTCGGAAAGCAGATCAAGGGCGGCGGCCTCCTCGGCGAGGTAGAGCGGGTTCTCATATCTCATGTCGATGACCCCGGTGCCGACCTCGATGTTGCTGGTCTTCGCGGCGATCGTCGCCAGCAGCGGAATGGGAGAGGCCGCCTGGGTCGCGAAATGGTGGACTCGGAAGTAGGCGCCGTTGACGCCGAGCACGTCGGCACCGACGGAGATCTCCACCGCATCGCGCAGCATCCGCCCGGCGTCGAGGTCGCCGCCAAGGTCGTAGTGACCGAAACTGAGGAATCCGAAAGACTTCATGCCAGATGAACCCGCCGTGTGCAGAGCCTATTCCCCAGCCACGTCGACGACCCCGAGCGCGGTGTCGGGCAACGACGAAGGCCCCGTCCTAACGGACGGGGCCTTGGCTGCTCCCCCGGCTGGGCTCGAACCAGCGACCCTTCGATTAACAGTCGAATGCTCTGCCAACTGAGCTACGGAGGAATGCCGCAGTTTCCTGCGGACGTGTGTTCCAGCTTAGCAAACCCCCGGGCCGGCGAACAAAACCGTGACGAGTGCTTTAGCTCACAGCGTTGAGGGTGCTTCGGCCACGGCGCTGAGGGTTTCCCCACCTGTCGCCGCAGGGTTGCCTTACAGTCAGGACAAACACAGTCTGCGGCCATCTTCGCCGCCGCCTCGCGCGATAGACTCGAAGCGATCCGCTCCCCACATCCACACCGTCGATACCGGAAGACTCATCGTGACCATAGTGGCAATCGCCCTCGCCGTCATCGCGGCCGTGGCACTGGCCTATGGCGCCTTGTATCAGCACGATGCGGTCGCCGGGCAGGATGACTCCCACAACGGCCTGAGCTGGGCCCATTTCACCGAACTGCTGCGCAATCGTCGGTGGCTGCTCGGACTGATCATCCTCGGAGTGGGAACGGCGGGCAATTTCGTGGCCCTGGCGCTGGCTCCGGTGATGGTCGTGCAGCCGATCGGAGCGTTCTCACTCATCGTCTCGGTGCTGCTCGGCGTCCGCCACCGTGGGCTCAAGGTCAACAGGCGACTCGTCCAGTCAGTCGTCTGGTGTACCGCCGGGGTGACGCTCTTCGTCGCGCTATCGGCGACGACGGCACAATCGGAGGTCCACCTCGGAGCCGATGCGATGCCGCTGTTCTGGATCACTGCCGTTGCCGTGGCGGTCGGCCTGGTGATCGTGGTGGTCTTCCGCCACGCCCCTCAGCTCGTGCTCATCATCGCCGCCGGCCTGCTGTTCGCCTGTGTGGCGACGAACGCTCACCTGGTCAGCGTCCAGTTCCTCCAGGCCGGACTCGACCAGGTCACCTGGATCAACGTCGCGGCGCTGCTGGCGGCAGTTGCCCTGGGGTCCCTGTTCGTCCAGAATTCCTATGCCGCGGGCCCCCCGGAGATGGTCATCGCCGGCCTGACCGTCATCGACCCGATCGGTGCCGTGATCCTCGGCACCGTCGTCCTCGGCGAGGCGGCTCACTCCCCCGTCTGGCTCATCATCCTCATCTCTCTCACCGGATTGGTCGCCTGCGCAGCCGTCGTTGTATTGTCGCGGTATCATCCCGATGTCAGAGATCGAGAAGCTCAGCGCAGGAACGCCCGCCGTTCCGACACCATGACCGACACCGAGGAGAGCTGAATCCTGTCTGCGCACCGTCCCACCCCGAAACGCCGCATCCTCATCCCGGCGGAGACGTACGCCCCCGAAGTCAATGGTGCCGCGAAGTTCGCCGAGCGCTTGGCCGAAGGTCTCGCCGCTCGCGGGAATGATGTCCACGTGGCCTGCCCCTCGGCCACGGGCAAACCCTCGGTCAGTGTCGATAACGGGGTCACCGTCCACCGCCTCACCGCTCACAGATGGCCTCTGCACCCGACGTGGATGATCTGCATGCCGTGGGAGACGAAGCCCGAGCTCTCGCGACTCCTCGACAGCGTCCGCCCCGATGTCGTGCATACTCAGGCGCATTTCGTCATCGGCCGCTATGCCTTCTCCGAATCGATCAGGCGCGGAATCCCTGTCGTGGCCACGAACCACTTCATGCCCGACAACGTCCGCCCCTATCTCAAGGCTCCGAAGGCCGTTCTCGACGGCGGCACCGCCATCGCCTGGTGGGATCTGCGCCGGAAGTTCCAGTCCGCCGATTTCATCACGGTTCCGACGCAGCTGGCCGCCGATCTGCTCACCGAGAACGGGTTCTCCTCGCCCATCAGGGCGGTGTCCTGCGGGATCGACCTGGAACGCTTCGCTCATCTGCGCGAACTCGACTGCGCCGCGTCGCGGGCCGTTCCCCCGCGTGTTCTCTTCGTCGGCCGACTCTCCTCGGAGAAGCACGCCGCCGACATCGTCGAGGCCATGGCGAAGACCGATCCAGCGCTGGGGCTCGAAGCCGATATCGTCGGCGGTGGTGACCAGGAGGAGCCGCTGAAGCAGCTGGCTGTCGAACTCGGCATCGCCGATCGTGTGCATGTGCTCGGGAAGATCAGTGACGAGGCGCTCATGGAGGCCTACCAGCGCTGCACCTTCTTCTGCATGCCCTCGACCGCTGAGCTGCAGTCCATCGCTACGCTGGAGGCGCTGGCGTCGCGCAAACCCGTGGTCCTCGCCGATGCGGTGGCTCTGCCGCACCTCGTCCGCGACGAAGTCAACGGGTACCTGTTCCCGCCGCGCGACACAGATGCGCTGGCTGACCGGTTCACCCGTATCTGCCGAATGCCCGATGATGAACTCGATGCCATGTCGAAGGCGTCGCTCGACGTCGTGGCCAAACACGATATCGAATACACTCTCGACACGTTCGAAGCGATCTACGACGGAGTCATCCGAGACGCCGTCGACTCGTCAGCAGCCTGATGAAGAAGCGGCCTGACGAGGCGCCGGCATGAGCGGATTCGGCCCTAGGAACCCGCAGGCGGGATGAAGACCGTCGGCGTCGTGGACATCCGGGCGAAATCGATGCCGCTGACCATATCGTCGACGGATCTCCACGGGCCACCGTCTCCGGCGAATCCCAGCGACTGCTGCATCCAGGCGAAGAGGTCCTCGTTGGTCCATCCGAGGCCGCACAGCTGCTGATAAGTCACCGCTCCATCACGTTTGGCCAACCGCTGACCGCACTCGTTGAGCACCAGCGGAACATGCACCCAGCCCGGTTCGGCCAGACCAAGCAGCCGAGCCAGATACGCCTGCCTGGGTGCCGAAGAAGCGAGATCGTCCCCGCGCAGGATCTCGTCGATTCCGGTCGCTGCATCATCGACGACGACGGTGAGATTGTAGGCGAAGACACCGTCACCTCGCCGCAGCACGAGATCGTCGACGACCGCCTCCACCCGGCCGAGCAGCACATCGTCGATGCTGTGAACTCGATTGTCCGCGCGCAGACGCAGCGCCGGCCGCCGGTCGTTCGCTTCGAGCCTCAGCCGGGCGGACTCGCGCTCCTCTTCCCCGAGGCGGCGACAGGTCCCCGGGTAGGCTCCGGGTGGTGCGTGCGGTGCACTGGGGGCCTGAGCGATGTCTTTGCGTGAGCAATAGCATTCGTAGACGAGTCCGTCCGCCTCCAGCCTCGCAAGCGCAGCGGCGTATTCGGCAGTGCGTTCGGATTGGACCAGCGGCGCCTCGTCCGGGACGACGCCGAGATCGGCGAAGACCTGAAGCTGTGAGGCGGCCGCGCCGACCTTCACCCGATCGAGGTCTTCGATCCGCCACAGGAATCGCCGGCCCGTCTGCCGGGCACGCACATAGCTGAGCAGCCCGGAGCGGATATTGCCGATGTGGAGGTCACCGCTCGGGCTCGGAGCGAAACGGCCGGCCCCGCCGCCTCGAGGTCTCTCCGTCACTGATGGGCCACGAGATCGCCGTACTGCGGGAACCGCTCGAGGTAGTCCTGCACGTACGAACAGGTCGGCACGAGGGTCGACTCGTCGGCCCGAATGAGGTCGAGCACCCGAGTGACGAGGGTACGGGCGAAGCCTCGTCGGGAGAAGCCTTCGGAGATGATCGTGTGCTGGAGTTCCAGGGTGTGGTCATCGATGACCTGGTAGGCGAGGAACCCGATGAACTCTCCCGGTGTCTCATCGGTGAACAGCTCGTACCGTTCGCGGTCGATGTTCTTCACTACTCGAACCGGTGTGGGGCTGAGTTGAGGCTGTGGCATTGATGCACTCCTTCATGGCCGACTCCTATGTGAACGATACATGGTCGAACGAGGGCCTGGTCGCTGCCGACCGGGCCCTGTTCGCGACTGCAGAGTCAGTCGACGATCTTCGAGGTCAGGCCGTCGGCCTCGGTGTCGGCGGTGGTCTTGCGCTGGAGTCGGGACTCGAGCCAGCGGGCGAACCCGGCGACGATCATGTTGATGATGATGAACAGTGCCGCACCGACGATGAACGTCGGCAGCAGGTTGTTGTACTCACGACCGATGAGGTTCACCTGGTAGAGCAGGTCTTGATACGTGACGATGAAGCCCAGGGCCGAATCCTTCAGGAGCACGACGATCTGGGCGATGATCGTCGGCATCATCGCTCGCAGCGCCTGCGGCATGAGCACCAGGCTCATCACCTGCCCCGAGCGCAGCCCGATCGCCATGGCCGCTTCACGCTGCCCGGTGGGGACGGCGAGAATGCCTGCGCGGATGATCTCGGCCAGCACCATTCCGTTGTAGAGAGTCAGGCCGAAGACGACCGACCAGAAGGCACCGATCTCGTTGCCGAAGAGGAGGAACATCGCGAAGATGAGCAGCAGCACGGGCACGCCGCGGAAGAATTCGAGGACGATCGTTCCGGGAACCGAGATGACTTTCTTGTGTGAGAGCCGCAGGAGGGCGAAGACCACTCCGACCACCAAGGCAAGGACCGATGCCACGACCGCGACTTTGAGGGTCGCGAGCATGCCTTGGAGAAGGACGGTCTGAATCTGCGCGAAGGTGAAGGGGTACCACTTCTCGGGTTCGAGCTGACCGGCGTCGGCGAATTTCCAGATCACAAACGCCACGAGAGCCAACAGCACGATCAGCGACACGATCGAGAGGATGATGTTGTTCCGGCGGGACTTCGGCCCCGGTTCGTCGAACAGCACTTGAGTGGGTGCGCTCATCGCAGAATCACCAGCTTCTTCTCCAGGTAGTCGAAGACACGGCCGAGCAGCAGAGCCAGGATCAGATAGGCCAATGCGGTGCCGAACAGAATCGGGATGACGAGGTCACCGCGGATTTCGATGGCATTGCGCATCGCGGAGATCAGCTCTCGGTTGTTGAACGCCGAAGCGATCGAGGTGTTCTTGAGCATCGCGATGATCACACTGCCCAGGGGCGGGATGACCGTTCGGAAGGCCTGAGGCAGAACCACTTCGCTCAAGGTCTGTCCGAAACTCAGGCCTACTGCGCGGGCGGCTTCGGCCTGTCCGACGGGAATCGTCGAGATTCCCGACTTCAGCGTCTCCGCAACGAAGCACGCGGTGTAGGCGATGAGAGCGATCGTGGCGTAGACGAAGGAGTTGAAAGAACTCGTCGACCCGAATCGGATGTCGAGGAACGGCAGTCCGAATGCACAGAAGAACATCACGAGCGTCAGCGGAGTGTTCCGGACGACGTTGATGTACGTCGATGCGGCGATGCGCAGCACCGGGGTCGGTGAGACACGCATGGCGGCGAGTACCGTACCGAGGATCATCGATCCGATCAGGGCGACGGTGAAGAGTCTGATCGTTCCCCACGCGCCGGAGAGGAACATCTGGAGAAGCTCCAGGAAATCCATGGCAGATTCCTTAATCGATGCGAGGGCACCGCACGGTGCCCTCGCATCATGTCAATCTGTGGACTGGGTCAGTAGCGGTCGACCTTGGGCATGTCGACACCATCGGTGGATCCGAGTGTGTATTCGAATGCCTTCTTCCAATCGCCGTCGTCCATGCCCTTCTCCAGAGCATCGTTGACCGCGTCCCGCAGGGCTTTGTCGTCCTTGGGCAGTCCGACGCCGTAGGGCTCTTCGGTGAAGGGCTTGCCGACGACTTTGAATTCGCCTTCGTACTGCTTGGCATAGCCGCGCAGGATCGCGTCATCGGTGGTCACCGCGTCGACGGATCCCGACTGCAGGTCGGTGACGCACTTCGAGTAGGCATCATAGGTGACGAGTTCGGCCTTCTTGTACTTGTCCTTGATGTTCTGCGCCGGAGTCGAACCGTCGACGGAGCAGACCTTCTTGCCGTCGAGGTCCTCAGGACCGGCGATATCGGAGTCCTCGGCGACGAGCAGATCCTGACCGGCGACGTAGTACGGCCCGGCGAAGTCGACGACCTTCTTGCGCTCGTCGTTGATCGTGTAGGTGGCGACGACCATGTCGACGTTGCCCTGCTGCAGGAACGGCTCACGGTTGGCCGAAACGGTCTCCGTGTACTTGATCTGGTCGGGCTTGAAACCGAGCTGTGCGGCGACCATCTTCGCGATCTCGATATCGAAGCCCTCGGGCGTCTTCGATCCGGCCGAGACGTTTCCGAGACCCGGCTGATCGTA
Organism: Brevibacterium sp. OS20; assembly: GCF_056837565.1. Lineage (NCBI taxonomy): Bacteria > Bacillati > Actinomycetota > Actinomycetes > Micrococcales > Brevibacteriaceae > Brevibacterium > Brevibacterium sp. OS20. The sequence goes on along the minus strand of NZ_CM166367.1, from coordinate 1,960,692 downwards.
CTTCACGCCGATGGTGATCTCGCCGGCGTCCTTCGCCGCCTTCCACGTCTTCGAGTCGGCGATGTCCGCGCTCTCGTTGACAGTGTATTCGGGAGCCTCTGCCTTGGCTCCGTCGCCGTCGGCAGGTGCGTCCGGGGTTCCGCCCTGGCCGCAGCCGCTGAGTGCCAGCATTCCGATGGCCACCGAGGCGACCGCCAGTCTGAGCTTCTTCATGGTCTCTCCTTGTGAGTGAGGTGGTGCTGATTGAAAGCGGTGGTGTCAGTTGGTGAGGATCTTCGACAGGAAGTCTTTGGCTCGGGCGCTCTGGGGGTTCGTGAAGAACTCCTCGGGTTCGGCGACTTCGACGATCTCCCCGTCGGCCATGAACACCACGCGATGGGCGGCTTTGCGGGCGAAGCCCATCTCGTGTGTGACCACGACCATGGTCATTCCCTCCTCGGCGAGTCCGACCATGACGTCGAGGACTTCGTTGATCATCTCCGGGTCCAACGCCGAGGTGGGCTCATCGAAGAGCATCACCTTCGGCTTCATCGCCAGAGACCGGGCGATCGCAACACGCTGCTGCTGACCACCGGAGAGCTGAGCCGGATACTTGTCGGCCTGGTGGGCGACGCCGACGCGTTCGAGCAGCGCCATCGCCTGCTTGTCCGCCTCGGCCTTCAGGATCTTGCGCACCTTGATCGGTCCCAGAGTGACGTTCTCGAGGATCGTCTTGTGGGCGAAGAGGTTGAAGGCCTGGAACACCATGCCGACGTCGGAGCGCAGCTGAGCCAGGGCCGCGCCTTCGGCGGGCAGTTCCCGGCCATCGATCGTGATGCTGCCGGAGGTGATGGTCTCCAGCCGATTGATCGTCCGGCACAGGGTCGACTTGCCCGAGCCGGAGGGTCCGATGACGACGACGACTTCGCGTTCGGCGATATCGAGATTGACGTTCTTCAATGCGTGGAAGTCGCCGTAGTGCTTCTCGACTTTACTCAAGGACACCAGTGGTGGTGATTCAGCTCTCATATGTTGTGATCCTAGTGAATATGGGCGCGCAGAAGAACGGCACGCCCGGGGCAGACAGAACTGCAACCGACTTGTGACCTCGAGCACTCCCCCGACTGCAGTTCCTGCCGGGACGCGATCGCAGCCCTCAGGCGTCGGCCGTGTGAGCGAGCTTCTCGCCTTCTCTGCGCAGCTCGATCTTGCGGATCTTGCCCGACACGGTCATCGGAAACGACTCACGGACTTCGACATAGCGAGGGATCTTGAAATGAGCGAGTTTGCCGGAGCAGAACTCACGGACCTCGTCGGCGGTGAGCGAGTCGAATCCGTCCTTGAGGATCACCCACGCCATAAGCTCTTCGCCGTACTTCTCATCGGAGACGCCGACGACCTGGACGTCGCGGATCGCGGGATGATGGTAGAGGAATTCCTCGACCTCGCGCGGATAGATGTTCTCGCCTCCGCGGATGACCATGTCCTTGATCCGTCCGGAGATGTCGACGTACCCATCGTCGTCCATGATGGCCAGGTCGCCGGTGTGGATCCAGCGAGCCGCATCGATGGTTTCGGCCGTCTTGTCCGGCTGATTCCAGTAGCCGAGCATGACAGCGTATCCGCGAGTGCAGAACTCGCCCTTCTGGCCGCGCGGAACGGTCTGTCCGGTGACGGGGTCGACGATCTTGATCTCCAGGTGGGGCATGACTCGGCCGACCGTCTCGGTGCGCTTCTCCAGTGAGTCATCCACTCGCGTCATCATCGACACCGGCGCGGTCTCCGTCATGCCGTAGCAGATGGCGACTTCGGACATGTTCATATCGTCGATGACTCGACGCATCGTATTGACCGGGCAGGGCGAACCGGCCATGACGCCGGTGCGCAGCGAGGAGAAGTCGAATTCCGCGAACTGCGGATGCTCGAGTTCCGCGATGAACATCGTCGGTACACCGTAGAGCGAGGTGGCCTGCTCTTCGGTGACCGCCCGCATCGTCGCCACCGGGTCGAAGGCGGGAGCCGGAAGCACGATCGCTGCGCCATGGCTGAGTGCGGCCAGGTTGCCGATGACCATGCCGAAGCAGTGGTAGTACGGCACGGGAACGACCACGGTGTCGGCGGGGGTGTACGAGAGCATCTCGCCGATGAAGAAGCCGTTGTTGAGGATGTTGTGGTGGCTGAGCGTCACGCCCTTGGGGAAGCCTGTCGTTCCGGACGTGTATTGGATGTTGATCGGATCATCGGCCGAGAGGTCGTCGATGAGCTGCTGCAGCCGCACCGCGTATTTCGCCCCTTCGTCGTCGAGCATCTCGCGACCCTGCTCGATGAGGTGGGCGAAGGATTCGCGCTCGCCCACCGTGACACCGCCGATGAGGTCCTCGGTGACAGTGTCGAGGAAGACGAGGTCGAGGCCGGGGATCTTGGCCGCCACCTCGGTGGCGATGGCATGGAAGTCCGAGTGCGGAGGTGCGACGATCTGCGAGATCATCAGGCTCATTCCGGACTGCTCGACGACGAACTCGAGTTCGTGGCTGCGGTAGGCGGGGTTGACGTTGACGAGGATCGCCCCGATCTTCGCCGTGGCGTACTGGACGAGCGCCCATTCGCCGACGTTCTGCGCCCAGATGCCGACGCGGTCGCCCTTCTTCACCCCACGTTCGAGAAGACCGATGGCCAGTGCGTCGGTATCACGATCGAAGTCGGAGTACGTCCACCTCCGGTTCGAATGCCGATCGACCAAGGCCAGCGCTTCGGGATTCTCGGCTGCGGTGCGTTTGATGTGCTCGGCGATGGTGATCCCGAGCAGCGGTTCCGTCGATGTTCCCGACGAGTAAGACAATTCGGACACTGCGGTGTGCTCCCTTGCATGCCAATTTTCACTGTGACTGATTGCACACTATTCCGTCACGGTCCCGCATGCAAAAGCTGAGGAGGAATTCAGCGGCCTCACCTGCGGATTCGGGGTCGACCTGCCCGATGGGAGCCGAGTGGGCGACGCTTCCGTTCTCGACCAGAACCAGTGAGTCGGCCAAGGCGGTGACATCGTCGACGTCATGAGTGACGAGCAGTGCGCTGCGACCCTTCAGCAGACGGACCAGCACTTGCCGGGTCTCGACTGCCACATCCACGTCGAGGGCAGCGAGAGGCTCGTCGAGCAGCAGCAGCTTCGGCTCGACGACGAGAGCACGAGCCAGGGCGATGCGGGCGGCCTGCCCGCCGGAGACGGCGTCCGGTCTGCGGTTCGCGCACTGCCCCACGCCGAGGCGGTCGAGCATCGCCTGCGCGCGTTCATTTGCGGCGCCGCGAGACGCGCCCAAAGCCCGCAGACCGAAGCTGACGTTCTCGATGACGTTGAGGTGCGGGAACAGGAGCGGGTTCTGCGCGAGATGGACGATGCCGCGATCGTGGACGGGTGGCCACAGGCCCGCGGCGATATCGAACACCGTGTCCTCCCCGATGCGGAGTCGTCCGGAGTCGGGCACGAGGGCTCCGGTGAGGACCTGGAACAGGGTGGATTTTCCGGCCCCGTTGCGACCGATGATCGCGGTGGTTCCCGGCCGCGAGGCACTGAGATCCAGTGCGATTCCACGGGCGCTGAGTCGGATTTCGGCACTGATGCCCTGCCCGGGGTCCGCGGATTGCGCGTCTGTGCTGTCCGCTCCCCCACGTTCGGATACATCCGTCGGGGAGCGCGGGTCCGCCTCGACGGGGGCGGCAGCCGGGACCGTGTCGGCGGGAGTGGGGGTCGGAGAACTGCGCGGGGACTTCAGGCGGGGAGCGTGCGGGGACCGGTAGGCGAGGATGATGATGAGCACGGCGATGGCGATGAGCAGGAGCGAGAGGCCGATGGCTGCCTGCGGGTCGGATTCGCGCACGAGATAGATCTGCAGCGGCATCGTCCTGGTGACGCCGGACAGCGACCCGGCGAAGGTCAGCGTCGCCCCGAACTCGCCGAGCGAGCGAGCGAAGCACAGCACGGCACCCGTGATGATCCCGTGTCGGAGCAGCGGCAGGGTGACGGTGAAGAAGACGCGATTGGGTTTCGCGCCGAGCTCGGCGGCGGTGAGCTCATAGCGGCGGCCGAGTCCCGCGGTGGCGGTCTCGACGGACATGACCATGAACGGCAGGGACACGAAGACCTGCGCCATGATCACCGCCGAGGTGGTGTAGGCGAGGCTGAGGCCCGCCGCCTCGAGTCCGCCGCCGAGGATGGCCGACCGGCCCCAGGTGTAGAGCAGTGCGAGTCCGCTGACCACCGGTGGCAGCACGAGGGGCAGCAGGATGAGGGTGCGGACGATGCGTTGGCCGGGGAACGTTCGGGTGGCGAGCAGGTACCCGAGGGGAAAGCCGATGAGGACGCTGATGAGAGCCGAGGTCACCGAGGTCAGCAGGGACAGCTTCATCGCCAGCCGCGATTCCTCGGCCGTGATCACGGCAAGCAGACCCTGCGGGTCGACTCGGGTGAGCATGCCGATGATCGGCAGGAGCAGGAAGACGATGCCGATGACGGCGGGCAGCCACAGCCAGCCCGGGATGAGCGGATCCGATCTGAGCCGCCTCTCTCGGCTGGGCGGGGACGCCGCCGGTCGGTTCGGGGAGGGCGCGGGCATTGTCAGCCTGCGGCGAAACCGGCGTCGCGCAGCAGCTTCTGGGCTGTGTCGGAGCCGAGGAACTTCACGAAGGCATCGGCTTGGTCCTGGTTCTCGCTGGCCTTGACGGTGGCGGCCGGGTACTTGTTGATGACCTTGTCTGCGCCGTCGAGATCGACCTGTTCGACCTTGCCGTCGCCACGGGCGATATCAGTGACGTAGACGATTCCCGCATCGGCCTGTCCGGCGCCCACCTTGCCGAGGACATCGGTGACCGAGTTCTCTTCGCTGACCGGATCGAGTTCGACGTCATTGGTCTCGGCCCACTTCTCCGTCGCGGCTCCGCAAGGCACCTGAGGCGCGCAGACGACGAGGTCATTGCCAGAGAAGTCCTTGGAGCTCTTGATCGCCTTCGGATTGCCGTCGGCCACGGCCAGGGTGAGCGTGTTCGAAGCGAACATCTCAGGCTCGCCGGCGAGCAGGTCGTCGTTCTCCAGCGTGTCCATGGTCTTCTCATCAGCGGTGGCGATGACGTCGGCGGGGGCGCCTTCGGAGATCTGGGAGACCAGGTCGGACGATCCGGCGAAGGAGAACTTCACCTCGGGTGCGTTCGGGTCGGCGGCCGTGAACTCATCGGCGATGTCTTCGAAGACTTCGGTGAGCGAAGCGGCGGCGAAGACGGTGATCTCTTCCGGTTGGTCCGCTTCGGCCCCCGTGTCGGGTCCGGAGGAGCAGGCGGTCAGGGTCAGGGCTGCGACGGTGCAGAGCCCCAGCAGGGTTTTCTTCATACCCCCCATTGAACCCGCAGATGCGGTTCCTTGTCGACTTCAGTTCCGATTATGAGACTCGGATAGTTCGTGCAGCACGGAAGAGTCGGCTGCCCCTCACGAACCCGGGACGGTGTCGATCGACACCATCGTCGCCTTCACCGAGGCGGTCGCGAGGCTTCCCGGTTCGAGCTCGAGTTCGCGACAGGCTTCGGCCGACATCAGCGATACCACGCGGAAGGGACCGCACTGCATGCTGACCTGGGCCATCACTCCGTCGATGTTGACGTCTGTGACGAGTCCGGCGAAGCGGTTGCGCGAGGAGCTCACGACGCCGCTGGGATCGGGCAGAGCCCCGGGCGATGATTGGGCGAGAGCGGCGAGCTCACTGCCTTCGACGACCGCCCGGTTCGACGCGTCTTTGTGTTGGGAGAGGCGACCATCGGCGACCCACCGGCGAACCGTGTCATCGCTGACTCCGAGGAAACGTGCCGCATCGCTGATACGCAGTCGTGTCATTCGAGGGCTCCTACCCATTCGTCCGTGCCATCGCTGAAGTGCTGGTGTTTCCAGATCGCGACCCGGGCCTTGACCTCGTCGATGAGCTCGGAGCAGGCGCGGAAGGAATCCTGCCGGTGAGCGGAGGCGACGACCGCGGCCAGGGCTACGTCGCCGATCTCGAGGTCACCGACGCGGTGGACGACGGAGAGCCTGACCGCGGGATGACGGGCAGCGACGTCTGCCGCCACCTCGGCGATCTGTGTTGAGGCCAGGGGGTGGTATTCATAGTGCAGTCGGCTCACTCCACGGCCTTCATCGTGGTCGCGGATGACACCGGAGAAGCTGACGGCGGCACCACAGGCGTCGGTGAGGACCTCGGGTTCGAGCTCCTGGGTCGAAATCGGGGTCTCGACGACTCCTGTGGTCACGACGGTTCCGGTGCTCATGACTCTCGTGTCCAATCGCCGCTCTTTCCTCCGGTCTTCTCGATGACCTTGATGTCGCCGATCACGGCTCGACTGTCGACGGCTTTGATCATGTCGAAGATCGTCAGCGCCGCCGTGGTCACAGCCGTCAGCGCTTCCATTTCGACGCCGGTCTTCGACACGGTCTTGACCGCGGCGGTGATGGCCAGTGCATCCTCGCGGAGTTCGAACTCCACATCGATTCCCGTCAGCGGCAACGGATGGCACAGCGGGATGAGGTCGCTGGTGCGCTTGGCGCCCATCACGGCCGCGATGCGGGCCACGGGCAGGGCATCACCCTTGGGCAGGCCCGCCTCGGCGATGAGGTCGATGACCTCGGACCGAGTGGTGATGAGGCCGGAGGCGACGGCCCGGCGCTTCGTGACGTCCTTGTCGCCGACATCGACCATCTGGGCTGTCCCCGATGCGTCGACGTGGCTGAGTTTCATGCGATCTTCCACGTCATCAGCCTATCTTCCACAGCTGAGAACGGATCGCCTGTGCCCGCCTCCTCGGGTGAGATGAAGACGAGATGGCTGGCTTCGGCATAGCTTTGCAGCAGGTGGGATCGGGAGTCACCGACGAACTCGAGGCCTGCCTCAGTCAGTCTGGCACGGCGGACCTGCAGCTTTCCGGCTGGAGGGGCTTCGTCGAATCCGTGGGCCAGTCGGTGGTGGGCGACTTCCCGGGGTGCTTCATGATCGGCCAGCCCGAGCAGGGCGGGGCGGATGAAGAGCTCGAAGCTGATGAGTGTGCTCACCGGGTTGCCGGGAAGTGCCACCCACGCGTGGTCGGCCAGACGTCCGCAGCCCTGCGGTCCCCCCGGCTGCATGGCGATCGGTTCGAAGGTCATCGAAGAGCCCGCATCGAGATCGGCAGCGAGTTTGACGACTTCGTGCGCTCCCTTCGAGATGCCGCCGGTCGAGATGACCAGCTGAGCGTCGCTGTCGCGGACTCGGTCGAGCAGCTGCTGCGGGTCGTCGGGGACGAACGCGACCTCGGTGTCGACACCGAGGCGGCGCAGCCCGGAGCTGAGCGTCACGGAATTCGCGTCGTTGATCCCGGCGGCCGCCTCGGCGGCGATCTCATCACCCGTGCTCACGACGAGGACACGCGGCAGGCCGAGCACGGGCAGTTCGTTCACTCCACACGCGGCGGCCACGCCGAGGTGAGCGGGCGTCAGCATGGTGCCCGCGCTCAACACGGTCTGACCGGCGCTCACGTCGGAGCCGCGGGGGCGGACGAATGCTCCCGGGCACGGTTCCGCATGAGCGTCGAGGGTGATGGATAGGGTGATGGATTCGGCACCGAAGCGTCCCGGCGAGGTGTCTTCGATCTTGACGACCATATCGGTTCCCTGCGGCAGCGGTGCCCCGGTCATGATCTCCACCGCGGTGCCCGGCTGGACTGTCTCACCACGGGACCCCGCTGCGACGCGACCGCATACGAGAATCGGGCGTTGCCGCATCTCCTCCACGGTGGCCGCGGCCAGGGCGTAGCCGTCCATGCTCGAGTTGTCGAAGCCGGGCACATCGATCGGCGATTCCACATCGGCGGTCAGTCGCCTCGGCGCTTCCAGCAGTGAACTCAGCGGCAGGCTCACCGGACCGGTCAGCGGCGTAATGATCTCGGATATGCGCTCACGATGCATCTTCGCAGTAGTCATGGGACGATGATATCGACACGCTGTTCAAGGAGGATGACGCAATGGAGAAGATCGGCCTGCCCATGCCGGTGCTGAGAACTCCGACGGTGGACCCGGGCGAGGAGTTCACCGCTCACAATGAGGACTCGCTGCTCGACACCTTCGATCGCCGCGCTCGCGACCTCCGCATCTCCCTCACCGACTTCTGCAATCTGCGCTGCACCTACTGCATGCCGGAAGAGGGCGTCGAGTTCATGTCTCGCGACTCCGCAATGTCCGGTGACGAGATCGTCCGCTTCGTCCGCATCGCCGTGGAGAAGTTCGGCGTCGACCAGGTCCGCTTCACCGGAGGCGAACCTCTCACCCGCAAGGACATCAACGAGATCATCGCCGGCGTCGCAGCACTGGAGCCGCGACCGAACATCGCACTGACGACGAACGCGATCGGCCTGGACAAACGCGCCGCGGGGCTGAAAGCGGCGGGACTGGATCGCATCAACGTCTCTCTCGACACGATCGATCCGGAGACCTTCGCGACCATGACCCGGCGCCCGTTCCTCAAACGTGTGCTCGAGGGCATCGACGGGGCGAAAGCCGCCGGTCTCAACCCTGTGAAGATCAACGCTGTGCTGCTGCCGGGGGTCAACGATGCACAGGCTCCTGATCTTCTGCAGTGGTGTCTCGAGCAGGATCTGAGCCTGCGGTTCATCGAACAGATGCCCCTGGATGCCGGACATTCCTGGGAGCGGACGTCGATGATCACCGCAGCCGACATCTTCGCCCTCCTCGAACCCCGATTCGTGCTCACCCCGGATTCGGCCCCGCGGAACGGGGCCCCGGCCGAGAAGTTCCTCGTCGCCGATCGACGCCGTCCCGATTCGATCCTCGGCACTGTCGGCATCATCGCTTCGGTCACGCGTCCCTTCTGCGCAGACTGCACTCGCACCCGCCTGACCGCGGAGGGACGTGTGCGCACCTGCCTGTTCTCCCGCACCGAGGTTGATCTGCTCACGGCGATGCGCGATGGTGCTTCCGACGAATCGATTGCGAACCTATGGAAGGGTGCGCACTGGAAGAAGCTCGCCGGTCATGGGATGGACACGGATTCGTTCGAGCAGCCACAACGACCCATGAGCGCCATCGGAGGATAAGTGCCCACCATCACCGTTCGGTTCTTCGCCGCAGCCCGGGAGGCCTTCGGCGCCCGCGAATCACAGATCCGTGCCGGGTCCGTCGATGAGCTCGTCACGTCCCTCGCCGAGGCGGCCGACCCCCAAGCCGCGACCGTGCTGTCGCGCTCGAGCTTCCTCGTCAATTCCGTGGCCGCCACCGATCGGTCCGTGAAACTGTCCGACGGTGACACCGTCGATGTCCTCCCGCCGTTCGCCGGCGGGTAGGACCTTGAACAGCGAGATCGGTTGAAGCCTCGTCAGCTCTGCTCTGGAGTCGGCTGTGACAGATAGGCGAGATATCCGCCGTTGACCGAGGTCACCGCGATGCCGTGAGAGCGCAGCTGCGCAGCGGTCTTCGCCGAGCGCACTCCCGACCGGCAGTAGAGGGCGATGCCGTGCGGCCGTGCTGGGGCGGCATCAGAGGAGGCGGGGGTGTCCGCTGTGTCGGGAGTCGGCAAGCGGCTGGGATCGGCGAGCAGCTCGTCCATCGGAATGTGAATGGCACTGGGGACCATCCCCGAGGCGACCTCATCGTCATCGCGGATGTCGACGAGGATGGAGTCGGCCTCGACGTCCGCCCAGGTCACGGTGGCCGGCCCCAGGAGGCTTTCCCCTGTGGTCGGGCCGGCTGTTCTCTCTGCGGTGTCGTCGGTCTTGAGTGAGTCGAACGTGTGCTGGGCGTAGTCGCCGCGGTGCTGCCCGAGGTCTGTCACCGGAGGCCTGCCCGGAATCGGTCGCACCGGGACCGTCTCCCAACTGGTGTCGAGGCTGCTGTGGATGGCCACGCTGTTGACGAGCGGTGTGCCGATTCCGGTGAGCACCTTGATGGCCTCCATCGCCATCGCGGATCCGATGCTTCCGCACAGGGGCCCGAGGACTCCGGCGACCGAACAGTCGGGCACACTGCCCGGAGCCGGAACCTCGGGGTAGAGGTCGCGCAGTGTGGCGCCGCGTTCGGCATCGAAGACGGCGACCTGACCGTCGAAACCGAGGATCGTCCCCCACACGAGTGGGATTCCGAGAATCTCACAGGCATCGTTGGCAAGGTAGCGGGTGGCGAAGTTGTCGCTGCCGTCGACGACGATGTCGACGCCTTCGAAGAGTTCGAGAGCGTTGTCCGGAGTGAGCAGCTGCGGAATCGTCCGGACCTCGATCGACGAATTGATCCCGTTCATCCGCTGCCGGGCGGAATCGATCTTACGAGTGCCGATGGCCGCCTCGGTGTGGATGACCTGGCGATGCAGATTGCTCAGCTCGACGACATCGGGATCGATCACGGTGATCGTGCCGATGCCGACGGCCGCGAGGTAGCTGAGTATCGGGGCGCCGAGTCCCCCGGCACCGATGACGAGAACATGCGAGTCGAGCAGTGCGGCCTGCGCGCTTTCACCGAATCCGGACAGTCGGATCTGCCGGGCGTAGCGGGTCCGGTCGGCAGGACTCAGGCGTGAAGTCGACATGACCCCATCCTAATCCGGAAGGGAGGGAGGGAAGGCGTCAGCACTCGAGGTAGTCGATGGCCGTGCCTGCGCACAGTTCTGCTGAACCATGCGGGGTATCGGTGCCGCGCGGGATTCTGATGATCACATCGGCCGCGGCGAAGTTCGGAAGCCTGGACCGGTCGGCAGGGAGGATCTCCCCTGATTCGGTGAAGGTGCCGGGACGGAAAGTGACGACGTTTCCGTGTGTTCGCAGATCGGGCCCCGCGAGAAGTCCCTTCCGCCATCTCCGTCGCAGGCTCTTCCCGGTCAGCAGCGAGCCGACAAAGAGGTGGAAGGCGACGAAGGCTCCCTGTGGAGTGCCGGGCAGATGGATGAGCGGCAGAGTGCCGCGGCGTCCGAAGCCCTGAGGCGATCCGGGTCGCATATCCAGTCGGCGGAACGTCGAATGGTCGGGTTCCAGGACCTGACGGACGACTTCGAAGGCACCGGCGCTGATACCTCCGGTTGTCACAACGAGGTCGGCCTCGGCGCTCATCGTCGTGAGCACACCGCGCAGCTCGTAGGCGTCGTCGCTGCACGTGGCTTCGATGGATTCGGCACCGAAGCCGCGGACTGCGGCGGCGAGCATCGGCAGGTTCGAATTGAAGATCGAGGAGGCGGCCGCCTCGGTGCGACTCTCACCTGTCTGGTCGGCACCCTGGATTTCGTCCCCGGTGACGATCAGACCGATGCGGGGTCTGCGGAGAACTTCGATCTCGGTGATGCCGAGCATCGCCAGCACGCCGACTCCGGCCGAGGTGATCCGCTCCCCGGCGGTCAGGACGATGTCGCCCCGGCACATGTCCTCACCGATCGAGCGGATGTTCCACCCGGGCGGGACAGCGGCGGGGAGGGAATCAATTCGGATGGCTTCGGGAGCCGGCCCGGTCTGTCGAGCGTCGGTCAGCTCGACAGGGACGACCGCCTCGGCGCCGGAGGGAACGGGAGCACCTGTCATCACGCGCACAGCGCATCCCGTCTGCAGCGTGACGGCGGAATGCCCGGCGGGGGTGTCGCCGACGACTCGAATGGCGTTCCCGTCGCGGGCGGAGTTCAGGGCAGCGCCGTCGAGGGCGAAACCATCCATCGCCGAGGCGGCGAAGTCGGGCACCGATCGCGGAGCTCTGATGTCCGAGGCCGTGGTGCGCCCGACGGCGCTGCGTACCGGCGTCGTCTCGGTGTGGAGATTCGGTGCCAATTCGGCGATGAGCTCGGAGTAGTCCTCTGGGTCCAATGATGTCCTTCCCTCGCTCCGATCCTACTTGTGAATCGGCGGAGCCAGACGCGATGATTCGGTGCGGCACTGGTCGAAGTTCCGGTGCGACTCGGACCGGGTTCGTCTACAGTGTGGAGCGTGGACACTGACCGAGCAGTAACCATCGAATCCTCACAGTTGAAACCGCTCAGCTGGGAGGCCGCTGCGGCTGCCTCGCTGGCGGTCTCGGCGGTTGTGCTCTTCGGCCTGGGAACGACGTTTCCGCAGGTCCGCGCCTTCGGATACGCACCGATGCTCGCGGCCCTGATCATCGCGTGGAGTGTCAATCGGAGTTTCGCCAGAGACCTCAGCATCATCGCCGCGTGTCTCGCTCTCATCTCGGCGATATCGGTCGAAGCCGATATCTCGTGGTCGAACATCGCACGCATGGGCGTTGTGCTCTCGGCCGTCGTCATCGGCCCTTGGCTCGTGACTCGTTATGTGTTCGAAGACAAGACGATCCAGTTTCCGCTGCGTCGCGGCCAACCCTGGTCGCGGCTGGAATGGGCATGGCTGGTCTTCGTCGTTGTGGTCGCCTGGGCAGTGCTGCCGCAGTACTTCATGCGCACCGGGGTCTACCTCAACTGGCCTCCGCTGACGAACTGGTCGGAGATCATCCGACTGTTCTTCGGGGTCAACGCCGTGGGCATCTGGGACGAGCTGTTCTTCATCTGCACGGTCTTCGCGCTCCTGCGCAAACACTTCTCGTTCTGGACCGCGAACATATTCACCACGATCATCTTCGTCTCGTTCCTCTGGGAGCTCGGCTACCGGTCGATCGGTCCGCTGCTGACGATCCCCTTCGCACTCGTGCAGGCCTTCATCTTCACTCGCACGAAATCGCTGCCGTATACGGTCACGGTGCATCTGCTCTTCGACGCGCTCGTGTTCCTCACGATCGTCCACGCCCACCATCCTGACGCGCTGCCCATCTTCATCGGCGTCTGACTGCTGCAGGCAGCCTCTCGATGCCCGGCATCTGTCACCCGAACTCGTATAATCTGCCGGTGGCACCGCACCCCTCACCCGTCCGGCCACACCCTCGTGCTGCAACGCTCTGAAGCGACACTGCGGGTGAGGGATGCCCGCCCGGAAACGACGAAGGCTCCCGTGAGGCGGTGACCCACAGGAGCCTTCGGACTGCGCTGGCTATGCGCGAAGCTACTGAATCAGCGGATTCCGCGCAGCAGCCCCAGCATCGGCTTCGTCAGCGTCAGCGCGAGCAGGCCGAGCACGACCGACGATCCTCCGACCGACAGCCAGTAGGGTGCCTGGTTGCCGGCGTCGAAGTACCCGCCGAGCACACCGGACAGTGCCGTACCGACACCCGAGGCAAGGAAGAACACGGCGATCATCTGCGACTGGAAGACCTTCGGAGCGACCTTCGTCGAGAACGACAGGCCCACCGGCGAGATGAGCAGCTCACCGAAGACGAATACGGCCAATGTGAGAGCCACCCACAGCAGCGGAGTCTCATTGGGGCCGGCCTCAGCGAAGGGCAGGAACATGAGGAACCCGATGCCGATGAGCACGAGTGACAGTCCGGCCTTGACCGGTGTCGAGATCTGCTTGGGTCCGAGCTTCATCCACATCGTCGCGAACAGCGGGGCGAAGACGATGACGAAGAACGCAGGGATCAGCTGGATCCAGTTGATCGGCATCTCCCATCCGAAGATCGACCGGTTGAGCTGAGTATCCGAGTAGACGGTCAGCACTCCGAAGATCTGCTGGTACATCGACCAGAACACGACAACCGTCAGGAAGAACGGGATGAAGGCGAGAACACGAGAGCGTTCGTCGGAGTTCGTCTGCGGCGAGGTGTACATGACGATGAAGTAGCAGGCGGCCGCTCCGGCAGAGATCCCGGCGATCCACCAATCGAGGTTTTCCGCGTTGACGATCTTCGTCATCCACAGAATGACGGCGAGGAGAATGACGACCACGACGGCCACGATGAAGAGGTAGAGCTTGTTCTTCGGCAGCGGATTGACTGCAACACGAGACTCCGGCGGCAGGCTCTTGCGACCGGTGAGGTAGATGATCAGGCCGAGTGCCATACCGACCGCGGCGGCCCCGAATCCATAGTGGAATCCGATGTTCTTCTGCAGGAGTCCGGTGAGCAGCGGGCCGAGGAGGGCACCGATATTCACGCCCATGTAGAAGATGGTGAAGCCGGCGTCACGACGCGGGTCCTTCTCTTCGTAGAGTTCACCGACCAGTGCCGAGGCGTTCGCCTTGAGACCGCCCGAGCCGAGCGCAACAAGGATGAGGCCGACTGCCACTCCCCCGAAGCCGGGGATGAACGCCAGGCAGATGTGACCGATCATGATGATGATCGCGGAGTAGAAGAGGACCTTCTCCGCTCCGGCGAGGCGGTCGGCGATCCAGGCGCCGAGGATCGTGGCGAGGAAGACGGCACCGCCGTACGCACCGACGATGCCCACTGCCGTACCCTGCTCCATCCCCATGCCGCCGTCGGTGACGCTGAAGTAGAGGTAAATCGCGAGGATGCCGTTCATCCCGTAGTAGGAGAATCGCTCCCACAGTTCCAGGCTGAACAGCTGCATGAGCGGCAGAGGGTGTCCAAAGAAGCGGGTATCGCTGCGGACGGCCTCGGTCGTCGAGGTGCTTGAAGACATTGTGTGCTTTCCGTAGTGGTGTGAGAGGCCACGATCCGTGGCGCATTTCACGATGGACCAGCGGACATCCTACTCCTCGGTTATGTCCCGGTCACACCTGGCAATGCCTGGGACACGCCGTCCCAAAACACGGAAAGTCGAAGTGATTCAGATCTCTTCCTCGGCTCCGTCGACGCGCTGCCGTGACGGCTTGTCAGAGCTCAGATCGCGGCGCCTCCCGACGAACAGATTGAGGACACCGGCACACAGGACGATCGCCGAGGCGGCCACCGGGACGGCCATCGCCACGGCCGTTCCCCGATCCTCGGCGAGGATTCCGTTGATCGCCGAGGACACCGATTGGCCGACGATGATCGCCGACCCCGCCATCGACATCACGGTCGCCGACCGTCCGAGCGGCGCACGTTCGGCGGCGAGGCTGAAGAGGGTGACGAGGCTCGGGCCGATTCCCGTGCCCATGAGCAGCAGAGCCATGACGATGATCGGCATCGATTCCGTCGACGCGAGGATGACCGATCCCGTGACCAGAATGGGCGCGAAGCACAGCAGTCGCGCCCACAGAGCGAACGCAGAGGGGAACAGCGCCACCGAGATCGCCAGCACCGCAGAGCCGATGCCCATCACTCCGTAGATGAGACCGGCCTCCTCCGGCCGGCCGATGTCGTTGGTCAGCGCGGTGAGAGCGGTGAGGGTGGAGCCGAACACCATTCCGACGCCGAAGACACCGAGGATGATGACGAAGACACCGGCGGTGAACATGTCCTTGGCGGGGGCACGCTCGCCGAGGCTGCTCGACGTTCCAGTCGAACGCGCCCGCCCGGTCGGGTGGAGTGCGAAGGCGGAGACGAAGACGAGCGTCATCACGATCGCCCCGATGATGGGCGCGACCGGGGTGAAGAAGGTCGCCAAGAGCCCGACGAGGAAGGGTCCGAAGACGAAGATGACCTCATCGGCTGCGGATTCATAGGCCATCGTGGCATTGAGCACCTTCGGCCGCCTCGACAAGGGCAGCACGGACATGACGATGTCGACGAGGCGAGACCGCGACATCGGCGCGACCTGAGGTGAGGTGGCACCGATCGCGAAGGCGGCGATGAACACGACGAAATCCGGCAGCGGGCTGAAGACGACCCACGCCATGAAGGTCAGCGCCAGGCAGTTGAGGATCCCGGCGATGAGCAGAACATAGCGCTGACCCCACCGGTCGGCGGCCGCCCCGATGAAGGAACCGAACAGAGCCGTGCCCAATCCGACCACAGCTGAGTTGATCCCGCCCAAGCTCAGCGATCCGCGGCCGGCCACAACGAGGGTGAGCACACCGACGACGATCATGGCGAAAGGCATGCGGGCGACGAAGGCGATCGGGAAATAGCTGCGTCCGACGGCCGAGAACAGAGTCGGTGAGGACTGCTGCGCGGTGGTGCGCCGAGCCGAGGCGGGCATGTCGCTGTCTGTCATATCAATCCAGTTTCTGCTCCCGCTCGTCCGGGAGGTCGTGCCGCCGTGGTGACCTGGATCAAATCACTCGGTAGGTGCACGCTGTTGGTCTGAGAAAGTCGAACCGAAGGGTTCACCTTCAGGCTACTGTGTTTGGCGATCCGATTCGAGTGCCAATGCACCAAGCGACGTTGAGTTTGATCACCATGGCACGGACCTCATTCCCATCCGCGACTCAGAAAGAACGCAGATCGGTCTGCGAGGATGACGGCTATGAACTTCTTGTCTCGCGTCATCGTCAACGCCTGTGCGATCTGGGTGGCGGCCTGGATCCTGCCGGGTGTGACGATCACAGGGAACCGGGTCGTCGAGGAGCAGGCCGGCGCCATTCCGGCGATGATCATCTCCTACCTCGTCATCGGCCTCATCTTCGGATTGGCGAATGCCTTCATCAAACCGATCCTCAGCTTCGTCTCGGCTCCGATCACGTGTCTGACCCTGGGACTGTTCTCCATCGTCATCAACGCGATCATGTTGGCGCTGACGAGTTGGCTCAGCGGGTTCACCCCGTTCGAGTTCACCATCGATTCGTTCTTCTTCTCCGCCATCTTCGCCGCGATCATCGTCTCGATCGTCTCGGCTCTGCTCGGTTGGCTGGTCCCGGAGCGAAGCGCCGAACACGACCGGAGATGAGCAAAGTCCTCTACGCGATGTAGACTGTTGCTGAGAGTCAGCTGACCACCAGAAACATCGCCGGAGGAGACCATGTCCGATATCGCCGCCCCGAAGAGAACCCGCAATTCAGCATCGTTCGCCGATGTCATCGTCTTCGTCTTCGCCTTCGCTCTGTTCGTGTTCGGACTCTACCTCTTCGGAGCCTCATTCTCCTCACCTGAGGGAACCGAGTTCTGGGTGTTCTGGGGTGGTCTGCTCGCGTCGTGCTTCGCATTCCTCGTGCCGATTCTCTACCGCTGGGCACGCGACTCCCGCCGCTGATCTCCAACACGGTTGAAGAGAAGGGCCGCTGCGCTGATGCGCAGCGGCCCTTCGTCGATTCACCGTATCTGCCTTCGGCCTGTCACGCGCCGAATCACCGGTCGATTCGCCGGTGGCAGAAATCCATGATCGCCGAGGCGGCCTCCTCCGACCGTTCATAGTGCACGAGGTGGCCCACCCCATCCAATTCCACGAATTCGACGTCGGGGAGCTTCTCCACGAATGCCCGGGTCGGGCCGATCGGGGCAATGGCGTCCTGATCGCCGGCGATGACGAGCGTGGGCATACTCAGGTGGTCGGCCACCTCGGTGACGGTGTGCGCGACGGACGTCGCGAAGGCCTCTGACAGGGACGCGCGGTCAGCGAACGACGAGAAGTGCCGCGAATGCTGATCATGGATGTACGAACGCAGGCCGGGGTCGCGAGTCGTGGCCATGGCCACGCTCATGGCCCGGACGATCACGGGGTTGCTCAGCAGGGAGCGACCGGCTCGCTCGGGCAGCCGCGCACCGAGGGCGTAATAGGCCCGGGTGACCGCGGTGAGGAATCGTGCGGGCCCTTCGAGGGCGGGGCTGGTGATCGGATTGATGAGCACGAGCTCGTCGACGACGTCCCGGTGGGAGGCCGCCAGGTGGCTGACCAGGATCGAACCGAAGGAGTGCCCCACCAGGATCGGTGTCACGCCCCGCTGCCTGCCCACCTCGGCGCGCAGAGCGAGGAGATGATCGACGAAGGCAGAGAGCGACGAACCCGAATCCAGCGGGGCAGTGAGACCGAACCCGGGCAGGTCGGGCACGACCACCTCGCGGTCGGTGATGCTGCCGGCGATGAGGTCCATTCCATGATGATCCCCACGGAAGCCATGCACCATCAGCAGCGGACGCCGACGCCGCTCACCCGGATGGATCCACGCGGCCGTGCTGTGGGAGCCCAGCCGGATGTCGGTCCGCTGTGATTGACGTATCCGCACCTCAGTCGGTTTCGGCGGTGTGCAGTCGACTCACGGCACGTCGGGGCACGACCACCACCGGAACGGGCAGGACACGCAGCAGACGGCGAGCCCTCGCACCGATTGCTACCTTGCCTCCGTGGCCCAAGCGGCTCGATCCGATGAAGGCGAGGTCGCCGGGCTGCCAGTCGATGGTCTCGGCGGCCTCTTCGATATCGGCTCCGGCCTTGGTTCTCACCGTCGCACGGCCAGAGGCTAGCATCTCCGAAGCGTCGTCCGCCAGCACCGCTCCCCCGTACTGTTCGGCGAATTCGGTGATCTCGGCGACCTCGTCGTCATAGAGTCCGTCGTTCTCGATCAAGGACAGCAGTCTGAGATCGACTCCGAGGCCGACAGCCGATTCGATGGCCGCTCCGATGAGTGACGAAGCACCTGGGCGAGCCCCGTAGAGTGCGGTCACCCGCGAGATCGGCCCGATGTCGGACCTGCCCGACGGGGCGAGCACGACGGGCACCGTCGACGAGTGCAGCAGCGACGAAGCGACCGTGCCGATGCGCAGTTGGCGCATCAGTGTGGTGGCCCGTGCACCGATGATGATGCCCAGTGCGCCTTCCTGCTCGGCGACCTCCATGAGGCCCTTGGATTCGTTCGAGGCGATGTGGATGCAGCCTCTGGCGCGGATGTCATCGGGGATGAGTGCCAGGGCTTCGTCCAGCCAATCGTCGATCTGCTGGGCCACGATCCCGGCCCCGTCCTTGGGCACGGCGCTGCCGGCGAGAATCGTCGATGATTCCGGACGGACGATGGTGACCACGAGTTCGACGTCGATGGAACGCGCGATCGAAATGGCCAGCGAGATCGCATCCCGGCCCCGATCCGTGGCGATGTATCCGACGACCAGACGTCTGGTGGTGGCGGTCTCTGACATCCTCAACTCCTCAAGCTGCGTGTCCGACTGATGCACGTCTCTTCCGATTCTACGTCGGCCCAAACAGCGCTTCGACCAACAGTTTTCACGAACCGTCTTTCTCGCCCGAACAGTCGAAGTGAAAATATTTGAGAAAATAATGAACAAAACTCCCACACGCAATGAAAGCTGTGCTAAATTCGACAGTGCAATTACGGATTCGCAGACACCAACCTGATTGCACCTTGACAATAGCGGACGTTGACGCCGTCCCCACGAGATCCACGACCATGAAAGGAGAGCAGTTACGATGATGAATTTTCTTGCAGGCCCTGACCTTCGAACGCCTTGGCATGAATACGCTGCCTGCCCGATTGGCGGACAAGGACTCGTCGGCTGACACAGCCGTCTCCCACGTCTTTTCCACCGGTTGGCTTCCGGCCACCGTTGTCCTCTGAGCCACCGGTTGCCTGATATCCGGCATTCTTCACGCCCGGCTTGTGTCCAGATCACTTTCGGCATCCCTGCTGTGCCTAGCACCGCCAGTTGCCGCACCTGATCCGGCCACTTCACGCCAACATCATTGAGTTCGGTCCGATCTGCTGCATTCGCGAGTGAGCGCCGTACCACCTGGCGCCTTCCGCTGTGCGGCCGACCAGTTCGGATTCATTGCCTATCGTATTCCGTTGCCATATCAGTGAATCTGTCATTGCAATGACCTATTCCCATATTGGCAATTAGCTGCCTTTGTCATATGCACCCTTGCGCAGGCGATTCATTGTCAATGTCACGACTTTTTCGGCAATTGTTTATCTGACCGTCATTCCGGGATATCTCCTGCCCATTTGCGGATATCCCCTGCCCGAAAACCACGAGGAATAATTGTGTCCACCACATTCCCATTCACCTATCCACGACGCTGGGCCCTGAGCACCGGAATGAAGCTCATCCGGTGGGCGCGCCGCCCAGCCCCGACACCCGAGTCTCGCCGCCTGAAGGTTGCCCGTCGTCAGCAGGCTCGCCTGCGCGAACACGCTCGCGAGCAGCGCGTACGTGAACTGCGCGAGCGGGATATCGTGCGCTACCTCAGCCAGGTCCGGCCGTTCATCTGATCCACCGCGGAGAATCCTCGGCGGATAGCTGACTCGCCGCGGCCCGAGTTCATCGGACTCGGGCCGCGGGGTCGGCCCCGATCAGTGCCTGAACACGGGGTTCCAGTATTCCCGCCCTTGTGGCGAGCGTCACTCTCCGCCGATTTGGTCTCTCACCCACACGTGGGTAATATTGATCAGGCAAGCGGGGGTATGGCGCAGTTGGTAGCGCGTCTCCATGGCATGGAGAAGGTCAGGGGTTCGAATCCCCTTACCTCCACCGCTGAAGGGCGGGGATCCAAACAAGGATCCCCGCCCTTCTTGCTACCTGACGGCGGCCCAGCAACCTGGCGCGAGGTTGCTGGGCCGCCGTCAGGTAGTAATTAGGGGCGGGTTTCCAGGGTGAGCAAGGTGCGTTTCTTTCCCTCTCCCCATGCGTAGCCGGTCAGGGATCCGTCCGCTCCGATGACTCGGTGGCAGGGCACGATGATGCTGATGGGGTTCTTTCCGTTGGCGGCCCCCACAGCACGCGCCGCACCGGGTCTTCCCAGCATCTCGGCCAGCTCACCGTAACCTGCTGTGCTGCCAAACGGAATCTGCGTCAGCGCCTGCCACACCGAGCGTTGGAATTCCGTTCCCTTCGCCGCCAAGGGCAGATCGAACTGTGTGCGCTGGCCTGAAAGGTACTCCCCCAGCTGTGCCTCGGCGCGGTGGAAGATCTCCAGGTCGTCTTCCGGAGTCGGTTCGACTCCGAACATTCTGTCGAGTCGAGCATCGATCGCCTCGGAGACCTCGAGATAGAGCCCGGTGAGGTGGGTCCCATCCGAGGTGAGCAGGAGAGGTCCCAGGTCCGTATCGAGGATCGTCGTATATACCGGTGCCGAGGCGGTCGGCAGCTCCATGGCAGCGGTGAACTTCCGTGCGGTGTCGGGTTGGGTCGTTGTCGGCGTGGTCATGTCTGCGTGTCCTTCGTGTCGGTGAGTCATGGGCAGAATCATTCCTTGCTCGGTCTCGGTCGGTCAGGCTGCTGGGCTGCGGGCGTGATGTGCCCACAGCAGGTGGGTCAGGTAGGAGCGCCAGGGACTGCAGTTCATTGCGACCTGTTTCCAATCGACAGGTGCCGCTGAACTCGCGTCGAGATCGGCGATGGTCTTCTTAACGCCGAGGTCTGAGTCCATGAAGACGTCGGGATCTCCGAGGGCGCGCATCCGGATATAGCCGTTGCTCCACGGACCGATTCCGGGCAGTGCCAGCAGATTCCGGCTCGCTTCCTCGCGGTCGCTGCCCGCGCCGAGGTCCACACTGCCCTCGGCCAACGCCTGCGACAGTGTCTGAATCGTCCTGATCCGACTCGAAGGCAACGCCCATTCGGATGCGGGGACAGCGGCGATCGCCTCGGCGGTGGGAAAGACCCTGTCGACTCCGCCGAAGCTCAGCTCCTCCGGCAGTGATTCTCCAACACCTGCGACGAGGCGTTCCAGATGGGTGCGGGCGGCGGCCAAGGAGATCTGCTGTCCGAGGACTGTCCGCAGAGCCAGTTCGACGGGGTCGCTGTGGCCCGGTGAACGAAGTCCTGGATGGTCGTCGACGAGGCGGCGCAGGCCCGCCGACCGCAGTGTATGGGCGATCGCCTCGGGGTCGGCATCGAGGTCGAGGAGGCGCCGGACTCGTGCGACGGCGCTGCCGAGGTCGCGGGTGTCGGCCAGGCGGAGACGGCAGTCAACGAAGTCCCCGTGCCCTTGCCGCACCGTGATCACGGCGGGACCGTGAGCCAGCCGCATCGACCGGGTGTAGGCGCCGTCCGAGACATTTTCGATCCCGGCAACGGCTCGTGCCTCGAAGTACCCCAGCAGATGCGCGAAGTCGAACGGCGGGCGATACGCCAATCGGAGTACGACTTCGTCGGTCACCGAATGTTCGGCACCGTCTCTGCGCAGCTGTCGTGGGCTGATCGAATACATCGTTCGGAAGGTGTCGTTGAACTGTCGGATACTGGAGAAGCCGGCGGCGAAGGCGATCTCGCTCATCGGCATCGAGGTGGCCTCGATGAGTGTCCTGGCAGTGCGTACCCTTTCGGTGCGAGCCAGCGCCAGAGGTCCGGCACCGAGCTCGGCGTGGATGAGGCGCCCGAGTTGGCGAGTGCTGTACCCGAGTTCGGCGGCGAGGGTTGCGACTCCTCCGCGGTCGACGGCACCGTCGCGGATGAGGCGCATGGCTCGGGCCACGACGTCTCCGCGGGTATCCCACTGCGGCGAATTCGGACTGGCATCCGGGCGGCACCGTCGGCAGGCCCGAAAACCGGCGTCTGCCGCGGCCGCGGCCGTGACGAAGAAGTCCACGTTCTCCCGCCGCGGAGTCCTCGCCGGACACGACGGACGGCAGAAGATCCCGGTGGTGCGCACCGCGGTGAAGAACATTCCATCGAAGCGTCGGTCACGGGAAGTGACTGCCTGATAACACTGATCGGAGGTGAACATAGTTCCATTGTCCGCCCCGAGGAGTACGATTACTAGCGGTTTTCGGCCACGGCAGTGGCCGGCACCAGACGAGGCAGGACGCGGACGAGGACGATCAGAACAAGAAGCTCGATGAGGGTCTGCGTCACGACCCCCGCTGGACCGATGCCCTCCCCGGTGATCGCACGAACGATCGGAAGCATGACCAGGGAATTGCGCGTGACGGCGGAGAGGATCACAGCACGTGATCGCCGCGGACCGACGTGCAGAGCCCGCGTGACGCCCCACCCGATCGTGGTCATCACGACAGCGAAGACTGCGAAGACGACGGCCACGGTCCCCAACTGTCCGGCGGAATGGGCGATCCTCGGGGTGACCGAGGCAGTGATGACGAGCAGCGTCAGCGTCATGACCGGATCCATCAGACGTGCGCTCGCGGCGAGGGGCCGGCCCAATCGTGGCGTCCGGCGGGCAAGTCGACGAACGACGACGGCGGCCGTAAGAGGAATGATGATGAACAGCACCAGCGCGCCGACGAGCGGACGAACAGGCAGATCGATGCTCAGCCGCCCTCCGGTGACCGCCCACAGCATCACGGGCAGCAACAGCAGCTGAGCGATCATGAGCATGGGAGTGAGCATCAGCAGGCGATCGGCGGCGCCTCCTGCAGCACGTGTGAACGCTATGACGTAGTCGATGCAGGGACACAGCAGCACGATGAGCACAGCCGGCAGCAGCGGATCAGCGATGTCGAAGACCGATATGAGACCGGCGACGACCAGCGGGACGATGAGGAAGTTCAAGGCCGCCGTCACAGCAAGAAGAGGCAGATCGCGAACCGCACGCAATCCCGTTTCGAAAGGGATGTCGAGGAACGTGAGGAAGAGCAGAGCGATGAGGCACGACGTCAGGGCGGTTTCGGCCAGAGCGGCGAATCCGGAGATTCCCGCACCGAGGATGACGCCGAGCACGGCACCGCCGAACCACCAGAGCGTCTGCGTCGAGGGGCGCCGAACGGCGTCCGAACTCGTCTGAGCCGATGGCTTGTCACGTCCGGACTCCGGGTGGGAAGGAGGCACAGCCGGTCGGCCGTTCAGTCGGCTTCGGGCCAGTAGTGGGAGTCCGGCAGCGCTCGTCGACCGAAGATGGCCTGCCCCACACGGACGCAGTCTGCGCCCTCTTCGATGGCCACTTCGAAGTCACCAGACATGCCCATCGACAGCCGCCCCAGGCCGAGAAGGTCAGGATCGGTTTCGCGAACCTGGTCGCGCAGACCGCGCAGAAGCTGGAAGCAGGGACGGACACGGTCGATATCCGAAGAGAAGACTGCCAAAGTCATCAGTCCCTGGACCTTGAGAGTCTCGAAGGCTCGCACCTCCTTGAGGAAGTCGAGGAGCTCTTCCGGCGGCATGCCGAATTTGGAGTCCTCAGAGGAGGTGTTGACCTGGACATACACGTCGAGGCTGCGTCTTTCCGCTTCGAGTCGACGGTCGAGGGCTCTGGCGACCTTGAGTCGGTCGAGCGCCTGGAATTCGCTGGCGAACTTCGCCACGTCCTTGGCTTTATTCGACTGGAGGTGCCCGATCACAGCCCAATCGATGTCGAGGTCGGCCATCTCCTCGGATTTGCGGTGGGCCTCCTGAACCTTGTTCTCACCCAACTTCGCACAACCGGCGGCAACGGCGAGGCGGATGCGTTCCTGGGGTACGGTCTTGCTCACTGGAAGCAGCTCGATGTCGGCGCGGTCCCGGCCGGCGCGCTCGGCGGCAGCGGCGATCCGGCGCTTCACCTCGGCGATATTGGCTCGGAACTCCCCGACGGTCGTCGCCGTCGAGTACTGCCCATCGTGACTGAGTCCGCTGTCGTCTCCCATACGGTCATCGTACTCAGGTTTTCCCTGCGTGCCCGCGATGTTCACGCCACGATGCGGGCCCGGTCGGTCGGTCCACGTCCGGTCATCGATTTGGCTTCCTCCCAGGCTGCGGCCAGTCGCGGCCCCACATGCTGCAGTTCGCTCTCCGTCACCGTATAGGGCAGGCGCACCCACCGATCGAGTCCACCGGCGGGGGCGAAGTTCGGTCCTGCGACGAGGCGGAGACCATGGTTTCTCGCGGCGATCGAGAGTACCCCGGAACGTGCCTCCGGCAGTTCGGCCCACAGCGCCATTCCACCGGAGGGGACGATGAGCTTCCACTCTGGCAGCCATGACCTCACCTGTGCGGCGAGCAGGTCTCGGGCGGCTCTGAGCCGGGAGCGGCAGTCGGCGACGACAGCATCGTGATTGCTCATGAGTTCGACCGTGACGAGCTGTTCGAGGACCGGTGCTCCCAGGTCGAGTCCGAGCCGGGAGGACGCGAAATGACCGATCCGGTGGCGGGGAATGCGCATCCATCCGATGCGCAGACCTCCCCAATAGATCTTGCTCACACTGCCCACTGTCACCGCGTCCGTGATCAGCGCGGACATCGGAGTGGCCATCCTGCCGTCCTCGAGTTCCAGTTCGACGAGGGATTCGTCGAAGACGGGGACGACTCGATGCCGACGAAGAGCCTCCGCGAGCTCACTGCGCTGGGCTTCGGGCAGCAGTGCGCCGGTCGGATTGTGGAAGTCGGGGATGAGATAGGCGCTGCGCGGACGTGTCTGTCCCATCAGCTGCTCCATGGCGTCGATGTCCCAATGATGCCCCTGAGTTCCGAACTCGAGGGGGTAGGTCACGAGAGCGGCGCCCGCGCCTTCGAGTGTGGCGATCGCATTCGGATAGGTGGGGCTTTCGATGAGCACCCGCGAGGTCGACCGTGCCCCGCCGAGGCGCGCGGACTCATGCGGTTCGACGTCGAGGAGGGCGCGGACGGCGATGGCCGCACCGCCGAGTGCCCCAGAGGTGATGAGGATCTGATCAGGGTCGGTCGGGGCGCCGCGCCGGGTATAGCGATCGGCGATGATCTCCCGCAGCACCGGCAGCCCGGAAGGATAGTACCCGGTGCCGGGCAGGTAGGCACCCAAACGTGACAGTGCCCGGTCGTAGGCGTCGAGGATATCCGGAGGTGCGACCGGAGCGGTGCACGTGAGATCGACCTCCGACTCGTCGCCGCCGGCAGGTGAGAGCAGGTGGTCGATACGGCCGCCCGGGACGCTGGGCAGCTGAACGATGCTGCCGGAGCCTCGGCGAGTGAGAATGTATTCCTGTTCCCGCAGCTGAGCGTACGCCCGTCCCGTCGTCGTCCGCGAGAGACCGGAGGCAGTTGCGAGTTCGCGTTCGCTCGGCAGCCTCGTGCCGACCGGGAGTCGTCCGTCGGTGATCGCCGCGGCCACTGCGGCGGCCAGCGATCCGTATGCGGGCGCCTTCCACGGTCCGTCTCCGATGATGCCGATGAGTCGTTTGGCTCCCAGGACCGGTGTGCTCATGGTTCTGACCTCATGGGACCACTTTCCAGCAAGTGGCTATATCGCACAAGACCAATTTCGGTCATGATGGAATTGTCCCTCTGATCGCAACCCTCAGAAAGCCACCACATGACGAAGATGAGAGCCTCGAGGCGTCAGCTGGCCAACGTCGGTCCCATCGCACAGCTGCGCGGCGGACGGCTGTGGCGGCGTCTCCCCCAGCTGATCCTCGGCCTCTACCTCTTCGGTGCCTCGATGGCGATGATGGTCAACGCGGGCTTGGGCATGATGCCGTGGGACGTCCTCCACTCCGGCATTCAGAATCACGTGCCGCTGACCTTCGGCACCATCATCACGATTCTCGCGTTCCTCGTACTCCTCATCTGGATCCCGCTGCGCCAGCAGCCGGGGATCGGCACGATTCTCAATGCCCTCCTCGTCGGGCCGGCGCTCGACCTCACCCGCCTGTTCCTGCCCCGGCCCGAAGAACTCGGGTGGAACATCTCTCTCATGGTCACGGGCGTCGTCCTCAACGGGGCCGCCTCGGCGATGTACATCGGCTCCCAATTCGGGCCGGGCCCCCGCGATGGGCTGATGACCGGGCTCTCCCGCGTGACCGGACGCTCGATCCGACTGGTGCGCACCCTCATCGAAGTCAGCGTCGTCGCCGTGGGCTGGCTTCTCGGCGGAGTCGTCGGGGTCGGCACAGTCCTCTATGCCTTGGGGATCGGCCCGATCACCCAGGCTCTGCTTCCCGCCTTCACCGTCGAACTCCGTCCCCGGTCGAAGCCGACGACCGCCGCCGAGGATGCACCCGAAGACTGAGCGACCGTCACCTCTGCGGGGCCCTCAGAAGATCGAGGACCTCAGTGAAGGACGGATCGAACGCATCCATTCACTCCATCGAATCGAGGATGTCGGTGAGATCGTCGAACGTCGTCAGCGGATTGACGATCGCGAACCTGGCATTCGGCCGCCCCTGGTGCGAGCTCGGGACGACGAAAGCGCGCTGGTCCTCGAGCAGACGATCCGACCATGCGTCATAATCCGACCGCTGCCAACCGTCGCGTTCGAACACGACGACCGAGAGTTCGGGTTCGCGCACGAGCCGCAGATGCTCTCGATGCTTGATCTCCGTGGCGATCTCACGCGCCAGATCGATCGAATGGCCGATCGCCTCCCGATACGTTTCGGCACCATAGCTGGCCAGCGAATACCACAGCGGCAGCCCACGCGGTCGCCGCGTCAGCTGGATGGCGAAGTCCGAGGGGCTCCAATTCTGAGCGTCGGTGAGCGTATCGAGATATTCGGCCTTCTGCGTGTGCGCTCGCCTCCCCGAATTCGGATCGCGGTAGATGAGCGCACAGGCGTCGAAGGGAGCGAAGAGCCATTTGTGAGGGTCGACGATGAGCGAATCGGCCTTCTCCACTCCGGCGAACTTGTGGCGTGCCTGCGGCGAGAGCATCGCGGCCAGACCGTAGGCGCCGTCGATGTGGAGCCAGAAGTCGAACTCGTCCTTGAGAGCGGCGATGCCGGCGATGTCATCGATGGTGCCGAAGTTCGTCGTCCCCGAGGTGGCGACCACCGCGATCACGGCGTCCCCGTGTTCGAGCAGGGCCTCACGCACGCCGTCGGGACGCAGGATCCCGTCCTCGCCGGTGGCCACCGGGGCGACATCGACATCCATGACCTCGGCAGCGGAGGCGACCGAGGAGTGGGCTTCGGCGCTGCACACGATCACCCAGCGTCCCGGCCGAGTCTCACCGAGCTTCTCCTTCTGTGCGTTGCGGGCGGCGACGAGAGCTGAGAGGTTGCCGATCGTACCTCCTTGGACGAAGACTCCCCCGGCTCCAGCGGGCAGCCCGAACTCTCCCGCCAGCCAGCGCAGGACTTCGTTCTCTGCATGGACGACTCCGGCACCTTCGAGCCACGAACCGCCGTAGAGAGCGCTGGCGGAGACGACCAGGTCGAAGGCGACAGCCGCCTTCGTGGGAGCGCTGGGGATGAACGACAGGTACTTCGGATGGTCGGTGGAGATACAGGCCGGAGCAAAGATGTGCTCGAAGATCGCCAGCGCCCGAGCTGATCCCAACCCCTCCTCGGTGACGGTGGGACCGGCCAGTCGACGCAGCTCGGCTTCGGACGTGGGATGGTCGAGCGGGGTGTCCTCGGCCAGAGTCCGACGACGCGAGTACTCGAGCACGAGATTCACGAGGTTTCGGGTCTCATCGGAGACAACGTGCATGCGGGAATGAAGACTGTCGGTCATGGGTGCTCCTCGGCGCGGTCGATGGTGATGGGGATCGCCCACCGATAACGAGACTAACCGCATAGAACCGATTTGTGGTGCCTCGGACGGTTCGGATCGACACGAATTCCTCTCCATGGTCACTGATCGCAAGTTCTGACTCTTATTCATATTTACTTGCGAGCGGACTTGTTGCTGAGGTAGGTTCGGCACCATGGCAGGAGGGCAGACGACCGAAACCGGGGATTATTCCCGCGGCACGATCGACAGGGGGTCCGAGGCCACCGGACTCCGCGTCCGGGACGCCATCCGGCGGTCCGGATTGAAGCAGCGCAAGATCGCCTCTGTGATCGGCATCGACGAGACGAAGCTGTCCAAGGCGCTGTCAGGTCGCCGCCGCTTCACCGCCGATGAGCTCCTCGGCGTGGCCACCGCCACAGGTGTGACCGTCCGGTGGCTGCTTGGCGACGAGTCCCAGGTCTCCGCGCTTCCGCCGAACTCGGCAGCTGCTGCGGCCAACGACGACGACGCCAACCCGAGACGCACGATCGCCGAGGCGGCGTGGACGCTGTTCGGCCGGTACGGCTTCGACGCGGTGCGCATCGCCGATATCGCGGCGGCGTCCGGGGTCTCGGCGCCGAGCATCCATTACTACTTCGCCAACAAGTCCGAGCTCTTCGATGCCGCTCTCGACTATTCGGTCAAACTCGCCTTCGACCGTCAGATCGCGTGGCTTGACGACATCGCGGACCCCGCGCAGAGACTAGAAAGTCTGTTGAAGCTGCAGTCCCCGCTGGGACGCACGGAACGCGGCGAATGGTCGATCTGGCTGCAGACGTGGACTCGAATGGCCCTCGAAGGTTCGGCTCTGTCGAACTATCCGCTCAGCTACGAACGCTGGTCGCGCACCGTCCAGACGACGCTCGAGGACGGTCAGCGCACCGGCTGCTTCCGAGGCGGTGATCCACGTGCCATGGCCGACGAACTCACCTCCCTCCTCGACGGACTCGGAATCAAGGTGCTCACCGGGGTGATGGACACCGAGACCTTCTCCCGGCGTCTGCGCTCCTACCTCGATCGCGCCATCATGCATCCCACAGAACCCACAACCGCAACAACCGCCGATCGACTGAAGGAGTCATCATGAACCGCAAGGTCATCCTCACCTGTGCCGTCACAGGAGCCGGGGACACCACCGGCAAGAGCGAACACGTTCCCGTCAGCCCCGAAGAGATTGCGAACGATGCCATTGCGGCGGCCCGCGCCGGGGCGTCGGTGGTCCATATCCATGTCCGCGACCTCGAGACGAAACAGGGTTCGCGCGAAGTCGCCTACTACCGCGAAGTGGTTCGCAGCATCCGCGCCTCCGACGTCGACCCGGTCATCAACCTCACCGCCGGGATGGGCGGCGACCTCGTCATCGATCCGCAGGATCCGCTGACCACGATGCCGGGCACCGATCTCATCAACGCCCTGGACCGACTCCCCCACGTCGAGGAGCTGCTGCCCGAGATCTGCACGATCGACTGCGGCAGCCTCAACTTCGGCGAAGGTTCGAACCTCTATGTCTCGACCCCCGACATGCTGCGCGAAGGGTCGAAGCGCATCCAGACTCTGGGAGTGCGTCCCGAAATGGAGATCTTCGACACCGGCAATCTGTGGTTCGCCAATGTGCTGGTCGAGGAGGGACTCATCGACGCCCCGCCCCTGTACCAGCTGTGCATGGGCATCCCTTACGGTGCTCCGGCCGATCCTGGCCTCTTGGCTGCAATGGTGAACATGCTGCCCAAAGGTGCGCAGTTCACGTCATTTGCCATCGGTGCCAACCAGCTGCCGTGGGTGGCCCACTCCGTGCTCGCCGGTGGTCATGCCCGCGTGGGACTCGAGGACAACCTCTACATGTCCAAGGGCGTCAAGGCCACGAACGCCGATCTCACCGCTCGTGCCGTCGACATCATCACCGGCCTCGGCGCATCCGTGGCCACTCCTGACGAGGCCCGCGAGATCCTCGATCTGCGCGTGCAGACACCGACCATCACCGGAGGCGATCTGTGAACGATTCCACCCCCGCCGCGCCCCTTCCCGACACGCCGGAGTTCCTCGGCTTCGACGCGATCGACACCATCACCTGCGTCGGCGCTGGAACGATCGGCGGCGGCTGGGCCGCATACTTCCTCGCACAGGGCTACCGGGTGAAGATCTGGGACCCGGCTCCGGACGCCGGCGAGAAATTCGCGCGCCTCCTCGATGCGGCTTGGCCGGCCCTGGCCGAACTCGACATGGTCGAGTCAGCCGACCGCACCGCTTGGTCGATGCACACCGACCTCGCCGAGGCGGTCGCCGGCACCGGATTCGTCCAGGAGTCCGCACCCGAGGACCTCGCCCTCAAGCGCGGACTGCTCGCCCAGATCGACGAGGTGTGCCCACTGAATATCGTGATCAGCTCGTCGACCTCGGGATACAGCATGACCGAAATGGCCACCGAGGCGGCCCACCCCGAGCGCCTCGTCGTCGGCCACCCATTCAACCCGCCCTACCTCATCCCCTTGGTCGAGGTCGTCGGCGGCCAGTCCACATCGGCCGCTGCTGTCGACTGGGCCGCCGACTTCTTCAGCCATATCGGCAAATCCGTCATCCGCATGGACCGTGAAGTCCCCGGATTCATCGCCAACCGACTGCAGGAAGCTCAGTGGCGCGAGGCCCTGTACATGGTCGAGCAGGGCGAGGCCACGGTCGAGCAGATCGACCGCTCGATCACCGATGGCCCTGGTCTGCGGTGGCCGTTCCAGGGGCCGATGCTCACCTTCCACCTCGCCGGCGGCGAGGGCGGAATGGCGCATATGCTCGACCATTTCGGCCCCTCGCTGAAGTCTCCGTGGACGCGGCTGACCGCTCCGGAGCTCAGTCAACGGCTGCGTGATGATGTCGTGGCCGGCTGCGATATCGAGGCCGGTGACCGCTCCATCGCCGACCTCGTGGCGCATCGTGATGCCGGAATCATCGCCCTGCGTCGGCTCACCGACCAGTTGGCCACCACCACGGCAGGCTCCGGTGACGGTGAGTCTGCGGACGGCGTGGCAGGCGCTCCTCCCTCCTCTGCTGCTCCCCCGACGTCCGCACCGATGTCAAGGGTCGCCTCGGCGACGACACTCGGGTCATACAGCACCGAAGTCGTGTCCGAGTGGATCGATTACAACGGGCACATGTCCGAAGCTTTCTACGTCCTCGTGTTCGGTTTCGCCACCGATCAGGTGATGGATCAGCTCGGCCTCGATGCCGCCTACCGGGAAAGCGCGAAGGCGTCCCTGTACACCGTCGAATCCCATATCCGCTACCTCGACGAGGCGGCCCTCGGCGACCGACTCACCGTCGTCCCGCACCTCGTGAGTGTGGGTGAGAAGAAGCTGCACCTGGCCTATGAGATGTACGTCGATGAGCGCCTCGTATCGACCGAGGAGATCATGGCCCTCCACGTCGACCAGGCGGAGGACCGAGTCGTGCCCTTCCCGGACACAGTGGCGGAACGGATCTCACAGATCGACATGGAGCGCCCGGATTGGGTGGGTCGGGCGATCGGCTGAAGTACGTCAGGAATCAAGAAGCCGGCACCGCCTCGTGCCGCTATTCTGAAAGTCATTGGTTCAACAGAAGCCGAGTGTCCCGACCCGAGCATCCGTACTTTGAGGAGTCAC
This sequence comes from Brevibacterium sp. OS20, assembly GCF_056837565.1. NCBI lineage: Bacteria > Bacillati > Actinomycetota > Actinomycetes > Micrococcales > Brevibacteriaceae > Brevibacterium > Brevibacterium sp. OS20. The sequence continues at coordinate 1,929,040 of NZ_CM166367.1, read as the reverse complement.
CATGACCGCCACGACTGCCGACGTCACTTTCACTGCGAACGCCGAGCTGCTCTTCGACCGGCCGATTCTGCGCCTGCCTCAGGACGCCAGCGATCAGCTGCCCTCACGCGGCCAGGTCGCAGTCACGGGCACCCTCGACGGCACCGAATTCAGCACTGTCATCGAACCCGACGGACGTCGCGGTCATTGGATCAGTCTCGATGACGACCAGTGGGAGAAGCTTGGGAAGAGAGAAGGAGCGGGGATCGAGGTCGGCCTGACGCCGACGAAGAACTGGCCGGAGGTGACGGTTCCCTCAGACCTCCGTGCGGCGCTCGACGGTGCCGGTGATCTCGACGATGTCTGGGCCGGACTCACGCCGATGGCCCGGTGGGAATGGGTGCGCTGGATCAAGTCGACGAAGAGCGCCGATACACGGGCACGCCGTGTCGACGTCGCAATCTCGAAGCTCGAGTCCGGCAAACGTCGTCCCTGCTGCTTCGATCTGTCCTCATGTACGGACCCGGAACTGTCGAAGAGCGGAAAGCTGCTCGGGCTGGCCTGAGCCAGAGCCCATCCGACCGACGAGTCGGATGCGCTTCAGTCCGGCTGCGGAGCCCGCAGCACGGCACGTGAGGGGTGCACAGTCAGCGTCAGTCCTGCCCCAAGCACGGAGACGACCGCGGCGGCCGCGAAGAGCAGCCAGAACCCACCGACCAAGGCAACGAGCCCGGCGCCCAGGAGCGGACCGATCAGCTGGCCGAGGTTCGCGGAACTGTTGACGAGACTGAGGTCGCGAGCATGGTCGTCCGGGTCGAGCAGCAGATCCGTGGCCAGGGCGAGGCTGACCGCCATATAGGCTCCGTATCCGGCACCCATGACTCCGGCCGCCACTGCTGTCATGGTGAAGTTCGGGCTGATGAGGATGATGATTCCCGAACAGGCCTGGACGAGTGCGGCGACGACTGTCCAGAAACGTCGGCTGCCTCGTCTGTCCGTGACCATGCCGACGAGGATCGAGGCCGCCACCACGAAGACCGTGTAGATGACGATGAGGATGAGCAGGCGGTCCTCGGCGTCGGCGGCGGGGATCATGATCCCGTAGAGCAGGAAGAACAGCAGCAGCGACGTTCCGAACGAATTGCCGACGTTGACGATGAAGCGACTGAGGAGCAGGCGGGTGAAGCTCGGGTCGACAAGTGAGGACACTCGCGGCCGAATGAGATCACGACGGGCATGGAACTCGAGCACGGCGGCATGCGGCAGCGGCGGATCGGGCAGCAGTAGCGCAGTGACCGTGCCGATGACGAGGATGAAGCAGGCGAGCACCGCATAGGATGCGCCGGCGCTCAGGCCGAGCAGCACGATCGTGGCGACGCCGACGACGACGCCGACGGCTTGAGCCGAGCTGGCCGCAGCGGAGGCTGCACCGCGCTGGTCATCGAGCTGATCGGCGATGAGTGCAGTCAGCGCCGAAGAAGCCACGGATACGCCGACCGAGGCGACCACCCACGCCGCCCCGACCAGCAGGGGTCCTTCCGCGCTGCCGGTGAGGACGAGACCGAGTGCGGCGAGCACCGATCCTCCGATCGCCCAAGGACGTCTCCGACCGTACCGCGAACGGGTGCGGTCAGAGAGCCGACCGGCCACGGGGGCGGCAGCGATACCTGCCAGGCCGCCGGCCGAGAGGACGAGTCCGGACCAGACGACTCCGTCGATCCAGTGTCCGCTCTGAGTGTCGAGCTGAAGTGGCAGGAGGAGTTGGATCGGTGTCAGCTGAACCGTCCAGATCGCCAACCAGGCGAGTGTGAACCACACCATCCACCCAACCGATACACGTACTCGCGAAACGGAGCCGCCTGGGTGGGGCGGAGGGCTGACCGCGCTCATGGCCGAACCGCGGAGATGAGATCCCGATACCAGCGAAAGGACGCCTTCGGTGTCCGCGTTCCGGTGTTCATATCGACATGTACGAGGCCGAAGCGCTGGCTCCATCCTTCGGCCCATTCGAAATTGTCCAACAGCGACCAGACGGTGTACCCGTCGATGCGCACACCTGCTGCCTTCGCTTCACTCACCGCGCCGAGGTGGTCACGCAGATAGTCGATCCGCTCGGAATCAATGATCTCCGTATCGGTGGTGTCGGGTTCGGGGAACGAGGCTCCGTTCTCGGTGATGATGATCGGCGGCAGTGCGGACCCGTAGCGTCGACCCATGTCGATGAGGAAGTCGCGCATCGTGTCCGGTCGGATCGGCCACATGGGACCGAACCCGGTCACGGGCGCCCCGGGGGTGGGCACCATCTCGAACGGCACCGGTCCTGTCGAGGCACGGACCGTGGTCGGATTGTAGTAGTTGAAGCCGTAGACCTCGTTCGGTGCGGAGATCAGGTCCATATCGCCGTCGGCCACCGGCAGTTCGACGCCGAAGGGGCTGAGGTCGGGATATTGGCCAGTGAGCAACGGGTCAGTGAAGAGGCGGTTGTGAATCGCATCGAGCAGGTCGGCCGCAGCATGGTCGTCGGCAGACTCGGAAGCGGGGAGGACGAGACTGTGGTTGAGAGTCGGCGCCGCTTGAACTGCGCCGTGTTCGCGCAGAATTGGAGCGGCGATCCCGTGGGCCAGCAGCTGGTGGTGGACCGTGGGCAGAGAGTCGAAGAGCAGAGTACGCCCGGGGGCCAGTTCCCCCAGCGCATAGCCCTGCAGCGATGTCGATGCGGGTTCGTTGATCGTGTACCAATGACGGACACGGTCACCGAGGCGACCGGCTACCACTTGCGTATAGTCACCGAAGCGGTGGGCTGTGTCGCGATTGAGCCATCCGCCGTTCGCCTCGAGTGCGACCGGCAGGTCCCAGTGGTAGAGCGTCGGTTCGGGTGCGATCCCGGCGGCGAGGAGTCCGTCGACAAGGCGGTCGTAGTAGTCGAGCCCCGCCGAATTCACCGAGGCGTCCGTCCTGGCATTCGGAATGACACGGGTCCAGGAGATGGAGAACCGGTACCGGTCGACACCGAGGTCGGCAAGCATCGCGATATCGTCATCGAAGCGGTGATAGCTGTCGGGACCGGGTTCGGCAGTGCTGCCGTCGATGATGTTGCCGGGCGTGTCAACGAAGTCATCCCAGATGCTGCGGCCGCGACCATCTGCGCTGCGCGCCCCTTCGATCTGGAAGGCAGCTGTGGCCGCAGAGAAGTGCATTTCGGCCAAAGTCTCGACATTGCTTGGAAGATTCCCCACCATGAGTCGAATATGTCACGGTTGGTGAGGGCCTGCAACAGATGATCCGGAACCTTGCAGCCAGGTCTTCACTCTGCGAGGAGGACGGGCGGCGTGTAGGGGGCGTCGCGAACGGTCAGCTCAGGACTGATCGCGGCAGGAGGTTCGGGTGTGCAGGAGGAGAATCAGTCGGATTCAGCGGCAATCGCCGCCGATGCCCACACGAGCGGGATCTGCAGAGGCAGTCTCGCACAGGCGATGGCTCGGCCCTTCGGATTGTCCCACTGCTTGACCACTGTGTAGATGTTGGCCGGGAAGACGCCGACCATGAGCGCGGCAGAAGCGACACCGCCGAGGCGCCGGGTGGCCGGGTTGGCCAACAGCCCTGCACAACCGAGTTCGGCGACGCCGCTGGCTATGGTCCAGAAACGTGGATTGCCCAACCGAGGCGGGACGATGGAGTCGAAGAGCTTGGGTCGGGCGAAATGGGCAACCCCGGCAAGGCCCAGGACGCCGGTCATGGTCGCCGTCTTCGTGTCCATTCCACGTCCGTCCTGACTCTGCTCGCTTCGACGCGCCGCCTGACCCGGCGTCCGGCTTCGATTGCATGAGGTCCACAACGCAATATTCGGCATCGAACGACTCGACGGAGAGATGCGTGGAGCTAAGGGGAATCGAACCCCTGACCTTCTCATTGCGAACGAGACGCTCTACCAACTGAGCTATAGCCCCTTTTCGACTTCAGCTTACGCCTGCCCCCTGCCCTTGATCAAAATCGCACGAGCGGTATGGGACCTCGTGAGGCACAGTGTGTCACCTGGGGCGGGCCCGGTGGAGCCACTTGAACTCGGCGAGTACAGTCGAACGAGAGTCCCCTCTACGAAAGGACCGACAATGGCAGAAGAATTCGGAACAGTCGTCATCGGCGCAGGCCTGGCAGGAGGCACCGTGGTCGAATCGCTGCGGGATGCCGGTTACACCGCTCGGATCGCGCTCGTCGGCACCGATCCCGCAGCTCCGTACTACCGCCCGGATCTGTCGAAGAAGGTGATGATCGAGGGTTCGGATCCCGCCGACTCGGCCCTCCGAGGAGAAGACTGGTACTCGGCCCACGACGTCGAGACGTTCTTCGGCACCTCGGTGACCGCGGTCGACACAGATGCTCAGACCCTTACTCTCGACAACGGCGGTGACCTGTCCTATGGTCAGGTGATCCTCGCGACCGGATCGGTGCCCCGAACTCTTGATGTCCCCGGCGCTCAACTGGGCAATATCCACACTCTCCGCGACGCCGGGGATGCCGTGGCCATCCGGTCCCAGTTCGGTGAGGGCAAGAAGGTCGCGATCATCGGCGGCGGCTGGATCGGCCTCGAAGTTGCGGCCGCAGCGAAGTCTCACGGCTGCGATGTCACGGTCATCCTCCACACCGATGCTCCCCCGCTCTCCGGTGTCCTCGGGCAGGAGCTCGGAGAGTACTTCGAAGACCTGCACCGAAAGAACGGAGTGAACTTCCTCAAGAACGCGGACACGACAGCCTTCACCGGTGACTCCGCTGTCGAGGCCGTCGAAACGTCTGCCGGAAGTGTACCCGCCGATCTCGTCGTCATCGGAATCGGCGCGGATCCCGCCGTCGATCTGGCCACCTCGGCGGGTTTGACGACCGAGAACGGCGTGATCGTCGACGAACAGATGCGCACCTCTGATGGCAGCATCTTTGCCATCGGCGATATCGCGAATGCGAAGAACGTTCTGCGCGGTGAACGTCTGCGCGTCGAGCACTGGGACAATGCAGTTCGCCAGGCCGAGGTCGCAGCCTCGACGATCAGCGGCGGGACCAAGACCTACGACTGGCAGCCGTATTTCTACACCGACCAGTTCGACCTCGGCATGGAATACGTCGGTCAAGGCGAATCCGAGGACGACGTCGTCATCCGCGGCGACAAGTCCAGCGGCGAATTCATCGTGTTCTGGCACCGAGCCGGCAAGGTCACCGCGGCCATGAACGTCAATGTCTGGGACTACGGCGACGAGCTCCGCGCCCTCATCGGCAAGGAAGTCAGCGCCGACCGCCTCGCCGACGAACAGGTGCCGGTCGGCGAACTCTGAGTCCGAGAACGTCCGAGTCGGACGGATCGGCGATCCATCGTCGACTCCGCGGGGCCGGTGACCGAATGTCACCGGCCCCGCGGCGTGCGTGCCGACGTGGCAGAGAGGAATTCGCGCAGGTGCGCTGCGAAAGCCGCCGGATGACTGCGGTGCCAGTCATGGCCCATCCCGGGGACGAACCGGAGTTCGGCTCCGTCGATGCCTTCCGCCAACTCCCTGGCCGCAGGCCTGTTCGCGATGTCCCGCGTTCCGCACCACACTGCAGTCGGCACCCTCACCTCGCCGAGGCGGTCCCGCAGATCGGCGGCTTCGACCGCCGCGTACATGGCCAAGGTCTCGGACTTCGTCGAACCGTATGCGGCGAATGCCCGTTCCGGCAGTCGGATGGAGATCTGCCATTGCAGGCGCATCATCCACTTCGGCGGCCTCACCTGTCCACCGGAGAGAATCAGCGCGTCGAGTGCGCCGGGGTCGGCTCGAGCCGCGACCACCGTCGCCACCATCGCACCGAGAGAGAGTCCGCAGACCACTGTCGACTGCTCCGCTTCGATCCTCTGTAGAACTCGATCCGCGGCGTCGGACAAGTCGAACATTCCGTCGTCGATGACGCCGAGTTCGCCGAGGTCGATGGCGTTGCACGACCAATCGGCCGGCAGTTCGGCGATGACGTCGTCCCAGACATCGGCGCGCTCACCGGCGCCGTGGAGGAAGATCAATTGCGTGTTGGCTGCGTTCATCGCGTCTCCTCGGGTCTCGTGATCATTCTAGATCCCGCTCTGGCATCCTGGTAGACATGGATTCGCTCTTCGCCGATGAGGCCTTCGACCGCCGACCGAGAATCGTCGCCCCCGGCGCGGTCTGGGTACCGGGTTTCCTCAGCGCCGAGGCGCAGCAGTGGATCATCGCCCGCTATGCCGATTGGCAGTCCGGTCCGGTTCCTCCCCATGCGACGACGATCGCAGGGCATCCGATGAGTGTCACGACGATCGGGCTGGGCTGGCATTGGCAGCCCGGGCGCTACGACCGCCGCGCCGTCGACGTCAACGACAAGGTGGTGCTGCCCTTCCCCGATTGGATGACCCGTCTGGGCCGCCAGGTTCTGCAGTCCACAGCAGCGGTCGTCGAGGCTGCACCGGATCTCGCCCCGGGTACAGCCGCCGCGTGGGGATTCGACCCCGCCGACTACCACCCGGATGTGGCCCTCGTGAACTACTACGACGAGCACGCGAAGATGGGTATGCACCAAGACAAGGACGAATTCGACCCTGCTCCTGTCGTCTCCTTGTCATTGGGCGATACGTGCCTCTTCCGGTTCGGGAACACGGAGACACGTAACCGTCCCTTCGAGGATCTGCGGTTGGCCTCGGGTGACGCCTTCGTCTTCGGCGGCCCTGCCCGCTTCGCCTACCACGGGGTCAGGTCGATCCAGCCGGGAACTGCACCGGATGCGGGACGACTGAACCACCTCGGCGGGGGCAGGATCAACATCACGATGCGCACGACCGGACGGAACTGAGCTCACGTGATCAATGGCCGGGCAGACCCGACTGACTGAGTCGGCTCAGGAGTCCGTCGCGTCGGGGTCGATGTCGACAACCCCTTCGGGCGGCGCTGCCAGCCGATTCGGTGACGTCTTCCGGAATACCGGCTGTCCGGAGAGCACCGCCGACCTGGCCAGGGTGTTGCTCGCAACCGAGGACACGATGATCAGGCACAGCACGGCGATGACCGCCATGATCAGCGAACTCCAGGAGAACCCGGACGCGTAGAGGTCGTAGATGAAGGCCGCGATGACGATGAACGGCATACCCAGTCCGGTGGCCGGAGAGAACACATTGATCCGAGACAGGGCATCACGGACCCTGAACATCGCCAGAGCGGAGCCGAGCAGCAGCAGGGAGCCGGTGATTCCGAAGATCCCGACGAGGGTCGTGGCGAGTGCTTCATTCATCAGCGGTGCCCCCTCGTGAGGATTCGGGACAGAGCGATCGTGGCGAGGATGCCCACCATGGACGACAGGAAGATCACATCGAGGACGATCGACGAGGACACGGTGATGCCGAGCATGGTGACGATGGCGATCGCCGAGAAGTAGATGAGGTCCGAGACCACCGCGCGTGAGCCCTGATCGCGAGCAGTGAGCACGCGGATGAGGCCGATGATGATGGCGGCGGCGAGGATGACCGCACAGATGCTTGCGATGACGATCACGGACGGCCTCCCTGCGGATCGGCGTGTGGCCCCGGTGCTCGTCCGCGGGTCATGGACAGCAGTCGGGATTCCATATCGATGAGTCCGTCGAGAGCGGATTCCTCCGACTCCTCGAACAGAGCATGGACGAAGATCACCGGCGGGGTCGTCGACGTGCCGGCGGCGATCGCTGTCACCAGGGTGCCGGGAGTGATGGTGATCGACGATGCGAAGAGCGTGACTTCGAGGTCGGTGGCGCAACGCATCGGCAGTTCGACGATCATCGGCTGGGCGTAGTCGCTGCGGAAGAGTCGGGAGATGATGGTCGCCGAGCCCGTGATGATCGCCCAGACGATGAAGCCGACGTATGAGATGCCGTGGATGACTCGCATCACGGTGCCATCACCGCCTCGATGTAGTCACTGTGATCGAGCAGACCTTCGGCTGCCCGATGCGTGAGGGCGAGCAGAGGCTCCGGGAAGCAGAAGAGCGCAACGGACAGCCCGATCATGATCGTGGCGGGCACCAGCAGTCGGCCCGGGATGCGCACGCTGCGCGTGATCGGTTCGGCCGGGGCACGCCCGGTCTCAGCCGAGTCGGGACGGTACGTCTGCATCGGCGGTCCCCAGAAGGTGTTGCGCCAGGTGCGCTGAAGCGCCAGCAGACTGATCAGTGCGCCCGCGACGATGACGGCGACCAGGACCCATCCGAAGCCGCCGCCTGTGTCCGTGGAGGCCCTGACGAGTCCGACCTTGCCCCACAGTCCCGAGGTCGGCGGCAGACCGACGAGTGAGAAGAGTCCGAGGATCATGAGGACGGTCGCCCACCGCTCTCGTGAGGCGAGGCCCGAGAGCTTGCGGAAGGAACCGGTGCCGTAGGTCTGTTCGACGGCACCCATGATGAGCAGGAGGCCTGCCATCGTGATCATGTGGTGCATCATGTAGAAGGCACCGGCACCGAGAGCCGCCGAAGTCAGCAGTGTGACGCCGATGAGGATATGGCCCACACCGGCCGTCATCTGGAATCCGAGCACGTTGCGCACCCGCACCTGCCCGAATCCGGAGATCGCACCGATGAGGATGCTGGCCACCGCGACGATGAGGATGACGGTCGCCCACGGGGCAGGTTCACCGTAGACGGTGGTGTAGATGCGATAGATCGCATAGAGCCCGACCTTCGAATGCAGACCGGAGAACAGTGACATCATGCCCGCCGAGGTGTTCGGATAGGAGCGGACGAGCCACCCGTGGAAGGGCGCGCCGCCGGCCTTGACGAACAGGGAGAGCAGCACCACGCCCAGAGCGATCGCGGCCTGTCCGGTCGGGCGGCCCTGATCTGCCAGGACGGCGAGGTTGACGGTTCCGGTGGCTCCGTAGACGAACCCGACACCGATGAGCAGCATCGTCGAGGTCAGCAGGTTGACCATGACGTAGAGACGTCCGATGCCGAGCCTGCGCCAGGTGCCGGTGACGGCGATGAGAGCGTAAGCGGGCAGCATCATCACTTCGACGAAGACGAAGAAGTTGAACAGATCACCGGTCAGCAGCGCACCGTAGACGCCGGTGAGCATCATCAGGATGAGGGCCGGGACGAATCTGTACTGGTCCTCTCCGGTGGAGATGAGGAACAGGCTGCTGACGAGCGCTACGAGCGAGGTGAGCACGAGCATGAGCGCGGTGAACGTGTCCGAGACGAACACGATCGCCAGGCCGGGCACATAGTCACCGACCGAATGGGCGATCACCGGGGTCGAGGCGTGCACCCCGAGCAGGACGATGCCGCTGCCGCCGACGAGCACAGGAACGGCGAGCAGGAGCAGCCGGTCGAAGGTGCGTGAGGTGATGAGCACGCTCAGGGCCGAGGCCAGGAGCGGGATGCCGATGAGCAGGAGGAGCAGTGCGGAGTTCATGAGTCGCGCTCCTCCCCTGTCTCGGGATTGCGTTTCTGATCGTCATCGTGGCCGAGCACGGCCAGCGCGAGCATGAAGATGGTCACCGCCAAGGTGATGACGATGGCGGTGAGGACGAAGGCCTGAGGCAGCGGATCGGCCGCCTCGGCGAGGTCACCGCGCCCGGCCAGAGGTTCCCCTCTCCACGCGCCGACGCCAGCCGAGAGCAGGATGAAGTTCGCGGCATGGGAGATGAGGGTGAGACCGAAGACTCCCCGGACCATGGAGCGCTGCATCATGAGGTAGACGCCGCCTGTGGTGAGGACGCCGATCGTCAGTGCCAGGATCATGCTTCCTCCTCATCTCCGTCGGCTGGTGGGTCCCCGTGGAGGATATGCGTCGAATTCGCGCGCACCTTCGCCTCCCCGGACGCTTCGACGCCGCGGCGGCGGCTGCGTTCGGGGCGTTCCCCGCGGATGGCCTCCATCGGACCGCTCAGCTCACCGTAGAGCAGTTCATCGGCACGTTCGCGTGTGCGTTCGACGTCTCGGCGGATGATGCCGTTGGTGAGCACATCGTCTCCGGCCGGCGTGGCCGCGGAGTCCGAGACGCCGAGGAGGTTGAACGAGAGCAGCATGAGGCCGAGTACCGCCAAGTAGACGCCGACGTCGAAGAGCATCGATGTCGTCCAATGCTGACCGGCGAATTCCGTGTGCATGGGCTGGAGGAACGAACCGGCGAGCAGGAGACCGATGATTCCTGTGACCACCGCCGTGGCGACTCCGGAGCCGATGAGATAGAGCGGCGCACGCGGCGGACCGAGCGCCCGGTCCTTCGGCGTGGACAGGTAGGCCAGACCGATGACGGCGGAACCGACGAGGGCGGCGATGAATCCGCCTCCCGGGGAGTTGTGACCGCGCCAGAAGATGAGCAGGGAGCTCAGCGCCAGCAGCGGCCCGAGAACCTTCAGAGTCAGCTGCAGAGGGATGACGTTCGGCCACGCCTCGTGGACAGCTCGATATGCGGTGGTGCCTTTGGGGCGGATCGACACCCACGGGGGCCTGGGCGGTTCCGGGATGTTCTCGGCCGGCGGGTCGATGAACTTGTCCTTGACCGTCGACATCACCGCGACGATGGCGATTCCGGCCATGCCGAGGACGGTCAGCTCACCGAGGGTGTCGAGTGCACGGAATTCGACGAGGATGGTATTGACGATGTTGTCTCCGCCGCTGATGTCCGGAGCCTTGTCGAGATAGTACTGGCCGAGGGCGGAGCGTTCCCGACGGCCGTTGAGCGCCAGAGTCAGTCCGGCGACGCTCGCGCCGACGATGATCGCCAGGAGCAGACGCGGTGTCTGCTTGCGCTTCGGGTACTTCCAGAACGAGCGCGGCAGCTTCTGCAGCACGAGCATGATGACGATGATCGTCATCGCTTCGACGAGCAGCTGTGTCAGGGTGACGTCGGGGGCGCCGAGAGCGAGGATCTGCACGGTGGCGAGGATGCCGATGGCCGAGAGCGCCACAACGGTGGTCAGTCGTGAGTGCGAGGTGCAGAGGACGAGCACAGCCACGGTGATGAGGATGAGCAGAATGATGTCCACCGGACGGCTGAGGTTCTCCTGCAGCGGCGGCAGTTCGGCGAAGACGACAGGCAGGGCCCCGATGGCGAGCACGCTCAGTCCGCCCAGGGACAGAGCGAGATAGGGCCCTGAGTTCATCGGCCGGACGAAAGCGGAGAGCCCGTATCCCAGCCGTTTGAGAGTCTTCGTCAGTGAGTCGATGACATCGGCTCCGTCGAAGGGCAGCGTGGCTTTGTGGAAGAAGACGAAGACTCGTGATCGGCGGAGGATGATGAACACGCCGATGACGATGATGAGCCCGGAGGCGAGCAGTTCGATGTTGAACCCGTGCCACAGCGCCAGGTGCACGTGTTCCGAGGCTGTCGGCACCGCTGCCCGCACCACCTGGTCGAGCGGGGTGTCGAGGAGGAACAGGACGAAGCTCAGCGGCACCGAGGCCAGGATCGGCAGGGCCGCTGCGATGAGCATGACGGGTGAACCGCGGTGGATGCGGCGCTCCTCGGGTTCGCGGCCGTCGATGAAGCTGCCCCAGACCGTCTTCGCGCAGTAGGCGAAGGTGAGCACCGAGGCACCCACGGCGACGAGCAGAGCCACCCAGCCGGCCCAGGGCCCGCCCGGGGTCTCCCCCAGCGCAGTGAACAGAGCCTCCTTGGACACGAATCCCAACAGCGGCGGAATCCCGGCCATGGACGCACAGCCGATGATCATCACCGTGAACGCCGCCGGGGCGGTGCGCATGAGCTTCGGAATACGTGCGAGGTCTCTGGTGCCGGCGAGGTGATCGACGACGCCGACCATCATGAACAGGCCGGACTTGAAGAGTGCATGCGCGATGACGTGGAGGGTGGCGGCGGCGATCGCAGCCTCGGTGCCGACACCGATGACCGCGGTGATGAGCCCGAGTTGGGACACTGTCGAATAGGCCATGAGCTTCTTCACGTCATGTTGGTTGAGCGCGAACCAGCCGCCCAGGCAGGCAGTGAGGAGTCCGGCCGTCACGAGCAGGACGTTCCATGCCGGCGTGGCGTGGAAGGTCGGTGAGAACCGGAGCATGAGGAAAATACCGGCCTTGACGACGGCTGCGGCATGCAGATAAGCCGAAACAGGGGTGGCGGCGGCCATCGCATCGGGCAGCCATGGGTGGAAAGGGAACTGAGCCGACTTCGTCATGGCTGCAACGCCGACGAGCAGGGCCACGAGCGTCGTGACTTCGGGCTGGCCCGCCCACACCGGGGAGCTGATAGCCTCCGCGAGGTTCGTCGTCCCCGTCACGGCGATGATCACTCCGGTGGCCACCAGCAGACTGAGGCCGCCGATGAAGGTGAAGAACATCGTCCGCAGGGCCGGTGCCTGCCCGGGGGATCCGGACCGGGCGATGAGGAAGAACGACGCCAGGGACGTCAGCTCCCAGCACACGAACAGCACGAGCACATCGTTGGTCAACACAAGGGCGACCATGGAGAAGGTGAAGATCACCATCAGCCAATAGAAGCTCGTATTGCGTCCAGGGCTGAGATAGCGCGTCGAATAGACGAACACGACCGCACCGATGATCAGCGCGACATAGGTGAACACGACACCGATTCCGTCGGCGCGCAGCGCCAGGTCCACCCCGAGGCTGGGAATCCAGGGGTAGGACACTTCCGGATTCCGCCCGGCCATCACCTCGGCGGCGGTGGGAGTGAACAGGGCTGCCACGCCGAGATAGGCGATCGCCAGCGGCCAGCCGCTCTCCCGACCCGCAGAACGGGTGAGAACGGGGGTGAGTGCGACGAGTGCGGCCAGAGCGATTAGCGTTAGGATCATGACCGGGCCTCAACGGCCGCGGGCACAGGTGATCGTTCCTTCACTCACTGATCCTTCGTGCGCAAACTGATAGACACAGGCTTTCGAAGATTCAGACTATCGACTCGGAGTTCCATGAGCAAAAGCACAAAGAGCCCCCAATCATCCCCGAGGCTGTCGGTCTTCTTCGACGCACGCTTCACCCGCACGACTCATCACGACGGGATCTCCCGGTACGGTTCGTGTCTGCTCGCGGCCCTGCTGACGGCTGTCGAGGGCACGGAGATCGACGTGACCGTGATCATCAGCGATGAGGCTCAGTTGGCTCTGCTTCCCGAATGCTCGTGGGTGCAGCTGAGCGATCCCACCTCCCCCGCCGAGGTGGCCATCGCCGGGAAGCTCAATGCTCTAGGCGCCGATGTCGTGTTCTCGACGATGCAGACGATGGGCTCGTTCGGACGCCGCTACGGACTCATCCTGACCATCCACGACCTCATCTACTACTCCCACCCCGAACCGCCGGGTGACCTGCCGCTGCCGGTGAGGCTGCTGTGGCGGGCGTATCACTTGAGCTTCTTCCCGCAGCGGCTGCTGCTCAATCGTGCCGATGCCGTGGCAGCTGTCTCCGAGACGACGAAAGAGCTCATCGCCGCAAACCGGTTGACGGATCGTCCGGTGCAGGTGGTGTCCAATGCCGCCGAGGCGGTCGCTGTGCCGGCGCGGACCGTGAACCGACACGATGCGAAGACGCTCATCTACATGGGTGCGTTCCTGCCGTACAAGAACGTCGAATCCCTCATCCGTGCGCTCGAGCACCTGCCGGGGTGGACCCTGCACATCGCCAGCCGCATCGATGGCCGGAGGGAAGCTCAGCTGCGAGCCCTCATTCCCGACCGGGCGAGGGTCGTCTTCCATCGGGGAATCAGCGATGAGCAGTATGCACGTCTGCTCGACAAGTCGACTGCCCTGGTCACGGCTTCGCGGGAGGAGGGCTTCGGTCTGCCCGTGATTGAAGCGATGGCCAAGGGAGTGCCCGTGGCCGTGTCGGATATTCCGATCTTCCGGGAGATCGCCGCCGAGGCGGCCGAATACTTCGACCCTGAGGATCCGCGGTCGATCGCGCACGCGATCGACCGGCTCACCGATGCCGGCAGGTGGGCGGAGCAGTCCGCGGCCGGCAGGCGTCAGTCACAGGTCTTCGATTGGGCGAAGTCGGCAGACTCGCTGGTCGAGCTCATCAGATCAGTCGCTGCGCATCGGAAGACGAACAACTGAGTCAGAGCGGGCACTGATGCACGGATGTCCGTCTTCCGGTACCGTAGGGGCGCGTTCGGCCGATCATCGAACCCGCAGCGGTGCGACCAAAGGACTCAGTGAGAGCGCGTGCCCCAACTGCGCAGGACCCATCGGTCGCCGGTGTACCCGAACTCTCCGTGACCGCAGTTTCCGAGAACCCCGAGCCGGCCGGTCCCGTTCATCTCCAGGAGAATTTCGGCGGCGGCGCGCAGCACCGCACCGTGGGCGACGATGGCGATCGTCGAGGCTTCAGCGGACCGCACGATATCGGTGATGGCGTCGGCGACGCGGCGACCCGACTGGGAACGCGATTCTCCTCCGGGAGGTGCGATATCGGCTCCGGAGGCCCATTCGGCGAGTTCGTCCGGCCAGGTCTCCGCCACCTCGGCGCGGGTGGAGCCTTCCCACTCGCCGAAGGCGGTCTCGCGCAGCCGCTCATCGCGAACGGGTTCGAGAGCGACGTGTGTCGCCAAGCTGTCGGCGGTCGCAGCGGCGCGCGAGAGGTCGGAGGAGACGATGAGTTCCGGTTCGAGTTCGGCGAGCCGCCTGGCGACCTGATCGGCCTGCGCTCGGCCGGTGTCGTTGAGGGGGACGTCGGACTGTCCCTGGAACCGTCCGGCGACGTTGAAGTCCGTCTGTCCGTGACGCCAGAACAGAACGGTCTTCGTCATGTGTCCGAGCCGGGTTCGGGCAGCTGCAGATCAATGACCGGGACGTCCTTCCACAACCGCTCGAGCGCGTAGTATTCGCGCTGTTCGGCGGAGAAGACATGGACGACGATCTCGCCGAAGTCGAGCAGCACCCAGTCCCCTCCCCGGCCTTCGCGGCGCAGCGGGGTGCGGTCGTGGACGAGCTGCACTTCCTGTTCGATCGCGTCGATGACCGCGCCGATCTGGCGTTCGTTGTCGGCGGAGACGATGAGGAACGCGTCGGTGATGTAGAGCGTGGAGCTCACATCGAGGCCGATGATGTCGGTTCCGAGCTTCTCGTCCGCGGCTTTGGCCGCGGTTCGAAGCAGCTGGGTGGATTCGGCGATCTCGCTCACAAGATCCTTTCGCATGGATGCGGTTATCGAGGTGGTGTGTCCCGGGTGTTGCTCAGAGGAACATGACGAGGGCGATGACGATGAGGGCAAGAGCGAAGAATGCGGCCACGCCGAGGACGATATAGGGCATCTTCGAAGGCTCTTCGCCCATGAGGATCTGACCGTCCTGCCCGGTCACCGAGCTGGCACGGATGCGTGAGCCGGGAGGGTTGACGGTCTCTTCGTCTTCGTAGTCGGCGTTCGGCAGCGACCAGGCTTCGGGCACAGCGTCCATCGGCCGGGTCTCCGGATTGGCGGCCAGGGCGCGTGCCGCGTCGTCGGAGCCTGCGTCGCCGCCCGAATCATCGGTCCTGCCGGAGTCTGAGCCGGACTGCGGCTCGTCGGCACGACCGGACAGCGGCGTCTGCGGTCCGCGAGCATCGCTCTTGCGAGGTTCATCGACCTCGGGGATCTGCGCCGAGGCGGCCGTGACGACGCGGACTCCGGATGTCGAAGGCGGCTGCACGATCGGCATCCGCCGCGACCGAGACGAAGGCTCGGACTCGTCCTCGGCATCTGCTTCAGGCTTCGCAGCCGACTTGTCTTCCGGTGCAGATTCATCCGCGGGGGTTGCTGCAGCGGCAGCACCCGTGGTCGGCTTGTCGGTTGATGTGTTCTGATCCTCTGCGTCCGGCTCGTCCGGGGTCTCGGCAGGCTTCTCGCCCTCTTCCTCGGTGCCCAGTGCAGGAGCGTCGCCGTCGAGAGCCGAGTACGGCATCGACAGTGCGTCATAGGGTTCGCTCTCCACGGTCGTCGGCCGCGGAGCCGAGGCAGGCGTGACAGGCGCCTCGAAGTCGCGGGCGGCGACCTCGTCGGAGGCTCCCCCGAAACCGGCGGTGTCATAGGATTCGTGCTCAGTCACAGCGGACTTCGCGTCGGATTGCGAATCGGCTGCCGATTCCTTCGCAGCGGCTGCCGAAGCTTTAGTTTCGGCGGAGTCTGCTGTCGGCGTCGCAGATTCCGAGCTCGAGTCCGCGGATTCGGATTCCGAGACTTCCGGGATCGGTCCTGTCAGTCGACCTTCGGCAGCGGCCTGGCGTTCGGCCAGTTCCTTCTCGTCGGCCACAACGGGCATCGCGCCGGTGGACAGATCGCCGTACAGCGAAAGTCCGTGTTCGCGCAGGTATCGCTTCTTCTCAGCGCGCGATTGGAAGTGCGGCAACGGGGTTCTTGTCGGGTCGAGACGGTCTTCGGCATGTACCGGCGGCCGGGACTCCTGCGGGTGATCCGATGCCAGGGCGCCGCGCTCATGGCTGGTCCGCGGCGAGGGCTCGGGGTCGATGCGCGAGGCGGTGTCGTCACTGGTCTCGGCGGCGGGTTTCGCACCGGGCTTCTTCGGGGGCAGCGGACTGAGGAGTCCGGCGCGAGAGTTCGGAGCCTCCTTCGGCTGCTCAGGAACCTCTCGTGCTTCGAACGCCTGTTCCGCCGCCAGCCTTTCGGCTTCCCGCCGTGCTCGACGTGACGTGAACTGCTCCTCAGCCATTCTCACTCCTGTACAACTCGTATTTCGCGATGTACTGCACTACGCCGTCCGGTACGAGGTACCAGACGGGTGCACCATCCATCACCCGTTGTCTGCAATCCGTGGACGATATCGCCAGCGCAGGGATCTGCACGAGACTCAGTCGGTCGACCGGCAGTCCCTCACCGCGGAGTTCGTGCCCGGGCCGGCTGACCCCGACGAAATGGGCCAGGGAAAACAGCTCATCCACATTCTTCCACGTCAAGATCTGAGCCAAAGCGTCCGCGCCGGTGATGAAGAACAACTCGGTATCGGGACCGTAGCTGCTGGCAAGGTCGCGCAGCGTATCGATCGTGTAGGTCGGACCCGGTCTGTCGACGTCGGCTCGGGAGACGGTGAACCGCGGATTCGATGCCGTGGCGATGACGGTCATCAGGTACCGGTGCTCGGCGCTGCTGACCTCTTCGACGTCCTTCTGATACGGCCGTCCCGTGGGGACGAAAACCACCTCGTCGAGGTCGAAGGTCGCCTGGACCTCACTTGCCGCGACGAGGTGGCCGTTGTGGACGGGGTCGAAGGTGCCGCCCATGACACCGACTCTGCGTCTGTGCTCTGCCATATCAGTGGCGGTGCGAGATGCCCTTCCACGACCGAGACACAATGCCCATCGTGATGAAGATCGCCAGGGTGATGAGTCCGTACCAGATCGGATCCATCGGCAGCTCCACGTGGGCTGCGTGCTCCCCACCTTCGGCCGCGGCGGCCATAATGGCTGCGTTCACGTCATTTCTCCTTACTCAGTGATCCGTCGCGCGCAGAGCGCTTCGGGGTCGTTACCTTCTCAGTTTCTCATGAACCATCCGGGAATCCGGCATCGACATGAATTCTTCCCTCTCCGATGTCTCCCCTGGTCGGGCGGTGAGTACCCTGATCGCGGAGTGTCGGAGTCGATTCGGGCTCAGGAACGGACCTGGCCGTTGCCCATCATCACCCATTTCGTGGTCGTCAGCTGTTCGAGTCCCATGGGGCCGCGAGCATGCAGCTTCTGGGTGGAGATGCCCACCTCCGCACCGAAGCCGAGCTCTCCCCCGTCAGTGAATCGCGTGGAGACGTTGACTCCCACCGCCGCTGCATCGATGGCGGTGACGAAGGTGTCCGCGTTGTCGAGGTCCTTCGTCACGATCACCTCGGTGTGGCCGGAGCTGTAGGCACGGATATGGTCGATGGCCTCTTCGATACCGGAGACGAGCTTGATGGCGATCTCCAGTCCCAGGTACTCCTTGGCCCAGTCTCGCCGCGACACCCGTCGGACCTTCATCCCTGCCGGTGCCAGTGCCGAGACGTCCGAGTCTGCGTGGACGATGACCCCGGCGCCGTCGAGGCGTTCCAGGATCTTCGGCAGCACTCGTTTCGCGGCTTTCTCATGCACGAGGAGGGTCTCCAGTGAGTTGCACACGCTGGGTCGATGCGTCTTCGAGTTGAGGACGAGGTCGACGGAGGTCTTCACAGTGGCGGTGGAGTCGATGAACATGTGCACATTGCCCACACCGGTTTCGATGACGGGCACGATCGATTCCTGCACGACCATGTTGATGAGGTCGGCGCCGCCTCGGGGAATGAGCAGATCGACGTAGTCGCGGGCGTGCATGAGCACGTTCGCGCCTTCGCGTCCGTACTGGTCGATGCCGTTGATCGAGTCGGCAGGCAGTCCCGCCGATTCGACGGCGCGGCGGAGGATGGAGATGATCTCAGTGTTCGAGTTCTGTGCAGCCGATCCTCCGCGCAGGACCGAGGCGTTTCCGGATTTGAGTGCGAGGACGGCGATGTCGACGGTGACGTTCGGACGGGCTTCGTAGATCGCTCCGATCACGCCCATCGGCACACGGTTCTGGGTGAGTCGGATGCCGTTGGGCAGGGTGCGTCCGACGACGACGTCGCCGACGGGATCCGCGAGATCGATGACGTCCTCGACGGAGTCCGCGATCGCCGCGATGCGATCGGCGTCGAGGCGCAGACGGTCGAGCAGAGACTCGCTCATTCCGTTCTCGGTGCCGGCGGCGATGTCGGCGTCGTTGGCTTTGGCGATGCGGTCGGTGCTGCTGCGCAGCGCCTCGGCGATGGCGCCGAGAGCGGCATTCTTCTCGGCGGTAGAGGTCGTTGCCAACAGGCTCGAGGCGGATTTGGCGTTGCGGACGATGCGGGTCACTCCGCGCACGGTCTTCGGGTGGATCTCGGCTGCTGCTGTCATGTGCTATCTCCCCCCGCTCACCTGTGTGAGAACGAGATCGTTTCGATGGATGACCTCTTTACGGTAATCATTTCCCAGACGGGTGCCAAGTTCCTCGGTCGTGGAACGGAACATCAGCGGCAGCTCGTCCGAGGAGAAGTTCGACATACCGCGGGCGATGACCTCGTCGTCGAGATTGCGGATCTCGACCGGGTCCCCTGCTTCGAAGTCTCCGCTGCAGGAGGTGACTCCCGCGGCGAGCAGGGACGTCCCCCGGGAGAGCACAGCTGTTTCGGCTCCTCTGTCGATCGTGACCGAGCCGAAGGTCCGGGCGAGATGGCGCAGCCACAGCAGGCGGGTGCCCCGTCGTCTGTGGGTGACAGCGAAGTATGTGCCCACGGTCTCCCCCGCCAGCGCCGAGGCGGCCTGCGGTGCCGAGGTCAGCACCGCCGGGATCCCCGAATCGGCGACCATGATGGCGGCATCGACCTTCGTGGCCATTCCGCCGGTGCCGGTTCCGGCCGTCCCGACACCGCCGATGGCGAGGTCATCGAGGTCGCTGGGTCCGTGCACACGGCTGATCAGGCGGGAGCCGGGCTGATCCGGGGGTCCCGAGTAGAGCGCATCGACATCGGAGAGCAGCACGAGCGCATCGGCGTGAGCCAGGTGAGCGACGAGGGCTGCGAGCCGGTCGTTGTCTCCGAAGCGGATCTCCTCGGTGGCCACGGCGTCGTTCTCGTTGACGATGGGCAGCGTGCCCAGGGCCAGGAGTTTGTCGATGGCGCGCTGCGCGTTCTTGTACTGGGTGCGTCGGATCAGGTCATCGGCGGTGAGCAGCACCTGGCCGGGAACGAGGTCGTAGCGTCCCAGCGCTCGCGTGTATGCGGCCATGAGCAGTCCCTGACCGACCCCGGCCGCCGCCTGCTGGCTGGCGAGGTCTCGAGGGCGCTTCTTCAGCCCCATCGGCTCCAGTCCGGCCGCGATCGCGCCGGAGGAGACGAGGATGACCTCATGACCGGCTGATCGATGCGCCCCGATGACATCGGTGAGCGCGATGAGTTTGGCTTCGTCGAGTCCGCCGTCGATCGTCGTCAGCGAGGACGATCCGACCTTGACGACGATGCGACGGGCTCGGGCGATGTCGTCACGGAACGATCCTGCGGAAGAGTCCGCCTGAGCTGCGGCGCTCACTCCTCGCCGGCTCCCTCACCAGACTCTGTCGCAGGTGCACCGAGGCGGCTCTCGCGGTGTGCTCGTTCGGCCAACCGTTCTTGTTCGAACTCGGCCCGGGTGGCGGCCTTCGCGTCCATCTTCTCGTGATAAGCGGCCTTGCGTTCCTTGCGTGTGGAGCGCGTTTCCTCGTCGAGTCGGGCGTCCGATCCGCGGGAGCCGAGCAGTTCGGCTCCGCCGACGGTTGTGGGATCCCAGTCGAAGACGACGCCGTCGTCTCCGCCGACGACGATGGTGTCGCCGGGTTTCGCTCCGGCCTTGAAAAGAGCCTCTTCGACGCCGAGGTGCTCGAGGCGGTCGGCGAGGTAGCCGACGGCTTCGTCGTTTCCGAAGTCCGTCTGCTGCACCCACCGACGAGGCTTGTCGCCGAGGACGCGGAACAGCGGGCCATCGGAGGTGCGTTCGGAACGGACTTCGAATCCGCGATCGTCGACGGCCTTCGGACGGATGACCACGCGCTGCGGTGTCGCTTCGATCTCGGCGCGACGTTCCCGTTCGGCGAGCACGAGCTCGGCCATGGCGAACGAGAGTTCCCGCAGACCGGCATGGCTGACTGCCGAGATCTCGAAGACCCGGTATCCGGCGGCCTCGAGATCGGGCCGGACGATATCGGCAAGGTCGCGACCGTCGGGGATGTCGATCTTGTTCAGCGCCACGAGCTTCGGGCGCTGCGAGAGCGGCAGGAGTCCGCTCCCGTCGTCGAGGTCGACGGCATAGGCGGCGAGTTCGGATTCGATGATCGTGAGGTCGGAGACGGGATCACGTCCGGGCTCCCACGTGGCCATGTCGATGACATGGACGAGGCCGGCACAGCGTTCGACGTGGCGGAGGAACTCGAGGCCGAGTCCCTTGCCCTCAGATGCGCCGGGGATGAGTCCGGGAACGTCGGCGACGGTGTAGCGCGTGTCGCCGGCCTGAACGACCCCGAGGTTGGGCACGAGTGTCGTGAATGGGTAGTCGGCGATCTTCGGCTTGGCGGCCGACAGCGCAGCGATGAGGCTCGACTTGCCCGCCGATGGGTATCCCACGAGGGCGATATCGGCGATCGTCTTGAGTTCGAGCACGAGGCTGAGGGTCTGCCCGGGCTCTCCGAGGAGCGCGAAGCCGGGGGCCTTGCGCTTCGTCGAAGCCAGCGCGGCATTGCCGAGACCGCCGCGGCCACCGGCGGCTGCTGTGAATTCGGTTCCTTCTTCGACGAGGTCGGCGATGACGTCACCGTTGGTGTTCTTCACCACGGTGCCCTCGGGGACGTCGACGATGAGGTCTCTGCCGTCGGCGCCGTGGCGCAGATCGCCCTTGCCGATCCCGCCGTCGTCGGCACGCACGTGCGGACGGTGGTGCAGGGGAAGCAGGGTGGTGGTCTGACGGTCGACGCGGAAGATGATGTTGCCGCCGTTGCCGCCGTCGGCGCCGTCGGGCCCGCCGAGCGGTTTGAATTTCTCGCGCCTGATCGAGGCACACCCGTTCCCACCTGCGCCTGCGGCGAGGTGAACGGTGACACGGTCTACGAACTCGGTGGCCATAATGTCCTTATATCAGATGAAGGGTGAGTCGTTCGACTCACCCTTCATGCTCCCTTTTCAGGGAGAGATCATATTGACGACGGAACGGATCCGGGAAGGATCAGGCTCCGACGATGTTGACGATCTTGCGACCGTTGCGGGTTCCGAATTCCACGGCACCGGCGGTCAGAGCGAAGAGGGTATCGTCTCCTCCACGGCCGACATTGGCTCCGGGGTGGAACTTGGTTCCGCGCTGGCGGACGATGATCTCGCCGGCCTTGACGGCCTGGCCGCCGAAGCGCTTCACGCCGAGGTACTGTGGGTTCGAGTCGCGACCGTTGCGGGTCGAGCTGACTCCCTTTTTGCTTGCCATGTGAGAAGTCTCCTCTTACTTGATGTTCGTGATCTTCAGACGGGTGAGGTCCTGGCGGTGGCCCTGACGCTTCTTGTACCCGGTCTTGTTCTTGTACTTCTGGATCACAATCTTGGGACCGCGGAGTTCACCGGCGACCTCAGCGCTGACCGAGACCTTCGCCAGTGCGTCGGGATCGGTCGTGACCGTCTCACCGTCGACAAGAAGTACGGCATCGAGTTCGACGCTGTCTCCAGCCTTCGCCTTCATTCGGTTGACTGTGATGATATCGCCGACGCTCACCTTTTCCTGGTGGCCTCCGGCGCGGACGATGGCATAGACCATGGTCGAACCCTCTTTCTGTTGAAAACAAACGAACGGCGGTTGTCCCTTGGCTGCCGCAGAACGAGTCCCGCAGACATCCCATTGAGAGGAATCACCAGCCGTGGTGCGTCACGCGCACCGACGATCAATTCTAGTCGAGAGTGCACAGCAACGGCAAACCCGCCGCTCATGCTCGAGGGGAAGACCTGCCCATTGTGAGCCATCTCTCGTTCACTCCCGGAGGCAGGCGGCTCCCCGGGCACGTCGACTCAGCTTTCGCGCGTCTCCGCGATGCGCTCGTGCCGGCGGATGACCTCGGCGACGATGAACGCCAGGAACTTCTCTGCGAACTCCGGATCGAGATGGGACTCCTCGGCGAGTTCTCGCAGTCGGGCGACCTGCCTGGCTTCCCGCGACTCGTCGGCCGGGGGCAGACCGTGGTCGGCCTTGAGTTCACCGACGCGTTCGGTGAGTTTGAAGCGCTCGGCGAGCAGGTGAACGAGGGAGGCATCGATGTTGTCGATGCTGCCTCGCAGCTCCTGCAGCCGTTCGACTGCGCGTGTTCTGTCGTCTCTGTTCTCATCCACGCTCCCAGTCTATCGATGCCCGGACATGCCCGTGCGCCGCATCCGTTTGGGCGCGGCGCACAGGCATCCTTGATCGAGCTGGTGCTCCTCCGATGCCGACGGAGGTCGGGATTCAGGCGGGCTGGTCGACAGGGACGGCGTCGGCGGTGTCCGGGTCGTTGAGCGTTCCGGCCCTCCGGTCGGCGAGGTATTTCCTCATCTCCTTCTTGACCACCGGCATGAGCATGTAGAGGCCGAGGATATTGATGAACGCGCACATGAACAGGGCCGCATCGGCGAATTCGACGACCTTGGAGAAGCTGGCGATGCAGCCGACGACGACGAAGAGGCAGACGAGCGTGCGGAAGATCATGATCGTGGCTTTCGAGCGACCGAACAGATAGCTCCACGCCCGCTCCCCGTAGTACGCCCATGTGATGAGGGTCGAGAAGGCGAACAGTGCGACGGCGATGGCCAGCAGGATCGGATACCACGAGGCGACGGTGGAGAATGCATCCGAGGCGAGAGCAACTCCGCCGATCTCGCCCTCACCGAGGTCGTTTCGATACGAAGCCTGGTTGGCAACGATGATGGTCAGCGCGGTCATGGTGCAGATGATCACCGTATCGATGAAAGGTTCGAGCAGTGCGACGAATCCTTCGGAGATGGGGCGACGGGTCTTGACAGCGGAGTGGGCGATGGCCGCCGAACCGATGCCGGCTTCGTTCGAGAAGGCCGAACGCTGGAAGCCGATGATCATGACTCCGACGATGCCGCCGGCCACTCCCTGAGGGTTGAACGCTCCAGCGAAGATCTCGCCGATGGCGTTCGGGATGTTCGCGTAGTTGAGACCGAGCACGAGGAGGCATGACACGACGTAGAAGATGGCCATTCCAGGGACGAGCTTGTCGGTCACCTTTGCGATCGAGCGGATGCCGCCGAGGATCACCAGGGCCACGAGCCCCGCAAAGATGAGTCCGAACACGAGTGAGGCAAAGGGGCCGGCCAGGAAGCCGTCATCGCCGCCGGTGGCGGTGCGGACCTGGGCGAAGGTCTGATTGGCCTGGAACATGCCGCCGCCGACGACACCGAAGATGAGGATGGCGACGGCGAAGAGTCCGGTCAGAGCGGTCGCCACGGGCTTCGAGAAGCGTCGGAACGCAACGGGGAGGTATTTGAACGGACCGCCGTGGACGACGCCGTTCTCGTCGATCTCACGGTACTTCACCCCGAGGGTGCATTCGACGAACTTCGTGCACATGCCGAGGAGGCCGGCGACGATCATCCAGAAGGTCGCTCCGGGGCCGCCGAGAGCGATGGCTACGCCGACACCGGCGATGTTGCCGAGGCCCACGGTGCCCGACAGGGCAGAGGCAAGGGCTTGGAAATGGGTGACCTCACCCGGGTCGGACTTCGACGAGAATTTTCCGCGGATGAT
Source organism: Brevibacterium sp. OS20 (assembly GCF_056837565.1). Classification (NCBI taxonomy): domain Bacteria; kingdom Bacillati; phylum Actinomycetota; class Actinomycetes; order Micrococcales; family Brevibacteriaceae; genus Brevibacterium; species Brevibacterium sp. OS20. The sequence goes on along the minus strand of NZ_CM166367.1, from coordinate 1,904,817 downwards.
CTCGAGAGACAGCTTCGCCCCTCGAGCCTGGATGAAACCGAAGTAGACGGTGAAGACCGCTGCGGCGAAGATCAGCCACAGGACGACGAAGGGGAACGAGAAGTCTCCGAAGGTGAGCGGAAAGAAGATGATGCTGCCGAACCATGTGGCGATCGGGTCGAACCAAGAGTTGATGGCATCGTCGACCGGCGAGACCGGCGCTGCTGAGATTTGAAGATTGTTCATAGTGCGACAACCTACTGAGACTTGCGTCACATTCAAGCGTTCCATGTTGTGGGACCGTTTCAGTTATCGAACCGTTACCAAATGGGGCGTTCGCGGGACTTTTGAGATCCGCGTCTCATTACCTGACTTAGACTGGGGGCATGACTCAGAATCCTCAGCAGCCCGGTCAGCGACCGAATCGATCCTCGGGCCCGAACCCCGATCGCGGCCCCGTCCCCAGCGGTGATCAGAGCACACATATCCAGGCCGGACACAGTCAGCCCGCGGCCTATCCCGGGGCTGAAGCAGTGACGAATCCCAATGGCCACTATGGTTCGCAAGGTGCTCAGTCCGGGTCGATCGGCGGTTCGGGCACGACGCCACCGTATGGTCCGCCCGCCGGCGCCCAAGCGAACACCGGTGCGCCGCCGCACCACCGTGAAGGCACACCGCTGCCACCGGCACCGCAGAGTCGTCGCACGGACGGACAGCCTGCCGGTTCAGGTCCGGTCCCGTCCACCGGGTCCGGACCTGTCTCGTCGCAGGCACCGCCCCCTGGGAACCGACGGTCCGCTTCGCAGACGCCGAATTCCCACCGCGGCCCATCCGCCTCGGGGCAGGGGAATTCTGCCCCCAAGCGCATCGTCTCCCCCGATGGCGAACGTGTCCGAGAGAAGCCGGCGGGCGGGGTCTCAGGCTACTTCGCGATCGTCGGCGCCATCGTTCTGCTGCTCCTCGCTGTGCTCCTGGGCATCGTCGGGTTCGTCATGACCTTCGCCCAGGTCGCGGTCGGTGTCGTCCTCTTCATCGTGGCCGTCCTCAGCTTCATCGCTTCGATGTTCCTGTTCAAGGGCTGCACCTCGGTGGCGCCCGGACATGCCGTCGTCCTCCAGCTCTACGGCAAGTACGTCGGAACGGTCAGGCAGTCGGGTCTGCGATTCGTCAATCCCTTCTACACGAAGGATCAGATCTCTACGCGCATCCGCAACCATGAGACCTCGACGCTGAAGGTCAATGATCTCGACGGCAATCCGATCGAGATCGGCGCCGTGGTGGTCTGGCAGGTCCGCGATACCGCACAGGCGATGTTCGAGGTCGATGATTTCGAAGAGTTCGTCGCCATCCAGGCGGAGACCGCGGTTCGTCACATCGCCAACTCCTATGCCTATGATTCCTCGGATCCCGGCCGTATGTCGCTGCGTGACAACGCCGACGAGATCACCTCGCGGCTCTCCGATGAGGTCGCTGCCCGGGTCATGGCTGCGGGCGTCACGATCATCGAGTCGCGCATCACCCAACTGGCGTACGCCCCGGAGATCGCCCGTGCCATGCTCCAGCGCCAACAGGCCACGGCCGTCGTCGCCGCCCGTCAGCTCATCGTCGAAGGAGCTGTGGGCATGGTCGAGACGGCGATCGAGGAGATCGAAGGACGGCAGATCGTCAGGCTCGGGCAGACCGAACGCAGCGACCTCGTATCGAACCTGATGATCGTCCTCTGCGGTGACCAGGCCGCACAGCCGACGATCAGCACCACCCGCAATCAGCAGTCGGCAGGCTGACCTCCCGGAGCTGGGTCCACCGCACACGGCAGCGCCCCGCCGACGTCATCCGTCGGCGGGGCGCTGTCTTCTGTCTCAGCTCAGGAGAGGCGTTCAGTCCTCACCGATGATGACGAACGAGGCAGGCAGCTGCTCCTGCTTGGGGGCAGGGGCCCTCTTCGCCGGTTCGCGCTTCTTCGCCGGAGTGCTCTTGACCGGTTCAGCGGCGGCGACCTTCGTCTCGCTGTCCGCGCCGATCATCAACGGCAGATCCTTCGGCTCTTCGACGACCGGCTTCTGCTCGGCTGCCGGCTTCTGTTCAGCGGACTGTGTCTGCTCGTTCGCAGGCGTCGCTTCCGCCGGTGTGTGCTCAGCGCCGTTCGACTTCTCGCTGCCGGTGGGCTTCTCGTCGGGCGTCTCAGCCTGCGAGTCGTCGCTCCGGTTCGAGCGCGAACGTCGCCGGCCGTTCCGTGAACGCGATCGGGACTTGCCGTTCTCGCCGTTGTTCGCCGAATCATCGGACTGCGTCTGAGCGTCGGACGTCGATTCGGGCGAATCGGCATCATCCTTCTTCAGCGTGGCCTTCGCGATCGCGGCGACGGCTGACCGAGAAGCGTCCGATGACACTGTCTCATCTGCCGATTCGGACTCATTGTGCTTGGACTTCGAGCCTGAGTCTCCCCGGCGCTTGCGGTCACGGCGGTTGTCGTGGTTCGCCGAGCGGCCGCCGCGATGCGCCTTCGATCCATCTTCTTCCGAACCCGGCAGAAGCAGTCCACGGCCGGTGAGGTCTTCACCGGCGCTGACAAGGGATTCGGCGAGTCCGGTGCCGATGCGCTTGCGCGTCATCTGCACGAGTCCCAGCGATGTCACTTCGGCCACCTGATGCTTCGTCCGGTCGCGACCGAGGCACTCGACGAGGCGGCGCACCACAAGGTCGCGGTTGGACTCGAGCACCATGTCGATGAAGTCGACGACGATGATTCCGCCGATGTCGCGCAGGCGGATCTGCCGAATGACCTCCTCTGCGGCTTCGAGGTTGTTGCGGGTCACCGTCTCCTCGAGGTTGCCCCCGGAGCCGGTGAACTTGCCGGTGTTGACGTCGACGACCGTCATCGCTTCGGTGCGGTCGATGACGAGTGAACCTCCCGAGGGCAGGTTGACCGTACGCTGCAGCGCCTTCTGGACCTGCTCTTCGATCCGGTAGTGGTCGAAGATGTCCTCGTCCTCGTTGTAACTGTGGACACGATCGAGCAGGTCCGGTGCGACGGATTCGACATACTCGTGGATGGTGTTCCATGCGCCGTCGCCGTCGATGACGAGCGAGCTGAAGTCCTCGTTGAAGACATCACGGATGATGCGCACGATCATGTCCGGCTCGCTGTAGAGCAGCTGTGGGGCCAGCACCTTCGTCGACTTCGACTTCTTCTCGATCGTCTCCCACCGTTTGGCGAGACGTTCGACATCACGCGAGAGATCGGAGTCGGTGGCACCCTCGGCAGCGGTGCGCACGATGACGCCGTTCGAATCGCCGACGAGCTGTTTGAGCAGCTTCTTCAGACGTGCGCGTTCGTTGTCGGGCAGCTTCCGCGAGATTCCGGTCATCGAATTGCCCGGAACGTAGACGAGGAACCGCCCGGGCAAGGAGATCTGGCTGGTCAGGCGGGCGCCCTTGTGCCCGATCGGGTCCTTCGTCACCTGCACGAGCACGGCGTCGCCGGGACTCAGCGCGGTTTCGATGCGGCGCGCCTTGCCGTCCATGCCGAGGGCGTCCCAATTGACCTCACCGGCGTAGAGCACGGCGTTGCGGCCCTTGCCGATGTCGATGAATGCCGCCTCCATGCTCGGCAGCACGTTCTGGACCTTGCCCAAGTAGACGTTGCCGATGAGCGAGGACTGCTGACGGTTCTCCTTGAGGTAGTGCTCGACAGCGATCCCGTCTTCGACGACGACGAGCTGAGTCTGGTCACCGCTCTCCCGCACCAGCATGGTCCGGTCGACGGATTCACGTCGAGCGAGGAATTCGGCTTCGGTGATGATGGGGCGGCGGCGTCCGGCCTCGCGGCCCTCCTTACGACGCTGGCGCTTTGCCTCGAGGCGGGTCGAACCCTTGAGCGAGGTGACTTCGTCGCGGTCGGTGCTGCGGGTGCGAGACCGGCGACGGCGGCGACGGCGCGAGCCGCCGTCGGAGTCGTCATCACCATCGTCCGAATCCGAATCGTCGGAGTCCCTGTGGTCGGACTCCTTGTGATCGGAGTCTTGATGATCCGACTTCGAATGTGAGTCCTCGGCATCCGCATCGGAACGCTTCGAACCGCGATTGCTCGACCGAGATCCCCGCTTCGACGACTTCGCGTCCTGGTTGCCGGCAGAGTCCGAGGAGTCGTCCTCGGAGTCCTTCGAGTCGTCATCGGAGTCCGAGGAATCGTCGTGGGAGTCATCGCGACCCCGCGATCGGCGCCCGCGGCCGCCTCGCCGCCGACGCGGACCGCTGGAGGAATCGTCCTCACCACGGTCGTTCTGACGGTTCTCCTGTGAGGACGACGTGTCCTCATCGGAGTCGTGGGAATCTTCCCAGTCGTCGTCGGAGTCATCGTCGTCGACCGTGATGACCTCGGCGTGTTCGGCCTTCGGCACCTGGAAGATCAGGCCGCCGTCATAGGGCACGGCTGGAGTCGTGCGGGGTTCGGGTGCGGCAGCCGGAGCGGCCGGGGCCGCGAAGGGATTGCGCGGGTCGAAGCTCGGCGATGCCTGCGACGCAGCATCGGACTCATCGTCCTCTTCGTCGCCATCGGCATTGTCAGCGTCGTCGTGATCGTCGTCATCGTCGTCCGAGTCTCCGCGGACGAATTCCTCGAAGACGAGTCCCCGATTGGCCACGGCATCGCGTGCGGACTTCTGCCCGCCTCGGCGAGGGGTCGGTTCTTCGTCCTCTTCGTCGTCGCTGTCATCGGCATCACCGATGCGCAGCGACTCGGCCGCCTCGGCGATGTCATCGAGGCGCGCACGCACGCTGTCGTCGACATCCTCGTGTTCGGCGTTCTTGGCACCCGCCGACTGCTGCAGATTCGCGAGGTCCGCGAGAATGCCTTCGGTCGGATCTGTCGACTCTGTGCCGTCGTTCGACGTATCGTTCATCGTATCTCCCAGTCCGAAGACGCCGTCCACACCGTACGGATCTTCGGATCCTTGCATGGTCCGCAATGGACCGAAACCTGTGGATGGCACATCCGGCTCGCGCTCAGCGCGTAGGCCTTCCGTGCTGCCTCATCTTGTTGTCGACCTGCGAGGTCATACCCTCGACTCGGTGGAGGCACATCTCCTGCTCGGTGTGAGAACAGGTATCCGTCCGACCATTATGTCACAGAAGTGCCTCTGCGCTGAGGTTTCGATAGGGCCGGGGTTTGCCGCACGGGACATGGCCAGGCATTCTTGAGGAGTGAACACCACTCTGACTCATTCCGATGATCGCGAGTCCGCCGACACCACCTCGTCGTGGGTGCTCAGATCGGTGCCTTTCGGGATCTTCCTCATCATCGCCTCTGCTATCGGCTTCCTCGCCTCGTTCTCACTGTCGGCGGAGAAGTACGAGAAACTGGCGAACCCGGACGTCGTGCTCTCGTGCGACCTCAACCCGTTCTTCTCGTGCGGTTCGGTCATGGAACATGCCGAAGCCGAGCTCCTGGGCTTTCCCAATCAGCTCATGGGCGTGGCAGCCTTCATCATTCCGCTGCTGCTCGGTGTGCTCATCCTGTCCGGCACCCGGCTGCCCCGCTGGGTGATGGTGGGACTGAATATCGGACTGGGCTGCGGCGTGGCGCTGGTGATGTTCCTGTTCTACGTCTCGATCTACAAGATCGGAGTCGGGTGCCCGTGGTGCATCATCGTGTGGACCGTGACGATTCCGATGTTCATGGCCGTCACCGCCCGCAATCTGCTCACCGGCGCCTTCGGTCGGCGCGCCGCCGACAACGCCGTGCTGAGGGTCCTGGCGAAGGAGAACATCGCCCTGTCGGTGCTGTGGATGCTCATCATCTTCGCCTGCATCGTCGTGCAGTTCTGGGCATTCTTCTCCAATCTGCTCTGACCATGAATCACATGCAGTGAGGGTGCCCCACCAAACGGTGGGGCACCCTCACTTATTCGACCGGCTCGGCTCAGACGTCGGCCGCGATCGGTCTTCTGCCTGTCATCAGCCTTCGGCCGGGTACCAGATTCCGATCTCGCGTTCGGCCGATTCGGTGGAATCGGATCCGTGGACGAGGTTCTTCTGCACCTTCTCACCCCAGTCGCGACCGAGATCGCCGCGGATCGTGCCGGGAGCAGCTGCCGTCGGGTCGGTGGCGCCGGCCAGGGACCGGAAGCCGGGGATGACGCCCTGTCCGGAGGCGATGATCGAGACGATCGGCCCTTCGGACATGAAGTCGACCAGCGGCTGGTAGAAGGGCTTGCCTTCGTGCTCGGCGTAATGGGCTGCCAGTTCGGCGGCGGTGGCCGAACGGAGATCCAAGGCGTCGATCGCATAGCCCTTGGCTTCGATTCGGGCCACGATCTGTCCGACGAGTCCGCGAGCGACTCCGTCGGGCTTGATGAGGATGAGCGTACGTTCCATTCCGGTCCTTCCAATGTCGTGTGGACGTCGGTCCACAGTCTACCCGGGCACCGAGGCGCTCCCGCCTCGGCGTTCTCACAGTTCAGCCGCGCGCGGCGACCTCACGATCGATGCGGGCCGACCAGTACACGGCCACGGCCCACAGGGCGATGAACAGCGCTGCGACGAAGAACATCGAGGTGAGCACGAAGCCGGAGGCCAGCAGCAGCCCCTGCACGACCCAGCCGATGATCACACCGGGACGTTTCTCACCGATCCGCCGCGGCAGCAGGATGACGGCGATGATGGCCAACACTGCGATGACCGAGGCGCCGATGAGCAGCTGTGCCAGGGTCAGGGTCTGCGCTGACTTCACCGACAAGCCGAAGGTCGTGAGCACGGCGAAGTAGACGACGACGAGCTCGCAGATGAGGATCGATCCGCAGAGCACGGGGTACTTCGATTTCATCCCTCCTCCCCTCGTCCGAGCAGCAGGCGCGCTTCGGCCACGGTGTAGATGGAGCCGGTGACGACGATTCCCGGACTCTTCGCATCGACGCTGTTGGCCAGGTCGATGGCTTTCATCAGAGCGGCATTGAGATCGGAGGCGACGATGACGGAATCCTCGTCGACCCATTCCCGCGCCGCCTCGGCGAGGTCGCCTGCCGGCAGCGCACGGGAGTTGAGATTCTCGCTGACGACGAACACATCTGCGCTGCGATGAAGCTCTTCGATGACACCGTCGCTGTCCTTGTCCGCCAGCATCGCCAGCACGATGACGACATAGTCGAAGTCGAACGCCTCGGCGAGGGTCTCGGCCAGCACATGCGCAGCATCCGGGTTATGGGCGCCGTCGACGACGACGCTCGGTCCCGTGCGCAGGAGTTCCGCGCGGCCCGGTGACGTCACGCGGGCCAGCCCCTCGGCCACCGTCTCCTGATTGAGCGGCTTGTCTTCGGCTCCCAGGAAGGCCTCGGCTGCGACGATCGCGACTGCGGCATTGTGGGCCTGGTGAATTCCGTGCAGCGGCAGGAACAGGTCGGAATAGACGTCTCTGCGGCCCTGGACCGTGATGAGCTGACCGTCGACGGCCCGCTGCCGTTCGAGGAGACGGAAGTCCCGCTCTTCGGCGGCCAGCGGAATCTCACGACGGGCAGCTTCCTCGTCGAGGACCGCCTGGGCGGCCTCGTCCTGGACAGCAGACACGGCAACAGGTTCGGGAGCCGGGCTGTCCTCGACGCTGCGGTCGAGGATCCCAGCCTTGGTCGCAGCGATCTCCTCGATGGTGTCGCCGAGGAACGCCTGATGATCGAGACCGATCTTCGTGAACACGCACACCTGAGCATCGGCGACGTTCGTCGAATCCCATTGTCCGCCCATGCCGACCTCGGTGACGACGACATCGACCGGAGCATCGGCGAACACGGCGAAGGCCAGCACGGTCAGCGCTTCGAAGTAGGTGAGCTTCGCGCGTCCTTCGGATTCGAGCTGGGCATCGACGATCTCGAGGTACGGGGCGATCTCGTCATAGATGCGCACGAAGGTGTGAGCGGACACGGGGGCGCCGTCCACGGAGATCCGTTCGGTCACCGAATGCAGGTGGGGGCTGGTGAACCGACCGACCCGGAGCTCATGAGCGGAGATGAGCGAATCGATCATCCGTGCCGTCGAGGTCTTCCCATTCGTGCCGGTGATCGTGATCGTCGGGGCCGCAGTGTGGATATCGCCGAGGATCTCACACGCCCTCCGAGTCGCATCGAGGCGCAGCTCGACCTGCGTCTCCCCCGCCCGGGCCAGCAGCAGGGCATAGACGCGGGCGAGCTCGGCCCGAGTGGCCTCATCGACGACCGGTTCGGGCAGAGGTTCCGAATCCGCGTCTTGTTCTGCGGTCTGCGGATCTTCGACAGCGGCCAACAGCTCCTCGGCTGCTGCCACCGGATCCTCGGCTGGGGTGTTGTGCTCGCTCATGCCCGCTTCACCGCCAGACGGGTGCCGCCGGGGAGCTCTTCGGGGCTGAAGACATCGGCATCGGCCGCGACCGGGCCGAAGTTCAGAGCGGTCGTCAGGGTCTCACCGGCGATGAGGTCGATGTGAGGCTCGAGCGCGGCGACCACCTCGGTGCCGGCTTCGATGGTGACGGCGATCCGGTCGGAGATGTCGAGATCGAGCTGCTTGCGGATGCCCTGGATGGCGCGCACGGCATCTCGTGCCATGCCTTCGGCCTCGAGCTCGGGTGTGACCCGCGTGTCGAGGGCGAGGAAGCCGGAGTCGAGTGCCGCGAGCTCCATGCCCTCGGTGCCGGATTCGGCCACGGATTCGAGGGTGTACTCGCCGTCGACGAGTTCGATTCCGCCGCTGACGACGGTGCCGTCGGTGACGGACCAGTCGCCGGACTTCGAGGCCTTGATGACCTGCTGGACCTGTTTGCCCAGACGGGGTCCGGCGGCACGGGCGTTGACGACGAGATTCTGTGACAGGGAGAATCCGGCGGCCTCCGCCTCGGCGACGTCGAGGACCTCGACGGTACGCACATTGAGCTCATCGGCGATGATCTCGGTGAAGTCGGAGCTCAGGTCCGTGTCGGTGGCGACGGTCAGCTGCGACAGCGGCAGGCGCACCCGCAGCTGGTTGGCCTTGCGCACCGAGGAGGCCGTTGAGCAGATATCGCGGGTGAGGTCCATTGCCGCGACGAGGTCGGCGTCGGCGGGGAATGCCTCGGCGTCCGGGTAGTCGGCCAGGTGCACCGACCGCTGCCCGGTCAGTCCGCGATAGATCTCTTCGACCGTGAACGGCAGCAGGGGTGCGGCCACACGGCAGAATGCCTCCAGGCAGGTATAGAACACGTCGAAGGACTCATGCGTGTCGGTGCCGCCGTCCCAGAACCGGCGACGCGAACGACGCACATACCAGTTCGTGAGCATGTCGAGGTAGTTGCGCACGAGTTCGCATGCCGCCCAGATGTCGAGGCCTTCCATCGCCTCGGCGAACTCGGTGATGAGGTCGTGCGTCTTGGCCAGGAGGTACCGGTCGAGGACCTGGGACGAGTCGTAGCGGGACTGTGCCTGGTAGCCGGTCTTCTCCCCCGCCGGGCCGTCGGCCGCGTTGGAGTAGGTGGCGAAGAACTGCCATGTGTTCCACAGCGGGAGCACGACCTGGCGGACACCGTCGCGGATGCCCTGTTCGGTGACGACGAGGTTGCCGCCGCGCAGGATGGACGAAGCCATGAGGAACCAGCGCATGGCATCCGAGCCGTCGCGGTTGAAGACCTCGTTGACATCGGGGTAGTTGCGCAGGGACTTCGACATCTTCTGCCCGTCCGAGCCGAGCACGATGCCATGGGAGATGCAGTTCGTGAATGCGGGGCGGTCGAAGATCGCTGTGGCCAGGACGTGCAGCAGATAGAACCAGCCGCGTGTCTGTCCCACGTATTCGACGATGAAGTCGGCCGGGAAGTGGTTGTCGAACCATTCGGAGTTCTCGAACGGATAGTGCACCTGGGCGTAGCTCATCGAGCCGGAGTCGAACCAGACGTCGAAGATCTCCGGGATGCGCTGCATCACCGATTGACCCGTCGGGTCGTCCGGGTTCGGACGGGTGAGGTCATCGACCCACGGGCGGTGGAGGTCGACGTCTCCGGAGTCGTTGCGCGGCAGACGTCCGAAGTCGGCTTCGATCTCGGCCAGGGAACCGTAGACGTCCGTGCGCGGGTAGGCCGGGTCGGAGGAGATCCACACGGGGATCGGCGAGCCCCAGAAGCGGTTGCGCGAGATCGACCAGTCACGGGCGTTTTCGAGCCATTTGCCGAACTGTCCGTGCTTGACGTTGTCGGGCACCCAGTTGATCTGCTCGTTGAGTTCGACCATGCGGTCCTTGAACTCGGTGACCCGGACGAACCAGGAGGACACCGCACGGTAGATCAGCGGGTTCCGGCAGCGCCAGCAGTGCGGGTAGGAGTGCTCGTAGGATTCGTGGCGGACCAGCAGAGCACCCCGCGATTCCATCGGACCCGTGTGGTTGCGCAGATCCTTGATGATCGCCTTGTTGGCGTCGAAGACCTGCTGGCCGGCGTAGTCGGGAACGGTCGTATCGAAGCGACCGGCGTCGTCGACGGGACGGGCGGCGGTGATTCCGTAGGAGTCGGTGAGCTCCTTGTCCTCTTCACCGAAGGCGGGTGACTGGTGGACGATTCCGGTGCCGTCTTCGACGGTGACGAAGTCTGCGGCCAGGATCGTGTGCATGTTCTCGCCGAACTCCTCCTGACGGCCCTCGAAGTACGGGAACGGAGGTTCGTAGGATGCGCCGACGAGTTCGCTGCCGGGGAAGGTGCGCACAACCTGCGGTTCGGCACCGAGTTCACGAGCATAGGCACCCAGGCGCGCCTCGGCGAGGATGAGGGTCTTGCCCTGAAGCTCTTCGGCTCCGTCTTCACCGGGGTTCACTGCGACGAGCGGGATCTCCGGGTTGACGGCCACGGCCTGGTTCGACGGAACTGTCCACGGGGTCGTCGTCCAGATGAGGACCCACTCGTCGGAGTCCTTGAGTCTGTATCCGAGGGTCACGGCCGGATCCTGACGCATCTTGTACACGTCGTCGTCCATGCGCAGCTCATGGTTCGACAGCGGCGTCTCGTCCTTCCAGCAGTACGGAAGCACGCGGTAGCCCTCGTAGACGAGGCCTTTGTCCCAGAGCTGCTTGAACGCCCAGATGACGCTTTCCATGTATTCGACGTTGAGAGTCTTGTAGTCGTTGTCGAAGTCGACCCACCGGCCCTGACGGGTCACATATTCTTCCCATTCCTGGGTGTAGCGCAGCACCGAGGAGCGGCAGGCGTCGTTGAATGCGGCCAGTCCCATGCGGCCGATCTCGGACTTGTCGGTGATGCCCAGCTGACGTTCGGCTTCGAGTTCGGCAGGCAGCCCGTGGGTGTCCCAGCCGAAGCGGCGGTCGACCTTCTTGCCGCGCATCGTCTGGAAGCGCGGGACGACGTCCTTGACGTAGCCGGTGAGCAGGTGACCGTAGTGGGGCAGGCCGTTGGCGAAGGGAGGTCCGTCGTAGAAGACGAATTCGTTCTCGCCGTTCTCGCCGGCATCGCGCTGGGCGATCGATGCCTTGAAGGTGTTGTCCTCCTGCCAGTAGCGCAGCACAGCGTCTTCGATGGCAGGGAAGTTCGGGGACGACGAGAGTCCGAAGGTCGAGGTCGAAACCTTGGGATAGAGAGGCTGAGTCATGAGCGTCCTTCTGGGTCACTGCGGTCACTGTCACGAGGACGACAGTCTGCCGCGGTACCACCTCGCTTATCCGCAGTCCGACCGGTTCAGGTCGGTCAGCGGATCGCTCATTCACTCAGACGATGACGGGTCCACCCGTCCGGGTCTACTGAGAACGCGGCGTTTCGAACGCTGGTTCCGTTCTTCCGGATGCTCCCCGGTGATAGCCGGATCGACGCAAGACAATCGTATACCGTCGACTCCGCCCGAGACCACTCGGCGGCGCGGGGATCTCCCTTGCCGAGGCGGCCCCGGGCTGGAGCCGTGGGTGCTCACAGCCCCCGGTTGCGTGCGACCTTATGCTGAGCGGCCTGGGCGATCGGTCGGATGACCATGAGATCGACGTTGAAGTGGTGGGGCCGGGTGAGGGTGTAGACGACGGCGTCGGCGACGTCGTCCGCGGTCAGCGGGTTCTCGACGCCTTCGTAGACCTTCGCGGCCTTCGTCTCATCACCGCCGACGCGTTTGACGGTGAACTCGTCGGTGGCGACCATTCCTGGTGCGATCTCGATGACGCGCACGGGTTCGCCGGCGAGCTCGAGGCGCAGGGTCGCTGCCATCGAGTGGGTGCCGTGCTTCGCAGCGACGTAGCCACCGCCGCCTTCATAGGCCTGATGGCCGGCGGTTGAGGACATGACGACGATGTCTCCGCGGCCGGAATCGCTGAGAGCCGGCAGCAGTGCTTTGACGACGCGCAGGACGCCGAGGACGTTGATGTCGAACATGTCCCGCCACCCGTCGACCGATGCTTCGGCGACGGTGTCGGTTCCGAATGCGGCGCCGGCATTGGCCACGAGGGAATGGACGGCTCCGCCGGCGAGCACCTGTTCGGCCATGGACACCACGGCGGCGTCATCGGTGAGGTCGGCGACGATGTAGTCGGCTCCGGTCTCCTCGGCGAGGGCCTTGAGCTTGTCCTCACGGCGAGCCACGGCGACGACGTCCCAGCCCTGCTCGCGCAGCTGTCGGACCGTGGCCGCACCGATTCCGGAACTGGCTCCTGTGACTACTGCTCTGAGCTTTTCCATCTGTGTTCTCCTCTGTCGGGTCTGTCGGCGGGTTTGAGTCTGGATTCCGGAAGCGGGGTTTCCTGTTCGCATCTCAGTCTACGGAGTCGGCTCTCGGCCGCGTGCGGTGTCTTCTGAGCCGAGATCGGTCTCGAAAGGGCCTCTCCCGGCCGGCTCGGGTGGCGTCGTTTCTTCCGGGGTCGTCGACGCGGCAGGTGGGGCACCCTTCGCGCCCGGTCGGAGTTTCTTCACGCTCGGTCGGGTGTGCGGGTTGCGGGGCCCGCCTTCGCCGAAGACGGCACGGAAGCCGGGGATCTTCACTGCCACCCAGGTGACTGCGGCGCAGATGATCGCATAGGCGATCGGCATGATCACGGCGTGGAGGAGGACGCCTGGCACGGTGTCAGGCAGGCCCATGGCATTTCGGACAGGGTAGAGCAGGAGCGGATGGAGGAGGAACACACCGAAGGAATACGGGTAGAACCGGTGCAGCAGTCCGAAGCCTTCGCGCAGATGGAAATGCAGGAGGGGGTAGGCGGCCATGGAGGCGAGGACGACTCCGGGGGCGAGGTATTCATACGGGAACATCCACGGCTTCTCACCGGGACCCAGACCTGCCCAGACCGCGGTTCCGGCGACCGCGATGATGAGGCTGACCCACGCCAGGACTGCACCTCTGACCGAGAGCACGATATCGCGCAGCACCCAGCCGAGGATGTAGAAACCGGCCATCGGCAGGAACCTGGTGGCGATATTGGCTTCGCCGACGTCGAAGACCATCGACACCCACTGGTCGGTCATGCCGATGCCGAGGAAGATCAGACCGGTCCCCCACTGCAGACGGCGGGAGCCATGGACGCTCAGCAGGCGGAAGAACGGGGTGAGCAGGGTCAGACCGGCAAGGACGTAGAGGAAGTAGAGCTGGACGAAGGGCGATCCGGTGAGGATCGCGATGCCCGGGTTCCAGGTGTCATCGTCGGGCTGCAGGTAGTAGCGGCGGAACAGAACGTACACGACTGTCCAGAACACGAGGGGGATGCCGATTCGCCAGACACGTTTGGACAGGAACCTGCGCGGTTTGCTGCCCCGGTCGGGGTCGAGGGCCAGAGCCCCGGAGATCATGATGAACACGGGCACCGACCACCGGCAGGCGGAGTCGATGGTGTTGGCCAGCCACCAGTCGGGTCCCATACTCGCGAAGTTCTCTTCGACGACGGTGCCCAGGGAATGGATGGCTACGACGGCGATGATCGCGATCGCACGTGCCGGATTCATCCACGCGGTCGACGTGGGCGGCGGATTCTCTGTCGGAATTCGGTCCAAGGGCGCCATGTGTCCATGATGTCATTGCCCGCGGCGCAGGCGACTCACTGCGCCTTCAGGGTGTGAGCCGTCCCACGCCGTCGGACTGGGGCGGCCGGGGCGCGAGTGCTGCACTCGAGCTCCGGTCGGGCTTCGCGCGGCCACTGGCGCGAACCGGTTTGGCCGATCGCGAACCGGGTGAGAAAATCAGCAATTATGAACACACCTGCCTTTTCGGACTCGACGCACGAGTCAGTGAACCTTCCTGACAAGCCGGCCCTCGAGGGGCTGCGGGACAAATGGGACGCCGCGTGGAGCGAGCAGAATGTCTACGCCTTCGACGTCGACACCGATCGCGAGCAGGTCTACTCGATCGACACTCCCCCGCCGACCGCCTCGGGGTCGCTGCATGTCGGACACGTGTTCTCCTACACCCAGACCGACATCATCGCCCGCTATCAGCGGATGACCGGCAAGAACGTGTTCTATCCCCTCGGCTGGGACGACAACGGCCTGCCGACCGAACGTCGCGTGCAGAACTACTACGGAGTCACCTGCGATCCCGGCCAGTCCTACGACCCGGACTTCCAGCCGCCGGAGAAGGCACCGAAGAATTCGCGCGACTTCGTCAAGGTCTCTCGCCAGAACTTCATCGAACTGTGCGAGAAGCTCTCCGCCGAGGACGAGAAGGTGTTCGAAGACCTCTTCCGCTCCACCGGACTGTCCGTTGATTGGAAGTACACATACCGCACGATCGATGACGATTCGCGTGCGGTGAGCCAGAGGGCCTTCCTCACCGATCTGAAGAACGGGCATGCCTATTCGCAGGACGCACCGACCATGTGGGACGTCACCTTCGGCACTGCTGTGGCTCAGGCCGAACTCGAGGATCGTGAGCGCGAAGGCGCGTACCACAAGGTGAAGTTCTTCCCCGAGGGCGCTGATGGCCTGGCCGACACCTCGGCGGAACCGATCATCATCCTCACCTCGCGTCCGGAGCTCATTCCTTCGGTCGTGGCGCTCGTCGCCCATCCCGATGACGAACGCTACGCCTCCCTGTTCGGCACGAATGTCGTTTCGCCGCTCTTCGGTGTCAGCGTCGAGATCCGCGCCCATGAGCTTGCGAAGTCCGATAAGGGCACCGGCATCGCCATGGTCTGCACCTTCGGCGACCTCACCGACGTCACGTGGTGGCGTGAACTCGATCTGCCGACCCGCGCGGTGATCAACCGAGGCGGCCGCCTCAACCTCGAGGTGCCCGAGTGGATCGCGAACTCGCCGAAGTCCGATGCTGTGGCCAACTATGAGGCGCTGGCAGGAAAGACGACGTTCTCTGCGCGCAAGGACATTGCGCAGATGCTCATCGACTCCGGTGACCTCATCGGTGAGATCGAGCCGATCACGCATCCGGTCCCGTTCTACGAAAAGGGCGACAAACCGCTCGAGGTCGTCACCAGCCGTCAGTGGTACATCCGCAACGGCGGGCGGTCGGCCGAGCTGCGGGATGCGCTCATCGCCCGCGGTCGCGAGATCGAGTGGCATCCGGCGTACATGCGCTCCCGCTACGAGAACTGGGTGGAGAACCTCAACGGCGACTGGCTGGTCTCCCGGCAGCGGTTCTTCGGTGTCCCGATTCCGCTGTGGTACCGCCTCGACGCTGATGGTCAGCCCGATTATGATGATCCGATCGTGCCCGAGTCGCTTCCGTGCGACCCCATCGCCGAGGCTCCCGCCGGCTTCACCGACGACCAGCGTGATGTGCCCGGCGGGTTCACCGCAGACCCGGATGTCCTCGACACCTGGGCGACGTCGTCGCTGACGCCGCAGCTGCTCGGCGGCTGGTCGCGTGACGAGGAGTTCTTCGACAAGGTCTTCCCCTTCGACCTGCGTCCGCAGGGACACGACATCATCCGCACTTGGCTGTTCTCCACCGTGGTCCGGGCGAACTCGCTCAACGATGCGGCACCGTGGAAGCACGCCGGCCTGTCGGGGTGGATCCTCGATCCGGACCGGAAGAAGATGTCGAAGTCCAAGGGCAATGTCGTGGTTCCGTCGGACATCCTCGGCGAGGCGAAGCCGGGATTCGGTCCTGACGCGGTCCGCTACTGGGCGGCCAGCGCGAAACTCGGTGCGGACACCGCTTATGACGTCGCACAGATGCAGATCGGCCGCCGGCTGGCGATGAAGCTGCTCAACGCCTCGAAGTTCGCTCTGGCACAGGGTGTGCATGCCGGTCTCATCGGTCAGCTCGGCGCCGTCACCCACGATCTCGATCGGGCCCTGCTGGCAAAGCTTGCCGAGGTCGTCGAGCAGGCCGGGAAGCATATGGCCGCTTACGACTATGCTCATGCACTGCGTGTGACCGAGAGCTTCTTCTGGGAGTTCACCGATGACTATGTCGAGCTCGTCAAGGACCGTTCCTACGGCTCATCGGGATCTGACGATCAGCTGTCGGCGCACGTCACCTTGGCCACTGCTCTGGATGTCCTGCTGCGTCTGTTCGCTCCGTTCACTCCGTTCGTCACCGAAGAGGTCTGGTCCTGGTGGCGCACCGGTTCGGTCCACCGTGCGCCGTGGCCGGCAGATGAGGTGCTGAGCCATCCGGAATCGTCCGTCGATCCCGAGCTGCTAGCCTCGGTGGCAGCCGCACTGACCGAGATCCGCCGCACGAAGACCGAGGCCAAGGTGTCGCAGAAGACCGAGGTCGCTTCCGTGACCATTCAGGCGCCGGCCACCGTCGTCTCCGCGATCACGGCGGCAGAAGGCGACCTCACGGCGGCGGGCCGTATCAAGTCCCTGAGCACCGAGGAAGCCGGCGATGAGATCACCATTGCCTCGATCGACTTCGTCGACCAGGACTGAGCCGAACACCAGCCGGCCCTGACTGTCAGAAGAAGCAGCTTCCGGCCCCACCGGCTGAGCTGAGACCCGAACTGGTCCCGCAGAGCCCCGCGACATTCGTTCCTCCGCAGCGTCGGAGCAGTGGATGCCGTGGGGCTCTGTTCATGTTCCGGAACGGATACACGAAATGACCGGGGTCTGCGTTCTCTCCGCCGTACTATGGTTATCGACCACTGAAGAAACACCGAAGTCCTCCCTGAACGAAAGGTCCCCAGAACCGTGAGAAGCGAACTCTTTTCCAAGCGCAACGCCGAGGTCCAGAATCAAGAGCGGTGGACGCTCCAGTCGAACAAGATGCTGCGTTCGGTGGTCACGCCGAACGCGCCGATGATCGCTACCAAGGGCGCGATGGTCGCCTATCAGGGCGATGTCCGCTTCACCCACCAGGGGTCGAAGTCGGTCGGCCAGTTCATGAAGAAGGCAGCCACCGGCGAGGGCGGAAACGTCATGCGCGTCGAGGGACACGGAGAGGTGTTCTTCGCCAGGGAGGCCTCGAACATCTTCATGATGGCGCTCGAAGGTCCGCAGGACGCACTGACCGTCAACACCGCGAATCTGCTCGCCTTCGACGACGCGCTCAGCTGGGAGATCAAACGCATCAAGGGCGGTGTCGGTGCGATGGTCAGCGGTTCGGGACTATTCAACCTCGAACTTGCCGGCCAGGGCACTGCCGCCATCTGCTGCAAGGGTGAGCCCATGGTCCTCGACTGCTCGCAGCAACCGACCTTCGTCGACCCGCAGGCCGCCGTCTGCTGGTCCTCGGCGCTGGCCCCGCAGATCAAGACCGACGTCAGCGTCGGCACATTCTTCGGTCGCGGCTCCGGTGAGTCCGTGCAGCTGGCATTCCACGGCCCCGGCTTCGTCGTCGTCCAGCCCGCAGAGAACGCCGTCTACTCGGCCACCACCAGCTGACGCACCTGGCGGCCGTCCGCAGCATCACCACGCTGACGCACCCCCGACCTGCAGCTTCGGCAGCGAGTCGGGGGTGTCGTCGTCTCCCCCGCGCATCTCCCCATGTTCTCGCATCGGGCGCCCCTCACCCGTCGTGACTCAACGCCTTGGTGCACAACGGTGTTTCGACAGGACGGGTGAGGGATGCGCCAGCACCGGGGCGTTAAGACACCAACGCGGTAGAGCGAGAGCAGCACTGAGAGATGCGAAAGTACTGGAGCGTCATGGCTCTTGCAATCCGGTGTGAGTGGTACGCGGCAAGCTGCGCGACAATACCCGAAAGCGCAGAAGAGTCGGGCTATCCTGACATGTCGGAGAAACCGAGTCCGCTTGGCTCATTCGGGGCTCGACGTCGACTCTCCGCTGGGGCGTCAGGCGTTCAAGGGCATGGGATCGGGGTGACCGGGAATACTGGCCGGAATGGAGCAGGCCCTCCGGGACGACGACTCGCGCTGATTCGGGGACGACTCGTAGCAGGAGCACGGTCGAACGTCAGGTCTGCTCGATGGATCAGGCAGTGGGGACAGTGTGCTCGTGCCCGCCGCGTTCGACCCGGTATTTCCGGAAGGTCGGAAAGGCCACCGCACAGGCGAGCACGAGAACGATGACGGCGATGCCGCCACCCGCCGAGGCGACCGTGGTGTCTGTGACTGCAGCAACGGAGCCGTGGAGGACGTCCGCGATACGAGGTCCGCCGGCGACGACGACGATGAACACTCCCTGCATCCGACCGCGCATCGCATCGGTTGCGGCTTCCTGGAGCATCGTCTGCCGAAAAGCGCCGGAGACGATATCGGCTCCTCCGCCGACCGCCATCGCAGCCAATGCGACAACGAGTGCGGTCAGCCAGAACCCAGCCGCCAGCTCAAGGGACAGTCCGAACACCGTCATTGCCGCACCCCAGACGACGATGGCGACGATGACGGCCAGTCCCTGGCGCTCCACGCGTGAGACCCACCCGGAGAAGATCCCGGCCAATGCACTTCCGCCGGCCAGCGCGGCGAAGAGCAGCGAGAAGACGATGCCGCCCTCAGGCGGACCGTCGAAGGTCTCCGCGGCAATCTGCGGGAACAGTGCCCGCGGCATTCCGAAGACCATCGCAATGATGTCCACCAGCAGAGAGACCATGACGACGGTGTTCGTCCGCAGATACCGGAACCCGTCGACGATGCCTTTGAACCCAGACCGTGTATCGGGCTGTTTCTGCGGCGGCAGCGACGGCAGTCGGATCACTGCGTAGAGCGTAGCGAACAGGAACACGGCGTCGATGACGTAGAGCAACTGGTACCCGAACAGAGGGATCAGCGCTCCGCCGACGACAGGGCCGACGACGGCGCCCAATGTCATCACGGTCATGTTCAGCGAGTTCGCCGCGGGCAGCAGGCCGAGCGGGATGATCGAGGGCAGCAGAGCTCCCCTCGCCGGTTGGTTGAGTGCGAAGAATGCCTGCTGCATCGAAAACACCGACAGCAGCAGCCAGGCATTGTCGATGCTGAGCACCGCGATGAGGGCAAGTAGAGCGCTCGTGACGATCAGACCGATCGTCGAGATCACGAGCAGTCTGCGTCGATCGATGACATCGGCCAACGATCCGCCCCACAGTCCGAAGACGATGAGCGGAACCAGCCCGAACGCACCGGCGAGCCCGACATACCCGGACGACCCGGTGATATGGAAGATCTGTGCGGGGATCGCCACAACAGTCATCTGCGCACCGATGACGGTGACGATATTGGCCACCCACAGTCGTCGGAACGACGCGTAGCGCAGTGGGCGTGTGTCGGCCAGGAGTCTCATGCGAAAAGAGACTCAGGCAGACTTCTTATTCGTCCTGTTCCGTGACTTCGGCACGAGGGTCGGGGCGACATTGGATTCGACGACGTCCTTGGTCACGACCACCTCGGCGATGTCTTCGCGCGAAGGCACATCGAACATGACCGGCTGCAGGACCTCTTCCATGATCGAGCGCAGGCCTCGAGCGCCCGTGCCGCGCAGCAGAGCGAGATCGGCGATGGCCTCAAGTGCCTCGGTCTCGAATGTCAGGGAGACATTGTCGAACTCGAACATCCGCTGGTACTGCTTGACCAGGGCGTTCTTCGGTTCCGTGAGGATCGACATCAGCGCTGCCCGGTCGAGGTTGGACACGGTGGCCAGCACCGGCAGGCGGCCGATGAACTCCGGGATGAGGCCGAACTTGAGCAGATCTTCGGGAAGGATGTCCGCGTAGAGGTCCTCTTCGTCGTTCTTCGACTGCAGCAGGGCGCCGAAGCCGATTCCGTGCTTGCCCTTGCGGCCGGCGACGATCTCCTCCATCCCGGCGAAAGCGCCGGCGACGATGAAGAGCACATTGGTCGTGTCGATCTGCAGGAAGTCCTGGTGCGGGTGTTTGCGCCCGCCCTGCGGCGGCACCGACGCCTGGGTGCCTTCGAGGATCTTCAGCAGTGCCTGCTGCACGCCCTCACCGGACACGTCACGGGTGATCGACGGGTTCTCCGACTTGCGAGCGATCTTATCGATCTCGTCGATATAGATGATTCCGTGCTCGGCACGCTGGATATCGAAATCCGCGGCCTGAATGAGTTTGAGCAGGATGTTCTCGACGTCTTCGCCGACGTAGCCGGCTTCGGTCAGCGCGGTGGCATCGGCGACCGCGAATGGGACATTGAGACGTTTGGCCAGCGACTGGGCGAGGTAGGTCTTTCCCGAGCCGGTGGGACCGACGAGCAGAATATTCGACTTCGCGATCTCAACCTCGGACTCGCTGGAGCCAAGGGTCTTCTCGTCACCGGACTGCAGCGATCGGATGCGCTTGTAGTGGTTGTAGACGGCTACCGACAGTGCCTTCTTAGCCGGTTCCTGACCGACGACGTACTCCTGGAGGAAGTCGAAGATCTCACGAGGTTTGGGCAACTCGAGTTCGGCCTGCTCCGGACTGGATTCGCTGAGCTCCTCTTCGATGATCTCATTGCACAATCCGATGCATTCATCGCAGATGTAAACACCAGGTCCGGCGATGAGTTTCCGAACCTGCTTCTGAGACTTCCCACAGAAGTTGCATTTGAGCAGGTCTGCTCCGTCCGCACTGCGAGCCACTGTCACAACCTTTCGCCAGGACGCTTGGCCCCAACTCTACCGCTCGTGTTTCCTGTACCTCAATAGCTTCCCATACGTGGCTGACACGAGCCCCCAGCCACGACTCGGTGTGTCGGCGGAAGGAACCGAGAACGGGTCCGTCCGATCACAATCGCACGAACCCGTTCTCAGTGTTTCCCTGTCCTCCGACAGGTGATCAGCTCGCGTTCTTGCGCGAAGAGAGCACCTGGTCGACGAGACCGTAGTCCTTGGCCTGCTCGGCCGTGAGGAAGAGGTCGCGTTCGATGTCGTTCGAGACCTGTGCGGCCTCCTTGTTCGAGTGCTTTGCCAGAGTTCCCTCGAGCCATTCGCGCATCCGCAGCACTTCAGCGGCCTGGATCTCGAGGTCAGAGGCCTGACCCTGTCCCTGCCCCTGCATCGCGGGCTGGTGGATGAGCACTCGCGCGTTCGGCAGGGCCAGACGCTTGCCGGGAGTGCCGGCGGCCAGCAGCACGGCGGCTGCGGAGGCGGCCTGACCGAGGCAGACGGTCTGGATCTCCGGCTTGATGTACTGCATCGTGTCGTAGATGGCCGTCATCGCCGTGAACGACCCACCCGGCGAGTTGATGTACAGAGTGATGTCGCGGTCAGGATCCTGCGATTCGAGGACGAGCAGCTGAGCCATGACATCGTCGGCGGAGGTGTCATCGACCTGTGCGCCGAGGAATACGACGCGGTCGTCGAAGAGCTTCGTGTAGGGATCCTGGCGCTTGAAGCCATAGGGTGTGCGCTCTTCGAACTGCGGCATGACATAACGCGACTGCGGCATGTTCGACGCCGTCGAACCCGGCATAAAGTTCATTGAATTCATTCTTCCCTCACTCCTGCTCAGTTGTTCTCGACGTCGGACGCGCGGGTGACCATCTTGTCGATGAATCCGTATTCGAGCGCCTCTTCGGCGGTGAACCAGTGGTCGCGGTCGTTGTCCTGGAGGATCTGCTCGAGCGACTTCCCGGTCTGCTGAGCAGTCAGTTCGGCCATCTGCTTCTTCATGTGCAGGATCAGTTCGGCCTGGATCTTGATGTCGGTGGCCGTGCCGCCGATGCCGCCCAGCGGCTGGTGCATGAGGATGCGGGCGTGCGGGGTCGCGTAGCGCTTGCCCGGGGTGCCCGAGGAGAGCAGGAACTGTCCCATCGAGGCGGCCATGCCCATGGCCACGGTGGAGACATCGGGCTTGATGTACTGCATCGTGTCGTAGATGGCCATTCCGGCGGTGACGGAGCCGCCGGGCGAGTTGATGTAGAGCGAGATGTCCGCTTCGGGATCTTCGGCGGCCAGCAGCATCATCTGCGCGCAAATGGCGTTGGCGTTGTCGTCACGCACTTCCGAACCGAGCCAGATGATGCGCTCTTTGAGAAGACGATTGAAGATGTGGTCGTCCAGACCCATTCCCCCACCGGCGTCGAGGCCGACGGGAGCTGTCATGTCGTATGCGCTCACGTTTCACTCCTGTGTTCTGTGGATGGCTTGTTATGGACTCTAACCGCTCTCCCCCGGGTTTTAGTCCGCGGCGAGGCCCGTGTTCGCCCTCAGCGTGATCGGACCTGCGCAGATGCGAAGACGGTGGGTGCGGATCGTGATCCGTACCCACCGTCTCATCAGGATTCCACCGCCGAGGCGGCTCGTCCTCAGTTCTCTTCGGCGGCCTCTGCAGGTGCTTCGTCCGCGGCTTCCGCGCTCTGCGCAGTCGCGTCGGCATCCTCGGCGCCGGCTTCCTCGGCGTCGTCCCCGGCGGAGGTGAAGGCCTCCATGTCGACGACGTTTCCGGCGGTGTCCTTGACCGTGGCACCGGCGAGGACGGCGGCCAGAGCCTTGCGGCGCGAGACCTCGCCGACGAGGGCGTTGACCTGGCCGGAGCTGTCGAGCATCTGGGCAAACTCGTTGGGGTTCATTCCGTACTGCTGCGAAGCGGAGATCAGGTACTCGATGAGTTCGGGCTGGCTGACCTCGACGTTCTCGGCTTCGGAGACCGCATCGAGGATGAACTGCGTGCGCAGGTTGCGCTCGGTCTCCTCGGTGACCTCCTTGCGGTGCTCGTCGTCGTCCGAACGGTTCTCGGACTCGAGGTGACGCTCGACCTCGTCGGTGACGATCTTGGCCGGGACCGGGACGTCGAGGGTCTCGATGAGATGCTCGAGGACCTTGTCCCGTGCCTGGACGCCCTGCTCGGTCTCCTTGGCCTTGCCGGCCTGGACGCGCAGGTCCTCCCGCAGTTCGTCGATCGTGTCGAACTCGCTGGCCAGCTGAGCGAAGTCGTCGTCGGCCTCGGGAAGTTCGCGTTCCTTCACAGCACCCAGGGTGATCTTCACGGTGCCCTGCTCGCCGGCGTGCTCGCCGCCTGCGAAGGTGGTCTCGAAGGTCGTGGTCTCTCCCGCGGAGAGGCCGTCGAGCGCTTCGTCCATGCCTTCGAGCATCGTTCCGGCACCGACCTGGTAGGAGATGTCGGAGGCGGTGTCGATCTCTTCGTCACCGATGGTGGCGACGAGGTCGAGGGTGACGAAGTCGTCCTTGGCCGCGGGGCGCTCAACGGCGACGAGGGTTCCGAAGCGGGTACGCAGCTGCTCGAGCTCTTCGTCCACATCGGCGTCGGTGACCTCGATGGGGTCGACCTCGATGTTGATCGTGTCGTAGGCAGGCAGCGTGACCTCGGGGCGCACGTCGACCTCGACGGTGAAGCCGAGTTCGCCGTCTTCGGTTCCGTCGAGTCCGGGAACCTCGGAGATCTCGACCTCGGGCTGGCCCATCGGCTTGAGGTCGTGCTCTTCGACCGCGTTGCGGTAGAAGTCGTCAAGACCGTTGTTGATGGCTTCCTGGATCACAGCAGGACGGCCGATGCGCTGATCGATGATGCGCGCGGGGACCTTGCCCTTACGGAACCCGGGGACGGTGACCTGGGCCCCGATGGTCTTGTATGCCTCGTCGACGCTCGGTTTGAGTTCGGCGTATGGGACTTCCACGCTGATCTTGACCCGGGTGGGGTCGAGTTGCTCGACGGAGCTCTTCACAGTGTGACCTTTCAAATTCGACAGTCATGCATTTTCGGTCATCTCCGACCTGATCATCCGGGTTCGTGACCGCAAACGGTCATCTCACAGCCTGATCGGTCATCTCGTGACCTTAGAGGGAGCGAAAGTCCACGAATAGTTCGCGCACGTCCGCAAGACGCAATCCCCTATGTTACGCGAAACCCCGCCCGATACGCGAAACCGGGGTGATTTCACGAGCTCGTTCCACCTCGGTGCCCATAGAGTTCGTCGAGGGTGATGATGACGTTGGCCGCAGTCCACGACAGCGGCGCCACGGAGACCGGATCGCCGTCCCCGCTGATCTTCTCCGGCAGGGACCCTGCGCTCGTGCGGTGCTCTGCCAGCCAGTCGAGGATCGATTCGGCTCGGTCGCTGAGCCCGAGGCGCGCGAAGCCGAGCGCCATGAGCGACGTCGACGGCGTCCAGCTGGAGCGGTCGATGATCCAGCCGTGTCCGGGCTTGATCCCTCCGGCCGGCTGTTCGAGGTGGTCCCAGACGCCGGCGAGAACCTCG
Source organism: Brevibacterium sp. OS20 (assembly GCF_056837565.1). Taxonomy (NCBI): domain Bacteria; kingdom Bacillati; phylum Actinomycetota; class Actinomycetes; order Micrococcales; family Brevibacteriaceae; genus Brevibacterium; species Brevibacterium sp. OS20. The sequence goes on along the minus strand of NZ_CM166367.1, from coordinate 1,880,385 downwards.
GGTTCGAGCGCGTAGATCCCATCTGACCGATTCGACACGAGCCCGGCCGCAGGCAGGTAGGCGATGGCCGAATCCGATCCGCCCGAGGTGGGGTACCGCTGCATCCCATTGGCTCCGAAGGTTCGAGTGAAGGTCGCTCGAAAATCATCCGCTGCGAGCAGAACGGCTGCCGCATCCTCGCCGAGGCGGCCCCACAGTTCCGGATCCGCCTTCGTCAGTGCGGTGAGTGAGTTCATCCCGACCAGAGTCGGTCCGGCCAAGCCGAGGGTGACCTGGGATTCTCCGACCTCCCAATAGTCCGGGCCGACCGGAGGCAGGCTAAGACCGCGGTCGGTGAGGTCGAAGAGACGCCGGGTGGTCCGTCGCAGAAGGTCATCGAACTCGCCGAGGTCGAACTGAGCGGCCGTCGCCCTGGAGACCGAATGCACTTCGGAGATCGCCCACAGGACGAGACCGAGGGAGTCGAACTGCGACTCGCGATCGTCCGGAGGCAGTCCGGTCGACGGGTCGACGCGGGCGGCAAACGACCCGTCGACCGCTTGCACGGACTGCAGGCAGCGCAGATGGCTCCATGACAGTTCCGACAACCCGACCCGCGCCAGAGCCACTGCAGAGAAGGCCGTGTCCCGCGGCCAGACATAGCGCCAGGCATCGGCCCATCCGGCGACCGGCGCGGGCAGCTCGTCGCTGAGGACCCATAGGTCGAGCAGGGCGGAGACAGCGAGGTCGCGGCGATGGGCAGGCAGCGTTCCCAGCCACGATTCGCATCTGTCAAGGAATTCCCGCTGCCTCCGGGCCGGGCCCGGATCGGACAGATCCGGCATGACTCGTGACTGTGCGGGCAGGCGTCGCGCGGCGACGGCGTCGAGGGCCTCACGCCGGCCTGATCCGGTGTAGGCGGCGGTGACCGAGCGGACGGGATCCGGTTGGGCCGCCTCGGCGAGGGCTGCGGTGATCGCCGAACCGAGACCGATCGCACCGATCCCGGCGACCGCTCCGGTGAGCATCGCTCGCCGGCTGGGCCGGGCGATCGCCGACGCAGTGTCCCGCTCATCGCGCAAGGGCGTGCTCTGCGGCGGCTGATCGACTGTGGTCATCTGAGGATCTTACCCGTCCGGGAATGAAGAAACCGGCCTGACCATCAGGTCAGACCGGCTTGTGGAGGGGATGACGGGAATCGAACCCGCACCATCAGTTTGGAAGACTGAGGCTCTACCATTGAGCTACATCCCCGTGTTGCGAGTTCGACTATAGTCGAGAACTTCTTCGAGCGCCAAATCGACATTCGGTGACCTGTGTCACCCCTGCGATCTCAATGTGAGGTGCATCGCATTGACGGGTTTGCGCGATTCACAAGGTGCACGTCGCGACCCGCCTGTGGTTAGATAGGAGCCGTCGCGGGATGTGGCGCAGCTTGGTAGCGCATCTGTTTTGGGAACAGAGGGTCGCAGGTTCAAATCCTGTCATCCCGACAGACTCCAGCCGCCCGGACCGATCGGTCCGGGCGGCTTCGTCATGCCGAAATACGCTGGCCCCCAATTACTACCTGAGGGCGGCCCAGATACCTGGCGCTAGGTTGCTCAGCCGCCGTCAGGTAGTACCAAAGGAGACATCTCAGGTGAGGCTCACGCCTCGAAGTCGATGACCTGCCTGACGACCGTCCCGTCGGAGAGCGCGTCGAAGGCCTCGTTGAGGTCGTTCAGCTTGATCGTGTCGGAGATGAGCTCCTCGACGGGCAGCTTGCCTTCTCTCCACAGCTGGGCATAGACGGGGATATCCCGACTCGGCACTGCCGACCCCAGATAGGAGCCGATCACGGTCCGGGCCTCGGCTGTCAGGGTCACCGGGGTGATGTGAGACTGCGCATCCGGGGCGGGCAACCCCACCGTCACAGTCGTTCCGCCGACGGCTGTGGCCGTGAACGCGGTCTCGAAGGCCCGAGCATGCCCGACGCATTCGATGACGATCGGCGCTGTCCTCTGGCCAAGCTGCTCGGGGGTGTAGACCTCGACGGCGCCGAGTTCCTTCGCCCGCACCAGCTTGTCGGGGTTCGCGTCGACGCCGATGACTCCGGCGGTCTCGATCGACAGAGCCGTGATGAGCGCGGCCATTCCGACTCCGCCGAGGCCGACGATCATCACCTCGTCATCCGGTCCCGGCCGTCCCGCGTTGAGCACCGCTCCCCCGCCGGTGAGCACGGCGCAGCCGAGCACCGCAGCGATGGAGGCGGGAACATCGTCGTCGACGGGAACCACGGATGCCCGGTTGACCACTGCGTGAGTGGCGAACACGGACGCGCCGAGGTGGTGGAGCACCTCGGCGCCGGTGTCGTCGTGGAGACGCACCTTGTGTCCGTCGAACGGCAGGGTCCCGGCTCCGTTCGTCGCACTGCCGGGCGTGCACGGAAGTTTTCCGTCGGTGCGGCAGTTCGCGCACTCCCCGCAGCGAGGCAGGAACACTGTGACGACCTGTTGGCCGATCTCGAGATCATCGACGCCGTCGCCGAGCTTCTCAACGACTCCCGCGCCTTCGTGCCCGAGCAGCATCGGCAGCGGGCGGGGACGGTTGCCGTCGACGACAGAGAGATCCGAGTGGCAGACCCCGGCCGCCGTCATCCGAATGAGCACCTCACCGGGACCCGGCTCATCGAGTTCGAGGGTCTCAACCGACATCGGCTGCGACTGAGCAAATGGCCGAGGCCGCTGCATCTCGCGCAGCACAGCGCCGTGGATCTTCACAGTGTTCTCCCTCTTACAGAGCCTGCCGGCCCTGCTCCTCATACTTCGCCATGATGTCGATGCGGCGTTCGTGGCGCTCATCGCCGGAGAACGGCTCGGCCAAGAATGCATCGACGATCGCGATCGCTTCGGCTTCCGGGTGCTGGCGGGCACCGACGGCGACGATCTGCGCGTTGTTGTGCTGACGGGCCAACTTCGAGATCTCCGGGTTCCAAGCCAGAGCGGTGCGTGCACCCTTGACGAGGTTCGCGGCCATCTGCTCGCCGTTGCCCGATCCGCCGATCACGACTCCGAGTGCTTCTTGACCGGCGGCTTGATCGTCGACGACAGCCTGTGCCGCGGCGATGCAGAAGGCCGGGTAGTCATCGAGCGCGTCATATTCAAGGGCGCCGTGGTCGACGACGTCGTGCCCGGCCGACTCGAGGTGCGCCTTGAGCACCTCCTTGAATTCGAATCCGGCGTGGTCGGTGCCGAGGTGAACCTTCATATGTCTGCCTTTCGGTGGGATCTGTTGATCGATCGAGTCCGCTGATTGTGCGGACCGTTGAGTCTCAGTCGAAGTTCGGGCCCTGGTCACGTGTGCGCTTGAGTTCGAAGAATCCCGGCGTCGAGGCGACCGCGAGGACTCCGTCGAAGAGGCGTCCGGCGTCCTCTCCCTTCGGAGCGGGGGTGACGACAGGACCGAAGAACGCGGTTCCGGCGACACGGCAGATCGGTGTGCCGACATCGTCGCCGACCAAGCTCAGAGCCTCGTCGTGGGAGGCCTGGAGCTGCGCGTCGTAGTCATCGGTCTCGCCGTACTTCATGAGGTCGGCGGGCAGCTGAAGTTCGGCCAGAGCCTCGGACACTGCCTTCTCGAAGTCCTTCTCTCCGCCCGGGTGGATCCTTGTGCCGATCGCGGTGTAGAGAGGTTCGGCAATCTCCTCACCGTGCTCGGCGATCGCGGCGGTGACGATGCGCATCGGGGCCAAGGCCCGGTTCATCAGTGCCCGGTAGTCCTCGGGAATGTCTTTGTCCCGATTGAGGAAGTTCAGGCTCATCGGGTGGAACTTCACCTCGACGTCGCGGACCTTCGCCACTTCGAGTCCCCAGCGTGAGGTCATCCATGCCCACGGGCAGGCCGTGTCGAACCACAGATCGAGTGTTTCCTTGCTCACTGTCTCTCCTCCGTCAAACGCTCGCGGGTCCCGTGCCGGGCACCCATCGTGTCAGTGCTCAATCTATCAAGACCGGCCATCCTCGGTGACGGTGGCCGAATCGCGATCCGTCGCACCGACACCGCCGCAGCGGAGCCTGTCCATGAAAGAATGACCGAGTACACCCGGTTCCCGAAGCGAAGGTCACCTCACTGTGCCGCAACACAATCTCACACGCGACGAAGCACGCGAACGTTCAGCCATCGTGGACGTCACGAGCTACGAGCACACTCTGATCCTCACAGGAGTCGGTGAGAGTTTCCGCGTCCGTTCACGTATCCGGTTCACCGCGGCAGCGGATTCGACGACATTCATCGACGCCATCACCGCGAGTGTCGAGCGCGTCCGACTCAACGGCACCGACCTCGACCTCGCCGAGGTGGTCGCACCGGCCCGCATCACCCTTCCCGGCCTCGCCGCTGAGAACGAACTCATCGTCGATGCCCATTTCGCCTATATGAACACCGGAGAAGGTCTGCACCGATTCGTCGACCCGATCGATGACGAGGTATACCTCTACTCTCAGTTCGAGGTCCCTGACGCCCGCCGTGTCTTCCCCGTGTTCGAGCAGCCCGATATCAAGTCTCCGTACTCCTTCACCGTCGTCGCGCCGGAGAAGTGGACCGTCGTCTCGAACTCCCCCACTCCGACTCCGAGCGACGCGAAGGAGACCTTCGCCGAGCTCGGAGAGGAACCGCAGGAGGGCATGGCGGTGTGGCAGTTCGCCCCGACCACGCCGATTTCGTCGTATATCACCGCGATCATCGCCGGCCCGTATGAGTCCGTGCATTCGCAGCTGACTTCCTCCGACGGTTCGATTGTTCCTCTGGGCCTCTACTGCCGCGCGTCTCTGCTCGAGCACCTCGATGCGACGAAGCTGTTCCGGATCACGAAGGCCGGTTTCGAGTTCTTCGAACGCGAATTCGGTGTCTCCTACCCGTTCGAGAAGTACGATCAGCTCTTCGTGCCCGAGTTCAATGCCGGAGCGATGGAGAATGCCGGCGCCGTGACGATCCTCGAGAACTATGTGTTCCGGTCACGTCCAACCGAGGCTCTTGTTGAGCGCCGGACCGTCACGATCCTCCACGAGCTCGCCCATATGTGGTTCGGCGACCTCGTCACCATGCGCTGGTGGAACGATCTGTGGCTCAACGAGTCCTTCGCCGAGTTCATGTCGACGCTGGCGACGGCCGAGGCCACCGAATTCGCCGATGCGTGGACGACCTTCGCCACGATCGAGAAGTCCTGGGCCTACCGACAGGATCAGCTGCCGAGCACGCACCCGATCGTCGCCCCGATCGAGGACCTTGCCGATGTCGAAGTCAACTTCGACGGAATCACCTACGCCAAGGGCGCTTCCGTGCTCAAACAGCTCGTGGCCTGGGTCGGTCGCGAGGAGTTCTTCTCCGGCCTCAAGAGCTACTTCGACAAGCACGCGTGGTCGAACACCGAGCTCTCCGATCTGCTCACGGAGCTCGAGGCCACCTCGGGCAGGGATCTGGAGAGCTGGTCGAAGCTGTGGCTGGAGGAATCCGGAGTCAACCTCCTCGAGGCCGTCGTCACCACTGAAGCCGGTGATGGCACGGCCAAGGCATCGGGAACGGACGAGCAGACGATCTCGAGCCTGCGCGTGACTCAGCAGCCCTGGTCGATTCCGGGTCAGCCGACCCCGTCGCTGCGTCCGCACCGGCTGGCCGTCGGCTTCTATTCGGACAATGGGCAGGGACGTCTGCAACGCACTCATTCCTTCCCCCTCGACATCGACGGAGAATCCGCAGAGGTGGACGAGGCTCGAGGCCTGGCCCTGCCCGATGTCATCGTCGTCAACGACGCCGATCTCAGCTATGCGAAGGTCCGCTTCGACGCCCGCAGCATGGACACTGCGGCGAACAGACTGGGTGACTTCGACGATTCGCTCACCCAGCTCCTCGTGCTGGCAACGCTGTGGGATGAAGTCCGTGACGGAGAACGGCCCGTCCACGACTACATCAACACTGTGCTCACCCATCTGGGCGCCATCACCCATTCCTCCGGACTGCTCACGCAGATGCGCCAGCTCGATACCGCGGTCGGCTCCTACCTGCCGCCGCAGGAGCGCGAGAGGATGCACGCCGAGGTGGCTGACCGTTTCCTCGAGGTCCTCGAGGCGACCGAGGAAGGATCGGACCAGGCCTTCCAGTTCGTGCGCGGATTCATCCGTCACGCGACCACACCTATGCAGCTGGAGCGTCTGAAGTCCTGGCTGCGACCGGAGACCGAACGCGTCTATGGGGTCGCCCTGGACACCGATCTCACGTGGGAGATCATCATCGGTCTGTGTTCGAACGACGCCGTCGACGATTCGACCGTCGGGGAGATGAGCCGCAGAGACCCCAGCGCCACCGGCGTCCGCCACGCCGCGACCGCACGGGCCAGCCGCCCCAACTCGGCGTCGAAATCGCAGGCCTTCACAAGGATGGTCGACGATGCAGATCTGCCGAACTCGGAACTCGGGGCGCTCGCTCTCGGCTTCGGCACCGGGCTGCAGACGAACTCCGGGGATTCCATCGCCGCCGAGGCGCCGCTGCGGTCCTTCGCCGACGAATACTTCGCACGGGTGGCAGGCTGGTGGGAGACGCGCACCCTGGAGATGGCGCAGACGATGACTCTGCGGCTGTACCCACCGGTGAGTTCTGCCACAGTCGACGCCACGTCACAGTGGCTCGACGAGCATCCCTCAGCGCCGAAGGGCCTGGTGCGGCTGATGCGGGAGAACTTAGCCGATGCGAATCGGGCGCTGCAGGTTCAGCGTGTGTCCAGCGCTTCCAAGGGATCATTGAACCTTCACAGTTAGTCTCGAAAGATCATGACAACCGATGCAATAGACTCCACTGTTCAGAACGCAAGTGACTTCGATTGGGCAACGTTCCTCCTCGGCGCTCCGCTGAAGATCACCGTGATCATCATCGGCGCCATCGTCGTCAACCTCATCATCCGGCTCTTCATCCGCCGGTTCACCACTGCGGTGGCCAAGGGCACGGTCGGCAGCGAGAAGGCCGAAAGCGCGGGACGAGCGAAATTCTCCGCCACCGCGCTTGAGGCTCAGCGGACCGGGATCGATGAGCAGACGATCAAGCAGCGTCGAGCCCAGCGGGCGAAGACCGTGGGGCGCATGCTGTCGTCGGTGACGACGATCCTCGTCAGTGTCATCGCGGTCCTCATGATCCTCGATGCGCTGAGCTTCAACATCGCCCCGATCCTCGCTTCTGCCGGTATCGCCGGTGTTGCCATCGCCTTCGGTGCTCAGGAGCTCGTCCGCGACTACCTGTCGGGATTCTTCATCGTCATCGAAGACCAGTATGGAATCGGTGACACCGTCGACCTGGGCGAAGCCGTCGGCGAAGTCGAGGACGTCGGCCTGCGCCGCACCCAGATCCGTGACCTCACCGGCACCCTGTGGCATGTGCGCAACGGCGAGATCCTGCGTGTGGGCAATCTGTCCCAGGGTTGGGCTCGTGCCGTGCTCGACATCCCGCTCGACTACCGGACCTCGATGGATGAGTACCGCGAGATGACCGCGGACATCACGCGCACTCTGCGGAAGGATCCCGAGCTGGCCAGTGCGATGTTGGAGGATCCCGAGATCGCCGGTGTCCAGTCGCTGTCGGGCTCCCACCGGGTCATCCGCACGATGGTCAAGACCAAGCCGAACCTGCAGTGGATGGTCGAGCGTGCCTTCCGTGCCGAACTGATGACCCAGCTGGCCAAGCGCGGCGGACAGATCGGTATGGTGCAGGAGACGGTTCTGCGTACCCTGCCCGCTCAGGAGAAGGCGATGGCTCCGGCCGTCGCCGAGGATTCCGAGAATCCCTCGCCTCTGCCCAGTGACCAGGAGATCCGCAGCACCGTGCAGGAGGACTCCCCCAGTGAAGGATCGAGCGATGTCGCAGATAACTGACGGTTCCATCTTCGAGGCCGTCGGCGGGCATGACACGTTCACCCGCCTCGTCGACGTGTTCTACCAGCATGTCGATGCGGATGCTCAGCTCATTGCGATGTATCCCGACGGCCATGAGCTGGAGGGGGCGAAGCACCGTCTGCAGATGTTCCTCGAGCAGTATTTCGGGGGACCGTCGACCTACCAGGAGCAGCGAGGTCACCCGCGACTGCGGATGCGGCATTTCGACTATCCGATCGATTTCGATGCCCGGGACCGCTGGCTGCGCTGCATGCGCGCGGCGCTCGACGATGTGAGCCTGCCGCCGCTGTACGACGAGATGTTCTGGGACTACTTCCAGCGGGCAGCGACCGCGATGGTGAATACGAACCCGAACATCCGGTGATCACTCTCCGGTGACCACAGACCGCTGATCACAGTCCGCGGGCACGCGTGAGCAGGTGACCGCCTGGGGCGACGAGACGCAGCCAGCCTCCGGATTCCATGATGCGCAGCTGACGGTCGTCATCGCGCCCCGGCGGTGGAATGAAGCGCAGCGCAGCGGCTGCGAAGGCCAATCCTCCTGGCATCCCGGTTCCCTGCTCGCCCGCCATCGGACGTGACCACACGCGGGAACGCAGAGCTTTGACCGCGTGTCCCCCGGAACCCTCGGGCGCACCGGTGCTGATCTCTGCGATCCCCGACTCCGCAGTCTCGTGGAGCCGCCCGACGCTGATCGTGTCGTACTCGGACCAGCCCCCGCGTGGGGGCGCGATCCCGGTCCACGACACGAGCACCGAATTCGGCGGCACCGGCAGAGTGGTTCCATTCTCGTCTCGGGCGAAGCGGTCGAGCAGATTCGACAGCGGGACCGCCTCGTCGAATCCGTCTTGTTCGTGGTCGTGCAGGCGCAGCATCCGCATGGCCAGCACCAGCGGTGTCGAATCGCCGAGCCCGTGCGGGAACAGCGGTGCCACGGTGGCGGCCAGGACGTCGGAGGCGACCTGCAGTCGCATCGCTCCGTCAGCATCTGCCCTGTGCGCCAGAGAAGTGAAGGCGGAGAGATCCCGCATCGCCAGCGGGTCACTGATATGCAGATCCGTCATCGTCGGGCCCTCCGCAGCGGAACGGGCGTGCCGAGCACCGATTCCATGGCGACGGTCTCGGCTTCGCTGAGGCGTCGCGGCCGGCCGCTGGCGATGTCGATGAAGACGATGACGGTCTCGGCGACCGTGTAGGTGCGCGAACCGTCCGGTTCGCAGATGACATAGCCCACCGTCACCGAGGCGGGTCGGACTTCGCTGATGACGAGATCGACGGCGATGGGTCCGGTCCGATAGGGAATCGGGGCACGGTATTCGATGGCGTGGGAGGCCACGAGCAGCTCGGTGGTGGCAGAGGCGTCGGCGAAGATCGTCGGTATCTCGACCCCGCTGACCGTCTCGGACACCCCATGCTCTCCCGGCGTGGTCGGTGCATCGGAGCTGTGGGTGGGAGAGCCGAGGGCACGGACGCGCGCCTCTTCCAGCAGTTTGAGCTGGGTGACGTTGTTCACATGGCCGTAGGCGTCCATATCACCCCATCTCAGTTCCAACAGTACGCGGGTGAATTCGTCGAGAAGGGGGTTGGTGGCGCCAGAGTGCATGCCTCCCATCATGCCACCTTCATCACGACGGTGCCGCACGCGATAGGATCGTGACTCGTACGCACGATTGGCCCAGTCATCCGAGGGAGAAGCCCATGACCGACGAAGCATCCTCCGAAGCGGAGGCGAACGTAGCTCGGCTGCACGAGATCCTCGATCTGCGCCGGCTCGAGTTCACTGCGGCGTCCAGCGAAACGGACTTCTTCATCGGGCACAGCCAGTACAAACCCGACGGTCGGGTCTTCGGCGGGCAGGTGCTCGCACAGTGTGTCGTCGCAGCCGCTGCCACACTTCCCAGTGACCGCCTGATCCATTCGCTCCACGGATATTTCCTGCGCGCCGGCGATGTCAGCGAGCCCATCGAATTCGGCGTCGAACGGCTGCGTGACGGCCGTTCGTTCTCGGCCCGCCGCGTCCACGCATATCAGAAGGGCGCGCCGATCCTGTCGTTGAGCGCTTCGTTCCAGGACGACCAGCCGGGTCTCAGCCATGCCGAGCAGATGCCGACCGGTCTGCCGGCTCCCGCGGACTGCCCGGAACTGCTTGACTATATCGGCGACGAGGATTCTCCGGTCGTCAGCGACTGGCTGCGGAAGCGGCCCTTCGAAGTCCGTCCTGTCGAGCCGTCCCTGCACACCTCGGGCGTCTCCGATCCCTCGATCACCGAACAGCATTCCTGGTTCCGAGCCAGTTCGACGTTCGGAGACGACCCGGTGCTCAATGCCGCGGCTCTGGCCTATGCCAGTGACTTCAACCTGCTCGAACCCGTCCTTCGTCATCACGAACTGACGTGGCGAACCCCGGGGCTGCGGGTGGCCAGCCTCGACCATGCGATGTGGTGGCACCACCGGGTGCGCGTCGACGACTGGATGCTCTATGTGCAGGAGTCTCCTGCCGCACAGGGTGGGCGCGGTCTCGGCTACGGCCGCATCTTCGCTCAGGACGGAACCCTGCTGGCCACTGTGGCCCAGGAAGGCATGGTCCGGGTCAAGGAGGTTCAGTGACGAGTAAGGACCCGACGATGATGGACATCATCGGCACCATCCTCAGCCGACTGGTCAACGTGGCGCTTTTCCTCGTCATCGGGCTGCTCAGCCTCGTGGCGTTCATGGGACGCACGGATCTGCATCTGGCGGTCTGCGGGCTGTTGGCAGTCGTATGTGGAGTCATCGGCACGATTCTCGTCCGTCTGCTGTTCAGAGGGATCGCGAACCTCGGCGGACTCACCCGCCGCTCAGAGGACTGACTCTTCTCCTCACTCGGTCGCGGCTTCACGCTGGCCCGCTTGGACCGTCCGCCAGCGGACGCAGTACACGTCTCCCACCGATTCTGTGCGGGCGCGTTCATCGTCCACCTGTTCCGCAAGGATCCAGAGATGCCCCGGTCTCTATGACCGGGGCATCACTGTGTTCGAAAGAAGAGTCGGAACCGGTTCGGCTCAGACCGAACTGAGCTCAGTCTCGGGTGAGACGACGGTGGGTGACTCGGTGCGGTCGGGCCGCATCTTCGCCGAGTCGCTCGACCTTGTTCTTCTCATAGGCTTCGAAGTTGCCTTCGAACCAGTACCAGTTCGCCGGGTTCTCCTCTGTGCCCTCCCACGCGAGGATGTGCGTGGCCACACGGTCGAGGAACCAGCGATCGTGCGAGACGACCACTGCGCAGCCGGGGAACTCGAGCAGAGCGTTCTCCAGCGAGCCGAGGGTCTCGACATCGAGGTCGTTCGTCGGCTCATCGAGCAGGAGCAGGTTTCCACCCTGTTTGAGGGTGAGAGCGAGGTTGAGGCGGTTGCGCTCACCGCCGGAGAGGACTCCGGCTTTCTTCTGCTGGTCCGGGCCTTTGAATCCGAACGCGGAGACATAGGCACGGGAGGGCATCTCCACCTTGCCGACCTGGATGAAGTCGAGTCCGTCGGAGACGACCTCCCACAGGTTCTTGTCCGGATCGATTCCGCCGCGGGACTGATCGACATAGGAGATCTTCACGGTCTCTCCGACCTTGAGATCTCCGCCGTCGAGCTCTTCCATACCGACGATCGTCTTGAACAGCGTCGACTTTCCGACGCCGTTGGGGCCGATGACGCCGACGATGCCGTTGCGCGGCAGGGAGAAGCTCAGGCCGTCGATGAGTTTGCGCCCATCGAAGCCCTTTTCGATCTTGTCCGCTTCGATGACGACATCACCGAGGCGGGGGCCGGCCGGAATCTGAATCTCTTCGAAGTCGAGCTTCTGCGTCTTCTCCGCCTCGGCCGCCATCTCTTCGTAGCGGGCCAGACGTGCCTTCGACTTCGTCTGCTTCGCCTTGGGGTTCGAACGCACCCATTCGAGTTCGTCTTTCAGCCGCTTGGCGAGTTTCGCGTCCTTCTTACCCTGGACCTGAAGGCGCTCCTGCTTCTTCTCGAGGTAGGTCGAGTAGTTGCCCTCATACGGGTAGAGGTGCCCACGGTCGACTTCGGCGATCCATTCGGCCACGTGGTCGAGGAAGTACCTATCGTGGGTGATCGCGATGACAGCGCCCGGGTAGGTCTTCAGGTGCTGCTCGAGCCACAGCACCGATTCCGCATCGAGGTGGTTCGTCGGCTCGTCGAGGAGCAGCAGATCGGGCTTCTCGAGCAGAAGCTTGCACAGTGCCACACGGCGACGTTCACCGCCGGAGAGTACAGCGACGTCCGCGTCCGGCGGCGGGCACCGCAGAGCGTCCATCGCCTGTTCGAGCTGGGAGTCGAGATCCCAAGCGTCAGCGGCGTCGATGGCCTCCTGCAGCTTGCCCATCTCTTCCATGAGGGCGTCGAAGTCCGCATCGGGATCGGCCATCTCCTCGGAGATGGCGTTGAAACGATCGACCTTTGCCTTGATCTCGCCGACGCCTTCTTCGACGTTGCCGAGGACGGTCTTCTCTTCATTCAGGGGCGGCTCCTGCATGAGGATGCCCACCGAGTACCCCGGGCTGAGTCGAGCTTCACCGTTGGAGGGCTGCTCGATACCCGCCATGATCTTCAGAATGGTTGATTTGCCGGCGCCGTTGGGGCCGACCATACCGATCTTCGCTCCGGGGTAGAACGACATCGATACATCGTCGAGGATGACTTTGTCACCGTGCGCTTTGCGCGCCTTGTGCATGGTGTAGATGAATTCGGCCATAGTGCACTCAGGCTATCGGTTCGGCGCACCCCAGCGCCACTTGACGCTCGGCATCCGCCGGGGATGTCCGAACTTCCGCCGAGGCGGCCAGACCTGCGTTGACGAGCGCTCAGCCTCCGCCGAGAGACGGGGCTTCACCCGAAGTGCCACCGTCGCTCGAAGTCTCCTCGGACCCGCCCTCACCGGAGGATCCGTCGGTGCCCTGAGAACCATCGGTTCCTTGGGAACTGTCAGTGCCTTCGGAGCCCGCAGTCCCTTCCGCTCCCCCGGTGCTTGCCGACGAGGAGCCGTCTTCACTCGGCACGGGGCTCTCGGTTTCCCCGTCCTTGCCGTTGATGTCCTCGCCGGGCAGGTGGCCGGCACCGTTCGAGTCGCCGTCTTCGTCGCGCTTCTCGCCCTTCGGTGCTTTGACACCTTTCGGCCGTTCCACTTCGCCGAACAGGCAGGAGCCCGTCGATTCGGTGGGCTGGACGAGGTCGGCGGTGGCTTTGCCCTTCCGGATCTCGCCGACGACGCAGCCCTTGTCGGTCTTGACTCCGAACATCTTCGAAGGGACTTCATTGCCGAGCGGCGATTCGTCGATCGTCGCCTCCAGCTGTTCGGGCTCATAGCCGGCGTCGAGCATCGTGGAGAAGAACTTCTTCGTCGACGGCACCGATTCCTTGTCACCCGTCAGCGGTTTGAGTGCCTTGAGCACCTTGTCGACTTCGGCAACGGGCTTCGCCTGGGTCTGCTTCGGCTGCGGCTGCGAATCATCGGCACCGAAGCCGAGAAGCGAGCAGCCCGACAATGCCAGAGTCAGTGCCGCAGCACTCAGCACAGGAACAAGACGCATCTGCAACCTCGGCGAGAGGGGACGATTGACAGTCTCACTCTAGCGGATGTCACGGGCCGCGAGGCGCATAGATTCTCCAGGACTGCAAGGAATTCACGCGATCAGAAGGGCGCCGCGGCTTTTGCGGTCTCCTGTGCGATCGGATCATCTTCGGCACCGGTGTCGATGTCGGCATCGGCGCCGCTCGCGGCATCGACGATGTCGCCATGATCGGTGTCGCCGTCGGATTCGGACTCCGGCGGCGTTTCTGCGGTGCCCAAGGTGTTCCAGACCGAATCATTCGATCCGGATGGCTCAGAGTTCGACTCTCCGGTCGTCGACTGTGAGCGGTCGGCTGCTTTGGCGCGCTTGTAGTGGGCGGTTCCGTACCTCAGGTCGGGGCCGATATGCTCCGCGACCACCGTCGGCGAGATTCCGCTGCGCTCCTCGGTGGCCCATTCTCGATTCCTCAGGCTGCCCGTTACGATCACCGCGGCGCCGGTGTTGAGCGACATCGCGGAATTGCTCGCCAGGTCGCCGTAGCAGTCGACGCCGAACCACGAGGTGCCGTCTGTGACGAACTCGCCGGTGTTCTTGTCGACTCGCCAGTGGTTGACGGCCAGCCTGAACGAGGCGCAGGCTCGCCCGGACGGCAGCGTTCGTGCGCTCGGCTCGGTGGCGATGGTGCCGGTGACGCTGATCGGGATTGCGGACATCGGTGTCTCCAAATCGGTGTGATGAAACCATACGGTCGTCTGCGTCCGCATGGATCTCCAGTGAGCCCGGTCCTTCGCTCGGGTGTCCAGAAACATGAAATGCCCTGTGGACAGAGGTTCTCCGTCCACAGGGCTTCACAGTCCGAGTCGCCCACGGGGTGTGTTCGAGTCGGTGATGCGCGTCTGCGTCTCAGCCGAGCATCTCGTATGCCCGTCGGTGCTCTCCGATGACGCTCTTCACCGAGTTGAGATACGAGCTCTGGGCGACGCGGCCGACCGCGTCTCGCAGCTTGCCGTCGACCTCGGATGCCGCCTCCTTCGCGCCTCTGGCCCGCGCCGACTTCGCCATCAGAGAGGTCACGAACGAACCGATGCAGCCGATCAGAAACAGCCCGATGCTGACGATCCAACACCACGTCGGCAAGGCACCCGAACCGATTGCGGCGACGAGGGCGGAGACGATGATGCCGAGGAGACCGACGATCGAGGCGACGAAGAAGATGATCTGCAGGGTGTGCGCCAGCGACCACCAACCGGGGCTCTGGCGAGTGATATCCACAGCGGTGACGGCCGAGTCGAGATTCGCCGACAGCTCGTCGGTGCTCTTCTTCTCTGCTTCCGCGGCCTCGTTCTGCCATGCCTGCGGCATGGTCGACACGGATTCTGCGATGAGTTCGTGGGCCATGAGCCGGACGTGGGAGCTCTGTGCCTTCGTCGTCGCCGGCACCGATGCGCGGACGAGCTCGTCCCTGTCCTGACCGTGTTTGGCACCCAGCGGATCGGGCGCATTGCGCTGGGCCCATGCGAGGATGGGGTACCCGGTCTTGCGGTAGGAACGGCGGATGTAATCATCGTGCACGGTCTGTGCCACGGCTTCGACACCGGCGGCTTCCGACATCGTCTCGACCAGTCGGGATGCGCCGGCCAGTTCGTCCGGCGAGGAGACCGGTTCTCCGAGTTCCTTCCGGATCCGATTGGCCATCGCCTGCATATCGGCCAACAGCCTCTCGGCCGCTGCGTCGTTCGAGTCGACGGTGTCGGCGAGGATGCTGCGGATCTCCGGGATGCCCTCTCGGGTCACGGCCGAGGAGATGCGCACGTTCGTCTCGCTCAGCCCATCCTCGTTGAGCAGCTGGCGCAGATGGTCGGTTGCGGCCCTCTGCTCCTCCGGGCTGAGTTTGTCGATCTGGTTGAGGACGACGACCATGTTCCCACTGTTCTCGGCAAGTTTGGTCAGGTACTCGGAGTGCAGCGAGAAGTCGGCGTATTTCTGTGGGTCGACGACCCAGAAGACGACATCGACGAGTCCCACCAGACGATCCGACTCGACACGGTGTTCGACTGCCGTGGAGTCGTGGTCGGGCAGGTCGAGCAGGATCAGTCCGTGCAGGCGTCTCTGATCGTCGCCGTCGAGCGCGGACTCGCGCCAGGTGCGGCTGCGTTCGGGCACGTGCAGCCAGTCGAGGACATCGTTTCCGCCCTCGCCCCAGACGCATGCGGTCGGTCGTGAAGTCGTCGGCCTGCGCACACCGACACGGGCGATCTCGAGACCGGCCACTGCGTTGAACAGTGAGGACTTGCCGGAGCCCGTCGACCCTGCGAAGGCCACGACGGTGAAGTCCTCACCCAGGCCCAGGCGGTCTTCCGCCCGGTCGAGCAGATTCTGAGCATCGGTGCGAACTTCTCCGCCGAGCTTGTCCTCACTCAGCGACAGGGCGTGTCGGATGCCTTCGGCGAGACGCCGGATCTCGGTCTGTGCGGAACTGTTCACAATGCCACCTCAAGTCGTTCACCGGAGGCGCGCAGGGCGCCCGCTTGCCGCGCCGGTACCGCGGATAGTCTCAGTGCGTTGTCGAAAGGAGTACGGCAGCCCGCCACGATGCCTACAGCCGCGTCGAGGAAGCGCTGTCGGATCGATGCGATGAGACCGGCCGCCTCGTCGGCTCCGAAGATCGTCTCCGCAAGATTGAGTGCGACTCCTGCCCCTTGTCGGGTGCTCTGCCCGCCATCGCTGGCGCTCCGCGGATCCCAGAAGGCCGCGTATTCGACGACGGCGCAGACTCCTGCAACGCCGAAGGAGAGGATCCGGGCCTTGGACTTCTTGCCCTGACCGATATCGCGCACTAGCGCGTTGACTTCATCCGACCACGTGGCCACCGCCGACTTCACTGAGTCCTCGAGCCCCGCGGCCACCGTGCGCAGTTCGGGTTGATCTTCGATGAGCGCTGCACCTGCAGCGGTGTTTCGCCATTCGGCATTGACTTCATCGACCACGTCGATGGCCTGTTCGCGCAGCGACACAGCCGCGCTGCGCAGGATGGCGACATGCAATGGAGTGGCCGCGTCATGTTTGCCGGTCACTGCGGCGGAGATGCGATCGCGCATTCGAGCCATCGTCGGCTCCAGTCCGCGGAAGAGCTGTCCTGTGCCCACGAAGTCCTGCCAGCGGGCATTGACCTCTCCGTGGAGGACCCGTCCGTCGGAGAAGACTTCGGCGAGTCCGGATTGAGCCGATCGGAAGCTCTTCTCCACTGAGCCGACCAGGGCGATGTGGGCCTGTTCCTGAGTTTCGGCGAAGTCGGCGAGCTCCCTCACCCGTGCGGGCAGGGCAGCGATCGCACCCGTCAGCGTGCGATTGCGGATGCGTTCGAGTGAGGTGCCCTCCGTGCCGACTTGAGAGATCCAGGAGCGAATAGGGTAGATCGCCGCATGAGGCAGCAGACCGTCTTCCAGCTCGAGCTCGGCGACGGAGAAGATCGGTGAGTTCGCCAGTCCTGCATCGGCGAGAAGACTCGACAGGTGATGCCTGACTTCGCGGTTGGCTTCGGGCGGAACCCGATCGAGAACGATGGCCACCGAAGTGCTTCGCGCAGCGGCCGTCTTCAACAGGGCCCACGGGGCGGCATCGGCGTACCGGTTCGCCGTCGTCACGAAGAGCCACAGGTCGGCGCTGAGCAGCACCCTGCGCGAGAGCGCACGGTTCGTCTCCGAGATGGAGTCGATGTCCGGACAGTCGAGGATAGCCGTGCCCGCTTCGATGTTCTCATCGGCGATGAGCACGACTCCGGGCATGGCCGACTGAGGATCGGAGCTGCGCGGCAGGTCAGGCAGGTAATGCTCTGATTCGAAGAACTTCGCATCGGCGGGGTTGAAGATGACGACCGGGTTGCCCGTCGTCGGTCGACGCACGCCGGCAGGACTGACATTGCGCCCTACGAGGGAGTTGACCAGTGTCGATTTGCCGGCACCTGTCGACCCGCCCACGGCGATGAGGAACGGAGTCCGCGAACGATTGATCCGCGGCAGCACGTAGTCGTTGAGTTCCGCAGTCAGTGTCGAGTGTGCTGTGCGAGCGTCGGCGAAGTCTTCGCTGCGCAGGGTGAAGCGCGTCTCCGAAACTCGCTTGACGATATCGTTCAACGCTTGGCCGACCGGCGGCGTCACGGCGCTCTTGCTCTCAGTCATCACGCCTCCACTCTCTATGTTTTCCCAGCTCGGCACCAACTGCCACGCCGTATCGGCGCGGAATTGCTCAGCGACTGCAGGGATCAGACGGATCCGCCCGTTCAACGGGTGCGGGCATGAGAAGCGCCCCCGGCGGGGCTCGAACCCGCGACCTACCGCTTAGAAGGCGGTTGCTCTATCCGACTGAGCTACGGAGGCTCAAATATCGTAACCGATGCCCGGATGAGAACAGAAAGCGGCCCCGGGTCGGTGCGGACTGTCTCGTCCGTCGCCTCGAACCGGGGCCGACGCGCTGCCGTGAAAGCTCGGCAGGAACATCTCAGTAGTGACGGGCTGCGTTCTCCATCGACTTCCTCACCGTCACGAATGACACGGCCACCACTCCCGTCATCGCAAGAATGACTGCCACGGCTTCGATCCCAAAGGCGAAGTCGACGATGATCGGGAAGAATCCTGCGAGCATGAAGCCCAGCAACGCGACAAGCGTCAGTGCCGTGGCAACTGAGAAGAGCTTTGCACCATTCATTGTCCATCTCCTTCGATCGATGCATCCGATGGAGAAAGACTAACGCCAGATGAGACTCACGTCACTGAGAATTTCGGAAGAATTCGACTCAGCCTTCGCCCCGAGCGTCGATCGCCTTCTCCAGACGCTCGAGTTTGCCGTCGATCTCGCCGGTGTAGCCGGGACGGATATCGGCCTTGACTACCAGGGACACTCGAGTGCCGAACTGGCCGACAGCCTCGGTGGCCTCTTTGATGACCGCGAAGACCTCGTCCCATTCCCCTTCGATGGTCGTGAACATCGAGTCCGTCCGGTGCGGCAGACCGGAATTGCGGACGATCTCGACAGCCGCTGCCACGGCATCGTGGACCGAGGCGTCGGCCCCTTCTCCCCCACTGGGAGCGACTGAGAAAGCTGCGAGCATGTTGATGGTCCCTTCTGTCCGGTCCGGTGGGGAGCCGATCGGCTCCCCACCGGTTCATCTGGCTGAATTGAGGTCGAACGACTCGGCTCAGGCCTGAGCGGGCACTGTCACGATGAGCGAGTCACCCTGCCCGCCGCCTCCGCAGAGTGCGGCGATACCCGTGCCGCCGCCTCGGCGCTGGAGTTCGAGGGCAAGGGT
The DNA here is from genome assembly GCF_056837565.1 of Brevibacterium sp. OS20. NCBI lineage: Bacteria > Bacillati > Actinomycetota > Actinomycetes > Micrococcales > Brevibacteriaceae > Brevibacterium > Brevibacterium sp. OS20. The sequence continues at coordinate 1,861,631 of NZ_CM166367.1, read as the reverse complement.
GAGGACGACCCGGGCTCCCGAGGCACCGATCGGGTGGCCAAGTGCGACGGCGCCGCCGTTGACGTTGACCTTGTCCTCGTCGATGCCGAGGTCCTTGGCGCTGGCCAGGCCGACGGCGGCGAAGGCTTCGTTGATCTCATAGAGGTCGAAGGAGTCGGCTGCGACGCCTTCACGCTCGGCAGCGACCTTGATCGCCTGTGAGGGCTGGTGCTGGAGAGTCGAGTCCGGTCCGGCGGTCCAGGCATGCGAACGGATCTCGGCGAGGATCGGAGCGCCGAGCTCTTCGGCCTTCTCACGCGACATGACGACGACAGCGCAGGCTCCGTCGGAGATCTGCGAAGCGTTGCCGGCGGTGATCGTTCCGTCCTTCCGGAAAGACGGCCGCAGCTTGGACAGGGACTCGGCCGTCGTGTCAGGACGCACACCCTCGTCTGCGGAGATGGTGACATCGCCCTTGCGCGAGCTGATGGTCACTGGCACGATCTCATTCTTGAAGGCACCGGCCTTCTGTGCCGCCGCCGCGCGCTGGTGCGAACGAGCGGAGAACTCATCCTGCTCAGCGCGCGAGAACTCGCGGTCACCGGCATTGGCCTCTTCGGTCAGTCCGCCCATAGCCTGATCGGTGAATGCGTCCCAGAGTCCGTCGTAGTCCATATGGTCCTTGGCGACGACATCACCGTACTTGTACCCCGAACGCGATTTCATCAGCATGTGCGGGGCCTGGCTCATCGATTCCTGCCCGCCCGCCACGACGACGTCGTACTCGCCGGCTCGGATCAGCTGAGCCGCTTGGGTGATCGTGTTGATTCCCGACAGGCACAGCTTGTTGACCGACACAGCCGGAACGGACATCGGAATGCCGGCTTTGACTGCCGCCTGTCGACCGGGGCCCTGACTGTTTCCGGCCTGCAGAACCTGGCCCATGATCACGTAGTCGACGTCGGAGCCCTGAATGCCGGCACGATCGAGTGCCCCGGCGATGGCTTCGGCGCCGAGCTCGACGGCACTGAGTTTCGACAGCTCTCCCTGCAGTCGCCCGAACGGTGTGCGCGCTCCGGCGACGATCACTGCATCAGCCATATTTCCTCCTCGGATATCCGCGCTGCGGACGCGTGTCCGCAGCACGTATGCATTTCGACATCCACCAGCCTAGTCGAGGCCCATGTGGCCTGCATCACGGGGTCCGCGCGGCCATGGATCAAGCCCTCGTCCACACTCTCGCATTCGCACCCAACACTCATGGAGTCTCCGTTAGAGTAGGACGAGGACAGCCTAAGAACACCCCCTTTCCAAGATGACAGGAGTTCGCTTCAGTGACGCCCACCGAAGAATTCCGCACAGCGATGCGCGGCTACGAGAAGAGTGAAGTCGATTCGCGACTGCAGCAGCTGCGCACCGAGGTCGAGTCGGTCCGCAAGGCCCTGGCCGATGCGCGAAGCCAGGTCATCAATGCAGATCGGGCGAAGCTGCAGATCGCAGGTGAGCTCTCCGAAGCCAAAGCACAGCTGAAGAAGGCTGCCAACGACAATGCAGAGGCGGCAGGGCCTCCCGGAAGCCGCATCGACCATCTTCTCAAGATCGCCGAGTCGCAGGCCCGCGAGACCCTGGCTCAGGCCAATTCCGATGCCGAGACGATTCGGAACAAGGCCCGCGCCGAGGCGGCATCCGCTCGCGCTCGGATGCACACCGAGAGCAACGACACACTGTCCAATGCGCGTTCGGAAGCCGATGCGATCACTTCCTCGGCCGAGTTGCGCGCCGAAGAGACGATCAAAGCTGCTGAGAAACGCGCAGCCGAGCTCAGCGCAACCACCGAACGCGAGACCAACCAGGCCAAGGAAGCGAATGCCGCTTCCGCCAAGGAGGCTCGTGAGAGTCTCGATCTCGAGCTCTCCGAACTGCGGGCGACCGCTGAGAAGGAAGCTGCGGATCTGCGTGCCGAGGCCAAGACCGAGGCAGAAGAGACAGTGGCGGCTGCTCAGGCGCAGGCCGATGAGCTACTCAAGTCCGCGAAGGCACGCGACGAGGCATCGAAGAAGGCCGGAAACGACTTCGACGTCGAGCTCGCGAACAAGCGCAAGGAAGCCGAGACCGAACGCAAGAAGCGCTACGAAGAGGCTCAGGTCGAGAACAAGAAGCTCGTCGAAGAGGCTCAGGCACGCGCAGCGAAGGCCGACACCGAGGCCAAGGAAGCTGCCGAGCGTGCGGAGCAGACTCGCACCGACGCAGTGAAGAAGGCCGACGAGATCATTGCCGATGGAAAGTCCCGCGCACAGACGCTCATCGCTGAAGCTCGCGCCACCGCCGAGGCGACCATCGAGGAATCAGCGGCAGAGGCCAAGCGCAATGTGGCCTCCGCACAGTCGCAGGTCGATCTGCTCACGAAGCAGCGCAAGACGATCACTGCTCAGCTCGACCAGCTCCGTTCGCTGTTCGCTATGCCCGGGGTCATGGGCGGCGACTCAGTGGATCCGGCGAAGGCCGAATCGGCGTCTCACGCCACCGAGCAGATCGCCGACGGTCAGGAGCTCGAGGACCTGCTGGCCGACGATGACTCGTCGGATGCGCCCAAGGCCGACGACTCCGCGAAGTCGACCGATGACGCAGCATCGAACGACGCCGAAACCTCGAAGTCCGGATCCGCCTCGGGCGGGGGTTCGAAGTCGACCGGTCCTGCGAAGAACGATGGTGCCGGAGCCAAGGGCAACGGCCCTGCGAAGGCTTCCGACGAGTCGGCCGAAAGCTCGAAGTCGACTCCTGCTTCGAAGAACGCTGCGGAGTCGAACGCTGACTCTGCCGCTGATGAGAAGGACACGGCAGGCGAAGATCTGCCCAACGGCGCCACCGACGAGGACACGATCTCGATCAACGCTCAGGTCTCCGGCTCGAAGGACAACTCGAAGACCTCGCGCTCGCGCAACTCGCTGCGCTGAGATCGTTTGAGTCGAGACCGACTGCGTCCAGACGAATCGAACTGAGACGGGCCGAATCGACTATGAGAAGGGACCCGCTGACGCGGGTCCCTTCGTCACTATGAGGCACGTTGGCTGACTGAGGTCTCAGTCGACTCCGGCCCTGTTTCCGACAGCCCAGAGATCTTCTGTTCTCACCCTGCCCTCACCGGAAGCGGTCGAAGCAGTGCTGGTGCCAGTGCCGTCTGCTCTCGACCCCGATCTCGATTCCGTGGGGAGCATCCTGACGCCACGCAACGACATGACTCGAGGCGGCGCTGACGTCGCGACCGCAGCCGGGGCAGACATAGACCTTGCCGGATTCGTTTCCCTTCACGGTCTGCACGGACCAGTTTCCGTCCGGCAGTGAACGGCTTGTCCTCATGCCTGCCACAGAGTCGGACAGATCGCGGGGAGCCTGTTGCCATTTGTTCTTGCGACGCGAGGATGAAGATCGTGGCATTGAGTCATTGTCTCACGTAGGCTGAAGCGCGTGCGTCTAGTCATTGCCCAATGCTCCGTTGATTATGCCGGTCGTCTGACCGCCCACCTTCCGATGGCCACCCGCCTCATCATGCTCAAGTCTGACGGCTCGGTACTCATCCATTCCGACGGCGGTTCCTATAAGCCGCTGAACTGGATGACTCCCCCGTGTACGGTTCGGCATATCGAGCCCGACGCCGAGCAGGCAGAGGCCGGTCTGACGGAGCTGTGGGAGGTTTCGCAGACGAAGACCGGTGACCGTCTCGTCATCTCCATCGCCGAGGTCCTCGCTGACGACTCCTATGAGTTCGGGGTCGATCCCGGGCTGGTCAAGGACGGGGTCGAAGCGCATCTGCAGGAACTGCTCGCCGAGCATATCGAGACCCTCGGCGAGGGCTACAGTCTGGTGCGCCGCGAGTACATGACCGCGATCGGTCCGGTGGACATCTTGGCTCGTGACGACGGACAGAAGTCTGTGGCGGTGGAGATCAAGCGCCGCGGCGATATCGACGGTGTCGAACAGCTGACCCGCTATCTCGAGCTGATGAATCGCGATCCACTGCTGAGCCCAGTCAACGGAGTCTTCGCTGCTCAGGAGATCAAACCGCAGGCACGTACTCTCGCTGAGGACCGCGGCATCCGCTGCGTCGTTCTCGACTACGATGCTCTCCGCGGAATGGACGACCCCGAGACGCGCCTCTTCTGATCACCCACGATCAGCCGGCGGAGCAGCCCACGGTCAACCTGCGGGATGGCCGGCCACCAACTCCAGCGTCGCCGATCAACCCGCGGGAAAGCCGGCCACTCACTTCAGCCGCGCCGATCAAGCCGAGCCGTGTCGCTCCCTTCGTGCAACGTCCGTAGCTCCTCAGCGCGGGCCCACACCGTCGATCAAGGCGGACTGCGCTTATCGCCCTGTCTCCGGAACGAATTACGCTGTCCGCCTTGATCGAGCGTCAGGATCATGTTTCACGGCGGCTGTCGTCCATGATCAGTCGTCGTCGCACTGACTCTCCGATACGCAGGAAGAGGTCGGCGGAGAAGAGATCGCTCCACCGGACCCGGAAGACCAACCAACCCTCGTTGCGCAGCGCATACTCGCGGCGCCGTTCACGCTCGAAAGTCACTTGCGGATCCGCTCCGTCGAGGTGGTATTTTCCTGCACCATCGAACTCTGCGATGACCTTCGCCCGTCTATTGGCGAAATCGGTACGGCCCAAGTGCTTGCCGTTTCCATCGCGAATGTCGACCTGCGGCTCGAACTCCGGAATCGAATGCTCGACGAACCGCACCGCGCAGATCGACTCAGCGACGCTCTCGCGGCGTGAATCGACACTCTCGAATACCTTGACGATCTTCCGTGTGCCTGTGCGAACAGGATGCGCTTCACTGTAGGAACGCATCTGTTCGACGGTCACGACTGAGCTGCGCACAGCTGCATCGGGCGCCGCGACAGAGAATGCGAGCGGACAGTCCCGAGCAATGTCGAGCAGCGTCTGCAGGACCGTCGTCACCGGGATCTCATCGACGAACTCGTTCCCTGCACGATCTGAGACGCGTCGCCGCACAAGCATCTTCGCCAGACGAACTCCGCTGCGCGGACTCACCGATTCGGCGAAGACGTCGTCCCGCTCGACGTAGGGAATTGGAAGGCCGTGAACGATCAGTGCGCTGCGGTGAGAGAATACTGCGTCCGGAGGCAGGCGATCGACGTACGACCGGACGAGGATTCTCAGATCCTCCACGCGTTTGCGCAGGCCCGTCGACTCTATCGGCAGTGTGGTTGTGGGAGCCGCGGCTATCGCACTGACGAAACTGTGCGCCGGATCAGAACATTCTGCGGTGACAACATATCGCCCTCGTTCCAATCGTCGCAGACAGCAGCGTTCGGCAGCGCTGATCCGATGACAGTCCCACCCGGCCTCGAGCAGTGCGGCAGTCGACAGACATATATACATGCCTTCAAGCATGCGTGACGAGACGCGGGAGAACCAGGATGAGAAGTCGGGCTGTGGACAACTCTCGTCTCCTCCACACAGACCGCATCGTCATGAGGATCGGCCGACGTGCAGGTCCGCGGAACCACCACGCTGGCCCTCGAACGGCGGTCGGCCGCAGTCGCCGTTCAAGGCGAAGCGCGAATTCCGCGCCGTCTACCGATCGACAAACGAGGGCGACCTTGAACGAGAGAGCGAACCTCGGACAGACGGGGGCCCGCTTGAATGAGTACGACGACTACCGAAAACCGAGGACTTGCACGAACGAGGCATCTCCTGACAGCCAAGATCCGCGGAGTTCGTCGAGTGAGTTCTAGTCGAAGCTGAGGACGTCGCGCTTCTCGACGCGTTCGATGTCGACACCGAGGGCGCGAAGATTGTCGACGAAGTTCTCGTAGCCGCGTTCGATGTGATCGATTCCCGATACCTCGGTCACTCCCCCGGCCCGGAGGGCGGCCATGACCAGGCCCGCTCCCGCGCGGATATCGGAAGCTTCGACTTCGGCACCGGAAAGACTCTCGCTGCCGGTGACGAGTGCGTGGTTGCCGTCGATGCGGACCTTCGCGCCGAGGCGGGCGATCTCCTGCACGAAGCGCCAGCGCGCTTCGAACAGATTCTCAGACAGCAGACCGATTCCGTCGGACACTGAGTTCAATGCGATGACGAACGGCTGCAGATCCGTCGGGAATCCCGGGAACGGCATGGTGGCCACCCGGATGGCATGAGGACGCGGAGCGCCGATGACGCGGAATCCCTTGCCCCGCGTTCCGTCACCGAGGATGATCTCACCGAGGTCTTCCACCGTGGCGCCCGAATCCCGAAGCTTCATACCGATATTGGGCATGATGTCGAGTCCGACTCCGCGTACGGTCACATCGCCCCCGCTCAATGCGGCGCCGAAGGCGAAGGTTCCGGCGACGATGCGGTCGCCGACGGTGCGGTGGGTGACCGGCTGCAGCGATTCGACACCGGTGATGGTGAGGTCAGAGGTGCCGATCCCCTCGATCTGCGCCCCCATCTCGACGAGCATCGTGCAGATGTCGACGATCTCGGGTTCGCGCGCGGCGTTGGCGATGGTCGTGGTGCCATGGGCGAGAGTTGCCGCCATGACGAGGTTCTCGGTGGCTCCGACGGAGGGGAATTCGAGGACGATCTCGGTACCGCGCAGACCCGTCGGAGCCTCTGCGACGAAATAGCCGTGGTCGAGGTGGACGACAGCGCCCAGGGCCTCGAGACCGGCCTGATGCATGTCGAGTCCCCGGGATCCGATGGCGTCACCACCGGGAAGAGCCACATGTGCGGCACGCATCCGTGCGGTCAGTGGGCCGAGGACGGAGATCGAGGCCCGCATTGCGCGGACGAGTTCGTAGTCGGCTTGGATGCCGACTTCGGCGGGGACGTCGATGCTCACGACGCCGTCTTCGGCGTCATAGTCGACCTCGCAGCCGAGGCGGACGAGCAGTTCGACCATGATCCGCACGTCGAGGATGGCCGGGACGTTGGTGATGGTCGTGCGCCCCACGGCGAGGAGACTCGCCGCCATGAGTTTGAGGACGCTGTTCTTGGCGCCTCTGACGTCGATGGTTCCCGCCAGCTGTGCGGGCCCGGTCAAGCGGAAGACATCCATTAAGTGAAACGTCCCATCGTCGGATTGAAGCCAGGAGGTGATGATTCGAGCCACGAAGCCATCGTGGACAGGGATTCGGTGTCCATTGCCAGAGACACGGAACGCGGACGACCGTCCGCCTTGCCGTACGAGCAGTCGACGACGACCGCTTCGGGCAGAACAGAGTACTGCTCTCCTGAGGTGGGTTTGCGTCGGACGAGGATGTCGAGATCCGCGCGCGGCAATCGGAACGCGGCGCGCCGGGTCAGTGCGAAGACCGGGTACCAGTCCAGGGAGGTGACCGAGAACACGGCCACGCCCAGACGCCAACGTGGGCGAGAAGAATACTCCTCGCCCACGTTGATGGAACAGTCAAAGGCACCCGAGAGCTTCGAGATCGACCTGCGTCGGATCGTGACGACCACGATCAGAGCAAGCGCGAGTCCTACCAACGAGAGCAGAACGATCAGCAGGACAGAAGGGTTCACGGTTGCCAGTGTAACCTGCGGATCAGAGAAGTTCGGCCTGATCAGCGGCAATGATCACACGGTTGTTCTCCACGGAGAGGAATCCGCCATCGGCTTTGACCCTGATGGTGTCCTCTCCCGGGGTGAGAATCCGTGCTTCGCCGTCGGCGACGACACCCAGCACGGGCTCGTGGCCCGGCAGGATGCCGATCTCGCCGTCGAGGGTACGGGCGATGACGCGCTTGGCCTCACCGACCCATACCTCGCGATCAGCAGCCACGACATTCACTTCGAGTGTCGCCATGGCTTACTTCTGCATCTCTTCGTAGTTGCGCATGACATCGTCAAGGCCACCGACGTTGAAGAATGCCTGCTCCGGGATGTGATCGACTTCGCCCGAGCAGATCTTCGAGAAGCCTTCGATCGTGTCGGCCAGCGGCACGGTCGAACCGGGAACCTGAGTGAACTTCTCAGCGGTGTAGGTGTTCTGCGACAGGAACTGCTCGATGCGACGTGCACGGTGAACGACGAGCTTGTCCTCTTCGCCGAGTTCATCGACACCGAGGATGGCGATGATGTCCTGCAGCTCCTTGTTCTTCTGCAGAATCGCCTTGACCTCGTTGGCCACGCGGTAGTGCTCGTCACCGACGATCAGAGGATCGAGGATGCGCGAAGACGATGCGAGCGGGTCGATCGCCGGGTACAGACCGCGCGAAGCGATGTCACGGCTGAGCTCCGTGGTCGCGTCAAGGTGGGCGAATGTCGTCGCAGGCGCCGGGTCGGTGTAGTCATCAGCGGGAACGTAGATCGCCTGCATCGACGTGATCGAGTGACCACGCGTCGAGGTGATGCGCTCCTGCAGCAGACCCATCTCGTCAGCCAGGTTGGGCTGGTAGCCCACGGCCGAGGGCATGCGACCCAGCAGGGTCGAGACCTCGGAACCGGCCTGGGTGAAGCGGAAGATGTTGTCGATGAACAGCAGCACGTCCTGGTTCTGCACATCGCGGAAGTACTCCGCCATGGTCAGCGCCGACAGCGCCACACGCAGACGGGTGCCTGGCGGCTCGTCCATCTGGCCGAACACCAGCGCGGTGTCCTTGAAGACTCCTGCCTCATCCATTTCCATGATGAGGTCGTTGCCCTCACGGGTACGCTCGCCCACACCGGCGAACACCGAGGTGCCCGAGTGGTTGTGAGCGATACGGAAGATCATCTCCTGGATGAGCACGGTCTTGCCGACACCGGCGCCGCCGAACAGACCGATCTTGCCACCCTGGACATAGGGGGTCAGGAGGTCGATGCTCTTGATGCCGACTTCGAGGATCTCGGTCTTGGACTCGAGCTCGTCGAAGGCCGGAGCCGGACGGTGGATGGGCCACCGCTCGGAGATCTCCAGCTCCTCGCCGTCGGCGAGGTTGAGGCAGTCACCGGTGGTGTTCCACACGTGGTGCTTGGTCACGTCTCCGACGGGAACGGAGATCGGTGCGCCGCTGTCGACGACTTCCTGTCCCCGGACAAGTCCGTCGGTCGGCTGCAGCGACACTGCGCGGACAAGTCCGTTGCCCAGGTGAAGCGCGACCTCGAAGGTCAGCTTCCGGGTTCCTTCGGACAGTTCCACCGACGCGGTCAGTGCGTTGTAGATCTCGGGCACGGAGTCGAGCGGGAACTCGATGTCGACAACCGGGCCGATGACTCGGGAAATCCGGCCGAGGGCAGTGCCCTGTGCCGGAGAGGTTTCCGTTGCTGTGGCAGTCATGGTCTCTTTCTCTCTGCTCTCGCCGGTCAGTCGCCGGCTGCCGATGCCGCGAGGGCATCCGCCCCACCGACGATCTCGGTGAGTTCCTGGGTGATTTCCGCCTGGCGAGCCGTATTGGCCAACCGGGTGTAGGTCTTGATGAGATCATCCGCGTTGTCCGTGGCTGTCTTCATCGCCGCCTGTCGCGAGGCCTGCTCGGATGCTGCTGCGCTGAGCAGCGCCGACAGAATGCGCGAATCGATGTATCGCGGCAACAGTGCGTCGAGCACAGCCTCCGCACTCGGTTCGAACTCATAGAGCGGAAACGCGGGTGCGTCGGACGATTCCCCAGCCTGTCCGCCGGTCGATGCCTCTTCGGCGTCGACGACCTCCAGCGGAAGCAGTCGCCGGTATTCCGGGTCATGCGTGACGCTGGAGACGAAACGGGTGAAGACGATGTAGATCTCGTCGATCCCTGAGTCAGCCGACTCCGGGTCGAAGTTCTCCAACAGCGCCTCGCCGATCTCGCGTGCGTGTTCGGCCAGCGGATTCTCGGAGATGCCTGTCCAGGACTTCTCGATCTTGCGATCGCGGAAGGTGTAGTAGTTCTTGGCCTTGCTGCCGATCGTGAACAGGTCGACGCTCTTGCCCTCGTTGCGCAGCAGCCGAATGAGTTCCTCGGCTTCGCGCAGCAGGTTCGCCGAATAGGCACCGGCGAATCCGCGGTCGGGTCCGATCACGAGGACGGCAGCGTGCTTGACGTTGTCCGACTCCGTGGTGAGAACGTGGTCGACGTTCGACTCGCTGGCCACTGCCGACACGGCCCGGGTCAGGGCGTTCGCGTACGGGCTTGCGGCCTGCGAGCGGGCAATGGCCTTCTGAATCCGCGAAGCAGCGATGAGCTCCATCGCCTTGAAGATCTTCCTCAAGGACTGAGTCGAGCGGATCTTCTGTTTGAAGACCCTCTGCTGGGCTCCCATCAGTTCTTCCTTTCGCCGTTACGGAACAGGTTCAACGCTTCTGCCGAACGATCTGCTCCTGCTCGACCTCGTCGGAGGACGCGGCTGCGGTGTCTTCGCTGCCGGCCTTCGAACCGCTCTGGTCCGAGCTGGCGAAGTTCTTGGTGAACTCGGCCAGGACGCTCTTCAGCTCTTCGGTCGTGTCGTCGTCGAGCTTCAGCGTCTCACGGATGGTCGTGAAGATACCGGTCTTGCGCTCGATGTGATCGTGCAGTTCGGACTCGTAGCGGAGCACGTCGTCGACCGGGATCTCATCGAGGTAGCCGTTGGTTCCGGCGAAGATCGACACCGTCTGCTTCTCGAACGGCATCGGGGCGTACTGACCCTGCTTGAGCAGTTCGGTCAGACGCGCGCCCCGGGCCAGATCGCGCTTGGTCGCGTCGTCGAGGTCGGATGCGAACATCGCGAAGGCTTCGAGCGAACGGTACTGGGCCAGCGAGATCTTCAGAGTGCCCGAGACTCCCTTGAGAGCCTTCGTCTGAGCCGCACCACCGACTCGAGACACGGACACACCGACGTCGACAGCAGGACGCTGACCGGCGTTGAACAGATCGGACTGCAGGAAGATCTGGCCGTCGGTGATCGAGATGACGTTGGTCGGAATGAACGCACCGACGTCGTTGGCCTTCGTCTCGATGATCGGCAGACCGGTCATCGAACCGCCGCCGAGCTCATCGGAGAGCTTGGCACAGCGTTCCAGCAGACGCGAGTGCAGGTAGAAGACGTCGCCGGGGTAGGCTTCACGGCCCGGCGGACGACGCAGAAGCAGGGATACGGCGCGGTAGGCCTCAGCCTGCTTCGACAGGTCATCGAACACGATGAGGACGTGCTTGCCGTCGTACATCCAGTGCTGACCGATAGCGGAACCGGAGTAGGGAGCCAGGTACTTGTAGCCTGCGGGGTCCGAGGCGGGCGAGGACACGATGGTCGTGTACTCGAGCGCACCGGCCTCTTCCAACGAACGGCGAACGCCGGCGATGGTCGAGCCCTTCTGGCCGACGGCCACGTAGATGCAGCGGACCTGCTTCTTCGGGTCTCCGGTCTCCCAGTTGGCCTTCTGGTTGATGATCGTGTCGATCGCCAGAGCGGTCTTACCGGTCTTGCGGTCACCGATGACCAGCTGACGCTGACCACGGCCGACGGGGATCATCGCGTCGATGCTCTTGTAGCCGGTCTGGAGCGGCTCACGCACTTCCTGGCGGTCCATAACTCCGGCGGCCTGGAGCTCGAGCTCGCGGCGGCCGACGGTCTCGATGTCGCCGAGTCCGTCGACGGGACGGCCCAACGGATCGACGACACGGCCGAGGTAGCCGTCGCCGACAGGAATCGAGAGGACCTCGCCGGTGCGGTACACGTTCTGCTCTTCGGCGATTCCGGAGAACTCACCGAGGATGACGACGCCGATCTCGCGTTCGTCGAGGTTCTGTGCCAGGCCCAGCGTGCCGTCTTCGAACCGCAGGAGTTCGTTGGCCATGGTGCCGGGCAGGCCCGAAACGTGAGCGATACCGTCACCAGCGGTGACGACCTTGCCGACCTCGGTCTTTTCCGAGCTCTCCGGGTTGTACGAATCAACGAACTTCCCGAGAGCGTCCCGGATCTCTTCCGGGCGAATTGTCAGTTCCGCCATCTGGTTTCCCTGCTTCCTTTACTCAAATCTTGCGTCCGACGACCGGTGGGCCGCCGATGCCGGAGAAGCCGGCCACTAGTGTCAACCTGCGAGCTTGCGCTGCACATCGGCCAGTCGATCGGCCACGGTCGAGTTCATCATCTCGTCGCCGACCTGCACCCGGACTCCCCCGAGAACATCGGGGTCGACCTGGACATTGAGGACGAGTTCGCGACCATAGCTGGCCGACAATGCCGCCTGCAGCCTTTCGGTCTGCGACTCGCTCAGAGGTCTGGCGACGGTGACGTCCGCAACCGACCGCTGCTGGCGGGCGGCGAGGATATCGCTGTACTGGTCGAGCGCCTTCGCCACGCGGAGTCCGCGCGGGTGCAGAGCTGCCTGTTCGACCAGCTTGATGGTGTCTGGCTGTGCCTTGCCGGTGAGCAGGTCGGAGACGAGAGCGCGCTTGCTCTCATCGGTGGCCTGCGAATCAAGCGCGCGGGACAGCTCGTGGTTGGATTCAAGCAGACGCGCGAAGCGGAAGATCTCCTCTTCGACCTGCCCCAGCTTCCCGTCTGCCTGTGCGGCAGCGGCGATCGCAGTCACACCGGCGACTTCGAGACTGGTGACGAGGTCCTGGGTCCGCGCCCAACGATGACCGACGGCCTTGTCGCTGATACGCAGAACCGCATCCGTGATCCGAGTCGAGAACAGAGTCCGCAGCAGCTGCTGCTTCCTCTCGGCCGACTCGGAGGAGTCTGCCAGAGCCTTGCGCAGTCCGACATTCTCGGCGAGGACGCCGACGAGTGCCAGAGTCTCCTCACCGATCTGTCGGGGGTCTCCCCCGGAGATCTCGGAATTCGCGGTCTCGAGGACGGCCTGCAGGGACAATCTGCTCGACTGGAGCATCACGCCCCCTTGACCGGCTGCGCGGACGAGTTGGACTCGAGATCGGAGATGAAGCGATCAACCACATTGGCCGAACGCTGGTCATCGGTGAGTGATTCACCGACGATGCGCGATGCCAGGTCCGTGGCAAGAGTGCCGACCTCGGAACGCAGCTGCACCATGGCGGACTGACGTTCGGCGTCGATCTGGGTCTGTGCCTGAGCGATGATGCGATCAGCCTCGGAGTGAGCCTGGGCCTTCATGTCGGCGATGATCTGGGCGCCTTCTTCCTGAGCCTCGGCGCGCAGTCGTGCAGCTTCGGCACGACCGTCGGCGAGCTGCTTCTGATACTCGGCCAGAGCCTGATCGGCTTCGGCCTGCACCTTCTCGGCCTTCTCAATTCCACCCTGGATGCGCTCAGCGCGCTCGTCGAGGGTCTTGTTGAAGGCGGGAAGGACGTACTTCCAGACAACCAGGAAGACGATCAGCAGACAGACGGCACTCCAGACGATGTCGTACAGCGCCGGGAGAAGCGGGTTCTCCGCGGAGGCGACGATGTTTACCGGAGTCATCTTTCAGTCCTCTTCGAGATCAGGGCAGGAAGAACGGGGTGGCGATACCGATGAGGGCCAGGGCCTCGATCAGAGCGATACCGAGGAACATGTTTCCGCGCAGGGCGCCGGCCATTTCGGGCTGACGGGCGGTTCCCTCGATGGTCTTGCCGATGACGATGCCGACACCGACACCGGGGCCGATTGCGGCGAGGCCGTAGCCGATGGTGCTGAGGCTACCGGTGATCTCAACTGCAGCGAGCGTATCCATAGGATGCTTTTCCTTTCATATGGCAGCCGGGTGGTTGGCCCGGCTTTGTAACACTAGGGGGTTACAGACTGGGTGCGATCTCAGTGTTCGTCCGAGATCGCGGCATTGATGTACACACAGGACAGAAGAGCGAAGATGTAGGCCTGCAGCACGACGATGAGCATCTCGAGAATGAAGACGAACATGCCGCCGGCGAAGGTGACGATGCCGAAGAACTGGAATCCGTTGGCGGCGTCGAAGAGGAAGAAGCTCGTAGCGGAGAAGCAGAGGACGAGCAGGAGGTGGCCGACCATCATGTTCGCGAAGAGTCGGATCGCCAGAGTGAACGGCTGGGTGACGAACTTGGTGATGAACTCGATCGGGATGAGCAGGATGTGCATCGCCGGCGGGACGCCGGGCAGGATGAGCGAATCCTTCAGGTAGCGGCCGAGGCCCTTCTCCGCGATGCCGGCCCAGTGGTAGGTCACATAGACCACGAGGGTCAGCACGATCGGCATACCGATGACGCCGGTTCCCGGCATATTGAGGAACGGAATGAGCTTCGTCACGTTCCAGAAGAGGATACCGAAGAAGATCGCCACAATGAGCGGCATGAACTTCTTGGCTTTCTCCTTGCCCATCGTGTCTTCGGCGATGCCGACGGTCACGAATTCCATGGCGAGCTCCATGCTCGACTGGAAGCGGGACGGGATGAGCTTCATGCGCTTGGCCCAGACGGCCAGCAGCACAACGACGGCGACGGTGGCGATGATGCGGATGAGCATCACGCGGTTCATTTCGAACGGTGTGCCCTCAAAGAGGAACGAGGCTGGAAAGAATTCAGCCATCGACGGTGCGTGGAAGCCGCCTTCTGCAGCACTGACTGTTGTGTTCGCGGCGTTGAGTGTTCCCACGTTTTTACTACTCTCCCATGGTCAAGGGCCCTGATGGCCTGGCCTTGGCCCCGCACTGAAGGCGAGGCTTGAGGTTCAGGAGCGACAAAGGGCGAAGATCCGCCCAAGCACCGGGTCTACTCTACCAACTGTAGAGAGTGACCGACAAATTCATCAGGCTTCTCTGTGCAATTTCTGTCAACGATTTTATACGACACGTCATTCGTCTTGCGCCTCGCCCCACGACGCGTCTCAAATGGGAGCGAGGATTGGTCTCCCCGACTAATTCGCCTCCGGATCGACATAGGGAACCCGTCCCTTGACCACGGTGATCGCCTCGACGAGCGAGGAGCCGATCACTGCGACGACGATCGTGAAGAAGGCGACCGTTCCGTCGAGCCAGGTGGCGTCCTTGATGCGCCAGATGACGATCATGAAGATGAAGGCCTTGAAGAGGAAACCGATGCCGAGGAACCCGGCGATCGCGGTCAGCCCCATGTTCCGTCCGACGTACATGACGACGAGGGTGATGATGATGAAGACCGCGGCCAGTCCCCCGCCGACGGCCCCGCCGACGAATCCCGTCATCCCCGAGACCAGCCAGCCGATGCCCATGCCGAGGGCCGCGACGACAAGGACGAGGATGATGCCCCGGATGAGCAGCGTCCTCCAGACGCGGGTCCAAGCTGCTTCGACTTCGGTCTCTCGGCGCGGTGTCGGATCGGTCACGAGATTTCCTCTCTGGCTTTCTGACGCATGCGAAGGGGATAGAAGGTGAAGATCAGGGTGATGGCAGCGAGGCCGCCGATGACGCAGGCCGAGAACAGCCAGCCCTTGAACAGGAGCAGCACCGATCCGAAGGCGATGAGCGCCGTCCAGGTATAGAGGATGAGCACCGCACGCGCGTGGGAATGTCCCAGACGCAGCATCCGGTGGTGGAGGTGTTTGGCATCGGCGGAGAACGGAGACTGTCCGGCACGCAGCCTGCGCACCACGGCCAGTCCGAGGTCGAGCAGCGGCAGGAACATCACGGCCACAGGCAGGATGATCGGCATGAATGTGGCGAACGCTCGCTCTTGGCCGATCAGCGCCGGGTCGACCTGGCCGGTGACCCTGATCGTCGAGGCGGCGAGCAGCAGGCCGATGAGCATCGACCCGGAGTCGCCCATGAAGATCCTCGCCGGATTGAAATTGTGCGGGAGGAAACCGAGGCAGGCGCCGACGAGGATCGCAATGATGAGCGAGGCGAGGTTCGCATACGACTCCGGTGAAGCGTCACGAGCGAGCCAGTAGGAGTAGATGAAGAAGGCGCTGCCGCCGATGGCGACGACGCCCGCGGCAAGACCGTCGAGTCCGTCGACGAAGTTCACCGCGTTGATGGTCACGAGGACGACGAGGACAGTGACGATGATCGACATCCGCGGCGAGCCGATGATGACTCCGCCGAAGGGGATCGACAGCAGCGCCACTCCCTTGATCGCCATGAAGCCTGCGGCGAGAGCCTGGCCCGCGAGTTTCGCCATCCAGTGGAGGTCCCAGATGTCGTCGATGACTCCGAGCAGACACAGCAGGCCGGCGGCTCCGGCGATTCCGATGATCGGGCCCAATTCGACGAAGATCCGATTGAGGAAGGGCATCTGGGAGGCGAAGATGAGGCCGGCCAGAAGCCCGCCGAACATCGCGACTCCGCCCAGCCTCGGTGTCGGAACGGAATGGACGTCGCGGTCACGCAGCGGTGAGAAGATCTTTCCTCGTTCGGCCACCCGCTTGACCATTGGAGTCAGCAGGTACGCCACGAGGGCGGAGACGACGAGGATGAAGAGGTAGGCGCGCACTCAGCCGTCCAGGTCGATGAGTTCGGGGACGATTTCGCGCAGGTCCTCGGCGGTGATCGGACCGCGGCGCAGGATGCGGGGCACGTCGCCGCTGAGGTCGATGATCGTCGAGGACAGCCCCGACTCCCGCACTCCCCCGTCGACGTAGATGTCGACATCGTCGCCGAGCATCTCCTGCGCTTCGTCGGCGGTCCTGGCGGCGGGCTGTCCGGAGATGTTCGCACTCGACACGGCCAGAGGCCCGGTGCGGCCGAGCAGGGCCAGCGCCGACTCGTCGCCGGGCATGCGCACGGCCACGGTTCCGTGGGTATCGCCGAGGTCCCAGTCGAGGGAGGGCTGAGCGTTCGCGATGATCGTCAGCGGTCCGGGCCAGAATTTCGCGGTCAGTGCCAGCACGGTCTCATCGACCCCGTCGACGAGCCCGAAGATGGTCTCCGCGCGTGGGACGAGAACCGGAGGCGGCATGTCCCGTCCCCGGCCCTTGGCCGCGAGCAGAGCCGCAACGGCCGATGCGCTGAAGGCATCGGCGGCGATCCCGTAGACCGTATCGGTGGGGATGACGAGCAGGTTGCCTGTGTCGACGACTCGCGCGCACTCGTCGAAGACGAGTTCACGGATCTCTTCTTGGCTGACGTCGAATCGTCTCGACACGAGTTCTCCGTTTCGAATGTTCGGGTTGTGGTTTCGGTACTGGGCAGTACGCGGCGGGAATTCGTCTCCGAGATCCCCTACGCCTCACGGCGCGCCACTGTATAGCGGTCGCGTCCAGTGTAGTCCTGGAATGTGGCGGCATGTCTCAGACTGGCCGTGGCCTCCAGGAGTTCCCGTGCCCCTTCGCCCTGTTCCTCGCTGTGTTCCATGAGAAAGAGTCCGCCTGATCTCAGCAGCTGCTCGGCTTGACTGATGATGAGTCCCGGAATCTCCAAACCCGAATCCCCGCCGTAGAGCGCGGCCGCGGGATCGTGTTCGGCGACCTCCGGGTCCCGCGGCACGGCGGAATCGGGAACATAGGGCGGGTTCGTCACCACGATGTCGGCACGCCCGCACAGATCCGGCCGAGCCTTCGTGATCGTCGTCGCATCACCGGAGATGAACTCGACCGTCGACTCGCCGAGGCGGCACTGCTCGAGGTTCTTCAGAGACCATTCCAGGGCCGCGGATTCGCGTTCGACGCCGAGGACGTCGACGCAGTCGAATTCGGTGGCAACGGAGAGGGAGATCGCTCCCGAACCGGAGCACAGGTCGATGACGAAGGGACGCCGAGCCTTGTCGTTCTCCGTCGTCGAGTCAGTTTCGGCGAGTTCGGACAGTTCGCTCAGAACGGCTCCGGCGAGCAGCTCCGTCTCCGGTCGGGGCACGAAGACTCCGGGGCCCACCTGCAGCTGCAGATGCCGGAAGTGGGCGATGCCGGTGAGATGCTGCAGCGGTGTCCGCCGCCGCCGCTGGTCACAGAGTTCGGCGAATCGAGTGCTCACCGACTCCGGCACGGGTTCGTCGAAGAGACGGCGGCGGCTCAGCGATGCCCTGTCGATCGACCATGCGTGGGCGAGCAGTTCGAGCGCATCGGCTTCGGGACTCGCTATGCCTGCTTCGGTGAGGAGCGTGGTCGCCCCGCGAAGGAGGTCGGAGACGAGAGTCGGCCTGACAGTGTCCAGGTCAGTCCCCCAGTGCGTCGAGGCGTGCGGCCTTGTCAGCGTCGCGGCAGGATCCGATGACCGGATCGAGGTCGCCGGCGAGCACCTGATCGAGATTGTAGGCCTTGTATCCGGTGCGGTGATCGGTGATCCGGTTCTCCGGAAAATTGTAGGTGCGGATGCGTTCCGAGCGATCGACGGTGCGCACCTGCGAACGACGGATGTCGGCGGCTTCCGCTGCGGCCTCTTCGGCCTGCTTGGCCAAGATCCGAGCGCGGAGCATGCGCATCGCTGCGTCTTTGTTCTGCAGCTGGGACTTCTCGTTCTGGCAGCTCGCTGTGATGCCGGTCGGCAGGTGCGTGATGCGCACAGCGGAGTCCGTGGTGTTCACGGACTGGCCGCCGGGTCCGGACGAGCGGTAGACGTCGATGCGCAGATCGTGTTCGTCCAGCTGGATCTCTTCGGGTTCATCGACTTCGGGGAAGATGAGCACCCCGGCTGCGGAGGTGTGGATGCGTCCCTGCGATTCGGTGACCGGCACCCTTTGGACACGGTGCACTCCGCCTTCGAACTTCACCCAGCCGTAGGCGCCGTCGTTCTTCGCCTTGACGGCCATGGTGACGTCCTTGTATCCGCCGAGATCCGAATGCGTGGCGTCGAGGATCTGGCTCGACCAGCCGCGCGAGTCGATCCACCGCTGGTACATCCGCAGCAGGTCACCGGCGAACAGTGCGGATTCGTCGCCGCCTTCGCCGGCTTTGATCTCGATGATGGCGTCTCGGGAGTCATCCGGGTCGCTGGGTACCAGGAGATCTTTGAGCTCACCCTCGGCCGTCTCCATCTCTGCGGACAGACGCTTGGCCTCCGCTGCGAAGTCGACGTCGTCCTCGGCCAGCTCCACGGCGGCTGCGTGGTCGGCTTCGAGTTGGGCGAAGTGCCGGGCGGCCGCGGCGACCTTGTCGAGTTCCGCGTACCGCCTGGTCAGCTTCTTGGCCCGGCCGGCGTCAGCGTGGACCGCGGGGTCGGAGAGTTCCTCCTGCACCCGGGCGTGCTCATCGAGCAGTGCGCTGACGCTGGCCGTGAGGGTGTCGTCGACCATCTCAGCTGTTGTCGGTCGACGACTTCGGCAGCGGGGTCGTCTTCTGCACCTGCATGAGGAACTCGACGTTCGAGCCGGTCTCCTTGAGCTTCGACATGAGCAGTTCGACAGCCTGCTGCTGCTCGAGGCCCGAGAGCAGTCGGCGCAGCTGCCACATGACCTTCGTCTCTTCCTTGGTCATGAGCATCTCTTCGCGGCGGGTGCTCGAGGAGTTGACGTCGATGGCCGGGAAGATGCGCTTGTCGGCAAGCTGACGGCTCAGACGCAGCTCCATGTTGCCGGTGCCCTTGAACTCTTCGAAGATGACTTCGTCCATCTTGGAGCCGGTCTCGACGAGAGCCGTGGCGAGGATGGTCAGCGAGCCGCCGCCTTCGATGTTGCGTGCAGCACCGAAGAACTTCTTCGGCGGGTAGAGCGCATTGGCGTCGACACCGCCGGAGAGGATCCGACCGGATGCAGGCTGGGCGATGTTGTAGGCACGTCCCAGGCGCGTGATGTTGTCGAGCAGCACGACGACATCGGAGCCCATCTCGACGAGACGCTTGGCGCGTTCGATGGCGAGTTCGGCGATCGTGGTGTGGTCGTCGGCCGGACGGTCGAAGGTCGAGGCGATGACTTCGCCCTTGACCGCACGCTGCATGTCCGTGACTTCCTCGGGACGTTCGTCGACGAGGACGACCATGAGGTGCGCTTCGGGGTTGTTCTCCGTGATCGCGTTGGCGATCTGCTGCATGATCGTCGTCTTGCCGGCCTTCGGAGGCGCGACGATGAGTCCGCGCTGGCCCTTGCCGATGGGGGTGATGAGATCGATGAGACGAGTCGAGTGCAGCTTCGAGGTGGTCTCGAGGCGCAGACGATCCTGCGGGTAGAGCGGAGTCAGCTTCGAGAATTCGACACGGCTGCGGGCATCGTCGACGGTGAGCCCGTTGACGGAATCGAGGCGGACGAGAGCATCGAACTTCTCGCGCTTGTTGTTCCGCTGTTCGTTCTCACGCGGCTGACGGATCGCACCGGCGACTGCGTCGCCCTTGCGCAGACCGTTCTTGCGCACCATGGATGCCGAAAGGTACACGTCGTTCGGTCCCGGCAGGTAGCCGGAGGTGCGGAGGAAGGCGTAGTTGTCGTGGACGTCGAGGATGCCGCCGACGGGGATGAGCACATCGTCGTTGCGGATGTCCGGCTCGTCGTTGCCGCGGCCGCGGCGCTTCCGGTCACGACCCCGTCCGCGGCGGTTGTTGCCGCGATCGTCATCGTCGTTGCTGCGGTTGCGACGATCGTTGCGGTCGTTGTTGCCGCCCCGGTCGTTGCGGTGGCTGCGATCGTTGCCGCCGTCCCGGTCATTGTTGCCCCGGCCGTTGCCGCCGCGGTTGTCGTCGGAGCGGTCGTTGTTCCGGCTGCGACGGTCGTTGTCGCGTCCTCCGCGGTGGTCACGGTCGGAGCGGTCCTGGTCGCCGGAGCGATCCTGGCCGCCGCGGTCGGCCGATTCCTCACCGCTGCTGTCGCTGCCCTCGGTCTGGGACTCGGAGCCCCGGGAGCGAGAACGGCTGCGGCGAGAGCGCTGACGATCCTGGTCGCCGCTGTTCTCCTCGGAGGGTGCTCCCGCCGACTGGTCCGCACCGGACTCGTTCGCCGTCGAAGACGACGAGGACTCGGAGTTCGGTTCGATGATGAGCGCCGGAGCGTCCTCGGACGCGGAAGCGGCAGAGCGACGCGAGGAGCGACGGTTCGTCGACTCCTGCTTCTTCTCGTCCTGCTTCTCCGCCGGCTTCTCGGTATTGGCGGCCGGTTCTGCGGCGGGCTTCTTCTCGGTGGGGGCGGACTTCTTCTCAGCGGATCCGCCCGAGTGGCTGTTGATGGCGTCGATCAGTTCGCTCTTGCGAAGGCGACGGTAACCCTTGATTCCCAGACCGGCAGCCATTTCCTGGAGCTGAGGCAGCCGCAGCGCTGTGAGGCTGCCTGTGCGCGGGGTGGAATCCTGAGTGGTGGTTTCAGACACGAAGGTCCTTCTCCCTCTTTCGGCCGTGCGGCATGTGCCGTTTGCTCACGGCGACGGAAACACCATTGACGGTGCGTTGTGAAAGAAAACCTGCTAAAGAATGAGCAGGAGATGTTCCAGAATGTATGACATCGGCGACGGACCTGTGAAGAACAGCGGGAAGCCGTGCCCTGTCGGAACACCTACAGTCTACTTGTTCGGAGACGATCTGGCGAATCGTTTCCTCAGATTTCTCGGCTCACCCGGTAACCACCGAGGTCAATCGCGGTGCGCTGAGCGACGAAGCCTTCCGGCACGAGGGCGTCGGGAACCGCCTCGGCGAGGACGAGCACCGTCGGTCCGGCGCCGGAGACGACGGCCGGGAGACCCTCGGCGCGCAGTGCGTCGACCAGCGCCATCGACTCCGGATAGGCGCCGCGACGGAATTCCTGATGGAGCTGGTCGCGGGTGGCTTCGAAGAGCACCTGGGAGTCATTGCTCATCCCGTGGACGAGCAGGCCCGCCCGAGCCGAATTGTCGGCCGCGATCGCGTGATCGATGCCGGCGGGAATGAGTCCACGGGCGACCTCGGTGTCAAGGCGGAACGAGGGCACGAGCACGGTGACCGCCTCGACGGTGCGCACCGGCACCTGCCACGACTTCACTGGCTCCGACAGAGAGACAGTGAGTCCGCCGAAGATCGCGGGGGCGGCGTTGTCCGGATGCCCCTCGACGGCGGTGGCGATCTCGAGGATCCGGTCCCGGCTCAGCTCGACTCCGGTCGACCAGGCTCCGAGCTCCGCTGCGAGGGCGATGCCGGCCACGACGGCTGCGGCCGAGGAGCCCAGTCCGCGGGAATGAGGGATCCGGTTGTCGCACTCCAGCGACAGACGCGGCCTCAGCTCCGCCGCGACGGCGGGAAACTCCGAGTCGAGCACCTCACCGATGATGCGCATGATCAGGTGCGAGCCGTCCCGGGGCAGCACCTCGGCGCCCTCCCCCGTGACCTCGACGCAGCGGTGAGGATCGACCGCTGCGTCGTGGACGGTGAGGATGAGGGTGTCGACGATGTCGAGGGCCAGCCCGTACGAGTCGTAGCCGGGCCCCAGATTCGCCGAGGTGGCCGGGACCTCGAGTCGGACGCGCACCCTCAGCTGTCCTCGAGTCCCAGGGCGCGTGCGGCGCTGACGGCGTCGACGGAGACCCGCTTGGTCTCGATATCGGACCCGTCGGCGGTGTGCAGGGCCCAGCTGGGGTCCTTGAGTCCGTGACCGGTCACGGTGACCGCGATCGTCGCAGCGGCAGGGACCCGACCGGCGTCGGCCATCTTCAGCAGACCCGCCACCGAGGCGGCCGAACCGGGTTCGACGAAGATGCCCTCTTCGCTGGACAGGATCTTATGGGCGGCGAGGATCTCGTCGTCGGTGACCGAATCGATGAGACCGCCCGAATCGTCACGCGCAGCTTCGGCCTGCGTCCAGCTGGCGGGGTTGCCGATGCGGATGGCGGTCGCCACCGTGTCCGGTTCGTCGACGGGGTGGCCGAGCACCAGCGGTGCGGCACCGGCGGCCTGGAAGCCCCACATCTGAGGCAGCTGCTTGGAGATCCCGTGTTCGCGGTATTCGTTGTAGCCCTTCCAGTACGCCGTGATGTTGCCGGCGTTGCCGACGGGCAGAACATGGATGTCGGGAGCGTCGCCGAGGACGTCGACGACTTCGAAAGCCGCGGTCTTCTGGCCTTCGATGCGATCGGGATTGACCGAGTTGACGAGGTGGACCGGGTAGGACTCCGAGAGCTTGCGGCACAGCGTCAGGCAGTCGTCGAAGTTTCCGTCGACTTCGAGCAGGGTCGCTCCGTGGGCGATGGCCTGGCTCATCTTCCCCGGCGCGATCTTGCCGGTGGGCACGAGCACAGCGCAGGTCAGTCCGGCCTTCGTGGCATAGGCGGCGGCAGAGGCCGAGGTGTTGCCCGTCGAGGCGCAGATGACGGCTTTGGCACCGTGGGCCACAGCCTTGGTGATCGCCATTGTCATACCGCGGTCTTTGAACGACGCAGTCGGATTGAGGCCCTCGTACTTCACCCACACCTGGGCACCGGTGCGTGCGCTGAGCTTCTCCGCCCTGATCAGCGGGGTCCCGCCCTCACCGAGTGTGACGGCAGGAGTGTCAGCAGAGATGTCGAGGAGGCTGCGGTATTCCTCGACGACGCCCTGCCACTGGTGTCTGGGGTAGTTCATAGTCACTGTCCTTCTACGCGGATCACGGATTTGACGGTGTGGACGACAGGCAGATCGACGAGTCGATCGACCGTCTTCTGCAGAGTCGAGTCGGTGTTCGAGTGGGTGGCCAGCACGAGCTTCGCGTGCTGGACGCCGTTGTCGTCGATGTCCCCGATCGTCTGTCGCATCAGTTCGATGGATGCCCCTTCATCGGCGAAGACCTCGGAGACCGCGGCGAGCACACCGGGACGGTCGACCACGTCGAGGGTGATGTGGTACCTGGTCGTGATCGCCGAGATCGGCAGGATCGGGTAGTCCTCGTGGAAGGGGCGTTCGTACTGTCCGCGTCCGCCGAGCACCTTGCGCCTGGCCACGGACACGAGGTCGCCGAGCACGGCGGATGCGGTCGGTGCTCCACCGGCTCCCTGTCCGTAGAACATCAGCTCGCCGGCGGCTTCGGCCTCGATGAACACGGCGTTGAAGGCACCGCGGACGGATGCCAGTGCGTGTCCTCGGTCGAGAAGCGCCGGATAGACGCGCGCCGAGAGACCGGCCCCTGCCGGTGATGAGGCCACACGTTCGCACACGGCGAGGAGTTTGATGACGAAGCCCTGGTCCCGGGCGGTCTCGACCATCTCGGCGGTGACGCCTTCGATGCCTTCGACGTGGACGTCATCGATCGACACGGGTGCATGGAAGGCCAGCGAGGACAGGATCGCAGCCTTCGCCGCCGCATCGTGTCCGCCGATGTCAGCGGTCGGATCGGCCTCTGCGTATCCGAGCCCTTGGGCGGCAGTGAGGGCCTGGTCGAAATCCCAGCCCTCGGAGTCCATCTGGTCGAGGATGTAGTTCGTCGTGCCGTTGACGATGCCCATGATGCGTTCGATTCGGTCCCCGGCCAGCGAATCGCCGACAGGTCGGATGATCGGGATCGCCCCTGCCACCGCCGCTTCGTGCTCGAGGCGCACACCAGCGTCGTCGGCAGCGGACATGAGCTCGCCGTAGCTGGCGGCCAGCAGAGCCTTGTTCGCGGTCACGACCGATGAACCCTGGCGCAGCGCTGCGGTGATGAGCGAGCGGGCGGGTTCGATTCCGCCCATCAGCTCGACGACGATATCGGCTCCGGCGATGGCCGCCTCGGCGTCGGTCGTCAGCAGCTTCTCGTCGATTCCCGGACGGGCCTTGGAAGCATCGCGGACGACGATTGCGCTCAGCTCCAGCGGAGCGCCGATGCGCTCGGCCAGGCCCTCCGCGCGATTCTGGATTCGGGCGGCGACCTCCGTGCCGACGACTCCGCATCCGAGCATGGCAACCTTCAGTGCCTGCATTTCCTCACCTTTTCCGCTCTTGTCTCTCGCACTCATCAGTTCGACGCCACTCCCCCGGCCATTCCCGGGTCCGTGGCGAACATCTGCGTGTGGTCTTCGGGGGTCACGATCCACTCAACTCTATCGGCCTCGACGGCCAGCACGCCCGGCCGGGGCAGATGGTTGTAGTTGTTGGCCAGCGAGCGGCAGTACGCCCCGGTGGTGGGGACCGCGACGAGATCGCCTGCAGTGACGTCTGCGCCCATGTATTCGTCGCGGACGATGATGTCACCGGATTCGCAGTGCTTGCCGACGACCCGCACGATCGCAGGCTCGGCGTTCGAGTTCCGGTTGGCCAAGGTGCACGAATAGTCCGCGTCGTAGAGTGCCGTGCGGATGTTGTCGCTCATTCCCCCGTTGACAGCGACATATGTGCGAGTGCCGCTGTCCGTGCTCACCTGTTTGACGGTGCCGACCTCGTAGAGAGTGAACACCGCCGGGGAGACGATGGCGCGACCGGGTTCGATGGAGATCCTGGGGACGCTCGTGCCCAGGCCCCGGCATTCCTTGGCCACGACGGCGGCGAGCTCTGCGGCCATCTCCGCGACCGGGATCGGCGTGTCCTGGGAGGTGTAGCGGATGCCGAAGCCGCCGCCGAGGTCGACATCGGGCAGGTCGATGCCGTGTTCGCCCATGATCTCGGCTCGGAAGGCGAGTACGCGGGCGGCGGCGACCTGGAATCCGGAGATGTCGAAGATCTGCGAACCGATGTGGGAGTGGAGACCGTCGAGACGCAGATGTTCGGATTCGGCGACCAGCCGAGCGGCCCGGGCGGCGGTGCCGTCGGCGAGCGAGAGCCCGAACTTCTGGTCTTCGTGAGCCGTGGCGATGAAGTCGTGGGTGTGCGCTTCGACGCCGACCGTGACTCGCAGCATGACCGGGGCGACCGTTCCTCTGGCCGCAGCGATGGATTCCAGACGTGCGACCTCATCGAGGCTGTCGACGAAGATCCTGGCCACGCCGTAGTCGAGTGCGTATTCGAGCTCCGCCGTCGATTTGTTGTTTCCGTGCAGCCCGACGCGGTCGCCGGGGACATCGGCGGCGCGGGCGATCATCATCTCGCCCAGGGAGCAGGTGTCGAGGCCGAGCCCGGCCTCATGCACCCAGCGGGCCACAGCTGTGCACAGGAATGCCTTCCCGGCGTAGAACACATCGGCGCCAGCCAGTCCCTTCTCCACGGAGAAGGCGTTGGAGAATGTGCTCAGGTAGGCCTCGGCACGGCTGCGGAAGTCAGCGACGTCCATGACGAGAGTGGGGGTCCCGTAGCGTTCGGCCAGGTCCGTCACGGAATGACCGGCGATCGTGAGCACTCCGTCGTCGGTCTTCGTGACGTTGTCCGACCACAGACTCGGCAGCAGCGCATTGACGTCATCGGGATAGGGCAGCCACACCGGGGCCGGTGTCGCGTGCAGAGTCCCTGCGATATGTGCGGGCATCAGATCCTCTCCGGGGCCGAAGCGCCCAATTGTCGTAGTCCTGCGGCGAGGACGATGATGACGGCTCTCAGAGCGAAGAGCCGGGAGGCATGGGTGACGGTGATGTCCTCGTCGACCGTCGGAGTGACCGGACAGCGGCGGATCCAGTCCTCGACGGCATCGCCGAGGTCGATAAGAGCGTTGACGAACAGATCGTTCTCGCCGAGGCGGCGCGAGCGTTCCAGCGCTGACGGCAGTCCCGCCACGGCATTGAGCATTCGCGTCTCGCTCGGATCCTCGAGTCTCGCCGCATCGACGGCCTCGGACCGGATTCCCGCCCGGTGCGCCCGCCGCTGCTCACGGCAGGCGGCGGCATGGCCGCGCTGCAGGCTATTCACCGCGACCGGGTCGACGTCACGGTCGTGGTCGCCGGCGACGGGCGCCTGTGCCGATTCCCGGTCCGCAGCGACGAGCAGGGTGCGCAGCGGCGACCCGTCCTGTTCCGCTCCCTCGATCGAATCGGTCTCCCCCGCTGCGGTGATGATGTCGTTGAGCACATGTGCTCGGCCAGCGGGAGTGAGGGTCACGTTGACGAAGCCGGGCCCGGCGATGACGGCATCCGCCACCCCGGTCAGGGCATGCAGTTCGGTGCACAGATGCGCGGCGAGCTCGGTCCGCTGCTCGGGTGCAGCGGCGGCGCGCAGCGCCACGGGCGTCGTCCAGTCACCGAGTTCGGAACGGTTCGGAGCCAGGACGTCGATCTGCATGGCGAACCCCGGTGCGACGAGGCCTGCCTCGGCCGTCGCCAAGGCGCGCGCGAGTGCAGTCTGCAAGTCTTCCGGGGTCACTCGAACAGAGTACTCGGGCCCGGACGGCGAGGACGAATCCGATGTCATCTTCGCTCTCATGACGAGACGGAGGCCCGCCGGGCTTCAGATGGCGCCGGGTCGGCAGGCGGCGTGGCTGACGAAGAATTTGACGGCCACCGAGGCGAGCACCACGACGAATGCCGGCCACATGCTGTCGAAGCTCTGGAGGAGAAAGGCGAAGATCAGCGGGCCGGTGGCCGCGAGGAGATACCCTCCGCCCTGGACGAAGCCGGACAGGGAAGCCGCCGCCTCGGCGTTTCGCGCCCGGAGGGTGATGAGTGTCAGAGCGAGTGGGAACGTGGAGATGCCGATGCCCAGCAACACTGTCCACAGCACGGGAGCCGCTGTCGGCAGCAGCCACAGACCCAGGTACCCCACGGCCAGGCTGAGGCAGAAGCCGACGACGATGGGATAGGCCGAGGTCATCTTCTGAGCCAGGGTCGGCAGGACGAATCCGAGGACGAGAGGGATGGCTGTGACCAGCGCGAGCATCGCCCCGCCGAAGGCAGCATCGAACCCGGAGCGGGTGAGCAGACCCGGCAGCCAGGTGAAGAGGATGAAGTTGTTGAACGACGTCAGACCCGTCATCGTCATCAGCGCCCAGGCCCGAGGGCTGCGCAGAAGGCGGGAGAGCTCGCTGCCGCCGACGACGGCGACGGCCACCTCGGCGGCGGGTGCGGGCCTGGCCATGCGGATGACGATCCACACGACCGCACCCAGAGCCGCGAAACCGGCCCAGACGAGCAGTGAGCCTCTCCAACCGACACCGGAGGCGAGGGGAACCGCCACGAGCGGCGGAATGAACGTCCCGAACTGGAGGAGCCCGACGTGCACGGTCGACATGAGGGCCACCCTGTCGGGGAAATACGATTTCACCAGGGGCGGGAGGACGACGTTTCCGATGCCCATTCCCAGCAGGGCCAGCACGCTCAGCGCCAGGAACAGCGACGGCGAATCGATGACCGAGCGGACACCCAGTCCGATCATGACCATCACCATGGCGGCCAAGGTCAGGCCGAGTCCGGAGAAGCGGGCATAGAGCCGCGGGGTGATGAAGCCGCTGATGCCGTAGAGCAGCGGCGGCAGCATGCCGATGACGGCCAGGAACACCGCGCTCAGTTCGATCTCTTCGCCCATGGTGTCGAGCAGAGGCGAGAGCCCGGTGACTCCGGGGCGCAGATTGAAGGCAGCGAAGACGATTCCGAGGACGATCAGAATGCGGATGCGCGCGGAGTTCATGAGCTCTTTCCTATCAGACACCGACGTCCGGTTCGGTGGCCGGGGCCCATCAGAAGTCGAGTTTGAGACCTTCGACCGGTGAGAGTCGGGACGCTCGCCTGGCCGGTGCCAGAGCGGAGAGGATGCCGGCGACGACCGCCACGCCGAGGATGCCGAGGAAGGACGGGGCAGAGAAGTCGACGATGAGGTCGGTGGAGTAGTCGTGGGTGACCAACCGTGTGCCGACGATGCCCAGGGCACCGCCGAGCACGAGTCCCAGCAGTGCAGCCACCGATGAGATGAGCACCGCCTCGAGCGCCAGTAGGGTCCGCAGCTGCGCAAGGCTCAGCCCCAGCGCCCGCATCAGCGCGTTCTCCCGGCGGCGCTCGATGACGGAGAGGCTGACCGTGTTCGAGACGCCGATGAGCGCGATGACCACGGAGACGAACAGCAGAGCCACGGCCCCGGCCAGCATGACATCGATGAGTTCGGAATAGGCGCCCCGGGCGACGGCCGAGCCGCCGACCTCGTCGCTGGAGACGTCGAGCGTCTCGGCCACGGACTGACGGATGCGGGTGATCTCGTCGACGTCGACATCCTCGTCGAGGCGGACGAGCACGGCCGTCGTCGTCGCCGAGATGCCGAGATCGTTGCCGACGTCGGGGGTGGTGAAGAAGGCGAGACTGGAGAGGCCGTCCCTGTGCACGGGCACGCTCATCTCGTTGAGCCCTTTCACCCGCACTGTCGGTGAAGGATAGTCTTCGGGGACTGTGACCCGTCCGGACACGATGTTCGCGGCCGCGTCTCCGAGTACGGTCTCGGCGCTGTCCGGGTCGATGACGAAGATCTCGGGACGGGAGCCTTTGAAGTCTTCGACCGCCTCGGCGCGGTGGGCGATGACCGCGGTGGACACGCCGGGGATCTCGCGCACATCGTCGAGTTGGTCATCATCGACGAGGCCCGACAGCGGCACGGAGATGTCAACGGGATAACGCTGGTCGAGGCCGTGGCTGAGCGTCGCTTTCGTCGACATGCCGCCCACGAGGATCGTCGCCACCAAGGTCACGCCGATGATGAGCGCCGTGGCTGTGGCCGCGGTGCGACGCGGATTGCGCAATGTGTTCAGGGTCGCCAGCTGACCGGGAACGCCCCAAGGGCTGAACAGCACCTCCCCCGTCCATGCGACGACGGGCGGGATGATCTTCGCCGCGCTGATGACCAGCCCCGTGACCACGAGTCCCCCACCCAGCGCTCCGCCGAGGATCCAGAGCTGCGAAGCCGACACCGCATAGACCGAGACGATGACGAGAACCACACCCAGCCCGATGCAGCCGAAACCCACGAGGTGGCGCGGACGAGCGCGGGTGCTCGGCGAGATGGATGCGTCGAAGGGCTGGAGTGCTTCGAGCGGTGTCACAGCGATGGCACTGCGAGCCGGTCGGATGGTGGCCACAATCGTCAGCAGGGCACCGACGACGACACCGCTGACCAGGGCGGAGACGGGAACGGTGAGAGTGTCGTAGGGGAACTCCTGCGGCCAGTAGCGCACCGCTACAGCCATCAGTCCGCGACTGCCGACGACCCCGGTGAGCACACCGAAGATCGACCCGAGCAATCCGACGAAGAGCCCTTCGGCCACGACCGAGCCGTACATCTGCAGGCGGGTGGCGCCGAGGCAGCGCAGCAGAGCGAATTCCCGACGGCGTCCGGCGACGATGACGGAGAAGGTGTTGGAGACGACGAGGATGGCGACGATGACGGAGATTCCGGCGAAGACGAGCAGGAGACCGGTCACGACAGCGTTGCCGCCGGAGAGGCGGTCGGTCTTCGCTTTCACGGCATCGTCCACGGAGAGCGCTTCGAGGCTGCCGCTCAGTTCCGAACCGTCGATGACCCTCTGCAGCTGTGTACGCACAGCCTCTGGGTCCGCGCCGCTCTCGAGGGCGATCTGAATGGCGATGACATCGCCCTGCTGGGCGAAATACTCCTGATAGCCCGATGCTGTCGTCAGCGCTCGAGTGGCGCCGGGCAGGGCCGGATCCTGCCCCATTTCGGCGATGCCCACGACGGAGAAGGTGACGCTGCTCTGACTCGGACCCCGGTAGATCGGCATGTCATCGTTTCCGCTCTCCACTGGCACAGCATCGACGGTGAAGCGAATCTCATCGCCGACTCCGACGTTGAGATCGCTGGCCGTGCGAGTGTCGAGCACGAGGTCCGTCGTCGCTTCCGGTCGCTGACCGGAGACCATATCGAACGTGTCGAGCCGTTCATCGGCGGGCACCGGAGACAGCGCAAAAGAGCTTTCGGAGAATGCGGCACCTCGGCCCGTGGTCACTGTGCGGGCCGACAACGACGCGGTAGCCACCCCGTCGACTTCGGCCAAGGGGCGCAGCAGCGGAGAGGCCTCGTCTCCCCCGACGAAGACGTCTCTGTCCGGGACGACGGTGAGGTCGGCTTTCTCGAAAGAACGGCCGACGGCGTGTTCGAGGCTGTCCTGCAGCGAGGAATTGATGATCAGGGTGGTTGCGACGAATCCGGAAGCCAATGCGATGCCGAGGCCGATTGCGAGGAATCGGGCCCAGTGGATCCGAATCTGCGCGAGGGCGACTGCGATCACAGAGAGCTCAGTTCACTCAGCGCCGTGACCACGCTCTCGCGCGTCGGCTGACGAACTTCACCCGTGGCTCGTCCGTCCTTGAGCAGAACGACCCGGCCGGCGTGCGATGCCGCGACGGGGTCGTGGGTGACCATGATGATCGTCTGCCCGTACAGGGTCGTGGCCCGACCGAGCAGGGACAGGACCTCCGCTCCGGCATGGGAGTCGAGGTTTCCCGTGGGCTCATCGGCGAAGATGACATCCGGTCGCGTCAGCAGAGCCCGGGCCACGGCGACTCTCTGCTGCTGACCGCCGGAGAGCTCGTGCGGACGATGCTGCAGCCGATCGCCGAGTTCGAGGCGTTCGACCACTTCGGCCTTCCACTCGCGATCGATCTTCTTCCGGGCCAGCGAGACCGGCAGTTCGATGTTCTGTTCAGCGCTCAGCGTCGGGACGAGGTTGAAGGCCTGGAAGATGAAGCCGACGCGGTCACGCCGCAGCTGAGTCAGCTGCCGGTCGTTGAGACGGGTGATGTCCTGGCCGCGCATGATGATCGAACCCGAATCGACACGGTCGAGCCCGGCAAGCACATGCATGAACGTCGATTTTCCGGACCCGGAGGGTCCCATGATGGCGGTGAAGCGTCCCGATTCGAAGTCGACGCTGATGTCGTCGAGAGCGTCGACTGCCGTATCACCGCGGCCGAAGCTCTTGCGCAGACCCTGCGCTCGGAGGACGATCTCATCGTCCCCCGCGCCGGTCTGGACGGGCTCTTCAGCAGATTCCGACATCGTATGCCTCACATCGCGGTCCGGGTCTCGTCTCCGACTACCTTAGATCCTGTCTGCACCATCGACCACTCGGACCGCGAATGCAGAACCGCCCACCTCAGAAGTTGAGATGGGCGGTGTCGTGGTGCCCGCGACAGGATTCGAACCTACGACCTTCTGCTCCGGAGGCAGACGCTCTATCCACTGAGCTACGCGGGCAACGGATGCAACTCTATCACCGTTGGGCACCACCTCCCAAAACGGCACCGCGGGCAGTCCTCGAGGACTGCCCGCGGTGCCGTAGGGCTGTGATCAGCGATGTTCGAGCAGATCAGGCACCCTTCATAGCCTTGCGGCCGGGCACGTATTCCCAGTGCCAGAGCTCATAGGAATTGCGCTTGGCCCAGTCCGGATTCTCCCACCCGAACTTCTCGGCGTTGGCGACGAGCCATTCGTACTGCTGGCCGGTTCCGTTCTGCGTTCCCGCGCCGAGGTCCAGTGCCAGGCCCCAACCGTGGTTGGAGGTTCCGGGACGAGCCGCGAAGCCGGGTTTGCGTGCGGCGACGGAGACCTGTGATTCCAGCGAACGGTAGGAGTCGGTGACTGCGAGGTCTTTGCCGGTGTCCTTCTTGAAGGCAGCGTTCATCTTCGCGAACGACACGGCCGCATCGGAGCGCAGCTTGTGATTGCCCACGCCGATCTCGCACAGCCATCCGTCGGGCAGCTCGCCGTTGCTCGCCTCACCCTTCGGGGCTGCTTCGTCACAGCCGGGCAGAACGGTCTTCGTGATCGCGCGAGACGCCGCGTCGACCTTGGTCTGCTTGGCGCTCGGGGCGCCGATGGTCATCGAGGTCTTGTCATCGTCGTCGACCTTGATGTCGGCGGAGACCGATTCGGCGTTGATCGCACGCGGCTGGGACTGTGCAGCCGTGTCGTCGACCTTGACTTCCTGGTTGCCGCTCATGTTGCCGGCGACCATCACGGCAGCGATGGCGGTACCGGTGACCGAGACGGTGGCCAGAGCGGAGAAGGTGGTGACTTGACGGCGGCGGACCGAGCGCAGCAGCGAACCGTCGGAACCGCGGTTGCCGAGCTGAGCCGCGGCCAGCGTCGACGTATGACCCGCAGGGGTCATCGGTCGAGAAGCCTCTTTGGCCATCGCTGCCCGTCGCGGTGAGCCCACTGCTGCGCGGGCCTCGGCGGCCATCGCCGCGCGACGAGGTGAGAGGGCTGCGGATGCGCTGTTCCGCGACTGCGATGTCACGGGATGCGAAGAGTTGATCGTCGAAACCTGCGAAGAGGCGTTCTGCTTCCGCAGATCACGTCGGCGGACCGGCGGCGCCTCGACGGTCGAGAGCTCACTCGACATAGTGCTCCATACTGTTGGTGAAGATTGTGCGGTGGAAGCCCTCTGCCGGGCGCCCGAAAGCTTATGTCACAACACTATAACGACATCGTTACAGAATGTCACCTTCAGTTCATACACAGCGTGTGACCTGGTCATTTCCTGACGATGCATGGTCACAGATCACTACAGGCGCCCTACTCCAGCTGTCCTGAATCACTGTTTCGTTACGAACCGTTACACAGTCGGTCACGTCTGGGACTCCGCGCCGAACGGCACTTCCCACGAGCACAGGCATGGGCTCACGGCCGAACACATGGCCCCGCGCACCGGCACAGCGCCGGGAGCGGACGCGACGCCTCGACGGCGGCCTCCCCGCAATCAGGAGGCCGCCGTCTAGGCGAATGGGTGAGCCGGGCGGATCGGCCGGCGCAGAACGCTCAGCGGCGGAAGTCGAATCGTCCCCGCTGCATCGCGTCCTGGACTTCGCCGACGAGCTCTTCGAGCACGTCTTCGAGGAACAGCAGGCCGAGGACCTGCGCCTGAGAGTCGATGACGCGGGCGACATGGATTCCCGCCTTCTGCATCTGCGCCAGCGCCTCTTCGACCTCGTCATCGGCGGTGACCGTGAACAGGGGGCGGAAGCGCTTGCTCTGCACTGGAGCGTCGAAGGCCTCTTCGGTGTCCGCGTAGAGGACATCCTTGATGTGGAGGTAGTCCTGCGGATACCCGTCGTCACCGACGACGAAGTATCGGGAGAAGCCTGTCTTGCCGACCAAGGTCACAAGCTCGTTCGGGGTCACCTTGTCCGAGATCGTGATGAGTTCGGACATCGGGACCATGATGTCGGACGCAGTCTTGTCGCTGAACTCGATGGCGCCCTTGAGCAGCCCAGTATCATCACTGAGCAGTCCCTCGCGCTTCGACTCGGCCACGATCGATTCGACCTGCTCGATCGTATAGGCCTCATTGACCTCGTCACGGGCCTCGATCTTGAACAGGTGGAGGACCCCATTGGCCAGGCCGTTGAGGGGGCGGATGACGAAACCGAAGACCCGCGCCAGGAACACCAGCGGTGTCGCCAGCAGCATCACGGCCTGGCCGGAGGCGGCAAGCGCCAGGTTCTTCGGCACCATCTCACCGATGACCACGTGCAGGTAGGTGACGACGCCGAGCGCCAGGACGAAGGAGATCGTCGAGGACAGTCCGGCGGGAATGCCCAGGCCCTCGAGGGGACCGGCGAGCAGGTGGTGGATGGCCGGTTCGGCCACATTGCCCAAAAGCAGGGAGCACACGGTGATGCCGAGCTGGCAGATCGCCAGCATCAGTGATACGTGCTCCATCGCATAGAGAGCGGTCTTGGCCGCCGCGGAGCCTTCGGCCGCTCGCGGTTCGATCTGTGATCGCTTGGCAGCGACAATCGCGAATTCGGCGGCGACGAAGAAGGAGTTGCCCAGCAGGAGAACGACCAGCCAGACCAGTCCGAACCAATCGGCGCTCATCGAGTCTCACCTCCGGTTTCGAAAGCCCCTGCGTCGGCGGCGCGCAGCACCACCCGGAGGCGTTCGATGCGTCGTCCGTGCATCCGTTCGACCACGATGCGGGCATCGTCCATGCGGACCTCGTCACCCGGTTCGGGAATCCGCCCGAGCTCCTTGAGGACGAATCCGGCCAGAGTCTCGTAGTCCGAGTCCTCCGGGATCGTGACCCCTATCGTCGACGAGATCTCATCGGGCCGCAGCTGACCGGGCACGATCCAGGAGCCGTCGCGAGCCGGTCGTGCCGCGACGCGCATCCGATCGTGCTCATCGGCGACCTCGCCCACGAGCTCCTCGACGACATCCTCGAGCGTGACCACTCCAGCTGTGCCGCCGAACTCATCGACGACCACAGCCATCTGCAGACCGGTGGCGCGCAGCTCCAAGAGCAGCGGGTCGAGGCGCTGCGTCTCCGGGATCTCACGGACCTCGGTCATCAGCCCTCCTGCGTAGGCGTCGTCGCGGTTGCTCGGAGGCACGGCGAAGGCCTGTTTGACGTGAACGACTCCGACGATGTGGTCCTTGTCCTCGTCAGCCACGGGGAACCGGGAGAATCCGGTGTCCCGAGCCTGTTCGATGATCTGTCGAGCCGTGGTGTCCTTGTCCACCGTGGACATGCGCGTGCGCGGAGTCATCACGTCTTCCGCGGTGCGCTCGGAGAAGCTCAGAGTCCTCTCCAGCAGACCTGCTGTCTGCTCATCGAGCACGCCCTCTTCGGCGGAGTGCCGCACGAGTGAGGTCAGCTCCTCCGGGGAACGCCCCACCGAGCCTTCTTCCTGCGGCTCGATGCCCATCGACATGAGGATCTTGTTCGCCGTACCGTTGAGGACGGCGATGACGGGCTTGAAGACGATCGAGAAGACGTACTGCATCGGTGCGGCGATGCGACCGGTCGCCAGCGGAACAGCGATGGCGAGGTTCTTCGGCACGAGCTCTCCGAAGATCATCGATCCCACGGTGGAGACGATGAGGGCGATGGTCAGCGCCAGCGGGGCCGCGAGGCCGGGGCCGACGCCCCAGGCCTCGAACAGCGGCGCCAGCAGCCTGCCCAAGGACGGTTCCATGAGGTAACCGGTGAGCAGAGTGGTGATCGTGATGCCCACCTGCGCTGCCGAGAGCTGGGTGGACAGGTGGGTCATCGAACGCCGCAGCGTCTTCGCGCCGACGACACCTTCTTCAACCGCTTTATCGGCTGTATGGCGGTCGAGCGTCAGCAGCGAAAATTCGGCTGCGACGAAGACTCCGGTGCCGAGGATGAGCAGCAGCGCGAGGGCGAGGAGTATCCATTCCATCAGTGACTGTCCCCGCCGATCGCTATCTGCTCAGCAGAGCAGTTGAGGTGTGAGACCCTCGCGGGGTGAGGGTCGTCATCTGGGGCGCCGGCTTCCCGCCGGCCGGGACTGTCACTGTGCATGAGGAGATCTTACCAACTTCCCGACAGCGGTCGGCCCTCTTCGTAGCCGGCGGCGCTCTGAACACCGACCGCGGCCATACGCGCGAATTCTCCGAGATCACCGGCCCCGGCATAGGTGCAGGAGCTGCGGACGCCCGAAGTGATGCCGTCGAGCAGGTCCTCGACCCCAGGAGATTCAGGGTCGATGTACATAGTTGACGAAGAGATGCCCTCTTCGAACAGTCCCTTCCGAGCGCGCGCAAAGGCCGATTCCGCTCTGGTCCGGTTGGCCACGGCCCGAGCCGAAGCCATGCCGAAGCTCTCCTTGTACTTCCGACCCTCTCCGTCGACGAGCAGGTCGCCGGGCGATTCGTGGGTCCCGGCGAACCAGGATCCGACCATCACCTGAGAGGCCCCGGCCGCCAGGGCCAGAGCGACATCGCGGGGGTAGCGGACTCCGCCGTCGGCCCACACGTGGGCACCCAGCTCGCGAGCCGCCTCGGCGCATTCGAGCACTGCGGAGAACTGGGGACGACCGACCGCGGTCATCATCCTGGTCGTGCACATGGCTCCCGGGCCGACTCCGACCTTGACGATGTCGGCGCCGGCAGCGACGAGGTCGCGGACCCCTTCGGCCGTGACGACGTTTCCGGCCACGATCGGCACCCCGAGCTCGGCATCCGCGATCGCCGACAGTGTGTCGAGCATCTTCACCTGGTGGCCATGGGCGGTGTCGACGACGAGGACGTCCGCGCCGGCTTCGACCAACGCAGCGGCACGTTCGACCGCGGCACCGTTGACGCCGATGGCCACGGCGATCTTCAGCCGTCCTCGATCGTCGACATTGGGCGTGTAGATGGACGAGCGCAGCAGCGACTTCGGAGTCAGGCTGCCGAGCACCGTGTTCTCATCGTCGACGACAGCGGCGAACTCGGCTCGCGACTCCGTCATCGACTCGAAGAGGGACTCCAGCTGTGCAGCGTCCTCCCAGTCTACCTCGGAAGCGCGGATGACATGCGGTGAGGAGTCCAACAGCTCCGCCACCGAGGTGAAGCGATCGACTCCGCGCAGATCTGCAGCATTGATGATGCCTTCGAGCCTTCCCCCGTCGTCGACGACGACGCCGAAGCCGTGCGAACGCTTGGCCAGCACGTGCAGAGCGTTGAGCACTGTGTCATCAGGCGAGAAGCGCAGCGCGGATTCGAAGATCCGGTCGCGGCTCTTGACCCAGGCGATGGTCTCCTGCGCGGCGGTCAGCGGAATGTCCTGGGGCAGCACCGCCAGTCCCCCGCGACGTGCCATCGTCTCCGCCATCCGTCGACCGGACACAGCAGTCATATTCGCTGCGACGAGCGGCGTCGTCGACCCGGTCGGATCGGTCGCCGTGAGGTCGACTTCGAAGCGCGAAGTCAGTGCCGACGAGTTCGGCACGAGGAAGACATCGGAGTAGGTGAGATCGGTGTTCGGGTCATTTGAGATGAAACGCATAACACTATTGTCCCTTAACTGCACATTCGATGGCACATCACGTTAGGCTTGGAGATGTCGTTAAGCAGCAAGTCTTGAATCAGGAAGTAGGCGATCAACGCCGTGTCCGTCAATACTCCGAACCGCACCGTTGAAGACTTCGGGTCGAATGAGTGGCTGGTCGAGGAATTGTATGAGCAGTACAAGTCAGATAAGAATTCGGTCGACCAGTCCTGGTGGCCCTTCTTCGACAAGTACGAGAAGAACGGCGGAGGCGCTCAGTCCGCTGCCGAGCCCGCCGCCAAGCAGGAGGCGAAGCCGGCCGCGAACAAGTCGGATGCCAAGGCCCCTGCTTCAGCTGCAGCCCCGGCGACCTCCCGTGAGACCTCTCGCGGCGTCTCCCCGTCTTCGGCTGAGTCCGAGACGCTGAAGGCAGAGACCAAGTCCGTGCCGAAGGTCACCGCGAAGGAAGCCGCACCGAAGCCCGCACCGGAGGAGACGATTACTCCCCTGCGCGGCCCCGCGAAGCTCATCGCCAAGAACATGGATGAGTCGCTCGAAGTCCCGACCGCCACCTCGGTCCGGGCCCTGCCTGCCAAGGCGCTCATCGACAACCGGATCGTCATCAACTCGCACCTCAAGCGCACCCGAGGCGGGAAGGTCTCCTTCACCCACCTCATCGGATTCGCCGTGATCCGCGCCCTGCAGAACTTCCCCTCGCAGAACGTCTCCTACGACGTCCGCGACGGCAAGCCCGTGATGGTCTCCCCCGCCCACATCAACTTCGGCCTCGCCATCGACGTGCCGAAGAAGGACGGATCACGCACCCTGCTGGTGCCCAACGTCAAGAAGGCCGAGACGCTGACCTTCCGCCAGTTCGTCGACGCCTACGACGGCCTCGTCGACAAGGCACGGCAGGGCAAGCTCACCGCCGACGACTTCGCCGGCACCACGGTCTCGCTGACGAACCCCGGCGGAATCGGCACGGTCCACTCCGTTCCGCGTCTGACCAAGGGCCAAGGCTGCATCATCGGTGTCGGCGCGCTCGACTACCCCGCCGAGTTCCAGGGTGCCAGCCAGCAGACCATCAACTCTCTGGCCGTGTCCAAGGTGCTGACCCTGACCTCGACCTACGATCACCGCGTGATCCAGGGAGCCGGTTCGGGCGAGTTCCTCAAGCTCGTCCACAGCTACCTGCTCGGCGAAGACGGCTTCTACGACGATGTCTTCGAATCCCTGCGCCTGCCCTACGAGCCGGTGCGCTGGGTTCCCGACGTCTCGGCCGAAGACCAGGACGACGTCAACAAGACCGCACGCGTCATCGAACTCATCGATGCCTACCGCACGCGCGGTCACCTCATGGCCAATATCGATCCTCTCGTCTATCGTCAGCGGTCCCACCCGGATCTCGACATCAATCAGCACGGTCTGACCCTGTGGGATCTCGAACGCGAGTTCCCCACCGGCGGGTTCGGATCGAAGCCGATGATGCCCTTCCGCAACATCCTCGGACTGTTGCGTGAGAGCTACTGCCGGACCACCGGCTTCGAATACATGCACATCGCCGACCCGGTCCAGCGCCGTTGGTTCCAGTCGAAGATCGAGGTCCCGCATCAGGAACTCACCCGTTCGGAGCAGGGACACATCCTCGGTCGTCTCAACGCCGCCGAGGCCTTCGAGACCTTCCTCCAGACGAAGTACATCGGACAGAAGCGCTTCAGCCTCGAAGGCGGAGAATCTGCGATCGTCCTGCTCGACGAGATCCTCAACCAGTCCGCCGACACCGGCCTCGACGAGGTCGCCATCGGCATGGCCCACCGTGGTCGCCTCAACGTGCTGACGAACATCGCCGGCAAGTCCTATGCGCAGATCTTCCGTGAGTTCGACGGAACCATGTCCCCGGACAGCGTCCAGGGCTCCGGCGATGTGAAGTACCACCTGGGCACCAAGGGTTCGTTCACCTCGCCGGCAGGCAACACCACCGGCGTCTACGTCGCGGCCAACCCCAGCCACCTCGAGACCGTCGATCCGGTCCTCGAGGGCATCGTGCGCGCCAAGCAGGATCTCGTCGACCAGGGCGAGTCCGGCTTCACCGTACTGCCGGTCCTCGTCCACGGCGATGCCGCATTCGCCGGACAGGGTGTGGTCACCGAGACGCTCAACCTCTCCGAGCTGCGCGGCTACCGCACCGGCGGAACGGTCCACGTCATCATCAACAACCAGGTCGGGTTCACCACTCCCCCCGCCTCGGCGCGGTCCTCGTTCTACTGCACGGACGTCGCCAAGTCGATCAACGCCCCGATCTTCCACGTCAACGGCGATGACCCCGAAGCCGTCGTCCGGGCGGCCCGCCTGGCCTTCGAATACCGCCAGGAATTCAACCGGGACGTCGTCATCGACCTCGTGTGCTACCGCCGCCGCGGCCACAACGAGGGCGACGATCCGTCGATGACCCAGCCGACGATGTACTCCCTCATCGAGAAGAAGGGCTCGGTGCGCAAGCTCTACACCGAATCCCTCGTCGGCAGGAAGTGCATCACCGACGAAGAGGCCGCCGAGGCGCTCAAGGACTACCAGTCCAAGCTGGAATCGGCTTTCGCCGAGACCAAGGAAGCCGAGACCGGCTCCTACGACGGAGAAGCGTTCAACGCTCCCTACGAGCCCAGCGACATCGAGACCTTCAACGATGCCGAGACGGCCATCAGTCCCGAGACGCTGCAGCGCATCGGCGAGGCCTTCACCGAGATCCCCGAGGGCTTCACGGTTCACAAGAAGCTGCGGGCGCTGCTCGAGAAGCGCAAGGAGATGTCGCTGTCGGGCGGAATCGACTGGGGCTTCGCCGAGCTGCTGGCCTTCGGTTCGCTGCTCATGGACGGCGTGCCGGTGCGGCTGGCAGGTCAGGACTCCCGTCGCGGGACCTTCGTCCAGCGCCACTCGGTGCTCATCGACTCGGTCAACGGCAACGAATGGACGCCGCTGCAGAACCTCACCGAGGAGCAGGCTCGATTCTGGGTCTACGACTCCCTGCTCAGCGAGTACGCCGCTGTCGGCTTCGAATACGGCTACTCCGTCGAACGCAAGGACGCCCTCGTGGCGTGGGAGGCTCAGTTCGGTGACTTCGCACAGGGTGCGCAGACCGTCATCGACGAGTTCATCTCCTCCTCCGAGCAGAAGTGGCAGCAGAACTCCGGTGTCGTCATGCTCCTGCCCCACGGCTATGAGGGACAGGGACCCGACCATTCCTCGGGTCGCATCGAGCGTTACCTCCAGCTGTGCGCGGAGAACAATATGACGGTGGCCTACCCGTCCTCGGGCGCCTCGTACTTCCACCTGCTGCGTCGCCACGCCTCGACGACGAACAAGCGTCCGCTCATCGTCTTCACCCCGAAGTCGATGCTGCGCCTCAAGGCTGCCGCGAACTCGCCGGAGGACTTCACCTCGGGCAGGTTCCAGGCCGTCATCGACGATACGGACGTCGATGCCTCGCAGGTCGAGCGCGTCGTCCTCGTCTCCGGCAAGCTCTACTGGGAGCTCAAAGCCAAGCGGGAGAAGGACAACGACACGAAGATGGCGCTCGTCCGCCTCGAGCAGCTCTACCCGCTCGACGAGGCGGCCATCACCGCTGTGCTCGACCGCTTCCCGGCCGATGCCGAGATCGTCTGGGCCCAGGAAGAGCCGGAGAACCAGGGTGCATGGCCGTTCATGGCACTGCACCTGCCCGAGCTCCTCGGCGGCCGTGAGGTCAAGGTCATCTCCCGTGCCGCTTCTGCCGCCACCTCGACCGGGCTCAAGCACTTCCACGAAGCTCAGCAGAAGGAACTCGTCGACCGGATCTTCAGCCGGTGAGCAGCGACGTCACCACAACCATCGCCGTGGTCGGAGGCCCTTTGGTCGCCGGCCACGGCGATGGCCGTGGCCTCGGGTGGGTCGGTCGGGTGACGGCGAGGACTCTGCCGAGTCTGCCTGAACTCAAGGTGTATCCCCTGGCCGTGCCGGCCGAGGATTCCGCTGGTCTTCACGGTCGGACCATCGCCGAGGCGTCCCTGCGGTTCACTCGGGAAGGGGACAATCGTCTGGTGCTGGCTCTGGGGTCCGGGGATCTCGATTCGGGGCGTTCGGTGGCCAGGGCCCGGCTCGATGTGGCCAACATCCTCGACGAGGCGTTGGCTCGGAAGGTCTCGACGTTCGTGCTGGGCCCTCCGCCTGAACACGACGGTGACCGCAACCGTCGCATCGCCGAGCTCAATGCCAGCTTCTCCGATGTGGCCAAGCGGCGCGGCATCACCTATGTCGACACCTTCACGCCCCTCCTCGGCCATCCCGTGTGGCAGCGCGAGGTCGCATCGTCGCGGGACCATCTGCCGGCGCAGGAAGGATACGGTCTGTTGGCCTGGCTGGTTCTCCATCGCGGCTGGTTCAACTGGCTGGGAGTCCAGGACGTCCTCGGCGACAGCTGAGCCGTCGATGAGGTGCCCGACCGAAGATCTCTGCGGGTGCCCGGCCGACGAAGAGCTCAGCCGTGACAGTCGCATCATCTTGTCAGACGAATTCGGCAAGGCGGGTGACCTGGTCCGACTTTGCTCTGCTCGGGTGATCATGAGACAATTGAGCGTCTATCAAAGGAGGGCACAATGAGCAAGCGTGGCCGTAAGCGTCGCGATCGCCGCCGTAAGAAAGCAAACCACGGCAAGCGTCCAAACGCATGATTCGCTGATACGTTCGGTGAATGACGAAGGCGGGAAGAGATTCGAATCTCTTCCCGCCTTCGTTGTGTCCGTGGACTCCCCTGTGCCTGGGCGCCGGTCAGGAGTTCTGTTCGAGCGCGATCCGCTGCCGGATCTTCTCTCGCAGTCCCATCGGGGCACGGTCGTGGCTGCACGAACGACGCACGAGCTCTTTGAGCAGCGCTTCGATCTCGTACTCGTCATGACACGACGGGCACTGTTCGAGGTGGATCGAGATCTCGCGGATCTCCGTCGTCGTCAGTTCTCCGTCCAGGTAGTGGTAGATGCGCATCAGTGACTCGGTCCTGACGCTTTCGCAGCATCCTTCGTCGCTCATTTCGCACCTCCCTCTGGACTCACGAAACCGCGCTCGGCGGCATAGTCGGCCAGCATCTCTCGCAGCTGTCGGCGACCGCGGTGCAGTCGGGACATCACAGTGCCGATCGGCGTCTCCATGATCTCGGCGATCTCCTTGTACGGCAGTCCTTCGACATCGGCATAGTAGACGACCATGCGGAAGTCTTCGGGCAGTGCCGAGAGTGCTTCCTTGACGTCGGAGTCGGGAAGGTGGTCGAGGGCTTCGAGTTCGGCGGAACGACCGCCGG
Organism: Brevibacterium sp. OS20; assembly: GCF_056837565.1. Classification (NCBI taxonomy): domain Bacteria; kingdom Bacillati; phylum Actinomycetota; class Actinomycetes; order Micrococcales; family Brevibacteriaceae; genus Brevibacterium; species Brevibacterium sp. OS20. The sequence continues at coordinate 1,819,114 of NZ_CM166367.1, read as the reverse complement.
AGGACGAGTGGCTGTTCGCCTGTGCGATCTGCCAGTCCTCGATGTCTTCGCTGCCGTGTTCCTGCGGCTGACGCTGCTTCTTGCGGTAGTTGTTGATGAAGGTGTTCGTCAGGATCCGGTACAGCCAGGCTTTGAGGTTGGTTCCGGGCTTGTACTGGTGGAAGGCGGCATACGCCTTCGCGTAGGCTTCCTGGACGAGGTCTTCGGCGTCGGCCGGATTCCGGGTCATACGCAGAGCAGCTGCGTAGAGCTGATTGACATATTCCAGAGCATCCCGTTCGAAACGCGCCGACCTCTCGGCGTCGGTTTCGGGGGCTTCTTTGACTGATTCGGTCATCGCAGTCAATGGTACGCCCGTTCTCTCCAGGACGGCAGTGGCGCTCATAGACTTCTCCTTCTGCCTGTCGACTTCCCGACGGGTGCACCCGTCGAATGGCTTCACCCCGTACAACATCGGACCGACGCCCCACTATTCCCACCTCAGCAGTTATGCTTGCCAGTGAGATGACCGCCACGTAGGAAGGACCACTGTGTCTCCCATTCGTCTTATCGCACGGCCCATGCTGGCCGCCGGCTACATCCTCAACGGCGTCGAACGACTGCGCAAGCCGGAGGCAGCGGCCGCATCGGTCGGCCCGCTCCTCAACCAGGCTCGCAAGCAGGTCGACGTCCCCGTCGACGCAGTGACTCTCGCCCGAGCCACCGGTGTTGCACAGGTCGCTGCCGGTTCGATGCTCGCCATCGGACGCTTCCCCCGCCTCAGCGCATCGATCCTCGTCGGCACCTACCTGCTCGACACCGTCGGTGAGCGTCTGTCTGCTGACAAGACGACGTCGAAGGAGGAGAAGAAGGCTCGCAACGAACGCACTCTTCTGCGGACCTCGATGCTCGGCGGTGCCCTGCTCGCCGCCGTCGACACTGCTGGACGCCCCGGCCTGTGGTGGCGGACCCAGCACGCGGCCGAAGACCTGTGGTCGAGCGTGGAAGACACCTCGAAGCAGGCTCTGAGCGCACTCGGAGTTGACTGACATCTCCACGCACACTCCCCCGGCGACCGGCGACTGGCAGCCGCCGGTCGCCGGTTCCGCCGTCTCTGCCACTGTGACCGTTCCCGGTTCCAAGTCTCTGACGAACCGCTATCTCATCCTTGCGGCTCTCGCCCGTTCCGGATCCGATCTCAGGGGATGGCTTCGCAGCCGCGACACCCTGCTCATGGTCGACGCCCTGCGTCGTCTCGGCGCCGTGATCGACGAAGACGGCGATGAGCTCCACATCGAGCCGATCCCCTTCCCGGACGGACACGTACCCACAGACGCAGCTGCACAGGACTCCGCACCGATCACCATCGACTGCGGTCTCGCCGGAACCGTGATGCGCTTCATCCCCCCACTTGCCGCGCTCACCGGTCGTGAGGTCGTCCTCGACGGCGACGAACAGGCCCGCGTGCGGCCGATGTCGGTGACGATCGAGTCGCTGCGGGAGCTCGGTGCGTCGATCACCTCCGCAGCGAGCACATTGCCGATGACGATCCACGCCGACTCTCAGCTGCGCGGAGGCCACCTCGGCATCGATGCCAGCGCCTCCAGCCAATTCGTCTCTGGTCTGCTCCTCGCCGCTCCCGTCATGCCTTTGGGACTCGAACTCACCAACACTGCGGACTCGGTGCCCAGCCGAACGCATGTGGATATGACGATCGAAGTCCTCCGCGACGCGGGCGTCGACATCAGCGAGCCCGAACCCGAGCGCTGGATCGTCGAACCAGGACTTCCGCGCGGTCTCGACGTGCAGGTCGAACCCGACCTGTCCAATGCCGCAGCCTTCGCAGCGGCGGCCGTGGCCACCGCCGGATCCGTGACCATCGCCGACTGGCCCGTGCACACCACGCAGGCAGGTGACGGCTTCCGCGAGATCGCCGAGGCGTTCGGAGCCACGGTGCGCCTCGATAGGGAAGGACTGCACGTGCAGGGCCCGGACCGGCTCACCGCTGTCGATCTCGACCTGTCGGCCGTCGGCGAGCTCACCCCAGTGGTCTCGGCTCTCGCAGCTATGGCAGAAGGAACGTCGCAGCTGCGCGGAATCGGGCATCTGCGTGGGCACGAGACCGACCGTCTGGCGGCTCTGACCAGAGAGTACGGTGCCATCGGCGTCGATGTCGTCGAGCACGCCGAGGCACTGACGATCACCGGCACCACACACCTGCGCCCGGCGCTGTGGCATACCTACCACGACCACCGCATGGTCATGGCCGGTGCCGTCCTCGCCCTGCGCAATGACGGAATGGTCATCGAGAACGCCGGCACCGTGGCCAAGACTCTGCCTGCCTTCACCCAGCTGTGGGAAGCCATGCTCACCCCCGGAGCCTGATATGGCGAAGATCTTTCGCGATGAGGACTACCGCCCCCGGCCGAACCGACGCGGTTCACGACCGCGGACGAAGAACCGCCCTGACCACAAAGACGCTGTATCGGGCCTGGTCACCGCGGTCGATCGGGGCCGGTACCGGGTCATCCTCGCTGACGACGACGGGAACTTCCCGTCGAGTCCCCCGATTCGGAAGAAGGGGAAGCGGTCACGGGGGGCCACCTCGGTGACGGCGGTGCGCGCCTCGCACCTGCGCAAGCAGGCGATCGTTCCCGGAGACGTCGTCCGCCTCGTCGGCGACACCTCGGGGGCCGAGGGGACCCTGGCCAGGCTCGTGGAGATCACCGAACGGCAGACCCTGCTGCGCCGCAGCGCCGATGACACCGACCCGACCGAGCGCGTCCTCGTCGCCAACGTCGACGTCATGGGCATCGTCACGGCCACCGTGGACCCGGATCCCTCTTTCGGTCTCATCGATCGCGCACTCGTCGCGGCCTTCGATGCCGGGATCACTCCCCTGCTCATCGTGACGAAGACCGATCTGCGCCCGGCGACGGAGCTGAAGGAACGCTTCTCCGCGTCCGGGATCGACATCGTCGAATCCTCCATCGATCCCGACGCCGAGCCGACCGATACGACAATCGCCGCGAACGATGCGGCCCGCGACGAGACAGAACCTCACGCCGAGGTGGCCGAGCGTCTCCGTGGACGCATCAGCGTCCTCGTCGGCCATTCCGGGGTGGGCAAATCCACGCTGACCAACGTTCTCGTTCCCGCCGCCGAGCGCGCGACGGGCCATGTCAACGACGTGACCGGACGCGGACGTCACACCTCGTCCTCGGCCGTGTGCCTGCCGTTGGAACGCGGCGGATGGCTCATCGACACCCCGGGAGTGCGTAGCTTCGGCCTGGCCCATGTGGACCGGGAGACCCTGCTCTCCGCCTTCCCCGAACTCGTCGAGGCCACGGCCGATTGCCCCCGCGGATGCACTCACCTCGCGGACTCTCCCGGCTGCCGACTCGATGAATGGGTGGCCGACGGCAAGGCCGGACCGGGAGGAGTCTCACGGCTGGAGTCCCTGCGCCGGCTGCTGCCCTCGACTGGATAGGCTGGAGGCATGAACGACCTCGACTTGGCGATCGAACTCGCCGATCTCGCCGATGCCATCAGCCACCCGCACTTCCGGGCACAGGGCTTCGCCGTCGAAACCAAACCCGATCTCACCCCGGTCACCGAATGCGACCGTGCGGTGGAGAAGGCGATCATGGATCGCCTCACAGAGGTTCGACCCGATGACAGCGTGCTCGGTGAGGAATTCGGTGCACACGGGCAGTCATCGCGACGGTGGATCATCGATCCCATCGACGGAACGAAGAACTTCGTGCGCGGGGTGCCGGTGTGGGCGACGCTGATCTCCCTCTACGACGGTGACCAGCCGCTGCTGGGAGTCGTCTCCGCTCCCGCGCTCGGTCGCCGATGGTGGGCAGTAACGGGCCAGGGCGCCTACGCGACCGAGCTCGGGTCCCCGGCCGAACGCATCGCTGTGTCATCCGTCGATTCTCTCGCCGATGCGTCCCTGTCGTATTCGTCGCTGTCGGGCTGGAAGGAACTCGGCATCCTCGATGAGTTCCTCGATCTCTGCGATTCGCTGTGGCGCACTCGCGGATACGGCGACTTCTACTCCTATATGCTGCTCGCCGAGGGTGCTGTCGACCTCGCCTGCGAGCCCGAGCTCGCGCTCTACGATATGGGAGCGCTCGTACCCATCGTCCTCGAAGCCGGAGGCACCTTCACGAACACGGCCGGACTTCCGGGGCCCTTCGGCGGCAATGCCCTGGCCAGCAATTCTCGCCTCCATGAAGCCGCACTCGACCGACTCGGTCGGGTCGCTCCCGCGGAGGTCTCCTGATGCCGGACATCATGGGAGCCCCGCTGTGGCATGAGATGGCCGAGGCCGCAGGGCTCACGAATCCGGACGGGTCGATCGGTGAGACGATCTACGGGCAGATGACGAAGTTCGCCGCCGAGGTCGGAGCCGTCAACCTCGGACAGGGCGCTCCGGGCACGGAGCCTCCGGACGAGCTCATCGCCGCAACGGAAGAGGCGATGCGGGCCGGTTTCAATCAGTACGCCCCCGGTCAGGGATACCCGCAGCTGCTCGAAGCTGTGGGCGCTCAACGCGGACGCGATTTCGGACAGCACGTCGATCCGGACGAGGTGCTCTACACTGCGGGCGCCACGGAGGGCCTGACCGCCGCGATCCTCGCACTGCTGCCGCCGGGCGGCTCTCTCGTCGCCTTCGAACCGTTCTACGACTCCTATCCGGCGGCGATCGCCGCCGCCGGCGGAACACTGCACACGGTGCCGATCCTGCCCGATGGCCGTGGTGACTTCGCCCCGGACTGGGAGACTTTCGACCGAGTGATCGCCGAGGTCGATCCGGCGATCATCCTCGTCAACACTCCGCACAATCCCACCGGGTTCATCTTCTCTGCCGCTGATCTCGCCCGCATCGGACGAGCCGCCGAGGCGGTCGACGCCTGGGTACTCTCCGATGAAGTCTACGAGCAGCTCGTCCTCACTGATCTGGGGCATGTGCCTCCCGCAGTTGCCATCGAGGATTCTGCACGCGTCGTCACGGTCTCCTCGGCGGGCAAATCATGGAACACGACAGGATGGAAGATCGGCTGGGTCATCGCCTCTCCCGAGGTTCGCCAGGCCATTCAGACCGTCAAGCAGTTCCTGTCGTTCACGGCCGGCGGTCCGATGCAGATCGGAATGGCCGATATGCTGGACGGCGATTCGCAGTTCGTCGCCGAGAACCGAGCTTCGCTGCGGGCACGCGCCGATGTCCTCGTGCCCGCCTGTCGCTCGGTGCCGGGCGCTGAAGTGTCCACTCCGCGCGCCGGCTATTTCACAGTGGTTGACTTCTCTGCGCTGACGGATCGCGATGCCTTCGAGCTCAATGAGCTGCTGGCCAGAGAATTCTCCTTGGTCGGAATTCCCGTACCCGCTCTGTGCAGGCAGGGCAGCCCGGCGTATGAGGCCTATAGGTCCTCGATCCGATATTCGTTCTGTAAGTCCGTTGCCGATGTCGACAAGGGCGCACAGCTATTCAACGCACTCGGAGGGCACCTGCGGGAGCACCCGGACGCGCTGCGTCGGAGGAACTGAGTATCGCTGGCTTTCGTGGCCGAGGCACAATGAGTTCCTGATACGCGGGACGGCACGGGCATCGCCGCGCCGAGGGACAGGAGTCGCGGCGCCCAAAGACGCCAGAAGGGGCGAACCGCATAGACGGTTCGCCCCTTCTGTCTCGGGCAGCGACGCTGCCCGCTGAGTCTGGCTCCGTGTCGGCGCACGCGCCGATCAGCAGCCCAGCTCAGGGCATATCAGGCTTTGACGAGCTCCAGTTCGAGTTCGATCTTGATCTTGTCGGAGACGAGAAGCTCTCCTCCGCCGAGGACGGCTTCGAAGGACATTCCGAAGTCCTTGCGGTTGACCGTGGCGGTGGCCGAGAGGCCGGCGACCTGGTTGCCGTTCGGATCGGTGGCAACTCCTGCGAATTCGGTGGCGAAGGCGACTTCCTTGGTCACGCCGCGCATCGTCAGTTCGCCGACGGTCTCGAACTCATCGGCTCCGTCGGCCTTGATCGCGGTCGACTTGAAGCTCAGCTTCGGGTGTTCCTCCGCGAGGAAGAAGTCACCGCTCTTGAGGTGACCGTCGCGCTGTTCGTTGCGGGTGTTGATCGAGTTCGCTGAGGCCTCGGCGGACACGGCGCTGTCTTCGAGGGTCTCACCGACGTTCACGCTGCCGGCGATCTCTTCGAAGTGGCCGCGGACCTTCGAGACGCCCGCGTGGCGAGCGGTGAAGGTGAACTCCGAGTGGATGGGGTCGATGTTCCAGGTTCCGGCGGTGAGTCCCTGAGGCAGAGCAGTCATGATTTCTCCTTTTGGTTGAAATTTGAAGTACAAGAATGACTATAGTTCAACTTTCAACCAGCTGCAACCGCTGCAGATGAACGGCAAGTGACCATGTGGCGGAGGTCACCTGTATTCGGTTTGGCCGCCAGGTGACCCCTCGTGTAAAGTTAAGAACACGCCGCGGGGTGGAGCAGTTCGGTAGCTCGCCGGGCTCATAACCCGGAGGTCGGGGGTTCAAATCCCTCCCCCGCCACGATAGCGGCAGAACCCCCAGTCAGTTCTCTGACTGGGGGTTCTTCTCATTCACACCCCTTGCCGACCGACTTTGCAGAGCCGATTCCCTGCCGACCGCTCGACTCAGCGTCGACCGCTCGCCGCATAACTCGATACAGTGACGGCAACTCGAGCGCTCGGCACGTCGAAGGCCATCAAGCACCCAGGCAGATGTCGATCTGCAGAGCGCACGGCCTGTTTCACCGCACCGCCTTCATCTCGCATCAAGCCGATGCCGAATCTCGGACTGACGCAGCGCCTCAGACAGGTGCGTTGCCCTCAGCTGACGCAGCACCTCAGACAGATACCGCGCACCTAGGCTGACGCAGCGCTGCGAGTGCGTCCAGAGAAGCGAGCGACGCCGGTCTCACCTCCGGCGAATCCATTGCGAACGACGAACGCCCCTGGGATGTCCCAGGGGCGTTCGTCGCGGAAAGTCCGAACTCGGTCGGCACGGCCTCTCAGCGCCGTACCGGTTCGCCTCTGACTCAGTTGCCCGAGTCGCCGCCTTCGTCAGCCGGCTCCGAGGCAGGAGCGGAGGATTCCTTGCCCGCCGCGTCCTCTGCCAGCGACGGGTCAGCCGCGACGGCATCCTCAAGCGCCTTCTTCAGGCGGTCCTGGGCCTTTCCGTACTCCGCGAAATCGCCGTCCTTCAGCGCGGCATCGGAGTCCTCCATGGCCTTCTTCGCCTCTTGGAGAGCGTCGTTGAGAGCCTTGTCCGGCGAGCCGGACTTCGAATCCGCGTCCTCTCCGCCGGAGGTCGATCCCGACTCGCCATCTCCGCTGTCCTCGGTTCCGGCGTCACCGGCCGAGGCTCCGGAATCTCCGCCGAACACCTGGTCGAGCGCCTCGTCGAGGGTCGGAGCGAACCCGATGTCCTCACCGAACGCCACGAGCACGTGCTGCAGCAGCGGATAGGAGGTCTCACCGGCAGACCGGACATAGACCGGCTGGACGTAGAGCAGACCCCCGCCGATCGGCAGAGTCAGCAGATTGCCGTTCTCGACTTCGGACTCACCCTGACGCAGCAGGTTCAGACTGCGCTGCACATCGGGCGCGGTGTTGAAGTTGTTCTGAGCCTGACCAGGTCCGGGCACAGTGGTGTTGCGCGGAAGCTGCAACAGGCGCAGCTTGCCGTAGCCCTCGGCTGTCTCGCCCTTCTTGTTGCCGGCATCGGCATCGGCGGAGAGGAACCCGGTGAGGTTGTTTCGCGACTGCCCCTCGGACGATCGAGCCGGGATATACGAGCTCGTCAGCGAGAACGACGGCGACTGCTGGCCCGGCATCTGCAGGGTCATGTAGAACGGCGGCTGCGTCAGCCCGCTGCTCGCCTTCGTCGTCGGATCGGTCGGCAGAGTCCAGAAGTCCTGACCGGAGTAGAACTCACTGGCGGAGGTGACATGGTACTTCGTGAGCAGGTCGCGCTGGACCTTGAACATGTCTTCCGGGTACCGGACGTGGCTCATCAGATCACCGGACATCTCCGAGGACGACTTGATGATTCCGGGGAACACCTTCATCCAGGTCTTGAGAACCGGATCGTCCTTGTCCCACTGGTACATGTCGACGGAACCGTCGTAGGCATCAACGGTGATCTTCACCGAGTTCCTGATGTAGTTGACTTCATCGTCCGGCAGAGTCGCCACCGAGTTCGGAGCCGACGCCGTGGTCGAATCCTCAGTGGCCTGCTGGAGCGGCTGAGGTGTCGAATACGGGTAGTCCTCGGCGGTGGTGTAGCCGTCGAGGATCCACTTGATCTTCCCGTCCACGACTGCCGGGTACGGATCGCCGTCGACCTTGAGGAAGGGAGCGAGCTTCTCCACACGCTCACGCGGGTGACGATCGTAGAGGATCTGGGACTCCTCGTTGAGCGCGTCCGAGAGAAGGATCTGCTCGTCCTGGAACTTCAGGGCGTAGGCGAGACGATTGAACACATTGCCCACCGACGGTCCGCCGTCACCGGAGAACGTGCTGTTGACCTGACCGGAGCCGCTCTTCTCATCGGAGGGGTAGTCGAGCTCACGCGGAGTCGCACCCTTCGGGGCGCCGACGATCGAATAGTCCGGAGATGACTCTCCGAAGTACACACGCGGCTCGTATTCGGGGAACTCGCCCTTCGGCGGAATATCCGACTCCATGAACAGCGGTTCGCCGTCCGGGTTGCGCTGGTTGCCGTTGGCTGCGACCACACCGAATCCGTGAGTGTAGACGATCGCCCGGTTGAACCAGCTCTGGTTGTTCACCGAGCTCGGGGCGAGTTCGCGCACCGAGATGACAGTGTCGCGCATGTCCCCGTCGATGTTGTAGCGGTCGACGTCGAGCTTCTGCGGGAACGAATAATACGGTCGCACCTGCTGCAGCTGCCGGAAGGTGTCCGAGACGAGGTTCGGATCCAGCAGACGGATCGACGCCGCGGTCTCTGCGTCCTTGCGCAGGTCACCCTTCTTGCCGGTGGTGCTGGGCGAGTAGGGAGTCACCTCGATGTCATCGAAGTCGAACGCATCGCGTGTGGCATCGATGTTGTGCTGGATGTAATCGGATTCCTTGCTCTGCTGCGACGGATTGACCTGGAACTGCTGGAGCAGGGCCGGGTACGCGATGATCGAAACTCCGCCGAGCACGATGAGGGTGAGCGTGGCGATGATCGAGATCCGCCAATTGCCCTTCCACGCGGTGTAGACGAACAGCAGTGCGACCAGGACGGCGGCGATGGCGACGATCGCCATGGCCGGCAGGGCGGCATGATCGTCGACGTAGGTGACGCCGGGGACGATCCCGCCGGCAGCGGTCATCCGGTCGTAGCGGGAGAGCCACAGCCGACCGGCCTGAACGATGACGAGAACCGCCACGGTGATGCCCAGCTGCCACTGGGCGGCCTTCGTCAGGATGACGCCCTTCTGCTCCCCCGGACGGATTCCGCCGAAGAGGTAATGGGCGACGAGGGCGGCGATGAGCGCCAAGAGCAGCGCCATGCCCAGCTGATTGCCGATGAGGCGCAGACCGGGCAGGACGAAGACGAAGAACGATTTGTCGAGACCGAACTGAGGGTCCTTCGAGCCGAAGGACGTCGAGTTGATCCATTCGAGGATCGTGTTCCAGTGCGCCGAGGCGGTGATGCCGGCGAGGACACCCATGACCGCGGGAATCGCGATCGTCGCGACCCGCCGCAGAGGCTCGATGGCCTCACGATAGCGGTCGAGGTTCTCCTGTCGCGGGGTCGTCGGCGCGTAGACCGGACGATGGCGGTAGGCCAGATGAAGGCTCAGCCAGACCGGGACGGCCATGAGGATGAAGCCGCCGAGGAATGTCAGCCCGCGGGTGAGCCACATGGTTCGGAAGACGTTCGCCGCGTCGATCTGGCGGAACCACAGCACCTCGGTGTAGACCTGGGTGAAGGCGATGAAGGCGATCAGCAGGATCGCCACAGACACGAGGGTGAGCAGCAGCGGCGAACGTCTTGGCCGATTCGCCGGCATGCGTGCGGAGGTGGGTGAGGACGAGGTGCTCACTACTGCCCTTTCTCATTGTTGTCGGCACCATCGGCGGGACATTTCGGCAGGTCCGAAGTGTTGCCGGCGGCGTACTGCTCCACGGTGGTCTGCGCGTCATCGAGCGTGTCGATGCGCGCCACCGTGATCTTGGATTGGTCCGCGGCGGCCATGACCTCCGCGCAGTTGTCGGCGGGAGAGAGGAACAGCGTCGCTCCCTTCTCGGTGGCGGCGGCCACCTTCTGGCGAGCACCGCCGATCGGGCCGACCGTTCCGTCAGGGGTGATCTCTCCCGTGCCAGCCACATGCTTGCCGCCTGTCATCGCACCGGGAGTGAGTTCATCGATGATGGCCAGCGCGAACATCGTCCCGGCTGAGGGACCGCCGACGCCGTCGACGTTGAACTTCACGTCGACGGGGAACTCGAAGTCCTGCTTCATCGTGATGCCGATCGCCTTGCGGTCGTCGACCTTCGCGGGAGTCAGGGAGATCGTCTTCGATTTCCCGTCGCGTTCGATGCCGAGCTCGACGGAGTCCGTCCCCTGCACTGTCCTGCTCATGATCTGCGCGGCCTGGGGATCGGAATCGAGCTTCTTGCCGTTGACCGACATGAGTCGGTCTCCCTTGCGCAGCTTGCCCTGAGCCGGAGCATCGGCGACGACGTCATCGACCGACAGATGCACGGAGTACGACTTGTCCATCTGGCCCATGGCGGCGGCGATGGCGACATCCTGGCTCGAGGACATCTCGACCGCATTCGATTCGGTCACGTCCTCGCGAGTGGTGTCCAGCGGGTAGTACGCCTCCGTGGGGACGACGGTCTGTTCGCCGTTGATGAGTGCGCCGAGTGCCTGAGAGGCAAAGATGTCGCGACCGGGTCCGCCGCTGACGGCGACGGTGAGCATGTCGATGCGGCCTGCAGTCGGATAGGTCTTGGCTCCGGAGACGCTGATCATGGGGTCGCCCTGGTAGTCGCCGAGGGTGTTGAAAACCGGTCCCGGCAGCTGAAGCATGTACGGAACCGGCAGAAGCACGGCCAGCGCGATGAAGACGTAGGTGAGGACGCCCGAGGTCGTGGCCAGACGTGGAGTCCGTCGTCGTTTGGTGCCGCGTGTCGGTGCCGGTGACGCCGGCACGGCCCGAGGGGCGTTCTCTGTCATGTAATCCTTTCGCTGCACCGCCCCACCAGTCTAGTTGAAACCTCAGCGTCCGTTTCACAGACTCCTTTCGCCCGGTGCGAACATCCTGCGAAACCTCCCGGAATTGGGAAGCTTCGCACATTCGGAACCGTTAACGTTGATGTCAAACCGATTCTTGGGGGCTGTAGAACAATGACCGATGACAACAACAACGAACAGAATCCGTTCGAGCAGATCTTCGGAATGCTCTTCGGCGCCAATGGTCCCGGATCCGGTCAGGGAGATGACAAGAACAGTTCGGGCATGCCGCAGGGCTTCCCGATCGATCCGGCGATGATGTCCACGATCATGAATCAGATGCAGGGGCTCTTCGGGCAGGGTGCCGATTCGCAGGCCCAGGCAGTGTCGATCGCTCAGAAGGCGGTTCCGACTCCCGACCCCTCTGTATCCGAGGACGCTGAGCGGGCGACGACCGATGCGTTCCGTCTGGCCGAGCTCTGGCTCGCCGAGGCCACCGACTTCTCCGTCGCCAACCGCTCCGCCCGTCCGCTGCGCCGAGCCGACTGGGTCAAGGAGACGATGCCCGGTTGGCAGAAGTTCGTGCTGCCCATCAAGGAGAACATGTCCTCGGCCCTGACGGACACGCTCGAGTCCCAGGTCCCGGCCGAGATGAAGGGCATCCTCGCAGGCGCATCGTCGATGTTCGGATCGATGAGCGATTCGATGTTCGCCATGCAGATCGGACAGGCCGTCGGCGCGCTGTCCGAAAGCGTCCTCACCGGCACCGAGGTGGGACTCCCGCTGCTGCCCCACGACACTGCCGTGGTCATCGAGAAGAACGTCGAGACGTTCGCTTCCGAGATCGACGTCGACGTCTCCGAGGTCCGCATCTACCTCGCGGCTCAGGAGCTCGCCCACCTCGCTCTGTTCGAGCGCGCCCCGTGGCTGAGCGCCCAGGTCGAGACCGCTCTGACTCGTTATGCGCAGGGACTGAAGGTCGACACCTCGCAGATCGAGGACATGGCGTCGAACATCGATCCGTCGAACATCTCCGACCTCAGCGACAATATTCGCCAGGGACTGTTCAACCCGCCGACGACAGACGATCAGAGGAAGGCGCTGACGTCTTTGGAGAACCTCCTCGCCGTCATCGCCGGGTGGGTCGACGTTGTCGTCTATGAGGCGTGCAAGCATCTGCCAGGTCGCGATCAGATCCGCGAAGCGCTGCGCCGTCGGCGGGCAACCGCGGGACCGGCGGAGAAGACCTTCTCAACCCTTGTGGGTCTCGAGTTCAACCCCCGTCGCCTCCGCGATGCCGCCGCGCTCTTCGCGTATCTCGAGACGCAGGGCGGCGCCGAAGCCCGCGATCGCGTGTTCTCCCATCCGGATCTGCTGCCGACCACGCAGGATCTGGACGACCCGCTGGGCTATTCCGAGCGACGTCAGGCCGAATGGACCAACGAATCGAGCATCGATGAGGCCCTGTCCCGCATTCTCGCCGAGGGACTTGAGGGAGCCGGCGGCAGCGATGCGAAAACAGAGTCCGAAGAGACGGATCGCAACGACTCTGCGCCGACCGATGACAGCAGCTCCGACGACGACAGCTCCGACGATCGCGACGATCGCTGAATGATCGATCTCGATACCGCCCGGCAGGAAGTCGAGCGCGGACCGCGGAACTCATTCTCCGCGTCCTTCGCGGAGCTATTCGACCGGCAGGGTGCCGATGCCCTGCACCGCTCCGGCGGTGAGCACCATCTCACAGCCAGCTGTCTGGTCATCGATCCGGTCACCGAGGCGGTTCTGCTCAACCACCACCGGAAGGCCGGGCTGTGGGGTCAGTTCGGAGGACACCTCGAATCTGTCGACACCTCGCTGCATGATGCCGCTCGCAGAGAGGCCGAAGAGGAAAGCGGTCTGCGCCCGCTCGCACGAGTCACTGCCGATCCCATCGACGTGCATGTGCATGACCTCTCGGCCGCGTTCGGGACCTGCACCCGACACTTCGACGTCGTCTTCGCAGCCCAGGCTTCGACTGACGATTCGCCGAATGTGTCGGAGGAGTCCTTCGACGTCGCCTGGTTCACTCTGGACCGACTGCCCGCTGACCTCATGCCCGACCTGCCGGACCGGCTGCCGGGCCTCTTCCGCTCCGCTGTGTCAGCGCTCAGCTCCCACGCCTGAAACGCTCCCCATCGCTGAATCCTTCGAGATAGATCTTTGCGTCGGTCTGCCGCGGATGGCGATCGGCCAATGCATGGAATTCCTTCGAGTGGGGACCGATCTGGAGATGGACGAGTTCATGGACGACGACCGTCTCCAGCACCCAGCGCGGCACGGCCTGCAGGCGATGGGAGACGCGGATGTCACCCGTCGACGTCGTCGTTGACGCCCATCTGCTGACATTCTGATTCGTCACCCAGCGGATCGACGTCGGTCGCAGCCTGCCGCCGAAGAAACGACGGCTCATCTCCTCAGCCAGCTCGGCGAGGTCGGCATCCGACGAGTGATCACGGGCGGAGAGGCGATTGAACAGATCCGTCAGCGAACGGATGTTGCGCTCCACGCTGTAGCGCTCAGGAGTGCGCAGCACGTAGGTCTCGACCTCCTTCGAGACGGCGACGGTCTTCTTCCGCCGTACCGATCGACGCACTTCGATCTCACCCCGGGCGATCGCCCGCAGCACCTCTTCTTCACTCCACCGCTGTGCTCTGCTCACCGGACCATCATAGGAAACCGCACTGACACGGTGACAGTGCCACCGGCACCGTGGCGGCGTCTCTGCAGCGGTTCTGAAGACGAACAGCCTTCGGAGTTTGTGAGTTTCCTGAGTCTGCCGAAAAGTTGAGGTCGAATCCCCCGTCCACAGCCGCCTCCGAGAACGCAGTCCCCGCAGAACGGGAGCTGATCCGACCCGGGAGCGTGTTTATCAACAGTCATATCGACACTCAAGGCGCCTTTCCTCCACAGACTCCACGGCGATTCCCACAGGTTATCCACAGGCTGTTGACGTGTCTGTGCATGACGGTGCATTGACGCGGAGGCTTTTGCGGAATAAGTTCTATGCTTGACCCCGGAAAACCCGAGGATGCGTGCGGAAGGGGAAGCCGCACGAGTCCTCGCGAGCGCCTGGGGCACTATGCGGCTGAGGGCATGCCGGGACGCGCTTCCCGGCCTGTCCTCAGCCGTTTTTCCACAGGATTATCCACAACTTCTCTCCTGCCGTGGCCATTCCGGCTCTCGTTCACTACTGTGGAAGTCTCCACGATGGCGAGGCGAAGGGGCCGAGATGTTCAGAATCTTTCCGAGTGTTCCCATCACATGGCGTTCGTCCTCGTGCATCCAGTTCGGCGCAGATGATCCTGTGCTCATCGATGGGCTGCTGCTCGGTGACGCCAGTCTCATCGAAGATCTCCGTCTCGGCATCGGCTCGGCTCAGTTCTATTCACGCGCTCAGGAACTCGGGGTCGACCTCAGCAGGGCGAGCTCCCTCATCACCCTCCTCGGCGAGGCAGGTGTCCTCATCCCGGCCGACGCGGACGGCGGCGCCGTACCGAAGGGGTCCCCGGTCTTCGCCGCGGCGCGCATATTCAATCTGTCGCCGGATCGGGTCTCCCAGGTCCTCAGGTCCCGGCCCGTGCTGGTCACGGGTCCATTGCGCTCCCATGTCGAAGGGCAGCTGGCGGCTCTCGGATTCGCCGTCGCCGCGGCTCGCCGTGTCGAGGAGCTCGATCTCATGGCTTCACCGGTGGTGGTCACGAGTTCTCACCTGGTTCCGGACCTCAATTCCGCCATGTGGCTCAGTGATCGCGAAGTCGACCACTGTCAGGTCGTCCTCGGTGAGCAGTCTGTGGAGATCACGGGACTCATCCGGCCCGGTTCGACACCGTGCTCTGTGTGTTCCTGCCTGCACCGGAAGGACAGCGATGCCGGTTGGCTCGATCAGCATCCGCGTCTGCGTGCCCTGCCGGAGCGTGAGAGCCTCAGCGATCCCGCCGCACGCATCCTCGGTTCGGCGCATGTTGTTCAGATGCTTCGTCAGGCGCTGCTGCGCCCCGAAACAGCACCGATCCGACGCGTGGTCACCTTGGATGCCGGCGAGGTCACGGATAGTGGAATGACCTTCCACGATCGCTGCCAGTGTCGCACGCCGGTCCCGGATTTCGGGTCAGTCGCCGAGCAGACCCAGTAGGTGAGTTCCGTAGAGTTCGAGCTTCGTCGCACCGATGCCGGGGACCCGCGCAAGTTCGTCGAGGGTGCGGGGACGGACCTCCGCGATGACTGACAGCGAGGTGTCCGTGAGAACGAGGTACGGCGGCAGTCCCTGCTCCATTCCGATGCGCACCCGCCAGCGTCGCAGACGGTCCAGCAGCTCGAGATCGATGTCGGCAGGACAGTCCGCACATCGTCCGAGTGCACGGTCGAGGTGCGAGACCAATGCCCTCCCGCAGCCGCGGCAGCGGTTGAGCGCCGCAGAGTTCGACGCTGTGCGGCCATCTCCCATCGTCGGTCCCGACTGCCCGAGTTCGGCGAGGAAGCGTGATGACCTCCGCGGTCTCTGTTTGGAGTCGAACCGGGCCAGCGACCAGCTCATCCGCAGGTCTGTGCCTGCACGCGTCAGCGCCACGTAGAACAGGCGACGTTCCTCAGCGATGGCTCGAGGCGTCTGGGCATAGCTGATGGGCAGCAGACCTTCGCTGAGACCCACCAGGTGCACACTGTCCCATTCCAGGCCCTTCGCCGCGTGGAAGGAAGCCAGAGTGACGCCTTCGATGTCCGGGGCGAACTGGTGCTCGGCACGATCCGACAGGTCGCTGAGGAAGACCTCCATCGGCACAGGGAGTTCCTGACCGTGCTGATGCTCCTCGGCGAGGTCGACGAGGGCTTTGAGCGATTCCCAACGCTGTCTGCCGGCTCCGGCGGCCGGCGGCTCTCGGGTGAATCCGAGAGAGCCGAGAACCTCTGTCACGGCTTCGGTCAGACGCTGTCCGCTCGAGGTCGCGCGTGCGGCCTTGAGCATGAGAACGGCCTCCTTGACCTCTTTGCGCGCGAAGAAGCGCTCTCCGCCGCGCAGCACATAGGGAATCCCGGCTGCGGCCAGAGCCTGTTCGTAGGAGGGACTCTGTCCGTTCGTGCGGAAGAGGACTGCGATGTTGCGCGGACGACGTCCGGCCTGGATCTCTGCCGAGATAGCCTGGACGACCCCGGTGGCCTCGGCCTCGTCGGTCGGATACTCCACCATGCGCGGCAGGCGGCCCATCGGGTTGTCGGTCCGCAAGGTCAGCGCGGTCCGAGAGGTGTGTCGCAGCAGATTGTTCGCGGTGGACACGATGGCCTGGGACGACCGGTAGTTGCGCACCAGGCGGATCGTTCTGGCCTCGGGCATCGACGTGCTGAGCGAACCGAGCAGGCTCGCATCGGCTCCCGCGAAGGTATAGATGGTCTGAGCGGGATCGCCGACGACGCAGAGATTGTCACGGGGGCCCAGCCACCGGGAGAGAACATCGTATTGGAGCGGCGAGACGTCTTGGAACTCGTCGACGACGAAGTGCCTGTACTGTTCGCGGATCTCGGCTGCGATCGCCGGATACTCGGCCAGAACTCCCGAGAGCACGAGGAGCACATCATCGAAATCGAGCAGCCGTCCCCGTGTCTTCGCCTCCCCGTAGGCTTCGAAGATCCGCACCATATCGTCGACGCTCAGCTGACCGGGGAGGTCCCGGGCCGCTGCCTTCGTCGCATAGTCGTCGACGCCGAGCAGGGACGAGGCCGCGAACTCGATCTCCGACGCGACGTCTCTGGTCAGTTCCCGACTGGTCTCCAACCCGAGGCTCTGCATGACCGAGCCGATGATGCCCGCCTTGTTCTCGATGATCCGCGGAAAGTCTCCTTCGGCGAACCGGTCCCAGAAGAACCGCAGCTGACGCAGCGCTGCGGAGTGGAACGTACGGGCTTGGACCGCGGGGACTCCGAGTCCGCGCAGGCGTGAGCGCATCTCCCCCGCCGCCTTGGCGGTGAATGTCAGCGCGAGGACATGGTTGGCAGGGAACACATCCGACGCAATTCCAAAGGCGATCCGGTGCGTCATGGCGCGGGTCTTACCGGTGCCGGCACCCGCGAGGACGATCACCGGTGAGTCGAAATGGGTGGCGACGGCGCGCTGTTCCTCGTCCAAGGCCTCGAGCAGGGCCGTGGCCGAAGCATTCATGCGTTGTCCAACCAGCTGTACAGGAGCTGACCGGCGATGGAGATCGTCGATGGAGCGCGCACCTCGCCGTTCGCAATGGCAGCGCGCAGCTCCGCCCGGGTGAACCAGCGCAGCGAGGCGATCTCAGCCTCGTCGGCGGCGAAGTCTCGGCTGGGAGCGACGGCCGAGAAGCCGAGCATGAGCGAACAGGGAAACGGCCACGGCTGAGAGCCCAGATACCGAGGTTCGGTGACTTCGAGATGAGCTTCTTCCCAGATCTCGCGGATCACCGCGTGTTCGAGTGTCTCACCCGGTTCGACGAATCCGGCCAGGAGCGAATACCGGTCGGATTCCCAGGCGGCGTTGTTGCCCAACAGGACACGTTCGACTCCGTCGTCATCGGTGTTGACGATGACGACGATGACTGCCGGATCGGTGCGGGGAAAGTGTTCGCTTCCGGTCACCGGATCGCGGCGGACCCATCCGCCCATGATCGGAGTGGTCGGTGCGCCGGTGCGCGGGGAGAACAGGTGTGCACGATGCCAGTTTCCCAAACCGACGATCTCGCAGGCCAGGGATACCTGCACATCGTCAAGGGCTTCGGCGAGATGACGCAGGGTCAGCCAGACGGGTTCGGAACTGTCGATCCCCTCTCCCGGAGCGGTCAGCAGATCGGTGGCGTCCCGGGCGCGAGAGGCGTCCAATCGGGAATCGACGTGGCTGCGACCGTCGTCGTCCAAGGACACTCCGATATAGCGGGTGCCCTGTGGGTCTCGGCCGAGGTAGACCTCCGTCTGGCCCTCCGGCACAGCTTCGCGGTCGGTCAGGAAGAGCCCGCCGCCGGCGACGAGCAGCGATCCGCGATGTTCGAGGACGGCGAGGGCCCCTGAGGCCCAGATCTCGCTGAGGTCTCCGTCGTGGCCCCGAGTCAGATGGTCCCGATCGATTCCGTGTCGGGCGAGGCTGATCGGCTGCACTGGAGGCAATGGCTTCATGCCCTCCACGATATCTCAGCGTCCTGACACTCAGACCGTGGCCGTGAATGCCTGACCGGACCCGAATGTCCCCTCGGCAGACACGCTCGACGGCGAGTCCCGTGTCTCAGTCGAACCCAGACGGTAGATTGGGGAAGGTGGATACCAAGGCGCTCAAGTTGACTGCGATCGCGGCGACGATGCTCGACGGCTTCGTCCCGACGACATGGACACCCCTGCCGCCGCTGGATGCCGGAGTCAGAGTCCTGCTCGGCGATGACGATCAGCAGCTCGTCGCAACGGCTCAGACCCAGCTCGATCGGACCGCGGACATCGGCTCAGCAGCCGAGGCGGGACGAATCTACGAGTCCATGTATCCACACGCTGACTTCGTATGGCCGCGCCTGCGGGCCATCACCGAGGTGGACGCCGACTACTTCGACACGTCGTCCCCGACGACTGTGACACTAGCCGATCCGCTGCCGGGTGCGCCGCTGGGCGATGTGCCCATCTCCGACACTGCGCGGGCCAGTTCGCTGGCCCAGGCTCTGGCGACTCTGCATTCGGCTGCGCCCGAGCCCGTCGCCGATGCCGGTTTCCCGGTGGAGGATCCCTCTCGATCACAGTTCCTCATCCTTGAGCGCCTCGACCAGGCGGCGAGCACCGGACGAGTCCCGTCGTCTCTGCTGCAGCATTGGGAGGAGGAATTCGAGAAGGTGGCGCTCTGGCATTTCCTTGCCACGCCCATCCACGGTTCTCTCGATGAGACGAGCGTCTATACCGATCAGGAGCGAGTGCTCGCACTCGCCGAGATCGGTCGTCTGCGCGTCGCCGATCCGGCCATCGATCTGGCGGCGGCCTCCGCGCTGATCGATCCTGCCGCCCTGCCGACCTTCTACGAGGAGTACCGCAATTCCCGGCCCCGCGCCGACGAGCATGTCATTGCCCGCGCCGAGCTGTTGGCCGAATTCGCAGTGCTCGACTGGCTGCTCGAGGCGGTCGACTCCGGGGATGAAACCGCCGTCGAGGATGCCGCCGGGCTCCTCAGCTCGTTCAATGAGGTCCTGTTCGGTTCCTCCGCCGATGCAGCCGCCTCCACTGAGGAACCGACTTCTGAGTCCGCGATCGAACCTGCAGACGGTGGAGACACTCGCGGAGCGGCCCCGAATTCCTCTGCCCCGGCAGCGGCCGATGCTCCCGACGTGGAAGCTGCGATCACGGAGACCGCAGCCCCCGATGTGTTCATTCCCGGAGCTCAGCCTCCGTCGGCGCCCTCGGAAGACGATTCGGAGTTCGACTCCGAGCCGGGATCGCAGGTGCGGACCGAGCCGACTCGGGACGCCGACGAAACTGATGACGGGGAAGAGACCGGCCGGATCCGCTGATCTCAGCCCATGTCGTTGTCTTCCAGCCATTCGACGACTTCGGCCTCATCAGGCAGATCTGTGAACTGCACGATGTCGTCACTGCCGACGAAGTAGAACGTCCCCGTCACCTCGGCGATCTCCGGATGCACCCTGAGAATCGCGAACCGGTAGAGCGCCAGCTGCCATTTCATCACTTCGAGCACTGCCGCATCGGGTTTCTTCGAGGTCTTCCAATCCACAACTTCGGCATGATCCCCGGTGATGAAGACCGCATCGATCTTCCCCGGCACCCGGAATCTGCCGAGGACGAGTTCGAAGGACATCTCCACATGGTCGGCCCGACGCGTCGCGAACTCGGAGGCTGAGAATGTCTCCTGCAGCCGTTGGACCGTCGCGGCGTCGATCGGTCTCACTGATTCGTCTTCGCCGATTTCGATGCTCGACTGGCCGAAGTGCTGTTCCACCCAGGAATGGAAGGTCGTTCCGATCTCGGCCGCCCGGCTGGGCGGAGCCGGGATCGGACGCAGGGTCTGCGTACGGAAACCCTGCGGGTCCCTCCTCCATGCGACCAGCGCCGTTGCCGACAGACGGTCGGGCATGGCCGCAGCGGACACCGCTTCGGGCCGGTCACCGATGCGCAGGGCCTGAGCGGCGAAGCGCCCGATCGTTCCCGGATTATCGGCCAAGGACTCCAAGCTGACGTCCGGGCTCGCTTCGACCCAACCGGCGGCTCGCTGTGCGGCGGCGACCTGCTTCGTGCGCGGCACCGGCCATGGAGTGGTCTCGATGCGGTCCTCCGCCGTGTCGTCGGCAGGTTCCGGAATCTCCACTTCGAGGCCCAAGGCTTCGATCGCTTCGGTGAGGAAGGGCGAGGGGTCGTCGGGAACCGCGCGCGAACCCATCAGTTCCGCCCCGAGCCACAGATGCCTCTTCGCACGAGTGAACGCCACGTAGGCGAGGCGTCGCTCCTCCCCCTCGTGCGCGTCGGCGATCCGTGGACGGATGAAGTCTCCGATCCACTCATCCAGGGCCTTCTTCGTCTCGAATTCGGCCTCCCGCAGGTCGAAGTCGACGAGGTGTGCGCGGTCACCGCGCAACGGGTACGGCAGAGCCGTGCGATCCATCCACCCTTCCTTGTCCCGCGGCTCGGTGGGAAAGTCCTTGACCACCAGAGACGGAACGGCGACGGCGTCGAACTCCAGACCCTTCGAGGCATGGACGGTCAT
The DNA here is from genome assembly GCF_056837565.1 of Brevibacterium sp. OS20. Classification (NCBI taxonomy): domain Bacteria; kingdom Bacillati; phylum Actinomycetota; class Actinomycetes; order Micrococcales; family Brevibacteriaceae; genus Brevibacterium; species Brevibacterium sp. OS20. The sequence goes on along the minus strand of NZ_CM166367.1, from coordinate 1,798,176 downwards.
GATGTTGATCGCATCGGCTGCCGTCGTCGGCTCGGCGACGCTCAGCGCATCATGAGCTTCCATGAGACTGAGCCAGGAAAGGAAGCCTGTAATCGAGGGTTTGTCATCGGTGGCCGAGTACTGGCTGGCCGCGGAGAGGAAAGCGTCGACGGAGGCTCTGTGCAGATTGCGCAGCGAATCGCCGAGGCCCCAGATATCCGAATCGATTCCGGTCTCGGACATCGCGGTGCGGATGATCGAAGCCACGGTGCCGGTTCCCGACCGGGTGGCCCGCAGCGCGCGAGCCAACCGGACCAGACGATGCAGCGCCTCCGAGCTCAGACCGGACCGCTGATAGTCGGCGATGAGTCCCCTGTCAGCAGCTGTCCGCGCTCCTTGGTCGAGGACGCGCCGCACTTCGATGAGCTCATCGATGCCTTCGACGATCGTCGCCTGGTCGATAGCTTCGGCGATCACCTCCTCGGCGGCCGGTTCGGTTCGCTCGGACGCTCGCCGCTCGGTCTGACGGCGAGTGAAGGCCTGCAGCCCCGCGATGTCGCCTGCGCCGAGGCCGAGCATGCGTCCGCTGACGAGCCTCATGATCTCGTCGCCGGCCATAGGATCGACCGCAGCGGTGAGCACCGCGCGCAGATCTGCGACGAAGGGATCGGTCAGCAGCCCGGAGGAACCGTGCACGTGTACAGCGAATCCGGCGGCTTCCAGCGCCGCCGCGACCGGCGCGAAGTGGGCACGTTTGCGGCACAGCACGGCCTTCGACGAACCTGCGGGGATCGTGTGGAACCAATCCGTGAGTGCGCGCAGGCCCGTGGTGAGGAAATCGGGATCGTGGGCACCCGAGCTGATTTCGACACAGACTTCGCCCTCACCGGCATCATCGCGGGCCGACAGCGGAGACTCGCTGCTGTCAGCGAGTCCGGCGGCGATGCGGTTGGCCACCTGCAGGATCGAGCGGTCGTTGCGCCAGCTTGTGCTCAGCGACAGTGATTCGACGTCCCGGAAGTCCGATGAGAAACGCACCATGTTGTCGGCGCTGGCGCCGCGCCAACCGTAGATGGCCTGGCGGGGATCACCGACTGCGGTCACTGCGGTGGAGTGGAAGAGGTCGCGCAAGAGCTTCAGCTGAGCCACCGAGGTGTCTTGGAACTCGTCGAGGAGGACGATCTTCCACCTGGCTCTCTCGGCCTCGGCCGCGGCGGGCACCTCGTCGAGGATGCGTTGGGCGAATCGCACCTGGTCGGAGAAGTCCATGGCCAGATTGCGCCGTTTCGCGCGCATATAGGCATCAGCCAGTCGGGCCGTTCGGATCTTCGCTTCGAGCTTTGCCCGTCGTCCACTGGGATCGACGGGCTTGCCCTTGCTGGACACCAGGGCAGCCAGGCACTGCTCAAGATAGTCCGTGACGTCGTCGACATCACGACCGTGATCATTCATCTGCCCTGCCAGGGCGATGACATCGGCGATCATCGTCTCGCGGGAGAAATCGCCGGGGATCTCGTCGGGTGGCGTCGAATCGATGAGAGTCCCGGCGATGGTGTGTGCCGCGGCGTCATCGAGGAGGACAGTTTCGGGTTCGATGCCGATGCTCACCCCGTGTTCGCTGACGATGGACGCGGCATAGGAGTTGTATGTGGACACGGTCGGATTGTCGAGACCGGGCAGTGAAAGGTCCTGACCCCGGCCGAGGTTGTGCCGCAGACGCGACAGAAGCACTCGGATGCGTCCGCCGAGTTCTCCGACTGCTTTGCGGGTGAAGGTCAGGCCGAGGATCTCTTCGGGAGAGACGAATTCGTTGGCGACCAGCCACACCACACGCTGGGAGATGACTGTGGTCTTTCCCGATCCGGCCCCGGCGGTGACTTTCATCGACTGTGCCGGGTCGGCCTCGATGATCACCTTCTGCTCCGGGCTCGGAGGGAAGGCCTGGGCAGGGTCGGCAGCCGTGAGCTCGGCAAGCCGCTCGGCGGTGAAGCGCATCAGTTCTCCTCCAACATCTTCGGGCCGATCGCCGGGCACGATGATCGGACGGGGCACGACTTGCACTTCTGCGGGTCGACCCGTGCAGGGAAGCTCGCGGCACGCATCCTGCCGGACACGTCGTCGATGAGTTCACGAGCCCAGTCGGGGTTCTCATCGACGTCGAGCGCCGACTGCTCCCGAACAGTGCGAGCCGACTTGCGCAGGAAGACGAGTTCAGCGCCGAAAGCGTGTGCATCGAGCTCCTGGTCCTCACCGATCCTGATGGTCCCGGAATTGATGGCTTCCTGATACACACCCAGCTGTGCATGCCGGTCCATCTCCTTGCCGGCGACGACGTTCCTGCCGGTCTTGAAGTCGACGATGCGCAGTCCGCCCTCGACCTCCTCGACTCGGTCGAGGCGTCCGGTGACCTTCCACTCACGTCCGTTCGAGTCGACACCGACCGCATAGACCTGTGCTTCGACTCCGACGAGGCGGCCCGGAGTCTTCTTGATGTAGTCGCCGAGCCGGTCGGCCATGGTCATCGCCACATCGAATTCCCGTTCCCGTTCCCATTCTGCGTCGAATTCCAAGGACGCGAACTCAGTTTCCACGAAGCTGCGGATCGCGGAGGTGGGGCCCTCCGGATAGTTCTCGGCGGCGGCGTGGATGATGGTTCCGAGACTTTGGGCTGTCGACATCGGGCGGTCACCACCGTTGTGGGTGAGGAACCACCGCAGAGAGCAGTCGGTGAATGCTTCGACCTGGGAGGGTGAGACGCGAACCGTATCGGAGTCGGTGAAGAGCGGCTCATTCGTGGTGATGTCCTCAGCCTCGCGCCACTGCGTCGGTGACCCCACCGCCCCGCCACCAGCTGAGAGCGCCCGCATCAGCGCCGCCCATGACCGCGTGTCCGCGTCCGGAATCGCAGAGCTTTCGGCGCTTTCGGTCGTGGTGGCGTCCACAAGCGTCGACGATGGCCCCGCAGCTTCGACATCGGCCGCGGCAGCCGTCAGCAGCAGATGAGCGCGGGCATGTGCTGCCATCTCCGGTACCGTCAGCGGAGGCAGCTCATCCTCGTGGGTGATCGCATAGCCGTCGGCCGCCTCGGTGCCCTTGGCGGAGCCAGCGGCGAGCACATCGAAGAACGGGGACGGCTCCGTCTCCGCATCGGTGACGGCGGTGACGATCACGCGTTCCTGCGCACGGCTGAGCGCGGTGAAGAACAGCTCGCCCTCTTCACGCAGATTCGTCCGTTTCGCATGCGCGTGGTAGCCGGGGTCACCGGTGACCGTCTCACCCGTGGCGAGCACCGCCGTGAGATCGGTGAGGCCGAGGATTCCGCCGCGCAGCTTCGGGTTCGGCCAGACGCCTTCGTTGACTTCGGCGATGATCACCAGAGGCACACGCACATGGGCCAGTGAGGACGGGGTGCCCACCAGCACGTGGTCGGCGAATCCTGCGGTATCGGCCAGGGAATCCTGGGCGATGTCCTGTTCGGCGACGATGCCGGCGAACGAGCGAGCGGTGAAACCGCCGCGGTCGGCGATCTTCTCGGCCAGCGCGAACAGCCGAAGCACCGAATCGAGATAGCCGTTGGTCACCGATTCCGGGTCGCGCAGGGCTTCGATCTGCCATTTCTCAGCGACTCCGGCCGCGTCCCAGATGCTCCAGAGCGCTTGGTGGGGGTCGGTGGTGCCGACCTCAGCAGCGGCGTGGAGCATCCGTGAGATCGTGGCCAGTCCCTGTGGGGACGAATCGTCGATCGGGCTGCGCAGTGCCTGAGCCAGCGACGCCGTGCTGCTGGACGCCGGGAACTGTCTGCGCACTGCTCGTCGGAAACGGCGGATCTGCACGGGGTCGAGGCGGACGTAGATGCTGCCGGCCAGGGACAGAGCGAGGTCGGCGATCGACTCGTCATCGTCGAAATCAGGGGCGGCCGAAAGCAGGTCCAACAACGGTGCGGTCGCGGGGTCGACATTGAGCGGCTGCATGAGAGTGGCGATCGAGACCCCTGACGCTCTCAGCTCATTGGCGATCGCGCGAGCACTCGACGAATTGCGGCAGATGAGTGCGACATCGGACCAGCTGTGCCCCTGTTCGACGAAGTTCGTGATCCGACGGGCCAGATATCGGTGTCCGGACGCACTGCCCTCGAATACGTGCGTCTCCACGGCAGGCTCGGACGACACGGGAGACAGCTCTTCAACCGGTGCCGCTGTCGGAGCTGATTGCGGCACGGTCGCCGACGCCTCAGCGGAAGCCGCAGAATCAACAGCATCCTCGAGGGGACGTGGGCGCGGCATATGACCGGTCGACCAGCGCGTGGTGATCCTGGCTCCGAAGCCGTCGATGGTCGTCGCCAATGCAGGGTCGACATCCCACTGACGATCGAGCACGACCGTTTCGAAGCCGGCCTCGGCCGTCGCCTGATCGATGATCGACGCGTCGGCTCCGTGGAAACGTCCGGTCACCGTCTCGGGCGAGCCGAACAGAGCGATGGCACTCCCCCTGGCCCGCAGCTGTTCGAGGATTCCCCAACTGGCGGCAGGGAAGTCCTGGACCCCGTCGGCCAGAACCACTGTGGGCAATCGGTCAGGGGCGAACGTCCACGAACGTCCGGCCGTCACCTCGGCAGGTTCGCGGAGGATCTCGAAAGCGGCAAGGGCGAGAACGGTCGCGGAGTCGACGCCCCCGTAGCCGGGCATGGACATGATGCCCAGATATTCGTCGAGGATCTCAGCCACGGCCTGCCACCGAGGGTCGGGGTTGTCGGCAAGGGCACGATCCAGGGCGCTGCGACCGAAGTCGAACACGTGTTCTGCGATCTCCTGCGACGTGTCGGGCGTGCGCATTCCGAAATCGAACTCCATCACTCGGTTGAGCGCGTCGCGGACCTCGGTTCGGAAGGCCGAGGTCGAGCGCACCTCGGCGGTGATCTCCGACGGCCACGCCGGGCCACGGGAACGACCGAGTTCGTGTCCGGCGAGGAGATCGGCGAGGAACACATCCTGATCGGCACCGGAGATGAATTCGAGATCCTCCCCGGTCCGCGTCGTATGTGCGGCACGGGCGATCCCGTACGCGAACGACGCCAGACTGCGGGCCGGGGCGGAGGAGAGAACCGCGTCAGCGGGCAGCTCGAGACGATTGCGCAGCACATCGGCGTGATCACGGTCGGGTGTGAGAACGAGGACCGAGGCGGGGTCGATCGTCGACACCAGCTGTGCATAGAGCGACTCGAGCAGAGTCGTCTTCCCGGTTCCCGGCCGCCCGATGATATTCAGGCAGCCGCCCGAGAGCAGGGTGCTGCCCATCCGCTGCGTCATCTCATCCATACTCGTATTCCATCACGGCCCGCTGACATGAGACTTCCGAGCCCCTGACCGGCGCGTCGTCAATGTGACAGCGCGGATGCCCGGTGCACAGCCTGACTTCGCGTAGCATTGAAGAATGTCGAGTCCACAACAGAGATTGCCCCGTGACCAGCGCCGCGACCAATTAGTGGGAGTCGCACGCTCCGTTTTCGCCACCCGTGGATATCGGACGACCTCAATGGACATGATCGCCGAGGCAGCCGGTGTGTCCAAGCCTGTGCTCTATCAGCACTTCGATTCGAAGCAGGACCTCTATCTGGCGCTCATCGATTCCTCGGCGGCGCTGCTCGACTCTCGGCTCGCCGAAGCTCTGGGATCGACGACAGATCCGCATGAGCAGGTCCACGCGACCTATCGCGCGTATTTCGACTTCGTGGTCTCACACCGCGAAGAGTTCGTCATCATCTTCAATTCGGACGTCTACGAGCCGAAAGCCGAACAGAAGCTGCGCGCGCTGCGGGAGAGTTCGGCTACACGGGTCGTGTCGGCGCTGAAGAACTTCGCCCGCCTCAGCGACGATGAGGCACAGCTGCTGTGCCGGGCTCTCATCGGCACCGCCGAGGTCGTCGTCAAGCAGATCGACTCTCAGCGCGGTGTCGACGTCGACACAGCCGTCGAACTGCTCACCCAGATGAGCTGGGGCGGACTGCGGTCGTTCGCAGATCGCTGACGTTCCACCGGCCGCTCAGCCTTCAGCAGAATCCATGGGGAAGAAACCCAAGTCTGCGGACGTTAAGCTGAACACAGTCCAATCCGTCATCGATCACCGAGCATCGGCACAAGGAGCACCATGGAAATCAAGATCGGCGTCAAGCAGACTCAGCGCGAGATCACCCTCGAAACGGACGAGGATGCGAAGGCTCTCGCCGCCCGCGTCGAAGAGAAGATCCAGTCCGATGGACTGCTGACCTTCACCGATACGAAGGGCCGTCAGGTCTACGTCCCCTCCGCTTCGCTCGGCTACCTCGAAATCGGTGCCGAGACTTCACGTCGCGTAGGTTTCAGCGCCTGAGCTGCGCCTGAGCGGAAGGGCCCCGGTCGCAACGACTGGGGCCCTTTTCGCGTTCGCGGCGGAACCATGCGTCCCTCGCAGGATCCGCAGGTTCGTGCTGCAGACGCGGAATCGTGCTCCGCTGCCGGTGCAGGCGCCTATAGTGTGATCAGGCGACGAGACCGAGCGCCGACATCCGCTTCGAGTGATTCGACGTCACCGCCGGGATCAGCTCGACGACGAGATCTTCGTCGAGGCCGAGGAACGGATCGGTGAGCAGACTGCGTGCCCGTCCCAGGGTCTCGGCCACGAGCTTGCGGCCCCACAGGGCCAGCCGCGAGGCCAGCTGTGTGTTGACAGCCACTTCGGAGGTCAGACGATTGCGCGCATATTCGCTGGCACGTGTATCATCGAGAATTGCAATAGCCAGGCTGTATCCGGGCTCCGCGAGTTCGTCCACCGCCGTGCGGTAGAAATCATTCATGATTCCGTCGAAGACGAATCCCTTCATGAGGCTTTCGTACCAGTCGCGAGGACGAGTCCTTTCAGCCAGAGTGCTGAAGGTCGGTTCGAAATGCTGACAGAGCTCGATCACATCCTGGCCCATCTGATCGATGTGCTGTGAGAGCTGTTCGAAGTTCGCGAATGACTGAGAGGCCAGCCGCGCCAGGATGACCTTGTCATCCAGATCCGCTGCGGTCGTCGCGTTTGTGGCCATACGTTCGAAACCGGTCAGCTCGCCGAACGCCAGAAGTGCGAGCGTTGCAGCATCATTACCGGCCAATGGGACAGAATCGGGCATAGTTCAAGACTACCGGTTCGCACCATGACAAGCGCGTACGCGCTAAAAGGAGTTTGGAATATGGCGGAGACAGAAGCGGATTTCGCGGAGCTGGGAGTCGCCGGACCGATCGTGGCCTCACTGGCCTCGGCAGGAATCACCCACCCCTTCCCCATTCAGGCGCTGACACTGCCCGTGGCACTGTCGGGAGCCGACATCATCGGGCAGGCGAAGACGGGCACCGGAAAGACCCTGGGATTCGGAATCCCCCTGCTCCAGCGTGTCGTCGGCAAAACCGAGGACTCGTCGGTCACCTCCGACCCCGATTCGACTCCCGACAGCGTGGGCGATGCCAAGGAGCCGCGGCTGCCGCAGGCCCTCGTGGTCGTTCCCACCCGTGAGCTGGCCAAGCAGGTCGCGGCCGATCTCGTCACCGCCTCGGTGCAGCGTGACATCGACATCATGACCATCTACGGCGGCATGGACTTCGATCCGCAGATCAACCGGCTCAAATCCGGCGTCGACGTCGTCGTCGGCACCCCCGGCCGCCTCCTCGATCTCTACGGTCGCAAGATCCTCAAGCTCCACCGCGTCCGCACCGTCGTCCTCGACGAAGCCGATGAGATGCTCGACCTCGGCTTCCTGCCCGACGTCGAGAAGATCATCAACGCGGTGCCCGCCCACCGGCAGACGATGCTGTTCTCCGCGACAATGCCGGGGGCGGTCATCACCCTCGCCCGCCGCTACATGAACCAGCCCACCCACATCCGCGCCCAGGACCATGAGGACCTGTCGCTGACGGGCAAGAACACCACACAGTTCGTCTACCGCGCCCATTCGATGGACAAATCCGAGCTCGTCGCCCGCATGCTCCAGGCCGAGGGTCGTGGTCGCACGATCATCTTCACCCGCACCAAGCGCACCGCCGACAAGCTCGCAGCCGAACTCGAGGATCGCGGTTTCGCAGTCAAGGCGCTCCACGGCGATCTCGGTCAGTCACAGCGTGAGAAGGCTCTGAAGTCCTTCCGCGACGGAAAGGTCGACGTGCTCGTGGCCACGGATGTCGCGGCCCGCGGAATCGACATCGACGATGTCACCCACGTCGTGAACTACCAGTGCCCCGAGGACGAGAAGACCTACGTCCATCGCATCGGACGCACCGGTCGAGCCGGCAACTCCGGTGTCGCCATGACCCTGGTCGACTGGGATGACATGCCCCGCTGGCGTCTCATCAACAAGGCCCTCGGCCTCGACTTCGATGAACCCGCCGAAACCTATTCGACCTCGCCCCACTTCTTCTCCGAGCTCGGCATCCCGGAGGGCACCAAGGGCCGACTGCCGCGCCAGCACCCCGAAAGCGAGGACGAGAAGTCCTCCGGTGAGCGCCAGCCCCGTGAGTCTGATCGTCGCGGTTCCGGCCGTGGCCGTTCGGATTCTCGCCGAGGCGGCTCATCCGACCGTCGTGACGCCTCGTCCGCATCCGGCGAGGAGAGCCGCAAACCGCGCCGCCAGCGCAGCCGTCGCCGCACCCGCGGCGGCAAGCCGGTCAACCGCGCGCAGGGCGGCCAGGCGGGTCAGGGCGGTCACCCGGCCACCGACTCCAGCGAGGACTGACCTCTCCGCTGGCGAGACCTATTCTCCGTACCGTCTGCACGAAGGGCCCCGACCACTCGGTCGGGGCCCTTCGTGCATCCTGTATTCGACTCGAGCCCTGATCCCGTTCGATTCTGTGACCGATGATGTTCGCACGCTTCATCATCCATCACGCGCATGCGCTGCGTCCGCCGAATCCTCGGCCGATCTCAACCGCCGGATGAAGGCTGGCGCAGATCGGAGCCGGGCTCAGCCCTGGATGTAGTCGACGCCCCCCGGCCGTGATGCCGCACGCTCGAGCAGCTTCGCGAGCATATGGTCGGAGGTGACGTGCTCGCCGAGGCGGTTGGGTTTGCCCGTGCCGTGATAGTCGCTGGAGCCGGTGACGATGAGGTCGTGCTCATGCGCCAGACGTCGCATCGCCTCTCGCTCCTGCGGAGGGTTGTCCCTATGGTCGACCTCGAGTCCGTCGAGACCGGCGGCGATGAATTCGGTCATCGCCGAATCGGGCACGACCCGACCGCGCATGGCTGCGCGCGGATGGGCGAAGACCGAGACTCCCCCGGCCTCCCGAATCAGCCCGATCGCGGTGATCGGATCGATCGTCGGCAGGGACACATGATATTTTCCCTGGCTGGACAGAATCGACGAGAACGCTTCGGTGCGGGACTCGACGACGCCGGCCGCGACCAGCGCATCGGCGATATGCGGACGTCCGATCGTGGCGTCCTCTCCCGAGACGGAGAGCACCGCATCCATGTCGATCGGATAGTCTTCGGCCAATCGTTCGATGATGAGGTGGGTGCGATCGAGTCTCGCCCGCCTGGTCTCCTGCACGACCTCGGCCAGCCCCGTATCGTACGGGTCGTGGAGGTAGGAGAGCAGGTGCACGCTGATCCCCTCGTAGCGGCAGGAGATCTCCATTCCCCTCACCAGGCCGAGCCCGTAGACGCGGGCGGCATCTTCGGCAAGGGTCCAACCTGCAGTGGTGTCGTGATCGGTGAGTCCGACGACGTCGATGCCCTCCATCGAGGCTTCTGAGATGAGTTCGGACGGGGTCTGGGTCCCGTCCGAAAATGCGGTGTGCACGTGGAGATCGATGACCATGGTCACAGTCTATCTGCATCTGTCGTTCCGACTTCCACGTGTACACACCATGTCACTCCGCCCGTCTAGACTGGCGGCATGACAGAGCACAACTCAGATACCCCAGACTCGACTCAGGACCTCGCAGACCGCGTCAACAACCGCTCGCATCGCCCGAATTCCGCCGCCTTCCGCGACTTCGTCGCCTCCGGTTGGGATCGCACTCCCCTCAACGCCGAGGCTCTCGCCGCCGCCGGTTTCACCCCTGCCCGTCGGGACGCGGTCTCGGCGGCATTTCCCGGCGAACGGCTGGTCGTTCCCGCCGGCGGACTCAAGGTCCGCTCGAACGACACCGATTATCGCTTCCGCGCTCATTCCGCGTTCATCCACCTCACGGGTCTGGAAACCGACTCCGAACCCGACGCCGTGCTCGTCTTCGAACCCGAGGGCGACGGCCACGATGTGACGCTGTACTTCCGTCCCCGCGCCGGTGCCGAGACGGAGGAGTTCTTCTCCGATTCCCGCTACGGAGAGTACTGGGTCGGACCGCGTGCCGATCTCGAAGCGATGTCCACCATGACCGGCATCGCAACTGAGAGCTCCGCCACTGTCGATGACGCCATCACGAAGGATCTCGGGGCCATCTCCGTGCGCCTCGTCCGACAGGCCGACGCCCGCATCGACGGAGTCATCGACCTGGCTCGCAGCCAGGTCCAGGCCGATCTCGAGACATCCGAGGCAGGCGACGCCGAACTGGCCCAGCTGCTCTCCGAGCTGCGCCTGATCAAGGACGACCACGAGATCGCGCAGCTGCGCGAAGCCGTCGCCATCACCCGCGCCGGTTTCGACAACGTGGTGGCAGCGCTGCCGAAGGCACTCGGACACCGTCGTGGTGAGCGTGTCGTCGAGACCGCGTTCGAGACCGCCGCTCGCTCCGACGGCAACGGGGTCGGCTACGACACGATCGCCGCCTCGGGCAACAATGCCTGCACCCTGCACTGGATCCGCAATGACGGTCAGGTCCGGGACGGTGACCTCATCCTCGTCGATGCCGGAGCCGAAGCCGATTCGCTCTACACCGCGGACATCACCCGCACCCTGCCCGTTTCGGGCACCTTCACTCCGGTGCAGGCGAAGATCTACGATGCCGTGCTCGAAGCCTCCGATGCCGCGTTCGCTGTGGCCGCAGATCACCCCAACCGTCCTGTGAAGTTCCGTGAGGTCCACGAGGCGGCCATGGAGGTCATCGCGAAGCGTCTCGAAGAGTTCGGTGTGCTGCCGGTCTCCGCTGCCGTTTCGCTGTCACCGGAAGGACAGCAGCACCGTCGATGGATGGTCCACGGCACCAGTCATCACCTCGGCCTCGACGTCCATGATTGTGCGCAGGCGAGAGCGGAGATGTACTTGGACGCGACCATCGAACCGGGAATGGTCTTCACCATCGAACCCGGACTGTACTTCAAGTCAGACGACCTGCTCCTGCCCGAGGAGTTCCGCGGCAACGGTGTCCGCATCGAGGACGACGTCCTCGTCACCGCCGACGGAGTGGAGAATCTCTCGGCCGACTTCCCCCGCACCCGCGCCGAGATCGAGGCCTGGGTGCAGAGCCGAGCCCAGGACCGCTGATGACCTCGGATACCGCACGCGGTTCGGGCTCCGAGGCACGACCCGGCCCGTTCCGCGGGCGCGGAGTCCTCGAGATCCCCGGTATCCGCCTCGGCCATGCCGGTGAGTTCACCGACAGCCGGCTGACCGGGATCACCACCGTGCTGCCACCGATCGGTTCGACCATCGGCGTCGATGTCCGCGGGGGCGGTCCCGCCACCCGTGAGACCGATGTCATCGCAACGGGAACACATTCCTATGGTGCCGATGCCATCGTCCTCACCGGCGGATCCGCATTCGGGCTGGGTGCCGTCTCCGGAGTCGTCGATACCCTCGCCGAGGCGGGACTCGGATTCCCTGCTCCCGGACTTGCCGATGCGGTCATTCCGCTCGTTCCTGCCGCCGCGATCTTCGACCTCGGCCGCGGAAACGGTTCCGTGGCACCGCCGAGACCGGACGAAGGCGCCGAGGCGACACGAGCGGCGCTGTCCGGACGGACGGACGACGTCCGAGGCAGCATCGGGGCAGGCATCGGAGCCCGGTCCGGATTCCAGAGTGTGCGCGGAGGGCTCGGATCCTATGCCGTCCGGCTCCCCAGCGGAACCATGGTCGCGGCGCTCGTCGTGGCGAATTCGCTGGGAACGATCGGCACGCCGTCGGGCGGTCTGTGGTTGGACCCGCTGCTGCGCTCGATCGGCCTCGATCTGCCGAAGGTGCTGAGTCTCCCCGACTCGGCAGCGCCGGTCCCGGGGACTGCTGCGAAGAACACGACGATTGCGATCGTCGCAACCGATGCACGCCTCGACTCGGCACAGACCACGCGGATGGCATCGGGTGCGCACGCGGGCATCTCCCGAGCTGTGCGGCCCTCGCACACCCTCTTCGACGGCGACACGGTCTTCGGCATCGCCACCGGAGCGCAGGATCTGCCCTCCGATCGTGACGCCGCCACCCGAGAGCTCGTGATGATCTCCGCGGCGGCAGCCGATGCGCTGAGCTTGGCGATCCTCGACGCCCACGCTTCGGCGACACCCGTCGACAGCTCGTGGGGGCAGCCGCCGACGCTGAGCGAGATCGCACCGGATTTCGCCTCGGAGTTCAACGCTCTCTGATCACGGAGACGGGGCCCGCCGTTCGGCGGGCCCCGCTCCTCTCAGTTCTCCGCAGCTTCCAAGCGCCATCATCCGACAGCCGCACGAAGCTGCAGCTCCTTCTTCAGCTGTCAGTCGTTGCGAGCCGACTGAGCCTCTTCGGAGTCGAGACCCTTCGGGTCTCGGACTTCCTTCTTCTGCTGAGTATCGAAGCCATCCTGACGCAGCAGCTTCTGCGATTCGGTCTTCGCCGCGGCCTCATCCTCGACCACGGTGAACCGGACCGACTCGGTGAAGTCACGACCGTAGCGGTCGGTTCCGGTCACCTCGGCGGTGTGGGTGCCCAGGTCGAGGTTCGAGGGGATCTCGGTCCGCCACAGGTGCGAGCTCGACTGGCCCACATTGCCGGAGGTGCGCAGATTCTGAGATGCCGTGTACGGATCGGTGTACTCCCAGCCCTTGGCCAGAGCTTCGCCCTTGCCCGGCTGAGTGTGCTCGGACTGCTTCGGTGCTTTGCCGTCGAAGCTGACCTCCACTCGTGCGTCCGAGGTGCCGGCGAGGAAGCTCGAGGTCAGCCAGGTCTCGCCCTGCTTGAGGTCCTCGCGGGTGACGACGCGTTCGGAGATCTCCTTCGGAGCGGTGCCCTTCTTGTCCGCGTCTTGCCATTCCTGGGCTTTCTGCGCCCAGTCGCGCCACTCGGGCGAGTTCACGCCGAGCAGCAGCTGGTGGTCGTCGGATTCGTTGCGCACGGTGTAGCGTTCGCTGCGCGAAGCACCGTCGTATTCGAGGGTGAGCACGCCCGGTTCCGAAGCGTCCTGAGTGAATGAGTACGGCAGCCCGTCGGCGTTGAGGCCGCCGGAGTACCAGTCGCCGGAGACGGCACCGGCGACGATCTGCGTGTTCGGCAGCTTCTCGATCCCGGCTGCAGCCCATTCCTTCCTCGTCTCGCCTGCGACGAGGTTCTCCTGAGTGTGAGTGTGTCCGCCGACGGTCACGGCGTTCGGGTAGTCGGAGATGACGTCGTAGAAGTCCTTCGCGTTGTCGACGACGACCTCTTTGTGCGTGAGAATGGGCGCGTGGGTGGCGACGACGACCTGTGCGTTCTTCGGCACGTTCTTCAGATCGTTCTCCAGCCAAGTCAGTTGATCCTGACTGATCTTCTCCTTGTACTTCTTCTTGTTCGCCTTGCCCTCGTATTCGATGCTGTCGAGGACGACGAAGTGGGTTTTGCCGACGTCGTAGGAGAAGTAAGAGGGTCCGAACTGGTCACGGAAGGTGTCGAGGGCGTGAGCGTCGTCGACCGCGTCGTAGTCCTGGTCATGGTTGCCCGGGGCCACGCGCACGGGTCCGTTCATCTGGGAGTAGATATCGCGCAGTTCATCGTTGAGACTGAGGTCGTCACCGACGTTGTCCCCGAGCAGCAGCACTCCGCAGGCCCCATAATCACTGCGATCAGCAAGGTCACCGACGGCTCCGTCGCGGGCGTAGCCCATCTCTGTCTTGTCATAGGCCTGGGTGTCGGAGGCGATCGGGCAGTTCTGCTCGCCCTTTGCCGAGGCCTTCGACTCGACCATCGGGAAGTTCACGGCCTTCGGCGTGTCCCCTGTCGGTTCGATGCCGCCGTATTCGAGATCACCGGACCCTTCGGGCAGGTGGTTGTAGCTGAACTGTGCGACCTTGTCCTCATCGACGGGAACCTGCCAGCCGGACGGCTGAGTGATGGAAACGGTCATGTTGTCCCGCACGGGCAGCTCGTAGCGGCCCTCGCCGTCGGTCTGGACGACGTCGACGCCGTTGGACACCGCGACTCCGGCCACTCCCTTCTCGTCGCCGTCGAGCTTCGAGTTCTCGTTCACGTCATCGAAGACCTGACCGGTGAACTTCTTCGGGTCGGCGGCCTTGCCGCGGTCGACCTGGACGTGGCCCTCGTAGAGTTCAGCCGGTGCGTCCGCGGCCGTCGCCGAGGTCGGCGAGAGAAGCGGAGCGAAGAGCGAGAGCGCGGCACAGGCTCCCAAGCCTGCGGCAGCGGTGCGCGGGCGGATTCGTCGTGTCTGCATGGATTTCTCCTGTATTCGACTATGGCGGGTTCTGCCGAGAAATGACCCTAGGGAGACGGGGCGACATCGAGATGAAGCAGACAGGACGGCTTGATGAATAGGAAAAGTGGGCGAGTGGAACCCGACGCCCACTGCGTTCACCGCCCGCGAATGTGATCTCGATTCAATTCGTGGAGGCGATCACTGAAAACTCCATGCACCACGTAGTCTGAGAACATGAGTGGTCCACCGAAAAGAGTCTTCGTCGCCCGACTCGTCTCCGCCCCCGTGTTCGACCCTCTCGGCGATCAGGTCGGCCGTGTCCGTGACGCCGTCGTCGTCTATCGTGCGACGATGCGGCAGTTCCCGCGAGTCATCGGCCTCGTCGTCGAAGTGCCGGGCCGTCGCCGAGTATTCGTGCCGATGGGCCGGGTCACCGCGATCGACTCCGGCCAGGTCATCACGACCGGCCTGGTGAATATGCGCCGCTTCGAACAGCGCGAATCCGAGACCCTGGTGATGAATGACCTGCTCGACCGACGGTTGCGTCTGCGCGAAGACAACTCACCGGTGCTCGTCGAGGACGTCGGCATCGAACAGCAGGTGAACAAGGACTGGGAGGTCACCAGGCTGTTCGTGCGTCGTGTGCCCGAACGCAGCGCCTTCGCCGCGTTCCGCCGCCGCGGCGAGACCAAGCAGATCGACTGGACGGATGCCGACCATCCTGTGGATTCCGAGGTCGATCAGGAAGCCACTCAGCTCATCGCCGCCTATCAGGACACGAAGCCTGCCGACCTCGCCGATGTGCTCTTCGAGATGAACGCCGCTCGCCGCCTCCAGGTGGCCCGAGCCCTCGATGACGAACGCCTTGCCGATGTCGTCGAGGAGCTGCCGGCCGAGACCCAGATCGAGATCCTCACCGGACTCGAAACCGAACGAGCCGTGACCGTGCTCGAAGAGATGGCTCCAGACGATGCGGCAGACCTCCTCGGCGAGCTCAGCGATGAACAGGCCGAACGATTCCTGACTCTGATGGAACCGGATGAGGCCGAAGATGTGCGTACGCTTCTGGCGTACGACGATGACACAGCCGGCGGTCTGATGACGACCGAACCGGTCATCCTCACCCCGGAAGCCACTGTCGCCGAGGCGCTGGCCCATGTCCGGCGGGAAGACCTGCCTGCGGCGCTGGCTGCCGCGGTCTTCGTCTGCAGGCAGCCGGTAGAGACCCCGACTGGCAAGTATCTGGGTCTCGTCCACATCCAGGAGATGCTGCGCCATCCGCCGCACGAGGCCGTGGGCATCATGCTCGACACCGAGGTCGAACCGCTGTCGCCGGAGACTCCGCTCGGCGAGGTGGCGAAGCTGCTGGCCGCGTACAATCTGGTGTCGGTGCCGATCACCGACGACAACGATCGCCTCGTCGGTGTGGTCACCGTCGATGACGTCCTCGACGAGCTGTTGCCCGAGGACTGGCGAACCACCGGTCGAGACGATCGCAGCAGGGGGTAGATATGGCCGTCGATGATTTCGAGATCCCGCGGTCGAGCAAGCGCCGACTGCCGAGCTTCACCGTCTCCCCCGAGACCTTCGGACGCGGAGCCGAGGCCTTCGCTCGGTTCATGGGCACTCCCGCGTTCCTCGTCGGGATGACGGTGTTCTGTGCGGTGTGGCTGCTGTGGAATACCCTGCTGCCGGAATCGTGGCAGTTCGACCCGCGATCGCTCAACTTCACCCTGTTGACCCTCATCCTGTCCCTTCAGGCCTCCTATGCCGCGCCGTTGATCCTGCTCGCGGAGAACCGCAGCACCGACCGGGACCGCGTCGAGTTCGAACACGATCGGCAGCGCGCCGAACGCAACCTGGCCGACACCGAGTACCTCGCACGAGAGGTGGCGGCGCTGCGCATCGCCATGCGCGAGGTCGCCACTCGTGACTTCATCCGCTCCGAGCTCAAGGATCTGCTCAAGGAGCTCGAGGAGGAGAGACAGGACGAAAACGGGACCGACAAGGTCGATCCCCGGGCCTCCGAAAAGCGCCGAGGCGGCCCTCGAGGCGGATGACGAGACGACCGCCGAAGCGGTAGTGTTGAGGGCCCGGGAGCACTGTTCCGGGAAGGAAAGGACGTGGGCATGACTGGTCCCTCTGAGGACGCCGTGAGAGAGGCGCTGACCGGGGTCATCGACCCTGAGATCCGCCGCAGCATCGTCGAACTCGATATGGTCGAGTCGATCGTGATCGAAGGCGGCAAGGTCACCGTCACAGTTCTCCTCACGATCGCCGGGTGCCCGCTGAAGGACACGATCACCAAAGACACCAAGGCTGCGGTGGCCGGTGTCGACGGGGTCGCCGAGGTGGCTGTCGTTCTGGGCACGATGACCCCCGAACAGCGCAAGGAGATGAAGGAGAAGCTGCAGGGCTCCGGCACCCGCGATATCCCCTTCAATCGCCCGGAATCGCTGACGAAGGTCTATGCCATCGCGTCCGGAAAAGGCGGAGTCGGAAAGTCGTCGGTGACCGCGAACCTCGCCGTGTCCCTGGCGGACAAGGGCCTGCGTGTCGGCATCGTCGATGCCGATATCTACGGCTTCTCCATCCCCGGTATGCTCGGTCTCTCCGGCAAGCCGACCCGAGTCGATGAGATGATCCTGCCCCAGGTCGCCCATGACGTGAAGGTGATGAGCATCGGCATGTTCGTCCCGCCGAGCCAGGCCGTCGTCTGGCGCGGTCCCATGCTCCATCGCGCTCTGCAGCAGTTTCTCACCGATGTGTTCTGGGGCGACCTCGACGTGCTGCTGCTGGATCTGCCTCCCGGCACAGGTGATATTGCGATCTCCGTGGCTCAGCTGCTGCCCGGATCCGAGCTCCTCGTCGTCACCACACCGCAGTCGGCGGCCGCCCAAGTCGCCGAACGTGCGGGATCCATCGCCACACAGACGAAGCAGACGTTGGCAGGAGTCATCGAGAACATGTCATGGATGGAGATGCCCGACGGCACTCGGATGGAGGTGTTCGGCTCCGGCGGAGGTGCCAGCGTGGCCGAGAACCTCGCCGCCGCCCTCGACCAGGAGGTTCCACTGCTCGCCCAGATCCCCTTGGACACTCGTCTGCGGGAAGGTTCGGACGCGGGTACCCCGGTCGTGCTCGGCGGTCCAGATTCGCCTGCGGCGAGGGCTTTCGACACCCTTGCGGAGTCGCTGCGGCGACGCAGTCGCGGCCTGTCCGGCAGGTCCTTGGGACTGAGCCCGGTCTGAGTCGGTGTCTCCTCTCTCCCCTCGCGATACCCTCGTCTACTCTGCCTTCGTCGGCCTCAGCGCTCTGACCACTCTCGTCCTCTTGGCCGGAGCTGTCGTCACTGCTCTTCGAGATGACCCCACCCCCGGACGGCCGGTGGAATCCGCGCAGCGAACGATCGCCGCCGAGAACCGGGACGCTCTCTCCGCAGTGCTGCGCAGCTACGCGCTCGTCTCAGACGAACGCACGCCGCGACTGGACGTCCACACCTTCGGTCTGCCCACGGCCGCCTCGTTGAATGCGGCGATCGAAGAACATGTGCTGTCTCTCATCGACGGTTCCGGAGGCTTCGCCGACCGCGCTGCCTTCGACCCCGTTCAGACAGCCCCTGTCCACAGGTGGCCGGCGACGGCTTTCACACCAGCCCAGACCAGCATCGATGACGCTCCTGCGTCTCGAGTCGACCCGCGTGCTGTGGACATCAGCACTCGGGTGTTGGCAAGCGGCGGGAAATTCGTCGTGACCGCAATCGATGTTCAGTCGCCGCATCCGCAGACAAGGCTGCTGCTGACCGATCTCGCCCACGACAGCACAGTCAATGCCCGCCGGCTCTTCGCCGCACCGGTCGACCCGGCCGCCGTCGGAGCCGATGACACCGGCACGCTGACGATCAATGACGATGCCGTCTCCGACACCGATCTGTCCTCCATCGGCGTCCGTGTCCAGAAGGCGCTGCACAGCAGTCTCGAACTGCCGCAGCCGTTTGATCTGCGCTCCCCCGACTTCTCCTGCGCGCTGCTGCCCTGTGTGGCGCTGACCTATGACGACGGTCCCGGAGAGGCGAAGACCGAACAGACGATCCTCGACGCAGCCGATGAGGCGAACATCCGTCTGACCTACTTCTTCCTCGGGAAGAACACGGTTGCCTTCCCCGAAGTGGCCGAGCGCATCATCTCCGCCGGCCATGAAGTCGACGATCACACGTTTTCGCATGTCCAGATGGACAAGACCTCCTCGGCGACGATCCGCAGAGAGCTCGACCGGACGGACAGATCACTGCGATCGGTCGGAGTGAAGGACGAACCTCTCGTCCGTCCCCCGTACGGTGCCCTCGACAAACGCGCAGCACATGCTCTGGGTGGCCCTGCGATCATATGGGACGTCGATACCGGAGATTGGCAGCACAGAGATGCGAAGAAGACGGTCCGACGTGTGCAGTCTCTGACCAGGCCCGGATCAATCGTGCTCATGCATTCCATTCATCCGTCGACCGCGAAGGCGGCTCGGGAGGTGTTCTCGGCCGTGGCGGACAAGGGCCTCTACGCAGTGACCGTGCGCGAGCTCTTCTCCGGGATCGAATGGAAGAAGGGCGGGTCGTACTTCTGCCGCGGCTACGGCGATGAGCTGTGCTCGAATCCCGAACATCCCGCGGTGATGAAGAACTGAGCCACTGACGCTTGCACGGAGGTGGGAATGCAACATTCCCAACAGACGCCGTCGGCCCCAACCCCAGGTGGGTTCCGGGGGCGGCTCAGGTGGCTTCGGGGTCGAACGGTGCCGCAGCGGAACGGTCGCGCTGGTCGATCTGAGCTTGGAACCGTTCGATGGGTGATTTCTCCCGGGTAGGGGTCGCCCCGGTGTCGGTCTCAGTGGACAGGGCAGCACCGGAGGACTCAGCGGATGACAATTCTTCAGAGGCCCGTTCCTGACGTTTGGACTCGCGGATGGCTGCATCCTCTTCGACGAGTGCCTCACGTACGATGCGGCGGGGATCGTACTGGCGCGGATCGAGCTTCTGCCAGTCCACGTCCTTGAAGTCGTCGCCGAAATCGCGTCGGACGCTGTCTTTCGCGCCTTCGGCCATGCGACGCATCTGCCGCACGAAGTCCCGCAGCTTCTGAGCGTATTCGGGTAGGCGTTTGGGTCCGATGACGACCAACGCCACAACGACCAGAATCACCATTTCGGTGCCGTTGATACCGAACATGGTCTCAAGTCTACCGTGGACGGCGGTAGCATCGACTCATGGTCAGCTCAGGTTCGACATCCCGCTGCCGGGAGGTGCAGTGGACGAGATAGCAGTCGAACGGGTGCTGCGCATCATCGAACTCGTACCCGCCGCACGCGTCGTCGCCTACGGGACAGTCGGCGCCGTTGCCGACTGCTCACCCCGCTATGTCGGACGGGTGATGAGGGAATTCGGATCGAACGTCACTTGGTGGCGAGTCGTCAACGCGGCCGGGATCCTGCCGCCCGAGATCTTCGCCCGCGCCCGCATCCACTGGGAAGAGGAGGGCACACCGCATTCACATGAGCGGGTCGAACGCGCGGCATTCCTCGAAGTCGATGAACTCGATCGACTGTGGCGCAACCAAGGAATCGACCCCGATTGCAGTTAGACTTGGGAGAACTCAGCACCAGAAGGGAGGGGCCGGTTGGCACGCGAAAATGCAGGTGATCTCACCTTCTCGGAACAGTACAACGGTCCCGATCCGCTGCTCGACGCCGCTCGCACCCACTCTCATGAGTTCGGGATCGCACCGGTGTCGCAGACCACGGCGAGGACGCTGACGCTGCTGGCCCGACTGCTCACACCGGTCGCGGCCGTCGAGGTCGGCACCGGTGTGGGAACGTCGACGCTGTCACTTCTGCGCGGGATGCCGACCGCCGGGATACTGACGTCGATCGACACGAATTCGACGACCCAGAGCGCAGCTCGTGACCTCGCCGACATGGCAGGAATCCGGCCGGGGCGATTGCGTCTGATGAGCGGTCGAGCCGAAGAGGTGCTCAAACGTCTCGCGCCTTCGGCCTATGACATGGTCTTCATCGACGTGGAGCCGGGCAGCCTTGAGAGGATGATCCAACCCTCTCTCCGCCTGCTCGATGCCCAGGGCCTGCTGGTCATCCACAAGACTCTGCTCAAGGGCGCCGTCGCCGATCCCGTCGATCGCAGTCCCCGGACTCAGGCGGCACGGAGCATGCTCAACCGCATCGCCGAACAGGAGCACCTCGAACGGGTTCTGCTGCCCATCGGAGAAGGGCTGCTGCTGCTGCAGAAGACCCGGTGAATGCAACAACAGCAGAGACTTACAGGTAAGTCTCTGCTGTTCGTGCGTCTCCGTCCGGCCGTGTTCTGCGGCCGTCGGCTCAGAGCCCCAGCGTCTGGGCGAGAGTGTCGTGGAGTCCGGTGGCTTCATCTCTGCTGAGTTCGATCACCAGACGGCCTCCGCCTTCGACTGGAAGCCGCATCACCATGCTTCGGCCTTCTTCGGTCACTTCCAGAGGTCCGTCGCCGGTGCGGGGTTTCTGGGCTGCCATATGGGCTCTTCCTTCCGTTGTCATTCAAAGACGGTTCACACCAGGTGGACCGAATGATGTACCTACGATTATTCCATGATCCGCGCGTTCCCGGTAACTCTCCCGCCCAACGGACGGTGACGGGGGCAGATCAGCAGGCGATCACGGCGGCAGATCGGCCGGCGGAGTGAAGTGCCACAGGTAGGCGACCCATACGATCTGAAGCAGGATATAGGCCACCAGCATCGCGGCCCGATAGCCTCGTGAGCGCACCAGCGACAACGTCAGGGCCAGCGGGAACAACGGCAGCAGCAGACGCAGGGTGGAGGTCTGCGGATTGAAGAAGATGAGCAGATACAGGCCGTACCCGAGGCAGAACAGCTGCAGTGTCCGTCCCATATGCGCTCCCGCCGGGGAGAAGATCAACGCGAGCATTCCGGCGACGACGATGACGAGAAGCACCGGACCGAGCGGACCGATGAGGCTGATCGACCGAGCCACCCACTGGACGACGAACGTGGTCTCGCCGGTGTGCCAGGCCGCCTCGGTGTCGGTATAGGCCGTCAGCGATCCGGTTGCCCACCAGGCATGGACCGGGTGGATGAGGGCCGCTGCGCAGGAGAGCACACCCAGGGCCCAGGACCGGATCACCTCGCCGGTCGGATACGGATCGCTGCGGCGGCGGAGGAAGCGGTCGATGAGGTGGAAGAGCATGAAGAACGAGAACGCCACGCCGATCGGCCGCGACAGATCCATGAAGACGACGACCGGGATCGCCGTGAGATAGCGGCGTTCGACGACGAGGAACAGCGCCGACGCCTGCAGCAGGAGGGTCAGTGATTCGGCATAGCCGGTGGAGAAGATCGCGGCCGGTGGGAAGAACATCACGAGCGCTAGGCCCATCAGCGCCTGACCGGCATCGACGTACTTCCGGAAGAGGTGGAGGATGACGATCGAGGCCAGACCGGCCGCGATCGTGGACACGATCGGCGAGATGACTTCGTAGCTCAGCCCCGTGAGGTCGGCCAGAGTGGACACGATCGAGGGGTGCAGCGGATAAAACGCCCACTGGTTCTCCGCGACCGCTCCGGATTCGTCGACGGGCAGGATGCGGGGATAGCCCTCATCGGCGACGCGCCCGTACCAGCCGCCGTCCCAGAAGTTGAGGAAGTCATTGAGCGTCGTCGTCACAGGCGACGACGACCAGTTCGCCGGGTCCTGCCGTTTGAGGACTGCGGCGAAGATCGACATGCTCACGACGCGGGAGGCGAAGTACACTGCCACGGCCTGCAGCCACACGGGCAGAGCCATGAACAGTGCGCCGAGGCGGCTGAAACGGGAGGAGTCGAAGACTTCGGGGGCGAGGGTGATTCCGGGGAGGTCTGCGGGGCGGCTCATCGTGGTCCGGCAGCCGTTTCCGGTCCGTCAGGTGAGGTTGTCGGTCTGGTGGGCGATGCCGCCTCGGCGGGGGCGGCTGCGGTTTCGAGTTCGCTCAGGCGTGCCCGCAGCATCGCCATGGCCGCGTCGACGTCTTCCATCCGGTAGCCGCGCAGCGCGGGCCGGAACCGCACCGATTCCAGGTCCTTGACGGTGAACTCCGCCGGCAGCCCGGTCCAGCTCTCTTCGGCCTCGTCGACGGTTTCGGAGGAGAAGACGTTGAAGGTCGCTGCGACGACGAATACGAGGACGAAGACCGCAGCTGCGACACCGATGACAATCCACAGAGGCATGCCCCCATTTTCGCATAGGCGCCTGCACGGAAGGCTCAGCGCAGTCCGCGCACGGTGTGTCTCGGCGCCGCTTCGCCGGTGATCGCCACGGTCACGTCGATGGCGTCGGCAGTGGCCCTGACATCGTGGGTGCGGATCATCGCCGCTCCCTTCTCGACGGCCAGCGCGGTCGCGGCGATCGTTCCGTACAGCCGGTCCGACGGGGCGACCTCACCGATGGCCTCACCGACGAAATCCTTGCGTGAGATCGCCAGCAGCACCGGATAGCCGGTGGCGGCGAATCGGTCGAGTTCACGCAGCAGACGAAGCGAGTGGTACGTGTTCTTCCCGAAGTCGGGAGTGGGATCGATGATGATCCGGTCTTCGCGCACCCCTGCTGCACGCGCCGCCTCGGCAAGGTCGATGACGCCTGCCAAGGTGGAATCGACGACGTCACCGGCCTTTAGGCCATAGCGGTTGCGGTGGGCGTCGGTGCGCGGATCCAATCCCCCTGTGTGGGAGCAGACGATGCCGACATCATGTCGGGCGGCCACCTCGGCGAGCTTCGGGTCGATCCCGGCCCAGGTGTCGTTGAGCAGTCCCGCACCGGCCCTGCAGGCAGCCTCGGCCACTTCATGGCGCCAGGTGTCGACGCTGATGAGCACGTGCGGGTGGGACCTTGCGACTGCTTCGATGGTCGGGCACACGCGGTCGATCTCCTCGGCCACGGAGATCTCCCGTCCGCGGCCGGCGCGCACTCCCCCGATATCGACGATCTGAGCACCCGCCGAGGCGGCCGCCTCCACCGCCGTGATCGCCTCGTCGAGGGTGGCGGCGGATTCGTAGAACGAATCTGTGGTGCGGTTGATCACGGCCATGATCGCCGGGGTTCCGGGCCGAGCCCGGGCCAGATCGAACCGTTCGCCCTCCGGCACTGATGAGATGTCGCCCCTCATGGTCGACCGTTCGCAGGATTCGCCGCGGCCGAGTCCTGGCCGTGTCCCGGTCCGATCGCGGCGACGACTTCGTCGAGGTCATCGGTGAGGGTGAACATATTCAGGTCTGCTTCGCTGATCGTCCCCGCGGCCAGAAGGGTCTTCTGCATCCAGTCGACGAGCCCGCGCCAGTAGTCGGTCCCGAACAGCACGATCGGGAATGAGGTGATCTTGCCGGTCTGGACCATGGTGAAGGCCTCGAACAGCTCGTCCAGAGTACCCAGGCCGCCGGGCATGACGACGAATCCGCGCGAGTATTTGAGGAACATGGTCTTGCGGACGAAGAAGTAGCGGAAGTTCACGCCGAGTTCGACATGCTGATTGAGTCCGGTCTCGAAGGGCAGCTCGATGCCCAGCCCGATGGACACTCCCCCGCCCTCGCAGGCACCGAGGTTGCCGGCCTCCATGATTCCGGGTCCCCCGCCGGTGATGATTGCGTTGCCGTTCTCGGCGATGCGGCGAGCGATCTCGCGGGTGTCCGCATAGGCCTGGGTGCCGGCTTTCAGACGGGCAGAGCCGAAGATGGACACTGCCGGTCCGATCTCGGCCAGCGAGCCGAATCCTTCGACGAACTCGGCTTGGATGCGCATGACACGCCACGGGTCCTCATGCACCCAGTCGGTGCCCGACTTCGATTCGAGGAGGCGCTGGTCTGTCGTCGTCTCCGGCACCTGGTCACCGCTCAGCCGCAGCGGGCCCTTGCTGTAGAAGCCCGAGTCACCTGTTGGGTCGTCTCCCAGGTCGCCTGTCGGATCGTCGGCAGAATGGCACCCGGGAGCACTCGAAAGCTCGCCATCGACGTCGTCTGTCGCTCTGGTCATCTCATTCACCGGCCCTGAAGGTAGCTGCGCAGAGTTGCGGTGGCCTGCTCCACCTCGGTGACTCTCACATGCTCATCCGACTTATGGGCGTACAGAGGGTTGCCGGGACCGAAATTCACCGCCGGAACGCCGAGTGCACTGAATCGGGACACATCCGTCCAGCCGAGCTTCGGTGCCGGGGACAGTCCGAGTGTGTCGATGAAGTCCTGGGCGATCGCCCTGTCGAGTCCGGGGCGAGCCCCCTCGGCGGCATCGGTGACGACGACGTCGAAACCGGTGAACAGCTCGCGCAGGAAGGATTCCGCCTCGGCGGCCGACTTGCTCGGAGCGAAGCGGTAGTTCACGGACACCACGCACTCGTCGGGCACCACGTTGCCGGCGACTCCGCCGCGGATGTTCACGGCGGACAGGGATTCGCGGTAGTCGAGCCCATCGACCGTGACGGTGCCGGTCTCGAATTCGGCGAGCCGGGTGAGGATCTCGGCGGCAGCGTGGATGGCGTTGACACCCATGAAAGCACGGGCCGAGTGGGCGCGGACTCCGGTGGTGGTGACGTCGACGCGGATGGTTCCGTTGCAGCCGCCTTCGACGGAGGCGTTCGAGGGTTCGCCGAGGATCGCGAAGTCGCCGGCCAGCCAATCGGGATGGCTGCGAGAGACGCGGCCGAGTCCGTTGAGTGAGGCATCGACCTCCTCATGGTCGTAGAAGACCCAGGTGACATCGCGGTTCGGACTGGTCAGCGCGGCCGCGGTGGACAGCTGCATCGCCACTCCGGCCTTCATATCGCAGGCACCCCGCCCCCAGATGACCTCGTCATCGGGGTACTCGTCTCCGGACATGTCGGTGCGTACGGGCGGAAGGTTGTCTTCGACGGGAACGGTGTCGAGGTGGCCGGCGACTACGATGCGCTCGGCCAGCCCCAGGTTCGTGCGAGCGATGACGGTGTCTCCGTCGCGAAGGATCTCCAGGTCCGGTCCCGGACCCGCGCTGATCCTCTCCAGCACAGCGACAACGGCATCGGCGAGGACGGTTTCGTTCCCGGACACGGATTCGATGGCGCACAATCGGCCGGTGAGTTCGGCCGGGTCACCCACCGCGGCGAACAGGTACTCGCCGAGGTCGCCGACGGGCGCGAATATGGCATCAGTCTCAGCAGATGGATCGACAGTCATGTCTCTTAGCCTAGTACGGCGCCACCGTCTAGGCTTGAGGCATGACAGAACGCATCGTTTCCGCACGTGGACTCGCCACGATCCATTCCGACACCGTCCTCTCCGTCTGGTACCCGATACTGAGCACCGGCGATACCCACGACACCGCCGAGGCGGCCGCCACCGCTCGCGCCGCCGACGACGGTCTCGACGCCCTGGAGGGCACCGATGAAGCTCGCGGCACCCGCTCAGAGGTCGTCACCACCACGATCGATCTCGACGCCGGTCCCGCCTCGGCGGCCGACGCCTACCTGCGTCTGCACGCACTGTCCCACCGCGTCGTGACCCCCAACGACGTCAACCTCGACGGAATCTTCGGCCATATCGCCAATGTCGTGTGGACCTCCTTCGGCGCCTGCTCCCCCGAGGATTTCGAGGCCACTCGCGCCAAGCTCCTCGCCCGCGGCCCTGTTGCCGTGTACGGGCTCGACAAGTTCCCGAGGATGACGGACTTCGTCATCCCCTCCGGCGTGCGCATCGCCGACGCCGACCGTGTCCGCCTCGGCGCTCACCTTGCTCCCGGCACCACAGTCATGCACGAAGGCTTCGTGAACTTCAATGCCGGGACGCTCGGTTCGGCCATGGTCGAAGGGCGCATCTCCCAGGGCGTCGTCGTCGGAGACGGATCGGATATCGGCGGCGGAGCCTCGATCATGGGTACGCTCTCCGGCGGCGGCACGCACCGCATCTCCATCGGCTCGGGCAGCCTCCTCGGCGCGAACGCCGGTGTCGGTATCTCCATCGGCGATGACTGCATCGTCGAAGCCGGTCTCTACATCACTGCAGGCACTCGCGTGACGGTCCCCGGCGAAGACGATGCCGTGGTCAAGGCCGCCGAGCTCAGCGGGAAGAACAACATCCTCTTCCGCCGCAATTCTGTCACCGGCACCGTCGAGGCGATCGCTCGCGACTCAAAGGGCATCGAGCTCAACCCCGACCTCCACTGAGTCAGCCTCCGGCGACCGGCGAAACGGGTCTCATCGACCGACCTGCCGTTCGCTGGAAAGATGAGGGCACCTTGTTGACGGTGAGGCGGAAGCCGAATCGCCTGCGAAGAGCAGCCGAGGGCGCGTTCACATCATGTGGACGCGCCCTCAGCGCATTCACTCCTCCGATAACGCGCCCCATCGCTGCAGTCCTAGCGAACACGCACGCATCTGCCTCGCCTGCGAGCGTGCATCCACCATGGCTCGTCGCAAATCACTCCGCTTGAGGCAAAACATCTCGCGCGTGCCATAACGCCCCGTTCCTACAGGGGGTTGTGGCACCAACGGTGACGCATGCCCAAGCACGTGTAGGAGAAGCCACCACCGGCGCATAGTGGCACTACCGGTGCGGGATGGCGAACGAAGGCCCACGCTGAGGACATGTTGGCGACGGGAGGCCTGCCGGAGAAATGCACCTGTGAAAAGGGCAGCGCGGAACAGCGCAGCCGGTGCGGGGGAAAGGGCAGCGGCGCGGGACGGACCTGGGCAGTTACGACTGTGCCGGGCAGGTGAATGCACAACGGCGCCGGGCAGACGAATCTGCTCCGACGCCGTTGCGTCCGCTGGGACTCAGCGTTCGCTGATGTCCTTGTAGTTCCGGTTGTATTCGCCCGTGTAGATCTGTCGGGGACGGCCGATCTTCGTCTCGGGGTCCTTGATCATCTCGCGCCACTGGGCGATCCAGCCGGGCAGGCGACCGACCGAGAAGAGCACGGTGAACATATTCGTCGGGAATCCGAGAGCCTTGTAGATGAGGCCCGTGTAGAAGTCGACGTTCGGGTAGAGCTTGCGCTCGACGAAGTAGTCGTCGGCCAGCGCGATCTCTTCGAGCTGCCGAGCCAGTTCGAGCAGCGGGTCGCCGCCGGACCGCGCGAGAACCTCGTCAGCCGTCTTCTTGATGATCTTCGCGCGCGGATCGTAGTTCTTGTACACGCGGTGACCGAAGCCCATGAGACGGACGCCGTCTTCCTTGTTCTTCACGCGTTCCATGAACTTCTTCGGTCCGTCATCGGAGGCCGCGATCTGCTCGAGCATCTCGAGCACTGCGGAGTTCGCGCCGCCGTGCAGCGGTCCGGCCAGGGCGTTGACGCCGGCCGAGATCGACTGGAACACGTTGGCCTGCGACGAGCCGACGAGGCGAACCGTCGAGGTCGAGCAGTTCTGCTCGTGATCGGCGTGGAGGATGAACAGCTGATCCATGGCCTTGACCGCCAGCGGATCCGGTTCGTATTCCTCAGCGGGAACGCCGAAGTTCACTCGCAGGAAGTTCTCCACGAGGCTCAGCGAGTTATCCGGGTGGATGACCGGCAGGCCCATGTTCTTCCGATGCGCAAGTGCCGCGATGGTCGGCATCTTCGCGAGCAGACGGAACGACGAGGTGTCGATCTGGTCTTCGTCAAAGACATCGAGGTCGTCTTGGTAGAACGTCGACAAAGCCGCGACGGCAGCTGCAACCATAGGCATCGGATGAGCGTCGTACGGGAACGCTCGGAAGAAGCGCCGCAGGTCCTCGTGGACGATGGTGTGTCCGCGCAGGCGAGCGTCGAAGGCATCGTACTGTTCCTGAGTCGGCAGCTCACCGTAGATGAGGAGGTAGCAGACTTCGACGAAGTTCGACTGTTCCGCGAGCTGTTCGATCGGGTAACCGCGGTACTGCAGCTCACCGTTGTCACCATCGATGTAGGTGATGGACGACGAGGTGGTTGCAGTGTTGGCAAACCCTGGATCGTATGTGACCGCGCCGGTCTCTTTGAGCAGAGAACCGATACGGTATCCGTTGTTGCCCGCTGTTGCTGACACCTCGGGCAGTGTCAGCTCCGTATCAGCGATCCTGAGGTTCGCCTCCGAAGTCATTCGATCTCCTCACCGTTGACCGACCCCAAGAACTTCCTGAGGTGTTTTGCACAGTTCTTTCAAAGACTACCGACAACTGCGGGAATCAGAAAATCACTGCACGCTTCATTTACTGGCTGGTAATACGTCTGACCAGGGCAGATAACAGTTTTTCGCCCTGCATGAAGTCTTAGCAGGAACTTAGCGGACGCTCGGAAACCGTCGACTTCCTCGCACCGTGCCCCGCCCTCGTAATCATCTCGCGGCGGCCCGAAGACGCTCGGCCGCGGCTCGAATGCGTTCGTCGGTGGCGGTCAGCGCAATCCGCACATGGTCGGCAGCCGCCGCTCCGTAGAACTCTCCGGGACCCGCCACGATGCCGAGTTCGGCAAGGTCAGCCAGGGACTCCCAGCAGTTCTTGTCCGCGGTCGACCACAGGTAGAGACCGGCAGTCGAATGGTCGATGCGGAATCCGTACTCTTCGAGACCAGTTCGCAGCTGCTCGCGTCGTGACCGGTAGGTCTCCTTCTGCGCCAGCACGTGTTCGGTGTCGCGGAGTCCGGCGACCATGGCTTCCTGAATCGGGAACGGCACGATCATTCCCGCGTGCTTGCGTGAGCGGGTGAGATCGGAGATGAGCTCGGCGTCACCGGCGACGAACGCCGCGCGGTAGCCGGCGAGGTTCGACTGCTTCGACATCGAGTACACACTCAGCACACCGGCATTCGACTCCCCCGCGGCTGCAAGTACGCTCGGCGCCGGCTCATCGGATTCCCAATTGAGCAGTCCGTAGCATTCGTCCGATGCGACGACGACTCCGGCGGCACGAGCACGGCGAACCACCTCGGCGATGGTGTCGACGTCGAGGACCTCACCGGTCGGGTTGCTCGGCGTGTTGATCCACAGCAGACCGACACCGTCCAATGACTCGCCGTCGACGATCTGCGCGGCGTCGAGACGGCGGCATTCGACGCCAGCGATCGTCGCACCCATCTCGTAGGTCGGGTAGGCAGCGGAGGGACAGGCGACGGCCAGTCCTCGCTCGCGCAGTCCCAACAGGGTCGGCAGCCAGGCTACGAGCTCCTTCGAGCCCACAGTCGGCAGGATCTCCGTGGCGGGATCGAGCTGAACCGAGTGCCAGTTCTCGTACCACCAGGCGATGGCTTCACGAAGCTGTGCGGTTCCGGCAGTCGTCGGGTAGCCGTGCGCATCCCCTGCGTCCGACAGCGCACGCCGGATCACCTCGGGGGTGGGGTCGACCGGAGTGCCGATGGAGAGGTCACACACTCCGTCGGGATGCTCGGCGGCCCGGTTGCGGTATTCCGTGAGACGGTCCCAGGGGTAGTCCGGGAGGTTGAGTCCGAAGGCGTTCGTCATCGGTCAGTCGTCGTGGTTCTGCGGCGGCAGGGCGGAGATGATCGGATGGTCCTTGCCGGTGTTGCCGAGCTTCGCGGCACCGCCGGGCGAACCGAGGTCGTCGAAGAATTCGACATTGGCCTTGTAGTACTCTTCCCACTCATCGGGCACATCGTCCTCATAGAAGATGGCCTCGACGGGGCACACCGGTTCGCACGCACCGCAGTCGACGCATTCGTCGGGGTGGATGTACAGGCTGCGTTCGCCCTCGTAGATGCAGTCGACGGGGCATTCGTCGATGCAGGCCTTGTCCTTGAGGTCGACACAGGGCTGGGCAATGATGTACGTCACTGGGCTGACTCCTCGAAAGACTCACAGATGGTGCGCATATACATCCCACAATACGCCTTCGCCCGATTCCCGTGACCACCGGTCTCAAGTGATTCGCATTGCATCTGACATCCCTGACCACGCCTGCACCCGACCGGGGCGCGCGTGTCATAGGGTGGGAGGGCATCAATTTCGCGGAGGAAGGCCAGAAGTGGACGATCTGCAGCCCGGCAGACGAGTGGTCGTGCGGTATTCGCTCGCACCCGGTGACACCCATTCGACGTCGGATGCCCTCGGCGTCGTCACAGCCGTCGACGAGGCGGGGCTCGAGATCGATACGAAGCGCGGTCCCCTGCGCATCGCTCGCGCCCAGATCCTCCTCGTCCACGAGGTGCCCCCGGCTCCGACGAAGGCCGGGCGCACGCATGAGATCGTCTCCGCCGTGGATCTGCGGCGCATCTCGGCCGCCGCCTGGCTTCCTCACGACGTGTCCTGGCTGCACGTGGAGAATCTGCGCAACGAAGGCACCGAGGCGGCCGCCGAGGTCAGCCTGCTGCAGAAGGGCTGGCTGCTGCGGCATTCGGAATCAGCGACCCGGCGCGCCAATTCCTGCCTGCCGGTGACCGACACCGGACTCGGGTGGGAACAGGGACTCGATGCCGTCGAGGAGTGGTATCGGACCCGAGGCAGGCCGAGCCGCGTCCAGATCTATTCCGCTGACGATTCCTCGACGCTGGCACCCGAATGTGAGGGGCTCGCTCCCCTGCTCTCGGCTCGCGGCTACACCCCTTCCGAGGCCACACTTCTGCTCACAGGCGCCACGGCAGAGGCAGCCGGCGGTGCATCCTCCCCCGCCGAGGCGGCCGCGGCCGGACTGATCGTCGACGTCTCCGATGCCCCGACCTCCGAGCATTTCGCCGCATGGACGTCGCAGCGCAACCCCGGTGAGGAACCGGGTTCAGCTGAGGCGTTCAAGACGCTCATCGAAGCCGATCAGCCGTGTGAGTTCGTCACCGCCTACGCCGAGCATCCCGATGGGTCCCGGACTATGGTGGCGGCCTGCAGGGTGGTCGAGCGCAGCAAATGGGGTGTCATCACCAACCTCATCACCCGTCCCGATCTGCGCAGACGCGGTGCCGGACGTTCGGTGGCCGCAGCCGCGGCAGCACTGCTCGCTCAGCGCGGGGTCAGGTCCTACCTCGTCGACGTCGAGTCGAGCAATGAGGCATCACTGGGCCTCTTCGCCTCTCTCGGAGCCGCAGTGCGTCACCGGTCCTGGTACGCCGAAGCACGCTGACCGGTCAGCCGGCCGGAATCCAGCGGGGAGGGCTCAGCCCTTGCACTCGACCTTGTTCACCGGCCGGTAGACCGTGGTGAAGCCGTCCTTCGTGGTCTTACCCGAAGCGATGTCTTTCATGGTCCGGGTGATCCGGATCGACCAGCCGCCCTTCGGCGACTGCGGGGAGCAAGAAGGCCCGCTTTCGGTGACCGACCCCGGTGACGTGTGGTTGAACCGGTCCGAGGCGTCGGCCGACACATCGTACTTCTTGACGCCGAAGACCTTCGCGTGGACCTCTCCGTCTTTGAGGTACATGTCGAGGACGACCGGAGTCTTCGAGTTGTTCGTGAACTTCATATCGATCGACGACCAGTCGAGGGTCGACTCGCGGCCCTCCGGGTAGCGGGAGATATAGCGCGAATGCGCCTGGTGTTCGTCGAGTTCGAAGCCGGCGAAGAACGCCGCATTGAACAGGGTCGTCGACACCTGCGAGACGCCGCCGCCGTAGTCTTCCTTCATCTGCCCTTCGGAGATCACGCCGGCAGGTTTGTAGCCGTTTGCGGCGGTGCGCTGGCCCAGAGCTTCATTGAGGGAGAACTGCTCACCGGGTTTGAGAACGGTGCCGGAGACCCTCTTCGCAGCCACTCGCAGGTTCGTATCGCGGTTGGGTTCGGAGCTGTAGCCGGTGGAGAAGTGTGACACGGTGTCGGAGACATCGGCCTTCTTCGCGTCCTTCGTCGTGAACTCGGGTTTGACCGAGGCCAGAGTGACCGTGGGCTTGTCCTCCTTGCCGTTGATGGCATCGGTGACCGCGCCGGTCAGCTCCTTGGCCTTGATCCCGATTCCATCGCGGGAGGGCACGACCTCGGGCTTGCCGTCCTTGATCTCGAAACTCGCGTCTTCGGCCGGTCGCCCGATGTCCTTGTTCGCGGCCAGCACGGACTTCTGCAAAGCCTCCTGATCGAAGACAGGCTTGAGCTTCGAGTCCTCGGCCTTGAACGTCAGAGTCTTCGCGACGGTCTTCGGAGACACGGTGAGGTCACCGCCCTTGACCTTCGAATCCGCATCCTTCCCGGGCTTCGCCGTGATCGTGAGGTCCTTGCTCACGGCGTCTTTCGCGAATCCGTCGGCCATGTCCTCGGCTTCGGACGTGGTGATATCGGGATCGACGTTCGTCGGAATGACCGGGAGAGCATCCTCGGTGCGCAGCCAATGATCGTCGACGGCGGTGCGCACGGCGGCGGTCTCGACGGTCTGGCCGTTCTTGCCGTCCTTGACCTTCGGTGTGGTCTTGTCGAACTCGAGTTCGGCGTCTTTGGGATCCACGGCCAGGGATTCCGTGACCTTCGCGGTTTCCTTGTCGAACTTCTCCTCGTCGACCTCGATGACGGGATCGACTTCGTCCTCACCGAACAGGCGGTCCCAGATGACGGTGGGGTCGAGGCTGAAGCCGGTGATGCGCTCGACTGTCGCTTCCGCGTCGAAGGTGATTCCGGCCTTCTCCGGGTCGAGCTTCGCCGTCGGTTCTCCGGCCTTCAAGACGATGTCCTTCTCCGCGTCATCGCGCAGGTCGTTGCGCAGTGTATTCTCGGCGTCTGTCGCGGACTTGCCGCCGATGTCGATTCCGGCCACGGTCGTCCCCGGTGCGAGCATACGACCGCTGAAGAAGCCGATCACCACATAGATGGCGGCCAGCACGACGACGGCCACGAGGATGAAGGGCCAGACCGACTTCTTCCGGACAGCGCTGCCGGACGGGTCGGGCCCGCCTGCGTTCGAGGTTCCATCGGACAGGGTATTGGTCGGCATCATTCTCCCGAGGGTGTCGATAACGACTGATTCGGTGCGGTTCGCACGAGTCTATCGAGTGCGATCGTGCCCGCGCACGTTGATGAAGGAGAAGACGGCAGCCAGGACCATCGGTCCGAGCAGCCACACAACTGAACGCAGCAGTCCGGTGACGATCATATCGGCGCCGGGCAGCCACTTCGGCTGACCGAAGACGAAGGACAGTACGGCGATGATCACGGCGGCGACCAGCATCGGGGCGCTGCTGCGATACATCGTTTTCAGGTGCCACAGTCCCGCCGCGGCCAGAGCCAGGGCCAGCACGAGTCCCCACGGCAGGATGATCGGGGTCTCGCCGAGGTTGACCACCGTGACGTTGAGGTGCTGCATGGTGCCGAGGAAGGCGATGAGCAGTCCGAGCACAGCGGAGTGGAGGTAGGCGAAGATTCCCGGCTTCCGCGGTGCGCGTCGCCGTCGCAGGGGCTGAACCGCTGTATTCTCCTGAGCTTCGACCACTGCGACATCGAGGCCGGTGAGCACGTGCGGGGCCGATCCGGCGTTGAGGATCTCGGACGGGATCGGCGCTCCGGCTCCGATCGAGAAGTATTCGCGGTCGCCGATCTTCTGGCCGACACCGTTGGACAGAGCGAAGAAACCGCCTGACACACTCACCTGCGTACGGTGGGCTTCCAACGCTGCCCGTTTCGCCGGCAGCACCGCGCTGACGTCCTGGTCGATGACGATCTGACCGACAGGCGGTTTGGCCGGGATCGTCTCGGCGGGGGCGAATCCGGTGTCTGCGAAGCCTGCCTGGTGCGGGTCGAACGAATGGCGGGCCACCTCGGTGGGGGTGTCGACGTAGAGCAGTCGACCGGTCCGCCATTCGGCGAAGTCGATTGCCGCGGTCGTGGCCTCGTGCACCCGCACGTGGTCGGGGTGACCATAGCCCCCGTTGGCGGCGTAGGTGATGATCGCATGCGGTTCGAAGGCGTCGATGACGGCGGCGATGTGTCTGGCCACGGTCGTGATGTCGGCTGCGCTCAGAGCGTTGTCGGTCATCGATGCCGCGGGTCGAGCGTGACCGTCCGGTCCCCATTCCATTCCCGAATCCTCAAAGGTGCGCGTGGTCCCGCCGAGGAAGGTGTGCATACGCACGCCGAGAGCACGCATCGCCTCGGCGATCTCCTGCTCCCGGACCCGGGCGAGACCGGCCCGGTCGCCCTCGAGCTGCTTCAGCTCTGCGGGGATGACCTCGCCGCCCTCACCGCGGGTGGCTGTGAGCACCATGACCTCGGCACCCTCGGAGACCAATTCGGCGATCGTGCCGCCCGTCGTGATCGTCTCATCGTCGGGATGAGCGTGCACGAGGAGGACGCGTGGCGTAACAGTCATTGGTTCCTGGGTGCTCGAGGTCATTCGGTGCTGCCGGATCAAGGAATCCGGCTCAGGCGTTCTGGCGGCGCATCTTCGCGTAGAGCTTTGCGCGTTCCTTCTGATCGAGTTCGACCTTGCGGATGCGGATGGCACCCGGGGTGACCTCGACGCACTCGTCCTCACGAGCGAACTCGAGGCTCTCCTCGAGGGTCAGCTTGCGCGGCGGAGTGAGGTTCTCGAAGCTGTCGGCAGAAGCCGAACGCATGTTCGTCAGCTTCTTCTCCTTCGTGATGTTGACGTCCATATCGTCGGCGCGCGAGTTCTCGCCCACGATCTGGCCCTCGTAGACCTCGGAGGTCGGTTCGACGAAGAAGGTACCGCGGTCCTGCAGGTTGATCATCGCGTACGGGGTCACTGTTCCCGCGCGGTCGGCCACGAGAGATCCGTTGATGCGGAACTCGATATTGCCGGCCCACGGTCCGTATCCGGCCGAGATCGTGTTCGCGATACCGGTGCCGCGGGTCTCGGTGAGGAACCGAGTGCGGAATCCGATGAGGCCGCGAGCGGGGACCTTGAACTCCATCCGCACCCAGCCGGTGCCGTGGTTCGTCATGGTCGACATGACACCCTTGCGGGCAGCCAGCAGCTGGGTCACGGCGCCGAGGTAGTCCTCCGGCACATCGACCGTGAGCTCTTCGAAGGGCTCATGGACCTTGCCGTCGACCTGTTTGGTCACAACCTGAGGCTTGCCGACCGTGAGTTCGAATCCTTCACGGCGCATCTGCTCGACGAGGATGGCCAGAGCCAGCTCACCGCGACCCTGGACCTCCCAGGCGTCGGGGCGTTCGGTCGGGACGACTTTGAGCGAGACGTTGCCGACGAGCTCCTGGTCGAGGCGGTCCTTGACCATGCGGGCGGTGACCTTCGTGTTCTTCTCACGGCCGGCCAACGGGGAGGTGTTGATACCCACGGTCATCGAGATCGCCGGATCGTCGATGACGATCGCCGGCATCGGCTTCGGATTGTTGATGTCGGTGAGCGTGTCACCGATCATGATGTCGGGAATGCCGGCGACGGCGACGATGTCACCGGCCGAGGCCTCCGTGGCGGGCACCCGGTCGAGACCCTGGGTCTCGAGCAGTTCGGTGATCTTCACCGAGCTGATCTCGTCACCGCGGGCCCAGGCGACCTGCTGGCCCTTCTTCAACGTGCCGCCGAAGATGCGCAGCAGAGCCAGACGGCCGAGGAACGGCGAGGCGTCGAGGTTCGTGACATGTGCCTGGAGGATGCCGTCGGAGTTGATCTCCGGTGCCGGGATCGTCTCGAGAATGGTCTTGAACAGCGGTTCGAGGTCGGGGTTGTCCGGGACCGCTCCATCGGCGGGCTGTTCGAGGGAGGCGGCACCTGCCTTCGCGGCGGCGAAGACGACGGGCACATCGAGGACGGAGTCGACGTCGAGGTCGGGGACTTCGTCGGCGAGGTCGGAGGCCAGACCCAGGAGCAGGTCCTGAGCTTCCTCGACGACTCCGTCGATGCGGGCATCGGCACGGTCGGTCTTGTTGATCACGAGGATGACGGGCAGCTTCGCGGCCAGCGTCTTGCGCAGGACGAAGCGGGTCTGCGGCAGCGGACCTTCCGATGCGTCGACGAGGAGGACGACGCCGTCGACCATGGACAGTCCGCGCTCGACCTCACCACCGAAGTCGGCGTGCCCGGGGGTGTCGATGACGTTGATGACGATGGGGTCCTCGCCGGCCGAGGGACCGTTGTAGAGGACGGAGGTGTTCTTCGCGAGAATGGTGATGCCCTTCTCACGTTCGAGGTCGCCTGAATCCATGACGCGTTCGGCGAAGTCGCCGTGTTCGCTGAACACACCGGTCTGCCGGAGCATGGCGTCGACCAGCGTGGTCTTGCCGTGGTCGACGTGTGCGACGATTGCTACGTTTCGGCGGTTTTCCCGTCGTGTGATGGCTTCAGTCATCAAGAACCTTTTTGAGATAGAGAGATCGGTCCAGCCCGGACCCAACAGACAATTATACGGCCACCCGCACGCTCTCGCGTGCAGGTGGCCGTCAGCTTGGGCGGACTCAGGCGTTCATCGTGGCCTCGAGAACCGCGTCCCTGGCCTCCCGACGCTTGCGCTGCTCCTGCGGATCCGGAACGGGAACCGCAGACAGCAGACGCTGTGTGTACGGGTGGACGGGGTTCGACACGACCTGTGAGGACTTGCCGATCTCGACGAGGTAGCCGTGGCGCATCACCGCGATGCGCTCGGCGATGCGCTCGACCACGGCCAGGTCGTGGCTGATGAACAGACACGCGAAGCCGTATTCCTTCTGCAGACCTTCGAACAGGTCGAGGACCTTCGCCTGCACGGACACGTCGAGGGCCGAGGTCGGCTCATCGGCGATGAGCAGCTTCGGGCGCAGGGTCAGGGCACGGGCGATGCCGATGCGCTGACGCTGACCTCCGGAGAGCTCATGCGGATAGCGGTTGCGCATAGAAGTCGGCAGTTCGACCGCGGTCAGCAGCTCCTCGACCCGCTTGCTCAGCTCCGGCCCTTTCATCCCCTCGTGGAGGTAGAGCGGCTCACCGATCGACTCTCCGACCGGCAGTCGCGGGTTGAGCGAGGAACCGGGATCCTGGAACACGATCCCGACTTCCTTGCGCAGGGGCCTCATCTGCTTATTGCTCAGGCCCTTGATGCTCGTGCCGTTGACGACCATGTCGCCTTCAACGGTGGGCAGCAGCCCGAGAGCGGCGCGCCCGATCGTGGTCTTGCCCGACCCCGACTCCCCCACCAGGCCCACGACTTCGCCGGGGGCGATCATTAGATTGATGTGATGAGCGGCGCGGAAGGCCTTCTTCCTTCCGATTGCGGGGTACTCGATCGCGGCGTCACGCAGCTGCAGGGCAGAGGGCTTCGAGAAGTCCGCCTGCGAACCTGGATGGTAGTACGTCTCCGTGGAGTCCATCTCGATATCGGGACGGTCCTGCGCGGTCACCTGAGCGCGAGCCTCGGCCACGGCCATATCGGCAGCCCCGGCCTCGGAGAGACCGTCGCCACCTACGGCGGAGTCCGGTGCGCCGACCGGGTCATCGGCGTGCGAGGCCTGATCGGAAGTGATATCGGACAGCGAGGCCTCGACATCGTCGATGCTACCGCCGAATGCTTCGCTGTCGGTACCCTCACCGAGGTGGGGAACAGCCTCGAGGAGCTGCTTCGTATACGGATGCTGCGGGTTGTAGAAGATCTCCTCCGCGGTACCCGATTCGACCACCTTGCCGGCGCGCATGACGATGATGCGATCGGCCATATCCGCCACCACGCCCATATCGTGCGTGATGAGGATGATGCCCGCATCGAGCTTCGACTTCAGTTCGCGCATGAGCTTGAGGATCTCGGCCTGCACCGTGACGTCGAGCGCCGTGGTCGGCTCATCGGCGATGAGCAGCTTCGGCTGACAGGCCAGAGCCTGCGCGATCATGATGCGCTGACGCTGACCGCCGGAGAGCTGATGCGGGAACGAATGGAACCGATCCTCCGGATCAGGGATCTCCACCAGCCGCATGAGCTCGAGCGCCCGTTGCTTCGCCTCACTGGGACCGATGTCGAGGTGGACGCGCAGCGTCTCCACGATCTGGTACCCCGCGGTGTAGACCGGGTTGAGCGCAGTCATCGGCTCCTGGAAGATCACGGAGATGTCGTTGCCGCGCACGGCCTGCATCTTCTCCGGAGGCATGCCGATGAGTTCGCGCCCATTGAGCTTCGCTGAGCCGGTCGCACGGCCGTTGCTCGGCAGGAGGCCGAGCAGTGACATGCTCGACTGCGACTTTCCGGAGCCGGACTCGCCGACGATCGCAAGAACCTCGCCGGCATTGACCGTGTAGTCGAGGTGTTCGGCGGCCATCCACCATTCGTCGCTGACCCAGAACTGGACTCCGAGGTCATTGACCTCGAGGATCGGGGAGCCCGTCTTCGGCTGGGCCTCTGCTTTCTTCTCAGCCATCACTTCGCCTCTTTCTGTGCCATGCGCTCGGCCTTCTTCATCTTCCTCCAACTCGGGATGGTCTTCATCCGCGGGTCGAACGCGTCGCGCAGACCGTCGCCGATGAAGTTCACACACAGAGCGATGACGATGATGAACAAGCCGGGCCACCAGAACAGCCACGGACGAGTGGCGAAGGAGGTCTGGTATTCGCTGATGAGCTGTCCCAACGAGATGCCGGGCGGTTTGATGCCGAAGCCGAGGTAGCTCAGCGAGGCTTCGAGCACGATCGCCTGACTCATGATCAGCGTCGTGTTGACGATGATGACGCCCATGGCATTGGGCAGCATGTGCTTGAACATGATCCGGAAATCGCTGGCCCCGGCCACGCGGGCCGAATCGACGAACTCCCGTTCGCGCAGCGACATGAAGTCACCGCGGACGAGACGTGCAAGACCCACCCAGAGGATGCAGCCCAGCGCCACACCGAGCAGCGGGCCGTTCGCTCCGCCGACGAGCACACCGAGGATCGATCCGACCACGATGACCGGCAGGATGACGAAACCGTCGGTGATGCGCATGAGCACCGAATCGACCCAACCGCGGTAGTAGCCCGCAACAGCACCGACGACCGTGCCGATGATCAGGCAGACGATGCCGATGATGAACATGACGACGAGAGAGATCTGTGTCCCTTTCATCACTCGGGAGAAGTTGTCACGACCGATCTCATCCTGACCGAAGGGATGATCACCGAGTGAGAAGAAGTTCGCAAACGACCAGGTCGGGGCTCCGCCGGGGTTGACCACGGGCCCGGACGCCGTATGACTGAACTTCCACCAACCGGGGATTCCCGCAAATCCCTGTGCGCTGAAGGCGAAGATGGCCACGAGCACAAGGACGACGATGGAGATCATCGCGCCTTTGTGACGGAGGAATTTGCGCAGGACGATCTTGCCCTGGGAAAGACCTTCGGTTTCCTTCGACTCGATCGCATTGTCCCCGACTTCGTCGAGGGCGAGAGCGTTCTGTTTGTCGTTGTCAGTACTCATGCGTTCACTCGGATTCTCGGGTCGAGGACGGCATAGAGGAAGTCCGCGACCAGGTTGGCGATGATAGCGAGCAGGCCTGTGATCAGGATGTAGGCCATGACCGGGTCGAGCTCTGCCTGTCTCAGCGAATCGATGAAGAGCTTGCCCATGCCGTTCCAGCCGAAGATCGTCTCCGTGATGACGGCACCGCCGATCATTGTGATGATGTCGACGGGAACGACCGAGGCCAATGGCAGCAGCGCATTGCGCATAGCGTGCCGCATGATCACCGTACGTTCGTTGAGACCTTTGGCTCGTGCCGTGCGGATGTAGTCCTGGCCCAGGACCTCGAGCATCGAACCGCGGGTATAGCGGGTGTACGAGGCGAAGGAGATGAGGACGAGAGCGATCGACGGCAGCAGCAGGTGAGTGAACGAGTCGAGGTTCGTGATCCAGAAGTCGCCGTCGATATTCGGCGCCGATGCACCGATCGTCGCGATCGGACGATTGTTGATGGCCGGGTCGTCCGAATACTCCTGCCAGCCCTGCAGCACACGGTCGGCGAAGATGAGCACTGCCACGATGATGGCCGTGAAGCTCGTCGTGCGCGCGGTATCCCAGGGATCCGGGCCTCGGAATGCCAGACCGATGCCGACGGCGACGGCGATCGCAACGATGAAGAGCCCGAACATCCACAGCCAGTTCATGTCGACGTAGTAGAAGAGGTTCATCAGCGGCCAGTAGAGCAGCGCGCCGACGGCCACCGTGATGAGTGTGGCATAGAGCACGCGGCGGTTCTTCAGGCCCGTCGACAGGTACGTCATGACGATGGCCGCACCGGCGCCGATGACGACCACGCCGAGGAGGCCGATCGTCGGGTGCTGCATCCAGCCGCTGGCGAGGATGTAGTAGATGGTGCCGAAGGTGATGACCGCTGCGGCGACGAAGGTGATCACGCGACGCTTCGCGCTGCCGCCGAGCGCACCCATCCAGAACAGCCCCATGGCCACACAGCCGATGATGATCGGCCACCAGGATTCCAAGGTCGG
The DNA here is from genome assembly GCF_056837565.1 of Brevibacterium sp. OS20. Lineage (NCBI taxonomy): Bacteria > Bacillati > Actinomycetota > Actinomycetes > Micrococcales > Brevibacteriaceae > Brevibacterium > Brevibacterium sp. OS20. Next base: position 1,757,375 of record NZ_CM166367.1, on the reverse strand, counting down.
ATCGTTGATGAAGTTGTTGATGTCGATCGCTCCGTACTGCTTGAGCAGCACCGCCACCCAGAAGACGGGCAGCGAGTAGAGGAGGAACGAGACGAAGGTGATGAAGTAGTCGAAGCCCGAGTACTGGCGGATGGCCGAGATCATGCCGACGGCGATGCCGAGGATGATGGCCACGATCGTCGAGGCGGTGATGAGCTTGATCGTGTTGACGATCGCGCCCTGCAGCTGTTCGGTGACTTCCTGACCCGACTTCCAGGCGATGCCGAAGTCACATTGGCCGATGGCGCAGCCGCCGACTCCTGCCAACCACTTGAAATACCGGACGATGGCCGGAGTGTCGAGGTCGAGGAGACGTCGACGCGACTCGTAGAGAGCTTCGATGTTCGGTGATGTGCTCGCGCGCAGGTCCCAGAAGAAGTCGAGCGCGACGTTGAGGAGCAGGTAGAGGACGAAGGTGACGACGAGGAGCACGAGCGCTGTCGACAGCAATCGTCGGAGGATGAATCTGATCATGATGGGAGTTCCGTTTCAATCTTCCGAAAACGCCGCTGTGGGGACCACACAGTGATCCCCACAGAAGGCTTGAGTGGAGAAGAACCGATCGCGTCAGTCGCGGATCAGTTGACTTCCCACTCCCAGTAGTTCCAGAACATCGTCGGCGACACAGCGGTCGACTTCACGTTCTTCACGCTGTCACGGTAGATCGTCAGTTCGGGGAACTGGAAGATCGGCGCACCGAAGGCATCTTCGGTCAGCTGCTTCTCCATGTCGATGAGGAGATCCTGCTGCTCCTCTTCCTTGGACACGAGAAGCTTGTCGAGGATCTTGTTCATCTTCTCGCTCTTGTAGCCGCCGTAGTTGTTCTGCGCACCGTAGCGGAAGTTCGCATCGTTCTCGGACACGCCGGTGCCCTCGGACTGCCAACCGAACAGCGAAACATCGTAGGTGCCGTCACCGAGGCGGGTGCCCCAGTTGACATCTCCGACGTCCTTGATCTTGAAGCCGGCTTTCTCAGCCGATTCCTTGATCAGCTGGAATTCCTGCTGACGACGCGAGTTCGTGTTGTCGTACATGACACGCACGGTCGGGGAGTCCACTCCGGCTTCCTTGAGCAGCTTCTTCGCGGCCTCGACGTCACCATCTGCGGCATCGGCGACGCCGTTGACCTTGGTGATCGCGTCGTACATCGGCGAGCCCGGCACCTGCGAGTACGAATCACGGGTGACGGCTTTGTCGTTGAGGGGCTTGATGATCTTCTCGACGATGTCCTCACGCGGCAGAGCCTTGAGGAACGCCTGACGGACCTTCTTCGCCTTCTCCTCGTCGCCGCCGTTGGCAGCAGGATCGAAGGGACCCTTGTTGTCGAAGGTGAAGTCGACGTGCTCATACGTCGCACCATCGGCGGCATCGACATTGACTCCGTCGATCTTCTCGGCGGCGGAGAGGACGTCAGCGGTCGCCTGCGGCTGAGTCATATCGACCTCACCGTTCTCGATCGCCTGGATCATCGCCATCGGGTCGCCGTTGTAGCGGACCGTGACTGTCTTGACCTTCGGCTTCACCGGACCGGTGTACTTGTCGTCGAGCTCGAGGGTGACATACTGTCCCTCCTCGAACTTCGTCATCTTGTACGGACCGTTGTGGACCAGCAGGTCCTCGTCCTTCGGCATCGAAGTGAAGTCGAACCCGGTGTTCCAGGTGTTCGAGATCTTCGACAGCTTCTCGGTGTCCTTGTCCTTGATGGCCTTGAGGATGGCCTCCTTGCCCTTCTCGGCATCGTCGATCCCGAGAGCCTTCTTCGCCACGATATGAGCGGGCACACCGACGCCGTCGGCACCAGTGCCGAATTCGGTCTGCCAGTCGGCGAAGGGCTTGGAGTATTCGAGGGTGATCTCCTTGCCGTCGTCGGAGATCTCGGGGAACTTCTTGATCAGAGCCGAACCGGCGGTCGAGGAATCGAAGTAGACGGTCTTCGCGTCGTTCTTCTTCACCGTTCCGTCGTCGTTGTTGTTGGCTTCGACGGTGTTGAAGTTCGCCGAGGTGCCGGCCCAGGTCAGCGCCAGGTCGGCGGCGTCGACGGGGGTGCCGTCGGACCACTTGGCATCATCATTGAATGTGTACTTGACCTTGAGCGGGTCTTCGGAAACCTGTTCGACCTTGCCGAGGGCTCCGTCCTGAACTTCGAGGTCACCATCGTAGTACCCGAAGTTGTCATTCATCATGTAGGTGAGAATGGCGTTCGAGGTTGCATTGCCGTTGGCGGTCAACGTATTCATCGACCGGAACGATTCGTTCCAACCGATATTGATGGCGGTGTCCTTCGATGCTTCGTCGTCTTCGCCTCCGCCAGGGGGTGTGCAGGCGGTGAGCACCATTGCAGCGGCAGCCACAGAGGCACCAGCCGCGAGGAAGCGCTTGTTCACGTTCTCTCCTTGTTGTTCTAGGGCGAGTCACCCTCGTTCTTGCACCCCAAAGCCGGAGTGCATTCCGGTCACGTGAAGCATTTCGGCAGAGACCGAAGCGCATGTGACCGCGTTCATGTTTTTCACATGGATTGCAACAAAGTTAATTCACCGGCGACTGTGACGGAGTCCACATAATGAGCAAATTTCGGAATCGTTACCGTTTCGAAACCAAGGGAACAGACAACTTTTGTTCAGTCTCAATGGATAGGATGATCAGGTGGCTGACAGTGAGATAGATCGCAATGAGACCGAGCCGACCGTCGTGCGGACGACGAGTTCGACGGCCCTGTTCTTCATCGTCGGCGGGCTCTGCGCCTTGGGCGTGCTCTCAATCCTCTTCGGCGATTTCACGCTGCGCGGTCTGGCCGCCGCAGGCATCCCTCTGGCCGTCGGCACCTTGGTCTTCGTCTTCTACCGGTTCCCCCGCGTCGAGCTGCACAGACAGCAGCTCATCTTGGTCAATCCGCTGCAGACCGTGACGATCCCGTGGAACCTCGTCGACGGCTTCGAGACCCACTTCGGTCTGAGCGTGCGCACCCATGAGAAGAAGTTCGCCTCATGGCCGCTGGCCGGCAAGGGCAAGAAGTGGGAGAAGGACGAGCACGATATGCGCCGGCTCGTCGAGAATCCGAGCCCGGCCGTCGACACAGTGCTCGAGCGCTATTCGTCGCTCAGCGACGCAGAACTCGCCAACCCCGGTGGGCAGCGTGTCATCGAGACGAGATGGAACATCGGCATCATCGCCGTGGGTCTCCTCGCCATCGTCTGGGCGCTCTTCGGCTTCGCGGCACTGCCGAGCTGAGGTCACCAGCCGCGTTCGCGCCACTCCCCCAGTTTCGGACGTTCCTCGCCCAGGGTGGTCGAGTCCCCGTGTCCGGGCAGGACGAGAGTCTCGTCCGGAAGTTCGCCGAATACCCGCTCCTCGAGGTCGTCCATGAGTGAGGTGAAGTCCTCCGCCGACCAGGTCTTGCCCGGCCCGCCCGGAAACAGCGAGTCACCGGAGAACAGGATCGTCTGACCGCCGTCGCGCAGAAGCAGTGCGATCGAGCCGGGAGTGTGCCCGCGCAGTGCGATGGCTTGGAGGACGAATCCGCCGAAGTCCCCGACATCGAGGTGATCGACAGAGTGCGCGATCTCCACGCCTTCCGCCTCGGTGATGGCGGCCGCGTCCGCGGCACCGGCGATCGTCATCGCCTCGGGATAGTTCGCCGAGGTGGCCGGCAGTGCCCGAATATGATCCCAGTGCTGGTGTGTGGTGATGATCGCTCGCAGCATGGGTTCCGCGTCGGTGTCCTGGGCTCCCGAGTCGATGAGCTCGGTGATCGCCTCGGCGTCGTCGGCGGCGTCGATGAGCACCTGGGAGCCGGTCTCTTTGGCGGTGAGCAGATAGACGTTGTTCGCCATCTCGGAGACCGCGATAGAGCGGATGATGACGTGCTCGGTTTCGATCGTGTGCATTTCCAAACTCCTCAATCTGTGCTGATGCTTCCGAGGTTCAGGGACAGGTCACCAGGCTCCGCGGGTGTACTGCGGAGGGTAGGGTCCGGGTTCGGCTCCGAGGACATGGGCGGCCCGCTGCGGCCAGGAAGGTTCGCGCAGGGCTGCTCGGGCCATGAAGATCGCATCGGCCTGTCCCGTGCTGAGGATGGTCTCGGCCTGCTTCGGATCGGTGATGAGTCCGACGGCTCCGGTCGGCACGCCCTCGGCGCGGATCGCCGCGGCCAGCGACACCTGGTAACCGGGACCGATGGGGATCCGCACCGGATAGTTGCCGCCCGAGGAGACGTCGATGAGGTCGACTCCAGCCTCCGACAGCGCACGGCTGACATCGGCGGCTTCGGCGATGTCGAATCCGCCGTCGGTCCATTCGCTGGCCGAGATGCGTACGAACACCGGCACGTCCTCACCGACCTCGGCGCGGACGGCCGCATAGACCTCGTGGAGCAGTCGGGACCGACCGGCGAGATCGCCGCCGTATTCGTCGCTGCGCTGGTTCGACAGCGGGGACAGGAAGGAATGGAGCAGATAGCCGTGGGCTGCGTGGAGCTCGACGAGGTCGAACCCGGCATCGATCGAACGTCGGGCAGCGGCCGCGAAGGCGGCGACCACCTCGGCGATGTCGTCCTTCGTCATCTCCACGGGCTCGGCCAGCTGCGGATAGGCGATGGAGCTGGCGCCGAACGTCGGCCATCCGCCCTCGGACTCGGGGACGCTGCCCTTCGGTTCACCGGTGAAAGGACGATAGGTGCTGGCCTTGCGGCCGGCATGGGCGAGCTGAATGCCGATGATGCTGCCCTGGGAGTGGACGAAGTCGACGACGGCCGACCATGACTCTGCCTGGTCGTCGTTCCAGATTCCGGCGTCCTGTGGTGAGATTCGACCTTCGGGGACGACTGCGGAGGCTTCGGTGAGGATGAGCCCGAATCCGCCCTGCGCCCGGGCACCGAGGTGGACGAGATGCCAGGGGCCGGGCATTCCGTCTTCGGCTTCGCAGGAATACTGGCACATCGGTGCCAGCCAGATGCGATTGGGGATCTCGGTTCCGCGCAGTGTCAGCGGTTCGAACAGCTCAGTCATGACATCAGTCTGCCAGTTCCGCTCGGACTCAGACACCGGTCCCGAATACCGGAACGGCGAAGATGCCGCGGTCCGCTCCTCTCTAGAGCTGGCCGCAGAACTCCTGGATGTGATCGACGACGATCTCAGGGTGTTCGACCATCGGCAGGTGAGCGGAGTCCGGGATCGTGGCGAAGTGCGAACCTTCGATCTGTTCGGCCATCTCCGACATCGCTTCGGGAGTGCAGCCGGAATCCTGGGCGCCGGCGATGACGAGCGTCGGGGTGGCGATCGAGCCGAGCTTCCCACTCAGATCGTAGGTCTTCAGCGCCGAGGCGGCCGCGATGTACGCCTCGTCATCGACCAGGGCGAGGTCGGACAGGATGAGGTGGCCGGTGGCGATGTCCTCGCCGAGGAACCCGGCGGCGAACCACCGATCGGCGGTGTCATCGACAAGTCCCTTGGTGCCGTCGGCGCGGACTTCGCCGATGCGTTCGTCCCAGGATTCCGGAGTGCCGAACTTCTCGGCCGTCGCACAGGCGACGAGTCCGGCCAGCGAATCGGGGTGGTTGAGCGCCAGGGTCAGACCGACGCCGCCGGAGATCGAGACTCCGCAGTAGATGAAGGACTCCACCCCGAGCTCGGCGAGGGACTCGACGACACCGGAAGCCAGCGCTTCGACTGTCAGCGGGGCGGACGCCTCGGCGAGGGAATCGCCGGCGGGAAGGGTATGTCCGGGAAGGTCGGTGAGATAGATCTGGAAATCGTCGGCCAGACGCGCGGCCACGGAGGTCCACAAAGGCATCCGAGTGCCCAAAGCGTTGCCGAAGACGAGGACGGGAGAACCGGGATTGTCGTTGAAGGCACGAACGGCGATGCGCATGGAGGCTCCTTGAGAACTGAAAGTGCGAACGGATTTCGACTGGATACGACGGTCGTCGATGAGCTGGATTCGACGGGGAAGCTGTGTCGGGATCGGTCAGGAGTCTGTCGTTGACAGCCTACCGCCGGAGTACTCGAGATAACAGCTCGGGCACAGTGACTCATAGGTCACGGAATTGCCGTCGATGGCGACCTGATCGCCGTCGAAGATGAACTGTCCGTCGACGAGGCGGCCGTTGAACATCGCCTTGCGGCCGCAGCGGCAGATCGTCTTGAGTTCCTCGAGGGTGTGGGCGATCTCGAGCAGTCGCGCTGAACCGGGGAATGCCTTCGTCTGGAAGTCTGTGCGGATTCCGTAGCACATCACCGGCACCGAGGCGGTGGTGGCGATCCGCATGAGCGAATCCACTTGGACGGGGCTGAGGAACTGCGCTTCGTCGATGAGCAGGCACGCGACCGGGATCTTCGGGGCGTCGATGGATTCGATGAGGGCATCGTGGTCGACGTAGTCGGCATGTTCGGCATAGATCCGCTCCACGTCACCGTCGGCGGGGATGACGAAGTCGACCTCACGGGTGACGCCCAATCGGGACACGATCTGCGATGCGCCTTTGGTGTCGATCAGCGGCTTGGCCAGCAGAACGCGCTGGCCGCGTTCCTCGTAGTTGAAGGCCGCTTGCAGAAGAGCGGTCGACTTGCCGGAATTCATCGCCCCGTACCGGAAGTAGAGTTTGGCCACTGTCGTCCTCTTTCTGTTGTCCGTGCCGACACAGAAGACTACCGGGTGCCACCTGGGGATGTGAGCACCATCATCGGCCGGGGCCGCCTACCGAAATGGCCCAGAAGGTAGGATGGAGGGCGATAAACCCCAAGAAGATGCGGAGTGGTCCTTAACTATGGCTAAAATCATTTACACGCGCACGGATGAAGCGCCGCTTCTGGCGACGTATTCGCTCAAGCCGATCATCGAAGCCTTCGCCACGTCGGCCGGTGTCGAGGTTGAGACCAGGGACATCTCTCTCGCCGCACGCGTGCTGGCCCAGTTCAACGACCGTCTGCCTGAGGAACAGCAGGTCGGCGACGCACTCGCGGAGCTGGGCGATCTCGCCAAGACCCCCGATGCCAACATCATCAAGCTGCCCAACATCTCGGCGTCCGTCCCGCAGCTGAAGGCGACGATCTCCGAACTGCAGTCCCAGGGCTACGACCTGCCCGCCTACCCGGAAGAGCCTTCGACCGATGAGGAGAAGGACGTTCGGGCACGCTACGACAAGGTCAAGGGTTCGGCCGTCAACCCGGTGCTGCGGGAGGGCAACTCCGACCGTCGCGCTCCGCAGGCAGTGAAGAACTTCGCCAAGGCCCACCCGCATTCGATGGGCGAATGGTCCAAGGACTCGAAGACCCGCGTCGCCACCATGGGCTCGGACGACTTCCGCGACAACGAGAAGTCCGTGATCATCGAGGCCGATGACACCCTGTCGATCCGCCTGCGCACCGCTGCGGGAGAGACGAAGGTCCTCAAGGAGTCCCTGCCCGTTCTGGCCGGCGAGATCGTCGATTCGACGAAGATGAACGCCGCCGCCCTCGACGAATTCGTCAAGGACCAGATCGCCGCGGCCAAGGCCGACGGCGTCCTCTTCTCCGTCCACCTCAAGGCCACGATGATGAAGGTCTCCGACCCCATCCTCTTCGGCAAGGTCATCGAAGCCTTCTTCCCCGACGTCTTCGCCGAGTACGGTGACGTCCTCGCCGAGGCGGGACTGACCTCCGACAACGGACTGGCCGCCATCCTCGCCGGGCTCGACACCCTGCCTGCCGAGGCGGCTGCCGGAGTCAAAGCCGGAATCGAGAAGGGTCTGGCCGACGGGCCCGACCTGGCCATGGTCAACTCGCACAAGGGCATCACGAACCTCCACGTGCCCTCCGACGTCATCGTCGATGCCTCTATGCCGGCGATGATCCGCGTCGGCGGCAAGATGTGGAACAAGGATGACCAGACCCAGGACACCCTGGCCGTCATCCCCGACTCCTCCTACGCCGGCGTCTACCAGACCGTCATCGAGGACTGCCAGGCCAAGGGCGCCTTCGACCCGCGGACCATGGGCACCGTGCCCAACGTCGGTCTCATGGCGCAGAAGGCCGAAGAGTACGGCAGCCACGACAAGACCTTCGAGATCCCGGAGGCCGGAACCGTCGAGGTCGTCAACTCCACCGGCGATGTGCTGATGAGCCACGAGGTCGCTGCCGGTGACATCTGGCGTGCCTGCCAGACGAAGGACATCCCAGTGCGCGACTGGGTCAAGCTCGCCGTCACCCGTGCCCGCCTGTCCGAGACTCCGGCCGTGTTCTGGCTCGACGAGACCCGCGCCCACGACCGCAACATCACGTCGAAGGTCGAGGAATACCTCAAGGACCACGACACCGAGGGCCTGGACATCCGCATCATGAACCCGGTGGAGGCCACTCAGTTCTCCATCGACCGCATCCGTGAGGGCAAGGACACCATCTCGGTGACCGGCAACGTGCTCCGCGACTACAACACCGACCTGTTCCCGATCCTGGAGCTCGGCACCTCGGCGAAGATGCTCTCCGTCGTTCCGCTCATCGCGGGCGGCGGGCTGTTCGAGACCGGTGCCGGCGGCTCGGCTCCGAAGCACGTTCAGCAGCTCGTCGAGGAGAACCACCTGCGCTGGGACTCCCTCGGTGAGTTCCTCGCCCTGGCAGAGTCCTTCCGCCACGAGTTCAACGTCCACGGAAACGAGCGGGCCGGAGTGCTGGCCGACACCCTCGACGCCGCGACCGGCAAGTTCCTCGAAGAGAACAAGTCGCCGTCGCGCAAGGTCGGCGAGATCGACAACCGCGGCAGCCACTTCTACCTCACCCTGTACTGGGCGCAGCAGCTGGCCGAGCAGACCGCGGACGAAGCTCTGGCCGAGGCCATCGCCCCCGTGGCGAAGGCACTGGCTGAGAAGGAGGACGCCATCGTGGCCGAGCTCCTCGAGGTTCAGGGCGGCCCGGTCGACCTGGGTGGGTACTACTACCCGAACGATGCGAAGACCGAAGCCGCCATGCGGCCTTCGGCCACGCTCAATGAGATCATCTCCTCGCTGAGCAAGACCGTCTGATCAACTGATCGACACCCCTTAGGAAAGAGTCCCGGCAGCGGTTGCCGGGACTCTTTCTGCAAACCTGCCTTATGCGCCCCATCAGCAGTTATGATGGGGCGCATGAGTACTCAAGACCCGCGTGGCGATTCGCAGACGCCCGAAGAGCTCCTGGCCGAAACCGATTCAGTCCTCGGCAGCGATACTCCCGCGACGGGCGAGACCGCTGCGGTGGACAAGACCCGAGAGATGTCCCCGCAGGAGAGGCATGAGCAGACCCAGCCTCCGACGGGACACACCGGTGAACTGCCGTCGACGAAGGCCGGATCCGGAATGTCCGCGGGAATGTGGGTCTCCCTCATCCTCGGCGCCCTCATCGTCGTCCTGCTGCTCATCTTCATTCTGCAGAACAATGTCCCGGCCGAGTTCAAGTACTTCGGCTGGCAGTTCGAACTGCCCCTGGGCGTGGCGATGCTCTTCGCTGCGATCGGCGGCATCCTCATCGCCGGAATCATCGGTTCGGTGCGGATCTTCGTGCTCAACCGCAAGCTGAAGAAGATCAACAAGGCCCTGGGCCGCTGATCGATGGCGCACCACCCCAGCTTCACCGAACTGCCCACCGAGTTGCCCGTCACTCTCATCCTCGCCGATACCTCGGCCGAAGCGGCCTGGGCGCGGGATGACGATTCCGTGCTCACCGAGCAGGAACGCAACTATGCGAAGGAATTCGACGCCGAGGCGGCCGCCACCTGGTCTGCCGGCCGGGTCGTCCTCCGCCATGTGCTCGGAGCGCATCTGAGTCAGGACCCCGCCGCGATCGAGATCCGCCTCGACTCGGCGGGCAAACCACGTCACGACGAGTGCGAGTTCTCGGTCTCGAGGTCTCGTCGCCTCGTCCTCGTCGCCGTCGCCGACGACCCGGTCGGACTCGACATCGAAGCGATCCCCGAGCGAGATGTCGCACTGGAGGCGATGCAGCTGCTCCATGAGAGAGAACGGGCAGAACTCGAAGCGCTTCCCGATGACGACTTCGCTGCCGGCTTCGTCCGTGTGTGGGCGCGCACCGAAGCTTTTCTCAAGGCGCTGAGCACGGGCCTGGCTCGCGATCCGGGTCTCGACTACATCGGCGCCGGACCGGAACCGAACTCACCGCATCCCGATGTCGACATCCACGATCTCGAGGCCGGTATTCCCGACGGCCATATCGCGGCCATCGCCTTCAACCGCTGAGCGCACGCCTTGCCGACGTCAGCTGCGCGCCGATCAAGGCCTACAGCAGATACGTGCCGGTAGACGGGCGCACAAGTGCGCCAACGCTTGATCGACGGAGAGCGGCGCGCGGGAACGCTTGATCGACGGAAAGCACCGTGCGGGAACGCTTCATCGGCGTAGGGCGGCGTGCGACAGCGGTCAGGGGTTCTGCGGCTCGTCTTCGCTGAACGACGGGCCGTTCTCGCCGGTCGTGAAGACCACGGCGATGCCCAACGAGCCCACTCCGACCAATCCGAAGAGGACCCAGGCGCCGGCAGGGTTGCTCGCAGCGGCGAGGATGAGGCCGACGACGACCGCGACGATGAGAAGCGCGTCGAAGACCATCGGGAACTTCAGGTAGCGTTTCTCCCCCTTGGTCACGGCATAGGAGATCTGGGTGGCAGCGCTGAGGAAGAGCAGCACCAGCGCGGTGACGACCAACCAGCGTGGGGCGAGGAAGAAGTCCTCGAGCCCGCCGATGAAGATGAAGCCGAGCACGGCCAGCAGCAGCTTGATGATGCCGTCGACTGCAAATCCGGAATTCCTCATGACTGAATCCTACTCAACAGGGACTTCACCGCCCCCAAGGCCTCCCGCAGCGCAGGGGCCTCGACGTTCGAATGGGCGATGACCAGACCGTGTCGAATCTCGTCGCCACCGGTCCAGCCGCGAGCCAACGAGGCGACGAGGATGCCGCGCTCGGCTAGCTCCCTCAGGAGGCTTTCGGCCTGGGCCTGAGACGTTTCGATGACGAGGGTGCGTCCCTCGTGGACGAGACCGGGGATCGGGCCGATCTCGGATACGACATCCTCGGCGGCCCGGAGTCGCCGCCGTCCCCGGGAGATGCGGCGACGCAGCCCACCGGAGCCGAGGTAGGAGGCGATGGCCATCTGCAGAATCGGCGAGTAGGCCGGCCCGAGTGCCGCGCGCAGGCTCATGAGCTCCTCCGAGATCGGTCCGCGAGCGATGACGTATCCGGTCGATACGGCCGAGGTCAGCAGGGCAGAGAAGGTGCCGATGTGGACGACCTGCGCGCTGCTGCCGGTCGATGATGCGAGGTCGAAGAGGGTCGGCAGCACTGTGCGGGTGAAGCGGGCCTCACTGTCGTAGTCGTCCTCGACGATGAGGACGTTTCCTCGAGCTGCCCAGTCCAGCAGGCGGGCACGCTGGTCGACCGGCATCGGTGTTCCGTGCGGGAACTGGTGATTCGGTGTCACGACGGCCGCAGCCACATCGGCCCGTGCCGGCGAGGAGCCGACCAAGTCCAGAGGCACAAGCTGCTGGTCGGTCATCGCCTGGCGCAGACCCGGGAAACCGGGATTCTCCACGGCGATGGATCCGGAGACGCCGAGGCTCAGCAGCAGGCGCAGACCATCGCGAGACCCGCTGGTGAGGATGATCTCGTCGGGGTCGACGGCCATCCCACGAGTCAGCCGCAGATAGTCGGCGATCGCCCACCGGGCACGGGGCTGGCCCAAGGGGTCGATCGGGCCCGGGTCGAGGTCGAGTGATTCCCTCCAGGCCCGACGAAAGGCCGGTTCGCGCAGAGGATCGTCACCGCCGAACCCCGGGCGCAGGTCGACATAGTTGCGCAGGCGCCGCCTCGGCGAGTCCGGAACTCGGCGCTTGGGACGCACCGTCGTCGAGGCGGCGGGCAGGTCGGGATTGATCCGCGTGGCCGAACGCTCGGCGGCGATGAGGAATCCTTCCACGGCAAGCTGCGCATAGGCGGTCTCCACACTGCCGCGAGAGATTCCGAGATGCTTGGCCAACCGACGGCTCGAAGGCACAGCATCCCCCGGCCGCAGAGTCCCCTCCGAAATCAGACGACGCAGCTCCTGAGTGAGCTGATCCGGCAGCGGAGTCGACAGACCTTTGTCGACGTTCACCGGCAGAGCGATGCCCTCGGCCTGAGTGCCGTTCGGTGACTTCGTGACCATGAGTCGATCATAGAGCGATCACGTCTATCTGGCCTAAAATACTTGCATATTACTGGCTCTCTCAATGAGCCACTCATCGGTTTAGGCTGGTCGAGAACGGCCGTTCACCCCGAAGAACCACGATCCCTCCGACCTCCGGCAGCAGACAGAGATCCCTCTGTTCTGTTCCCCGTGGCGACCCGGATCGACTCCGCGACAGTGAATGGATCTACACCACAATGACCGAAACACAGACCCTGCTCAACACCGGACTGGCTCAGATGCTCAAGGGCGGCGTCATCATGGACGTCGTCAACGAAGAGCAGGCACGCATCGCCGAGGCGGCCGGCGCTTCCGCAGTCATGGCCCTCGAACGCGTCCCTGCCGACATCCGCGCACAGGGTGGAGTCGCCCGGATGAGCGACCCCGACCTCATCGACTCGATCATCAGCGCCGTGTCTATCCCGGTGATGGCCAAGGCCCGCATCGGCCATTTCGTCGAGGCCCAGATCCTCGAGACCCTCGGTGTCGACTACATCGACGAATCGGAGGTCCTCTCCCCCGCCGACTACGTCAACCACATCGACAAGTCCGTCTTCAAGGTGCCGTTCGTCTGTGGTGCGACCAACCTCGGTGAGGCTCTGCGCCGTATCCAAGAGGGCGCATCGATGATCCGCTCGAAAGGCGAGGCAGGAACCGGCGACGTCTCCGAGGCGATGCGCCACCTGCGGACCATCAACTCCGAGATCCGTGCACTGGGAGCGAAGAGCGAAGACGAGCTCTACGTCGCGGCCAAGGAGATCGCCGCCCCGTACCACCTGGTCAAGCAGGTCGCCAGCCTCGGCCGTCTGCCCGTCGTGACCTTCGTCGCCGGCGGCATCGCCACCCCGGCAGACGCAGCGATGATGATGCAGCTCGGTGCCGACGGCGTCTTCGTCGGCTCCGGCATCTTCAAGTCCGGCAACCCGGAGGCCCGTGCGAAAGCCATCGTCGAGGCGACCACGCACTTCGATGACCCGCAGGCCGTGGCCGAGGCATCCCGCGGACTCGGCGATGCGATGGTCGGCATCAACGTCGCCGACGTCCCCGCACCGCACCGCCTGGCCGAGCGCGGCTGGTGAGAGTCGGCGTCCTCGCCCTCCAGGGAGCCTTCCGTGAGCACCTGCTCATGCTCGGCTCCCTGGGGGTCGACACCCTCAAAGTCACCAGGTCCGAACACCTTACGGGCCTCGATGCGCTCGTTCTGCCCGGCGGTGAGTCCACTGCCATGGTGCGCATCGCCGCCGGCACGGATCTCTTCGCGACTCTGCGCGAACACATGGCCGGCGGTCTGCCGGTCTTCGGCACCTGTGCCGGACTCATTCTCTTGGCCGACCGGCTCAGCGACGATTCGCTGGGTGGGTATGACCGCCTCGGCGGGCTCGATATCATCGTTGCCCGCAACGCCTACGGTCGACAGCGCGAGTCCTTCACCGCCCCGCTGACCGTACGCGGACTGGACGAACCGGTCGAGGGCACATTCATTCGTGCCCCGCAGATCCTCGAGCTCGGGCCTGACACCGAGGTGCTCTCCCGTCACGACGACGTGCCCGTCCTCGTCCGGCAGGGCTCGGTCTGGGGTGCCAGCTTCCACCCGGAATTGGGCACCGACGGACGAATCCATGCAGAATTCCTCCACCACCTCGGTGCCGCTGTGTAAAGATTGACTCATGACTGAGCAGGCGTTGCAGACACTCAAAGACGGATACACCTTCGACGGCGAGACACTCGATCTTGGGGTCGCCCTGAACGGTGAAGAACCCTCGAAGGAGACCCCGATCTCCATCCCGTTGTCCATGCTCAATCGGCACGGCCTCGTCGCCGGTGCCACGGGAACCGGTAAGACCGTGACCCTGCAGGTGCTCGCCGAGCAGCTGTCACGGGCCGGAGTGCCGGTGTTCGCCTCTGACATCAAGGGCGATCTCTCGGGCATCGGCGCTGCCGGCGTCGAATCCGACAAGCTGCGCAAGCGCCTCGATGCCGCCGGTCAGGACTGGCAGTCGCGGTCCAATCCGACCGAGTTCTACACTCTCGGTGATTCGGGGCTCGGCACTCCCCTGCGAGCGACGGTGACCTCGTTCGGGCCGATTCTGCTGGCAAAGGTGCTCGAACTCAACGACACTCAGGAATCCGTCCTCTCTCTGGTCTTCCACTATGCCGATCAGGCAGGGTTGGCGCTGCTCGACCTCTCCGACCTCAAGGCCGTCCTCACCTTCCTCACTTCTGACGAGGGAAAGGCCGATCTCGAAGGCATCGGCGGGGCGTCGAAGGCCACCGTCGGCGTCATCCTGCGCAAGATCTCCGAACTCGCTGCCCAAGGCGGCGACGTGTTCTTCGGCGAACCGGAATTCGACACCGCTGATCTGCTGCGCACCGACGACAACGGTGCCGGAATCGTCTCTGTGCTCGAACTGCAGAAACTCAGTCAGTCGCCGGCCCTGTTCTCCACGTTCCTCATGTGGCTGCTGGCCGACCTGTTCCAGGACCTGCCGGAGGTCGGCGACCCGGACAAGCCCTCGCTTGTGTTCTTCTTCGACGAAGCCCACCTGCTCTTCGCCGGCGCGTCGAAGGCCTTCCTCCAGTCGGTGACGCAGACCGTGCGACTGATCCGCTCGAAGGGCGTCGGCATCTTCTTCGTCACTCAGACGCCGAAGGATGTTCCCGAAGATGTGCTCGCACAGTTGGGTTCGCGCATTCAGCACCAGCTGCGGGCACATACACCCAACGACGCGAAGGCTCTCAAAGCGACCGTGCAGACCTTCCCGAAGTCCGACTACGACCTCGAAGAGCTGCTCACCTCGCTCGGCATCGGCGAAGCCGTGGTCACCGTCATGGACCCCGATGGTGCTCCGACCCCGGTGGCACCGACGCGAATGCGAGCCCCGGAGTCGAAGATGGGGCCGATGAGCGAGGACGAGATCAAAGCGGCTGTGGCGGAGTCGCCCCAGCATGAGAAGTACGGGACCGCGATCGACAACGAATCTGCCCGCGAGATCCTCACCAAGCGCCTCGAAGGCGGGTCAGAAGCTCACGCCGAGGAACGGAAGTCAGCTCCTGCCGATGCGCCCGCCGAGAGTCAGGGTCGCGACGCATCGGCGGACAAGATCGATTTCCCGGAGGAGTCCGGCGGCTCCGGGAAGAAGTCGGCGAAGAAGGACGACGAGAACCTGTTTTCCCAGGTCGTGAAGTCCTCGGCGTTCAAGCAGTTCACAAGGACCGCGGCACGCGAGATCGCACGCGGAATCTTCGGTACCTCACGACGCCGGCGCTGATACCCGCAGTGTCTTCTCACCGGCGTTCACCCGCAGCTCCAGGCAGTCGCCGATGAGGTCGCCGTCGAGTTGTGCCGGTACCGGTGACTCGACGGTGACCGTCACCTCGGTCGTACGGCGATAGTTCATGAGCGGGTGGGCCTCCGGTCTGCCCTGCAGGCATGCCGCGGCGATTCCTGCCCAGGCTCGGCACCGCGCCATGGGTGAGTGCGGAAACGGGCCGACGGTGAGCACGGAGAAGGCCGGAGCATCGATGTGCGCTTCGGGGAACACGGCTATGGGACCGGCAGGACGGGCCACCTTCGACGCCATCACCGACCACACCGGCGCCGAGGCGGTTCGCTCCCACATACTTGCGGTGTCCCACGTGCTCGCGATGAAATCTGCGGCGAAGAGGGCCTGCGCGGCTCCCCAGGCGTAGCCGAGCAGCCCGAGCGAGACATGGTGGTGGGCGACGGCCCGGGCGTCTCCCCCGATTCCTGCGAGACTGATGAACTCGGTGCGATGTCGAGCGCCGTCGGCCGTCTGGTACTCCGCAGTATTGATCGGAACGTTCCGGAGGTTCGGCGGATAGCCGTCACGGATGATCGAGGCGATCGTGCGCTTGCAATGGTCAATGGCGTGCCGGGAGGATCGGAGGCCGATATGGCGGCTGAGCACGTTCGCGGTCCCGGTCGGGACGAGGAACGTCAGGATGTCCGCCTCGGCGAGTACCGGCGCTGTCGCTCGGATGGTGCCGTCGCCACCGAGGATGATGACGATGTCAGCGCCCCATTTGACGAGCTGTTCGGCTTGCCGACGACCGGAACGGTCGACGCTGGTGGTCATGCTTCGGTAGTGCGCGCCGGTATTGCGCAGTTCCGGCACGAGCTCGGCATACGCCCGCAGGGTCGCCGGGTGTTTGGGATTGAGGATGATCCCGACGGCAGTTCGGCCCGCAGGCGATGCCGGTCGGTCGCCTTCACCCACACGGCTGGCCCACTGTGTGCGTGTCATGTGGCGATCGTCCACCGTCGGTCGTCTCTGCGTGCTCAGACGAAGGCCGGGTGGGTTGCACTCACCGATTCGACGGCCTCGAGGTCAACCTTCTCCCCTGGGAAGGTGTCGACGCGGACCCGCGGACCGGTCTTGAGGGGTGATCGTTTCCAGGTCGCGCGTGCGCGGGTGCCGGTCACCACCGTGTTCTTGAACATTCCGTTGCCTCCGGGCACAACGAGTCTCTCATTCGCAGGGTCGAGTGTGGCGCTGCGGTCCTTGTACCCGAGGATGATCTCGTCGAATCCCGGCAGCAGCATGGTCTCCTGCGCCGCCGTCTCCCATTCGGCCAGTCGGTCCTCCAGATCCGGTGCGTGAGCGTAGTCGGTGCCGTCGATGTCGGTGCTCACGATCTCTCCGGCATCGATTCCGGCGCGGATGGCCTTTCTCATTCTCGTCTTCGGCAGTCCCGTCCACCGTGTCGCGTCATCGACTGTGACCGGTCCGTGACTGGTGACGAAGCGTCTCATCCATTCGTGGTCGGCCGCCTCGGTGTCCAGCTCTGTAGGTGTGGGCACCCAATCGGCGGTGAGCACGTATTTCATGTCATCTTTGCCCTCGATCACGGGGGCTTGGACGATGATGTTCTGCAGCGCCAAGGAAGTGATGAGGTAACGGGCGTGGCCGTATTCGTCTCCGGCACCGATGGGAGCGAACGCTTCGAGCAGCTCTTCGCGCGTCAGCGGTCCCCGGTCCCGGATGGCCGCTGTGGCGAGTTCCGCTGCAGTATCGAGCATCGCGTCGGTGATGCCGAAATACTCGCGCCGCTTGGCCGTGGATTTCATGATCCGTGCCCCGGTGAGGCCGAGGATCCACCCGATGTCCTTGGCCGTGGTCAGATGGATGGTGCCGCGCTGGGTCCAGGAACGCACGATCTCTCCGGAATCGATGGCGGCACGGACCGCGGCCACACCGTCAGTGACATCCGGTCCTAGGCGCAGGGCGATGGAGATCAGTGCACCGCCGAGAGCTTGGGCTTGGACACAGCCGAGATGCTCGACGACTGCGCCGGCGGTTGAGAGGTCGGTTCCTGTCGGTGACTCGGGTGGAGGTCCGATGAGTCCCTGCGAGATCAGACGGGCTGCCGAGATCTGATGTGCGTCCATGGTCCAACGGTAGTGCACGCCGGTGACATGGCGGTTGTGAAAAGACGACAGAGCTGGGATCGTAGACGGCGATCGTACAGTTGACCGTTCAGCCCATGATGTCGATGAGTCCGGGCACCCGCACCCGCGGCAGTGTGCCCGAGGAGGCGAATTCGCCCCAGGTCCGGCGCAGCTCGGGACCGGCGATATCGGTGGTCGCACCGTAGTCGAGGAAGGAATCGTGCCAGATATCGCCGGGGAAGATCAGCGGCAGATCTCCGGAGTGGGCCGCGTCGAAGAAGCTCCTGTCTCCGCGGGAGACGATGAGCAGGCGGGCTCCTTGACCGCCGGACATCCGGTGGCGGTCGTAGAATTCGCGTCCGGCCCGGGTATAGACTGCCGACGTGATTCCGGAGATGAGGGATTCGAGCATCGGCGAGGTCAGGGTGCGGTCGTGGAGGCGACGCAGTGCGGGAACGAAACCGGCGAAGAACGCCATCTCCCGTTCCGTGCGAGTCATGAGCACGTCGAATTTCGAAGCGACTTCGGCCCAGGCCTCGGCTGCCTTCGAGCGCGATGGCAGAGGGTACTGGCCGTAGCGGACTCCGAAGCACATTCCGGCATGCAGACCCCCGACGAGGGCGGCCTTGTGCACTTCTTCCTGCGCTCGGAGGATGCCGTCGACGCTGGCTTCAGGGTCGATCTTCGCAGCGACTTTCCCCATTGCCCAGTTCATTGCGTCGGTGCCGCCGGCGAGCCCCAGGGGTGCTGAGGCCATGAGCACACGATGGAAGAGTCCTTCGGTGCCTTCGGCGATCATGAGGTGGGCGCAGGCGTCTGCTCCGGCGCTTTGCCCGGCGATCGTGACGTTGTCCGGGTTGCCGCCGAAAGTGGAGATGTTCGTCTGCACCCAGCGCAGGGCGGAGATCTGGTCGAGCACTCCGAGGTTGAGGTGTTCGTCTCGGCCGGTTCCGAGATATCCGAGCACTCCGAGGCGGTAGGTCACGGAGACGACGATGATGTTCTGCTCGGCGGCCAGGGCGTGCGGATCGTAGATCTCCGCGTCCCCGGCCCCGGCGACGTAGGCTCCGCCGTGGATCCAGACGAGGACGGGAAGCCCCGCCTCGGTGATGGTGTCCTTCGGCATAGTCACGCTCACGCGCAGACAGTCTTCGCTGATGGGCAGCCCGCCGAGCTGGTCGAAGGTCATTCCGGCATTCGGGTCGCGGCGCAGCTGCGGGCTTGCCGGGCCCGGTCGACCGCCGTCGATGAAGTCCACCGGAGGTTCATCGACGGGAGGGAGGAAACGACCTGCACGGGCGTAGCGGATGCCCCGTGCGCGGATCACGTCGTCGTTGACGTAGGCGCGCACGCGTCCGCACGGGGCGGCGATGTCCCGTGTCTCCTCCATTTGGTCAGCTTACTTGCTGGGTTCGACCGGGGGTTCGGCCGACCAGGGGAAGACGATCCACTGATCGGTGCGCTTCCACACGAAGTCCGGGTCGATGATCGATGCGGACTTCGCGTAGATGACGGCCGACTGGGCTTCCGCACCGTGTTTGCGCAGCAGTTCGAGGACGAGGGCGAGGGTGCGGCCGGAGTCGGCGACGTCATCGACGACGAGCAGCTTCTTGCCCTTGATCGCTTCGATGTCGAGCATCGGGGCGAGCAGGATGGGGTCGGGCAGGGTCTCGTGGACGTCGGTGTAGAACTCGACGTTGATGGCGTCGGAAAGCTTGAGTCCGAGCGCGTAGGCGAGTGCTCCGGCGGGCAGCAGTCCACCGCGGGCTACGGCGATGACGATCTCGGGATCGTAGTCGGAATCCGCGATGGTCTGCGCCATCTCACGCGCCGATCGGCCGAACATGTCCCAGCTGAGAATCTCTTTTTCGTCGAGATCGGTCGAATCGGCGTGATAGGCCATGGATGCTCCTCGTGTCTGCCCGTTTGTGGTTCGAGCTTCAAGGATACGCTGTCGCCGGTTCAGCGCAGAAATACCTCGAGTCCGGCTATCTCCTGCGCCTGCGAACCGGTATGGGTCGGCGGGTTCGGGTTGACCCAGTACTCCCCCGTGTGGGCATTGCGTTCGAGCAGGCGGTAGTCGATGAGTTCGCGACGCAGCAGGGCGAAGTCCGGATGGAAATCCCCGAGGATGCCGTTGAGTCGTTTCTCGGCGTAGACCTGGTCCGGGTCGAGGGCGGCGAGGACTTCGATGAGGACGAGCACGAGGGCGCGTCGTTTCGTCGGAATGGCGACGATGCGACCGTTAGGCATGAACGACTTCAGAGTCTTCGCCCGAAACCGTGCGATCTCTGGGGCGATGACGGATTCGCTGCGGGAATCACTGTTGGATCCTGAACCCTGGTTCGCGGCGACGAGCGCGGTGCGGGCCGTGGTGTAGTTCTCACCGGTTTCGGTCATCCGCGTGCGAACGAGCTTCTTGAAATCCTTGTCCTTGGTCATGGTGTCACTTCCTCAAACGACCAAGTCTCCCCCAGCACGAAACCTGGTCAGGAAATCACCGTGCCGGTTTCGTCCGAGGATTCTCTCCCCTTCGCCATGCGGTCGGTGTGCTGGGAACACGACCTCGGCTGGGCGTTGGATGCGCCGAACACCAGTATAGACACAGTGGTCGGCGTTCGAAGCCGTTGCCGGTTGTCAGCTCTCGAGCGCTTCGAGGTACATCCACCGCCCGGCTCGGCGGACGAAGGAGGAGTTCTCTTCGAGGACATGATCGCCGAGGTGGTCTCGGAATCGCGCACGGAAGTGCACGGTGCCGGTGGCATCGTCGATTCCCCCGCCCGTGGTGGACACGATTTCGAGGCCGAGCCACGTGGTGGCGTCATCGACGCCGACATCGTCGGGTCGGGTCTTGGCATGCCAGGTGCGGAAGAGGTGGTCTTCGTTGCCGCGGACGAACGCGGTGTAGCGGGAGCGCATGAGCGCCTCGGCGGTGGTGGGCCAGATTTCAGCGTCGAGGGCTGGGCGGCAGCAGTCGTCGTAGGCGGTACCGGGAGGCATTCCGGAGCAAGGGCAGATCATCTGTCGATGATATCGGCAGTGGACAGCCGCAGGCGGCGTGCGAAGATGGAGTCATGACTTCACTGTTCCTGTCTGGAGATCCGAAGGCCGATGCACTCTTGGCCGAAGACCGCTTCGCTCTGCTTGTCGGGATGCTGCTCGACCAGCAGGTGACCATGGAGAGCGCCTTCGCTGGGCCGGCCAAGCTGGCC
Source organism: Brevibacterium sp. OS20 (assembly GCF_056837565.1). Classification (NCBI taxonomy): domain Bacteria; kingdom Bacillati; phylum Actinomycetota; class Actinomycetes; order Micrococcales; family Brevibacteriaceae; genus Brevibacterium; species Brevibacterium sp. OS20. The sequence continues at coordinate 1,736,534 of NZ_CM166367.1, read as the reverse complement.
GACCGGCTCGGCAAGCTCGATATCGACGAGATCGCCGAGATGAACCCGGACGATTTCCTCGACATCTTCGCGCAGACTCCCGCGGTCCACCGGTTCCCGAAGTCGATGGCTGGACGGGTGCAGAAGCTGGCCGCGGCCATTGTCGACGAATACGACGGCAACCCCGAGGCTATCTGGACTGAGGGCGACCCCAGCGGCGCCGAGGTCCTCAAACGACTGAAGAAACTCCCCGGTTTCGGTGATCAGAAGGCCAAGATCTTCCTGGCGCTGCTCGGCAAGCAGTTCGAACTCCAGGCCGAGGGCTGGCAAGAGGCTGCCGGCGACTACGGTGACGCGGACGCCCGTCGTTCGATCGCCGACGTCGTCGATGACGTCACTCTGCAAGAGGTGCGTGCTTTCAAGAAGCAGCAGAAGGCTGCGGCCAAGGCGGCGAAGGCCGCGAACAAGTAACCGCAGTCGCCGAAAGGTCGGTGCTCCCACACCCTCGGGCGTGAGTTATCCACAGATTGGACTTCGCCTGTTCTAAAAAGCGTGCCTGTCGAATAATGTAGGGAATCCGGGTGTCGGCCGACGGGGTCGCGCCGCAGTTGCAGACCACAGAGGCGTGGAATGAGAACTGGATCGTCCCGACCGTATCGTCGACCTTCCCAAATATTCGTTGCCGTTTTCTCCGCGTTGAGTTTGGTCTCGGTCGTCGGCTGTGCCGACAACTCGCCGGTAGCCGCGCCGACGTCGACCCTGCCCGCACAGCAGCCCGACGGAGGGTCGACCGATAGTCCCGCCGAGGTGGCCATCCCCGACTACGAAACCCACCTTGACCTCGACAAAGAGGAAAAGAAGGCCGTCGAGGGCGCGCTGGTTGCGTTCGTCGGATATTTTCAGACGGTCAACAAGGCCTACTCAGGAGATTTCGCCGCGGCCGATAAGTTTCCAAAATATGCCAGCGGCGAAGCGCTGAAATCCGTCAACGGAGACGTTGATGTCATCAAGGATGGATCGTATGAATTCACTGGCAACGTCGCCCCTAGCAAGCTCGAAATAGAGAAGGTTGAGTCCGAGGCGGGAACTGATTCACCCAATGCAGTCACCGTTCACTTCTGCTTCGATCTTTCAAAGTGGTCGTTGTTACCTAAGAACGAATCGCAAACATCCAATGGCGATGATCTGGTGACAATGGAGCACAACATCTACAAAGACTCTGGCAACTGGAAAGTCACAGAACAAACCCTTCGAGAACGAAAATGTTGAAGGCGAATACATCTTTGGGAGTTTTCCTTGCAGTTGTCTTGACCCAATTACTATTTCTGCCACTTCCCGCGTGGGCCGCTCCTACCTGCGATATGCGAAACATCAACGGTTGCTCAGCTGACACCCCAGGCGGAGGTGGCGGGGGCGGCTCGGACAATGGCGGAGGGGGATCTGACGGCGGAGGCTCCGGAGGTGGCGGCTCTGGTGGTGGCGGCAACGGCGGCGGTGGATCCGGAGGTGGAGGTGGCGCCGGCGGAGGCGGCGGTCAGCCTGACTGCCCGACTGAAGACGTCGGCTATCTGTGCGTGAGTGAACCCGGCCCCGGTGGCGGAGGGGGCGGTGGCGGCGGCACTCCTGCGCGCCCCGATCCCCCGACACATATCCCCGAATCGCAGTTCCAGAATTTCGACATACCGGCTCCCACAATCTATGCCTGGCCGAAGGATTGGGCTGTCGTCGGCAAACCGGCGGCCTTCTGGACGGACATCGACGTCAGCTATATCGACATGACCCTGCTGACCTACGCAGTAAAGGTCAAAGTCACCCCAGAGCGCTTCAATTGGGACTTCGGAGACGGCTCGGGCACGACCACTACTGCGAAGGGGGCGAAGCCCCTGCCCGGCGGCACACCCCAGATCGGACACGAATACCAAGAATCCGGCAACGTGTCGGCATCGATGACTGCGACATTCAGCGGAGAATTCTCGGTCGACGGCGGACCCTGGCTCCCTATCGACGGATTCGCTCACGTCGCCAGCAACGACATCGGCATTGAGGTCTACCGCTACCACCGCTACCTTGTCGACGAAGACTGCTATTCGAATCCCCGCGGGCCGGACTGTGCCCAATCTGCCCGATGACGCCGTGACATTCTCAGTCGGAAAGGCTCGGCCCATCGCCCCGCCATGATCAGTGAACCCGTGACGAGAGAAACCTGAAACAATGGCCCCATGGTGTGCCGAATCAACGAGCTCCTGATCGACTCTCATTGGCCTATCGTCATCATCGGCGCGGGCCAAGCCGGACTGTCCGCAGCACATTACCTGTGGCGCGACGGCCTCGCACCGGGCAAAGATTTCATCATCCTCGATGCCGGAGACGGCCCCGGTGGTGCCTGGCGAGAACGGTGGGACTCATTGACCCTGGGCACTACCAACCACATCTCCGACCTGCCTGGGTTTCCTCTCGGACGTCCCGACCCGAACGTTCCCGCCTCGGAGGTCGTGTCCGACTATTACTCCCGCTTCGAACGCGAACTCGAACTCTGCGTCATCCGCCCGGCTGAAGTGGACACCGTCCGGTCCGAAGAACCCGGACAGGGACGGTTCACCATCACCGCCACCATCGACGGTGAACACGTGACGCTCTCCAGCGACTACCTCATCAACGCAACCGGCACGTGGACCCAGCCTTACGTCCCCTTCGTCCCCGGCATCGCGGAGTTCGAGGGCCACCAGCTGCATACCGTGAACTTCCGTGACGTCGAGGACTTCCGGGGGCTGCGCACGCTCGTCGTCGGCGGCGGAATCTCCGCCACGCAGTTTCTCCTCGAACTCGCCGAAGTGACCGACACTCTTTGGGCCACACGCCGTCCCCCGAACTTCACGTCCAGGCAATTCGACGGCCAATGGGGACTTGAGGTCGAACGAGCCGTTCGCGAACGAACTCTGTCCGGTCTGGCCCCAGCCAGCGTCGTCCGCACGACTGGCCTGCCGATCCGCAGAGAGTTCCGGGAAGGAATCGACTCGGGAGTTCTGGTGTCTCGTGGCATGTTCGACCGCATCCTTCCCCACGGCGTCCACTTCCCCGGAATCGGCGATACCGAGCTGCCGCCCACTTCTGAAGGCTTGGGTCCTTCGGCCAGCGACCACCTGGCAGTGCCCGAATCATGGGCGCCGTTCGACGAACCCCGTGTCGAAGAGGTCGACGTGATCTTCTGGAACACCGGGTTCCGAGCAGCACTCAAACACCTTGCACCGCTGCGCCTGCGCACACCTGATGGCGGAATCTCCATGGAAACCGAGGTCGCGGTCAAAGACGATCCACGGCTGTTCCTCGTCGGCTACGGATCAGCCAGTTCCACGGTCGGCGCGACCAGGGCCGGGAGGATAGCGGCTCGAGAACTGCTCAAACGCATGTCTGGCAGTCGGCAGCCTCAGCGCAGGTCTGGGGCTTTGAGCACCTGATCGCCAAAGCGAACCGTCGGCAGCATCTGTCGGAACTGGTCTTGAGCCTCTGTGTCATCGGCTTGCGCAAGCATGTCGACGCTGACCTTGAAGAGTCGACCGTCGACAGATATTCCGGCAACTGCACCGAACATCACGGAGTCCTCTTTGTCGACAGCTCGCATGTCATCGGGTGCCAAGGTGCCGTGGAAGACCCAGTACTCTCCACCGCTGAGTGATCCGGTGGCCTCACTGGTCATGGACGATCCCGACGTGCTGAACATCCTCTCCCGCGCCTTGTCCACCAATTCTTGAGGTGACGACTCGTCGTCATCAATGCAGTTGACAGTGATGATCGCGCCAGAATCAGCCTCGTAGAGCCGATAGCCGTCGTAGCCGGACCCATCTGCCCAGTCGGCGCCCAAGGCCAAACTGACTTCGACGGGACATTGTCCGCCCAGGTCGACAGTGGTCTCGCTCATCCCGTCTGGAATCGTCGGGCCGGTTGCGGTCGGCGAGGGCGACTGTCCGTCGCCGATTCCCACATTCGCCGGTTTGGATCCCGCATCTTCGGAGCTGCTGACCTTGAACGCCGAACATCCGCTGAGAGTCAGGCCCAGGGCCAGCGTCACCGCTACGAGTGGTCTGTTCATCATTGTCTGCCTTCACTCGATCGGTGGGGTCCTCCACATCGTACCCAATCATCTGGTCGTCCCCGGTCTCTGGCGCAAGCGTCAACTGCCGCCTAGCCTGGACTCATGACTGAGATCCCGCTTTTCGATGACTCCGATATCAACCGTGTGCTCTGCGTGGTCGCCCACCCTGACGATATGGAATACGGGGGTTCGGCAGCCGTGTCGAAATGGACCGATGAGGGCAAAGAAGTCGCCTATCTTCTGCTCACCCGAGGGGAAGCAGGAATCCGGGAGATGAGCCCGGAGGAAGTGGCACCGCTGCGCGCCGAGGAACAGCGTCGGGCGTGCAATATCGTCGGCGTCGACGATCTGGAGATCCTCGACTTCCCGGATGGTCTGCTGGAACCCACGCACGAGTTGCGTCGGGCAATCGCACGGAAGATCCGCGAGTTCCGCCCGAATGCGGTTGTCGTGACGACCTTCGACCTCCAGGTGCAATGGGGGCTCAATCATGTCGACCATCGCCATGCCGGCGTTGCCACCGTCGATGCAATTCGCGATGCGGACAATCCCTGGGTCTTCACCGATCTCAAGGATGAGGGACTGGAAGCGTGGAAGGCCGATCGGCTGCTCATCAATGGCGCCCAGCCCACTCACGCCGTGGCGCTCACTGCTGCACACGTCGACCGTGGTGTGCGATCGCTTGAGGCGCACAAGGTCTATTTGGACGCCCTCAGCGATCATCCGGCGCCGAAGGATATGATCCCCGGCATCACCACGAGCGGTGGAGAACTCGCCGGCGTCGACTACGCCCTGCCGATCACCGTCGTCGATATGTGAACACTTCGCCAATTGCTCCTCGTCAGCAGCCGGTGCTCCGAACCACTTCGGCCGGCACGCTGCTGATACAGAACAACCGGGTGGGACGCGTGTGCGTCCCACCCGGTTCGTACTTTGCGAGTCGAACCTTCGACCCGCGGGAGAAGATCAGGCTCCCAGAGCTGCGATTGCCGAATCGTAGTCGGGTTCGGTGGTGATCTCGTCAACGAGCTGCGTATACGTCACGGTGCCCTTCTCGTCGAGGACGACGACAGACCGAGCGAGCAGACCGGCGAGCGGACCGTCGACCATAGTCACTCCGAAATCCTTGCCGAAGGAGCTGCGGAATCCCGACGCCGTCACGACGTTCTCGATGCCTTCAGCGCCGCAGAAGCGAGCCTGGGCGAACGGAAGGTCATTGGACACGCAGAGAACAGTGGTGTTCTCCAGTCCGGAGGCGAGTTCGTTGAACTTGCGCACCGAGGCGGCGCACACTCCCGTATCGAGGCTAGGGAAGATGTTGAGCACGACACGCTTGCCCGAGTTGTCCTGTGAGTTCACATCACCGAGGTCGTCGCCGACGAGGCTGAATGCCGGGGCCTGTTCGCCCGTTGCGGGCAGTTCGCCGACGGTCTTGACCGGGGATCCCTGAAATGCTGTGTTGGCCATGCTTGACTCTCTCCTTCTTCAGAGCTGACTGCTGTCACTCTCACTCTACGTGAGACGGCGCCGAGGGGAACCTGGTGAATGCAGACCGGTCATTCGACCGCCTCTCGGACCGCTGATTCCCACCGGTGGCAGACTGCCGCTCAGCGACGACGGCGGCGTGAGACGACCACGAGTGCCGAACCGAGTGCGATGATCGCAGCAGCGAGGCCGATGCTTGTGGCAAGCTCGAGGCCTGTCCGCGGCAGGTCGGCCCCGCCACCTGCACCGGTTGCCGAACCGTCAGCTTCACGGCCGTCGGCGTCGCCGCCGTCAGAATTGCCGTCCGATGCACTGTTCGTCGAGCCGTCGTTCTCGGATGTTGCCTCTCCGGCATTGTCCTCCCCGTCAGCGCTTCCGGAGCTCCCGGAACCCGCGCCGTCGGAGGACCCACCGGCATCGGACTCGGCTCCAGCGGACGCCTTCGAGCCTGCCTCGGCAGTGGCTTCGCCGGAGCTGTCGGAATCCTCGCTGTCGCCGGAATCGTCATCGTCTCCGCCCGGTGCACGGCTGCTGGTGACGACCTGCCAGTTCTCGTCGAAGAAATCGGCGGGGTCGACGATCTGCTTCTCTTCCGCCCAGTCGATGAGTGCCTGACGAACCTCGACCTGTTCGTTGTAGACCTCTTTGAGTCCGTCGACCGGGTAGCCGCCGCCACCGGACTGACGATAGTTGTTGATGGCGAGGATGAACCGGTCATCGTCTCCGATTTCGCTGCCGTCGGCCAGCGTGAGGTTCTCGATCCTCTCCCCGGTCGGTTTGGAGACATTGATGTCGTAGTCGATTCCGGCAAGCGCATCGTAGTTGTAGTCCGGGATCGGAGATTCCGAGACTTCGTCGATCGCGTTCGTGCCGTCCACCGGGTCGAATTCGGCGCCTTCCTCGGTCTGCTTGAAATAGCGTGCCGAGAATTCGAGGTAGTCGCGCAGTTGAGCACCGTTGATCTCGACACCGGCAAGAGTGTTGTCGTAGACGTAGAGTCCTGCCACATCTCGGATCGTGATGTCGCCCGCCGGGAACTCTGCGGTGCGGCTGAAGGGTGATGCCTGCGAGATCACGGGAAGATCGGCATAGTCCGTTCCCTTCAGTCCTTCTTCAACCGTCTCGGTTTGGACATGGGAGATGAAGTCGAGGATGGCCGTGTCTTCGTAGTAGGAGGTCTTCGCCGACAGTGTTTCGGTGACCGATCCGATCTTCGTGTTCACGTAGTCGATCGTGGTCTGGTGCTGCTCATCGACAAGGTCATTGATCTCCTGGTCCTCAGCGACCTCCCCTTGTGTGGCAAGAGCGTCTGCGTGCGGCTCGGTCTCGCCCCAGTCCACGTGGTGGGTGTCAAGATTGATCGGCAGTCCCACCTCGGATACCGATCGCGCCCAATAGTTCGGTTGGGTGATGAGCACTTGGGTGCCGTCGTCACGGGTCACGACCTGACTGGGTTCGTTCTGATGAGTATGGCCGGCGACGAGGACATCAACTCCTGGCACTTTCGCTACCGAGGTGCTGACGTTCTCCTGCAGCTGGTCCGGATCCCAGCTCTGTCCCTTCGGATCTTTGCCAGAGTGGGACAGTACGACGATGACGTCTGCGCCCTTCTGTTTCATCTCGGGCACATACTTCTGTGCCGTCTCGACCGGATCGTCGAAGTGCACCTTCCCGGACAGGTTGTTCTTGTCCCAGATGCGGCTGCCGGGTGTGGTCACGCCGAGAACGCCGACGGTGATCGTCTCACCATCGACCTGTTTCTCCACCATCGAGTACGGGTCCAAATGGGTCTGTCCGTCGGCATCGTCGATGACATTGGCTCCGAGCAGCGGAAAGTCGACCTGGTCGCGGTAGGTGGCCAGCAGATCGAGGCCATAGTTGAATTCGTGGTTGCCGACGACCTGTGCGTCGTATTCCAGGTGGTTAAAGGTCTTGGCCAATGGGTGGGTTTGGCCGCTCGTCGTGATCGGTTCCTGTTTGGCGAAGTAGTAGGCCAAGGGATTGCCTTGGATGGTGTCGCCGTTGTCGACGAGGAGCACGGAATCGGCACCTTTGTCCTCGCGCACTCCCTTGATGAGAGTCGAGGCTCGGGACATGCCCAGCTCCTCCCCTGCAGGGTAGGGCTTGTTCGCGAAATAGTCCCAATTGAGTACGTTGCCGTGAACGTCAGTCGTCGCCAACAGAGTCAGTTCTCCGGTTGTCGCCGCCTGAGAGTCGGCGGGGGCGTCGGCACTGCCGAGGCCAGTCGCGGAGGCGGCCGCGGGGCCGGTGACGATGAGAGCGAGGGCGAGTGTGGACGAGGTCAGGGTGCGCAGACGCATGAGTCTCCAGAGAACTGGTCAGAGAGGATGAAAGTGATCCAACTCTCTTACCCTAGTGGGCGCTGATCGTTTTCTGAATGGATCTTGAGAGAAATTTGCACAAACTCTCTTGCGTTCACGCTGTGGTGGAATCGGCTCTATCAGCCTCATCCTTCGCAGACGCAGATTTAGCCTCGACGATGATGAGGATGACGACGACGGCCGCGCCGAGGACCGCAAGCAGGATCGGACCGAGTACCGGATCGACGGGGGCCAGCAGGCCGCCCGCTCCGTGTTCTTCGCCGTCGGCGCCCACCTCTGCAGATGACTGCCACGGCCAGAGCGCGCGGAGGGAACCGAACATCAGTCCTGCCATGACGATGAGGGTCCACCACCGGTGGTTGTGCAGGAAGTATTTGAGAATGTTGACGAAGACCGCCAGGCCGAGGATCGCGCCGAGCATGAAGATTCCGAGGTACCCGAAATCGCGTGAGTCCACGGCCCGCAGAGTGGTCGAGTACATACCCACTGCCAGCAGGAAGAACGATCCGGACACTCCGGGCACGACGAGAGCGCAGATGGCGATAGAGGCGACGAAGAAGACGGCGATGAGCGGTGGATTCTCCACGTCTGCCCCACCTGCCAGACTCGTCATCCAGAACGCGAGAGCGGCGGCGAGGATGAACGCCAGAACGCCGAGGAGCACGGGCTGCCGTGAGGAGCGGGCCGGCAACATCCTCAACGGCACCGCGATGCTGGCGGCGACAAGACCGAAGAACAGACCCCGGGAGAGTTCGGGGTTGCTGGTGACGAAGCCTTCCATGACACCGGCGATGGTGAACACTGCCGCGGCCATGCCCAACAGCACCGGAATGACGAGGAACCAGTCGGTGCGCCGCAGTTCCGCCAGAGCCCCCGCGGCACGGTTCGGTCCTGTCACGAGGGTCTTCGCGGCCGAAACGACGTGGGCTGCGGAGTCGATGAGCTGGTCGTAGACGCCGGTGACCAAGGCGATGGTTCCGCCGGAGACCCCGGGGACGAGTTCCGCGCTGCCGATGAGAAAGCCCCGGATCAGGTCGAGCGGGAGGAGTGCTTTGGATCTCTTCGGCGCAGCGGCGGTATCGGTCGGCGGGGTGTTCGTCATACTTTCCAGCCTATTAGATCCACCGGGCGCCGATGAGGTGCGACTCAGTCGCCGATCTCACCATCGATGTCTTCGCGGAGGATGTCCGCATGACCTGCGTGACGAGCGTACTCTTCGATGAGATGAATGAGGATCCATCGGACGTTGAACTTCTCTCCGTCACGGTCTCCTCGTTCGGTGAGCGTGTCGAGGTCGGCCACCTCGGTGAGGATTTCACGGGACTTCTCACAGGCCTGCTCGTGGTCCGCCAGGAGCTCGTCCGCGGTCATCCCTGACGCAGACTCGAAGTCCCAATCACGGTCGCTGTTCCAGTCGACGCTCGACCACGGCTCCCCCAGCTCTCGGCCCTGCAGCACTTCGACGAACCAGCTCTCCTCGACGAGCGTGAGATGGCGGAGGATGCCGCCGATCGTCAGAGACGATGAGGCCACGGCGTGGTCGAGCTGCTCGGGCGTCAGCCCATCGACCTTGCGTCTGACCACCTGTCGGAAGTACTCGACGAATTCTTCGAGCCCACGACGTTCGTTCGGGGAGTTGCTCGGATCGGTCAATGGCAGGGTCATGCTGAGCCTCTCTGACCATGCAGACGGCCTGAAGTTCGAACCAGGTGTATGAGGCTCAGTCTAGTTTTCGCCGACCGATGTCGAAGAGATTTCCTTCGGGATCTTTCAGAGTCGTCCATTCGATCCCATATTCGTCGAAAGACGCGAGCTTATGTGCACCCAAGGAGACCGCGCGGTCGACGTCCGCCGGATAGTGCGGATCGTCGAGGTCGATGTGCAGCGGGTTCTTCCCCTCTGCCCGTTCGTCGACCTTGAGGAAAAGCATTCCCGGGGTCGGTGACTCGCTGTTGTGGACTCCCCCGATGCTCGCAACGAACTCGTTGGCGCCGGGATCGATGTCGGCACCGAGGAGGTCTGCCCAGAAGATCGATTGTGCTTCCACATCGAGGCAGTCGAAGGTGATGCTCAAAGATGCCAGCGACGCCATGAGCGCGGTCCTTTCGCAGTCGGATAGGTGTTGACCCGACTCTAGAGCACCCCACAGACATGACAAGTCGAAGGCGTCATCGTCGGTTATCCGCCGTCATCGTCGCGTCACCCGCGGGGCTGGCGCGCCAACTGCCGCGACTGAGCGACGAGGCGACCGGCCGAGTCCCACAGTTCGCAGTCCTCTTCGAACATTCCACCGGCGATGTTCCGAGTGGACAGTCGCGCGCTGATCCAGCCGGGAGCGGGCAGGGCGCGGACGTGTGCGGTCAGTTCCATCGTCGGCGCCCAGTTGAAGCGACCGAGGTCGAACATCACCGGCGGAAACGAGTCGAGGAAAGTCAGCAATGACAGCGGGTCCGGGTCGGTCCCGTCGATGAGCCGAATCCAACCTTGCAGCACTCCACGACCACTGGGTTTGCCGACCGCGAATCCTGCGGTGGCCGGGTCGAGGCGCATATCGAACCGTTCGATGAGCGGCGCCGCCTTCTTGAAGTCCTCGCTGGCTTCGGCGACACCGACGCATTCTTCCGGTGGGGGCAGCTGGGGCGGCGTGGCTGTCGTGCCGACATCGTCGGGAAGGTCGCCGAGGTTGCCCATCGTCGCCATCGCCGAGATCGTCGGTGCCCCGTTCTGGGAGAGTTCGATGCCGTAGCTCGCCGTCGATCGGCCTTCGCGCAGTGTGCGCGTGGAGATGTCGACCGGACCTTCTCTGCTCGGTCCGAGATAGAAGGTGGAGATGACGAGGGGGTCCGGGGTGCTCGGGTTGACGGCCCGCAGGGCTTGTCCGGCGACTCCGAGGAGGTAGCCTCCATTCACGGCTCCGGCGACTTTCCAGCCGGCGTCGAGGTCGGCGGTAAAGCTGTGGTCGCCTTGGCGGGTGACTGCGGTGGCCTGTGAAAACTCACTGACGGTCGATTGACTCATATCACATACAGTACCAACAACTGAACGAACGTCCAGCCAGATTCAATGCCGACCGGACTGTCGTTCGTTGCCGTGACGATAGTGACCTGTTGCCCGTGCCAACAGCTGCTGGTCGGTGTCGTCATCTCGGCCGAGTTTGGGAATGAGCGCGGCAACCTTCTTTCCGCCGAGCTCCATGACGGTGCGGCCGCCTCGGCGAATGAAGAGGATTCCGGATTTGGTGATTTGGTAGTCGAATGGATCGTCTTCAAGGCTCATGTCTGGACTCCTTCGTCGGGCGCACCTTGTCGCTTTCATCTCTGCGTTGAGTTGCTGTGAGCGCTCACCGATTAGTCTAAGCGCATGAGTGTGAAGCTGACCCGGGTCGATCCACATGGCTGCGACGATCATGATCTGACTGAGTTCTACACCACGGAAGAGTTCCCTTTCCACGCCAGGCTGTCTCGCTGGTCGGCAGAAGAAGTCCGCCAACGGATTGCGGACGGCTATTTCATCAGCGAGGAGACCGAGACGTTCTGGCTCGTTCACAGCGAGCTGGGCCGGATCGGCATCGTCCGTCTGGAGGATCTTCGTGACGAGACGCCGATGTTCGACCTCCGATTAGCTTCGCGATTTCGAGGTCGGGGCCTCGGCGTTGAGGCATTGACCGCCATTACCGCTCATGTCTTTTCCACCACGGGAGCGATTCGACTCGAGGGTCAGACGCGCGAAGACAATCACGCCATGAGGGCGGTCTTCGACCGGGCAGGCTGGACGAAAGAAGCTCACTATCGCCGCTCGTGGCCTGTAATCGGCAGCGATCCGCTGGATTCGGTCGGCTATGCGATCCTGCGCGAGGAATGGGAGACAGGCGTCGTCCATGAGCTGCACTGGCATGATCGACGTCATTTCCGTGAGCAGACTCGTGCCGGGATCACGTATTCGTCGAATACTCCGCCATCGTGCAGTGAGATGCTCGCGCTCTACAACTCAGTCGGATGGTCGGCGTACACGAACGCCCCGGAACGACTGGTCCGCAGTGTCCTCAATTCTTCGCACGTGGTTTGTGCTCACCAGGCAGAGCTGCTCGTCGGATTGGCGCGCGTGGTCAGCGACTTCGGAACACTTGTCTACCTCCAAGATGTCCTGGTCGCTCCAGGAATGCAGCGGCGCGGCATCGGGGCTGAACTCGTCGCTCGCGTCCTCGAACCTTTCGCCGATGTCCGACAGACCGTCCTGCTCACCGACGCCGATCCCGGACTGGCTGAGTTCTACACGTCGCTCGGCTTCAGCGAAGCCGCCCCGTCTGCAGGGGCGGCGGTCCGTGCTTTCGTCCGATGACGTGAAAGTGCCCCTGGCCAGAAGGCCAGGGGCACTTTCTCTCAGTCGGTCAACGAGTGACCGTCAGAGTGTGTTTCAGTTGTTCTTCTTGCGACGCATGGTCAGAACAACAGCGGCTCCACCGACGAGGAGCAGTCCGGCTCCGGCGGCCAGGCCGGTCAGCTCGGCACCGGTGCGAGGCAGATCAGATCCGCCGCCGTCACCGTTTCCATCATCGTTGCCGTTGTCGTCACCATCGTTGCCGCCGCCGTTGCCGTCTTCGTCGGCAACAACCTGGAAGGAGCCGGTGAGGGCCTCTTCGTCTTCGGTGTCGTTGGCGCCGGTGACCTGAACGTCGTACTTACCGAGGTAGGCCTCGGGGTTCGAAGCGCTGGTGCCGTAGATCGAGAATCCGACGACTCCCTCAGCGTTGGCAGTCTGCGTCATCTCGTAGTCCTTGACGCCTTCAGGCCCGTCGACAACCTTGAGGGTCACTTTCTCTCCCTCTTCGAAGCCTTCAGCCGTGATCTGCACGCCCTTGTCTTCCTTCACGAAGTCCGAAGCAGCGATCTCCTTCGGCTCGACAGTCAGCTTGCGCTCGGCCTCTGCAGCCCGAACAGTCACCGTGAAGTTAGTGGCTTCCGAGGTCTGTCCGTTAGCTGTGACCGTAGCGGAGTAGGCGTATTCGCCAGCTTCAGCAGGAGCCTCGGTGGAGAAGTTTCCATCAGCATCGGTCTTGACCGTGACGCTGCCCTCAGCCGGTGCGGCCTGGGCCTGAGCGGAACCTGCCTGGGCATCGCCAGCGGGCTTCCAGGTCAGCTTGACGTCAGCGTTCGGAGCAGCCTTGCCGGTGATCTTTCCGCCTTCAACGACTGTCTGGTCTCCGACCTTGGGAGCTTCAGGCTTCTCGTCACCGTCGGCGTCGGAATCGGCCTTGTCATCCTTGCCATCGGCTGAGGAGGAAGCATCGGCATTGTCGCCATCGGCGGCAGCGGAAGCGTCAGCCTCTGCTCCGTCTGCGTCGGCCGAAGCTTCAGCGTCGTCGCCTTCCGCAGCGGACGAAGCATCAGCTTCCTTGGCGTCGGCGTCAGCGTTGTCGGAAGCGTTTGCGTCGTCTCCCTCGGCAGCGGCCGAAGCATCTGCATCTTCACCGTCGGCAGCAGCGGAAGCGTCAGCTTCTGCCTCATCATCACCCGGAGGCTCTTCGTTAGGATCAGTGAACGAGATCGACTGTCCGGACTTCTCGAGCGAGTAGTCGAGGTCGGCTACCCAGCTGAAGTCGATCTCCTGACCGTTCTCGTCCTCTGCAGGACCGCCGCCGGAGATGACGCCGACTGCAGTGTCTCCCTGGAAGACGCCGCCACCGGAATCGCCGGGCGCGGAGAACGGCTTGCCGGACGGTGCCTTAACACCGAAACCATGGACGAAGCGTCCGCTGACGTTGACGAAGTCGAACTGCTCGTTGTAGGCAGTCCATGTCTCGTTCTCGGTCAGTCCGGTCGTCCGGCCGGCCTTCTGAACGGTACCTTCGCTGTGAGCGCCGACCTTGGTGATATCAGTGGCGAGCTTCGCAGCCAGATCGTCGTCTCCGGCGGTCGACCAGTCAGTCACACCTGTCTTGACGTTGTACTTCGAAGCATCGACATTGATGACCGCGAAGTCGATATCGTCGTCATTGGGCTGAGCGTCTGAACCCGGAGGAACCAGTTCGCCGCCGAACTTGTTGTAACCCCAGCTGCCGATGACGCCGAGTCCGGTCTGCTTGAATCCCGCTCCACCGACCGCAGGAGCAGTGGAAGGCTGTTCGGTCTCGTCGACCGTCGTGTCGCCCTCAAATTCCCCGCTCTGCTCGTTGATGATCTTCGCGCAGTGACCAGCGGTGAGCACGATCGGCTTTCCATCAGCATCCCAACCGGAGAATCCGGTTGAACAGGCTCCGCCGCCCTCGCCTGCCTTGACGAGGTAACCTGCGCCGCCAACCAAGTCGTTGCCGGCATAGGCCTTCAGCTCTTTGACTCCCTCAACGACCTTGACGTTCGAGAAATCCTGCTCAAGCTTCTTTGTTGTCTTGTCGGCCTTTTCAACACCGATGGTGAGCTTGCCGTTCTTGGCGCCGTATGCGTTGACACCGGACGCCTTGTCCAGAGTCTTCTGCACAGCCGCATCGCTCTGCACATTCAGCTTCTGCGGACCGTTGTCAGCGACGGCCGGAGAAGCAGCGAACGCTCCGCCCAGGCCGAGCGCCGTTGCCGCTGTGAGCGCCAGCGAACTCTGTACGAGTTTCTTCTGCATAAGTTGTTGTCTCTCTGTTCTGAGGGATCAATGTCACAAGTTGATGACCTAAGTCACGATAAGGTTACGGGGCGCACTCAGTGACTACCAAAAAAGTAGGCCGAAGACTGTGAACTTAATGTACGAAACTTCAGTAGATGTATACAAAGAGACTTGCTGTTATCGCCTCTAGGCAGTCGCCATGAATAGACGATGCCCCCGGTCAGAAGACCGGGGGCATCGTCAGTGTCAGTTCGCCAGACCGTCAGACGGCCGGCATCACAGCACTCAGTTGTTGTTCTTGCGACGCATGGTCAGAACGACCGCGGTTCCGCCCACGAGGAGCAGTCCGGCTCCGGCGGCCAGGCCGGTCAGCTCGGCACCGGTGCGCGGCAGGTCAGAACCGCCGTCACCGTTTCCGTCATCGTCGTTTCCGTCGCCGGCTCCGCCGTCGGCATTGCCGTCGTCGTTGTTGCCGTCATCGTCTCCGCCGGATCCGCCGCCGGAACCGTCTTCGTCAGCGACTACCTCGAACGTACCGGTCAGTGCCGACTCGTCCTCGGTATCGTTGGCGCCGGTAACCTCGACGTCGTACTTACCGAGGTAGGCCTCGGCGTTCTCGGCGCTGGTGCCGTAGATCGAGAATGCGGCGGCACCGTTCTCATTGGCGGTCTCGTCCAGCTTGATGCCCTCGACGCCTTCAGGCCCGTTGGCAACTTCGAGGTTGACCTTCTCGCCCTCGTCGAAGCCCTTAACCGTGATCGTCACGCCCTTGTCTTCCTTCACGAAGTCGGACGCGACGATCTCTTTGGGGTCGACGCTGATCTCACGCTCGGCAGGAGCGGGAGTCTCGGACTCGTCCTTCTCAACGGTCACATCGAATTCGGTCGTCTTGGATTCCTGTCCGTCAACGATCGCCGTCGCAGTGAAGTTGTAGTCGCCTTCGGCCTTGGGGCCCTCGACGGAGAAGTTTCCGTCCTTGTCAGCCGTGACGGTCTCAGAACCGTTCTCGGCTGCCTGAGCACCTTCAGCGGGTTCCCACTTGACCTCGACCTTGGCGCCAGCCTCGGCCTTGCCCTTGACCTTGCCCTCAGGCTCGATGGTCTGGTCTTCGGCCTTCGGAGCGGCAGGTGCCTCAGGGGTCTCCTCACCCGGCTTCTTGAGGTTGAAGTCCGTGCCGGACTCCTCGAGCGAGTGGTCCAGGTCGGCAACCCAGGTGAACGAGGTGTTCGCATCGAGGTCGCCGCCGCCGGAGATGACACCCACGGCGGTGCTGCCCTGGTAGACGCCGCCGCCGGAGTCGCCCGGCTGGGAGAAGGGCTTGTCGATCGGCGCGGTCACGCCGAATCCGTGGACCCAACGACCGCCGACATTCTGGTAGTCGAAGTCGTACTCCGAGCGGGGCAGAACTTCGCCGTCGGTCTTACCGGTGGTGCGACCGGACTTGCTGATGGCGCCGTCCTTGTGCGCACCGACCTCGGTGATCTCGGTGGTCGACTTGGCCAGATCGTCCGAATCGGCGGTCGACCAGTCGGTGATGCCGTTCTTGACGTTGTACTTCGACTCGTCGACGTTGATGACGGCGAAGTCGATGTCGGACTCGCTGGGCTCAGGCCACTTGTTCTGGTCGGCGCCCTCGAGGAGGTCGCCGCCGAAGTTGTGGAAGCCCCACTTGCCGATGACGCCGCTGCCGGAGGCCTGGAAGCCTTCGCCGCCGTTGGCCTCGGAGATCGAGGGCTTCTCGGTCTGATCGACAGTGGTGTCGCCGTCGAACTCGTTGGTCTGCTCGTTGATGATCTTCGAGCAGTGACCGGCGGTCAGGACGACGGGCTTGCCGTCTCCGTCCCAGCCGGAGAAACCGGTCGAGCAGGCCCCGCCGCTCTCGCCGGCCTTGACCAGGTAGCCGGCACCGCCGACGAGATCATTCTTCGCATAGGGCTTCAGTTCCTTGACGCCCTCGGTGACCTTGATGTTCTGGTACTTCTTTTCGAGCTTCTTGATCTCGTCGGTCTTCTTGGCAACGCCGATGCTGAGCTCGCCGCCGTCGGTGCCGTAGGCGTTGACGCCTTCGATACCGGAAAGTGCCTTCTGGACGTGAGCTTCACTCTGAAGGTCCAGCTTCTGCGGGGCGTTGTCAGCCATCGCCGGTGAGGCGACGAGCGCGCCGCTCAGGCTCAGCGCCGCAGCGGCGCTGATCGCCAGTGAACTCTGCACGAGTTTCTTCTGCATAAGGTTGATTCCCTTGATCGTTGTCGATGCTTCGATTGCCCGACCCCGTCAACAGGCTTCGCCGCGACTCGGCGGTTCATGCTTCCGGTGTCAGATTTCCAACCGTGTGAAAGGTTACGGTTTGATCACGACGCAATGCAAGAACCATCAATGTCGCAGGTGAACACAACTTACAGAAGTCGGACTACACAAGCTGTCCTGTGTTCTTCCAGGTCGCTCGAAAACGGTGCCGTTATGATCAGGGGCATGCCGAACCACACAAAGCTTCGCCCCCTGGCCTCCGTAAGACCCGCCTCGAGGCTCGCGCTCGGACTCGCGGCCCTTGCTCTCACTCTGCCGCTGGCAGCCTGTGATACCGGCAACGACCCCCGAAACCCCAGCTCCCCCTCCCCCACCGAGTCCAGCGAAACCACGTCTCCCAGCGACGACGCCTCCAAGCTCGATCCCACCGGTAAATGGACCTCACCGGAGAAGGGCGACCCGTTCCTCGAATTCTCTGACGACGGCTCGCTCGAAGGCTCTGACGGCTGCAACGCGATCGTCACGAGCTGGAAGGTCAAAGGCGACGAGATCACCATCGACTCCTTCATGTCGACCCAGAAAGCCTGCGCTGGCGTCGACACCTGGCTGAGCAAAGCCTCAACGGCGACTATCGAAGGCGATGTCATGAAGGTCAAAGACAGCAACGGGAAAGTCATCGGCGGACTGGAAAAGGACGACAAATGACACAGGAACTCATCGGCCGCTGGACGGCCGAGACGAACGAGCGGGCCTTCCTCGAGTTCACCGAGGACGGCTCACTGCACGGCAGCGACGGCGCCAACAACCTTATGACCTCATGGTCGGCCGAGCCCGAGGGTTTGATGATCAAGTCCTCGATGATGACGCTCAAAGCCGCTCCCGGAATGGTCACCTGGGTTCCCAAAGCCAGGAGAGTCGAACCCGACGGCGACCGTCTGCACCTCTTCGACGCTGCCGAGAACCACCTCGGCGACCTTCATCGTCAGCTGCCCGGCCCAACTCACAAGCTCGGCGGTCGTTAGATGGCCGGAGGTCTGATCGCACTCCTCGACGATGTGGCCGCACTCGTCAAACTCTCGGCTGCCAGCCTCGACGATGTCGCCGCAGGTGCGTCACGAGCCGGTGCGAAGGCGGCTGGGGTCGTCATCGACGATGCCGCGGTGACGCCGAAGTTCGTCGAAGGAGTGGACCCCAAACGCGAGCTTCCGATCATCCAGCGCATCGCTTTGGGCTCCCTGTTCAACAAGCTCGTCATCATCCTCCCGATCATTCTCCTGCTCAGCCAGTTTCTGCCCTGGCTCCTCACTCCGCTGCTCATGATCGGCGGCACCTACCTCTGCTATGAGGGTGCCGAGAAGGTCTTCGAGAAGCTCGGCTGGATCGCCCACCACGAGAAGGACACCCCGGCCGCCGAACAGTCGACCGATGGCAAGGCGGCAGAGAAGAAGGTCGTGCGATCGGCCATCACCACCGATTTCGTCCTCAGCTGCGAGATCATGGTCATCGCCCTCAACGAGGTGGCCGCCGAATCCCTGACCAGCCGTGCCGTCATCCTCGCCGTCGTCGGCGTTGCGATCACCGTCGGCGTCTACGGTGTCGTCGCACTCATTGTGAAGATGGATGACATCGGTCTGCATATGGCGAAGAAGGACTCACCCGGGCAGCAGAAGTTCGGTCGGTTCCTCGTCGGAGCGATGCCGAAGCTGCTCGCTCTGCTCTCTGTCGTGGGCACCTTCGCCATGCTGTGGGTCGGAGGACACATCATCCTCGTCGGCACCGATGAGCTCGGCTTCCACGCCCTCTACGGCTTTGTCCACCACCTCGAAGAGCCGGTCGCTGCGATCGCGGTCATCGGCGCCTTCCTGGGTTGGCTGGTCAACACGTTCTTCTCCCTCATCCTCGGTGCGATCTGGGGAGGCATCGTCGTCGGCGTGATCTTCGGAGTCAAAGCGCTCGTGAAGAAGGACGGCAAGAAGGACACTGCTACCGCCTGAGCTGCGGCGGCGTCCCTTGTCGCTCGGGTTCCGGGCTCCGTGAGTTGGGTTGGGCCGGTGAGAGAAGGGCTGGCCCGGTCGCCTACTTTTTGAGCATGTCCTCGATGCCGCTGTCGGTCACCAGCCAGTCGAGGCTGGCCGGGCTGGCGGCATTGACGGCGGTCGCGAATTCGGCGTCGATGAAGGCTGCGGTGCCGTTCTTCACCGACGGCAGCGAGTCATAGCTCGGATTGTCAACGACCTGCTTCTTCCCGTCGTCGTCCATGGCCCACACGAAAAGGTAGTCTGCGTCGAGCTCGTCGAGGTTCTCGGCCGAGAGAGTGAACTTGTTGATCTCTTCAGGCGTCTGGTGCTGCCCGGGTTTGAGGCCGAAGAGTTCCAGCGGTGCGGCGTTACCGAAATAGATCCCTTCGGCCCGCGGCGAGATCAGCTGATATGACTTCCCGTCGACCCCGAGGTCGGCACCGACGGCTTCGAGCTTGTCTTTCGTCGTGTCGATCAGTTTCTCTGCCTCATCAGACTTCCCCAGAGCTTCGCCGACCTGTTCGGTCATCTCATCCCAGTCGGGATTCGCCGACTCCGTGTCCGGAATGATCACCGGAGCGATGTCGGAGAGCTGCTCGTAGGTGGAGTCGTCGGCGATATTCCAGGGTGCTGCGAAGATGACATCCGGTTCGTATTCCGCGATCTTCTCGAGGTTCGGCGCATATTCGGCGTTGATGAGCGAATCGTCCGCGACATCGTCGGTGACGCCCTTCTGCCACGGCATGATCTGGTCTTTCGTGGATGCAACGGCGACCGGTGTCACGCCCATTCCCGCAGCCGCGTCAGCGGCAGGCGAATTGAGGACGACGACGTTCTTCGCACCAGCCGGGACTTCGACCTCCCCCTTGAGAGTGTCGACCGTGACCGAGTCGGCGTTGTCCGCCGCCTCATCGGTTCCGCCGCATCCTGCCAGCAGCAGCGTCGAGGCCGCCAGCACCGAGATGACTCCGAGAGCGGTCCTTGTCATTAGGGTTCTCATTTCCGGGATACGTGCGCTCAGCGCTGAGCGAATGTCTTCTTCGGTGCTCCCGCCACGATCATCGGCGCACCCGTGACCGGATCGTCGATGACTGTGCAGTCGATGCCGAAGACCTCGTTGACGAGTTCCGAGGTGATGATCGTCTCCGGAGCCCCCTGAGCGACGATCGAACCGTTCTTCATGGCGATGATCTCGTCGGCGTAGCGGCAGGCTTGGTTGAGGTCGTGGAGGACGGCGACCAGCGTGTGCCCGTATTCGTGATTGAGCTGCGAGAACAGGTCGAGCAGCTCGATCTGATAGGCGACGTCGAGAAAGGTCGTCGGTTCGTCGAGCAGCAGGAGGGAAGTCTCCTGAGCGAGCACCATGGCCACCCAGACGCGCTGACGCTGACCGCCGGAGAGCTCGTCGACGAGCCGTGAGGACAGCTCTTCGGTGTTCGTCGCCCGCAGCGCCGACAGCACAGCTGCTTCATCGGCGTCGGTCCACTGGCGCAGGAACGACTGATGCGGGTGCCGCCCGCGGGAGACGAGCTCGGCGACCGTGATCCCGTCCGGGGCGATGGACGACTGCGGGAGAAGACCCAACCGCTGGGCGATCTTCTTCGTCTTCATCTTCTCGATGTTGTTCCCATCGAGAAGCACAGTGCCCTTCGCCGGCGGCAGCAGTCGCGCGAGAGCACGCAGCAGAGTTGATTTGCCGCAGGCATTGGGGCCGACGATGATCGAGAACTTACCGTCGGGAATGCTCACGTCGAGATCGCTGACGATCTGGCGCTGGTCATAGGCCAGGTCGAGGTTCTCGGCGATCAGCGGGGAGGCTGCGCCTGCGGGGTTGGGAATGCTCATGATGCCTTCCGAGCTTCTTGGATGAGGAGCCAGATGAGGTAGATGCCGCCGATGCTCACGGTGATGACGCCGACGGGCAGTTGGATATCGCCGAACGCATGTTGGGCGATGAGGTCGGCGGCGACGAGGAGCAGTGCTCCGACAGCCGCGGAGGTCAGCAGGCTGGTGCCTTGCGCCCGCGCGATCCGCCGCCCGATCTGCGGTGCGGCCAAGGCGACGAAGGCAATCGGACCGGCCGCGGCCGTGACCACGGCGACGAGGGCGACGGCGATGACGATGAGAACGGCACGGATGGGCTCATTGCGTACGCCCAGCGCTTTCGCCGTATCGTCACCGAGTTCCAGAGTGCCGAGATCTCGGGAGAAGAGTCCGCAGGCCAGACCGAGGACGATGGTGGCCACAGCCGCCGGTGCGATCGTCGACCAGCCCATTCCATTCAGGGTTCCGGCACCCCATGTGGCAGCGGCCATGGCGAGCTCGAGATCGGCGCGCATGATCAGCCAGGTGTTGAAGGCGTTGAGCATCGCCGTCAGTGCGATACCCACGATGATGAGCCGGAAGCCCTGGACCCCGCCTTTCCAGGTGAGCAGGTAGACGACCACGGCGGTCAGGAGTCCGCCGATAATCGCGCCCGCCGCGGTGGAGACGAAGCTCGTGCCGAAGACGATGATCGTGACGATGCCGCCGGTGTAGGCACCGGTGGAGAAGCCGATGATGTCCGGGGAGCCGAGAGGATTGCGTGTCAGCGATTGGAAGACGGCTCCGGAGACTCCGAGTCCGGCGCCGAGGACGATGCCGGCGATGATGCGCGGTGCCCGCCACTCCCCGACGACGGTATTGACGATGCGCTTCTCAGCGGCCCCGAACAGGCCCTGGAACACTTCGGTCGGAGTCAGCGAGAACTTGCCGAGCATGAGACCGGCGAAGCCGCAGGCCAGCGCGATCAGCGTGATGATTCCGGCGGTGATGACAACCCGCAGGTCGATGCGGAATCCGAAGACTCGCAGCATGGGCCGGCCGAAGTCGACTTTCTCCCCCGGCAGTGCATGCGGGTGCGCGGTGAGGCTGCGGTCGGTGACCGCGAGGTTGGTGGTCTTCACAGGCCGCTCGCCTTCTTTCGACGGACAAGGGCGATGAGCACCGGAGCACCGACGAACGCGGTGACGACTCCGACTTGGAGTTCGCCGGGTTTCATCACGACTCTGCCGATGACGTCCGAGGCCAGGAGCAGAATGGGAGAGAGGACGAGTGAGTAGCCGAGGATCCAGCGCTGGTCGGGACCGACGATCCAACGGGCGATGTGCGGAATCATCAGGCCGATGAATCCGATCGGTCCGGCAGCGGCCGTAGCCGCTCCGGCAAGGAGGGTCACCGCGAGGATGGAGAGCACTCGGGTGCGGTTGACCGAGGTGCCGAGGCTGGCGGCCAGATCGTCGCCGAGGGCCACGGCGTTGAGTGAGTGGGACAGTGCCAGTGCGAGCACGGTGCCGATGACCATGAACGGCAGGATCGCGGTGATCGTATCGAAATCGCGGCCGGCGATCGCGCCGACGTCCCAAGATCGGAAGGCGTCGAAGGCGCGTTCGTTGGTCAGCAGGATGGCTTTGGTCAGTCCGGTGAGCACAGCGGCGACGGCGACTCCGGCCAGAGTCAGGCGGATCGGATCGACCGTGCGGCTGCGGCCCGCGGACCCGATGACATAGACGCCGACAGTGGCGACGAGGGCGCCGGCGAACGCGAACCAGATGTAACCGGTGATCGAGGAGATCCCGAAGAATGCGACGCCGATCGTGATCGCAAGGGACGCACCCGCGTTGACGCCGAGGATGCCCGGATCGGCCAGGGGGTTGCGCGTCAGGGCTTGGATGAGACCGCCGGCCAGGCCCAATCCCATGCCGACGAGGATGCCGAGCACGGTCCGCGGCAGGCGCAGTTCGAGGACGACGAGCTGATCGTCGCTGCCGGTGGGCGCGAAGAAGGCTCGGAGGACCTCCGAGATCGGCATGTCCCTGGCGCCGATCGCCAAGGAGGCTGCGATCACGACGATGAGCGCAATGATCGCTGCGACCAGTCCCAGTACTCTTCTGATCCGCAGGCTCCCACCGGTCGGATGACTGGTGTCGGTATGCGGTTTCGCCTCGGCAGAGGTGGCGGAACCGGTCATCGAGGTGGTCCTTTGAGTGAGGTGGCGGTCAGGTGACTAAGGGCAGGCTAACCACACTGTAACTCACCGGACCACCTCAGCCAAGCGAGAGAGGTCTCACTCGGCTGTGATCTTGCCGATCCTCTCGGACACCTGCCGCTGGATCCGCGAGAGCATTCCGCTCATTCCGCGCAGCCTCAGCGGGCTGACGATCTCCGACATCGACAGCCGCAGGGGCAGGTCGGCTGGAACCGACAGGATCGCCTCGGCGGTGGCTCCGTCGAGCCCTTCGTGCAGGATCCCGGCGAAGCCCCGCGTGGTCGGCGCCTCCGGGGGCGCGGAGAAGTGCAGGCGCACTTCCGCCCGCGCCCCCGCCTCGGGGTCGGCCACCTCGGTGACGAGGAAGATCGGCGACTGGCATTCGGGTACCGGCTCGAGCAGCTCCGGGTGGTCCGTGTACTTCTCCGGCAGGTCGGGAAGGTCCGTCGCGAACTCCAGCAGCACCTGGAGACGGTCGTCGGACGGGGTTTCGGCGAAGTCCGTGACGATCTCCGCCAGCGCCTCCGGCAGATCGTCGGTCTTAGGCGTCGTCGTCTCGCTCATCAGCGTCCGGGCACCTCTCCCGGCTCCGCTCCGGTGACGATCGGCACGCCGACGACATTGCCCCATTCGGTCCAGGAACCGTCGTAGTTGCGCACGTTCTCGTATCCGAGGAGGTGCTTGAGGACGAACCAGGTGTGGCTGGAGCGTTCGCCGATCCGGCAGTAGGCGATGACCTCATCGCTGGTGCCCAGCCCTGCCTGCTCGGTGTAGAGCTCCTTGAGTTCGGCAGCGGACTTGAAGGTGCCGTCTTCGTTGGCCGCCTTGCCCCAGGGCATCGACTTCGCGCCGGGGATATGGCCGCCGCGCAGTGCGCCTTCCTCCGGGTAGGCGGGCATGTGGGTGCGTTCGCCGGTGTATTCCTCCGGGCTGCGCACATCGATGAGCGGCAGGTCGCCGAGGCTGTCGCGGACCTCGGGCAGGAAGGCGCGGATGACCGAATCGTCGCGTTCGACGACGGGGTATTCGGTCGGTACAGGCTGCGGCCTGTCCGTTGTCATCTCACGACCCTCGGCCTGCCATTTTGCGCGACCACCGTCCATGAGGCGGACGTCTTCGTGGCCGAAGAGAGTGAAGACCCACAACGCGTAGGCAGCCCACCAGTTGGACTTGTCGCCGTAGACGACGATGGTGTCATCGCGGGAGATGCCCTTGGCGGACATGAGTGCGGCGAATCCTTCGCCGTCGACGTAGTCACGGGCCACCGGGTCGTTGAGTTCGGTGTGCCAATCGACCTTGACCGCTCCGGGAATATGCCCCGTTTCGTAGAGCAGCACGTCTTCGTCGCTTTCGACGATGACGAGTCCGGGATCGCCTGCATGCTCAGCCACCCAATCGGTGCTGACCAGTCGGGTTCCGTCCGCGTATTCGGCGAACTTCTCTGCGGGATCGGCCGGGATCGAAGTGCTCACGCATTCCTCCTGAGGGTTTGAGTCCAATTGTGCTCGCTGTGGCAACGTCGAGCGCGTTCAGCATATTCCCTTTCAGGGGCGGCTGAGGAATGCCGACAGCGCTGAGACGAACTCACGCGGTTTCTCCGAATGCACCCAATGCCCCGAGCCTTTGACCGTGAGAAGGGTGGTGCGGGGGAACAGACTGCGCATCTGCGGCAGGTCGTCACGGTCGACATAGTCCGATTTCTCACCGGCGACCCAGAGGACCCGATGGTCGAAGACGGCACCGCCCATGTCCGGGAAGCCTCCGATGATGTCGAGGCTCGAATGCAGCAACGCGAGGTTGGGCTGCCAGGAATACCCCGCCGAGGTGGGGCGCAGGTTCTGCAGCAGGAATCCCCTGATCGCAGCCTCGGGGATCGGGTCCCGAAGCGCCTCATCCGCGTCGGTACGCGATTCAATCCGGTCGAGGTCGAGGGCGGCGAGACTGGAGAGCAGATGGTCGAAGACTCCGGTGGACCCGCCGGCGTTGGGTCCGATGTCGACGACGACGAGGCGGTCGATGAGTTCGGGGTGGCGCAGTGCGAGCACCATGGCGACCTTTCCACCCAGGGAATGTCCGACCAGGTGCACTGGCTGATCGCCGGGATCGACCGCCTCGGCGATATGGGCCGCCACGGCATCGGCGAGGTCGACGTAGTCGAAGGTCTCGGTCCATTCGGACTCGCCGTGGTTGGGCAGGTCGACCAGCAGGCTGGAGAATTCGGGCTCGATGTCCTTGGCGATGCGGGTGAAGTTCTTGCCTCGGCCGAACAGGCCGTGGAGGAAGACGACCAGGCGCCCGGACTCGCCGATTCGAGTGCTGTTGATGGTGGTCACGATCCCAGCCTAGCCCGTGACGGCACGTTCGAGGCTCTCCAGTGAGGCCTCGAGGAATTCGGCAGGGAACGGAGGGAAGCCGCCGAACTCCTCCCTGGTGGATTCGGTCACAGCGGACCAGTCATAGGTCAGAGCCACCTCGGTGCCGGCGTCGGTCGCAGCGAGGTCGTAGCGCCATCTCCACCCTCCCGGAACGATTCGTCCGGAATCGTCAGCCTGGCCGGGGTCCCAGGCGATGGCGTGCGGAGGGTCGAAGGCGGTGACGGTGTTGTCGATGCGGTAGGCCCCGCCCACGACATCGAGGTACATGTCCATGGAGAACACCTGTCCGACCTCCGTGATGGGGGCGCCGTCGATGGCGCCGCGGACCCAGTCACCGGGTTCGGTCTCATGGTGGCGTCGCGGGTCGGACAGCAGTGTGAAGATCTGATCGACGGAGGCGGGGATCGTGCGGGTACGGACGAGCCTGTCCTTCGGCGTCTGCGGCTGTTCGCTCATATCTTCACACTAAGTATCCGACGCCGGCCGAACAAGGCTTCCGTGAGTTCTGCCGACCTCGGCGACCGCCACACGCGGGTAGGGTGAGGTCATGCACTTCTCCGAATATGACACCCGACTTGCCGGTTATGCGGTCATCGTCAATGACGACGACGAAATCCTCCTCAGCTGGTTCAACGGCGGAAAGGACCGCCTGCACGCGATCTGGACGCTGCCCGGAGGCGGAATCGAGTTCGACGAGAGCATCGAAGCCGGCACGGTCCGTGAGATCAAAGAGGAGACCGGGTTCGACGCTGAGGTCGTCCGCCCGCTGACCACTCATTCCTTCACGGAAGCACGTCGCAATCCGATCTTCAGCGATTCGACGGATCGTCCTTTCAAAGGCGTACGCGTCGTCTACGAGGCGCGGATCACCGGCGGCACCTTGGGCACACTCGAGGTCGATGGGACGACGGATCGGGCGGAATGGCTGCCGATCGATTCGCTTCAAGATGTGCGGCACGCCCGCATCATCGACCTCGGCCTGGATGCGTGGCGTGCCGCTGTGTGAGTTCTGCGCATGGGCGCGCAGCAGCGCTCGTCAGTCGGTTACTTCACCTTGTCGGCGATGAGTCCCGGAAGCTCCTCTGCGGTGTACTTGGCCGAGAGGATCGAGTTGAGTGAGAAAGCCTTGCGGATGTCGTCATTGTCGTTGGTCAGAACGAGGTCGTGCCCGTCCTTGACGGCAGGAATGCGCTTGTAGGCAGCATCCTCGGTGACATCCTTGTCCTCGATGTAGATCGGGAACGTCAGGAGCAGGTCCGCGTCGAGCTGATCGAGGTTCTCCTCGGAGATCGGCACGGAGAAGCCGTCCGCCTTCATTCCGGCGATCGTCTCGGACTGCTTGAAGCCGAGCTGCTCCATGACCTGCACGCGACCTGATTCCTCGACGTAGGCACCCCATCCCTCGGAGGTCTTCGCTGCCACGGTCACGGACTTGTCCTTGAACTCCGGATGGGCTTCGCGCGCATCGGCGTAGGTCTCGTCGAGGTCGTCGAGCAGCTTCTTCCCGTCGTCTTCCTTGCCGAGCGCCTGGGAGACGAGGTCGACCTGCTGGTCCATCGTCGTCAGGTAGTTGTCGCCGCCTTCCGGCACTCCGACCGTGGGAGCGATCTCAGAGAGGCGGTCGTAGCGCTCCTTCTCTCCGGAGCTGTTCGTATCGAGGATGACGTCGGGCTCAAGTGCGGCAATGGCCTCGTAGTCGGGTTCCATCGTCGCGATGATCTCCGGAGCTTCGTCGTAGAGATCTTCGGCCCACGGCCCGACGCCCTTGCCGCCGAACTCGACCCAGTCAGAGGCGCCGACGGGCTGGACTCCGAGCGCCAGAGCGGTCTCGGCATCGCCCCATCCCAGCGCCACGACCTTCTGCGGGTCGGCGGGCACCTCGACGGCGCCGAACTTCGTGTCGACGGTGGGCCCCGAGGCCTCGTCGGCTGAATCTGCTCCTCCGCCGCAGCCGGCGAGGACGAGAACGGAGGCAATCACTGGGGCGAGAATACGGCGCATGGAATCCTTCTTGAGTAGTTAGGCGAGCCTAGCTTAACCCATTTCTCCGGCGGTTCGAATCCGACCGCACGGCCGCCTCGGCGAGGAATCGACCAAGGGATCAGGGAGCCTTGATCTCGAGCCCTTCGACGTCCATGTCATTGAGGGCGACCATGCGTGAGCGGCGGCCCGTGACGATGCGGTGGATGACCCACAGAAGCAGGAACGCAGGAAGCCCTGCATAGGCGCTGGCGACCTGGAGCAGCTGCCCGTTGACGATCGCCTGCACGTTCTGCCCGATGATGACGACGATGAGCATGATGAGCGCGATGACCGGGCCGATCGGGAACAGCGGCGCCCGATAAGGCAGGTCCGCAACAGCATGCCCCTGCCGCACATAGGCGCGGCGGAACCGGAAGTGGCACCAGGCGATGCCGACCCAGACGATGAAGCCGGAGAGCCCGGAGACGTTCATCAGCCAGGTATAGGCTCCACCGTCGCCCATGATCTCGGTGAGGAATCCGAACAGTCCGATCATGGCGGTGGCCAGCAGCGCCATGACGGGGACTCCGCGTTCGTTGAGTCGGGCGAACAGCCTCGGCGCGGTTCCCTCTTTGGCCATGGCATAGAGCATGCGGGTGGAGGCGTAGAGGCCGGAGTTGCCGGCGGAGAGGATGGCGGTGAGGATGACGGCGTTCATCATGCCGGCGGCCACGGCGATTCCGGCGCGTTCGAAGACGAGAGTGAACGGTGAGGCCGTGATGTCCTCATTGTTCGCCGAGGCCAGCAGCGAGGGGTCGGTATAGGGCAGGATGAAGCCGATGACGGCGATGGCGCCGATGTAGAAGAGCATGATGCGCCAGAACACGGTGCGGATGGCGCGCGGCATGTCCTTGCGCGGGTTCTCCGATTCCCCCGCGGTGACGCCGACGAGCTCGGTGCCCTGGAACGAGAATCCGGCGATCATGAAGACGCTGATGACGGACATCCATCCACCGACGAACGGAGCTTCTCCCGTCGTCCAGTTGCTCACCCCGGGCGCGGTTCCGCCGAGGATGCCGGCGATCATGAGCACACCGAGGACGAGGAACGCCAGTACGGCCGTGACCTTGATGGCGGCGAACCAGAATTCACCTTCGCCGAAGGCCTTCGCGGACAGGAAGTTGAGCCCGGCCAGCAGGATGAGGAAGACCGCCGCCCAGATCCACGAGGGCACGTCGGGGAACCAGAAGGACATGATGACGCCGGCGGCGACGAGTTCGGCAGCCAGGGTGATCGCCCAGTTGAACCAGTAGTTCCAGCCCATGGCGAAGCCGAAAGAGGGGCTGACGTATTTGGTCCCGTAGGTGTGGAACGATCCGGCCACGGGCAGGTGGGTCGACATCTCGCCGAGGGACTGCATGACGAAGAGGACCATGATGCCGATCGCGGCATAGGCCAGCAGGGCGCCGCCGGGGCCGGCTTGTGAGATCGTGCCGCCGGAGCCGAGGAAGAGCCCGGTGCCGATGGCACCGCCGATGGCGATCATCTGCAGGTGGCGGGACTTCAGTCCCCGTCGGAGTCGGCGTTCTTCGTTCGCCGAAACGGCTGGCATTCCCATGGTCATCCTCGTTCGTGGTTCGGCAGGTCCGCGCACGAGGACCCTGGCCATTCCTACCACAAACGGAGGCATCCACGGCCGACGAAGATGCAAGGTGGGAGGAGGGTCACACCCTCTTCGGCGGGGATTCGAGCAGATGCAGTATCGGCTTGAGCGCGGTGCGGATGCTGATGAAGCGGAACGCCTGGTCGCGGGCGAACGCGAAGAGCCGGGACCGGTCGAACATCAGTCGGGCCAGGGACCGCGAGTTGTCATGAGCGGCCTCGACTCGCGACCGCTGGCGGGCCTCGAAGCGTTCGAGCGCTGCGAATGCACCTGGCCCGGTCGTCAGGGAGGAGAGTTCGTCGGCGAGCACTCCGGCCGATTCCATCGCCATTCCGGCCCCGATTCCGGCGGTGGGAAGGAACCCGGCGGCGGCATCGCCGAGCAGAACGGTGCGACCACGGCTCCAGCGCTGCGCTCGCGAATCCCGCAGCGGCCAGAAGAACGGTGCTTCGGCCTTTTCGACCGCGGTGAGGCAGGCGTCGATCCGCGGAGTCATCACCGTGAGTCGACTGCGGACCTCGGCGGCGAACCGCCGGGAGCCGAGCGGCTGCCGGGCGTCGGGACAGCCGAGAAAGACTCCGAGGGCGCCCTTGACCGGATAAATGCCGAGGAAGAATCCATCGCCCCATATCTCATCGACGGCGTCCTGATCGTCATCCGCCTCTGCCCAGCAGACCCATCCGCCCCATGTCGTGTCCACAGCGGACTCTGACGAGGGCTTATCAGAACCGTCAGCGGAAGTCTTGCCGGAGCCGGACATGGCGGTCGCGGCAGGCCCACCTGTCACGAGCCTGCGGGTTCGGGAATTCATTCCGTCTGCGATGACGACGGCATCGAATTCGAGCACTTCTTCCTGGCCACGGCTCTGTTCCTGCTCTCCAAAGCGCTGTCGGCCGACGCTCGCCTGGGCCAGTGTTACGGTGCCGCCGTCGTCGGACAGACCGGTCACTGTGGTGCCGAAGGCGATCGGGCAGTCGCTGCCGGTGAGCACGTCGAGCAGCGCTGAGCGGGAGATCCCGCGATAGTCGCCGAAGTCGGCCAGAAGATCACCGAGGTGGTCCTGTCGGAGGACTTTCCCGGTGTGTGCATGGGCGATATAGCGATCGATGCCGACGCTGGCTTCGAGGTAGGCTTCCCGGCACTCGAGTTCTTCGATGATGGGATCGACCATGGGCATGAGGGCGAGCATATATCCGGCACGATTGTCACCGATCATCCGACCGGAATCGGCCGACCGATCGATGAGGGTCGGGTGCATCCCGCGACCCCGGAGCAGCTGCGCCAGGGTGATCCCGGCGATTCCGGCTCCGACGATGAGAATGCGCAGCTCGTCCGAGTCCACGTGCTTCAGCTGCTCGTTGACCGTTGCCGCGATGATCATGCGTGGTCTCCTTCGTCGGGCCGAGGCTCACACAGCGTCGGTCCGCAACTCCCCGTCAGCGGCCGGTGCCTGAGGCAGCCCGCGGACGAGCTCGGGACCCAAATCAGAGATGCTCCGGGCACCCATGAGTCCCATGGCGGTGAGGATTTCCTGTCCGATGAGCTCGATTGCCCGCTCGACGCCTCGCTGGCCTCCGGCCATGAGCCCGTACAGGTACGCCCGGCCGATGAGCACGAAGTCGGCTCCGGCGCACAGCGCGGCGACGACATCGGTGCCGGACATGATCCCGGAATCGAAGATCAGCTCCATCTCCGGTCCGACCTCCGCACGGACTTCGGCCAGTGAGGTCAGCGAGTCCGGAGCCCGATCAAGCTGCCGGCCGCCGTGATTGGAGACGACGAGTCCATCGGCTCCGATCGACTGAGCGCGGCGGGCATCCTCGGCGGTGAGAATTCCCTTGACGAACAGGCGTCCGTTCCACTGTTCGCGGATCCACCGCAGGCCATCGAGGTCGAGGGTCGGGTCGAACATCGTCTTCGTCATCTCCGCGAGGGACTGGGAGGTGTTCGACAGCGACGCGTATTTCGGCGGTTCGGTGGTGAGGAAGTTGAACCACCAGCCGGGTCGATAGGAGGCGTCGAGGATGGTTCCCAGCGTCAGTCGGGGCGGGATCGTCAGACCGTTGCGGTGATCGCGCAGACGCTGACCGGTGATCGGAGTGTCGACGGTGACCAGCAGGGTCTCGTAACCGCTGGCGGCGGCCCGCTGGATCAGATCGAGGCTGCGCTGCCGATCCTTCCACAGGTAGAGCTGGAACCACCGGGTGGAATCCGGCGCCGCCTGCGCGACGTCTTCGACCGAGGTCGTGCCCATCGTCGACAGTGAGAACGGGATTCCGGCCTTCGTCGCCGCACGCACTCCGGCGACCTCGCCTTCGGAGTGCATCATGCGGGTGTAACCGGTCGGGGCGATGCCGAAGGGCAGCCGGGTTCGGGCACCGGCGATCGTCGTCGACGTATCCGGCGCATCGACTCCGTGGAGGATGCGCGGAAGGAGCTCAACGTTGCCGAGCGCCTCACGGTTCTTCGCCAAGGTCCGCTCGTCCAGAGCGGCACCGTCGACATAGTCGAACGGCGCGGTCGGCGTCACGCGCTTGGCGATGCGGCGGAGGTCCCAGATGTCTGCGGCCGACTCCAATCTGGCTGCGACCCGGTCGAGTCGGGGCAGGTCGAACTGCAGCAAGGGGGCGAGTTCTCTCAGATCGGGCAGTCGGCGCTTCATCTCTCTCCTCGTTCTCGGTTGAGGTAGGCGAGCACTGCCGCGACACGGCGGCTCGTGGTCTCCCCTGCCTGGAGGCCGAGTTTATCGAAGATGGAGCTGATCGCCTTTTCGACGGAACTGACCGAGACGAAGAGCCGTTCGCCGATTCCCCGGTTCGACAGTCCTTCGGCCATCGCCTCGAGCACTTCGCTCTCACGTGGAGTCAGCGTCGACAACGTATTCTGCCTTTCCGAGGTGGTGAGCAGCTGCCGGACGACGTCGGGGTCGATGACCGTTCCTCCCTCTGCGATCCGCTGTACGGACTCGAGGAACCGGTCGATGTCGGTCACCCGGTTCTTCAGGAGGTAGCCGACGCCCACCGATTCGGTGCTCAGCAGCTCCGTCGCATACTCCCGCAGCACATACTGGCTGAGGACGAGGACTCCGATATCCGGGAAGCGACGTTTGATCGCCAACGCCGCTTCGAGTCCTTCGGTGGTGTGAGTCGGAGGCATCCGCACATCGACGATCGCCAGGGTCGGGCGCAGCTCGGCGACCGCCCGCAGCAGCTCCCCTCCGTCTCCGACGGACGCGACGACGCTGATCCCTTCGTCTTCGAGCAGACTGCGGACGCCCTCTCGCAGCAACACCGCGTCATCGGCGAGGACGACGCGCATCCGGTTCTCTGTCTGGACCTCTGTCGTGTTCACTTCTGTCTCTTCTCCTTCGTCGTGCTGCCGTCCTGTGCGTCGGTCCCGAACGGGATCCGAGTTCGAACTGTGGTGCCTGCGCCCTCAAGGGAGTCGACCTCGAGATTCCCGTCGAGCGCTCCGACCCGCCGTGTGAGCCCTTGGAGCCCTCCCCCGCGCGGATCGGCTCCACCGACACCGTCATCGGAGACGGTCACGGTCAACGCGGTCCGGGGCTCGGCGACGACGCTCACCGTGATCGCGGACGCCTCGGCGTGTTTGACGACATTCGTGACGGCTTCACGGACGACGAAGTAGGCGGCAGATTCCACTGCGGGCGGAAATCTGCCTTCCGGCACGGTCACGAGGGTCAGCGGAATAGGACTGCGACCGGCGATCCTCTCGAGCACGGTTCGAAGACCATGGTCGTCCAGCGCAGTGGGATAGACCCGCCAGGCGACTTCCCGCATCTCGTCGATGAGGTCCTGGGACTGGACCAGCGCATCGTCGAGCAGCGCTTGGGACTTCGCCGGGTCAGAGGCACGCCTGGCTCGGGCGATGAGCACGGACAGGGAGACGACATTCTGCTGCACGCCGTCGTGCAGGTCCCGTTCGATCCGGCGTCGTTCCTCGTCGATGGCGAGCACGACTCCACGGCGGGTCGTCAGCAGCTCGCTGATGCGGGTGTACACGGCGAAGGGACGCTCCACCTCGACGAAATGAGCGTCGATGCGACCATGCGCCCAGCTTGCCGCCTCGGCCAGAGCGACGGCGCCGATGAGGTTCGCCGCCCCGTAGAGGACACCGACGAAGAGCGTGGGTTGCGAGATCGACCACATGTCGAACCCGATGTTGACCGCTCCCCCGATGAAGAATCCTTGGAAGAGCGATCCGAGAGTCACGACGAAGAATCCGCCGAGGAGGTTCGCGGTGGGAATGATGGCGAGTGCTGCGACCAGGCCGTTGCCGAGCAGGAACCGACGTTTGGTCGGCTCGTCGGCAAGGACGAGTCCGAACCCGCGAGAATGCCGAGCGAGTTCCCAGCTCCGCACCTTCGCGGCCATGCGTGAGGTGGGCGGAAGCACGGAGGCCATGAGCAGCGGCAGACACAGCAGACCGCCCCACGCGACGGCGAGTACGGACCGCGCCCACCGCGCGGTGAACATCCGTACTTCGGGAGGAAGGCGGGTGGACAGCGCGCTCGGCCAGGGCATGAGTCGATCGTAGCAACGCCTGACGCCGCCTCCCAGAGGTTCGGCCGCAGTCTCGGATTCCGGTTTTCCGCAATGGCGGTTGTTGTTCGACCGCACTGACCGTGTGCCCGACCGCGTACCGGCCCTGCCGTCTTGTGCCTAGCGTGGATGAGTATGGATCTCGCACTCGAGCTGCTCACTGCCACCCTCACATCTCCATGGGTGTACCTGCTCATAGCCGTGGCCGCGGCACTGGACTCGCTCATGCCGATTGTGCCGTCGGAGACTCTGCTCATCACCGCTGCGACCTTCGCCGCGACGGGGCACCCTCACCCGGCAGGACTCATCCTCGCCGCTGCCGGAGGGGCTCTCCTCGGGGATCTGGCGGCTCACCTCGTCGGCCGATTCGCTGCGACCGGGGTCGGCCGATGGCGACGGTGGGCTCGCATCGCGAACCTGCTCGACTCCGCCCACACGGTCTTCTCTCGCCGAGGCGGGACCGTGCTCATCGCCGGCCGATTCGTTCCCGGGGGCCGCAGCCTGGCCACCATCGGCTCCGGTCTGCTCGGGTTCCCGATCCGCACTTTCCTGTTCTGGGACGGGATCGGCAGTCTCGCCTGGGCGCTCTATTCGACGGTGATCGGACTCATCGGGGGAATGATCTTCGAGGACCGGCCGCTGCTCGGAGTCGCCGTGGGCATCGGCATCGCCCTGGCCATCACCGGCAGCGCCGAACTCATCCGCCGATTATGCCGGCGCCGCAGAGGACACACTCGGCACCGATTCACCGAATTCCAAGACCGAGATGTCACGATGGCAGGGATGTCTCAAACATATGTGTGGTACGTCAGCTACGGATCGAATATGGCTCGCGATCGGCTCGCCTGCTATCTGCAGGGCGGGCGACCGCCCGGGGCGATGGTCACCTATCCAGGTGCCAGGGACGCAACACTGCCCCGCGCAGAAGCCGGGATCGAACTGCCCGGAACGATCTATTTCGCCGGCGAGTCCAAGGTGTGGGGCGGCGGCATGGCCTTCTACGATCATTTCCTCCCCGGACCGACCCCCGCCAAGGCCTACCTCATCACTGCCGAACAGTTCGCCGATGTGGCGGCACAGGAGATGCACCGACCGCCCGAACCGGACAGTCCGCTGGAACGCCTCGTCTTCGATCTGGCAGCCGGCAGCTCCCACTCTCTGGGTCCGGGCGGGTACGAGACGCTGCTCGTCCTCGATGATGTCGACGGTGTCCCGATGGTCACGTTCACCGCCGCGCATCGTTCGTCAGACGTCGAACACGCTCAGCCGCAGGAGCCGTATCTGGCGATGCTGCGCACCGGCATTGCCGAAGTCAGAGCCGCTTCTGGGCTTCCCCTGCCCGCAGCTGCACAAGTGTGAGGTCGAGCAGCGGAGTCGCCACTCCCAGATCCTCCGCCTTGATCGACAGGTCGCCGAGGATGTGCTCCGTTTCGCTCGGCAGCCCTGCCGTCACATCCCGGTAGAGGGATGAGGTGAAGGCGGAACCGTCCTCGGTGAGCATCTTGATAGTCATGGCGTGGGAGGCTTCCGACACCGGGTGTCCTGCCGCAGCCGCCACGGCTTCGAGTTCATCGATGATGGCATACACGTGCGATCTGCCGCCGGCTTCCATGATCGCTCCGACCGGGGCGCGGAACAGGCAGGTGACGACTCCTGCCGCGGCGATGAAGATCCATTTCTCCCACAGCCCGTCGATGATTCCATCGACGGTCTGGAGTTTGAATCCGGGCACATCGAGCGCCTCGGAGATGCGTGTGGGCACTTCGGCGCCGTGGAGATCTCCGATGGTCATCACGGCCAGGTCGGTGAGCTGGACGACGGCTCCGTCCCTGATGGTGCCGACGATCTTGACGAACCCTCCGAGCACCTGTCCGGGGTATCTGCTCTGCAGCTTCTCGATCTGAGCCATGCCGTTGAGGAACGGAATGATCGTCGTCTGCTCGCCCACAGCCGGTCCGATATCGGCGATGACCGAGTCGAGTCCACCCGCTTTGACCGCGACGATGACGAGGTCGAAGGTTCGTGATGCGGCTGTGAGTTCCTCAGCGGTGATGACATCGACCTGATTCGTCCGATCATCACCGGGTGCAGTGAAGCGCAGTCCCTCCGCGCGGACCGTCTCCGCCCGTGCCTGCCGGAGCAGGAAAGTGACATCGCGTCCGGCCTCCTGCAGATAGGTGCCGAACGCTCCGCCGGTCGCCCCCGCCCCGGCGATGAGAACCGACAGGTCAGCGCCAGCACCGATTCCCTCGGATGCTCTGTCAGCTGCTTGGGTCATTCCAACTCCTCCTTGAGCTCCCGCGCGGCCGCAGCGGGATCCTCAGCCGAGGCTATCGCACGGACGACGACGGCACGCCTCGCGCCCGCCTGCCGGATCGCGTCCAGCCTCTCCCCGGTCGCGATACCGCCGATCGCGAACCACGGTTTGGCCGCCTCGGCGGCGGTGGCGGTCAGCAGCGCCGTCCCCACAGAGGCGCGGCCCGGCTTCGTCGGGGTCTCCCAGACCGGCCCGACACAGAAATAGTCGGTCTCCGGGTCCGCCTCGGCGGCGAGCGCCTGCTCGAGGGAATGGGTCGAGCGGCCGAGGATGACATCGGGTCCGAGCACAGCCCTGGCCTGAGCACTGGTGAGGTCGCCCTGACCGACGTGGAAGACGTCGGCGTCGGTCAGCAGCGCAACGTCGGCACGGTCATTGACTGAGAAGAGCTTGTCGTGACGGGCGGCAATATCTTTGAGGACCTCCAATGCCGCGATCTCGGCGCGGGCCTCGAGGCTCTTGTCCCTCAGTTGGATGATGTCGACACCTCCACGGTAGGCGGCGTCGAGGAACTCGGCGAGGTCGCCCTGACCGGTCCGGGCATCGGTGCACAGGTAGAGCTTCGCCTCTGCCAGTCGTGCCTCTCTCCAGGCTCTCTTCGTCTGCCGCGCTGCGGTGCGCGGTGGCATCTGTGTGGTCATGGTCATAGAGTAGAGGAGTTCGCGGGAGCCTCCCAACGAGGCTGAGAGGGCGTAAGAGCCGACCGTCAGACCTGATGCGGATCATGCCGCCGGAGGGAGAAGCTGTGAGAGTCATTGTCGTCGGCGCCGGGATCATCGGCCTGTCCACGGCCTGGTATCTGCGCCGCCTCGGTACCGAAGTCACCATCATCGATCCTGCGCCCGCTCAGGGTGCGAGCCATGCTGCCGCAGGGATGCTCGCTCCCGCCGCCGAGGTGGTCTGGGGGCAGACTCCCCTGTACCCGCTGATGCGAGCCTCCGCGCAGATGTATCCTCAGTTCTCCGCCGAGGTGGCGAGCGCCGCTGGCAGCGATCTCGGTTTTTCGGATGCCGGAACATTGGTGTGCGCCGGTGACCGAGCTGATCTGCAGGCTCTGCGGGAGCTGCGCGATGCACAGTCGCGGTCCGGTTTCGCCACCGAGCTCATCACCGGCAGTGCTGCCCGCCGGGTTGAGCCGTCGTTGTCGCCTGCCGTCGCCGGGGCCGTGCACATTCCAGGCGATCACTCGATCGACCCCCGTCGGCTCACTGCCGCATTGCTGACTGTCCTGTCCTCTCACTCAGGAGGCTTCATTCGCCAGCGGGCGGCCAGCCTGATCAAGGACGGCGATACGACTGTGGGAGTCGCACTGGGCGATGGCCGCCGGTTGGAGGCCGATCAGGTGATCATCTGCGCCGGCAGCGCTGTGTCCGCGTTCGTCGGTGCCCCGCAGCTGCCTCTGCGTGAGGTCTGGGGTGATGTTCTGCGACTGCGCGCCTCCGCGAAGGCGACTCCGCTGCTGAGCCGCACCATCCGCGGGCTGGTCAATGGTCGCCCCGTCTACCTGGTTCCTCGCCCGGACGGCGAGATCGTGCTCGGTGCCAGTTCGCGTGAGGACGGACTCTCCGGCACTCCGGCCGGGGCGATTCACCGGCTGCTCGCCGACGGGCAGCGACTGGTCCCGGGCATCCTCGACGCGGAGATCACCGATATCACCACCCGTGCCCGGCCCGGTTCTCCGGACGACCTGCCGATGATCGGCCGCATCGATCCCGGCTGCATCGTGAGCACCGGGTATTTCCGCCACGGCATCCTCTTGGCCCCGTTCGGCGGCAGGCTCGGTGCCGAGCTCGCCCTGGGCGTCGCCTCCGACTGGCCTCCTGACGGGACGCTCGAGTCCGTGTCCCCACACCGCTTCACCACAGACCACACCAGTGCCTACCCGATGAGGAGCATCTCATGACCGACCACGAACACTCACCGACCATCGTCCTCAACGGCGCTCGCCATGAGCTGCCGGGTGCCACCTCGGCGCTCGACCTCATCGCCGACGTCACCGGACGGGAGCTGAACCCCGATGGGACACCAGCCGACGGCGGCCGCCTGGGCATCGCCCTGGCCGTCGACGGTGAAGTCATCCGTCGCGGTGCCTGGTCCGATTGCACCCTGGCCGACGGGCACACCGTCGACATCGTCACCGCTGTGCAGGGAGGTTGAGATGACCTGGACGATCGATGATGTGGAGATGTCGTCTCGCCTCGTGATGGGCACGGGAGGGGCGAGTTCCCTGAGCATTCTCGAAGACGCACTCGTGGCTTCGGGAACCGAGCTGACCACTGTGGCGATGCGCCGTTTCGACGCCGAGTCCCGCGACTCAGTGTTCACCATGCTCCAGCGTCTGGGTATTCGGGTGCTGCCGAACACCGCCGGCTGCTATACGGCCCGAGACGCCGTGCTCACCGCCCGACTGGCCCGAGAGGCGCTGGAGACGAATTGGGTGAAGCTCGAGGTCATCGCCGATGAGGACACCCTGCTGCCGGATCCCATCGAGCTCTTCGCCGCAGCCGAGGAGCTCGTCCTCGATGGGTTCACGGTCTTCGCCTACACGAACGACGATCCGGCCCTGGCGAAGCGTCTGGAGGACGCTGGTGTAGCTGTGGTGATGCCGGCCGGTGCTCCGATCGGCAGTGGGCTGGGCATCCTCAACCCTCACAACATCGAGACCATCGTCTCCCGTGCACAGGTGCCCGTCATCCTCGACGCCGGTGTAGGCACCGCCTCCGATGCCGCTCTGGCGATGGAGCTCGGGTGCACCGCGGTGCTGCTGGCCTCGGCGGTCACCCGCGCCCACGATGCTCACGCCATGGCCCGGGCGATGGCTTTGGCCGTCGAGGCCGGGCATCTGGCGGCCGGAGCCGGGAGGATTCCCAAACGACCGTTGGCATTGGCATCATCGCCGTTCGATGGAATGCTCGCAGCACAATGACCACCGTTGCCGCCACTCCTCCGTCGCTGCCTCCTCTCGTCGACCCCGTGGAGTCTCTGTCCCGGACGGAGCTGGAACGCTACTCCCGGCACCTGAGCCTGCCGGGATTCGGACTCGAGGGACAACGGCGTCTGCGGGCCGCCTCGGTGCTGGTCATCGGCGCCGGCGGGCTCGGGGCTCCAGTCCTCAACTATCTCGCGGCCGCAGGAGTCGGGTCGATCACGATCATCGACGATGACGTGGTGGAGGCTTCGAACCTGCAGCGCCAGATCATCCACCGGAATGCGGATGTGGGCCGACCGAAGGTCTCATCTGCCGCCGATGCCGTGCACCGGCTCGATCCGAACTTCGAGGTGCGCACGATCGCGGAACGGCTGAGCCCGGAGAATGTGCTCGGTCTCTTCGCTGAACACGATGTCGTCGTTGACGGGGCGGACAACTTCGCCACTCGGTACTTATCCAATGATGCCGCCGAACTCACCGGCACCCCGTTGGTGTGGGGCACGATCTTCCGCTTCGCCGGTCAGGTGAGCACGTTCGTTCCCGGTCACGGGCCGATGCTGCGCGATCTGTTCCCGGATATCCCGGAACCCGATTCGGTGCCCAACTGCGCCGAGGGCGGAGTCCTCGGTGTGCTGTGCGGAACCGTGGGCTCGGCGATGGCAACCGAGGCGATCAAGCTCATCTGCGGCATCGGTGCCCCATTCATCGGTCGGCTGCTGCGCTATGAGGCGCTGACCGGGGAGTACTCGACCCTGCGGTTCTCCCTCGATCCCGACCGTCCCCCGGTCACCGACCTCACCGAGGTGGCTGCCGCCTGTGCTGTGGACCTCGACGGCGGCGGCGTGGCAGAGCCTGCGGCGGATGAGATCGACGTCGCCGAATTCCTGTCCGTCGAAGACGATGTGTTCGTCGTCGATGTGCGGGAGGACTGGGAACGTGAGCTGGCGGCCATCCCCGGCTCGATGCATCTGCCGCTCGGCGCCCTCCGAGACGGCGGGTGGCAGGCGCTTGAGTCGTTGCTCGGTGCCTCCGGCCGGGCTGAGGCACCGGTCGATATCGTCTTCCACTGCAAGTCCGGGGCCCGATCGGCCGAGGCCGCCCAGATTCTGTCCCGATCGGTCCCGACCGGAGTACGTCTGCGCTCGCTTGCCGGGGGCATCGAGGCGTGGGAGGCCGCCGCTCGCGCCTCGGCAGACCAGAGAGACCAGCGACCGGCAGATTCGAGGACCTGGGTACCGGTTCGCTCAGGAGCCGGGCCGGTCGGCCAGTCGTGATCGCAGTCCCCGTTCGCCGGCACTCATCACTGCCCCATGCATGAGTCCGGACAGCGGTCGCATCGCACTGATGATCGTTCTGCTCGTCGTCACACACCACAGAGAATCGATTGTCGTCACCCCCTCGGTGGCGGTCAGAGTCCATCTGCCTTCGCCGCGCAGATCACCACTCGCCCGGAACCGGATGTGATGGGGTGCATCGACCTCCTCGACTTCGATGGAGAACCGCAGAGACCACCCGACCGGTGCGTGGACCAGAAGGCGGGCTCGGCTGCCTGGGGTCACCGGCAGATCGGCGGCATCAACGTCAGCCTGTGCGGCCCCGACCCTTTCGGCTGCTGTCAGTCCCGGCCACCACCCAGGCCACTCGTCGACCTGTTCCAGAACCGCCCACACCGATTCGATTCCGGCGTCGGTGGTCCAGCGGTCGTTGAAATGGAAGGGTGCGGACTCTCCGGGCTGTGGGGTCACATGATCGTGGCTCATGGTACGACGGTAGTGTGAAAGATGTGAGTGAGGACAACTTCGTCAGCAATCGTCGGCTATCCCCTCTGGGCGGTCGCAAACCGACCAAGGACGATCTCGCGGCTTTCGCCACGGACGACCCGGATGCGATCGACGATATTCTGCCGAGCGATTCCTCCGGGCTGAAGATGCTCATCGTCGGCATCAATCCGGGGCTGTGGACGGCCGCGGTGAATGCGCCGTTCGCACGTCCCGGCAACCGTTTCTGGCCGTCTCTGCATCAGGCGGGTCTCACCGATCACCAAGTCGATGCCTCGTGTGGGCTCGAGCCTGCGGATGAGCTGCAGCTGCTCAGTCGTGGAATCGGTCTGACCAACCTCGTGGGGCGAGCCACTGTCCGCGCCGACGAACTCTCCCGGCAGGAGCTGCGTGAAGGTGCGGCTCACCTCATCGAGCGTCTTGCCGATATCCGACCCCGGGCGGTCGCGATCGCCGGGATCACAGCGTTCCGCACCGGCTTTCAGGTGCCGAAAGCTCGGCTCGGCCGGCAGGATACGACGCTGATCGACGGGTGGCCGGCTGATGTGGCGCTGCATGTGGTTCCGCAGCCGAGCGGCCTCAACGCCCACTATCAGATCCCAGACCTCGCGCGGATCTGGCGAGAGGTCTGGGACAGCATCGACGGCTAGGACCGTTGGACAGGTCCGGTGAAGCTACCCGGCCCCGGTGAAGTGCTGCCGACAGCGAGCGACATAGGTATCCAAGCCACCGATGTGGCTGGCGTCGATCTCAGTCGCGGCCAGAGTCGCCTCGGGTGGCTGAACTGCCCGTGCTGCGTCTGGTCCGTTCGGGCTCTCCGTCTGTTCCAAACGCTGGTGGAACACAGCGTCCTTCCCACAGACTGTGCACACCGCCGTGAGTCTCAGGACCTCCTCAGCGACGGCCATGAAGCTGGGCAGCGGTTCGAACGGCTGCCCGTCGAAGGTCACGCACAGTCCTTCGACGATGACGTCGAGTCCACGGCTGAGGAGGTCCTCGACGGCGGGGACGAGCTCCGGGCCGAAGAACTGCGCCTCATCGATGGCGATGAGGTCATAGTCCTTCTGTAGGGCCGCCCCTGCAAGGGACGCGACGTCTCCGAGCGGCACTGCGGGGATATTCACCCCGGTGTACGAGGTGATCGTGGAGATGTCCGATCGGGTGTCGAGCGAGTGGGACACGACGAGGACATCGATTCCGGCAATCGTAGCCCGCCGGACCCTGCGCATAAGCTCTTCGGACTTTCCGGAGAACATAGGTCCGGCGATGACCGTGAGACGACCGGTGTCAGTCATCGACGCTGACTCTCTTGGAGTCGGTGTCAACGGTGACTTCCACGTCTCCGCTGCCCTTCTCGAAATCGAACTGGTACTCCTGCTTGCCGTCGTCGAATTCGAGTTTCCAGCTCACGAGCTTTCCGTCGGCTTTCTTCTGGGCAAGTTTGAGAGCGTCGTCGAAGGCCATCGGATCGTTGAGGTCGATGGCCTTCTCTTTGTCATCGGTCGAGTCCTGCTCGTGTTCGGCGATCTTCCCGGTCTCCGCGTCGATCTCGACGTCATGGTCGGTGTTTCCGTCGAGGATGGACACCTCGTACTGCCAGGCCTCGTCTTTGTCGTCCCAGTCGAGCTCGATGCCATGAACGATTCCGTTCCCGACTTCCTCCTCGGCAGTCTTGATCGCGTCTTCGGCACTGATGGCCGGCGATTCTTTGCTCAGGTCGGCACCGGCGCTCAGGCCTTTCCCGGACGATTCCTCCGCCGGCCTGGTTTCATCGCCGTCATCGTTTTGGCCATCGTCGCTCTGATCCTCGCCTCCGGCAGGGCTGGCCTCGGCCGATTCGCTTGCCGCGGACGAGTCCTGCGCCTCATCGCCTCCGTTTCCGGAATCACTTCCGCCACACCCGGCCAGGCCGAGAGTGAGTGCTGCAAGTCCGGCCACTGTACTCATTGCCATGCGATTCGTCTTCATGGCTGCCACGCTAGCAAGCGAACACCTTTCACAAGTCGTTTCTGAGAACAATCTCATCTGAAGGGGTTCGAGACTGCTGGTCAGTCAAGGCAGAATTCGTTGCCTTCGGGATCGGCCATGACGATGAAGCCGTGTTCCAACGGCGGGTCCGGATCGACTCGGCGCAACCGAGTGCCTCCGAGTCCCGTGAGTCGGGTGCATTCTGCTTCGAGTGCATCCATCCGCTCATCGCCGTCGAGTCCCGGAGCGGCACGGACGTCGAGGTGCACGCGGTTCTTCACCGTTTTGGGCTCGGGCACCGTTTGGAAGAAGACCCGAGGACCGACCTGTTCAGGGTCTTCGATGGCGGCACGCATGTTCTCGGGACCGAGTTCGATGCCGAGTCCGGCGATGAATTCCTTCCAAGCGACGAGGGGGTCGTCGTCAGCACCGAGTCGCACCCCCGGAGGTCCTGGAATGATGTAGCCGAGTGCTTCGGCCCAGAAGCGGGCGAGCCTTTCGGGGTCGTGGCAGTCGACGGTCACCTGGATTGTTCGGCTCATGGTCGGTGGCTCCCTATTGTCCGGTTCTGCCGTCGATGCATTCACGCAGCAGGTCAGCGTGACCACAGTGGCGGGCATATTCTTCGATGCGGTGGACTAAGAATTCCCGAACCGCGATGTCTTCTCGGCCCACGTGTGTGCCGAGGTCGTCGTGTCTGCTGACTTCAGCGTCGGTGGCGGCCTGCTCCTGTTCCAGTCGGGCGAAGGCATCGGTGAGGACGGTTTCCTCGGGGTGAGACGGAACATCACTGAGGTCGAATGCGTCATCCAAGCTCCCATAGATCGGGGGTTCGGGTTCGCCGTCGGTGATCCAATTCCTCCAGTCTCGCTCCACTTCGGTCATGTGACGGACCAACCCGAACAGCGACATCGTCGACGGTGGGACGGAGAGCTTCATCATCTGCTCAAACGTGAGTCCCTGGCATTTCAGATCCAGGGTCAGCCGGTAGTCGCGCAGGTAGCTCAGCAGTGTGGCGAGTTCTCCGTCGGGACTGTGTCTGTCGGAGCTGCGGGGGTCGTCGTCGGGATCGACCCACATATCGGGGTAGACGGTGGCAATGCTCCAGCGCTGTGGTGAGGTGGACATGATGGTCATTCTGCTCCGGTGGACGGCTGAGCACCAGGGTCGAAGGCGCTTTGCCAGGGTTCAGACAGCCAAGCTGTCATCGAGTTCGAACAGGCTCGGCATCTCCTCTCGGATCATGATCCCGAAGGCGAGCGCACCTCCGAAGAGTCCCTCGATCGTGTCGACGGTCTGCAGCACCCGGTCCCGGGAGAACTCGGGCATGAGCTCTCCGTATTTGAGGTAGCCCTTGAGTGATCCGGTCGCGGCGGCCCTCACACCGAGTCGCCCGGTGATGAGCCAGATGATGCATTCGGTTTCGAACCGCGCCTGGACTCCCTCAGCCTTCGGCTCGACCGACGCCGCACCGAGGTCGCGCCCTGGCCTGCGGTGGTCGGAGAGGCTGAGCGCGAGTTCGCTGAGGAGATGGATGAGCATGACGGAGGGGCTGCGTGTGTGCGGAAGGTCGTCCGGCAGCAGGTTCTTCCGGTGCAGCGTATTGATGACTGCGTGCAGTCCATCCCAGGTGGGTGGGCTCGCCGCGGGCAGAGACCTGAGACCGTCGGTCGTGCGATCGGGCCTCTGCTTCGCACCGCGGGCCGCTTCGACGGCGGAGAGCTGCGGGAACCGACGAACAGCGGCGAGCAACTCATCCCATGACATCGGCAAGTGACGGTCGAGCAACTCGGCAACGTGGGAATCGAATGGTTTCGACTTCTGATCCATGTTCTCACGGTAGGCGCAGCCCCTGACACGAGATTCGGCGCCGGTCGGAGTCCGTGCCCGGGCGGCGGCGGTAGGCTCGCTGTGAAACAGATTCAGCGGGAAAGGAGAGAGTGTTGACCGAGCACAATCCGGATCTTCATCTGCGGATCGGGCGGGAGGAACTCGTCGTCCGGCAGCGCTACCAGGTGATCAGCATCGCCAATGATGTGCTCATCGGCCTGTGGTTCCTCATCGGCAGCTTCATGTTCTTCTCCGAATCACTGACCTATTCGGGAACCTGGCTGTTCGTCATCGGCAGTGTCGAGATGCTCATTCGCCCGGTCATCCGCCTCATCAGGCATCTGCACCTGCAGAGGCTGCGCAGCCCCGCAGCCGCCGGAGACGATTCCTTCGACTACTGACCGCTGTCATCCGCTCTCAAGTATC
This sequence comes from Brevibacterium sp. OS20, assembly GCF_056837565.1. NCBI lineage: Bacteria > Bacillati > Actinomycetota > Actinomycetes > Micrococcales > Brevibacteriaceae > Brevibacterium > Brevibacterium sp. OS20. Next base: position 1,691,945 of record NZ_CM166367.1, on the reverse strand, counting down.
CGCCCGCCATTCCATCATGACCGGGCTCGCCCGTCGATAAGCCGCAGTCTGCGGTGCGCGAACTCGTTCGCCCAGCGCTGGTCGTGTGTTGTTGCCAGGACAGCGCCTCCACTGTTGAGGAACGACTCGATAATCGCGTTCAGTCGGGTCATTGCCGCGAGGTCGCGCCCGATCGTCGGTTCGTCAAGCAGCAGCACCGTGGTCTCGGTCATCAGAGCCGAGGCGATGACGATGTCTTTGCGCCTGGCCACATCGAGGTCGAATGGATGGTCGTCGGCGACCTCGGTCAGGTCCGCCTCGGCGAGGACGCTGTCTGCGGCTGCCAGGCGATGGTCGCGCACTCGCTTTCGGTCTCGCCGTCGATGCGGCGGCAGCGGAGCGGCGTGAAGCAGTTCGCGTGCCACTGTGGCTGCGGAGAGCTGCAGTCCTGCATCCTGTCCCACCCATCCGAGGTGAGCACTGCGCGCGTGGGCGGGCAGGGTGTCCAATCGGATCATCTCGCCGAGGCGGCTGACTGTGATCGTGCCCGTCACGGACGCCGACCGGTCGAGCAGGCCGAGGAGGGCCCGCAGAAGCGTGGACTTGCCGGCCCCGTTGGCACCGGTGACTGAGGTGAGTTCGCCGGGCCGCAGATCGAGGTCGAGGCCGTCGAGGATTCGGCTGCTCCCCCGATCCACGGTGAGGTCGCGAACGGTGAGCAGCGGATCTGCCTGTGACCTCAGCATCGTCGAGAGAGTCGCATCATCGTTCGGGCGGCTGTCCCAGATTCCGACGGATCGAACCGTGGGAGTCGCCGTCTGCAGCCGACCGGCGTCAAGGAAGCGGACCTCTTCGCAGATCCGGGTCAGTTCGTCAGTCTGATGACCGGTGATGAGCACAGCCCCTCCCCGATCACAGAATTCCTGCAGCACTGTCACCAGGCGCACACGCATCTGCGGATCCAAGGACTGTGCTGGTTGGTCGAGAACGAGCAGGTCGGGCCCGGGTGCGAGGATCCGTGCCACCGCGACCAGTTGCCTCTGCCCTCCGGAGAGCGTGTCCAGCCGTCGGTTCCATAGGTCTCCGATGCCGAGGAGCTCGAGCAGGTTCCGGGCTCGGCGGTGGGCATCGGCCGGATCATGCCCGTACAGTCGACACGCCAGCTGGGACTCGTCACCGACGTGGCTGGTCATTCCGCTCAGTTGCGCTTCCGGGTCATCGCCGAGCAGCGCCACGGTTCCGTTCCGGTCGATGGTGCCGGTCAGGGCTCCCCGAGAGACGACCTGTCCGGCGAACAGGCGGCAGAGAGTCGACGTTCCCGATCCGAGCGGTCCGAGCACTGCGGTCATGGTGCCGCTGACAACGTCGAAAGTGATTCCGCTCAGCGCGGCAGTGTCCTCTCCACGATAGGTGAACCACGCGTCCGTGATCGAAACGGTCATCTCAGGCACCGCCGATCAGCTGCGCGGCGCCCGGCAGCGGGAGGGATCCCGTCACCGAGGCGACGATGAGTCCGATGCTCACGAGCGGAGTCAGGATCCGCAGGAGGCTCTGCCCTGTCCCGTCCGTGTGGTCCTGGAGCGCAGTCGCGGTCGCGTTCGAATTGAGTCCGCTGGATTCGAGCACGTCGTGACGTTGGTCGACGGTCAGCAGGATCGCGGTGACGAGTCCTGTGACGATTCCCGGCAGCAGTCGGATGCGCACCCGCCAGGAGTCGGTGGCCCAGCCGCGGGCCTGTCTGGCTTCGATGATGTGTCGGGTGCGTGCGCCGATCATTGGGATGAGACCGATGGCAGAGGCGCACATATAGGCGACTGCCGAGGGCAGACGAAGTCGACGCAGACCGTCGAAGAGGCGAGCGGAGTCGGCACCCAGACCGAACATCGCGCACAGCCCGATCAGGGCGCTCACCCGCAGCCAGATCTGAACGGCGATGCTCAGTCCTTCGACGCTGAGGCGAGCGGGTCCGACCTGCCAGAGCACATACACATCGGTTCCGGGGTAGAACAGCCCCTGCACGACGATCAGCACAACCAGAGTCGGCAGGCACAGGAGACCTACTGTCATCGCCCATTCCCGCAGTCGCACGGCGGGTGAGACTGTCACGGTCACGACCGTGCCGGTCAGGATGATGACCGGCACGATCGGAGAGGGGATTCCGAAGACGAGCAGCAGGCTGCAGGCAAGGATGATCAATTCCGTGGCAGGGTGCAGACGACGCTTCGGGCGGTGAGCCTCAGCCGCGTCAACGGCGGCGTGCATGTCGGAAGAGGCGTGACTCATTCCGCCGGCTGTGCCGATTCGGTCTGTTTGGTCAGATCGGGGCCGTCGGACTTCTTCGCCCGGGGGCGACTATGAGCGGCGAACTCGTAGCGACCGACGATGCGTTTGGGCAGCGACTGGATGACGACATAGGCGAGGGCGAAGATGAGCGCCTTGTCGACGATGTCGGAGACCATGCTCTGAGCGAAGGTGGCATTGAACATCTCGAGGCCCGTCGCTTGGAGGATCGCGACGACTCCCCCGGTGCCGGCCCCCAGCCCGCCGCCGAAGACATAAGCGGCGACGGGTGCTCCGATGGCGCCGGCGGGAACACCGGCGACGGCGCCGACGATGATCGCGGTCCAGGGTGTGCGGAAGACTCCGAGCCTTGCTGCCCAGCCGGCGGCGGCGCCGATGAAGGCGGCCCCGGAGCTGAAGGCGATGACGCTGGGGCTCAGGGTCACGCCCCAGATGAGGTTCGAGATGATTCCCGTGAAGGCACCTGCTGCGGGGCCTGCCAGGACGCCGATGAGCACGGTTCCGATGGAGTCGAGGTAGAGGGGCACAGGCGTGTAGTTGCCGATGATCTGCCCGACGACGACGTTGAGGGCGATGGCGACCGGGATGAGCGCGAGAACGCTGCGAGGAATGAGCGGGAGAGTGCCTGCGGCGAGCAGAACTCCTCCGCCGAGATAGCCGAGCATGACCCACAGAGTGGTGTATCCGAGGTCAACGCCGAGGTTGGCAGGTTGGGTGAGGAGTACGGCGACGTAGGTGCCGAAGACGATGAGGGTGCCGAGCAGTGTGAGGATGAGGGGAAGAGTGCGGTTGCGGTTTTGTCCGGGACCGACCATGGTGGTCGGCCCCTGCCCAGACTGTCTGGAGTGTGCGGTCATGCGGGTGGTCCTTTCATCAGGGTGGCGCTCAGGTGGTCGAGGAAGGCAGGAGCGTCGATGGCGCGGATGATCTCTGCGTTCACGGGGCGGCCCCACCGCCCCAGCCAGTCGGCGACGGTTTCGCCTCGTGTGAGTGTACCCGTGAGTTCGACATCGACAGGTGCCCACAGCGTCGACGCCCATGGCAGGTCCCCCGCACTTCCCCTCACGGGCACCGGGGCGGACGGCTCCCGGGCGTCGGAGTCCGATCCCTCGAGCTCTGTTCCGGTCGACGTTGTGGTGTCTTGCCGAGCCCAGGACAGAGCGCAGGCGAGGACGAACGGGTCGTGGATGTGGGCGAGGTAGCCGAGCCCGTCGGTTTCGTGGAATTCGAAGTAGAACCGAAGCGCCTCGGCCAGTTGTGCGAGTACTGATTGCCAGCGGTCATCGGCACCACCGGCAGAGGATCCGTCGAGGATGGTGGCGAGACGCTCGGGTGTCATCTCAACGGCTTCGGTCGCTTCGATCGGGGCGATGACCGGAAGGTGGGCCAGCCTCTCCTCCTGTCTGGTGCGGTCGAAAGCGGCAAGCACCTGGGCGGTGGACTCAGGGTCGAAGGTGACATTCCATTCCGTCGTCGGGTGGGTGTTGCCCCGGTAGTTGAACGCTCCGCCCATGATGAAGAGACGTTTGAACAGACTCGGGAGTTCCGGGTCGATTTCGAGGGCCAGGGCAAGATTCGTGGCTGGACCGATGACGACACCGAGGAGCTGTCCGGGATGGGCGTGGGCAGCATCGACCCAGGCCTGAGCCGCCGTCACCGAACTCACCGGCCCGCTCGGGGTCGGCAGCCGCGCATATCCCCGCCCGGACTCCCCATGGGTGAGGTCGGCATATTCCAGGGCTTCGCCCGTTGCCGTCTCCGCTGCCTGCGGATCCATCTGCAGGACCCGCCATGCCAGCGGAAGACTGTGGCCGGCGTGTACGGGAATGTCGCTGCGTCCGGCCAGCGACAGCCATCCGCGGGTGTTCTCGACGACTTGTGCGGTGGCGACGTTGCCTCCGGATGCGGCGATGCCGACAACGTCCACGTCGTCTTGGCAGCACAGGTAGGCCAGTGCAATAGCATCGTCGATTCCGGGGTCGCAGTCGAGGAAGAGCGGCAGAGCGGCAGGCATGGTTCTATTCTGCCGGACCCGGCTGTGTCACCACCGTCGGAGGCGGGCCCAGTTTCCGCAGGCTTGGGTGGATCCCCGTCTCACCAGTCGGCAGCAGAGGTAGAGCTTCGCCGAGGGAGGTTCGTCGATTCCGAACCTTTCTCTCATGTCGATGGCTTCCTCACTGCCGAAGGGAGTGCCGATGACCTCACCGAACGGCATGCTGGTGATCCACGGTTTGGCGGCGAAAGTGAAGGCGTTGAAGAACATTTCACAGTCACAGCAGCAGGCACCCATGCTGCTCAGCCGCGCGAGAAGAGCCGTGGCGCGTGGAGCCGTACGGTCACGGAAGCCTTCCGCGAACCTGTGGGTGCCGTTGCAGCCGAATTCGCCGAGTTGGCGGAACACATAGCAGGCCAGGCATTCGCCGGGGCGCGGAGCGAAGACACGTGCGGTCTCCTCGTCGATGATCGTTCTGACGTCGTTGTCAATGGTGTTCTTGTCCATGGCCACACAGTTCCAGACGGCACTGACATGACACGAGGCGAATTAACATCGTTCATCGATTTCCGACCTATTAATGCAGGTCACAGCTGGAGAAGACTTTTCACCTTAGAATCGTGCCCATGAGCATTCTCGTCATCGGTGAGGCCCTCATCGACATCGTCAGCACGCCCGGGAGTCCAGACCGATATGCACCGGGTGGAGCTCCAGCCAATGTCGCTCTCGGGCTGGGCCGCCTCGGCGACGATGTCGAGTTCCTCACCGATGTCGGCGATGATTTCCACGGTGGGTTCCTTCTCGCTCATCTTCAGGAGTCTCAGGTCGCCGTGCTCGCTTCACCACGTGGCGCCACGTCGACGGCGCTGGCTCGCCTCGCCGATGACGGCTCCGCCGAGTACGAGTTCCACCTGCGGTGGGACCCTGACTCTTCCCTGCTCAAGGACGCACCTCGCTCCGTTGTGCATTTCGGCTCGATTGCGGCATTCCTTTCGCCCGGCGCCGCAGCCATCGATGATGTCCTCGCCTCTGCGACCGGGGCTTTCGGTACGCATCCTCGTCCGCTCATCTCCTTCGACCCGAATATCCGACCGTCGATCATCGGCGCCCGCGAAGATGCGCTGCCGCGATTCGAGGAGTTGGCTCGTCGAGTCGACGTTCTCAAACTCAGCGACGTCGATGCGAACTGGCTCTATCCCGATCTCGACGAGTCCGCACAGGTCGACCGTCTTCTCAGCCTCGGGGCGAATCTGGTCGCCATGACTCGCGGTGGTGAGGGTGCGATCGTGGCGACCGCCTCGGCGCGGGCATCGGTGACCTCAAAGAAGGTGGAAGTCAAAGACACGATCGGGGCCGGGGATACGTTCATGGTCTCACTCATCCACGACCTGAATGCACAGGAGAACGCTGTGTCCGATCTCAGCACGGCAGAACTCACAGCCCTGGGAGATCGCGCATCGGCGCTTGCGGCGATCACGGTCAGCCGTGAGGGTGCGGATCTGCCGTGGGCCGCGGACCTCACGAACTGAGGAATTCGCCGAGCTGTCGCAGGCAGATGTCATGGCCGTTGCGGTGTCCGTCGATCATTCCCCGACCGACGAAGGACACGACCTGGTCGACGAGCTCGACCCGGGTGCCTGTCGGGATAGCGGTCAGGGTCCAGGTGATGATGGCCGTCGAGAGGATCTCATCGTCTTTGGTGAGAGTCTCCGTTGTGACGATGTGACGTCCCGGCTCAAGTGAGCAGTACTGCCCGGTGGAGACGAACTCGAGTTCTCCCGGTGACCCACAGCGGGCACGGATCGCACCGCCCGGACGGAATTCGTCGATGTCGCACACCATCTCCTCTCCCTCGGGGACTCCCCACTGCACGCGCTGATCCGAATCGGCGAAGGCGTTCCAGACCTTTGAGACCGGATGCTCGAAATCAGCGCCGAGGCTGATCGTCGCGGTCACTGGCGCGCCCTGGTCGGATGCTGCCTCACTCACCGAAGAACACCACCTGGTTTCCGTCCGGATCGGTGACCGGCAGGATGCGCTGTCCGCCTCCTGGGGACGGTTCGTCATGGTCGATTCCGGCCGCTCGCAGATGCTCGGCCATCGTGTCGAGGTCGTCCACGTCGAGAACCACGTTGGAGCGTCCGGCTCGCTGCGGGTCCTCCCAGATCTGGATTCCGAACCTCTCGTCGAAGAGCCATTGGGCCAGCCCCGCCATCGGCTTGTCATCCGGCTGTCTTTCGAAGAGTCGGGAATACCATTCGGTCGCTTCCTTCTCGCTGGTGACAACGATATTGGCCATGAGTCCGGTGATCATGATCGCTCCTTCGGGATCAGTCTTGAGATTGAGTGATTGCATTCTGCAATCACTTATTCCATGGAAGCACACATCGGCCCCGGGAACAAGAGCGACGCTCAGCTCAGCCCCCGAACGGGGCCAACGCAAACCGGCCCCATGCGAGGAACGCAAATACCAGCAGGTATGCGGTGTCCCCCGCCATCAGGCCCCATTCGCTGCGTCGAAATCGGGTTGTCGCCGCCCCAGCCATCACCAGCATGAGTCCACACGCCGCGATCGGCGAGAGAACCGGAAGGACCCCCACCAGCGGCGGCACGATCAGTCCGATCACACCGAGGAGCTTGATTGTTCCGATGGCTTTGATATGCCCCGGACTGAAATCGTCCACCCAGTGCTGACTGTGAGCCAGCGCCCGATACTTCTCCTTGGACAGGATCACCTGCGAGGCTCCGCCGATGCCGAAAGCCACTGCCATTGCGGCGGCGACGACCCATAGTACGATGTCCATCATTGCAATTCTCCTTTGCCGAAAGAGCCCGGTCGGACTCTCACTCTGATGACGCATCGCCGCCAGGAAAGGTAACAGCCATCGCGCAGTCATCTTCGACCTCAGAGTTCGAAGCTCATCGCCCTCGCCTCACTGCGTTGGCCACGAGAGTGCTCGGCTCGCACTCGGACGCCGAGGATGCCGTTCAGGAGACGTGGCTCCGCTGGGAGCGGAACGGCCCGGAGTCCATCGACAATCTCGGCGGGTGGCTGACCCGGGTCATCGGACGCATCTGCCTCGATGCGCTCCGCCGACGCACCACTCGGGGAGAATCGTCGCTTGACGCCTGGCTCAGCGAAGCAATCGTCGACGAGGATGACCCGACGCCTGAGCAGAATGCAACTTTGTCGGATTCGCTCGGACCGGCCATGCTCATCGTGCTCGACTCGCTGCGCCCGGAGGAGCGAGTCGCGTTCGTCCTCCACGACATGTTCTCAGTGCCCTTTGCCGAAATCGCGGCCGTCATCGGATCCTCGGAAGCCGCCGCGAAGATGGCCGCCAGTCGGGCCCGGCGCAAGGTCAAGGACACACCACCACCGTCCGGAGAACTTTCACAGCGCCGTGCTGTCGTCGACGCATTCCTCACTGCCGCACGGCTTGGAGACTTCGACGCTCTGCTGCACTTTCTCGACCCGGGACTGACGTGGCACCGCAGCAACGCCCGCGGCCACATGGTCCGGATGGGTGCGAACGAGGTGCTCGCAGCGATTCGGCGCGGCGATCCGGACAGGATCGAAGTTCGAAAGGTCAACGTCAACGGCGAGCCGGGTCTGCTCGTTCTGACCGCAAGCGGTCACCGTTTGGGACTCATGGCATGCACCGTGGCAGACGGCAGATTGGTCGGCATCGTCTCGATCACCTCAAGGAAGCTGCTGGAGCGACTGAGACTGCCCGGGCAGTAGGCCCACCTGAATCAGCTTCCCGAGATCTCGGCCTCGTAGGCGGCCTGCAGTCGCTCCGAGGAACGCGGTTCGTCAGGATTCGGGCGCGGCACCCCGAGGTGGGTCTCCCGAAGCTCATCCACGAGACCTGCGACGAGTCGGGAGTCATCGGCCATGATTCTGGATCGGATCGTCAGCTCCGGCGAGGTCTCCCGGTGGGTCATTCCCCACGTTCCGAGGGCGACCATGACCGGCAGAGTCTGGATTCCAGCCTCGGTGAGGGTGTACTGGGCTCGCTGCCCGCGTGCGGCTTCCGCTTTTGTCAGCAGCCCTTCGTCGATGAGCTTCCTCAGACGACTGGCGAGCATGTTCGAGGCTATGCCCTCATCATTGTGGGTGAGCAGCTCGCGGAAGTGCCGACGATTGCCGAAGATGATGTCCCGCAGGACGATGAGCGACCAGTTGTCGCCGAGGACCTCGACGGCGGCATTGATCGCACATCCTGAACGCGGCTGTGCAGGCATCGCCCCACCTCCAGTGATTGCATTCTGAAACTACTTAATCTTACACTGGGTCCACTTCCCCGGAACCCACGCCATCCGTCGGACTGAAGACATCAGCCGAACCATCACATTGGAGTGCACATGGCCAAAGCGTGTGTCAACAACCTCTTCGTCTCCCTCGACGGATTCGCTGCCGGCGAGTTCGTCACCTTCGATCAGCCGATCGGCGAAGCCCAAGCACTGTTCTCCTACTTCGACGGCCGCGGCATCGAGGGCGTGGACAAGGTCGACGCCCCGGTGACCGCAGACCGCGCTCTGTTCGCCATGTGGGGGCAGGGCATCGGAGCCGAGATCATGGGCCGGAAGAAGTTCGGTCCCCAGACGGGGCCGTGGCCCGACGACGGCTGGCGTGGCTGGTGGGGTGAGGAGCCGCCGTTCAAGACCCCGTGCTTCGTTCTCACTCATCATCCACGGGAGCCGATGGAGTTCGACAACGGCACGAGTTTCCACTTCATCGACGCGTCGCCCGCGGAGGCACTCGCCGAGGCGACCTCTGCCGCTGACGGCGGCAATGTCCGCATCGGCGGCGGTCCTTCGATGGTCAGACAGTTCCTTGCGGACGGCCTCGTCGACTTCATGCACCTCGTCATCGTCCCGGTCACCCTCGGCCGCGGGGTCTGGCTCTGGGAAGGACTCGAGGGGTTGGAGAAGGACTTCACGATCGAGAGTCTCACCACGGCCAGCGGTCTGACCCATCAACTGTGGAACAGACGAGGCTGAATCTCAGCGGCGACTCGAACCGGACTCGTCGGAACGCCCGATGGCCTGTGGTCTCGGTTCGGAGACCACAGGCCATCGGGTAGGGACGGGACAGCGCCCGCATGGATTGTCAGGTCAGTTGATCGCCTCGGCGATGGGGGTCTGCCCGTCGTAGAAGTTCACAGTCTCACGCACAGCTGCAGATTCGGCGATGACGTGTGTGATGACCTCGGCGACGAGTTCGCGGGAGGTCACCCGCACCTCGTCTGCCGGGCGTTCACCGTCGAGATCGCCGGCCGCATCGGCGATGAGGACCTTGCCGCTGGAGGGCTCGAGGGTCAGACCGCCGGGTCCGAGAATCGTGAAGTCAAGGTCGCTGGCGCGCAGGTGCTCGTCTGCACCGGCCTTGGCCTCGACGTAGGGGTAGAACGAGCTCTCGGGGTCGACGCGATCACGGTCGACGCTCGCACTGGCATAGGAAACCATGACGAAGCGCTTGACGCCCGCCTGCCCGGCGGCGTCGATCGATCGCTTGGCTGCTTCGAGGTCGACGGCCTTGGTCCGGGCCGGGTTGCCGCCGCCGGCGCCTGCGGAGAAGACGACAGCCTGGGCTCCGGAGAACAGATCGGCGAGCGCCTGAGTGTCGGCGGTTTCGATGTCGAGGACGACCGGGTTGGCCTCAGCGGCTTCGACATCTGATGACTGGTCGGGGTTGCGGATCACCGAATCGACGGCGAAGCCTGCGGCCTTGAGCTTGGGCGCGGCCAGAAGTGCGATCTTTCCATGGCCGCCGAGAATGACGACACGAGTTGAATCAGACATATCTACCTCCGTTGTCGGTGAAGCTTGGCATTCGGTACAGCGATGCCACTTGCGCGATTATTCCCAGTCCGCCGGTATTCTGAGGACCATGACCGACGACTTCTCCCCCGCCGACGTCGTGCGCCGGCTCGAGCGTGGACAGCAGGTCGTCATCCCCTCCTCGAAACGCAACGTCTTCACTGCTTTGGCCATCGCGGTCCCGCTCGGCATCGGCCTGCTCGCCTTCTTCGTCTACATTGTCACTGCAGCTCTCGGTGACGGAGGCAGCCCATGGGTCATCGTTGCGAACCTGCGCATGTGGGCAATTGTCGCTGGCATCATCGGATGCCTCGTCGTCGCGCCGATCGGCGTATTCGTGCGGCTGCGCAGGCACGAATCCCTCGTCGTCTCCCCCACCGGCGTCGGGTCGGCCCGGCGCGGTGAGGTTCTGCCCGGGACTCTGCTGCCATGGCACGATATCGAGTCAGTGGTCTTCGAATCGGCGGTGTCTCCAGGCCCGAAGGTGCTCGCTTATATGCTCACCGAAGAGGCAACCCGCCGACTCATCGGACGCGGGCGCAATCCGCGCGTGCTCGTCAGAAGCGGATTCGTCCTCTCACATCGCCGACTCTACCCGGTCCTCAGGGCCGCTCATGCCCGTTTCTCACCACACGTCCATGGACACCGATAGGCCCACACATCCTCGTGCCTTACCGTTGAGTTCATGATCCGACGCCTCCTCGCTCGCGCTTTCTGGTCCTTCAGCAAGTGGAACCTCGTGACCGAGCCCGCTCCGAACCGTCCGACCATCCTCGTCGGCGCTCCGCACACTTCGAACTGGGACTTCGTCGTCATGCTCGCGATCGCGTGGCGCATGCGCGTCGACGTCCATTGGCTGGGTAAGCATTCCCTGTTCACCGGCTGGCGGGGGCCGATCATGCGGGGACTCGGTGGGATTCCCGTCGATCGGTCTGATCCGAGCAAGATCGTCACCGAGGTGGTCGACCGCATGCGAGACGGCGAGGTCTTCGCGCTCGTCATCACCCCGGACGGCACCCGCGGCGGACACACTCATTGGAAATCCGGGTTCCATCGCATCGCGATGGCAACGGGAATGCCCGTAACGTTGGGCTACCTGGATACCGCGACCCGGACGACGGGGCTGGGCCCGACCCTGGAGTTGACCGGCGACATCGCCGCGGACATGGATCGGATCCGCGAATTCTACGCCGACAAGCGTGGAATCCGCCCGCACCTGCAGATCACGCCGAGGCTGCGCGAAGAAGACTCCGCCGGTGACGATCGCGAAGGCGAAGCGGAGCCGAACTGAGATGGACGGTGATCTGCGCGTCCCCGCCGGGCCGGGTATCCCCGCCGGGCTGGTCATCCCCGCGTCCGACCTGTCCGAACAGTTCTCCCGGTCATCCGGCCCGGGCGGCCAGCACGTCAATACCTCCGATTCACGGGTGCAACTGAGCCTCGACCTGGCCTCAGCGAGATTCCTCACCGAGGTTCAACGCGAGCGAGTGCTCAGTCGGTTGGCACCACGACCGTCGGGCACCGTGGTGACCGTGACTTCGGAGAAGCAGCGGTCACAGCTGAAGAACCGTCAGGACGCACGCATGCGTCTGGCGCAGCTGCTGCGTGAGGCGTTGGCTCCGCCGGTGCAGAGGCGAGCGACGAAGCCGTCACGCAATTCCCGTCGTCGCCGAGTCCGGACCGAACAGCGGCGGTCGGAGATCAAACGCAACCGTCGCAAGCCCCGTCTCGATTGAGCCCCGGTGGTGACAGCGGTTGACGTGAAGAGCAGAATGGGCGACATGAACAGCATCGACATTCTCACCGACCTGTCCCAGCGCCCTCTCCAGGCAGCACAAGCTCTGCCCGACCTCTCCCCCGAACAGCTCAACAGCCGTCTGGGTGGTCATCCGAATTCCGTCGCCTGGCTGCTGTGGCACAGCGGCCGTGAGATCGATGTGCAGCTTTCGGACCTCACTGGCCGCCCTCAGCAGTGGGAGGACTTCCGGAACCGGTTCGATCTCGGCGAGATCGGCGAGACCTTCGGCTACGGACACAGTCCCGAACAGGCGGCAGAGATCAAGGTCGACGATCAACAGCTGCTCGTCGACTACCTCGCCGCTACTCTGAACGCGTTCACCGACTATGCAAAGACGCTCTCCGAGGATGACTTCGACGAAGTCATCGACAGGAACTGGACTCCCGCAGTCACTCGTGGCGTTCGGATGGTCTCGATCATCGACGATGCGATCCAGCATGTCGCGCAGGCGGCGTTCATCGCAGGTGCGTCTGTTTGATTCGGTTCAGGGTCGACAGAAATCCCTGACTTCGCCGAGGATGCTCATCCCAGCCGCACGGTAAGTGGCGACGGCGACTGTGTTCGATGTCGGCGTGGCAACGGTGACGCTCGACGCCCCCATCTCCCTCAGCGCCGCGGCCGCGGCCAGTGTCATCTCGACTCCGAATCCGTGACCCCGGTGGTCGCCGTGGACGCCGAGTGGTTCGATGACACCGGGGCGCCTAGGACCGGCCGACCAAACGGTTGTGGCACCGGCTGGAGCGCCGTCGGCGGTAAATCCGACGAGACATTTGGCCTGCTTATAAGCGTGACCGTCGGCCATGGACCGCCAACGGTCCGCAGTCAATGAGGACCCGGGAAAAGCCGAGGATTCGACCGCGATACGGTCGGCGATACGGTTATCTGCTCTGTCGGGGTCGACCGTTTCGATCCGCTGGGTAACGGATGGGATCGGTTCGCTCAGATCTCGGTGGAGCGTGGTCCACGCTTCATCAGATCCCCAGCCCGCCTCGGTGAGGGTATGTTGCAGGGCGGATCCGAATCGAGCTTCGACGATGCCCTTCCCTGCAGGCAGCAGTTCGGTGAGATCTCCGGTGAAATCGGCCAAGATCGCCTCAGCGAGCGCTTGGTCATCGGAGTGATCGGGTGAGATGGCCATTCGGATGAGTTCGGATTCGTCGAGGAATCCGACGGCCGCAGCTTCGTCGCCGACAGTCCACACCCGCAGTGCCGAGGCGAGCGCATCGGCCCCGAAACGCTGATACCAGCCCAGGTCGCCGGGATGAACCTGCAGAGGCATTCCTTCGCGCTGCCAGGACCCGACGATGTCGATGATGCCCGGCAGGTCCGTCGTAGTCGGTGTCAACATGGTCATTCCTCTGTCCTCGTCTCTGCTCGCCAGATCACTTCACCGTCGTCGATCTCGTCGGTCGGCTGCAGTCCGAGACGGTCAGCGATTCGGGCGGAGGCGGCGTTGTCAGGATGGATGGCCGCACTCAGCGCGGTCACGTGGTGATCCGCCAGCCAATCTACCATGGCTCGGGCCGCCTCGGTGGCGAATCCCTGCCCCTGGCTGTCGACTCCGATGACCCAAGCGATGTCGGCTTGATAACCGGTTTCGGCTCTTGTCACTGTGGCCTGGACATATCCGACTGCAGCGGACTCAGCCGTTTCGCGAACGATCCAGTTCAGCCAGCCGGCGTCACCGGTCGGTGAGGCACCTGCGGATTGGAGTGCATAGAGTCGTTCGAGTTCGGACAGGCTCGGGCTCGTCCCACCGATATGGGTGTATAGGTCGAGTGAGGACAGTGTCTCCACCATCTCCGACGCATGGTGGACTGTGAGCGGCTCAAGCTGCAGCCTGTCGGTGACGATGGGTGTCGCCCGTGGCCAATTCACACTGCGGTTCGAGCTTTCTGCCGGGTTCACGGATTCAGCCCTCGTTCGTTTGAACGGGCCTCGTCCGATTGCTGACGCGGGAAGCGAAGTCGACGATCTCCGCCTCGACCTCGAGGCGGGTGGTCGGTTCGTTGTGGACTTCGTGGCGGACTCCGGCGAAGACGCGGGTGCGCACATCGTCGTGTCCGGTCGCGCGGAGGCGGTTCGCGACGTGATAGGCGCCTTCGCCGTAGTTCGCGACAGGATCCTGATCACCTGCGAGGATGAGCACCGGCAGACCGCTGGGGATCGTCGCGTACCAGGAATCGGCATTGGCACCGTCATAGAGGTCGACGAACCCCTGCAGGAATCGCGCACTCATCGGGGCGCCGAAGTTGTTGAAGGGGTCGCGCCCATGATCGGCGACGACAGCCTCGTCGAGGGCGACCCAGGAGGTGGGGCCGGCATCCGGACCGAAACGTTCGATGAATCCGTCGAAGAGCTGGCCCACCAATTGATCGGATGCAGGTTCGGCTCGTCGGTTGCCGGTGGCCGCCTCGGCGAGTTCGACACGGTCGATGGTCTGATCGATACCGCGTATCTGCGCAGCGATTCCACACAGAGCCAGCCCCGCGAGGCCAGCCGTCGGATCGGAGGCCATGACCCGTGCAATCATCGATCCCCAACTGTGACCGAACACGATGTACGGCAGATTCGGGAGGATCTCGCGAGCCTTGCGCTGCAGCGTCAGTTCGTCGGCGACGACCACTCGAGCTGCGTCGTCACCTGTATCGACCCAGATTCCCGACTGCATGGCCGTCCGACCGTGACCGGAATGGTCATCGGCGACGACGGCGAATCCGGAGTCGACGAGGGTGGCGATGAGGTGGTGGTAGCGCCGGGAATGCTCGCCGAGGCCGTGGATGATGTGGATGGTGGCTCGAGGTTCAGTGGTCGGTGTGTAGAGCCAGCCGAAGACCGTGTCACGACCGTTGTGAGAGGTGAACTCGATTTCGTGCAGGGCCAAGGTGGGACTCCTCTGTCGTCACGTGTGTCCGCACCGCCGTGGTGCAGTTCGCAAAACCTGTGGAATGCAGATCACCCTACCGCACCGATTCGACCTGGGTGCGGGGACCCTGGGTGCGGGGACGGAGGCTTTCACCTGCTCAATGGCCTTCGGCCCGGCGCGCGGCCATCTCGTGCCAGGTGAGTCGCACCTCTCCAGACGTCTGACGAATCGCCTCGACGAGGTCGTCAGTCGCTCCGATGACAGAGCTGATACCGTCCTGACCCGACGATTTGAGCACGATCTGCCATCCAATTCTGCCAGTCGACGGAGACGTCTCCGCCGTATAGCCTCCCCAAAAGTGAACTTCTGTGCCTTCGGCGACATCAGCATCGGGGTCGGGCCTGAGAGCAGCCTGAAACGCGCGCACCGCGCGCTCGGCGGCAGCACCTGTGATCGAGGCCCGGACTTGAACTACGGTCCACACGTCGAACGGCCAGTCGTTGAGCCAGTGGTCTGACGGTGTGAACGGTTTGACGTCGGTTCCGCTGTGCATGCATTCCTCCTCAGAGGTTCATTGACAGATGTTCATCGGCCCTCGGCGACATGCGGATTCGCTGCCTCATGAGCGAGTCTCTCACCCTTCCTGACGACCGTGGGCCCGGTCGTGGGCGGATATCCAGGATCAGGCATATCCTTGACCCATGCCGTTCGAAGTCGTTTCATTCACCGATGTCTCCACCGCGGGACTCGAATCCTCCCCCGTCGCCGAGGCGCTGGCTGGTCTGCGCGCCAACGAGGCACGGTACTTCTCCAACAAATACAAACACACATTCGCCGTGGCCCCGGCCGCCGAGGTACAGGAGGCCCTGAACTGGGTGGAGGAGATCCTTGACTCCGAGCGTGAGATCGTACCGACCTCGCCTGCCCTCGAAGTCAGCATCAATGACGTCGATGGCATCTATTGGGTGCACGTCTTCTACGAGTCCGGGCTCGCAGTCAATGTCCTATGGACACGAGCAGACGATGGCAAGCGGGCCGTCGGCTTCAAACTTTCGGAGGGGATGGACGTGCCTCCCGAGCTGTCGGCGTTCAAGTTCGCCCGTCAGAAGTCGAAGCTCGCCGGGGAGATCCGTGGATCCTTCTTCAAGATCAAGGGTGATCATCCCCTGCCGTAGCGTCACGACGCGCAGGTCCTGAGGCCGCGACCGGCCGTTTTCACTCCTCGGTCGTTCGCGGTCTCAACTCATCGAGTTCAGTCTCTGAGAACATACTTCAGGGTTTCGACCACTTGATCCGTCGTCTGGCACCAGGCCTTGGCTTCGGCATCGACTTCTTTGAGCGGATGCACGATGTCGGCATCGTGGAGGGTCACATAGGGTGTGCCGAGTGCCGCGCAATAGCCGGCATCGAAGGCGGCGTTCCATTGCTTGTACTTGTCTCCGAAGCGCACGACGACCATATCGGCCTTTTCGATCAGGGTCCGGGTGCGGATGGCGTTGACCTTCGCCGACTGGTGATCACGCCAGAAGGCGCTGTCGTTCTCGCCGAGGTGGTCACCGGCAGCATCGCTGGCAGGATGGTCGGTCACGGGTGCGGTGAAATCGATATCCAGACCGGCCGCCTCGGCACCGCGCTTGATCTCATCGCGCCACTCGGTGTGGATCTCACCGGACAGATAGACAGAGAAACTCAAGTCGATCACTCCTCATTCTTATGGCAGAAGGGACCGGTTCGTCCCTCAGGCACCACCATAGCCAATCGGAGGTCAGACGCTCAGCGCCGACCGCGCGGCCGAGCCCCAGACACAAATGTCGCAGGCAGTGTCGTCTGCGGGCTCAGCCCCGGCGGTCGTCACCGTCAGGAGGTTGCCGTCCAGACGATCTCGGCAATGCGTTTCTCGGCGACCTCATCGATAGTGTCGAAGTACCATGCGGCGGGCATCAGCGTTCCATCGGAACCACCGGCTGGGGTGAGGTCGACCTTTTCGGTGAGGGCCAGGTTGACCCGCTCGTCATTGCGCAGTGTCACCAGTGCAGGAGTGCTCGCTGACAGAGCATAGGCAGGCATGCCGTACCAGATCCGCGGCTTGAGACTGGGGGCGACGGTCACGATGATCTCGTGCGCTCGCTGCATGAGCGATCGTTCCGGTTCGTCCATCTTCGCGATCTTGTCGATCACCTGGGACAGGTTCTTCTCGTCTTTGGTCGTCATGTCATGTCCTTACGTCAGCCGGTGTGTCGCACCGGCGGTTGAAGACGGCGCAGAAATGCGCCGCACCCCATCTGGACATGTTCCGGGCCGACCGGAGCTCTCCGCAATGATTCAGGCTTAGGTACCTGGAAGTGCTGGCAACCGTACGTGCTGCCAGTTTCCACGATACTTGCATCGACGCCTCCCCGCCAGGACAGCCGAGATCCACAACGGACGTGTGGCTAGCGAAGTTGTTCGGATAAGTAGGCCTCTGCGATGCTCAGGTGTCCCTGGCTGCCGATTGAGTTCTTCGCCTTCTGCGGGTACGCATGATTGGCGAGGGGAACTTTCACGGTTATGACGTCGACTCCGCGGCTTCGGGCCGATTCGGCCCATGAAAGCTGGTCGGTTGGGGTGATCACGTCATCGCGCATCGCTGTCATCATGAGCACCGGCGGCGCGGGTGCTTTCAGATGCGTGACGGAATCGGCCACTGAGTAGCGTTCCGGATATTCCTCCGGTGTGCCACCCGTGTAGCTGGTTGCGAACAGGCGCGTGCCGGATCCCGCGCCGGGCCCGGTGGGGGCGTTCTCGTAGAGGCCCGTCACGTCGAACGCGGGGTAGTCGGCAATGACCGCCGCCGGAACCGGAACCTTCCCACCGCAGGACGATTCGGCGTCGCCCTGCGCTGCGGCACCGGCGGTATTGGCGACCATGTTGCTGCCCGAACTCTCGCCCCAGAACGCAAGACGATCGGTGTCTGCACCGATCGTGTCTGCGTGGGTCTGAATCCAGCTTGCCGCACAGGCGACCTGCGACGGTGCGCTCTGCCAAGTGGCGTTATCCAGGGTGGCGAGTTCGTATTCGACCGATACGACCAGGTAGCCGTGATCGGCGAGTTCACGGAGCTCTGAACTCGCCGCGTTCGGTTCGCCTGCGATCCAACCGCCTCCGTGGACGTACATGATCGTCGGAGCTGAACCCTTCGCTCTCTCAGGTTCGTAGATCGATACGGAGAGGTCATCGCCTGAGCTGGATTTGTCGTACACTTCCTTGCGATCAGGCGATGCCGAGTCGATCGCCGAGAGTCCGAACGTCGCAGTGAACAGGTTCACCGAACCACCGGCCGAGGTGATGGCGACGAGGAGCACAATGACGACAGCCAGATTCGCGATCGTGCTCACCACTCCGAATCCTGTCACCACAGCTCCGGTCCTTCGCCGGCCTCGGCGCAGGCAGACGATTCCCAACCCAAGCACAATCGCTCCGATCACAGTCGCCATCGGCGCCATCGTCGGCGCAAACCGGGCCGCAGCGGAACTGAACGGGCCAAGCCCGGGAATGAGCGATGCCAGGCCGATGACCGCAGCGATCGCACCGAACACGAGCGCGAGGATGAGACCCGTTGCCCGAACTGTATTGGCCGCGCGCTGGGGCACCGCGGGCTGTGACGAACTCTTGCTGGCTGTCATCTTCGGTCCTCGCCTTCCGATCTGTCGGGTTGAGATTCCCGCTGCAGCAGATCTCATCGTGGCGGTCACCTCCTGACGCCAGGGGCCACTCTAACGCAGTCCGATTCTCACAACCCAGATGAATCGGCCTGCGTCCACGGCCATGGGAGCGCAGCCGAGGTCAGCAGAGAATCCCTGCACTGAGTCAGCCTCATCGATGTCGCGAGGCTAGTCGGGCATATTGGACGATCTGCAGATCCCACTGATCTGGAATGCGGTTCGGCGGTCATAGTCGGCTCGAGGCGGTCGGCCCCCGTGCTTGAGGACGAGAGCATTGTCGCGGGCAAGTGATTGGAAGTCTTCTGCTGTGAAGGCGGGGACCAATACGCCGGCGGCGTGCCCCTGAGCGACAAGGCTGTCGTGGAATTCCGTTCCGGCATGGCACAGGGCCAGCAACGGCTCGGAGTCGCGATACTCCTGGAGGAGAACATCATTGACCGCAGGAACTCGATACTGCAGGTCACGCAACGCATAGATATACGAGCAGATACGTTCTCGGACCTCGCCGATGGACCGCATCTCCTCGATGACCGTCTGCAGCTCCACCGCAACAACCTCGTCGATGACGGCATCGATGAGCCCGATTCTCCCGCCGAGTCGATTGAAGATCGTCGCCTTGCTCACATCTGCGACTGCGGCGACCTCCTCGAGGGGCGCAGAGAACCCCCGCTCCCGGAACACCTGGACCGCCGCACGTCGTATCCGGTCGACATTCCGGCGAGCATCCGAGCGAAGAGACTGCACACCACTTGGATCAGACACGATGACGCTCCCTCCCACAGCGACAAATAACTTGATCATAGCAGTCAATTTGGTGCAGAATGGGGCCACGCAAGTTGACCTTATGAGTCAATTTCAATCATGACAGCAGCTCTGACGTGCGCACTGAGCACGACGTCAGTTCATATTTCGCACGAACGGGAATTCAGATGATCATCGTCACCGGAGCGACAGGCACTCTCAACGGAGCCACAGTCGACCACCTTCTGAAGCGGATTCCGCCAGAGCAGATCGGCGTCAGCGTACGCGATCCCTCGCGTGCGACCCATTTGGCCGATCACGGAGTCCGCGTACGGCAGGGGAGCTATGACAATCCAGCGGCTCTGCGCCAATCGTTCGCGGACGCCGAACAGGTTCTCCTGGTGTCCTCCAGCGACCTTACTGCCGACGTCGTCGCACAACACCGCAGGGCGATCGATGCAGCCGTCGGTGCAGGGGCTCAGCGGATCCTGTACACAAGCACCCACGGAGCAGGCTTTGACACTCCCTACCCGCCGCTCGGAATCCATGCGGCCACGGAACAGTATTTATCAGAATCGGGAGCAGCCTGGACCTCGTTGCGAAACGGCTTCTACGGAGACCCGGCTCAGCTGCTCGGTGCGTGGGAAGAAACCGGCGAGATCGCTATGCCCGCCGATGGACCATTTTCCTGGATTGATCGCCGCGACGCGGCGGAGGCCGCTGCTGCGGTTCTGACTGCGGATGAACCGTTCGAGGGCCCGATCGACCTGACGCTGCCCAAGCCGGTCACCCTCGCGGATTTCGCCGCTTCCGCGTCCGAGATCGCCGGACGCCGAATCGAGCGCGTCGTCGTGGACGACAAGAAGTGGGTGGCCGACGCCATCTCCCGCGGTACGCCCGAGGAGGTCGCGCGTTTCACCCTGTCGATGTTCCAGGCAACAAGGAGCGGGCATTTCTCGGATTCGGACCCCACGCTCACGCGACTCCTGGGACGCAGCCCACGCAGCATCACCGATCAATTGAAAGATCTCGATACTCGGTGACACGGTCGCCGTCCACTAGACGTCGAATCTGAGTTCCACCCATGAGACGTCCAACGAGGCTGCCACTTCAACGTCGGAGTGAAGTCCCACCGCTT
This sequence comes from Brevibacterium sp. OS20, assembly GCF_056837565.1. Lineage (NCBI taxonomy): Bacteria > Bacillati > Actinomycetota > Actinomycetes > Micrococcales > Brevibacteriaceae > Brevibacterium > Brevibacterium sp. OS20. The sequence continues at coordinate 1,671,602 of NZ_CM166367.1, read as the reverse complement.
CCAGCTCTCGAATCCCGACGCATTCGGCCAGGGCCTGAGTCAGACGTGGCCTCACTGCCTCGAATAGGTCGGCGGCAGCTGAGGCCACAGGACTCATCTCCTCGCGGATTCCGCGATCTGCAACCCCAGAGCGCACGGCCCCTGCACCGAGGTGGTCTTCAAGCGAGGGGCGCAGCGAGTCGTACGGCTATTCGAGACCGCCTCGGCGCTGTCCTCGGTCACGGCTGATCGAGCAGCGCAATGCCGAAACCGCCGACGACGGCCCGTACTTCGTCGAGGTAGCGTTGCGCCTGTTCGGTCAGCGGGATCCCGGAATGATCGATCCAGCCGATCTCGATGCGCTCCTCGACCTCGAGTGGAATCGCGACAATGGCCGGATCGAGATCGTCGCTGATGATGCCCGTCGAGATGGTGTAGCCGTCGAGCCCGATCATCAGGTTGAAGATGGTCGCACGGTCAGAAACCCGGATCTCCTGCTTGCTCGACAGGGTGGAGAGAATCTCCTCGGCGAAGGAGAACGAGTTGTTCGCCCCCTGGTCGAAGGTGAGCCGAGGCAGGGCGGCGAGATCGTCGAGGGTGACGCGGCGGCGGGAGGCAAGCGGGTTCGTACGAGAGATGAAGATGTGCGGGGAGGCGAGGAAGAGCGGGTGGAACGCAAGCCCGGAATCTCGCAGCAGCTTATCGATGACCTTCCTGTTGAAGTCGTTGCGGTAGAGGATGCCGAGCTCACTGCGGAGCGTGCGAACGTCTTCGATGATGTCCCAGGTACGCGTCTCTCGCAGTGAGAACTCGTACTCGGCAGCATCGCTGGCCTTGACCATCCGAACGAAAGCATCGACGACGAACGAGTAGTGCTGCGCCGAGACTCCGAGCAGACGCCGGGACGGTGGGCGCCCTAGGTAGTGCTGCTCGAGGAGTTCCACCTGTTCGACGACCTGCCGGGCATAGCCGAGGAACTCCACACCGTCGTCAGTCAACGTCACCCCGCGGGCGGATCGGACGAGCAGAGCGCGATCCACACGGGTCTCCAGGTCCTTCATCGCGGCAGACATGGTCGGCTGAGAGACATAGAGGAGATCGGCGGCGGCGGTGATCGATCCCTCCGACGCGACCTCGATGAAGTACTGGAGTTGCAGCAGCGTGATGTTCTTCAGACCTCGAGACATAGATCAAGGCTATAGGAATCCATAGTTCCCCCGAGTTACCCGATGACCACAGGGGACGGGCAGGATGGATCACAGACATGCCAGCGACCACAACCGGCCGAACACCCACCGAATTGGACGTCCATGACACCTGAGTTCTCATTCAGCATCACCACGACTCGATTCGACGAGGACTACTCGCCGTCGGAGAGCACCCGAGCGACGACGAACTTCGCCAACCTCGCCAGGGGCGAGGACCGCCAGCAGAACCTCCGCACTGCTCTGAGCATCATCAATCGCCGCTTCAACGAACTCGCGTCCTGGGACAATCCCGACCGGGATCGCTATGTCCTCGAACTCGACATCGTCTCCGGAGGACTTCACTTCACCTCGGGCGGCCGGGAACAGGAGTTCCCGCTGCTCGAAGTCCTGGATATCCAGATCATCGACAGACTGACTGGAAAACGTTACCCCGGGATCGTGGGGAACAATTTCTCGTCCTTTGTCCGCGATTTCGATTTCAGCGTGCGGCTGCCGGCTGCCAATGAGGCCGCAACCGAGTTCACGGTCCCCGATGACTTCGGTGATCTGCATGGCAAACTATTCCAACACTTCCTCGATTCTGCTGCCTATCGGGAACGGTTCCAGACGGCACCCGTGATCTGCATCAGCGTGTCCACGAGCAAGTCGTACCGTCGGACCGAGAATCACCACCCGATTCTCGGGTTCGAATACCAGCAGGACGACTACTCGCTGACCGATGACTACTTCGCAAAGATGGGACTCCAGGTGAGGTATTTCATGCCACCGGGCAGCGTCGCACCGCTGGCCTTCTACCATCGCGGCGACCTCCTCGGCGACTATTCCGATCTGGCGCTCATCGGCACGATCAGCACGATGGAGACTTTCCAGAAGATCTATCGGCCCGAGATCTACAACGCGAATACCGCCGCCGGAGAGGTCTACCGGCCGACGCTGGACCGGCACGACTTCTCGGAGATGCCGGTCACCTATGATCGCGTCGAACGCAACCAGCTCGGCACCAGACAGGGAAAGTTCACGGAGGAGTTTTTCGTCAACCCGCACCGAGAGATGCTCGAGCAGTGGGCGTCCGACCGCCCCGTCCCAGTCGCATGACCGCAGGAGAAGAAACGATGACCCAGCCGCTGCTGCCCACCTCAATCGTCGGCAGTCTGCCGAAGCCGTCCTGGCTCGCGCAGCCCGAAACCCTCTGGTCCCCCTGGAACCTCCAAGGCGAAGCCTTGGTCGAGGGCAGGCACGATGCCCTGCGCATCTCGACTCATGAGCAGACCAACCGCGGCATCGACATCGTCAGCGACGGAGAGCAGACCCGTCAACACTTCGTGACGACGTTCATCGAGCATCTCAGCGGAGTCGATTTCGAAAAGCGCGAGACAGTTCGGATCCGCGATCGCTACGACGCAAGCGTGCCCACAGTCGTCAGCGCCGTGAGCCGTGAGAAACCGGTCTTCGTCGACGATGCGAAGTTCCTCCGCCAGCAGACCGATCAGCCGATCAAGTGGGCGCTGCCGGGACCGATGACGATGATCGACACACTCTATGACGACCACTACAAGAGCCGCGAGAAGCTGGCCTGGGAATTCGCCACGGTCCTCAATCAGGAGGCAAAGGATCTGGAGGCGGCGGGAGTGGACATCATCCAGTTCGACGAGCCGGCATTCAATGTCTTCTTCGAGGAGATGAAGGACTGGGGAGTCGCCGCGCTCGAACGAGCAGCGGAAGGTCTGCGGGCCGAAACCGCAGTGCATATCTGCTACGGCTATGGGATCAAGGCGAACAACGACTGGAAAACGACCCTCGGGTCCGAGTGGCGCCAATACGAGGAATCCTTCCCCCTCCTGCAGCGCTCGAGCCTCGACATCGTCTCGCTCGAATGCCACAACTCCCATGTCCCGATGGACCTCATCGAACTGATCCGCGGCAAGAAGGTCATGCTCGGTGCCATCGACGTGGCAAACGAGACCATTGAGACACCGGAGGAGGTCGCCGCGACTCTGCGCAAGGCTCTGAAGTTCGTCGACGCCGACAAGCTCATTCCAAGCACGAACTGCGGCATGGCCCCCTTCGCGCGCGACGTCGCCCTCGCGAAGATGAGCGCCTTGAGTGCGGGAACAGCGATCGTCCGCGAGGAGCTGTCTAGGGGCTGATCGCCGCCGCACTCCATCCGCACACGTCCAGAGCCGTCCGGCCTCTCCGCAACTATTCGGGCGTTCTGAGCCGGGGAAGTGCAGTGACAGCTCAAGCTGTCGTTGCCACAGTGCCCCAGCCTCTGCCGCAGACGTTGAAGCGGAACCTTCGGCAGACCGGATTCCGCGAAGAGTCGAACGGCTGCGCGACTACGAGAGGTGTGATCGCAGAGATCCTGTCGCGCAGCACCCGACGTTCACGACGCAGCCCGCAGCTCGACTTCAGATTCATCCAGAACTCTTCCGCCGTGTTGAAGCCGATGCGAGCTACTAACTGCACCCAAATTCGTCGACTACCCGTCGCGACGCACGTACTCGGCACAGACATCGACGATCCGAACGGCCGCGGTGATCGCTTCAGCCACGTCTTGGTTCGTCGCTGTCGGTCGATCGTCGTCGGGATACTCAGTCGCGTTGCGCACTTGACGCACCCATTCAAACTCGCCCAACGCACTGTCGTTGACGAAGCCCGCTGCCGCGATCCCGGTCTTGCGATGAGCTCCGCCGACGGGTCGGACACGGAGTCCTTCGGCAGCAAGAGCCGCGACGAGCGATTTACGCACAATCGTGCGCGGCTGTGAACGCCATCGCGTGATCGTCGGTATCAGCAAGCAGCTCCGCCGTACGGATATGGCGTTCTGCGGTCACGACCACAGCCAGCGCATGCTCGCGATTCCGCTCCACACGCTCCAGTCTTCGGTTCACGAGCATCTGATTGACGATCTCAGGCAAGGATCTCACCGGACCTCACATCGACTAAGGGGCGTGACCGAATCGTCGAGACGAACGGCGACGGGTCCTCAGAGTTCCAGTCAACCGGTACGATACGCGTGATGTTCACGGGCAAGTCGAGCTTGTCACCTGCTTCGGCCGCAATCCCCGAGAGCGTCCTCCGCGGCGTCTCCCCCACGACGAGGACGTCTAAGTCGTTGGGAAACTCACCGCTTTCCCCGGACCGGCGCGCGGCCCAAGATCCGTAGATCAGCAGCTCCTCCACCCCGTCGATCCCGTCGAAGAGCTCACGCAAGACCGGCACCGGCCCGTAGGTCGCCGCGATCAGATCTCGCATCAGAGCGAACAATGGGTGGTCGGCATTCGCACTCACGAGACGGTTTCGCCCCTCATACCGGTCACGAAGCACGGCGGAGTCGACCAGTCGCCCCACTTCGCGGTGCACGACCGGGCCACTCGTGTCCGTGCGCCGCCCAAGCTCTGCCAGCGTAAACTCCCGCTCAGGGTGCCCGAGAGTCTCGGCCAGAATCGCCCCAACGGCATCCGAGCGCACGAAAGGCGTCAGCTGCGGTGCGATATTCTTCATAGAACACGAAGATATCTTCCACTTATAGGAAGAGTCAAGAGTGTGGGCACCACTCGATGAACCGGAACTCCACCGAGTTCCGGCACGGAACAACGTCTCAAACCACACGCTCGGCAAGCACGGGAGACCTCAGCGGAGGAACCGTGTCTCGATCACGCCCTGAATCTCTGGCGAACATGACGCACCAATAACATCCCTTGCGGTGATCCATCGAGCCGCGACGTGCTCGTCCGAGAGCTTCACAATACGATCGGCCAACGGCACTGGCACTGTGAGCTGTCGCGTCAGTCTCCCCGAAGCGGATCTATAGTCGAAGTGTTCAAGGAAGTCGCCATCGATCACCACAGACTCGAATCCGACTTCTTCGAGCAGTTCACGATCAAGCGCCGCTGTGAGTGACTCCCCGACCTCAACGCCACCAGAGGGCAGTTCATCGATCCCAGGCAGGAAGTCGTCCAGTTCGCTACGAGTGACGACCAGCACAGACCCATCTGAATGTATCACCGCGCCGACCACGAACTTCTCCACGCCGTCACGTTGTGCAGAATCGCGGAGCTCTTACACGAGGACAGTCACGCAACCTCCAACGGCGTGATCGCGGCAACCTTGTCGTGAAGGACACGGCGCTCAAGCCGAAGCTCGTAGTTCGACTGCAGATTCATCCAGAGCTCCTCGGACGTTCCGAAGTAGCGCGCCAGACGGATCGCCGTATCAGCGGTGATCCCCCGCTTGCCGTGCACGATCTCGTTGATCCGGCGCGGCGGCACGCCGATGGACACCGCGAGCTTGTTCTGAGTGATCCCGAAGCCCTCGATGAAGTCCTCCATCAGGATCTCTCCCGGGTGGATCGGCTCGATCAGGTCGGCCTCAGTGGTAGTCGACGAGTTCGACATCGTCCGCACCTCCCTCTCTCCAGACGAAGCAGATACGCCATTGCGCGTTGACGCGGATGCTGTGCTGCCCGCGTCGGTCGCCGACCAGACGCTCCAGGCGGTTGCCCGGCGGGACCCGGAGGTCCTCGACATCCTTCGCCGCATGGATCAGCTCGAGCTTCCGCATGGCCGCCCGCTGCACCGTCCGGTCGACGCGCTTGACGTACTGCTCATGCCAGATGCGCTCGGCGTCCTTGCTGCCGAACGATCTGATCACGAGAGCATTCTATAACGGAAACCGTCAATAACGCTAGACGTTAAACCTGAACTCAACCGAGTTCCGGTACGGAACAACCTCTGGGTTCTACAGGTCTTCCAGTCTCGGTGGGCGGTCATGCGGTATGTGGGGGCCGTCAAGTACGCCATCACCCCTTCCGGAACCCAGACCCGAGATGGCGTCAACGATGCCGGACCGAATCCGTTGTCCCCGGCAACGAATTACCGGTCAGTCCACTGCCCCCGACGCCGTCTCTTCGACGACGAGGACAACCTTGCCGTGCACCCCGCCGGCCTCAAGCCTGGCGTGAGCGTCACCTATGCGGTCGAGAGGATAGACCTCATCGACGATCGGCTGCAGGTGCCCGTCTTCCGCCAACCGAGCCACCTCACCGATGAGTGCAGCGGTCGGGTGCCCGAGGAAGAAGCGTATGCGGCGGCCACCGAAGATGCTCGACGCGGCGATACCGGCCAGGCTCCGCGCCTTGCGATCGACGTCGAATGACACTGCGACCATCCGTCCGCGGGGCGCGAGGTGTTTCCGCAGTTCCCACAGATCAGTTCCACGCGTATCGAACACCACGTCGAAGGTCCCGATGGCGTCGAGGGAGGTGCGATAGTCGATCACCTCATCTGCGCCGAGTCCTCGGACGAACTGTTCACTCGACTGGCTGGACAGCGCGGTGACGTGCGCACCGTACAGTCGGCCGAGCTGCACGGCGACACTGCCCACGCCGCCGGAGGCGCCGCGCACCAGCAGTCGTTCGCCGGCCCGCAGCCGGGCCTTGTCCCGGAGCCCGACGACTGCGGTCGCAGCCCCGGCCAGCACGCTGACCGCGTCTGTTGCGCTCCACCCCTCGGGCATCCGGGAAACTCGGCCTGAATCGATCGCCACCGCCTCTGCGGCCGCACCCACCGAGCCGCGCTCGTCGACGGTTCCCCACACCCGGTCCCCGATCGAGAACTCGGTGACGCCGGGCCCCAGCGCCAGAATCTCACCTGCAAAGTCGATGCCAACATACCTCGGCAGGCTTACCCGGGCGAGTGCACGCAATTTGCCCCGCCGCTGAGCGAGCTCGCCGCCGTTGACAGAACTGGCTTCCACCTTGACGAGAACCTGCCCTGCGCCCGCCGCCGGCATCGCGACCCGCATGACCTCCAGGACCTCGGGTCCGCCATAGCGGCGGAAGCCCGCTGCTGCCATCGTCATCGTGATCTCACACTCCCTGAGTCGTTCCTACCTTCCCGGGCAACGGTACCGCGGAAGTGGGCAGGCCTATCCGTTTTCCGGTAAAGTGGGAGTGTACTCCTGTTCGGTCTCTCACATCGGAGGTGAGGTCGTGGCCGAGTCGATGAATCGAGCGGATGCGCGTCGAAACCGCGTTCGCATCATTAACGCAGCACGTGCGGCGTTCTCCGACCATGGGCTCGAGGTGTCGGCCGCCGCAGTCGCGCGCCACGCCGGTGTCGGAACGGCCACGCTGTACCGGCATTTTCCCACCCGCTCCGACCTGATCGACGCCGTGTTCGGCCACGAGATCGAACACTGCCTGGCCTTCCTCGCGGACGCCGCCAGAACCTCGGACCCGTGGCAAGGGCTCGGTAAGGCGCTCGACGCAGTCGTCGATCTGGAGCTGGCTGCGCCAGGCCTAGCGAGCATCATCACGACGAGCGACCGGTCCGCGCCGCTCCTCGAGCAATTTAACCGGCACGTGCTCCAGGATCTCGAACGCCTAGCCGAGCGGGTGCGCGGCACCAGCGAGGCTCGCCCCGATCTGACCAGCGGGGACATCGGCTTGCTTCTCACCGGCGTACGTGCCATCGCGGCAGGCGGTGGCCCTCAAATCCGCACCCGCTGCCGCAGGTTCATCACGCTCATCACCGAAGGCGTACGCCGTCACCGGTAGCCCATGCGCGGGCAGGCGCGACAGCCCACCGTCGGCCGCTCCCGGATCTCCCGGGTTCCCAACCAGGGACCTCTTCTACGATCCTCCCGGATCGCCTGGTGCACGGCATGATGGAGCGCGTTCGACATCCCTCGCGAGCGGGAATACGCCCATGGGTTCAGTTCGAGAAACGGAACTCGACTGCGTGCCCGTCCCGGCTCTCGACATCATCGACACATGACTGGATCAGGTCCAAATCCTCCCGTTGGCCCTCTGCGACCCGCCCGCTCCAACGGAGTCCATCAGCACTCGCTGCGGCGAAGAGGTTGAAGCCTGGTCCCTGACCGCCGTGACCAACGAGTGTCACCGGCTCGCCTTTGCTCATGATCCCGAGGCCGTATCCGGCATGGGGTGACAGTGGGTGCCGGGCCGGAGCGTTGACCGGGACCGATTGCATCATCAAGTGGGGAATATCGTCGCCAAGTTCGCCGCGCATGACCGCCGCGATTCCCCGGGCCGCTTCGTCAGGCTCAGCAGCGAACGTACCTGTGAATACCCATCCGGGATCGTAAGCACGAAGCTCTTCCCCGATTGACTCGTGCGTGCAGGCGCGCCAGTCGCCACGGGACGCGAAGGGGAAGGCCACAACACCGAGCGGCTGGAGTACTCGACGGGAGATTGCGGTGAAGAAGTCTGCGGATTCGTCGTACTCAAGAGCAAGTCGCAGCAGGGAGAAACCGATATTGGAGTACCGGAACCGGCCAGCACGATCAACGACTGCGCCTGCGATAACACGGTCGATCTCCCACGCATCGTCACGCGCTTCTACTGCTACGCGGTAATCCGCCCACCCGAAGTAGTCGTTGAGGCCCGAGGTGTGGCTCAGCAGGGCACGCACAGTCACCGGGCGAAGGGACTCCGGCAAAGCGGGAACCAGCTCACCAAGCTGCCCATCGACATCGAAGGAGCGAAGCACCGCGACAGCCGTGTAAGCCTTGGCAATGCTGTACACCGGAACAACGCTCACTTCTTTCCACCAGAGGTTAATCCGCTACGAAACTCCACCACGTCCCCATCGACCATGATGTAGTCCTTGCCTTCCATCCGGACCTTGCCGGCGGACTTCGCGGCAGCCATCGAACCGTTCGCATCGAGATCATCGAAGGACACGATTTCGGCCTTGATGAAGCCCTTCTGGAAGTCTGTATGGATGACTCCGGCCGCTTCGGGGGCGGTGGCACCCTTCGGAATCGTCCACGCACGGGATTCCTTGGGCCCGGCCGTCAGATAGGTCTGCAGACCCAGGGTGTCGAAGCCGACTCGGGCGAGCTGATCGAGTCCGCTCTCTTCCTGGCCGGTCGATTCGAGCATCTCCCGGGCTTCCTCCTCGTCGAGTTCGGCGAGTTCGGACTCGAACTTCGCGTCGAGGAAGATCGCCTCGACGGGAGCCACCAGTGCCCGCATCTCATTCTTCTTGTCCTCATCGGCGAGCACCTCGTCGTCGACGTTGAACACGTAGAGGAAGGGCTTGACCGTCATCAGCTGCAGCTCGCGCAGTGCACTGACATCGAACTTCTCGGCCTGCATCGCCTGGTAGAGCGTCCGCCCGCCTTCGAGGATCTCGGTGGCGGCATCGATCGCAGTCAGCTGCTCAGCAGGAGCGCGCTTGCCCTTGACTTCCTTCTCGATCCGGGGCCGAGCCTTCTCCAATGTCTGGAGGTCGGCGAGGATGAGCTCGGTATTGATCGTATCGATGTCGTCTGCGGGGCTGATCTTGCCGTCGACGTGGACGACGTCGTCGTCGACGAATCCGCGGATGACCTGGCAGATCGCATCGGCTTCGCGGATGTTGGCGAGGAACTGGTTGCCCAGGCCTTCCCCTTCGGAAGCGCCGCGCACGATTCCAGCGATATCGACGAAGTCGACGGTGGCATTGAGGATGCGTTCGGAGCCGAAGATCTCAGCCAGTCGTGTGAGTCGCTCGTCCGGCAGCGGGACCACGCCCACGTTCGGTTCGATCGTGGCGAACGGGTAGTTCGCCGCGAGAACTTGGTTCTTGGTCAGTGCGTTAAACATGGTCGACTTGCCGACATTGGGCAGTCCCACGATTCCAATAGTCAAAGCCACGGTATCCAAGTCTAGCCGTCGCCGAGGTGGTCCTCGAATTCTAGTGTCAGTGCCCTCTGTCACCCTGGGATCATGAATGCTTTCCCCGCATCCGCAGTCATCATCGTCTTCATCGTGGCGATCGTCCTCGCCGCCGTGCTCGGATTCCTCCTCGGCCGCAGTCTCACCCGTTCCCGCTATCTCGAGAGACTCACTCGCGCCGAGACCACGTCACGCATCCTGTCCGAGCGCACCGAAGATCTCGAGGCCGATGCGCAGATGGCCGGTGAGATCACCGCCGCCATCGGGCCGTTGGCGGCAAGCGTGAAGAATCTGCAGGAGAACCTGCACTCCCAGGACCGCACTCAGATCGAACAGATCACCCGACTGAACTCCCAGATCGGGCACCTCAGCCAACAGAACCTCCGCCTCCAGGAATCGACCGGGTCACTGGCCAACGCTTTGAATTCGACGACCCACCGTGGAGACTGGGGCGAAGTCCAGCTCAAACGCATCGTCGAATATGCCGGCCTCCTCCCCCACGTCGACTTCGACACGCAGGTCAGCGCCGACCGGGACGGCAAGCGCCACCGCCCCGATATGGTCGTCCATCTGCCCGGTGGCGGCACGATCGTCATTGATGCGAAGACACCGTTGTCGGCACGGATGAACGAGGACTCCGTCGAGGCGGCCGACTCCGGCACGGGCGGTCAGGACCATGCCCGCGCCCTGTTGCGCCATGTTGATGCCCTGGCGTCGAAGGAGTACTGGAAGGCGTTCGATGCCTCCCCCGACTTCGTCGTCTGCTTCGTGCCCACCGACGGTCTGCTCTCCGCGGCCGCGGCAAGCTACCCGAAGATGATCGATCATGCACTGGGCAAGAACGTCGTCCTCGCCTCACCAGCGACTCTGCTGGTGCTGTTGAAGACCGTGGCGCTCAACTGGCGGCAGGCGGACATGTCCACCTCGGCGGCCGAGGTGCTCCGACTCGGCACAGAACTCTACGAACGTATCGGCACCCTTGTCACCCACGTGTCACGGATGGGTGCCAGCCTGGACCGCTCGGTCGAGGACTACAACCGGTTCGTCTCCTCGCTGGAGTCGCGCTTCCTCGTCACCGCGCGAAAGTTCCCCTCGACGGGAATCGTCGCCGACGAGCTCGACGCCGTGGCCGAACTCGATACTCGTTCTCGCGGCATCAGCGCCGAGGAACTCAGTCGGCCGCGGGCCATGGACTTCGATGATCGTGGTCCGACTCATCTGCGCGGTCGGCAGACGGGGACAAGTTGAGAATCGACAGCGTTTGTCGACTCCGTTGAGTCGTGGAAGTCCCCGTCGCGTCACGCAGCGGAATTGCTCAGCTCAGCCGAGTTTGCGCAGTTCCTTCGGCAGCGAGAAGATGAGGTCCTCTTCGGCGGTGACGACCTCTTCGACGGTGCCGAATCCGTACTCGGCCAGCAGCTGCAGCACGTCTAGGACGAGGTTCTCCGGAACGCTCGCACCTGAGGTGACACCGACCGTGGCCACGTCGTGGAACCATGTCTCGTCGATCTCGCGGGCGAAGTCGACACGGTAGGCAGCCTTCGCCCCGTGTTCGAGAGCGACTTCGACGAGGCGAACGGAGTTCGAGGAGTTCGCCGACCCGACGACGATAACGAGGTCCGCGTCGGGCCCGACCTTCTTCACCGCGACCTGCCGGTTCTGTGTCGCGTAGCAGATGTCATCGCTGGGTGGATTCTGCAGGTGCGGGAAGCGCTCACGCAGGATCTCAACCGTTTCCATGGTCTCGTCCACGCTCAAGGTCGTCTGTGAGATCCACACCAGCTTCTCGGCATCGGGAACCTCGATGGTGCGGGCCTCTTCCGGGCTCTGCACCAGTGTGATGTGCTCCGGCGCCTCGCCCATGGTGCCTTCGACCTCTTCATGCCCGGCATGGCCGACGAGGAGGATGCGGAAGCCGTCCCGGGCGAACCGGATGGCTTCCTTGTGGACTTTCGTCACCAACGGGCATGTCGCATCGATCGTCGACAGCGAACGCTGGGCAGCCTCGGTGTGCACGGCCGGTGAGACTCCGTGAGCGGAGAACACGACCCGAGCACCTTCCGGGACTTCATCGGTGTCATCGACGAAGACGGCCCCGCGTTCGGACAGGGTCTCGACGACATGTCGGTTGTGCACGATCTCCTTGCGGACATAGATCGGTGCGCCGAAGTGTTCGAGGGCGCGCTCGACGGCGATGACAGCACGATCTACGCCGGCACAGTAGCCGCGCGGTGCGGCCAGCAGCACCCTCTTGTCTGCATTGACCGGAGTGCGGATCTCGCCAGGTGCCAGACGCCGGCGCGGAATGGTCGGGGCAGGTACTGAAACGACGCTCACCCGTTCAGTCTAAGCCGGAGGCATCGACTGCGGCCAGGAATGGGCTGTGTCGGTGGCGTTCGTTAGGCTTGGGATTCGGAAGGGGACTTAAATGGCGCAAAGAATTTCCGGCACTCCCGGCACGCTCGGTGAAACGGCCGAGCAGAAGGAGCTCGCCGCCACTGCAGCCGAGACCACAGCGGAGAATCCGTGGCCGCTGAGTCTGCTGTCTTCGAAGATGAAGTCCTATATCGACCGCATGTCGAGCGTGTGGATCGAAGGGCAGGTCGTCGAGCTCAACCATCGCGGCAAGGCCAGCTACCTGACCCTGCGCGACACCGATGTCGAGATGTCCTTGCCGGTCCAGATCTGGAAGAACGTCCTCGACCGCACCGGGGCTCCTCTGACCGAGGGCAGCCACGTCGTCGCCAATCTCAAAGCCGATTTCTGGACGAAGACCGGTCGGCTGACGATGCGGGCCAACGATATCCGCGCCGTCGGCCTCGGCGAACTCCTCGCCCGCCTCGAACGATTGAAGAAGCAGCTAGGCGCCGAGGGGCTCTTCGATCCCAACCGGAAGCTGCGCCTGCCGTTCCTGCCGAACCGGATCGGGCTGATCACCGGACGGGATTCGGATGCCCAGAAGGACGTCATCCGCAATGTGCATCTGCGCTGGCCTGCCGCCGAATTCGAAGTCCGCAACTGTGCCGTGCAGGGACCGGATGCCGTGCCGGGAGTGATGAAGAACCTCGCCGAACTCGACGCGGACCCGCAGATCGATGTCATCGTCATCGCCCGCGGCGGCGGCAGCATGGAAGACCTCCTGCCGTTCTCCAACGAAGCCCTCGTCCGTGCCGTCTCCGCCGCGCAGACACCGGTCGTCTCTGCGATCGGACACGAGGCGGACCGGCCCATCCTCGATGAGGTCGCTGACATGCGGGCATCAACACCCACGGATGCCGCAAAGAGGATCGTTCCGGATGTCGCCGAGGAAGGCATGAATCTGCTGCGTGCCCGCGCCGAGCTCGAAGCTGCCGTCAATCGCATCCTCGATCGAGAGCAGGAGATGCTCACCGCCGTGCGCTCACGGCCGGTGCTCGCCGAACCGCAGACGATGATCACCGCGCATGAGAACGAGCTGACGATGATCCGCCGCCGCAGTCTGCAGGCGACGAACGGACTGCTCATCCAGGCTCAGAACGAGATCCAGCATCTTCGTTCCCAAGCCAGGTCCCTCTCTCCCCTGCGGACGTTGGAGCGCGGCTACGCCGTGGTGCAGACCGACGACGGTCAGGCCGTTCGCAATGCCGCCGAAGTCGCCGCCGGCGACAGCGTCCATGTCCGGGTCGCTCGTGGTCGGTTCGACGCCGATATCACCGAGGTCACTCCGGAGTCGGACGATTCGACGACCGACGATTGACTACAACTCCACACTCTGTACACGTTTCACACACTCTGCGAAGGAGACACCGATGACCGAACCGACGACCCAACAGGACCAGCCCGATATCAGCACGCTCAGCTACGAGCAGGCGCGCGAAGAACTCGTCATGACCGTCAAGCGTTTGGAGACCGGCAATCTGCCGCTCGAAGAGTCACTGCGGCTGTGGGAGCGTGGCGAGGCTCTGGCCGACCGGTGTCAGGCGTGGCTCGACGGAGCGCGGGAGCGCCTTGACAAGGCCCGTGAGGAGACCTCGGACGACACCGAATAGGTCTCCGGGTCAGCCGAAGTTCAGCCAGGGCCGCCGAGTTCACTTGAGTTCGGCGGCGACCTGATCGGCGAAGCTGTTGACGGTGTCCGGCGCAGCGGTGGCAGTCAGAACGACATACATATCGCCTTTGTGCGAGACCCAGTATTCTTTCGCCTCTTCAGTGCGGTAGATCTGGAAGTCGGCGCCGCCGACGGTCACCTTCTCGGCAGCGACAGCCTCGTCGGTCTTCCGCTTCGCCCAGTTCGCGCTGGCTTCGGCCTGTTCGATGCTCACCCATTGGTCGTCGGGGCCGATGAACGACATGTACCACGAGGTGTATTCGGAGTCGCCCACGCGGTCGAGGCTGGCTTCGTTCGACGTCCATCCGCGCGGGATCTGCGGAACGATGAGGTCGAAATCGGCGTTGCCCTGGGACTGCTCGGCGATCCCCTGATAGTCGACGACACGTTCTGAGTCGACTTCGGGCTGCGGGGCGAGGAACAGGATCCCGACGGCGACTGCGAGACAGGCGAGGATCGCGATGACCATATTGACCCAGTTCGAGTTCTTGCGCAGGAAGCGCATCTCTTCCCGGGACCCCGGCAGCATCACTCCGGACTCATCAGCCATGGACTCTCCCCTAGGACTCGGCGTCGCCTCGTCGACGACCGTTCGAGTACCCGTCTCGTCAGCAGCATTTCGGACATTCACACCGCCATTGTCCTCGGCTCGCGCGCGAAGGGCCAATTCCGGTCCGAGGACGTGACTGCGGCCACAAGCGGACACCGCTGTCGCGACCCCGATCACAGGGGTGGCACAATTGGAGGCATGAGTGACTCCAAAGAGCCTGTTGACGTGAAATCTCACCATGACCGAGGACGAGTTGATGAGGAGGCTCCGCCTGTCGCAGTGACCGACTCATGGTCACAGAAAGCTCAGGTCGAGTCGGATGCTCCCGACCGCAACTTGGCTCTGGAGCTCGTCCGAGTCACCGAGGCCGCAGCCATCGCCGCCGCCCCCTGGGTCGGCCGCGGCGACAAGAACGCAGCCGACGGAGCAGCCGTGGCCGCGATGCGCAATGTCATCTCCACCGTCCGCATGGCCGGCACCGTCGTCATCGGCGAAGGTGAGAAGGACGAAGCTCCGATGCTCTTCAACGGTGAGCAGGTCGGCGACGGCGGCGGACCGCACTGCGATGTTGCTGTCGACCCGATCGACGGCACTCGCCTGACCGCTCTGGGCATGCCCAATGCGATCTCGGTCATGGCTGTGACCGAAGACGGTGCGATGTATGACCCCTCTGCCGTGTTCTACATGGAGAAGCTCGTCACCGGCCCCGATGCCGCTGACGCCGTCGACATGCGTCTGCCGATCGCTGAGAACATCCGCCGCGTCGCCAAGGCGAAGGGAACGAAGGATCCCGCCTCGGTGACGGTGATGATCCTCGACCGCCCCCGCCACCAGCAGATGATCGATGAGATCCGCGCCGCCGGAGCCCGCATCCAGCTCATCACCGATGGCGACGTCGCCGGAGCCATCGCCGCCTGCCGTCCGGGAACCGGCGTCGACATGCTCATGGGCATCGGCGGTACCCCCGAAGGCATCATCACCGCCTGCGCCATCAAAGCACTCGGCGGAGTCATCCAGGGCCGTCTGTGGCCGCAGGACGACACAGAGCGCGAGGCCGCGGCCAAGGCCGGCCTCGACATCAATCAGGTGCTCAACACCGATGACCTCGTCACCGGTGACAACAGCTACTTCGTCGCCACGGGCATCACGAACGGCGACCTCCTCGACGGAGTGAAGTTCCAGGGTGGCCACGTCACCACGCATTCCCTGGTGATGAGGTCGAAGTCGGGGACCGTCCGGCAGGTCTTCGCCGAGCACCAGGCCGCGAAGACCCACTCCTACGTGGAGGCCGCCGAAGAAGCCGCACGCCGCGGATTGGTCTGACCTCCAATCGCACCCGGTCCCGGGCGCGATGCACACAACTCGGAAGCAGGTGCGAAAGCAATGCCCAATCAGGCGTGGAAGCGACTCCTCGAGGGAAACCAGCGTTTCGTCGACGATGTCCCTCAGCACCCCAACCAGGACACGGCGCGACGTGAGTCACTGTCGGGCAGCCAGACCCCGTTCGTCACTCTCTTCGGCTGCTCGGATTCCCGAGTCGCCGCTGAGATGATCTTCGATGTCGGCCTCGGTGACATGTTCGTCGTGCGCAATGCCGGACAGGTCGTCGACCCGGTAACCTTGGGCTCGCTCGAATACGGAGTCGAGATGCTCGGCACTCCCCTGCTCGTCGTGCTCGGCCACGACAGCTGCGGGGCCGTGACCGCCGCCTACAACGCCTACGACTCGGGTGAGACTCCCCCGGGATTCATCTCCGACGTCGTCGCCCGCATCCTGCCGACAGTGGCCCGGGCCCGAAAGAACGGGCGCACCACGATCAACGAGACCGTCGGTCAGAACACCATGGACACGGTCGACAAGATCATGCAGCTGTCCACGATCATCAAGACCGCCGTCGACGACGGCCGACTCATCATCGTCGGGCTCACCTACCAACTCCACGACGGCCACACTACGGTCGTCGCCCAATATGGAGGCGACGAGGCCGCGGTCTCCACCTATGCTTCCTGAGCGACCAGCCACCTCGGTGGACAGCCGTTCAGTCTCCCAACGAGCCTGAGCTCCGCAATCATTTCCCAGGCACCCAACGGAAAGGACAACAATGACCGAAGAATTTCGCATCGAACACGACACCATGGGTGAGGTCAAAGTCCCCAAGGACGCCCTCTACAGCGCACAGACCCAGCGTGCCGTCGAGAACTTCCCGATCTCGGGCAAGACCCTCGAATCCGCTCACATCGCCGCACTGGCTCAGGTGAAGAAGGCCGCTGCGAAGGCTAACGCCGAACTCGGCGTGCTTGACGAGGCCCGCGCCACAGCCATCCAGAACGCCGCCGACCGGGTCATCGCAGGCGAATTCGACGCCCACTTCCCGATCGACGTGTTCCAGACCGGCTCGGGAACCTCGTCGAACATGAACACCAACGAGGTCCTTGCCTCGTTGGCGACCAAGGCGCTCGAAGCCGACGGAATCAACGTCCACCCGAACGACCACGTCAACGCTTCGCAGTCGTCGAACGACGTCTTCCCCACCTCGGTGCACCTGGCAGTGACCAAGGCCCTGGTCAACACCCTCATCCCGGCCATGGACACCCTGGCGACTTCGCTGGAGAAGAAGGCGAAGGAGTTCTCCTCGATCGTCAAGTCCGGACGCACCCACCTCATGGATGCCACTCCAGTGACTCTCGGTCAGGAGTTCGGCGGCTACGCAGCTCAGGTCCGTTACGGGATCGAGCGCATCGAGGCTTCCCTGCCGCGCGTGGCAGAGGTCCCGCAGGGCGGAACCGCTGTGGGCACCGGCATCAACACTCCCGACGGCTTCTCCTCCCGCGTGGTCGAGATCCTCGCCGAGGAAACCGGACTGCCGATCACCGAGGCTCGCAACCACTTCGAGGCCCAGGCCAACCGCGACGGACTCGTCGAGGCCTCCGGTCAGCTGCGGACCATCGCCTACGGCTATATGAAGATCTGCAACGACCTGCGCTGGATGGGTTCGGGACCGAACACCGGCCTCGGCGAGATCGCCATCCCCGACCTGCAGCCCGGTTCGTCGATCATGCCCGGCAAGGTCAACCCAGTCATCTGCGAGGCCACCATTCAGGTCGCCGCACAGGTCATCGGCAATGACACCTCCGTGTCGCTGTCGTCGACCAACGGCGCGTTCGAGCTCAACGTCGGCATCCCCGTCATGGCCTCGAACCTGCTCGAGTCGATCCGCCTGCTCGCGAACGCCTCGACCGTCATGGCCGAGAAGATGGTCGACGGACTCACCGCCAACGAGGAGCGTGCCCGCTTCCTCGCCGAGGCGAGCCCCTCCATCGTCACCCCGCTGAACAAGGTCATCGGCTACGAGGCGGCCGCGAAGATCGCCAAGCACGCCGTGGCTGAGAAGATGACCGTCAAGGAAGCGACGATCGCGCTCGGCTTCGTCGAGAACGGCTCCATCACCGAGGCGGACCTCGACAAGGCCCTCGACGTCACCACCATGATCGGCAGCTACAAGTAAGCCTCCGATCTGACAGAACGAAACGGCGCCCGGACGGATACCGTCCGGGCGCCGTTTCGTGTTGGCGGCCCATTTCGAGTCCCGTCGACCGCCCACCCCAGCGTCGACCGCTCACCGAACAGCACGCGACATCGGCGGTAACGTGAGCGGTCGGCGACCGGAGCAGAGGCTCAGGACCGGAACGGGTCGAATTCCTCGAGCACATCGGTGACCAGGGCGGCGATCTCCGACCGCTCCGACCGCGTCAACGTGACATGCGCGAACAGTTCGTGGCCCTTGAGCTTCTCGATCACGGCGGCGACTCCGTCGTGCCTGCCCACTCGCAGGTTGTCGCGCTGGGCGACATCGTGGGTGAGCACCACCTTCGAGTTCATTCCGATGCGTGAGAGCACGGTCAGCAGAACATTGCGCTCCAACGACTGTGCTTCATCGACGATGACGAATGCATCGTGGAGGGACCGTCCCCGGATGTGGGTGAGCGGAAGCACCTCGAGGATCCCCCTGTTGACCACCTCGTCGATGACGTTCTTGCTCACCAGCGCACTGAGGGTGTCGAACACGGCCTCCGCCCAGGGGTTCATCTTCTCACCTTCGCTGCCGGGCAGGTAGCCGAGGTTCTGCCCGCCCACGGCGTAGAGGGGACGGAAGACCATGATCTTCGAGTGCTTGTTCTCCTCGAGCACCTTCTGCAGACCTGCCATGAGGGCCAGCGCGGACTTCCCCGTTCCGGCTCGCCCTCCCATCGACACGATCCCCAGGGCGTCGTCGAGCAGCATGTCGATGGCGATCCGCTGTTCTGCCGACCGTCCATGGACGCCGAAGATGTCACGATCCCCGCGCACCATCGACACTCGGTTGCCGCTGCGCACACGTCCCAGTCCGGATCCGCGCGGTGAGGTGATGACGACCCCGGTGTTGACCACCTCGTCGGAGACATCCTCGGTGACGACCGACCCCGAATCGTAGAACTCGTTCATCTGCTCGTCGTCGAGGCCGAGCTCGCTCATCCCGGTGAACCCGGAATCGACGGCCAGCTCCGCCAGATACTCCTCCGCGTGCAGACCCAGGGCCGAAGCTTTCACTCGCATCGGCACGTCCTTGGTCACGACAACCACGTCACAGCCTTCGGCAGAGAGGTTGCGGGCCACGGCCAGGATGCGGGTGTCGTTCTCCGTCCGGTCGAAGCCGACCGGCATCGTGGAGGCGTCGATGTGGTTGAGCTCGACCCGCAGCGTTCCGCCTGCGTCACCGACGGGAATGGGCTGATCCAACCGGTCGTAGTCGGAACGGAAGTCGTCGAGGATGTGGAGGGCTTTGCGTGCGGTGAATCCGAGTTCGGGATGATTGCGTTTGCCCTCGAGTTCGGAGACGACGATGAGCGGGATGACGACGTGGTGTTCGGCGAAGCGCAGAAGCGCTCCGGGATCCGACAGCAGCACCGAGGTGTCGAGAACGTAGGTGTGGACTTTTTCAGCCATGAGGACCTCTGAGGCGTGAGTTCCGCCGAGATCCGGTTCTGACATCCCCCGATCTCGGGTTGGTGTCGACCAACTACAGCCAACCTAACCCGGTTCGCCCCCGCAGGCGGTAGCGGCACGCGTGCTCGGTCAAGTCAGGGTCATGAACTTCGAGTGAATGCGGGATTCCCCCGTCAGACGGCCGGCAGGTCTCGCCGGAGGCGGGCACGACCTATTTGCCGAAGCGCCGCTGCCGCAGACCGTAGTCGCGCACGGCTCGGAGGAAGTCCGTACGGCGGAAGTCCGGCCAATAGGCTTCGCAGAAATAGAACTCCGAATAGGCGCTCTGCCACATGAGGAAGCCGGAGAGTCGCTGCTCTCCCGAGGAGCGGATGATGAGGTCGGGATCGGGCTGGCCCTTGGTGTAGAGGTGTTCGCCGATCTGCTCCGGCGACAGTTCGGAGATGATCGACTCCAGGTCCATGCCGTCGTCAGTCCGTGTGCGCAGCAGGGACTTCACAGCATTGACGATCTCCTGCCGACCGCCGTAGCCGACGGCGACGTTGACGCGCATTCCACAGTTCTCGGTCGTCGACACCGCTTCGAGGCGGGCACGCAGATCCGGGGGAACGATGTCGAGATCACCGACGAGCTGAACGCCGACGCCGTCGAGTGCCGCGATCTTCTCCACCAGGTCCGAGATGATCTCGATGAGGATCGACACCTCTTCTGCCGAGCGGGCGAGGTTCTCTTTGGACAGAACGTAGAGAGTGACGATCTCCACATCGATCTCGTGGCACCAGCCGAGGAACTCGACGATCTTCGCCGCTCCGGCGCGGTGACCGTCAGCGGTCGTCGCACCGAACTCCTTGGCCCACCTGCGGTTGCCGTCGGTGATGACTCCGACGTGACGTGGAACCGGAACCGACTTGTCGAGCTCACGTTTGAGCCGTCGCTCGTACAGCCGATAGAGCAGGTTCACGGGTCGCGCCACAGCTGTCCTCTTCCACATGGGTCGTCGATCGGTTCGAATACTGTACAGACTACTAGCCGATGATGCTGAATGAGGCCTCAGGTCCGCTGGCTACCATGGAGCTATGAATGCTTCGCTCACCGATTCCTCTCCGGTCGTTCCCGACGGCGCCGGGCCGGTCGGTTCAGCGGGCGCGGATGACGTTCCGCCCGCCGATGACCACCGCATCGCCCGTCGCCGCTCAGCACTGCGCGCCGAACTGACGAAGTTGGCGGGTCAGGTCAAGCCGAAGCTGCGCGGTTGGTTCCACGCCGGGGCGTTCCCTCTGGCGATGATCGGCGGCCTGGCTTTGGTGATCATCTCCCCGACCATCGAGTCGCGCATCGCCGCCGCGATCTTCGCCGTCACCGGCATGCTGCTCTTCGGCACCTCCGCCGTCTATCACCGAGGCCGCTGGCGCACCCGCGTCCGCCTCGTCCTGCGGCGGCTCGACCACGCGAATATCTTCCTCATCACCGCCGGTACGTACACACCGCTGGCAGTGCTGATGCTCCGCACCGACCAGGCAGTCCTCCTGCTGTCCGTGCTGTGGGGTGCCGCCGCACTCGGCGCTGCCTTCCGTACGATCTTCACCACCGCACCGAGGTGGCTCTTCGTCCCGATCTACGTCGGGTTCGGCGTCGCCGGAGTCGGGTACATTCCCCAGATCTGGGCCACGAACTTCCCCGTCGGACTCCTCGTCGTCATCGGCGGCGTGTGCTACATCGCCGGCGCGGTGATCTACGGGATCAAGCGCCCGAACCCCTCACCGAAGTGGCTCGGCTTCCATGAGATCTTCCACATCTTCACGATCCTCGGCTACGGCTGCCACCTCGCCGCACTCATCATCGCCGCCGTCGCAGCCTACTGAACTCCAATCGACTGAGTCCGCACGGACGCACACGGCGCGATCACCGATCGGTGATCGCGCCGTTGTCTGTGTGCGCAGGACCTCAAAGCCTCAGAGCTCAGGCTCGTTCATTGCGTTCGTCGGTGGATTCGGAGGAATCGATCGGCTCCTCCGCCAAGCCGCCTCGGCGATCTGCATCGGATGGTCCGGTATCGGCGGACGCGTCGGAGTCGCTGTCAGCGGTCTCCGGTTCGGGTGCCTCCGGCCCTGAGAGCTTCGACTGGTTGGGCACCACATGCCTGCGCAGCGGGATCGGATAGGCATCGCTGGCGCCCGAGTGCGCCCGCACCCGACGGACACGGCGCAGGGCGTCCCTGATGAGGAAGATCGTCAGGACGACGATGGCGAGGGTGGCCAGGAAGCCGACGGTTCCGGGCGTCACCAGATCCGGGTCCGGTGTGCCTCCGTCCGGAGTCGGGGCTGGAGAGGACGCGAAGATCATGCGCGAGTGTCGCTTTCGGTCGGGACGGCGGAATCAGCGTCGAGGTCGTCGGCAGCCGGCGAGTCCGGGAGCATCCCCTCGGCGGGAACGCGACGACCGTCATCGAAGGTCACGGCAGCGAACAGGTCGGTCTCCTGGAAGTCCAGCTCCCGGTCCAGTGGCTCACGCCCGGTGAGGTCGAGAGCCAGCTCGAACTCTTCGGTCGGCCAGTAAGTGCGAGCGGCCTTGCGCGATGCGGAGAAGAAACCGCCTTCGGGATCGATCTGAGTGGCGTGGGAGAGCAGCGCACGATCGCGGGCAGAGAAGAACTCGGAGCAGGAGATGCGGGTGCTCAGCCAGTTGTGGCGCTGGTTGTCACGCTTCTTGAAATCCTCGAGGTGGTCGGCGAACGGGGACTTGAGTCCCGCCTCGAGCATCTTCTCGTGGATCGTGATCCACTTCTTCGCCGACAGGTCCTGGTTGAAGTAGATCTTCTGCACCTGCCACGGTTCGCCGAGCTCGGGATGCGAGGTCGCATCTGCGGCGGCTTCGACAGCGGCCATGGTCACAGCGTGGTTCTTGATGTGGTCGGGGTGAGGATATCCGCCGAGCTCGTCGTAGGTGGTCACCACCTGAGGACGGAAGGTGCGGATGATGTGCACGAGGGGAAGCATCGCCACCTCGTCGGGAACCCGATAGAAGCATCCGGGAGGAGTCTGGTTGTCGAAATCGCCGTCGGGCAGTCCCGAGTCGACGTGACCGACCCAGACATGTTCGGCGCCGAGGGCTGCGGCAGCGGTCGCCATCTCCTCCCGACGGAGACCGGCGATGTCGCGGCTGGCCTTCGGACTCTGCAGGAGAGCGGGATTGAGGATATCGCCGGCCTCGCCACCGGTCATGGTGGCGATGAGCACCCGGGCACCCAGTGAAGCGTACTTCGCGCTCGTTGCCGCACCCTTGGAGGATTCGTCGTCGGGGTGGGCATGGACGGCCAACAGGCGCAGTCCATGGTACGGAAGCGAAGTCATATCCTAAATGTCCCTTTCGATTCAGCCTGGTGGCTACCTGCTGCCGGCGCTGCGGCTGACATGATCGCCGGCAGAGGATCGACTACTCTAGATTAGTGCGCGAAGTACTTAAAGAGGAATTCAATGACTGAGGTAACAGTGGCACCACCACTGCATGATGATCGCTACGGCCGGACCAGCAGACCCAAGCGAGAGCTGAGTCGTCGGGCGAAGATCATCGCCGTCATCGTCCTCGCCGTGGTGGTCGCCGTCATCGCTGTCTGGGCATTCCGCCCGCAGACGAATCCCACAACACCGCGCACTCTTGACTATTCGGTTGTCGACGATTCTTCAACGCGCGTCAGCGTCGGAATATTTCCTGATCAGAAACGCGACGTGCACTGCATCGTCCAGGCCACGAATGAGCAGGAAGCGATCGTCGGATTCACCGAGGTGACCGTTCCCGCCGATCCGAACGCCGATCCGAATTCGCCGAAGCGCATCGACGTGGACCTGGCCACAACTCAGCTGGCCGCCTCCGGCCACGTGGACTCCTGCTGGTTCGAATAGGCCGAACCCTCGACCGCTTCGACCGCCTGGTGGAAGCACAGGAACCCGGTCGCACGAGTCTCTTCGAATAGTTCTCGCACGGGAACGCATCTTGCGGTCGCGAACCTCCGCCTCACGGCCGGGGACGTGATCGAACTCATCGTTTTTCTCCGCAGATGCGTTACACTGTAGTTTCATTCAACTTCCGGGCGTGCCCATACGCCCGGCTTTTTCGTTGCCTGACACGCCCGTCAGTGCACCGACCGAAGAAGGAGAAGTCATGACCGAGGAAGTCACCCAGGAAGAGACATGGTTGACCCAGGAAGCCTTTGACCGCCTGTCGAAGGAACTCGAGCATCTCTCCGGACCGGGTCGTGCAGAGATTGCTGAGAAGATCGAAGCCGCCCGCGACGAGGGTGACTTGAAGGAGAACAGCGGTTATCACGCTGCGCGTGATGAGCAGGGCAAACAGGAAGCACGCATCCGCCAGCTCGAAGTGCTGCTGCGGAACGCGAAGGTCGGCTCCAGCGACAGCGACGGCAAGACCGTGGCACCCGGAACCGTCGTGACCGCCAGCGTTGCCGGCAACTCCATGCGATTCCTGCTGGGCAACCGCGAGATCGCCGGAGACTCCGATATCGACGTCTTCTCGGAGAAGTCGCCGCTCGGAGCGGCTGTCCTCGGCGTCAAGGCCGGTGACAAGACCTCATACGAGGCTCCGAACGGCAAGACCATCGAGGTCAAGGTCGATTCCGTCGAAGCCTTCACCGGCTGATCGAGACCGAAAAGAGAAGTGGGCGGGTGCGATCGCACCCGCCCACTTCTCTATTCATTCCGGTTCAGGCGCGTCCTTCCGGGTCGTCTGGTCCGAGCCTCAGGCATCGGGGCCCTTCTTCGGCCGTCCGGGTTCGGCCGAACCGGTCTCACCCGACGTGGTCGGACCGGTTGATCCGGTTTCCGTCGAATCGGTCTGTCCGGAACCTGATGCATGTTCGTCTTCCGCGGACTCGTGGACGGCATCGGTGAGCCGTTCCTTCGCCGTCTCGAGGACTGCCGTGGCCTCGCGTTCGTCCGGGTCACGCTCGGCGTCGTCCTCCGCTTCGTCTTCGTCCGAATCACCGGCGTTCGTACGCACGATATAGCTGACGACGCTGTTGAGCACGGCAACCAAGGGAACGGCGAAGAGAGCGCCGACGATGCCGAAGAGGAAGCCGCCTCCGGTGACTGCGAGGATCACAGCCAGCGGATGGACCGACACTGCCTTGCCCATGAGGAACGGCTGCAGCACCTGGCTTTCGATCTGCTGGACGGCAATGACAACCGCGAGCATGATGACGGCACTGACCAGACCGTTCGATACCAATGCCACGAGCACGGCGACCGCACCGGAGGCGATGGCTCCGACGACGGGGACGAACGAGGTGAGGAAGACGAGCACGGTCATGGGGATGACCAGCGGGATGCCGAGGAACGCAGCGCCGATGCCGATGCCGATCGCATCGACGGCGGCGACGAGGATCTGGACCCTCACGTACTGCACGAGGGTCGTCCACCCCTTCAGAGCGGCACCCGTGGCGACGGGACGGGCCGGGACCGGCAGCAGGTTCATCACCCACCTGAAGATGTTCTGCCCGTCGTAGAGGAAGAAGAACGTCGCGAACAGACAGACGGCCATACCGGTGAGGAAGGTGCCCACCGAGGAGGTGGCCTCCAGGGCGCCGCCGAGAAGCTGGCTGCTGTTGTTCTGGAAGAAGTTCGTCGCGGTATCGATCGCATCGTTCATATAGCTCGAGATCGTCGAAGCATCGATGCCGAAGGGACTTGAAGCCAGCCATCCGCTGATCCCGGACACACCGGCGATGACCTGTTTGACGAGGTCGGGCATGCCGGAATAGATCTGCTGACCGACGAGGCCGAAGAGTCCGAGCACGACGACGATGAACCCGATGAAGGAAATCGCGGCGGCCCCTCCTCGAGGCACGCCCTTCTTCTTCAGCCATCCGGTCAGGGGCGCGAGCAGCGCTGCCAACAGCAGAGCAATGAGCACGGGCAGCACGACGCTGGAGATCTTCGACAGGAGCCACAGCGCCACACCGATCGCCACGAGCACGACGATCGACCGCCACGACCACGCGGCAGCTAGCTTAAGACCGGGAGCCACATACGGTTTGGCCTCGGCTTCGATTCGGCTGAGTGCGATCTCCTCGGGACTGACTGCCTGCGATGGGGTTGCTTCGGGTTCGGACGAGGAGTGAGACGAGCCGCGTCCGCGCCGGAACGCCTCCCATGCCCCTCGGAATCGGTTCGGAGGATGCTGCTGATCGTTTTCGCTCATGACTCAACAATAGTTGTTGATGCAGTGACAAAGGTGCAATGATGACGCCGGAGGAGGGAAATCAGTGGGAAGACGCTTGATCTACACGCTGGCGACCATGGGGGCGACCGTCGTCGGCGCCGGCGCCTCGGCGGCGGGACTGCTCCGCCACCAGGCCGGATCGCTGCGCCGTTCCTTCGACGACGACAAGAACCGTCGCTTCTCCACCTTCACCGAGGCGATCGCCGCCCCACGTGACAACGACGATGACGACTCCGCCGCTCTTGCCATCATCGGCGACTCCTGGCTGTGCGGGGTCGACGTCGACCCGGAGCAGGCGCCCCCGACCCTCATCGGGAGGGGCCTGGCGCGGATGCTCGGCACCACCGTCCGGGTCCAGACAACCGCACGCCCCTCGGCACTGTCGGATGATCTGCACCGACAGGTCGACGAAGTCCTGCGCTCGCCGTGGCTCTCCCGCCAGCTCTCGGACCGCTGGACCGACGACCGCCGGTTCGCGATCATCTCGATCGGCACCGGCGACATCATCCACCCGATCCAGGCGACCATCGGCGTACCCGTGCTCAACCAGGCCATCAACCGGCTCCAACGCGAGGGCCGCTACACCGTGTTCGTTCTCGTCTGCCCCAATCTCGGCGGTCTGCCGGGGCTGCGCGATCCGCTCAAGACGTCGCTGCGCCGAACCTCGCGGGTCCTCGCCGGCTCTCAATGGCTGGCCGCCCTGGCCGCGCGTGCGGTTCCGCTGCGGTCGACGGGATCGCTGAGCGGAACGACACGCCGGTCTCTGCTCAACGACTCGGGCCGATTCCCCAGCGAACTCGGCTATGCGCAGCTGTCCTCGACGCTGCTGGCCGCAATCGCCGAACGCATCGATGCACCGGTCGTCGTCGACCGCAGCCTCGACATCCCCGAGAAGGGCGAAACCGCCCGCCGACACGAACTGGTCCCCGGCGCCGAGGCGCAGTCTGCTGCTCAGAACGATTCGGATGTCGCCGCGCAGACCGGTGCCGAGGCGCAGCCAGATGCCGAAGATCCAGCAGTGAAAGAAGACGCCAGCCCCGAACCGGTCCCGAATCGTTCGGAAGCAGCCTCGTGATCCCCGTCGTCCTCGCCTCCCAGTCTCCTTCACGTCGCCAGATCCTCCGGGACGGCGGGATCGAACCGGTCATCATCGTCTCCGAGGTCGACGAACGTGCCATCGAGGACGATTTCACCGGCTCCGTCGGCGAACTCACCACAGCGTTGTCTGAGGCGAAGGCGCGTGCGGTCATCGACCGGATCATCGCGTCCGCTCCCCCGACACTTGACGGCGCGGACACCGTGGTCGTCATCGCCGGGGATTCCCTGCTCGAATTCGACGGACAGGCCATCGGCAAACCGGGAACGGCCGATCGCACTCGCAACGTGTGGTCGGCGATCGCCGGTCAGTGGACACAGCTGCATTCGGGCCATACGGTCGCAGTGCTCACGCGGGCGCAGCAGTCGAACGGCGCAGTCGGGCGAGCGGGAGACGATGTCCGCAGTGACGGCCCCGACAGTGCTGATCGAACCGGCTCGGCGCCCTTCGAACTCGGCGCTCTGCGCTCGCAGGGGTCGGCCACCTCGGTGCTCATCGGCTCACCCAGCACGGAGGAGCTCGAGGCGTACATCGCCACCGAAGAGCCCTTCCACGTGGCCGGGGCGCTGACGATCGACGGCTATGGTGGGGCCTTCGTCGACCGGCTCGACGGCGACCACCTCACCGTGCTCGGCCTCAGCCTGCCCGTCGTGCGCGAATTGGTCACCGACATGGGGCTGTTCTGGCCCGATCTGTGGACTCTCAAGCGGTAGACTCGACCCTGGTCCGGTAACACGCCCGAGGACATTGAAGTTCTCGTCCCAGTTTTTTATCGCTGTCCTACAAACCCTTGGTGCTGTTCTCTAAATTGTTCTGTGATCGTACAAAGGAGCACCATGACCACAGTCCTCTCCGACTCCACGGCCTCGGTACTGAGCACCACTGTTCCGACCGGGGCCGTCCGCCGAGTCCTCATCGCCAACCGCGGTGAGATCGCTCTGCGCATCATCCGGGCCGCCCACGACCTCGGTATCAAGGCCGTCGCCGTGTACACTCGCGCCGATTCCGATGCCGACTTCGTCGAACTCGCCGACGACGCGTGGCTGCTGGACGGTTCCGGAGCCGGGGAGACGTATCTCGACATCGAGAAGATCCTCGCCTTGGCAAAGCGCTCCGGCGCCGATGCCGTCCACCCCGGCTACGGCTACATGGCCGAGAACGCGCAGTTCGCGCAGGCCGTCATCGATGCCGGGCTGATCTGGGTCGGTCCTCCCCCGGCGGCGATCGAGCTCCTCGGTGACAAGTCCGGAGCCCGTGCCGTCGCCGAAGCCGTCGACGCTCCGGTTGCGCCCGGTTCCGACGGTGCCGTGGCCAATCTGACAGAAGCCGCCGAGGTGGCCGACCGGATCGGGTTCCCCGTCGTCGTCAAGGCCGTCCACGGCGGAGGCGGGCGTGGCTTCCGCGCCTGCGCCGCTGCCGAAGACCTCGAAGCCGCCTATACTGCAGCGACCCGCGAGGCACAGAGTGCCTTCGGGCGCGGTGAGTGCCTCATCGAGAAGCAGATCGTGCGCCCCCGTCACCTCGAGACCCAGTGCCTGGCCGATGCCCACGGCAACGTGCGGATCGTGTCCACGCGTGACTGCACTCTGCAGCGCCGCAACCAGAAGATCATCGAGGAAGCACCCGCTCCGTTCCTCACCGCCGAACAGGAGCGCATCGTCTCCGAAGCCTCGTCTCGCCTGCTCGCCCACGTCGGCTACGTCGGCGCCGCGACGTGTGAGTTCCTCCTCGGCGAGGACGGCACGATCATCTTCATGGAAGCCAACGCGCGCATCCAGGTCGAGCACACCGTCACCGAGGAGGTCACCGGGGTCGACCTCGTCGGTTGGCAGGTGCGCATCGCTTCGGGCAAGGCGCTGCCCGACGAATTCCCCGCCGTGCGCGGACACTCCTTCCAATTCCGCATCAACGCCGAAGACCCCACGACGTTCTTCCCCGCCACCGGCGCAGTGAAGAACCACCGTGCACCTTCGGGTCCCGGAGTGCGTCTGGATTCCGGCATCGGCGAAGGCAGCGTCGTCGGCACGGACTTCGACCCGATGCTGGCCAAGCTCGTCGTCACCGGCGCCACCCGTGACGAGGCCCTGGCACGAGCACGCCGGGCCCTGTCCGAATACCGCATCGAGGGCGTCTCGACGCTGCTGCCGCTGCATCGGGTGCTCGTGAACGAACAGGCCTTCGCGACCGATTTCAAGGTCTGGACCAACTGGCTCGAAACCGCTTTCGTCAATCCGCTTGTCGATCCACAGCTAGGAGAACAGATGAGTACTGCAACCGACAGCTTCAGCGTTGTGGTCGAGGTCGATGGCCGCCGCATGACCGTTTCGGTCCCCAAGGACGTCATCTCGGACCTCGGTCATGTTCCCAGCCCCAGCGTGCCGCGGCGCAAGCGCGGGCTGAGCAGCCGCAAGGGTGCGAAGATCGCCGACGACTCGAATGCGCTCAACGCTCCCATGCAGGGCACCATCGTCTCCGTCTCCGTCAACCCCGGTGACACCGTCGAAGCCGGTGACACCCTCGCCGTCATCGAGGCCATGAAGATGGAACAGCCGCTCAAGGCCGGCCACTCCGGCACCGTCTCCGAGGTGCTCGTCGGCGCAGGCGCCTCGGTGAAGTCCGGTGAGGCGATCATCCGCTTCGCCGCCTGAGCCGCTCCCGCTCCTGCCTCCGTTCGCTCCGGCCTGAGGTCAGGAGTCACGAACACAGAAGTCCCTGCCCGGATCACCGTCGAAGATCGGTGATCCGGGCAGTGATGTATTCGGATTCGGCATCGTTGCCGGGACATTCCAGACCCGCGGCATAGGCGTCCTCGGCCTCCGCCGTACGACCGAGTTCGTCGAGGGTGATCGCCCGTGCGATGTGGAAGGGCCGGTAACGCAGCAGCTGCGGATCGTGGGCCAGTTCATCGAGTGCGCTCATGGCCGCTTCTGGACCCGAGACCTGCCCGAGGGCGATCGCGGTGTTGAGAGCGACGACCGGCGACGGATCGAGGCCGGACAGCATCCGATAGAGCACGAGGATCTGCTTCCAATCCGTGTCGGCGAATCGCGCGGCGTCGGCGTGAAGGGCGGCGATCGCCGCCTGGATGGTGAATGCCCCGGCTCCCGGTTCGCCGGCGGCCACGTCGACGAGTCCGGTCCCTTCGGCGATGAGGCGTGAGTCCCACAGGCTGCGGTCCTGCTCGGCCAGCGGCACCGGCCGGCCATCCGGCGTCACACGGGCGGTCTCACGTGCCCGTGTGAGCAGAAGCAGAGCCAGCAGGCCACGGGCTTCGGTCTGCTCGGGCAGGTATCCGACGAGCAGTCGGGTCAGCCGGATGGCTTCGTGCTGCAGATCGACTCGAGTATGTTCGGGTCCTGCAGTGGCGTTGATGCCCTGAGTGAAGATGAGATAGAGGACGCGCACCACTCCGGGCAGCCGGTTGCCGAGTTCATCGGGCGCTGGGCGGCCGAAGGGAATCCCGGTCTTGAGGATCCGCTGTTTGGCACGGACGATCCGCTGTTGCATCGTCGCGGTCTCGATGAGGAACCCGGCGGCCACCTCGGCGGTGGTCAGCCCCGAGAGGAAGCGCAGGATGAGCACGATGCGTTCGTCCTCGCGCAGGGTCGGGTGGGAGCAGGTGAAGAACAAGCCGAGGCGCTCGTCGGGCAGATCCGCGGCATCCATCTCCTCGCCGAGGCGCTCCGCGTGATCGTCGTGGTCACCTGGTCGCAGCTCGTCCTCGATGCGCAGGCGGGCGAGATGCCGGGTGCGCGCCTCATCGGAGCGGATGAGATCGATGGCGCGGTTCTTCGCCGTGGCCATCAGCCACGCCTGAGGGCGTTCGGGCACTCCCCTGCCCGACCACGTCTCGACCGCGCGCAGCACGGCATCGTGGAGGGCCTCCTCGGCGAGGTCGAAGTCACGGAACCGGGTGACCAGCGCCGCGAGCAGCCGCCCGTAGTCCTCCTCGCCGATGGCGCTGAGGACGCGGGCGGCCGCATCGGGGTCGGGGTCCATCAGTAGTCGGCCACCGGACGGATCTCGATGTGTCCGGCCTTGGCCGCGGGGCTCTTCTTCGCCCAGGCGATCGCCTCGTCGATATCGGCGACGTCGATGACGTAGCTGCCGCCGACGAACTCGTTCGATTCGGCGAACGGGCCCGAGGTGACAAGCGATTCGCCTCCGGATCCGCTCACCCGGACCCCGAGGTCGGGTCCTTCGAGGGCGAAGCCGCCGACGACGATCCCCGCCTCGCTGATCTCCTTGTCGAATGCCATGAATTCTTCAGGGTCCGCTCCGCCGTCCTCACCGCAGTCAGGATCCTGTGTGCGTCCCATGAGCAGAAGTGCGTATTTCATGTCGTTCTCCTTCGTCGTTCCTCATGTCATGCCGGGCGGCCTGACACCATGATGACGGTCGAGGAGCGACCGGATCGACAGCTGTGGAGAAAAACTTTCCTGCGATCGTCGGATCGACGATTCAGAGGTGACGGTGGAGCTTCCGTGCCGCTTCGGTCAGCGAACCGCTCACCGAGGGGTAGACGACGAAGGAGGCGGAGAGCTGATCGACGGTCAGCCGGTTCTCCACTGCCATGGTGATCGGCAGAATGAGCTCACTGGCTCGGGGACCGACGACGACTCCGCCGAGGATGGAGCCGGATCCGCGCCGAGCGAAGATCTTGACGAAGCCGTCCTCGATGCCGAGCATCTTGGCGCGCGGGTTCGTGTCCAGCGGCAGCATCACGGTGTCGATGTCCGTCGGGTTCTCGCGGTAGTTCTGCTGAGTGAAGCCGACGGTGGCGATCTCGGGTGCGGTGAACACGTTCGATGCTACATTGCGCAATTTGAGAGGCTGCACGGCGTCGCCGAGCGCGTGGTTCATGGCGATCCGCCCCTGCATCGCGGCCACCGAGGCCAGCGGCAGCACACCGGTGCAGTCACCGGCCGCGTAGATTCCGGCCCGCGAGGTCCGCGAAACGCCGTCGACGACGATGTGTCCGGATTCGCTGACCCGGACACCGGCCTTCTCCAGGCCGAGACCTTCGGTGTTCGGAATCGAACCGACGGCCATGAGGCAGTGGGATCCTTCGACACGGCGACCATCGGCGAGCACGACTTCGACTCCGTCGTCGGTGCGAGTCACCGAGGCGGCGCGGGAGCGGGAGAGGACATTCATGCCCTTGTTGCGGAAGACGAATTCGAGCACATCGGCTGCGTCCTCGTCCTGGCCGGGCAGGACCTTCTCACGCGAGGACACGAGGGTCACCTCGGTGCCCAGTGCCCGATAAGCCGAAGCGAACTCGGCACCGGTGACACCGGAACCGACGACGATGAGGTGCTCGGGCAGTTCGTCGAGGTCGTACAGCTGAGTCCAGGTGAGGATGCGCTCACCGTCAGGCTGCGCAGTGGGCAGCTCACGCGGGTGGGCGCCGACCGAGAGCAGGATCGTCGAGGCCTCGAGGGTGTACTCGGTGCCGCCGGATTCGACGACATGGACCTGGTCGCGACCGGCCAGAGTCGCCTTGCCCTGGATGGCTTTGACACCGGCCCGAATGAGGCCCTCGTAGATGTCGTTGGCCTGAGCGTCGGCGAGGGAGAGGATGCGCTTGTTGACCGCTTCGAGGTCGGCGGTGACTCGGCGCGCAACGGCCTCGGTGTCCTCGGAGTTCTCGATCCGGATTCCGAGCCCGTCGGAGCGCTCGATCTCGTCCATCATCTCGGCGGTGGCGATGAGCGACTTCGACGGCACGACGTCGGTGAGCACGGCGGAACCACCGCACCGATTCTGCTCGATGAGCATGACATCGGCACCGAGCTGAGCCGCGACGAGCGCGGCTTCGTAGCCGCCGGGGCCGCCGCCGATGATGACGACGCGATCTGCAGTGGAATCAAATTCAGTGTTCACATACTGATTGTCTCAA
Organism: Brevibacterium sp. OS20; assembly: GCF_056837565.1. Lineage (NCBI taxonomy): Bacteria > Bacillati > Actinomycetota > Actinomycetes > Micrococcales > Brevibacteriaceae > Brevibacterium > Brevibacterium sp. OS20. Next base: position 1,638,877 of record NZ_CM166367.1, on the reverse strand, counting down.
ATCGCCACGATGCTGGCGAACGGCCCCCTGGGGATCGACCGAATGGTTCCTTTGGGATCTGGTGGAGATCGGGCCTGGGCCGGTCCGCAATCGGTCCGGTTACGGTCCGATCAGTTCGGGTCGACCACCTCGGCGGTGTCCTTGTGCAGGGTCGACAGACGCACATAGGACTGGGCGTTCTGCCGGACCTTCTCCACTCCTTCATCGGTCATCTCCCGGCGCACCTTCGCGGGCACACCGGCGACGAGCGACCGTGCGGGGATCTGCGTGCCTTCGAGGACGACGGCGCCCGCGGCGACGAGGGACTCGCTGCCGATATGGGCGTCGTTGAGCACTGTGGAGTGCATTCCGATGAGCACATCGTCATCGACCACGGCACCGTGGACGAGCGCTTGGTGGCCGATGGAGACGCGGGCGCCGATGACGACGGGTTTGCCGGCGTCGGTGTGCATGACGGTGTTGTCCTGTACGTTCGAGTCCTCACCGATCGTGATCGGGGCGGCTTCGGCGCGCAGAACACAGCCGTAGAAGACGCTGGCGCCCTTCTTCACGTGCACGTCGCCGACGAGAGTGGCACCGGCTGCGACGAACGCCTCCGGATCGATCTGAGGTGTGTGTCCGCCGACGGAGACGATGCGTGGGCTGGCGAGATCGTTGGTCATGAGTCCTCCATTGGTTCACGTGATGTCTATGTGCATTCACCTGCTGTCTGCATGTGCCTGACAGTCTAGGCGGAGACGCTCAGACAGGCCCGAAAAGACGAATCGCGGACCGATTTGCGCGATCGCCCTCATAGCAGGACAATGGGGAAAATTCTTGTCAGAAATTTCACACTGCCGGACCCTTGTGCGCCCAATTGCGTTATGTGAACCTTGACTGTGAGAGTTGCACGCCCGGAATTCGGGCGTAGCCAACCGCGTTCACTGAATTCGTCGAAAGGTCACCATGGATTGGCGACACCGTGCAGCATGCCTCAATGAGGATCCGGAGCTCTTCTTCCCGATCGGCAACACCGGACCCGCGCTGCTCCAGATTGAGGAAGCAAAGACTGTCTGTCGCCGTTGTGAAGTCGCAGAGACCTGCCTGCAGTGGGCCCTCGAATCCGGTCAGGATGCCGGAGTCTGGGGCGGTCTGAGCGAGGACGAGCGCCGCGCGCTCAAGCGTCGTGCCGCTCGCGCCCGCCGCGCCGGCTGAGTCGCCGGCCATTGAGAAGGCGGTTCCCCCGGACTGCCGAAGCCATAACTGAATCACCAGCCACACCTGCACCGAAGACTGAGTCCCTTGTCCCGACGGCGAAAGATCGCCGTCGGAACAAGGGACTCAGTCGTGTGCGCGCACGAGCGTCCGGCCGAATGTCGACCGACACCGGAGCGTGGCAGCTCTGCGGGTCGGTCCGACGGGCCTCGCTCAGTCGTAGGAGTCCGGGCGCAGCGGAACGTCGAGGACGGCAACTGTTCCGCCGCCTTCGCGCGCCTGCCATTGGATCGAACCTGCCAGGTCGGCCGAGACCAGCGTGCGCACAATCTGCGTGCCCAGACCATTGCCCGGATTCTGCGTCTCTCCCAACCCGATGCCGTCATCGGCGATCGTCACGCTCAGGTGATCGCCGTTGCGTTCCGGGGTCACCCACACATGGCCGTTGAGCGTCTCCCCCGGTTCCAGATTCTCGAGGTTCTCGGTGGGGAATCCGTGTTCGATCGCGTTCGTGATCAGCTCCGTGATGGCCAGGGCCAGAGAGGTGGCATCGGCGGAGGAGATGGTTCCGAAGCTTCCGCACCGTTTGAGTTCGATATGCACCAGCGGGCTGGTCAGCTCGGGAGTCAGACGCAGTCCCTTGTCGACGACTTCGTCGAAGTCCACTTCGGATTCGACGCCTTGACTGAGCACATCGTGGACCACGGCTATGATCGAGACCCGGCGCATCGCCTCGGTCAGCGCCCCCTTGGCCTCGGGGCTGTCGATGCGGCGGGTCTGCAGCCGCAGCAGGGCGGACACGGTCTGCAGATTGTTCTTCACCCTGTGGTGCATCTCCTTGATCATCGCGTCGCGGGAGAGCAGCTCGCGTTTGCGGCGACGGATCTCTGAGACGTCACGGGCGAGGACGATCGCACCGACCCGCTCACCCTCGTCCGTCAGCGGAATCGCGCGCAGGGACACACTCGTTCGCCCGACTTCGAGTTCGGTCCGCCACGGGGCACGCCCGGTGAGCACCAGTGGGAGGGTCTCATCGACCTGACGCAGCTCTGCACTGAGGTTCGAGACCACCTCGGAGAGATAGCTGCCTTCGATCTCTCCTCCGTAGCCGAGCCGGTGCATGAGCGATACGGCGTTCGGGGAGGCATACTGCACATGCGAATCGCGGTCGAGGATGAAGATGCCGTCGCCGACTCGCGGTTCGCCGTGCCGGGCCCCGGACGGGGCATCGCGATCGGGGAACGTTCCCTGCACGACCATCCGCATCAGAGCCATCGCCGTTTCCCGGTAGTACTTCTCCAGGCGAGACGAACCTCTGCGTCGGACCTCCTCCGAATACCGGACGACGAGCGCGATGGCCTCGCCGCTGCGGATGATCGGCACCGCCTCGGCGAGGATGTCGACGTCAGAGGATCCGGCGCTGATTCCCATCTCTCGGGCCGCGGCAACGTGGGAGACAGAGCTGCGGGTGCTGCTGGCCCGGTCAAGCAGCTCTTTCTCCAGACCGGTCGCACGCGCTCCGATCAGATCCCGGTTGAACAATGTCGCCCCGGTCGTCGATCGGGCATGAGCCAGGACCGTGTAGGCACCGTTGGGCGACGGCACCCACAGCACGAGATCGGCGAAGGAGAGGTCGGCCAACAGCTGCCAGTCACCGACGAGCAGATGGATGTGTTCGACGTCTGACTCATCCGTGATGCCCTCGGCCGCCAGCAGTTCGTTGAGCACCATACGTTCCTCCAAGGTGAGATCAGCAGACCCGCGTTGCGCGGATCTGCTGAGATGTCGATGTTCAGACGCTACCACTTAATCGGACGGTGTTCGGACCCACCGAGGCGACTGTGTCCGCACGATCCCAACTGACCTGCCGATCGTGGTCGCCCTGCCGGTCACCGCTGTCGAACCGATCAGGAGTGTCCGGCCGGTCGCGGACGCACTGCCGATCGCGGCCGACCATGGTGTCGACCGCGACCGCAATCGGCCTCAGCCGTTGTGTTCGCTCTCCCAGGCCGAGGAGCGGACCATCGACCGCAGTGAGCGCAGCAGCACAGACAGCGGCGCCTGGGTGACGGAATCGAGACCGAGGATCGTCTCCGTCGTCTCCAGCACCCGCCCCACGACAGTCTCGTTGCGTTCGAGCCATTCGGCCAGGCGCTGCTTCGCCCGTTCGTCCGGGGTTCCGGAGATCGGCGAATCCGTGGCGGCCAGAACCGTGCCGGTCACCGACAGGATCGCGGCGTAGTAGTCGTCACGCATGGATCCGCGGGCCAGCGCAGACCACCGGTCGCTGCGATCGAGCTCTCCGATGAGGGTGAGGATCTGCGAACCGGAGAAGCGTTCGTTCACGGCGTAGTAGACCTCTGCGACATCCTCGGCGGATTCGTTCGCCCGAGCTGCCAGCTGGGTGATGTCGAGCAGCACGAACTCGTCGAGCAGGGCGGCGGAGCGCCACGCGAGTTCGCTCGGCACGCCTTCGTCGATGTAGCTCTGCGCCTTCGCCTGCATGGTCTCGGCATCGTAGCCGTCGACGAGGTCCGGGACCCGGGAGCGCAGTGCTTCGACGACCTTGCCGTACATCTCGATGCCGGAATCGACGTCGAGGCTGTCCGGCGCCTGCTGCACGAGCCAGCGCGAGGAACGATCGAGGACACGCACATAGTCGTGCTGGAGTTTCACCTGCACCTCGGTCGGCACCTGGTTGTCGAGTGCGCACACTGCGTCGAAGAAGTCATCGAGTCCGAAGATCTCCGAGACCACGACGAACACGCGTGCGATCTGCGGCACCGACGCCGGCGTCTCTTCCAACATCCGGTAGATGTAGGTCAGTCCGCCGCGGTCGACGAGCCGGTTGACGAGCTTCGCCGTCGCGATCTCCCGGTGCAGCGGGTGTTCGGGGATGAGTTCGCCGTATTTCTCCTGCAGAGCATCCGGGAAGTAGGACACGAGTTCGCGCCGCATCCACGTCTCATCCGGCACGGTGCTGGCAAGGACCTCATCGGCGGCGTGCATCTTCACATAGGCCAGCAGCACGGCCAGTTCAGGCGACACGTAGTAGCTGAACTCGCGTTTGGCGAGCTCATCGGCGTTGGGCAGGAATTCGACCGCCCGGTCGAGATCGGCGTTCTTCTCCAGATAGCCCAGCAGCCGGCCATAGGTGCCCGACATCGATTCGGTCTGGGCCCGAGCCTCGCCGAGGACGACGTTCTGCGAGTAGTTGTTCGCCAGCACCCGGTCGGCGACCTGGTCGGTGAACGAGTGCAGGACCGCCTCCCGTTCTTCCGCGGCGAAGGCTCCCTTGTGCAAGAGCGTACGCAGGAGCAGCTTGATGTTGACCTCGTGGTCGGAGCTGTCGACGCCGGCCGAGTTGTCGACGGCGTCGGTGTTGACCTCGACGCCGCCCAGGGCGGCCTCGACACGTCCCAGCTGTGTCACACCGAGATTGCCGCCCTCGCCGATCACCCGCGCCCGCACATCGGCGCCGTCGATGCGGATGGCATCGTTGGACTTATCGCCGACGTCGGCGTGGCTCTCGCTCGAGGCCTTGATATAGGTGCCGATACCGCCGTTGTAGACGAGGTCGACCGGTGCCTTGAGGATCTCCGACATGAGGTCGGCGGGGCTGCGCTTTCCGGGTTCGACTCCGAGCACCGAGGCGGCTTCGGGGCTGAGGTCGATCGACTTCGCCGACCGGGAGAAGACTCCGCCTCCTGAGGAGATGAGGTCCCTGTCGTAGTCCTGCCAGCTCGAACGCGGCAGGTCGAAGAGGCGTTGGCGTTCGACGAAGCTGCGGGCGGCGTCGGGGTTCGGATCGAGGAAGATGTCCCGGTGGTCGAATGCCGCGACGAGGCGGATGTGCTCGCTGCGCAGCATGCCGTTGCCGAAGACGTCACCGCTCATATCGCCGATGCCCACGACGGTGAAGTCCTCGGCGGCGGTGTTGAGTCCGAGTTCGCGGAAGTGGCGTTCGACGGATTTCCACGCGCCCCGGGAGGTGATGGCCATCGCCTTGTGGTCGTAGCCGACCGATCCGCCGGATGCGAAGGCGTCGCCGAGCCAGAATCCGCGGCGTTCGGCGATCGCGTTGGCCACATCGGAGAACCGTGCCGTGCCCTTGTCGGCGGCGACGACGAGATAGTAGTCGTCTCCATCGTGGCGGACGACACGGTCGGGGTGGACGACGACGCTGGAGTCGTCGCTGCCGTAGGTAAGGTTGTCCGCAACCTCGAGCATGCTTTCGATGAACACCTCGTAGGCGGCCTGACCGGCGGCCATCCACGCGTCCCGATCGCTCATCGGCGGCAGCTGCTTGGGGAAGAAGCCGCCCTTCGCCCCGGTGGGCACGATGAGCGCGTTCTTGACCATCTGGGCCTTGACGAGACCGAGGACCTCGGTGCGGAAGTCATCGCGACGATCCGACCACCGCAGCCCTCCGCGGGCGACGGTGCCGAAACGCAGGTGCACGCCCTCGACCTGCGGGGAATACACCCACATCTCCAGAGCCGGCTTCGGCTTCGGCACGAAGCTGAGCTCGTCGGGCCGGATCTTGAGCACCAGGGCGGTGGGCAGAGCACCGGATTCGTCGATGTAGTAGTTCGTGCGCAGGGTCGCCCGCAGCAGTTCCAGCGAGGAGCGCAGCACACGGTCGGCGTCGAGGCTGGCCACTTCGCTGAGGGCGGCTTCGATCGCGTCGTCGATCTCGGTCATCGTCGCTTCGCGTCCGGCGTCGTCGACGTCGGGATCGAACTTGGCGGAGAAGTAGTCGACGAGCAGCTTCGAGATCTGCGGGTTGTCGCTGTAGACCTCACCGACATAGGCGTCGGAATAGGTGAATCCCGCCTGGCGCAGGTACTTGCCCAGTGCGCGGATGATCGTCACATGCTGCCAGGAGAGTCCGGCGACGACGAGGCGGTCGAAGACCCCAGCTTCCTTCTTGCCGTCCCAGCCGGCCATGAAGGCCTCGGCGATGCGGTCGTAGTCGTCATCGGCCAGCTCTTCGGAGAAGCTGAGTCCGAAGTCGTAGATGTAACGATGGGAACCGTCGGCGAGGTCGAGTTCGTGGGGTCGTTCGTCGACGACGTCGGCGCCGAAGGCCGTGAGGAAGGGCAGGACCTCGGACAGGCTGACCCGGTCACGACGATAGAGGACGAGGCGCACAGAGGCATCGGTGTTCTGTTCGGGACGGTAGAGGCGCACCGCCGGACCGTGACCGGCGTCGAGGGCTTCGAACCGACCGACATCGGCGACCGCCTCGGCGGGGGTGTGGTGCTCGCCGTAGCTGGGAGGGAACGCCTTCGACCACAGGTCGGCCCGGGCATGCGAGGCGCCGGAATCGCCGGTCTCGGCGGGGACGAGGAACGCGTGGACGTCTTCGGACCAGGAGCGAACGGCCCCGACGATGCGTGCCTCGACCTCGTCGGCGCCGATCTGCGGCAGTTCGCAGTCACGGGCGACGCGGGCCACGAAGTGGATGCGGGCCAGCGCGGATTCACTCAGCAGCACATCGAAGTCGACGCTGTCGGCGTTGTAGAACTTGCGCAGCACTTCCTGCACGCGCACTCGAGCGTCGGTGTTGTAGAGGTCGCGCGGGAGGTAGAGGATGACGGAGACGAAGCGCTGGTAGGGGTCGGTGCGGACGAACACGCGGGACTCACGACGCTCCTGCATGTCGACGATCTCCATGACGACGTCATAGATCTCCTCGGTGCCCTCGTGGAGCAGGTCCTCGCGGGGATAGTTCTCAAGGACGCCGAGAAGTTCATTGGCCGAGTGGGATCCGGTGGGGAATCCGCTGGCCGAGAGGATCTTCGCGACCTTCCTGTCGATGACCGGGATGTTGAGGACGCTGTCGTTGTAGAACTCGGGTTTGAACACTCCGACGAAGCGCCGCTCGCCGACGATCTCACCGTCGGCATCGAAGGTCTTCACGCCGATGTAGTCCATGAATGAGGATCGGATGACACGGGAGCGGGAGTTCGCCTTCGTCAGCACCAGCACATGCGGTTCGAGCGCTTTGTCGGCGACTGCCCGGCTGAGCGGTGACTTCACGAGGGGGCGCAGGGCCGAGATGCCCATCGAGGTGTCCTCGATCGGTTCGAGGCTGCTGTGCTCGGCGTCGTGGGTGTAGTCGTATTCGCGGTAGCCGAGGAAGGTGAAGTGTCCGTCGAGCCAGGTGAGCAGGGCGGCGGCGGATTCGGCTTCGGAGGCCAGCTCCGGGCGCGGCGCGTGTGCGCTCAGCTCGGCGGCGATGTCCTTGGCCTTCGCGGCCATCGCCTGGGCATCGCGCGCTGCCGCAGCCACGTAGTCGAGGACCCCGCGCAGCCGCTCTTCGAGTGCATCGAAGTCGCTTTCGGAGATGCGGTCGATCTCGAGGCGGATCCAGGACTGCTGCTGTGGGGTGCCGTCCTCGCTGTCAGCAGGATCCTCGGAGACCGTCGGAATGCTCGCCGTGTCCGCACTGAGTGCGGGGGCTTCTGCCGGGGAGAGGATCTTCTCGTCCGGGCCGTTGCCGGTGACAGTGATGATCGGGTGGTGCACGCGGCGGATCGCCCTGCCGTTGGCAGCGAGGTCGCTGACGATCGAGGACACGAGATGGGGCATATCGGCGAGCACGATGGCGATGACCGTGTGGTTGTCGCTGAATTCCGGCGAGTCGACGCTCGGATTGTAGATCGCGATCGCCGGACGCTCACCGTCGTATTCGGTGCCGAGCGCGAAGTGACGGGCCGCCGCGGCCGCATAGGCCTCGGGATCGGTCGCCCCTGTTTCGAACCGCGGATAGTACGCATCGAGGAAGTTGTCGGGAGCCGATTGCCCCCTCTGCTTTCTCCACTCTTCTGCAACGTTCGAAATTGAGACCTGAGTCACTGTTTCACCTCTATGATCAACGAGCATTCGTCACGCGATTCGACGCCGAATCGTCATTCCCCACACTATGCCCAAATATCGAGAAAGGCACGCCGAGCGGCCTACGGTGAAGTACCGTTCATTCGCTGGCAAACTGGAGCTATGCGATCTCTGACTCTCAATCATGAATATTCGGTTGATCTGTCGACATTCCTGGCCAAACTCGCCGACCCCGGCGTGTGGGAGAAGCTTGGTTCCGACGCCAGTGCCGAATACATCGACCCCGACACGGAGATGACCGTGCGGACCCCGATGCCCAAGGCCGAGCTTCCATCGGCTCTGGCCTCTCGGCTTCCCGACAACACCGTGCTGGTCGAGGTGTACATGATTCCCGGGGATGTCCTCGGAGATGAGGCAGAGATCCGCATGTCCGCACGCGCCGCAGGCGTCCCCGTCGAGATCGATGCGGTCCTCGAACTGCGCGAGGCCGAGTCAGTGACGAAGCTGGCCGCTCATGCCGAGATCAGCTCGTCGATCCCGATGTTCGGCGCAATGATCGAACAGGCTGTGGTCCCGATCCTGGAGAAGCGCCTGAGCGACCGGCTGCGCCGCTTCGAATCCGCCTGATCCCGGGGGCAGCGTCGGTTCAGGCCCGGTCGCCGAGCAGCTGTTCCAGTTCGGAAGAGTCGTACCACAGCAGATCGGAAGCGCCGAGGTGGTCCTCGGCTGCACTGGAGTCCGTGTCCTCGGCCAGCTGCACCGCCTCATCCCAGACGGCGTCCTCGTCGAGGTGGAAGCTCGCAACCCGGACCATGTCGACATCGGCAAGGGTGATGAGCTCGAAGCCTTCGGTCAGCGGCGCGGCCGGGCTGGACTCTGGGGCGTCATAGGCCACGATGACACGCCGCTCGGGAGCCGCCTCGGTGCCGGTCTCGGCTTCAGCAGGAGCGAACACTGCGTTCGCGGCCAGTGCCGCGGCGATGCACATGGCGTCGAATTCAGCGGATTCGAACTCCTCACCGCGCAGACGGCGCCCCTGAGCGTCGGGGGCGACGGCGCGGACGTCGGTCAGCGTCGAACGCAGCGCGGTCAGGGTGGTGGGAATGTAGCAGCGAATGGCCATGCCCCTCATCCTAGTCCTGTGGTCCGCTCCCCTGGCTCACCCTGACTTTCTGCGGGCGTCCGCGGCGGCCGGCGCCGCGACGGTCACGGCCTCCGACGGATCTGCGGGAACGGCGGCGACCCGGCAGCAGCTCGTCGATCATCGCCGCGAGGTCCCCGACGAGGACGGACCGGGGATTCTGCTCGTGCAGGGTGTGGCCGGCGAGCATCGCCGCATCGGCCGTGGGCCGGTCATCTCTGAGAATGAAGTCCGGAGTGATCCGGGCGAATCGGTCGAGGACTTCACTGATCCGTGTCTCAGCGGGATGGCCGACCGCACTCGGGCGCACCTTCGTGATCACCAGCCGCATCTTCTCGCGCACCGCCTCGGCCCGTGGTGTGCCGAGGAGTTTGACCAGTCGCTGTAGGCCGATCGGCTCCCCTGCTGCGAGGACGAGCACGATATCGGCGGCCTCGAGCGCGGCACGGGTGGCGCAGTGTCGATCGTAGAAGGGGTCGGCGAGGTCGTCATCGGGATCGATGCGGTCGCTGACGTCGACGATGACGACATCGTAGACCTTGGACAGGCGTTTGAGCACAGACTCGAGGACGGAGGCACGGATCTCCGGCCACCTCTCGGGCCGAGTCAGCCCGGTCACCGCATGGAAGCTCTCACGGATCGATGCATGCGGCACCGCATGCGCGCCGAAGCGCCCGACCGGGTCCGACTGCGACCGGCAGAGGCTGGCCAGATGCGAAGATTCCTCTGTCAGCCCGAGGGTGGACGCGACCATGCCGGAGACCGTGTCAGCGTCGACGACGACGCTGCGCTTGCCCTGACGAGAGGCCTGATCAGCGAGGTTGACGGCAGTGAGAGTGCGTCCGGGCGACGAACCGGTCCCCCAGACCGTGATGATCATTCCCGCTCCTCCGACCGGCCCCGGCGGCGATATCGGGCGCGGCGGGACCACAGTGGAGGCACGGAGGTCGTCGATCGCCGCGGCCATCGTCGTCGCGTCGGCGTCCGTTGCGACGACGGCGCTGATGCCGACTGCTTCGAGGGCGTGCGCGTCGTCGCCGAATCCGAGCACCTTCGCGCCGGCGGCCGTGATCGCGGCAACCACCTCCGCGTCGAGGCCGGGAAAGTAGCGGCCGATGATGACGACATCGGCTCCGCCGGTGCGGCAGTGCGCCAGCAGCTCCACCTCGTCGGCGGGGCGGGCGACGATCGTGACGTCGTCGATCTCGCTGAGCAGCTCGAAGAGGATGAGGTCGTATTCGAAGTCGACCGCCAGCAGGACCTGTGTCATCACTGCTCGCTTTCATCGGCAGGAACGGACGGGGCACCGACCACGGAGAGCACACTGCGTCCGTCGAGTGCGGCAAGCACGCCGGGCAGGTCCACTGAGCCGACGAACACTTCGATGCGGGCGCCGTCACCTGCCCCGAAGCTGCCTACATCTCGATTGATATGAGCGACCGGGGCCGAATCGACGATCTGCTCCGGCGGTGTGCCGTCATCGTCGAGCCCGTTCTGCTCCGGCTGGGCCCAGACGTCGACGAGGCTGCCCGAGTCGACGACGCTCGGGACCGAGCCGGCGATGTCGATGGCTACGACTCGCCCCTCGAGTTCTGACACTGGCGCCACCGCCGAGGCAGCCAGCAGTTCACCTGCCGCCACGACGCTGCGAACGCTCGTGTTCGTCGGCAGCTCGGAATCGGCAGAGAGATACTTCCTGCCGAGATCGGCGAGATTGACCTCGGCCACTGTGAGGTCGGCCGGTTCGAGGATCTCACCGGGGACGAGTGCGCGTGCGCTCGCCCAGACCCGGGTGGTCGAGTTCGCCGAGGTGACGAGCAGGTAGGTTCCGACGACCGCGAGGACGACGAGCATCGCACCGACGAGGAGGCGCGCATCGGTCCAGCGGGGTCGTCGGATTCTTTTCGAGAGCTCCATTGCATCTCCAGATTCGCAGAAGTTTCGCTGACAGAAACTGCTTCTCAGTGATAATATTGGGCATCAAATGATGCCAAAGCAAGGTTTTTGGCCAAATGCACCAACAAGCAGATGGACATCTGGTGGCAGATGGACATTTGGAATGGGAGAAGACACCTCATGGCCGTCGAAAGTCGCTTCCTGCCGCTGACCGATGTGGCCGAGCTGCTCAATGTCTCGATCGCACAGGCTCGGGCCCTGGTCCGCTCCGGCGATCTCCGCGCCATCAAGGTCGGAGGGCGCGGCCAGTGGCGGGTCGAGAAGTCCGAGATCGAAGCGTATATCCAGCGCATGTACGAGCGCACCGAGTACCAGATCAAGACCGGTTCTATCGAGGACTGACCCACTCGCTTCGGCTCTGATCTCCATCATGGACGAGTCATCCGAAGGGATTCGTCCGGGCGTGGACGGCGTTGATCGCCGCGAAGGGAATGATCCTGCCAGCGATTTCGACATAGTCGGAAGCAACGAGCGCGCATCGCCCCCGAATGCTGCCCGCACGGTCCGCGACATCGATCGACACCTCTTCATAGGCGGCTGACCAGCGGCGCAGCGCCGATCCCAGGCCCAATCTCTCCAGCCCGCCAGCGTCGAATCGATGCACTCTCGTGGTCAGCCTGAATCCGCGGACAGCCCTGATTGCAATGACGGAGACTTCGACTCCGGCGAGGACGATGATGTTCCGACCGAGGAAGCACGCCGTCCCCGTGATATCCCGATCCGGCATCGTCACCTGCACCGTCGATCCCAGCGCCCCTCGCATCCGTTCGAGCAGAGTCCTCTCGGCCGCCTGACCGGCCACCTCGTCACCGAATTCGCCTCTCCTGACGTGCGCCTGCGCCGCCGCGTCGGCGGCTTCGATATCCGCCAGGAGTGCATCGATCCGATCGTCCATAATCGCCAAGCCTGCCCCAGCTGTAGTCCACTTTCAAGACTTGAAATGAAGACGCACCGAACTACAGTCATGTAGTTAGAGCTGACCCATTGACACCAAATAACAACTAACGGCATCATTATGTTCATTATCCAATGGAGGATGTCTAGATGTATCTCTTGATCGCATGTGCGAGTTCGTGGCTGGTGCTGCTCGGTTCGTTCGCAGCTGCGTGGGAGCGGCTTCCTCAGCCGTGGACGACCAGCGACGTCGTCGTCATCGTCATCATCGGCACCGGATCGCTCTTGTTCGCACGGATCGGACTCATCTCTCTGCTGGCCCTGCTGCTGCAGGTCCTTCCCACCGGCCGTTTCCGGTCGGCGCTTGCCGGATTGGTCGTCAAGGCAATGCCCCGGATACTCGCGTCGAGTGTTCTTGCCATCGTCTCTGCCGGCCTCGTGGTCCACTCCGCTCAAGCAGCACCGCTCGCTGGTCCCGGCCCTGACCCCGCATCGTCCGCACAGGCTCCTTCCGTCGCTGCGCCGTCTGCGCATACTCCGTCCGCCCCTGCCGACCCCGGCTGGCCGACGATCGACGATGATCAGAGCTCTGCGGACCCATCCGACCATGCGGGACGGTCTCAGGATGAGCAGCCGCCAGACGGTTCCAAGCCGCGTAAGGAATCCGAGCCACCCGACCGAGTCCGCCCGCCCGATCCCGGCTGGCCCACAGATCCGCCCGCAGACAGAGCGCCTTCTGCACCACCGACCGACCGGCCGTCGGAGGGGCCGATGGAGGGGCCCGGCGAATCCGACCGGTCAGGCGAATCCGACCACAGCAGGGAGCCGAATGAGCCAGGCTACAGTGACTCTGCCGCCGAGCCTACGGATCCTGGAACCGCCACACATGTTGTGGCTCAAGGCGAGAGCCTGTGGTCGATAGCTGCCGATCTGGCCGAGACCCCAGCAGAGATCCCCCAGCTCGTCGCGCACGTCTATGCCGCCAATGAGGACACCATCGGACCCGATCCGAGCCTCATCATCGCAGGTCAGAGATTGGAGATTCAGAAATGACCGCCCCACTCACCCTCACTCGGCCGCAGGCGTCGGCACCGCCTCGGCGAGAGGTCGCAGCGTCGTCCACGGAATCGCAGAATCGCCGGGTCAGCGGGCAGGTCCGGGGCCTGGAAATCGCGGACGACCGGGCGCGGATCGCGGCCACGGCCACCTCGTTGGCGGTAGCCTGCCTCGAAGTCCTCTCCGGCGTCAGACGCAGCGAGACGATCGCCCGATGGGTCCAACCGGAGCTGCTGGCGAAGATCGACCACCGCTGTCAGCTGCGCGCCGAGGTGGCACCCCACAGGGCGACCGTGCCCGGAACACGGACGGTGAGGCCGGGAACGGCGCACGTCTGCCAGATCAGCCCTGAGATCGCCGAGGTCACAGTCATCGTCGCCGCCGCAAATCGCGTCCGGGCGGTGGCAGTCCGCTTGGAACTGCTCACTACCCGGTGGACGCTGACTGCGCTGCAGACGATGTGAGCCGCTGTCGGCTCGGAGTCAGCTCTTGGCCTTCTTCTTCGCGCGACGTTCGGCGCGATTGACCGGAGCCGGCTCGTCTTCGTCTTCGGATTCGGAAACCGAGGCGGAACCACCCTCGGACGGCGCCGACAGCTGCATCTTGGGAGTCTTGTGACGCAGCTCCTCAGCGTCGACCTCGACCTCGGGTTCGTCACCATCGGAACCGGCCGATGAGGTCACCTGAACCTGCAGAGTATTGGTCAGGCGAACGACGTCCTCCTTGATCCCGTCCTGCATGGTAGTGAACATCTCGAAGCCCTCACGCTGGTATTCCACCAGCGGATCGCGCTGGGCCATCGCCCGCAGTCCGATGCCGTTCTTGAGGTAGTCCATCTCGTAGAGGTGCTCACGCCAGCGCTTGTCGATGACAGAGAGCACCACGCGGCGTTCGAGTTCGCGGGTGGCATCCTCTCCGAGTTCCTCTTCGCGCTGGGAGTAGAACAGTGCGATGTCGGACTGGATCTCCTGATTGAGGCGGTTCTTCGTCAGGTTGCCGAGGCCACCGAGTTCCTCGGCGAGGTCGTCGGGGGTGATCGACGGTGAGTAGATCTTTCCGAGAGCCTCGAAGAGCTCGTCGACCTGCCATTCCTCGACCGGTCCCGTCGTCGCCTGGGCGACATAGGCGTCGATGACCTCTTCACGGAAGTTCGCGACCTGATCTTCGAGGTCGGCGCCGTCGAGCACACGGCGGCGCTCATCGTAGATCACAGTGCGCTGACGGTTGAGCACATCATCGTATTTGAGCACGTTCTTGCGCTGCTCGGCATTGCGCTGCTCGATCTGCGACTGGGCCGAGAGGATGGCGCGGGAGACCATCTTCGATTCCAGCGGCACATCATCGGGCACGTTCGCTGTGGCCATGATCCGTTCGGCAGCCCCCGAACCGAAGAGCCGCATGAGATCATCGGTCAAAGACAGGTAGAACCGGGATTCGCCGGGGTCTCCCTGGCGGCCGGAGCGTCCGCGCAGCTGATTGTCGATGCGACGGGATTCGTGGCGTTCGGTGCCGAGCACATAGAGTCCTCCGAGCTCGACGACCTCTTCGGCCTCTTCCTTGACCTTGTCTTCGGCGGCCTTGAGCACCTCCGGCCATTCGGACTCGTACTGGTCCTCGTTCTCGGCGGGGTCGAGGCCTCGACGTTCCATTTCCGCGACCGCGAGGAACTCGGCGTTTCCGCCGAGCATGATGTCGGTACCGCGTCCGGCCATGTTCGTGGCCACAGTGACGGCGTTCTTGCGTCCGGCCATCGCCACGATCGACGCCTCACGGGCGTGGTTCTTCGCGTTGAGGACTTCATGCTTGACGCCGCGTTTGGCCAGGTGCTTCGACAGGTATTCGCTCTTCTCGACGCTCGTCGTGCCGACTAGGACGGGCTGTCCGGTCTCGTGGCGTTCGACGATATCGTCGACGACGGCGTCGAACTTCGCGACCTCGTTCTTATAGACGAAGTCGGACTGGTCGACACGTTGCATCGGCTTGTTCGTCGGAATCGGGACGACACCGAGCTTGTAGGTCGACATGAATTCCGCGGCTTCGGTCTCGGCCGTACCGGTCATTCCCGAGAGCTTTTCGTAGAGGCGGAAGAAGTTCTGCAGAGTGATCGTCGCCAGGGTCTGGTTCTCTGCCTGAACCTTCACCCCTTCCTTCGCCTCGATGGCCTGGTGCAGGCCCTCGTTGTAGCGGCGGCCCTTGAGCACACGCCCCGTGTGCTCGTCGACGATGAGGACTTCGCCGTCGAGG
Source organism: Brevibacterium sp. OS20 (assembly GCF_056837565.1). NCBI lineage: Bacteria > Bacillati > Actinomycetota > Actinomycetes > Micrococcales > Brevibacteriaceae > Brevibacterium > Brevibacterium sp. OS20. The sequence continues at coordinate 1,623,549 of NZ_CM166367.1, read as the reverse complement.
ACGACGTAGTCCTTGTCCTTCTTGAACAGCTCCTTGGCGCGGATGGCGTTGTTGAGGAAGCTGATGAGCGGGGTATTCTCCGCATCGTACAGGTTGCCGATGCCCAGGTAGTCCTCGACGCGTTCGATTCCGGGTTCGAGGACGCCGACGGTGCGCTTCTTCTCATCGACTTCGTAGTCGCGATCGGTCTTCAGACGCTTGACGACCTTGGCGAATTCGCCGTACCAGCGGTTCGCATCGCCTTCGGCAGGACCCGAGATGATGAGCGGGGTGCGCGCCTCGTCGATGAGGATCGAGTCGACCTCGTCGACGATGGCGAAGGCATGACCGCGCTGGACGAGCTCGTCCGCGGACCAGGCCATGTTGTCGCGCAGGTAGTCGAAGCCGAACTCGTTGTTCGTGCCGTATGTGATGTCTGCGGCGTACTGCTTGCGGCGCAGGTCCGAGGGCATATTCGCCTGGATGCAGCCGGTCTCCATGCCGAGAAAGCGGAATACGCGGCCCATCAGTTCGGACTGGTAGGTAGCCAGGTAGTCGTTGACCGTGATGATGTGGACCGGATCGCCGGTGAGCGCGTTGAGGTAGGCCGGGGCCGTGGCGACGAGAGTCTTGCCCTCACCGGTCTTCATCTCGGCGATGTTGCCCAGGTGCAGAGCGGCGCCGCCCATGAGCTGGACGTCGAAGTGCCGCAGACCCAGGGTCCGGCTCGATGCCTCACGAACGGTGGCGAAGGCTTCGGGAAGCAGGGAGTCGAGGCTCTCGCCGTCCTTGTAGCGCTCCTTGAACCGGCCGGTTTCCTCCCGCAGTTCGGTGTCCGTCATCTCGCTGAACTCATCGGACAGCTGATTGATGGCATCCGTGTATCGGCGGAGCTTCTTCAGAGTTCTGCCTTCACCTGTGCGCAGAAGCTTCTCGAGGAAATTAGCCACTTTTCTCCTAATCGGCATGTCTGCCGGACAACGACTCGAACGACTGTATAGCCCCTAGCTTAATGGCAGGTGAGTACCTTCGAGGTCCACGGCGGTCAGGCCCAGCCACGCAGCCATCGTCATGAGCTCGTCCGTCAGCTCGGTGATGTGCTCCTCCCCCGGCTCCCATGTCACCTGGTGAGCACGCAGGATGCCCGCCGCCCGATCCCTGTGCAGGTCGACTCGCCCGACGAGGCGATCACCGAGGAGGAACGGAGTGACGTAGTAGCCGTGCACACGCTTGGCCGCCGGGGTGTAGATCTCGATGCGGTAGTGGAAGTCGAAGAGCCATTCGATGCGCGGTCGGTAGAAGACCAAGGGGTCGAACGGCGCCAGCAACGCTCGGGCATTCACGGTGCGCGGGGTCCGAGCCTCATGCCATTTCAAGGCGGGGACACCTTCGACGTCGACTTCGCGCAGCTCTCCTGAGGCGACGAGTTCGGTGATGGCGGCGTCGGTCGGTGCCCGCCGCTGCCGAAAGTAGTCGGCGATGTCCTCGGACCGGGAGATCCCCAGGGCACGTGCCGCGATACGGGTGAGTTCGTAGACATTGTTTTCGACCCCGGATATTCCGCGTGGAATCTCCGCATTCGGGTCCAGCCCCAGCCGAGGATCCTCCGGCGGCCCGTAATTCAATGGCAGCTGCGGCAGCTGGGGTGAGACGTCACGGGCCAGGGCATAGATGCGTTCGAAGTGGTCGTTGCGTCCCGAGGCGCTGATGACTCCACCGGCGAACAGCGCTTCGAGAGCGACTTTCACCTGGCTGGGATTCCAGCCCCAATGTCCGCGGTGGATCTCCGGCAGATCGTGGTCGACCACCTCGGCGACTTCACGTGCCGTCATCGGCCGGGAGGACAGGGCGGTGAGGACGCGAGTCTGGAGGTTTCGGAACTCCTCCCCGGTCTCCGGGTGGCGCTGTCCGAAGTCGTTGCGCCACCATTCGCTGTGGGCGCGGGCGAAGTGCTTCCATGTCTGCGGCGGCACGAAGGCCGCGGCGTGTGCCCAGTACTCGACGCCCATGCGCGGAGAAGAGTAGAAGAGGCGGTCGAGGGTCTCCCGCGGGTAGGGACCCAGACGAGAGTAGAAGGGCAGATAGTGGGATCGGACGACTCGGGCGACTGAGTCGATCTGGGTCAGTCCCAGGGTGGCGAAGACCTTCTTGAGGTGTCGGGCGGTGACCTTCACCGGTCGCGGTCGGTCCAGTCCCGTTGCCGCGATCGCCGTCCTGCGGGCCGCGGCACGTGTCATCCTCTGCATACCCCAACGCTATACCCCAATTGCTACCTGACGGCGGCCCAGCAACCTCGCGCGAGGTTGCTGGGCCGCCGTCAGGTAGTAATTGGTCAGTCGATGGCTTCTTCGAGGTCGTGGTCGAGGGCGATGACTCCGTAGCTCCAGCCCTTACGGCGATAGACGACGGACGGCTTGCTCGACTCTTCGTCGATGAACAGGTAGAAGTCGTGTCCGACGAGTTCCATTCTGTTCAACGCCTCTTCGATGCCGATGGGTGAGGCGGTGAAGGTCTTCTCTCGCAGAACCACCGGCGAATCGCCTTCGGCCTTGATGCGGCCGTTCGTCTGGTCGACGCTGTGGTCCGCTGCAGACTTCGCGTCGTCGGCGTTCGCATCGGGAACCATCGGTTCGGCCACCGGCATCTTCGCCAGCACCTCGGCGGTGGATTCCTTGCGGTGATGTCCCGACCGGGGCACCTTGTGCCGGTCTCTCGCTCGCCTCAGTCGTTCGACGAGCTTCGCCCATGCCAGATCGAGTGCCGCATATTTGTCGCTTGCCATGGCCTCTGCCCGAATTGCCGGTCCCTTCGCCACAACCGTGAGCTCGACCCGCTCACTCGTCTCGGGCTGGCGGGAATTCTTCTCGTGAGTGACATGCACTTCGACACGCTGAGCGCGAGGGGCAAGCTGCTCGACCTTGGCGATCTTGTCCTCGATGTGGGCTCGAAAGCTGTCGGAGATGGTCAGTTGACGGCCGTTGACAACAATGTCCATGATGTGTCCTTAGCGACTCGCTCGTCGGATTCATCCGATCCCATGCCCTTGGATGGGTAAACACCGTTATACAGTAAAGGGAGAGACAAATCGAGTGCCCCCGCGACCGAGACCGAGAACAGCTCCTACAGCGGGCCTGATCTGCACCGATGCTAGCAGACGTGCGCTTTCTGCCAAGGTTGCGCCGGTGGTGGAGAAGTCATCGATGAGCAGGTCCGTCGGCGCGGATTCGGTGCCCGACACGGGACGGACTTCCGCGATCTCAGCGATTCTCCTCCGGTCGAGATATTGGGTCCGCTGAGCATTCTGAGCCCGCTCGATCGCCCCGAGTCCAACCTGGTCACGCGATCGTTTCGCCGCGAGCACATCGTGGACTTCCAGAGGCAGCTCCGGCGACAGCTCCTTCGCCCGATTCGCCAGGGCGGCCGTATGCGATCCGCCTCGACGACGTCTGGCCCGATCCGAACTGGGCGCCGGAAACAGTCGGATCGCCCCACCCGAGTAGCCGATGAGCTCGAGGGCCGCGACGATCGAACGGGTCAGAGCCAGGGCCAAGGGATCGAGGATGTCCCGGCGTCCGTCGTCCTTGAAGCCGACGACCATCTTCGAGATCTGCGAGTTGTATTCGCAGACCCCGACGACCGGAATCGTGCCGTAGCGCGGTTCCATCGCCCGTGGGATCCCACCGAGCAGCTGCAGGCAGCGGGTGCACAGGGACACGTTCTCCCGCCCGCAGCCGGCACACCGGCGAGGCAGGAGCAGTTCGCCGAACTCCCCGAGCAGCCCCATGGGAGAAATCTACTGCATGCCCGGATCGGGGGGCGGCGATGAGCCGCTTTCCAGAACAGCCGCGCACCGCCGCCCGACGGCCCAGCCGGGAAGGGAAAGGCGCCGTGGGTCAGCGGGGACAGGCAATGCTGTGCGGGTCAACCGGGATAGGAGGGATCCTTCGCTTCGACGTCGACGAGTTTCTGCCAGGCGTTCGAGTTGTAGCTGTACAGCGCGCCATCGGCACCGGTGACCAGGATCGAGCGTCCGTCCACTCCACCGGCGATGCGGCTTCCGTCCGAGACCTCACCGAGCTGTTCAGCAGGGCCGGTGACTCCGATGCGGAACGGCTGCGCTGATTCGCCTTCCTCTGCGGCCAGAGCCACGAGAGACGTCGCCCCTGCCCATGAGACATCCTTGATCTCGTGGAAATTCGCACCCACTTCGATCGGCGTTTCAGAGACATGACCGGCCGGATTGCCCGCCTTGTCCCTGGGGATGCCGACCACATCGACGCGATCCGGTTCCCCTTTGTGGCGACTGAGCAGCGCGATACGAGTGCCGTCTCGGGAGACCTCGATATCGATGAGCTGTCGACCGTTGAGGAAGTCGGCGGCGACGGTGGAGGATTTGCCGTCACGACCGACGGCCTTGAGCTCGCCCTTGTTCTCAGCCTCACCCGTCCATGTCGTGTTGAAGCGATCGATGCTGGGGCGCACGAGCTTCTTGCCCTTGAGGATCGGAGTAGCGTCGACGGCGTCGGACTTCAACCGCATGAGCTGCTTGCCGTCGTCGGCCAGATAGACGTAGAGAGAGTCGTCCAATGACACCGCGGGATCGCTCGCCTTCGCCTTCTTCAGATTCGGACTGTTCTCGACCTTGGCCACGGTGGTGCCCGAAACCCGAGAGAGGTGGTCGTCGGCGAGAACCACGGGTGGCCCGTCCACCTGGACCGACGTATCGGTCTTCGGCTGCAGACTGGCCGGAACCGTCTGCCCGCCGATGCTCAGATCGATTGCCGAGATCGAGGGAATGACCTGCAGGGTGGTGGCGATCTGCTGACGGATAAGTCCCTTTTCGCGGTCGGACGGGGCCGGGTTCTGCGGTCCCAGGGCCACATTGGCGACGCCGTTCTCGATCGTCACCACGTTCGAATCCGAATCGCTGAGCTTGGCACCATCGGGAATCGACGTGATCACCGCTCCCGAGAGGTAGGGAGCGGGTCCGCTGAGCAGCTCGTTCATCAGCACCGTCGGGGTCGAGGAAGACCGGAGGAACCAGCGGGAGTCAGGGACGAGATACGAATAGTCGGAGGTGAAGAACTGCAGCGAATAGTTGAGGAAGATCGTCTGGAAGTCGGTCTGGCTGATGAGAAGCCCGTCCGGCGCCGAGGAGATCCTCCACTCCCCGTTCTCCTGCCGCAGCGAGAATTCCATCGTGGACCGAGTGCCCGGTTCGGTGGAGTTGTACACTCCGGAGGAGTCGACGAGACCGACGACCGGGGGCGAGATGCTCATCGTCTTCTGGTCGGAGGTGGTTCCGACGTTCAAGGAGTCGAGATCTGTGCCGTTGGGCAGCACCGACACCGATTCCTGTGGGCTCCATTTCTGCGCCTCACCCTCGGTGAGGAATGACCGGGCCACGGAGAAGTTGTTGCCGGCGCCCGCTCCTGCACGGAGGAACCCGCGCACGATGTCCGATGGGCTGTCCCCGGGTTCGGGACCGTCGGGGATCCGCGCGTTGTTCGCACCTGCATCGCCCGAGTCGTCTTCGATATGGCCGACAGGCGATGACGTCGGGATCGACGAGCAGCCGACGAGGGTCAAGGCGGTGAACACGGAGACCAACACGGTCTTCACTCGCAGCCCTCTGGGCTTCGTGCGCATCATGACCGTCCTCCTTCTCCGTCGTCCATGCCGTCACCGTCCAGGTCCGGATCGCCGACGTCCGTGGACCGCGGCCCAGTCTCGGCGGTGCCTGTCTCAGAGCCGTCGGCAGCCGCGCTGTCCAACTCGTCGGCGGCGGCCCCATCGTCCGAGACCGCCTCAAAGGAAGTCGTGGTCGTCTCCGGCGATGATGACTGCGGGGCCGCCTCGGCGACGGATTCGTTGTCATCTTCGAGCATCTCCGGCTCGGTTTCGACGACGATCGGGATCGATCCGGTCTGGATGCGGACTGAGCCGTCCGAGGACAGCGGTCCCGCCACGAGCGCGGAACCGCGGATCTGCGCATCGCGAGGCGGCAGAGGCAGAGGTGAGGAGGTGATCTCCTGATCGGGGCGCCGGGGAATCGTCAGCCGGAAGCACGATCCTTCGCCGAGTTTGCCCCAGACCTGCAGCCAGCCGTTGTGCAGGTGCGCGTCCTCGAGTGAGATCGCCAAGCCCAGACCCGACCCGCCGAGGGTGCGCTTGCGTGCCGGATCGGCACGCCAGAACCGGTCGAAGACGTGCTCGACCTGCTCTTCGTTCATGCCCACTCCGTGGTCGCGCACGCTCACAGCCACCGCCTCGGCGTTGGAGGCGACATAGACGTCGACGGGGTTGTTCTCACCGTGTTCGATGGCGTTGACGACGAGGTTGCGCACGATCCGGGTGATCCGCACCCGGTCGACCTCGGCCATGACCGGTGAGGAAGGAGCGTGGACGACGATGGCGGTGTCCATCTGTTCGGCCACCATCGACACGGTCTCGATCACCGAGGTCACGATCGCGCCGATATCGACGGGCTTGGGCACCAGCGCCGCGGCACCGGCATCGTAGCGGGAGATCTCCAGCAGGTCGGAGAGCAGGTTGTCGAACCGTTCTGCCTGCGAGTTGAGCAGTTCCGCGCTGCGCGCGGTGACGGGGTCGAGGTCGTCACGGGAATCGTAGATGAGGTCCGCTGCGGCACGGATCGTCGTCAGGGGTGTCCGCAGTTCGTGGGAGACGTCGGAGACGAACTGCCTCTGCAGCACCGACAGCCGTTCCATCTGCTCGATCTGGTGCTGGAGGGTGTCGGCCATATCGTTGAAGCTCTCACCGAGGACGGCGATCTCATCGTTGCCGTGGACGGGCATGCGTTCGTCGAGGTCACCATCGGCGATGAGCCGGGCCACCTCGGCCCCGGTGCGCACCGGTGTGACGACGAGTCGGGTGACGATCCAGGCGACGGCACCGACGAGGACGACGAGGACGAGGGCGGCGACGAACATCGAACGCTGCACGAAGTTGAGCGTGTCCTGCTGTTCGCTGAGGTCGCCGAGGTAGTAGAGCTGGAACTGGCCGGCGCCCGGGATCTGCAGCTCCTGGGTGATGAGCAGACCCGGTCCGGTCCCGTCGGGCAAGCTCACCGACTGGTAGAGCTTGTCGTCGGTCGGGGCCTTGCGGATGGCCTCGCGGAGTTCATCGGAGACGGGCACCTGCGTGGCCTCACCGTCCTCATTCGACCCACCGGCGGTGATCGTCGAGAAGGAGGAGTTCGGGTCCTTCGGCTGCAGGGTCAGCGAGTACACCGACCCGGCCGAACGGTTGTAGATCGAGGACAGCTGCGAACTCAGCGTGTCCTGGGTGACCGCCTGCCCGTCGACGGGTGCCAGGGAGCGCAGCTCGGCCAGGATCGACCGAGTCTGAGAGGACAGGGAATCCAGGCGGGTGTCGAAGAGACCGCGGGCGATCTGCTGGGACATATAGGTTCCGACGCCGAAGATCGCCACCGAAGTGAGCACGATCGTGAGCACGACGATGCGGACCTGCAGGGAGTGGCTGAACGATCGGAGGATGAAGTTCCAGAACGTCTTCAGCGCCGAGGCCGCGGTGCGAACGGGTCCGTCCGCGGCTGACTCGGAAGTCACGCGGCTCGGCCGGCCTTATAGCCGACGCCGCGGACGGTGACGATGATATCCGGCTTCTCCGGATCGCGTTCGATCTTCGACCGCAGACGCTGCACATGGACATTGACCAGTCGGGTGTCGGCGGCATGACGATAGCCCCACACCTCTTCGAGCAGGGTCTCGCGGGAGAACACCTGCCACGGCTTGCGAGCCAGGGCGACAAGGAGGTCGAACTCGAGAGGGGTCAGCGACACCGGTGATCCGCCCTTGGTCACCGTGTGGCCGGCGACGTCGACGACGACGTCGCCGACGGTCAGCAGCTCGGGAGCCTGCGGTTCGGAGATCCGCAGCCGAGCGCGGACACGGGCGATGAGCTCCTTGGGCTTGAATGGCTTCGGCACATAGTCGTCGGCACCGGATTCGAGGCCGAGGACGACATCGACGGTGTCGGACTTCGCCGTGAGCATGATGATCGGCACCGAGGAGATCTCACGGATCTCCCGGCAGACTTCGAGTCCGTCCTTGCCGGGCAGCATGAGGTCGAGGAGCACGAGGTCCGGATTGACCTTCTGGAATTCTTCGAAGGCCTGGTCTCCGGTGGCGCAGAAGAAGGGCTCGAAGCCTTCGCTTTTGAGCACAATTCCGATCATTTCGGCCAAAGCCGTGTCATCATCAACTACGAGGATTCGAGCGTTCATGCTCCCATTGTCCCTTATGTTCGCGTGTTCTTCGGTTCCCGACACTCCTAGCCTATCGGGCGTTGTCGACTGCCTCATGCACCGGATCCGCCGACAGCGGAGACCGACGGTTCAGCTGCCGCGCCGCACGGCCCCCTGCAGCGGGCCATTCACTCCCCGAGGCCGACCGTCGGAACGGCCGCCCGACCTCCCTCCCGATCGCCTTTCCCGATCGCCCCTCAGACCAACCCCGAACCGTCCCCGGGCCGTCCCCCGACGGCCGGGATCGACACGGCCGACGCGCACCGAATCCGACAGGGAGGCCTCTCGGCACTTGCCGGCGAATCATGGCAGGATTGGCGTGATGGGACAGACGAATGCATGGACCTCGGAGGTCGACTGGCACACCGGCCGCTGGCAGCGGCGTTCGCCGTCCCCGCCCTCGCGCGGATGGCAGCCGCCTCCCCCACGCGGGCTCCTGCCCAAACGTCCGCTGACTTTCATCGAGGCGCTGGATTCGGGATTCCGCCTGCTGCGTTTCGTCCCGACTCTGTCCATCGGCTCCTCTCTCATCGTCTTCTCCCTCTGGAGCCTGCTGCTCGCCGCGATCGGTGCCCTCATCGCAGTGCAGTTCCTGCCGTTCTTCAACGACCTCAGCGGCAATGAGGATGCCGCCTCCGGTTTCATCGCCCTGGCCCAGCTGGGTTCGGTGGCACTCAGCCTGCTCAGCCTCGGTTTGGCCCATCTGCTCTCCGGCATCATCGCCACCGGAACCCGCGCCTCCTTCGGCGCCCGCAGGACCACTCTGTCGATGGCGTGGAAGTCCCTGTCCGGTCGCCGCCTGCGCCTCATCCTGGCCACACTGCTGATGAGTGGAATCAACCTCGGCCTGCTGCTGGCCCTCACCGCCCCGACGCTGCTGTTCCTCGGCGCCGATTCGGCGATCCTCGCCTTCGTCTGGGCCGCATTGGCCGCCCTGCTGTGGTTCGTCGCGCTCATCTGGGTCAACCTGCGCCTGGCGTTCCTGGGTTCGGCGATCGCGGTCGAGGACCTGAGCGTCCGTGCCGGAATCCGCCGGTCTTGGAAACTGACCGGGCGCGGCTTCTGGCGAATGCTCGGCCAGCTGGCGCTCGGTTATTTCCTGTCCAATCAGCTCGTCCAACTCATCATCACCCCGATCGTCTTCATCATCTCGGTGCTCCTGGGCGTCGGCATGACGACGACAACCGAGTCGACGACGGCGCAGGCGGCCATCGCCATCGTCTCCGTGGGTCTGCTGCTCGCACTCACGCTCATCTCCTCCGCCGTCCTCTTCGCCTATTTCGCCTGCCTGGTCACGGTCTGCTTCTTCGATCAGCAGATGCGCTCGGAGGGGCTCGACCTCGTCCTCATCCGCGCCGAGGAGGACCGATGATCCTCTCCCCCATCACCGAGGCGGCCCGCCACCTCCACACCGCCGCGTCCTCCCAGCCGGGCGCGGCACAGCTTCGCGCCGCCTCGGCGAATATCGACCGGGACACCGGCCGCGAATGGGTAGAGCACGAACTCTCGAAACCGGAATACGCCGCCAACGATCTCACCCCCTTGGAACGGATCGGCCGGTGGCTGTCCTCCCTGTGGGATTCGCTCGTCCATGCCGCCCTGGGCGCGAACTCCCCGTGGCTGCTCATCGTCGTCGTCCTCGGCCTCGCCGCGATCGTCGCCTTCATCGTCTGGCGCGTGCGTCGGGCCGGATTCCGCCGTGTCGGCGTCCCGCTGTCCGCATTCGATCCCGTGGTCTCCCAGCCCGAACCGGGCCCGTGGCGCGAGAGCGCGGCCCGGGCCGCGCAGGCCGGGGACTTCGAGACCGCGGTCATCGACGAATCCCGAGCGATCTTCGCGATCCTGTCCGTCAAGCAGATCGTCTCGCTCGAGTCCTCGGCCACAGCGAGTGAGATCGCCCGTTCCGCCGAGGCGGCCCTGCCCGAGCACGGATCCGCCGTCCACGGGGTGGCCGAGGTCTTCAACGACCTCCGCTACGGGGAGGCGACCGAGGCGAAGACACGTGCCGACCGCAGCCTCGGCGAGGTCTATGCGGATCTGTGCGCACTCGACCGGACGCTGAGCGCACTGCCGGTCCGCCGGGAGGCAGCTGTATGAGCGCACAGTTGGATGTCGCCGCCCGCGGCACCCGGTCGACCTCGCGGGTTCCGCTGCGCGCTCGGCTGCGGTCGGCTGTGGTATGGATCGTCGCGGCCTTCGTCATCCTCGTCACCGTGATCGTGCTCGTGCTGCTGACCGGCGACGAGGAGTCCGCAGAGCCCCTGCACTATGACTCGACGGAGCGCACCGGCACGAAGGCCCTCGTCGAGACCCTGCGTGACCATGACGTCGATGTCACCACCACCGAGGATCAGGAGCAGGCCCGCTCGGCCGCCGCCCGACCCGACACCACCCTGCTCATTCCCGCGAACACCGCGGCTCTGTCCCCCGGGGACATCGCCGGCCTCGAGTACGCTCTGCGCACCCACGGCAACCGGCTCGTCCTCGTCGATCCCGGTCCGACGGTGTCGGAGTTCACCGACCGGATCACGGTCAACGACAACCTCGGCCCGTTGGCCGATCCGGAGGCCACGTCCGCACCGTCCTGCGATTCACCGATCACCCGCAGTGCCGGTGCCGTGTCCACCGGCGAGGTCGAATACGCGGAGACGGAGAAGGGCACCGAGGGGATCACCGCCTGCTACCCGTTCACCGGCCCCGGGGTCGCCGAGATCGACGGCACCGAGGTGGCTCCAGGGTCTGCGCGCGGACAGTTCCTCACCGATTCGGGCGGTTCCGTTCCGCTGACCGTGCTCGGCAGCCCCGACTGGGTGACCAATGAGAACATCGACGAAGAGGGCAATGCCTCTCTTGTGCTCTCGCAGCTGTCCCAGACGCAGAACCTCGTCGTCTACTATCCGACCTTCGACGGTTCGGGACAGGGGCAGTCGCCTCCGTCGACGATCGATTTCGTGCCCGGCTGGTTCCTCGCAGGAGTCCTGTGGCTGGTCCCCTGCCTCCTCGTCCTGCTGCTCGTCATCGGGCGCCGGTTCGGGCCGCTGGCTCTCGAACGTCTGCCGGTCATCGTGCCTGCCGTGGAGACCGTGCACGGTCGGGCAGCCCTGAGCTCGCGCAGCCACGATCGCGACGGGGCGCTGCACACGCTCCGGGCCGGAGCCCTGCTGCGCATCGCCAAACGACTCGGTCTCAGCCCCGATGCCCGCACACCCGACATCATCGCTCACATCGCGACCGTCACCGGGGCCGATCCGGGCCGTCTCCACTATGTCTTCGTCTCCGCGTCGGCTCACACCGACGCCGAACTCACCGAACTCGTCCATCAGCTCACCCAGATCGAAAGTGAGATCCCATGACTCAGCCGCCCCAGGGCCCTACGAATTCTCAGGAACCGGTCGCCTCTCAGCCTCCGGCCGCACCTCGGCCCCAGGAGCCGGTCGTGCCGCAGACCACTGCTGCGGACAGCGCGCAGGCTCCGCAGGCTGAGCCGGACCCGCTCAGGGAGGCGTTCACCGGTGTGCGCACCGAGATCGCCAAGGCCGTCGTCGGCCAGGACCAGGCAGTGACGGGAATGCTCATCGCACTGCTGTGCCAGGGTCACGTGCTTCTCGAAGGGGTTCCCGGAGTGGCGAAGACTCTGCTCGTGCGCAGCTTCGCCGCCGCGGTCAGCCTGGACAGCTCGCGTGTGCAGTTCACTCCCGACCTCATGCCCAGCGATGTCACCGGTTCGCTGGTCTACGACGCGTCCGCCTCGGACTTCTCATTCCGTCCCGGCCCGGTGTTCACGAACATCCTCATCGCCGATGAGATCAACCGCACCCCGCCGAAGACCCAGTCGGCCCTGCTCGAGGCGATGGAGGAGCATCAGGTGTCCGTCGGGGGACGCTCACGGAAGCTGCCCGAACCGTTCCTCGTCGCAGCCACACAGAACCCCGTCGAATACGAAGGCACCTATCCGCTCCCGGAGGCTCAGCTCGACCGGTTCCTCTTCAAGCTCGTCCTCAACCTGCCCGAACGGGATCACGAATTCGAGATTCTCGACCGTCACGCCCGAGGCTTCGACGCCGGATCCCTGGCCGCGGCAGGTCTGCGTCCGGTCGCCGATGCCGAACTCATCGGCCGGGCCCGCGAAGCCATCGCCAAGATCTACATCGCCCCGCAGATCATCACCTATATCGTCGACCTCGCCCGAGCCACCCGCCAGACCCCGTCCCTGGCCTTGGGCGTCTCACCTCGCGGAGCGACGAGGATGCTCGGAGCCGCCCGCGCTCATGCGTGGCTGAGCGGTCGGCACTATGTCACCCCCGATGACGTCAAGGCTCTGGCCCATATGTCGCTGTCGCACCGGGTCATCCTGCGCCCCGAGGCGCAGATGGACGGTCTGGACGTCGGTCAGGTCCTCGACTCGATCATCGCCACGACCGAAGTGCCCCGCTGAATGACCACCCGACTGTTCCTGCTCACTCTTCTCGGCCTCGTGCCCGTCATGCTGGTGCCGACATGGCCGACGGCCTTGATCGTGGCCGGTGTGATCGTCCTGGCAGCGGTCCTCGACTTCTTCTTCGTTCCCCGGATCCACGGTTTGGAAGTCCAGCGCACACCGGGACCGATGGTCCGCCTCGGCGACAGCACCCACAGCACGCTGACTATCATCAATGGGACCAGCCGCCGGCTGCGCCTCCACGTCCGCGACGCCTGGGCACCGAGTGCGGGGGCGGTCGAGACTCGTTCTCGTCACGTGCTGGAACCGGGCGAGCAGGCAGAGGTGATCACCGAGCTGGAGCCGACGCGACGCGGCGCGCTGCCCGGCGATCTGGTGACCGTGCGCAGTCGCAGCAGGCTCGGGCTGATCCAGCGGCAGAAGAGCATCGATGTTCCCGCCTCTGTGCGTGTTCTGCCACCTTTCGTGTCCCGGCGGGAGCTGCCGTCGAAGACGCAGAAGCTGCGGGAGCTCGAGGGGCGGTCGGCGGTGATGATCCGCGGAATGGGCACGGAATTCGATTCGCTGCGCGACTATGTCGACGGTGACGATGTCCGGTCGATCGACTGGCGAGCCAGCGCCCGCGCGCAGAATCTCGTGGTCAAAACCTGGCGACCGGAGAAGGATCGTCGCGTCGTCATCGTCGTCGATTCCTCCCGGTTCGCCGCCCGTCGCTGTGGTGAGGGAACGGTCTTCGACGCCGCGCTCGAGGCGTCGCTGCTGTTGACGGCTCTGGCCACGGGTGCCGGCGATCGGGTCGATGTCATCGTCGCCGATGCCCGGGTGCGGGCAGTCGCGTCGAGCCATCGGGCTCATGATCCGGTCCATGAACTGTCGGTGGCGCTGACGCCTGTGTACCCGGAGCTCTACGAGGCGAACTGGGAGTCGATCGCCGCTGCGGTTCTGCAGACCTCCCGGCAGCAGGCGCTCGTCGTCTTGGTCACTCAGCTCGATGAGGCGACCATCGCCGAGGACGTCCTGCCAGTGTTGCCGACTCTCACGGCACACCACCGGGTCGTCGTCGCCGGAGTCGAAGATCCCGCACTTGCGGACCTGGCTGCCCGGCGCGGCGACGCCGACGACGTATATACGGCGGCGGCCGCCGAGGCCGAGATGCTCGCGACGGCGTCGCTGCAGTCTCGGCTGCTCGGACTCGGCATCTCCTCCGTCCAGGCTCTGCCGGAGAAGCTTCCCGGAGCGTTGGCCGATCTCTACATTCGGCTCAAGGTCTCCGGCGGGCTGTGAAAATCGTCACATCGTGCCGACGACTGCGCCGACAAAGATCATGCCGACCCCGATCATTGCCGGTCGCGACACCCTCTCACGCAGCAAAAGCGCTGCCGCGAGAGTGCCCACGACGATATTCATTGATCGTGCAGTAGCGACCATGCTCGGTGCTCCCACCTGCATGGCCAGGAGCACGAAAGCATAGCTCAGCGGTGACAGAACCGCGATGGGTGCAGCAAGCTTCCAGTTCTCAACGAGGACACTTCTCATCTGCCTGCGCCTTCCCCAACAGACTGCCGTCAGCAGAGTTGCCTGTGCCATACCCGACACCGCGAGATACGGAAGCACATCCACATGGAGAACCTGTGCGCTGTAGGCATCCCACAATGTGTAAGCAGATGTACCTGCAGCAACGAGCAGTCCGTATCCCGTCCCGCGGATCATGCCACGCTCACGCGCAGCGCCCAGCTCGGCCATGCAAACCACGCCCACGAGAACCAGGCCCATTCCGAACCAGCCTCCGGCTCCCGGCAATGGCGCCCAGGTCAGAGCAACGAGTGACACCACAATCGGAGCAAGTCCTCGTGCGATCGGGTAGATCAGTGACATGTCAGCGACCGCGTACGCTCGTTGCAGAATCACCGCGTAGATCGTGTGCATCATCATGCTAACCAGGCCCGACCACCAGGAATCGTCGAACGGTCGCCCCTCCACCGCCCAGAACAGCAGCAACACCCCGGCAACGGGGGCCATCAACATGCTGCAGCACCAGACGAACAGCACATCGCCAGAGCCGCTACTCTTCACGAGACAGTTCCACGCAGCGTGCAGCACTGCTCCGCAGCAGACCAGCGCCAAAGTCAGTGATTCATTCATCAGTAGACAGTGTCTACTGTTTTGTTGCCACTGTCTACTGAGGCATGCTTGAGTCATGAGCGACACTCTCGACGCACGGCTGGTGACAGCTGCAGGAGAACTGCTGGACGAGGGCGGGCTGAGCGCCGTCACAATCAGAGAAGTGGCCAGACGCTGCGGCGTTTCCCACGGCGCACCGCGCCGTCACTTCGCTTCACTCGCCGCACTCCGGTCGGCCGTGGCCGCACAGGGATTCGCTGACCTCGAATACCAACTGAGTTCGGCAGACGGCACCCTCCTCGGACAAGCAAAGTCCTATGTCGAGTTCGCCGTAAGACGCCCCGAAACCTTTGACCTCATGTTCCGCCACGACATCCTCGAAGGGTCGGGCCGGCAGCTTCGCGCAACTTCACTGCCGCTCATCGACGACTGGATCGCCCGTTTCCTCAGGGAGAAGCCCAGCGCTGAGCCGGTGGAGGCGATGGCCGTATGGACGAGTGTCCATGGAATTGCGATGCTCACCAGTCGCGCGACGCTGTCTTTGGTGGAACCGACAGCAGAGGAACTGCTGCAGGTGGTCCTGAGCTGATCCAGTCCGTGCGCTCTCCGAGGCGGAACGCCTAGCGGTCGGTGGAGATGACCGAGTATCCGGCCTGATGCTCGTCGAGATCGGCGCTGAGTCCGGCTGCGGCGGCGCGCTTGCCGAAGTACCACGCGTAGACGACGACAGCCGCGGTGTAGGCCACTCCGATGGCGATCTTGACGGCCGGCGGAATCGGGTTCGGGGTCACGAAGCCCTCGATGAGCCCCGAACCGAACAGCAGAAGCACGAGACCGCCGGCGACGATGAGCAGCGACCGAGCCTCGGAGGCGAGCTTGTCACGACGCAGCCTGGGGCCCGGCACCACCCAGGCGAAGAAGAGACGCAGTCCCGCAGCAGCGGCGAGGATGATGCAGCTGATCTCCGGGATCCCGTGGGGCAGGATGTAGAGGAAGAAGTCGGAGGCCCGGTCGAACTCGAACATCATCGCTCCGGAGAAGCCGACGTTGACGGCATTCGAGAACAGTCCGACGATGACATAGCCGCCCGTGATGCCGAGGAGGACGAACTGAACGGCGATCCACGCGTTGTTCGTCCACACGCCGACGGCGAAGAAGCCGTTCGGGTTCTCTTTGTAGTAGTCGACGAAATCATGTTCGGCGAACTGCCGTCGGAACTCTCGATCCCCGAAGGTCTCGAGCACTTCCGGATGCGATCCCGCCCAGATGCCCGACAGGACGGCGACGGCGAGGAATCCGGCGGCCACGATGACGAAGTCCCATCGCAGCCGGTACAGCGACAACGGCAGACTGATGACGAAGAACCGTCCGAGCCCGGACAGTCCTCCGCTGGGCACGGACGAGAGATGATTGCGGGAGCGGTGGACGATCGCCGAGAGCCGAGCGGCTTCGAGAGAGTCGGGAGCCACCGTCGTGATCCGCGACAGATCCTTCGACGCGGTCCGGTAGAGCTCGAGGAAGCGGGTCGTCTGCTCGGGTGTCAGCGTGTTCTTCTTCGCCAATGCCGAGAGCTCCAGCCAGTCATCGCCGTGCAGCTGGGCCAGCAGGTTCGGATCCATCCCTCCACCCTATCGGAGACGACGCCTCGGCACCTCCGACGCAGAGAGAGGCACACGGCAAGCTCTCGGCGAAACGACCGCCTCGGAACGCGGCAGTATGACACGATGGTCGGGTGAGTACTCTGATCACCGGTGAAGCCGTCGAACTCAACGTCCAACCGGCCGCTCTCGCGGCGCGGGCATTGAGCTGTCTCATCGACTACATCGTCTATTCGCTGGTGAATGTCGGTCTGCTCATCGCCATGTTCTGGCTCATGCTCAAGGTGCTCGATCTCAACGGACTGCTTCTCGGCTCACTCATGACCGTGATGACGATCTTCGTGTTCGTGCTGCTGCCGATGCTCGTCGAAGTGCTCAGTCACGGTCGTTCGCTGGGCAAGCTCATCCTCGGGCTGCGCGTTGTTCGCGACGACGGCGGTGCGGTGCGGCTGCGCCATTCCTTCATCCGCGCTCTGCTGTGGCCGTTCGAGATCGTGTCCAGCGGCGGCGGCATCGCGGCTCTGTCCGGTCTGCTCTCACCGCAGGCCAAACGCCTCGGCGACTATCTGGCCGGGACCATCGCCGTCAGCGAACGCAGCCGACCTCTGCCGCCCATGCACACCCATGTGGCCCCTCATCTGCACGAATGGCTGAACCGCACAGACGTGACAGCGATCCCCGATGGTCTGCATCGGCGCATCGTCGCGTTCCTCGCCATGGCGCCCCAGCTCGGTGCGGAGTCGAGGTGGCAGCGAGCGATCGAGCTCGCCACCGAGCTCAATCCCTATGTGGCTCCGGCCCCGCCGGAGGGAACGTTTCCCGAACAATTCCTGTCCGCAGTCATCCATCGGCAGCGCATCGCCGAAGTCGAGAAACAGCGCCGTCGGAGCGACCGTGCGAACGCTTTCCGGTCCGGAGTCGACACGCTCCCCCACGGCCTCAGCCTCACCCGCCGCTGACGACGCAGTCTGACTGTCCGCCGCTGACACCGCGGCTCGACTGTTCTCGGTCGACGGAGCGGTCCCGGACTTCGACCGGGTTCGCCCGCTCCGCCGCCGGACCGAACCGGCAGTGCTCGATCAGTACCGGTAGTGCTCGGGTTTGAACGGTCCTGCCACGTCGACGCCGATGTACTCGGCCTGTTCCTTGCTCAGTTCGGACAGCTTCGCCCCGAGCGCCGGCAGATGGAGGCGTGCCACCTTCTCGTCGAGTTCCTTCGCCAGCCGATGCACCGAGTTGCCGTAGTCATCGTGGGCGTGCCACAGCTCGATCTGGGCGAGCACCTGATTGCTGAATGACGCACTCATCACGAACGACGGATGACCGGTGGCGTTGCCCAGGTTGAGCAGGCGCCCTTCGGAGAGGACGAGGAAGTCCGTGCGGTCGCGACCGAGTCCCGCCTCGGCGGGCACGGGCACGCTCCACTCGTGGACCTGCGGTTTGATCTCGATCTTCTCCACTCCGGGCAGGCGGGACAGCCCTGCCAGATCGATCTCCTCGTCGAAGTGACCGACGTTGCCGACGATTGCGCCGGGTTTGAGCGTCTGCAGCACGTCGACGTCGAGGACCCGGGTGTTTCCGGTCGTGGTGATGAGGATGTCGGCCTGGGGAGCCACCTCGGCGAGGAGGTCGACCTGGTAGCCGTCCATCGTGGCCTGCAGCGCACAGATCGGATCGATCTCGGTCACGATGACGCGCGCACCCTGTCCGCGCAGCGCTTCGGCGGCACCCTTGCCGACGTCGCCGTAGCCGATGACGACGGCGATCTTTCCGCCGATGAGGACATCGGTGGCGCGGTTGAGCCCGTCGGGCAGCGAATGGCGGATGCCGTAGCGATTGTCGAACTTCGACTTCGTCACCGAGTCGTTGACGTTGATGGCAGGGAACGGCAGAGTCCCCTGTTCGGCGAGGCGGTAGAGGCGGTTGACTCCGGTCGTCGTCTCCTCGCTCACCCCCTTGATTCCGGCGGCCAGACGGGCGAAGCGTCCGGGGGCCGATTCGATGGAGGCGGCGATCTGCTTGAGCAGGACCTTGAACTCCTCCGAGTCCTCGGCGCCGGCGGTGGGCACTCCCCCGGCGGCTTCGAATTCGGTGCCCTTGAGCACGTACATGGTGGCGTCGCCGCCGTCGTCGAGGATGAGGTTCGGTCCATCCGCGAAGTCGAAGATCTTGTCAGCGGCCCACCAGTACTCTTCGAGGGTCTCGCCCTTCCATGCGAAGACGGGGACGCCGGCCGGGGCTTCGGGAGTGCCGGAGCCGACGACGACGGCCGCAGCGGCCTCGTCCTGCGTGGAGAAGATATTGCAGCTGGCCCACCGGACGTCTGCACCGAGTGCGACGAGGGTCTCGATGAGGACAGCCGTCTGCACGGTCATGTGCAGGCTGCCGGCGATGCGGGCCCCGGCCAGCGGTGCCGTCGAGGCGTATTCCTCACGCAGCGCCATGAGGCCCGGCATCTCCCTTTCGGCGAGGCGGATCTGATGTCGGCCGGCCCCGGCCAAGCTGAGATCGGCGACCTTGAAGTCAGTGGAATCGAGCACGGTACCTCCATACGGCGGGCTGTCTGATCGGCTTCGAGTCTATTGCCGGGGCAGGCGGCTTGTCGCGTCATGCTCGTTCTGCGGACAGCGAAGACCGTCAGCAAGCGGTCATATCCTGACTGCCCTAATTCCGAGAAACGGAAGCAGAGAACCGGCTGCCGTCGATCCGGTTTCAGGAGTGAGCGTTGACGAAGTCCGTGACCCGGCGGGTGAGCGCGTCCACCTGCGCCGAATCGGCGGCTTCGACGTTGAGTCGGACGAGGGGTTCGGTATTGGACTTGCGCAGGTTCACCCACCAGTCCGCACCCTGCAGGCCGATTCCGTCGAGGTCGTCGACGGTGTTCTCTGGGAAGTCTCCGGCATGGGCGGCGAATTCGGCGAGCACAGCGTCGGGGTCGGCGACGGTGAAGTTGATCTCCCCCGACTGCACGAACCGGTCATAGTCGGCGACCAGACGGGAGGCGGGGGCGCGTGATTCTGCGAGAGCGGCGATGAGGTGACAGGCGGCGAGCATTCCCGAGTCCGCCCCGAAGAACTCGTCGAAGTAGAAGTGCGCGGAGTGTTCGCAGGCGAAGACGGCTCCGGTTTCGCGCATGAGCGTCTTGATTCCCGAATGGCCGACCTTCGACCGCAGTGCGTGTCCCCCGGCGGCGGTGATCGTCTCGGCCACGCTGCGGGAGGTGATGAGGTTGTGGATGACGGTGGGTCGGTCGTCGCCGAGTGCCCGGGCCCGTGCGATCTCGCGTTCGGCGACGAGTGCGCCGACGGCCGAGGCCGACATCGTCGCGCCTGTCTCGTCGATGAAGAAGCAGCGGTCGGCGTCCCCGTCGAAGACGAGCCCGAGATCGGCGCCGTTGTCGACGACAGCGCGTGCCGCGTCGACGAGGTTCTCGGGTTTGAGCGGGTTCGCCTCGTGGTTGGGGAACGTCCCATCGAGTTCGGTGAAGAGGCCGATGACGTCGAAGGGCACCGAGGCGGCTCCCGCATCCGTGCCGAAGACCTCCCCGAGGAGGCGCCCGGCCATGCCGTTTCCGGCGTCGAGCACGATCGACAGTCCCGTGACCTCATCGACGTGGGTGAGCTCGCGGATCCGTGCCGCGTACTGCTCCCGCATCCGGGATGCGGCAGTCTCATCTTCGGCGATGGTCCGACCGTCGGTCTGCGGTGCGGTGATCGCGAGTTCTCTGACTCGCGAGAGCCCGGAGGCCAGGCTGACTCCGGCGGCGCGAGGTCCGCAGATCTTGATCCCGTTGTAGTCGGCGGGATTGTGGCTGGCCGTGATCATGGCGCCGGGCAGTTCGAAGATGCCCGAGGCGAAGTAGAGCTGATCGGTCGAGCACAGCCCCAGCAGGACGGCCGTCGAGCCGGCAGCCTCGACTCCCGTGGCGAAGGAGTGGGCGAATCCGGGAGAGCTCGGTCGCATATCGTGGCCGATGACCACCTCGGTGGCGGTGTGGATCTCTGCCATGGCTCGGGCCGTCGCCCAGCCGAGGGCGAACAGGATGTCGTCGTCGAGCTGGTCGGGAATGCGACCGCGGATGTCGTAGGCTCCGACGGCGGCGTCGAGGGCAGCCGTCCGGGCTCGTCCGAGTTCGGAGTCGGTCGGGATCTGCTGGGCGGGTTCGATTCGGGTCGAGTCCGGCTCGCGGTGGCTCATGAGTCGCCGATGATGCGCAGGTGACCGTGTCGACGTCCCGAAGCGGCCGGATCGTCGGCCGGTCCCGGTGCGTTCCGGGCCGGGGTCTGATCGGCGCGATCGGCGGCCTCGCGGACGGCGTCGGCGATCGCCAGCAGGTCGTCATGGCTGCGTTCGGGCGGGGCCTGCCCGGAGTCGATCCGGATGAGCTGCCAATCCACGGGCGGGGTCAGCTTCGCCGCATGTTCGGCGCACAGGTCATGAGCGCCCGGTTCGGCGCGCCTGCCCAGAGGTCCGATGACGACGGTCGCATCGGCGTGCACGTACGTCATGGTGGCGGCGGCGGGGCGCGAACAGCTGACTTTTGAACACATTCTCACGGCTGACACAATCCCACACTCTACACGCCGCATCCCGCCGATTCGCTCAGGCACGGCGGCACCGCACGTAGAATGAAGTGCTATGAGACCAAGGCGACATCGCGACCGACATGGGCGGGGTCTGCGGTCTCCGCTGCACCGGGCCGAGGTGCCCGCGCGGCTGAGTCGGGCGGAGAGTTTTGCGAAGGTCGCGGCCGCCGAGTTCGCCCGCATGCGCAGGCACGAGCCCGTCCTCCTCGCCGAGGTGGTGCTGGCGGTCGATTCCGTCCCACCGGCGAGCTCGACCGAACCGAGCTTCGGCCGTGTGTTCCCGGCGGCCGGGGACCGTCCCACCCATATCGTCCTCTATCGGCGGGTGATCGAAGATCATGCCGGCAGTGACGTCCGGGATGCGCTCATCGCCGAGGTGGTGGCGGACCAGGTCGATATCCTCCGTCGCACCTGAGATCCGCAGTCACCGCAGGCTCCTGGTTCGTGAGACCTCAGCCGAGCCGGATATCCCGGTAGGCCACACCTGCTGGAGCGGGCGCCGGGACGACCGTGGAGATTCCGTCCTCGGTGGTCACGACGAGGGTCGCATGCACCCCATCGGCCTGTGAGCCCGAGGCTTGGGATCCTTTGAGGACGAGTGCGCGCACCGACTCCTCGGAGACGTCGCTCGGATTGAGCACGGTGGTTCCCGTCGGGTTGAGGTCGATCGATTGAGGATCGGTCAGCGTTCCGTCGTCGAGCATTCCCTGCACCTGCACATGTCCCTGACCGGGCGAGAGGTTCAGGGAGGACTCACCGGTGCGAGGAAGCGCCAGAATCTGGGTCTCGGCGAGGGAGTCGGTCGCCGGGATGCTGCCGAAGTCGGCGGCACCCTTCTCACCGTCCTTGCCGATGAAGGCTCCGGCCTGGACGCGCTGAGAGGATTCGACGACGACGCTCGTGGCGTCGAGATCCCCGAGATCGGCCTCGGCGACACCGCGGCCGACAACGGTCATCGAGGAACGGGGAATGTCGATCTCTCCGTCCGGCCCGTACGCCTTCAGGGATACCTCGGCGAGGTCACTGCTCGGGTTCGCGACCCGGACTCGCACATCCTTGCCGCTGAGCCCGGTGAGCACCTGCTGGCGATCGGCCCCTGCCCCACCGGCCGCGAGGTCGATGCCCTGCGGTTTGAGTCCGTCGAGGACGGTCTCCTGGACGGAACCGGCCAGGACTCCGCCGTCGACGGTGACGTCGACGGCAAGGGCCTCTGCCCCTCCAGCCAGCCCGCCCAGCGGGACGGCACGCTGCTGACCGGCCTTGATGCTGAGTTCGGTCGGTTCGGCGGATTCGCCGCCCGGGGTCATGAGCGCAACCTTCGCCTGGACGGGAACGTCTCCAGGATTGCTCAGCAGCAGCTGCGAGTTCGAGCCGGTGGCTCCGGATCCGGCGACGATCCGGAAGCTGCTCGATGCCTGGGCGCAGGTGAGGGTGGCGAGGCCCGTGAGGTCACCGGAGCTGCCTTCGACGGTTTCGAGGCCGGTTGTCAGGGCTGGAGCCCCGGGGCGGGCGAAACCGGTGACGAGCTTCGTCGAGTCGATGCTGTCGTCTCCGGAGACGAAGCCCTGGCCGGAGGGATTGTCGAAGTCGATCGAACCGCCGAGATCGGCGACCTGGAGACGGGCCGAGGAGGTCGATCCGTCTGCGGCTCCGATCGGTGCGGAGGCGGAGACGACACGGGTCGAGACCTTCGAGTCGTCGACGAATTCGGCATCGGTGCCTTCGGCTTCTCCGGCAGTGAGCAGGGGGCCGGGACAGACGACGCGGGTGTCCGCGGTGGGCATGCGCACCTGTTCCGGACTGCGGTCCAGCGTGCCGGGCGTCAGCGGGGTGAGGAACGAGGTCATGGCCACGAGCACCCCGGGCACGGCGATGCCCGTGAAGGTGACGATGCTTCGCTGGTGCTTCATGCCTGCTGCTCCTCACGACCGGTCTTCCGCGTCACGTTCCCCGCCCGGCCGAAGGGGATGGCGACGATGAGGCTGAGCAGTCCGAGCACCCATCCGACGATGACGCCGATCGGGTAGAGGGGTGAGTTCAGCGAGATCTCGACCGTTCCCCCGGCTGCGGGGAGGTCGAATTCGCTTGCCCACGCCTCTTCTCCGGGCTTCGGCTGCGGCAGCGGCTCACCGTCGATGCTCGCGGTGATGCCGTGCGCTGCATCGGCGATGGTCAAAGTGCGCCCCTCCTGACCGGCCGGCACCGTCGCGGTGGTGCCTTTCATCGCCGCCGTTGACACCTTCCCTTCGGCGTCGCGGATGAGGAAACGGCCGCTGTAGGGTTTGTCGACGCGCCACAGCTGTCCGGACGAGGTGGGTCCGACCGGCAGGAGGCCCTCGGAGACGGATACCGAGTTGGTCAGGCTGCCGGCATCGGGGCCGACGAGGACGAAATCGACGCCGAGTTCGCCGAGGATGCTGCCGAGGTCTCCGGCGTCATCGGCCGAGAGCGCGGACGCGGCCTGAGCCACGAGCACCTGGTCGGAGGTGATCGGCAGCGGGCGGCGCTGCCACGGCCACCCTCCGACGGTTTCCGCCGAGGTCACCGTCGATGTGCCCAGCACCGTGCCGTCGGCGGAGGCGATGAGGGTGGCCAGAACCTCTCCGTCGACATTGTCCAGGCGGAGAGTGCGCGCTTGGGTCTCCCCCGCTGCGCGGTCAGCGGCCAGTGCGGGGACGTTGCTGTCGGAGGTCGCTGTGACCGCTTCGGGCGAGGACGTGGCCCGTCCTGCACCGATGGCGATGAGCCCGATGGCCGCTACGGTCACGAGCCCGACAAGGCCGCGCATCGGCAGCCGGCCGGATGCCGCGGAGACTCCCTTGGCCGCACTCTTCGCAGAGGACGAACCGGTGTCTCGGCCGCGCCCGGAGCGGCGACCGACGGTGCGGTCGGCGCCGAGGGACAGCAGCAGGATCGACCCCAGGCTGACCAGGGTCAGTCCCGCTGCGGGGTATGAGGCGATGAGGTGGAACGGTCCCGTTTCCGCGGGCAGATGCACCTGGATCGCGGCGAGGATGAGACCGCCGACGTAGAGTCCGACCGCCCAGGTCAGGCGAGAGAGTTCGAGCCGGGCTTCGATGAGGGTGAAGAAGGCCAGGATGAGCATCGGCAGCATCAGGACCGGCGCCCAGAGTTCGAGGGCGCCGGCAGAGACCCCGCCGAAGCCGAGATCGGAGATCAGCTTCGTCAGCCAGGACATGTCGAGCGGAGCAGGGAACCCGACGGCAAGCAGATAAGTCGGCACGGACTCGGTGGCCGTGGTCTGTCCGGGCATCGTGAGAAGAGTTCCCGGCTCGCGGACGACGGCCCACAGCCACGGCCAGCCCAGGAACACGGTCGGGGCGAGCAGCCACAGATGGCGCAGGCCGCGTCCTGCCACGAGAAGCACCGCGGTGCCGAGGACCGTGACCAATAGGAGCAGTGGAATGCCCGCGGTGATGACGAACAGCAGCAGGCCGGTTCCCGCTGCCGCGGCGATCGATCCGTTCCTCAGGCTGCGGCGCAGAGTCAGCACCGCCAGCGGGGCACAGATCCAGACGAGGATCACGCCGAGGCGACCGTCCGACAGTGCGGCCGTGAACAGCGGAGACGCGATCCACAGCAGGGCGGCGAAGCCGCGCACCCATCGCCGTGCCAGTACGCTCCCCGCTCCCGCGTAGGCGGTGATGGCGGCCAGGATCGGCGCGGCCAACAGCAGGGAGCGGACCATGACATCGACATGGCCGAAGAAGAGGAGGGAGAGCACACCGAGGACAAGGTGGTAGGGGTCGGCCGGCACCGCCGCACCGGTCGAGACGTCGAGGTGACGTCCGAGGAGACGGTCGACGATCTCGCCGAAGCCGATGTCGGTCGAACCCAGGGCGCCGCCGTTGAGGTGGCCGGGACCGAAGAGTCGGAAGCTGATGACCCCGCTCATCACCACGGCGGCGAGGATCACATAGGTCAGGGGTGCACGCAGCAGACTGGAACCGCCGGAGATCTCCAGTCGGGAGAAGGAGTCGATGGCCTCTTCGGTGTCGCCGACCGGGTTGAGTTCGGCATCGGCGTCGGGGCCGCCGGTGGGAACCTCCGCCGGACGAGAGTCATCGCTCTCACCGCTCATCGTCCGGCGTTGAACGGCGAGTTCTTCGTCATCGGCGTAGAGCGCGGCGACATGTCCGGTGTTCGATCGTCTGGCCACACGGTTGCGACGGGCGTTGGCACGTCTCAGCGGGGCGGTGGTCGACACATCTGCGGGAAGGCCGATGAGCGCACCGAGGTGCCACCCGGCAGGACGGAAGTTATTCGACAGCAGCCCGCCGATGACTCGGCCGAGGTGGCCGAGAGCAAGGAGACAGAACAGCGAGACCAGCCCCTGACCGGCGAGGCTGAGACGGTAGCGCTGCTCCGTCCGGATCTGGGACTTCGACCTCGGCGGGTGGGGCGAGGAGCCGAGCCGGGCAGCGGACGCAGCGGAGATCTCCATCCGCGCTCGCGGGGCCAGCAGCACGCGGGCGCCGAGGTCGCGCAGACGACGGGAGTATTCGAGACCGGAATAGGCGGGACCGAGCACACGGGAGGGTGCCCCGATGCGCTCGAGTTCGGTGGTGGCCATGAGCAGGCCCGGCAGGTCGAGACCCAGAGTTTCGATCTGACTGTCGCGCTGGCCCTGGTCGATCTCCCCGGAGCCGACGGGGTTGAAACGCTCCCCCGCCGAGGTGGTGCTCACTCCGGCGGAGACGATGCGGCCGGAGCAGATGAGCTTCGGTCCGACGGCGGCGATGGATTCCGTCTCCCCGATGGCGTCGAGCAGCTCATCGAGGCAGTCTGGTTCGGGACGGGAGTCAGGGGTGAGGAACCACAGGAAATCCGACTCCGCGATCTCCGGCATCTCACCGGCTTCGCGGACCGTCCGCCCCCCGAGATCCACCACGGGGATCTCGGGGTAGTGCGGACGAAGAGCTGTTTCGAGCTCGACCTTGCTGGCATCGTCGCCGGAGACGACGACGATGGTGACGGCTTGACTCACACGACCTTTTTCTTGAGCCGGCGGCGTTCGCGTTCGGACATTCCGCCCCAGATGCCGAAGCGCTCATCGTTGGCGAGAGCATATTCGAGGCATTCGGAACGGACGTCGCAGGAGGCGCAGACCCGCTTGGCTTCACGAGTCGATCCGCCCTTCTCCGGGAAGAACGCCTCGGGGTCGGTCTGAGCGCAGAGGGCCTGGTCCTGCCAGGACAGTTCACCGTCGTCTGCGGCTCCCAGCAGCAGGGACAGCGGAGAGACGGCGGAATTGTCCGGCGGCAGCGGCGTCAGATCACTCGGATCGACGGCCAGCGGATCCGGCAGCGTCTCGGGTGTACGTGCTCCCGGTTCGATGAACCAGTCTTCGGCACGGCGGGAGGTGACTCCCGGTGCGGCGGTGAAGTCTTCTCTCTCCCGCCATTCTCTCTGTGCACTTTGCACGGTTTTCCCCTTTCTCACGCTCGAGCAGGTCCAGTACCGTGACTGAGGCGATCAGTCCGATGTACGGTCGAATCCTGAAGGATCCCTGCTCGGCGCGTTCCCCTTAGGTATAAATTACACGCGTGTCATTACCGCCCCGTCAAGCCCTTATGGAGTATCGAGACACCCCATGAGACGCTATTCGAACATGCGTTCACATGCACACGCGCCCAGAACCCCATATATAGGTCACGGCCCGGTCATAGGGCACAACCTGTGGGATTCGCCTGAGCAAACCTGGAGAATTTAGAAAGTGGGCACCCACAATGGGATTATGGAGAGATGAGAGTGGAATCACCGGTGGCCTGGCATGAATGACCGTCTGCTCACCGTCTACGCGCCTCCCGTCGAGGAAGAGATCGCGTCGGGCTCCGACCTCTCCGCGATCCTCATCAACGCCCTCCGGCGCAACCGCATCGACCTCAAGGACGGCGATATCCTCGTCGTCGCCTCGAAAGTCGTCTCCAAGGCCGAGGGACGCCTGCGTACGGTCTCAGATCGTGCCGAGTTCGAAGAACTCGTCGCGGAGACGGGCACCCACTTGGTCGCTGAACGCTCCTATCGCTCCGGCACCACCGTGCAGATCGTGCGCACCCCGGCGGGCACCGTTCAGGCAGCAGCGGGTCTCGACCAGTCGAACTCCGGCGGTGCCGTCATCCTCCATCCACTCGACAGCGACCGGTCCGCCGACGGCCTGCGCCGACGGGTCGAGCAGGCCTTCGAGGTGCGTATCGGTCTGGTCATCTCGGATACGAGTTCACGGCCGTGGCGGGTCGGGGTCGGCGATATCGCCATCGGCCTGTCCGGCTTCTCCGGTCTCGACGACCAGCGCGGTCGCCCCGACGACGACGGGCGCGTCCAGACCGTGACGGTACGCGCGATCGCCGATGAGATCGCAGCGGCCGCGGACTTGGTCAAGGGCTCCTCCCGCGGACTGCCCATGGCGTTGGTCCGCGGAGCCGGCGGATACCTCGACAACGGCCGCGAAGGTGCCCGTGCACTCTCCCGCGACCTCGGCGAGGACTGGTTCCGACACGGCCATGTCGAAGCCATTCAGCGCGGCCTGGGAGTCACCGACCTGCCCGGCAGCGCCCCTGCCGGCGACAACAGCGACGACATCCTCGAAAGGGTGTCTCGAGCGATCCGCGTCGTCCGCGCCGGGCAGTCGCGGACTCCCGGCCATGCAGCCTGGCGGATGCGGATCGAGGGGTCGGGATCGCGGATCTCGCTCAGCCCCTCTGACTCACCGGCGACCGCCCAATCGGGCGGCCCGCCCCTGCTCGAGGCGATGGTCGGGCTCGGATCTCTCGTCGAACGCCTCCATACAGCCCTCTTCGCCGAGGATCTCAGCGCCTCCACGCGCTATCACTGGGTCGATGGTGAGCTCGGGGCCTTCCCCCGCGGGGTGACGATCGACATCGGCCTCATCGTTCACTGATCCTCCCGACAGACTGCATTCGGAACACAATCATGGAAGCGGATATGGATCTCTCAGTCATCGCGCGCACCGGCGGGCCCGTCCTCATCTGGCGCGGGCCCGATTTCGATCGACTCGACCTCACCGGCCCGGTCGTCTCGAACTGGGTGAATAAGGGAGTCGGCCTCTTCGGCGACTACGACCTCGGACCGGACTTCACTCTCTTCGCTCCTCTGCCGGAGGGGCTGCACTGGCGCGAACTCGTCGCTGTCCTCAGTGTCCTGCTGGCAGGGGGCCGCGTCGTCATCGCGCACGAGGCACCGGACGAGGACTTCATGGCCTTCGTCCCCTTCGGCCACGAGGATGATGACCAGGTGGCCGACGCCGACGAGGTCTTCGTCTTCAATCCCCCGGCCCTGGCGCTGAGCACCCCGGTCGATACCGACTTCATCGACGTCAATTCCGCCATCCGCGCCTACCCCGATGTCACAGCGCGTCGCCTCGACGCTTCGGGAATCCTTGAAGTGGACGGTCAGATCATCGACTGGACGAGTTCCGAATCGACCGACGCTGCCCGCCCGCAGGGACTGCTCGCCTCGAACTCGACCCCGCTGCCGAGCGAGTGGCCGCGCTTTCTGCAGCACCTCCTCGGCGGTGGTGAGGTCCTGCTCACCAGCAGAGTCGACGATGCTCGCATCACGGACCTGGCCGCCGGGCTGGGAGTGGTCCATGGCACACTGGGCACATGGACAAAGTAGTTGATACCCCCGCAGCAGCGGTGGCCGACATTGCAGATGGATCATCGATCGCCGTGGGCGGCTTCGGTGTCGTGGGCGTGCCCGAATTCCTCATTCGGGCCCTCCAAGACCAGGGAGCCAAAGACCTCGAGGTGATCTCCAACAACGCCGGCGTCGACGGCCGCGGACTGGGCATTCTGCTCGCCGACGGACGACTCCGCCGCATCATCGCCTCGTATGTCGGCGAGAACAAGGAATTCGCCCGTCAGTACCTCTCCGGTGAACTCGAGGTCGAACTCACCCCGCAGGGCACCCTGGCGGAGAAGCTGCGTGCAGGAGGAGCCGGCATCCCCGGTTTCTACACCATCACCGGCGCCGGGACGCAGGTCGCCGAGGGCGGCATGCCCTGGAAGTACGACTCTGACGGCAACGTCGTCAAGGAATCTCCGGCCAAGGAGACGAAGGTCTTCGACACCTTCGGAGAAGAGAAGGAATACGTCCTCGAGAAGTCCCTGGCTCCCGACTACGCACTTGTGCGTGCCGCGATCGGTGACCGGCACGGCAACCTCGTCTTCCACTCCTCGGCGCGGAACTTCAATCCCCCGGCCGCACAGTCGGCTCGCATCACCATCGCCGAGGTCGAAAAGCTCGTCGAACCCGGCGAGATCGATCCGGACATGGTCCACGTGCCAGGCGTCTTCGTCCACCGCGTGGTGCCGCTGACGCCCGAACAGGTGGCGGACAAGCCCATCGAGAAGCGCACCGTACGAGAAGCCTGAGGAGACACAGAAATGTCATTGACACGCAATCAGATGGCGGCCCGTGCCGCCCAGGAACTCGAAGACGGCAGCTACGTCAACCTCGGCATCGGCATGCCGACCCTGGTGCCCAACTTTCTGCCCGAGGGTGTCCACCTCGTGCTCCAGTCGGAGAACGGCCTGCTCGGCGTCGGCCCGTACCCGACCGAGGATGAGATCGACCCCGACCTCATCAACGCGGGCAAAGAGATCGTCACGATGAACCCGGGCGCCGCGTACTTCGACTCTGCGGCGAGCTTCGGGATGATCCGCGGCGGCAAGATCAACGCCGCGATCCTCGGCGCCATGCAGGTAGCCACGAACGGAGACATCGCGAACTGGATGATCCCGGGCAAGATGGTCAAGGGCATGGGCGGCGCGATGGACCTCGTGCACGGTGCCCAGCGCGTCATCGTCATCATGGACCACGTCGCCAAGGACGGTTCGCACAAGCTGTTGAAGTCGTGCGAGCTGCCGCTGACAGGAAAGGGCGTCGTCGAGCGCATCATCACCGATATCGCCGTCCTCGACGTCAGCGGTGACACGTTCACCCTCGTCGAACTCGCCCCGGGCGTGACCGTCGACGAAGTCAAGGAGAAGACAGGCGCCGAGGTGATCGTCCCCGAGGACGTCCCCACCATCGAGGTCGCCGCCTGAGTTCCGAGTGACCGGCCCAGGCCTCACGCGTGCAGTGGCCGAACGAGGACACTTGGTGATCGAACAGTGGTCACGTTCGGATGCTCTCTCTGATCGCTCAGAAGTATCCGAACGTGACCACTATTCTGTGTTCTGCTGCCAGCGCACCGCAGTCTTGACCACCCACGCGCTGGCGTCGACCGCCGCCGAACACCGGATTCGTCCGTCAGGACCGTCGGACGTTGCTCGACACCGTAGGAAACGCAGATTGTTGGGTCGATCCACGGTGATTACGTTGAAGAAATCACAGCGGATCGACCCAACAATTCTGCAGGGGCCCTGCACACCGGTTCGCAGGGGCGAGTAAGCATTCGCTGGGGCGAGTTGAGCAGACGAGCTCAGCCGCCGGTGGTGGCGGACAGCGCGCGCTCAGCGGCCGGCAGCACCGGAATTCAGTCCGGTGGTCGCTACGAACACATCGCCGTGGCCATCGGCCGTCACCGTCGGTTCGTTGGCCGCGATGAAGGCGCTCTGCCCACGTTCGAGGGTGAGCGTCGAGCCGAGCGAGCTGAGTGTGACAGTTCCCGCGGTGCACAGCACGATCGCCGCACCGCGCCGTTCCACCGTCGTCGTGCGCGGGCACCGCAGTGCCTGCAGAGCGAAGTCATCGGTGGGTCCCAGCAGCATTCCCGAGTGATCGGGTTCGACCATCCGGGGTGCACCGGCGTGGAAGTCCGTGATCTTCGACAGCTGTTCGATGTCGACGTGCTTCGAGGTCAGCCCGCCGCGCACGACGTTGTCGCTCGAGGCCATGATCTCGATGCCTGTGCCGAAGAGGTAGGCATGCAGCACTCCGGCGTCCATGGTCAGCGCTTCTCCCGGCTGCAGGTGAACTCGGTTGAGCATGAGTCCGACCAGCGCGCCAGGGTCATGGGGATAGTCGGTGACCAGCTCGCAGAATGTCTGCGCCGGGTCGACCGCGCTGCCTGACCGGCTGATGTGTCCGACCGGCAGTTCGTCGATCCCGTGGGCGGCGACCTCGTCGACGAGCCCGGGCGTCCGCGGATCGCTGAGGATGATTTCAACGGCGCGTGACAGCGCCTTGGATTCGCTGAAAGACTTCAGCGCTGCGATGATCGCTCCGAGCACGTCCAAGGACGGCGGAGTCAGCGGCTGGGAGAGCATCCGTTCGAACGTGGCTCGCACGGCCTTGCGCGGGCGGAACCCTGTGAGCGCGTGGAAGTCGGTGAGCGCGTAGATGAGCTCCGGTTTCGCCGAGGCGTCCTTGAAGTTCCGGTCGGGAGCGTCCAGCGCCGGTCCGGCCGCTTCCTCGGCGGCGAATCCGGCCCGGGCCTGTTCGCGATTCGGGTGCACCTGGATCGACAGGGCCTTGCTCGCCGAGAGCACCTTGAGCAGGAACGGCAGTCGCGCTCCGAAGGACTCGAGGGAGTCGTGGCCGAGCAGACCTTCAGGGTCCCCCGCCAGGTACTCGATGAGGTTGGGTCCGAGCCGAGGCTCGGCCTCCGTCGCCACGCCGCCCGTCGGCTGCTGCCCGCCGAGGCGGTTCTGCCGTTCCAGCGGAGCCTGGGACGGCGTGTGCCCGACGTCGAGTCGAGAGGGGCTGACCGGGTGGGCTCCGAGCCAGAGTTCCGCGCAGGGGGTGCCGTCCGGGACTGTGCCGAGGATCGCGGGAATCGCGTCGGTGCTGCCCCATTCGAACTTCTTGACCGTATTGTGCAGACGATGCACTGCGGGCCCCCTTTTGACAGGATCGATTTGGATTCACATCCGGTGATTTCCGGTTGTGCTCAGTCCAGCCTAGCCCCGCTGTCGTGGCCGGGGTCGGCACTTCACTGACTGTTCAGCCGAAGTCACAATCTATTCACCGCTTGTCACCTGCGCAGATACATATCGACCGGTCACTGCCGCAACCGGAATCGTCCGGGAAACCAGACAGTGCCCCGAGGGAGATCCACAATGGGTTCGTCCTCGGGGCACTGTCCGGCAGGCGCTGCACGCCCTGTCCTCGATGCCTGGTGTCAGCCGACTACGCGGATGACCTTGGCTCCACGGTTCAGCATCCAGCTGTAGCTGCGCTTCGTGGTGTTCGTCCGCGTCGAGCCGGCATCGTACATCTGGCCCTTGGTCTCGGAGATGATTCCGATATGACCGGGGATCCAGATCAGGTCGCCGGCCTTGGCGTCCTTGAGCGAGATCTCCTTGCCGGCGTAACGCTGCTGACTGGTTGTGCGCGGCAGCTTGATGCCGTTCTTGCCATAGACGTACTGGGTGTAACCCGAGCAGTCCCAACCGGACTTCGGCGAGGTCCCGCCCCAGACGTACTTGACGCCGAGGTTGGCCTTCGCATCCTTGATGATGGACGCACGCTGGGCCGCGATCTTCTCGGCCTTGGACGGCTTGTCCTTCTTCTTGTCGTCGTCCTTCTTCTTGTCGTCCTTGGACTTGTCGTCCTTGGACTTGTCGTCCTTCTTGGAATCATCCTTGGACTTATCGTCCTTCTTGGAATCATCCTTGGACTTATCGTCCTTCTTGGAATCATCCTTGGACTTATCGTCCTTCGAGTCCTTGTCGTCTGCAGAACCTTCCCCGGAGTCTGCAGGCGACTTGTCATCGGTGGAATCGTCTCCCGGCGGCGTCGCGCCGCCCGGAGCATTGTCGTCGCTGACTCCGCCGGCGATCGAACCCTTGGGAGAGAACTCGGTGGTTCCGTAGCCTTCGGCCCAGACCAGACGTGCGCCTTCGAAGAGCTGCTCACCGCGGCCCTTCTTGTAGACCACGTCCGACTTGGGGTAACCGAGGTGACCCTTGACGGTCCCCTTGTCACCCCAGTACTTCATGATGGTGCCGGAGGTGTAGTGGGCGCCGGTGTTCTTCGACCAGTAGAACGAGCCCTTTTCGAAGCGCTGTGCGACGCCCCCGCCCTTGAGGCCGCCCTTCTCCGCAGAGGTGGGCAGCCCCAAGTCGGTGACTGCATTGCCCTTGTACGCCGAAGCGATCGCTCCGGACAGGTGGTAGGCACCGGTCTTCTTGGACCAGTAGACAGTGCCCTTCTCGAACTTCTGTGCCTTGGCGCCAGAAACGCCCTTGACGTCGTATTCCTTGCCGAGAGCCTTGCCGAGCTTGTTCTTCTCGGCGTACTTCTCGATCGAGGTCTTCGCCTTCGGCTTCTCGGTCTTCTTGTCGTCGTCCTTGGACTTGTCGTCGTCCTTGCTGTCGCTGGGCTGTTCGCCGGTCTTCAGGATCGAATTGACCGTCGAACGCATCTCACCCAGCTTGGCGTAGAAGGCGTCACCCGGGCAGTCGGTCTGCCCCAGATCGCGGTGGCCGACCAGGTTCGACTTCGTCGCTTTGGAGATTCCGTTGATCGAGAACTTCCAGGCGATCGCCGAGGCGACGGCATCGCGTGTCTTCTTCGGCGGGGCCGCGCTGTTGTAGGTACCCAGCACGGAGATGCCGAAGGTTCCGGTGTTGTGTCCGGCGACGTGAGCGCCGATGACGGCCTTCGAAACGTCACCGCCGCGAGCGTGCCAGAGGCGGCCGTACTTGTCTGCGACGACGTTGTATCCGATGTCGTTCCAGCCGCGGCCCTGCTGGTGGTAGGCCTGGATACCGCGGATGATTCCGGGAACATCGGCAGCCGAGTAGCTGTTCGAACCGGAGGTGTGGTGAACGACGGCCTGCTTGATGCCGCTGGCGTAATCGGGGCTGCCGCGGTAGGCCTTGGCACCCCACGAGCTGCGCGAGCCGATCTTCGGCTTCGACACCTTCTTCGCCACGGTGTCCACCGTCGACGATCCGGGTACGTAGTTCTGGTTGGTCACCGTCGCGCCGGCGGCCGCATCGACGTTCTCTGCGGATGCCGCCTCGGCGTCGGTCGAGTCCTCGGTCGACTGCTCCGGCGCGGTTTCAGCACCGGCAGAGTCGCCGCTGACCTGATCGTCGAGCTCGACGGGATCGTTCTCGGCGACGGCCTGAGCGTCGCCGGCGTCCCGCTTCGGATCGACGAGGACGAGTTCGGCCTCGCTCGGCGCGGAGTCACCGAGGATGCGCATCTGCACAGCGGAAGCGTTCGACACCGTCATCGGCTCCGAACCCTTGTTCTGGGCTTCTTCCTGCTGCTCTTCGTCCAGGGTGTCCCAATTGCCCCATTCCGAACCCTGCTTGGTGCGGACCTGAATGCGGATATTGGACTTCGACTCGGAGAAGGTGAAGCCGACAAGGCTCGGGTTGTTCGCGGGAACGTCGAGGACATCGGAGATGAGCGCGATGTTCACTCCGTCTTCGGTCTTCTGACGGACCGAACCGGAGATGTCGTCTTCGCCCTCGGCCTTCGACTCGTCGGACGAATCCTTCGCGTCCTCGTCCTCGGACTTCGGGGTCTCGGTCTCTGCGCCCTCGGCAGGAGCCTGCTCGGTCTCGGACGGCGCCGATCCCTCGGACGGCGCGGCGTCGTCGCCCCCGGAGGTCAGTCCGGCGGAGACGTTGTTGACCGAAGCCGCAGATGCCGACGCCGAAGCGTTGACGATATCGGGCACCTTGGCCGAGGCCAGTGCAGTCTGCGACTTGAAGATATTCGGCAGATTGCTCGTGGCGCTCTGGTTGGCGGCAGTGGCGGTGGAATCACTGGAATCGCGGGCACCGGGGACGTTGAGTCCCTCTTTGCTGACGTTCAGCGCCTCTTTGGACACATCAGGCGTCGTCGTGGCTGCGGAAGCCGACGGTGCCGTGACCGCTAAGGTGCCGACCAGCGCAATAGAAGCGCAGCCCGCAACAGTGGGCAATAGATATTTCATCGTTACAGCCTTTTCGAGGAAGACAGGGAAGTTCAGGCCTCGAGGTCCCCTTCACCGTTGGCAGAACGGTGGGCAACCCCAACATCTCAAAATTGTTACACATTTTCGGCGTGTCAGACTAGCCACAGAGCAGAATATTCTAATTACACGAGTGTGGTTCCCAGTATTGACAAGGGACACACCGAGCAAAAGATTTTCCCGGAATCGTCATGGGATCGACCGATTCGGTCATTGGTCTCATCACGACCGACCTCACAGCAGCGCCTCACGGCACGTAGCAGATCGCCTTTGCGTCGGCTTCTTCGCCGTTGTCAGCAGAGGTGTCGCCGGCACCCTGTGCCAGCAGCTGCGGCCCTGAACCGGGGTTCGGATCGAGTCCCGCATCGACTCCGGCAGCGGCTGACAGGTCGCTTCCGGGAACCGAGAACGCGCCTTTGTCCTCTTCGGAGGACTTCGACGACTCCTCGATCTTATCGGCTACCAGCTGATGTGCCACATCGAAGTCGGGCTGTGACGGAGTGATACGCGGCGGGGTGAGGTCGACGGATTCGATCTTCTGCGACTTCACCTTGAGCGCGAGGTCGACGAACGAGTCCACCTGAGACGAGGGGATATCCGTCGACACGGCCCCCGGAGTGGCTTTCGCAATCGACTGGTAGCGGGTGAGCACGGTGGCCGGGTCGAGCTGTTTGACCATCGCCGTCTGCACGCAGCGCTGGCGGACCATCCGCTCGTAGTCGCTGGAGAACTCTCGGGAGCGGGCGAACCACAGCGCATGGAAGCCGTCGAGCTTCTGTTTGCCCGGTTCGATCCATCCCTTGACCGGCCCATGCTCGCCCGTGGTCGGATCGACCTTCGACGAAATCGGCACTCGCTTGCCGGAGACGAGGGTGATTCCGCCGAGGGAGTCGATGAGGTTCTCGAATCCCTTGAGGTTGATCATCGCGTAGTACTGGACCTCGAGTCCGGTGGCACCCGAGACCGCATCCATCGTCGCCTGCTCGCCGGCAGTCTTCGGGTCCTCGAACTCATCCTTGTGCTGTTCGCCCTGCTGGAAGACGGCATTGAGCAGACATTCGTCCCCGCAGTTGTATCCCTGCGGGTAGTGCTTGTGCAACGGCGAGTCGTCCGGGAACGGCACGTTCTCCATATTGCGAGGCAGGCCGATGATGACGGTTTTGCCGGTCTTCGCATCGATCGAGACCAGCGACAGCGAGTCCGGTCGGATTCCTGTCCGCCCTTTTCCGGCGTCCGAACCCAGCAGCAGGATGTTGTATCGGCCGTCGACGGGTTTGAGTGCCTTGCCCGAGGCGAACAGGTCGCTCATCAGTCCGCGCTGCGAGTTGAGAATCGTCGTCCCCCAAGCCAAGGGGCCCACGACGATGAGCAGGAGGGCACAGAAGGCCGCCACGAAGCGTTTGCGGGCCCTTCGGGAGATCGTGACGATCCGGATGCGCCGCAGGGTGTCGAACAGGCACACCGCCCAGTTGATCGCGATGACGGGCACCCAGATGGTCAGAAAGGTGAGGATGAAGGGGTTCGTGCCGATGGTGAAGAGGAACGTCCGGCTGATGAGGACGATCACACCGGCGATCAGAGCAAGGATCCAGCTGATGGCGGTGATCGACAGAGAGATCTTCGCCCAGCGGCGGTGGCCGAAGAGCAGCTGCACTCCCCCGGGCACGAGAGCCGTGACGAGCAGCAGAAGCCACGCCCGCACATCACGCGTCGGCTGCGAAGCATACGACGGGTGGCGGATCGGGTCCACATATCTCGTCTCAGCCACTGACTTCCCTTCGCTTCAGGCTCTGCTCACGGACTGCTTCCGGCATCGACATCCGCGGGTGGCCACACAGGCCGTATCGCCCCATCGGGTGTCCACAGCAGACAACTGTGCCAAAGACACTTCAGAGTCCACTGTGTTCACCTATTGTGTCGCGTGAGAACCATCGATTCCGGCACATCCGCGCCGCGCATGTCGGATTCGTCGCGTGTGCGATTCTTCACAGACAGAAGAACGGGCGCCGCAGACTCCCGTCTGGGGAATCCGCGGCACCCGTTCGATACAGACCGGACGGCACCGTGCAGCCTTGACCAGGTGCGGCCTGCCGCAGAGCGTCCGAACCCGGTTCAGGCGAGGAGTTTGCGTCCCATCACCATCCGCTGGATCTGATTGGTGCCTTCGTAGATCTGCGTGATCTTCGCATCGCGCATCATCCGCTCGACCGGGTGGTCCACGACGTAGCCGGCACCGCCGAGCAGCTGCACGGCGTCAGTGGTGATCTCCATCGCAGCATCGGAGGCGAAGGCCTTCGCCGCGGCGCCGAAGTACGTGAGGTCCTCATCGCCGCGTTCGCTCTTGGCGGCAGCGGTGTAGGTCAGCTGGCGTGCCGCCTCGAGCTTCATGCCCATATCGGCGAGCATGAACTGGATCGCCTGATTATCGGCGATCGACTTGCCGAACTGCTGCCGATCCTTGACGTAGGCCAGGGCGTAGTCGAGCGCGCCCTGGGCGACGCCGACGGCCTGCGCGGCGATCGTGACTCGAGTGTGGTCGAGGGTGCGCAGGGCGATCTTCAGGCCTTCCCCGGGCTCACCGACGATGCGGTCGCCGGGCAGGCGGACATTGTCGAAGAGGAGCTCGCGGGTGGGCGAGCCCTTGATGCCGAGCTTGCGCTCCTTCTCACCGAAGGTGAAGCCCTCATCGGACTTCTCGACGACGAAGGCGGAGATGTTGCGTCCGCGGGCTCCGTCGGGGTCGGTCACGGCCATGACCGTGTAGTACTCGGATTCTCCGGCGTTGGTGATCCAGGTCTTGACACCATTGAGGATCCAGTCGTCGCCGTCGCGTTCGGCGCGGGTCTTCATCGATGCGGTGTCGGATCCGGCTTCGCGCTCGGACAGTCCGTAGGAGAATCCTGCTTCTCCGGCGGCCACGGACGGGAAGTACTTCTTCTTGATCTCTTCGCTGCCTCCGAGCTGGACGGGCATGCTGCCGAGCTTGTTCACAGCCGGAATGAGCGAGGACGAGACGCAGCCGCGTGCGACCTCTTCGATGATGATCGCCACGGCCAGCGCATCAGCGCCCATGCCCCCGTACTCTTCGGGGATGTGCGCGGCGAAGAAATCCGTCTCGACGAGGGCGTCGTGCGCCTCCTGCGGGTAGCGGGAGTCCGCATCGACCTCGGCCGCGAACGGCGCGATCTTCTTCTCGACGACATTGCGGACCGCGGCGCGGATCTCTTCGTGCTCTTCGCTGGGCTGGTACAGGTCGAACATCATTCTCCTCAGACTTATCAAACGTTCAGCAAGCCCTATTATTCCTGCAGCGCCCGGCCTTTGTCGAGAGCGACCTGCCGCAGCTGGCTCCGATAGTCGTCGAGACGCGTGCGCACAGCCTCAGCTTCGGCGCCCTGACCGGCCCCGAGGATGCGCGCCGCCAGCAGGCCGGCGTTCTTGGCGCCGCCGATCGAAACGGTGGCCACGGGAACTCCTCCGGGCATCTGCACGATGGACAGCAGCGAGTCCATTCCGTCGAGGTACTTCAGGGGCACGGGGACTCCGATGACCGGAAGCGAGGTCATCGACGCGATCATTCCGGGCAGATGGGCCGCTCCCCCGGCTCCGGCGATGATCACCCGGACGCCTCGCGCAGCCGCGGACTTCGCCCAGTCGACCATGTCCTCGGGCATGCGGTGGGCGGAGACCACCTCGGCGCTCGATTCGATGCCGAGTTCGTCGAGGGCGTCGGCGGCTGCTTTCATCGTCGGCCAGTCCGAGTCCGAGCCCATGACGATGCCGACCGGAGCCGCCGTGTCAGTGGAGTCTTCATTCGCTGTGGTCATCTGTGCTTCCTTCGTTGCAGGCGGCTGATATCCGCGTATCGGTGCCGGGTGGGTCCGGGGTGCAGTCGGCGCCGGGACTCAGCGTGCGCCGGGTTCGCTCTCGGCCCGGAGATTCTCCGGAGCGGGCATCTGAGGATGCGGATCGACGTCGACGCCGGCGATGAAATCGGCGGCATGCCGCGCTCGAGCGAGCACGAGCTGCCGATCCTCGCCGTAGGCGTTCACGTGGCCGACCTTCCGACCCGGGCGCACCCCCTTGCCGTAGAGGTGAACCTTGACCGCCGGGTCGTGAGCCATGACGTGCAGGTACGGCTGATAGAGGTCCTCATGATCAGCGCCGAGGATGTTGACCATCACGGACACGTCCTCCCGTGCCGCGGGGCTGCCGAGGGGAAGGTCGAGAACCGCGCGGAGGTGCTGTTCGAATTGGCTCGTCACCGCTCCGTCCTGGGTCCAGTGCCCGGTATTGTGCGGGCGCATTGCGAATTCGTTGATGAGGAACCCCTCGGCAGTCTCGAACATCTCCATCGCCATGACGCCGGTGACCTCGAGGGTGCCGGCGACAGT
This sequence comes from Brevibacterium sp. OS20, assembly GCF_056837565.1. Classification (NCBI taxonomy): domain Bacteria; kingdom Bacillati; phylum Actinomycetota; class Actinomycetes; order Micrococcales; family Brevibacteriaceae; genus Brevibacterium; species Brevibacterium sp. OS20. The sequence continues at coordinate 1,584,240 of NZ_CM166367.1, read as the reverse complement.
GAGGATCGCTTCGGTGATGGCCCGCGCCTTCTCATCACGCAGATCGGGAGCAGGGGCGATGGCCTCCTTGCACACACCGTTCTGCTGCCAGGTCTCGACGACCGGCCACACTGCGGTCTGCCCCATCGGGGACCTCCCGACCATGACGGCGAGCTCCCGGGTGAAGTCGACCTTCTCCTCGGCGAGCAGCTGGGGAACCTCGTTCAGCCACTCGACGGCCTCGTCGAGGCTGTCGATGACGCGCACACCCTTGCCGTCATAGCCTCCGCGGGGCGTCTTGAGGATGAAGGGGTATCCGACACGAGCGGCGAACGCTTCGACATCGGCGGCCGAGGTGATCTCCGCCCATGCGGGGTTGGGCAGACCGAGCTCGTCCATCTTCGTGCGCATCCGGATCTTGTCCTGGGCGAAGATGAGGGCATCGGGCCCGGGGCGCACTGCGTGTCCGGCCTCGACGAGGGCCTGCAGATGCTCCGGTGGGACGTGTTCGTGGTCGAAGGTGATGACGTCGACGGTCTCGGCGAAGGCCTCGAGCGTCGGATAGTCCGTATAGTCACCGACGGTCACCTCGTTGATGACCTGTGTGGCGGGGGCGTCGGCGGTCTCCGCAAGAACGGAGAAACGGACGCCGAGGGCTTCTGCGGCGGGGGCGAGCATGCGTGCCAGTTGTCCGCCGCCAATGACACCGATTCGAGGAAAAGTCACGTGTTCCATCCTATCTTCCGCGCCGGTCGCGGATCGACTGCGGTCAAATTGTGGATCGGCCGAGCGGTCGGCAGCTCATCTCAGTCCCAGTCGCCACAGTGAGGTCACTTCGGCGCTGCGGGCAGCGTGGAGCGCGTCGGCGGTATCAGCGGCGCGGGGATGGCGGGGCACCGTGTCGATGCGTTCGAGCACGCGCAGTCCTGCCGCCTCGATGCGTTCGCGGAGCTCACCTGAGGGCCTGAGGCCCAATCGTTCGGCGAGGTCGGAGATGATCAGCCATCCCTCCCCAGCCGGGGTGAGGTGGTCGGTCAGCCTCTCGACGAAGCGATGGAGGACAGCGGAGTCCGGATCGTAGATGCCGATCTCGAGTGCGGAGGTCGGCTGGGCCGGCAGCCACGGCGGATTGCACACGATGAGGTCGGCACGACCGGGCGGAAACAGGTCGGTCTCGATCACGCTCACATCGGCACCAGGACAGAGACGGTCGAGGTTCTCACTGGCGCAGGCGACGGCGCGCGGGTTGATGTCGGTGGCCACCACTGTCGCAGCGCCGCGCCGCAGCAGGATCGCGGCGAGGACTCCGGTCCCCGTTCCGAGGTCGAATGCGGTGCCGGTCGTCTGCGCGGAATCCGTGTCGGTCGAAACCGGACCGACGTTCCTTCCCCACGGCAGGGGCGTCTGCGCGACGAGATCGAGGTACTCTCCCCGCACAGGCGAGAAGACGCCGTAGCGCGGATGGACGGAATCGCCCAGAGCCGGGATCTCGACTCCTCGCAGCTGCCATTCATAAGCGCTGAGCACTCCGCCGAGTTCGGTGAGCGACACGCAGACCGGTCCGTCGGCCGGGCCGTAGGCGGCGCGGCAGGCGGCGGCGACGTCGGGGGCACGGCGCAGGGCGAGGTCGAAGTCCGGGCCGAGCTCGACGACGACTCTGCCGAGCAGCCGGGCCCGCTGCTCGATGGCGTCACGTTCCGCGAAGAATGACAGCGCGGGATCGAGAGCAGGGCCATCGCTGTCCCCGGGTCCCACGAATCGGTCTCTGCCCCGTCTGTCGCGGGATCGACCCCGGCCGCCGCGACGGCCGCCGGAACGTCGACCCCCTGTGCCTTCACGGTTTCCGCCGCGGTCGCCTCTGAGCCGACGGCTCATCGCCTGGACGAGTTGACGGCCGTTGTGGAAGTCTCCGCGCCACAGCAGTCCCACTCCGGCGCGTGTCAATCGGCAGGCTTCGTCGGCGGTTGTCTCGTCTCCGATGATCTGCACAGTCGCGGGAGGCGGCGCCCCGTTCTCAGAATGCCAGTGGGCTGTGCGGCCGATGCCGTCCTCGGTCCAGCGGATCGTCGTCAACGGGTGCTCCCAGAAGGTCGGTGGTGAGTCATCTCGGCTGCAGTCGGCACCGCTCACACGACGAGCAGCGGGATCTCCAGCTCCTGCTCCGTGGTGGAACCATGGTGACCGATGAGGGCCAGCGCCGAGGCGGATTCCACTTCCGAATCGACCACGGCGAAGCCATCGGTGCAGATGACGAGGAAATCCCCGATCCGCGGATAGACGTGCGGGGCGACTGGACCGAAATAGCCGCGGTCGATCGCCGAGGCCTTCGGCAGGATGAGCCCGCGGTCGTCGAGCGTCTCCTGCCAGACCGAGAGCACGTCCGCCTCCGCGCCCTCAGCAGCGTAGAGATGCAGTGCGCGCGGCTCTCCGCCGACGTGGCGCAGGCCGGCCTTGAGCTCAGGGAGTTCAGCGAGGTCGAAACGACGTTCGTGGTCGACGTCGACCATGCCGTGGTCGGCGGTGATGAGCATGGTCGCGTCGTGCGGCAGGTCGGAGGCGAGTCGGGACAGGGCGAGATCGACGCGTTCGAGTTCTTCTGTCCAAGCGGCGGAGTCCGCACCGTGCACATGACCGGTCTTGTCGAGATTGCCCCAATAGAGGTAGACGAGGCGGCGACCCGGAGCCCTCGCCTCGGCGAGAGCCTGGGCACAGCGCTCCTCCAGGCTCTTCGAGTCCCGGAATCTGCCTCCGCGCAGCGAGGCCCGGTTGAGGCCGCGTCCGGCGAACTTCTTCTCTCCGAGGCTGACCACATCGATTCCGGCATCGGTGAGGCGTTCGAAGAGCGTCGCATCGGGGACCCAGGCGACGGGGTCGACGTCGAGGTTCCACGTCAGCTGGTTGAACACCGCGTCCTTCTCCGGGTCGAGGACGCGGTAGCCGACCACGCCGTGGGCGCCGGGCAGGCGGCCCGTGGCCAACGACGACAGAGAGTTCGCCGTCGTCGACGGGAATCCGGCGGACAGGGTACGGCGTGTTCCGGCCTGCGACCGGAAGAAGGGAGTGTATCCGCTGTAGCGGCGCAGCTGCTGCTCCCCGAGACCGTCGATGAGCACAACGATCGTCGCCCGGGACTCCCGGTCGAGTCCGAGCGTTCGTGCACGATCGGACATCGGCGCATCGAGGGCGTCGGCCGCACCGAGGCTCAGCGCCGCGGCGGGAACGACATCGGAGAGCATGGGACCCGCATAGTCCGGGGGCCCCAGGTGCTCAGCACCGGATGGGTCCTGCTGCCTTTGACTCGTCGAGTCCTCGCTCATCAGCGGCGCGACCGCAGCCGGGCGTGGAAGACTGCGGCGCGCAGCTTCCCGGCGAAGTCGGCCATTCGGTCGACGGCGGCCTGCCCTTCGGCCTCGGCCGAGACCCGGAGCATGACATCCTCGGCGAAGATCGATCCGCCGTATCCGTGATCGCCCATGCAGTTGGGATCTCCGCAGGTCTCGGGGAAGGCCTCGATGCGCTTCGACGCACCCCAGGACATGGTCAGCGAAACCTCGACGGGCTTGTCACCGGGCTTGTAGGCGGCCGGATCGGCGAACGTGCGGCCGACCATCACGGTACCCAGGCGATCGAGTTCGATGTCCTCGCTGCTCGTGACGGCGCGGGGTTTGGCGCCGGGTTCCGCGTTCGGATCGTCATCGACGTGAGCCAGTAGGAGGCGGGTCTCGGTGAGGACGAAGGCGGTGACATGCCGGTGGATGGATTCGATGTCGACATGTGTGTCGATGTGGACGAAGTGGGCCAAGACCGGTTCGTCGTAGAGCGAGTCGGCGAGGATGCCCTGAGTGAGCTGGGGATAGTAGCCGGCCGACTGCAGATCGTGAACGAGAACTTCGGGTAATGCCATGCCCACTATTGTGCCCCACTCCTCTGACTTGTCCCAGCGAGGTCGGCCATATCAGGACGCCCGACGCATATGCTGGGACCATGGAAGACTATCCTGCCGGGTGGGAAGCCGATGTCGTCCTCCGCGACGGCGGCACCGCCCACCTTCGCCCGATCACCCCTGACGATTCCGCTGCTCTGGCCCGCATGCACGAGGCCCAATCGCCGGAGTCCGTCTATCTGCGCTTCTTCGCTCCGCTGCCCCGGCTTCCCAAACGCGACCTCGACCGCTTCGTCAACGTCGACCACCACGACCGAGTGGCGCTGATCATGCTCATCGGCGACGACATCATCGGCGTCGGCCGCTTCGATCGGATCACCGACACCGACGCCGAGGTGGCGTTCAACATCGCCGACGCCCACCAGGGTCGCGGGGTCGGTTCGATCCTGCTGGAGCATCTGGCCGCGGCCGCGCGCGAATCGGGGATCCAGCGATTCACCGCCGAGGTGCTTCCCCAGAACCGGTCGATGCTGCAGGTCTTCCAGGCCGCCGGCTACGAGGTCTCCCGCGGTTTCGATGACGGTGTCGTGGCCGTGAAGTTCGACATCGATCCCACGGCACGGTCCATCGAAGTGCAGGCCTCCAGGGAACACAGGGCCGAGGCCCTGAGCGTGCGCACGGTCCTCCACCCCGCCTCGGTGGCGGTGATCGGCGCCAGCCGCAAACGCAACTCCACCGGACATCTGCTCATCCGCAACATCACGGCCGCGAAGTTCACCGGCGACCTGTGGGTCGTCCACCCCGAAGCCGATCAGATCGCCGGCGTCCAGGCCTATCCGAGCCTCGCCGATCTGCCGGGCAAGGCCGACCTCGCGGTCATCGCCGTGCCCGCCGAGTCCGTCACCGAGGTGGTCAAGGACTGTGCCGTGCACGGGGTCAAAGCCGTGCTCGTCATCTCCTCCGGATTCGCCGAGACCGGTCCCGAGGGGGCCGAACTCCAGCGCCGCATGGTCGCAACCTCCCGCGCCTACGGAATGCGCGTGGTCGGGCCGAACTCCTTCGGATTGGTCAACGAGGCCGCCGACATCTCGCTCAACGCCTCTCTGGCCCCGTTCCTCCCGGCTTCCGGAACGCTCGGGCTCTTCAGTCAGTCCGGGGCGCTGGGCACCGCCCTGCTCGCGGCGGCGAAGACCCGCGGACTGGGCATCTCCACCTTCGTCTCCGCAGGCAACCGCGCCGACCTTTCCGGCAATGACCTCCTCCAGTATTGGGAGGAGGATCCGGCCACGCAGACCGTCGGTCTCTACCTCGAATCCATCGGCAACCCGCGCAAGTTCTCGCGCATCGCCCGTCGAGTCTCGCGCGTAAAACCCGTCGTCGTCATCAAGTCCGACCTCACGGGGCGGGAGCTGCCGCCCGGGCATATCGTGCGTACCTCTTCCCTGGCGCCGAACACCCTCGACCAGGTGCTCGAGCAGGCGGGAGTGATCCGCGCGGATACGATCCACCAGCTCTTCGACCTCACCCAGGTGTTCTCGACCCAGAAGCTGCCGGCGGGCCGCCGGGTCGGGGTCATCGGCAACTCCGCGGCGATGAGCACCCTGATCATGCAGCGCGCCCGTTCCGAAGGTCTGCGCGTCGACACCGAGCCCGTGTCCCTGCACCCCGAGGTCGATGCGGAGACTTTCCGGACCGAACTCGATGCGATGTATGCCCGCGACGACGTCGACTCGGTCATCGTCACCTTCACCCCGTCGGCCGGTGCGGAGGAGACGGAGATCGCCGGCCTGCTGTCCGAGTCGGCCGCACGCTCGGGGAAGACCACGGTCGCCTGCTTCCTCGGCATCCACGGTGTCCAAGACGAACTGACCACGTACCTCACCGATGAGGCCGGCAGCCGGGTCTCCCACACCGTCCCCAGCTATATCGGTCCCGAAGATGCTGTGTGGGCTCTGGCCAGGGCCACGGACTATGCCCGGTGGAGGGCCGCCGACCACGGGCGCTACACCGAGCTCGACGACATCGATGACAAGAAGGTGCGGACGATCATCGACGCAGCCCTGGAGGGGGCACAGCCGGGCTCCCCCGTCAGGCTCGAACGCGACGACGCCCGCGACCTGCTCAGCGCCTACGGAATCGAGGTGCTTCCCTACGTCACGGCCTCCTCGGTGGACGAAGGAATCGCCGCGGCTGAGAAGATCGGGTATCCGGTCGCCCTCAAGGCCGTGACCACGGTGCTGCGGCACCGGATGGAGCTCGGCGGTGTGCGCCTGAACATCGACACCCCAGAGGAGCTCGCCGAGGATTTCACCGCGATCCAGGAGACCATCCGGCAGCTGGCCGGTGAGGATGAGCCGCTCGTCGACGTCCAAGCTATGGCCCCGCATGGTGTCCCCTGCGTCGTCCGCGCCGGTGAGGATCCGCTGCTCGGTCCGCTGCTGGCGTTCTCTTTGGCCGGGGACACCACGGAGCTGCTCGGCGATGTCGCTCATCGGGTCGCCCCGATCACCGACAAGGAGGCCGGGGACATGATCCGGTCGATCAAGGCCTCCCCGCGGCTGTTCGGCTATCGCGGTCTGCCGCCGATGAACATCGAACCGCTGCGCAATGTGCTGGAGAGGCTCGCTGTGCTGGTGGAGAACCATCCGCAGATCCTCGAGCTCGTCATCCACCCGATGGTCGCCACAGAGACCGAGTCGCATGTGCTCAGCGCCCACGTCGACCTCCTGCCCGACCCGACTCGGATCGACAGCACCCGTCGACTGCTGAGCTGAGACGGATCGGAGCAGACGCCCGCCCAGCTGAAAGGAGAATCCACACCCGCCGCAGGCCGTCTTCGAATTTCACTGTCACAGCGGCATATTGGCGCGTCCTATACCAATTCGCAGACTTGACGGGTAGTGTCTGTATCCGTTCACCACGAAATGTTATGAATTCGTGTTTTAATGAATGGCCGCTCCGGCGGCCATTGTCTGTGGCCAGTCACTGGTCATCCACCGTCCCAGGCGCCCGCGTTCAGCAGGTGTCCCATGAGAGCGAGGCCTCACAGTCATGATTTCGCGCAGAGACGTCGTCACCGACTCCGCGATCGCCGTAGTCGCCGAACAAGGAGTCCGCGGACTCACCCATCGGGCAGTCGATGCACTGGCCGAACTGCCGGTGGGGTCGACTTCGAATGTCTACCGCACCCGCGATGCCCTGATCACCGGAATCATGGAACGCATCGGAGAGCTCAACTCCCAGCAGCTCGAACGCCTGCCGGAGCTGGTACGTGCTCCTGGCGCTGACCCGATCGAGGTCGCCATCGACTTCTGCATGAACTGGCTGACCACGGACCGCAACCGGTTCTACACGATGATGATGCTCAGCCTGGATCCGGCTCTGCCGCCTGAGGCAGTGATCGCCAAGGAGAAGAACCTCCGCGCGATCAGGGAATTCATCATGCGCTTCGCCGGCATCGACGCCGAATACGCGCAACGGGTCAACAGCTCGGTCGCGGGCATGATGGTCAGCGAACTCGTCGCCGGCACGGCTGAGCGCTCGCATGTCGAGGCATACCTCAAGGAGTTCTTCCAGTGGCTGCGCAGCGGCCGCGACGATGCCTGAGCTCCGACACGACCCCTCCGGGAACGCCCGATTGAGCAGGAGTTCGCAAATCGAACGCTAGAATCGACGGGTGCCCTCCCCCGCTGAGGTCAAGCCTCGGCGCGGGCGGGTGTTCGAATCGAACAGTTCGTGCGTCAAAGGAGTTCCATGCCCGAAGGCAGAGTCATCGAAGTCGACGTCTCCTCAGAGATGGAGAGTTCGTTCCTCGAATATGCGGTCTCGGTCATCCACTCCCGCGCACTGCCCGACGCCAGGGACGGCCTCAAACCCGTCCAACGGCGCATCGTCTACCAGATGGGCGACATGGGGCTGCGCCCCGACCGCGGACACGTGAAGTCCTCGCGCATCGTCGGCGATGTCATGGGCAAGCTCCACCCGCACGGCGACACCGCGATCTACGACGCCCTCGTGCGCCTCAGCCAGGGCTTCATCATGCGTGTGCCCCTGGTCGACGGCCACGGCAACTTCGGCTCCCTCGACGATGGTCCCGCTGCCCCGCGCTACACCGAGGCTCGACTGACGACCGCGTCGATGCACATGATCGCCGGGCTCGACGAAGACGTCGTCGACTTCGTGCCGAACTACGACAACACACTCACCCAGCCCGAGGTCCTGCCCAGCGCCTTCCCGAATCTGCTCATCAACGGCGCCTCGGGCATCGCCGTCGGCATGGCCACGAACATGGCCCCGCACAATCCCGGCGAAGTCATCGCCGCCTGCGCCCACCTCATCCGCAATCCCGATGCCGGACTCTCGGAGCTCATGCGCTACATCCCCGGCCCGGATCTGCCCACCGGCGGACGGATCATCGGCCTCGACGGAGTGCGCGAGGCCTATGAGACCGGTCGCGGCACCTTCCGCACCCGCGCCACCGTGTCCATCGAGAACATCAGTGCCCGCCGCAAGGGAATCGTCGTCACCGAACTGCCCTACCTCGTGGGACCGGAGAAGGTCGTGTCGAAGGTCAAGGACGCGGTCGGGGCGAAGAAGCTGTCCGGAATCGCCTCGATCGATGACTATTCGGATCGCAAGAACGGCATGCGTCTGGTCATCGGCGTGAAGAACGGCTTCAACCCCGAGGCGGTGCTGGCCGAGCTCTACCGCCAGACTCCCCTCGAGGAATCGTTCAGCATCAACAACGTCTGCCTCGTCGAGGGACAGCCGCGGACCCTGGGACTGCGCGAGCTGCTCATGGTCTACCTCTCCCATCGCATCGACGTGGTGCGCAGGCGCACGGTCTTCCAGCTGCGCAAGGCCAAGGACCGGCTCCACCTCGTCGAAGGTCTGCTCATTGCGATCCTCGACATCGATGAGGTCATCCAGCTCATCCGCTCCTCGGACGATGCGGCCACGGCCCGCACCCGCCTCATGGACGTCTTCGAGCTCTCCGAGCTGCAGGCGACCTACATCCTCGATCTGCAGCTGCGTCGGCTCACGAAGTTCTCGCGTCTCGAACTCGAGGCCGAACGCGACGAGCTGAAGAAGACGATCGACTACCTCGAATCGCTGCTCGCCGATGAGGCGAAGCTGCGGGAACTCGTCGCCTCGGAACTGGAGTCCACGGCCGAGGTCATCGGCTCTCCGCGACGCACCGTCCTCATCGAAGGCTCGATGAAGGAGCTGACGGCCAAGGGCAAAAAGGCTCCGACGAACCTCAAGATCGCCGATTCTCCCTGCCGGGTGCTGCTGTCGACCTCCGGACGCATTGCGCGCACCTCGGATGCCGCTCCGCTGGCACGTGAGGGTCGCCGCTCCAGCCATGATGCGCTGGTCTCGGAGATCGTCACCACCACTCAGGGCAAGGTCGGCGCCATCACCACCACCGGTCGACTGCACATGGTCGACGTCGTCGATCTGCCCGCCCTGCCGCCGGCCGCGGCACGGCCCAATGTCGCCGGCGGTGTGAAGATCGCCGAATATGCGGCGCTGGAGAAGAACGAGAAGATCATCGGTCTGATCGACCTCGACCGGGAATTCGTCCTCGGCACCGCCGACGGCGTCGTCAAACGCGTGTCGGTGGCCGGTCGGCCGAACAAGAACGAGTGGGAAGCCATCACCCTCAAGGGAAAGGACTCCGTCGTCGGGGTCGCCCAACCCGAGGACATCGACGATTCCCTCTCCGTATTCGTGACCTCGAATGCTCAGCTGCTCGCCTTCGACGCCTCCGGTCTGCGTGCACAGGGCTGGAACGCCTCGGGTGTGGCCGGAATCAAGGTGGCCGCCGAGGCGAAGGTGATCTTCTTCGGAATGACTCCGAAGGCGGCGAAGACCGACGAGGACGGTGCCGCGGATGCCGAGCTCGGCAGCTTCGCGGTCGTCACGATCGCCAGCGGTGAGAACTTCTACGGCGCCCCATCGTCGTCGATCAAGGTCAGCGAATTCTCCGAGTTCCCGACCAAAGGGCGAGCCACCTCCGGGGTGCGCGCCCACAAGTTCCTCAAGGGCGAGACCGAACTGTCACTGGCCTGGGTCGGCGACTCTCCGCAGGCTGCTGCCACCGCCGGCGGTGCACGCACGCTTCCGGCCGAACTGTCCCGTCGCGATGGGACGGGATCGCCGTTGGAATCGAAGATCGATGTCATCGGCACCCTGCCCCGCCTCGGCGGTGCCGAATCCGCCGACCGTTCCCCGGCGGCCGACGGCGACGAATCGGCTGAGGCATCAGCCGAAGCTGACGCTGATTCTGCATCCGGCACCGGCGAAGAGAAGCCGAAGTCCGGCGGAAAGCGATCAGCACGCAAGGAGCAGCAGGGGCAGCAAGGACTGGCGACCAGTTTCGATGAGCTCGATCTCGACCTCGATGAGGCCAAGGACGAGATCGCGCGGTCGAAGTTCGACACCGAAGGCGCCGTGATCGTCTCTCATGACGATGACGACGAGGACGACGACTCCGCCCTGTTCTGAGCTCGGACCGGCCCTGACGGAGAGCCCTGCTCTGGCGAACCACTCGGCCCGTCGGCCGTTTCAGCAGCTGAGCCCAGCACCCCGGTGCTGGGCTCAGCTGTCTGCCGCCTGTGCTGTCAGCGGCCGTTGCAGCCGCTCACTGGTCTGAGTTCTCGGGATCGTCGTCGAGGTCGAGGCGCATCTTGGCTGCCGTGCCGCGCTTCATCTCACCGATGGCGGTCTCGCCGAGTCCATGCAGCGAAATCGAATCGCGCGGTTCGAAGACGTAGTCGTCCGAGGCCGAGAGCACTCGTGCGGTCTCCTCGTCGGTGAAGATCGTCCCGGGATCGGCCACGGCCGTCAGGCGGGCGGCGAGGTTGACGCTGGAGCCGAAGATATCGCCGAGGCGGGAGAGCACCCGTCCCCAGACGAAGCCGACGCGCGCCTGGGGCAGGTCCTCGGCGGCGGTCACGCGCTCCATCAGCGTCATGGCGATCTCGGCCCCGGCCAGAGGGGTCGACGCGGCGAAGAACACTTCATCGCCGACGGTCTTGATGACCCGTCCGCCGCCGGTGGCGACGATGTTGTAGGCCATGCCCTGGAACTCCTGGACCATGTCCGCCAGCTGCCGTGGCTCCATCTTCTGCGACAGGCGGGTGAAGGAGACGAGATCGATGAATCCGACGGCGCGGGCCAACGGCATCGAGGAGTCGTACCAGCCCTGCCTGTTGTCCATGGCCAGCCCGTCGGAGACATTGACGTTGAGACGGCCCATGACGTCGGCGAGGTTGCGCCGCCAGGAGTAGGTGAGCATCTTTTGCAGCGGGTCGATCATCTCTTCGACGACGGCCAGGGCATCCCGGCGTGCTTCCGGGTCGGTCAGTCCCTTCTCCTCGGTGAGGAATTCGACAAGGGTCTCCATCTGCCAGACGACGAGGCGGTCCGTCGTCTGGCCGATCGCCCTGGCCAGGGACAGCGCGGTGGTCTGGTCGATGAGACCGTCGGCGACGGGCTTGGCCCAGATCCGCAGGGCGTGCGCATCGCTGACGGTGTAGGCCTTATCCGTCGGCTTCGCCTGGGACATGCCGAGGGCCCGCCACATCTTCCGGGCCGAGACCGTGGAGATCCCGCCGAGTTTCGCGGCCTCCCGTCGGTCGAGGACGCGCTTGCCGTCGAGCAGGATCTCTTCGAGTCGTTCGGCCGCGGTTCGGGTCTCATAGATCGTGTCGTCGAAGTCGGGACCGTCCGCGTCGAGAGCTCCGTCGGCGTCGTCCTCGTCGATGATCGGCAGCGCTGTGGTGCGCGGATCCTCACGCAGTCCGCTGAAAAAGTCCTCATCGACGTCGATGTCCGGGTCGGCCGCATCCGCATCCGCGTCGGCAGCATCCGCGGGGGGTGCGCCAGGATCAGCCGTGACCTCGTCGGCGAGCTGCGCGCCGACCTCTCCTGCCTGAGGAGCGGACCCCGTCAGGCCGCCGACAGGCTCGTCATCGCCGTCGACGTCATCATAGGGATCGCCCGCACTCGACTCGGCCGTCTCCTCGGGGAGGGTGTCCGGGGAACGATCGTCCGCCTCGGCGGTCGACGAGGTCTCACCGTCGTCCTTCGGCTCCGGGCTCGGCGAAGAATCGGGGGCGGACCGGCTATCCGACTCCGTCCGGGGTACGGCATCGGACTGGGACTGAGCGGTCGGCTGCGATGCGTCGGCGGACCGGGGCGCGTCGCTGTGCGACTGGGTGCCGGCGTCGGCCGGCCGAGTCTCTGCGGAGGTGCCTGCGGCTTCTCCGACCTCGGGTGTGCCCAGCCGTTCCGGTTCGACGATGTCGAATCCGGCGGTGAAGTCCGAAACCGCCATCAGTCTTGGCTCCTCTCCGCAGCGGTCGGGGCCGCGGCCGGACGCAGATGGTGGACGTCTCCGGCGCTTAAGCACACCTGATCGTCGATGATGAGGTCGGCTCCTGCGTCCAGCCCCGTGGCGGTGCCGATGATGTCGGAACCGTCAGGCTTCTCCACCCGAACCCGCGACCCGAGCGTCACCATATGATCACGCACTCTCCGCGCTGTGCGGCTGTCGCGGAAATCCTCATCTCCATAGTCGATCAGCTCTCTGTAGCAGGGGATCAGTGTGCCGAGAATCGAGACTAGCAATGCTTCATGATCAATTTCTGAACCGTCGATTCCGGTTTCGATCGCTATTGAGCTCGCGTCTTCGCGCGGCAGATCAGCAGGCTCCAACCGGGTGTTCAGCCCCATCCCCAACACGATCTGCGGTCCGCCGGCCAGGGATTCGACGCGTGCGAGGATCCCGCACAGCTTCCTGCCCTCGGCGGTGAGCACGTCGTTGGGCCATTTGATCGCGGCGGGCACTCCCGCCTCGGTGACGGCGGAGTGCACGGCCTCACCGGCGATGAGCGGGATCCATCCCCATTGGGAGAACCCGGCCGGGGGTGTGAGCAGAATCGACCACGTCAGCGACCGGCGGGCGGGCACCGTCCAGGTCCGGCCCAGTCGGCCGTGTCCGGCGTTCTGGAAGTCGGTGCCGCGGATGGTGAATTCGGCCACGGGCGAACCGGCGTCGGCTCCTTCCCGGACCACTCGCGCAAGTTCGTCATTCGTCGACGTGCAGCTATCGTCCCAGATCAGCGGCGGGAGCGAGAGACCTCGGTCCGCAGCGGTGCGGCGCACTGAGTCGACGTCGACGAGGAGGGAATTGTGTTGGCTGTTCACCAGACCACTCTAGATTCTTTTGGTGAGAGTGCACAACGAAGTCTCACGTCATCGTTATTGTGGAGACATGACGGATACCCCACGGACCACAGCCGAGCGCATCGACGCATTCACCCAGCGCCGAGAAGCAGCCCACACGGGCAATCAGCGCTCGGTGGACAACCAGCACAAGCGCGGCAAACAGACCGCCCGTGAACGCATCGACGCTCTCCTCGACGCCGACTCCTTCCAGGAGATCGACGAATTCGCCCGCCATCACAATCACCAGTTCGGGATGCAGGACAACCGCCCCGACGGTGACGGAGTCGTCTGCGGATTGGGCACGATCGAAGGCAAGACCGTCGCGGTTTTCGCTCACGACTTCACCGTCCTCGGCGGATCCCTCGCCGAAGCCAACGGCCGCAAGATCGTCAAGGTGCAGAAGCTCGCTCTCAAGCTCGGCTGCCCGATCATCGGCATCAACGACTCGGGAGGCGCCCGGATCCAGGAGGGCGTCGGATCGATTGCGCTGTTCGCCGAGATCTTCCGCCTCAATGTCGCCTCGTCGGGAGTGATCCCCCAGATCTCGCTCATCATGGGTCCTTCGGCCGGCGGCGCCGTGTACTCCCCCGCACTGACCGACGTCACGATCATGGTCGATCAGATCAGCCACATGTACATCACCGGCCCCGACGTCATCAAGACCGTCACGGGAGAGTCCGTCGGCCATGAGGAGCTCGGCGGCGGACGGACGAACAACACCGTGTCCGGAAACGCGCACTACCTGGCCTCGGATGAGGACGATGCGCTCAACTATGTGCGCGATCTGCTTTCGTTCCTGCCGCAGAACAACCTCGACCCGGCCGATGCCGACGAGTTCGAGTCCGATCTGTCGGTGACTCCCGAGGACGAGGCGCTGGATACGCTCATGCCGGATTCGCCTTCGCAGCCCTACGACATCCTCGACGTCGTCACCACGATCCTCGACGACGGCGATTTCCTGCAGGTCTCCGAGCTCTTCGCTCCGAACGTCGTCACCGGCTTCGGCCGCGTCGAAGGTGTGAGCGTCGGCGTCATCGCCAACCAGCCCATGCAGCTGGCCGGCACCCTCGACATCGACGCCTCGGAGAAGGCCGCACGCTTCGTGCGCCTCTGCGATGCCTTCAACCTGCCGATCCTCACCTTCGTCGATGTGCCCGGGTTCCTGCCGGGCACCGACCAGGAGTACGGCGGCATCATCCGCCGCGGCGCCAAGCTCATCTACGCCTACGGCGAGGCCACCGTTCCGCTCGTCACCCTCATCACCCGCAAGGCCTACGGCGGCGCGTACTGCGTGATGGGGTCGAAGCAGCTCGGTGCCGATATCAATCTCGCCTGGCCGAGCGCGCAGATCGCGGTCATGGGTGCCCAGGGTGCGGCGAACATCGTCTATCGCCGTAAGCTCAAGGCCGTCGAAGAGGCCGGAGAGGACGTCGAAGCGGCGCGTGCCGAACTCATCCAGGACTACGAGGATGCGCTGCTCAACCCGTACCTGGCCGCCGAGGAAGGCTACATCGACGCCGTCATCAAGCCGAGCGAGACCCGCAGCCGGATCGTGCGTTCCCTGCGTGCGCTGAAGAACAAGCACGTCGACGCTCCCGCGCGCAAGCACGGTAACATCCCCCTATGAGCGATGATCTGCAGACCGACGCCGAGGCGGACCTGCCCGGCGAAGTCGACGCCGAGGTGACCGGCCCCGGCGAGGACGCGGCCGCCGAGGAGGGCGCGGCCACAGCCTCAGACGGGGCGCTGCGGGTGCCCTCCGTGGAGGGACGCTCACAGGTGCGCGCCGATGATGGCGAACCGATCAGCGACGAGATGGCCAGTGCGGCGGCTGTGGCCGCGGTCGTGGCGATCCGTCAGGTGGCGATCGCCTATGCGGCCCAGCAGGCCAGCGCGGAGGCCGAGTCCGAAACCCGCAAGGGCGATCGGGCGGGTTTCCGGGCTCCACGCCGCAATGTGCGCAAGCGCCTCCCCCAGACCTGGGACCAGCACCTGGGTCGCTGAGGCCCCGCCGGACCCGGCCCTCGACGGACTCCCGTCTGCTGTTTCTCTAGTCGGCTTCTTCGCGGAAGAGCGCACGCAGTTCGTCGAAGAGTCTGTCGATCACTGGTCCCGGTTCTCCGTCGACTCGTCGCATCCGGGTGAACGTCGCCTTGAGCGCCATCATCGCCAAGGCGGCGACGGCTTCGGCTCGCGGGGAGACTTCGATATCGTCGTCGGCATAGTCACCGGAGTGAGCCCCCATGACGTCCACCGGCGCCGAGGAGGTCCCGTCGAGTCGGCGTTGGATGATCTGCCGGAAGAGCCGTTCGTTGTTGCCCATCCGCGACATCTGCAGCGGTATCAGCGACGGGTCCTTTTTCAGCATGAGATGGTACTGGTGCATATCGTCGCGCTTCTCCATCCGAGTGGCGACGATGAATGCGAGCAGATGTTCGAGGTCGGCGACGAGACGACCATGAGGTCCACCGGCTTCGAATTCCTCGATGGCCGGTTGGTCCTCTTCGTCGAAGACGGTGTCCGCGCGACCGAGCAGCGCCTCGTCCTTCGATGAGTAGTAGTTGAAGAAGGTTCGTCGGGAGACTCCGCAGCGCTCACAGATGTCTTCGACGGTGACGTTGTGATAGCCCTTCTCCAGGGCCAGGTCGATGGCGGCACGGCGAAGAGCCTGCCCGCGTTCACGCTTCTTGCGTTCGCGCAGTCCCTCGACCGGCGGTGACGTTTGGACCTCTGAACCAGAACTCATGGGAACAGTATTGCAGTCGCTGCATTTTCACCGGAAATGCGTTGAGCGCCCGTCTCGAGCTCAGTACCCGAGTTTCGCGTTCGTGAGCACCGGAACCGTCTCCGCTGCGGTATCGGCGGCGCTGAGGTCGATCTCGACGATCTCGAGTCGTTCGGCACCGTCGAGTGAGTTCAGCACCTTCCCGAGAGGGTCGGAGACCAGACTGTGGCCGACCCCGGTCGGCCCCTTCTTCGGAACCGGGACGCCGGTCACTTCGGGATCGGCTTGGCCGAGGGCGGCGATGAACATATTCGAGTCCAGGGCACGGGCGCGGGCGAGGATCTCCCACTGTTCGGCCTTGCGCGGTCCCGCACCCCAGGAGGCGGCGACGACGGTCAGGCGTGCGCCCCGCCGACTGAGTTCGGCGAAGAGCTTCGGGAACCGGATGTCGTAGCACAGAGCCAGGCCGATGTCCTCGCCGTCGATGGTGAAGAGCACCGGCGCCTCTCCCGCCTCGACGGTGTCGGACTCCTTGAATCCGAAGGCGTCGTAGAGGTGGATCTTCGCATAGTCGCTGCGCCGGCCGTCAGGGGAATAGACGGCGAGCAGGTTGATGACCTTGTCGTCCGTGGCCGCGAATTCGCCGACGACGACGGTGATTCCGGTCTCGGCGGCGAGCTCGCTCAGCGCGGCCCGCCACGACTCGGAGTGCTCCTCGGCGATGGTGCGCAGGCCGGATCCGAACGCCGACATCGTCGCTTCGGGGAAGACGACGAACCGTGCGCCTGCCGCGGCGGCCCGGCGGGAATAGGAACGGACCTTCTCAAGGTTGTCGGCCACCTCGGTGGTGGTGTTGATCTGAGCGAGCGCGAACTTCATTCTCATCCTCCAGTCGTTCCCTCCACCCTATCTCCCCAATTGCTACCTGACGGGGGCCCAGCAACCTGGCGCGAGGTTGCTGGGCCCCCGTCAGGTAGCAATTAGCGGGATCAGGTGAGGTATTCGCGGCCGGGGCGACCGCCTCGGCGACGTCCGTGCACCCACACGTACACGCCGATGGCGACCACGACGAGCCCGGCACAGACCAAGAACATTCCGTTTCCGCCGGTGAACGGGTAGAGGAATCCGAGGACGACCGGGCCGATGCCGGACCCTGCGTCGAGGAGGAGGAAGAACGACGCCGTGGCCACGGGAACGCGGCTCATCGGCACGGATTTGACGGTGATTGCCTGCATGCACGGCATGAGGGAGCCGAAGCCGAGGCCGATGAGCACTCCGGCGAGGACGATCCCCGTCATCGTCGGCCACAGCGCCAGCAGGACATTGCCGGCGATATCGGCGATGAAGACGGGGAAGATCACCGCATTGTCGCCGAAGGTGTCCTGCAGCCGTCCCACGAACAGACGGGCGAACAGGGAGGCCACAGCGAAGGCCACGAAGAACAGGGACGCGGCGGAGGCGACGCCGTGTTCGGCCGCATAGCCGGCGAGGAACACCAGCGCC
The DNA here is from genome assembly GCF_056837565.1 of Brevibacterium sp. OS20. Lineage (NCBI taxonomy): Bacteria > Bacillati > Actinomycetota > Actinomycetes > Micrococcales > Brevibacteriaceae > Brevibacterium > Brevibacterium sp. OS20. The sequence continues at coordinate 1,566,913 of NZ_CM166367.1, read as the reverse complement.
GCCGCGTAGGCGGTGCCGGCCAGAAGCATGACCGAGCCGATCCGCAGCCCGTCCCGATCGACGAGGGTGCCGAGTTTGAGATGCCATTTCGTGCGCCGCTGATAGTCGCTGATCTCCTGCACGGGCAGCCGGATGAGGAAACAGCAGATGAGGGCGAGGACGGACATGAACGCCGAGGCGACGAAGAGCATGACGAAGTCGAACTCGCGGGGCAGAATGACGCCGAGGTACGGTCCGAGCGCCGTCGACAGAGTCGTCGCCGTGCCGAAGTATCCGGTGCCCTCTCCCCGGCGGGAGGCCGGGATGATGCTCTGGATGGCCGTCATGATCGCCGTGTTTCCGGCGCCGAAGGCGATTCCGTGGACGATGCGCAGCGTCAGGAGCAGAGTGAGGTCGCCGGCGAAGATATAGGCCAGTGAGGCGAGCACGGAGACCGCCATGGTGATGATGAGCAGTTTGCGCCGCCCGATGAAGTCGAGATACTTCCCGGTGAGCACGCGAGCGACCACGGCACCGACGACGAACGATGAGGAGGCGAAGCCGGCTGCGGCCTCGCCGGCGGAGAACCGCGCCACCGCGTACCCGGCCATCGACGTCATGAGCAGGTAGAAGACCATCGACATCGAGAGGTTGAGCCCGATTCCGACGATGAAGTCCTTCGTCCACAGCTTCGCTCGTGCCACTGGAGATCGGTCTCACTTTCTGCTGCCTGCGGGGAACAGTGACACATTAGCGGGTTCGCGACGATTGCGTGGTCCGGTCCACCGCGGATGTGACCCAGCTCGCGATAGGGTGGTCATCATGACTGTGAAGAGAACCTCCTCCGCCGTCGATGCGGTCGCTGAAGACTACGTCGATGACATGCTCGCCCTCTCCCCCTCTCTCGCCCTCTACCTCGGACTCGACGGTGCACAGGGCTTCGACGACTTCTCGCCGGCCGGACTCTCCGCGCTCAATGACGTCACCGTGCGGACGCTGGCTCGCCTCGATGATGTCGCGGACTCTTCCGACCTCGACGATGTCGACCTCGTGACCATCGATGCGATGCGTGATCGCCTCGGCGTCGACCGGGACTACTTCGCCGCCGGAATCAAGCACGCCAGCCTCAATGTCATCGAATCGCCGCTGCAGCAGGTCCGCGACGCCTTCGACCTCATGCCCACGGATACCGTGGCCGATTGGGAGACGATTTCGACCACCCTGGCTGCCGTGCCCGGCTCGCTGGCCGGATACCAGGAGTCCCTGGCGATGGCGCGTGACAACGGTCGCGTCGCCGCCCGTATCCAGGTCGAGAAGGTCGTCGAACAGGCCCGCGCCCTGGCCGAGCCCGGCAGCAACTTCGATCGTCTCGTCGCCGGTGCCGATGTTCCCGACGCTCTGCGTTCGGATCTCGACACCCACGCCGAGGCGGCCCGCAAGTCCGCCTCGGACCTGGCCGAATTCCTCGGCGAACAGGTGCTGCCCGCCGCCGGTGACGACGAAGCGTGCGGTCGCGAAGCATACGCGCTGTATTCCCGCGACTTCCTCGGCGCCGAAGTGGACTTCGATGAAACCTATGCATGGGGCCTCGAAGAACTCGAGCGCATCGACGCCGAACAGCGAGAAGTAGCAGAGAAGATCATGCCTGGCGCCGACCTGTTCGAGGTCATGGACGCTCTCAACAACGACCCGCAGCGGACCCTGCACGGCACCGAGGCGCTGCGGGACTGGATGCAGGGTGTGGCCGATGAGGCGATCCGCGAACTCGGCAAGTCCCATTTCGACATTCCCGAACCCGTGCGCACGATCGAGTGCATGATCGCGCCTTCGGCCACCGGCGGCATCTACTACACCGGCCCGACCGACGATTTCTCCCGACCCGGCCGCATGTGGTGGTCGGTGCCCGAAGGCGTCACGGACTTCGCCACCTGGCAGGAGAAGACCACCGTCTACCACGAGGGTGTGCCCGGCCACCATCTCCAAGTCGGTCAGGCCACCTACGTCTCCGACACCCTCAACCGCTGGCGCCGCCTCATGTGCTGGGTATCCGGCCACGGTGAGGGGTGGGCGCTGTACGCGGAGAAGCTCATGGCCGATCTCGGGTTCCTCGACGATCCCGGCGACTATCTCGGCATGCTCGATTCGCAGCGGCTGCGTGCCGCCCGTGTCGTCCTCGACATCGGCTTCCACCTCGGCCTCGAGGCACCTGAGAGCCTCGGCGGCGGGATCTGGAACCGGGAGAAGGCGTGGCAGTTCCTCACCGACAATGTGGCCATGGACCGGTCGTTCCTGGCCTTCGAGCTCGACCGCTACCTCGGCTGGCCCGGGCAGGCACCGAGCTACAAGATCGGTCAGAGACTGTGGGAGCAGTACCGTGACGAGGCGAAGGCTGCGGCGGGTGCCGATTTCGATCTCAAGGACTTCCACACCCGGGCGCTGGGTCTCGGCTCGGTCGGGCTCGATACTCTGGGCCGTGCCATGAAGCGCTCACAGTGAGGTGAGGGACCGGATGAAGTCTGCCGAGAGTCCCCAGTCGGAGACCATGCGGGTCACCGAGGCGCTGCGCAATGAGATCATCGAAGGCCACCGTCGACCGGGTTCACGGCTCGTCGAACGCAACCTCGCCACCGAGCTCGGCGTCTCACGGGTGCCCATCCGCGAGGCGCTGAAGAAGCTCGCCTCGGAAGGGCTGGTGACGAACCGGCCCAACACCTGGTCGACGGTCAGGGAGTTCTCCCCCAGCGACATCGCCGACCTCAACGAGGTGCGCACGGTCTTCGACGTCCTCTCGTTCGAACTCGCCGCTCAGCGCCATACCCGCGAGGGCCTGGCCCGACTGGAGGCCACGATGCTCAAGGGCCGAGAGCTCGCCGATGCCGGGGACGTCGCCGGTGCCCATCGCTGTGCCGCGGAATTCCACGCCATCGTCACCGAGCTCTCGGGCAATGAGCTCCTCGGCGAGATCGGTGCCCTGCTGGATTCACGGATGCGGTGGCAGCTGAGTCAGCATGATGACCTTGCCGTCGTCGCCACCGAGCATGCCGAGCTCTTCGACGCCATCGCCCGCCGGGATCAGACGCTGGCCGGGTCGCTGGCCGGTCGTCATCTGGGAACGAGTCAGGAGCAGCACGACAAGCATTCGAAGCGGTTGGCCGAGACCGGACCCGAAGAAGCTCAGGCCGAACCTGCCGCCGCCGATCCCGCCGAACCTGCTGCGGCCGAGTCCGTCGCGGTCCCGGCCGCAGAGGATGCAGAGCCTGCCGCAGCGGATCCGGCCGACGTCGACTGACCGAGCGGCCAGCCGCTGAGCTTCTTCTCACGGGCGGGCGCATAGGTGCGCACCTTCGACGTGCTCAGCCCCAGTCCGACGAGTGATTCGGCCACGCGCACGGCGGCAGCGACCCCGTCGACGACGGGCACGGCACAGCGTTCCGTGATCGTCGCCCCGAGCTCGGCCATCCCACCGCAGCCGAGCACGATGACCTCGGCACGGTCACGGTCGACCGCCTCGGCGGCCTGATCGGTGATCGCCTCGATCGCAGCCTGCGGATTCTCTTCGAGCTCGAGCACGGCCATTCCCGATGCCCGCACGGACACGCAGTGGGAGTCGAGACCGGCCAGCAGCAGTCTGTCCTCGATGAGCGGGAGGGTCCGGTCGAGCGTGGTGACGACGGAATAGCGGCGGCCGAGGAACATCGCCAGGGCCGCCCCCGCCTCGGTGATGTCGACGACGGGCACATCCAACAGCTCCTGCAGGCCCTCGCGGCCGTGCTCTCCGTACCCGGCCTGGATCACGGCGTCGAATTCGCCGGGATATTTCAGGACGGCGTCCATGACGCCGAGCGCCGCGAGATGGCTTTCGACGTTGCCTTCGCAGGATTCGGCTCCGAATTCGGGGGTCAGACCGATGATCTCGGTTCCCGCCGAGGCGGCCTGCCGTGCCACGCGGGCGATGCCCTCGGTCATGGACTCGGTCGTATTGACGTTGACGACGAGGATTCTCACGATTCGGCTCCGATCAGTGATGGGTCGGGACGGCGATCTCCTCACCGTCGACCTCACGGAAGGTGAAGTCGCGGCGGGCGATGACGAAGTAGATGAGCGCGGCGATCGCGGCCCCGGAGAACCAGGAGAACTCGGAGATGCCGGAGAACGCGGGCACGAGTGCGAAGACCAGTGAGATCGCCGAGGCGGGGATGAAGGCTCCGATGGCTCGCCAGTTGACTCCGCGGTGGTAGAAGTACTCACCGTCGCCGGCTTCGGTGTAGAGCTGAGGCACATTGACCTTCGTTCTGCGCACCACCCAGTAGTCGACCATGATCACGCCGAACAGGGGTCCGAGCAGGGCACCGAGTCCGCCGAGGAAGTAGACGATGACCACCGGTGAGTCATACAGATTCCAGGGCAGGATGACGAAGCCGATGACGGCTGAGATGATGGCGGCGCTGCGGAAGTTCAGGTGGCGCGGGAACAGGTTCGTCAGCGCATAGGTCGGGGCGACGAAGTTCGCCATGAGGTTGACTGCGACGGTGAGCAGGAGAAGAGACAGGGAAGCCAGCACGAGCAGGACAGGACTGCCGATCGACTGGACGATATCGGCCGGTGAGGTGATGACGGTGCCGTCGATCTTGTACTGGGCGCCGGCCAGCGAGATGACGACGAGTCCGAAGACGAGCATGTTCACCGGGATGCCCCAGAAGTTGCCGACGACGATCGAGCCGCGCTTCTTCGCGGCCCTCGTGAAGTCGGAGAAGTTGAGCACGAAGGTGCCGTAGATGGACACCCATAATGCGCCTCCGCCGAAGATGTGCGCCCACATCTCCCAGCCGCTGAGCGCGTCGTCGGTCGACCACGCGATGGAGAAGTCGACGCGGATGAGCATCCAGACGGCCAGGGCGAGGAAGGTCACGAGGATGATCGGTCCGGCGATGGCTTCGTAGCGGCGGATCATCTCCATCCCGTAGCTGACGATGATGACTTGGATGACCCACAGCAGGGTGAAGGAGAACCAGCCGAGCCCGGAGAGTCCGAGGAATTCGGCATCGGCCCATGACTGCAGTCCGGGGAACATCGTCAGCAGCATGACGTTGAGGACGCTCGAGGCCAGGTAGGTCTGGATGCCGAACCAGGCGATGGCGACGATGCCCCGCACCGAGGCGGCCAGCTGGGCCCCGTGGATGCCGAAGGAGATCCGGCTCATCACGGGATAGGGCACGCCTGTCTTGTAGCCCATGAAACCGGAGAGGGTGAGCAGGAAGAACAGCAGGGCTGCACCGACGAGGAGGGCGACGAGGATCTGCCAGGCCCCGAGGCCGAGTGCGAAGAGTCCGAGTGCGAAGCCGTAGTTGCCCAGAGAGTGCACGTCGTTGGCCCACAGGGTGAAGACGCTGTAGGCCGTCCAACTGCGCCCCTCCTTGCGGGATGGGGCGAGATCGGCATTGTAGAAGCGCGGACTGATGCGATGAGCCGCCAACTGTTCGGGGCTGGGCCCCAGGCGTGTGGGCACTGGTGCCTCCGCCGATTCGGTCTTCCTCATGCAGTCAACTCCTTGGATCCGGTCAGCGCCCAAACTGGGATACCAAAAAAGTAAACACAGCTCTGTGACACCGTTCATCTGACCGATTCAGAGTAACCCAGCTCACACCCCACTGGCAATGAGTCAGGCCGGGCGATTTCGCTGCAGCCTTAGATATGCGACTCGCAACCGCATCCGGGTCGCTCGGGGACGCGGCCGGGGAACGGCCGAACGAGCATTTCAATCGATGGCATACCATTCATGATCAACTTGACCGTTCCCGCTGGTCGTGGCCGCTCCGCCTCGTCATACGCGCAGTGCACTGCTCTGGGCAGTCACCGCCGGTCGCGGGCCTCAGTCTTCGTGCTCGACGTCCTTGGCCGTCGGATCCCAGGCGACGATGCCGACGGCGATCGCACCCGCCAACGGTGCGCAGGCGACGATCCAGAACACACCGGTGCCCAGCGAGGCCGCAAGGATCGGGAACATGATGAGTGAGACGATCGAGAAGGCACGCAGGACCGACTGGTTGAAACCGATGCCGATTCCGCGCAGACGGGTCGGATACGACAGGGTCGCATAGTTCATGAGGTTCGCTCCCGGTCCCCCGGCCTGAGCGAAGACGAACGCAGCGAGCATGGCCACCGCGACGAGGACGAGAGCCCCGTTCGGGATGCCCACGATCGCCAGCGTTCCCAGCGCCAGGGCTTGGATCACGAATCCGAACAGGGTGATCCTCCGGGTCCCGAAGCGGTTGACGATGCTCATGCCCAGGAGTCCCCCGAGCGTGCCGAAGCCCAGATTGATGACCAGTGAGGCGATGATCGTGATCAGCGGAGTCTGGTGGAAGAGCGTGGTGATGATGAGCGGGGTGCCGTAGGCGACGGCGTTGTAGCCGAACGTCGAGAACACGGAGACGCAGAGAGCGACGATCGTCCGGACCCGGTAGCGCGGGGAGAAGAGTTCGGCGAACCCGGCCCACCGCCCGCCCTTGGCCGAACTGTCCGAGGCGTTCGCGGTCTCGCGTTCCCCCTCGGGAGCGAGTTCGACATTGAGGTTGTGATGGCTGCGCATGACTTCGACGGCGCCGCGCAGATCACCCTGGTTGGCCAGCCATTCGGGTGATTCGGCAAGGTAGCGGCGACGAACGAGGAGGACGATGAGCGCGGGCACGGCACCGAAGCCGACAACGATGCGCCACAGAATGGCATGTTGATCGTAGGGCAGGATGATGAAGATGATGAGCACGATGACGTAGCCCATACCGGTGGCGAAGTACCAGGCCGGCGACCAGGCGTTGACCCGCTGCGAGCGGTTCCCCTTGCCTTTGAGCTTGGAGAATTCGGCGAGGAAGGCCATCGCCACCGGCAGGTCGAGACCGACGCCGATGCCCATGACGAAGCGGAAGGCGATGAGGACCCATTCGTTCGGTGCCACGGCGCAGCCGATGGCTGCGACCACGAAGAAGACCATATCGGCCATGAAGAGTCGGTACCGCCCGAACCGGTCGACGAGGTATCCGCCGAAGAGGGCGCCGATGACGGCACCGACCATGATCGAGGCGTTGACGAGTCCGGTCATGAAACCGTTGAGACCGAACTGCTCCTGAATGGCGGTGATGCCGAAGGCCAGGGAGGAGAAGTCATAGGCGTCCATGAAGATCCCGCCGAGCGCGAGGATGATCACCGCCGTCGTCTTCGTCCCCTGAGAGCCGAATTCAGCGAGGATCGAATGGATATCGGCCGCCGAGGAGACAATGCGCGGAGTCTGCGTTCCGGCCTGCCTGTTCTGAGCGGCCGCGGAGGGTGTCTGTGCCGAGTTCGCGGCGGGATCTGTCGAAGTCACAGTCGACAAGTATGGTGTCGCGGCGGCCACGCGCTGTCACCTGCCGTCACAGTTCGTCACGAACGCCGGTGCAGGCACAGCGCACCCAGGAACGCTGCACCCGCACTCACAGCTCAGTCGAGGCGGTGGCCGCGGCGCTCCGGAATGAGGAACATAGCGAGGAATTGGATGAGGTAGATGATCGGCAGCAGCGCCAGAGCGAAGCCGAAGCCGAGATGCCCTGCGAGAAGGGCGATGACGACCGGTGCCAGCCCCCCGATGGCACGGCCGATGTTGAAGATGACGTTCTGCGCCGTCGCCCTGATCGCCGTGGGATAGAGCTCGGCAAGCAGCGCCCCATGGCCTCCCAGCATTCCGTTGGCGAAGGCGCCCATGAAGAATCCGCCGGCCAGCAGAGCACTCGGATCGGTGAGCTGGCTGTAGGCGAGGATGGTGACGATGGCTCCGGCCTGGAAGATCCAGAAGGCGGGACGTCGACCGAGGCGGTCGGCGACCTGGCCGAAGATGAGGATCCCGGCAAGCATTCCCATGACCGTCACCGCTGTCCACAGCGAACCCTTGGTGACTCCCAGATCCATCTGCTCGGACAGGTAGTTCGGCAGCCAGGTGATGATGCCGAAGTAGCCGAAGTTCTGCACGCTGGTGAGAATCGTCAGGGCCAGGGTGATCTTCACCGTCTCCCGATCCTTGAACAGCGCGGCGATCTTCGCACCGAAGGAGGTCGGCACTCCGTCCGTATCGAGGTTCCCACGGGCGACTTCGGCCTCCGCCTCCTCGTGTTCCCGGGCCCGGACGAAGGTCTCCGGCTCCTCGACTCCGCGACGGATGACGAAAGCGAAGACAGCGGGAACGAGTCCGATGACGAACAGTGCCCGCCAACCCCACAGGGCGATGACGGGAGCCGAGACGACGGCTGCGGCGAATACGCCGAGCTGGAACCCCACTCCCACCCATGATGTGGCCCGCGCTCGCTGGTCGGCACGCACCGCCTCGGCGGCCAGGGCCATGCCGATGCCGAACTCACCGCCGATTCCGATTCCGGCGATGAACCGGTAGGCCGCGAGATCCCAATACCCCTGTGCCAGCGCCGACAGTCCGGTGAACACCGCGAAGATGAGGACCGTCCAGGTGAGCACCCGTACCCGGCCGTGACGGTCAGCGAGGGCACCGAAGACGATTCCGCCGACCACGGCACCGAGCAGAGTGATCGTCGACAGGGACCCGGCTGCGACGTCGCTGAGCCCGAATGAGGCGATGATGCCCGACAGGGCGAAGCTGAGAATGAGGAGGTCGAAGCCGTCGAGTCCGTAGCCGACAGCCGCGGCGACGAGAGCTCTGCGCCGGTATCCGCGATCGCCCGAATCATCAGTGGTGGTCAGCGGAGTCGATGCACTCATTCGCGGTCTCAGTTCGGTTCACGGATCGGAAAACGGCCGCAGACCATTATGCCCCACGGCCGTTCCCCGATTCGTCGGACCCCGTGTGATCAGACGCGGGCACCCTCGCCGAGGCGGAACCGGGCACCCGTGTGGTCCTCGGCCAGGCGGGGGCCGGCCCCGGTGAGCTGCTCGCGCACCGTGGCACCTGCGGTCGGTTCGGGCAGGAGTCCGCGGCGGCGCAGTTCGGGCGAGACGTACTTCGTGAAGCGTTCGGCATCGGCCGGGCGCACGGCCGCGGCGATGTTGAATCCGTCGATATCGGCTTCGGTCATCCACCGTTCGAACTCGTCGACGATGGTCTCCGGCGATCCAGTGATGACCGGTCCGCGTCCGCCGAGGGCGACGAACTCCGCGAGGTCCCGAATCGTCCAGGGTTTGTCTCCGGCCATGGTGGTGAAGGAGGCGAGCGCGGATTGGTTGGCTTCGGTCGAGACGTATTCGAGGGTGTCTTCGGGGTCAGCTCCCGAGAGGTCGACTCCGGTCCATCCGCCGAACAGGGACAGCGCGGATTCGGTGTCGACGTAGCGGCGATAGTCGGCCAGGCGAGCCTCGGCGGCTTCGTCAGTGTCGTCGACGATGACGGTGGCCAGAGCGAAGATCTTCACCGCGTCACGGGCGCGTCCGCGCTCTTCGAGTCCGTCACGGACCTTGTCGACCCAGCTGCGCAGGATCTCCGGGGTCGGTCCGGAGAAGAAGATCGCCTCGGCGTGGTCGAGCGCGAATTCCTGGCCGCGTTTGGATGCGCCGGCCTGGAAGAGCAGCGGGGTGCCCTGCGGTCCGGGGACGGCGAGCGCCTGACCGGGGACGGTGAAGAACTTGCCGTCGTGGCCGATGTCGTGGACCTCGTTCGGGTCGACGAAGACGTTGGCGTCGGCATCGGCTTTGAGTGCGTCCGGAGTGATCGAGCCCTCGAACAGCTTGTACATGACTTCCATGAACTCATCGGCCCGGTCGTAGCGCTCATCGTGCGGGATCTGGCCCTTGAGCCCGAGGTTGCGGGCAGCGGAGTCGACATAGCTGGTGACGATGTTCCAGGCCACACGTCCGTTCGTGAAGTGATCGAGGGTGGTCAGGGTGCGGGCGAGCAGGTAGGGCTTCTCATAGGTCACCGAGGCGGTCACGCCGAATCCCAGCGTCGTCGTGGCTGCGGCCATGGCGGGGACGGCGACGAGGGGGTCGAGCAGTGGGAACTGCACTCCCCCACGGTTCGTGACATCCGCGTTGCCGCCGTACACGTCATAGACGCCGAGGATGTCGGCGAGGAAGAGGGAGGAGAATCCGCCGTCCTCGAGGGTCTTGGCCAGGTCCGTCCAGAAGGACAGTTGGGTGAATTCGTCGACTCTCGATTCCGGGTGGCGCCACAGTCCGGGTGACTGGTGGACCGGGGTCATCATGTCGAAGGCGTTGAGCAGAATCGGTTTCGTCATAGGAGTCTCCTAATCATGGTGGTGCGATGGGTGCGGGCCGACGTACCGGCGGGTGTGTTCAGGCCGCGGTGCGCGCGAGCGCTCGGGCAGGATCTTTGGCGCCGATGGCGGCGATGAGCGAGAGGACGCACAGCAGGGTGAGGTAGCCGCAGATGAGCCACGGCGAGTGGCCGCCGGCGACGTAGAGCAGGGCCGCGACCATCGGCATGATTCCGCCGCCGATGACGGTGCCCAGCTGGTAGCCCATGTTCACACCCGAGTAGCGGACTTCGATGGGGAACTGTTCGGCGAACCAGGCCGCCTGGGGACCATAGACGGCATCGTGGGCGAGATTCATGCCGAGGATGACGACCAGGGGCAGCAGTCCCAGCGGACCTGCGTCGAGGAAGGCGAAGAAGAACCAGCCGAATACTGCGATGCCGATGAGTCCGAAGATCGTCACGGGCTTGCGACCGATCCGGTCCGAGGCCCACCCCCAAGCCGGTCCGGTCACCAGTCCGACCGCCGAGGCGATCATGACGGCTGTGACTCCCGAGGTCGAATCGCCGCGATTCTCCGCCAGGTAGCTGAGCATGTAGACGGTGATGAGGTAGAAGACGCTGTTCTGTGCCAGGCGCAGTCCGATGGTGACGAGCAGGACCCGCGGATGAGCGGTCAGCACCTCCCGCAGCGGTGCTTTGGCGACCTTTCCGGAATCCTTGAGCTCCTGGAACTCAGGCGCATCGGAGACGCCGAGGCGGATCCACAGTCCCAGTGCCACGAGCAGCGCGGAGGCGAGGAAGGGGATGCGCCAGCCGAAGGCCTCGAACGCTTCATCACTCATCAGGTTCTGGACGAGGAAGAAGGAGCTGGTGGCCAACAGCATTCCCGCCGCAGATCCGATCTGGGTGAAGGATCCGAAGAGACCGCGTTTGCGGGCGGGTGCATGTTCGACGGACAGCAGAGCCGATCCGCCCCATTCGGCACCTGCCGACAGGCCCTGGACGATACGCAGAACGACGAGGGAGACAGCGGCCCACCAGCCGATGGCGTCGAAGTTCGGGACCAGGCCGATGAGCGTCGACGCCGTCCCCATGGACAGAAGGGAGACGACGAGCAGAGCCTTGCGACCTACACGGTCGCCGAGGTGGCCGGCGACGATTCCGCCCAAGGGCCGAGCGAAGAATCCGACGGCGAGAGTAGCGAAGGACGCGAGTCGGCTGCCGAGCTCACTGTCGGAGGGGAAGAACTGGACGTTGAAGATCAGGGCCGCGGCGGTGCCGTAGAGGTAGAAGTCGTACCACTCGATCGTCGTCCCGGCGAAGGCCGAGGCCAGCACCCGCTTCTTTCCGGACAGGAACCGCTGCGGCGGGTCCTGGGTGCTCGGTGCGGTGACCGGCGTCTGCGTCATAGGGTTCTCCTCTGCGGCGGGGTTCGGGAGGCTCGCTGCCTGACGAGCGCATGATTCGCTGAGCAATCTATGCCCGAACCCCGTCACCGGCCGCACGTTTCCGTCACGCCCCGACTCTCAGCGTCATATGCGGTCATAAGTCGTCTTCATATGACCTCGGCCACGACACCGGCGCCTCCGCTTTGCAATGATCAACCTCAACAATTCCGACAGACGAACCCACACTCTTGGATTGCTCAACGGATCAGCGAGCGTCATCGCATCAGCCGGCATCTGAGACACCGACGACCACACGAACGCAGAGGTGAAGGAATGACACTCTTGGCAGACCGCACCGCACAGTCACCGGCCCCGGTGACCCCCGCAACACCCGAGGCTCTCCGCGAGGCCTTCTCCCATTTCCCCCAGGGGGTCGCCTTCATCGGCGCCGAAATCGATGCGGCGCCCCTGGGTCTCGTCGCCTCCACCCTCACCGTCGGCGTCTCCCTCGACCCACCCTTGGTCAGCGTCGCCGTCCAGAACACATCGACCACCTGGCCCACCCTGCGTCGAGCTCCCGAGCTGGGGATCTCCCTGCTGGGCACCGACCAAGAGCACCTGGCCAGGCAGTTGGCGGCGAAGGATCGCAGTCGACGATTCACCGGCGTCAGCCCTGAGGTCACTGCCGGAGGCGCACTGACGATCCCCGGCAGCTCAGCGTTCCTCTGGACCCGGCTCTACGATGAGGTCGCGGCCGGCGACCACACCGTGGCCCTGCTCGAGATCCTCGGCACTCGCAATGACGACGGACCCGAGGCCCTGGTCTTCCACCGCAGCGAGTTCAAGGGACTGCGCGTTTCCTGACCCCGCCTGAACGCAATGCCCCACCCTTGACTCACATTCGAACTCGTGTTCGACTGATGTCATGCGGTGGAACGAAGCGAGCGCCAGCACCGACCCCAGCACACCTGTCCTCTTCGGGACGAAGGGACTGGTCCGGTCGGTGCAGACGCCGGAATTCTCAGGAATCACCTTCCACGAGGTGCTGGCGAAGTCGGCGCTGAACAGGGTTCCCCAGTCCAGCTCGATGCCCTTCTCCTGGACCGTCAACCCCTACCGCGGCTGCTCACACGCCTGCGTGTACTGCTTCGCCAGGAACACTCACCGTTACCTCGATCTCGATTCCGGGACCGACTTCGATCGCCAGGTCGTCGTCAAGATCAATATCGCCGACGTCCTCGCCGCCGAGGTGGCGCGTCCGACATGGAAGCGAGACCATGTCGCACTCGGCACGAACACCGACCCCTATCAGCGCGCCGAAGGCCGCTACTCCCTCATGCCGGGCATCATCAGCGCACTGGCCGAACAGTCGACTCCGATGTCGATTCTGACCAAGGGCACGCTGCTGCGACGGGATCTGCCTCTGCTGGCCCGCGTCGCCGAAGACGCTCCTGTTGAGATCAGCATGTCGATCGCCGTTCACGACGACGCTCTGCAGCAGAGCCTCGAGCCCGGCACGCCGACGACGAAGGCCAGACTGGCCACCGTGCGCGCGGCCGCCGAACTCGGGTTCGCTGTCACCGTGTTCATGATGCCGATCATGCCGAAGCTCACCGACTCCCGTGACCACCTCGAATCCGCTCTTCGGGCGATCAGGGACGCCGGAGCCGCGCGAGTCGTCTACGGGGCGCTGCACCTGCGCCCTGGCGCCCGCGAATGGTTCTTCGAATGGCTCGAACACAACCGCCCCGAGCTGCTCCCCCGCTATCGCAGGATGTACGCCGGCTCATCCTACGCATCGAAGGAGTATCGTCGGTGGCTCAGTGAGCGCATCAACCCCCTTATCGACCGATATGACCTGCGCGGACGCAGCGATGACGACTACCCTGCGACCTCGCGGATGCGCGGTCGCCCAGAGTCGGGCCGAAACCGGCAGACGGTGGGCGTGCCAGCGGCTCCGACGCAGCAGCTCGCCGCCCCATCGCAGCAGGCTCTGTTCTGAGCCGGACCTGCGGAATAACCATGAGATGGGCACGGTTAGCATTGATATGAAGATTGAGATCTGGTCGGACATCGCCTGCCCCTGGTGCTATATCGGAAAACGTCGCTTCGAGGATGCCCTCGACGGCTTCGCTCACAAGGATGACGTCGACGTCCAATGGCGCAGCTTCCAGCTCGACCCGAGCCTGCCCGATCACTTCGACGGCACCGAGACCGAATACCTCAGTCAGATGAAGGGCATGCCCGCCGCTCAGGTGCGACAGATGTTCGATCATGTCACACAGCAGGCTGCCGGAGTCGGCCTGAACTACGACTTCGACTCGATCGTCGTGGCCAACAGCTTCACCGCGCACCGCTTCCTCCACTTCGCCAAGACTCACGGACTCATGTCCGAGGCCAAGGAGGTGCTGCTCTCGGGCCATTTCGAGAAGGGTCGCGACATCGGTGACGTCGACTACCTCGCCGAGGTGGGACGTGAGATCGGCCTCGATCCCGTCGAGGTCCGCCGGATCCTCGCAACCGATGAATTCTCGGATGAGGTACGGGCCGATATCAGTGAGGCCCGCTCGCTCGGCGCCAATGGAGTCCCGTTCTTCGTCATCGACCGCAAGTACGGGATCTCCGGAGCCCAACCGGCGGAGGTCTTCTCTCAGGCACTCGAGACGGCCTGGGACGAGGGACAGAAGCTCACGGTGCTCGCCGGGACTCCGCAGTCAGCAGGCAAGGACGCGGCCGAGGACTTCGCCGACGGCGCGGTCTGCGGCCCCGACGGCTGCAACTGACCAAAACACCCCTATTGCTACCTGACGGCTGTGAGTCTTGGTAGTGGCTGGTCTGGGACCGGCTGGCAGAGTAGGTGCTGGCCTCTCCACCCCGTGATCGTGACTCAACCTGGCGGTGACCCACCCCCTTTTGGTGGTGTCTTCGGGCCGATTTGTCCGATCACATGGGTGGTGCGGCCGGCACCGACTCGGCCCACCTCGGTAACTTGATCAGAAGGCTGTCCGCCCCTTGCCGGGGCGTGACTCATCACAGTGTTGTTCCGAAGTGACCTCATCCCGGACCGGTACCGGCCGCAAGCGGCCGCACAACCTATCGGTCAAACAGGGAGCTTCGAACCGCTATGTCCATTGTCGCGCACTTATACAACTTCTTCATCGGCGTCGATACACACGCCAGAAAACACGTCTACACGATCATCACCAACACCGGCATCCTCGTGGCTACCGGCAGCTTCCCGACATCTCGGGCCGGCATCAAACGGGCCCTGACCTGGGCCGGCCGGTGGACGAAAGGTGACCTCGACACCCTGTGGGTCGTGGAAGGAACCGCATCCTACGGGGCGGTGCTGACCGGTCATATCGCCACGACCGAATACCCCGTGGTCGAAGCTGGACGCATGGATGCCAAAGCCCGGTACGGCGTGGGTAAGAGCGATGAGCTCGACTCCTACCGGATCGCGAAGTCCGTGCTGGCGCTACACACCGACCAGCTGCGGTGGCCACGCCAAGGCGAAGGAGTCCGCCAGGGCCTGCGCGTGCTGTTGGCAGCCCGGGACGCGATGACCACCGAACGGACCCGGATGATCAACTCCCTGACCGCGTTGGTGCGCACTGTCGCTCTGGGAATTGATGCCCGTAACTCGTTGACCGATGCCCAGTTCGTCGAGATCTCGAAGTGGCGGTCGAGGAAGGAAGACATCGGCCTGGCCACGTCCCGGGACGAAGCGGTCCGTTTAGCTCAACGCGTCCTCGATCTTGATGACGATCTGCAGGACAACCATGACAAGCTCGCTGAACTTGTTGAGGCCAGTCCGGCGGCAGTCTTGCTGGCCGAACCCGGGATCGGTACGTTCACTGCCGCGGTGTTCTTCACCGCCTGGTCGCATCCGGGACGAGTCCGTAACGCGGCTGCGTTCGCAGCCCTGGCAGGGGCGAATCCGATCCCTGCTTCGTCGGGCAACACGCAACGACACCGGTTGAACAGGGGTGGGGATCGGCAGTTGAACCGGGCCCTGCACACGGTGATCACGAACCGGATGATCCACGATGAGAGAACCAGGGATTATGTTGCCCAGCGCTTTGGTGAGGACCCGACGAAGAAGTCGAAGAGGGAACTCAAGCGCAAGCTCAAATGGTATCTCGCGCGTCGAGTTTTCAAGATTCTCAACGGGCTAGAAACAATTCCCACGCCGGCTTGACAGACATAGAAGGATCGGCCCAGCAACCTCGCGCGAGGTTGCTGGGCCGCCGTCAGGTAGTAATAACAGGAGATTCGGGCGGGGCTGTCAGCTGATCAGAGCAGGGGAACGCTCGGGTAGCGCACGGCACCGTCCGGGTCGGTCACCGGTGCCCCGAGCATTCCCGCCGCCGCATCGATGAGGAAGCGGCCGACCTGTTCCCAGCTGCCCTTATTGGCGTCTTCATTCATCTTCGCCTCCTGGTCGGCGCAGACGCCGACGACCATGCTCCCCAGCAGATAGGCGCGACCGCGCAGAACCCCTTCGGGGATCCCGTCGACCGCTCCGTTGATGAATCGCAGGTCATCGGGCAGGTCCGCGTCCCCGATCACCTCTTTGGCCACCTCGACGGCGGAGGGGACAGCCGAGATCTGAGACATGAACTGCGCCCGCCAGCTCGGCTTCGGAAGACTGTCGAGCAGCTCGATGAGCGGGCGCAGACGAGTCGTGACGAGCTCGTGGATGTTCGGCGTCTCGCCCAGCTGCTCCGTCAGCTCACGCCTGCGCCGAGCCATTTCGTCATGGTGGCGCTCGACGAGTGCGCGCAGCAGCCCCTCGCGGCCGCCGAAATGGTAAGCGATCGCCGAGTGATTCGCAGCCCCCGCGTGTTCGACGATGCGCCTGTTCGATACCGCATCGATCCCATTGCGCGCGAACAGCTCTTCGGCGGCGTCGAGCAGGGCATCCCGCGCCCGGTCACTCTGGATGGTCATTCCCTCATCTTTCCATTCGCTCTCGAAATCACAAGTTCTCGATTTCACAGTTTTAAGTCACGTGTCTTAAACTGGCGAAGTTCACCGTGGTCGACGAGGATCACACGATTTCCGATCCTTGAAGGGGACGACAATGTCCGATAGCCAACCGCGAACGAGAAAAGAGGCCCTCGAGTCCGAGCACCCGACATCGCACCCGGCTTCCGACTCCGAGGCCGGCTCGACTGCGACCACCGAGGACCAAGCAGCGGCCAAACGCGCGAAGGCCGAATTCATCGGCCGCACCGTTGCGATCTTCCTCATGCCGCTCATCTTCGTGGGCATGATGATCACGAGCTACCTGGGGACGATGCACTCCCCCGAAGCCAACGACATGCCCATCGTGGTGGCGGGGTCATCGGCCAAGGCCGATGATGTGGCATTTGCGATCAACGGCGCCGAACCCGACGCCTTCGAAATCGAGACGACCGATGATGTCTACGACGCCCGCCAGGACGTCTATGACAGGGAGGCCTCGGCGGCGATCATCGTCAAGGGCGATACCGCGACGATCGTCACCGCCAGCGGAGCCGGGATCCAACAGTCGACCACCGTCGAGCAGCTCGTGCGTCCCGCGCTCGCTGAAGACGGTTTCACGGTCAACACCGACGACATCGTCCCGTTGCCGGACAACGATCCGTCCGGGATGGCGGCGATGTTCCTCATGACTTCCATCGTCATGGCCGGCTACATGCCCTTCAGCGTTCTGCGGTCGAATTCGCCTGAACTGCTGAAGTTCAAACGCATCGTGCCGATCCTCGCCGGGTGGTCGGCTGCCATCGCCGGCCTCGTGTGGACCGTGGCCTGCCCGATCCTCGATGTCGTCGATGTCAAGGACACGGCGGCCGTCCTCGGCATCGCCTGGCTGGGCGTTTTCGCCATCTCCTCCGTCCAGCTCTTCATCACCCGCCTCGTCGGGGCACTGGGTGTGATTCTCGGGATCCTCTTCCTCATGGTCCTCGGCATGCCGTCGTCGAATATGGCGATGCCGGTGTACAGCATGCCGAAGTTCTTCCGCTTCACCCACGAGTTCCTGCCGATGCCGGCGATCGGCGAGTCCCTGCGCTCCGTGCTCTACTTCGACGGCAACGGAGTCACCGGACACCTGTTCGTCCTCGCCCTCGGCGCGGTGGCCGGTCTGCTGCTGACGAAGGTCTACGACCACTTCTACGCCAAGCGCAATGAACACCCTGTGCCGCTGGATGTCAATGTGGCAGCGATCCACGGCGGCCGGAGGCCGGATACGAAGCTCATGCGCTACATCTCGCTGACCCTCTTCCCGCTGGCGATGGTGACCATGATGATCACGTTCATGCTCGGAGCGATGCATTCGCCGACGCCGAAGGACATGCCGGTCGCGGTCGTCGGGTCCTCGGTCGAACAGGCCGAAGACACTATCAAGCAGCTCGATGAGCAGATGGACGGAAAGTTCGAGTTCACCGCGCTCGATGACAAGGGCGAAGCCCGTCGGCTCGTGGAGAACCGCGATGAGGTCGCCGCGCTCGTCCTACCCAGCGAGAAGAATCCGGATTTCGAGCTCTTGGCCAACCAGGCCGGCAACAACGCTTCCTACCGTGTGGCCGTACAGGTCTTCGAACAGGTGGCTCAGGCGCAGGACTCCGATCTCACGGTCGACGACCTGAAGCCCTTGCCCGATCGGGACAAGAACGGCGTGGTTGTGATGTACGTGGCGATGGGATGGATCCTCGCCGGCTTCATGGTCGTCATCGTTGCCGCTAACGCCAACCCGTGGACCAGGCCGCTGAAGCGGATGCTGCCGATCATCGTCGTCTACGCACCGTTTATGTCGCTGATCGTCGCGACCATCGCCGGTCCGATCACAGGAGCCGTCGACGGGCATTTCGCGGCGCTGTGGGGTGCCGGCATCATCGCCATCGCCTGCATCTCCATGTTCGCCATGGTCTTCGAAAGGCTCTTGGGCATGTTCGCGATCATCCCGGTCATCGGCACGCTCATGTTCGCCGGCGTGCCGTCGTCGAACGGAGCCCTCTCGCAGTATATGGTGCCGAAGTTCTTCGCCACATTGCACGATTTTCTGCCGATGGCCGCCTCGGTCGAGACCATCCGCTCGATCCTGTATTTCGACGGCGATGTCGTGACCGAACATCTGCAGGTCCTCGGCCTGTGGGGACTGGTGTCGCTGGCTCTCGTCTTCCTCATCGATGGCATCAAACCGCCGCGCACGGCCCATGATTTCGGCAATCTCCACCTCGAGCGCGAGCGAGAGATCGCCAAGGAACAACGGAAGCAGGCATTGGCGTTGGGCATGTCCCCGGATCATGCGAAGTCCGACGCCGAGGCGGCCGATCAGGACTCCGCGCCCAGCCAGGAGTCGTACCAGACCGTTCAAGGCTCCATCGTCGACGACGGCACCGACGCGCAGGAGTCGGATCGCCGAGCCCCGACAGCCGGCGACGG
The DNA here is from genome assembly GCF_056837565.1 of Brevibacterium sp. OS20. Taxonomy (NCBI): domain Bacteria; kingdom Bacillati; phylum Actinomycetota; class Actinomycetes; order Micrococcales; family Brevibacteriaceae; genus Brevibacterium; species Brevibacterium sp. OS20. Next base: position 1,547,908 of record NZ_CM166367.1, on the reverse strand, counting down.
TCAGGCCCGCAGCCGCAGACCTCACGAGTAGTCAATCCCCTCCACAGTCTGACCTGCTACCTGACGGCGGCCCAGCAACCTCGCGCGAGGTTGCCGGGCCGCCGTCAGGTAGTAATTGGGGGTTGTTCGTTGGGGGTGGGGCTATGGTGAAGGCACTATGGTCAACTCCGCGTCGATTGAGAACATCATGAGCAGCACCGGCCTGTTGGAAGCCGGCCTGCTGCTGGCCAGCTTCGTCCTGTGCTCCCTCATCGGCTTCGAGCGGCAGTTCAGGCAGAAGGCCGCCGGGTACCGCACCCACGTGCTCGTGGGCATCGGCACCTGCGCTTTCACTCTGATCTCCGCGTATGGATTCGCCGGAGTGCTCGAGAACGACGTCCGCCTCGACCCTTCACGAATCTCCGCGCAGATCGTCTCCGGAATCGGCTTCCTCGGCGCCGGAGTCATCTTCAAAGGACGCAACATGGTCCGCGGACTCACCACCGCCGCAACGATCTGGGTCACCGCGGCCGTCGGAATGGCCTGCGGTGCGGGAATGCTGCCCTTGGCCGCCATGCTCACTGCTCTGCACCTGTTCACGCTGTTCGTCATCGCGCCTCTCATCCGCAGGATCCCCAACAGCGACCATCGCAAACTCCTGCGCATCACCTACCACGACGGGGCCGGTGTCCTCCGCGAGATCCTCGCTCTGGCCGGCCGAATGGGTTTTGCGAATACCATCGTCGATTCGCGCCGCTTCGAGTCCCCCGACGAGACGCGGATGGTGCAGGTCGATGTGAGGTTCGACGGAAAGCGGCCTCTGCACCTGCTCGTCGCCCCGCTCATGGAACTGAGCGGCGTCGAAACGGTGAGCATGCGCGAAGACCGCGTCCACTCGGTCGATGACGACGGCGATTCCGTATGAGCAGCCGACGAACTCAGAAATCGACGCTGGAGATCACTGCTTCGATTCCGGCCCGGACCCGCAGCCGGGAGGATTCGCCGAAGACGGTCGACTGGACGACGGCCCCCTGGATCATTGCCAGCAGCCCGGGCACCATTGCCGCGGCACGAGCCCGCGCGCCTTCAGCGTCCGCTCCCCGCTGATCCTGCAGATAGGCAGCAAGATAAACGGTGAATTCTTCGATGAGCGTCTCGAAGACCCCACCGGCGAAACTCGCGAACTCCTTGTCGTAGGAAGACTCCCCCCAGACCTGAACCATGACCGAGGCGAACGGATTGTCGATGAGCAGGGAATCGATGAGCTCGACGAACACCTCGGCAGGAGCTGTCACCTCACTTCCGGACTTGGCCGCCTCGAGCACCGCCATGCGCGGCTCCATCACCCGGCGGGCGACGTCGATCATCAGGTCGGCCTTCGACGCATAGTAGACATAGACCGCTCCGGCCGACAGCCCCGCTTCCTTGACGATGTCGGCCATGGACGCACCGGCGAACCCCCTGCGCGCGAAACAGGCCAGCGCCGCATCCTGAATCCTGGCACGCATCGCACTCCTGTGCTCCTCGGTGACCTTCGGCACATCTCCCCCAAAAAACGAATGACCATTCTTGATATATCCTAGCGGATGGATTCATAATGAACGAGTATTCGTTTTCGATGATTGGACAGACATGCCGACCCAGATACTCAGCAGAGAAGACAAGGCCGACCACTCGGCGGTGAGCGAGACACCGGAGAAGGCGGCGCAGGCCGCTCCCCCACAGTTCGGACGCGCGATCCTCGTCGCCGTCCTCGCCGCCGCCGTCGTCAGCCTCGTCATGCTCGCCTTCAGCTGGCCGACCGTGACCTCGGACCCCAAAGACCTGCCGATCGCAGCGGTCGGAGACGAAGAGCAGATCGACCAGATCGCTGAGAACGCCCCGGACGGCATGCTCGATCTCAAGACCGTCGACTCACGCGCCGAGGCGGTGAACCTCATCGAACAGCGAGAGGTCTACGGCGCCTTCGTCCTCGAGGACGAACCGGAGATCCTCATCGCCAAGGCCGCCTCCCCTGCTGTCGCGCAGCAGCTCAGCGGAATCGGCACCCAGATGCAGCACAACATCGACCAACAGGCGATCTCGGGCCTCCAGGAAGGCACGAAGAAGATGCAGGAGCAGATGCAGAAGGCTCTCGAGGCCGCTGCCTCCGGTCAGGCCCCGCCGCAGGGCAACCCGGCCGGAGACGGCGCCGATCCGGCCGCCTCGGCGACGGAGGTTCCGCAGGTGAAGATCACCGACGTCGTGCCGCTCTCCGACGACGATCCCTCCGGTGCGGGACTGGCCATCGCGGGTCTGCCGTTGACCCTTGGCGGCATCGTCGGCGGTGTGCTCACCAGCATGGGCATCCGTTCACGGCGGATGCGCCTGGTCGGCACCATCGTCTACGGAGTCGTCGGAGGACTGGCACTGGCCCTGATCATGCAGACCTGGTTCGGGATCCTGCAGGGGAACTTCGCGATCAATGCCCTGGCGATCGGCTTGTCGATCGCGGCCACGGTCGGCCTGATCAACGGCTTCGTCTCCCTCATCGGACCTGCCGGCATCGCGTTCGGTGCAGTGCTCACCATGCTCATCGGCAATCCGATCGCCTCGCTCAATCAGCCGAAGGAGTTCCTCGCCGGCTCCTGGGGCGATATCGGTCAGTTCTTCGTGCCCGGAGCGGCGGGCACGCTGCTGCGCGATCTCTCCTACTTCCCTGACGCGCCGTCGGCTCTCCAGTGGTGGGTGCTCACCGCCTGGCTCGTCGTCGGCATCGCGCTCATCCTCGTCGGCCACGTCCTCGCCCACAGGAAGGCGCACACGGCCGCCCACTGACAAGCTGCCGCGTCGTTGGACTCCCATCGATCCTGGTCTTCACTTCATGTGAGGACTAGGCTCGGTGGGAGTCTGTGGTTTCCTCTGTGGAACCGAGAGGATGACATGGTGGCATTTTCCGATGTGACGATCTGCCGCACCTGCGGGGTGGAGACGACGACGCCTCCACCACAGCTGTGTCCGATCTGCGAGGACGATCGGCAATGGGTTCCTGCCTCCGGCCAACAGTGGACGACTCGGGCAGACCTCGAATCCGAGGGCCACCGCATCGCCACCACGGAGAGGGAACCCGGTCTCTTCGCCATCCGCGTCGAACCGAAGTTCGGGATCGGGCAGACCTGCTATCTCGTGTGCACCGATTCCGGCAATGTGCTCTTCGATGTTCCCGCCTATATCGACGCCGAGGCGGTCGCGGCGATCCGGGACCTCGGCGGAGTTGCGGCGATCGCCGCCAGCCACCCGCACATGTTCGGCACCCAGTTGGAATGGAGTGCCGCATTCGATGGAGCTCCCGTCTTCGTGTGCCGGGCCGACCTCGAATGGGTGCAGCGGACCGGCCGGGCCGTCTGCCCCTATTTCCACGAGGCGGAGCCGGTGCCTGGGGTGAGGCTCCGGAGGACGGGAGGTCATTTCCCCGGCAGTGCGGTGGCAGTCTGGACGGGCGCCGACGGCGCCGGGGTCATGCTCAGCGGCGATTCGATCGGTCCGGTGGCGCGATCGGGGTGGGTGACGTTCATGCGCAGCTTCCCGAACTATCTGCCGTTATCGGCCACGGTCGTCAGGCGCATCGCCGCCTCGGTGATCGATCTCGACTTCGACCGCATGTACGGCAACTTCGGTCAGTCGATCGGTTCCGGGGCACACTCTGCAGTGCAGACCTCAGCAGAACGCTATGCCGAATGGGTCTCCGGCGACCACGATCACCTCACCTGAGTTTCCCCCGACGGTCCCTCGGTGCGAACCGAATAAGGCCCGCCGGTCAGCGCGACCGGAACTGCGCGGTGACGGGACAATCGAAGGGGTCTGCTTCGCCGAGGCCCACCCGGTTGAGGTAGGCGATGATGATCTTGTAGGACTCGAGCAGAGTCGTCTCGGTGTAGGTGATGTCCTTCTGGCGGCAGTATTCGCGGACCATCGGCTGCACCCGGTGCAGGTTGACGCTCGGCATGCTGGGGAACAGGTGGTGTTCGATCTGATAGTTCAGACCGCCCATGAGGAATCCCATGAAGCGACCGCCGGAGATATTGCGTGACATCAGCGTCTGACGGCGCAGGAAGTCGATCTTCACATCTTTGGGTACGATCGGCTGTCCTTTGTGGTTGGGGGCGAATGATCCGCCCATATGCACGCCGAAGACGGCGAGCTGGACGAGGAAGAAGACGCTGCCGATGAGAGGACCTGCCGCCCAGATGGCGAGCGCAGGGAACCCGATGAGGCGGATTCCGATGAAGACGCCTTCGATCCAACGGCGTTTGATCGACGACTGTCCCCGGACGATGGCTTTGACGGATTCGACGTGCAGCTGGAGGCCGGCCAGGGTCAGCAGCGGCAGGAAGAACCAGCCCTGACGTGCGGCGAACCATTTGGCCAGGCCTGTGCGTTCACGTGCATCCTCGGGAGTGAAGACGAGGGCGCCAGGAGCGATGTCTCCGTCGACTCCGGCCTTGTTCGGATTGGCGTGGTGAAGTGCATTGTGCTTCTTCAGCCACCATCCGTAGCTCAGTCCGATGAAGAGGTTGCCGATGATCGTCGACACCCACTCCCCCACCTTTCCGCTGGTGAAGATCTGCCGGTGTGCTGCGTCATGGGCGACATAGGCGGTCTGGGTGAACAGTGCACCGAAGACAACTGCGGTCGCCATCTGCCACCAGCTCTCACCGATGAGGAAGAGCATGGCGAAGGATGCGACGTAGCCGAGCCCGAGGAGGACGAAGCGCAGGGTGTTCCAGCCCGGCCGTCTGGCCAGCAGGCCCGCTTCTTTGACCTGCGCCATCAGCGCGCTGAAGTCGCTGGTGAATTCCTGTTCGGCGGTTCCCCTCTTCGCTCGCCTGCGTTCGAGCACTGCGGCCCGCGTGGCCCGATCCGGTGCCGGAGTCGACAGTTCGGTCGCAGTTGGGGAAGACGGTTCGGAAGTCATGAGGTCAGACGAGTTCATGGTTCCCACCGTATGGATGCCCGCGCCGTTTTTCGTCACCCCTGGGTGCCGTTCTTCACCCCCTACTCGGGTAGGGGGTCCGAGGTGAGGACAGGTGCAGAACTCAGCTGTTGGGGACGATGAGACCTGATTCGTAGGCGGCGATGACTGCTTGGGCGCGATCTCGGGCATCGAGTTTGTACAGGATCCGGGAGACGTGGGTCTTCACGGTCTGCACTGCGATGTGCAGACTCGCCGCGATCTCCGTGTTGGACGCTCCGCGGGCGACTTGGATGAGGATCTCGCGTTCTCGGTCGGTGAGTTCGGGCAGCGCTGTGCGGTTGGGCTTCTGTCCTCCGGTGGCGAAGTGTTCGATGACCCGTTTCGTCACGCTCGGCGCCAGGAGCGCTTCGCCTCCGGCGACGATGCGGACCGCCTCGGCGAGTTCACTGGGCGGGGCATCCTTGAGGAGGAAACCGCTGGCCCCGGCGCGGATGGCATCGAAGACATAGTCGTCGATGTCGAAGGTGGTGAGCATGATGATCCGGGTCTCGGCATTCGCGGCGACGATCGTGCGGGTTGCTTCGATTCCGTCCATCAGCGGCATTCGGACGTCCATAAGGACGATATCGGGGCCAAGGTCGGCGACGAGCTCGACGCAGTGTGCACCGTCTTCGGCCTGTCCGATGACCTCGATATCTGCATGAGCGCTCAGCAGCGCGGCGAAGCCGGCGCGGACCATCGCTTGGTCATCGGCGATGACGATCCTGATCATGGGGTCTCCTTGTCCGTGGCCGAAGTGTCCGTGACCGGTGTGTCGACGCTCGGTTCACCGTCGTCGGTCGAGCGTTCGCGGGGCGAAAGCGGCAGCACTGCTTCGACTTCGAAGCCTCCGTCGGCAGTGGCTCCGCTGCGGATCTCCCCACCGACGGAGGCTGCCCGTTCGCGCATGCCGATCAGTCCCTGCCGGCTGTGCTTCTCGTGTTTCGCGGCCTCGCCGGGACCGTCGCCGTGGTCATTGGTGACGCTGATCCAGACGGCCGAGTTGCCACCGCGGATGCTAATGGAGATGGCGGAGTTGCGGGCGTGGCGGATCGCGTTGCTCAGGGCTTCTTGGATGATGCGGTAGCCGGCGAGTCCGGTGCTGTCGCGCATGAGGTGGTCGATCGGTTCGCCGCTGCGTTCGACGGTGACCTGCACTCCGGCCTGTCGGGCCTTCTCGATGAGCGGGTCGATCTCGGAGAACTTCGGCTGCGGCGCCAGTTCGCCTCCGCCTTCATCGTTGCGCAGGACGCTGAGCAGTCCGCGCATCTCGGTCAGCGCTGTGCGGGCGGAGCTGGAGATGTCTTCGAACTCTTTGGCCACTTCTGAGTCGATCCCGGCATGGCGGAACGGTGCGCTGGAGGCCTGGATGTTGATGATCGACATGCTGTGGGCGACGATGTCGTGGAGTTCCCTGGCGATGCGGGCCTTCTCCTCGATGGTCACGCGTTTGGAGTGCTCCTCCGCGGTGTTCTCCTTCTCCTGGACCAGTTGGGAGCGGATGAGCTGCCATTGCTGGATGATGACCGCGGCGAGGTAGACGCCGCCGGCGATGCAAGAGTAAATGAGGATGTTGACAATGGCACCGTCGGTGCGGGTGTCTGCGACGAGCAGATGAGTGATGAGCACCGCGGCCGCCGAACTTGCGATGCTGCCGAGCAGTGCAGCCAGGGCCACTCCCCAGTGGGCGCGGAGGCCGATGACGAGGATGATGACGATCTGAGTGATCATCATCGGAACCATCCACGGCCACGGCACACCCGACACGAGCGGCCCCAGCAGCGGCAGCACAGTGCAGGCGGCGATCGACATGATCGTGCCGAAGAGCGGGCGCAGCATGGACAGCGGCATGGACCCGACGTGGACGATGGTGACGACGAAGGCCAATGCGACGGGGGCCTCATTGACCGAGACGGCGATCGACGATTCCACCGCGAGCATGACGATGGCAAGCACGATCACCGCGACCCAGGCCAGCGCCTCGGGGTTGAGTCGACGGTTCGGGGGCATGAACCTGTCGAAGACTACCATCACAGACACCCGGTTCCCTTCTGTGATTCCGGCCGACCGTTGCGATCATAGCGCCTGTGCTGCTTCATCACCTGTGAACGGCACATAGTGGTCAGTTCGCGGCCCGGAACCGAGAACTCCCCGTTCAGCTTCCGCGGATCCCGTCGGCCAGGTGCGCATGCCGAGTTCCCGCGAACTTCGCTCGGCTGCCCCAGGACAGCACGAGGTAGAGCACGAAGGAGATGGCGAAGGACGGGATCGTCGCTCCGATCGGGCTGGGATAGGCGTAGGTGAGCACATAGGACGCCAACGCCCCGAGGACCCACACCCCGACGGCCACCCAGTTGACTCCGCGGGTGTAGGAGTAGAGGCCGCCGGAGTCCTTGAGGATGTCGGGTGAGTAGGCACCGCGTTTGATGATGTAGTAGTCGACGATGAGGATGGCGAAGACGGGGACGAAGAACGCCCCGATCATCGTGAGGAAGTCGGTGTACTGGTCGAGCAGGGCCAGCCAGGTCGAACCGATGATCGAGATCGCGCCGAGGATGAGGGCCGTCGGCAGGAACTTCAGCTTCGTCCTGCTCTGTGCGCCGACGACGGAGTTGACCATTCCGTAGACGACCATCGTGTTCGTGGCCATGACGGAGAGGAAGATGACGATGGCCAGCGCCCATCCGAATTCCGCGGCTAGGGCCGTCGGGTCGAATTCGGCCGGGTCTCCCCCGTCGAGCAGGATGAAGCTGAACGCGGTGAGACCCAGCAGCATCGCCAGCACGGTCGAGGTCAGGTAGCCCAGACCCGATCCGACGATTCCGGCCTTCTGAGTCCCGGCCAAACGGTTGAGGTCGCCGGAGAGCACGGTCCAGGAGATGGCTGTGGAGATGACGATATCGAGTGCGAGGACCGGAGTGAACTCGAGCTCCGGCAGGCTCTCGATTCCTGCGTATTCGCCGGGTGAGTGTCCCGTGAACGCGATGACGAAGACATAGGCCATGACCAGCAGGATGAGAAGAGCGAACCAGGGTTCGGCCTTCTCGATCCCTTCGTGGCCGAGGATCGCCAGTCCGACGACGAGCGCCTGGCAGAGCACCGAGAAGAGGATCGGGTTGGAGAATCCCGTCGTCTGTGCGACGACGTAGTTGACGCTGATTCCCGCCAACATGGCCTGCACCCAGCTCCAGCCCATGAGGATGATGACGTTGGCGGCGACCGGCAGGAAGCTGCCCTTGGCGCCGAAGGCACCGCGGGTGATGGCCATGGTGGCCAGGCCCGTGCGGGTGCCGATGTTGCCGATGAGCGTGAGCACGACGGTGCCGATGAGCGTGCCGACGATGATGACGATGACCGCTGTGGTGAAGTCGACGCCGGGGACGAACAGGGTTCCGGTCAACAGGGTCGTGACGACGAGGTTCGCGGCCAGCCAGATCATGAACATCCGTCCCCCGCTCAGGGTTCCGCGGATGACTCCGGAATCGTGGCCGGATTCCAATCGCTGTTCCAAACGGCGGTACCAGTTCACCGCGCGACCTCCTCGGCGCCGGGCTTGCTTTCGGCGGCATTGGGACCAGCCGCCGACGAGCCGTCGGCAGGGTCCGGGACCGTGGAGAGGTGTTCGTGGATGGCAATGAGCCCACCGTCACCGAGGCGGCGGAAGACGATCGATTCGCGTTCCCGGTACGATTCCCGCCCGTCTGCGGTGTTCACGGTCGTATCGACGGTGTGGGAGAACACGGCTCCGCCGGGGAAGGTCTGGACGAGCTGGTCCGATGACGCGCAGGCGGCCACTGACCAGCCGTCGGCCAACCACGAAGCCCACTCCCTTTCATATTCCGCACGAGTGTTCAGGCGTCGCGCTTCGGGGTGGAAGACGAACGAGGCGTCCTCGGCGAATCGGGAGAAATACGACTGAGTGTCCGTGGCGGCGAAGGCATCGACGATCGCCGAGGCGGCCGTGAGCACATCGGATTCGCTGGGTTCCGGTGTGGATTCGTTCATGATCGACGGCGACCTTTCGCAGACTGAGAGAAGGAGGATGCCGCGCTGAGTCCAAACGACTCTCGTGCGGCCCGATGAAGCTGAATGACACACTAACGAGTCTGTGATCGTCCGCACTATCCGCGATGGACGAATTCTGCCCTCAGTTATACGAAGCGGCGAATCGGCTCCTGAGTCCTTCCGCTGAGCGTCGCTGTGAGTTCATATGCCGAATGGACCTGATCGCACCAGGTGACATGCATTAATTTGAGTCGCATGCCCATGTGCCGCCGGACATTCCGCGGCTGACGTTCGAAGGAGAAGCTGAACCCATGAGTGCAGAACTGATCTGCGTAATCGTCCTCGGACTGATGTTCGTCATCGGAACCTGGCGGGACATCAATATGGGCCTGCTCGGCTTCATCGCGGCCGCGGGCGTCGGCGGCCTCGTCCTGCACCAGGCGCCCGAAGAGTTCCTCGCAGGATTTCCCGTCGACCTCTTCCTTACGCTCGTCGGCCTGACCTACCTCTTCGGCTTCGCCCAGAACAACGGCGCGATCGAAGTCATCGTCCGCTGGTGCGTGAAGCTCGTCGGCGGGCGCATCGGACTCATGCCCTGGATCTTCTTCGCACTGACAGCTGTCCTCATCTCGCTCGGGGCGCTCTTCGCCGTGGCCATCATCGCGCCGCTGGCGCTGTCGTTCGCGCGGCGTCATAGGATCAATCAGTTCATGGTCGGTCTGCTCGTCGTCCACGGTGCCCTGGCCGGCGCGTTCTCGCCCATCAGCGTCTACGGCATCTTCATCAACGACTATCTGACGAAGAACGGCCTCACCCCTGCGCCGCTGACCTTGTTCCTCGCCCCGTTCATCTTCAATACCGTCTTCGCGGTCGTTGTCTGGTTCGTCCTCCGTCGCCGGCCAGGACTGCGCGCGGAGGCAGATGGGGCTCACCCCCACCCCGAGGCCGAGCCCGACGGCGGAACGACCATCCGTCTCACACGCTCTCAGATCCCGACCCTGATCGGGCTCATCGCGATGGCGCTGTCCGTGATCATCTTCAGCTGGGATGTGGGCCTGGTGACCATCACGATCTCGGTAGTGCTCGCCGCCATCGACCCGGCCGCAGGCAAGGCCGCGCTGTCGAAGGTCTCATGGTCGATCGTCATCCTCATCTGCGGAGTGCTCACCTACATCGCCGTGCTGCAGGAGGCCGGAACCGTCGAATGGGTCTCGGCCGGCATCTCAGCGATCGGCGTCCCCCTGCTGGCAGCGCTGCTGCTGTTCTACATGTCCGGCCTGATCTCCGCGCTGGCGTCGTCCTTGGCGATCATCGGTGTCGTCATCGCCCTGGCGGTGCCGTTCCTCGAGTCGGGCGACGTGCATGTCGGAGGGTTCGTCGCGGCGCTGGCGATCGCCGCGACCATCGTCGATATCAGTCCGTTCTCGACCAACGGCGCGATGCTCCTGGCCAATGTCCATCCGAGCATCCGCGACCGCTACTACCGACAGATGATCGGCTACGCCGGCCTCATGTGCCTCATCGGGCCAGGACTCGCCTGGGTGGTCGCCGCAGTGCCGACCGTGGTCAGCGGCTGAACCGGCGGGGTCGGTGCCCCGCTGCAGCTCACATGTGCCCGGTCGTGAGGAACTTCTCGTGCCAGGACAGGGCCTCGGCGAGGATGTGCGGGGTATGCCGACCGGTCGGATTCGCGGCGATCGCACGCTCGAGGTAGTCGTTGAGACGATCGCGGTAGTCCGGGTGGGCGCAGTTGTCGATGATCTTCCGTGCCCTGGCCACCGGCGGCAGTCCGCGCAGATCGGCCAGGCCCTGTTCGGTGACCAGGATCTGAGTGTCGTGTTCGGTGTGGTCGATATGGCTGGCGAACGGCACGATCGCAGAGATCGCTCCCGCTTTGGCCTGCGAATTCGACACGAAGAAGTTGAGGTAGGCGTTGCGGGCGAAGTCACCGGAGCCGCCGATGCCGTTGATGATCGACGAACCGGTCACATGCGTGGAGTTGACGTTGCCGTAGATATCGGCCTCGACCATCCCGTTGATGGCGATGATGCCGAGGCGACGGATGGCTTCCGGGTGGTTCGACATCTCCTGGGTGCGCAGCAGGATCCTGCCCTTGTACGACTCGATCCGGTCATTGAAGTCCGCTGCCCGTTCGGCCGAGAGCGAGAACGCCGTCGCCGACACCGAGGTGAGCTTTCCGCTGTCGATGAGGTCGAGCATTCCGTCCTGGATGACTTCCGTATAGGCGGTCAGTCCCTCGAACTCACTGTCGGCGAGATTGCCCATCACCGCATTGGCGACATTGCCGACGCCTGACTGCAGCGGCAGCAGCTCCGGCGGCAGCCGATCTGCGGCGATCTCATGGCGGAGGAAATCAACGAGGTGGCCGGCAATCTCCTTCGAGTCCTCGTCGGCAGGTTTGAACGGCAGGTTCCGGTCCGGAGCGTTCGTCTCCACCACGGCGACGACCTTCGCCGGGTCGACACGCAGATAGGGGTCACCGATGCGCTGCATCGGCTCGAGCAGTTGGATCGGCAGCCGCTCGGGCGGACGCCGGGTTCCGTAGTAGACATCGTGGAAGCCTTCGTAGCCGCGCGGATGCCAGTCATTGACCTCGAGGATGACCTTGTCGGCCAGGTCGAGCCATGTCTTCGAGTTCCCGACGGAACTGCCGGGAACGAGCAGACCGTTGGGCAGGATCGCCGCGACTTCGACGACGGCGACGTCGAGGTTGCCGTAGAAGCCGAACCATGCCTGCTGAGCCGAATGGCTGAGGTGAGTGTCGACATAAGCGGTGTCACCGGAATTGATCGAGGCCCGCATAGCCGGATCGGATTGGAACGGCAGCCGTTTGCTCACCGCGTTCGCTTCGGCGAGTACCCCGTCGAGTTCCGGCGCCGTCGATGCTCCCGTCCACAGTTCGATGCGGAAGTCCTCACCACGGTCGTGGGCGGCCTGAGCACGTGCGGCCACCGCCCCCGGCACTGCCTTCGGGTACCCGGAACCGGTGAAACCGCTCATAGCCACGCGTTGGCCATTGTCGATATGGCGGGCTGCTTCCTCAGCGGTGACGGTCTTCGTGCTCAGTTCGGGGCAGGTGATTCTCGACATGACTCGCAGTCTATCGGGCTGCCGGGTGCCCGGCCGAGGCGGTCCCGCTGTCGTGGCCGGAGACGCCGTATCCGCTGTCGAACCATTGCGCTTCAACAACGTTGAGAGCCGGCTCCGGCACGGCGTCCGCTACCGCGACCGCGGCCTTCGACTGCCGAATCACCGTCTGGGAGAGACTCGGAACCGGAATCGTGACGATCGTCGCCAGCAGCAGAGCCAAGGTGAAGATCATCGTGCCGACGACCAGCGGCATACTCAGCGCCAGCACTCCGACGACGACAGCCGGAGCACCGGCCCCGGCATAGAAGGCGAGATAGAGTGCCGCGGAGATGCCGGCTCGGTTCTTCGGCGGAGTGAGCACGTCGATCTCCCGATTCGCTCCCCAGTAACTCAGCCCGTGCCCGATGCCAGTGGCCACGGCCGCGAACACCATGATGACCTTCACCGCCGCGGGACTGATCTCGGGCAGATTCGATGACAGCAGGAGTGCTGCCCCGAGCCCCATGAGCGTCAGCCCCAGGGTCTGAGCCGCCCGCGGTTGGAACTTCGGGGCTATCAGTTGGCTCGCGGCCGAGACGACGAGAACCGAGCCGACGATGAGGCCGGAGGTCAGGGTGCCCGAGTTCGGAATGATCGACTGTGCCATCGAAGGCAGCAGGGCAAGGAAGAGGCCGAGCGCCGTCCAGCCGATGAATCCGGTCAGAGCGGCGATGTTGAAGCTTGTGCGCATGGCGCCGGGCACTGACGGCCAGGTCGGCCTCCACCGCTGCCGAGTGATCGGCCGCTGCAGCGGCATCATCGCGATGAGGACCATGACGATGACGATCAGGAACACCATGACGAGGAACGGCAGAGCGAGCGGCGCCGTCGACAGCGATGACACGACGCCTGCAAGCATCGGGCCGAGGCCCGACCCCAAGACGAATGAAATCGTCGCCAGAGTCGACCCGAACCAGACTCGCCGCGCCGGCGAGGCCTCGACCATGAGAGCGATTCCGGCGCCGGTGCCCAACCCGAGTCCGATGCCGACCAGGGCTCTGCCGATGAACAGACCGGCGACTCCCGCCGTGTCGATCCCGAAAATCGCAGTGCCGAAGCCGACCAGAGCGATCGCCGCCAGCAGCACCGGCTTGCGGCCGAACGCATCAGCAGCCGAGCCGAACAGCAGCAGCGACGGCAGACAGCTGAAGACATAGGTCGCATAGAGCGAAGTCATCACGGACTCCGACATCCCGTGGGCCTCCTGCAGCAGCGGATACAGAGGGCTGGCCATGTTCGCGGCTGCCGAGAGAATGAGCAGGACCAACGCACCGAACCACAGCTGTCGCCTCGTCCCTCTGATACGTGCGTTCTCGGCCAAACGGAGCCTCCATCTCTTCGCGTCGTCTGTTCCCCCGGTGACTGCGGCTGCGTCTCCGAGTCTGCTCTGCGACCTCCTGGTGACTGCTCGCATCGCCCTGTCGATTCCATGATGGGGTCACGAGAGTATTGTTGTATATCGTAAGAAACCCCACGAAACCATTCGATAGGATCACATGATCGACAGTCGGCTCACCATGTTGAGCATGATCCAGCGACACGGCACGGTCACTGCCGCGGCACACTCGCTGCGCTACTCGCCGTCAACTGTGTCCCACCAGGTCAAACAGCTCGCTGCCGAGCTCGGAGTGACACTGCTCGAACAGCACGGGCGCAATGTCAGGCTCACCCCGGCTGCCGAGGCACTGCTGCGCCATGTCGATGTCATGTCGGCGGAGTGGGAGATGGCGCTGGCCGATCTCGGTCGCTACTCCGAGACTGTGTCCGGCTCGCTGGGACTGTGCGGTTTCTCCACCGCCGCCAGTCTGCTGCTGCCGCCGACGATGCGGGCTCTCAACCAGCAGTTCCCGCATATGCAGACTCAGACGATCGAAGCCGAACCCAGCGAATGCTACGACTTCCTGCTCTCCGGAGATGCCGATATCGGCATCGTCGTCGCGGCTCCCGACATCCCCGCCGGCGGTGATGATCGGTTCAGCCACCACTTCCTCATCGACGACCCGCTCGACCTCATGGTTCCCCTCGACCACCCCTTGGCGGACCGCGCAACGGTCACAATCGCCGATACCATCGATGAGATATGGATTCTGGGCAGGCCAGGCACCGGCTACCACCAGCTCGTCATGGCCAGCTGCGCGTCGGCCGGGTTCGCACCCCGCATCGGGCATTTCGCCGATGACTGGAACACGGGAACCGCTCTCGTCCACGGCGGCTTCGGAGTATGTGTGGCGTCAAGGATGTCGCGCTCGCAGGATCTTCACCCGGTGCGCCGAATCCCCATCAGCGGTGACAATGCCCCGTCACGGCACATCACGGCCGTGACCCGGACCGGAGCGGATGCCCGTGAGACTGTGGCGTTCGCTCTCAAGACGTTGTCGGTCGAGACGGAGCACCTGATGAGCCGCCTCGGTGCGGAGCTCCGGGACTGAGCTCAGTGTGCTTTTCGGACGACTCGGAATCCGATGTTCGACGCCGATGAGTCCGGAGTGTTCGAGGAGCGGGCAGCCACCCGGTAGCGATTGCAGTAGGAGTCATGGCACAGGAACGATCCTCCGCGCATGATCCGCTTGTCTCCGATGTCGGGGCCCTGGGGATCGGATTGCGGGGAATGCTGGTAGTAGTCGCGGGTGAACCAGTCGGCGCACCATTCCCATACATTGCCGACGGTGTTGAACAGGCCCAGCCCATTGGGCGCGAAGTGTCGGGCCGGTGCGGTGCCGATGAAGCCGTCGTCGAGGGTGTTCATACGCGGGAACTCGCCCTGCCAGATATTGCAGTTCCATCCCCCGTCGGTCAGCAGCCGATTGCCCCACGGATAGCGGCGGCCCTTGAGGCCCCCGCGAGCGGCGAGCTCCCATTCGGCTTCGCTCGGCAGCCGCGTCCCGGACCACGTGCAATAGGCATGGGCGTCGTCCCAGCTGATGTGGACGACAGGATGGTCTTTTCGATTGTCGATGCTCGATCCCGGACCTTCGGGTGCGGCCCAGTTCGCCCCGGAGACTTCGACCCACCAGGGCACGCCTGGAGCCTGACCGAGGATGTGAGCCTCTGCTCCCGGATTGGATTCCAAAAGCATGGCGAAGACCGCCGAGGTGCCCAAACGCTCCGCGGTGGTGACGAACCCCGTGTCAGCGACGAACCGGGCGAAATCATCATTCGTCACGCTTGTCGTCGCGATCTCGAATTCGGTGAGGTTCACACGGTGGCGTGGTCCCTCACCGTCGGTGGGATGCCCGTCGCCGAAGGGATCGCCCATGTCGAAGGCGCCGCCGGCGGTGACGAAGTCGAAGCTGAACTCGGGCTCCGACTCCGAATTCACGGCAGGATCAGCACCAGGGTGCGAAACATGACTGTCCACCGCCTCGGCGCGGCTGGTCGCCGGGGCGCAGCACGAATGGCCGTTCTGCGCCCCGGCAGTACTCAGGTCTCCGGTCTCTGTCACGCGTGGGCGCCCCTTTTCTCTCCGGGTCCGTCTCGATGCTGGGCGGACTCTGGGATCACCCTATGACCTCAGCCGGGGCTGGGGACAGTCCGGGACCTGACGGTCAGGTGAAGAGGCTGACTCCGCCCGGCCCCACGAGGCAGCCGACGACGATGAGGACGATTCCCCACAGCAGCTGTTTGCGGAAGATCGCAAAGATGCCGGAGATGACGAGGATCGCTGCGATGATCCAGAGGACGAAAGCCATTTGAGCTCCTATTTCCATGTGAGACACCTCGGTCGAGGATGGTTCATCCTTGCACGACATCTGCCGTCATTCGGGCTCATTCCGAACAACACGCCGCACCGAACCCCATCATGATCGGGGCGTGCCCGCGCGGTGTCTTCGCAGTGATTCGAGGCTGACTTCTCACGGTCTTGCAGAAGGGACCTGTACTCGCCGTCACGAATGCGAGACAGTGGACAGATGAACGGATCAGCTTCGCACGAACCGCTGCTGCATGCCGCCCTCAACGGTGATCGCGACCACCCGGCGACTCCGCGGACACCGCAGTCCATCGCCGCCGAGGCGGCCGCCGCCGTGGCAGCAGGTGCTCAGGCCATCCACCTCCACCCCTTCGATGCGACCGGCCGGCAGACCTTTCATGCCGAACCGGTCTCGGCCACGATTCTTGAGGTGCGTGCCGCGTGCCCGGGCATTCCGATCTCTTTGAGCACCGCGGCCGAAATCGAACCCGATCCGCAGGTCCGTCTCACGCTCTTCTCCGAATGGACCGAGCTGCCTGACTTCGTCAGTGCCAATCAAGGTGAGTCGGGAATTCGCGAAGTGTGCGAACTGCTCATCGAGCGCGGTGTTCGAGTCGAGGCAGGTCTGCTCAGCCTCGACGATGCAGCGGCATTCGTCGATTCCGGGCTGGCCGACCGATGCGCACGTGTGCTCGTCGAACCCACTGTGACCGATCCGGATCATGCCTTGGCTGAGGCCGCCGCGATCGAGCGGGTCCTTGCCGATGCGGGCATCGAACTGCCGCAGGTCCACCATGGGGAGGGCATCGCCTCCTGGGTCGTCAATGCCCGAGCCATCAGGCGCGGCCACGGCATCCGCACCGGTTTGGAGGACACTCCGGTCCTCATCGACGGCACTCGGGCAACCGGCAATGGCGACCTCGTTTCGGTTGCCGCCGGTCTCCTCGCCGAGCTCGGGAACTGACCCGAGGTCTGACGGACAACGGTTCCCCCGGCTAACCTGTGGCCATGACTGATTTCCTCAAACTGCGGAAGTCCGCCCCGGACGGCTTCTTCGCCGCCGAGGCCGCCGGGCTGAGGTGGCTGGCCGAACCAGATGTGGTCCCGGTCGTCGAAGTGCTCGAACACGGGCCGGATTTTCTGCGGCTGCACCGTCTCCGGGAGACCGGTCCCGACGCCGAGGAGGCCGCTGCCTTCGGTCGTGCCCTCGCCGGGCTCCACGATGCGGGTGCTCCCGGTTTCGGTTGGTCACCGGCCCCGCAGTCATTCTTCGGCCCCCTCGACAGTCCCTTCGAGGTGCCTGCCGAGCCCGTCGACGATTTCACCGACTATTGGGTCGGGCAGCGCTTACGACCCCTGACCTCTGCGGTTGCCGGGGATCTCAGAGGTGAGGACCGGGCGACGGTCGCCTCGGCGATCGATGCCATCGCGTCTGGCGCCTTCGCCGGCATCTGCGGTGAGGGTGCGGAGACGCCGGCCCGCGTCCACGGCGATCTGTGGGCGGGGAATCTTATGTGGTCACCGACCGGGGTGACGCTCATCGATCCGGCCGCCCACGGCGGTCACCGACTGGAAGACCTCGCGTTGCTCGCCCTTTTCGGTGCCCCGTTTCTCGGGGAGATCTTCTCCGGCTACGAACAGGCCCACCCGATGCCGGACGGTTGGCAGGAGGACCTGCCGGCGCACAGCTTCTTCGCTCTGCTCGCTCATATCCGTCTGTTCGGGCGCGGATTCCTCGGGCAGGCGGTCAGCGCCGCCCGGTCGATCATCGCCCGGGCGGAACAGCTGCACCGGTGAGGTCACTTCAAGGAGATCTCCACCGGGTCGGAGAACAGTCCGCCGGCGAAGGTCAGCTTGTTCGGGTCGGCGTCTTCGGGCACGTCGAAGACGAGGACACCCTCGGCGGTGTTTCCGGGGTTGATCTCTTCGAGGAAGAGGATGTTGTTCTCGGCCGCATAGATACCGGCTTCTGAATCCGCAGAGTAGGTGTTGCCGGACTCATCACCGAGTTTGATGTCGTCTTCGAAGAAGAAGTTCGGATCCGATCCGGTGTTCTTCACCGACAGTTCGATCTGGACGAACTGTCCCTGTGCCTTGGCGTTGAGGAATTCGTCGCCGACCTGTGAGACACCATCCTCGACCTCTGCGACGGTGATCTCCCAGTCATCGGCGGCCACGGTGTCTCCGATACCGTACGAAGCCTCCTCGGCGGGTTTGTCGGCGGCCTCCTTCTTCTTCGTGGACTCCCCCGACTGCTGAGCGTCGGACGAGCCGCCCTCCGCAGTGTTGGTGTCATCTCCCCCGCCTCCGATCGCGCTGGCAACGGCGATGATGACGATGACGACGAGCAGCCAGAACCACCAGCGCTTCAGCAACGGCTTCTTCCGCTTCGGCGGCTTCTGGCCGTAGGGCTGCTGCGGGTAGCCGCCGGCTCCGTAGGCAGGTGCGTTCTGTGCTGGTGCCCACTGTTGGGGGTCGAAGTTATGAGCTGGCTGCTGGTGGTTGCTGTGAGGGGGCTGGTGCTGCGGGGACCATTGGTGCTGAGGCTGTGGTGACTGCGGCTGCTGCGGGGTGTTCTGGGGATTCCGCGAATGGGACATGACGCTCCTTCGAAGCTGGTTCTGGCTGACTGCTCCAGCTTCGTCCCGTCCGCGCCCCGGCGCGTCCGCAATCGGGCTGGACCGCACCAGCCGATCGGTTGATCCCGTCCAGCTGAAAGGTGGACTACGTGTGTCAGCCCCCGCGGTTACGATTCTCTTGTGTCAGTACAATCCGCCCCTCGCCGCAGAATCCCGCGCGGCGTGCGCATCGCCGGCAGCATCCTCGTCGGCGTCATTCTCTACCTCTTCGGGTTCTTCACCTCGTCAATGGCGGTGACGGCCCATGCCTGGGCCTTCTCCGACGGGGAACTCAACGACACCGGACTCGTTGCCGTCCTGCTGCTGTTCCTCGTGTGGGGACTCGTCTTCCTCCGTCACCGATGGCCGTGGGTGCCCTTCGTCGCCGGAGGACTGCTCACCGCGGGTTGGGGCGATGCGCTGATGCTGCTCATTGCGGTCTTCCACCTCGTCGTCCGAGCACCCCGGCGGCAGGCGATCACCGCCTCGGCGGTGGGCACCGGACTGATCGCGTTCTCCACGGTGAGGATGTGTCTGGCACCCGCTGAGCACAATCCCTTCAGCATCTTCTTCCTGCCCGATCCGGCTCAGGTCACCGGGCTCGAGGCGACCATTCCGCCGGAGGATGCGCACCTGGCGATCAGTATCATCACGGTCGCTGCCGGAGTCATCGGACTGTGTACGGCGCTGGGAGTCGGTGCGCTTCTGCGTCGGACTCGGAAGATGAGGGCGGTCGAGTCGATCGCCGAACGCGAAGCTCTGCGCAATGAGTCGCTCACGGCCGAGATCGCGCGGCAGTCGGAACGAGAGCTCTTGGCACGCGAGCTTCACGACACGCTCTCCCACCGACTGTCGGTGATATCTCTGCATACCGGTGCCCTTGAGGTCGGGGCACGCACCGACCCCGAGGTCGCTGCGACGGCGTCTGCCCTGCGGGAGGAGGCCCGTGCGTCCATGGAGGATCTGCGTCATCTGGTGGGTGGTGTGAGGAGCGGAGATCTGGCCCGTCCGCGGCCTGGCCATGGCATCTCGTCGCCTCCGAGCCGTGCGACGATGTCAGCGATTCCCGAGCTCATCTCCTCTGTGGCCTCCACCGGTACGGTCATCCGCCCCTTCGTCGTCATCCAGGACGTGGACTCGTGCCCGCCTGCGCTCGACCGTGCGGCCTTTCGCATTGTTCAGGAGGCTCTGACCAACGCGATGAAGCATGCACCGAACGTGCCCGTGACGGTGGACGTCGCCGTCTCGGCAGCTCGCGGAATCCAGATCTCGGTGAGCAATCCGCTTCCGCGTGGTTCAGCCCCGGTCGATGTTCCGCCTCGCCCCCGATACGCACCGGGTTCGGCGCGAGAACCCGGCGCCGGTGCGCCCGCTCAGAAGTGGGGGCTGCCCGGGACGAGTCCGGTGCCGCACGAAGCGCACTTGGCGTCGACCGGGTCGGGATCCGGGATTGTCGGCATCCGGGAGCGCGCCGAGATGTTCGGCGGAGACGCGTCGATCGGGGTGGTCGGCAATGAGTTCCACGTCCAGGTGAGCTTCCGGTCCTTCTCTCCTCCGAACTGATTCGCAGCCTGTCCGGACTGTTTCCGATCCTGTCCGGACTGTTTCGCATTCTGCCGGAACGTCTGCCGATAACGGCCGAAAGAGCCATGTGGAACAGCGACTTCAGCGCTGCGACAAGCTGTGACAGCAGCCTCAGGTATTGTGACATTCATGAACCAAGCCGCCCCGATCCGAGTCATGGTCGTCGATGACGATCCCATGGTCATCACCGGGATCAGGGGGATACTCCAGGCGGCCGACGGCATCGACGTCGTCGCCTCGGCGTTGAGCGGGGAAGAGTCCGTCGAGCAGGCAGGTCTGCATTTTCCCGATGTCGTGCTCATGGACATACGGATGCCCGGAATCGGCGGGATCGAAGCTACTCAGCGTCTGCTCAACAGTGTACGACCGCCGAAGGTGGTGTCTCTGACGAGCATGAGCAGCGACGATCACCTCTTCAGGGCGCTCGAGGCGGGAGCCGCCGGATACCTCCTCAAGGACATCGGCCCTGTGGATCTCGCTGCTGCGGTCCGCAAGGTCCACGCAGGTGAGCCCATTCTCGCCCCGCAGTCGATGCGGCAGGTCATCGCCAAGGTCAGGTCGAACTCCGACCATCGGCTACAGAGGGAGGCCCTTGAGTTGCTGGCCGGACTCACCGATCGCGAGCGGCAGATCGCCGAGCTCGTGGCCGACGGTCTGTCGAATCAGGAGATCGCCGAGGAGACGTTCATGAGCCTGGCTACGGTCAAGACTCACCTCAATCGAATCAACGTCAAGCTGGACACGAACAATCGCGTGCGCATCGCCACGATGGTCGTTCGCGCCCGCGGGCACTGATTCCGATAGATCGACCGGCGCGACTTTCAGAGAATCCTCGCAAGAATTCACCGTTTCTTTATCCCCCACAGCAGAAGTGATTGTCGACTCCGTCTAAAATCGACTCTGATGGTTGCTGAACCCTATGTCGAATCCGAGAAGCTGATCAGCAACCCCTCAGATCGCAGTCAGTGGACAGAACGAGCACAGGGGTTGCTGTCCTGGGCAACCTCAATCTGGGTCTTGGCGATCGCTTTCATCGTCGTCACATTCGCCGCAGCCGGCCCGCTGCGAGTCTGGGACTACAAGCTCAATCGACGGTGGCTCTATCTCTTCGAACCCGATCTCGTCTGGTTCGTTCAGCACATCCTCGACCCCATCGCAGGCCAGGCAGTCTGTCTTCCCGTCCTGGCGATCACCGCGATCGTGCTGTCGCGCAAACGTCGGTCCTGGCGACCGATCGTCTTCGCGATCGCTGTCGAAGCGGCCTTCTACCTCGGCATCGGTTCACTCAAGGTCCTCCTCGCTCGACCGGCGACCACCCTGCACGATCCGCGGTTCTTCCAAGGCGGTCTCATCGAAATCGGCGGCCGCGGAATCAGCTATCCGTCCGGGCACGCGGCCGAAGCCGTGCTCATCTACGGCGCGGTCGCCTACCTCATTGCCACTTACGGCAAGGTCTCCACCAGAACCGTGCGCCTATTGTGCTGGGGCGTCGCAGCGGTCAGCGTGAACTCCGTGGTCGTGTCCTTCGCCCTCGGCTGGCACTGGGCCACCGACCTCATCGGAGGTCTGCTGATCGGCGGATTCTTCCTGCGACTGCTCATCATCGCCGATCGGCGAATACCTGACCCCAGAACCTGACGGCACTCACAGCCAGGAATCGTCGAGCTCCATGAATGTCGTCGCCCTGCTCTCAACGAGATCGAACCATGGGCCGGTCTGCGGCAGTTCGTGGGCGAAGAAATACCGCGCCGCGGCGATCTTTCCCCTGAGGAAAGCAGAGTCGCCACGTTCACCGACGGTCGCCTCAGCAGCCATTCCCTGCTGCAGCCACAGCCACGCCATCACCGTATGGCCCACTGCTTCCAAATAGGTCCACGCATTGTCGAGGGCCACCGTTGGATCCCCGCTCGACCACACTGCGGCAGTCACGGATTCGATGCGATCGACGGCTGACGTCAGTGCCGCGGTCTCACCTGACCATTCGGATCGGTCGGTCGCCTCGGCGAGGGTCTCCCGCATCTGCTCCAGCAGCACCTGCAGACCGGCCCCACCCTTCATGATGACCTTACGGCCGAGCAGATCCTTGGCCTGGATGCCGTGCGTGCCCTCGTGGATCGGGTTGAGCCGATTGTCGCGGTAGAGCTGCTCCACATCATGATCGCGAGTGTATCCCGCTCCGCCGAGCACCTGAATGGCGTGGTCGTTGGCTTTCAGGCACCACACGCTCGGCCAGGTCTTGACGATCGGGGTGAGCACATCGAGCAGCAGTGCCGCACGGTCACGCTCGGCCTCGGAATCAGCAGTTTCGGATTCGTCGAGCAGACGCGCGGCATAGAGGATGAGTCCGAGCCCGCCCTCGACGTAGCTCTTCGACGACAGCAGCATGCGCCGGACATCGGAGTGTTCCGCGATCGGGATCGGCTCACCAGCGGATCCCTTCGCACCGTCGGGACGACCCTGGCGGCGGTCGCGGGCATAGCGGAGGGCATCGAGGTACCCGTGGTACCCCAGTCCGACCGCACCTGCTCCGACACCGATGCGAGCCTCGTTCATCATGTGGAACATACAGGCCAGACCCTTGCCCCGCTCCCCCACGAGGTAGCCCACAGCACCAGCGGAACCGGCCGGAGTGTGCGTGCCCTCACCGAAGTTGAGCAGAGTGTTCGTCGTTCCGCGCCACCCCATCTTGTGATTGAGCCCTGACAGAACGACATCATTGCGTTTTCCGAGGCTGCCATCGTCGTTGACGAGGTACTTCGGAACGAGGAACAGACTCAGGCCTTTGACACCTGGCTGGTCACCCTCGGCACGGGCCAGGACGAGGTGGACGATGTTCTCCGAGAGTTCGTGGTCGCCGCCGGAGATCCACATCTTCGTGCCGTGGACGCGGAACGCATCGTCGCCGCCCTGGGGATCCGGAACGGCTCTCGTCGAGACATCTCCCAGCGAGGAGCCGACCTCGGGTTCGGACAGGCACATGGTGCCGAAGAAGCGGCCGTCGAGCTCGGGCACAACGTACTTCTCGATCTGTTCTTCGGTGCCGTACTCGAGCAGCAGATTGGCGTTGGCCATGGTCAGCATCGGGTAGCTGGCGGTGCCGATATTAGCCGCCTGGAACCAGGCGAAACAGGCCTTCGCGACCGTCTGCGGCAGCTGAATTCCGCCGACACTCTCATCCATCGTCGCCGACAGCAGACCGATGCCGGCGAACTGGTCGAGTGCAGACTTGATCTCAGGAATCAACGTCACCGCAGTGCCGTCGAAAGTCGGTTCATTGAGGTCGGACTTCCGTGCATGGGTCGCGAACCGCTCCTTAGCAAGCTCCTCGCTGGCTTCGAGCACGGAGTCGAAGACCTCACGCGAATGGTCGGAGAAGCGAGGTCGGTCGCAGAGTTCGTCGACCTTGAGCCAGTCGTAGAGTTGGAACTCGATGTCCTTGGCGGAGAGGATGGATTCTGTCGCAGTCGTCAAGACGCCATTGCCTTTGCTCTGTTCAGTCACGAGACCAAACTAGAGCTAAACGTTCGTTAAGTAAAGCGATTCGCCCTCTCACAGTGCAAAGGTTTGGCTATTGATCAGTTGTGAGGTCCGCCAAACGCTCCTCATCCCTGGGTTTAGGCCCCCGCGAGAGCTATAATTCTCTCTACAATCTGCGTGGGAATGGGGCGAAGGATCATGACCGCAGGAACGCATCGATCATCGAAGTTGGCAGAGACGATCGAAAAGTTCTC
This sequence comes from Brevibacterium sp. OS20, assembly GCF_056837565.1. Lineage (NCBI taxonomy): Bacteria > Bacillati > Actinomycetota > Actinomycetes > Micrococcales > Brevibacteriaceae > Brevibacterium > Brevibacterium sp. OS20. The sequence continues at coordinate 1,524,160 of NZ_CM166367.1, read as the reverse complement.
GAAGGCGTTCAAGAGCGCCAACATCGGCCAGGGGCAGAAGGTCGGCTACCGAGAGGACAGCTCCGAAGAACGGCTGCAAGCCACGGCCGAACACGAGGGAGTGAAGCTCTACCGCAATCCCGACGGCTCTCATCTCGCTGTCGACGAATCCCACTCGAGCTACGACGACTGATCATCGATCAGCCTGAGAGCTGATTCGTCGGCTCGAGCGAACATCAGCAGCCCGGTACACGGCTATCCGCGTGCCGGGTCCTGCTGTGCCCCAGGTAGGATCGCCAGGGCCATGACCCCACGCCGCATTGTCGGCGGAACAATGATGCTGATCTGAAAGGCAGAGCCTATGCCCTCCCCCACTGCCTCGCCTGCGCAGTCCTCCGACACGAAGACACAGCCGTCGGGATTCCTCCGGATCCTGCGCAACTACCGCTTCCCGCTCTTCATCCTCACCGGCGTGGTCGTCGGTGCCGTCATCGGCCTCATCTTCGGGGAACGTGCCACCGTCATCAAACCGTTCGGCACGCTGTTCATCAACATGATGTTCACTCTTGTCGTGCCGCTCGTGTTCTTCTCCATCGCTTCCGCAGTCGCGGGAATGTCCTCGGCCGCGCGACTGGGCAAGATCATGGGCAGCATGCTCGGAGTCTTCGCCGTCACCGGCATCATCGCCTCCATCGTCATGGTCGCCGCGCTGCGCATCTTCAACGCCACCGACGGCGTCCAGGTGGAGATGCAGGAGCCGGAGAACGTCGAGGACGTAGGGTCCATCGGCGACCAGCTCGTCCAGACCGTCGTCGTCGACGACTTCTCTAAGATCCTGTCCGCCGAGCACATGCTCGCCCTCATCGTCTTCGCCGTCATCGTCGGCTTCGCCACCAGCAGGATCGGCGATGCGGGCAAGCCGTTCGCCCAGTTCCTCAATTCCGGCACCGAGGTGTTCCTCAAGTTCACCTCGATCATCATGTACTACGCCCCTATCGGTCTCGGGGCCTACTTCGCCGCTCTCATCGGTGACCTCGGCTCCCAGCTCGTCGGGGACTATGTTCGCGCTTTCCTCGTCTACTATCCGGTGGCGATCGCCTACTTCATCCTCGCGTTCACGTTCTACTCCTGCCTGGCCGGTGGCCGCCGAGGCGTCTCTCGGTTCTGGAGCAATATCCTCGAGCCCACGGCGATCTCTTTGGGCACATCCTCCTCGGTGGCGGCGATCCCGGCGAACCTGCGTGCCGGAGAGAAGATCGGAGTCCCCCGTGACATCCGGGAGACGATCGTGCCGATCGGTGCCACGATCCACATGGAAGGCTCGAGCCTGTCCGCGATCCTCAAGATCGCCTTCCTCTTTGCCGTGTTCCAGCGCGACTTCTTCACCCTGGAGAACATCCTCATCGCCATCGCCGTGGCGCTGCTGGCCGGAATGGTCATGGCAGGAATCCCCTCAGGCGGCTTCATCGGCGAGCTCATGATCATCACCCTCTACGGCTTCCCGGCCGCGGCACTGCCGATCATCCAGATCATCGGGACCGTCATCGATCCCCCGGCCACCACGGTCAATTCCGTCGGCGATCAGGCGAGCTCGATGATGGTCGCGCGCATCCTCGACGGCAAGGACTGGATGGACAAAGCCAAAGAGGATGATCACGATTCGGTTCCGTATGCTCAGTGAATCTGTCACACTCCCGAGCTCGTAGATTCGGACAAGGCTCCTTCTGGCCGAATGTCTCGGAGATGTCATAGGAACGCAATAGAACTTCCGCATTTGCGACTCGGCATCTCAGCTTCTGTTCAGTTTCGGGCAAAAGGCTCTCACCTGGGCTGACGATACTCGATTCCAGCAATGTTCCTGATCTGTAAGAGGAGATGTCACCATGCCCGCCATCCTCAGCACTCACGCCGCAAAGTGGGGCGTCGCCGCATTAGCCTGCCTCGCTTCCCTGGGTCTCGCAGTCGGGCCGGCAGCCGCGTCCGGCGAAGCCGCACCCGTGCCCAGTGCCGCTCAGGCTCCCCAGACCTCCGGCTACCCGGTCAAGGCAGCCGGGTACGCGGACAAACTCGTCACCGCCTTCGGCAATGGGGATGACCGGACTATGGATCGTCTCGCCACCAAGAACGTCGTGACGGCACTGATCGAACACAGCCACGGGCACTCCGAACGCTGGCACCGCAGCTCAGCCGATTCCGGCAAGGGATTCACCTGGGTGTCCTATACGAACCTGGACACGCATGAGGTTATGAATCTGACAGTGAGAAACGCGCTCGCCGCGAACAAGGGCCGCGATGCCATTCGTGAGGTCGAGTTCGTCGGCTGAGAACGACCCGTTGACATCCCGTTGACCAGATTCTGGTCGGCGTCTTGTCAGCAGGGCTGACCAGCTCGGTAGACTCGGGAACCATGGTCGCCCTGAATGAAGTCCCACGCCGCCGCTACACCGCGGGGCCGACGCCTCTCCAACATCTGCGGAGCCTGTCCGCCGAACTCGGCGGACCGCAGATCTGGATCAAACGCGATGACCAGCTGGGACTGACTCAGGGCGGGAATAAGACGCGCAAACTCGAGTTCCTCATCGCCGACGCCCTGGAACAGGGCGCGGACACGCTCATCACCGTCGGCGGGGTGCAGTCCAATCACTGTCGACTGACCTTGTCCGCTGCACGAGTCGAGGGCCTCGACTGTCACCTGATCGTCGAAGAGGACCTCGGACCTGAAGGCAGCGCCCTCGGACCGACAGGGTCGAACCCGCCGGAGTACACGGGCAATTTCCTGCTCTTCGACCTCCTCGGCGCGGATTCGGTCACGGTGCTCGGCCACGGGGCCGACCTCCTCGGCGAGGCTGAAGAACTGGCTGAGAAGCTGCGCGGCGAGGGCAGGAAGCCCTACGTCATCCCGGTGGGCGGGTCGAACCCGATCGGTGCGCTCGGGTACGTCGACTGTGCCGTTGAGATGCTCGACCAATTCGCCGAGGCGGGACTGGATTCGCCCACGATCGTCACGCCCAGCGGTTCGGCCGGAATGCAGGCCGGACTCATCGTCGGCCTCCACAGTGCAGGGAGCGATGCTCCGGTCATCGGCATCAACGTCAGCCGGACACAGGCGGAGCAGGAGCCGAAGATCGTCGACCTCGTCGATTCCACGGCGCACTTCCTCGATCTGCCCCCGGTCCCTCGCGACGCCACAGTGGGACTCGGCGACTATGTCGGGACGGGATACGCTCTGCCGACTCCCGAGATGGTCGAGGCCGTGCGTCTCTTCGCCCGCACCGAGGGCATCGTCCTCGACCCGGTCTACACCGGCAAGGCAGCGGCCGGCCTCATCGACCTCATCAGATCCGGCCGTTTCTCTTCCGAGGACGCGGTCGTCTCTATCCATTCCGGCGGAGTCCCCGGACTCTACGCCCGTGCCCAGGCGTTTGCCTGAGCACCACCCAGCTCCCACCCCCAACGGAAGGCACACAGATGACAGTTTCGACAGCAGACCTGTGGGATGAACGCGGCGACGAGCTCTATTCGATCGCCCTGAACTTCGGCGACTTCGGAGCCAAAACGTCATTCTCCGGGCCGGCCCGCACCATCCGCTGCTACCAGGACAACGGACTGGTCAAGCAGACCCTCAACCAGCCCGGCGACGGCGCCGTGCTCGTCATCGACGGTGACGGATCGATCGCCACCGCCCTCATGGGTGACATGATCGCCGAGGCAGGAGTTCGAAACGGCTGGAACGGTGTCGTCATCAACGGTGCCGTCCGTGACCGTGAGGCTCTGGCCGAGATGGAGTTCGGCATCAAGGCTCTGGCCAGCAACCCGCGCAAGAGCGCGAAAGACGGTGCCGGTGAGATCGACGTGACCGTGGAGATCGGCGGCGCGACGATCCGCCCGGGAGCGATGGTCTTCGCCGACGCCGACGGCGTTGCCGTCGAGAAGTAGGGCGGCAGAGACTCAGCGGTGAATGGTGTCGAAGCTCTGTTCGGCTGAGTCCCAGATATCGGCAACAGCGATCTGACCATCAGCGGTGAGCTCTACGACAGTCGACCGGTCGTAGAGGTACGCCCACTCCCCTGCCGACACGACTCCGGTGACCACGAGGATGTCATAGTCGAAACCCGCCCGTGACGTCGCTTGGACGATGAACGCCGTAGCTTCCAAGTCTTTGACTCTGTCCTCAGTCGAGGCGAAGTGGACATGGAGGCGTTCGGGTTCGGCCTCCTCGTTGAAGTCGGGGTTCGTCTCGGATTCGAGACTCACCTCGACACCGTCCAAGGACTGCGCCACATAATCCGAGAGCTCGTCGAGGGAATCGAAGCCCTGCTCCACGACATCCAGTGTCGCCGTCGGCGTCGTTTCGGGTTCCGACGATGAGGCGGAATCGGAACCGCAGCCGCTGAGAGCGATGAATGCGGCGGTCAGGAGCCCGGCGAGAGCAGGGGCGGACTTCGATTCGAACCTCATGGCACCAGCCTATCGGCGGGCGCGCGTTGGTACCGCATCGCCTCGGTCGTACCGTGGGCGCTCGCACCGCGTCTGGTCGCACAAGGCACAGTCGCACCGTGCTCGGTCTCACCGCTTCCGGTGGATCGATTTGTACGTGATGTACTGACTGAGCCCTTCGACGCCGTATTCGACGCCGAGGCCGGAGTCATGACGCCCGCCGAAGGGTGCCGAATGATTCGAACCGAAGAAGTTCACTCCCACCGATCCTGAATCGACCTGTTCGGCTACTGCCTGAGCGGCCTCTGCGTCGGCGCCGAAGACGATGCCGCCGAGTCCGAACTCAGTGTTGTTGGCCAGGGAGACGGCTTCGTCGGAGCCCTGCGAATCGTCGTAGCGCAGGATCGAGATCACGGGGCCGAAGATCTCCTCCCGCGCGATGCGCATCTGCGGGGTCACCTCGGCGAAGACCGTCGGTTGGATGAACATCCCGGCCTTTCCGTCGATGTCGACTTCTGCTGCAGCTCCCCCGGTGACGGGAAGAGCGCCCTCCTCGTGAGCGGAGGCGATGTATTCCATGACGGTCGTGTACTGGGACCGCGATGCCACAGGCCCGAACACTGTGTCTTCGGCAAGCGGATCCCCTTGCCGCCCCTCGGCGATCGTCCGTCCCACCACCTCAGCGACCTCGTCGTACCGGGAAGCCGGTGCGATGATCCGGGTGGAGATATAGCAGGTCTGTCCGGTGTTGCGCATGCACGATCGCACGAGCACCCGCCCCATCGCCTCCAGATCGGCATCGGGCAGCACGATCGCCGAGGATTTGCCGCCGAGCTCCAGCGTCACCGGGCGCAGCAGTTCGCCACAGGCAGCGGCGATGCGCCGGCCCACCGGGGTCGAACCGGTGAACGCCACCTTGCTGATTCCCGGGTGGCGGACGAGGGCATCGCCGAATCGTCCGGGACCGGTGAGCAGGTTGACCACGCCGGCGGGCACTCCGGCGGCGGCGACGGCATCGATGATGAAGCGAATGGACAATGGAGTCACCGACGCGGGTTTGATGACTACGGCGCACCCGGCCAGAAGCGCGGGAGCGAGCTTGACGACGACGAGGTTGATCGGGAAGTTCCACGGTGCGATCAGTGCGCAGACTCCGATCGGGTCCTTGCGCACCACCGAATAGGAGTCGACGGCGGCAGGGAAGTCACGAATGTCCTCATCGTCGATCCAGGCAGACAAGGTGGCGAAGTGGCGGAAGATTCCAGCCGCATTCGCCGCCGCTCCCCGGGTCTCGGAGATCGGGGTGCCGTTCTCCAGGGTGTTCGTCCGTGCCAGGTCTTCGCTTCGCGCTTCGATCTCCTCGGCGATCCGCACCAGATATTCCGCCCGCTCGGCCGCGGTCAGGCTCGCCCATTCGTTCATCGATGCCTGGGCTGCGGTCACGGCGCGATCGAGTTCCGCCGAGGTGGCTGCCGGCACAGAGCCCCACACTTCGTCCGTCGCCGGATCGATGACCGGGTTGCGTTCGGAATCGGCGGCGGGCGTCCAGACGCCGTCGATGAAATGGTCATCGACGTGGCTGTACGGCAGGTCTCGGCGCAGGCCGGCTCGGGTCAGTGTCGGAGAGACGGTGTCGACGGTGCTCATCGGATGACCTCGGTGCGCAGCAGGTCCCGCTGACGGCGCAGGTCTGCTTCGGCCATGGTCACTGCTGCTTCGGTGATGAGTTCAGGGATGATCTCCCTCTCAAGCCGGTCGGTGTAGGTGGCCATGTCCATGTCGAACCACGACGCGGACAGGGCGATTCCGGCCCGGTCGAAGCGCCACTGACGGTCGGCGTCACGGACCAGGGCGTCCTCGAGGCTGAAGGCGACCGGACGGGTGTCGTGGCCGTCGATGATCTCGCAGACGCGTTCGACGAAGTCCTCGGAATAGCCGAGGCCCGGCAGGACCCGGCGTGCGACGAGGCAGCCTTCCCGTTCGTGTTCGAACCGGATCGTGGCTTTGCGCCAGTCACCGCCGAAGCCTTCTGAGATGATTCGGGATTCGTCGACATGTGCCCAGCCGGTGTCGTGGAGGATGATCGTCACGAGCACGAGCTCACGGTCGGCCGAGGGATAGGCGTCGCAGAGTCGCTCGGCATAGGCGGCCGAGATCGGCAGGTGCACGTCGTTGCCGCGGGTGCGCGTCTCGGGTTCGATCTGCTTCCACAGCGCCTCGAATCCACTGCTCGGAGTCGAACAGATCGGCTGTGTGTCGACCGTCCCTTCCATCGGGATAGGGCGGACGGGGTAGTCGGTGGCGAAACGGACGGCTCGAGGGTCGTCGGCGGTGTCACCGGACTCCGCTGCCGCCCAGCTCGGATAGTCCTGTTCGCGGCTGCTGCTTTCGGTTCGGGTATTCATCGGGGATCCTCTCGGTCGACGGCGATGGATTTGAGCGTGACGCTCATATCGCCGGCCTGGTTGGCAGGTATCTGCTGGTTCTTGGCCAGAGCGGTGCGCACCGCCATGAAGTCCAGGGGAGCATTGACGCAGTCGGCTGCGATGATCTGGCCCTCGCGGTAGTACAAGACGCTGAACTTGCCTTTTTCGTCATCACGACGCACCACGGTGGAGTCGAAGCCCATCGACAGTCCGGCGATCTGCAGCTTCATATCGGCCTGATTCGACCAGAACCAGGGAATGCCGGCGTATTCTTCACGTCGACCTGAGACCGAATAGGCGGCGACCTTTGCATGTTCGATCGCATTGTTCACGCTCTCGAGGCGGATCCGCTCCCCCTCCGGCGCGTCCGGAAGCGGGTTGGGCATGTTCGCCACGTCTCCCACCGCGATGGTCGTACCATCGGAGGCGAGCGCATAGCGGTCGACGACGACTCCGTTCTCGGTCTTCAAGCCCATCTGCTCGGCCAGTCCGGTGTTCGGGATGACGCCGATGCCGACGATGACCAGCTGGGCCGGGACTACGGTCCCGTCGGCCAGTGCCACTCCGGACACGCGCCCGCTGCCGTCGTCGATCAGTGTTTCGACCCGGGAGTTGAGGATGATGTCGAGGTCCCGTTCTCGGTGCGCCTGGTAGAAGTACTCGGAAGTCTCCTCTCCGACGGCGCGCCCGATGAGGCGGGGGCCGTGTTCGAGCACGGTGGCGTTCTTGCCCATCCCGTGCAGGGAGCAGGCGACTTCGAGACCGATGAATCCGCCGCCGATGACGACGACATCGGTGAAGTCATCGAGGCTGCCTTTCAGCGACAGCGCGTCATCGGCGCTGCGCAGATAGGTCACTCCCGCAAGGTCGGCGCCGGGAACCTCCAGCGGTCTGGCTCGCGCTCCGACGGCCAGTGCCAGACGGGCGAAGGGGTATTCCTCACCGTCGGTGGCGATGGCGACTCCGGAGCCGTCCGGGTTCTTGTCGATCTTCTCGATGCGCGTGTTCTTGACGAGTTCGATGTTGTGCTCGTCCCAGTATTCGGCGCTGCGGAAGATGAGATTCTCTTTGTCGACCGTTCCCTGCAGGAACTCCTTCGACAGGGCCGGCCGCTGGTAAGGCCGGTGGTCCTCTTCGCCGAGGAGGGTGATCGATTCGGTGAATCCGGTCCCCCGCAGTGAGATCGCCAGCTGCACTCCGGCCTGGGAGGCTCCGATGATGAGCATCCCGGTCTGTGTGCGGGCCGGTCGGTCCTGTACGTCGGCCGGTGCCGTCTGCGTTGTCGTCGTCATGTCACACCTGGGTTTCCGGAGTGGTCACGTGCAGGTCCGTGTCGTCGGTGACCTTGAGCTGGCAGGACAGACGGGAGTTGTCCTCCCGATCCTCGGTCGTGCCCCACAGCATCTCGTCTTCCATCTCCGACATCGGGTCGAGCCCTTCGAAGTCGGATTCGTCGACGAAGACGTGACAGGTGGCGCATGAGAGGGACCCGCCGCATTCGGCGACGATGCCGGGCACTCCGTTGCGCACCGCGGTCTCCATCACGGAGTCGCCGACTTTGGCGTCGATGTCGCGGGTGGTGCCTTCGGAATCGGTGAAATGTACGGTCGGCATGTCATTCCCTTTCCTACAGTGGTGCTGGTGGTCTGCGGTTGCGGTGTCGCCTGTGGCGTCAGTGTTCAGATGAACTGTCGGCCGCCGTCGACGACGAGTGTCTGGCCGGTGATGTATCCGGCGTCGGGTGAGGCGAGGAACATCGTGGCGCCGACGATGTCGTCGGGTTGGCTGGCACGGCGGATGGCGCCGCGGTCGACTCCGTAGGTCGCTGCATCGTCCATGAGCTCATAGCTGGCCTCGGTGAGCGTGAACCCGGGAGCGATCGCGTTGACCGTGATGTCCCTGGTGCCCAGTTCCTTCGCCAGCACCCTGGTGAGTGCGATGACCCCTCCCTTGGACGCCACATAGTGAGCCCACTGTGTGGATCCGGACATCACCGTGGCCGAGGACAGGTTGACGACTCTGCCGCCTGCAGGCAGATACGGGCTGACTGCCCGGGTCACCTGCCAGGGCCCCTTGAGGTTGACTCCCATCACGAGATCCCATTCGTCTTCGGCGACGTCTTCGAAGGGAGACCGGGTGATCCCGGCGTAGATCGCGGCGTTGTTGACGACGACGTCGATGCTGCCTCCGCCGAAGTCGGCGGCCGCCTCGGCGAGGGCCTGCGTCGAGGCTCGGTCGGTGACGTCGACCTCGCAGGCCAGTGTCTCCGCCGAGGCGGCGCGCAGAGCCGTGGCCGTCTCCTCCGCGCCGGCCAGGTTGATATCGGCGACGACCACTCGGTCGCCGGCCGCTGCGAACCCTTCGGCGAAGGCGCGTCCCAGTCCCCCGGCTGCGCCGGTGATGAGCACGGTGCGTGGCTCAGTCATCGTTCAGCTCGCTGCCGTGGCGTGGGCATGGCTGTGGGCACCGGGGCCGCTGACTTCGGGGACCGAGTCCTCGAGGTCGAGGATCTCCACGGTGCCGCGGGTTCCGTCCACGCGCAGTCGCTGACCCGTCCGGATCGTCGTCGAGGCATTGCCCGTGCCGGTCACGGCCGGCAGCGCGTACTCACGGCAGACGATCGCGGCGTGGCTCATCATGCCGCCGATGTCGGTGACGGTGGCCTTGAGTTTGCCGAAGATCGGCCCCCAGCTGGGTGCGGTGACCGGGGCGACGAGGATCTCGTCCTGTTCGATCTCGTGGATCTGTGACGCGTCCATGACGACTCGGGCCACTCCTTCGACGACGCCGGGTGAGGCGGCCATTCCGCGCAGGCCGGTGACGTTGTCGGAATCGGCTTCGAGCCAGGACTGGACCTGCTCGGTAGTGATTCCCCACAGCATCCGGGTGAACGGTTCGGTGATGGCCTCCGGCGGGGTATTCAGCGCCGGCTGCGGACGAGCGGTCTTGAGGGCGGCGACGATCTTCTTGCGCTCTTCGATGATCGGCGGCCAGTAGGCCGGGGCGATCGGACCCTGTGGGGCGCCCACTCCCCACGCGGTGACGAGGTCGAAGAGGACATCACGGACTTCATTGCGGTTGAGGTAGAGGAAGTCGCCTGTTTCGGCGAAGACTCCGTGCTCGACGAGGGTCGCGGCGAGTTCGCGGACCTTGCGCCAGAACACGCCCATCGTCCAGTGCTCGATGTAGAAGTTATGGTTCTCCACATACGGGTAGGCGGTGGCGGCCAAGTGTCGTTTGGCTTCGAAGGTCGCACCCTGCTCGTCATCGAGAAGATCGCGATACTCGGAGACGATGCGCTCCTTCTCCTCGATGAGTGCTTCGGTCGGCCGCATGATCGTCTGCCCCTCGTCGAGGCGGCGAATGTAGTCGGCGATGAAGCCGAGCGGGATCGAGAAGTTCTCTTTCCAGTACTCGTCGTGGGCGTAGAAGCCGTTCCCGGTGGTGAAGTTGAACCAAGGGTCCTGAGCTTTCTCCCACTGGGCCAGCCAGGCAGTGCCGCCATCAGCTGCGGCGATGGCCTCAAGCGTCGCCTCGGCGTCGTCGGTGTTGTCGAATGCAGCCTGCAGGCCGAGTTCGACGGCTGTGGTTGCCAGCTGTTTGAGTTCGTCGTCGGGGCGGAAGAGCTCCATGTCCACGCCCTGGACCATCGTTGCGATCGACTGGTCGGGAATGTCGGGGAAGATCTCCTTGCAGTAATTGAAGAAGTCGAGATAGGCGATGTAGCCGAGGTTGAGGAACTCGAAGTGGTACTGCCAGTTCTGGTAGGCGAGCTGGATGAGGCGGTCGAAGTTCTCGAGCAGTCGCTCGGATCCGTCCTTGGCCTTGCCGGAGAGGATGTCATCCATGGGGACCATATCGGGAAGCTTCGAGAAGTCGAGCGCCTCGATCTCGTCGATGGTTCCGCGGACCTTCGTCTTCCACTGTTCCAGGAGCGGTTCCCAGTTGGCGAAGTAGTGGCCGATGCGGGCTTGGAACTCCGGCAGCCGAGCCTCGATCTGGTTTTCGGGCACGGGGATGGGCGACATGTAGAGGTAGCCCTGGTGGATGCGGAAGTCGATGCCGTTGGCATTGGGGATCATCAGGTGACGGGCGTTGTATTGGCCGAGGCACTTGACGGCGAACTCTCCGCCGATGGTCTCGAACGGCTTGAACACGGTCGGCCAGTGCTGCGAATCGCAGAACCAGAACTTCTCGTCCTCTATCGCCTTCAGGCTGTCCTGGAATACGAGGTAGTAGGGGTAGATCCTCTCCCAGCCTTCGGCGCCGGCTGGGACGGGAAGATCGGAGGGACGGGGAAACGACTTCATTGACATTGTCTGCTCCATTGCATCGGTGGTTCGTGAGTTCGGTCGTAAGTGAGGTTCGCTGCGGCAGGGTTCAGCCGCTCTTCTTCATCAGGGAGGCAGTGATCGATCCGAGGTCGATTCCGCCGGTCGAGGCTGCAGCAGGCGCAGCCGGCTTCGTCGCGGCCGCGGGTTCTTTCTCGCTCTTCTTCTCTGCAGAGGAATGCACCGTCTCCGGCCGGGACTGCAGCAGGAGCAGGTTCTCACCCTCCGGCAGGTCCCGATCAAGTGCCCATTCGATGTCCTGCGGGCATTTGTAGTGCTTCTCCGCCCGCTTGGCCAGGGTCGCCACTTCGGTGAGCTCCTCATCAGAGAGGCACCGGACTTCGGCGCGTTCGACCGGCACCTCGCGTTCGGCGAGCTCCCCGTCGGCGGGGACGAGTTCGATGTGCTTCTCTCCGATATGTTCGTTGACGACCTGGAGGGTGATCTTGTCCAGCAGAATGTTGTCGGGAGTGACGAGACCGGAGACGACGGTCTCTCCGACGCCCCAAGACGCGTCGATGGCGATCTTCGACCGGTCGCCGTTGGCGGGGTTCATCGTGATCGCCACTCCAGCGGTCTTTGCATTCACCATCTTCTGCACGACGACGGCCATCGACAGGCCCTCATCGGGAATGTTGTTCTTCAGCCGGTAGATGATGGCTCGGGACGTGTAGAGGGAAGCCCAGCACCGGCGGATGTGTTCGGTCACCGCTGCGTATCCGCTCAGCCACAGGTAGGTGTCCTGCTGGCCGGCAAAACTGGCGTCGGGCAGGTCTTCTGCCGTGGCCGAGGACCGCACAGCCATGGGTACTTCTCCCCCGCAGGCGGCAACGAGCTCGTCGTAAGCGGTCTTCGTGGCGCTCCGAACAGCTTCGGGCACCTCGGAGTCGGTGAGCCGACGGCGGATGCGAGCGGAGATCTCGTCGACCTCAGTTACGTCATCGGGATTGAGAGCTCCGAGTTCGGTGACGATCTCCTCGGCGATGCCGGATTCGGAGACGAAGGAGTCGAAAGATTCGGTTGTGACGACGAATCCGGGTGGCACGGGCATTCCTGCCTGCGTCATGGTCACCAGCGAGGCACCCTTGCCGCCGAGGTCTTCCAGGCGGGGTTCGGACGTGGAGTCGAATGATTGTACGAAACTCATGGACTTCTCCTTCACCAGGTCACCGGAACGGATGTGGGGACACGGAACGACAGGTTCTCCCGGAAGTCGATGTTCTCACCGTCGACGAGCTTGAGATTCGGTGCCAGGCGGGTGATCTCCTGCAGGCAGATCTTCGCCTGCAGCTTCGCGAGCATATTGCCCAGGCAGTAGTGGATGCCGAATCCGAAGGACAGATGTTCACGGGCGTTGGGTCGGTCGATGTCGAAGTCCTCTCCGCCGTCGAAGCGGGACTCGTCACGGTTGGCTGAGCCCATGAGCAGCAGCAGTTCGTCGCCCTCGGCGATCTTCACGCCTCCCACCTCGGCGTCCTTCAGCGCTTTGCGGCGCCAGCCGACGATCGAACCGGAGTACCTGAGGACCTCGTCGACCGCTTTGGGTATCTTCTTCTCATCGTCGATGAGCGCCTGCCATTGATCTGGATGGACCAACAGCACTCGCAGGGTGTTGCCGATCAGCGTTGTCGTCGTCTCGTGGCCGGCGAAGAGGAGCGAGTAGAGGACGGACGCGATCTCATGGTCGCTGATCTCCGCGCCTTCGGACTGTGCTGTGACCAGGTCGGCGGTCATCGAATCTCCGCCGTTCTCATGGGCGTCGGCGACGATGCTCAGACATTCCTGCCAATACTCGACGAGGTTGTGGGCGTGTGGGATCTGCTCCTCGTCCGACAGGTCTCCCCACGTCATGGCGGCGCGGGAGTCGGACCAGCGTTTGTAGGTATCGACCTTGTCGATATCGGCACCGATGAGCGTGAGGATGGTGATGGTCGGGATGTCATAGGCGAGATCGCGGATTATCTCACCGTCTTTGTCAGGACGCGCAAGCATCGTTTCGATGCGGCTGACGACGTTGTCGCGGATCTCTGGTTCGAGCTTCTTGAAGCGTCGCGGCGTGAATGCCTTCTGCACGATCTCACGAATGCGGGTGTGCTCCGGCGGGATGCGTGCCGAGAGCCCGGAGTAGGCGGTGAAGCCTCCGTCTTTCATGATCTTCGTGGCCTGCGGTCCGCGTTTGCGCACCGGAGCCTGCGCGTTCTCCGAGGAGAAGGTCTCCCAGTCTTCGAAGACCGCTTTGATGTCCTCGTAGCGTGTCACGACCCAGTAGCCGACTCGCTCATCGAACATCACGGGTTCTTCCTTGCGCATCTCGGCATAGGCCGGGAAAGGGTTCTTCATGTCGAAGGGTTCGTACCCGTGGTGAGAGCCTTCAGCCGCGCCGCTGTAGGGGCACTTGCCGGTCTCTGCTGCGGATTGCAAAGTCATTCCATCTCCTGTGATGCGGGTCACTGCTGACAGTGATGATCACCCTACAGGCACAGCGAAGATTTTCGATGACGTGGCTTCCGTTCAGCGGAAGCGACCTGGAAGCCTCCAAAGAGCCGTCTCAGGCGGCGTCGGCGGCGCCTTTTTCGAGGTCAGCGTTATGCCAGAGAGACGCACCCAACCTCGACGAAGCACCAGACCAGAAACGACGTGCAGGTTCGACGAGACTTTCCCCAGAAACCCGACGATCGACAATCGAACTTGTTGATCCGCCCCTTCAGCGATGCGACCCCAGCAAGGTTTCGAGAGGAATCCTCGCGGTTGCCGCCTCGATGCGCTCGCTGACTCCCTTGAGCGTCGCCAGATGGCGCGTCAACGTGCTGGCCTTCTCGGAGGCGACGACGAGACCGATGCTCGAACCGATGCGTCCGGTATGGAAGACGGGGACCGCGATCGAGCAGGCGCCGGGTCTCTGCTCTTCGTTGGTCACAGAGAACCCTTCGGTCCGGATCTGCTCGAGCTGCTCGGCAAGCAGACCGGGGTTCGTCACGGTCCGCGGCGCGACCTGGTCGAGCGGCTGCCGCAGGTAGGCTTCGGAGAGCCAGTCTTCCTCGAAAGCCAGCAGCACCTTTCCGACCGCGGTGGAATGCATCGGCAGGCGCCCGCCGACCCGTGACGCGCGCGGGACCCTCTCCGTCCCATAGACGCGGTCGATGTAGAGCACCTCACGACCGTCGCGGATCGCAAGCTGGGACGTCTCGCCCGTGAATGAATAGAGATCCTGGATGAATGGTCGAGCAGTCTCGCGCAGCTGCCTGCCGACGTTCTGCCCCATCTCCCACAGTCGCAGGCCCAGCTGATACCGACCCTGCGGGGTGCGGGAGAGAAACTCCCATTCGACGAGCTCATTGACCAGGCGGTGCGCCGTGCTCAGTGGAATCTGCGCCGCGTCGGCGAGCTCGGTGAGGGTGAAGCTGCGCCGCGGCTCTTCGAATGTCGTCAGCAGACTGAGGACCTTGTGAGTGACGGTGCGGCCGGCCTTCGGCACCTCCGGACGCTGATTGTGCTCCATGCTCGAGAATCTATCGGACCTGTCAACGCCGACCTCCCTCCACTGCCCCGAGGCCACTGTTGACGTCGGCGGAATCGACACACACTTTGCTGGAATTTCCACTGCATGTATGCTGAAATCACGCCCCGATATGCACTTATCATCTAATGGTAAATATGTGAGGGTTGCGACTGGCAGACACTTGCCTACATAACCCCGTCGGACCGGGGGCAATGGTGCCCGATAAGGAGACAACAGTGATGTTGACTGAAGAAATCAAGACTGCGAAAACGACTCGACGAACGGTCTGGAAGACCGCCCTGACCGGCGGCGCCGGTTCACTGCTCGAATACTACGACTATTCCCTCTTCGCCACCCTCGCGATCTTTGTGGCAGCTGCGCTGATGCCCCAATCCGACCCCACCATCGCTCTGTTGGCAACTCTCGCCGTGTTCGGCAGCGGTTTCCTCATGCGCCCGATCGGCGCACTGTTCTTCGGCTGGCTCGGCGATCGGCACGGTCGCAGGGCATCGCTTCTGACGAGCGTCATCATGATGGGCGCGGTCAGCTCGCTGATGGGCCTGATTCCTGCATACTCCGATATCGGCTTGACTGCGCCTGTCCTCCTCGTGCTGCTGAGGCTGGTCCAGGGGCTCTGCGCAGGCGGCGAGGCCAGTGGAGCAGCGACGTACATCGCGGAGATGGCGCCGCCCGAACGTCGCGGGTTCTTCGGAGCCTTCACCCCAGCCGGGATCGCCTTGGGAACGGCCGCGGCGAGCGGAGTCGCTTCTCTCGTCAGCACCGTCTTCGGCGACAGCGCCATGGCCGAATGGGGATGGAGATTGCCGTTCCTGCTGTCTCTGCCCTTGAGCATCATCATCCTGTGGATCAGGAACACTCTTCCCGAGTCCGCGAAATTCTCCGCAAAGACCGCGTCGGCCGGCCCGCCCCCGATAGTCTCGGTCCTCCGACATGAACGCACGGCGACCATCAAGCTCATTCTTCTCGCCTTTTCGATGTCCCTGACCGGTTATGTCGGACACGTATACCTCAATACCTATCTGACCACTGAACTCGACTATTCGACCAGCGAGGCGTTCGGCACGAACGCGGTCATCACCGTCCTGTTCGCCATCCTCATGCCCTTCGCTGCCCTCGTGTCCGACCGCATCGGTCGCGGCCGCACCTACGCGTACGCGATGGTCGGATACATTCTGCTCACAATTCCCAGCTTCGCCCTCATGAGTCCCGCAAGCGGCTGGCCTCTCCCGCTGACGATGGCGATCTCATTCGTTCCCTGGGTCTTCGCGCAGGCGATCGGCTATCCCCTCTTCACTGAGCTGTTCAGATCGACCGCGCGTTTGACGGGTGTCGCGTTCGGCTTCTCGATCGGCACGATCGTGGGAGGCGGATTCGGCCCCTACGTCGCACAGTGGTTGACTGACCTCACCGGATGGACACTCGCCCCTGCAGCCTATATGACGTGCGCTTCCATCATCGGGCTGGCAACCGTCCTCACCGTCGGGAGGTCGAAGATCGATGACAGGTGACATTGAAAGCCGACTCAACGGCGGCCTGAGCGCACTTCTCGCAGATGAGGTTGTCGCGGTGACAGAGGGCGGAATCGACCTTCACACGCATCCGAGTCCGGATATCGTGGCTCGTTCGCAGTCAATTGATGAGGCCGCGTGGGACTTCGGTTCGGCCGGTATTGCCGGATTCGTCGTCAAGTCCCATTCCATTCCGACGACGACGATGGTCTCCATGGCACCCGCAGGCCTTCCCTCCCGCCCACTGGCGTCGATCACGCTCAACCGGTCAGTCGGCGGTCTCAACCCGGACGCAGTCGACATCGCAGCGCGGATGGGGGCCAAGGTCGTGTGGCTGCCGACGAAGGACAGCAGGATCCAGTGCCGGTTCGAGAGATCCACCTCGCTCTCGGAACCCGACTCACATCGGAATCCCGTCCGGATCATCGACGGCGGCAGACCCGTCGATGCGCTCGTCGATGTCATCGACGCGGCAGTGCGCAACTCGTTGGTGCTGGCCACCGGGCATTTGGATCAGAATGAGATCTTCGTCGTCCTCGACCTGGCCGACAACCGCGGACTCGACAACGTCATCGTCACTCACCCGTGCCTGCCTCATCTCGATATCTCAATCCCTGCGCAAGTCGAGATGGCCCGACGCGGCGCCCTCATCGAACACACGATGAACTCCTTGGCCACGGGAAAAGTGACGCTCGATCGAGTCCTCCGGGTGATCGAGCAGTGCGGGCCGCAGTCGACCGTTCTCAGCGGCGACCTCGGCCAACCCGAGTTCGGAAGCATCGCCGCCGGGTTGCCCATGTGGGCGAGAATTCTGCTCGATCACGGTGTCGAATCCGCCGCCATCAGACAGATGATCGTTGAGAATCCGCGCAGAGCCTTAGCAAACTGACGATATGCCGCGATCTGCGGCGTTGCTCCGGAAGGACGTTTCAGATCTCTAGAGCGACACTTCGATCAACCGCGGACCCGCATCGGCCACGCCTGCCCTGAAGTCGCGATCGAGTTCGGCAATGGTCTCCACCCGCGTCGCCGGGACACCCAGGCCTTTCGCGAGGCTGACCCAATCGATATCGGGATTGTCGATGTCAAGTAGGCACTGTGCCTCGGGTCCGAAGTCAGGTACCCCGACATTGGACATTTCATCGCGCAGTATCTGGTATTTCCGATTGGCGAACAAGAGCACGATGACGTCGAGCTGCTCTCTGGCATAAGTCCACAGCGCCTGCGGGGTGTACATTCCCGAGCCGTCGGACTCGAGAACGATGACCTTCCGGTCCGGGCTCGAGACCGCCGCCCCGACTCCGACCGGCAGTGCCCAGCCGATGGATCCTCCGGTGCCGCCCAGGCAATCGTGCGGAGCCGATGTCTCCGTCCGGTCGTAGAAGTCCCGGCCGGTGGTGATCGACTCGTCGAGGACGATCGCGTTCTCAGGGATCGCCCCTGAAAGCCACGCTGCGAGCTTGGCGGGGGTGATCGCCCCCTCCGGACGGGGAGCCGAAGTCGATTTCGCCAGAACCGAGGGCAGGACAGATCCGGTCGCGGCCGGGTCTGCGAGGACGGGCCTTTTCGCTGCGGGGCCGATCGCGTCCTGCAGAGCCTCCAGTGCCACCGACGAGTCCGCCCCGATGGGGCTGAGTGTGTAGAACGTCGTCCCCGGCCGGGTAAGTACACTCGGCTTGTCCGGATAGGCGAAGAAGGCGACGGGCGGTTTGGCATCGACAAGAATTACGGCATCGAAGCTGCTCAGCAGCTTGACGGACGGCTCGACAGGATAGGGGATCTTCGCCACCGTCGGCCGTCCCGCACCTCTCTCGGTGCGTGGAGCGAAGGTTTCGGCCAGCACCGAGGCACCGGTGGCCCCCGCGATCTGCGCCGCGGTTTCGAGCTGCCTCGAGCGCAGAGCACGCCCGCCCAGAAGGATTGCGGTACGACGACCCGAATCCTTCAGACGTTCCGCTGCAGCGTCGACCTCGCCGGGATCGATCGCACGCTGCATCGGTTCGACCGCTTTCGGCGGAGTCGAGTATTCATCGGCGGAATTCCATGCCGTATCGGCGGGAAGGATGAGTGAGCTGATCCGTCCCGGCAGACTGAAGCCGATGGCGTCGGCGGCGTCGCCGGCGATCGAGTTCGCCGAATGAGAAGTGCGCACCCAGTCGCTGAAAGGCCGCAGCGCCCCCTCGATATCCGAGGTCAGCGGCGCATCGAGGCCTCGGTGGTAACCAGCGTGGTCGCCGACGATATTGACGATCGAGGAACGTGCCCGGAGCGCATTGTGCAGTGCGGACAGTCCGTTGGCCGCGCCCGGACCGAGATGCAGCAGAGTCGCCGCGGGCCGATCAAGCAGTCGCGAATAGCCGTCGGCGGCTCCGGTGACTATCCCTTCGAAGAGTCCGAGCACACCACGGACACGCGGTTGCCTGTCCAAGGCCGCCACGAAGTGCATCTCCGAAGTTCCGGGATTCGCGAAACACACCTCGACTCCATTGTGTCCCAGCGTTTCCACCAGGCTCTCGGCACCGTTCATGCCAGCATCTCCTTCGACGTCGGTCATCGCTGCAGTCGCACCCTCAGACAGCATGTGCCCTCTGTCGTACCACATTCCCGAGGGCGACGGCCGAGCCGTTCGCCGAAGACTTTCGTCACCGAATCGCGGTGGCGTTCGGCGGAGAGCCGACTCCTCCGACGAGGTTGAGCGGTTTGATGACGCACATCGCGTCCCAACGCCCCGTACGCAATGAGTCCTCGAGCAGCGCTTCGAGATTCCACAGCTCTCCGAGCGGCACTCCGAGCTTGGCAATGAGCTCCTGATGCATCATCCCCCTGTCCTCGGGCGCCGATTCGTGGAAGTCGCTGTCAGCGACAACAGGTAGGACCTCAACGGCGAAGGTGTCGGTTGCGAATGTCGCCACCTGATGTTCCCAGATCCATCGAGCCAGGTCCTTCGACTGCCGGAAACCCGTAGCGCGCCGCCCAGATCGAACCTCATCGCGGACATCGTCGGTGGAGCCGATGAACCATGTGGACCAACCGGTGTGCACCATGACGATGTCGCCGGAACGAACGCTCACGCCCTGTCGCGCACATGCTCGCTCAAGGTGGTCGACCTCAAGGACGGGACCGCCTCGGTGCTCCAGAGGTGTGCCCTCATCAGCGAGGAGGCCCGCAATATCGAGAAGAATGCCCCGTCCCACGATCGGCCGTTCTGCCCAGGCTTGGACACCGAGGTCGGGAGCCCCGGGCCGGATCGATGCGTCTGCGACACCGTTGTAGAAGCCGTATCCGGAGGCGCGTCGATGTCGAAGACCATCGACCTGTGAGGTCGCCTGCAGGAAGAACTCGCGGAGAACATCATCGCGGGACTCCGAGTGCGCCGAGAGGATCTCGTGCTCCGGTGCGCGCCTGGCACGAGCCATCGGCGGGTCAAACGCATCGAGCGCATAGTCGAGGTTGAACACCTCTCCCCTCGACACCGATGCTGCAGCCTCACGGACATCTTCACCATCGGCGAAGTTCGCTGTGCCCCGATCCGCGTCGGCGAAGACACCCCACGCTGATCCGGGCGGAGTGTTTTCCTCCAATTGGGCGTAGGTCGGGTATTCAGTCTTCTCCATCTTTCGACGCTCCTTTGTGGAAATAGGTGAGGACGAAGGCCAGGAGCCCCGCGATCGACGACATGCCGAAGGCATACGGTCCGACCGCCTCGGCGACGTCCATAGCCATCATGCCCTTCCCCGCGACGATGAGGACGATCTGGAAGATGACGATCACTGCCCCTCCGAGGAGGAATAGCACTGTCGAGGCGGCGAAGAGCTGAGAGCACATCGCTTCGAAGCGGCCACGGCTTCGATTCGTCGAAACATTCATTGTCTGGTTCCTTTCTTGACTTCTCGCGGCTCAGATCGGGAGGAACCCGAGGGCGATGAGCGTGCCGACGCCCAGCAACGGGACGCAGTAGTACTTGAGCAGCGGGACGAATGTCTTACCGGGATTCACCTCAGCGATGCCCGCTGCCACGTAGATCGGAGCCCCTGATGGCGGAGAGGCCCCCTCCGTCGAGGCGAAGATCAGGGCTGCCGCGGCTGCAACCGGCACGGGAATGCCTGTACTCGCCATCGTCATCACCGCGACGGGCCCGATCGCAGCCATGGTCGCGCTGGCGGTCAGCGGCACAGCAATGAGAATGATGATCACTCCGATTGCGATCGCCATCAGCCACTTCGGCACATCGAGATAGGACAGCAGCGCCTCGAGTTCGGCAGCCAGACCGATCTCCCCGAGGAGATTCGATGCGGAGAATGCCGCGAAGATCGTGATGCCGATGACGCCGAACGATGAGGCAGATCCCTCGATGAGCTTCCACCACCCCGAGGCCGATCTCGGCAGTGACTTGCGCCCGAGGATGAGCACGAAGACGATCATCAGCACCGGAATCCAGGTGAGCAGACTGACGACGTCCGGCATCGCCAGCGGTGTCGGATCGAGAACTGTGCCGTCAGCAAGAGTCTTGCCCGGTTCGGATTCTGCACTGACGCCAGTGAAGTCCGCGAGGAAATCCGCGAGCGGACCGAACGACAGGACCAGGGGAACGAAAATGGGAACCAGGAGCAGAATCGTCGTCCATCCCTGGGACAGACTCGTGCGGATGGGCAGTCGATCTTCAGACGGCACTGCCGGAATCTTGTATTTCCGAACTATCCAGAACGCCACGATCAGACGGTAGACGAGCGCCCACAGCCCGGCGAAGAACAAGGGCATGACGATCTCATGGGACTCCATCGCTCCTTGCGCAACAAGGCCGCCGACGAGGATGAACATCGTTCCCGAAAATGGAAAGCTGACACCGAAGCCGGCAAGTCCCGATGCCACGGTAGCGGCGATCTCCGGTTTGACCCCGGACTTCTTCATCCAGGGAATCGTGATCGATCCGACTGCAGCGGTGATGGCAGCGCCGATATGTGCGATGGCGCCGAAGATCGCTCCGGCCACCGTGGTGGTGTAGAGGTGGCCTCCGCGGAATCGCCCTAGCAGGGAATTGAGCAGATCGACGAGCTTGGTGAGCACGGGAGTTCGCTCGAGCACATAGGACACGAAGACGAAGGCGAGCGCGGCGAACATGATCTCTTCCGTCAGAGCGTCGGAGACGGATGCCCAGATCATCGTCAGCACCGAGTCCTCGTCGGAGGGACCGGCGATGAAGGCGAAAACGCAGATGGAGAGGAAACCCAGAGTCATCGCCTCGCCGATGTTGCGACCGACGACGGCATTCCAGACGATGATGACGGCGATGAAGACAACGAGCGCGAGAACGGCCATCATGTCAGGTCACCTCTGAGGATCTGCGCGCGACGTCCTGCTTCGTCCTCCTGGACAGACAGTGCCTTGGGCAGTGTTGACGCGGCTTCTCCCGCTGGGACCACGATGACTCCGTCGTCGTCGGCGACGATGAGGTCACCAGGCTCGACGACGACCCCGCCGACCGCGACCGGGACGTCGATCTGTCCGGGTCCGTTCTTGTACGGCCCCGCAGGACTGACCGCCCGGGCCCAGGCGGAGAATCCGATCTCCTCGAGATCGCGGGCGTCTCGGAGTGCGCCGTCCGCGATGACTCCGACTGCGCCGCGTGCCTTGGCCTTCTCCGCCATGAGTTCGCCCATGAGTGCGCGGTCTGTGTGTCCATGGCCGTTGACGACAAGGATATCGCCGGGCTCGATCCGGTCGAGTGCTTCGCGCAGACGGAGGTTGTCGCCGGCCGGTACCCAGACGGTCCTCGCCCACCCCACCGCTTTGGCACCTGGCCACAGCGCCCTGATGCCGCCGTCGAGCATTCCCATTCGGTCGCGGGCATCGCCGACGTTGGCGGCCGGGATCGTCGAGTAGGCCTTGAGTAGGTCCTGCTCGGACCGGGCCGCGTCGTTGACGATCTGTGCATGAGAATGCGCCGCCGCGTGCGACATCGTCGCTCGCACGCCGAGCTGTTCAAGCATCTCTGCGGCTTCTTCTGCCTCATGTCCGCGACGGTCTGCGTGCTTGATCGTCCCGGTTCTGAGGCGCTCGACCGATTCGGCTCCTCCGGAGTGTTCGTCGGCGATCTGTGCGAGGGCCCAGTCTTCGGCCCCCATCGCCTCGCCTGCGCGAAGCGTTTCGACGATGAGCGCCCCAAGGCCCTTCATGAATGAGCTGCGCAGGAGCTTGCGCCGTGCGGCATCGCCGGGTTCTCCGGCGATGTCCTCGACAGCGGCCCCGAGTGCGGAGAAGACCTCCGCCGCTCGGCCCGAGGCGGCACCGCTGATGACCAGCGGCGTGGCTGCGCCGTGTTCGGGAACTGAGCCGACGACAGCGACGTCGGCATACCTGCGGACACCGACGACGCTGGCAACGTGTGCCTTAATCTCTGCCGACGCAGAGTTCATGTCGATGAAGAACGCGTCCCGTGACAGGAATTCGGCCACCGAGGCGGCGGCGGGCACGGCCGCACGACCGCCGACGAGGCACATCACTGCGTCCGCGGATTCGACCAAATCCTTCGGCGACGCTACGCGTGAGACTCCGCGCGGAGTCGGAATGTCGGCCGGGTCGAATCCGGTGACCTCCCAACCGAGTTCGACGAGGCCACGGGCGTAGAGCGTTCCCGCTTCACCCAAACCAATTACCGCTATATGCATCCTTGCACCCATTCTATGAGACTTAATGTCGCAGTACGAAATACTGCAGTGCGCGGAAGTGATTGTCAACACCGTGAATCCGCTAAATGAAAACGGAATATCATTTCCGGAAGGTAGAATCTCACTGCATGGGAGTCCGACGCACCCAACAGCCGACCGGAGGGACCGAATGCCTGCCCAGAAATCCCCGATGAGGTCACTCGAGAGAGCCATCGACGTTCTCGAGATCCTCGACAGCTCACGAGGACCGCTACGCCTGAATGAGATCGCTCGGCGCGCCGAACTCCCGGTGGCAACCACTCAGCGAATCCTCGCCGTCCTCGAGTCCCGCGATCGAGTGGAGCGAGACAGCAACGGCTACCGCCCGGGCATTGCTCTCACATTCGGCGCACACGCCTTCTCAACGACCAACCCCCTGATCCGCGCAGCCCGCCCGGTGCTCATCGAACTCGCCTCAATCACCGGCCTGACCTCAACGCTGTACCGCGAACACAATGGACAGAGAGTCGCCCTCTCCCGTGCGGGCATTGCCCGCAACTTCGGCTACGAACTCGTCGTCGGCTCTCGGCTCCCACTCACCACAGGCGGCGGAAAGGCCATCCTCGCCCAGCTCAAGGACGACGACATCATGACACTGCATCAGGAGCAGGCGGCGAAACCTGAGCAGACCCCCGAGCTCGACGCACTGATGCTCGACGTTGCCGGGATCCGAGATCGCGGCTATTCGATCTCCCGGGAAGAACGCGAGCCCGGGGTCGCCAGCGTCGCCGCCGCAATTCCGGGCGACTATGGAATCCTTGCCGCCATCCAGGTCACCGGAACAATCGACGACTTCCCCGAAGAGAAGACTCAATCGCTGGGCCGTCAGGTTCGACAGGCGGCGATCTCCATCGGCCACGGCCTTCCTGAGCTACCGGGAAACTAACCCGCTCCGACCTCTGGGAATAAGAACCACCAGCATGGTTGTTGAATGTTCAACTAGATAGATCTACACTGGATCTATCAGCACACCGTGTTCAGGAGAGCCGCATGACCGTCACCGACACCCCCACCGATACGACCGCCTCACCGGCCGTCAATGACACCACACTCAGCGCCGCCACCGGAATGGACGCCGTGACTCTGCGCGTCGGCGATCTCGAGGAGATGTCGAACTACTACTCGAACGCCCTGGCGATGGAACCTCTCGAGGAGACCTCCCGCGATGGCGAAGTCCACCGCGTGCTCGGCCGCGGCACCACTCCCCTGGTCAAGCTCGTCGCCACCCCGGGCCTTCCCGGTGTCGACCCCAAGCAGGCCGGCCTGTTCCACACCGCGTTCCTCTTCGACGACAAGGAAGCTTTGGCGGCCACCGTCGCCCATGCCGCTCAGAACACGAACAGCACTTTCGTCGGATCCAGCGACCACCTGGTCAGCCAGGCCTTCTACTTCACCGACCCCGAGGGCAACGGCATCGAACTCTACGTCGACCGGGTTCGCTCGGAATGGACGCACTCCATCGACGGAGAGGTCCAGATGGATTCGATCCACCTCGATCCGAACCGTTTCCTCGAGCGTCACCTCAACCAGGACGTCCTCGCGAACACCGTGGCCGAACCCGGCATCGTCGGCCACGTCCATCTGCAGGTCGGCAACATCCCGCAGGCCCGTGAGTTCTACGTCGACGCGCTCGGCTTCGAACCGTCACTGTCGTCGATGCCCGGAGTCCTCTTCGCTGCGGCCGGCGGATACCACCACCACGTGGCCATGAACACCTGGAACAGCCGCGGTGCCGGCCCCCGGGCGGCCAGCCTCGGTCTCGGGGATGTGGCGATCACCGTTCCCGGCCGCGAGGATCTCGATGCACTGGTCGCGCGTCTGCGTGCGCACAGCCTCGATTTCGCTGATGACGGACGTTCTGTGCGAGTCGTCGACCCGTGGGGCACGCAGGTCACTCTCGCCATCGGAACCAGCTCCATCGACGAGACGCTGGCGCGCTGACACTCCGCCGGGGCGAAGAGCTCCACCGGCCAGAACACGCTGAGGCGGGTGATGCTCAACGGCATCACCCGCCTCAGTCGTCTGCGCCGAGATCAGTTCTTGGAACGCACTCGCTCGACAGCCGCATGCGGATGCAGGTCGAGTCGGCGCAGCAGCTGAGCGTTGAGGGCGACGACGATCGTCGAGATCGACATGAGGATCGCGCCCACGCTCATCGGCAGAACGAACCCGATGGGAGCGAGGATTCCTGCTGCCAACGGCACCGACAGGAGGTTGTATCCGGCCGCCCACCACAAATTCTGCTTCATCTTCCGATAGGTCGCCCGAGAAAGCTCGACGATCGAGAGCACGGACCGCGGATCGTCGGAAGCGAGGATGACTCCGGCAGAGCCGATGGCCACATCGGTTCCGGCCCCGATGGCGATGCCGACATCGGCCTGCGCGAGCGCAGGAGCGTCATTGACACCGTCACCGACCATCGCCACACGACGCCCCTCCCCCTGCAGCTCGGAGACCTTCGCCGCCTTGTCGGCGGGATGAACGCCGGCAAAGACACGGTCGATGCCGAGCTCGGAGGCAACGGACTGCGCGACCGCCTCGGCGTCTCCGGTGATCATCACGACCTGTGCACCGATGGCGTGGAGTGCATCGACGGCATCGCGAGACTCCGGCCGGATCTCATCGGCCAACCGCAGGGCTCCGACGACAGATCCGTTGACGAGCACGTGGAGGATGATGGCACCTTCGGCTCGCCAGGCCTCCGCAGACTTCGCCTCGGGCGCGTCATACGCCTCGAGCAGTCTGGGACCACCCACCTCGACCGTCTGGCCTGCGATGACGGCCTTGACCCCAACCGCAGGTGACGACGAGAAGTCGGATGCTGTCGGCACGTCGATCCCCCGTTCAGCCGCAGCCGTGACGATGGCTGCGGCCAGCGGGTGCTCGCTGTCGGCTTCGGCCGCAGCCGCCAGGCCAAGCACTTCACTCTCGGCCCGCGTGGCCCCGGCACCCTCGACGACTTCGATGGCGGTGACCGTCGGCTGACCCTTCGTCAGAGTGCCGGTCTTGTCGAAGAGCACGGAATCGACCGTGCGCATCGTCTCGAGCGCGAGCCGGTCCTTGACGAGGACGCCGGCACGGGCGGCACGTTCGGTGGCGATCGACACGACCAGCGGAATGGCCAGACCCAAGGCGTGAGGACAGGCGATGACGAGCACGGTGATCGTGCGCACGACCGCCGAATCGGGCATGCCGATGAGCGTCCAGACGACCACTGTGATGACGGCAGCGCCGAGAGCGAACCAGAACAGCCAGGCCGAGGCTCGATCGGCGATGCGCTGGGCTCGCGATGACGAGCTCTGAGCGTCGGAGACCAGCTTCTGGATACCGGCCAGCGTTGTGTCGCCACCGATCGCGGTGATCTCGACCCGAAGCCCGGAATCGGCGGCGACGGTGCCGGCCACAACCGAGTCGCCTTCGCCGCGTCGGACCGTCGTCGATTCTCCGGTGACCATGGATTCGTCCATATGGGCCGAACCGTCGATGATCCGTCCGTCGGCGGGCACCGAGGCACCGGGTCGAACGAGGACGATGTCCCCGACGACGAGGTCGGACGGAGCGACGCTCACCGTCTCCCCATCGATGATCTTCTCGGCCTCATCCGGCAGCAGCGCGGCGAGACCGTCAAGCGCCGAGGTGGTCTGTGCCAGAGAACGCATCTCCATCCAGTGACCGGCGAGCATGATCACGACCAACAGGGCCAGCTCCCACCAGAAGTCGAGCTGCGGATCGAGCAGACCCAACGACGAGCCCCAGGAGGAGATGAAGGCGACCGTGATCGCTAAGGCGATGAGCAGCATCATACCGGGGCTGCGCGCCTTGATCTCGTCGAGGCCGCCGGTCAGGAACGGCCTACCACCCCAGACGTACATGACGGTGCCGAGGATCGGAGCGAGCCAGCGAAGCGCACCGAGGAGGCCGGTTTCGGGAATCTCATACCCGACGAGGTGGCCGAACATCGGGCTGAACGCGACGACAGGGACGGCGATGACGAGCATGATCCAGAACAGGCGCCGGAACTGCGCGACATGATCGCCATGGCCGGCATGACCCGCGTGGCCCGAATGGCCGGAGTGGCTCTCGTGACCGGAGTGGTCGCCATGACCACTGTGGTCATGCTGAGCGTGATCGGAGTGGGCGATGGCCTCAGTGTGTGCGGAATGGCCCGTCTCAGCAGACTGCATTCCGTATTGCTGATGATTCTGCTGTCTGTCCATGCCTTCAATTTATACCCCTAGGGGGTATAAATCAACGGTGACGCCGCCCACATGCAATCCCTTGCAACCCTGGCTCGATCGCCTCACGCGCCCTAGCGTCAAAGAATGCCGAACGGCATTCTCAGACCGCGGAAGGAATCACCATGAGAGCAGCACGTTTCCACGCGCGCAACGACATCCGGATCGAAGACATCCCAGAGCCCGAACTGCGTCCAGGCACTGTCGCCATCGACGTCGCATGGTGCGGGATCTGCGGAACGGACCTCCACGAATACCTCGAAGGGCCAATCTTCGTCCCTCCGGCAGGGCACCCCCATCCGATTTCCGGCGAGTCCGCGCCTGTCACGATGGGGCACGAATTCTCCGGCACGATCACAGCGCTTGGCCAAGGAGTGGATGATCTGGAGGTAGGGCAGAACGTCGTCGTCGAGCCCTACATCATTGCCGAAGACGTCGACACCGGCCCCGGCCAGAGCTATCAGCTGTCGAAAGACATGAACTTCATCGGCCTCGGCGGGCACGGCGGCGGACTCTCGGAGAAGATCGTCGTCCAACGCCGTTGGGTGCACCCGATCGGCGATATTCCGCTCGACCAGGCTGCGTTGATCGAACCATTGTCAGTTGCCCACCACGCAGCCACACGCTCCGGCGCCGCTGCAGGCCAGACCGCCATCGTCGGCGGAGCAGGCCCGATCGGCCTTCTGACTGCAGCCGTCCTCAAAGCCAAGGGCCTGACCGTCTTCATCTCTGAACTCTCGGAAGCGCGGAAGGCCATGGCAGAGTCAACGGGAGTGGCCGACGAAGTCTTCGACCCCAGAGAATCCGATGTCGCTGAGTCGGTCCGCCAACGAACCGACGGCAAAGGCGCCGACGTCGGGTTTGAATGCTCCTCTGTCCCCGCCGTCCTGGACATGCTCATCGATGCCACCCGTCCGGGTGGAGTCATCGTCAACGTGTCCATCTGGGGACACAGACCTGAAGTCGATCTGCCCAGTCTCGTGCTCAAGGAGATCGACCTCTGTGGCACGATCGGCTACGCCGGAGACCACCCTGAGACGATCCGCCTCGTCTCCGAAGGAACGATCGACCTCTCCGCATTCATCACCGCGCGCATCGGCTTGGACGACCTCATCACCGGCGGTTTCGACGAGCTCATCGACAACAACGAACACCACGTGAAGATCATCGTCGACCCCCGCGCCTGAGCCATCAGGAACCTCCTCGGCACCCTCTTGACGAGCACTCCGCAGTTTCGAGGGAGCAGAATGTCGATTCAGTCCGCTGAAATCAACATTCCGCTCCCTCGAATTTCTGCATTCACGCACGCGCCTCCGCACTCACACGCTTGGCCCCGCATTCACGCACCCTCCCCGCAGGAGGAACGCACCCGCGTTCGACATTGCATAAACGTGCAGTTATGACTCATACTTGCTCATACTGTTCAACTTCGCTTCTGATCGTCGACTGCCCAACGGGCATCGCACATCAGGTCGAAGCCAATGAGAACCACACACCCTGGCTCCCTGAGCCGGCCTCACTGCGGAGGACCTTATGGACCTGCAACTCATCCTGGCGCTGATCGCCGGAATCGCGACGATCGTCGTCATCGTGCTCGCGACCCGACTCGACGCCTTCATCGCTCTGCTCCTGGCAGCCGTCGTCACCGGCATCGTCGCCGGTCAGGACCTGCTCTCGATCGTCGACTCCATCACCACGGGCTTCGGCGACACCCTGGCCAGCATCGGCATCGTCATCGGACTCGGCGTCGGCATCGGCAAGATCCTCGAGGTCTCCGGTGCCGCCGACTCCCTGGCCCGGGCCTTCCTGCGCGCCTTCGGCAAGGGCCGTGAGCCCTGGGCGATGGGCACCGTCGGCTCCCTCGTCTCCATCCCGGTCTTCTGCGACTCCGGGTACGTCATCATGAACCCGCTGGCACGCTCCATCGCCCGTGTGAAGAAGGGCGGCTACGTCACCCTCGCCCTGGCTCTGGGCTGCGGAATGACACTGACCCACCATATGGTGCCGCCGACGCCCGGTCCGCTGGCGGCCACCGGCATCCTCGGCGCCGACATCGGATCGGTCATCCTCGCCGGACTCGTCTTCACCGTCATCCTCCTGCCCGTTGTCGTCGTCTACGCCCGGTGGATCGGACCGAAGCTCGAACCCGTCCTCAACGCCCAGGTCAAGCGTGATGTCTACGCCGAGGCGGTCGCCGAAACCGCATCAGGTTCCGCCGGAGGCACCGTCCTCACCGCCGAAGGCGGAGACTCGGCCGGCACCGGCCCCGCCCCGGGCACCGGCAAGAAGCCGGGCGCCTTCCTCGGCTTCCTGCCGCTCATCGTCCCGCTGCTGCTCATCGTCGCCAACACGGTGAGCACCGCGATCGACAAGAACGCTCAGGGCGAGCTCTCCGGAGACGCCTACGAGCCCTCCGCCTGGGTCGCACCTCTGGCCTTCCTCGGCAACCCCGTCGTCGCTCTCATCATCGGCCTCGTCCTCGCCGTCTACACACTGCTGCCCCGCGTAACCCCACGCAACCAGGTGCAGAGTTGGCTGGCCGACGGCGCCGCCTCAGCCGGACTCATCCTGCTCATCACCGGCGCCGGGGGAAGCTTCGGACTGGTGCTGCGCGAGTCGGGCGTCGGTGATGCCCTCGCCGAGGCGATCGCCTCGATCAGCCTGCCGGCCCTCCTCGTCCCGTTCCTCATCGCCTCGCTCGTGCGTCTGGCTCAGGGATCGGGCACGGTCGCGATGATCACCGCCGCCTCGGTGACGGCTCCGCTCATCGCCCCGCTGGGACTCGACCCGCTGGTGGCCGTGATGGCCTGCACCGCCGGTTCGATGGTCTTCTCCTACTTCAACGACTCCTACTTCTGGGTCGTCACCCGGTTCACCGGCCTCGACGGAATCAATGCCATCAAGGGCTGGTCGGGAATCACCACCGCCGTGTGGATCTGTTCCCTTCCGCTGCTGTTCGTGCTCGACTTGGTCGTATGAGCGCCTCCCGAATGTCCGACTCCGAAACGACCGCAGCCGCCTCGGCCCAGGCGAGTCCGCGCATCCTCATCGTCGCCGACGACCTCACCGGCGGAAATGCGTGCGGAGCCCTGTTCGCCGAGGCGGGGCTGCGGACGATCACCGTCACCGATACCAGGCCGGCCGGCAACCTCGACATCAGCGGACTGCTCGATGACTTCGACGCGGTCGTCGTCAACACCGACTCCCGGCACCTGCCCGCACGGCAGGCAAGTGAGCTCTACACCGAGCTCATCGAAACCGCCGGGGCTGTCGACCTCGTAGCATGCCGAATCGACACCACCCTGCGCGGCAACGTCGGACCCGCCGCGGCCGCCGCCATCTCGGCCCGCAGACGATCTCTCGCCGCGACCGACGGGCCACGCCACCGCGTACTGGGCCTGTGCGTGCCGGCGTTCCCTGCCGCAGGCAGAACCACCGTGCAGGGGCGACAGCTGCTGGGCGGCCGACTGCTCGAACACACCGAGCTCGCCCATGACGTCCGCTCCCCCATGCGCACCTCCGTCATCGAGGACATCCTTGCCGCCGGCACGGATCTCAACAGCCGCCTCATCGATATCGCCACGGTGCTGGCCGGTCGGGATGCCGTACGCACCGCCGTACTCGACGCCATCGGCGAAGGAACGGACGTGCTCATCGCCGATGCCCTGACCACCGACCACATCGACCTCGTCGGGTCCGTCATGGCTGAGATCAGCCACGAGCTCGCCGAGGCGGCTTCCCCCGACATCCGCGACCGGGCAGGTCTGGCCGACGGTGAGCGGTTGGACTGGGTGACCATCGACCCCGGGCCCGGCAGCCTCGCCCTGGCTCAGTCTCGGCTGCCGACTCGCGCCGACGGCATTCTGCTCGGCATTTCGGGATCGGCCACTGAGGTCACCCGTGCACAGCTTGCAGCAGTGGCCGAGGACCCCACGATCACGGTCCTGCGTGCACCTTTGGACGACGCGGGACTGCCCGATGTCGAGGCCGCACTCGGCCTCATCGATCGGACCGCCTCGGCGCGGGCGATCATCATCGCCACCGTCCTCGAGACCAGCGACCTGCGCGAACTCACCGACGCTGAATCCGAAGAGACGACACGGCGCCTGGCACTGATCGCCTCGGCGGTCATGTCCGCCATCCCGGTCTCCGGCCTCTACACCACCGGCGGGGACGTCACTGCCACGGTGATGCGCGAGCTCGGTGCGATGGGGATGGAGATCGACAAGGAGATCGTGCCTCTGGCCGTGGGCGGTCGCCTCGTCGGCGGAAGCGCTGACGGACTGCCGATCGTCACGAAAGGCGGACTCATCGGTGACACCGGCACCGCCGTCGACTGCCTCGAATTCCTGTCGACGACTGCTCGCGTCAGGCGAGACTGAATCGTGCACGACGACCCCAACGCCCCACCCACCGACATCCATCCGAACCATCTGAGGAGACAGAAATGACAGCACCAGCACTCGCCGTGACCGTGGGTGACCCGGTCGGAATCGGACCGGAGATCACCGCCACGGTGCTTGCGGAGTTCGCCGGCAGAGACGATCAGCATGGAATCGCTGTGGCGGATCTGGCCGTGATGAAACGGGCCGTCGACGTCCTCGGACTCGACGTCGAACTGCGCTCCATCTCCGACTGGTCGACCCCGTCAGCCGGTGAAGGCGTCATCGACGTCTTCGATATCGGCGTTCTCGGGGATGACCTTCCTGACTGGGGAGTCGTCGATGCCCGCGCCGGCAGGGCTTCGGTGGCCGCGATCGAGCTCGCCACCAAGGCGGCCATGGATCAGCAGGTCGCCGGCATCGTCACCGGCCCGATCAACAAGGAAGCCGTATGGAAGTCCGGTTCGCAGCACCTCGGGCACACCGAGATGCTCGGTGAGCTGACCGGAGTGACGAAGCAGGACACGATGTTCGTCGTGGAGAACACGAAGGTCCCCGACCACAAACTCCAGATCTTCTTCGCCACCCGCCACATGTCCCTGCGCAAGGCTCTCGACGCCCTGACCGTGGACACTCAGGTCGACTCCATCGAACGCGCCCATCGTGCCCTCCAGCTCTACGGCGTCACCTCGCCGAGACTGGCCGTCGCTGCTCTCAACCCCCACGGTGGCGAGAACGGCGCCTTCGGCGACGAGGAGATCGAGATCCTCCGCCCGGCCGTGGAGAAGGTCAATGCGGGTGGCGCCTTCGAAGTCGCCGGACCGATCCCGGCGGATTCCGTCTTCCACCAGGGGCTGACCGGCCGCTATGACGGAATCCTCTCTCAGTACCACGATCAGGGGCACATCGCATCGAAGACCTTCGACTTCGACGGCACCATCTCGGTCACCGTCGGATTGCCGATCCTGCGCACGTCGGTCGATCACGGAACCGCCTTCGACATCGCCGGTCAGGGAATCGCCGATGCGGGCACCATGCGCTCGGCCTACCGCGCGGCCATCGGCTACGCTCCGTTCGTCGACGGCATCCGCGCGGAGTACCTGCCGCAGTAGGCTGAGTCGTATCTCCGGCCGCGGCGTCGCTGCGGCCGGATCACTGCCGAATGAGAGGGAGAACAGATGGCGATCCGCTCAGGGACTCAGCGCCGCCGCGAAGCCATTCTCGGCCTGCTCAAAACCGGCTCGTGGAGCATACCTCGCCTGGCCGAGGCTCTCGAGACCTCGGAATCGACGATCCGCCGCGACCTGCGTGAGTTGGCCGCAGACGGCGAGATCATCCGCACCATCGGCGGAGCCGCAGCCGCCGGCTATGTCGAACCGCCTTTGGGCGAGCGCATGGAGCAGCAGGCGGAGGCGAAGGACACGATCGCCGCACGAGCGCTCGAACAACTCGACGACGCCCGAGTGCGAACCGTCTTCCTCGACGCGGGTTCGACGACCGTGCGTTTGGCCGAGCGGATCAGGGACCGCAAAGAGCTCACCGTGTTCACTCGCGGTCTCGAGATCGC
This sequence comes from Brevibacterium sp. OS20, assembly GCF_056837565.1. Taxonomy (NCBI): domain Bacteria; kingdom Bacillati; phylum Actinomycetota; class Actinomycetes; order Micrococcales; family Brevibacteriaceae; genus Brevibacterium; species Brevibacterium sp. OS20. Next base: position 1,491,071 of record NZ_CM166367.1, on the reverse strand, counting down.
GCTGGCCTTGGCTCATCCCGCCGGCCCCACAGTGATCATGGTCGGCGGCGAGGTCTCGACACTGTCGCACGGCACCACCGGCGCGCTGTCCGATCATGCGCTGTCGCGCATCCATGTCGACATTGCATTCCTCGGTGCCGATGCCGTGGATCCGGCACAGGGCCTCGGCGAACCGAGTCTCGACGAAGCACGCACGAAAGAGCTCATCGCCGAGCGGGCCGGAGCAGTCGTCGTCCTCGCCGACAGCTCGAAAGCCGGCCGCGATGTCGCCGCATGGGCACCGATGCCGCCCGGCTGGACGTGGATCGACGAGCACGCGTCCCACCGGCACGATTGACAATACTGCGCTGACAGCTCCATTCGCCGACCACCGTGTGATCGACGACATCTGATTCTCGCGACTTCTGTGTAGAATCCCGGAGGCAGTTTCAACAGTGACTGCCTGGAGGCTCGGCATTCGTGCGAAATCCGAGCCCTGGTCTCACAAGGAGAAAGCTCTATGAGCGAACCCCACAACTCGGGTGCTGACACTGACAACGCCGCTGGGGGCGGCAAGCTGCGCAACCGGCACATCACCATGATCACGCTCGGCGGCATCATCGGTGCAAGCCTCTTCGTCGGATCCGGAAACGTCATCCGCTCGACTGGACCGGCTGCCATCCTCTCCTATCTCATCGGCGGACTTCTCGTCTTCCTCGCCATGCGGATGCTCGGTGAGATGTCGGCGCGACGACCTGCCGTCGGCTCCTTCATGGAGTACGCGAACGAGTCCTTGGGCGGGTGGGCCGCCTACCTCGTCGGCTGGCTGTATTGGTACTTCTGGGTCGGCGTCATCGCCTATGAAGCGGTCGTCGGCGGCGGAATCATGTCAGGCTGGTTCCCCGCGATTCCCACCTGGCTCTGGTCCCTCCTCCTCGTCATCGTCTTCATCGGCACGAACGTCCTCTCGGTCCGCGTCTTCGGTGAGGTCGAGTTCTGGCTCGCGAGCATCAAGGTCATCACGATCGTCGTCTTCCTCATCGTCGGTGCACTCTTCGTGTTCGGCGCCTGGCCCAACGCGACGAATTCCGTATCCAACCTGTGGGACCACGGCGGTTTCATGCCCATGGGCTTCAGTGCCGTGATGATCGGCGTGGCCACCGTCATCTTCAGCTACTTCGGCACCGAGATCGCTGTCATGGCATCGGCCGAGTCGGTCGATCCGGCTCGCGGCATCAACCAGGCCACTCGGACCGTCATCTGGCGGATCATGTTGTTCTTCGTCGGCGGCGTGCTCATCATCGTCACCGCGGTTCCCTGGGATGAGCTGCCCGATCCCGATACGATCGCTCCGTTCGCTCATGTCTACGGTCTCTTCGGTCTGCCGGGCGCCTCGGCGATCATGACGATCGTCCTCTTCACCGCCGTCATCTCGGTGCTCAACTCCGGCCTCTATTCGGCCTCCCGCATGTTCGCTTCCCTGGCCGACAAAGGGTATGCGCCCGCGCTCATCCGCAAGCGCTCGAAGACGAACGTCCCAGTGGCCGCTCTCATCGCTTCGAGCCTCGGTGCACTGGCGGCAGTTGTCGCCAACTTCACCGTCCCGGCATCAGGGATCTTCGACTTCATCATGAACTCCGGCGGTCTCGTAGCCCTCTTCGTCTATGTCTTCATTGCCCTCGCCCAGTGGCGCATGCGACTCAAACTCAGCCCGGCCGAGCGAGAAGCTCTGACCTTGAAATCGTGGCTGACGCCGATCCTCAACATCTTCCTCATCATCGTCGTCATCGGCGTCGTCGTCATCATGCTCCTCAGCGAGGACGGCCGGGCACAGGTGTGGACGAGCCTAGTCGCCACTGCGGTGCTCTTCGCCGTGTGGCCGCTGGTCAAGCGTCGCCTCAACGCTCGCGGGATCGATACGTCTCCGGCGATGGATCAGCGTGCAGCAGCCGCGGCAGAGGAATCTGCGGCATCCTGATCCAGCACCACCGTTCTGACACCTGAGCCATTCGGCCTGAGTCGATTGAGTGGAGGGACCGTGCATACGCGCGGTCCCTCCGCTCATTCATCTGGTTTCGACGTTTTCGATCCGATCTACGGCGCTCGGCGCAAAAACGAGGGTATCGTCCACCGGATGAGCCGGTGCAGGTGCCGTCGGCCGTCGGCTATGGGCACCGGCATCGGCGGAGGTGGGAACTGCCATGCGGATGAGATCGGTCGCCTTCCTGACCGCAGATAGACTAACCCGTCTCCCCGATGCATCGAGCTAGACTCTAATCACGCACGATCCTGCGAACCGACGCGCCCGCCTCACCTAGGACATCGAAGTCATGCAGTTCACAAGCAAATTCGCTCCCACCATCGCTGGAGTCTGTGCGATCTCTCTTGCACTTGCCGGGTGTACGTCAACCGGCGATTCCGATCAGAATGCTGCCGAAGGTCCGAAGCCGACAGAGTCGCACGGATCTTCCCCGACATTGAGCCGAATCGAATCGTCGGGAGTCGTGAAGATCTGTACTACCGGGGACTACCGTCCTTTCACCTATTTCGACCCGAAGGCGAAGGAATGGTCGGGCATTGACGTCGACATGGGTCGCACTTTCGCCGACGACCTCGACGCGAAACCAGAATTCGTCAGAATCGACTGGGACGAATTCCCATCTAAGATTCGAAAAGGCGCGTGCGACATAGGCATGGGAGGGCTCTCTATCACCACAGAGCGGGCCGCACAACTGTATATGTCGGATCCGACCACGCAGGACGGTAAGACTCCCATCACCCAGTGTGGGAAGGTGGACAAGTACGACTCGATTGACAAGATCAACGATGACGATGTTGAAGTCATCACGCCAAAAGGTGGCACCAACGAAGAGTTCGCCGCGGAGCACTTTCCCGAGGCCAAGGTCATCAAATGGGACGACAACAATACGATCTTCGACCAGATCATCAAAGGCAAGGCCGATGTCATGGTGACCGACGCACCAGAGACCAAGTGGGTAGCCCATGAAGAACCGGAACTCTGCGCCGTCAACCCGGACAAACCCTTGAACTTCAGCGAACAGGGCTATGCAATACGTTCAGGCGACGACCAGATGCTTGAATACCTCAACACTTGGCTGCGCATCACCCAGCACGACGGCACCTATGCCGGGGCCGAGAAGAAATGGTTCGGATAGCTCGAAAGAGAAGACTACTCTTTTCGCTTGCACAGACAAATTCGGTCATTGATTGAGTTTTCTGTCAACCCGATTGCCATAACGATAACTTCACTGTTCCCTGTGAAGACGACTTGCCGCGCCGATATTGGCGACGCAGAACGTTCCTCCAGGTCAGGTGCACCAAAACCGAATATTCTCCTAATGACACGCCGATGATTTGACAGGATTCTTCGATTGAGAAGCTGAGCACAGGCTCGTAACGTGGCTTCGGTTCGAAAGAAGGATCACTTCGACTGTGATCCGAATGACTGGAGGAATTCATGAGCATCCCCGATACCTCAGGATCCGCATCACCTGCTTCCCCGCCCGAACCCGATCTCAAGACGGTCCGCAAGGCCGTCGCCGCCTCCGCCCTGGGCAATGCGACGGAGTGGTTCGACTACGGTCTTTACGCCGTCTCAGTCACCTATCTCGCTCAGCACTTCTTCCCCGGCGAGCATGCTCAGCTGATGGCGCTGCTGACATTCGCCGTGTCCTTCATCTTCCGCCCTCTCGGCGGAATCATCTGGGGCCCGATGGGTGATCGCCTCGGCCGCAAACGCGTACTGGCGCTGACGATTCTGCTCATGGCCGGTTCCACCTTCTGCATCGCGCTGCTGCCGTCCTACGCCACGATCGGCGTCGCCGCACCCATCATCCTCGTTCTGCTCCGCGTCATCCAGGGCTTCTCCTCAGGCGGTGAGTATGGTGGTGCCGCCACTTTCATGGCCGAATACGCCCCGGACAACCGGCGCGGATTCTTCGGCAGCTTCCTCGAATTCGGCACTCTGGCCGGAATGGCGGCCGGTTCGCTGTTCGTCCTCCTTCTGCAGCTCGGGCTCGGCGAACAGACGATGACGGACTGGGCATGGCGGATTCCGTTCGTCTTCGCCGGTGTTCTAGGCGTCGTCGGCCTGTACCTGCGCTCGCAGCTCGACGAGTCGCCCGTCTATGAGGAACTTGATAGTGGCGACAACGACAAGACGGTCAAGGAAGTCTTCGCGACCCTGTTCGCGAATTACAAGAAGCAGCTGCTCGTCCTCGGCGGCATGGTCGTCGCGGTCAACGTGGTCAATTACACGCTGCTGTCCTACATGCCCACGTACCTGCAGGATCCCGTCGGCATGAGCGCGAACGCCTCGCTGACCGTGATGTTCCTTGCGCAGGCGTTCATGATGATCCTCATCCCGTTCGGAGGAATGCTTTCGGACAAGGTCGGGCGCAAGCCGGTCTGGTACTTCTCTCTCATCGGACTCTTCGTCGCGGCGATTCCGATGTTCATGCTCATGGCCAACGGCTTCGTGTGGGCACTCATCGGACTGGCCGTCCTCGGTGTCCTCTACATCCCGCAGATCTCGACCATCTCGGCGACCTTCCCAGCGATGTTCCCCGGACCTGTGCGCTTCGCAGGCTTCGCGATCGCCTACAACGTCTCCACCGCACTGTTCGGCGGCACCGCGCCCTCGATCAGCGATGGACTCATCGGCGCAACGGGAAACACCATCATTCCCGCCTACCTCGTCATGGCTGCATGCGCGATCGGTCTGATTGCCACGATCTTCATGAAGGAGACGAACGGTGCCTCGTTGCGCGGCTGCGGCCTCCCTGAGACCGGCGCGGACGTCATCCTCGACGAATCGGAGCTCGTCAACGACGCGAAATGATCGTCCCGGCCTCTCGTGACCGGGGCTGAGTGACGCGTCACCTCCGACGGAGCAGACCGGCGGCACCGCAACGGAACTTCCGTTGCAGTGTCGCCGGTCTTCTGCGACCGAGTCTGGGTTAGTCTCGGATCATGGTCACGTTGATTCCCGAACAGCCAGATTTCAATGGGTCCACGGCCGAGGAGCTCGTGTGGAATGCTCTGTGCCGGCAGCTGCCCGATGCAGCGGCGATCATCCATGGTCAACGACTGACCGGCGATGACAAGGATGTCGAGATCGATTTCCTCATCCTGTGGCCGGGCGCCGGCATCGCCGTCGTCGAGGTCAAAGGCGGACGCGTCGACGTCGTCGACGGCGCTTGGTTCACCTCCGGCGCCCAGGGAAAGCGAAACCGACTGCCCACCTCTCCCCTCGAGCAGGCGATGATCGCCAAGCACACCCTCGTGGACTATCTGCGCCCGCGGCTCTCCCGCCTCCCCGGACCGATCAGCCACCTTGCGGTCCTCCCCTACACGGAACTGCCGAGCGACTGGGACCAGCCGGACGCGCCGAGGCGTCAGCTCGTCGACGGCACCGAGATCGGTTCCCTGGCATCGAAGATCGCCACTCAGCTGCGCTTCGACTTCGACCCCGAACGCCACGACCTCACGGCCGGCCACGAGTTCGTGCTGAAGAACCTCCGCAGGACCAACCAGGCGGTGGAGAATCTCAAGCTCAGAGCCTCCGAAATCTCTGACCGAGCCGATGCACTCAGCCGTGAGCAGGCGAAGCTCATCCGCATCCTCCGCCACCAGAATCGTGCCGAGATCAGCGGCGGTGCAGGATCGGGCAAGACCTATCTGGCCCTGCTCAAGGCCAGAGCGCTGACGCAGGAGGGGAAGAAGGTCGCCCTCATGTGCTATTCCCGCGGGCTCGGCCGCTTCCTCCAGCTCTTCACCGCACAATGGCCCGAAGTCGACCGGCCCGCGTTCGTCGGGCTCTTCCACGACCTGCCCATCAGCTGGGGTGCGCCCACCGGCAGCGACGACGACTCGGAGTACTGGGAACAGCGACTGCCCACGATGCTCAAGGAACTCGCCGACGAGCGTCCGCGCAAGAGACTCTTCGACGCCATCGTCATCGACGAAGGCCAGGACTTCAGCCTGCTGTGGTGGGAAGCCGTCCAATCCTGCCTGCGCAATCAGCTTGCCGACACCCTCTACGTCTTCACCGATGAGCGCCAACGGATCTTCGACCGTCACGGCGAATCACCGATCACGATGAACCCCATCCAGCTAGACGAGAATCTCCGCAATTCATCGCAGATCGTCGCCGGAATCGCCGACCTCGCGTTGGAACCGCCGATCGCACGCAACGGGCCCGGCGACGAAATCGAGTGGATCGACGTCGGCCTCGAGGATGCCGTAGCCGAAGCAGATGGGCAGGTCGAAGCACTCATGGATGCCGGGTGGAACGCCGGCCAGGTCGCACTGCTGACCACCGGATCCAGGCATCCGGAGCAGAAGAACATCGTGGAGAGCGAGGGGATCGCAGCCTACTGGGATCAGTTCTTCGCTGAAGAGGACGTCTTCTACGGGCATGTGCTCGGTTTCAAAGGACTCGAAAGGCCCGCCGTGGTGCTCTGCCTCAACGGGTTCAGAGACCCCCAGCGAGCCATCGACATGCTCTACGTCGGTATGTCGAGAGCGACGACGAAGCTCATCGTCGTCGGTGACCTGACCATCTTCGACGAGATCTACGGGAACTGATCGCTCAGGTTCTCACCGGGTTTCGTCGGTGGGTCTGCGATGTCAGTCCGGCGCCGCACCCAAGAGCAGGGTTCGCGCGGTCCGCTGCCAGGTGGTGAGCATCGGCTCCCGATGCGGGTCACGTCGGGAAAACATGTAGGTCACGGCCATTCCGCGCATGCTCGCGAAGATCATCGTGAAGACCTCATCGAACTCCGGGTTCCGCGTGACCGCCGGTCCGAAGAGCTCGCGGGCATTGTCCCTGACGCGTTCGAGGACGATCCTCTCGTGCTCACGGACGTTCCCGGCCAGTTCGTCGTCGGTGCGCGAAGCCGTCCACAGTTCGAGGGCAGAGAAGAAGCTGCCGTGCATCAGCCCCGTCCACAGGGTCCGAATCGCCCAATCGCTTCTGGCCTCGGCGTCGGCGGCGTCGGGTCGTTCCGTTTCCAGTATCCGACCGAATTCGTCGTCCTGGTCCTCCAGCCGTCGGCTGAGTCTCTGTTCGCCGAGGCGGCTGACTGCGGCCGTGAGCAGATCCTGCTTTGAGGGAAAGTGGTGGAGCAGACGCCCCCTAGTCACCCCCGCGATCGATTGGACTCTCACCGTCGTCGTCGCCGCATATCCTTCGCGCAGCAGGCATTCGATCGTGGCATCGAGGATGAGGTCGCGTGAGCGCGCAGTGCGTTCGGCCTGGTTGCCGGCATCCATCGCATCCCCTTCTGCCGTGTTCCGTTCTGGAGCTGTTCGACACCGCAGAACTGCGGTCGAAACGGGCTGCTTCCGACTATCTCACAGATCCAGTCTGTATTGACTGTTTTTCAGGCGGATGCCAGACTGAACGCACGCTCAGTGACCGAGCACACATCATCGCCTCGGCCCGAAGACCGGCCTGCCTGCCCGCCCAGCGACAACCACTGCTTGAGAAGAGGACGCAATCGATGAAGAGGAATCTGTACAACGAGGATCACGAGGCATTCCGAGGATCGGTCGCTGCGTTCCTCGACCGCGAAGTCGTCCCCCACTTCGAGGATTGGGAGGAGAACCACCTCGTCGATCGGGAGATGTGGCGCAAGGCAGCGCAGTCGGGCATCATCGGCCTGGCCATCCCCGAGGAGTTCGGCGGTGGCGGCGTCTCCGACTTCCGGTTCGAGATGGTGCGAGCCGAAGAGATCGCCCGCCGTGGTGTCGGTGCGGCCACGAGCGGCTGGGGCGTCTCAGACGGAATCGTCCCCGGCTATCTCATGGAGTTGGGCACTCGGGCGCAGAAACAGAAGTATCTGACTGGACTGACCTCGGGCGCGATGATCGGGGCGATCGCCATGACCGAACCGGATGCCGGTTCGGATCTGCAGGGCATCACCACGAAGGCTGTCCGCGACGGCGACGATTGGATCATCAACGGCGCCAAGACCTTCATCACCAACGGCATCCACTGTGATTTCGTCATCGTCGTCGCCCGCACGAACCCGGAGGCGAAGGCGTCTCAAGGCACTTCGCTGTTCATCGTCGAGGCAGGCACACCTGGGTTCGAGAAGGGCCGCAAACTGAAAAAGCTCGGCCTGGACGCCCAGGACACCGCCGAACTCTCGTTCACCGATGTCCGGGTGCCGGCCGATGCCCTCCTCGGCGAACTCGATCAGGGGTTCATCCACCTCATGGTCAACCTCCCCACCGAACGCCTCCTCATCGGATCGGGAACCCTGGCATCGGCGCGGGCAGCGCTGGCATGGACGGCCGAATACGTCTTCGACCGCCCCGCTTTCGGTCAGACCATCGGCGACTTCCAGAACACTCGTTTCGAACTCGCCGAGCTCGAAACCCGCGTAGACGCCCTGGAGGCGTTCGTCGACCGCTGTGCCCTGGCTCTCAACGAAGGCGAACTCACCGCGGTCGACGCCGCCAAGGCGAAGTACTTGGGCTCGGACCTCGAGATCGAGGTCGTCAATCGCTGCCTGCAGCTCTTCGGCGGCTACGGCTATATGCTCGAGTTCCCCATCGCTCGCGCCTACAAGGACAACCGCATCCAGGCAATCTTCGGCGGAGCGAACGAGGTGATGAAGGAACTCATCGGACGCGATATCGCCAAGCGCAACCGCAAGAGGTGATAACGCCCGCGGCTACTCTCCCGCGACTTCGAGAACGACCTTTCCCATCACGGAACGGCCGTCGAGCTCCTTGATCGCCGAGGCAGCCTCGGTCAGCGGGTAGTTCGCGTGGATGCGCGGGTTGAGGTCACCTGCGGCAACGTGCCCGAGGACGACGTCCCACTGCTCGTGGATGAAGTTCGGGTGACCCCAGGCCGCCGCGCCCCAAGCGACGCCGTCGACAGAGATGTTCTTCAGCAACAGGCGATTGACCTTGATCGAGGGGATTTCACCGGCAGTGAAGCCGAGAACGAGAAGCCGACCGAACGGAGCGAGCACTCGTGTCGAATCGGTGAATCGGTCGCCGCCGACGGGGTCGAAGACGAAATCGACGCCGCCCGGACAGATCTCCTTCGCCGCGTCCTTGAAGCCGTCGGCGAGGACGACATGCGTGGCGCCGATCTCGCGAACCGCTTCAGCCTTCGCCTGGGTCGAGACGACGGCGATGACTTCGAGGCCCATCGCCAGACCCAGCTGCACTGCGGCCGAACCGAGACCGCCTGCGGCTCCGTGGACGAGGAGGCTCTGGCCAGGCTGGGCATTCGCGCGCACCCGCAGTGCGAAGTCAGCGGTGAGCACGTTCATCGGCATGCCTGCGGCATCGGCCAAGGAAACCGAATCCGGAACCTTCACGGTGGCCTCGTCACCGGCGACGAGGTATTCGGCGAAGGTACCCTTTCCGGTGATCGCAGCAACGCGGTCCCCGACGGAGTAGCGGGAGTCCGGACCCACCTCGGCGACGACGCCGGAGGCCTCGGAACCCAGAGTGAAGGGCAGGTCGTGCTTGACCTGGTACATTCCGCGAGTCTGCAGGACTTCGGGGAACGTCACGCCGGCATATGCGACCTTGATGAGCACCTGGCCCGGCCCCGGCGACGGGCGCTCCACATCGAGATGCTCCACATCATCGGGGCCGGTCAGAGCGGTGACGCGAATGGCTTTCATTGTTTCCTCGCTATCGTTGTGACGCACACGGAACACTCGAGCTCCGGTGTCGGCGGTCTTCTCACCTCTATCACACCGAGCGGCTATGACCGTGATCACTTTCACGGCTTGACTCCCCCGCTCGGGATGAATACTGTGAACTCTACTGAACGACTGTTCACTCGGGAAGGTCAAGGATGACACAATCACCGGCAGGGTTCGATGCGGACAGCATCGGCAGATGGATCGAGCGGAGATTCGGGATCAGCGATTTCGACGTCGAAGTGATGTCAGTCGGTCGGTCGAATCTGACGTTCACCATCCTCGTCGACGGCAACCCACGCTGGGTCCTGCGCCGCCCTCCCCTGGGCCACGAGGGCGGCAGCGCTCACAATGTCGCCCGCGAGGGCCGGATCATGGCAGCGCTCAATGACAGTGACGTTCCGGTGCCGACCGTCCTCGACATCGTCGACGACCCCGAGGTCCTCGACGTGCCCTTCGTGTTCATGGACCACTGCCCGGGATTCCCGATCAACACTCCCACCGAGTGGGAGTCCATCCCACCTGAGAACCGCCGCGACTGTGCATTCGGCATGGTCGACGCGCTGGCGGCGATCCATTCCGTCGACGTCGATGCTGTCGGATTGTCCGATCTGCGTCGACCCGGCGGACTCATCGACCGGCAGCTGCGTCGTTGGATCGGGCAGGTCGAGAAGATCGCGATGCGCGAGACTCCGATCATCCACGAGGTCCACGATGTCCTCCGCGAGGCCATGCCCGACCCTGCGGGCTCGCCCGTGGGAATCGCACACGGGGACTTCAAACCGAACAATATGATCTTCGCCCCTTCGGGGTCGGTCAACGCCGTCGTCGACTGGGAGCTGACAGCCATCGGCGAGGTGCTCACCGACCTCGGCTATTTCGTCGCCATGCTCACGGTGCCCGAACAGTACACCAGCATCTGGGTACCCCGAGCCGACGACGGTTTCCCCACCACAGACGAACTCATCGACCGCTATCAGGAAGTCAGCGGGCACGAAGTCCACGATGTCAGCTACTACTCGGCGTTCGCGATGTGGAAACTGGCCTGTATCCGTGAAGGCGTCTACACACGACTGGCGACTGGCAAGATGGGCGACCTCGATCTCGACCCGGAAGAGGCCGGAGCCGGGGTCGAAGACCTCGCTCGCCAAGCCCTCGACCTGTTGGAGAGATCATGACCTCATCCCTGGCTGGCAAACGTGCAGTGGTCACCGGGGCCGCCGGTGGAATCGGCGCCGCTTTGGCCGCCGAGCTCATCGAACGCGGTGCGTCAGTCGTTCTCGCGGACCTCTCCCCCACGGTCGTCGACACCGCCGCCGAACTCGGCACCTCGGCATTCGCGTGGACGGGGGACGTGTCATCGGTCGAAGGAATCGGTGCGCTCATCGATTCTGCCGACGACCGCCTCGGCGGGATCGATCTGTACTTCGCCAATGCCGGAATCATCGGTCCGGCGATGCTCGGAGACTCCGACGCCGACTGGGACGCGATCATCGACGTCAACATGCGCGCCCATATCCGCGCCGCGCAGGCACTCGTCCCCCGCTGGCAGGAGGCCGGTTCCGGGTATTTCGTCGCCACCGCCTCGGCGGCAGGACTGCTCACGCAGATCGGCTCGGCCGCGTATTCGGTGACCAAGCATGCGTCAGTCGGATTCGCGGAATGGTTGGCCATGACCTATCGCGATGACGGAATCCGCGCCTCGGTGGTCTGCCCGATGGGAGTGAACACGAATCTGCTCGACGACGCCGGATCCGCCGGCGGCGCCGCCCAGAAGGCCGTGACCTCAGCCGGAACCGTCCTGGAACCCGCCGAGGTGGCCGCCATCGTCCTCGACGCCGTCGAGAACGAGCAGTTCCTCATCCTGCCGCACCCCGAAGTCCTCGAGATGTACCGGATGAAAGGCAGCGACTACGACCGCTGGCTGCGCGGAATGTCCCGATACCAAGCCCGACTCAGCGAACAGTGACACCGATCCCACCACCGAGTGAGACTCACCCGAGACCAGACCTCACAGCAGTGTGAGACCCACCGAGAAGCAAGGAGCCCACGTGTTGGAAACCAGCGAACGCGGACGCGAGTATCAGGAGCGTCTGAACGCCTTCATGGACGAATTCGTCTACCCGGCCGAGCCGGTCTACGCCGAGCAGATGGCCGCGGCGGCCAGCCCCCACACACAGCCGCAGATCCTCGAAGACCTCAAAGCCGAAGCGAAGAAGCAGGGCCTGTGGAACCTCTTCCACCCGCACCCGGAATGGGGACCCGGGCTGACGAACCTCGAATACGCTCCATTGGCCGAGATCACCGGGCGCAGCCTGGAGATCGCCCCCGAAGCGATCAACTGCAATGCACCGGACACCGGCAATATGGAGGTCTTCACGGTCTTCGGCACGGATGAGCACAAGGAGAAGTACCTGGGGCCCCTGCTCGAGGGTGAGATCGCTTCGGCCTTCGCCATGACCGAGCCGGCCGTGGCCAGCTCCGATGCGACGAACGTCGAGATGAGCATGGAGCGCACCGACGACGGATTCGTGCTCAACGGCCGCAAGTGGTTTGCGTCGAACGCGATGCACCCGAACTGCCGGGTGCTCATCGTCATGGGCAAGACCGATCCCACCGCCGAGGTGCACCGTCAGCAGTCGATGCTCGTCGTGCCGATCGATGCCGCCGGAGTCACCGTGGTGCGCAACCTGCCCGTATACGGCTACGCCGACCGGGAGGGCCATGCCGAGATCATCTTCGAGAACGTGCTCGTGCCGTTCAAGGACATTCTCAAGGGCGAGGGCGAAGGCTTCGCCATCAGTCAGGCGCGACTGGGCCCGGGCCGCATCCACCACTGCATGCGTGCCATCGGAGCCGCCGAGCGCGCGCTCGAACTCATGGTCAAGCGCGCAGAATCTCGCGTGACTTTCGGTGAGAAGCTGTCGAACCGGGCGAACATCCAAGACTGGATCGCCGAGTCCCGGATCGAGATCGATCAGGCTCGGTTGCTGACCCTGCACGCCGCGGACATGATGGACAAGTACGGCAACAAGGTGGCGAAGAACGAGATCGCTGAGATCAAGGTCGTCGCACCGACGATGGCGCTGAAGGTCATCGATCGGGCGGTTCAGGTCCACGGCGGCGGCGGAGTCACCGAGGACTTCCCACTGGCCCGGATGTGGGCGCATATGCGCACCCTGCGTCTGGCCGATGGACCGGATGAAGTGCACAAGCGCTCCATCGCCCGCAATGAGATCAGGAAATACCGCGGCTGAGGTCGGCTCTTCCGCGATACAGTGAGACCCCACCGGGCCCGCAGCAGTGTGCACGGGTCCGGCACCGCCTGCGAAAGGATGTTCAATGACGAACAATTGGTTTGAGGATCGCCCATGGATCACCACTTTGGGCGATCTCGCTCAGGAGCCCTATGTGCTGCCGGATTCCACGCCCTTGGCCGACCTGGCTGCAACAGTCGACGCCCGTGGCGACGAGGAAGGCATCAACTACTACGGATTCACCCTGACCTGGGCGGAGTTCGACCGGTGGTCGACAGCTTTCGCTGCTTTCCTCTCGGCCCACGGGATCAAGCCCGGCGACCGTGTCGGCATCTATGATCAGAACACCCCCGCGTTCGTGATCTCCACCTATGGGGTCTGGAAAGCCGGAGGCACCGTCGTCCCCCTCAACCCCATGTACCGCGGCGAGCTCGAGCACATCTTCGCCGACTCCGAGGTCAAGGGACTCATCGTCTCTCAGGCTGCCTATCTCGACCGGGTCAAGGACTATACCTCGGACCTGCCGCTGGTTGTGCTCAGTGATGACCGGAGCTTCCAGACGGATGGCCCTGATGCGATCTATGCGATGTTCGACAAACTGCCGCGCTTCGAGGACCTGCCGCCGGCCGAAGGACGTTTTGCGTTCGCAGAGGCGGTGGAGGACAACCTCGATACCGACTTCACCCCGTACTCCCCTGCTCCGTCGGACCTCGGTCTCATCGCCTACACGTCCGGCACCTCGGGACGGTCGAAGGGAGCGGCAGCGACTCATGCGAATATCTCGAGCAACTCGCGCTACTGCCTGCGCAACCCGATCCTGGGTCCCGGCGACGGCTACGTCTCACTGGCTCCCCTGTTCCACATCACCGGATTCATCTGCCAGTTCCTTGCGGCCGTGGCCGGCGGTGCCCGGCTCATCCTGAACTATCGTTTCGAACCCGGTTCGCTCATCGCTCTATGTGATCGGCAGAAGCCTGCGTACATGGCCGGCCCGGCCACGATATATACGGCGATGATGGCGCACCCCGCCTTCAGCGCCGAGAAGTTCGCATCCTTCAAATCCCTCATGTCCGGCGGTGCACCGCTGCCCGAAGGACTGGTCAACAAATTCGAAGAGCGTGCCGATATCTATGTCGGTCAGGGCTACGGCCTGTCGGAGACCTGCGCCCAGGTCGCCACCGTGCCGCATGGATTCCAAGCCCCGGTCGACCCGGACAGCGGGAACCTCGCCTGCGGTCTGCCGCAGCCTGATGTGATGATCCGCATCCTCGATGACCACGGTCAGCCCATGGGCCCCGGGGAGGTCGGAGAGATTGCGATCTCCGGACCGCAGGTGGTCTCCAGTTACCTCAACAACCCGCAGGCCACCGCGGAGCAGATCCCCAACGGCGAGCTGCACACCGGCGATGTCGGGTTCATGAATGAAGACGGGTGGCTGTTCATCGTCGACCGGAAGAAGGACATGATCAATGCCTCCGGCTTCAAGGTCTGGCCGCGGGAAGTCGAGGATGTGCTCTACATGCACCCGACCATCCAGGAGGCAGCTGTCGTGGGCATTCCCGATGACTACCGCGGCGAGGATGTGTCGGCCTTCGTCACCCTGCAGCCCGGCGCCGAGGCGACCGCTGACGAGATCATGTCATTCTGCCGGCAGAAGCTCGCTTCCTATAAGGCTCCGCACCAGGTGACGTTCATCGATCAGCTGCCGAAGACGAGTTCGGGCAAGATCCTGCGGCGGACCATCCGCGCCGATGCCGTCGAAGCCGCCCAGGCAGCCAAAGCGGCAGCGGGGTCTGCCGACTGAGGCTGAGGTCGGGCCTGTCTTGCGCGATTCCGGCTTCCGCGGCGTCGGCGTCGTTCAGGGGACGCGGGATGCCGGATACTTGTCTGCTTCGCTGATGATCTCCGGAGTCTGCTCGTCGTCCTCGACGATGCCTGCCATCTCCCATCGGCCATGGACCGGGCAACGCTGAAAGCGATACGCGCCGAAGCGGATGGATTTGAATGACATCAGCGGAATCCAGCGAGTGCGGTAGTACCCGCCGCCGGAGCAGCGGACGATGACTTCATCGGCATAGGTCTTCTCGCTCATGACCCCCAGGTTAACGCAAGGCCCCTTAACGACGTCGAGACTGGACGCCGAGATTCAGCCCAGGCTGACGGTTTCGGCGCCGCCGATGGAGGCGAAGCGGTCGGGCTGACAGGTGAGCAGAATGACCTGAGCCGTGCGGCCGACATTGCCGAGGATGACGTTGAGGGCGGCCAGGCGCTGCTCATCGGAGAAGCCGAAGGCATCGTCGAGGATGACCGGTGCTCCGGCTTCCGCATCGACGAGGGTGGCGACGGCGAGTCGGCCGATGAGCGCCAACTGTTCCTTCGTCCCACCCGAGAGCGCGTCGAAGGCCACGGTGCGTCCGTCGAGCGTGCGAGAGACGATTTCGAGGTTCTCGGAGATCTCCACCGACAGTCCCTGACCGAAGATCACCCGACCCAGCTTCTCGATCGCCTCCTTGAACGGGGCGACGTACCTCCGCTGAGCCTCTTCCTTGTGTGCGAGCACGGTGTCGCGCAACAGTCGGATCGCATTTGCCTGCCGCTGCATGCGAGCCAGCTTTGACCGAATGGACTCCACGTTCTGCTCTGCAGCTTTGAGCTTGTCGTAGATGCCCTCGGCCGCACGGTCATCGATGAGAGCCGCGAGCTGATCGACCTCCTGCCGGTCCTTCTCCTGCTGCTTCTGTTTGCTGTCGACGAGCTGGAGAGCGTTCTGCAGTCGCATCTCAAGAGTCTCGGGGTCGGCGGCCTCGTATGCGGAGCGTGCGGCAGCGGCTTCGTCCTCAGCCTGTGTCAGTGTCGCCGTGGCAGCGGTCAGTGCTTCGTCGAGGGACTCATCGGAGTTCGCTTCCCTGTCCATGCTCAGGCGGGTGCTGAGGTTCTGCAGCGTCGTCGCCGCCTGTTCGCGCGTCGACTGTGCACGCACGGCTGCCACACGTGCCTCATCCCGGTCGGTGCGAATGCGTTCGAGCGTGGTTCTGGCCGTCTCGACCTGCGCGGTCGCATCGTCGACGGCTGCTGACGTCGATTCGACCAGTGCTTCGAGGTCGTCGATCGATGCGGCGGTTCCGCTCGTATCAGCGGGGTCCCCCGCCACGTGTTCGGCTCGGGTGAGCGCGGCATCGAGTCCGTCGCGGTCGTCGTCGCCGATGAGCACCCGCAGAGTCGATGAGGCTTCGGCCAGCACGGACTCGGCATCGGTGCGCACCTCGCTGCGTTCGCGTGCCTGTTCTAGGGAGGTCACGCCGAGCCGGTCGAGTTCCGCGTCGAGAAAGGTCTGCGCGGAGTCGAGGGCCCGGTCGAGTTCGGCTGGTGACTGTCCCGGTCGCACAGTGATGTCGACGACGGAGTCGACGAGGATCTGCAGGTCCGAGGTGACGGCGAATTCCTCGGCGGACCCCTTGGGCACATCGGTTCCGTCGATGCTCACGGCGGTATCGCCGAGGCGGCGGGCGACGATCTGTGCGGCGGCCGCGGTCTTCGCGTTCTGCGCAATGCGCAGCTCGGTGAACAGTCCTCCGAGTTTCTCCACGTCTTTCGCGGTCACGGTGATCGACCCGATCGTCGCTTTCGCCTCGGCTGCTCTGCGTTCCTGGTCGCGGATGTCGGCCAGCCTCTTCCGCAGAGTCTCGACCTCTCTGCGTGCGCGGGCCCGAGCGAGATCGGCGGCTGCGGTCTTCGCTTCAACCTGAGCGGTGAGGAGTGCGGTCTGTTCGGCCTCGAGGCCCTTCTGCGCCTCGGCGAGAGACGAGTCCTCTTCCTGCTGTGCGGTCGTGACCGTCTTGAGTGCATCGTCGGCAGTCTTCACCGACTCTTCGGCCGCGGTGACCTCGGTGATGAGTGCCTGACGTCGGTCTCGCGCCTCCTCGGCACGCTGACGTTCTCTCTGTGCGACGCCCGCGCGTTCGAGAGCTCGATCGAGTTCGGTCTTGAGCCCGGACACGGACTGCACAGCCTGTTCAGCCTCTTCGCGTTCGGTCACGGCCGATGCCAGCTGAGTACGCCCATTCGTCAGCCGCTCGGCTGCTCGAGCATGCCGGTCGACGAGCCCGTCCATATCGGCGCTGCGAGCCTTCAGTTCACGATGCTGCTCTTCGGCGCCGGGGAGTTCTTCGGTGAGCCTTCGCAGCTCACCCGTCTCCTTGCCCTTTGCCGTGAAGAACCTCAGGTATTCGGTTTCGACTCTGTCGAGGAAGGCATCGTGGTCAGCCGGTTCCTCCCCGGCCTCGCCCAGAGCACCGTGCAGTGCCTTGATCTCGGCCAGGGAAGCCTGGTCGAGGCTCCGGCCCTGAGCGACGTCGAGAGCGTCGAGCAGGTCGACATCGACGGTTTCGTCGAGGATCGCCAAGAACCGCTCATGTGCTTCGCTGCCGCTGAGCTGTTGGGGGGCGGGGTTGAGAATGCTCAGCTCGGTGAAGGGCTGTTTGATCCAGCGTTTGCTGTATCGGAGTTCGTAGTCCCCGGTGCTCAGGTGCAGTTCGACTTGCGGACCGACGTCGGAACCGACCGGTTGGGTGTCTTTGACGCTGGCCTTGCGGGAGCTGTCCTTGTCCTCGCGCAGCTGCGTGATGGCCTGATGGATCGAGGACTTCCCGACCTCGTTCGGGCCTTCGACGATCGTCACCCCGGAGCTGAAGTCGACGGTGGCGTCGCTGATCGCGCGGTAGTCGATGAGGCGGATGGAATGGAGTCTCATGAGCCGCTCCTGGCGAATCGGTAGAGCAGACCGAGTGCGTCTTGGGCCGTGACTGCTGAGTCGTCGTCTGCGGTGGCACGTGCGGAGAGTTCGTCAAGAGTCTCCTGCAGGTATCCGCTCAGTCCGAGATCGGCGAAGTCGTCGTCCGCAGCGACGACGGCCAGGTCCATGTGACGCTCCCAGAGTGAGACGAGCGCGAACAGGTCGGAGAAGTGGTCGAGCTGTTCGTCGAGTCGGGCCTTCGCCGCCGTCGGCAGAGTGCCGCGCAGGATCAGCCACACCGCCGTGCGGTCCTTGTCGGGAACGGCATTCATCCGCTCTTCGAAATCGGCGACATCCTCGGCGGAGTTGAGGTCGGCTTCGATGACGGTGAATGCCCATGTGCCGACGCGGACCTTCTCGACCTCGGCCCGGTGGGTGTCGGCATCGATGTCGACGAGGAGCACGTTGCCCGGATCGGTCTCCCGCCGAGAGGTCACTTCCGGTGCTCCCGGATACCAGATGCGGTCGGCGACCTCGAAGGTCGCGTGCCGGTCGCCGAGCGCGACGAACTGGGCCCGGTCGTCGCGCAGCAGTGCCTGCAGATGGTCGGTGTCGATGGTGGCCAGCGATTCCCGATCCGGGTCGAGGACGCTCACGGCTCCGTGGCCGGCGATGATCCGGATATCACCGGCAGCCACCTCGGCGAGGTCTTTCGTCGCTGTGGCGACGAGATCCCCTTGAGGATGTTTGGAAGACCAGGGGGCGCCGATGATCTCGACCCCGGAAACGACGGTGAACGGGTCGCTGCCGCGCAGGACATGCACATGCGAGGGCACCCGTGAGGAGAAGGCCGGGGAGTCATAGATCGATGCGGCGTCCAAGGGGTCATGGTTGCCGGGAAGCAGCACGACCGGCACGGTGAAAGCGTTGAGGACTTCGAAAGTCCGGGCGATGATCGCGCGGTCGAGCTGGTTGGTTTCGAACACGTCCCCGCAGACGAGGACGAACTCCGCGCCCGTCTCGGCGGCGAGCGCTCCGATGCGGGCAACGGCGTCGAGGCGGGCGCGGTGGAACCTAGGCCGGGCCTCGTCGCTGAGGTAGTGCGCGGTCATGCCGAGCTGCCAGTCCCCCGTGGCGATGAATCTCATCTGCTCCTCCTCAATCGGTCCCATCCTACGGTCGCAGGCCCACACTATCGGCAGGCACTGACGCGGGTGTTCTGCACCACACAGATACCCTCAAACGCTGACTTAGGTTAGGCTAAACATTTGTGAATGCGATTGCACTGACTGCCACCGGCCTCAATCTGGGCTACGACCGCACCGAGGTCGTCCATGACGTGAGCCTGACGATCGTCCCCGGACGGGTCACCGCCCTGCTCGGACCCAATGGGTCGGGCAAGTCCACCGTCCTGCGCTCACTGGCCCGGCTGCACCCGATCACCTCGGGCGACGTCGTCATCACCGAGGCCGACGCAGACACTCCATCAAGCACTCTGACGGCCAGAGAGTTCGCCCGGTTCGTCACCCTGCTGTCCCAGTCGCGCCCGCACCCGTCGGGCCTCAGTGTCCGTGAGATCGTCACCTTCGGCCGCCACCCGCACCGTAAGCGCTTCGCCGGGCTCACCGACGTCGATCGCGCTGCCATCGATCGCGGCCTCTCCCTCACCGGCACCATGGCGATGGCCGACCGTCCGGTCGACCAGCTCTCCGGCGGCGAGCTCCAACGCGTCTGGTTGGCGACCTGTCTGGCCCAGGACACCGGAGTCCTCCTGCTCGACGAACCGACGAACCATCTCGACCTGCGCTACCAGTCGGAGATCCTCGACCTCATGCGCGAACTCGCCGACGACCACTCCATCGCCGTCGGCGTCGTCCTCCATGACCTGGAACATGCCGCCACCGTCGCCGATCACGTGGTCCTGCTCGAACAGGGCCGCATCCGCTCGGTCGGCACCTGCGAAGACGTCTTCACCGCCGAGACGCTGAGCGAGGTCTACGGGCTGCCTATCTCGACCCGGATCGATGCCGACACCGGCCTGGTCCGGGTCGAAGCCCTCCACCGACGGACTCGTCGCCCGGCCGCAGCTCTCTGAGCACCCCACCGCACCTTCTGACAGTCACACCCAGAAATCGCACCACCTCATCTCCGATCGCCGATCGGTTCACAGAAAGAACACCATGACCAGAACACCTCTGTCACGCACCTCGTTCGCCGCCTTCGCCTCGGCAACGGCGGTCTGCGCACTGGCCCTGACCGGGTGCGGCACCACCGATACCGACGCCCCTGCTGATGCGAAGGGACAGACCTCCGCATCGTGCGCGGACGACTCGAGCACCACCTCGGCGGATCCGGTCACCGTCACCGACGACACCGGCCACGAGATCGAACTGGACAAGCCGGCGGCGAAGGTCGTCTCTCTCGAATGGCAGTACACCGAGGATCTTCTCTCGCTCTGCGTCGATCCCGCCGCTGTCGCCGATGCGAAGGGCTTCACCACCTGGGACACGGCAGAGAAGCTGCCCGACTCCACCACCGACGTCGGCACTCGCCAGGAACCCAACGTCGAATCGATCCTGTCGGCCGATCCGGATCTCGTCATCATCGAAACGACGAACCGCAAGGACAAGATCGTCGGTCAGCTCGAGAAGCAGGGAATCCCTGTGATGGCGATGGCCGGCGCCGACGGCAAGGATCCCGTCAAGTACATGAAGGACACGTTCACCACCGTCGCCGAGGCGACCGGTCGCACCGAGCGCGCCGACACCGTGCTCGGCGATTTCGATGCGAAGCTCGAAGAATCGAAGAAGGCCATCGCCGAGGCGGACCCGGCCACCACCGAATTCGTCTACTTCGACGGCTGGGTCAACGGTTCGAATGTGGCGCTGCGTCCCTTCGGCCAGGGTTCACTCATCGGCGAACTCGGCGAGGAACTGGGCCTGAAGAACGCGTGGACCGGTGAGGTCGACCCCGCGTACGGACTCGGCCAGACCGATATCGAAGGCATCTCGAAGGTCGGTGACGCGAACTTCTTCTACACCGGGACCGAGGACCCTGAGTCCGAGGACTATGTGGAGCTGCTGAAGAAGAACGACATCTGGGCGAACATCCCCGCAGTGAAGGACGACCGCACCACGGCCTTCCCGGCAGGCATTTGGACCTTCGGCGGACCCAAGTCGTCCGAGCAGGCCCTCGACGCCTACGTCGACGCACTGACCAAGTAGACCGTGGCCTCTCCCCTGACCCGTCCGAACACCTCCCAGCAGACGGCTGCGGCACCGGAACCGACCATGGTTCCGGTCCGCGGCCGCGGAATCGTCGGTGCCCTGTCGACCGCCGCCGCACTGCTCGGCCTCATTGCCGTCCTCGTCATCGCCTCCGCCTGGCATATCACGCAGGGCACCTCGGGCATCGGCATCAGGGAACTGTTCACGGCCGTGACCGGCACGCTCTCCCCCGCCGAGGATGGCCCCAGTGCCCGTGACATCCTCCTCGGATCCCGGCTGCCGCGCGTGGGGGCGGGCATCCTCGTCGGCCTCGCCTTGGGTGTGGCCGGCGCCCTGTTCCAATCGCTGGCGCGCAACCCCTTGGCATCGCCGGACACGCTGGCGGTCACCGGCGGTGCGTACTTCGCCGTCACCGTGGTCACTGCCTTCGGCATTGCGATTCCGATCTGGGCCTCGGGAGGGGTCGCCTTCCTCGGCGGCCTGCTTGCCGCAGCCCTGGTCCTCGGCCTGGCCGGAGGCGCAGGAGCCTCGACGACTCGGCTCGTGCTGGCGGGCACGGCCACGGCGATGGCGCTGCAGGCGGCGACATCGACTCTGCTCATCCTCTTCGCCGAAGAGACGACGAGTCTCTTCTCCTGGGGTTCGGGCACTCTCAATCAGCTCGATGGCACCGCGGCCCTGCGCAGCATTCCCGTCATCGCTGTCATCGCCGGCGGTGCGATCCTGCTGTCGAGGCGTCTGGACCTGCTCGGTCTCGGCGACGACGCCGCCTCGGTGCTCGGGGTTCCGGTCAGGTCGACGCGGGCCATCGGGATCCTCCTCGCCGTCATGCTCACCGCCACTGCGGTGACCCTGGCCGGTCCGATCGGCTTCGTCGGCCTCTGTGCCCCGGTCATCGCCCGGCTCCTCGCCCGCGTCGTACCGAGCCTCGGCCGTCATGCCGTGCTCTTTCCCGCCGCCGGTCTCATCGGTGCGATCATCGTCATCGTCGCCGATGCCCTGCTGCGCGCGATCGTCGGCGCCACCGAGGCGATCACCCTCCCGTCGGGAGTGACGACGACTGTGCTCGGGGCGATCGTGCTCGTTCTTCTGGCGCGATCGATGCGCACGGCATCACCGGCCGCGGCCACCTCGGCGGCGAACTCGGCTGTGGTAGGTCCGCGACGTGCCGGGCTCGTCATCGGCATCGGCATCATGGTCCTCATCCTCGTCGCCGTGATCGGTCTGCTCACCGGGGAACGGTTCTACCTCCTCGGCGATGTTCTGCTGTGGTTCCAGGACCGGGCGGCCCCCGTCATCGATTTCGCCTTCGACTCACGCGCGCCCCGCGTCGCCGCTGCTCTGGCTGCCGGTGCCGCGCTCGGACTCTCCGGCACCCTCGTTCAGGCCAGTGCACGCAACCCTCTGGCCGAACCCGGCCTGCTCGGCATCACCGGCGGGGCCGGGCTGGGTGCCGTCATCGTCGTCACCCTCATTCCCGGCGCTGGGGTCGGACTCGTCTCCGCGGTCGGGATCGTCGGCGCGCTGGTTGCCTTCGCCATCGTCTACGGACTCTCATGGCGAGGTGGGATGAATACCGATCGCCTCGTCCTCATCGGCATCGGGCTGTGGTTCGGGTTCACCGCCCTGACGACACTGTTCCTCGTCCGTGCCAATCCCTGGGACACGCCTGCCCTCTTCACGTGGCTGTCCGGATCGACGTACGGAAGGGCGTGGGCGGACATCGCACCAGTCGCCCTCGCCCTGCTCGTCGCCGTACCGCTGGCGTTCGTGTGGACGCGCGAGCTCGACCTGCTCGCCCTTGATGATGACACCCCACGGCTGGTCGGGGTTCCGCGTGAACCGGTGCGTCTGGCAGTGCTCATCACCGCCGCCGTGCTCGCGGCGGTGAGCGTATCGGCAGTCGGCGTCGTCGGATTCATCGGCCTCGTCGCCCCGCACGCTGCGCGCGCTCTGGTCGGCGCCCGTCATATCCGGGTCGTGCCCACGGCGATGCTGCTCGGAGCCGTGGGCCTTGTCGTCGCCGACGCCGTGGGGCGCACGGTCATCGCTCCGGCGCAGATACCGGCCGGTCTCATCGTCGCCCTCATCGGCGCCCCGTACTTCGTCTACCTGCTGGCACGCACCCGCGCCTGACATTGCGTGAGACTCGCAAGGTCCCGCGCTGCTCCTCGCCTGCCCGGTTGCCTTGCAATTCGATGTGCACTCTCCAGCCGATCCGAGTAACGATCAGCAGATGAAAGGTCGCCGCCGAGTCACGATGGCATTCGGCGGCGACCTGTGTATCGTTCGGTTGTCAGATGATTCCCGTCGGCACCAGCAGAGCCCACGCAAGAAGCGGGGCGATGAGGACGACGAACCCGGCGTAGATCATGAGGTCGCGCCAGATTGTTTTGGCTTCGCCGCACTGTGTGTTGGCAATGATGAGCGCACCGTCTGTCGAGAACGGAGAGACATCGACGATCGTCGCCGATACCGCGAGCGCCGACATGACGGCTGTCGCGCTGAGGGCACTCTGCTCGAGCAGAGGGATGGACATCGGAATCAGGGCGGTGAGCAGCGCAGTCGAGGATGCGAAGGCAGAACTCACTCCGATGACGTAGCAGAGGACGATCGCGACGATGAGTGGAGCACCAATTGCCACCGCCATCTTCGAGAGCGAATCGATGACGCCGGCGTGGGTGAGCAGGCTGACATAGACGATCATGCCCGACACCAGAAGGACGGTCGACCACGAGATTCCTGAGACGAGGTTCTCGGAGCTCTTCAAGGAGGTGAACGCCAGCACGAGTCCGCATGCCAGTCCGAGGAAGCCGATCGGCAGCTCGAATCCGACCGCGCCGACAACCATGACGACGATGAGGCCTATGGTCAGCCACACCTGACGAGTCATCGGCGATGTCGCTGTGCGCACCTCGGTCTCTACTGCGACTGCCGTTCCAGAACCGCTTCCCTGCCGAGGCATCCTACCGTCAGAGTCGGGCCCTTTGCTTCCCACACCGGAGTCTCCATGAGCTCCCCAACTCTCAAGGTTGTCCGGGTCGGGCACTGTACGCAGTCGCCCGAGGGCCTTCATCACGACGACAGTGAGAATAGTGACCAACAAGTTGATGACATAGGCTGCGAGGAAGAGAGCCCCGCCGTTGATCTCGAAGCCATTGGCCTCGGCAATGTCACGAACAATGTTTCCGGACACGGAGATCGGTGAGAACCCACCGGCGTGTGCGCCGTTGATGACCATCGCTCCCATGACTACTCCGCTGTAGCCAGTCGAGGCACAGAAGCCCATGGCTGCCGGTGCCAGCAGAGCAACTGCGGCGGGAGAGAATGTGCCCATCGCTGTCAGCAGCGAGGAGACGACGAAGAAGATCCACGGCACGATATTGATACGACCCCGGACTGCGCGGATAGCCAGATCCACGAGGACCCTAATGGTCCCGTTCTTCTGGGCGATGCTGAAGAAGAAAGTCACGCCGACGATCGTCAGCACGATGCTCGCGGGAAACTCCTCAAGGATCTCCTTGTCATCCATGCCGAAGACGAAGGTGCCGAAGACGAAAGCCCCGACGAGGCCCATGATCCCGATATTGATGGGCCATTTGGTGGCGGCGATGAACATCACCACCAGCACCACGAGCATGAGTATCTGAACTAGGGACATGGGTGTTCCTCCAACTTCATTGTCAGCTGATCTTCCTTGAAAAGATTCAGGTATTCCTAGGGACGGTCGTTCATGAGACCAGGGGCAGATCTATGTCTGCGTGGGCAATCCGCCGCGCCACCCGTCTGACTCCGAGACGAGCGACTTGCCCCGACCCGGTGAGCTGAACTCGACAGACGATGACTCCGACGGGGGTGCCGATTCGGATAGCCACCTCGTCGTCGGCGTCGGTGTGCTGAAGAGCCCGCTTGTCGATGACGTCATTGACAAGACTTCCTTCCACGAATGAAGCCCGTGCCAGGGCGATCGCCGAAGTGATTCCGATTGCGGGATGCAGATCGAACATCGAAACCATCCGCGCAGAGATGTCGTAGTCTCCGGCGGAGATCCTCTCTCCGGAGATGCCGGTGTAGTCGGACGGCGGCGCGATGAGGCCCACCTTGGGTACGGCGGGGCTCGGCTCCTCGCCTTCGGCGCTCAGTCCCATTGACCTCGATGCGGCCGATCGAATCTCGACGAGCTCATTGAGTCTCAGACGGATCTCCGCGGTCGGCTCGGCCCCGGACAGTCCGAGCTCAGCGGCACTGACGAAGCAAGCCGGAGCACCGGCGTCGATGCAGCTGACGGTGATCGAAACTCCGTCGCAACTCACCTCGGTGGCTGCCTCTCCGGTCGGCAGCAGCTCGCCGGTTGAAGCACCGTCGACGTTTTCGAAGAAGACGTTGACCGGAATGCCCGGCATCGAGCTTCCCGGTATCGTTTCGGAGCCGTTCGATGGAATCTTCTTTCCGGGTGTAGCTACATGAGCGACCACGACGGAACGAGTATTCTCATTCACCATCCTCACCGGAGTGACTTCGCCGCCAGGTCGGACCAATCCGTTCTGGACCGCGTAGAGCGCGACAGCCGAAGCGCAATTGCCGCAGTTCGACGTGAACTCGACCGCCGACCGGCCGATTCCGACCTGCGCGAACAGGTAGCTGACGTCGATGCCGGGGATCGCCGACGGCGAAATGACGGCAGCCTTGGAGGTCGTCGAGGAAGCCCCACCGACTCCGTTGAGCTGACGGTCATCTCCCGACCCGAAGGCCGCAGACAAGGCTTGCGCGATCCCAGCTCTGTCCGCCGGCATCTCGTCATTGGCGAACAACCAGCACTTGGACGTTCCGCCTCTGTACCACTGTCCGTGGAGCTGACTTTCCACTCGCATCTCCTTGGTCCATCGCCGCTGTCTGCGACGACGAACATCAAGTTTTCACATCGTCTAGTTAAGTTCAATCAACACTTGGTAACCTCTCTATAAGCTACGCTTAAACTATGAGTTCAGCGCCCTACAACGTCGACCGCCTCCTCCTGCTGCTTCTCGTCTTTCGGACAGGCAGCCTCTCCGCCGCCGCCGACGAACTCGCGTTATCGACCTCGGCAGTGTCACAGCAGATCAGCAAACTGGAACGCGAAGTAGGCCTTCCGCTTGTCGTCCGTCACCCGAAGGGCATGCGCCTGACAGATGCCGGAGTCAAACTCTCGTCTTATGCGGCGACCATCGACAATGCGCTCACGGCCGCAAGGAACGACATGTCCGCGTTTGCTCAGCTCGACCGAGGCGAAGTTCGGATTGCCACATTTCCGACCTTCGCCGCGTCGGTGATGCCGAAGATCCTTCAGCATTTCCATGAACTGCATCCAGACCTCGATGTGACGGTCAAGAGTTACCGTCTCGACCGCATCCAAGAGGCGCTCGAACGCCGCGAAGTCGATCTCGCGACAGTGTGGGACTACCCCTGGGCGCCGATCGACGACCAGATCCCCGTGACGACGACGCTGCTCAAAGAGCCCACGATGCTGCTTCTGCCATCAACTCACGCCTTAGCACGACGCAGAGTCGTGGAGCTCAAAGAGGTGGCGGACAATCCATGGATCACTCGCTCTTCCCACCCCGTTGCCTCGGTGCTCGGACGGATATGCAGTGATGCCGGGTTCGCGCCGCGCATCGTCTTCGAGGCCAATGACTACCAAGAGCTTCTGGGCATGGTCGCCGCCGGGCTGGGGGTGGCCATCGCCCCTCGCCTTGCAGTCCATTTTCATAGCCCCGACGTGAAGGTCGTCTCCATCAGAGGAAATCCAGCGCCGAGACGCATCGTCCTTTCCCAACTGCCCGAACGAGTGCCATCACCGGCTGTGCTGTCTCTGGTTCGCGCATTCCGCAAGATCGCCAGCGCGAAGGAATGGCGGACCTAGCAGCTCCCTCCGACTCCACGACCGAGCATCTCCACATGCGACGGTCTCAACGATGTACGCACTTTCTCATCAGTCCTCGATTGCCCACGCGGCCGCGTGCGCGCGGATGAAATCGCGCAGGCGCTCGACGACGCGGCCGGGCCGACGCACAGCCGAACACAGCGCGACCTCACGCACGTATTCGGCCCCGTCCAGAGCCACCTCGGTGATTCCGTCGACCGGACGCACCGCGGGCGGGATCAATGCCACGCCCATTCCACGACCGACGAATTCGCGGATCGTCGAGAACTCGGTGACCTCGATCTTCACCTCCGGATCGAATCCGCTGGCCTGACACCAGCGGTCGGTCAGCACCCGGAGGTTGTAACTCGCAGGGGTGGCGATGAATTCCTCGGACGCCAACCGATCCAGGGTGATGCTGCGGACACCTGCCAGCGGGTGCACATCGGGCAGCGCCGCGATGATCGTCTGTCGTGCGAGCACCTCGTGGCTGACCTCGGGCGGCGGCGGAATGATGATCGCCAGATCGAGAGTGCCCCGCTGCAGATCAGCGACGAGCTCGGCACCGTGGGCCTGTTTGAGATCGAGGCGGATGCCAGGATGAGCCCGGTTGAAAGCCGCGAGCAGGTCGGGCACCTCACCGGCGCCCATCGTCAGCGGAAATCCGAACCGAATCGTGCCGTGCTCGGGATCGGCCACCTCGGCGAGATCGGCCAGCGCCGCATCGATCTCCGTCAGCGGGGCACGCACCGCAGCCACGAGATCCAGCGCTGCCGTCGTCAGACCGATGGCGCGTCCGCGCGGAACGGTCAATGGCACCCCGAGGTGGCTTTCGAGGGCGCGGATACGTCGGCTCATCGTGGATTGGGGTATGCCGAGGGCGGCGGCGGCCTCGGTCAGATGCCCGTCCTGATCGGCCAGCTCGACGAGTTCCCGCAGCGCCGTCAGCGGCGCCGCGCGGGACTCGGATGATCGTTCCATACTCGGATCATACAGTTCCGATCGCGCATTGGACGGATGATTCATGGGGGCGCATGGTGAGAATATGACTGCGAACCCCAAGCACACCGACCAGCTGCCCGATGCCGATGTCGTCCTCATCGGCGCGGGCATCATGTCCGCGACTCTCGGTTCGATGCTGACTCTGCTCGATCCCGATCTGCGGATCCTCGTTCTGGAGAAGGCCGAATACATCGCCGGAGAGAGCAGCGACCCGTGGAACAATGCCGGCACCGGGCATTCGGGGTACTGCGAACTCAACTACATGCCTGACCCCGCCGATGGCGCGAAACCGGCAGAGATCGCCGGACAATTCCACCTCACCCGCCAATGGTGGGCCCATCTCGTCCGACTCGGGCTCCTCGACCCAGCGGAATTCATCCACTCGGCCCCACACATGAACCTCGTCTTCGGGGACACGGACGTCACCTACCTGCGTCGACGCGTCGACACCCTGAAAGCTGACCCGCTGTTCTCCGCAATGGAGTACACAGAGGATCCGGACACTATCGCCCGGTGGGCTCCCCTGACGATGGAGGGACGAGCCGACAGCGACGAGCCCATGGCGGCGGCCCGTCACCCTCGCGGCACCGATGTCGATTTCGGCGCTCTGACGTCGGCACTGCTGAGCATCGGGTCCACCGAGGTGCGAGCGGGTCACACAGTGACCGGGCTCGAATCGCGCACATCGGGCTGGACGGTCAGCGGATCGACACCGGCGGGACCGTTCGCCGTGCACGCGAAGACCGTGTTCGTCGGGGCCGGCGGCTTCGCGCTGCGACTCCTGCAGAAAGCCAGGATCCCCGAAGTCCGCGGCTACGCCGTCCTGCCGGTCGGGGCCGCTTTCTACCGGTGTTCGACCCCGGCGGTCGTCTCCCGCCATGATGCGAAGGTCTATGGTCAGGCCGATGTGGGCGCCCCGCCGATGTCGGTGCCGCATCTGGACCGCAGAGTCGTCGACGGCAAGGAGCATCTGCTATTCGGCCCCTACGCGACCTTCAGCACGAAGCTGCTCAAGCACGGTCGCCTCTCCGACTTCTTCACGACGGTGCGGCCTGACAACGTGCATGTCATCGCGGCCGCCGGTCTGCAGAACCTCAGTCTCGTGTCGTTCCTCGTCAAGGAGCTCGCCGCCAGCCCGTCCCGGAAATTCGCGCAGCTGCGACGCTATCTGCCCCTGGCCCGACGCAATGAGTGGGCCCTGTTGCCGGCCGGGCAGAGGGCCCAGCTGGTCAAACCGGATCGGCAGAAGATCGGCGTCCTGCAGCAGGGCACCGAACTCGTCGTCTCCGCCGACGGCTCGATCGCGGGTCTGCTCGGGGCCTCCCCCGGAGCATCGACGGCGGTGCCGATCATGGTCGATCTGCTCAAGCAGGCCTTCCCCGCCCAATGGCACGACAGCTGGGGGTCCCAGATCGCCGAGGCGGTCCCCGACCTCGATCGCACCGACTGGACCGCCGAGGCGGTCGCTCGTTCCCACGCCACGACCGATGGAGCGCTCGGCCTGTCCCCGGTCAACTTCGCGTGACCCGCGCGGACTTCCGCTGCGCGTACTCGGCCAGCGGACGGCGAGGCAATCGCCTGTCGACATAAGCCGCAGATCAGAGACCTCATTCCACTGCTTGTGCCGTTGGCGGAAGTGCACAGTGGAAATCCGACAGCTTTGTGGCAGGTTGAATTGCATGGGAGGGCTTTCGACTCTAATGTGACTCACAACACTTACTGTTAGGGAGATCACACATGAGGCGTCTGACCCGCAATTTCGTCGCAATCTGCTCCACTCTCGCACTGACCGCCGGACTCGCCGCCTGCGGCAGCGGCTCCGACGAAGCCGGCGGCGCCGGCGACACGATCGTGGCCGAGACCGCCTTCAACCTCAAGACGATCGACCCGCATCGACAATTCGAGTTCACCGGTTCGACGATCGACAGCGCCATCTACCAGACGGCGCTCGAATTCGAGGACGGTGACCTCACCAAGCCCACCGATGGCCTCTGCTCATTCGAAATGTCCGAGGACAGCAAGGAGATGACGCTGACCCTCAAAGACGAGGATGCGAAATTCTCCAACGGCGATCCCGTCACCGCCGACGACATCGTCTTCTCCTTCGAACGCCTTCAGGGCATCAAGGGCAACCCCTCGTTCTTCCTCGACGGGGTCAAGGTGAAGAAGGTCGACGACAAGACGGTCACGCTCACCAGCGCAGAGCCCAACCCTGCGCTGCCCTACATCCTCCCCAACTCCTCGATCGGCATCGTCAATTCGAAGGTGGTCAAGGAGAACGAGGGAACCACAGATGAGAAGGACGGCGCCGAACAGTTCCTCAATGAGAACTCACAGGGCTCGGGACCGTACAAGGTGGAGAAGTACGACGCCGACAGCCAGGTCGTGCTGACCGCGAACGAGCATTACAACGGTCCGGAACCGAAGTACAAGCGAGTGGTCCTGCGCAATGTCTCCGCAGAGACGCAGCTGACCGACATCCAGTCGGGTCAGGCGCAGGTCGCCTACGACCTCAACGCCGATCAGGCGAAGCAGATCGATGAGTCGATGGGCAAGATCTCCAGCCTGCCCTCGACTCGCAGCCTCTACATCTTCAACAACGCCGATGAGAAGATCGGCGGCCCCGCAGCGGACCCGAACTTCCGCAAGGCCGTCATGGCGGCGATCGACTACGACAAACTCATCGACCTCGCAGGGAAGGGATCCCAGCGCATGGCCAGTCTCGTGCCGAACGAGTTCGTCGGTGCCGTCCCGAAGGACGAGGCTCCTGAACGCGACCTCGAGAAGGCGAAGAAGCTGCTGAAGGAGGCTGGCTACGACGGAGAGAAGGTCCCCTTCCACTATTCGAGTGATCAGGCCGTCAATGGAGTCGACCTCGCACAGCTCGCCGAAACCCTGCAGGCGCAGCTGAAGGAGGCCGGCATCAACCTCGATCTCAAACCTGCTCCGAGCTCGACTCAGCTCGACGGCTTCCGCTCTGCCAAACAGCCGATGGGCATCGGAACCTGGGGCGCGGACTTCCCCGATCCGACGAACTACAACGTCTTCATTCCCGGCGGCGACGTTGCCGATCGCGTGAACTGGAGCGAGGACCCGAAGCTGAAGAAGCTTGCGGACGAAGCTGCCAAGGCGAAGGGTGATGCGCGCGATGCCGCCTACGCGAAGCTGTTCAAGGCGACCACCGACACCGCGGTGTGGATCCCGCTCGTCCAGCCGGTCAGCACCGTCGCCGTCGGTTCGAGCATTGAGAAGTTCGTCTCCAACGCCGACATCTCGTTCGACTTCGCAAAGGCAGAGTGAGGATGGCGGAAGCCACCACAGCGCCGCACGATACTGATGTCGCGTCCGCTTCTGGTGAGGCGGACGCGGCGCAGCGAGTCAGACCACCGAAGCTCCACCCACTGCTCCGGTTCATCCTCATCCGGATCGGGATTTCGCTCATTCTGATCTGGGGCGTGACCGTGGTGACGTTCCTGTTCACCAACCTCGTGCCCACCGATCCGGTCGCCGCCATCCTCGGTGACCGGGCCGCGGCAGATCCCGAGATCGTCGCGCAGACACGGGAGAAGCTCGGACTCGACCAACCGCTCCTCGTCCAGTACTTCACGTATCTGGGAAATCTGCTGCAGGGAGATCTGGGTGTCTCCAATCAGACCCGCACACCCGTGCTCGCCTCGATCGGACAGGTCTTCCCCGCATCGATCGAGCTTGGCATCGGAGCGATTCTCATCTCAGTGATCCTCGGACTGCTGCTCGGTCTGCTCAGTGCTCTCAAACAGAACAGTCTCGTCGACCACGCCATCCGCACCCTCAGCCTCATCGGCATCTCGGCACCGACTTTCTGGATCGCCACCGTCGCCTACTTCGTCTTCTTCTTCAGACTTCGAGTCGTCCCCGGCGCCGGTCGGCTCGACCCCTGGATCACCCCACCGCCGAAAGT
Source organism: Brevibacterium sp. OS20 (assembly GCF_056837565.1). Lineage (NCBI taxonomy): Bacteria > Bacillati > Actinomycetota > Actinomycetes > Micrococcales > Brevibacteriaceae > Brevibacterium > Brevibacterium sp. OS20. The sequence goes on along the minus strand of NZ_CM166367.1, from coordinate 1,459,337 downwards.
GACCGGCCTCTACACGCTCGACTCGCTCTTGGCGGGTCAGATGGCGACTTTCGCCAATGCGCTGGGCCACCTCATTCTGCCGTCGTGCGTTCTCGCCCTCTTCACCATCGGCCTGCTCACACGTTTCAGCCGTTCGAGCGTCCTCGACATCATCAGGCTCGACTACGTCACCGCCGCCAAGGCGAAAGGGCTGCCGGCTCGGACAGTGGTCTTCAAATACATCTTCCGCGGCGCGCTGGTCCCGATCATCACCGTCGTCGGTCTGGCCTTCGGCTCCCTGCTCTCCGGAGCTGTGCTGACTGAGACCGTCTTCGCCTGGAACGGACTCGGCCAATATGCCTACCGGGGAGCGACAACGCTCGACCTGCCCGTCATCATGGGCGTCGGCCTCGTCATCGGCATCGTCTATATCCTCGTGAACTTCATCGTCGACCTGATCTACGGCTTCGTGGATCCGAGAGTGAGGGTGAGATGAGCATCGGCACCCCGAAACAGCCCGCCAATGCCCCCATCACCGAGGCGGCCCGCCGCGATCCCGTCGACCCCGGACTCAAAAGGTGGCAGATCCGCTTCCCGAAAGCCCTGCGCACTCCGCTGGGGATCGTGGGCGCTGGAATCCTCGTGCTCTGGCTGATCGCAGCGATCTTCGCACCGCTGCTGGCGCCGTTCGATGCTCTGGCGCAGAACTTTCCGAGGCTCTCGGCTCCCAACGGGGAGAATCTGCTCGGTACCGACACACTGGGCCGAGACGTGCTTTCCCGCATCCTCGTTGCTGCCCGCACCACCTTGCCCGCCGCGGTGTTCGTCGTCATCTGCTCTGCGCTGCTCGGCTCGGTCCTCGGGGCCATTGCCGGATACTTCGGTCGAGCCGTCGACGAGATCATCATGCGCATCGCCGATCTGGTGTTCGCCTTCCCCACGATCATCCTCGCCATGGTCATCGCAGCCGCCCTCGGTCCGGGCTTGAAGAACGCGATAATCGCGATCCTGCTCGTCTCCTGGCCGTCCTACGCGCGTGTCACCAGATCGCTGGTGATGACAGCGCGGGGCAGTGAGTACGTCATCGCCGGACGCCTGCTCGGATTCAGCGCGGGCAGATCACTGGCCCGCGAAATCGCACCGAACGTCATCTCTCCCGTCGTCGTGCTCGCCACCCTCGATGTCGGTTCGGCGATCCTCACCATGGCAGGACTGTCGTTTCTGTCTCTCGGTGCCGTTCCGCCGACCCCCGATTGGGGCGCAATGATCAGCGAAGGCGTCTCTCAGTTCGCTGCCTGGTGGATCGCCTTCTTCCCCGGCCTCTGCATCCTCACCATCGTCATGGCGTTCAACTTCATCGGCGACAGTCTGCGCGACACCCTCGATCCCCATACCGCCCAGGAAGTCGGTGAGACGACCTCATGAGCATGATCAGCATCAGAGACCTCAACCTGTCGGTCACTGCAGGCAAGAAGACCACTCATATCCTCAAAGACGTCTCGTTCGACCTCGAAGCAGGTCGCATCACCGGTGTCGCAGGTGCGTCTGGATCCGGCAAGACCCAGACCGGTCTGGCCGTCATGGGGCTCTCGCCCGCGGGCGCGGAACTGAGCGGAAGCATCGATTTCGACGGAGTCGAACTGGTGGGAATGCCCGCCAAGCAGCACAACCGCCTGCGCGGAGTGCAGCTGTCGATGGTCTTTCAGGATCCGGCCTCGGCGTTCCATCCCATGCTCACGGTCGGCGACCAGATCACCGACCACCTTCGACACCACCAGAAAGTGTCGAAGAAAGACGCCCTGGCCAAAGCCGTCGAGATCCTCGGCCGAACCAGGGTGCCGCACCCGAAGGAGGCGGTGAAGAAGTACCCGCACCAGTTCTCCGGCGGACAGCTGCAGCGAATCGCTTTCGCCTCGGCGATCATCTGCGATCCGAAGGTGCTCATCGCCGACGAACCGACCACAGCACTCGATGTCACCGTGCAGGCAGGCATCCTTCGGCTGCTGCGTGAACTCTGCGACGATCTCGACCTCGCCGTGCTGCTGGTCACCCACGACTTCGGAGTGCTCTCCTCGGTCGCGGACACCATCGTGGTCATGAAGAACGGCGTCGTCGTCGAAACCGGTGAACGGGAGGCGGTCATCACTGCTCCTCAACACGAATACACGCGTTCGCTCATCGAATCGCTGCCAGGAGCGGAGGTCTCCCCATGACATCGATCGACCAGGCCCCGGCCGCCGCCACCGCTCACTCCCCCGCAGCAGGGGCTCCGCTCCTGGAACTCGATTCCGTGGCATGCGAATACAAACTCGACGGCGGCGGCCGCTTCCGAGCCGTTAACGGAGTGTCTCTGCAACTGGGTCGTTCGGAGGTGCTCGGGCTCGTCGGCGAATCCGGCTGCGGCAAATCGACGCTGGCCAAACTCATCTGCGGGTTGGAGAAGCCGGCAGACGGCACCGTCACCTTCGACGGTCATCCGGTCAGAGCGCTCGGGCTGAAGAAGAGAGCGAAGGAACTGCTCGGCATTCAGATGGTCTTCCAGAACCCCTACGCGTCGCTCAATCCGCGCAGGCGGATCCGCGACCAGCTCGACGATGCGCTGGCCCTCAATCCTGACGGCGGTTGGACCGTGGAATCGCTGTTGGACGCCGTCGACCTGCCTGCCGACTCCGCACAGCGCTATTCGCATTCGTTCTCCGGCGGACAGAGGCAGCGCATCGCCATCGCTCGTGCCCTGGCGGCGGGTCCGAAAGTGCTCGTCGGTGATGAACCCATCGCCTCTCTCGATGCGTTCCTCCAAGCGCGGATCGCTCGGATGATGCGCGACCTCGCCATCGACTCCGGTGCCTCGATGATCTTCATCAGCCACGATCTCTCGGTCGTTCGCGATATCGCAGACAGGGTCGCAGTGATGGAAGCCGGACGCATCGTCGAAGTCGCCCCGACCGACCAGATCTGGAACGATCCGCAGCACCCGTATACGAAGAAGCTCCTGGCCGCGATTCCCCAGGTCGACGGCAAGGGAATCATCCCCGGCAGCGACTGATCTGCCAAGCAGCCGGCGGTCCCGAGCGACATCGAAAGGACACGAGAGTCATGGTCATCCTGATTCGCGGGGCAGAGATCTGTGCCCCCGAGCCGCTCGGAGTGCGCGACATCCTCGTGGAGGGCTCACGTATCGCCCACCTCGGCCAGGTGGATCGCGACATAGTCGCGCAGTTGCCGGCTTCGGCAGTCATCGATGCCGACGGCCTGACTGCTGTGCCCGGTTTCATCGACCCCCATGTGCACATCATCGGAGGCGGAGGCGAAGGCGGATACGCGACCCGCACTCCCGAGATCGACATCGGCGACATCATCCGCGCAGGAGTGACCACTGTCGTCGGCTGCCTCGGCACCGACTCCATCACCCGCTCTCACCGCGGCCTCCTTGCCAAAGCACGAGGCCTCGAGGAAGAGGGCATCACGACATTCGTCTACACCGGCAGCTACCAGCTTCCGGCACGAACTGTCACCGGTTCCGTCGCCGACGACATCGTCCTCATCGACAAAGTGATCGGGGCCGGCGAGATCGCCATCTCCGAAAGTCGGTCGTTCCAACCGACGATCGAAGAACTCGCCGACATCGTCAGCCAATGCCATGTCGGCGGGCTGCTCAGCGGAAAGGCCGGTGTCACTCACTTCCACGTCGGATCGCATTCGACTCGGCTCGCACCCCTGCATCGTCTCCTCGACGATTATCCGATTGCCCCGCCCGCCGTGTATGCCACCCACATCACCCGTGATGACGAGCTCATCGCCGAGGCGGTCGACCTCGCGGCCAAAGGCGCCTTCGTCGACATGACCGCCGGAGCGTCCACCGTCGAAGCGGTGAAGAAGTTCGTTGAATTCGGCGGCCATCTCGACCGACTCACCCTGTCCTCGGACGCCAACGGCAGCCTGCCGAAGTTCGATGCTCACGGACGTCTGACGGAACTCCAGGTGGCATACCAGACGACGCTGTACGACCAGGTGTGGGCGTGCGCTGATTCCAGCGGCCTGCCCCTGTCGCAGGCTCTTTCGTTCGTCACCGCCAACACTGCAGACGCCCTGAAGCTCCCACGCAAGGGACGAATCCGTCCGGGCGGTGACGCCGATCTGCTGCTCGTCGACGCAGAGCACTCAATCGAGCACGGATTCGCACTGGGCCGGCCGACCATCAGCAGGGGCGAGCTGCTGGTCAGAAGCACATTCGATCAGAGGCCACGCTGAACCCGGTCAGCCTCGCGTGACCCGCGCGGACTTCCGCTGCGCGTACTCGGCAGGGCTGAAACCGGTGACGCGAACGAAATCCGTGCTGAAGTGCGATTGATCGAACCATCCGAAGTGCGCGCCGAGGTCGGCCAGAGTTCCGTCCCACCCGCGGTCGATCGCTGCGACCGCGTCGATGATCCGTGCCCTGGCCAAGACCTTCTTCACCCCGACTCCGCAGAAGCTGCTGAATATCCGCTGCAGCGTACGCTCACCGAGATCGGCTCTCTCCGAGAGGACCTTCAGGCTCACGACTTCGGGGTCGGACAGGATGTCGAGCACCCGCTTCAATCGTTCGAACGACGGGGTCATCTGCGGCCGCCAGGACAGCAGCCAGCTTTCCACCGATGCGGCCAATTCGCTGAAGTCGGGCGCCCCGGCACTCTGCGACTGCGCAAACATCTCGGAGAGTCCGAGGTCGGCATCCAACCTCGGAAACCACAGTTCGGCAGGGACGGTCGAATCACGGATGCTCGCCGGCTTCTCCTCGGAGAACGCCAGTGTCGCACCAGGCTGAAAGTTCACGCCGAAGACTCCGCCGCGCCCGAAGATTCCCACATCGAAGCGCCGTTTGGTGACCGGACCGGTCACCCATGCCCCAGGCCCGTCCACGTGCGCCCGCCGGCTGTCGCCGAACTCGAAGGTCAGATGGATGGTCGGTTCGGACAAGGTAGCCGTCTGATAGCTCTCGCCCTTCGGCAGATCCCACTCGACGGCCCAATAGCGTTTGACGAAGGGGCGCAGGCGCTCGGCGACGACACGAACGGACGAATAGCGCGCATGCTCGAGCATCTCCCCCGGCTTGAGCACACGTCCGAAGAAGTGCTGCGGCATCTCTTCTCCCGGTGACGCATTTTTCCTAGTGACGTCGTCGTCCATGGCACAAGAATGTCAGACATGACTGAAACACAGAAGACCGACACCGCCGCGACCACCGCCGACAACTCCACTACAGCACCCGTCGCCACACTGGCGATGGTCACCCTTGACGCCCCGAACGCTGCCGTTCTCGGAGAGTTCTACTCTTCAGTCCTCGGCTGGCCCATCGCCTATTCGGACGAGAGTTATGCCATGCTCACTGGTCCCAGCCATGCACTGGGCATCGGCACGATCCCGGACTATCAGCGACCGAGCTGGCCCGACGACGGACACAAGCAGTTCCACCTCGACCTCGCCGCCGACGACATCCATGCGGCAGCCGATCGCTGCGTCGAACTCGGAGCTACCCGAGCCGAAACGCAGCCTGGTGAGACCTGGGTCGTGCTCCTCGATCCCGCCGGTCATCCGTTCTGCATCTCGGACGCGAAGAACTGGGGCTGAGCATCCCCGCAGACCTGACAGCCGAGCTCTCAGCTCCGCCCGGCCTTGTCCGCCCGCACAATGTAGTGAGACCCATCGAGACCATCGACGAGGATCGTCGCCTCATGCCTCGCATTCCCTCCGGAGACGATCCAGTTGGGCTTGAGCACTCCGCGCAGACCGCCAGCAGGAGTGATATCGATGCCCATACCGAGCTTCACCGTCTTGACGACCTTCGCACGTGCCAATGATCGCGCGGTCCGCTCCGCCTCATCCCGAGTCGGCGGCGGTCCCGACTGCTCGCCGATCAGACTCGACCACTCCGATGATCCCGCCGTGGCGCCGCGAGGGGTGAAGTCGGCGATCATACCCCTGCCCGACAAGGCGTTGACGAGCACGTCCATCCGCTGCACCGGCCCGGATGCGCTCCGACGGAAGAGTCCGCGGGTGCGCACGTCGAGGGCGGCCCACCAGAACGGATGATGCACCGCTTGGACCTCGGCGAGCGCGTCAGGGAGTTTGCGCTGGAAGACGGCGAGCGCCTCGGCGGCGGTGACGTGCGGGTCCATCCGCACCGGATCCTCAGTCTGCAGATCCGGGCCGACCGGGCGCCCGGTTCCGATCTCGGCACTCATCTCAGACGTCCTTCGGAACCTGACCGGCCAGGGAATCGTTCTGACCGGTGAGCATGTGTGCTGGGATCGCGCCGATCTTGTCGGTCTCCTTCATCGCCTCGAGGACGTGGGCAGGCACCGGATGCGAGCGCTGAGTGGCCAGGGAGACGAGGATGAGGGCCAGGGTCGAGCACACGATGCCTACTCCCATCGGGTCGACTCCGGTGACGTCGACGAGTCCTGTCAGCTGCCACACGACCGACGACACAGTGCCGGCGATCATCGACCAGATCGCTCCGGGCACGTTCGCCTTCTTCCACCAGGCGGCGGCGATGTAGACGGGGACGAACGCGGCACCGAGCACCGTGGTCGAGAAGATGACCACCTCGGCGACGGCCGGCGGATCATTCACCGCGACGAAGTAGCCGATGATCGCCAGCACGAGAACGGTGAACCGGGAGACCCAGACGGACTGCTGGTCGGACATGTCCTTCTTGAAGAAGCGTTGGAACAGATCTTGGCTGGCGATCGTGCCCGACTGCAGCAGCAGAGCGTCGGCTGTGGACATGATCGCAGCCATGATTCCTGCCATGACGATGCCTACGGCGAAGTTCGGCAGCACAGTGTCTGCGACTTCGAAGACCGCGAGCTCCGGATTGTCCAGAGTCGGCAGCAGGATGAGCGCCATGATGCCGACGATGTAGGGAGCGGGGATGAACAGCAGGTTGAAGCCGGTGGCGTAGAGGCTGGCGCGCCTGGCCACCGAGGGCCGCTTCATCGCCATATGGCTGACGTTGACGTGCGGCCAGCCCATATAGCCGATAGAGAAGACGAGGACGGCGCCGACGATGACTCCCCATTGGACGGATTCGATCCCGTCCGGTCCCCACATGGTCAGCAGGTTCGGGTTGATCTGTCCGACCGTCTCGTTGCCGGCTGTCCACCCGCCCACGGCCTGCAGACATCCGATGAGGATCCACACCATGCCGATGAGCATGATGATCGCCTGCACGAAGTCGGTGTAGGCCACGGCGAGGTAGCCGCCGAGAAAGGTGTAGAAGACGATGACGCCGACGGCGATGAGCAGCGCCCAGGCATACGGAATGCCGGTGACCATCTCGAGTCCGCGCCCGCCGGCGATGAACTGACTCATCACATAGAAGAAGATGCAGAACAGGGCGACCGGCGCGGCGATCGCGCGGATCCACTTCGACGGATATCGATGTTCGAGGTATTCGATCGAGGTGAGCGACCCGAGGATCTGGGAGAGCTTGCGCATCCGCCGGCCCAGGATCGAGAGGTTGAGAACACCGCCGCCGATGTCGCCCATCGCGTACCACAGAGAGAAGTAGCCCTTCGTATACGCCAGCGATCCCGCACCGAGGAACATGTACCCCGACATCGACGACGACTGCAGGCGCAGAGCCGTGACCGCAGCGCCCAGGCTGCGACCGCCGAGCAGATATCCCTCGCTGCCCTTCGAACCTATCTTGAGCGTCCACACGCCGATGCCGGCCATGGCGAGGAAGTAGATGACGAGGAACCAGGTTTCGATGTTCATGCCGCTCCCCCGTTTCCTTTCGCCGAGGCGGCCCCGCCGTCTCGTCCGTCCGCTCCGTTCGCGGTTCTCGCCAGGGCCTGATCCTCAGCCATGTCCTCGGCCTTCCAACCGCGGGAGAGGAAGACGAAGACGAGGGTGTAGATCACCCAGATCGCGGGGATGCCGACGATGATGACGACCGTCGCCGTCGGAAGACCGAACACGTTGACCACCTCGTTGTGATGCGGGAATACAGATGATGTGAATGAGATTACAAGTTATCGCGAGAAGCCTGAGACTGCCGCGCCGAGTTCGCATGGTGGGAACGCGGGGCACGACTGTCTGACCGACCTGTCGGTTCGATGCGCGTGTCCGTTCCGCAGCGCGGGCTCACTCAACGGTGAACTGGCGCTCGTGGAGTCCCGTCGCGGCACCCGGAATGGCGGGCCGGCGTTCCGAGGTCTGCACGTTTCCGTCCTGGTCGACCGCGCGCACGCTGACCGTGTGCGTGCCGGTGCTCAGTCCCGTGTGCTCGCATCGCCACTGGCGCCAGGTGTCGGCGGTGAGTTCTTCGCTGAGTTCCGCTTCCGCCCAGTCGCCGTTGTCGATGCGCACCTGCACCTTCTCGATGCCTGTGTGCTGCGCCCAGGCCATGCCTGCGGTGACGACCCGGCCGCCGCTCTTGGGCGTGACAGTGGCCCCGGGGCGGGGCACGTCGATGCGCGAGGCCACCAGCACGGGTCCGTGCGTGGCCCAGCCGCGCGTCGTCCAATATGCCTCTTTGTCCGCGAACCGGGTGATTTCGAGATCGGTCACCCATTTCGTTGCCGAGACGTAGCCGTAGAGTCCGGGGACGACCAGGCGTGCCGGGTATCCGTGGTCGCGTGGCAGAGCATGACCGTTCATGGCCACGGCCAGCAGGGCCGCGCGATCGTCGGTGAGCACTTCGAGTGGGGTGGAGGCGGTGAAACCGTCATCGGAGCCCGAGAGCACCATGTCCGCACCGGAGTGCGGTTTCGCCCGTGCCAGCAGGTCCCGGATCGGATAGCCCAGCCATTTCGCATTGCCCACCAGGTCGCCGCCGACCTCGTTCGAGACGCAGGCCAGGGTCACATAGTGCTCCTGGAGCGGGAGGTCGAGGAGTTCGGCCATCGTGATCGTGAACTCGTGCTCGACCATGCCGTGGACGCGCAGCATCCATGTTCCCGCGTCGATCGACGGCGGGAAGAGCGCTGTGTCGATGCGGTAGAAATCCTGGGTCTCCGTGACCAGCGGGGTCAGTCCGGGCACGTCGAGTTCCGCTCCGGTGGGAATCTCCGGCGCCGAGGCGGCCGGTCGCGGGAGGACGAGCTTCGTCACCGTTCCTGCCGCACTGCGGGCCAGTGTGGCCGCGGACTGCCCGGCCGCGACGGCGGCGATGCCGACCGCGCTCAGTCCCGCGGCCAGCCCGAAGAAGGCCCGTCGACCCGGCCTGGCCGGAGTTCGATGCTGCGTGTCGGCTCCGGCGTCCTCGGCGTCGGAGCGAGCCTCAGTGCCTCCACCGGTGCGAGCCGGAACTGTCGCGACGTGAAGGAGGACGAGGAAGGCTGCGGCCCCGGCGGCGATTCCGCCGAGACTCGGCAGGGTGGCCACAAGCCCGGCACCGGAGCTGAAGCCGACGACGGCAGGCAGCAGGCCGAAACCGATGAGCAGGACGAGCGCCAGACCGCGACGGCGAGCGCCGATCCACCCGATGATCGCACCGCACCCCGCCCCTCCTGCCACGATGGTGATGACGAGGGCGAATTTGTCGTGAGTGCCGAAGACCGCGATCGCGGACTTGATGAGCACGGTAGGCATCAGCGGGATGAGTGCCTGGCCGATGAGCAGAGCAGGAGCCGACGCCACGTCCAGGCTGCGGGCGATGAGTTCGGCCGTGCCGAAATAGATGAGTGTCGCAACGACCCCGGCGAGCACAGAGGGCCACGTGCGCTGAGTACTCCCCACCATGCCCTCCTTCTCCCCCATGCTCAGGCCAGGTTTCGACGCAGGCGCACGACCGCCTCGGTGAGGGCGCTGATGCGGTTCTCGCGATCGGGTTCGGGCAGTGTCCGAGCCGAACGCAGTCCGTGTTCGAGGAGCACGACGACCTGATCGGCGAGGGTCTGATCTCCGAGTTCTGGGACCGGCCGGGCCTCGGAGCCGATCCATGAGAACTCGGCCAGGGCCTCACGGATGACTGCACGTCTGCTCGGTGCCGGTGGGGCCGCCTCGTCGAGTTGGGCAGTGGTCAGGGAGATGATCCGGATGCGCAGACGGCGCACCTCGGTCTCGAGTTCCGCCGCTGCCGTGGTCATGGACTCATGATAGTCCTCGTCGATGGGAACAGCGGCGGAACCTCAGACGATGATCAGGTGTCGGCCACCCAGACGGTCATGGTTTCCTGATAGGTGTCCAGGGCTTCCGGGCCGTTGTCGCGGCCCCAGAATCCGGACTGTCGCAGTCCGCCGAACGGAGTGGCTTCGGTGCCTTCGCTGTAGCCGTTGACCGCGAGGGTGCCCACGCGGATCCGGCTCGCCCACCACCGCACTTGGGCGATGTCCTCGCACCACACGCTCGACGCCAGCCCATAGGGTTCGCCGTTGATGAGGTCCACAGCGTCGTCGCGATTGGTGCGTCGCAGCAGCTGGGTCACGGGGCCGAAGATCTCTCCACGGCCGAGTTCGCTGGCATCGGGCACGCCTTCGATGACGGTCGGCGGATACCAGGTGCCGATGTCGGGGACGTCGGCACGGGTGTTGAGGATCCGCGCTCCCTTCTCCACGGCTTCGTCGACCCAGGCGGTGATACGATCGCGGGCGCGAGCATTGATCACCGGGCCGACGTCCGTATCGGCGTCGAACGGATCGCCGACGGTGAGTGCCTCGGTCGCGGTGATGAGTGCGGTGCGGAACTCGGCGAACCTCTCGTCATCGTCGCCGACGTAGATCACCCGAGAGGCGGCGGTGCAGTTCTGGCCGCTGGTGCCGAAGGACGCACCGGCGATGTCGGCGGCGATCGCCTCGAAATCCGTGGCGTGTGCGGAGTCGACGATATAACCGGCCCGTCCGCCGAGTTCGAGGGACACCTTCTTGAGGTTCGACCGGGCCGAGGACTCGAGGAAGGACCTGCCGACGGGTCCCGAACCGGTGAAGGTGAGCACGTCGATGTCGTTGTGCAGACCCATCGCGGCGCCGATCGCTGAGCCGGTGCCGGTGAGGACGTTGAGAATGCCGTCGGGCACCCCCGCCTCGGTGGCGAGCCTGGCGAGGTGGAGGGCGCTGAGCGTCGAATCCTCAGAGGTCTTGACGACCATCGCATTGCCGGCGGCCAGCGCCGGGGCGATCTTCCAGCCGAGCATGGCCACGGGATAGTTCCACGGCAGGATCGCTCCGACGACCCCGCTGGGCACCTTCGTCACCCAGCCCCAACCGTCAGGATTCTGCAGGTAGCGTCCGTCGTCGCGCGAGATGAGGTCGGCGCTCAGTCTGAGGTTCGCGGCGACATCGGGGACGTCTTCCTCGACGCTGCCGAGGGCGACCTTTCCGGCTTCGATGCCGTCGAGGTAGGCGATCTCTGCGGCATCGGCTTCGACGAGGTCGGCGAGGCGACGCAGCACCCGCGCCCGCAGCTTCGCGTCTCCTGCCCAGTCGGCCTCGTTGAAGGCGGTGCGCGCTGTGGCGACGGTGTCATCGAGCTGCTGAACGCTGGCCGCGGACAGGCTTCCGATCACTGTTCCGTCGCTCGGTGAGATGAGACCGATCTCGTCGCCGGTGCCGGTGACGGCGCGGCCGCCGATCCACTGTCCGAAATTGCCGTCGATGATGGCCCGAAGCGCGGTTCGACCGCGGTCGACGAGGGTGCTGTCAGTTGAAGACGTAGGGCTCATGCTGCGTGTTTCCTCTCCAGTTCGGCGATCGCGTCGAGCAGCGACGCCAATGAGTCGGGACCGGCTGTCGGCAGGGGTGGACGCACCGGTCCCTGTTCGTGACCGGTTCGGCCGAGCGCCTGTTTGATGAGTGAGATGAAGGCGGAGTCACCCTCGATGAGTCCGAGGGCATGCCCGAGGCTTCTCCATAGGTCGACGGCGCCGGCCCAATCACCGCTGTCGGCCAGCTCCCACAGTCTCTGGCAGTGATCGGGCAGCAGCCACGCCGAGGCCGCCACCCAGCCGCTGGCGCCCTGGGCGAAGCCCTCGAGGGCGATTCCGTCGGCCCCGACGAAGATCTCGGTATCCTCGCCGAGGCGGTCGCGCAGCTCCCGGATCCGTGTGGCTTCGCCGGAGGTCTCTTTGACGCTCCAGAGTCGGCCGGTGTGCTGGAGCGCGGCGAGGTGGTCCGGGAGCAGGTCGGTGCCGGTGGAGTGGGGATTGTTGTAGACCATGACCGGCAGTTCGGACGCGGTCAGCACCGGGTGCAAGGCGGCGATGACGGCGTCTGGTTCGAGTCCGCCGTAGAAGGGAGGGGTGACCATGACGGCGTCGGCGCCCCAGCCGGCGGCATCCGAGATCTGGGCCGACATCTCTGCCGGGGTGTAGGCCATACAGCCGATGACCACGTGCGCCCGACCGTCGACGGCGGAGACGATGGTCTTGATCTGTGCTTCCCGCTCAGCGGCGCTGAGTGCCAGCGCCTCCCCCGTGGCGCCGAGGCCGAGAAGCCCGGTCACTCCTGAGGCGAGCACCTCCTCGACGCGACTGCCCAGGGCGTCGAGGTTCTGGTCTCCGTCGTCGGAATAGGGGGTCGTCGGAACGGCGAACACACCGCGCATCGGATTCGTCATCGAATCGTCCTCTCAGGCCATGAGGTCTCTGGTCCGCGCTTCATCGATGAAGACGGTCCGCCGACGCTTCTCGTCGGTATCTCAGACGATAGGCAGAAAAGTGATCACAAGCAATGGGCAGCTCGCAACGCACGACGAAGGGCGGACCCCCTTCTCGGGGATCCGCCCTTCGTTCAGCGTTCGGCCGCGACCCACAGTTGTGGAGCGGTCACGTCTCTCAGTCTCTGAAGTAGGAGATGAGGCGCAGGATCTCGACGTAGAGCCAGATGAGGGTGACCATGAGCGAGAACGCGCACATCCAGGAGTACTTCTCCGGGATCTTGTGCTTGACGCCCTCTTCGATCATCTGGAAGTCCATGATCAGTGTCATCGCAGCGAGCACTGTGGCGACGAGGCCGATGACGATGCCCAGCGGAATTCCGAAGATCTCCATGCTGCGGACCCCTCCGGTTCCGAAGGCCAGTCCGAAGACGAGGTTGACGATCGAGAAGATCGCGTAGCCGCCGACGGCGATCACCATGAACTTCATCATCTTCGAGCCGTAGCGCACGCCCTTGAACTTGAAGAGGGCGAGCATGATCGCGAAGACGCTGAGAGTGGCGAGCACGGCCTGGACGACGATGCCGGAGTACATGGACTCGAAGATCGCGGAGATGCCGCCGAGGAACACACCCTCGAACGCGGCATAGCTGATGATCAGGGCCTTGTTCGGTTCCTTCTTGAAGGCGTTGACGAGGCCGAGGACGAGGCCGATGAGCATCGCCGGGAGGGCGAGGACAGGCACGAGCCAGCCGACGACGGCACCGGCGAGGAGGATGGCGAAGAGCACACCGGTCTTCATCATCACATCGTCATAGGTCATCGCACGGTCGGCGACCTGGGGCCCGGCGTTGCGGTTCTCCGCGGCAGGCTGGTTGAAGAGGTTGTTGAGCTCCTGATCGGACATGACCGGCTGGTTGCGTCCAGCCTGGGCGCCCTGGTTGATAGCCCGGTTCATCATGGGGTTACTCACGGTCGAGATCCTTTCGATCTGAGTAGAATATGCGCAGCCGGGAGGCTGCACAGATGATCGTTCACGGTCACAGTCTAACCGGACGGTCTGGACGGGAACTGAGGATTCCCGCCTACAGCGTCCGACGTTGCACGATCGTGATGCTGTGGTGGACAACACCCGATCATGCGCGAGAATTCCCGGATCGGCCCATCGGGTGACCGACTCAGCCCATCTGATAGTGAGTGGCCGCACCCGGTCCCCACGGAATTCCGGTGGCCCACCAGATGAAGAACAGCAGTCCCCACAGGATGAACATGGCGAAGGACAGTGGGATCGTGAATGAGAGCACCGTGCCGATGCCGGCATCCTTCTTGTATCGCTGGATGAAGCCGAGGACGACGACGAAGTACGGGCTCATCGGGGAGATGATGTTCGTCGTCGAGTCACCGATGCGGTAGAGAGCCTGTGTGGTCTCCGGGGAGATCGACAGCAGCATGAACATCGGGACGAGCACCGGTGCCATGAGCGTCCACAGTCCCGAGCCGGAGGTGAGGAACAGTGCACCCACTGCGACGAGCAGCCATCCACCGAGGAGGATGACGAACGGTCCGGTGTTGAGCGCCCCGAAGACCTCGGCACCCTTGATCGCCATGATCTCGCCGAGGTTGGACATCTTGAACAGCGCGAGGAACTGGCTGGCGGCGAAGAACAGGACGATGACCGGTACGAACGGCAGCAGCCCCTTGCCCATCATCTCCGGGATATCGGCGGTGTGCTTGATCGATCCGGTGGCGTAGCCGTAGACGATGCCGACGATGAAGAAGCCGAAGCCGATGATCGCGGCGATTCCGGCCATCAGACCCGAATCGGGACCGAAGCCTCCGGCTTCATCGCGGAGGAATGACCCGGCGGGCCAGGCGAGGGCGAACAGCACCGCCGCGCAGATGACGATGGCGACAACGGCGATGATGATTCCGCGCTTCTCGTTGGCGTCGAGGGCCATCTTGACGTCGAAGTTGTCAGGATCGTCGTCGGTCTCCTCGTCGAGTTCGATCTGGTCGGCTCGCTTGGACAGAACCAGCTCGGTCACCAGGGTCACCGCGGCAGCGACGACGAACATGGAGATGAAGTTGAAGTAGAAGTTCGCGACCGGGCTGACGGAGTAGTCGGCGTCGATGATCTGGGCGGCCGAGGTGGACAGGCCGCCGAGGATCGTGTCGAGCGAGTTGACCATCGGAGCCGCCGAATAGCCTCCCGAGGTCGCGGCATAGGCGACGAGGCAGCCGAGCAGCGGATTGCGGCCGACGGCTTTGAACGCGAGTCCGCCGAGGGGAATCATGATCATGTAGGACGCGTCCGAGGCGATCGATGAGGCGGTTCCGGCCAGGGCGACGATGAACGTGATCCACTTCGGCGAGGCTCCGGCGATGGTTCCGCGCAGCATCGCCGGGATGAGTCCGGACTGCTCGGCCACGGCTACGCCGATGAGCACGATGAGGACGAGTCCCAAAGGCGGGAAGGTGACGAAGTTGTTCGTGGCTCCCGCGACGATCTCACGCAGCGACTCGGTGGAGAAGAGATTCGTCACCGTCACTTTCTCGTCCGTTGCCGGGTTGACGGCGTTGAGCCCGGTGGACGCGAAGATCGCCGAGAGGATCATGACGATGACTGCCAGCGAGAGGAACAGCCAGAACGGGTGGGGCAGTTTGTTGCCGGCCTTCTCGATGATGACGAGGACGCGCATCAGCCAGCTGAGTTCTGACTTGTCGCTCTGCTTCTCATCGGTGGCAGCGGAGGTGCTCGCCATAGGGGTCTCCTCGGTCGTCTCGGCACCGATCGGTGCGCTGGGCCGTGTGCCGCACATGTGAGTGCGATCACGTCGAAGAGACAAGTATCGTGAACAATCCCCGTTGTGTCACGGCGGTCTCAAATACCGGATGCACCGGGGTGGGGCGCCACCCGAACCCCGCCGAGGCGGTCGTGCGGTTCCGTTCTCACCGACGTCGGTGAATGTGCGAGGGCGCCGACCGCAGAATCTGCGATCGGCGCCCTCTCGACCGGCAGGCGACTCAGCACCTCAGAACAGGGTGGGCCGCCTCGGCGATATCAGCGTTCGAGGTCGCCGCGGATGAACGCTTCGACGGCTTCGTGGGCGGCGTCGTCGTCCTGCTGCTCCGGGGGCGACTTCATGAAGTACGAGGAGGCGGAGATGAGGGCTCCGCCGATTCCGCGGTCGAGGCCGATCTTCGCCGCACGCACCGCGTCGATGATGACGCCGGCGGAGTTCGGCGAGTCCCACACCTCGAGCTTGTATTCCAGGGACACTGGGGCGTCGCCGAAGTTGCGGCCTTCGAGGCGGACGAAGGCCCACTTGCGGTCGTCGAGCCATTCGACGTAGTCGCTGGGTCCGATGTGGACGTCGCGGTCGGACAGCTGGGCGGAGGTGTTCGAGGTCACGGCCTGAGTCTTCGAGATCTTCTTCGATTCGAGGCGCTGCCGCTCGAGCATGTTCTTGAAGTCCATGTTGCCGCCGACGTTGAGCTGGTAGGTCCGGTCGAGGACGACGCCGCGGTCTTCGAACAGCTTCGCCATCACACGGTGAGTGATGGTCGCACCGATCTGGGACTTGATGTCGTCGCCGACGATGGGGACACCTGCGGCGCGGAACTTCTCGTCCCATTCCTTGGTGCCGGCGATGAACACGGGCAGGGCATTGACGAAGGCGACCTTCGCGTCGATCGCGGCCTGAGCATAGAACTCGACGGCCTTCTGCGAACCGACGGGCAGGTAGCACACGAGGACATCCGCCTCGGCGTCCTTGAGCGCCTTCACCACGTCGACGGCCTCGCGGTCGGATTCGACGATCGTGTCGCGGTAGTACTCGCCGAGTCCGTCGAGGGTGGGTCCGCGCAGGACCTCGATGCCGGTCGGCTCCACATCGGCGAGCTTGATGGTGTTGTTCTCGCTGGCGGTGATCGCCTCGGCGATGTCGACGCCGACCTTCTTGCCGTCGACGTCGAAGGCGGCAACGAAATCGATGTCACCGACGTGATAGTCCCCGAATTCCACGTGCATGAGGCCGGGAACCTTCGTCCCGGGCGACGCGTTCCGGTAGTACTCCACGCCTTGGATCAGGGACGAGGCGCAGTTGCCCAGTCCGGCAATCGCGACTCGAATCGATTTCGTTCCCACAATTCTCCTTTGTCTGTTTGGGTTTCACCGAGCGGCGGGAATGTCCCACGCGGGCGGTTGGCCCTGTAGGGCTTCGCTTCGGCCCCAACTATCCATAATAATCTCCGCGTCAAAATGCCGGACACCGGCCTTCGAACGCGGCAGTGCTCGTCTCAGCTGACGACCAGAGGTTCGAGAACCAGGTCGGGGTGGTTCTTCTGCACGCCCTGCAGCCGCCACCGGTCGGAGAACAGCGCCAGCAGCTCTCCATCGGAACGGTGGAGGACCTCGACCGAGCGTTCCCGTGCCAGGGTCGGCACGCATTCGGGAGTGGTACGTCGGGCGAGGGAGAAGTTGAGACGCTCCAGGGTGCAGGGAGCGTTGAATTCGTTGGTCATCCGGTCTTCGGCGACTTCGAACTGCATGGGTCCGACGGCGCCGAGCACGGGTGCCTGATCACCGCGCAGATCCGAGCGCAGCACCTGGATGACGCCTTCGTGGTCGAGCTGTTCGATGCCGCGGCGGAACTGCTTGTACTTCGAGGAGTCCTTGGCGCGGATGACCATGAAGTGTTCGGGTGAGAACGTCGGGATGCCGGGGAACTCGACCTTTTTGTCGAGGTAGAGGGAGTCACCGACGCGCAGGGCGGAGGCGTTGACCAATCCGACGACATCTCCCGGGAACGCTTCGTCGACGACATCGCGGTCGCGACCGAAGACCTGCTGAGCGTATTTCGTGGCGAAGGGCTTGCCGGTGCTGGCGTGAGTGAGCACGGTTCCGCGTTCGAAGACTCCCGAACAGACTCGGATGTAGGCGAGTCGGTCGCGATGGTGGGAGTCCATTCCGGCCTGTACCTTGAAGACGAATCCGGAGAAGGGATCGTCGACGGGGCGGGGCTGGTCGTCCTTGTCCAGGCGGGCCTCGGCGGGCGGGGCGAGGTCGACGAGGAGGTCGAGGAGTTTGTGGATGCCGAAGTTGAGCACGGCCGAGGCGAACATCACCGGGGTCGACTTGCCGGCGAGGAAGGTCTCCTGGTCGTGGTTCTGGTCTTCCATCTCCAGCAGATCGGACTCGTCGACAGCGGTCGTCCACGCATCGCCTTCGAGGTCAGCAGCCGCTTCGGACGTGTAGGTGTCCTCACCGGCGATCGTGGCGCCTCCGTCGGTGCGGGTGTATTTCGTGTACTCGCCACTGGTGCGGTCGAGGACTCCGCGGAAGTCTCCGGACTGGCCGACGGGCCAGGTGATCGGGGTGGGCAGGAGGCCGGTGCGCTGCTGAACCTCGTCCATGAGTTCGAGCGCGTCGAGGCCGGGACGGTCCCACTTGTTGACGACCGTGATGATCGGGATATTGCGGTGGGCACAGACTTCGAAGAGCTTCATCGTCTGTGCCTCGAGGCCTTTGGCGGCATCGATGAGCATGACGGCGCAGTCGACGGCGGAGAGCACACGGTAGGTGTCCTCGGAGAAGTCGGCGTGGCCAGGGGTGTCGACGAGGTTGAACACGGCGTCGCGGTACTCGAACTGCAGGGCGGCGGAGGAGATCGAGATTCCGCGGTCCTGCTCCATCTGCATCCAGTCGGAGACGGTGGCGCGGCGACCGGCCTTGCCGTGGGTGGCTCCGGCCTGGCCGATGGCGCGGGCGTGGAGGGCGAGCGCCTCGGTGGTCGTCGATTTGCCCGCGTCGGGGTGGGAGATGACAGCGAACGTGCGGCGGCGGGACGCCTCGTGTCGGATGTCCTTGACGGAATACTGGCCAGAAGTCACCGCAATATCCTATCGTTCTTCGCGCCCATCCGGCGTGTCCGTTCAGTCACAGTGTGGGGCCAGCTTGTGCCGGGCGTCCGGCGGCCGGAACCGTATGTGCGAGGAGGCCCGTGGGGCGTTGCATCCAGCGTCCTGTCGGAATCGGCCCATATGCTGGGGGACGATGTCTGAGGAATTCGTCGAATACGCCGGCCGTTCGGAGCCGAAGGAACGCTGGCTCAAAGCCTTGCCGCTCATCGTCTCGGGAGTCCTTGGAGTCCCGCTGCTGTGCGCGGCGATCTGGTTCTCCTGGCAGATAGCGCAGACGACGAAGTACCTCTTCGATCTCGGCACCTCCGGCACCGAGGCGGCCGGGATGGTGCTGCTCAGCCTGTCCGGGGCCTTCTGCCTCATCTTCTATCTCGCGTTCCTCTTCATCGGCACTCGCCGTCGCACGTGGAAGTGGCGCATCTGGTGGAGCGTCGCCACCCTTCTTGCCGCCGGAGCTCTGCCGTTGTGGTGGCTCTGCAGCGGCTTCTTCGCCGACGTCTGACCCTCACCCGCTGCCGAGACGGCCGCTGACCCACACAGGTCCTCGCAATTCCTACGTTTGGCGGCAACACCTCCCGCTGGCGACTTCTCCTACAGGTACTCGCGCGTCACTCACTCTTCGTGACACAACGCCCCTCTGCAACCAGGTGTTGTGCCGCTGCCGGTGAGGGATGCTCGGGTCAGAGCTGGGCGAGAGCCTTCGCGATGCGCTTCTCCGACACCGGATGTGCCGTGCCCAGCGAATTCGCGAACAGCGACACCCGCAGCTCTTCGAGCATCACAACGACTTCGACCCATTCGGCAGGCAGCGACACGATCAGCTGCGGCCACTCGGCCTTCGCCAGTGCCGGGAATCGATTGCCGATCTTCTTGACCACATCGCTGCTGCAGCCGGTGACTCGATCCATGAGCTGCTTGTCACGGATCGGCGAGTCCTGCATTCCGCCGATGCGCACCACTTCGGCCTGCACCCAGCGGGGCAGCTCGCGCAGCATCTGCGGAGTCATCGCCGCAATGGCGGCTGCGGTCGTCCGGGAGGCTCGCCACGCCTGCACATCGGCGAGGTTGGACAGGATCGCCAACGAGGATGCCTTCGAAACGAGTTTGTCGAGCTCGGTCGCCGCCTGCAGCGCCTTCATCAGGGACGGCAGCAGCGATGAACAGGTCAGCGGCAGCTCGGCGTCGACGTCCTTTCGCAGCTGCGCGAACTCATCGGCGTTGGCCACCCATGACGTCTCGGCCGGCCCCAACCGGTCGGCGACGAGGCCGCGGATCCCGACACGAATCAGTCCGACCAGGAGCTCGTCGGCGGTCTTCTGATGACCGGCGAGGATGAGCTTCTCCTGAGTGGTCAGCCCGTCCTGCAGGTACTTCAGTGCGTCAGACGTGTGCTGGCCCAGCAGGGTGATGATCGCTTCTCGCGTGGCCAGGCGCGCTTGTGCTGCGGTGTCGAAGGCCACGAGGTCGACCGATGTCGCACGGTCCGCGAGCCCCGGAACGACACCGACTGCGGCCTGATCGGGATCGGCCAGCTCACCGAACGACCAGTCCGTCAGACCGGTCTTCGGGGTGAACGCGCTCTGCTTCTGGCGGGCCTTGCGCACCTGGGGTGTGGCTTTCGTTCTCAGAGCAGACAGATCCTCGCCGAGACCGACGGTCTTCTTTCCATCGACGACCCGGAAGGTCAGCCGCAGATGGGCGGGGATCCGCGATCGGTCGAAATCGTCGGCGGTGACCGTGATCGGCACGAGGTCGTTCAGCCCTCCCCCGCCGGCGCGTTCGCTCAAGTACGCGGCGAGCACGTCCGGCAGGTTTCCCTGGTACGGGGTGAGCGCCGGCAGGATCTCGCGGGCGACGTCGGGAGCGGGAACGAAGTAGCGGCGTTTGCTCTTCGGCAATGACCGGATATAGGCGGCGACGAGTTCTTCGCGCAGGCCGGGGACCTGCCAGCTGAATTCGTCCGCGTCGACCGCGGGCACCGCCTCGGCGGGGATCTCCACGGTCACCCCGTCGTCGGTGCTGCCGGGGTCGAAGGAGTAGCGCAGCTTCGCCCGCGTACCGTCGGTCAGTTCCCATTCCATCGGGAAATCCGAGGCCACCGAGGCGGTCAGCTCCTCACTGTCGTCGCTGAGCAGCACCGAGGTGGTGAGGTCGAGCAGGTGCGCGTCCCGTCGTTTCTGCTTCTTCCACCACCCCCGGAAATCCGCCGCCGAGGTGATCCCCTCCGGAATCCGTTCGTCGAAGAATTCGTAGAGGGCATCGTCCTGGTCGAGCACGCGACGGTTCCGTGTCCGCGAAGCCAGTTCCTCGGCCTCGTCGATGACGGCCGCGTTGTGTTCGAGGAAGCCGAAGCGTTCGTGCCAGTCGCCTTCGATGAGACCCTTGCGGATGAACGCGTCCCGGGCGGCCTCGGCGTCGATGGTGCCGTAGCCGACACGACGGTCGCTGACAAGAGTGACCCCGTAGAGGGAGATCTTCTCGTACACCATCGATGCGCCGGCCTTCGTCGACCAGTGCGGATCCGAATGTTGGCGGGTGACCAGGTCACCGGCGGCTCCGACGACCCAGTCCGGGTCGATCGCGGCCACGGTGCGGGCCCACAGGCGGGAGGTCTCGACGAGTTCGGCAGCCATGACGAAGTCGGGGTTGACCTTGAAGAGTCCGGATCCGGGGAAGATCGCGAATCGGGTGCCGCGAGCTCCCTGATAGTCCTTGTGCCGCTCCGACCGTGAGCCGATCATCGTCAGCAGACCGGTGAGCAGGGACCGGTGGATGGCGGCGGCATGCGGGTCGAGTTTGGCAGCCGCCACCTGCTTCCCGGTGTCCCCGGCCGGACCGGTCGCGCCCTGCTTCTTCGCGCTGCGTTTGGCGGCGCTGAGCTCGGCGAATCCGATCTTGCCGTTCGCACCTCGTCCGCCCTGAGCGCTTCCTTCGCCCCGACCGCCGCGGGTGCCCTGACCGCCAGGAGCATTCTGACCCTCACGACCTCGACCGCTGCGACCGCCTTGACCACGGTCGGAACCGTCACCGGACCCAGCAGCATTCGTCTTGCCGCCCTCGCTATCGAGCGCGGATCCGGCCGTGTCGGCATCGTCGCCCGGCTGCCAGACGGATCTCTCGATGCGAATGCCGGCCGAGCCGAGCAGAGAACGCAGCTGACCGACGAGGTCCTGCCATTCGCGGATGCGCACGAAGTTGAGGAACTCGTCCTTGCAGCGGCGACGGAACTTCGAGGATCCCATGTCCGCCTGCAGACTCTGCAGGTAGTTCCACAGGTTGAGGTAGGACAGGAAGTCACTGCCTCGGTGGGTGAATCGGGCGTGCTTCTCGTCGGCGGCGGCTCGGACCTCCGCCGGACGTTCCCGCGGGTCCTGGATGGACAGCGCGGCGACGATGACGGTGACCTCTCCCCCGCAGCCGGCCTCCGCCCCGGCGATGACCATTCGGGCCAGGCGGGGGTCGATCGGCAGCACTGTGAGTTTCCGACCGATCTCGGTGACGTGGATCTTCCCTGCCGAGTCGCTGGTCAGCGCCCCGAGTTCGGTGAGCATCGTCCGTCCGTCACGGACGGCCCTGGCCTCTGGCAGGGTGAGGAATGGGAAGTCGAGGATCTCCTGATCGCTTGCGGCGAATCCCAGTGAGGCCATCTGCAGGATGACGCTGGCGAGGTTCGTGCGCAGGATCTCCGGATCGGTGAATTCGGGACGCGAGTCGAAGTCGTCTTCCGAGTACAGGCGGATGCAGATGCCGTCACTGGTGCGCCCGGAGCGGCCTTTGCGCTGGTTCGCACTGGCTTGGGAGATACGCTCGATCGGCAGTCGCTGCACCCGGGTGCGGTTGGAGTAGCGGGAGATGCGGGCGGTGCCGACGTCGATGACGTATTTGATTCCGGGCACCGTCAGCGAGGTCTCGGCGACGTTCGTGGCCAGGACGATGCGAGGTCGTGAATGGGGTTGGAAGACCTTCTGCTGCTCCCCCGCCGAGAGTCGGGCGAACAGCGGCACGACCTCCCAGCTGCTCATCCGCGGACGTCTGCGCAGGTGGTCGGTCAGGGCATCGGCCGTGTCGCGGATCTCCCGTTCGCCGGAGAGGAAGACGAGGATGTCACCGGGTGCCTCGGCTGCGAGTTCATCGACGGCGGCGATGATTCCGTCGGTCTGCTCCTCGACTCCGGTTTCGTAGTTCCCGGATTCGCCGGGCCCGTCGACATCGTCATCGGCAGGATCGTCCCCGAGAGGCCGGTACCGCACCTCGACGGGGAAGGTGCGGCCTTCGACGGAGATGATCGGAGCGTCATCGAAGTGAGCGGAGAACGATTCGGGGTCGATCGTCGCCGAGGTGATGATGACTTTGAGGTCGGGACGTCGGTCGAGCACTTCCTTGAGATAGCCGAGGAGGAAGTCGATGTTGAGGCTGCGTTCGTGTGCCTCGTCGATGATGATGACTTCGTAGTCGCGCAGCAGTTTGTCGCGCGAGAGCTCGGACAGCAGAATGCCGTCGGTCATCACCTTCACCCGAGTGGAATCGGCGACCTGCGCGGTGAACCGCACCTGGTAGCCGATGGTGCTGCCGAGCTCCTCGTCGAGTTCGTCGGCGATGCGCTCGGCCACAGTCCGGGCGGCGATGCGCCGAGGCTGGGTGTGGCCGATGAGTCCGTCGACCCCGAGGCCGAGGTCGAGGCAGATCTTCGGCAGCTGGGTGGTCTTTCCCGATCCCGTCTCGCCGGCGATGATGACGACCTGGTTGTCCCGGATCGCCTCGGCGATCTCGTCCTTCGCCGCGGTGACCGGCAGATCCTCGGGGTAGGTGACGGTGACCGGATGGGCAGCGCGGGCGTCCTTGAGCCGGGCTCGGCGCTGCTGATGGTGCGCTGCCGTGATTCTGCGTCGCTGCTGCGAACGCCCACGTCCGTTCTTCCCGCGCCGAGGCGGCCGTCCTGGATTCGTGTTCGCTGGGGTGGTCGACGGGGTCGGGTTCTCTTCTGCCATTGCGTCTCCCAGCTTAGCGGCAATGCCCAGACTCGGCCCCGCCCAGGCGGGTTACTCCCCGCCGCCCCAGAGTGGGGCGAGCGCCGAGTAGAGCTGCTGGATGCCGAGGATGATGAACAGCAGTGCCGTGATCGCCAGAGCGATGTTCGTGTGCAGCTTGTTGGCCCATTCCTTGGGGATCTTCTTGCCGTTGAGGAGCCCGAGCAGAGTGACTGCGAGGAACGGCATGAACAGCGAGCCGAGGACGCCGTAGGCGAGGATGAGTCCGATCGGTTTGCCGAGGATGAACAGCAGCATCGGCGGGAACGTCAGCCACAGCACATAGAACTTGAAGTACTTGCCGCCGGTCAGGGTGTCGGGATGTCCGCCCGGCTTCTTGCGCATATGGCCCCAGAAGTCGGCGAACATCAGGGACACTCCGTTCCAGACTCCGATGATCGAGGAGAAGGAAGCGGCCCAGAATCCGACGAGGAAGCCGATGCCCACGACCTCGCCGTAGCGGGCTTTGAGGACGTCGGCGAGGTCGAGCAGTCCCTTGTCCTCGGCAGAGATCGAGACTCCCGCGGCACGGACGACCTCGGCACCGACGATGAGCATAGCGATGACGAAGATGCCGGTCATCACGTAGGCCATCGAGTTGTCGATGCGCATCACCCGCATCCACTTCGGAGTGTGCCAGCCCTTCTCACGCAGCCAGTAGCCGTAGGCGGCCAGGGTGATGGTGCCGCCGACGCCTCCGGCGAGCGCGAGCGTGTAGATCACTCCGCCCTCGGGGATGATGGGGATCAGTCCGGTGAGCATATCGGGAATGTTCGGGGCGGCGATGATCGCCAGTCCCACGACGGTGATGAACATGATCCCGACGAGGACGGCGGTGATCTTCTCGAACACGCCGTAGCGGCCGAACCACACCATGACGAAGCCGGCCAGGCCCATGAGCACCGACCACACTGTGAGGTTGAGGCCGGGGAAGAGCGCGGCCAGCGGAAGCGCCGCCGAACTCATCGCCGTGGCTCCGTAGACGAAGCCCCAGATGATGATGTACGGCCCGAAGTACCACGTGGTCCAGCGGCCGAGCGATCGCCACCCCTCGAAGATCGTCTTGCCGGTCGCGAGGCTGAACCTGCCGGCTCCTTCGACGAGGACGATCTTGAGGATGACGCCGACGATCACTGCCCACAGCAGTCCGTAGCCGAACTGGCTGCCGGCCACCAGGGTCGCCACCATATCCGCGGCACCGACGCCGGTGGCCGCGACGACGAGGCCGGGACCGATGACCTTCCATTTGGCCGGGCCGGAGGCCTCTTCGATTCCGGAAACGGTCTCTGCGTCGCCCCCGTAGCCGGGGCCGGAACCGTTCGACTGCTCACTCATGGAGTTTTTCGCTTTCATCTTCGGCCGCGCACAGACTCACCGAGCGGTCGGGGATCCTCCATCGGGTTCTCCCGCATTTCGGCGGCGCAGCGGTCTCAGCATGTCCACAGTCATGATAGGTGACAACGGCGCTGTCGTGTCATCGGTCACCATCCCTCGCGACGGTCGGCCCCGTCCCGCCGCGCCTCAGAAACGGTCGGCGATGGTTCGCAGGCGTTCGAGATACGTGTCGTGGTCGAAGTCCTCCGGCAGGTTCGGAGCTGCCTCGGAGAGTCCGGCGGCGCCGTCGATGCCTTCCCGGACAATGTCGATCTGGCCCACATGCCGGGTGAGGTCGACGAGGACGTGGACCATGATCTGTCCCAAGGTGGTCTCGTCGCGGCCCGTGGGCCAATGCGGCACCCGTCCCGGCGAATCCAGGCTGAGCGAGTCGATGGTCTCGTCGGCGAAGTCTGAGACGCGAGTGTAGAAGTCGAGCAGATACGCGGTCGTCTCGGACTCGGTCGCGCACCAGTCGGCCTGCGGATCGAGGTCGATGTCCGCGTCGCTGACGACCTCTTCCCGGTTCGGCCAGGTTCGGCCGAAAGTGTCGCCGAAGTAGACGATCTCGACCTGTGCCATGTGTTTGAGTGCGCCGAGGAGGTTGAATCCGGTCGGGGTGCGCGGCCACCTCAGGGACCTCTCATCGAGTCCGGACAGCTTCCATCGCAGGTTCGTCCGACCCCGGCGCAGGGACTGCTGCAGGAAGGACTTCATCGTCTCGTCGTCGCTCATGAGCATAGGCTTCCACACCATCTCTGCGCCGTCTACGGTTATCCTCGAAGGGTGAGTGAGAACAATTCGTCGCAGGACTCCCGCAGCCGCATCGCCCGACGGGTCTTCCCCGACGGAGTCGACCCCGATCCTCGCTTCACCCTGGCCAACGAGCGGACCTTCCTGTCCTGGATCCGCACCGCGTTGGCGTTCATCGGCGGCGGAATCGCCGTCGAGGCCTTCACCTCGGAGATCTTCGGCACCGGTCTGCGGGCGACCCTGTCGATCGTGCTCATGGTCATCGGCTTCATCCTCGCCGCCGGTGCCGCCGTCCGCTGGCATCGCATCGAATCGGCGATGCGTCGCAAGACCTCGCTGCCGCTGCCAATCATCATCCCCATCGTCAGCCTCGCCTCGGCGCTGGGAGCCGGTCTCCTCGTCCTGGTGTTCGCCGGCCTACTGTGATGCCGACCCGCTCACCGCGACCGCAGCCGCATGACGATCCGGCTCTGCAGCCGGAACGCACCGTCCAATCATGGCTGCGCACGAGTCTGACGATGACGGTCGTCAGCCTCATCTTCATGCGCTTCATCCACGTCTTCCAAGGCTGGTCGGTGGCGCTCTTCGTCGTGTGCATGGGCATGGCTATCGTCGCCATCGCCATGCAGGTCAGACGCTACCGGCTAGGTTCGGTCTCGATTCGGGCCGAACGCGGTCGGCCGTCGCCGTGGGCGGTCATCTTCCTCACCACCTCGGTGTGCCTCATTTCGGTGCTGAGCATCGCCTCGGTCATCAAGATCAGCCTGTTCTGAGGCTCTCCACCCGCTCAACTTCCCAGACCTCCTGATCGGCATCCCACCTGCTCCCGCCCGACATCGCGCACACCTGCTGCGCATGCCGCGTTATGAGACCGCCGTCCGGTCCGCTGAACTGCACGCCTAAACTGGTGCGTATGAAGGATGCACGCGAAGTCTCCACCGCCCCACTCGTCGCCGTCGGCCTCATCGGCGGCTTCCTCACCGCCCGCGAGACCGGGATCCGCCCCCTCGGCGGAGTCGTCCTCGCCGCAGCGGGTGCCTACGCCGCCCGCTCCTGGTATGTGAAGAAGGGCTGGCCCGCCGCCACCGGACTGAGCTTGGCCTACCTCGGCGGGTTCGGTGCCTCCCATCCCCTGGCGAAGAAGATCGGCGCATGGCCGGCCGTGTTCGCCGTCAGTGCGGTCAGCGCCGCAGCCTCCTATGTCGTCTCCGATATCGCCGAGGCGGACTGACCCCACCGCCGAGGAGGCCCGACCTCCGCACCCCGCCGCGGATTCCGCCCGGCGACGATCCCGACCGTCCCGAACTGATACCCGCTCTACGGGACTGACACCAGCCGCACCAGACTGACCGCGGCACTCCCAGACGCAGGAAGCGAGGAGCCGAGCAGCCCATGCTGGCCGTATTCGAAGGTTTCGCCGTCATCGCCGGAGTCATTCTGGTCGGGTTCGTCCTCGGCCGCTCCGGCGTTCTCGGTCCGCACGGTCAGCAGGTCATCGCGAAGCTCGTCTTCTACGCCGGCACCCCGACGCTGCTCTATATCACAGTCTCCGAGACCGACCTCGGGCTGATCTTCAACACCGCGCTCTTCGCCACCGGCGGCTCGGCGCTCATCGTCGGTGCCGCTCTCTTCGTCCTCACTAAGTGGATCAGAAAGCGCAGCACCGGGGAGGCGATGTTCTCCGCGTGGGCGACCAGCTACGTCAACATCGGCAATCTCGGCATCCCGATCGCCGCCTATGTCCTCCGCGACATCGGCTATGTCGCCCCGGTCCTGCTCTTCCAGCTGCTCGTCCTCGCCCCCATCGGCATGGCCGTGCTCGACGGTGCGGGCAAGAAGCAACATGATTCGCACTGGTACTCCGCGATCCTCCAAGTGCTCAAGAACCCCATCGTCCTCGGTGCTGCAGCCGGTGTGGCCGCCTCGGCGACGGGCTTCGAGCTGCCGCGCTTCGTCTTCGAGCCCATCGACATGATCGGCGCCACCGCGGTCCCGGGTGCCCTGTTGGCGTTCGGCATCTCGCTTAAGGACGGGTGGGGAATCCCCGTCAAG
The DNA here is from genome assembly GCF_056837565.1 of Brevibacterium sp. OS20. Classification (NCBI taxonomy): domain Bacteria; kingdom Bacillati; phylum Actinomycetota; class Actinomycetes; order Micrococcales; family Brevibacteriaceae; genus Brevibacterium; species Brevibacterium sp. OS20. The sequence goes on along the minus strand of NZ_CM166367.1, from coordinate 1,431,648 downwards.
GGCAGCCGCGCACAGCTGAGCTACATCACCGGCGCCAAACTCATCGCTCAACCGGTCATCGCGTGGGCCATCGGCGGCCCTCTGCTCGGCTACGACGGGGTCGACCTCTTCGCCATCGTCGTCACCTCCGCGCTGCCGACCGCGCAGAACGTCTACATCTACTCGATGCAGTACCGACAATCCGAGGCGCTCATGCGCGATGCCGTCTTCATCACCACCGTGCTCTCCGTTCCGGCTCTCGTCATCATCGCCGCCCTCCTCGGCTGACTCCGCGAAATCGGCCGCCGTGGCGTGTCCTCCCGGGCTAGGACCCTGTGGTCACTGACAATGGGGATGTGTCCAGAGACGAGAAGAACGAGACCGAAGACCTCCTGAGCAGGCGGATGAGTTCAGGGTCTGCCAGTGCTGCCGATAAGCAGTCGCAGGCCCCTCTGGAGGCGGCCAATGATCCCTCGACCGACACCGAGGCGTTCGATCCGATCACGGATCCCATCGCCGAGGATGCCCCCAAGCATTCCGCGGATGCGAAGCCCTCGACGGGCCCGGTGAGGGTGACTCCCGCCCACTCGACGAATCCGGCCTCTCAGCCCGCGAGCACGCGTACCGCCGATCACACCGCCGCGCAGAAGTCCGCCGGCACGGATTCGGCCGCCGTTGCATCGACAGCCGGGGCATCATCCTCGACCGATACCGGGACCACACGCGAGGTGCCGCAGAATGCGCGCACCGCAGTGATGAGCGAAGCCGATTGGGCCGCCGTGTCGAAGGCGGCGACGTCGACCGATGCCCGCGATCCCGAGGTGCCCGAACGACGCCGGTCCGTGCTCGATGTCATCGGCACAATCTGGATCATGCTCGCCACCCCCTTCGTCCTGTTGGCTCTGGCAGTGCGCTTCGTCGCCTCGGGGATCTTCCTCAAGTTCGAGTACTTCCGGCCCGGCTTCCCGGCCGATCGGTTCGGCTTCAGTGCCGCCGACCGTGAGCACTACGGGACCTATGTCATCGACTACCTGCACAACTTCGATTCCCGGCGCTACCTCGCCGATATCGTCATGCCCAACGGAGAGCCGATCTTCATCTCCGACGAGCTCAGCCATATGGCTGACGTCAAGGGTCTGATCTCGCTGCTCTACCTCGTGGCTCTCGTCGGCATCATCGGATCTGTGCTGTTCGGCATCTACATGTGCCGCAAGAACGGATCGGGCATCCATGCAGGCGTGCGTCTGGGGTCGATCTTCAGCATCATCTTCATGGCCGCTGTCGCCGTTGTCGCCGTCCTCGGCTGGGACAGCTTCTTCCGCGGGTTCCACAAGGTGTTCTTCGCCGATGGGACCTGGGAGTTCTACGCCGATGATTCGCTCATCCGCCTCTTCCCGCCTCAGTTCTGGGTCGATGCGGGCATCGCCGGCGGCGGGCTCTTCGTGCTCCTGGCGATCATCCTCTTCCTGCTCAGCTTCACCGGGCACAAGAAGCGCCGGGCGCTGCGCAAGGCACGGAAGGACGCCGCCGCAGAGATCTGATTCGGTTTCGCCGCAGTCCGGAGCATCGGCCTCCGGCGGCACAGAGGCGCGTCATTGCACAGCGGGTTCGAGTCCCGCTCCACGGTTCCGGCCGGGTGGTCTTTCCCCTTCCACCCGGCCGAATTTCTGTCCGAAATCATCCGCGTATGAGACCAGCGATCTCCGATCCCCCGCCTCGGTGACGGTGGACGACTGCGGGCTAGTCGTCGACGGCGTCGCGGCCGCGGCGGACGAGCAGCGGGTCGGCTTCGTAGACGACCGAGGGGTCTTTGTCCTCATAGTCGAACTGGTTGAGGAAGTAGCGCATCGCGTTGAGGCGGGCGCGTTTCTTGTCATTGCTCTTGATCGTGATCCACGGAGCGTGGTCGGTGTCCGTGCGGCGGAACGTCTCTTCCTTCGCCTCCGTGTAGTCGTCCCAGCGATCGAGGGACTCGAGATCCATCGGTGAGAGCTTCCACCGCCGCACCGGGTCGATCTGACGGATCGCAAACCGGGTCCGCTGCTCTCTCTGGGTCACGGAGAACCAGAACTTCGTGACGTGGACTCCGGAGTCGATGAGCATCTTCTCGAACACCGGAGCCTGTTCCATGAAGGTCTCGTATTCGTCGTCGGTGCAGAATCCCATGACCCTCTCGACGTTGCCCCGGTTGTACCAGGAGCGGTCGAACATGACGATCTCCCCGCTCGTGGGCAGGTGGGAGATGTAGCGCTGGAAGTACCACTGTCCGGCTTCGCGGTCGGAGGGTTTGTTGAGTGCGACGACGCGGGCGGCACGCGGGTTGAGGTGTTCGGTGAAGCGTTTGATCGTTCCGCCCTTGCCGGCGGCGTCACGACCTTCGAAGACGATGACGTGTTTGGCGCCCGTGTCCTGACCCCAGTACTGGAATTTCAGCAGTTCGACCTGCAGTCTGTACTTCTCGAGTTCGTACTCTTCCCGGTCCATCTGTTCGTCGTACGGGTATCCTTCCCGCCACGTTTCGACGGCCCGGCCCATGGGGTCGATGAGGTGCGGATCCGTGGTCTGACTGTCCTCGACGGTGTACCCTTCGAGGCGGAGTTTGTCGATGTACTCCCGCAGATTCTCTTGGAACAGATTGTTCACGAGATCCTTCCCTTTCGCTGTCGACACCGGGGTGTGCCTCGTGCACGATAATGTGCCGAGATGAATATCAGGTTATGCGATCGACGTCGCGTCGCGGGATGATTCCGACGCTCAACAGTGGGGCGATGGCGATGAGTCCGAAGGACAGCGGGTAGCCGAATGCCGTCACCAGGGCACCGAATCCGGGGCCGAGCAGGGCCGACATGACGAACTGTCCCGTGTTCTGGGCTCCCAGCGCTTTGCCCGACCAGCGCGGTCCGGCGGCTTCGGCGACCGAGGCGAAGGCCAGTCCGTTGTCGGCCACGGAGACGGCTGAGGCGAGGATGAAGACGACTGCGGCGACGGCGGGCAGCTCCGTCAACGACAGGATGGCGATGGCCACGACGACGATCACGGCTGCGACGGCGACGATGCGCATGAGGCCGACGCGGGATCCCTTGCGGTCGGAGAGCGCGCCGACGACCATGCGGCCGACTGCTCCGACGATCTGCGCGATCGCGACGATCGCTCCGGCGGCGCCCGCGCCGATCCCTTGGACGACGATGAGCCAGACGAGTCCGTAGGTGGAGAACGCGAACTGCGGGACGACGAGGAGCGCGGAGACCGCGTGGATGCGCCACAGGAAGGAGTCGCTGCGGTAGGGATTGATCGTCGAGGCGGCGCTGGGCTTCCCCTCCCCCGCCGAGGCGGTGCCCGGTTCGTTCTGTCCGTGTCGTTCCGCCTCCGGTAGGGTGTCGCGGTCGGGGTCGGCCACCTCGGCGCGGGTGGGGGTCGGGTCCGGTGGGTTGCGGATGAGGGCGAAGCAGATGAGGGCGAGGACGCCGGTCACGGCGGCGACGAACCAGAGGTAGGCGGGGAATCCGCCGGCCGCGGCGATCGGTGGGATGGTCACAGCGGCCACGCTCGTGCCCAGTGGTTGGGACATCTGGCGAATGCCCATGGCCAGTCCTCGGCGGTGGCGGGGGAACCAGCCCATGACGACGCGGCCGGATGCAGAGTTGACCGAGGCGGCCGCGGCACCGGAGGCGGCGATGACAATGACCATCCAGATCGGCGAGTCGACGACGAGCACGGCGGCGGCCGAGAAGGCAGCCGTCAGTCCGATGCCCAATGTCATCGCCAGACGTTCGCCGAATCGGTCGGCGAATGCGCCCCAGGCGATGAGGGTGAGGATGAGTCCGAAGCTCGGTGCGGCCGCGACGGTGCCGGCCTGGGTGAGTGTGAACCCGAGGTCGGAGTGCATATAGGGGATGAGGAAGGCGGGTCCGGCGATCGCGATGGTCGCCGCCATCTGCGTGAGGACGCCGACGACGAGGATCACCCAGGCCTGCCGGGTGGGTCCGTTCGTCGTCATCGTTCCAGGTTAGCCGTGTGCCCGGATCGTCCGCGGAATGTCTCAGATCGCGGTGGCCGGGCTTTGCCGATAAAGTGTGTTCTGAGCATTCCCCCTATAGCCCAATCGGCAGAGGCAGTCGACTTAAAATCGATTCAGTGTGGGTTCGAGTCCCACTGGGGGGACCATTCTTCGTCGTCGTCGAGTACCGACCGAGATCGCCGAATCGCGTCGAGTGCGGCATGATCGTCCTATGCCGTTCCTTCTTCTCAGCGCAGGTCAGGCACCGTTGCCGATCGCCTCCGTCGACGATGATCTCGCCCGCAGCCAGCACGGTCCCGCCGTTATCATCACCGCCACCGAGGCGGCCTCCCCCACCGCGACAGACGACTCCACCGCAGCCGATTTCCCTCCGCTGGGTCGCCCGGTCGCCTTCCGTGAAGCTGGAGGCGACTGGACGGAGATCGGCTTCGAGGCAGCCGATCATTGGGTGCAGATGGGTTCGGACCTGCGCAGCCGCCTCGTCGAGGATCATCTTGCGACGCTCAACGTCGCCGAGTTCAAACAGGCGACGAACGGCGGCAGCGCCTCGATCATCACGAACAACTGGGTCTACTCCGGTTCACCTCGGGTCTATCGCGTCGCCGGAGAGCTGCGTGATTTCGTCACCGTGCTCGGACAGCTCTCCCGCGGCTGATCCCTATTGCTGCTTCTCCGCAGTACGAGTGTGACAGCATCCGCCACACTCGACTGGTCGACATGCGACCCATCGTCTCTGTCGAAACGCCCGCACCAGCCGCCGGTTGACCGTTAGGCTCCGGTCACCGGAACGCTCGCAATCCCGCGGACGCATGTGCCTCGTCATGGCGGTCCCGGTTCTCGACGATCTCCGCGACGTTGGCCTCCGCCCACTTCCGAAGCGCGGCCACAGGATCCTGCAGCGATCGCCCGAGATCGGTGAGCGAGTATTCCACCCGCGGTGGCACCTCGCCGAAGACCTCGCGCTCGATGAGGCCATCGGCGACAAGCGATCGCAGGGTCGAGGTCAGCACCTTCGGGGTGATCCCGCCGATGGCCAGCCGGATCTCGTTGAAACGCTTCGGACCGGAATCGAGAATGTCGACGATAAGCACCGTCCACTTGTCTCCGACGCGATCGAGAACCACTCGGGTCGGACATTCAGGGTCGAAGGCATCGCCTTCCCAGCGAACTTTCATACTCATAGTCCAATAGTATCCTTGAGGTACTCGATATCCAAAAGATACCTTAGGAGAGTCAGACTACGACATCCACCGTGCACCGCAGTCGCGCCGCACGAAGAACGAAGGGACTCTTATGAAGATCGCACTCTTTGGAGCATCGGGAATGATCGGCTCTCGCGTCGTCGCCGAGGCGGCCTCTCGCGGGATCGAGGTCACCGCCATCACCCGCTCCGGCACCGAGGTGGCCGGAGCGACCCGCTCAGTCGCCGGCGACATGGCCGATGCGGAGCTCGGAGCACGCATGGCCGCCGATCACGATGTCATCGTCTCCACCACCGGACCCAGCCGCACGGGCGGGGACCACCAGGAATGGCTCGAAGCTCTGTCGGCCCTGGCGAAGGCCAGCGGCGATACGCGACTGTTCGTCGTCGGCGGTGCCGGTTCCCTGTTCGCCGGGGACACGATGCTCAAGGACACCGAGGGCTTTCCTCCCGCGTACAAGGCTGAGGCAGAGACCGGCACGAAGGCCCTCGAGCTTCTTCGTGCCGCGAACCCGTCCCCGTGGACGCTCATCTCCCCCGCCCCGGAGATCGCTCCGGGTGAGCGCACCGGTTCCTACAATGTCGAGCTCGAGGTGCCCGCGGGCGACTCGATCTCGGCCGAGGACTTCGCCGTAGCCATGGTCGATGAGATCGCCGAGCCTGCGCACATCGACGCCCGCTTCACCGTGGCGAACTGAGCAGGACGCACTCGCAGCAGGGCCTGCAGATATGACTGACGCCGGGGATGCATCTGCATCCCCGGCGTCAGTCGTCTCATCAGGGCTTGTCGCCGGATGGCACCGGCTGCCTCAAGTCAGGCCTTGGCAGGCTCCTTCTTCGGAGCCGGCTTCGAGTTGGCGGCCTCGACGAAGTTCTTGCGCGGAACATCGAGGTCTGCCAGCGGCATGGCGTCGCGGCCGAGGACGGCGCTGACGAACCAGTTGCCGAAGACCCTGACCTTGCGGTCCATGGTCGGGATCGCGTAGCCGTGGTAGGCGCGGTGCATGAGCCAGGCGAGGAGTCCGCGGGCTTCGAAGTCACCCATCTGCGAAACACCCTTGTACAGGCCCAGGCCTGCGACCGTACCGATGGTCTTGTGGAAGTACTGCTTGAACTCGGTCTCTCCGCGCAGTGCGGCGAGCACGTTGGCAGCCAGCACCGGAGCCTGACGCACAGCATGCTGAGCGTTGGGCACGCAGAAGCCTGCCACTCCGCCGCCGGACAGGTCGGGAACCGCGGCGTTGTCGCCGGCAGCCCAAGCGCCCTCGACGACACCGTCATCGCCCTCGACCCGCAGGTCGGCGCGTACGGTGACGTTGCCGCGTTCGTTGATCGGCAGGTCGGAGTCGATGAGCATCGGGTTGGCCTTGACACCGGCGGACCACACAATAGTGTCGGCGTCGAACTCTTCGCCGTTCGAAAGCTTGACGTGCTTGTCGGTGCAGTCCTGGAGGAAGGTCTCGAGGTAGACGTCGATTCCGCGTTCGCGCATGTGCTCGACGACCCAACGGGCCTGAGCTTCGCCGACCTCGGGCATGACGCGGCCGAGGGCCTCGACGAGGACGAAGCGGACATCGGCTTCGGTCAGCGTCTCGTACTGGGCGATGGCCGAGCGGACCATGTCCTCGAGTTCGGTCAGCAGCTCGATGCCGGCGAATCCGCCGCCGACGAAGACGAAGGTCAGAGCCTTGCGACGCTCCTCGTCGTCCTCCATGAGTGCGGCGTCGGCGAGGCGGGAGAGGAGGTGGTCGCGCAGGGCGACGGCTTCCTCGATGCGCTTGAGCGCGATCGCATTCTCCTTCAGGCCCGGGATCGGCAGCGCACGGGCAACCGAACCGGAGGCGAGGATGATGTGGTCGTAGTCGAGTTCGAACGCTTCATCGTTCTCGGGTTCGATGGTGGCGAACTTCTCGGCGTGGTTGATCGAGGTGACCTTCGCGGTGATGACCTCGGCACCCGGCAGGTTGCGGCGCAGCGGCACCACAGCGTGACGAGGCTCGATCGACCCGGCTGCCACCTCGGGGAGGAACGGCAGGTAGGTCATGTACGGGTTGGGATCGACCACGGTGACGGTGGCTTCGCCCCGACCGAGGTTCTTCAGCAGATTCTGAGCGGCGAGCAGGCCGACCGAGCCGCCACCGACAACGAGGATTCGTGGACGCAGTTTTGAGTTTCTGATGAGTGCCATAATCCCATGCTAGACCCTTGTGAAAACTTTCACTAATTGTTTGTCCCACGGACTCGAACGCCCCAGATCAGAGCAGTTTCTGCACCTGGCCTCAGTGGCGACGGCGGGCGAAGGAGACGATCGAGATGATCATGAGGACCACGGCGATCAGGGCTCCGGCCCCGAGGACGGCGAAGCCGAGTGTCGGTGTCGACTGCGTGGCGACGATATCGGTCGGAGCGAGAGCCTTCGGGCTCTCGGTCTCATCCGGTGCGGCGGTTTCGGTCTCTTCTGACTTCGCATCCCCGCGACGATGCATCTTCACCCAATCCGCCAGCTCATCCTCGGCGGAGGAGACGTTCTTGGGCGCTTTCGCCTTGATGGCGCTCTGCGGGTCGACGCGCCCCCAGCCGACGATCGGGTCGGGCTTGCCCTTCTTGCTCACGCCCTTGTGACCGTCCACCGGTTTGGCACTCGACTGCAGTATGGCTCGCACCTCATCGGCGCTGAGGTCGGGGTTCTCGGAGCGGATGAGCGCTGCCACACCGGACACGACGGGTGAGGCGAACGAGCAGCCTTGGCCTTCGGCGTAGCCGCCGCTGTAGTACGGAATGGGAATGTCCTTGGCCGGACCCATGAGGTCGACGGCGGTGCCGGGTGCGGTGGAGTCGTCGAGGACCTTCCCGTTCTGGTCGAGTCCGCCCACCCCGATGACGCCCGGAACCGTCGACGGCGACCATGCCTGGGTCGCTCCCTGTGAGGCGTTGCCGACGCAGGCGACGACGAGCACGTCCTTCTTGTAGGCGTAGGCGAAGGATTCGTCCCAGCTCTCCGGCCAGCCCGGATCGTCCCATCCCAAGGACATGTTGATGACCTTCGCACCGGAGTCGACAGCCCATCGGATGGCTTCATCGGCCTGTTCTCGAGTCGATCCGGATTCCTTGGGGCGGTCGGGACCCAGCCACATCGATGCCGACAGGATCTCGGCGTCCGGGGCGACGCCGGTCGGCCCGGCACCGACTCCTCGGCCGGCGATGACTCCGGCCACGGCGGTGCCGTGGTGGATCGTGGTCTTCCCTCCCAGCGGGGTCTTTCCGTCCTTGCCCAGTCCGCTGAAGTCCTTGGACTTCTTCACGACGCCCTTGAGGTCTTCGTGGTCGGAGTTGACGCCGGAGTCGATCACTGCGACTTTGACGCCCTTGCCCGTGGATTTCTTCCAGACCTTGTCGATTCCGTAGTCTTTGATGAACCACTGGCCGGGTCCGGCCTTCGGCGCGGCCATGACGGGTTGGGTGGTACCGACGACGAGTCCGAGGACGACGGTCGTGACGGCGAGGAGTCGCGCGGCGGCTCTCACGAGCTCGTCAGCGCGAGGTCGAGCGCGGTCCCGTCGAGGATGTCGGTTTCGGAGATCCGAATATCCAGCGATCCTCCGGCGGCCGCCACGGCTTGGTCGAAGCGGGCGACGATCCTGGCGAAGAGCAGCGATCCGGCGCCGATGACGTCGACGCGTCCGGGATGCATATACGGCAGGTCCGTGCGTGCCTGGCGGTCCATGGCCAGAAGCTTTCGGGATTCGTCAGCGACGTCGGCGACGCTGATATGTGCTCCGTGGATGCGCTCTCGCTGGTAGCTTTCGAGTCCGAGGATGCCTGCGGTGATGGTGGTGACGGTGCCGGCGACTCCGATGAAAGTGCGCGGGGCCGCGAAGTCGACGATCTGCGCGGCCTGGTCGAGCTGGCCGTCTATATCGGCCAGAGCTGCCTGGATCTGGTCCTGGCTGGGAGTTTCGACCGGCATGTGCCGTTCGGTCAGACGCACCGACCCGATGTCCATGCTCACGGCCGCCTGGACATCGTCTCGGCCGAGGACGAGTTCGGTCGAGCCGCCGCCGAGGTCCATGACGACATAGGGTCCGTCAGCATCCGTGAGGCCGACAGTGGCGCCGAGGAAGGACAGCCGGGCCTCCTCTTCACCGGCGATGACGTCGGGGACGACGCCGAGGATCGAGAAGATCCCGGCGAAGAACTCATCGCGATTCTTCACGTCGCGGCTGGCCGAGGTCGCGACGAATCTCAGCTTCTCCGGCCGGTACTCGGCGGCCACCTCGGCGAATTCCTTCGCCACGGCGAAGGTGCGCTCGAGCGCCTCAGGTGCGAACTCGCCGGTGGCGTCGACACCTTGGCCGAGACGGACGATCCGGGTTTCGCGACGCAGGTCGGTGAGGGTGCCGTCGGCGGCGACATCGGCGATGAGCAGGCGCAGGGAGTTCGTCCCGCAGTCGAAGGCAGCAACACGCATGGCAGGTCCTAGTCGGTGGATTCGGTGGTGGCAGCGGTCTCGGCCAGCGGAGGCACATCGTTCATGAACGACAGTGCGCGGTCGCCGATGGGGTTGATGCCGAGCCCGGCGGACAGCGAGTGGCCGACGAGGGCGTGGAGGCATTTGACCCGGTTCGGCATTCCGCCTGCGGAGTAATCCTTGATCTCTTCAACTTCCGCCAGGCCCGCTGCGGAGCCGATCTCAGAGCGGACGTCGAGGTAGGCCCGGTGTGCGGCGGCGTAGGCGGCAGCGAGCTCTTCGTCTTCGCCGATCTCCGTAGTCCATTCGGCCATGATTCCCGAGGCTTCCAGCCGCGAGCATTCGGCCACGTAGGCAGGATGGGTGAGGTAGAAGGTCGTCGGGAACGGCGTGCCGTCCTCGAGGCGCGGAGCGGTGGCGACGACGAGGGGTTCACCGGATGCGCTGCGGGCGGCGATGCCGACGACGCCTCGGGGAATGCGCCCGAGTTGGTCTTGGAGGACAGCGAAATCCGCCTCGGTGCACTCTGTGATCATCAGCTCTTCTCCACGGTGTTGCCGGTCTCCTGAATGGACTCCAGCAACTCAAGGTACCAGGCCTGCTTGCGAACCGGCCGTTCGGGCTCGGATTCCTCGTCGACGGCCTCTTGATTCGTGACGATGACCGCGTTCTTGCCCTTTTCCACGTAGTACTGGTCTTCGCGGGCCTTGCGCTTGATGTAGGCGGGGTCTCTGAGGTTCTCGTTCTTCTCTTCGAGGCTCTTGACCTCGGCTTTCGTCGTCTCGATCTCGTTATTCAGGGCCGCGATCTGCTGGGCCTGTTTGAGTGCGGAGTTCAGGGGCGAGAGGAACGCGAGGAGGACGGCTGCGACGACGAGGAGGAAGATTCCCGTGCGCACCGACATGCGGCGGCCACGCGCCTCGGCGTCCGTGCCGGCATCGGCTTCGATGACCGGTTTCGGGCGTCGACGAGGGGTGGCTTTGCCAGGAGCCGATTTCGGGGCACTTCGTCTGGGCTTGCTCGGGACCATGCTTCTTTCCTCTGCGACTGGGGATCGGGGAAGAGTGTCGCAACATCTCCAAGTGTGCCGTGTCCGCATTCCCTGCGCGAGGATTTCGAGCTCGTGGCGTGTTCGATTCTCACGTATCCTCCGTCACGTCCGGTCCCGCCCACTCCTCCCCCGCGAGCATCTCTCACCTCAGCCCGTGCCCGCCCCAGGAGCCATCTCAGCCTCGCCTCCCGCAGGCATCTCACACCACTACTGCTTCCCCCTCCCCGCAGCCCCAACTCCTACACCCACGACGGCACCCCTCACTCTTGGCAGCAAACCACCTCGCTCCTGCGGTGCGTTATGCGCCTCGGGGTGACGGATGTCCGAAGATCGCCGCCGTCGATCACCTGACCTGCGACCAGTCATCTTGCGAGAGCTCCGCCCGATCAATGCCCTATCCACAGAGTTATCCACAGACAAGAGAGCGCTCATTGCTGTTTGGTTGCGTTTATTGCATTTTAGATGCATGTATAAACTATTGAGCACCGATGACATCCTTCGGCTCGGATTCAACCATGGCGACATCAGGCGCGCCCGCAGATGTTGCCTCCGACGGCTGTCGCGGGGCACATATCTCGTCCGCCACGTCTGCGAACTGGACTTCCATCGCCCGCTCTGGGCGAGCATCGCCGAACAGGTCCACCAGGTCTTCATCGAGCACGGAGTCATCCGCGACGATATCAACGATCTCAACGCCTCGGTGATGGCTCACTTCGCACAACGTGCCGATCGGAGAACCGACGACGCGAAGTCGAACCCACCGGCGGAGATCTTCTCGCACATCTCTGCGGCACTAATCCACAATCTGCCCATCTCCCACCCTGTCACCCACCAGGTCGAGGTCGTCCGGCGGGGCACCAACCGCAAATTCAAGACTATCCACGTCCGCGGCAGCATCATCCCGCAGAACCACCGCGCAACGATCAACGGCGCCGAGGTGACCACACTCGAACGCACACTCATCGACGTCGCCCGCAGCTACAACCTCGACGTCTCTGTGCCGATGATCGATGATGCGCTGCACCGAAAGCTGACCACCAGGGAGAAGATCCTCACGAAACTCGCTCAATGCTTGGAGAAGCGCAATTCCGCGAAAGTGCGACTGGCCATCGATCTGGCTGATTCTCGCCGCGAATCCCCCGCCGAGGCTGTCGCCGCGGTGCGATTCTACGAACACGGGATCACGGGGATGGAACCGCAGGTCACGTTTCACGCCGAATCATTGAGGCGCGATATCCGCGTCGACTTCTGTCACCGCCGGGCTCGTCTCATCATCGAGATCGACGGCATCGGCAAGCTCTATCTCGGTTCAGGTGTCCCCCGCGAGGAGCTCGAACAGGAACGCCGCCGCGAGCAGTGGCTGCGCGACCAAGGTTGGCAGGTGATTCGGATCAGTTGGAAGGAGCTGTTCGAGGAGGCGAAATTCTATGACATCCTCCGGTTCATCCGCCGTGCGCAGAACGCCACCGCCTGGTCCCCACCGCGGGCATCTGTGCCGCAGATGCATCGCGGACCGCAGCGCACCGCCGCGGACCGCCGCACCAGGCGGCACATCGCTGCATAGGGCGAGGCATCCCGCACCGCGGCTGTCGTTCACCCCTATTTCGTCGAGCACACCGTCTCCCATGGTGCGATTGGCAGAGTTTCATCCCGCACCGTTGCCGGCAACTCCTACAGGTGCTCGACCGTCCCTCACCCATAGAGACTCGTCAGAGTGGTGCAACGGTGCAAATTACGAGGAACGCGAGGGATAGTCGCCGGTGGGCGGATATGAGACCACCGGTGACAAATGGTGACGCAGTGAACCGGGCCCGGCAACGGAGAATCGTCGCGACGAGGAGACTTCGCGGTGAGAAATGCGGCCCCGGATGGAGGAAGGCCCGAAGGCGGGAAGACTCGAGACGAGAAGCCTCGGATGAGGGAGGTCCGAAGCTGGAAACCCCGAGGCGGGGCCGGGCGATCATTGTGATCGTCCGGCCCCGCCTCGGGGAGTTCAGAGCCCTGCTCGCCTCAGGCTTCGAAGCGCGGGAAGGCGCTGCGGCCCGCGTAGCGTGCGGCATCTCCGAGCTGCTCTTCGATGCGCAGCAGCTGGTTGTACTTCGCGACGCGCTCCGATCGTGCCGGGGCGCCGGCCTTGATCTGACCGGCGTTGGTCGCCACGGCCAAGTCGGCGATGGTCGTGTCCTCGGTTTCGCCGGAACGGTGCGAGATCATCGTGGTGTAGCCGTTCGTCTGCGCCAGAGACACAGCGTCGAGGGTCTCGGTCAGGGTACCGATCTGGTTGACCTTGACCAGCAGCGAGTTCGCCGTGGCGTTGTCGATACCGCGCTGCAGGCGCTCGGGGTTGGTCACGAACAGGTCGTCGCCGACGAGCTGCACCTTCGAGCCGATCGTCTCGGTCAGGGTCGCCCAGCCGTCCCAGTCGTTCTCATCGAGGGGGTCCTCGATCGACACGAGCGGGTACTTCGCCAGCAGCTCTTCGTAGTAGGCGGCCATCTCCTCGGCGGACTTCTTGCTGCCTTCGAACTCGTAGGCACCGTCGGCGTAGAACTCCGAGGACGCCACGTCGAGGGCGACGGCGATATCGCGTCCGGGACGGTGCCCGGCGATGTCGATGGCCTCGATGATGAGGTCGAGCGCCGCGGCGTTCGAGTCGAGGTTCGGAGCGAATCCGCCCTCATCGCCGAGTCCGGTCGAGAGTCCGCGTTCCTTGAGCACTCCCTTGAGCGCGTGGTAGACCTCGACGCTCCACTGCAGCGCTTCGTGGAAGCTGGCGGCGCCGATCGGGGCGATCATGAATTCCTGGATGTCGACGTTCGAGTCGGCATGGGATCCGCCGTTGAGGATGTTCATCATCGGCACGGGCATGACGTGCGCATTCGGTCCGCCGAGGTAGCGGTAAAGGGGCAGATCCGCCGAGACCGCTGCCGCGCGGGCCACGGCCAGCGAGGTGCCGAGCATCGCGTTCGCGCCGATGCGGGACTTGTTGTCGGTGCCGTCGAGTTCGATGAGCGCCTGGTCGACGAGACGCTGATCGTCGCTTTCGAGTCCGACGATGACTTCGTGGATCTCGTCGACGACAGCGTCGACAGCCTGGGTGACGCCCTTGCCCAGGTAGCGCTCGGGATCTCCGTCGCGCAGCTCCACGGCTTCGAATTCTCCGGTGGAGGCACCGGAGGGAACGCCGGCACGACCGACGGACTCATCGGCCAACAGCACTTCCACCTCGACGGTGGGATTTCCCCGGGAATCCAGGATTTCACGGGCATTTGCGGCAACGATCTCGGCCACTGAGTACTCCTTAGCGTTTGGTTTCACATGGGGAACATGTGCCTGCAGGACAGCTTAATGCACCGCGCGCCCAGGCTCACCCTCGGTCCGAGCCCCGGTTGGACTCGGATTCGAGCAGACATTGCCGCAGTCGCTCGGGCGTCGCCGGGTCGATCCCGTGCGCGAGCAGGTAGGCCTCCACTCCCCCTGGCTGACCGCCGTCCTTCGCCGAGGCGGTCCCGTGCTCGGCCTCGATCCGATCGAGGACCTCGTGCATGAGGTCGGGAGGAGCAGCGGTGGCGGTCGCGGCGAGGTTGCCGGAGATCCCAGCATCGGAGAAGTTACGAGTGATCGCCTCGAGGAAACCCCCGGACAGGTGGGTGGAGGTGATCGCATATTCGTCGACGATCTCCTGTCGGCCCACGCCGAGGAGGTCGAGCAGGAACGCTCCGATCACTCCGGTGCGATCCTTCCCGGCAGAGCAGTGGAACACCACGCCCTCGCTGCAGTGTTCGGCGATCAGGTCGACGGCGGCGGCCAGCCGGTGGCCGAAGTGCGTGATCATGAGGTCGTAGATGCGGCTGAGGCTCCGGTCACTGAGATCCATTCCTGTCGCCTCGGCGGCGGCCTTCATCTCTTCCCTGCTCAATGGTCTGCTGGGGAAGAAATGGTCGTCGAAGACGGGCAGCTCGATATGTCGGATGTCGAGGCCGTCGAGCGCATCGGGCAGCTTCGCCCTCTCGCCGATATCGCGCAGATCGATGACCGTGCCGATGCCGAGTTCGCCGATTTCGGCACGCGCCCGATCGCTCAGGTGCGCCAGACCGTCGGCGCGGAACACCTTCCCGGATCGCACTCGGCTCTCCCCCGCCTCGGTGGCGGGCCCGCCGAGGTCACGGAAGTTGAACGTGCCTTCGATCTCGAGCCTCTCCAGACTCATCGGGTTCCATCCTCGCCCCGCACCGCGGCCTTCTCTTCTGCTTTGATCCGTCGGTATTCGCGTTCGACGTCTTCCAGAGATGCCATCTCCTCCCCGGGATCGTCGGTGAAGGCCAGGGGGTGACGGCGGATGAGCTTGGCCTCGAGGCCATCGATGATGGCGCCGAGGCTGTGGCCGCAGGCTTGCCCGCTGCTTTCATCGAGCAGGGCGGAGTGGAAGAGCACTTGGTAGAACACGTCGCCGAGCTCTTCGACGACGGCCGCCCGGTTCTCAGCAGTGGGTTCTGAGGTGAAATCCTCGAGGGCGACGATGAGTTCGTCGGTCTCTTCCCGTGCGTATTTCTCGAGGCTCTGATGATCTTGCCGGCTCGACCAGGGGCAGCGTCGCCGCAGAGTCGCCATGGCTTCGATCACCGGCTGCAGTTCTGGTGCGGCCTGGCCCGCGCCCGGTCCGACTGCACCCTGGTCGACCGACTCCTGCCCGTCACGATCCCCCACGAATCACCCTCCTGTCGGCACGAAAGACCCTCACCACAAGCGGTGAGGGCCGATTCGTCGATCACTTCGAGAATTTGTCCTTGACCGATGCGCCGAAGTCTTTGACCGACTCGCCGACATCCTTGGCCTTGGCCTTGAGCTGATCGGTGGCGCCTTCGGCCTTGAGCTCGTCGTCACCGGTCACATCGCCGATGGTCTCCTTGGCCCGACCGCCGAGGTCCTCGGCCTTGTTCTCGAACTTGTCGTCAACACCCATGGTGATTCTCCTTCGCAGACGGCTGAGCGAAATGCACTTGCTGCGGATGCCTCCGCGCTTCGCACTCTACGCCACAGTCTCGGCTCGTGGGCCGGTCGGCGAAGAACAGTCGGAGAGTTCTCAACCGTTCTTCTCGACACCGGCTTCCTTGACCTCGGTGGCTTCGGACGCGACAACAGGCAGGATGGCGTCGAGGAACTGATGTGCCCACCGCAGGATGTCCGAATCGGTCATCTCCTTGGAGTCGAATCCGGTGCCCGCCATCGGTTTCGGGACGAGGACCGAGCGCAGTGCCGGTTTGAGCAGAGACTTCGGATACAGACGCTTGAGCCTGACCACCTGGGAGTCGGAGAGTTCGACGGGTCCGAAGCGGATGAAGTTGCCCTGCATGACGATGTCGTTGACCCCGGAGGCACGGGCGCGGATGCGCAGCCTGGCGACATCGGCGAGGACACCGACGGGTTCCGGATAGGGGCCGTAGCGGTCGATGAGTTCGTCGAGGACTTCCTGCAGCTGTGCTTCGTCGGTCGCCGCGGCCAGCTTTCGGTAGGCCTCGAGACGCAGTCGTTCGTGGTCGACATAGTCGGCCGGCAGGTGAGCATCGACGGGCAGTTCGATGCGCATGTCAGCCTCGGGTTCGGTCTCCTCGCCGCGGAACTTCGCCACGGCTTCACCGACGAGTCGGACATAGAGGTCGAAGCCGACGCCTTCGATATGGCCGGACTGCTGACCGCCGAGCAGATTGCCGGCCCCGCGGATCTCGAGGTCCTTCATCGCCACCTGCATTCCGGCACCCAGTTCGGTATGCGCGGCCAGGGTCGTCAGACGGTCGTGTGCGGTCTCGGTCAGCTGAGTGTCCGGCGGGTAGAGGAAGTAGGCGTAGGCGCGTTCGCGTCCACGTCCCACGCGTCCGCGCAGCTGATGCAGCTGGGATAGCCCGTATTTGTCGGCGTTGTCGATGATCAGCGTGTTCGCATTGGCGATGTCGATTCCTGTTTCGACGATCGTCGTGCACACGAGCACGTCGTACTTCTTCTCCCAGAAGTCGACGATGACCTGTTCGAGTCGGGTCTCGTTCATCTTGCCGTGGGCGATGGCGATTCGCGCCTCGGGCACCATTTCGGCGATGTGTCCGGCGACGGCTTCGATATCGCGGACCCTGTTGTGGATGTAGAAGACCTGGCCTTCGCGCATGAGCTCGCGTCGGATCGCGGCCTTGATCTGCTTGTCTTCGCGTTTGCCGACATAGGTCAGCACCGGGTGCCGCTCTTCCGGAGGTGTGGCCAGGGTCGACATCTCACGGATGCCGGTCACCGCCATCTCCAGGGTGCGCGGGATCGGGGTCGCCGACATGGCGAGGACGTCGACGTTCGTCCGCAGTGCCTTGAGCGTCTCCTTGTGTTCGACGCCGAAGCGCTGCTCCTCGTCGATGATGACGAGTCCGAGTTCTTTGAACCGCACTTCGCCGCTGAGCAGTCGGTGGGTGCCGATGACGAGGTCGAGTTTGCCGGCGGCCAGATCCTCCTTGACCTTCTCCGATTCCTGCTTGGTCTGGAACCGGGAGAGGGCGCCGATGGTGACGGGGAATCCCGAGTAGCGTTCGGCGAAGGTCTCATAGTGCTGTTGGACGAGCAGAGTGGTCGGCACGAGCACGGCGACCTGTTTGCCGTCCTGGATCGCCTTGAATGCGGCACGGACCGCGATCTCCGTCTTCCCGTAGCCCACGTCGCCGCAGATCAGACGGTCCATCGGCACGGTCTTCTCCATGTCCGACTTGACCTCGTCGATGGTGGTCAGCTGATCGGCGGTCTCGACATAGTGGAAGGCGTCTTCGAGTTCGCGCTGCCAGGGGGTGTCCGGTCCGTAGGCGTGGCCGACGGTGGCCTGACGGGCCGAATACAGTCGGATGAGTTCCCCGGCGATCTCCTTGACGGCCTTGCGGGCCTTCGCCTTCGTCGTCTGCCAGTCGGCGCCGCCCATCTTGTTGAGGTTCGGGCTCTCCCCGCCGACATAGCGGGTGACCTGGTCGAGAGCATCGCTGGGAACGTAGAGGCGGTCACCGGGCTGTCCGCGTTTGGCGGGCGCGTATTCGATGATGAGGTATTCGCGGGTGTGCTTGTTCGCACCTCGCCCTGTGGTCCGCTGGGTCATTTCGACGAATCGTCCGACGCCGTGCTGGTCGTGGACGACGTAGTCGCCGGGAGCCAGGTTGAGCGGGTCGACCTGGTTGCGTCGACGACGGGTGGGCAGCTTGCGCATATCCCGCGTCGAGGTGGCCGCAGCCCGACCGAGCACATCCGCCTCGGTGAGCACGGCGAGTTTGAGATCGTCGAAGACGAAGCCGCCGAAGGACGCGGCCGTCGTCACGGTCACCAGGGCTTCGGGCAGATCGGTCGGGTCGTCGACGAAGGAGGCGGGCACTCCGGCTTCGGAGAACACCTCGACCATGCGTCGGCCCGGGCCCTGGCCTTCGGTGAGCACGAGGATGCGCCACTTGTCGTGGATGAGTGCCTTGACGTCGGCGAGGATCGCCTCGACGTCTCCGGCATAGCCCTTCGGGATGCGGGCAGGGACGGAGAAGATGTTCTCCTCGGGACCGGCGAGCTCCTCGTCGGTGGCGAATCCGCCGATCTCCCACCAGGCCAGGCCGATGAGGCGAGCGCCTTCGGCCATCTCGGCCACGGTGCGGAAGCTGGCGGCAGACAGGTCGATCGGGGTCTCTCCCCCGCTGGCTGCTCCGGTCCAGGCGGCCTCGAGGAATTCGTTCGTCGTCTCCACGAGGTCCGTGGCACGGGCGTCGACGCGTTCGGGTTCGGTGATGATGATCTTCGATCCGGCCGGCAGCAGAGCGATCATCGGCTCCATTCCGTCGGCGAGGACGGCGGAGAGCGATTCCATCCCTTCGACGGCGACTCCGCCGGCGATCTTGTCGAGCATATCTGCGGCGCTGGGCACATCCTCGGCGAGTTCCGCGGCCCGCTTCCGCACCGAATCGGTCAGGAGCAGCTCCCGGCACGGCGGTGCCGACAGTCGCAGGGGTTCGTCACCGTCGTCGGTGGGGATGGAGCGTTGGTCGCTGACGGAGAATTCGCGGATCTCGTCGACCTCATCGCCGAAGAACTCCACACGCAGCGCTCGCTCCGAGGTGGCCGGGAAGATATCGACGATTCCGCCGCGCACAGCGAATTCGCCGCGTCTGGAGACCATGTCGACTCGGGAGTAGGCGAGTTCGGTGAGCCGTTCGGCGAGGTCATCGATCTCGTATTCGTCGCCGACGGCGAGCTCGACCGGTTCGATGTCGCCGAGCCCCTTGGCCAGGGGCTGGAGGAAGGCGCGCACGGGCGCGATGATGAAGGTCAGTTCCCGGCCGGGAGTGGGGTGGGCGAGGCGGCGCAGCACCTCGAGGCGCTGGCCGACGGTGTCCGACCGCGGCGACAGCTTCTCGTGCGGCAGGGTCTCCCAGCTGGGGAAGATCGCGATCGACGCCGACGGCACCCAGTCGGCCAGCGCCTGGGCGAGGTCTTCTGCCTCACGTGTCGTGGCGGTGACGATGAGCTGAGGCCCCGAGGCGGCCCCGTCGGTGGTGACGGTGCGGCGCAGGATCGACGGCCACAGTCCCTTGATCGCATCGATCGTGCCACCGTCGGTGTTCGCGTCGTTGAAGGCCGCGACGAGTTCGGTGATGGTGGGATTCCGGCGGGTGAGATCGAGTCCGTTGAGCACCCGAACAGTCTAGGCCACGCGGCTGACACGACCCATTCGGCGCCCTCTCGACAAAGCCCGAGGACCACGGGAGTCGAAAACGTGTGAGGATGAGCATATGGCCATGAAGAGAACCGTCCTTGCAGGTTTGGCTGCGGCGACGCTCCTGCTCGCAGGGTGCACGGCCGATGCCGATGACGACATCGCCGTCGCCGAACGGTGGGACTTCCATTCCCGCCCCGAACTCGCCCCGCCGAAGGTCGATATCGACGCCGGGGCCTTCCCCGACGACAACGGAGACCTGGAGACCTTCCTCGCCCCGAAGGGACAGACGCAGACCGATGACACGTCCTGGGTGGGCGGGCTCATCCTCGACTCCGCCGGTGACCCGGTGTGGATCAGAGACGACTCCGAGGCGCTGTGGGATCTGCGCGTCCAGGAATATCAGGGGAAGCCGGTGCTCACCTGGTGGGAGGGACTGGCCGAGACTCCGCACACCGCCGGCGAGGTTGTCGTCCTCGACGACTCGTATCAGGAGATCGCCCGTGTCGGCATGGGCGGCGAGCTTCCCAAGGACACGTCCGACCTGCACGAGACGACGATCACCGCCGATGACACAATGTTCCTCATCTCCTACGTGAAGACGCAGACGGATCTCAGCTCAGTCGGCGGAGCCGAGGACGGCTGGGCCTGGGAGGGCATCGTCCAGGAGGTCGACATCGCAAGCGGTGATCCCCTGTTCGAATGGCGCTCCCTCGACGCCGTGCCCATCGATCAGACCGAGACGGAGCTCAAGGAAGGCGAGGGCACGAAGGACGAGCCCTTCGACTACATCCACCTCAACTCCGTGTCCGAGGACGATGACGGCAGGGCTCTCCTCGTCTCGGCGCGCAATACCCACGCTGTCTACCAGCTCGACCGGAAGAGTGGCGATCTCAACTGGGTCCTCGGCGGCAAGGCCTCGGACTTCGAGATGGGCGAGAGCGCACAGTTCGCCTGGCAGCACGATGCCCAGCGCCGCTCCGATGGGACGCTGACCCTGTTCGACAACCACGCCGCGCCTCGGCTCGGCGACACCCGCGGTCTGCGCCTCGACGTCGATGAGAAGAGGAAGCGCGCCGAGGTGGTCACGGAGTATCCCGCCCCCGACGACCGTTCGTCGGGCAGTCAGGGCAACTTCCAGGAGCTGCCGGGCGGCAACGTCGTCCTCGGCTGGGGTTCGGAGCCCTACATCTCCGAGTTCTCCAAGGACGGAAAGCTGCTCGCCGACCTCACCTTCACCGGCGGATCGAACTACCGCGCCTACCGCTTCGACTGGCATGCCCAGCCGACTGCTCCCCCGACGGCCACGAAGTCACAGCCGCAGTCCGACATCACTCGGGTGCACATGAGCTGGAACGGTGCCACCGAGGTGGCTTCGTGGAGGGTGCTCAGCGGTGACGACGAGGAGCACCTCGTCGAGAACACCGAGGTCGAGCGCAGCGGTTTCGAGACGGCGGCGGACATCACCCCGAACGGTTCGACGATCATCGTCGAAGCTCTCGACGCGGACGGCAAGTCCCTCGGGTCGACCAGAGCGGAGCCTCAGAACAGATAGTTTCGGGAGTTGGACCGGTCGTGAATATTTCGAGGCGATAACGGGCCTAACGGAACGATCACGATTGCCCGGAAGGCCCGGATGTTCGGGGTTCTCCAATCTTCATCACCCACAATTGGAACATGACCGACCACTCCCCCCGTTTCTCCGCCGAGGAATCCCGACTCCTCTTCGGCCCTGACTCCACCGACTCCGGATCTCCCCACTCCGGCCGTTCCGCGAATCCCCCGGTTGCGCACCTGAACACCACCGTCGACCGGCCGCATCTGCTTTCCCGGTTCGCTCCGGTGCTGATCGTCCTGGCCGTCATGTGGGTCATCGAGATCGTCGATGCGATCCTCCCCGTCGACCTCGACGTCTTCAGTCTGGAGTCATGGAATCCGCTCTCGCTCTACGGCCTGGTCACCTCGCCGCTGCTGCATTCGGGATTCGGCCATCTTCTGGCCAATACTTTCCCGTTCCTCGTCCTCGGCATCGTCATCGCCTTCGAAGGCAAGCGTCGTTTCTGGACGGTCACGGGCATCACCGCGCTGAGCTCCGGGCTCGGTGCGTGGCTGACCACGCTGCCCGGCCAGCACATCGTCGGGGCGTCCGGCATCGTCTTCGGATTCTTCGGCTACCTCGCGCTGCGCACCTGGTTCACCGATGACCTGCTGCGCAAGATCATCTACTTCACCATCGGCCTGTTCATCTTCGTCACCTACGGCGCATCGATGATCTTCGGCATGCTGCCGCAGACGAACGACATCTCCTGGCAGGGCCACCTGTTCGGATTCGCCGGCGGCATCTTCGCCGCATGGTGGCTGCACCGTCGCCCGGAGAAGCAGAAGACGGCCTGAGTCCCGGGCAGCGCCCGCTGCTTGGTCAGCACCCGAGGTGCGATCAGCGAGAGTGGAACTTCTGCTGCATGTCGGTGAGCCCGCTGACGATGACCTCTTCGACGGCATCGGCGAGGTCGGAGACGAACATCGGCAGGATCGTGCGCTCGTCCTTCGAGAACGGGCGCAGCACATAATCGGCGGTGTCCTGTCTCCCCGGAGGGCGTCCGACTCCCGCTCGCACCCGCAGATAGTCCTTCGTCCCCAGCACCGAGGTCATCGAACGCAGACCGTTGTGCCCGCCCTCTCCCCCGCCGAGCTTGGCTTTGATGGCATCGAAGGGGATGTCCACATCGTCATGGACGGCGATGATCCGGTCGGTGGCGATTCCGTAGAAGTCAGCCAGCGCGCGCACCGGTCCGCCGGATTCGTTCATATATCCCGTCGAGGTGGCCAACACCACCCGCGGACCGGGCAGTCCCGGGACGCTGCCGCCGGGCAGCCGCCCGGTGCCGACGTTCGCACGCAGCTTCGTCCGCGTCAGCGTGGTTCCGATGCGGGAGGCGAGTTCGGCGATGACCATCTGTCCGATGTTGTGCCGTGTCGCTTCGTACTTGGGGCCGGGATTGCCCAGTCCGAAGACCAACCATGCTTCGTTCGACATTGCCGTCCTTGTCCGTCCTGTCCGCGCCCGC
Organism: Brevibacterium sp. OS20; assembly: GCF_056837565.1. Lineage (NCBI taxonomy): Bacteria > Bacillati > Actinomycetota > Actinomycetes > Micrococcales > Brevibacteriaceae > Brevibacterium > Brevibacterium sp. OS20. The sequence goes on along the minus strand of NZ_CM166367.1, from coordinate 1,409,156 downwards.
TGACCGAGTGGTGGGGCTTCTGCTCGCCGCGGGGCGAGAGGTGCGCCGGGTTCGCTCTTGAGAAACGCATTCGGTGGGCCGCCCAACAGGCGGCCCACCGAACAGCGTAGTCAGTCAGTGCTCCTCACGGCACGTTGAGTGCCGGGAGGAGAGAAGATCACTCCTCTTCGGAGGTCTCTTCCTCACCGGACTCCTCAGCGGCCTCTTCCTCGGTCGACTCTTCAGCAGTCTCTTCCTCGGCGTCGGACTCGGTGTCCATCTCGATCTCTTCGGAGACGTTGACGATGAGCTGCTCTTCGTCGGCGATGAGCTCGACGCCTGCAGGCAGTTCGACCTGACCGGCCAGAACGTGCTCGCCGGCGGGACGGCCTTCGATGGAGACCTCGATGAGCTCGGGCAGCTTGGTCGCATCGGCCTTGACGGCGATGGTCGACTCTTCCTGCGAGACCATGGTGCCGGGGGCGGCTTCACCGATGACGTGGACGGGCACGTCGACCTCGATCTTCTCGCCGCGCTTGACGATGATGAGGTCGAGGTGCTCGATATCACGACGGACGGGCTCGATCTGGACGTCGCGCGCAATGGCGAGGACGTTCTTCGATCCGTCGGTGCTTTCGATCTCGAGCAGCGCGTTGGCGTGCTTGAGAGCCAGCATGGTGGCGTGGCCCTCGAGGGACACGTGCACGGGGTCTCCGCCGTGGCCGTAGATGACAGCGGGGATGCGTCCTGCGCGGCGGATGCGGCGCGCTGCGCCCTTGCCGAACTCGTTGCGAGCTTCGGCCAGAAGTTTGAAGTCAGCCATTTTCTCTCCTTCGTGGTGAACTTACCTTCGAGCACCACGGCGAAACAGCCTGAGCACCCACGCGAATCACGAACCCGATGGGTTCGTTTCGTGGGGCAGGACCGCGTCGATCACGGAGACATCAGTCTCCCTCGCCGAGGCAACCCGACTAGTCTACGGCACCGTCCGTTTCGGCACCAATCCGAGAGGTCACGGCTGCAGCGCACGCATCGATTCCGGTTTCGGTGAGGAGGATGTCGTAATGGTTCGTCCCCTGCACATCGACGATGTCCATCTGCGGCCATTGCCGAGCGAAGTCGTTGGTCGTCTCCGGCGGGTACAGGCCCGGTTCGGCGGCGACGAGGTCGCGCTCGGCGAAGAGGAAGACCACTTCGGACTGGGTTCCGTCACTGCCCATGATCGTCTCCAGGGCATCACGGTAGGCGGAGCCGGTGTACATGTCGGCCGAATCGGCCTGCATCGCCTCCACCGACGTCGACGGTTGGAACGAATGGTCGTCCTTGGCCGCCAGATCGTAGACGAAGCTCTCGGTCGCCACGGTGTCGAGGCCGTCGACGAAAGCGGGGTGAGCGGCGAAGAACGCCAAGTACTCCTCGACGCTGCCGAAGGTCATCGACAGCCGCTCGGCGGCCGGGCCGAGGACGGCGGCGATGAGATCATCGGTGTCGAGGTCCTCATCGTTGAGGTCGTCGACGGGGCCGTCTCCGTGGGGCTGCCCCACTGGCAGGGGAAGTCCCCCGTCGATGAGGACGGGGCCACGGAAACGGCGGGCCGCCTCGGCGCCGGTGTCGACGTTCGGCTCAGCCGACATTCCGGCCAGGGTCATGGCGACGAAACCGCCCATGGAATGACCAACCAGGGTGACCGGCCCCTCCGGGGCGAAGGCATCGAGCACGGCGGTGACATCCTCGGCGTGGGCGGCCATCCCGAACGGGCCGGGCAGGGTGCGCGAGTCGGCTCGTCCGCGCAGGTCGGGCCCGATGATGCGGACGCCGGGCAGTGCGGAGACGAGGCCCGCGAAGAACAGGTGGTTGGAGGTGATGCCGTGGATGACGCACACGGTGGGCACGCGCCCGGGGCCGCTCGCCACCGGCTCCCACACTCCCACGGACAGCTGCCCGCCGGGGACGTCCACGCGGTACCGGTTGTAATCGTGTGAGGACATCGTCCCTGATCCCTTCGCCGAAGTCTTGCCTCCAGTGTAGGACCTCACGGCAGTCCAGACGATGCGAACCCCGAGCCGCATCGACTCGGGGTTCGCATCAGATCCGGCGCGATTGCGCGGATCACGGGGCCTCAGCCTTCGGGATCAGACCTCGAAGAGACTCGTGACCGATCCGTCTTCGAAGACCTCGTGCACGGCACGAGCGATGAGCGGGGCGATCGAGAGCACGGTGAGCTTGTCGAAGATCTTGTCTTCGCTCAGCGGCAGAGTGTTCGTGACGATGACCTCTTCGGCCACGGAGTTCGACAGGCGTTCGACGGCCGGGCCGGAGAACACGGCGTGGGTGGACACGACGATGACGCCCTTCGCGCCGGCGGCCATGCAGGCATCGGCGGCCTGCACGATGGTGCCGCCGGTGTCGATCATGTCGTCGACGAGCACGCAGGTGCGGCCCTCGACCTCACCGACGACGCGGTTGGCCTTGGTCTCGTTCGGTCGGGTGATGTCGCGGGTCTTGTGGATGAAGGCCAGCGGCACTCCGCCCAGCGAGTTCGACCAGTTCTCCGCGACCTTGATGCGGCCGGCGTCGGGCGAAACCACGGCTAGGTCGCCGGGGTACTTGTCCTTGACGTAGCCGGCGAGGATCGGCATCGCGATGAGGTGGTCGACGGGACCGTCGAAGTAGCCCTGGATCTGCGCGGTGTGCAGGTCCACGGTGATGATGCGGTCGGCACCGGCGGTCTTGTACAGATCGGCGACGAGGCGAGCGGAGATGGGCTCGCGTCCGCGGTGTTTCTTGTCCTGCCTGGCGTACGGGAAGAACGGTGCGATGACGGTGATGCGCTTGGCCGATGCACGCTTGAGGGCGTCGACCATGATCAGCTGCTCCATCAGCCATTCGTTGATGGGAGCGCAGTGGGACTGGAGGACGAAGACGTCGCTGCCGCGCACTGACTCGGAGTAGCGGACGTAGATCTCGCCGTTCGCGAAGTTGTAGATGTCGGTGGGGAGGAGTTCGGTCCCCAGATTCTCCGCGACTTGCTCGGCGAGTTCGGGATTTGCCCGACCGCTCACCAGGACGAGCTTCTTATCGCCCGCCGTCGTTATCTCATTCACTGATCCGTTCCCCTTCGGATGCGTTTTCGGCCGCCTGCGCTGCAGGCGTGCCCGGACGGTTTGTCTGAACCCAGCCCTCCAGGTTGCGCTGTGGGGCCACCGAGATGGCCAGCGCTCCTGCAGGGACATCCTTGCGCACCGTCGTGCTCGCACCCGAATAGGCGCCGTCGCCCACGGTGACAGGGGCGACATACATATTGTCCGAGCCCATGCGTGCATGCTTGCCGATGACGGTGCGGTGCTTGTTGACGCCGTCGTAGTTGACGAACACCGAGGCGGCTCCGATGTTCGAGCCCTCCCCGATCTCCGCATCGCCGACGTAGGAGAGGTGGGGTACCTTCGCACCCTTGCCGATATCGGCGTTCTTCGTCTCCACGAAGGTGCCGATCTTTCCGGACTCGCCGAGCTTGGTGCCCGGACGCAGGTAGGCGAACGGTCCGACGTTGGCTTCCGGGCCGACGACGGCGAGTTCACCGTGGGTGCGCACGACCTTGGCGTTCTCCCCCACCTCGGTGTCCTTGAGGGTGGTGTCGGGGCCGACGACGGCGCCGGCGCCGATGTCGGTGGCGCCCAACAGCTGGGTGCCGGGCAGGATCGTCGCATCGGCGGCGATGGACACGTCGACGTCGATCCACGTGGTGTCGGGGTCGATGATGGAGACACCGGCACGCATGAACTTCTCGCACTGCCGGCGGTTGAGCTCCTTGCCGAGGTTCGCCAGCTGCACGCGATCATTGGCTCCCTCGACCTGCCACAGGTCGTCGGTGGCCGTGGCGGCGACGGGGCGGCCCGCCTCACGGGAATGTCCGATGACGTCGGTGAGGTACTTCTCACCCTGCGCGTTGTCGGTCGTCAGCGAGGCCAGGCCCTCCTTGAGCGCCGCGGCGTCGAAGGCGTAGATGCCGGAGTTGATCTCACGGATGGCCCGTTCGGTCTCGCCGGCGTCCTTCTGCTCGACGATGCGCAGCAGGGATCCGTTCGCGTCGCGGACGATGCGGCCGTACCCGGTCGGGTCGTTCACCTCGGCGGACAGGACGGTCACGGCGTTGGCGTTGGATTCGTGGATCTCGACGAGGCCGTTGATGGTCTCCGTCGTCAGCAGCGGCACATCGCCGTAGGTGACGACGACGGTTCCGCTGAGGTCCTCGGGCAACTGGGTGAGCGCACATTCGGTGGCGCGGCCGGTGCCCGGAACCTCATCCTGATCGGCGATGAGCAGGGTTCTCTGGGAGGACACGGGAAGGGAGTCGAGGTGGGCGACGAGCTGATCGCGCTCATGGCGGACGACGACGATGAGGTGCTCGGGAGAGGTTCCGGCCGCCGCGGCGACGGAGTGATGGAGCAGGGAGCGTCCGCCGATGGGATGCATCACCTTGGGAAGAGCCGACTTCATTCGAGTGCCTTGGCCCGCTGCCAGAACGATGACGGCGGTCGGATGAGTCTGCGACATAGTTGAATCCTTCGCATGTCGGGTTGGGCCAGCTCCGCCCATAGGATTCGAACCTATACTGCACGGCTCCAAAGGCCGGCGTGCTGCCATTACACCAGGGCGGAACAGCGTGCACCAGTAGAGGGGCCCGCGCTCACGAGACACCATCATGCCACTACGATTAACTGTATGGAAATTCTACGCGAGATTCTTCTGACCCTGCATCTGCTGGGTATGGCCATCATCGTCGGCGGCTATTTCACCGTCATCCGCTCCCCCAAAGTGATGCCCGGAATGCTCCACGGCGCCTATCTGCAGCTGGTCACCGGCCTGCTGCTCATGGGGCTGGCCGAGATGGGCGATGGCGACGTCAACCATATGAAGCTCGGCATCAAACTGGTCGTGGCGATCCTCGTCACTGTCTTCGCGTTCATCGGCAACAAGAAGCAGAAGGCCTTCGCCGCCTCTGCGCCTGCAGAGGGCGGGGCAGGCGTGAAGGTGGCGAACCCGTCGGCGACCATGGCACACCTGGTGGTGGCCTTCGCGGTCATCAACGTCATCGTGGCCGTCTTCATCCACTGACCCTCCCCAATTACTACCTGACGGCGGCTCAGCAACCTCGCGCGAGGTTGCTGAGCCGCCGTCAGGTAGTTCTGAGGGGTGTGAGCTCGTGTCCGAGGCTGACGGTATCGTTGGGGGCGACATGACTGCTGCAGCTGAACACACCGACCATGCCGCCGGCGCCGACTCCCGAGCGGCCGAACTCCTCACCGGACTCAACCCCAGGCAGCGCGAGGCCGTAATCCATACGGGATCCCCGCTGCTCATCGTCGCCGGAGCCGGATCGGGCAAGACGACCGTGCTCACCCGACGCATCGCCTACGCCTTGGCCACCGGTCGCGCCCACCCCGGCGAAGTCCTGGCGATCACGTTCACGAACAAGGCCGCGAAAGAGATGGCCGAACGCGTGTCCTCGATCGTCGGCCCTGCCTCCCGCGCCATGTGGGTCTCGACCTTCCACTCCTCGTGTGTGCGCATTCTCCGCCGCGAGGCGAAGGTGCTGGGCATGAAGTCGAATTTCACGATCTACGACGCCCAGGACGCCCAGCGACTCGTCGCCCAGATCCTCAAGGAGCTCGGCCTCGACACGAAGAAGTACGCCCCGCGGGCCATCCTGCACCGAATCTCGAACCTCAAGAACGACCTGCAGACCCCCGACGACTTCATCCCGCGGCCCAACAATCCCGCCGACGAGGTGCTCGCCGACGTCTTCAAGCGCTACACCTCCCGTCTGCGCCTGGCCAATGCCTTCGACTTCGACGACCTCATCGCAGAGACCGTCCACCTCTTCGGCGCCTTCCCCGAGGTGGCCGATTCCTACCGTCGCCGGTTCCGCCATATCCTCGTCGACGAGTACCAGGACACGAACCCAGCACAGTACGCCCTGATCAAAGCCCTGGCCGGTGACGGCGCAGGAGGGCCGACGGGTGCCGAACTCACCGTCGTCGGCGACGCCGACCAGTCGATCTATGCCTTCCGCGGCGCCACGGTGCGCAACATCGTCGAGTTCGAGAAGGACTTCCCGAACGCGGACACCATTCTGTTGGAACAGAACTATCGGTCGACGCAGAACATCCTCGACGCCGCCAATGCCGTGATCGCGAACAACGACGACCGCCGCGAGAAGAAGCTGTGGACCTCGGAGGGTTCCGGCGAGCAGATCGTCGGCTGGGTGGCCGAGAACGAACAAGGTGAAGCCCGGTTCATCGTCGACCGCATCGATGACCTCATCGACGAGGAGAAGTACACCTATGGTGACTTCGCCGTGTTCTACCGCACGAACGCTCAGTCGCGCGCCATCGAAGATGCGCTGGTCCGGTCCGGAATCCCGTACAAGGTCGTCGGCGGCACCCGCTTCTACGAGCGCAAGGAGATCAAGGACGCCCTCGCCTACCTGCGCGTCGTCGCCAACCCCGATGACGACGTCAATCTGCGCCGCATCCTCAATGTGCCCAAACGCTCCATCGGCGACCGCACCGAGGGCATCATCGCCGACTTCGCCGACCGGGAGAACATCAGCTTCTTCACCGCCCTGGGCCGCCTCGACGAGATCCCTCACCTGAGTTCGCGCGCCCTGACCTCGGTGCAGAAGTTCTACGACCTCATGCAGGACCTGCGCTCCACCGCCGAATCCTCCCCGCTCTCCCGGGTCATCGAGGCGATCCTCGAACAGTCCGGGTACCTCGAATCGCTGCAGAAGAGCACCGATCCGCAGGACGAGTCCCGTGTCGACAACCTCGCCGAACTCGTCGCCGTGGCCGAGGATTTCGTCGCCACTCGGGAGGCTGCCGCGGTTGCGGAACCGGACACGCCGGATGACAACGACACCAACACAGACACCGGCACTGAGGCGACCGCCGTGCCTGAGACGACCGATACAGAGACCGAAACCGCCGCCGAGGCGGTCGACCCCGACGTCGATGACGTCGGTTCCGCAGACGCCTCCGCTGCACCGGGCGTCGGCGCGGCGGCCATCGATCAGTTCCTCGAACAGGTGGCTCTGGCCTCGGACACTGATCAGATCCCCGATGCCGAACTCGGTCAGGTCACACTGATGACTCTGCACACGGCCAAGGGACTCGAGTTCCCGGTGGTCTTCCTCACCGGACTCGAAGACGGAGGATTCCCGCATTCGCGTTCCTTCGAGAATCCGCAGGAGCTGTCGGAGGAGCGGCGTCTGGCGTATGTCGGGCTCACGCGTGCACGGCAGCGTCTGCTCGTCACTCGCGCCGAGACCCGGAGCATGTGGGGTCAGCCTCAATACAATCCGCCGAGCCGGTTCCTGTCCGAGATCCCGGAGAACCTCATCAATTGGGAGAACACGGGCAGCTTCTCCGGCGGGTTCGCTTCGGGCGGCTTCGGTTCCGGAGGTTTCGGCTCCGGCGGCTATTCGTCCGGATACTCGGGAGGATCACGCGGCTTCGGGTCATCACGGTCGTCCGGTGGCGGCTCCCGCTCACGCTCGAGTGCGAGTTCGTCGACACCGGTTGCCGGATTCCCCAATCGGATCCGACCCAATCGTGAGGTCATCTCCGTCGAGGTCGGCGAGAAGGTCTCGCACGAGTCCTTCGGGCTCGGCACCGTCACCGAAGTCAACGGTGTCGGAGACAAGACCGTGGCCGTCGTCGACTTCGGTTCGGCCGGATCGAAGCGGCTGCTGCTGCGCTACGCCCCGATCGAAAAACTCAGCTGAGGCAATGGTGCACGTGGATGCACGGCCAAGCCGTGCATCCACTGCACTGAGCCGTTCGCTCGCGCAGCGAAGCCACTCGTGCCCCGATAGTTGGTATCGACTGACGCTAGCCAGAACACAAGAAAGCGCCGAGGAGAATCACATTCTCCTCGGCGCTCATCCATGCCGGACGCGGCTATGGATTAAAGATCATTCGTTGCCGAGCTTGTCATCGGCTCCGTCGCGACCCTGATTGATCTGGTCTTCGAACTTTCCACCGGTGACATTGTTGGCTGCGTCCGAGGCCTTGTCCAGGCCCTGGTCGCTGATCTCTTCACCCTTATCGCTATTCAAGGCGTCCTTGGCTTTGTTAGTAAGATCGTCGAGTCCCATGCTGTCTCCTTTCATCGGAAAAGGTTCGAAGCGAACCTCTGACGCCACTCACCTTGCCACTATTGTCGACGTGACGACACCTGCGCGTCCCATTTCTCAGCGAATGCACATAAAGAACGTCGCCGAGACCGACTCCTCAGCGGGTCAGCGGTACGAGGAACGCAAGCCCGACCAGCAGTCCGGCGAACACCAGACAGGTCGTGATGTCGACGACCTTCGACCGATTCGCCCACACTTCGGTCCACGGCTGCGGCATCGCTCGGAACCCGGCGAGACCGGCAGGAACGACCGCGAGGACGACAGCACCGAGGCGGAAATCGATGACGGAGCACGCCGCGGCGGCGGCGACGCCCAGGAGACAGCCGAGCAGCACCCAGTCACGCCGAGTGGGATGCGCGTATCGCCGTTTCCAGTAGATCCATCGCTTCGCGATCGGCCCTCTCCCCCGCCGTGCGTGGCGGGGGTGAGGCCGCTTCATCTCAGTGGAAGAAATGGCGGCTCCCGGTCAGGTACATCGTGATCCCTGCCGCCTCCGCGGCCGCGATGACCTCATCGTCGCGGATCGATCCGCCGGGCTGCACCACGGCGGTGACTCCTGCGTCGATGAGGATCTGCAGACCGTCGGGGAACGGGAAGAAGGCGTCGGAGGCTGCGACCGCACCGGTGGCGCGTTCGGCTCCGGCACGTTCGACAGCGAGTTTGGCCGAGTCGACGCGGTTGACCTGCCCCATACCCACACCCACCGAGGCTCCCCCCTTGGCGAGCAGGATCGCGTTGGACTTCACAGCCCGTCCGGCCTTCCACGCGAATTCGAGATCCGCGAGGACCTCGGGTGCAGCTGCCGGACCAGCGGCCAGGGTCCAGTTCTCGACGGAGTCGCCGTCCGCCTGGAAGGCGTCGCGGTCCTGTACGAGGAACCCACCGCTGATCGGCTTGACCTCGTCTGTGGGCACATCGATGTCGCCGAGCTCGAGCAGTCGCAGGTTCTTCTTCGTCGTGAGGATCTCAAGTGCCTCGGCGCTGAACGACGGAGCGGCCAGGCATTCTGTGAAGATCGGCTTGATCGATGCTGCGAGCTCTGCGTCGACCTCGCGGTTCGTGGCGATGACACCGCCGTAGGCCGACAGCGGATCGCATTCGTGGGCGGACTTGTGCGCAGCGGCAGCAGACTCACCGACGGCGATTCCGCAGGGGTTCGCATGCTTGATGATGGCGACGGCCGGCTGCTCGAAGTCGAATGCCGCGCGGATCGCGGCATCGGTGTCCGTGTAGTTGTTGTACGACATCGCTTTGCCGCCGAGCAGTTTCGCACCGGCGATTCCGGCGGTGCCGTCGGAGTACACGGCAGCAGCCTGGTGCGGATTCTCTCCATAGCGCAGGTCGGCGATCTTCTCTCCGGTGAGGCCGGCGAATTCGGCCTTCTCATCGGTGGCGAGTTCCGCGGCGAACCAGGAGGCGACGGCCGCGTCGTAGGCGGCAGTGTGGGCGAAGGCGCGGGCGGCGAAGATGCGGCGGGCATCGATATCGAAGCCGTCTCCGGAGGCTGCGTCGAGCACGGCCGAGTAGTCGGCCGGATCGGTCACGACGGTGACCGTGGGGTGGTTCTTCGCCGCCGCACGCACCATCGAGGGTCCGCCGATGTCGATCTGTTCGATGCAGTCATCGAAGCCGGCTCCGCTCGCGACGGTGTCGGCGAAAGGATAGAGGTTGACGACGACGAGGTCGAAGGGCTCGATCTCGAGTTCGGACAGCTGTTCCAGGTGCTCAGGCTTGCGGGAATCGGCGAGGATGCCGGCGTGGACGCGCGGATGAAGGGTCTTGACCCGCCCTTCGAGGCATTCGGGGAACCCGGTGAGGTCTTCGACTTTCGTCACCGCGGCTCCCGCCTCGGCGATCTTCGCTGCCGTGGATCCGGTCGACACGATCTGGACTCCGGCGGCGTGGAGGCCGCGAGCCAGCTCCTCCAGCCCGGTCTTGTCGTAGACGCTGATCAGCGCTCTCTTGATCGCGCGGGTTCCTGTCACAGATCCTCCTCGAGGTTCGGTTGCCGGTCGGTTCTTCTCACGGCGGGGTCAGTGGGCGGTCATCGCCGAGGCGACATATCCGCGGACATGTCGCCCTTCGACGACGAGGTCGGTGTGGGCCAGATGTGCCAGCAGACGCACGAGCTCTTCGCGTTCCCGGGCTTTGATGTTCTCGTGCACGGTCTCCTCGGTGTCGTCATCGCCGACGGGCACAGCGTACTGAGTGATGATCGGTCCGGTGTCGACTCCGGTGTCGACGAGGTGGATGGTTCCGCCGGTCAGCTTCACCCCGTGGGCGAGCGCGTCGCGGACCCCGTGTGCACCCGGGAACGACGGCAGCAGCGCCGGATGGGTATTGATGATCCGGGACGGGAAGGCCTCGACGAAGCTGGGACCGAGGATGCGCATGAAACCGGCGGAGACCACCCAGTCCGGGGCGAGCTCGGCCACCGTGTCCTTCAGCGCCAGGTTCCACTCGTCGCGGTCGGCGAAGTCCTTGGGCCGGACGACGAAGGAGGGAATCTCATGCTGTTCGGCTCGGGTCAGGACCCCTGCGGTGGCCGAGTCGGCCCCGATGGCGACGATGTCGACTCCACGGGTCCCGTCGGCGAAAGCGTCGATGACGGACTGCGTGAGGGTACCGGATCCTGATGCCAGAAGAACGATGCGCACCCGCACAGTCTAACGTCTGCAGCACATGGACGATGCCCTGCTGTCATCGTGCGGACACGGCCCGCCGAGGCATTTGTCAGTCGACTGTGAGAAACTGATCCGGTGACGTCACCGCAGAATACCGAAGAGAAGAAGGCACCGACTCCCGAAGAGGAGGCACAGGCCGCACCGGCACGACACGGGCTCGTCCTGATACTGCTGATCCTCGCCTCGGTGCTGACGTTCACGTATCAGCTGCCGTTCAAGCTCGCCGCCATCGGCTTCGCCATCGCCGCAGTCGTCTGGTCGGTGAAGTACATCGTCGCCGTCGTCAAGACCAAGCAGCGCCGGAACATGTCCTTGGGCATCCTCGGCGGTCTGCTCAGCATCTACCTCATCTTCTCCACGATGTCCTCGGTCATCCTCTGGCCGGTGCAGTCGAAGTACGAGGAATGCCTGCGCGACGCGATCACGCAGCAGGCGCAGCTCTCGTGCTCGAGTGAGTATCAGTCGGGTCTGGGTGACTGGTTCAAGCAGGTCACCGGCCAGGATCTCGATCTGCCCGGCACCAAGTGATCCACGGGGCCAAGACCCTGATCATTCAGCGCTGATCCCCTCACCGAGGATGTCCTCGGTTCACGCCTGCCCCGTCACCGAGGCGGACTTCTGTTCACGCCACAGCCGCGGTGAGTACGCTGCCTCACCGAGGCAGCCCAATCCGTCACCGAGGCAGCGCCCTCGTCTAACGCGGTTCGTCTTCGTCGACGATGTCGTCGGCGAGCGATTCCGGTTCGTCCTCATCGAACGCATCCGTTGTGCGGTCCTCTTCGAACGCGCCCGCTGTGGCATCCTCGTCGTCGGGGTACTCTTCGTCATCCTCGGCGAATTCGGAATACTCGGCGTGCAGACCGGAGAGTCTGATCAGCAGAAGGCCGGCGGCCATTCCCACACCGATCCACCCAGTGATCGCCAGCGCCGACGTCAGGGCCGAGGGTCCGAACCCGGAGAGACCCAGCGGGCCCAAGGCCCCACCGGCGAACAGCGCGAGCACCTCGAGGGCGACGAACAGTATCCCGATTGCAAGCCCCAGTCCCATCCACGACTGTGCGGCGATGTCGCGGGCTCGGTCGCGGCCGAGGATGACGCACAGCAGACCGAGCAGCACGAGAAGCGCCGGTGCGGCCGCCGTCCAGGCGGGATAGTCACCGTCCAACAGCTGCAGCACGTGCACATCGGGCACGGGCGCTGAGGTCGAAGTGAATGCAGAGCTCGTCCCGGCCCCGCCGATGCTCACTCCCGTCCCGGCGGTCCACGACAGGGCTGAGAAGAGGATGCTCGGGGCGAAGAGCGCCTGAACGACGATGAGGCCGATGCCTGCGGCGACCGGTGAGCTGTAGACCTGCACAGTGTCGGCGACATCGCTCCAGCGGATCACGATTCCGACGACGAGCACGATCGCACCGAGTGCCGCAGCGGCCCACAGCAGACGGCGTGCGAGTCCGACGGAGACAGTCCAGGTGTCATCGGCGATCACGGCCAGTCCGGGGATGTCACCGATTCCTCGCACCCGAATGAAGGCCCACGCCACAGCCGTGACGAGGAAGAGGAAGAGCCGAAGGAATCCGAGCGGAGTCACCGTGGCCTGGCCGACCAGGACCGCCGCGACGAGCAGAGGAGCGGCGTAGGCCACGACGAAGGTGCCCAGAGCTGTACCCATGAGCGCCCACCATCCGCCGGGATCGTCGTCGCTCTCGGCCGGGCTGTCCGCTGCCGTGCTGCGGGCGACTCGTTTGGCCCCCGTTGCCACCAGCAGCCACAGGCCGACAGTCACGAGGCTCGGCGCCAGCGAGAAGTCGAATCCGAGGGTCGAGACACTCAGTCCTGACACCGTCGCCCACAGTGCGAACGCCCATTCGGGAATCGCCGAGTACGGCAGCTGCGAGCCGAGCCCGATGATCCAGAAGACGATGGCGACGACGAATCCCGCGGGAACGACGATGAGGTCGATCTTCACGACTTCCATGAGGGCTGCGAAGATCGTCCGACGGTAGGGCTGAGGGTGAGGAGAAGTGTGCATCAGGACCATTTTCGCCTAACCCGGCTCGGCTTCCCGGTATTGACCACGCGATTCCCTGCTCCGGGAAGTACAATTGCGCCAGGACAGGCTTGTACACGCAAAGGATGACCCCACGATGAGCAACGGGAACGATCACCCCAATTTCCCGCCACCACCCAGCGAGCCTCCGGAGAACGGCGGGTCGAAGCCCGAGTCGGAGTTGCCGACGGATGAGGGCCTTCCGGGTTCGGTCTCCGATGACGCCCCCACCGCAACCGGCGGTTCGGCTCAGTCCGGAAGCGGTTCCTCGGTGCCCGATGACCAGGCACCACCCTTGGGAGCTCCGGGCAACGATGCGCCGGAACGACCGACGGTCGCTCCGGCTTCTTCTCAGCAGAACCAACCGCCTCAGTATTCGGGCCCCGGCGCCCAGAACGATCAGTCCTTCAACTCCGGCCAGCAAGGCGGAGCCAACGTTCAGGGCGGCCCACAGGCGGGTCCCTATCCCGGTGCCCCGTCTCCGAGTGACCAGCCTCAGAACGGGCAGTATCCGAACAACCAGTACCAGAGCCCGCAGCAGCCGAACGGCGGCTACCCCGGGGCTCAATCGCAAGGCGCTCAGCCGCAGGGCGTCCAACAGCCAGGCGGTCAGTATTCGAATGCGGCATATCCGGGGGCGTCTAATCAGCCGTACCCCGGCGCTCAGGACCAGCCGGGCCAGTTTAACTCCGCCCAGAACCAGTCCGGGCAGTATCAGACGGGGTCGGGTCCGAACGCCCAACAGACCGGTTCCGGTCCATCCCAGGCGATTCCGCAGCCTGCACCGGCTCCGGGTTTCGCCGGCGGTCAGAGCACCGCGACGCGTGCCGACAATCGCCCCGATAAGAAGAAGAGCAAACTTCCGCTCTTCATCACCCTCGGTGCGGTCGCGCTGGTCATCATCCTCGTCCTCGTCGGGTTCTTCGTCATCGGCAGCGTGAACAAGAACAAGTACGGACCCGACAAGGTCGCAGAGGACTACGTCGAAGCCCTGAACAAGGGTGATTTCGCAGCCGCGGAGAAGATCGCCCCCTCGACACGGCCTGAGGGCACGAACCTCGATCTGCTGCAGAAGGAATTCACCGATTCCTCATCGGCGAAGATCGAGAAGGCCAAGGTCGAATCGTCGAAGACCGACGGGGACAAGGGCACCGTCGTCGTGTCCTACGAGCTCGACGGCAGCCCCTACAATGTGGAGCTCTCTGCGACGAAGGACGGCAAACAGGACCTGTTCTTCGACAAGTGGACGATGAAGGGCCCCGACCTCAACGTCATCTCCCTCGATATCCCCGCTGCCGACGGTCTCGCCGTCAACGGCAAGGACTACAAGGCGAAGTCGGGCACCACGTCGTTCGCTGTCTACCCCGGCAGCTACGACTTCACGATTCCGAAGAGCAAGTGGATCTCCGAAGCTTCCGATACGGCCAAGGTGAACTTCCCGAAGGCCTTCGCCCCCGGCGGACAGCCGAACAAGGGCCAGGTGTCCCCCACCACCCTCAACCTCGATCTGTCCCCGACCGGCGCCTTCGACAAGGAAGTTCAGAAACAGGTCGAGAAGGAGCTCAAGAAGTGCTTCGACAACAAGAGCATCGAGCCGAAGTGCGACTTCATCAAGTACGACCCGACCGAGATCCCAGTCGGCGGTTCGGACAAGAAGCTCGATGATCTGGCGAAGAAGAACACCGCCAAATGGGACATGAAGGAGATGCCGAAGGTGAAGGCCAGCTTCGGCGCCGGAGACACGAACACCGGCTCGTTCTTCACCGAGAAGCCAGGCAAGTTCAACTTCTCCGTCGACGGCAAGAGGGCCGGCTCCTCGTACTTCTCCAACGGCAACTCCCTGTCGGTGTCCGGAAGCGTGAAGATCGACGGAGACAAGCTCTCGGTCGAATTCTTCGACTTCTGACCTCAGGGTCCACCGCCGACACGGTGCACCTCACCTCCCCGAGGTGAGACACCCACCGTCACCGAGGCGACGTCCAAGTCACAGCGGGCCTGTGACGACCGATTCCCGGTCGTCGCAGGCCCGCTGTCGTCGTTCTCTCAGACTCCGACCGACCGAGTCGGCAGCTCGAGGTCGGCCGCGGCTTCGAACCAGGCACCGGCGGCCATGACGAGTTCGTCGGCGAACCGTCGTCCGGCGATCTGCACTCCGATGGTCCGACCGTCGTCCATGGATCCGGCCAGCACCGTCGCCGCAGGCTGTTCTGACATGTTGAACGGCATGGTGAACCCTATATGCCCCATCGGTTCGTGCACCTGCGGGTACGGCATCGGCTGCTCGGCCGGGAATGCCGCGTCCGGAGCTGTCGGCGAGATGACCAGGTCGAACTCGGCAGTTGCTTCGACCGTCCGCCGCCGGATCTCCTGAACGCTGTGATAGCAGCGCATCAGGTCGACTCCGCTGGTATCGGCTCCGTCCTGTGCCCACTGCTGGATATAAGGCAGAATGAGCGCCTGTTCGTCGACAGGCAGCGCCTTGAGGTCGGCCCACGACCGGACCCGCCAGAACAGATCCATGTCGCGGAGGTGATCATCGTCGATGAAAGGATCGACCGTGACGATTTCTGCACCGGCCGCAGAGAACCTCTCTGCCGCCTCGGTGACGGCCGAGCGCACCTGCGCCGCTGCGGCGACCCCGCACCCGGCGTCGAGCTGCACGCCGATGCGCAGTCCCCGCGGGTCGAAGGCTCCAGCCGAGTCGCTGCCCGGCAGAGACTGCGCATCATCGGCGGCGAAGCGCGGCAGCCGCGAATAGTCGCGATCGTCCGGGGCGGAGATGATGTCCATGGCGGCTTTGACGTCGGCCATCGTCCGCGCCAGCGGTCCCGCACATCTGCCCAGGTAGGGGGCGTCGAGAGGCACGCGGCCGAAGCTGGGCTTGAGTCCGGCCAGACCGAGCCACGTGCATGGCAGGCGGATGGATCCGCCGATGTCGGAGCCGATGTGGATGGGTCCGTATCCGGCGGCTGCCGCGGCTCCGGCTCCGGCGCTCGACCCTCCGGTCGTCAGGCTCGGGTCCAGCGGTGAACGGGTGATTCCGTGCAGAGAGGACACTCCTGAGGAGAGCATTCCCCAGTCGGGCATCGTCGTCGAACCGAGGATGACGGCTCCGGCTTCTTCGAGACGCTCGGTGATCGGGGCATCGTGGCCGGCCACCGGCATCTCCACCCAGGCGTGGCCGCTGGGCAGCGGAACTCCGCGGCGGGCGATGTTCTCCTTGATCGTCACGGGCACCCCGTCGAGGTCGCTCAACGGTCGTCCCTCTCGCCAGCGTGCTGCGCTGGCAGCGGCGGCGTCCCGGGAGCGTTCGTCGTCGCGGTGGAACAGGGCGTTGATGGTCGGTTCGCAGTCGTCCATGCGGTCGACGACCGCGGAGTGCACCTCGACCGGGTCGAAGTCCCCGCCGGCGAATCCGGCTGCCATTTCGGCCGCACTGCGGTCGGCAAGCGATGTGGTCATATGCTGCCCTTTCTCTCGATGGTTCGTCGCATCCCGCGCGCGAGCCGGTCTATCCGGCCGCGAGTGCTTCGGCCAGGCTCGGGGTGGCGGCGATGAGGCGCCGCGTGTACTCGTCCTGCGGGTTCGCGTAGATGTCCTCCGTCGCACCCGATTCGACGATCTGTCCGGCTCTCATGACGATGACCTCGGAGCACAGGTGTTTGACGACGCCGAGGTCGTGGGAGACGAAGAGGAGAGTCAGCGCGTACTCGTCGACGAGGTCGGTGAGCAGGTTGAGGACCTGCGCACGCACCGAGACGTCGAGGGCGGAGACCGGTTCGTCGGCGACGAGGATCTGCGGCCTGGTCACGAGGGCCCGGGCGATCGAGATGCGCTGTCGCTGCCCGCCGGAGAACTGGTGCGGGTACCGGCGCAGGGAGTCCTGGTCGAGGTCGACGGCGGCGATCATCTCCTCGACCCGTGCTGCGCGTTCGTCCTTGTCGACTCCGGCGGCGATGAGCGGTTCGGCGACGATGTCGGCGATGCGCATCCGCGGGTCGAGCGAGGCGAACGGATCCTGGAACACGATCTGCAGGTTCTCGCGCAGGCGGCGCAGAGCCTGTGAGCTCGCGGCTTCGACCCGGATGTCGCCGACGCGCACATGCCCGGTGGTCGGTCGGTCGAGGCCGGAGAGGATGTTCAGCAGCGTTGACTTCCCCGATCCCGACTCCCCCACGATGCCCAGGCGGGCTCCGGCCGCGACGCTGAAGTCGATCCCGCCCAGGGCGGTGACGTCCGATCGTCTGCGACCGAAGAGTCCGCGTCCGCGAAAGATCCGGGTGACGTCCGAGACCTCGATGAGCGGTGCCGATTCCCTCACCGAGGGGGTTCGGTGGTCATCCCTCACCGAGGCGGCTCCGGCCCCTTCCCTCGCCGAGGTGGTCCTGACGCTGTCTTCGTCCGTCGACCCCGCGACGGACATGCCGGTGTGATCCGGTCGGGTCGAGATCTGCGGTTCGTCGCGAAGATCCCCCGGCTCCCCCACATCGACCGAAGCCTCTCCTTCGCCGATCTGCGGCCCCGAGTAGGCGAGCGCGGTCTTGAGTGTGAAGAGTCGGCCGCGGTCATCTGTGGCTTCGAGATCCGAGGATGCCAGGAGCCCTCGCGTGTACTCGTGCTTGGGCGCGGTGAAGATCTCGTCGACGCTGCCGGACTCGACGATGCGGCCGCGGTACATGACGATGACCCGATCGCAGACTCCGGCGACGACAGCGAGGTCGTGAGTGATGAACAGCAGTCCAGCCTCCACCGCCGAGACCCTCTCGACGATGAGGTCGAGCATATGCTTCTGCACGGTGACGTCGAGGGCGGTGGTGGGCTCGTCGCAGATGAGCAGCCTCGGCGAATTGGCCAGGGCGATCGCGAGCATGACCCGCTGCCGCTGCCCGCCCGACAGCTGGTGCGGGTAGGCGAACCGGGCGCTGTCGGGGTCGGGCATGTGGACGTCGCGGAGCAGTTCGAGCACACGCGTCGGAATCTGCCCCCGCGGCGCCTTGCCATGGAGGCGCAGCACTTCGGCGATCTGGTCGCCGATGCGCATGAGCGGATTGAGGGCGCTCATGGGTTCCTGGAACACCATGGACACGATGTCCGAGCGCAGCCCGGCCAGGGTCTTCTCGTTCGCTTCGAGAAGGTTCCCGGAATGCCCCTGCAGGTGCACCTGGCCACGGGCGTGCAGCTCTTCTGGCAGCAGACCCATCACGGACTGGGCGGTCAGCGATTTCCCCGACCCGGATTCGCCGATGAGTCCGACCCGCTCGCCCGGCGCCAGACTGAGGCTGACATCGTGGAGCACCGGAGCGTCCGCTCCGGCAGGGGTGATGGTGAGGTCACGAACCTCGAGCAGGTTCTCAGGCACCTCGCGCCTCCATCTTCGGGTCGAACCGGTCGCGCAGCCCATCGCCCAAGAGATTGAATCCGAGCACCGCGAGTGCAATGAACACTCCCGGCCACAGAGCGAGCTCGGGGTGGGTGGACAGGTACTGCTGGGACTCCTGCAGCATCCGGCCCCACGACGGGGTCGGGGCCTGGGTGCCGAGTCCGAGGAAGGACAGCCCCGCCTCGGCGAGGACGGAGATCGCGAAGGCCACGGACGCCTGGACGATGACCATTCCGGCGATGTTCGGCAGCACGTGGACGACGGCGATGGCCGGGATCCGACGGTTCGAAGCTCGCGCGGCGCGGACGTATTCGGAGCCCAGCACCTGCAGCGTGCCGGAGCGTGCGACGCGCGCGAAGCCGGGGATCGCGGCGATGCCGACGGCGACCATGGCCGGTCCCGTCCCCGGCGAGTAGACGGCAGCGAAGATGATCGCCAGCAGCAGCGCGGGGAAGGCCAACAGGATGTCGTTGGCCCGCATGATCACCGCGTCGAGCCACATTCCCCACGGCTGTTTCGCGAAGAAGGCGGAGACGATTCCGATCGGGGTGCCGATGAGCAGGGCGATGCCGACGGCGACGACCCCGACGAGCAGCGTGATCCGCGCCCCGACCATCACCCAGGTCAACGTGTCCCGTCCGAAGGTGTCGGTGCCGAACGGGTGGGTGAGGCTGCCGCTCTGCAATCGGGCGGCGGGGTCGATCGTGGTCGGGTCGTACGGGGTCCACACGAAGGAGATGAGAGCGAGTCCGACGATGAGCACGACGAGGCCCGCGCCGATGATCATCGATGCGTTCGCCCGCCGTCCGCTCCTGCGGGACCGACCCGGCCGGATCTTCGCCGAGGCGGTCGTGTCTGTCGCGTCGTGAGCGACGGGATCGACGTGGTCGCTGGGGCTCTGGGCACCGGTCGGGGTCGGGTTCATGCGGCGTTCCTGATCCGGGGGTCGACGATGGGCACGAGGATGTCGACGATGAGGTTGATGACGAGCACGAGCAGGACGAGGACCATGACGATGCCCTGCACCGCTACGAGGTCACGATTGGCGACGGCGCGGACGAGCTCGGAGCCGATTCCGGGCAGAACGAAGATCTGTTCGATGATCACGGCCCCGACCAGCAGGGTGGCCAGTTGGACTCCGGCGACGGTGATGACAGGAATCGCCGCATTGCGCAGTCCGTGCGCGAACAGCGCCTTCGTCTTGGTCAGTCCCTTGGCGCGGGCGGTGCGGATATAGTCTTCCCGCATCACATCGAGCACGGCCGAACGAACGTAGCGGGTGAGGATCGCCGCCTGCACGAGAGCAAGCGACACGACCGGCAGGACGAGACGGACAAGGAAGCCGCCGAGGCCCTCGATCGGAGCCATCCAGCCTTGGGACGGGAACCATCCGAGGGTCAGAGAGAATATGATGACGAGGATGATCGCGGCCAGGAAGTTCGGTATCGCGATGCCGACCTGGCTGATCGCCGAGATCGTCACGCCGATCCAGTTGCGCTGCTCGAGGGCGGCGAAGGTGCCCAGGGGCACGGCGATGAGGATGGACACGGCGATGGCCGCGATGACGAGGATCGCCGTGACCTGGACGCTGTCGACGATGACGGGAGTGATCTCGGCACCGGTGACGTAGGAGGTGCCGAAGTCTCCGGTGAGCATTCCTCCCAACCAGTCGAAGTACCGGATGAGTGGCGGCCGATCAAGCCCGTATTGAGCTTCGAGCGACGCTACTGCCTCCGGGGTGGCGTTCGTTCCCAGCGCCACCTGTGCCGCATTGCCCGGCAGCAGGCTCATCAGGGCGAAGATCACCACCGAGGCGACGAGGAGGGACAGCGCGAACTGGATCGCGCGGTTGATTGCGTAGGTGAGCATCGACGTGCGCGGTCAGGACCAGCTGAGGTCGGCGATCTTGAATGCGTCGGAGACGCGGTTGGCGGGTATCCCCTCGACTCCGGACTTGGCGATGACGAGATTCGGGAACAGGAACAGGAAGTCCGAGGCGGCATCCTCGGTGATCGTCCGCGCGATCTTCTTCATTCCCGAGATGTACTCGTCTTCGGTTCCGGTATCGGCTTTGTCTGCCAGCTTCTTGATCGACGAATCGTCGTAGCCGATGTAGTAGTCCTTCGAGAACACGGTGAGGATGTCGCGCGGTTCGGCATGGTTGATCACCGACATGTCGTAATCGTGTTCGGTGAAGGTCTTGTCCAACCACACGGCTGGGAACTCCTGAGTCGAGATCTTCGCCTTCAGTCCGACCTCTTCGAGCTGCGCGGAGACGATTTCGGAGATCGCCTTCGCGTACGGCAGGTTCGGCACGGTGAAGGCGAATTCCTCGCCCTTGATCCCGGCTTCGTCGACGAGCTGCTTGGCCTTCTTCGGATCGTACTTCCACACCCCGGTGAGGTCTTCGTAGTACGGGTCGGTCGGGGGAACCATCGAGCCGATGAGCTCGCCGTAGCCCGCCCAGGCCGTGTCGAGGACGGCCTTGCGGTCGATCGCATGCATCACGGCTTCACGGGCCTTCTTGTCTTTGAAGATGCCCTCGGCGTTGTTCATCGACAGCACGACTTCGCCGTTCGTAGTGCCGGAGACGATCTGATAGTCGTCGCTTTGGAACTCTCCGGCCAGTTCGGGGGCCTGGAGGTTGGAGACGAGGTCGATCTCCCCGGACTTCAGGGCGTTCGAGGCCGAAACCGCGTCTTTGAAGTATTTGAACTGGACCGAGTTCAGGGACGGCTTCTCGCCCCAGTAGTCGTCGCGGGCGGCGAAGTCGATGGACTGTCCGCGTGTGAATTTCTCGATCGCGAAGGGACCGGTGCCGACGGCTTCGTTCGCCAGGTCGTCGGTGCCTTCGGTGTCGAAGACGGCTCCGACGAGGCTGGTGAGGTTGAACAGCCAGGTGTTCGACGGTTTCTTCAGTTCGATCGTGACGGTGGAGTCGTCCGGGGTCTCGATGGACTCGACGATGTCCATCTTCGACTTCAGCGCGTTCTTCCAGTCCTTCTGCACTCGTTCATAGGAGTACTTGACGTCTTCGCTGGTGAAGTCCGCACCGTTGGAGAACTTCACACCATCCTGGAGTTCGAAGGTGTAGGTCTTGCGGTCATCGGACAGTGTCCAGTCCTTGGCCAGTGCGGGCTGGATCTCCCCCTCGCCGTCCAACCGGACGAGCGATTCGTAGACGTTCTCCATCAGCGCTTCGGGAATGGCGACTCCCGAGGTGGAGGTGAAGTCGAGGTTGACCGGTTCGGCGGTGAAGGCAATCGTCATCGAGTCCTTCTTCTGCGCATCGCCTCCGGTGTCGGAGGCTCCGGCCGAACAGCCTGTGATCAGCAGGCTCGTGGCGGCCGCTGCCGCCACCCACGTCATGATGCGCGGAGTCTTCATTGTTCTCCTCGATTTCGCCGACCACGAAGAGGGTCGTTCGCCAACACTCAAGCATCGTCAGTGTATCCGAAGTTCTCAGCTGGTGAGGCGGCTGTGTTCAGATGCTGAGCGTTTCGAGGAGGAGGTTCAGAGATTCGATTCGTCGGCGAGAATCGCGGCCAGTGCGTCGAAGGCGAATCGGCGGTGGGAGCGTGAGTTCTTCTCCTCAGGCGTCATCTCGGCGGCACTGAGTTCGGAACCCTCGGGGACGAAGATCGGGTCATATCCGAAGCCGTTCTCGCCCTTGGGTTCGGTGGCCAGGCGCCCGGGCATGACTCCTTCGGCGGTGAACTCACGTCCGTCGGCGGTCACAGCGGCCGCCGCGCAACGGAACTGCGCTCCGCGGTGTTCGGCCGCGATGTCGCCCAGCTGAGCGAGCAGGAGTTCGAGGTTCGCACGATCGTCTCCGTGCCGGCCGGACCAGCGAGCGGAGAAGATGCCCGGTGCACCGCCGAGCACGTCGACGCTGATTCCCGAGTCGTCGGCGATGGCGGTGTGCCCTGTCGCAGCGGCCGCGGCACGCGCCTTGATCAGCGCGTTCTCGGTGAACGTGACTCCGGTTTCGGCGACATCGCCGAGTCCCGCCTCGGCGGCGGTGAGCACCTGGGTGTCAGCACCGAGGACGGGCCCGAGGATGGTCAGCAGCTCGCGCTTCTTGCCCTCGTTGTGAGTGGCCAGGACGAAGGTCGTCATCCGGCGAGCACTTCGGACTGGATGCGGGTGAGTTCGGTGCACCCGTGGCCGGCGAGGTCGAGCAGCTTGCCGAGTTCGTCGCGGTCGAACGGTGCGCCCTCCGCGGTGCCCTGGACTTCGATGAACTTTCCGGACCCGGTCATGACGACGTTCATGTCCGTCTCGGCGCGGGAGTCTTCGACGTACGGCAGGTCGAGGAGGGGCTCTCCGTCGATGATGCCGACGCTGACGGCCGCCACTGAGTCGATGAGCGGCTGGTGGGCGGCGGGGATCAGCCCGGTCGAGCGCCCCTTGTCGATGGCCTTCGCCAGCGCAACGTAGGCACCGGTGATCGAGGCGGTGCGGGTGCCGCCGTCGGCCTGGAGGACGTCGCAGTCGAGGACGAGGGTGTTCTCTCCGAGCTTGTCCATGTCGATGACGGCGCGCAGGCTGCGACCGATGAGACGGGAGATCTCGTGAGTGCGTCCGCCCTGTTTGCCCTTGACCGATTCGCGGGTGCTGCGGGAATCGGTGGCGCGCGGGAGCATGGCGTATTCGGCGGTGACCCAGCCGCGGCCCTGGCCCTTGAGCCAACGGGGCACGCCTTCGGTCAGTGAGGCCGCGCAGAGGACGCGGGTGTTGCCGAATTCCACCAGCGCGGACCCTTCGGCTGTATTGATCCAGTCCGGAGTGATCCGGACTTCACGGAGTTCGTCTGCTGCACGGCCGTCTGCTCGCACTGTCTGCCTCTTTCGTCTCGGTGGTGGTGTCTGCTGGTCGCCGGCGATCGTCGCCGGCTCACACTGTCCAGGTGGCTCCGGGCTTCGCCAGCTCGATGGGTCCACGGTACTCCCCGGCCGCCTCACCGCGAACGATGGAGCAGTCTGTCCAGACCGGGATGTGGGTGAGCACGAGCGCGGACGCCGCGGCGTTCTGCGCCACTCGCCCGGCGCGCTTGCCGGTGAGGTGGATGCCGCGCGCAGTGTCGCGGTCTTCCTGGAAAGCGGCTTCGCAGAGGAAGAGGTCGGCGTCTTTCGCCGCTGCGACGAGGTTGTCGCACTCATCGCTGTCGCCCGAATACGTGATGACCTTGCCGGCCGCATCCGTGATCCGCAGAGCATAGGCCTCGACGGGGTGGTCGACGAGGAAGGATTCGATGGTCAGGGAGCCGATCTGGTGACGACTGCCGTGGTCGATGTCGGTGAATTCGAAGGCGTGGTCGAAGTCCGAGTCGTCTCCCCCGTTGGCCACCGGGGACTTTCCGGGATCCGTGTAATAGGCCCTGGACAGGCGTTCCTTCGCACCGGCCGGCGCGAACACCGGAGTGCGCGTGCGGATCGTTCCCGTGTCGGAGATGTCGCCGTTGAAGAACTTCGGGTCGAAGCAGTGTTTGACGTAGAGGCCGGTCATATCCATGCAGTGATCCGGATGGAGGTGGCTGAGCACGATTCCGGAGAGACGATCGGTGTCGACCGTCTCCTGCAGGGGGCTGAGCGCACCGGACCCGAGATCGAGGATGATGCGAGTGGGTGTGTCCTCATCGGTTTCGATGAGGTAGCAGCTGGCGAGGGCGCCGCGTCCTGGGAAGGAGCCTGCGGTGCCGATTGCGGTGAGTCTCATATCTCGTCATCCCCTTGCGTCTGGCCGAGCAAGGTCGTCGTCAGTCGGTCCTGAATCCACGTCAGGAAGTCGTACAGGGTCAGGGTGAGGTCTTCGGATTCGGAGAGGTCCTCACGGTGGGCGTACTTCTCCTCCTGCGCCTCCTCGGTGTCGATCCCGAGGCGGACAGCGAGGACGAGTCGCAGATCGTTGAGGCCCTTCATCCAGGCGAGCACCTCGTCCCGTGTCAGGGAGATGTCATTGCCCTTGCTCAGTCCCAGCAGCACGATGCGCACATTGTGCGCTTTGGCCTGTTTGAGATCGAACTCGGTGAGGCGGCGGAACTCCGCTGAACGCTCATCGTCCTCGGGATCGACGTCGGGCAGCAGCCGCAGCAGCGCCGGGTCCTCCGGACGGGGACGGTCGACAAGTCCGAGCCGGGCTTCCCAGTTCTCCGAGTCCGGACGGTCGTCATCGCTGTCGCTGTCTTCGGCCAGCAGAGCCGCAAGATCGGTGAACACCGTGAGCATGAGCGAGCGTTCGTTGTCTTGCAGGGTGAGGACGACATCGTCCCCTCGTGCGTCGATAGCGGCCATGTGTCAGTCGGATCCTGAATCGGGTTGGCACGCGGCCCACAGGCCGTATTCGTGCATCGCTTGGGTGTCTCGTTCCATGGCTTCGCGGCCTCCGGTGGCAACGACGGAGCGCCCGTTCTCATGGACTTCGAGCATAAGTGAGTGGGCTTTCTCCTCGGAGTAGCCGAAGTAGGTCTGGAACACGAAACTGACATAGCTCATGAGGTTGACCGGGTCGTTGAAGACCACGGTCCGCCAGGGCTTGGCCAGGTTCTCGGAGGGTCGGACGTCGACCTCCGGCTCCAGGACTGGTGTCGTTGGGTTGCTCACGTTTCCACCATACGGCAGAACACTGACGCTGTCGTGACGTAAGATCGCGCCTATGAGTGATCTCACACGGACCGATTCGACGGCTTTCTTCACGGATCAGTACGAATTGACGATGGTGCAGGCGGCCCTGGAATCCGGTGCCGCTCACCGGAAGAGCCTCTTCGAGGTATTCGGCCGCAGCCTTCCCGCAGGTCGCCGCTACGGTGTCGTCGCCGGCACCGGTCGGATCCTCGAGATGATCCGCGACTTCCGCTTCGACGATGCCGAGCTCTCGTTCCTCAGCAGGGAGAACATCGTCGACAAGCGCACCATCGACTGGTTGGCCGACTATCGGTTCTCCGGCAATATCCGCGGCTATGCAGAAGGGGAGATCTACTTCCCCGGCTCACCGCTGCTGACGATCGAATCGACGTTCGCCGAGGGCGTCATCTTGGAGACGCTCATCCTGTCGGCGATGAACTATGACTGTGCGGTCGCCTCGGCAGCGTCCCGAATGGCTCAGGCGGCCGGCGATCGCCCCTGCGCGGAGATGGGCGGGCGACGCACGAACGAGCATGCGGCCGTGGCTGCGGCTCGGGCAGCGGTCATCGGCGGCTTCGCCTCGACGTCGAACCTGGCCGCCGGCCTGCAGTACGGTCTGCGCACGATCGGCACCTCGGCCCACTCGTTCACCCTGCTCCACGATTCCGAGCGGGAGGCCTTCGCCGCTCAGCTGAAGTCGCTCGGCACCGATACGACTCTGCTCCTGGACACCTATGACGTCGAGGAGGCGCTGACCACGGCGATCGAGCTGGCCGGGCCGAACCTCGGCGGAGTGCGCATCGATTCCGGCGATCTCATCGAACAGGCCAGTGAGGTGCGCGAGAGCCTTGACCGCCTCGGCGCCCGCGACACGACGATCACCGTCACGAGCGATCTCGACGAGTATGCGATCGCCGCATTGGCCGCCTCGCCCGTCGACTCCTACGGTGTCGGCACGCGGGTGGTCACCGGTTCAGGTGCCCCGGCCGCCGGCCTGGTGTACAAGCTCGTGGCTCGTGCCGATGAGGCCGGCGAGTGGACCTCGGTGGCCAAGAACTCCTCCGGCAAGCCCTCACGCGGCGGACACAAGGAAGCGCTGCGCCTCATCGACGGTCCGATCGCCGTGGAGGAAGCCGTCGGCATTCCGAGCCTGCCCGATGATCTCGGCGAAGGCCGTCGGCTCAGCGTCGATCTCGTCGTCGACGGTGAGGTCGATGAGTCGTTCATCGGCGCGGCAGGAGTGAAGAAGGCCTGCGCCCGACATGACGAGTCTTTGGCGGAGCTGCCGCGTTCGGCCAGGCGCCTGCAGGACGGCGAGCCCGCCATTCCCACCGTGTTCTACTCCGCCTAATCCACACCCGGCCCACCGCGAATCGACGAAGCCGCCGAGGCAGACAGTGCGTCTGCCTCGGCGGCTTCGTCAGCCTCATGCCGACAGGGTCTCCCCTGCCGACATCCGGTGCTCACTTCTTGCCGACGAACCAGCCCTGCAGCTTCTTGATCCGAGCCTGGATCTGCTCCCGCGTGGCTTGAGCGACGGCCGGTCCCCCACATGCCTTGCGCAGTTCGACGTGAACGTTCTGGTGCGGCGTTCCGGTACGTCTGGACCAAGCGCCCACGAGGCTCTGGAGCTGGTTGCGCTCTTCCTTCATCGCTCGGTGCTCGAGCTCGCTCGTCTCCGTCTCAGGGGCCGGAGGAGCCGCCGCGGTCTTGCGCTTCGCCTGCCGGGCCTGCTGAGTGCTCAGCAGCTCACGCACCTGATCGGGTTCGAGCAGGCCGGGGATGCCGATGAAGTCGAGTTCATCCTCGGAGCCGATGGCTCCGCCGGTGCCGAATTCACCGCCGTCGTAGAGGACACGGTCGAACAGGGCTTCGGCGCCGAGCGCTTCGAAGGAGCCGAGCTGGTCCGACGAGGCGCCCTCGTTGCGGTTCGCCTGCTCCATGGCCTGATCGTCGAAGACGACGACATCGTTCTCGTCCTCGTTCTTCGGGCGATCGAGGGCATGATCGCGTTCGGCTTCCATCGAGTTCGCCAGGGCCAGCAGCACGGGCACCGAGGGCAGGAACACCGAGGCGGTCTCGCCGCGTTTGCGGGCACGCACGAAGCGCCCGATGGCCTGCGCGAAGAACAGCGGCGTCGACGAGGAGGTCGCGTAGACGCCGACACACAATCGGGGAACGTCGACGCCTTCGGAGACCATCCGCACGGCGACCATCCACCGGTCGGTCGAGTTCTGGAACTGTTCGATCCGCTCCGAGGCTCCCGCCTCGTCGGAGAGCACAACGGTCGGCTTCTCACCGGTGATCTCGTGCAGTCGTTTGGCGTAGGCTCGGGCCGCCTCTTGGTCGGTGGCGATGACGAGGCCGCCGGCGTCGTGGACGGTGCGTCGGACCTCGGTCAATCGCATGTCTGCGGCTTTGAGGACCGCCGGGATCCAGTCGCCCTTCGGGTCGAGGGCCGTGCGCCAGGCCTGCGAGTTGATGTCCTTCGTCGTCTCCTCGCCCAGGACGTGCGACATCTCGTCGCCGGCCTTGGTCCGCCAGGTCATGGCGCCGGCGTAGGCGAGGAAGAGGACCGGGCGGACGACGGAGTCCTTGAGCGCTCGACCGTAGCCGTAGGAATAGTCCGCCACCGAGGTGCGGATGCCGTTCTCGTCGGGTGCGTAGGTGACGAATGGGATCGGTGAGGTGTCGGAACGGAACGGTGTTCCGGTCAGGGACAGCCGACGGACCGCGGGGCCGAAGGCCTCTCGCACGGCATCGCCCCACGACAGGGCGTCACCTCCGTGGTGGACCTCGTCGAGGATGACCAGAGTGCGGCCGGCGGCCGTCCGGTTGTGGTGGAGAACGGGTTTGGCAGCGACCTGCGCGTAGGTCAGAGCCACTCCGTGGTAGCCGGGTGCGTGTTTGCCCTGGGAGTTCTTGAAGTGCGGGTCGAGCTTGATGCCCACGCGTGCTGCCGAGTCGGCCCACTGCACCTTGAGGTGTTCGGTGGGAGCGACGACTGTGACACGGTTGACGACTCGCTGTGCCAGCAGTTCGGCCGCCAGCCGCAGAGCGAAGGTGGTCTTACCTGCTCCTGGGGTCGCGACCGCGAGGAAGTCCTTGGGCTGCTTCTGGAAGTAGAGTTCGAGAGCCTCAGCCTGCCAGGCACGCAGCTTTCCCGCCGTTCCCCATGCTGCGCGCTCGGGGAATGCCGGTGGAAGCTGTTCTGCCGCGGAGGTCCCTGGTGCTGTTGGGAGACGATCCGCGGACATCTACTCCTGCGGTCCTTCGGACATCGTCTCGTAGATCTCTTTGCACTTGGGGCAGATCGGGAACCGCTCGGGGTCGCGCGTGGGGACCCACACCTTTCCGCACAAGGCGATCAGCGGAGTCCCGGTCACCATGGACTCCATGATCTTGTCCTTGGGCGCGTAGTGGCTGAAGCGCTCGTGATCGCCGGGCTCGACTAGCTGCTCGGACTGCTCGCGCTCGATCGTTGCTGAACCGCCTGAAGCTGGAATGGTCATGGCTCCATTGTAGTTCCCTAGAATGAGAGTCATGGACCAGGCCTACGACGATTCCCTCACAGAACGCTACCGCGAGCTCAGCGACGACATCGCTGCGGCGGTCGCCGTGGTCTCCGCTACCCGTGGCAGTGCCCTGCATGCGATCACCGTCGATTCGTTTCTCGACGTGTCGTACGATCCCCCGACGATGGCCGTCAGCGTCTATTCCGGCTCTCGGATGATGGAGACTCTGGAGACGAGTTCCCACTTTGCGATCTCGCTGCTCAACTCCGACCAGCGCGACATCTCCGAACGCCTCGGCGCTTCGGGCCAACCACTGTACGGATCGCTCAAAGGCATCGACACTTTTCCCGCCCCTCATGCCGGACAGCCGGTGCTCACCGAGGCAATCGCCTGGTTCGAGCTCAAGCTCACCGAGGTGCTCGAGGTTGCGACCCACAATCTCGTCGTCGGGGAGGTGGTGTCCATGGGCGCGGGCGCCGATGCGGGAACGAGTCGTCCCCTGCTGCGTTGGCGAAAAGGCTACGGAACCATCGGAAAGCGCTGACCTTCTCGTCTGGCTCTGACCGGTCCCTGATCACGAACCCACCCAGCACGGTCGACACGGACCGACAGGCAGGACACAGCTATCGGGGTCGATCGCGGGCTCACAGCGTACGACAGAGGCTCTGCTCAGGACCGACGGCTTCGTGGAGAAGTTCACGGGTTCTGAGCAGAGCCTGTCTTGTCGTTTGGGTTGTCAGCCTCGGCTGTCAGCGCTGATCGCGGCCGTCCTGTCGGCTGTGCACAGGCGCTTTGGTCGCCCGGCCGCCGATGGACCAGACGATCAGACGACTCCCTGGGCGAGCATTGCCTCGGAAACGCGGATGAAACCTGCGATGTTGGCACCGGCGACGTAGTCTCCGGGCTGGCCGAACTCGTCGGCCGCAGCCGCGCAGCTGTCGTGGACATCGCCCATGATCTCGGCCAGGCGCGCCTCGGTGAAGTCGAAGTCCCACGAGTCGCGGCTGGCGTTCTGCTGCATTTCGAGCGCACTGGTCGCGACACCGCCGGCGTTTGCGGCCTTGCCGGGGGCGAAGAGGACGCCAGCCTCGGAGAAGACCTTCACGGCTTCCGGCGTGCAGGGCATGTTCGCGCCTTCGGCGAGGGCGATAACTCCGTTCTTGACCAGAGTCGCAGCCGAGTCCCCGTCGAGCTCGTTCTGAGTCGCACATGGCAGTGCGACGTCGACCTCGACGTCCCAGACGTTTCCACCCTCGTGGTAGGTCGCGCGTCCCCCGCGCTGCTCCACGTATTCGGAGATGCGTCCCCGCTCTTCGAACTTGATGCGCTTGACGAGTTCGGTGTCGATTCCGTCCGGGTCATGGATGAAGCCGGCCGAGTCGGACATCGTGATGACGGTGCCGCCGAAGGCCGTGACCTTCTCTGCGGCGAATACTGCGACATTTCCCGAACCGGAGATCGAGACAGTGCGACCGTCGATGTTCTTCTTCGCGGCGGCGAGCATGTCCTTGAGGAAGTACACGACGCCGAAGCCGGTGGCTTCGGTACGGACCATGGAACCGCCGTAGGACAGTCCCTTGCCGGTGAGCACACCTGCTTCATAGGAGTTCGTCATGCGCTTGTACTGGCCGAAGAGGTAGCCGATCTCCCGACCACCGACGCCGATGTCACCCGCGGGCACATCGCGATACTCACCGATGTGACGGTACAGCTCGGTCATGAACGACTGGCAGAACCGCATGACTTCGCGGTCGCTGCGGCCCTTCGGGTCGAAGTCAGATCCGCCTTTGCCGCCGCCGATGGGCAGGCCGGTGATGGCGTTCTTGAAGATCTGCTCGAAACCGAGGAACTTGACGATGCCGAGGTTCACCGAGGGGTGGAACCGCAGACCGCCCTTGTAGGGGCCGAGAGCCGAATTGAACTGCACGCGGAAGGCGCGGTTGATCTGCACGACTCCGGAGTCATCGATCCAGGGAACCCGGAAGATGATCTGGCGTTCGGGCTCGCAGAGCCGCTCGAGCGCGGAGAGTTCCAGGTATTCGGGGTGCTTGTCCACGACGGGGCCCAGGGAATAGAGAACTTCCTGTACCGCTTGGTGAAACTCCGACTCTCCAGGGTTACGTTGGAGCACTGTGTCGAAGATTGGCTGCAGTGATGGATGTAGACTCATGCGCACAAACATACCGTGACCCGTATAACAACAATCCGAGCGACCAGATAATGGACAGCGCTGTCCGGTCACTTCAAGTGGGATATAAGTCTTCCGCGCAGTTCCAGGGCCACTGAACACGAAAGAATGGGCACAAGGCACATGGACATCTCGGAGATCTGGCCGCCGTTCGCACTTCATCTGCGATCAGATGATATGGAACTCTCACCCGTAAGAGAGGCCGATATTCCGGAACTCGCACAGATCGCGCGAGGCGGAGTGAGACGTGATGGAATCGAAGCCTTCCTCGTCAATTGGGACTCGGGCACCGATGAGCAGGTAGCACGAAGCCTCGCTCAATACCACTGGTCCACTAGAGCGAACTTCACCGTAGATGAGTGGACGATCGAGTTCACGGTCAGGGTCAATGGCCGCGCCATCGGAGTTCAGGGTGTGACCGGACGTCGGTTTCCACTCACGAGGACAGTCTCGACAGGATCATGGTTGGCGCTGCCTGAACAGGGCTGCGGATACGGCACCAGAATGCGAAGGATGATCATCGAAGCCTTCACCAGATACTTCGGTGCCGCACGATTCGACACAGCATACTTCGACGGCAATGACGCCAGCCGGCGGGTATCGGAGAAGCTCGGCTACTCCCCCAATGGTGATCGAAGCGCTGTCGGTCAGAACGGCACGGTCCTGACCGAACACCGCATGGTGCTCCGCGCCGAGGACTACGTCCACACAGACAGTGACCTACAAGTCACCGGCGCCGAAGCCTTCCGAACCTTCCTCACTATTACTACCTGACGGCGGCGCAGCAACCCCGCGCCAGGTAGCAGTACCCCCGTCAGGTAGTAATAACCACCGGCAGCACACCCGTTCGTGAATACAGTAATGGCCCCGCCCAACACAGTCGGACGAGGCCATCACCACTAAAAAATATTGCGGCAGTCACTTACTCTCCCACAACCACCAAGTTGCAGTACCATCAGCGCGAATGGGCTTAGCTACCGGGATCGGAACGGTTAACCGGGCGTTTCCCCACCACTATCACCACCGCAAAACCAACAAACCACACACACCCAAACCCAAAACGTTTGGGTGGTAGTGGTCCAAGAACCGCACAGCGAACGCGAACACCAAAACTATGTCATGCACACCCCACAAAACGGGGCGCATTCTCTCATCACAACCAGAAAGGCGAATAAAGACTCTTCGCACACACCAACCCCACTAAAGGGAAAAAGTTGATGAGTGATCGGTGTATTAGTACCAGTCAACTCCACACCTTACAGTGCTTCCATACCCGGCCTATCAACCCCATCATCTATAGGACACCTCCCCTGACAAAAGTCAGTTGGAAATCTCATCTCGGAGCCGGCTTCCCGCTTAGATGCTTTCAGCGGTTATCCATCCCGAACGTAGCCAACCAGCCATGCTCCTGGCGGAACAACTGGCACACCAGAGGTTCGTCCGTCCCGGTCCTCTCGTACTAAGGACAGACCTCCACAAATTTCCTACGCACGCAGCGGATAGGGACCGAACTGTCTCACGACGTTCTAAACCCAGCTCGCGTACCGCTTTAATGGGCGAACAGCCCAACCCTTGGGACCGACTCCAGCCCCAGGATGCGACGAGCCGACATCGAGGTGCCAAACCATGCCGTCGATATGGACTCTTGGGCAAGATCAGCCTGTTATCCCCGAGGTACCTTTTATCCGTTGAGCGACCACGCTTCCACAAGCCATGGCCGGGTCACTAGTCCCAGCTTTCGCTCCTGCTCGACACGTCCGTCTCACAGTCAAGCTCCCTTGTGCACTTACACTCGACACCTGATTGCCAACCAGGCTGAGGGAACCTTTGGGCGCCTCCGTTACTCTTTAGGAGGCAACCGCCCCAGTTAAACTACCCATCAGGCACTGTCCCTGAACCCGATCAGGGTCCGAAGTTAAGGAATCCACTATGGTCAGAGTGGTATTTCACCGATCGACTCCACCCCAACTAGCGTCAGGGCTTCCCAGTCTTCCACCTATCCTACACAAACCACACCGAATCCCAATACCAAACTATAGTGAAGGTCTCGGGGTCTTTCCGTCCTGCTGCGCGTAACGAGCATCTTTACTCGTAATGCAATTTCGCCGAGTTCGTGGTTGAGACAGCAGAGAAGTCGTTACGCCATTCGTGCAGGTCGGAACTTACCCGACAAGGAATTTCGCTACCTTAGGATGGTTATAGTTACCACCGCCGTTTACTGGGGCTTAAATTCTCCGCTTCACCCACAAAGTGGGTTAACAGGTCCTCTTAACCTTCCAGCACCGGGCAGGCGTCAGTCCGTATACATCGACTTACATCTTCGCACGGACCTGTGTTTTTAATAAACAGTCGCTTCTCTCTGGCCTCTGCGACCACCACCAGCACATCCCCACGCATGGTGGGTTCACCGGGATGGTCCCCCTTCTCCCGAAGTTACGGGGGCATTTTGCCGAGTTCCTTAACCACGATTCTCTCGATCACCTTAGTATTCTCTACTCGACCACCTGTGTCGGTTATAGGGTACGGGCAACACACACCCTCACGTCGATGCTTTTCTCGGCAGCAGAGGATCACCAGATCACCCCACCAATGTGGGGCGCCCATCAGCTCTCACACTCAAATGTGGGGACGGATTTACCTACCCCCACGTGCTACAACCTTAGACCGTGACTACCATCGCACGGCCTGGCTACCTTTCTGCGTCACACCTCACGCTTACCGACTCCACACTCAGGTCCCCCACTCAAACCCAACCACAGGCCCGAAGGCCTGACGGGGTCATCACGGGGTTAGTATCGTGTGTTTTGGTACTGTCGGTTGTGTGTCGGTACCAGAATATCAACTGGTTGTCCATCGACTACGCCTGTCGGCCTCGCCTTAGGTCCCGACTTACCCAGGGCGGATTAGCCTAGCCCTGGAACCCTTGGTCATCCGGTGGACGGGTTTCTCACCCGTCTTTCGCTACTCATGCCTGCATTCTCACTCGAATCGCCTCCACCACTCGTTCACACGGCAGCTTCTCCGGCAACTCGACGCTCCCCTACCCAACACCACACCATTACGGCTATACGTGGTGCTGCCACAACTTCGGCGGTGTACTTAGCCCCGCTACATTATCGGCGCTCAATCACTTGACCAGTGAGCTATTACGCACTCTTTCAAGGGTGGCTGCTTCTAAGCCAACCTCCTGGTTGTCTTCGCAACTGAACATCCTTTCCCACTGAGCACACGCTTAGGGGCCTTAGTTGATGGTCTGGGCTGTTTCCCTCTCGACAATGAAGCTTATCCCCCACTGTCTCACTGCCACGCTGAACCTTGACTGGCATTCGGAGTTTAGTTGACGTCAGTAACCCGGTAGGGCCCATCAGCCATCCAGTAGCTCTACCTCCAGCAAGAACCACGCAACGCTGCACCTAAATGCATTTCGGGGAGAACCAGCTATCACAGAGTTTGATTGGCCTTTCACCCCTAACCACAGGTCATCCCCTCCATTTTCAACTGAAGTGGGTGCGGGCCTCCACGCGCTCTTACACACGCTTCACCCTGCCCATGGCTAGATCACTCCGCTTCGGGTCTAGGACACGCGACTAGGATCGCCCTATTCGGACTCGCTTTCGCTACGGCTACCCCACACGGGTTAACCTCGCCACGCACCGCTAACTCGCAGGCTCATTCTTCAAAAGGCACGCCATCACAGTCATCTAGATACTGCTCTGACGGATTGTAAGCACATGGTTTCAGGTACTCTTTCACTCCCCTCCCGGGGTACTTTTCACCATTCCCTCACGGTACTTATCCGCTATCGGTCATCAGGAAGTATTTAGCCTTACCAGGTGGTCCTGGCAGATTCACACGAAATTCCACGAGTTCCGTGCTACTCGGGCATGCACACACTGCGAACAGTCAGCGTTTCGTCTACGGGACTCTCACCCACTCCGGTCCTGTTTCCCACCAGGTTCGACTACACCAACAACACTCACAGACCGGTCATGCTGGACCGGACCACGTACACCCCACAACACCCCTGCAGCAACACCAGCACGCTTGACACTGCACAGGTTTAGGCTCATCCAGTTTCGCTCGCCACTACTCCCGGAATCATTGTTATTTTCTCTTCCTGCGGGTACTGAGATGTTTCACTTCCCCGCGTTCCCTCCACATGCCCTATATATTCAGACACGGGTCACCACCCTCACGAGTGGCGGGGTTTCCCCATTCGGAGACCCTCGGATCAACGCCTGTTTATCGGCTCCCCGAGGCTTATCGCAGATTTCCACGTCCTTCATCGGCTCCTGATGCCAAGGCATCCACCATGCGCTCTTACACACTCACCCAACCCCCAAAAAGGGACCAGCTTCATGTGCGCGAAAAATATTGTTTCATTCACCTTAACTAGATGATGACAAGAAAAATCACATTACATAAACACCACACAAATATGGTGTTTGATGCTCGCGTCCACTATACGATTCTCAAACCACTACCAAACACCCACCACCACACAACCGCTTCACGCTGCTGCCTGTTGGTCGGGTTGGTCCTGTTGGTTGAAACCACACCCACACAATCGTGTGGGGTTTGTGATTCCAGGACCCAATAACGTGTTCGTTCTAGCCCACCCGATCACTCACCGCACCCGGGGCATTGACCCCAGCCGGGCTGTGTGGGCAAGCGGAAGAAGTGATGTTCCACCCTTGAGCTCTCATGATGACCACAGACGGGTCATGCCATGAGGATCTTAATGTGTGCTCCTTAGAAAGGAGGTGATCCAGCCGCACCTTCCGGTACGGCTACCTTGTTACGACTTAGTCCCAATCACCAGTCCCACCTTAGACGGCCCCCTCCCACAAGTGGGTTGGGACACCGGCTTCGGGTGTTACCGACTTTCGTGACTTGACGGGCGGTGTGTACAAGGCCCGGGAACGTATTCACCGCAGCGTTGCTGATCTGCGATTACTAGCGACTCCGACTTCACGTAGTCGAATTGCAGACTACGATCCGAACTGAGACTGGCTTTAAGGGATTCGCTTACCCTCACGGGTTCGCCTCTCTCTGTACCAGCCATTGTAGCATGCGTGAAGCCCAAGACATAAAGGGCATGATGATTTGACGTCATCCCCACCTTCCTCCGAGTTGACCCCGGCAGTCTCCTATGAGTTCCCACCATCACGTGCTGGCAACATAGAACGAGGGTTGCGCTCGTTGCGGGACTTAACCCAACATCTCACGACACGAGCTGACGACAACCATGCACCACCTGTACACCAGCTCCAAAGAGAAGAACTGTTTCCAGAACGGTCCAGTGTATGTCAAGCCTTGGTAAGGTTCTTCGCGTTGCATCGAATTAATCCGCATGCTCCGCCGCTTGTGCGGGCCCCCGTCAATTCCTTTGAGTTTTAGCCTTGCGACCGTACTCCCCAGGCGGGGCACTTAATGCGTTAGCTACGGCGCGGAGAACGTGGAATGTCCCCCACACCTAGTGCCCAACGTTTACGGCATGGACTACCAGGGTATCTAATCCTGTTCGCTCCCCATGCTTTCGCTCCTCAGTGTCAGTTACAGCCCAGAGTCCCGCCTTCGCCACCGGTGTTCCTCCTGATATCTGCGCATTTCACCGCTACACCAGGAATTCCAGACTCCCCTACTGCACTCTAGTCAGCCCGTACCCACTGCACGCGCAACGTTAAGCGTTGCGTTTCCACAGCAGACGTGACCAACCACCTACGAGCTCTTTACGCCCAATAATTCCGGACAACGCTCGTACCCTACGTATTACCGCGGCTGCTGGCACGTAGTTAGCCGGTACTTCTTCTGCAGGTACCGTCACTTTCGCTTCTTCCCTGCTGAAAGCGGTTTACAACCCGAAGGCCGTCATCCCGCACGCTGCGTCGCTGCATCAGGGTTTCCCCCATTGTGCAATATTCCCCACTGCTGCCTCCCGTAGGAGTCTGGGCCGTGTCTCAGTCCCAGTGTGGCCGGTCGCCCTCTCAGGCCGGCTACCCGTCGTCGCCTTGGTAGGCCATTACCCCACCAACAAGCTGATAGGCCGCGAGCCCATCCCCGATCGAAAAACTTTCCACCAACCCTCATGCAAGGATTGGTCATATCCGGTATTAGACCCAGTTTCCCAGGCTTATCCCGAAATCAGGGGCAGGTTACTCACGTGTTACTCACCCGTTCGCCACTCATCCACCAACAGCAAGCTGTCGG
Organism: Brevibacterium sp. OS20; assembly: GCF_056837565.1. NCBI lineage: Bacteria > Bacillati > Actinomycetota > Actinomycetes > Micrococcales > Brevibacteriaceae > Brevibacterium > Brevibacterium sp. OS20. Next base: position 1,372,333 of record NZ_CM166367.1, on the reverse strand, counting down.
CTTCAGCGTTCGACTTGCATGTGTTAAGCACGCAGCCAGCGTTCGTCCTGAGCCAGGATCAAACTCTCCATAAAAAACTTTATGTTACGAATGAATCCCAGCAAGACAGCCAACCCCTCACGGGGTGAGAAGGTTGACCAAAAAATACTAACCAAACACACCATCCACCCATGTGATGCGAGAGGTTCGGCGAAGAACCACCCACCACAGGTGAACCAATGTTTGGCCAGGTGATTGTCTTACCAGAAAATAAAAATGTTCTGGCATCACAACTTGTTCAAACAAACACGCTATTGGATTCTCAAACCACAAACACACACCCATCACCACACCACACAAATACGCAGCATGTTCACTGGGGGTATCAGTTTCTGTTTGCACTTTTCGTCTTGCGACTCGCTGTGCCAGCGGATGTCTACTCTACATGGTTGTTCCGATCCGCGCAACTCGAAGTTCATCTTCGGTTTGCCCGTATCGTTCCCGATCAGAGCGACTGTTGCCGTTCCTTGCGGCCTGGCAACCTGGACAACAATACACACATCTTCGGCCACCTGCAAAACCGCTTCGCACGTGCCCACTCCCCCACTCCGAAAGACCCCGAGATCTCGGGCGAACGTCTCCGCCGCACAGCGTTAAGAGAGACCTACGCCACGGGTTCGGCGAGTTCGGGAGAATCGTTGCGGACGTTTCCGACCGCTTTGCCGACCTTGTGCCGAGTGACGCTGGCGGGATCAACCTGATCATGTGTCGCCGCCAACAGGTCCGGCACATCATTCGTCAGGACTCCAGGGTCGATCCAGTCACTGATCTGGTCGCGCCCGAGGAACACGGGCATCCGATGGTGGACTTCGCTGAGGTGCCCCGCGGACTCCATCGTCAGGATCGTCGTGGAGACCAACCAGGTCTCATCCGGCTGTTTCCAGAACTCGAAGAGTCCCGCCATGAAGAGGGGGTCCTCGCCGGCAGCGGTCATCATCCATGGCTGCTTGCCGTCTTCAGTGTTCTCCCATTCGTAATAGCCCGGAATCGGCAGAACACAGCGACGACGTCGGATGGCCTGTCGGAACATCGGCTTCTCGAGCACTGTCTCGGAACGGGCATTGAATGCCTTGAAGCCGATTTTGGGATCTTTCGCCCACGCCGGCACCAGCCCCCAGGACGCGGTTTCGAGTCGGCGATGTAGCTGACCATCCTCGTCGAGTCGTTCGACGACGATCGGCACGAATGACCCCGGGGGGACATTGAAGCGCGGCGCGTAGTCATAGGAGACGACATCCAACCGCAGCTCATCAGCGAGATCCGCCGGATCGAGAGACATATTGAGTCGACCGCACATGCGCCCATCTTCTCACTTCACTACACTGTCGACAATGGCGGCAGAAAAGAATACAAGTACGGGGTTCGACCCGATCGAAGAGTCCCGTCGACAATGGCTGGCCCACGGATGGGACGATGCAGCCGATGGAATGACGACAGTGATCTCAGTGATGAGGATCCACCAGCTGTTCCTGGCCCGAGTCGATGCCGCCCTCAAGCCCTTCGCGCTGACGTTCTCGCGCTATGAGGTGCTCACTCTCCTATCCTTCACACGAGCCGGGACCCTGCCGATGTCGAAGATCTCCGCTCGACTGCAGGTGCATGCGACCTCGACGACGAACTCTGTCGACCGCCTCGAGAAGGCCGGCCTCGTCGCCAGACGCAGCCACCCCGATGATCGCCGGACGACGCTCGTCGACCTCACTGATGCCGGTCGCGAGCTCGCCGCACAAGCAACGAAGGCGCTCAACGCCGAGGTCTTCTCCTCCCCCGATTTCTCCGGTATCGACCTCGACTCTCTGCTCCCCCATCTCGAAACACTGCGCTCGGGACTCGAAGCCGGCGCCTGAGCCGACCGAAGCCGGCCGCCGAACGGACCATCGGTCATCGGGGCCGCCTCGGCGAGAAATTAGTTGGATGTCCAAGTAATATGGACGTATCGTGGTGTCGATCACCGAATAAGCGTCCGATTCTTGGAGGAATCATGTCCCGCAGTACAGCCGCTGCCCTACCTTTCGGTCTCACCGACGAACAGCAGACCGTCGCCGGGATGGTGCGTGAGTTCGCCGATACCGAAGTCGCCCCACACGCCCTCCAATGGGATGCCGAACACTTCTTCCCCGTCGACGTCATCAGGAAGTCTGCCGAACTCGGAATGGGCGGCATCTACGTCAGCGAGGAGTCCGGCGGAACCGGAATGGGCCGGATGGACGCAGCGCTGATCTTCGAAGCGATGTCGACCGGATGCCCCTCCGTCGCCGCCTATATCTCCATCCACAACATGGTCGCGTGGATGATCGACAAGTTCGGCAACGACGAGCAGAAGACGACGTACCTCGAGAAGCTCGTCTCCATGGAGCACCTCGGCAGCTACTGCCTGACCGAACCCAATGCCGGCTCCGATGCGGCCGCCCTGCGCACCTCCGCCCGTGAGGACGGCGACCACTATGTGCTCAACGGAGTCAAGCAGTTCATCTCCGGCGCCGGCACCTCGGATACCTACCTCGTCATGGCCCGTACAGGCCAGGACGGAGCGCGTGGAATCTCCGCCTTCATCCTCGAGAAGGGTATGGAGGGTCTGAGCTTCGGCCCCAATGAGCAGAAGATGGGCTGGCGCGCACAGCCGACCCGACAGGTGATCATGGAGAACGTGCGGGTTCCGAAGGAGAACATGCTCGGCGCGCCCGGCCAAGGCTTCAAGATCGCGATGTCCGGACTCGACGGCGGACGTCTCAACATCGGCGCCTGCTCGCTCGGCGGCGGTCAGGCCGCGCTCGAGAAGGCCATCGCCTATATGGGTGAGCGCCAGGCCTTCGGCACCGAGCTCTCCGGATTCCAGGCTCTGCGCTTCGAGGTCGCGCAGATGCAGGCCGACCTCGAGGGTGCTCGCTCCCTGCTGTGGCGGGCCGCAGGAGCCTATGACGCAGGCGATCCGAACACCTCTCTGCTCTCGGCCATGGCCAAGCTCAAGGCCACCGACACCGGTTTCGATGTCGCGAACAGGGCACTCCAGTTGCACGGCGGCTACGGCTATCTGACAGAGTATGGAATTGAGAAGCTGGTGCGTGACCTGCGAGTCCACCAGATTCTGGAAGGCACCAACGAAATCATGCGCGTGATCATCTCGCGCAAGAGCACAGGAGTGGGCTGATATGACAGAACCTTCGGCAGAGCAGGCGGACGCCTCCGTCATCACCTCGGTAAACAACGGGGTCGGCCGAATCGAACTCAACCGACCGAAGCTGATCAATGCGCTCAGCCAGGACATGGTGGGTGCCATCGATGACGCCCTCAACGCATGGCGCGACGACGAAGCGGTCAACCTCGTCCTCGTCACCGGTCGCGGGGAACGCGGTCTGTGTGCGGGCGGCGACATCAAGGCCGTGTACAACGACATCGTGGCCGGCAGCGATGAGAACGCGAGATTCTGGAACCGCGAATACAAGATGAACTTCGCAATCTCTGAGTTCCCCAAGCCCTACGTCGTCATCATGAACGGCATCACGATGGGCGGCGGAGTCGGCATCTCCGGACACGGATCGCACCGCATCGTCACCGATTCGACGAAGGTCGGAATGCCGGAGACCGGAATCGGGCTCTTCCCAGACGTCGGCGGCACCCACCTGCTGGCCAACGCCCCCGGAGAGCTCGGCACCCACCTTGCGCTGACCGGGCAGCCCGTCGGGGCCGGCACTGCGATCGCACTGGGCCTCGCCGACTACTTCGTCCCTGACGCGCAGATCCCCGATCTCATCGCCGAGCTCACCGATGGCGAGGACCTCGACGCGGTCATCGGCCGATATTCAACCGATGTTACGGACAACGAACTCGCCGAGGCGGCCGACTGGATCAACGCCTGCTTCGCCGGCGACGACGCCGAAGCCATCGTCGCGGCTCTCGCCGCGCACGAGAACCCCGATGCCCAGGCCACCGCTGAGCTCATCGGCACGAAGGCCCCCACTTCGGTGAAGGTGACCCTGGCTGCGATCAGGAACGCCGCATCGATGAACCTGGCCGACGTCCTCGAACAGGACTACCGGGTCGCCGTCACGCTCACCGGCCTGCCGGACCTCAAGGAGGGTATCCGCGCGCAGGTCATCGACAAGGACCGCAACCCGCAGTGGAGTCCCGGCTCGCTGGCCGAGGTCTCCGACGAACAGGTCCAGTCCATCCTCACCACCGACCACGAAGACAAGGTGTTCTCATGAGCGAATTCGAAACCATCCTGACCGACGTAGCCGACGGCGTCGCCACCATCACGATCAACCGACCGAAAGCGCTCAACGCGCTCAATCTGCAGGTGCTCACCGACATCACAGATGCCGCGACGGCCTACGACGCAGACGATTCGATCAAAGCGATCATCATCACCGGCAGCGAGAAGGCCTTCGCCGCCGGCGCAGATATCAAGGAGATGTCGAGCCTCGACTTCTCGACCGCATACAAAGCTGACTGGTTCGCCGGTTGGACCCGGCTGACCGATGTGCGCAAGCCCGTCATCACCGCCGTCGGCGGCTACGCCCTGGGCGGCGGCTGCGAACTGGCGATGATGGGCGACATCCTCATCGCGTCGACGAAGGCGAAGTTCGGACAGCCCGAGATCAACCTCGGCGTGCTCCCGGGCATGGGCGGATCGCAGCGACTGACCCGCGCCATCGGCAAGGCAAAGGCCATGGACATGTGCCTGACAGGCCGGATGATGGGCGCCGAGGAGGCCGAACGTTCCGGACTCGTCGCCCGCATCGTCGAACCCGAAGCGCTCCTGGACACGGCGAACGAGATCGCGCAGACGATCGCGTCGAAGTCCCGCATCGCCTCGGCGATGGTCAAGGAAGCGGTGAACACCGCATTCGAGACGACCCTGGAGCAGGGACTGCGCTACGAGCGCCGACTCTTCCATTCGTCCCTGGCCACGAATGATCAGTCCGAGGGCATGGCCGCCTTCGTCGAGAAGCGGGACCCGAACTTCACGGATTCCTGATCCAGCTTCTTATCACTGCCGAAGGCGCAGACTCCTCAGAGAGTCTGCGCTTTCGTCGTCTGATCAGCCGAAATGCGGGCCAGGAGACGAAAGAGAATGTGTTCCGTATCGCATTTAACAATCGTTCAGTTAGAGTGAGTGTATGCATTCATCTTCGCAAGGAGGCACCGTGACAAGCTTCACCGATCTGCGCTCCCAACTCCGTCTGCCCGTCGTCGGCTCCCCCATGTTCATTGCCTCGGGGCCCGAATTGGTCAAGGCCCAGTGCCAGGCCGGAATCGTCGGATCCTTCCCATCGCTGAACGCCCGTCCCGCCTCGCAGCTGACCGACTGGCTCGATGAGATCTCCGAGTCGAACGCCGCCCACTCTGCGGCGAATCCGCAGCAGCCCGCCGCTCCGTTCGCAGTCAACCTCATCGTCCACCGGTCGAACAATCGCCTCGAGGAGGACCTCGCCGAGGTGGTCCGCCACCAAGTGCCGATCGTCATCACCTCGCTCGGTGCCCGTGAGGAGGTCAACGAAGCCGTCCACTCCTACGGCGGTGTCGTCCTCCACGACGTCATCAACAACCGCTTCGCCAACAAGGCCGTCGAGAAGGGCGCCGACGGCGTCATCGCCGTGGCCGCCGGTGCCGGCGGGCACGCCGGGGCGCAGTCGCCATTCGCCCTGGTTCAGGAGATCCGCTCCTGGTTCGATGGCCCCCTGCTGCTGTCGGGCGCCATCGCCCACGGCCGTTCGATCCTTGCGGCTCTGGCCGCCGGTGCCGACTTCGCCTACATCGGCTCGGCCTTTCTGTCCACGCCCGAGGCGAATGTTGTCGACGACTACCGGACGATGATCGTCGAATCCGGCGCCGACGACGTCGTGTACTCGAACTACTTCACCGGTGTGAAGGGCAACTACCTGCGCGGATCCATCGTCGCCTCGGGCCTCGACCCGGACAATCTGCCCGACGCCGATCCCACGAAGATGGACTTCAGCTCGTCTTCGGGTTCGGACTCGAAGGCCTGGAAGGACATCTGGGGCTCGGGACAGGGCATCGGTGCGCTCGGCCAGCAGCGGACGACCGCAGAGCTCGTCGAGACATTCGCTGCTCAGTTCGACGAGGCGAAGCAGCAGCTGCAGGCGCAGCTGGGCTGATCCGACCGAGCGCCTCAAAGACCACCTCAGCACCAATTGCTACCTGACGGCGGCCCAGCAACCTCGCGCGAGGTTGCTGGGCCGCCGTCAGGTAGCGGTGAGGTTCCGTTCAGATCGTCGAGATGATTCCTCGTTCCGTCAGACGAGAGGCCAGACCGGCACCGTCAGGGGCGTAGATCCACGGCACGCCTTGGCCGCGACCGTGGCGCTTCGACCGTCCACCGGCCCACACGGCCTCACCGACGGTGAGCTGTCGGATTGCCACGGCGGCGACATTCTTCGGATGATTCTCGACGAACTCCCCGTAGATCTCCTCGTCGTTCTGCCCGTCGTCACCGATGAGCAGCCACTTCATCCACGGGAACTCCCTGGCCAGACGTTCCAGCGAATTGCGTTTGTGCTCCTTGCCTGACCGGAACACCCGAGTCGTCGTCGGACCCCAGTCGGTGAGCAGCAGCGGGCCCATCGGATAGAGGTTGCGGGACAGGAAGCGCTTGAGCGTCAAGGCAGAGTTCCACGCCCCCGTCGACAGATAGACCATCGGAGTGTCCGGGCGCATGAAGGTGATCCGGTCATAGAGCACGGCCATTCCCGCCACCGGGGACCTCGCATGCTCGCTGAGGACGAAGGTGTTCCACGCGGCGAGGAAGGGACGCGGCAGCGAAGTGACCATGACCGTATCGTCGATATCGGAGATGATGCCGAAGGTCGAGTCCTCGCCGATGATGCGCACAGCGGCAGAGTCGACGAGCGAGCCGTCGGTCCACAGTTCGATCTCCGTCTCCCCCGGCTCGAAGTCTCCGGGGATCACGGTGTCGATGATTCCTCCGCGATCGGAGGTGACCATATGCTCTTCGTCGTTCACGCGCACCCATGCGGTGTCATTGGGCAGAGGCACACTGACGAAGGACTTCCACCCGCGGATGCTCGCGTGGACATCGGCGGCCGGCTGACCGTTCGGGGTGAGCACCAGGCGTCCGAGCACCCGCACCCAACCGGTCCCGCCGTAGGTGTCGTAGGCGATGACGGTGCGATGATAGGCGTGGTCTGTGGCCCGATTCTGGATCCAGCCGTTGAACCGGTCCTCCACCCGCGCAGCAGTGTGGAGCATATCCGGTGTGAGGTTGAGCGGCCCCTCTTCGGGTTTCTTCTTCGCCACGATCAGATGAAGCCGATCTTGTCATAGACCTCGCGCAGGGTCGCCTCGGCGATGGCGCTGGCCTTCTCCGCCCCGCGATCGAGGATCGCCTGCAGCTGGGTCCGGTCCTCGAGGAGCTCCAGCGTCCGCTCCCGCACCGGTGTCAGGGTCTCCACAGCCACCTCGGCGAGGTCGACCTTGAGGTGACCGTACATCTTCCCTTCGTACTCGGCGACGATTTCGTCGACCGAACGTGAGGTCAGGGAGGAATAGATCGTCAGCAGATTCGACACTCCCGGCTTGTTCTCCGGGTCGAAGGCGATCTCGGTTCCGTCGTCGGTCACGGCGGACTTGATCTTCTTCGTCAGGGCCTTCGCATCGTCGAGGATGTCGATGCGTCCCTGCGGGCTGGGCTGGGACTTCGACATCTTCGCGCCCGGATTCTGCAGGTCATAGATCTTCGCGGTCGCCTTGAGGATCTGCGCCTCGGGGACGGTGAAGGTCTTGCCGAACCGATAGTTGAAGCGTTCGGCGAGGTTGCGGGTCAGCTCGAGGTGCTGGCGCTGGTCCTCACCGACGGGAACGAGCTGCGGGTTGTACAGGAGGATGTCGGCGGCCATCAGCGCCGGGTAGGTGAGCAGCCCCAGGGACACATGCTCCTGCTTCGCGGACTTGTCCTTGAACTGGGTCATCCGGCTGGCCTCACCCATCGAGGTGGTGCATTCGAGGACCCAGGACAGCTGCGGATGGGCGGGCACCTGGGACTGGACGAAGATCGTCGACTTCTCCGGATCGAGACCGGCGGCGATGAACTGCGCGGCCGTGCGCAGGGTGCGTTCCCGCAGTTCGGCCGGGTCCTGCTCGACGGTGATCGCGTGCATGTTCGCGATGAAGTAGAAGGCATCGTGCGACTCCTGGTGAGTCACGAACTGCTGCAGGGCTCCGATGTAGTTGCCGAGATGAAGGGAATCGGAGGTGGCTTGGATACCTGAGACAGTGCGTGGCTGTGAAGAGTTCGTCATAGTCCTATGATGCCATCTCCCCTGTCGGGTCTGTTCAGGCGTCCGGTCTGGTGTCGGAGATCACGCTCGGCCGCGGACCAGCGGTATAGTTCGTACCAGATCACATGATTCGCCAAGGTGTCTCCCAGTTCTCGAACATCTGTCGAGCAGCGGCCAGCGAAGGTCTGATCATGCTGAGAACTCAACAATCCCGACGCGTCATCTCCTACGGACCTGATGCGTCGTCTCTCAAGGAGGAGGACTATGTCGGTCGAATACATCAAGACCGAGGGCGACCTTCCGCCGGTCGCCGTGGTCGAGAAGCCACGCTGGACACCGGCGAAGATCGTGCTGTGGGTGGCCATCGCCCTCATCGCCGGCGCGGGCTGGTCGATGATCGCGTTCGTGCGCGGTGAAGAGCTGTCGGCCAGCTGGTTCGTCGCCGCAGCCGTCGGCAGCTACCTCATCGGCTTCCGCTTCTACGCGAAGCTCATCGAATGGAAGATCTGCCGCCCGAACCCGAAGCGAGCCACCCCGGCAGAACTCAACGACAACGGCCGCGATTTCGCGCCGACCGACCGCCGGGTCCTGTTCGGCCACCACTTCGCCGCAATCTCCGGTGCCGGCCCCCTCGTGGGACCGATCCTCGCAGCCCAGATGGGCTACCTGCCCGGAACCCTGTGGATCGTCTTCGGCGTCGTGCTCGCCGGCGGTGTCCAGGACTATATGGTGCTGTTCTTCTCCATGCGCCGCAACGGCCGATCGCTGGGACAGATGACTCGCGATGAGCTCGGTCGAACGGGCGGAATCATCGCCTCCATCGGCATCATCCTCATCATGGTCATCCTCATCGCGGTCCTCGGCGTCGTCATCATCAACGCGCTGGCCGAAAGTCCCTGGGGCGTCTTCTCCATTGCGATGACCATCCCGATCGCTGTGTTCATGGGCATCTACATGCGCTACCTGCGCCCCGGCAAGGTCGTCGAGACCTCGGTCATCGGCATCGTGCTGCTCGTCATCGCGATCATCGCCGGCGGTTGGGTCCACAGCTCGCCGTTCTGGTCCGAGATCTTCCACCTCGACAAGGTGACTCTGGCCTGGTGCCTGATGATCTACGGATTCCTCGCCGCCGTGCTTCCGGTGTGGGTGCTGCTGGCACCGCGCGACTACCTGTCGACATTCATGAAGATCGGCACCATCGTGCTGCTGGCTGTGGGCATCCTCATCGTCAACCCGACCGTGCAGATGCCTGCGCTGACCGAATTCGCGTTCAACTCGGCCGGTCCGGCGTTCGCCGGTGCCCTGTTCCCGTTCCTGTTCATCACCATCGCCTGTGGAGCTTTGTCGGGCTTCCACGCTCTCATCTCCTCAGGCACGACTCCGAAGCTCATCGAGAAGGAGACGCAGGCTCGCCTCATCGGCTACGGCGGCATGCTCATGGAGTCCTTCGTCGCCATCATGGCGCTGGTCGCCGCGATCTGCCTCGACAAGGGCCTCTACTTCGCGATGAATGCCGCCGAACCGCTCACCGGCGGAACAGTGCAGGGCGCAGCGGACTTCATCAACAACTCCTTGGGCATGTCCGGGGTGGAGACGAGTCCGGAGATCCTCGATCAGGCGGCCAAAGACGTCGGTGAGGAGAGCATCGTCTCTCGCACCGGCGGCGCCCCGACGCTGGCGATGGGAATGGCGCACATCCTCCACAACGTCTTCGGCGGGCCGGCCTGGATGTCTTTCTGGTACCACTTCGCCGTGATGTTCGAGGCCCTGTTCATCCTCACCACGATCGATGCGGGTACCCGCGTGGCCCGTTTCATGCTCTCGGATGCGCTCGGCAACTTCTCGAAGAAGTTCCGGGACCCCTCGTGGACTCCAGGTGCGTGGCTGACGACGGCCATCATGGTAGCCGCCTGGGGATCGATCCTGCTTATGGGAGTCACCGACCCCCTCGGCGGAATCAATACGCTGTTCCCGCTCTTCGGCATCTCGAACCAGCTGCTGGCCGCGATTGCCCTGGCCGTCGTCTTCGCCATCGTGTGCAAGATGGGTCTGGCCAAGTGGGCCTGGATCCCCGGCATCCCGCTGGTCTGGGATCTGGTGGTCACGATGGTCGCCTCGTGGCAGAAGATCTTCTCCTCCGACCCGAAGCTCGGCTACTGGGCTCAGCACTTCGCATACAAGGACGCGCTGGCCGCCGGAGAGACCTCGATGGGCAATACCGAGGGCGTCGCGGCGATGAGCGCAGTCGTGCGCAACACGTTCGTCCAGGGCACCCTGTCGATCGTCTTCGCACTTCTTGTCGCGATGGTCGTCGTCATGGCAGTCTGGAAGTCCATCGAGGCCATCAGGAAGGGGTCCCTGCCGACGACGGAGGAGCCCTTCGTCGAGACGAAGATGTTCGCTCCGGCCGGTCTCATCGCTCGCAAGCCCGAGCGCGAGCTGCAGGCGCAGTGGGACGAACACGCAGCAGGAAGGCAGAAGGAATGAGCACCGCACATCCGCTCGCCCGCATCGCCAGCGATCCGTGGGGATCCCTGCGCCGAGGCGGGGCCTGGCTCCACTGGTACCTCAAGGAGATCATGGGCGAGAACGCCTATATCCACTACCTCGAATCCTACGAGCGCCGCCACGGCACCCGGGAGGGGGCGATGGAGGAGAAGGCCTTCTGGCGAGATCTCACCGATGAGCAGGACCGCAATCCCAAGGCCCGCTGCTGTTGAGACTCTGAAGCTGCCTGCGTCTCTGAACGCAGAGAGGACAGCAAAGAGCCCGGGGCTCAGGACATTTCGTCCTGAGCCCCGGGCTCTTCGTCTGTCGTTCGGTCTGCGGTCAGGCCTGGACGGACGGGAGGTCGTAGTCGATGACCAGCGGAGCGTGGTCCGACCAGCGTTCGGCCCAGCTGTCGGCTTTGTCCACGGTGGCCTTGACCGCGGTTTCGGCCAGGGCCGGAGTGGCCATCTGATAGTCGATGCGCCATCCTGTGTCGTTGTCAAAGGCCTGACCGCGCATCGACCACCAGGTGTAGGGCCCGTCGATATCGCCGCTGAGTTCGCGGTGGACGTCAACATAGCCGATCTCACCGAAGAACTTGTCGAAGTAGGCTCGTTCCTCCGGGAGGAATCCGGACTTCTTCCGGTTGGCTTTCCAGTTCTTTAGGTCGCGTTCGGTGTGGCAGACGTTGAGGTCGCCGGTGATGAGCACATGGTCGGCGGTCTTCGCCAGCTGCGGCATCCGTTCGATCATGCGGTCGAGGAACCGGTACTTGTCGTCCTGTTTGGGGGTGTCGGCCTCACCGGAATGGACGTACGCGGACACAAGGGTCAGAAGCGATCCGTCGCCGAGGCGGAAGTCCGTCTCCACCCAGCGTCCGGCCCGGTCGAAGTAACCGTCGTCGCCGAGTCCTTCGCGCACCGCCTCGGGTTCGGTGCGGGCCATCACGGCGACGCCGGCGCGGCCCTTCGCCTCGGCATCATGGCTGATCGTGGTGTATCCGGTGTCGGCAAGGACACCGTGCGCGATATCGTTCGCGGCGCGCACTTCTTGGAGGGTGATGAAGTCCGGTTTCGCTGCATCGACCCAGGTGGGCATCCCCTTTCGCCATGCTGCGCGGACTCCGTTGACGTTGACTGAAGCAATCCGAATCATGTGATCTATGATGACATGGAGCGCACTATTCTTCCGGGACGGGGCGTTATAGAGTGAGGGTAAGTACGAACACATCAGGAGGCGCAATGGCCGTTGACGAAACTATCGACACCGAGCAGCTGAGCATCAGTCCGCTCGATGAGGTCGACGCCCGCGAGATGCGCGAATTCCTGCTCGACGCCCAAGCCAACTTCTGGGGAGACCGCGATCTCAGCGGTGACCATGATGCCTACTGGTTCCGTCAGTTCGTCACCTCGGGGCTCGTCGCCCGCTACCGTTCGGAGATCGTCGGATACCTGCTCGGCGTCATTCCCCATGATGGTCCTGCCTACATCCACCTGGTGGCAGCGCGGTCGGATTTCCGTCACCAGGGAATCGGCCGTCATCTCTACCAGCACTTCATCGACCATTCCCGTCAGCTCGGTGCCTCCTCGGTTCAGGCGACGACGATGCCGGAGTCCTCGGGTGCGATCTCGTTCCACTCCTCCATGGGCTTCAGCGGAGAGCTCATCGAGGACTATGCCGGCCCGGGCAACCCGCGCGTCTTCTTCGAGCTCAAGTTCCCCGAGGACTGAGCACCCGGCACCGCCCACCCTCCCAGAACTACCTGACGGCGGCCCAGCAACCTCGCGCGAGGTTGCTGGGCCGCCGTCAGGTAGTAATAGGGGTCAGTTGGCTGAGCGTTGGGCGGTGTCGACGACATTCTTGAGCAGCAGGGCTCGAGTCATCGGTCCGACGCCTCCGGGGTTCGGTGAGACCCAGGACGCCACCTCGGCGACCGCCGGATCCACGTCTCCGACGATCTTCGACTTCCCCGTCTCCGGGTCCGTCTCACGCGAGACTCCCACGTCGAGGACGATCGCTCCGGGTTTGACCGCCTCCGCCTTCACGATGCGAGCCGCCCCGGCGGCCGCGACGATGACATCGGCCTGAGCCAACAGCTCATCAAGATTGCGCGTACCGGTGTGCGTCAGAGTCACGGTCGCATTGTGCTCACGCCGAGTCAGCAGTGCACCGATGGACCGGCCCACGGTGACCCCGCGACCGATGACCACGACATGCTTGCCGGCCAGATCGATGCCGTTGCGGGTGATCAGCTCGATGACACCGCGCGGAGTGCACGGCAGCGGAGTGGTGATCTCCGAGTTCACGTTGAGCACGAGTCGGCCGAGGTTGGTCGGATGCAGGCCGTCGGCGTCCTTAGCCGGATCGATGGCTTCGAGGATCGTGTCCGTGTCGATATGGTCCGGCAGCGGAAGCTGCACGATGTAGCCAGTGCAGGCGTCATCTTTGTTGAGCTCGTCGATGACCGCCAGCAGCTCTTCCTGGCTTACCGACTCGGGCAAGTCGCGGCGGATCGAACTGATTCCGACCTCGGCACAGTCACGGTGCTTGCCCGCGACGTACCACTTCGAACCGGGGTCCTCCCCCACCAGCACTGTGCCGAGGCCCGGAACGATTCCGGATTCTGCCAGGGTCGCCACCGCCTCGGTGAGTTCAGCCTTGATCTGCTTCGCGCAGGCTCTGCCGTCGAGGATCTGTGCACCCATCAGTACTGCTCCAGTCCTTCGTAGAGGGGGAAGTCGTCGCTCAGCTTCTTCACGCGTGAGGCGAGTGCCTCGACGTCGGCACCGGGCTTGAGCGCCTCGGCGATGACGTCAGCGACCTCGGTGAATTCGTTGTCGCCGAATCCGCGGGTGGCCAGTGCCGGGGTGCCGATGCGCAGCCCCGAGGTGACCATCGGCGGACGCGGGTCGAAGGGCACGGCATTGCGGTTGACGGTGATGCCGACCGAGTGCAGAAGATCTTCGGCCTGCTGTCCGTCGAGGGCGGAGTTGCGCAGGTCGACGAGCACGAGGTGGGCATCTGTGCCGCCGGTGAGCACGGTGGCTCCGGCGTCAGCGACGTCGGAGGCCAGCAGGCGCTCAGCCAGGATCTGAGCACCGCGCACGGTGCGTTCCTGACGTTCCTTGAACTCGGCAGAGGCCGCGAGCTTGAACGCCACGGCTTTCGCGGCGATGACATGCATGAGCGGTCCACCCTGCTGTCCCGGGAACACGGCGGAGTTGAGCTTCTTCGCGTACTCCTCCTTGCCGAGGATGAAACCGGACCGGGGCCCGCCGATGGTCTTGTGCACCGTCGAGGACACCACATCGGCGAACGGCACCGGGTTCGGGTGCAGACCGGCGGCGACGAGTCCGGCGAAGTGGGCCATATCGACCCACAGCTTCGCACCGACTTCGTCGGCGATATCGCGGAAGGCCTGGAAGTCCAGCTGACGAGGGTAGGCCGACCAGCCGGCGACGATGACCTCGGGGCGGTGTTCGAGAGTCTTCTCGCGCACCTTGTCCATATCGATGCGGTAGGTATCGGGGTCGACCTCGTAGGAGGCGACATCGTAGAGGCGTCCGGAGAAGTTGATCTTCATACCGTGGGTGAGGTGCCCGCCATGGGCCAGGGACAGCCCGAGCATCTTGTCACCCTGACGGGCCAGAGCGTGCATGACAGCGGCGTTGGCCGAGGCACCGGAATGGGGCTGGACGTTCGCGTAGTCGGCGCCGAAGAGGCTCTTGGCGCGGTCGATGGCGAGGTTCTCCGCGACGTCGACGTATTCGCAGCCGCCGTAGTAGCGCTTGCCGGGATACCCCTCGGCGTACTTGTTCGTCAGCACCGACCCCTGTGCTTCCAGCACGGCGCGCGGGACGAAATTCTCCGAGGCGATCATCTCGAGCGTCGACCGCTGGCGGCCCAGCTCGAGGTCGAGGACTTCGGCAATCTGCGGGTCGATGTCGGCAAGCGAAGCCTGCATCGAGTTTTCGGTCATGAGTACTCTCCTGTGGCATCCGATGATGGGAGCGAGGCAGCGCGCAAACCGCGGCCGTCACCCGGCACCATGCTAACAGCGACGCCACCTGCTTCCGGGGCCGCGACCGCCATCCGGATGCCGACTCGGAGTGGGCGTTGAGCGCAGCCACCGATTAGGATCGAGTCCATGAGCTGCGAATGGATCCTGAGAGTCACCTGCCCCGATTCGACCGGCATCGTCCACGCCGTGACCGGGGTGCTCGCGGGCCTGGGCGGCAACATCACCGAATCCCAGCAGTTCTCCTCCCCCGATTCTCGTCAGTTCTTCCTGCGCCTGCAGTTCTCGACGCCTGCAGAGACCACGGCCCAGACCGTGGAAGAGGCACTCGCCGAGGTGGCTCCCCGGTTCGCGATGACTGTGAGCCTGCAACCGGTGGAGAAGAAGACCCGCACCCTGATCATGGTGTCCAAGGCCGCGCACTGCCTCAACACTCTGCTGTTCCGGCATTCGGCCGGTCAGCTGCCCATCGACATCGTCGGCGTCGCCGGCAACCATGCCGATCTGCGTCCGCTCGCCGAGTTCCACGGCCACGATTTCCACCATATTCCGATCACCCGGGAGACGAAGGCCGACGCCGAGGCGAGGCTCTCGACTCTCGTCGATGACCTCGAGGTCGAACTCATCGTCTTGGCCCGATACATGCAGATCCTCTCCCCCGACCTCTGCGCCCGCCTCGAGGGCCGGGTCATCAATATCCACCATTCGTTCCTGCCGAGCTTCAAGGGCGCAAAGCCCTACCATCAGGCGCATGCCCGAGGCGTGAAGATCATCGGCGCGACTGCCCACTACGTCACCAGTGACCTCGACGAGGGGCCGATCATCGAACAGGATGTGGCCCGCGTCGATCACAATCAGGCGATCGCCGATTTCGTCCGGCACGGTCAGGACGTCGAAGCGGCCGTGCTCGCTCGGGCCGTCGCTTGGCATGCCGAAGGCCGCGTGCTCATGGACGGCCATCGCACCGTCGTCTTCGACTGAGCCTGCCGCTCCAGCAGTGTCGCTGTGTACTCTCGCAACAAGGAGGTGCACAGGAAATTCACACCTGCGACCTCTTGTCCTGTAAGGTCGGCTCGGCCTATCGAAGGAGCTGAGCTCAAATGTCGGAAACCACTTTCCGCACGATCGCGATCGTCCTCTACTTCATCGGCATGCTGGCCATCGGCTGGTTTGCCTACCGCAAGACGAAGAACAACCTCGACGACTACATGCTCGCGGGACGTGGACTGCGACCCAGCGTTGCCGCGCTGAGCGCCGGCGCCTCCGATATGTCGGGGTGGCTGCTCATGGGTCTGCCCGGCGCCATCTACGTCTCCGGGCTCATCGAAGCCTGGATCGCTATCGGCCTGACCGTCGGCGCCTGGGTCAACTGGAAGATCGTCGCGCCTCGCCTGCGTGCGTTCACGGAGAAGGCCGGCGACTCGATCACGATCCCCAGCTTCTTCGAACAGCGGCTCAAAGACCGGACACGACTGCTGCGCATCGTCTGCGGCATCATCATTCTGGTCTTCTTCACCTTCTACGTCTCGTCGGGCATGGTGGCGGCCGGCAAATTCTTCGAGTCGAGCTTCGGACTCAACTACCTCGGTGGAATGCTCCTCGTCGCAGCGATCACGATGATCTACACCCTCTTCGGCGGATTCCTCGGCGCGACTCTCACGGATGTCGCCCAGGGTCTGCTGATGTTCGCTGCTCTGGTGGCTGTGCCGATCGTCGCCGTCATCAACGCCGGCGGGCCGACGACGGTAGTCAACAACGTCACCGAAATCGATCCCGGTCTGCTCAGCCTCTTCGGCTCAGACGAATTCTGGACCTTCGCGACGATCGCGTCGATCGTGTCCGCCCTGGCCTGGGGACTGGGCTACTTCGGCCAGCCGCACATCATCGTGCGCTTCATGGCCCTGCGCACTCCCGCCGATGCCACCGTCGCTCGGCGCATCGGCGTCGGCTGGATGGCGATCTCGGCGCTCGGTGCCGTCGCCACCGCCATCGTCGGCATCTCCTACTTCTCTCAGCACGCGGATATGGAACCCGCAGACGCCGAAACCGTCTTCCTCGACCTCGCGCAGATCCTCTTCCACCCGTTCATCGCCGGCCTCGTCTTGGCTGCGGTGCTGGCAGCCATCATGTCGACGATCTCCTCGCAGCTCGTCGTCACGTCGTCAGCGCTCATCGAGGATCTGTTCAAGATCGTCGCCCTGAGCACCGGATCCACGAGGACGCTGCAGGACAAGACCTACGTACTGCTCGGCCGCCTCGGCGTGCTCGTCGTCGCCGTCATCGCGGTCGTCCTCGCGATCTCACCATCGAACAGCATCCTCGACCTCGTCGCCTTCGCGTGGGCAGGCTTCGGCGCCTCCTTCGGGCCGATCGTCCTGCTCACTCTGTTCTGGAAGCGTCTGAGCAACTGGGGCGCCCTGTTCGGTCTGCTCTCCGGCGCGGTCGTGGCCTTCGTCTGGGGCCAGGTGAGCACCCCGATGACGGATTCGATCTACGAGATCATTCCCGGCTTCATCGTCAACCTCATCGTCGCCGTGGTCGTCAGTCGCTTCACCTACAAGCACGATGAGGCCTCTGACATCGAGTTCGAAGAATCCGTGGAACTCTCCCGCGTGAAGTGAGAACAGACTCGTGATGTGAGAGTCGACGCGAACTGACCGAAGGCCAGGGCACGATCGTGCCCCGGCCTTCGTCATATCGAGCCGTCAGTATGACCCATGGCTTGCCCACCGTCCGTGCACTGAACGGATCGCGGTACGTCTGCAGACGCCTGCCCGATCAGACGGGGCGCCGGTCACTCATGCGGTGACATCACATTGCGTTGAGAGCCTCAGGTTGCGTACCGGAGTAATCGCTCCTCGTTCCAATCATCTGAATCGAAACCGATGATTGGAACGAAGAGCAATCATTCACGCCGAGGTGGTCGGACAGGTGCGTGAAAACTGACCCCACCGAGGCGGCCTGCACGTGCTTGTCGATCCCCGCGCCAGCGGTGAATACACTTCAGGCGGGCACCTGTGTCGGTGCCCGCCTGAAGTGTGTGACTCACGGCTGCGGAGATCCGAGCCGTCAGTCGGTCGAGGAGCTTACTTCTCCTCGGCAGCCTCGTTGGACTCTTCAGCGGTCTCGGCGTCAGCCTCGGCTGACTCTGCCTCGACTGCGGCGTCTTCGGCCGGAGCCTCGTCGACGACCTCAGCCTCAGCCGGTGCCTCTTCTGCCGGAGCGGCAGCGGCGGTGGCCTGTTCGGCTTCCTTCACGGTTGCCTGCTTCGGCGAGTAGGGCTCGAGGACCAGTTCGATGACGGCCATCGGGGCGTTGTCGCCGGGACGGGGGCCGATCTTGGTGATACGGGTGTATCCACCGGGACGCTCGGCCATCGTTTCGGCGATCGAGGTGAAGAGCTCGTGCACGATCGACTTGTCGGAGATCTGGCCGAGCACGCGACGACGTGCGGCCAGGTCACCCTTCTTGGCGTTCGTGATCATGCGCTCGGCAACCGGACGCAGGCGCTTGGCCTTCGTCACAGTCGTCTTGATCTGCTTGTGCTCGAACAGCTGGGCTGCCAGGTTGTTGAGCATCATGCGCTCGTGTGTGGGCGAACCGCCGAGGCGGGGACCCTTGGTTGGGGTTGGCATTGTCAGTTACTCCTAGGTCTTAATCAGTACTGTTCGTCTTCGACGTAGGACTGGTCCTCATCAACGAGACCGGCTTCGAACCCGGCAGGACTGTCCTTGAGGCTCAGGCCGAGCTCGTTGAGCTTCGCCTTGACCTCGTCGATCGACTTCGAACCAAAGTTGCGGATATCCATCAGGTCGGCTTCGCTGCGAGCAACGAGTTCGCCGACGGTGTGGATGCCTTCGCGCTTGAGGCAGTTGTAGGAGCGCACGGTCAGGTCGAGATCTTCGATCGCCAGCGCCAGGTCGGCGGCGAGTGCCGCGTCCACAGGCGAGGGTCCGATCTCGATGCCTTCAGCTTCGACGTTGAGCTCTCGAGCCAGGCCGAAGAGTTCGACCAGGGTCTTGCCCGCAGATGCGATGGCATCGCGCGGGGTCATCGAGGGCTTGGTTTCGACGTCGAGGACCAGACGATCGAAGTCGGTGCGCTGTTCGACACGCGTGGCTTCGACCTTGTAGGTGACCTTGAGAACCGGAGAGTAGATCGAATCGACCGGAATCCGGCCGATCTCTGCATCCGCGTTCTTGTTCTGAGCGCTCGAAACGTATCCGCGTCCACGTTCGATGGTCAGTTCCATGTCCAGACGACCCTCACCATTCAGTGTGGCGATGTGCAGGTCCGGATTGTGGATCTCGACCCCGGCAGGAGCAGAGACATCGGCAGCGGTCACGGTGCCAGGTCCCTGCTTGCGCAGGTAGGCGACGACCGGTTCGTCGAATTCGGACGATACGACCAGGGACTTCAGGTTGAGGATGAATTCTGTGACATCCTCTTTGACTCCCGGCACGGTGCTGAACTCGTGGAGCACTCCGTCGATCCGGATGGACGTGACGGCGGCACCAGGGATCGAGGACAGCAGGGTCCGGCGAAGCGAGTTGCCGAGGGTGTAGCCGAATCCGGGCTCGAGCGGTTCGATGGCGAACCGTGAGCGGTTATCGGAGACGACTTCTTCCGTGAGCGTTGGGCGCTGTGCAATGAGCACGTGGGCTTCCTTTCAGCGAACATCCGCTATATGACGTTCGCACTGCACGTCATGGCCACAAAGGCCATGAAGAACGGTTCGGGTTATCTGGGAATCCGTTCTGCGACCGATGTCGGGATCTCACCCGTCATCCGTTGCAGTTCCACGGAAGGATCAGCCGCGGCGGCGCTTGGGGGGACGGCAGCCGTTGAACGGAACGGGAGTGACATCCTGGATGGTTCCCAGTTCCAGGCCGGCGGCCTGCAGCGAACGGATGGCGGTCTCGCGGCCCGAGCCCGGCCCCTTGACGAACACGTCGACCTTCTTCAGGCCGTGTTCCTGCGCCCGGCGAGCAGCCGATTCAGCAGCCATCTGAGCGGCGTACGGGGTCGACTTGCGCGAACCCTTGAAGCCGATCTCACCTGAGGAGGCCCAGGAGATGACAGCACCGGTCGGATCAGTGATCGACACGATGGTGTTGTTGAAGGTTGATTTGATGTGGGCCTGGCCGGCAACGATATTCTTCTTCAGCTTGCGGCGAGGCTTGCGCACTGTAGCGGCGCGTGACTTGGGAGGCATATGTCCTACTCCTGATCGAGGTGGTTGGCCTCAGCCAACCGAGTGAGCGTGTTACTTCTTCTTACCGGCCACGGTGCGCTTCGGTCCCTTGCGGGTACGCGCATTCGTCTTGGTCCGCTGACCGCGAACCGGCAGACCGCGGCGGTGACGCAGGCCTTCATAGCTTCCGATTTCGACCTTGCGGCGGATATCGGCGGCCACCTCACGACGGAGGTCACCCTCAACCTGGAATGTGCCCTCGATGTAGTCACGCAGCTGGACGAGCTCTGCGTCGCTCAAGTCCTTCACACGGGTATCAGGGCTGATTCCCGTTTCGGTCAGGGTCTGGCGCGCACGGGTGCGGCCCACACCATAGATGTAAGTCAAGGCGACTTCCACGCGCTTTTCGCGCGGGATGTCGACTCCGGCAAGTCGTGCCATGGGTACTGTCTCCTGTTGTTGTTTCGGAGGTGCTGATGCAAACCTGTCCTTGGTCTCCCAAGGTCTCCGGCCCCCGACCGGAGGTATCGTCCTGTGTCCGTTCCCCGGAAGCTCTCACTTCTCATGGCTCCGAACGCAGATGGCGAGGTTTGCGCGGGTGTGGTGCTGCTGAGGCTCCGCTGTGGAGCCTCGATCTGCTCGAAACGAGCTGCTCAGCCCTGGCGCTGCTTGTGGCGCGGGTTGGAGCAGATGACGATGACCCGGCCGTGACGGCGGGTAATCTGGCAGTTCTCGCAGATCTTCTTGACGCTGGGCTTAACCTTCATCGTTTTTCCTTCTTTCGGTCCCTGCCCGGCCGGACAGGACGCGAATGATCGAAGATCCTTACTTGTAGCGGTAAACGATTCGTCCGCGCGAGAGATCGTATGGAGACAGCTCCACAATGACCCGGTCCTCGGGAAGGATGCGGATATAGTGCTGACGCATCTTTCCGGAGATATGTGCGAGCACCTTGTGCCCGTTGCTCAGCTCAACCCGAAACGATGCGTTCGGCAGAGCCTCGACAACGGTGCCTTCGATCTCAATGACCCCTTCTTTTTTGGCCATATCGTTCGCTAACCTCGTATTCCCGCGAAACCTTCGCGTTCGACGTAATCGTGTATCACCGACTCAATGCCGGTGACCCCTCGGTCTGCAGTCCTCGTCACCACATAAAAGAAGTGGATGGCAGAAGCCGCCCACATCTGAAAAAGGGTGAGTTGAATGAGAACAGACCAATCATCAACCCTACACTACGGAGAAAGAATCTTCCACACGGTGTTCGCTTCTGAGCGCGAAGTCCCTTACAATCCCATCTTCGCCGAGGCGGCGCACCGTTCCCATGTCCCCTGACGACGAATGGAGCGCACCTCGGCCGCCCCGACTGCTAGCGTGAGAACCGCACCCGACGCAGTCCCCGAAAAGGAGCACAGAGATGTCCGATTTCGATGCCATCACCGAGGAGTCCCTTGTCGCGAAGGGCGGCCGCAAGTGGTCGTCCTTCCCCGGCTCCATCGGCGCCTTCATCGCCGAGATGGACTTCGGGGTGGCTCCCGCGGTACGGCAGTCGCTGCAGACCATCGACGATCGTGACCTCTACGGCTACGCTCCCGCCGACCTGACCGCCGACCTGAGAACAGCGACCTCGAGTTTCTGCTCCGAGCACTACGGCTGGCGGATCCCCGTCGGTCACATCGAACCGGCCAGTGATGTGCTGGCTGCGTTCCTCGGCGTCCTCACCCACCTCACCCCACCCGACACTCCGATCGTGCTGCCGACACCGGCTTATATGCCGTTCTTCGATGTCGCGCGAGTGACCGGCCGCGAGCTCATCGAAGTCCCGATGCTGCGATCGGAGTCCGGCTGGTCATTCGACCTCGATGCCATCGCCTCCGTTCTGACCCCCGGAGCCACGTTCGTCCTGTGCAATCCGCACAATCCGATCGGCAAGGTCTTCACCGAGGCCGAACTGCTGGCCCTCGCCGACGTCGTGGAGAAGGCCGGTGCCCGGGTGTTCTCCGATGAGATCCATGCACCGGTCGTCTACGCCCCCGCGCGGCACATTCCGTATGCCACTCTCACCGAGGCGACCGCCGCCCACACCGCCACCGCGACAGCCGCGTCGAAGGCCTTCAACATCCCCGGCCTCAAATGTGCCCAGCTCATCCTCACCTCCCCCAGCGACCGTGAGGTCTGGGCGAAGAAGGGACAGTTCGTCTCCGGAGCCGCGTCGAACCCGGGGATACTCGCCACCACCGCCGCCTACACGCATGCGAATGACTGGCTGAGCGAAGTCACCGGCTACCTCAAAGGCAACCGCGACCACTTCACCGATCTCGTCGGGTCACTGCTGCCGGGTGCCGCCTATATCGAACCGGAAGGCACTTATCTGGCCTGGCTGGATCTGCGCGGCTATGGACTGGAGTCGAACCTGTCCGATCACATCCGATCCCGCGCCGCGGTGGCCGTGACCGAAGGTCGACTCTGCGGACAGGTCGGGGCCGGACATATCCGCTTCAACTTCGCACTCCCCCGACCTCTGCTCACCGAAGCGGTCAAGAGGATCGCCCGGATACTCTGACCACCATGCCCTGGGCCCTCTGACCGACATGTCCAATGGCCTCCACACCCGACACTGATCAGTCTTCGGGCAGCCATTCGATGAGTTCGAAGGATGAGCTTGCTCCCGCGCACTCGCGGATCAGCTGATCGAAGCGCAGATAGTATTCGAGATTGCACTGCCGCATCAGCGCACGGAACCGCAAAGCCGGCTGAGTCCCGTCGACGAGAGTTTCCGGCAGCAGCGGGTGGGTCATCACTGCACGGGCGACGTCGTAGTACAGATCGAAGAAGCTTCCCAGGCTCAGCCCTGCGCAACCCGTGCCGG
The DNA here is from genome assembly GCF_056837565.1 of Brevibacterium sp. OS20. Taxonomy (NCBI): domain Bacteria; kingdom Bacillati; phylum Actinomycetota; class Actinomycetes; order Micrococcales; family Brevibacteriaceae; genus Brevibacterium; species Brevibacterium sp. OS20. The sequence continues at coordinate 1,349,468 of NZ_CM166367.1, read as the reverse complement.
GTGCCGAACCCCCCGAACTCAATGCGTTCATGCGCTCTTCCAGAGGCGGCAGCTGGGCGAGAGCAGCGTCGAGTTCGAATGCCCGAGTCGTCATCCTGCGTGCCGCCGCGAGGGACTCGGGGGTCAGCACTCCTGCCTCTGACCAGCCGGGAACAGGGATGTGGGGCAGTCTCTTCGAGAGCAGTCTGGACTGGTCTGCGAAGCCGATGAGGATTCCCGGTCTCAGCTGTCTGTATCCCAAGCTCCGCGCAATGTACTGCAGTCGGTCGCGCAGTCCGCGTTCAGCTTCCGGAACCGAATACACGATGGTGTGGAAGCGCCCCGCATAGTCGGGGAAGACGTGATCGCCTGCGATGTCACCGAAATCTGAGAGGATCTGTTCGCTCAGACGGTAGATGGAGACCCGCCCGATTCGTTCGCTGCTGATGATGCCACGTTGGACCATCCGTACGAGCTGATTGTGAACGCTCGAGGAGGAATATCCGTGTTCACGCAGCACGCTGACGATGACGGGTCCCGGCAGTCCACTGGCTTGCAGGCACCCGAAAACGGAGACCACGTCGAAGGCGATCCGCGTCATCCGATACCGATCGCCCACATCTGTCCGACGTTTCGGGACATTGTGGACACTCGTCATGGCCGGATTCTACCGTGAAGACACAAGGATCGGTGCCGACAGGACCGAGATCGCAGCCAAGCGACGAGGAGCCACGACATGGATGACGAGAAGCACACACTGGATCAGCGCGCCTACCAGACGGCCCGCACCTCCGGACTGCTGGCGGGAGCGATCACGGCTTTCATCGCCTTCTGCGCATTCCAGATCTTCGGATTCACCATCGCCGAGACGGCCACGTGGATGTTCGCACTCGCACTGATGGCGGCGTCCGGAACCTTCGCCGCAGTCTACTTCGTCGGCAGGTCTGCCCTGAGAAAGCAGATGCCGGCCGCCTGAGTTCTCCCCTCAGGCGTCTTTCGGAGCCACGGGAGTGATTCCGAACGGCGCCAGCCCGGCCGCTCCCCCGTCGGCGGCTGTGAGTACCCAGACTCCCCCGTCATGGCGGGCCACGCTGTGTTCCCAGTGGCTCGCCCGTGACCCATCCGCCGTCACGACAGTCCAGTCGTCGGCGAGAGTGCGCGTGTCCGCACCTCCCGTGGTGAGCATCGGCTCGATCGCCAAGCACATTCCGGGCTTGATCTTCGGGCCGTTCGAGCGTGCACGGTAGTTGAGGACCTCAGGCGCCATATGCATGGAGGTGCCGATTCCGTGTCCGGTGAATTCCTCGACGAGGCCCAGGTGGGGGAATGATTCGGAGACGAAGTCATCGATGGCGTCGCCGATGTCGCTGACCTTCGTACCGGTCGCGAATGCCGCGATGCCTGCCCACATAGCCGCCTCGGTGGCAGACGACAGCTCACGGTCGGCTGCAGTGCCTGCTTCGTCGCCGCCGACGATCATCGTCAGCGCCGAGTCCCCGTGAAAGCCGTCGACGACGGCGCCGCCGTCGATCGACACGATGTCCCCGGCGTTGAGGACACGGGATCCCGGGATGCCGTGGACGATCTCCTCGTTCACGGATATGCACACGACCGCAGGGAATCCCTGATAGCCCTTGAAGTTCGAGCGGGCGCCGGCGGCGTCGATGACGGCTTCCGCAGCGGCGTCCGCCTCGGCGGTGGAGGCTCCGGGAACGGCCGCGGACCGGGCCGCTGAGAGCACTTCTGCTGTCAGCTGCCCGGCCCGATGCATGAGCTCAAGCTCTGCGGGAGTCTTCAGCTCGATACGTGGTCCGAAGATCATCGAATGGTCGAGAGGATGCGCTCGGTGATGTCGTTGACTTCGCCGAGTCCGTCGACCTGGCGAAGCAGACCGCGGCTGCGGTAGATATCGGTCAGCGGTTGGGTCTGCTCTTCGTAGACGTCGAGGCGATGGCGGATGACGTCTTCGCTGTCGTCGCTGCGGCCTTCGGTCTGAGCACGCGCGAGGAGACGAGCGACGACCTCGTCGGTGTCGGCGGTGAGCTCGACCACGTGCTCGATCGCCTTATCCTCTGCAGCGAGGATCCTGTCGAGTTCGTCGACCTGGGCGCTGGTGCGAGGATACCCATCGAGGAGGAAGCCTTCGGCTGCGTCATCCTGTGCCAGTCGATCTGCGACCATCGAGTTCGTGACCTCGTCGGGCACGTACTCGCCGGCATCCATGTAGCGCTTGGCCAGCTTGCCCAGTTCGGTCTCACCCTTCACATTCGCCCGGAAGATGTCTCCGGTCGAGATGGCCGGGACGCCGAGCGCCTCGGACAGGCGTGCGGCCTGGGTGCCCTTGCCGGCTCCGGGAGGGCCGATCAGGATGATGCGTGAACTCATAAGGTGTCCTTCCAATGGAATGTCCGCTGAACGTCAGCGTCCGGTCGAATCAGCGCAGCAGACCCTCGTAGTGGCGCTGCTGCATCTGCGCGTCGATCTGCTTGACCGTTTCGAGGCCGACGCCGACGACGATCAGCAGTGAGGTGCCGCCGAACGGGAAGTTCTGATTGGCGTTGATGAGAACCAGAGCGATCAGCGGAATGAGGGCGACGAAAGCCAGGTAGAGCGAGCCGGGGAAGTTGATGCGGCTGAGTACGTAGCTGAGGTACTCGGCGGTCGGGCGACCGGCACGGATACCCGGGATGAAGCCGCCGTACTTCTTCATATTGTCCGCAACCTCTTCAGGGTTGAAGGTGATCGCTACGTAGAAGTAGGCGAAGAAGATCGTCAGCAGCGCATACACGGTGATGTAGAGAGGATGGTCACCGCGGGTGAAGTAGGTGTTGATCCATTCGACTGCCTTGGATTCGGGGTCGAAGAACTGCGAGATCAGACTCGGCAGGTAGAGCACCGAAGAGGCGAAGATGACGGGGATGACACCGGCCATATTCACCTTGATCGGGATGTAGGTCGACGTTCCGCCGAACATCCGACGTCCCACCATGCGCTTGGCGTACTGGACGGGGATCCTGCGCTGCGACTGCTCGACGAAGACGACGAGGGCGATGAGGACGAGTCCGACGGCCATGACGATGATGAAGATGTCGACACCCTGCTCGCGGAAGATCGCACCGAGCGAGGACGGGAAGGCAGAAGCGACGGACGTGAAGATGAGCAGCGACATTCCGTTGCCCACACCGTGTTCGGTGATCTGCTCGCCCAGCCACATGATCAGGCCGGTTCCTGCGGTCAGGGTGAGGACGAGGACGGCAATGCCCCACCAAGTGTCGTTGGCGATGAGATCCTGGCAGTTCTGGACGTCGCCGAACAGTGCACCGGAGCGCACGGTCGCCACGAGGGTCGTCGAGTTGAGGATCGCGAGGCCGATGGTGAGGTAGCGAGTGTACTGAGTCAGCTTCGCCTGGCCAGAGGCACCTTCCTTATGGAGGGCTTCGAAGCGAGGAATGACCACTCGCAGCAGCTGGACGATGATGCTCGCGGTGATATACGGCATGATGCCCAGGGCGAAGATCGACAGCTGCAGCAGCGCGCCGCCGCTGAAGAGGTTGATCATGGCGAATCCGCCCTCATTGAGCTGAGGCGAAGCCACGCACTCCTGCACCTTGGTGTAGTCGATTCCAGGCGAAGGAATGAACGAGCCGAGTCGGAAGATGACAAGAATGCCCAGGGTGAAGAGGAGTTTCTTCCTCAGGTCGGGCGTTCTGAAGGCCCTCCGGATTGCGCCGATCAAGCGTCCTCCTCGTTGGGGGATGAAAAGTCAGAGTCGTGGTCGCGACCTGGCGATTGAGACAAATACCTGCAAAAGACTACCAGGGTATGCCCTCCAGGCCGAAACCGGCGAAGCCCCGCGGCGACTCGGCGCAACCTGTGTTCGAGGCGGTCGAAGAGCGGTTTCAGACAGGGGTTGAGATCGCATCGGAGCGGTTTCACGCGGTGTTCGAGAGGGCGTCTGGCCGGTCTCGGCCTGGTATGCGGACCACCGCCGCCGGCGTTCAGGGATGCAGAAGGGGGCGGCCACCGAAGTGACCGCCCCCTTTGACCAGCGTTGAAGCCGGGAATCCGTTCCGAGTGGAACGGATCAGGCCTCGTTGGTGCTTCCGCCTGCAGCCTTGATCTTCTCGGCTGCGGAGCCGGAGAACTTGTCTGCAGTGATGTTCAGGGCAACGGTGATCTCACCGGTGCCGAGAACCTTGACGGGCTGCTTTGCACGCACAGCGCCCTTCTCCACGAGATCGGCGACGGTGACGTCTCCGCCCTCGGGGAACAGGCTGGACAGCTTGTCGAGGTTGACAACCTGGAACTCCACCTTGGCGGGGTTCTTGAATCCACGCAGCTTGGGCAGACGCATGTGCATCGGGGTCTGGCCGCCCTCGAAGCCGTGCGGAACCTGGTAGCGGGCCTTCGTGCCCTTGGTTCCGCGTCCGGCGGTCTTACCCTTCGAAGCCTCACCACGACCGACACGGGTCTTGGCGGTCTTGGCTCCGGGAGCAGGGCGCAGATCGTGCAGCTTCAGCGAGTCGTTGTTCGACATATCAATCGACCTCTTCCACAGTCACGATGTGGCGGACAGCGTTGATCATTCCCCGGATCTCGGGGCGATCTTCCTGCACCACAACGTCGTTGGTCCGCTTGAGACCGAGCGAACGCAGCGTGTCACGCTGGCTCTGACGGTATCCGATTGCGGACTTGCGCTGAGTAATCTTGAGCTTTGCCATCAGGACTTCGCCCCACTTTCAGCAGCTGCTCGCAGCAGTGCGTGCGGAGCAACTTCGTCGACGGGCAGGCCACGGCGAGCCGCGACCTCTTCCGGACGCTCAAGGCCCTTCAGCGCGGCGATCGCAGCGTGCACGATGTTGATCGCGTTCGCCGAGCCCAGCGACTTGGACAGGACGTCCTGGACGCCTGCCGCATCGAGGACCGCACGAACGGGTCCACCGGCGATGACACCGGTACCCGGAGCGGCCGGACGCAGCAGGACGACGCCTGCGGCTTCCTCGCCCTGGATAGGGTGCGGAATGGTCTTCTGGATGCGGGGAACGCGGAAGAAGTTCTTCTTCGCTTCCTCGACACCCTTGGCGATGGCGGCAGGAACTTCCTTCGCCTTGCCGTAGCCCATGCCGACCATGCCGTCGCCGTCACCGACCACGACGAGAGCCGTGAAGGAGAACCGACGTCCACCCTTGACGACCTTCGACACGCGGTTGATCGTGATGACGTGTTCGATGAACTGGTTCTTGTCTTCACGGTCGTTGCGACCACCGCGTCCACGGCCTTCGCCGCGTCCGCGACCCTGACCGCCCTGTCCACCCTGGCCGCGGCCACGGGAGGAACGGTCACCGCTGTTGTCGGTGCGGGTCTCAGCAGTTGCCTGCTGTTCCTTGTTCTCTTCAGTGCTCATAGGGCCAATCCTCCTTCACGGGCACCTTCGGCGATTGCCTGCACACGGCCGTGGTAGGCATTGCCTCCACGGTCGAAGACGACGGAATCGATTCCGGCGTCCTTGGCGCGCTGAGCAACCAGCTCGCCCACCTTGCGGGCTTTGCCGGTCTTATCGCCTTCGAATGTCCGCAGGTCGGCTTCCATGGTGGAGGCCGAGACCAGGGTCTTGCCGACGGTGTCGTCGATGACCTGGACGAAGACGTGGCGCGTGGAGCGAGTCACTGAGAGGCGAGGGCGCTCGGTCGTGCCGCTGACATGCTTGCGCAGTCGAGCGTGACGACGCTTGCGAGCAGCTGCCCTGCCTTTGCCGTAGCTTTCCTTCTTGCCAAAGGCCATCGTTACTTACCAGCCTTTCCGACCTTGCGACGGACGATTTCGCCGGCGTAGCGCACACCCTTGCCCTTATAAGGCTCGGGCTTGCGCAGCTTCCGGATGTTGGCAGCGGTCTCACCGACGAGCTGCTTGTCGATTCCGTGGACAGCAACCTTGGTCTGACCGTCGACGCTGAAGGAGATTCCCTCCGGCGGTTCGACGACGATCGGGTGGCTGTAGCCGAGGGCGAACTCGAGGTTCGATCCCTTGGCCAGGACACGGTAACCGGTTCCGACGATCTCGAGGGCCTTGGAGTAGCCATCGGTCACACCGACGATCATGTTGTTGATGAGCGTGCGGGACAGTCCGTGCAGAGAACGCGATTCGCGCTCTTCGTCCGGACGGGCAACCGTGATGACACCGTCTTCGAGCGATACGGTGATCGGCTCGGCGATGGTGACGGACAGCTCGCCCTTAGGTCCCTTGACGGCGACATCCTGGCCGTCGACCTTGACCTCGACGCCGCTGGGAACGGAGATCGGGTTCTTGCCAATACGTGACATGTTCTTCTCTCCTTCCTTTACCAGACGTAGGCGAGGACTTCCCCACCCACACCCTTCTTGGCGGCCTGACGGTCCGTCAGGAGGCCTGACGAGGTCGACAGGATGGCGATGCCGAGGCCGCCGAGAACCTTGGGCAGGTTCGTGGACTTCGCGTAGACGCGCAGTCCCGGCTTCGACACACGGCGCAGGCCGGCGATCGAACGTTCCCGGTTGGGTCCGAACTTCAGGTCCAGGAGCAGAGTCTTGCCGACTTCGGCGTCTTCGACGCTCCAGCCGGTGATGTAGCCCTCGGTCTTGAGGATCTCGGCGATGTTCGACTTGAGCTTCGAGAACGGCATACTGACGTCCTCGTGATAAGCCGAGTTGGCGTTGCGCAGACGCGTAAGCATGTCTGCGACTGGATCAGTCATTGTCATTTGGGCACTTGCCCTTCCTCGTTACGGTTTCCGCCCACGTACTGTGTTTGGACCTGCAACGTAGCGATTATTTTTGTTTGAACGGGAACCCGAGGTGACGCAGCAGTGCACGTCCCTCGTCGTCGGTTGCCGCGGTGGTGACGACGGTGATATCCATACCGCGGACGCGGTCGATCCGGTCCTGATCGATCTCGTGGAACATGGACTGTTCGGTGAGGCCGAAGGTGTAGTTACCGTTTCCGTCGAACTGACGATCCGAGAGTCCGCGGAAGTCGCGGATACGCGGCAGTGCCAGAGTGATGACGCGGTCGATGAACTCCCACATCCGGGCTCCACGCATGGTGACGTGGGCGCCGATGGGCTGACCTTCGCGCAGCTTGAACTGTGCGATGGACTTGCGGGCACGGGTCACGACAGGCTTCTGACCGGTGATCAGAGTCAGGTCGTTGATCGCGCCTTCGATCATCTTGGAATCGCGTGCTGCGTCACCCACACCCATGTTCACGACGACCTTGGTCAGTCCGGGAACCTGCATGGGGTTGGCGTAGTTGAACTCTTCCTGCAGCTTCGCAACGATCTCTTCGCGGTAAATCTGCTTGAGACGCGGTGCGGGACGGCTGGTGGTTGTTTCCGTCATCAGATCTCCTCCCCGGTGCGACGCGAGATGCGAACCCGAACGGTCTTGGTGCGACCGTCGCGCTCGACGCTCTCTTCGCGGTATCCGACGCGGGTGGGCTTGTTGTCCTTGGGATCAACGAGCGCCACGTTGGACACGTGGATGGGGGCTTCGTGGGTCTCACGGCCACCAGCGGTGCCGCCGGCCTGAGTCTGCGTAGCCTTCTTGTGCTTGATCACGCGGTTGACGCCCTCAACGAGGACGCGGTTGCGTTCGGGGTAGACGGCAAGAACCTTGCCCTGCTTGCCACGATCGCCACCACGGGACTGCCGAGCGCCGGCGATGACCTGGACGAGGTCGCCCTTCTTGATCTTGAGCTTGTTCGCCATGCTCACAACACCTCCGGTGCCAGGGAGACGATCTTCATGAACTTCTTGTCGCGGAGTTCGCGTCCCACGGGCCCGAAGATACGGGTTCCGCGTGGTTCCTCATCGTTCTTGAGGATGACAGCTGCATTCTCATCGAACTTGATGTAGGAGCCGTCGGGACGACGACGTTCCTTGGCAGTGCGAACGATGACGGCCTTGACGACGTCACCCTTCTTCACATTGCCGCCAGGGATTGCATCCTTGACGGTAGCCACGATGGTGTCACCGATCGAGGCGTAGCGCCGACCGGAGCCACCCAGGATCCTGATTGCCAGGATCTGCTTGGCGCCAGTGTTGTCGGCGACTTTGAGTCGCGACTCTTGCTGAATCACTATTTTCTCCTGTCGTCGCGCTGGTTCTCACGCCTGAGCGCGAGCCTTGCGGAACGGATTCATTGACATTTCACCCCGTTCCCGGTAGCCGCCCACGGCCTGCAGGAGGCCGCGGGCGGGACCGGGTGGGTGGGGTGGCGTTGACTACTTGGCGCGTTCGACGATTTCGACGAGCCGCCAACGCTTCGCGGCCGAAAGGGGCCGCGTCTCGGCCACGAGGACGAGGTCGCCGATGCCGGCGGTGTTCTCTTCGTCGTGAACCTTGTACTTGACCGACTTGCGCATGACCTTGCCGTAGAGGCGGTGCTTCATGCGCTCCTCAACCTCGACGACGATGGTCTTGTCCATCTTGTCGGATACGACGTAGCCACGTGCGGTCTTGCGGGAGTTGCGTTCCGCAGCAGTGGACTCGGTGTTCGTGGTCTCCGCCATCACTTGCTCTCTTCCTTGGCATCAGCGGGGTTCGGACGGATGTCCAGCTCCCGTTCGTTGAGCACGGTGTAGATACGAGCGATGTCGCGACGCACGGCCTTGAGGCGACCGTGGCTCTCCAGCTGGCCGGTGGCCGACTGGAAACGCAGGTTGAACAGCTCGGCCTTGGCCTTCTTGAGCTCTTCCTGCAGACGCTCGTTGTCGTAACCGTCAAGCGCGTCGATGGAAAGGTTCTTCGAACCGATAGCCATTCTCACTCACCACCTTCGCGGGCCACGATACGGGCCTTCAGCGGAAGCTTATGGATCGCCAGGCGCAGAGCCTCGCGAGCAACTTCCTCGGACACACCGCCGAGTTCGAACATGACTCGACCGGGTTTGACATTGGCGATCCACCACTCCGGCGAACCCTTACCGGAACCCATGCGGGTTTCGGCAGGCTTCTTCGTCAGCGGGTGATCAGGGTAGATGTTGATCCACACCTTGCCGCCGCGCTTGATGTAGCGGGTCATGGCAATACGTGCGGCCTCGATCTGACGGTTGGTGACGTAAGCCGGCTCGAGAGCCTGGATGCCGTAGTCACCGAAGGACACCGTCGTGCCTCCCTTGGCGGCGCCGCCCCGGTTGGGGTGGTGCTGCTTGCGGAATTTCACTCGACGAGGGATCAGCATTTCTCAGCCCTCCGATCCGGCCTCAGCCGCGGGGGCTTCGGCGCTGTTCTCAGTATTACGGGCCTGGTCGCCACGGCGCGGTGCGCCTTCCTGACCACGTCCGCGGCCTCCACGACCGCGCCCACGGCCACGCGGGCCACGAGCAGCAGGAGCCTTGGCCTGCTCGGCGGCAAGCTCCTTGTCGGTCATGTCGCCCTTGTAGATCCACACCTTGACGCCGATGCGTCCGAAAGTGGTGTGGGCTTCGTGAACGCCGAAGTCGATGTTCGCGCGCAGGGTGTGCAGCGGCACACGACCTTCGCGGTAGAACTCGGACCGGCTCATCTCAGCACCGCCGAGGCGGCCCGAGCACTGAACGCGGATGCCCTTGGCACCTGCGCGCTGGGCGCTCTGGATCGCCTTGCGCATCGCGCGGCGGAAGGCCACGCGGCTGGCGAGCTGCTCGGCAACACCCTGGGCGACGAGCTGAGCGTCGACCTCGGGGTTCTTCACCTCAAGGATATTGAGCTGAATCTGCTTGCCGGTGAGCTTTTCGAGCTGACCGCGGATGCGGTCTGCTTCGGCTCCGCGACGGCCGATGACGATGCCCGGGCGTGCGGTGTGGATGTCGACACGGACACGGTCACGCGTGCGCTCGATGTTGACCTTCGAGATGCCGGCCCGTTCGAGGCCGGTGTTCATCATCTGGCGGATCTTGACATCTTCGAGCACGTAGTCGCGGTAGCGCTGCCCCGGCTTGGTCGAGTCAGCGAACCACTTCGACTTGTGATCCGTGGTGATTCCGAGTCGGAATCCATTCGGATTGATCTTCTGGCCCATTAACGGTTCCCCTTCCGGCTCTTGCGCTGAGGCAGGTCGTCACCGCTGGCCAGGACCACTGTCACGTGGCTGGTGCGCTTCTCAATGCGAAAAGCGCGACCCTGGGCACGCGGACGGAACCGCTTCATGGTCGGCCCCTCGTCCACGAAGGCTTCGGAGATGACCAGTTCGTTCTCGTCGAACGCAACGCCTTCCTCGTCGGCCCGGACACGCGCATTGGCGATGCCGGAGGCCACGAGCTTGTAAATCGGATCTGATGCCGACTGTTCTGCAAACTTCAACACTGCAAGTGCTTCGGTCGCCTGCTGACCACGAATGAGGTCGATGACGCGCCGAGCCTTGCGAGGCGTAACGCGCAGGTACCGCGCCTTAGCCTTGGCTTCCATCGCTTCCTTCTCTCTTCTCTAGGATCGAAAGAGTGCCCCGCCTCAGCGGCGGCGACCCTTGCGATCGTCCTTTTCGTGGCCACGGAACGTCCGTGTCGGTGCGAACTCGCCGAGCTTGTGTCCGACCATCGACTCAGTGATGAAGACGGGGACATGCTTGCGTCCGTCATGTACTGCGATGGTGTGTCCCAGGAAGTCCGGGATGATCATCGAGCGACGAGACCATGTTTTGATGACATTTTTGGTGTTCTTCTCGTTCTGACGAGCCACCTTCTGGAAGAGGTGTTCGTCGACGAAAGGACCCTTTTTGAGGCTACGAGGCATAAGTCAGTACTCCAATCAGCGCTTCTTGCCGGTCCGGCGACGGCGCACGATGTACTTGTCGCTCTCTTTGTTCGGCCGGCGTGTGCGGCCCTCCAACTGACCCCACGGGCTGACTGGGTGACGACCACCCGAAGTACGGCCCTCGCCACCACCATGCGGGTGGTCGATCGGGTTCATCACGACACCGCGGACGGTCGGGCGCTTGCCCTTCCAACGCATGCGGCCTGCTTTGCCCCAGCTGATGTTCGACTGCTCGGCATTGCCGACCTCGCCGATCGTCGCACGGCAGCGCGCATCGACGTTGCGGATCTCGCCCGAAGGCATCCGCAGCTGTGCGAAACGGCCGTACTTCGCCACGAGCTGCACGGACGAACCGGCAGAGCGAGCGATCTTGGCACCGCCACCGGGACGCATTTCAACTGCGTGCACCACGGTGCCGACTGGGATATTGCGCAGGGCAAGGTTGTTGCCCGGCTTGATGTCTGCACCCGGACCGGCTTCCACCTGTGCGCCCTGCTTGAGGTTCTGCGGGGCGATGATGTAGCGCTTCTCTCCGTCTGCATAGTGCAGCAGAGCGATGCGAGCCGTACGGTTCGGGTCATATTCGATGTGTGCGACCTTCGCCGGAACGCCATCTTTGTCATGGCGGCGGAAGTCGATGACACGGTACTGACGCTTGTGACCGCCGCCCTGATGGCGGGTGGTCACGCGTCCCTGGCTGTTGCGGCCGCCGCGCTTGGGCAGCGGGCGCAGAAGCGACTTCTCCGGTGTAGACCGGGTCACTTCGACGAAGTCGGCGACCGACGAGCCACGGCGGCCCGGGGTCGTCGGCTTGTGCTTACGGATTCCCATGAGTCTTGTCCTTCTTTGACGAAGGATCGCTTAGAGCGATCCACCGAAGATGTCGATCGATCCGTCCTTGAGGGCGACAATGGCACGCTTGGTGTCCTTGCGCTTTCCCCAACCGGTGCGGGTGCGGCGGCGCTTGCCCTGACGGTTCAGGGTGTTGACCTTGGCGACCTGCACATCGAAGATCGTTTCAATGGCTTGCTTGATCTCGGTTTTGTTCGAGTCCTGGTCGACGAGGAAGGTGTACTTGCCTTCGTCCATCAGGCTGTAGGTCTTCTCCGAGACGACCGGTGCGACGATGATGTCGCGCGGGTCCTTGAAGTTCAGACTCATGATGCGTCCTCCGATTTGCGGTTTCCGCTCAGGAACGCGGCAAGAGCTGCCTCGGTGAACACGATGTCGTCGGCGAGCAGCACATCATAGGTGTTGAGCTGATCGGCGGTGAGCACGTGGACGTGGGGCAGATTGCGCACGCTCAGGTAGGTGAGCTCGTCGTCACGATCGAGCACCACGAGGGTGTTCTTGCGTTCGGACAGACCGGCCAGTGCGGCCTTCGCCTGCTTGGTCGACGGGGCGTCGCCGGTGACCAGGTTCTTCATCACGAAGACCTGATCGAGGCGTGCACGATCCGACAGGGCTCCGCGCAGAGCGGCGGCCTTCATCTTCTTGGGGGTCCGCTGCGAGTAGTCGCGCGGGACCGGCCCGTGCACGATTCCACCGCCGTTGTACTGGGGAGCGCGGATCGAACCCTGACGGGCGTTGCCGGTTCCCTTCTGACGGTAGGGCTTGCGACCGCCACCGCGAACTTCGGAGCGGGTCTTCGTCTTGTGCGTACCCTGACGGGCCGCAGCCAGCTGTGCAACGACGACCTGGTGGATCAGGGGCACATTGGTCGGCACACCGAAGACCTCGGCGGGCAGATCAACGGAGCCGGCCTTGGCACCAGCGGCATCGATGACGTCGACTGTCTTGACATCAGTCATGACGTTCAGGCCTCCTTCGCGGCCGAGCGAACGAGGACGACTCCACCCTTGGGGCCGGGAACGGCGCCCTTGATGAGCAGGAAGTTGTTCTCGTTGTCCACGGCGTGGATCGTGAGGTTCTGGGTGGTGTGCTTGACAGCGCCCATACGGCCGGCCATGCGCATACCCTTGAACACGCGACCAGGTGTCGCGGCTCCGCCGATCGAACCTGGCTTGCGATGGTTGCGGTGCTGACCGTGGGAGGCACCGACACCGGAGAAGCCGTGACGCTTCATGACACCGGCGGTTCCCTTGCCCTTGGTCTTCGCGGTCACATCAACCTTGAGTCCGGCTTCGAACGTGTCGACGCCGAGTTCCTGGCCGAGCGCGTAGTCAGCAGCATCTGCAGTGCGCAGCTCGACGAGGTGACGGCGTGGGGTCACACCGGCCTTCTCGAAGTGGCCTGCAGTCGGCTTGTTGACCTTGCGAGGATCGATCTCGCCGAACGCGATCTGCACAGCGGGGTAACCATCGGTTTCCTCGTTGCGGACCTGGGTTACGACGTTGTTACCGGTGGCCACCACGGTCACCGGCACGAGGTTGTTCTGCTCATCCCAGACCTGGGTCATGCCCAGCTTGGTTCCCAGAAGGCCCTTGACCTTGCGGGTGGTCGGGAGAGCGGATGAACGAGTGTTCGCCATTGCTGCCTCCCTTAGAGCTTGATCTCGATGTTGACGTCGTCAGCGAGGTCGAGACGCATCAGCGAATCGACTGCCTTCGGCGTCGGGTCGACGATGTCGATCAGACGCTTGTGCGTGCGCATCTCGAAATGCTCACGGCTGTCCTTGTATTTGTGCGGCGAACGGATGACGCAGTAAACGTTCTTCTCCGTTGGCAACGGCACGGGGCCCACAACAGTCGCACCTGCGCGAGTGACGGTGTCCACGATCTTGCGTGCAGCACTGTCAATCACAGCGTGGTCGTACGACTTGAGCCGAATGCGGATCTTCTGTCCCGCCATGGCGTCGTCTCTTTCTTTAGTTGCTTCCGGCCATCAACTCGCAGAGTGTCGGAGACTCTCTGCCGTCTGTGCCGGCTGACCATGACCGACCCCCGAGGTCGGGCGTGTCGGCTGATCCTGGCGGAGAAATTCTCACTTCTCCCCCAAGCGCCGACGGCGCTTCTACTCATTGGCTGCTCGGTCCGAACCCGCATCATGCAGATTCATCGATCCGATAGTGTTTCAGGCTGTTCGCGGTATCACTACCGCAGTGCAGGGGTCAACGCCCAAAACGCAACTTCACTATCTTGTCATAGAGCACTTCACCCGCGCAATTCCGGGGACGGTGGCTGTGAGGGAACTCTCAAGGACGGCGCGAACCCGAATCATGCCGGTCCCCATTCTGACGGCGCTGCGGAACTTCCCCAAACTGCATCATCCTACCGGTGCTCGGCTGTTACGGTCCGAACATGCGGAAGGGCCGCAGTTCCGAAGAACTGCGGCCCTAGCCGGTGGTACTCAGTGAGTCAGATCAGGCGTTGATCTTGGTGACTCGACCGGCGCCGACGGTGCGTCCACCCTCGCGGATAGCGAAGCGGAGGCCGTCCTCCATAGCGATCGGCTGGATGAGCTCGACCGACATGTCGGTGTTGTCGCCGGGCATGACCATCTCGGTGCCCTCAGGCAGCGTGATGACGCCGGTGACGTCCGTGGTACGGAAGTAGAACTGCGGACGGTAGTTCGAGTAGAACGGGTTGTGACGTCCGCCCTCGTCCTTGCTCAGGATGTAGACCTGAGCTTCGAACTTGGTGTGCGGGGTGATCGAACCCGGCTTCACGATGACCTGACCGCGCTCCACGTCTTCGCGCTTGGTGCCGCGCAGAAGCAGACCGACGTTCTCACCTGCACGGGCATCCGGCAGGGTCTTGCGGAACATCTCGATGGCGGTGACGGTCGTCTTGGACGACTTCTCCTTGATGCCGACGATTTCGATTTCGTCGTTCGGCAGGAGGACGCCGCGCTCGACACGACCGGTGACGACGGTTCCACGACCGGTGATCGTGAAGACGTCCTCAACAGGCATGAGGAACGGCTTGTCGACATCGCGCTCCGGCTCGGGAACGTTCTCGTCGACGGCTTCCATGAGTTCCTGAACGCTCTTGACCCACTTCTCGTCGCCTTCCAGCGCCTTGAGAGCGGACACCGGGACGACAGGAGCGTTGTCTCCGTCGAATTCCTGACTGGAGAGCAGATCGCGAACCTCGAATTCGACGAGCTCGAGGAGCTCTTCGTCATCGACCATGTCGGACTTGTTCAGAGCCACGACGATGTAGGGAACGCCGACCTGACGAGCGAGCAGCACGTGCTCACGGGTCTGGGGCATCGGGCCGTCGGTGGCGGCAACGACGAGGATCGCACCGTCCATCTGAGCGGCACCGGTGATCATGTTCTTCACGTAGTCGGCGTGACCCGGGGCATCGACGTGAGCGTAGTGACGCTTCTCCGTCTGGTACTCAACGTGCGAGACGTTGATGGTGATGCCGCGCTCCTTCTCCTCAGGTGCGTTGTCGACCTGGTCGAAGGCGCGAGCCTCGTTGAGATCCGGGTACTGATCCGCCAGGACCTTGGTGATCGCAGCGGTCAGGGTGGTCTTTCCGTGGTCAACGTGGCCGATGGTGCCGATGTTGACGTGCGGCTTAGTCCGTTCGAAACTAGCCTTTGCCACTGGGTTCCTCCTCGTGGTTGTCAAAAGATATGCGGTTCATATCTTAGACCTTTTGTTGGTTATCTTTCATTCCGGCGACCATGTTCTTGATCACCGGGGCGACCGGAATTCGGAGATTACTCTCCGCCGCGCACCTTCTGGATGATCTCCTCGGCAACAGCCTTCGGGACCTCCGCATAGCTGGAGAACGTCATCGAGTACACCGCACGGCCCTGGGTCTTCGACCGCAGATCACCGATGTAACCGAACATCTCCGAGAGCGGGACCACAGCCTTGACGACCTTCACACCGGAAGCATCGTCCATCGACTGAATCTGTCCACGCCGGGAATTCAGGTCGCCGATGACGTCACCCATGTATTCCTCAGGGGTACGCACCTCGACGTCCATGACCGGTTCGAGAAGAACCGGGTTCGCCCGCTGGACAGCCTCCTTGAAGACCATCGAGCCGGCGATCTTGAATGCCATCTCCGAAGAGTCGACATCGTGGTAGGCGCCGTCGACCAGAGTGGCCTTGACTCCCACCATGGGGTAACCGGCGAGGGCACCGAACTGCATGGCGTCCTGGATGCCGGCGTCGACGCTCGGAATGTACTCGCGCGGAACGCGTCCGCCCGTGATGGCATTCTCGAACTCGTAAATCGTATCGCCTTCGACCTCGAGGGGCTCGAAGGTGACCTGAACCTTCGCGAACTGTCCCGATCCACCCGTCTGCTTCTTGTGGGTGTAATCGTACTTCTCGACAGTGCGACGGATGGTCTCACGGTAGGCGACCTGCGGCTTGCCGACGTTCGCCTCGACCTTGAACTCGCGACGCATGCGGTCGACGAGGATGTCGAGGTGCAGCTCGCCCATTCCGCGGATGACGGTCTGGCCGGTCTCGTCGTCAAGCTCGACCTGGTATGTCGGGTCTTCCTTGACGAACTTCTGGATGGCCGAGGACAGCTTCTCCTGGTCGCCCTTGGTCTTCGGCTCGATGGCCACGGAGATCACAGGCTCCGGGAAGGTCATCGATTCGAGAGCGATCGGGTTCGCCGGGTCGCTCAGGGTATCGCCCGTCGTGGTCTCCTTGAGACCGATAAAGGCGTAGATGTGACCTGCGAATGCCTCTTCGACAGGGTTCTCCTTGTTGGAGTGCATCTGGAAGAGCTTCCCGATGCGCTCCTTCTTGCCCGACGAGGTGTTGAGCACCTGATCACCGGACTTGACGTGACCGGAGTACACGCGCACGTAGGTCAGCGATCCGAAGAACGGGTGCGAGGCGACCTTGAAGGCCAGAGCCGAGAACGGCTCGTCCGTCGAAGGCTTGCGGGTCAGTTCCTCTTCATCGTTGTTCGGGTTGTGTCCGATCATCGGAGGCACGTCGAGCGGCGACGGGAGGTAGTCGATGACCGCGTCGAGCATGGGCTGCACGCCCTTGTTCTTGTACGCGGAACCGCACATGACCGGGAAGGCCTCGGACTTGATGACGAGTTCGCGGATACCGGCCTTGACGTCAGCCGTCGTGAGCTCTTCGCCCTCGAGGTACTTCTCCATGAGCTCCTCCGAGCTCTCGGCGACGTCCTCGACGAGCTGCGCACGGTACTGAACAGCCTTGTCCTTGAGATCCTCGGGGATCTCGATCTCGGTGATGTCCTGACCCATCTTGGTCTCATCGGGCCAGATATAGGCCTTCATCTCAAGCAGGTCGACGATACCGGCGAAGTCGCTTTCGGCACCGATCGGCAGCTGAATGACCAGCGGCTTCGCGCCGAGACGTTCCTTGATGGTGTCGACGGTGAAGTAGAAGTCAGCACCGAGCTTGTCCATCTTGTTGACGAAGCAGACGCGCGGAACGTCGTACTTGTCGGCCTGACGCCACACGGTCTCGGACTGGGGCTCAACGCCCTCCTTGCCGTCGAACACAGCGACAGCGCCGTCGAGGACGCGCAGCGAACGCTCGACCTCGACCGTGAAGTCAACGTGACCGGGGGTGTCGATGATGTTGATCTGATTATCGTGCCAGTAGCAGGTCGTCGCGGCCGACGTGATCGTGATTCCGCGTTCCTTCTCCTGGTCCATCCAGTCCATGGTGCCGGCGCCGTCGTGGGTCTCGCCCATCTTGTAGTTCACGCCGGTGTAGAAGAGGATGCGTTCGGTCGTAGTTGTCTTACCGGCATCGATGTGGGCCATGATGCCGATATTACGGACCTTGTTCAGGTCGCTGAGCACGTCAAGTGCCACGGTGTCTCTCTCTCAATCGATGATTTGCTCGACTCCCCTGCGCTGCCGGACGACAGAACTCGCGGACGAGGTCCGCCGACCGGCGCACAGGGCAGGCGATTACCAGCGGTAGTGGGCGAAGGCCTTGTTGGACTCGGCCATCTTGTGAGTGTCCTCGCGGCGCTTGACTGCTGCGCCGAGGCCGTTGCCGGCGTCCAGGATCTCATTCATGAGTCGTTCGGTCATGGTCTTCTCACGGCGCTGGCGGGAGTATCCCACGAGCCACCGCAGAGCCAGGGTGGTCGAACGAGCCGGACGAACATCAATCGGCACCTGGTAGGTCGCGCCGCCGACACGGCGGGAGCGGACCTCGAGGGACGGACGGATGTTGTCGAGAGCCTTCTTCAGGTTGACAACGGGGTCGTTGCCGTTCTTCTCGCGGGTGCCTTCGAGGGCACCGTAGACGATCCGCTCTGCGGTCGAGCGCTTGCCGTCGAGCAGGATCTTGTTGATCAGCTGCGTGACGAGCGGTGAGCTGAAGACCGGGTCAACGACGATCGGTCGCTTGGGTGCAGGACCTTTACGTGGCATTACTTCTTCTCCCTCTTCGCACCGTACTTGCTGCGGGCCTGCTGGCGACCCTTGACACCCTGGGTGTCGAGCGAACCGCGGACGATCCGGTAGCGAACACCGGGCAGATCCTTGACGCGGCCACCGCGCACGAGCACGATCGAGTGCTCCTGCAGGTTGTGTCCCTCGCCCGGGATGTATGCGGTCACTTCGATCTGGCTCGAAAGCTTGACACGAGCGACCTTGCGAAGAGCCGAGTTCGGCTTCTTGGGGGTAGTGGTGTACACACGGGTGCACACTCCACGACGCTGCGGGCTGCCCTTGAGGGCAGGAGCGTCCGATCCTGCTGTATTGACATGCCGTCCCTTGCGGACGAGCTGTTGGATAGTCGGCACTAAGCGTTCTCCATTTGCTTCTCGATAGACCTAATTCCCAATTCCGGCCACGACCGCAGTCGTCTCTGTGAACCGTGGGACATATCCGACCGGACACCGGGTGAAGCTTGGCTCCCGATGCCAGTAACCACGCGAGTCATCGACCCCTGCGCCCGGGTGTGTCGCAAGGACACGGAAGCGCAGCGACGACTTCTCGGCGGCCTGCAGCGACGACTTCTCTCAAGGATTCCGGGCCTCACAGAACACCCGGCAGGATCGATCGACGACGCAGATAACACAATCAGTCGCCTACCAGAATATCTCTCTCGAGCACGTCTGGTCAAAATGGCGATCATGCATCCTACCCCGCCCTGCCGCGGAAATCACGCTCCAGATGGTTCACCCCGAGGATCACGCCTCTCACCTCGGACGACTCAGAACCACGTGATGTTCCTCAACTGCCGTCGAACCGCACCACCCGGACACCGGCACCCGCAGCGCGACCCGACGGCCGCCTCGGCGAGAACCTGTCATCACTTTCCTTGACTCGTTCAAGAGAAGCAGGCATTCTGGTGCTGTGAACGGGACGAAGCATGAACACGACGAAGACGCCGCCGCAGCTCTGCGGCAGACGTCGCTGCGTGTGACGAAACAGCGGGTCGCAGTCCTCGATGCCGTGCGGGATCACCCGCATGCGGATACCGAGACCGTGATCCGCTCGGTGCGGGAATCGCTGCCGGCGGTCTCCCACCAGGCTGTCTATGACTCGCTCCACACTCTCACCGAGGTAGGGCTCCTCCGCTGCATCAAGCCTTCGGGCTCGGTGGCTCGGTACGAGCGCCGGATCGGGGACAATCACCATCATCTGGTGTGCCGGTCATGCAGTCTCATCGTCGATGTCGACTGCACGATCGGTCAGGCTCCGTGCCTGACGCCGTCCCACGATGCCGGCTTCGTCATCGATCAGGCCGAAGTGACATTCTGGGGCCTGTGCCCCGACTGCACGGCCTCCGGTGCTCAGCTGACCGGCGACGATCAGTTCTCGGCCGTGTGACCCCGGCTTCCGTTCACCACCACCCGTCCTCTTTCGAGGACACGACTATGCCCTTTCTGCGAGGGTTGCCCATCCCGTCATCCGAGTCGTCGAACGCGACTCGACTGTGAAAGGAACACGATGACCCAGACGACCACCGGCGGCTGCCCGGTCGCCCACACTTCCACGGAGCCGGCCGCGGCGCCGGATTCCGACCAGCTGGTCAACCCCGTCCAGGGTGATGCCAACGCTCAGTGGTGGCCGAACCGCCTCAACCTCAAGATCCTCGCCAAGGGTCAGCCGGCACGCGACCCCATGGACCCTGACTTCGACTACGACGCGGAGTTCAACAGCCTCGACTACTTCCAGCTCAAGGCCGACATCGAAGCCCTGCAGAAGGACAACCAGGACTGGTGGTCCGCTGATTTCGGACACTACGGTCCGTTCATGATCCGCATGGCCTGGCACTCGGCCGGCACCTACCGCGTGCAGGACGGCCGCGGAGGCGGCGGCGAGGGTCAGCAGCGCTTCGCACCTCTGAACTCCTGGCCCGACAATGTCTCGCTCGACAAGGCTCGCCGTCTGCTGTGGCCGGTGAAGAAGAAGTACGGCAAGAAGATCTCCTGGGCCGACCTCTTCATCCTCGCCGGCAACGTCGCGCTCGAGTCGATGGGCTTCAAGACCTTCGGCTTCGCCGGCGGACGCAAGGACGTCTGGGAACCCGACAATGATGTGTACTGGGGCTCCGAGACCGAATGGCTGGGCACCGACAAGCGCTACGTGGGCAACCGTGAGCTGCAGAAGCCCCTGGCGGCGACGACCATGGGCCTCATCTACGTCAACCCCGAGGGCCCCGAGGGCGAACCCGATCCGGTCAAGGCCGCGATCGACATCCGCGAGACCTTCGGACGCATGGCCATGAACGACGAGGAGACCGTCGCCCTCATCGCAGGCGGACACACCTTCGGCAAGACGCACGGTGCCGGTCCCGAATCGCACAAGGGAGCCGACCCGGAAGCCGCTCCGCTCGAAGAGCAGGGCCTGGGCTGGAAGTCCGATTTCGGCACGGGGCAGGGCAACGACTCCATCGGCTCGGGCATCGAGGTCACGTGGACCTACCACCCGACCCGCTGGGACAACGAGTTCTTCCACATTCTCTTCGCCTACGAGTGGGAGGTCTTCGAGAACGAAGGCGGACACCTGCAGTGGCGTCCCAAAGACGGCGGCGGGGACGATATGGTCCCCATGGCCCAGGGCGACGGACGTCGCGAGCCCCGTATGCTCACGACCGACCTGTCGCTGCGCTTCGACCCGGCGTACGAGAAGATCTCGCGCCGCTTCAAGGACGACCAGAAAGCGTTCGAAGATGCTTTCGCTCGCGCCTGGTTCAAGCTCACCCACCGCGATATGGGCCCGGCGACCCGTTACCTCGGCCCCGAAGCTCCGAGCGAAGAGCTCATCTGGCAGGACCCGGTTCCGGCCGGCACCCCGCTCGATGACGCCGGCCTCGAAGCCGTCAAGTCCGCCGTCCGCGAGTCCGGGTTGACCGTCTCGCAGCTCGTGTCGACGACATGGGCCGCGGCCTCGTCGCACCGCGTCTCGGACATGCGCGGCGGCGTCAACGGAGGTCGTCTCCGTCTCGAACCGCAGCGCAGCTGGGAGGCCAATGAGCCTGCCAAGCTCGCCGAGGTGCTTCCCGTGCTCGAGGGCATCGCCGAGTCCACCGGCGCATCGTTTGCCGATGTGCTGGCGATCGCCGGTGCTGTCGGCGTCGAGACCGCTGCCGCGGCGGCCGGTCACTCGATCACGGTTCCGGTCTCCACCGGACGCGGCGACGCCACCCAGGAGCAGACCGATGTCGACTCGTTCGGCTACCTCGAGCCGACCCACGACGGTTTCCGCAACTACCTCACCGAGGGACTTCCGCTCAAGGCCGAGTACCTCCTGCTCGACAAGGCCAGCCTGCTGGGTCTCACCCCGCCGGAGCTCACGGTCCTCATCGGCGGGCTCCGCGTCCTCGGTGCGAACTACGAAGATTCCGAGCTCGGTGTCTTCACCGATCGCCCCGGCGAGCTGACGAACGACTTCTTCGTCAATCTGCTCGACCTCGGCAACGTCTGGAAGCCCGTCGGACCGTCAGAGACGGCCAATGTCTACGAGTGCTTCTCCCCCGAGGGCGAGAAGCTGTGGACCGGCAGCCGGATCGACCTCCTGTTCGGAGCGAACTCCGAACTGCGTGCGATCGCCGAGGTCTACGGCTCGGATGACGCGAACGAGAAGTTCGTCGCCGACTTCGTCAAGGCCTGGACGAAGCTCGTCGAAGCCGACCGCTTCGACCTCAAGCGCTGATCCGGCGACGGTCACCGAGGTGACCGACGCGTCAGCATGACGATGCCCCCACCGATCGGTGGGGGCATCGTCTTTGCTGCGCCGATATCAGACAGCGTTCACTCCTCCCGGTTGAGGACGGCGAATCCGGTGAAGATCCGGTCGAAGTGCGTGACGGCTGCGTTCTCGATCGTCGTCTCGTCGGTGTCCGCCGACGTGGTGCCAGCGCTTGCGTCCGATCCGTCGGAGTCAGAGGCGCTGCCGTCCGAGCTGGATCCGTCAGAGCTGGATCCGTCAGAGGAGCTCCCGGAGTCGGCGCTGCCGCTCTGATTACCCTGCATTCCGTTGGCCTGTCCGCCGGGCATGCCTCCGCCGTTCGATTGTCCTCCGGGCATTCCGCCGCCATTCGACTGTCCGCCGCCATCCTGAGCACCGCCCTGTTGGCCGCCCATTCCACCGGGTCCGTTCTGGCCTCCCGGCCCCTGACTCGTCCCCGAATCGTTCGTCGCCATAGCCGCCGATGCACCGATCGCTCCTCCGGCGAGACCGCCGACGACGAAGAGAGCCGATCCGGCGAGCACTGCGGGGATGAGCGGGACGCGTCGCTTCTGCTTACGTGGTCCCTCGGAACCGCCGGACTGGGCGATCGGAGCGGACCGGTCATAGGGGTTCACCCACGGCCGCTGTCCCTCCGGGCTTCCGGCCCGCGGATCGGGTGCCGAGCGGGTCGTCTGCTCGCCCCATTCGTTCGCCCTGCCCTGGACTCCCGGATCCGATTGCATCGCCCAGTTGGGTCCGGCATGAGGTCCTGCCGTGCCCTCCTGAGCTTCGACCCTACGGGTGCTGTCTGCGGCGTTCGGGCCCGACGCTGTGTTCTCCGCGTGGTTGCGGTCCGGATCGGGGTTCTGGTCGGGGTTCTGGTTCTCGGTCATGGAATCTCCTCTGGTTGTCGGTGATTCCACTCTCCGCCGACTCGCTGTAGCCCCTCCCAGTCGTGCCTGTGGCCAACCTGTGCGACTCGCCTCAGGCGGCAGGCAGGCGCAGCTCGAAGCTCGTACCAGCGTCCGTGGTCGACATCGAGATGCCGCCGCGCATGAGTTCGACGAGTCCGGCGGCGATCGACAGTCCCAGCCCCGAGGAACCTCCCTTGGCTCCGTCCTGCCGTGCCCGCGAGGGGTCTCCACGCACGAAGCGGTCGAAGACCCGGTCCCGGATCTCGGGCGGAATGCCCCCACCGTCGTCGCTGATGCGGATCGCCACGACATCGCTGGGCAGCTGCCCGGAGACCGGCTTCCGGGCCGCCAGTGCCTCGACGTGCACGCTGGTGCCCGGGGGCGTGTGCACACAGGCGTTGGTGAGCACGATCGACACGACCCGACGGACCTGATCGGCTGCTCCGCGCACCTCGAGGGCCTCCGGGGGAACATCGAGGGAGATCGAATGGTCGGGATTGACCACATGGGCGTCCTCGACGAGTTCGACGAGCAGGGAGGAGACGTCGACGGTGTCCTCCCTCGTCGGCTGGCGGCCGGCTTCGAGTCGGGCGAGGAGGAGGAGATCATCGACGAGGGAGGACATCCGCATCGCTCCTGAATCGATCTTGCCCAAGGAGGTGGCCACCTCGGCGGGCAGATCATCACGGTACGGGCGGGTGAGGTCGGCCCAGCCGCGGATCGTCGCGATCGGAGTGCGCAGCTCATGGGAGGCGTCGGCGACGAAGCGGCGCATCTGCTCCGTGCCGCGGTAGCGCTCTTCGAGGGCGGAGCCGACGTGGTCGAGCATCCGATTGACCGAGGCTCCCACATCGCCGACCTCCGTGCCCGGCACCGCCAGCTCGGCGGGAACCCGCAGCGCGAGCTCGGGTTTGCCGGCGCTCAGCTCCAGGTCGGCGACCTCCCTGGCAGTGCGGGCGACGTCGCGCAGGTCCCGCAGCTGGCGGTGGATGATCACCGCCATGAGCGCAGCCGTGGCGATGACGCCGATGAGGACGACGAACGCGGTCGTCCAGGCGGTGCGTTCGAGCGCGGAGTCCACGCTGCCCTGCGGGACACCGTAGACGGTGGTGGTTGCGCCGTCATCGAAGGCCACGACCCGGTAGGCGCCGAACCCGGGCACCCGCACGGACTCATGGGCGGATTCGCCGCCGTGAGCATCGACGTCGAGCAGGGCATCGATCGCTTCGGCGGACAAAGAGCGCGGACGGGTCAGCCCCGCCTCGGCGATGAGCCCCTCTCCCCCGTCGCCGGAATCGACGACGACGAGAGCTCCGTCGCCGACCCCCGGCTGGAAGAGATAGCGCAGAGCCGAATCGACCGCCGCCACCGAGTCGTCGCCCCCACCGGAGGTGCCCGGATTGCCGCTCGTCCCGGGGCCCGCACCGGGGCCGTCACCCGAGCGTGCATGCGAGGTCATCGACGTCAGCTGGGCGTCGAGGTCGGTCATCAGAGATCCGCGCACGCTCAGCCAGGAGGCGGTGCCGATTCCGGCGCCGACGAGGAGGAGGACGAGACCGGCGAGGACGATGAGCCTCGTCTGCAGCCGCCAGCGACGCAGAGTCACTGTTCCGCCCGCATTATGTAGCCGGCCCCGCGCTTCGTGTGGAACAGGTTCGGCAGGTCCGGGAACGGCGCGTCGATCTTCTTCCGCAGATAGGAGACGTAGAGTTCGACGATGTTGCCGTTGCCGCCGAAGTCGTAGTCCCACACGCGGTCGAGGATCTGGGCCTTCGACAGCACCACCCGCGGATTGCGCATGAACAGCAGCAGCACCTCGTATTCGCGAGCCGTCAGCTCGATCGGATGACCGGCGCGGGTGACCTCGTGGGAGCGTTCGTCGAGTTCGAGGTCACCCACGCGCAGCACATCATCCTCATCGACCGGACCGTTCGAGGCCCCCCGGCGCAGGCGCACCTCGATCCGGGCGATGACCTCATCGAGGTTGAACGGCTTCGTCACGTAGTCGTCCCCGCCCAGCCGCAGACCCGTCAGCCGGTCATCGACCTCGTCTCTGGCAGAGAGGAAGACCACCGGAGTGTCGATGCCCTCGGCTCGGATCTTCTCGATCACGGCGAACCCGTCAAGGTCGGGCAGCATGACGTCGAGGACGATCGCGTCGAAGCGTTCGCTCCTGGCCAGCGCCACGGCCTCGCGGCCGGTGCCGACTCCCTCGGCTTCCCAACCTCTGACGTGGCAGGCCATGACGAGGAGCTCGGAGAGGTTCGCCTCGTCGTCGACGATGAGGATGCGCGCCGGCGGATTCGCTGTCGGGTTCATAGCTCGATTATCCCCTCAACCCGCACTGAGATCGTAGAGCGAAACGGAGTCGACGGTCGTCACCTCATAGTTCGCCTCCACCCAGGCCGCGATCTGGGACGAGGCGGAGTCCTCGTTCCCGCCGCCTGGACCCTGACCGCCGCCGGAGCCCGATCCGATGTAGTAGTGGATCTTGCCGTCGGCCACGAGCTGTTTGAACTCGGCGAGGGTGGGCGATGGATCGGTGCCGTTGAACCCGCCGATCGCCATCACGGGCTCTTCGAGCGCGAGTTGGTATCCCGCCGCCTGATTCGCCCCCGTCGTCGCAGCCGCCCACGTGTAGTCCGCGGCATCCTCTTCGAGCAGCTGCGTGAGTTCGTCGGAGGGTTCGGAGGCGCCCAGCAGACCGCCCATCCCGCCTCCTCCGCCGGGCATCCCCCCGGTACTGCCCCTGCCGGCTTCGGAATTGCGTGTCCCACCGGGCGTGCCACCGGTCGTGCCATCCGTGCCGCCGAGGCCTCCGCCGGGTCTGACGCCGCCGCCGGGCATTCCGCCACCGCCGGGTCCACCGCCCATGCCCGAGCTCGTGCCGGCGATCGTGACGATCGATCCCTGCGTCGTCCCGGCGATCGTGCGCACGGCCAGCTGAGCCGGAATCGCAGCGCTGCCGAGGATGGCCAGCGCGACGAGCACCGAGGCGAGCGCCGTGCCGATCCGCCGGTGCGCGGTAACGATGAGGACCAGAGCGCCGAGGATCGAGACGATGAGCACGCACCAGCGCAGAACGCCCGGGACCCCGGTCATCTGCGAGCTGATGATGAACTGCCACGCTCCGGTCAGGGCCCAAGCCACCGCCAGCAGCAGACGTGGGAGGAATCCGTCACGGGCGAGCAGCACCGCGACGCCGAGGCCGATGACGGCGGCGATCGCGGGAATGAGCGCAACCGTGTAGTACTCGTGGACGATCCCGTTCATATTCGACAGCACGAGCCACGTGACGATCAGCCATGCACCCCACATGAGCAGTCCCGCGCCGAGGCTGCCCCCGCCGATTGCGCCGGACGCGCGCACCGCGAGGCCGGCGTCCTTCTCACCGTCCGTGACGGTGTCCGGGATGGTGTCCGTCGAACGTGTTCCGGTCGGAACGGTTCCGTCCGTGACGGTGGGGACACGGCGACGGCGGGCCGCCTCGGCGAGGATGAGGAGAACGATCGTCACGATCAGGAGGAACAGTGCGGTGGGCAGGAACCACGACACCTGCTGGCCGAAGCTGCCGGTGAACAGGCGGGTGACGCCCGTCTCGCCCCATCCGCCGCCCTGGCCGCCGCCTCCTCCGCCGACGGACCCGGTCTCGTTGCCGGTCAGCCGTCCGAAGCCGTTGTAGCCGAAGGTGAGCTCGAGGAAGGAGTTCGACTGCGAGCCGCCGACGTAGGGTCGGGAGCCTGCAGGGGTGAGCTCGACGAGGGCGATCCACCAGCCGGCGCTGACGATCATCGACCCGAGCGGGACGAGCAGCCACAGCAGACGGCGTGGCCAGGAGGTGCGGGCGAAGAGCACCCAGGACACAGCGAGGCCGGGGACGATGAGGAGGACCTGGAACTGTTTGGTCAGGAACCCCAGGCCGAGGCAGACTCCGGCGAGGATGAGCCAGCCGGCGATGCGGCGGGACGGGCGTCGCCGGTGGGCCTCGGTGAGCGTGCGCAGGGCGTGCTGGGTCGCGACGACCGCACCGATCATCAGGGTCACGAGCAGCGCGTCCGGGTTGTTGAACCGGAACATCAGCGCCACGACCGGGGAGACGGCGAAGATCACGCCGGCCCCCAGAGCGGCGGCCTTCTCAAGCCCTGGTCCGACATGGGACCGCAGGCTCAGCCGCACCGAATGGACGATCAGGAGCACACTCACCCCGGCCAGGAGGACCTGGGGCAGGAGCATCGAGAACGAAGATAAGCCGAAGACCCGGGCGCTCAGGGCCATCAGCCACAGGGAGGCCGGGGGTTTGTCGACGGTGATCGCGTTCGCCGAGTCGAGGGAGCCGAAGAGGAACGCCTCCCAGTTCTCCGATCCGGCCTGCACAGCCGCCGCATAGAAGGAGTTCGCCCACCCGTTGGCCGTGAGGTTGGCGAGGAACGCCGCGATCGTGCCGAGTGTGAGCACGGTGAGTGTGATCGGGTACCAGTGCCGTCGCAGTCCGCGGGTGCGGGCATATCGGGTGGGGGTCTCAGACATGGTCGCTGTCCTTGTCGTTCGGGAGCGCCGTTCCGGCTGCAGCAGTCGTGGTGGCGGGGTGGACGCCCTGGTGGGAACCGCGGGCGAAGACCCATGTGCGCATGAGCACGAACCGGACCACGGTGGCGGCGAGGTTCGCCGCCGTCAGCACGGCGAGCGTGCCGACAGTTGCCCAGGGTCCGGAGAATCCATCTGCGACGGCCAGACCTGCCGAGGTGAAGGCCAGGCACAGGCCGAAGGCCGCCAGACCCTTCAATTGGGAGGTCAGTCGGCGGTGCGGGGATCTCACCCCGAAGGTGTGGCCCCGGTTGAGGGCGGTGTTCGCGATCGTCGAAAGGAGCAGCGCAATGATGTTCGCCGTGGGTTCCGAGACGAATTGGATGCCGAGGAGGAACAGCACGGCGTAGAGCACGGTGCTGATGATCCCCACGTCGATGAAGTGGAGGATCTGCGCCCCGGTGTTCGGTGCCGGGACTTCGTGACTGGTCCGGATGCGTCCGCCCGTGCGCAGCCGGACGATGCCCTTGATGTCCTTCCACGCCGTGCTGACCACGTCGACGGAGGAGTCGGGGTCATCCGTCCAGTCCGTGCCGAACTCGTGGATGCGGTACCCGGCCCACTCGGCGAGAGCGAGCAGCTCCGTGTCGAAGAACCACTCGCTGTCCTCGACCTGCGGGAGCAGGTCTCTCGCCGCACGCTGCGACAGCGCTTTGAAACCGCATTGAGCGTCGCTGAACCTGACACCGAGGCTGAGCTTGAGCAGTCGGTTGTAGCAGCGGGAGATGATCTCGCGTTTGATGCCCCGCTCGACCGCAAGACCGGGCTGCAGACGGGACGCGATGGCCACATCGGCCAGTCCCGAGCGGATCACCTCGACCATCGGCTCGAGGACTCGGATATCGGTGGCGAGATCGACATCCGTATAGGCGACGATATCCGCCGTCGAGGACTGCCACACCCGGGACAGTGCGCGCCCGCGGCCTTTCTGCTCGAGCCGCACGTATTCGACGTTCGGGTGTTCGGCCGCTAGCGCTGCGGCGATTCTCGGGGTCGAATCGGTGCTCGCATTGTCGGCGATGATGATCGTGACCTCGATTCCGCGACCGGTATCGGCGGCGAGGAGAGTCTCGATCGAGACGGCCAGCGAAGCCTCCTCGTTGTAGACCGGGACGACGAGGTCGACGGTCGTGCGCGTTCGCAGGGACGGGGCTGCTGGGTGCGCTGCGGGCTGGTTCCCGGCGCTGCTCTCGTATCTCATGGAGACCACATTCGCGTCCCTGCTTAGGCCCACCATCGGTCGCAGCTGTGGCCCGGCTGTGGACGGGACGACACGACACAGCGCCCTGTCCGACCGCCTCGGCGGAAGGCCCGGTCCGTGCGGGTGATTCCCGCTACACTGGTGGCCATGGCCGAAGATGACTCCCCTGCCCCGAAGCGCCGGATCCGTGCCTCCGACAAGGACCGGGACGAGGTCCTCTCCGTGATCACGGAGGCGGTGACGAACGGACGCCTCGACCCCGAGGAGACCGCGCAGCGGCAGGATGATGCCATCTCCGCGAAGTTCCTCGACGACCTCATGCCGCTGATCGACGATCTGCCGGAGGGCCACCGACTCCACCAGAGGCTCGCCCGCCAGACCGGTCATGATCAGGAATCGGGCCCGGGGTCGGCTCTGCAGCGACGGGGACCGGCCGAGCTCAGCCCGGCCGTCGATCCTGGTTCCGCCCCACCCACGAACTCGGTGGCCATCATGTCCGGTCGTGAGATCGACGTGGCACCCGGCACCGGACAGGTCACCACATATGCGCTCATGGGCGGGGACAATATCGATCTGTGCGCCGTCATGGGACCGGGTGTGACTGTCGAGCTGGTCTCCTACTCTATGTGGGGCGGCAACGACATCTACGTCCCGCCGGGTGTGCGCATCCGCGACGAGACGATCAACATCATGGCGGGCAATGAGGTCCGTCAGTCCGCGCGGGGCGACGGATCGAACGGCACCGTCGTCCTCAAGGGCTTCTCACTCATGGCCGGACACGATGTCCATCTGGCCAAAGGCTACCGAGCAAAGGATCAGGGTCAACTGGAATGAAGATCGGCGTACTCACATCGGGCGGAGACTGCCCGGGCCTCAACGCTGTCATCCGCGGCATCGTCCGCAAGGGAATCCGCACCCACAACGCCTCATTCGTCGGCATCCGCGACGGCTGGCGTGGCCTGCTCCACGACGACATGTTCGATATGACCATGCTCGATGTCCGAGGCCTCTCCGGGCGCGGCGGCACCATCCTCGGCACCTCACGCACCCACCCGTATGAGGACGGCGGTCCCGAGCGCATGCGCGAGGTCATGGCCGCCCACGGCATCGATTCGCTCATCGCCATCGGCGGCGAAGGCACACTCGCAGGGGCCTCGCGTCTGGTCAACGAGGAGGGTCTGCACATCGTGGGCGTGCCTAAGACCATCGACAACGATCTCGGCAACACCGACTACACCTTCGGCTTCGACACCGCTCAGTCCATCGCCACGGAGGCGATCGACCGGCTGCGCACCACCGCCGAATCGCACCACCGCTGCATGGTCATCGAGGTCATGGGACGCAACGTCGGTTGGATCGCCCTGCACGCGGGCATGGCTGCGGGTGCCCATGCGATCCTCATGCCCGAGTTCCCCGTCGACTTCGACCAGATCGCCGAATGGGTGACCTCGGCCAAAGATCGCGGACGCGCACCGATCGTCGTCGTCGCGGAAGGGTTCGTTCCCGAGGGGTTCGATTCCCAGGTCGCCGACCACGGCGTGGACAACAAGGGCCGCGTCCGCCTCGGCGGGATCGCGAACTACCTCGCTCCGAAGATCGAAGAGATCACCGGCATCGAATCCCGAGCCACAATCTTGGGACACCTGCAGCGAGGCGGCTCCCCCACTGCGTACGACCGCGTACTGTCCACGCGGCTAGGCATGGCGGCGGTCGACCTCGCCCAGCATGGCCACTGGGGGAAGATGGCCAGCCTCAAAGGCACGGACATCGTCTCCGTGGAGATGTCCTCGGCCGTGCACAGTCTCAAATCGGTGCCGCTGCATCGCTGGGAAGAGGCGCAGGTGCTCTTCGGCTGAACGCTCGCGACATCTTCATCGAGAAACGGGTGGAGTGTCGAGATACGGGCACACGCCCGTGTTTCGACACTCCACCCGTTTCTCGATGCCGCAGACATGAATGGCGGGAGGGGCACCCACCGAATGGTGGATGCCCCTCCTGTCTGCCTTACGGCCGGGAGATCAGCTGATCAGCTGAATGCTCCGTAGTCGTAGTCTTCCAGCGGGATGGCGGAACCGGAATCGGCTCCGATGCCTGCGTAGAAGTCGCCGTAGCTGTTGGTGAACATCTCGGCCTTGGCCTCTTCGGTCGGCTCCACCACGAGGTTGCGGTGGGTCTGCAGGCCGGTGCCGGCAGGGATGAGCTTACCGAGGATGACGTTCTCCTTCAGCCCCATGAGCGTATCGGACTTGCCTTCCATGGCCGCCTCGGTGAGGACGCGGGTGGTCTCCTGGAAGGACGCGGCCGACAGCCACGACTCGGTGGCCAGCGAAGCCTTCGTGATGCCCATCAGCTCGTCACGAGCCGATGCCGGCTGGCCGCCTTCGGCGACCACACGACGGTTCTCCGCCTGGTAGCGGCCGCGGTCGACGAGCTCACCGGGCAGCAGGTTCGTATCGCCCGACTCGATCACGGTCACGCGACGCAGCATCTGCCGCACGATGACCTCGATGTGCTTGTCGTGGATGCCCACGCCCTGCGAACGGTAGACCTTCTGAACTTCCTCGACGAGGAAGCGCTCGGCCTCACGGCGACCGCGGATGCGCAGCACCTGCTTCGGATCGACGGCACCGACGATGAGCTGCTCTCCGGCCTTGACGTGCTGACCGTCCTCGACCATGAGACGGGCACGCTTGGACACTGCGTGCTCGATCTCTTCGCTGCCGTCATCAGGGGTGATGATGACGAAGCGGGTCTTGCGGCTGTCGTCGATCTTCGCCCGTCCGGTCGCCTCGGCGATGGGGGCGAAGCCCTTCGGTGTGCGAGCTTCGAAGAGCTCGGTCACACGCGGCAGACCCTGCGTGATATCACCTGTCGAAGCGGCGGCACCACCGGTGTGGAACGTACGCATCGTCAGCTGGGTACCGGGCTCACCGATCGACTGTGCTGCGACGGTGCCGATGGCCTCGCCGATGTCGACGAGCTGGCCGGTCGCCATCGAGCGACCGTAGTGCTCGGCGGAGATCTGCGCATCGGAATCGGCAGTCAGCACGGAGTGGACCTTGAGCTCCTCGATGCCGTTGGCCACGAGCATGTCCACCACTGCACCGGTGACATCGGACTTGGCCGGAAGGAGCACATTGCCCTCGGCGTCGGTGACATCGGAGACGGTGAGACGACCGTAGACGCTGGTCTCGGCGTACTCGTGCGGAACCAGGTTGCCCTCGTGATCGCGTTCGGCGATCGGCAGGGTGATGCCCTTGTTCGACTCGGCCTCTGCCGCGCGGATGATGACATCCTGCGAGACGTCGACGAGACGACGGGTCAGGTAACCGGAGTCAGCGGTACGCAGAGCGGTATCGGCCAGACCCTTACGAGCACCGTGCGAGGCGATGAAGTACTCGAGCACTGCGAGTCCCTCACGGTAGTTCGAGACGATCGGTCGCGGGATGATCTCACCCTGCGGGTTCGTCACCAGTCCGCGCATACCGGCCAGCTGACGCACCTGCATCCAGTTACCGGAAGCACCGGACTCGACCAGACGCAGCACCGAGTTCTCCTCAGGGAAGTTCGTACGCATGATCTGGTCGACCTTCTCGGTCGTCTCCGTCCACAGCTTGACGAGCTCGTTGCGGCGCTCGTCGTCGGTGAGTGCACCGAGTTCGTACTGCTGCTGGACCTTCGTGTCGATGACCTCGGCATCGTTGATGATCTCGGTCTTCGCCTCGGGTGAGACGACGTCCGACATCGCGATGGTGATGCCCGAGCGGGTGGCCCAGTGGAAGCCGCCGGCCTTGAAGTTGTCCAGCGTGTGTGCGACCTCGACCTTCGGGTACTCCTCGGCGAGGTGGTTGACGATCCGGCTCAGGGCCTTCTTGTCGATCGTGGAGTTCACGAACGCGTAGTCGGCAGGCAGGTATTCGTTGAACGTCGCGCGGCCCAGGGTGGTCGCCACGTCCAGCGGTTCGCCGGCCTCCCAGCCCTCGGGAAGCTCCATGTCCGCGTTGGGAACGACGTCTTCCAGGCGGATGGTGATCGGCGAACCGAGGTCGAGCTCTCCGCGGTCGAAGGCCATGATGGCTTCGCCCATGCCGGAGAACGCACGGCCCTCGCCGGCCAGTCCCTTGCGCTCGGAGGTGAGGTGGAACAGACCGATGATCATATCCTGCGAAGGCATGGTCACGGGCTTGCCGTCCGAGGGCTTGAGGATGTTGTTGGCCGAGAGCATGAGGATGCGGGCCTCGGCCTGCGCCTCGGGGCTCAGCGGCAGGTGCACAGCCATCTGGTCACCGTCGAAGTCAGCGTTGAACGCCGAGCAGACGAGCGGGTGCAGCTGGATGGCCTTACCCTCGATGAGCTGCGGCTCGAACGCCTGGATGCCCAGACGGTGCAGGGTCGGTGCACGGTTGAGCAGCACGGGGTGTTCGGTGATGACCTCTTCGAGGACGTCCCACACCTGCGGATGCTGGCGCTCGACCATGCGCTTGGCCGACTTGATGTTCTGAGCGTGGTTGAGATCGACCAGGCGCTTCATCACGAAGGGCTTGAACAGCTCGAGAGCCATGGTCTTCGGCAGACCGCACTGGTGCAGGTGCAGCTGCGGACCGACGACGATGACCGAACGGCCCGAGTAGTCCACACGCTTACCGAGCAGGTTCTGACGGAAGCGTCCCTGCTTGCCCTTGAGCATGTCCGACAGCGACTTGAGCGGGCGGTTGCCCGGTCCGGTCACCGGACGTCCGCGACGTCCGTTGTCGAACAGCGAGTCCACGGCCTCCTGCAGCATCCGCTTCTCGTTGTTGACGATGATCTCGGGAGCACCGAGGTCGAGCAGACGCTTGAGGCGGTTGTTGCGGTTGATGACGCGACGGTAGAGGTCATTGAGGTCCGAGGTCGCGAAGCGTCCACCATCGAGCTGCACCATCGGGCGCAGCTCCGGCGGGATCACCGGAACGACGTCGAGGACCATGCCCTCGGGGTTGTTATCGGTGGTCAGGAACGCGTTGACGACCTTGAGGCGCTTGAGCGCACGGGTCTTGCGCTGTCCCTTGCCGGTGGCGATGAGCTCACGCAGCTTCTCGGCTTCGCCTTCGAGGTCGAAGTCGATGAGGCGCTTCTGGATGGCTTCGGCACCCATGGCGCCGGTGAAGTACAGACCGAAGCGGTGGAACATCTCGCGGTACAGGCTCTCGTCACCTTCGAGGTCGTTGACCTTGAGGTTCTTGAACCGGTCCCACACCTGCTCGATACGGTCGACCTCGCGGTCGGCGTTCTTGCGCAGCTTGTCCATTTCCTTCTCGGCGGTGTCCCGCAGCTTCTTCTTGGCCTGGGCGGTTCCGCCTTCGGCCTCGAGTGCTGCGAGATCCTCTTCGAGCTTCTTGGCACGACGGTCGATGTCGGCGTCACGGCGGGTGCCGATCTGCTGCTTCTCGACGTCGATCTTGTTCTGCAGGCTGGGCAGATCACGGTGACGGGAATCCTCGTCGACCGAGGTGATCATGTAGGCCGCGAAGTAGATGACCTTCTCGAGGTCCTTCGGAGCCAGGTCCAGCAGGTAGCCCAGACGCGAGGGCACGCCCTTGAAGTACCAGATGTGGGTGACGGGAGCGGCGAGCTCGAGGTGGCCCATCCGCTCACGACGCACCTTGGCACGGGTCACCTCGACGCCGCAGCGTTCGCAGATGATGCCCTTGAAACGGACTCGCTTGTACTTTCCGCAGGCGCACTCCCAGTCACGGGTGGGACCGAAGATCTTCTCGCAGAAGAGTCCGTCCTTCTCCGGCTTCAGGGTGCGGTAGTTGATGGTCTCAGGCTTTTTCACCTCACCGTGTGACCAGCCGCGGATGTTCTCCGTGGTGGCAAGACCGATGCGCAGTTCATCAAAGAAATTGACGTCAGGCACGTAAATCCTCTTTCCTGGCGATGAACGAATCGTTCATCAAAAAGTTGTGTCGGTTGAAGTGGAAGTACTCAGACTTCTTCTACGGTCTGTGCTTCGCGGCGGGAGAGGTCGATGCCGAGCTCTTCGGCGGCGCGGTAGACCTCGTCCTCCGACTCGCCCATCTCGACATGGCCTCCGTCGGAAGACAGGACTTCGACGTTGAGGCACAGGGACTGCATCTCCTTGATGAGGACCTTGAACGACTCCGGGATTCCCGGGTCGGGCAGGTTCTCACCCTTGACGATGGCTTCGTAGACCTTCACACGGCCTGGGATGTCATCGGACTTGATCGTCAGAAGCTCCTGCAGGGTGTAGGCGGCGCCGTAGGCCTCGAGGGCCCAGACTTCCATCTCACCGAAGCGCTGACCACCGAACTGCGCCTTACCACCGAGCGGCTGCTGGGTGATCATCGAGTACGGTCCGGTCGAAC
This sequence comes from Brevibacterium sp. OS20, assembly GCF_056837565.1. Taxonomy (NCBI): domain Bacteria; kingdom Bacillati; phylum Actinomycetota; class Actinomycetes; order Micrococcales; family Brevibacteriaceae; genus Brevibacterium; species Brevibacterium sp. OS20. Next base: position 1,314,597 of record NZ_CM166367.1, on the reverse strand, counting down.
GCGCGTGGATCTTGTCGTCGACGAGGTGGTGGAGCTTGAGCATGTACATGTAGCCGACCGAGATCGGGTACGGGAACGGCTCACCGGAGCGTCCGTCGAACAGCTGGGCCTTGCCCGAGGAGTCGATGAGGCGGTCCCCATCGCGGTTCGGGGTCGTCGAATCCAGCAGTCCGCGCAGCTCCTGCTCGTGCGCACCGTCGAAGACCGGGGTGGCCAGGTTGGTGCCGGCCTCGGCTTCGCGAGCGGCGTCGGGCAGCTCGGCAGCCCATTCGGGGTTGCCCTCGATCTTCCAGCCCTGCTTCGAGATCCATCCGAGGTGAACCTCGAAGACCTGTCCGATGTTCATACGACGGGGAACACCGTGCGGGTTGAGGATGACGTCGACAGGGGTGCCGTCGGCGAGGAACGGCATGTCCTCGACCGGCAGGATCGTCGAGATGACGCCCTTGTTTCCGTGACGGCCGGCCATCTTGTCACCGATGGTGATCTTGCGGCGCTGAGCCACGTAGACGCGAACCATCTGGTTGACGCCGGGCGAGAGCTCGTCGTCGTCCTCGCGGTCGAAGACGCGCACACCGATGACGGTGCCGATCTCGCCGTGGGGAACGCGCAGCGAGGTGTCGCGGACCTCACGGGACTTCTCACCGAAGATCGCGCGCAGCAGGCGCTCTTCCGGGGTCAGCTCGGTCTCACCCTTCGGGGTGACCTTGCCGACGAGGATGTCACCGTCGGTGACCTCGGCGCCGATGCGGATGATTCCGCGATCGTCGAGGTCGGCCAGGGCATCGGGCGAGATGTTCGGGATGTCCCGAGTGATCTCTTCGGCACCGAGCTTGGTGTCGCGCGCATCGACTTCGTGCTCTTCGATGTGGATCGAGGAGAGCACATCGTCCTGGACGAGACGCTGCGAGAGGATGATCGCATCCTCGTAGTTGTAGCCTTCCCAGGACATGAACGCCACGAGGAGGTTCTTGCCCAGAGCCATCTCACCGTTCTCGGTGGACGGTCCGTCGGCGAGGACGGTGCCGGCCTCGACGCGGTCGCCTTCGTCGACGAGGATGCGCTGGTTGTACGAGGTGCCGTGGTTCGACCGCTTGAACTTCGCCGCCTTGTAGGTCAGCTGGGTTCCGTCGTCGGCGAGCACAGTGACGTAGTCGGCCGAGACCTCGGTGATGACACCGGACTTCTCAGCGGTGATGACATCGCCGGCGTCGACGGCGGCACGGTATTCCATGCCGGTGCCAACGACCGGGGATTCGGCCATCACCAGCGGCACGGCCTGACGCTGCATGTTCGCACCCATAAGGGCGCGGTTGGCGTCGTCGTGCTCGAGGAACGGAATCAGAGCCGAAGCCACAGACACCATCTGACGTGCGGAGACGTCCATGAAGTCGATCTGGTCATGCTGGACCAGTTCGGCCTCACCGCCGCCGCCCTTCGGGCGTGCCAGGACCTCGACCTCAGCGAAACGCTGGTCGTCGGTCAGCGGTGCGTTGGCCTGGGCGATGTTGAACTCGAGTTCGTCATCGGCGGTCAGGTACTGCGTCTCATCGGTCACGACACCGTCGACGACCTTGCGGTAAGGCGTCTCGATGAAGCCGAAGGGGTTGATGCGGGCGTAGGACGCCAGCGAACCGATCAGACCGATGTTCGGGCCTTCGGGGGTCTCGATCGGGCACATGCGGCCGTAGTGCGAGGGGTGCACGTCACGGACTTCCATGGCAGCACGGTCACGCGAGAGACCGCCGGGTCCCAGTGCGGAGAGACGGCGCTTGTGGGTCAGACCCGCGAGCGGGTTGTTCTGATCCATGAACTGCGAGAGCTGCGAGGTGCCGAAGAACTCCTTGATCGCAGCCACCACGGGGCGGATGTTGATCAGGGTCTGCGGGGTGATCGCCTCGACGTCCTGAGTGGTCATGCGCTCACGCACGACGCGCTCCATCCGGGACAGACCGGTGCGGATCTGGTTCTCGATGAGCTCGCCGACGGCACGGATGCGGCGGTTGCCGAAGTGATCGATGTCGTCGAGCTTGACGCTGATCTCGACCTCTTCGCCGTCGCGGGTGCCCTTGGCCGTGTCCACTCCGGCGTGCAGAGACACGAGGTAGCGGATGGTGGCGACGACGTCCTCGGTGGAGAGCACCGAGTCCGACAGCGGGGCTTCGACGCCGAGCTTGCGGTTGACCTTGTAGCGGCCGACCTTGGCCAGGTCGTAGCGCTTCGGGTTGAAGTACAGGTTGTTGAGCAGGTTGCGAGCGGCCTCAGCGGTCGCAGGCTCTGCCGGGCGCAGCTTCTTGTAGATGTCGAGCAGCGCTTCGTCCTGCGTGGTGACGGTGTCCTTGGCCATCGTCTCGCGGATCGATTCGAACTCGCCGAACTCTTCGAGGATCTTCGCTTCGGACCAGCCGAGGGCCTTGAGCAGAACAGTCACGGACTGCTTGCGCTTGCGATCGAGGCGAACACCGACCTGGTCGCGCTTGTCGACCTCGAACTCCAGCCAGGCACCGCGGGACGGGATGATCTTCGCGGTGAAGATGTCCTTGTCCGTGGTCTTGTCGACGCTGGATTCGAAGTAGGCGCCGGGCGAACGCACGAGCTGGGAGACGACGACGCGCTCGGTGCCGTTGACGATGAACGTGCCCTTGTCGGTCATGAGGGGGAAGTCACCCATGAACACGGTCTGGCTCTTGATCTCGCCCGTGTTGTTGTTCATGAACTCGGCGGTGACGTACAGCGGCGCCGAGTAGGTCATATCGCGTTCCTTGCACTCATCGATCGAGTACTTGGGAGCTTCGAACCGGTGCTCGCGGAACGACAGCGACATGGATCCGCCGAAGTCTTCGATCGGCGAGATCTCTTCGAAGATGTCTTCGAGTCCCGAGGTGGTTGCGACTGAGTCGTCCCCGATCTCGATGGCCTCGGCGACGCGGTCCTGCCACGCCTCCGATCCGATCAGCCAGTCGAAGCTGTCCGTCTGCAGACCGAGCAGATCGGGAACCTCGAGGGGCTCGCGAATCTTCGCGAAGGAAATTCTCTTGGGGGGATTAGCGGTCCTGGTGTTGTCGTTGGCGGCGGCCAATTGGTTCCTTCCGAGTGCTTCACCATCTGATACTTCGTCTGCCCACTCGCTCCGGCGACGTCCGGACATCCACGACATATACGGGGTGTGTCAGATTTCGACTCCCGGCGTCGGCATGGTTCACTTGAGTGGAAATGCTGTGCCCACCGCTATATGAAGGCACACCACAGGCAGAACGATGCAAATATCAAGCTTATAGCATCTGGTCAAGTCTGGCAAGACGACGGTTTCAGTGCAGATTCTTCGTCCACATCCCCACCCAGGCCCACGTGGCGAATCCCGCCTGATCGTTGATCGCCAGCATCCACGAATTCTCCACCGCGTTCCACGTGTACACCCGGTCGACCGCCGTGTTCTCGGCGAGACTGCGATGATTGGCGATCTTGAGCCTGGCACCGAGGCGGTGGCCACGATGCTCGCTCAGCGCCAGAGTTCCGCCCTGCCACCCGACGGTCGGCCGATCGGCCGAGTGTCCGACCTGCGTGTATCCCGCCGGCTCCCCGTCGAGGAGGGCGAGCGCCGTGGCCATGGTTTCGCCTTTTGCTTCCTTCTCTGCGTCGAGGGCCCTCACCCGCTCACCGTCCCAGGTCTCCTCTCCCCCGAATTTCGCTGCTCCCGGCACGTCGGTGCTCAGCCGGCGCTTGCACAGTGCGATGTGCTCGAGCCGCTGTTCCGGGACCGGACCTCGCCATGTCTCGATGACGTAGCCGTCGGCCTTGGCACCGAGGTCGAGCTCGGCCGCAGTGGCGGTCGGAGCGACCGAGCAGCGTTCGATCTGGGCGAGCCCGTATCCGCGAGCGCTGAGGAACGACACTTCAGGCAGAGCCACCGGCAGCGTCCCGGCACCGGTCGCGGCGGCAAGATGGGCCCCGCGCAGATCGGCAGTTCTGACAGACCCCGGGATCTCACAATAGGTCGACAGCGCGGTCCGTCCGTCTGCCGCCAGATCGGACTCCATCTGCTCGAGCAGGGCCGCGCCCAGTCCTCGTCGGCGCAGATCGGGTCGGACCGCGCACCAGAGCTCTGCAGTGTCGGTGTTGCTCGTCAGACGCAGGTCGGCAGTGCCCCTGGCGACGATGTCTCCGTGGTTGCGACCGATCCAGGTGAGCGTGGCCCGGTACTCGCTCCTGCTGGTCAGCGAGTGCCGCAGTTCTTCGGGAATCGGGTCGAAGTCCTCCCCCAGCCCGGATGCTCGATTGATGACAGTGTCGAAAGCCAGCAGCTCGGGTATCAATGCCTCGATTGCCGCCGGGTTGCCGTGTCCGGACCTGATCCGAGTGATCTCCATCTGTGGCCTCTGTCGTCGCTGATGGCCGCCTCGCATTGCAATGTCTCCTTCGCGCATCGTCGCGCTGACAGCCGGTGGGAGACATTCTAGACTGCGACCATGACACGAGTGAGTATCCTCAGCTTCGATCCGGCCGCAGTCAACTGCGGAATCATCGTCGGCACCGATCGCTCTCTGCTCGTCGACGCGGGCCCCGGCCCCGCGGCCGCCGCACATCTGGTGGAGCGGGCGGGCCGCCTCGGCGAGGAGATCGGAGGCAGCCATCCCCGCGCGATCGAGCTCGCGATCACCCATGATCATTGGGATCACTTCTTCGGCGCCGCCGCAGCCGTCTCCGCCGGGGTCACCGCCGTGTACGCATCGTCATCGTTCGCCGCCGATCAAGAGGCCACGGCCTGGATCGCTCTCGACGGAGTCGCGGTCGGTGACTTCCCGGCTGAATATCGATCGAGCCTACCCACGGATCCCGGTGAGCTCATCGTCGACGTCTCGCCCGTCGATCCGACACCCGGTGATGTGTGGCACCTCGACCTCGGTGGCTGTCCGGTCGAGTTCCATGTGCTCGGAGGACATTCGACGGCCGACCTCGTCGTCCGACTGCCCGAGCTCGGCATCGTCTTCACCGGCGACCTCGTCGAAGAGGCGGATGCACCTCAGGCCGGGGCCGATGCTTCCTTGAGCGAATGGGCATCGAGCCTGCACACCCTGCTGGCGTTTCCTGAGGCGAGGACCTTCGTTCCCGGTCACGGGACCCCGGTCGACCGTGATTTCGTTTCCCGTCAGCTCGCCGATATCGAGGGGATGAGGGTCGATCAGGGAGACGCCGAGGTGGCTCTGCCCGCCCGCTCCATGCCGGGTGATCATGATCGGACGATTCCCCGAGAGCACCGCCTGGTCTGATTCCGGACCCGCCTGAGCAACGGTCGGACGTGCACTGACTGAGTGGACTCAGCCGGCCGGTTCCCTAGGAGCCGTGCCGGTGCAGGGCGGTGACGAGATCGCCGCCGATCGCTCCGAACAGCGTCTGTGCCCAAACGCTGCGGCCCTCGACGTAGGGTCGGTCGCCGTCGAAGATCCACTGCAGTTCGCGGCCGGAGTGCAGATCGGACAGGCAGCTGCTGCAGACGGGGACGCGAACGCTCTTTCCCGCCAAGTGTCCCTTGCGCTCGGTGCTCACCAGCTGATTCGATCGCGCCTCTCCGTGGAGAGGGTTGACAGTGCACAGACTCTGCGGGAGTCCCCGCGCCTTTGCTGACTTCGTCGAGCCAGCAGAGCGGGCAGAATCGGATTTTCCGGTCCTCGCCCCGCGCTTGGTCGATCTGTGCAGCTTCACCTCGGCGATCTCGCGTCCGGCCTGACGCAGCAGCACCATGGCCCCGGCAAGGTCGATGCGTTCGGCCTCGGTGTCGTCGACGATGGATCTGGCCATCTGGTAGGCGTCGAGCGCTCTTTCCACTCCCTCGGCATCTGTGGTGCTGAGGTCCTGGGTCTGCAGCTGCGTGATCTCGTCGGCCAGCTCTGTCGTGTCCTCGTTCAGTCCTTCTCGCAGGGTCTTCCGCTGCAGGTCATCGACTCGGTCGAGCAGTCGTGCCGGCAATTCGAAGCGGCGGCGGGTGCGGGCGGCTTTCGCCCGCTCTCGCCGTGACCTGGCGAACCAGATGACGGCGATGACCAGCGCCAGCACCAGAACCGCTCCCCCGAGGAACAGAGTGGCTGTCGAGTTCGAACCGTCGACCGTCTGCACCTCGCTGCCCGAGGCCTCCTGTCCGGTTTCGTACTCGGGTGCCTCCTGCGGATCGGCGTAGAGGTCGAGGAGCATGTTCAGCTTCGTCTGCGACGGAGTGCTGTGGCTCCATTTTTCGCGCCCGACGGACATCTGCTCCATCACCTGCATCTGCAGATCGTGCTGGTCCTCGAAGGTGTAGTCGACGGCGAGGTCGGTGTTCGTATCGATCATGATGAACGCACCCTCATCGCCGTTGAAGACCTTGACCTGCTCGAGCAGATCCCTATCGGCACCCTCGCCTCCGGTGATGATGACGTAGACATCGAAGTCGAGGCTGTCGATCTTCGTCTCCGCCTTCTGCAGCAGCGTTTCGTTGATCTCCCCCTTCGCGGCATTCGTCACGTAGACGGGATCGGTGTTGAGCGCCTCGGCGATCGTCTGGGCCTGTTGGGTCACTGCTTCGCTGTCCGTTTCTTCAGTGCGCGGCGGATGAAGTATGTTCCGACGCCGATTCCCGCGCCGACGAGGATGCCGAAGACGGCTCCGGCCACAGCGCCGCCGGTGCTGTACGACAGCGTGTGCGGGTCCTTCGTCGTGTCCTCGGAGGTCACCTCCGGGTTCCCGTCGTCATCATGACGGTGCGAGTAGCGCGATTCGACGTCCTCGGTCTCGGCAGCACTGATCTTACGCACTCCCGCGAGCGCGGCATCGGAGTCGCTGTCGTCTAAGTCCCCCGACAGAGTCAGCAGCGAAGGTCGGATGAGGCCCTTCTCCGCCAGTCCCATGCGCCCGGTGGCATCGACCGTGAGCACTGCAGCCTCGGGGTCATCCATCTCGGTGACGATCCGAGCCGCCAACAGATCGAGGTCTCCATCGGCGTCGTCAAGATCCGAGACGTTGAGGAACGCCACATAGATCGGGCTGTCGGCCTCGGCGATCTCCGCGCGGATGGAGTCGACATCGCCCTCGTCGATCTCGAACTCCGGGTAGCCGTCGAAGTAGACGGGATCTGCTGCGAAGGACGTCGCGATCGCCTGGTAGCGGTCTGTTGCGTAGTTCGGATCATGGGCGCCTTCGATGCGGTCGTCGTAGATCGAGTCGACGACGATCGCGTCACTGTCGGCTGCGGTGATCCTCTCGGCCTTCGCCTGATCGAACAGATGTGTGCTCAGCAGAGTGGCGCCGATCGACACTGCAGCGACCGCGACGACGGCGATGAGCCAGTCGAGAGGGGTCTTCGAACGCACGCTTCCGGCGGCCATCATCGGCTCCTTCCGACAGCGGCGGAGCGCTGAGGGCTCATTTCATCCAGCACCGCCTCGTCGAGAGGTTGGAAGCTGCCGAAACCAGAGAGTGCGTAGGCGTCATCGCGTTGGAAGTACGGAACTGCACGGGTGGAGCCGGGACGTTTGGGCACCATCAGTCGTTCCGGGTCGTGGCCGGTCGCCAGCTCCTGACGACAGTCGGCGCACAGCCCTACGGTGAGACTGCGGCCCGACTGTTTGAGCACATGGTCCTCAATGTCCTTGCGATGATGCGGGAAGAGGAAGCAGAAGCGCGGTTCGTCTTCGACTCGGCTGGAGCGCCTGCGCAGCTGTCGGCGCAGCCAACGGTCGAGGGCGACGAGGACGAACACGCCGTTGCGGTGGGCGAAGTCGACCGATTCTGCCCAATCCGGGTGGGCCGCGGTCAGAGCCGCCAGCGCATCCTGGATTCGTCTGCCTCGGTCATGCAGGGCCCACGTGTCGTCATCGGGATGGTCGGGTTCGGGGATCGGGGCGGCCGCCTCGGTGACGGCCTTCTTCAGCTTGTGCGACGTGACCAGTTCGGGTTTCGTGGTCAGCTCAGACCGCCAGGAATAGCGATGACGGCGATGCAGCAGCCACAGGGTCGCACCGAGGGCTGCGCCCGCCGTGGCGCCGAAGACGAGCGTGTCTGGGTCGGAGTTGTCGAGGCCGAAGCGTTCGATGTAGTCCTCATCGCGGTCACCGACATCGCGGGTGTCGAAATCCGGTGCCTGGGGAGGTTCGGTGCCCTTGGCGGCGGCGACGAGGACCTGCAGATAGTAGGGCACGGCGAGTTCGACAGAGATGAAGTCGTCGCTGCTGGACTTCATGAGTTCCGGGGCACCTGTGGGGACGACGGGTCCGTTGTCGGTGACGAGGTAGGCGAACGAGCGGGCGGATGTCTCGCCTTCACTGAAGAGGACGAGGGTCTGCTTCTCCCCCGATTCCTGATGCATGTCGAAGGCGAAGTCGGAGGTGAACTTCGCCCAATCGCTGTAGCCCATGGTCAGGAGTCCGGGGACGATCGCGAGGTAGTGGGTGAGACCGGTGTCCTCGGTCTGCTGTGAGGCTTGCCGAATGGCCTTGATCTGATTCTCGGTCAGTCCGGGCCTGATGATCTCGTCGATGTAGAGGGGATGCTGCGCCCAAGTTCCGCGGATGCGTTCGCGCAGCTGCTGCTGTGCGCGGGCGTAGCTCGTCGTCTCAGTCACCAGTCAAGAATAGTTCAGCTTCTGCCCGGCCCCTGTCGATCGGTGTTCCGAATCGGTCACATCGACATGGGACGGGCGAACATCCTCGGCGAATGAGGGCATTCCTAGGGCATTCCTGCTGGAGTGGGCATTCCCGGTGGGGTGGGCATTCCCGGTGGGGATGCAGAGAACCCCCACGGCGGACCGTGGGGGTTCGAAGCCTATGCAGCAGTCAGGCTGCTGCGCAGAAGATCACTTGAGGGTGACGGTGGCGCCGGCAGCCTCGAGGGTCTCCTTGGCCTTCTCGGCGTCTTCCTTCGAAGCGCCTTCGAGGACGGCCTTGGGAGCTCCGTCGACGAGGTCCTTGGCTTCCTTGAGTCCGAGGGAGGTGAGTCCACGGACTTCCTTGATGACGGGAACCTTCTTCTCGCCGGCCGATTCGAGGATGACGTCGAATTCGGTCTGCTCTTCAGCAGCGGCTTCGCCAGCTCCGCCAGCGGCAGGAGCAGCGGCGACGGCGGCCGGAGCGGCAGCCTCGACGTCGAACTCTTCTTCGAACTTCTTGACGAACTCGGACAGTTCGATGAGGGTGAGCTCCTTGAAAGCCTCGAGGAGCTCGTCGGTGGTGAGCTTAGCCATGGTGGCTAGTCCTTCCTGTTTTGGTCACGATCAGCGACCGGTTCGGTTTGTGGTGATGCTCAGGCGTCGGAGGCAGGAGCGTCGTCCTGCTTCTCGCGGAGGGCATCGACAGTGCGCACGGCCTTGACCAGCGGAGCGGTGAAGAGGTAAGCCGCCTGGTGGAGGCTTGCCTTCATGGCACCGGCTGCCTTTGCAAGCAGCACTTCGCGGGATTCGAGGTCGGCGAGCTGGTTGACCTGTTCGGGGCTGAGCGCGGCTCCATCGAAGTAGCCGCCCTTCACCACGAGCTTGTCGTTCGCCTTGGCAAAGTTACGCAGAGCCTTGGCAGCCTCAGGTGGTTCGCCGTTGACGAACGCGATCGCGGTGGGCCCATTGAGGTGCTCATCGAGACCGGTGACTCCGGCTTCCTTGGCTGCAATCTTGGTCAGCGTGTTCTTTACCACGGCGTAGCTGACGTTCTCACCGAGAGAGACGCGCAGTTCTTTCATCTGCGCGACGGTGAGACCGCGGTACTCGGTCAGCAACACAGCGTCGGAGTTCTCAAACTGCTGTTTGATCTCCTCGACTGCGGCTGCCTTGTCTGGCCTCGCCATGGTGTTCCTTTCATAAGTCGTCCGGTCTGTCCCGACAACAGAAAAAGCGCTCCACGCAGGAAGGCGTGAAACGCTTGGCCGTCGATTCCAGAAGAATCCGACGGAAGGATTTCGGCTCACCTGCGCGGGTCACTCACTAGGAGTCTTCGTCTGCGGGCACCGGGATTCGATGGCGAATTCCGATGATTCCACAGAGACCGACGGTCTTGGGTGGTTCAAGTCTAACGAAGTCCGTCCCGGCAAGTCCAATCCGACCACCGAGACCCCTCCCACACTACCTGACGGCGGCGCAGCAACCTGGCGCGAGGTTGCTGCGCCGCCGTCAGGTAGTTCTGGGCGCGGGTGTGCAGGTTCGTCAGTATTCGATGACGACACGGCCGTCGATCTTGCCGTGTTCCATCTCGTCGAAGATCGCGTTGATGTCCTCGAGAGGTCGCTTCGTGAACGTCGGGTGGATCTTGCCGGCGGCATAGAATTCCAACGCCTCGACCATGTCCTGTCGGGTGCCGACGATCGAACCTCGGATCGTCAGGCCCTTGAGCACGATGTCGAAGATCGGTGCCGGGAAGTCACCGGGCGGCAGTCCGTTGAAGACGATGGTGCCGCCTCGGCGAGTCATTCCGATCGCCTGACCGAACGCCGCGGGGTGGACGGCGGTGACGAGGACTCCGTGTGAGCCGCCGATCTTGTCCTGGATGATCTCGGCCGGATCCTCGGCGAAGGCGTTGACAGTGATTTCGGCACCGTGCTTCTTCGCCAGCGCCAGCTTGTCGTCGGCGACATCGACGGCGACGACGCGCATGCCCATAGCGACGGCGTACTGGACGGCGATGTGTCCGAGTCCGCCGATTCCGGAGATGACGACCCATTGGCCCGGCTGAACCTCGGTGCGTTTGAGTCCCTTGTACACAGTGACGCCGGCGCAGAGGACCGGGGCGATCTCATAGGGATCGGCACCGTCGGGGATGATGGCGGCGAACTTCGTGTCGACGAGCATGTACTCGCCGAAGGAGCCGTCGACGCCGTAGCCGCCGTTGACCTGGGATTCGCAGAGGGTCTCCCAGCCCTGACGGCAGTGCTCACAGGTTCCGCACGCGGTCCACAGCCAAGCGTTGCCGACCATCTGTCCGACCTCGACATCGGTGACGCCCTCGCCGACCTTTTCGACGATGCCGACTCCTTCGTGTCCCGGGATGAGCGGCACCTTCGGTTTGACCGGCCAATCACCATGGGCGGCGTGGAGATCGGTGTGACAGACGCCGGAGGCGACGAGCTTGACCAAGGCCTGGCCCGGGCCGGGGTCGGGAATCGCATTGTCCCCGACGACGAGTTCCTGGCCGAAACCCTCGACTACTGCAGCTTTCATTGCGGACATCATTCTCTCCTTTGTGATGATGGTTCACGAAGCGATGCGGGGTTTGAACTTGAGGTGGAAGAACTACCCGACGGCGGCGCAGCTACCTGGCGCGAGGTTGCTGCGCCGCCATCGGGTAGCAATTGGGGTCAGAAGAAGCCTTGGGCGTTCTCCGAGTAGCTGACCAGCAGGTTCTTCGTCTGCTGGTAGTGGTCGAGCATCATCTTGTGGTTCTCGCGTCCGATGCCCGAAGCCTTGTACCCACCGAAGGCCGCATGGGCCGGGTAGGCATGGTAGTTGTTCACCCACACACGCCCGGCTTGGATCTCACGACCGGCCCGGTAGGCAGTGTTGCCGTCACGGGACCAGACTCCGGCTCCGAGGCCGTAGAGCGTGTCGTTGGCCGTGGCCAACGCGTCGGCGTAGTCGGAGAACGTCGCGACCGAGACGACGGGCCCGAAGATCTCCTCCTGGAAGATGCGCATCTTGTTCGTGCCTTTGAAGATCGTCGGCTGCACGTAGAATCCGCCGGCCAGATCTCCGTCAAGCTCGGCCTTGGCGCCGCCGGTGAGCACCTCGGCGCCTTCCTGGCGGCCGATGTCGAGGTAGGACATGATCTTCTCGAACTGGTCGTTCGAGGCCTGGGCGCCCATCATCGTGTCCGTGTCGAGCGGGTTGCCCTGGACGATCTTCTTCGTCCTGGCCACGACCTTCTCGAGGAAGGGATCGGCGATCGATTCCTGGATGAGCGCACGCGACGGGCAGGTGCAGACCTCACCCTGGTTGAGGGCGAACATCGTGAAGCCCTCCTGGGCCTTGTCCGCGTACGAGTCGTCCTTGGCCAAAACATCCTCGAAGAAGATGTTCGGCGACTTTCCGCCGAGTTCGAGGGTGACCGGGATGATGTTCTGCGAGGCGTACTGCATGATCAGGCGACCGGTCGTCGTCTCCCCGGTAAACGCGATCTTCGAGATCCGCTTGTTCGACGCCAGCGGCTTGCCGGCTTCGAGACCGAAGCCGTTGACGACGTTGAGCACGCCCTCGGGCAGCAGGTCGGCGATGAGTTCGACGAGGACGAGGATCGACGCCGGAGTCTGCTCGGCGGGCTTGAGCACGATCGCATTGCCCGCGGCCAGCGCCGGAGCGATCTTCCACACGCCCATGAGGATCGGGAAGTTCCAGGGAATGATCTGACCGACCACGCCGAGCGGCTCGTGGAAGTGATACGCCACCGTGTCCTCGTCGATCTGCGAGAGTCCGCCCTCCTGCGCCCTGATCGCTCCGGCGAAGTAGCGGAAGTGGTCGACTGCCAGCGGCAGGTCGGCGTTGAGGGGTTCGCGGATCGCCTTGCCGTTGTCCCAGGTCTCGGCGACGGCGAGCGTCTCGAGGTTCTCCTCGATGCGATCGGCGATCCGATTGAGGATGTTGGCCCGTTCGGCCACTGCCGTCTTGCCCCATGCCGGAGCCGCCTTGTGCGCGGCGTCGAGAGCGAGTTCGATATCCTCGGCGGTGCTGGCCGGGACCTCCGTGAAGGTCTTGCCGGTGACCGGACTGGGATTCTCGAAATAGTTGCCCTTGACCGGCGGCACCCACTGACCGCCGATGAAGTTCTCGTAGCGGGACTTGAACGTGACGAGCGACCCGTCCTGACCAGGCTGTGCGTAGACAGTCATTGCAACTCCTTTGATGCGTCTGATTCCACCGGATTGTCTCCGTGTGACCACGACGCTACCGAGCGCAACGTTGCATGTGGGTTGCATCATATCGCCGAGGCGGTCGAACCGTCCCGCACGCCGAACCGCGATGGGTTCGCCGAGTTCAGAGACCCAGCGCCTCCAGACGCACGACCGCGGCGTTGCGTTCGGCAGCCTCGGGCGGGGCCAGACGCAGCACGGTCATGAGGACTTCGACGTCGTCACGGAAGTCCGGGAGATCTGCAAACCGCCACAACTGCTGCCAGGTTCCGTCCTGCAGCAGGGTCTCGCGCATGAGTGCGTTGACTTCCGCTCCGATCTCCCGCACTCCCGGAGCATCGGAGTCCGGCAGGACGGTTCCGATGAACTGTTCGAGGGCCGAATCCGCGTCACCGTTGGCCAGCGCCTGAACGGTTCGCTCAAGATCCGAATCGACGTCCCCGCGAAGTCGATAGGGGCGCGCGTCGATGCGCAGATCGCCGAAGCTGTCGATCGTTCTGCGCAGACGATTGATCTCCGCCCGGACCGTGACTTCGCTGCCGCCGACCGTCCACAGCCGCTCCACCAGCCCGGCTCCGCTGATGCCGTCGGGATACCGGTGCAGCAGAAGCAGGATCTCGGCGTGCCTGCGGGTCAGCGGGATCCGGGTGCCGTCCGGGCCTTCCAGGGCGGGGCTGGGACCGAGCACGGTGAGTCTGGTTCCGGCCGCCTCGGTGTCGGTGTGCATCTGCTGCGGGGTGAAGAGCTGGGACAGCTGGGCACCTGCGGCTTTGGCTGTCGAGGACAGCAGCGGCAGCACGATCGAGGACACAGCGTCGTCTCCCCCAGTGACATCGATGATGCCGATGACCTGCCCGGTCAGAGGGTGGGTGACGGGGACCGCGCTGCAGCTCCAGGAATGGACGTCGGGGGCGAAATGCTCGGCGCGGCTGACCTGCACCGGACGGCCCGAGCGCAGGGCCAGCGCCGGGGCGGAAGTGCCCATGACCTCTTCGGACCAGTCCGAGCCGGAGACGAATCCCATGGCTTCGGCGCGGTTCCGGACGCCTCGCTCCCCCTCGACCCAGAGCAATCGCCCCTGTTCGTCGCCGAGGGCGGCGAGCAGACCGGCATCCTTGGCGGGTTCGATGAGGTGGGATCGCAGCAGCGGCATGATCGCGTGGAAAGGATGGCGCCGGCGCACCTCGGCGAGGCGATCGGCTTCGAACGGGACTTGGACCTCCACGCTGTCGGGGTCGCGCAACCGGGCAAGAGACCGGTCCCAGGATTCCAACACCGAGGCGCGCACACCAGGCTCCGACGATGGTGCAGGGAGGAGAGGATCCGATGGCCCGGCCAGACGCTCATGTGCGCGGCGAACGGCACGCTGATAGGTGTCTTCGAGCAGCAGCGTCGAATCCATGGCGGACGGTCCACCTCCATCGGCGGGTGTCGGAAGAGAGCCTCAACTGCTCATAATCTAATCGCGAACCCGCCCGCGGACAAGAGCCCGTCCACTCCCCGAACTACCTGACGGCGGCCCAGCAACCTCGCGCGAGGTTGCTGGGCCGCCGTCAGGTAGCAATTGGGAAGGCAGAGGGCGGGAAGCGAACGAATCGCTTCCCGCCCTCTGCCGGTGCATCGATCAGATCAGATGCGCAGACCCGAGTGGTCGACCGGAACGGCGGGGCCGTTCGAGGTCGTGATCGTGGCCTTGCTGATGTAGCGGCCCTTCGAGGAGGACGGCTTCAGACGCAGGATCTCTTCGATCGCAGCATCGAAGTTCTCCTGCAGAGCTTCCTCGGAGAAGGAGACCTTTCCGATGATGAAGTGCAGGTTCGAGTGCTTGTCGACGCGGAATTCGATCTTTCCGCCCTTGATGTCGTTGACGGCCTTGGCGACATCCATGGTCACGGTGCCGGTCTTCGGGTTCGGCATCAGGCCGCGGGGACCCAGCACCTTACCGAGACGACCGACCTTGCCCATCATGTCAGGGGTCGCAACAGCGGCATCGAAGTCGGTGAACCCTCCGGCCACCTTCTCCAGCAGGTCATCGGAGCCGACGTAGTCAGCACCTGCTTCACGGGCAGCTTCTGCACGGTCGCCGGCAGCGAACACCAGGACCCGAGCGGTCTTACCGGTACCATGCGGAAGGTTGACGGTGCCGCGCACCATCTGATCCGCCTTGCGGGGGTCAACACCCAGGCGGAGAGCGACCTCGACCGTGGCGTCGTACTTCGCCACGTTGGTCTCTTTGGCCAGGGCGATCGCCTGAGCCGGTTCGTAGTTCACATCTGCGGCGATCTTCTCAGCCGCGGCCTGATAGGCCTTCGAACGCTTTGCCATCTGCTTTACTCCTTGCAGTCGTGGTGTGGGCTGCGTGGGCCCTGCCACTGTGTGGGGTGAGGTCTCAGACCTCGATGTCGGTGGTGATGCCCATGGAACGCGCGGTTCCGGCGACGATGCGGTCGGCCTGATCCAGGGTGTTGGCGTTCAGGTCGGGCATCTTCGTGGTGGCGATCTCGCGCACCTGGTCGGCGCTCAGGTGAGCGACCTTGACGGTGTGCGGAGTAGCCGAACCCGACTTCACTCCGGCGGCCTTCTTGATCAGCTCGGCTGCCGGCGGGGTCTTGAGCACGAAGTCGAACGAACGATCTTCGTACACGGTGATCTCGACGGGAACGATGTTTCCGCGCTGGGATTCTGTGGCGGCGTTGTAGGCCTTGCAGAATTCCATGATGTTGACGCCGTGCTGGGCAAGCGCCGGACCGATCGGAGGAGCCGGGTTAGCGGCACCTGCCTGAATCTGGAGCTTGACGAGGCCGGCTACCTTTTTCTTGGGAGGCATGTACGGTCCTTAATCTTGAGGTTTCGATGTGCCAGACATATACAGCACATCGTTCGACAGCGGCCTTCCGATAAGGGCCGCAATCAAACCACACCAGTATTCCATGCGCGCCCGCCTGCGGGCAAATGCTCGTGAGGGGCATCACCCGATCATTCCCTCGCCGAGGCGGGACAGCGTCGCCGGCTGATGTGACCGCCTCGGTGCGACCGCCTCGGCGCCGTCGTTCAAGCGCGGGCCCGGATATCGCCCCGTAGACGGTTCGACAACTGCGCTCAGCCTTGATCGACACAATCCCTTCCCCAACGACACAATCCCCTCGCCGAGGCGGCCGAGCCAGTGAACGCGGGAACGCCGAAGGGGCCCGGAGAATTCCGGGCCCCTTCGGTCACGATCGCGTCGAGGCGATCAGTGAAACTATGCGGCGATCAGAGCTTCGAGACCTGGTCGAAGCCGAGTTCGACGGGAACATCGCGTTCGAAGATCGACAGCAGCACGGTGAGCTTCTGCGATTCCGGACGGATTTCCTGGATCGTCGCGGGGTGGCCCTCGAAGGAGCCCTCCTTGACGAGCACGGACTCGCCGACCTCGAACTCCACCTCGGTGATGGGCGCGGACTTCGCAGCGGCTTCGGCGGCGGGGCCTTCGGCAGCGGCGGCTTCGGCCTGACGCTCTTCGAAGATCGGGGCGAGCATCGAGAAGACCTCGTCGATCGACAGCGGAGTCGGGTCGTATGCGTTGCCCACGAATCCGGTGACACCCGGAGTGTGGCGCACGGCGCCCCACGACTCGTCGGTCAGTTCCATGCGCACGAGCACGTAGCCGGGGATGCGCACACGACGGACCTGCTTGCGCTGTCCGTTCTTGATCTCGACGACGTCTTCCATCGGCACCTGCGACTCGAAGATGAACTCTTCGAGGTTGAGGCTGACGGTGCGGTTCTCGAGGTTCTGCTTCACGCGGTTCTCGTAGCCTGCATAGGAGTGGATGACGTACCAGTCACCCTCCTGCATGCGCAGCTCGGCCTTGAATTCTTCGGCCGGGTCGACCTCGTCGGCGGCGGCGACGTCTTCGGCAGCATCGTCCTGCTCGCCGTCGGCTTCGTCAGCGGAATCGGCTTCGTCAGCGGAGTCGGCAGCTTCTGCGGAGTCAGCGTCAGCGGACTCGACGGGGGCGGTCGCCTCGGCGTCGATGGCCGCCTCTTCGGTTTCGGGCACCACAGCGGCACCCGACTCCTCGGGAGTGACGTCCTGGGTCTCAGGGGTCTCCTGCTCAGGTGAGTTGGTATCCGACACCGATCAATTCCTCGCTTCGCGTTTTGTGATTCCCGGTAGGGAGTGAAGTTTGAGCTTGGGGTGGTTCACGGCTGAGGCCGTATCACCACAGGGGCCACAGCGGAGTTCCGCCGAACACCCAGCCGACGAGCTTGCCGAAGACCAGGTCGAGGCCCGTGACGAGAAGCATCATGAACAGAATGAAGCCCAGCACGACGAGCGTGTAGTTGAGCAGCTGCTTCCGGGTCGGAGTGACGACCTTCTTGAGCTCTGCCACCACTTCGCGGAAGAACTGCAGGATTCGTCCGAAGAATCCGAGCTTCTTTGGACCGGAGGCACTGTTGGGTGCGCTGCCAGTCTGCTTTGCCGGTGTGTCGCTCACACATCCTCACTCGGTCGGTTTCGTTTGGCTTCACAATTGTTCGTGCCGGTCGAGGACGGCGCCTGGCCGATGAGACTTCGGCAGAGTCAACTGCGCAGGGGTGACAGGACTCGAACCTGCAACCTACGGTTTTGGAGACCGTTGCGCTACCAATTGCGCCACACCCCTCTGATCGGACTTGAGCGATCGTGTCGATCCCTGTGGTGTCCGACCACGAGAAACGAGCATACCGTGCTCGACCGTTATTCGTCGAACCGAGTGCCGAAGCAATGTCTCGAACGTGTCGACGCTCACTCACCCACCGACTCATCGACAGGCGGCTGGCCCACGAGGGGCCTGGGTTCGGGGAATCTCACCCAGGGGTCGATCTGCACCTGTCTGTCGGGTGTGACGGTGATGATCTGCACGTCGATGGGGCGCTTCGTCCCATTGTCGACGCGGATGATGCTCAGTTCCGCGTTCATCTTCAGCGGTCCCGGTGTCAGGGCGTTCGCCAGTGCGCCCCCGGTCGTCGAGCTGACGTAGCGGGTTCCCGAACCGAAGTTCTCCGGTCCGACCCGTCGGTGCCAGTGTCCGCTGAGAGCGTAGTCGGCGCAGCCCGAGCGCAGGCTCGGTCCGCCGACGGCGGGATCGTGGATGAGCATGATGTCGAAATCGGCCCGGCAGGCTTCGTCTCGCAGCCGCTGCGCGTACTGGTCGGCGGTGAGGTCGGTCTCCAGCTGCGGACCGGACCCGAACACGGTCCGGCGCGGGTCGGCGGCACCGAAGAAGGTCACCCCTGCCATCTCTGCGCTGGAGTCCTCGAGCACGTTCCACCCGCGCGCCCTCGCGTGCCGCGTCGTTTCCATGGAATCGTGGTTGCCTTTGACGATCATGCGCGGCAGCTTCTCCGGCAATTCGTCGTCGACGACGTCGAGGCAGTAGTTCTCGGCCGAGGTGCCCGTCATGGAGATGTCTCCGCCGTCGATATAGGCATCGGCCCGACTCATCTCCGCCACCGCACCGACGACGCGGGCCATTCCGATATTGCAGTGGATATCGGAGCCGTAGACGAACGTGGACACACCCTTCTGCCCTTCGCCCTCGCCGCCGTCGGCAGCGGGTGCGCCGACTCCGGCAGTCGGGACGAGTCCCCGATCGGTCCAGTTCCCGGTGATCGGGCGGTCGTTCCATTGCGCCCGCAGGGCTGCGAGTACCTCGTCGTAGAAGGCGTCGTTGTCGTCGGCGAAGTCCTGCACCGCACCGAATGCGGTGTCGATGATGCCGCCGAGGCGGCCCGTGACCTGGGATCCGGCCAGTGGCGTGCCCTCGAATGCCGGATCGGCCGCGATCGGCTTCGGACGATTGAGAACGACGGCGCCCAGTCCGGTGAGCACGAGCACGAGCACCAGTCCGATGGCGAGGAGTTCCTTGCCGACGAAGGCGCGGATGATGGTGTCGACCCGGGCGGGCCCGAGGAAGAGGGCCAGACCGACGAGTCCCCCGGTGATGATGCACACTGCCAGCGCCCATCGCGTGAGGATCTCCTGGCTGAGTCCGTCGATGACCTGGTCGATCTGCGCCTGCGGGGCCGAGAACAGCGACGCGTAGGAGGCGATGTCGCCGCCGAGGGCGTCGACGCTTCCCCCGCCGGGGTCCGCCACCTCCGCGGGATCGGCCGCAGGTCGCTCGTCGTCACCGGAATCACCCGATACGGGGATCTCTCCGATGTCGACGTGCAGTCCCAGTCCGAGAGGGATGACATCCTCGGTGGGGACGAGCAGTCTGCCCAGGGGGCCGAAGTCGACGGTGAGTCGGGAATCCGCGGTGATCCGGTACTGCGCCTCATGCGGGCCGAAGGTGAGATCGGCGCGCGAGGTGAACAGCGCCCAGGGCAGGGTCACAAGCGCAACCGCAGTCAGGGTGATGACGAGTGCGGTGATTCTCCGTCGTGATGACACGGCCACCAGTCTAAGGACGTTTCCCGTCGTCGATGGAGCAGCCGATGAAGGTCGGTTCGGGTTCGAGGGTGATGCCGAAGGCGTCCTCGACGCCGGCGACGACGGTCGACGCGAGATCGATCACATCGGCCGTGCTCGCGTGTCCCCGATTCGTCAGCGCCAGGGTGTGCTTAGTCGACAGCGAAGCCAGTCCCGCACCCAGGCTGAAGCCCTTGGAGAACCCCGCATGCTCGATCAGCCAGGCCGCTGAGGTCTTCGTCTTCCCTTCGATCTTCGCTCCGCTGAGCGGGTCGGTCACCGGGTAGCGAGGAGCTTCGGCGGGCAGGATCTCGGCGTTCTCGACGATGGGGTTGGTGAAGAAGGATCCCGCCGACCAGGAGTCGTGATCGGCTGGGTCGAGGACCATGCCCTTCGACCTGCGCAGCGCAATGACGTTCTCGCGCACTCGTGCGGCCGGGACGCGGCTGCCGATCTCGACGTCGAGGGACGATGCGAGCTGGGCGTAGCGCACGGGCAGCGACTCGTCGCTGCGCTGGAGGTCGAAGGTCACCGAGAGCACGACGTACTGCGGGGTTCCGGCCGCGATCTGGGCGCGCTTGAGCGCCGAGGTGCGGTAGCCGAATTCGAGTTCGACTGCGGTGAGGTGGCGGATCTGACCGGACACCCGGTCGAAGACCTCGACGGAGGAGATGAGCTCGCCGACCTCCGTGCCGTAGGCGCCGACGTTCTGGATCGGGGTCGCACCGACCGACCCGGGGATCCCGGACAGTGCTTCGAGCCCGGACAGCCCCAGGTCGAGGGTGTGGGCGACGAAGGCGTCCCAGTCCTCCCCCGCCTCGGCGGTGACCCGGGTGTCGGTCGTCGTGGTCTGGGTCGTCTCCACTCCGGTGGTTCGGACCACGCAGACCGCACCGTCGAATCCGGCATCGGCGATGAGCAGATTCGATCCGCCGCCGATGAACAAGACGCGGGACCGTTCCTGACCGTTGAGTTCGAGCGGGTGGGCGGCGCAGAAATCGAGCAGTTCGTCTCGGGTGTTCGCAACCGTGACCTGCGGGGCCGGTCCGCCGAGGCGGAAGGTGGTGAAGCCGGAGAGTTCCTGCGGGTGGGCTTCGGTCACGCCGAGATCCGAACCTGCGTGCGGCTGAGGACATCTGCCTCGCCGGACTTCACGGAGATGTCGATGCGGGCCGTGCCGACGGCAGGGTCGACGGCGCCGACGGTGGCGGTGAGCTTGAGCGAGGTCGTCGGGGTGGCCGGTGATCCGGAATCGGCATCGGGGACGACGACGGGGGCGGAGAAGCGGGTCCGGTAGTCGACGATCGCACCCGGGTCGCCGAGCCATTCGGCCACCGGAGCGATGACCGCCGCCATCGAGAGCATCCCGTGGGCGATGACATCGTCGAGGCCGACTTCGCGGGCAAAACGTTCGTTCCAGTGGATCGGATTGTGATCGCCCGAGGCTGCGGCATAGTCGACGAGGGAGGCACGCGACAGTGGGATCTCCGATTCCACGACGGTGTCTCCGATGGTCAGTGTGGAGAAGTCGATGGCGCTCATTCTCCGTCTCCTCTCACGACGATGGTCGAGGTCACGGTGACGACGGGCTGCTCCGCGACATCGGTGATCTCGGTGCGGGTGGTGATCATGGCGTTGCTGCCGGCGGCCCGGACTCCGTCGACGTGAGTGACGGCGGACAGGGAGTCACCTGCGACGATGGGACGGTTGAACGAGAACTGTTCGGAGCCGTGGACGACCTTCGAGAAGTCGATGCCCGATTCCGGGTCGGAGATATAGGCGGCTTCCGATTTCTGCGCGATGATCACGGCGAAGGTGGTCGGGGCGACGACGTCGCGGTAGCCCAGCGCGGTGGCCGCCTCGGCGTCGAAATGGTAATCGGCCTTCGCTCCGGTGGCGAGCGCGAATTCCGCGATCGCCTCCCTGGAGACCTCATAGGGCTGAGGCAGGGAGAACGTGGCCCCCTGCTTCTCCGTATTCACCGGCATATGCGCTCTCTCTTCCACTGGGGTCGGTATCGACACCAGCCTAAAGCACGGCCTCAGGATGAGGCTCACCGGCGAAGAATTGATCGCGCGTTCGTATCCGGTTCACACAATTGCTGCACCATCGGGCTCATGGCTTCGAAACTGGTATATGTTGTCCACATCACATTTGGTAAGGAGTAGTGCGATGACGAACGAATCCCCCAGCGCTGACCCGAAGAGTCCCGAGGCACAGACGGTGACGCCCGGCGCACGAGTCAAAGACGCAGTCGCGGTCCCCTCACCGCACACACCTGGCCCCGGCGCCCCCGCTGCGCCTGCACCAGCAGCCGGCGGTTCTGATCCGGCACCGGCACCCGCCGACGTCGACCCGCCGCAGGTCGAAGTGGCGGTGGCCACCGACGCCGCCTACGCCGGCAAAGAAGCCGACAGAGTTCAGCTGCGTCGACCGCTGCGCAACGTCTCCGAGGTCCGGCACTTCTTCCGCACGAATCAGACCCCGATCTTCTTCGTCGGAGCCACTCCGTTCAACCTGCTCGGTCTCGACCGGTGGGTGCGCAACTTCTCGTACATCACCTACTACGACGGCTGGGACGGCGGACATCCGCGTGTCTTCTCCCCGCGCTACAAGCCCTATGTCGAGTTCGAATCAGGTGAGGCGATCAACAACTGGCTGCTGCTCAACGCCGAGGTGCGCGCCCATATGACGCGCAACGTCCCCCATGGTGAGCGGGTCAAGGTCGCGATGGTCTTCTTCGACGAGGAGACCGAGCGGATCTGCCGAGAGCTCGGCTACGACCTCATCCTGCCGTCGGCAGCCCTGCGCAATCAGCTCGATTCGAAGATCGAGACGACGAAACTCGGCAATGAGGCCGGTGCGTTCTCCGTCCCGAACGTGCTGACCACCGCCGACACCTATGAAGAGCTCAATGAGCGGGCCGCCGAGGCGGGGCTGGGCACGGATCTCGTCGTGCAGACTCCGTATGGCGATTCCGGGAAGACGACGTTCTTCATCTCCGATGCCTCGGGCTGGGAGGCGCACAAGGACGACATCATCGGCGAGCAGCTAAAAGTGATGAAGCGGATCAACAACACTCCGGTCGCCGTCGAGGCGGTCATCACCTCCAGCGGTGTCGTCGTCGGTCCGTATCTGACAGAGCTGGCCGGCTTCGCCGAGCTCACCCCGTACAAGGGTGGCTGGTGCGGCAACGAGATGAAACCCGATGTCCTCAACGCAGAGCAGCGGGCGCAGACCCGTGAGCTCGTGCGCAAGATGGGCGAAGGCCTGCGCAAACGCGGCTATCGCGGGTTCTTCGAAGTCGATGTCCTCGTCGATCTCGACAACGACGACTGCTACCTCGGTGAGCTCAATCCGCGCATCTCCGGGGCCTCGGCGATCACGAACGTCACGGCAGGCGCCTATGCCGATGTGCCCCTGTTCCTGTTCCACCTGCTCGAATATCTCGACGTCGAATTCGATCTCGATGTCACCGAGATCAATGAGCGGTGGGAGGAACTCTCCGGCGCCGACGAGTGGAGCCAGATGATCATCAAGGAGACGGCTCCGATCACCGAGTACATCACGCATTCCCCGCTGACCGGTCAGTACTATCTCGACCAGTACGGGACGCTGACGTACAAACGTGCGGCACTCGACTGGCACCCCCTGCAGAACGGCAGCGAGGTGTTCTTCCTGCGTATCTTCGGGGCCGGGGACTACCGGTGGAAGGGCGCGGACCTCGGAGTCCTGGTGACGAAGAATCCGCTGCAGACGAACGTCGGCGGACCCGATGCGCTGAGCATCCGGGCCAAGCACTTCATCGATTCGATCAGGGCGATGTACGCCGGAGTTCCGGTCGTCGCCGACGATCCGTCGCCGGCCCTCGGCGGACCCGGAGCCAAAGGCGACTGAGCCCGGCGCCGCCCCCTTGTACGCGAAGGGCAGATATACGCGAAGCGCGGAGCCGCCTCGGTGATAATCTCAACACGACCCGAGGCGGCTCCCAGCTGCCGTCCGCGGAGCCGTTCCGCGGACAGACCGATGCGAGAATCAGAGGTGAAGAGTGATCGAACCGTCACCGGACCAGACCGCGGCCACTCCCCCGGCGGACCAGCCCGTGGCCCCATCGGCTCCCGTCGATCCGGCGGCCGGAATCGACCGGGACAACTGGCAGGATCCCGACAATGTGCGCTGGTCGTTCCAGAACGTCGCACGGGTCCTTCCCACGACGCCGATCTCCCGGGGCACCGGTCCTGTGGCCGAGCTGCCCGCCGATCCACAGGATCTCGGCGAGGTCGAGGTTCCCGCGACGGAGTACTCGGAGGCCCGCAGCGTCCGCAGCGTCATCGAATCCACCGACACGGATGCCTGGATGCTCATGCACAACGGGACCGTGCTCACCGAGGAGTACTTCGGGGAGATGACCGCGTCGACCGAGCATCTGCTCATGTCGGTGTCCAAATCGCTCGTCGGCACTGTCGCCGGGGTGCTCGCCGGTTCGGGTGACCTCGACCCTAACCGCCTCGTCACCGATTATGTGCCCGAACTCGCCGAGTCCGGCTATGCGGGGGCGACCGTGCGCCATGTCCTCGATATGCGGTCGGGCATCCGCTTCTCCGAGGACTACCTCGACCCGAAGTCCGAGGTCCGGCAGATCGAAGAGTCGATCGGCTGGTCCGAGGCGAAGCGGGAGAACCCGGGCATCGGCATGTACGAGTTCCTCACCACCCTGGAGGCGAAGTCCGAGCACGGCGGGGTCTTCGAATACCGGTCGTGCGAGACCGATGTGCTCGGATGGGTGTGCGAGAAGATCGCCGGTGAGAGTATGCAGTCGCTCATGTCGCGGGTGCTGTGGTCTCGGATCGGCGCCGAACAGGACGCGATCATCGCCACCGACCAGTACGGGGTCGGGATGTTCGACGGCGGAATCAACACCACTCTGCGCGATCTCGCCCGATTCGGCTACGTCTACACCAACCGCGGGCAGTCGCTGACCGGACAGCAGGTGGCGCCGACGACGTGGATCGGCGATACGCTGACCACCTCCGAGGATGTGCGTCAGGCGTTCGCCGATGGGCCCGGAGACAATCGGATGCCGGGCGGGGCGTATCACAACCAGTTCTGGTTCCCGTTCCCCGATTCTCATGCGTTCCTCGCCCTCGGCATCCACGGGCAGATGATCTATATGAACCCGGGTGCCAACGTCCTCGGCGTCAAGCTCTCGAGCTGGGGGCTGCCGCAGGATGCGACGAAGCTGTTCCCGACGATCCGCGCATTCGAGGCTCTCGCGAAGGCCGTCAACTCCCCTGCCGCGGAGTAGCCGGAGCCGATCGCCGTGGAGCAGGCCGGATCCGGCTCCCTCCCGCCACCGGACCCGGGGCCATCTCCCGGTGCGGATGTGCCCGAATCGCCACAGGTGTCGCCGGATCCGCACACCGAACCGGGGTTCGCGGCAACCGGCCGTGGCAGAATCGTGGTGTATCGACAACGTTTGTGATCGCCTGAGTGCGAAGGAGAAACACGATGACCCCGATTCGCCGGTCCACCTGGATGCCCCGCCTGCTGACGGCCACCGCTGGAACCGTTCTCGCCTTGTCCCTGACCGCCTGCGGAGGCTCCGGAGGGGACAAGCCCGCCGAGGATCAGAAGTCCGAGGCCCCGCAGACCGAAGAAGGCGGATTCGGCGGAGGTGCTGTCGAATCGAAAGAGGCCGAGGCCCCGGGATCCGAACCCGCCGAGGCGGAGCCGACCGACACGAAATCGACCGATCCGTTCGCCGATGCTGCGAAGACGACGAACTGGGCCAGCGACGACGGGATGAAGATCGACAAGAAGGGCAACGGCATCGTGCCCGCCTCGTCGATCGAGGCCGACCTCATCGACCTGTTCGAGAACAAGCTCGATTGGAAGGTCAAAGAAGCCAAGTGCGATTCCGATATGGAGCTCCGCGAGTGGTACGGCTTCAAATCGTGCCAGGTCACCGTCAAGGACAAGGACGCGTACAAAGGCAGGAAGAAGTACTTCGGCACCGTGAAGATCGTCGATCACAAGGATCAGATGATCAAGTACGAACTCATGTTCCCCGGCATCGACAAGGAAGACTTCGACTTCAAGGACTGATCACCGGGGCGGCCCCTCCCCTGGTCATCGATCGGTTCCTGAGGTTGCGACTGCACGCTCATCGTCGCCCGTACGACCTTCGGCCGTGCGGGCGACGAATCGTCTCCGCGGATGTCCGGACGAACCGGTGATGACAACGCTGCCGGCCGCCTCGGCGAGGGATCGAGTGTTCCCGCCCGGGGCACGTTCGGAATGCTCAGTCGAACCCGGGGCAGCAGTCTCCGAGCTCCGGGCGCTGCCCGGTTCGTCCAGCGCCTCTCGGATGATCCGGCGCGGATCGTACTGTCGCGGATCAAGAGTTCTCCAGTCCTCGGCGCCCATCGATTCGGCGGCCCGAGTCCGCGCCGTATCGACCTGGGCACGGAGCAGGCGGGCGAACTCGCCGAGCTTCTGCGCGTAGTGGGGCAGCCGCTGTGGGCCGATGACGATCACAGCGAAGATGCCGACGATGATCAGTTTCTCGAAACTCAGGCCGAACATGTCCGAGTCCTTTCCGTTGGCGGGATCGGCACTCGCCCGGACCGTTCCTCCTCCACGTGCGGATCACCGACCATCCGGCCGTAGCCTCGGGTCCGGTCGTGGATGCACGCGATGACGAGCGCAGCGAGGAAGAGCAGCGCCATCGGGGCCGCGACTAAGAACATGGAGAGCACGTCGGCGGCCGGGGTGATCAGTGCGGCGAAGATCACGATGGCCACGATGGCGGCTCGCCAGGCCTTCGCGATCGATCGTGCAGGGAGCAGGCCGATGAAGTTGAGGACGACGAGGAAGACCGGGAGGACGAAGGAGACGCCGGTGGCGATGACGATCTTGAACACGAAGTCGAAATAGTAGGACGCCTGCAGAATGGTGCTGTCCTCGCTCGCGGCGAACGAAGTGAGCACTGCGACCATCCGGGGGAAGACGTAAAGGCCGGTGAGGCAGCCGGCGACGAAGAGGGGTACTGCGGCACCGAGGAAGCCGAACGTCACCTTCTTCTCCTTCGCCGTCAGTCCCGGGGTGAGGAATCCGAAGATCTCTCCCAGCCACACCGGGCTGGAGAGGACGATCCCGGAGTACACGGCGATGCGCAGCTGAAGGTCGAAGGCGCCGGTGACGCTGTCGTAGTTGAGCGAAGCGCTGCGGGACTCGGCGAGCTCGGTGATCGGGGCCCGGAGGACGTCCATCACGAAATCCGAGGTGAGATATCCGATGACCGTGCCGATGAGCAGCGCCACCGCCGCGCGCACCGCCCGTGTCCGCGCCTCCCGAAGGTGCGCGGACAGCGGCATCTTCTCCGCGGCGGTGCTCATGAGTGGGGTTCCGTCTCATCACCCGCCCGTGAGTCGGATGATTCGTCCTTGAGGATGCGCACAGACTGCCCGAGGCTCTTGGCGAGTGCAGGCAGCTTGGCTGCGCCGAAGACGAGGATGATGATGGCGAGGATGACGAGGGCGTGCCAGCCCGTGAGGTTGTGCAGCATGATGGTGAGCCTTTCTCGGAGTTGTCAGGGCTTTTCGGGGGCGCCGTCGGGTGGAGCTTGTCCTTCACCGCCGCCTCCCGGGGCTGCGCCGCCGGTCGGTTCGGTGTCGGTGTCGACGGGAACATCGAGCGTGGCGGTGTATCCGGAGTCCGTGTCGCCGCTGATCGTGGCGAGCTGGTGCTCTCCTCCGTCGTCACCGAAGACGTTGTCGTCGTCGAGGGAGATGGCAGAGAGGTTCTTCGCCGATCCGTCGTAGGTCTCGAGGGCGAAGACTGCGTTGCAGGCGTCTTCGGGCAGGGCCATCTGCGAGGTGGCGATGGCGTTCTCGGCATCGGTGATCGAATCGACGTCCGGGTAGACCTCGAAGTGGATGTGGGTCCAACGACCGGAGTAGCAGCCGGGGAAGACGGAGGTGAAGGTGACTTCTCCTGCTGAGTCGGCGACCTGGACGCCGCGCAGCCAGGTCGCGTCTTCGACGCCGTCGGAGTACATCGAGTAACGGCCCTGAGCGTCGCAGTGCCAGGCGTAGACGGCTGCGCCTTCGAATGGAGCATTGTCACCGGCCATATCGGTGACCTTGAGGGTGAATGTCAGGGGCACACCGTCGACGGTGTCGGTCCCGTCGATGTTCGAGCGGATGTCCGAACGCACGATTCCGGAGTCTTCGAGGATGTCCGGTCCGTTCGATCCGTCCGCCGGATACGGACCGGCCGTTTCGTCGGGGATCTCGGTGACCGATCCGCTGCCGCTCGAACTCGATTTCGTCGATCCCGCGGCCCCGGAGGTGCAGGCGGCCAGGGCCATGGTGCCGACGCCGGCGCCGACGAGCCCGAGTACTCCTCGTCGGCTGAAGAGGGTGCGGATGTCGAAGGAGGCGCCTTGGTCGACGACCTCCTCGTCGGGACGGTCGAGGAGCCTGCCTTCGTAGGCGGGTCCGTTGGGGGGTCTGGTCCGGTTCGGGTACGCGAGCCATGAGCTGTCCTTCCTTCGATGATGTGTGATGACACCATCGTGGTGACCGGCTCTGGCGTGGGACTGTGGCGTTTCTGGGCCGCGGCTGTGGATGCTCAGTCGGTTTGTGTTCCGTCCCACCAGTCGAGGACTCGCTGGGCTTGCAGGGTCACCCATTTCGAGGGTTCGCCGACCGGAGCGTCGACGTGGAACCAGACGTCGCCGTCAAGGCGGTGGTCCTGAGTCCAGGTGCCGTCGTCGGAGCGTCTGGCTCGGACCTTCCCGATTGCCTCTTCCATTCGCGGGTCAGGGGCGCTTCCGTCCGCGCTCGTCGCTTCGCGGAAGTAGTCGAGTGCGGGCAGGATTCCGTAGAACCAGCGTCGGGGGTGGAAGAGAGCGAGGGCACGGCCGTCGAAAGGATCACCGGTGCTGCGCGTGCGGAACAGGTCCCGCGACAGCAGGTACTCCTCTCCCCTGGCTCGGGCCTCCTGCACACGGGCGGCGTCGCGCGTAGCCAGCTGATAGTCGAGCAGCGCGACGAGGGCGTTGAGGGTGGAGTGGAACGACGAGACCTTCGAGCCTTCGACCCATTCGCAGTTCCATCCGCCGTCGGGCTGCTGGTGGCCCAGGAACCAGTCGACGATGCCGTCGACATCGGCGCCGAGCCACAGGCCGTTCGACAGCGTCCAGGAATTGATGCAGACGTCGACTTCACCGCCCCAGTAGGGCAGGTTCTCGTATTCCCAACGTGCGGATTCGAGTTTCTCTGCCGTTCCCTCCAACGCCGAGGAGGTCAGTCCCCACTCGCGCAGGTCCTTCAGAGCCCACGTCGTCGCAGTCCACGGCTGTGATCCCTCGTCGTCGAATGCGAAGTCGGAGGGGAAGAAGGCCCCGCCTGCCCATTGTCCGTCCGGGTCTTGATAGGCCAGCAGCTCTGCGCCGAAGCCTTCGTGTTCCACGCGTGCGCGGGTCTCCTGCCAGGTCGTCTCCTCTGCTCCGAGCAGGTCACGTTCGACCTGCCAGCGCAGGGCCGGGTCCGAGTCGAGGAGCCAATCGGACAGTTCTGTGCTGATCATCGTCGATCTCCCACGTCGGTCGAACAGTCACTTCGAGAGTAGGCGCCGAATCGCGTGAAGACCATACCCCGGGTCCGTGGAAGACAGATGAATGATTCATCGCCGAGGCGGCGCTTGGTGCCGTGCTGACACCGCTGAGCACGCCCGATCACCCTTGCGAGCTGCGACCGGCAGTGGCACAGAACGAATTCTTCGGGATATCCCCATGGAAGGGCAGTCCCAAGCGCAGTATCGTCGGCGGTGTTGATCGCATCAAGCTGTTACACAGCGAAGGAGTGAAATGACCCTCTCAATCGGAATCATTCTTCTCATCCTCCTCGGCCTCGCGGTGCTCATCGGACTGATCCTATTCATCGCGATGATCGTCACTGCGCTCCGGTCGACTCCGAAACCTGAGGATTCCGGCTTTCCCACAGGCTCGACCGATGAGGCGGAACCGACCCGATCATCCGCGCAGTGACCGCTCCCAGGCCAGGGTTGCGAGCGCCGCAGCCTGGTCGGGCAGGTGCGCATCGTCGAACTGGACTTCCGGCGAGTGGTTCGTTGCCGCCGACCCCGGATCGATGCCTTCGGGCGTCACGAAGAAGAACATGAAAGCACCGGGCACCTGCTCGAGCACGAAGGAGAAGTCCTCGGAACCCATGAGCGGGTCCGGCACCTGCACCGCCCGCTCGGCACCGAAACGATCGGCCAGAACTCTCAGAGCGAAGTCGGCTTCGGCGCCGTCGTTGACCGTGACGGGATACTGCTCGGTCCACACCACCTCGGCCGTGCACCCGTGTGCGGCCGCAATCGACTCCGCCAACTGTGTGGCGCGCTCGGGGAACCTTCGCGTCGACTCGAGGGAGAGCGTGCGCACAGAGGCTCCGAGCTTCGCCGAGGCGGGGATGACATTGACGGCCTCCCCCGCTTCCAACTGCGTCACCTGGGCGACGATGGGATCGAACACGCTGAATGATCCGGTGACCATCGTTTGCAGCGCCTGTCCGAGTTCGAGAATCGGACGCACCGGGTCGACAGCATCCTCCGGTCGCGAGCTGTGGCCTCCGCTGCCGTGCATCGTCACGTGCAGAGTATTCGCCCCTGCCATGATCGTGCCCGGTCTGGTCACGAAGGTTCCCGGCACCCCCGGTGCCACATGGATCGCGTAAGCCGCATCGGGCTTCTGGCCGATGGTGTCGAACATTCCTTCTTCGAGCATGATCTTCGCCCCGCCCATCCCCTCCTCGCCGGGCTGGAACATGAAGGCCACCGTGCCTTTCAACTCGGACTGATGAGCGGACAGCAGCTTCGCGGCTCCGACGAGTCCTGAAACGTGGAGATCATGCCCGCAGGCATGCATGTTCCCATTCGTCGACGCGAAGTCGAGTCCGGTCGCCTCGTCGACGGGCAGAGCGTCCATATCCCCGCGCAGGAGCACCGTCGGGCCGGGGAGCGCTCCGCGCAGGACGGCTACGATCGAGCTGAGCTCCTGACCGAGCGTGATCTCAAGCGGCAGACCTTCCAAAGCGTCGAGAATCCGACGTTGGGTCTTCGGCAGATCGAGTCCTATTTCGGGGTCCCGGTGCAGGTCGCGGCGCAGTTCGCGCAGGTCATCGGCAAGTGCGTGGGATTCGCTGGTGAAATCGGGAGTCATTGTGTGCTTCACTCGGCAAGACTGGCACGGCCGGAAGGAGTCGCGCAATACCGTCTCGGGGAGTTCCCGAATACAGAAACTCCCCCATCGGATTCGTCATCCTGATGAGGGAGTTGATCGGTAGCGGGAGGGGGACTCGATCCCCCGACCTCACGATTATGAGTCGTGCGCTCTAACCAGCTGAGCTACCCCGCCCCAGCACCGCATTCTAGGCGGCACGAGAGCCCCGAAAGGGAATCGAACCCTTGACCTTCTCCTTACCATGGAGATGCTCTGCCGACTGAGCTATCGGGGCAACAGGTAAGAATTTACACGGGTTCGCTCGCTCTGGGCAAATCGGATATCAGTGACGTCACTCACACGCCCTGGAGCCGGAGGCGAAAACTCCCACCGGGCCCTGCCCCGCATCACTGTCACCAGCGAAGATGTCTATTTCACCGGGTCGAATCGCCCTGCGAGGAATCCCTGCAGTCGACCTGGGTGGTTCGTGATGATCCCATCGACCTCGGCACCGAGGAGTTCCCGCCATTCGTTCATCTCGTCGGCAGTCCAGACGAAGACACCGAGGTCGTTGTCCATGATCTCGGTGACGACCGATTTGCGCATCGAGAATCCCTTGTACGAGGGATTGATCGCCACCGCACCGAGTTCGCGAGCGATCTCGATGTCTTCAGGCTTGGGCACCATGCGCAGAAGGAAGCGAGCCACCATCGGCAGCATGTCCCGACAGGTCTCCAGCGTCTCGATGTTGAACGACTGGACGATCATCCGGTCGGCGATGCCGGTCTCCACCACCAGCTCCGAGATCCTCGCCACCGCACCCGACGACCACTCGCCCTTGAGCTCGAGGAGGAGTTCGCCGCCTCGGTGCTGGATATCCCTCATCACGGCCGACAGGGTCGGGATGCGCACTCCGTTGAATCCCGGACCCATCCACGAGCCGGCGTCGACGAACGACAGCTCTTCTGCGGTGAGATTGACGACGGGACCTCTGCGATTCGTGGTTCGGTCCAGATCCGGATCGTGGAGGATGACAGGGACACCGTCGGCGCTGGTCGAGGTGTCGACCTCAATGAAGTCGACACCCAGGGCACGCGCGGCGTCGACAGCGGCGAGACTGTTCTCGGGCACAACAGCCGAATAGCCGCGGTGCGCGATCACCAGTGGGCGGCTTCCGGATCCGGGGCGCTCGACGATGCCCCGTTCGTGGAGGAACTGCAGAAAACTCATGGCTTCAGCCTATGCCCTGAGCCCTCATTCCACTGCCTGCACAACGTCAGAAGTCCCAACTATCGGAAACTCCAGTCGAATCCCACACAGACCGATTCTGAACGGATAGGTTGTGGGAAGCATCACACTCCCAACTCGAAGGGCACACCATGGAAGCTGTCTACGCTGCCGCTATCGTCCTCGCCTTCATCGCGCTCGGTGAGCTGGTATCGATCTGGTCGAAGGCGCGTGTCCCCAGCCTTCTGGTTGCGATGCTCGGCATCTTCATCTTCGCCAAGATCGGCGTAGTCCCAGAGACTGTCATCGATGACTCTCTGCTGCTTCAGGCCTACTCGTTCCTCGTCGCGCCGCTGCTCTTCCATATGGGGTCGCTCATCCCTCTGCGCGTGATGCTCAAGCAATGGCGTTCGGTCATCATCGCAGTCTCGGGCATGCTCGTGGCGGTCCTGCTCATCCTGGCTGTCGTGGCCCCGCTCTTCGGCTTCGAAACTTTCGTGGCCGGTTCCGGGCCGTTGGCCGGCGGCATCGTCGCCACCAGCTTGACGACGGAAGGGCTGACGGCGCACGGCGCCGCCTCGTCGATCATCGTTCTTCCCGCGCTTGTTCTGATGCTCCAATCACTGCCCTCGATGCCGTTGACGAACTACTTTCTGCGTCGCTATGCAAAGAAGCTGCGCGACAGCGGAGAACTTCAGGAACTCGCGCGCGCCCACAGCCAGGAAGAGGAGGAAGCCGCCAAGAAGAAGAAACTCGTCAACCTTCCCGACTTCCTCGTCGACAATCAGCTTTTCATGCTCTTCCTCATTCTCGTCGGCGGATCGGCAGCGACACTGCTGGCGGTCCCAACCCATATTCCGTCGTCGATCCTCGCACTGGTCCTCGGCATTCTCGCCACCGCGGTGGGCTTGTCCCCCGATAAGGCCATGGAACGGTCGAACTCATTCGGCATCGCCATGGCCGGCGTCATCGCCATCGTCATGGCCCCGCTGGTGACCGCCTCGGTGCAGGACGTCATCAACGCATTCGTCCCTACCATCACGATCCTCATCGTCGGCGGCGCCGGCATCGTCCTCGGCGGATTCGTCGCTACGAAGCTTCTGCGTTGGAAGTCTGGACTGGGAGTGTCAGTGGCGCTGACGGCGATGTACGGCTTCCCTGCCGACTATCTGCTCACCAACGAGGTAGCACGTTCCATTGCCCGTGACGACGACGAAAAGGAAGCGCTGCTCAATGTCATGCTCCCGCCGATGCTCGTCGGCGGATTCACCTCGGTCAGCGCCGGGTCCGTCGTCATTGCCAGTGTCCTCGTCAGTATGCTCTGATCCCGACCGGCCCCAATTCCCGCCAGCCCCAGGCCCTCGGCACACCCCGGGCTCTCATACGAAAGGACCCCATGCACGATCTCATCGCACAAGGACAGACCCTGCTCCCTGAGCTCCAGAACTTGCGGCGTTCCCTCCATGCGGACCCGGAGATCGGTCTCGACCTGCCCCGCACGCAGGCGGCGGTCCTGGCCGCCCTGTCCGGCCTCGACCTCGAGGTGACCACGGGTGAGGGCACCACCTCGGTGATCGCCGTTCTGCGCGGAACCCATCCGAACAGACCGGCCGACGCTCCAGCGGTGCTGCTGCGCGGAGACATGGACGCCCTTCCAGTGACAGAGGAGACGGATGAGCCCTTCGCCTCGACGAACGGATGCATGCACGCCTGCGGCCACGACCTGCACACAGCCGGACTCGTCGGAGCCGCGCGACTCCTTCACGCTCTGCGCGACCGGCTTGTCGGGGACATCGTCCTCATGTTCCAGCCCGGGGAAGAGGGCTGGAACAGAGCGTCGGTGATGATCGACGAAGGCGTGCTCGACGCAGCCGGGACGCGGGTGATCGCTGCATTCGGGGCGCATGTGCTCCCCGGTCCGCGCGGCGTGGTCGCCACCCGCCCGGGCACCCTCCAGGCGGGTTCGAACACACTGCGGGTGACGATCCACGGACGCGGCGGTCACGGTTCCCAACCGCAGACCGCCGTCGATCCGGTGCCGGCGCTGGCCGAACTCGTCACGGCCCTGCAGAATATGGTCAGCCGCCGCATCGACGCCTTCGACCCCATCGCGCTGTCCGTGACCCAGTTGAGCGCCTCGGACGCGATCAACGTCATCCCCGCCTCGGCCACCTTGGGTGCGACTGTGCGCACACTGTCGGACTCATCACTCGACATCGTCCGCACCCGCTCGAAGCAGCTTGCCGACGGCATCGCCGCCGCCCATGGATGCAGCGCCGAAGTGGACTTCGATGTCCAGTACCCGGTCACGGTCAACGACGATGACGAGACCGCATGGGCCATGGAAGAACTCCGAGTCCTTCTCGGCGAGGATCGGGTGAAGCTCCTCGAACAGCCGATCATGCCGAGTGAGGACTTCTCCTTCGTCTTAGCCGCGGTGCCGGGCACGTATCTCATGCTCGGCGCCGAGCGCACGGACGTTCCAGCAGAGCGCCAGGGCAACAACCACTCCCCCTTCGTCATCTTCGACGATTCGGTTCTCGGCGATCAAGCGGCGCTTCTTGCTCACCTCGCGATCGAACGACTGGCGAAGGCGACGCGAATGTCATAGCCGCGCGGGGAAGCACGACGCTGTGCGGCTGCCGGCGAACAACACGCTTGCAGGCCCGCACTCCCCCGCCGCAGCGATGCAACTGATCTGACACATCGTCGCCACCCGCCAAGGCGCGAACCCACCTACCGTAGACACTGTGACCACTTCGATCCCCCGCCACCGTGATCTCACCCTCGACCTCGCCCGCGTCGTCTGTGTGCTCGTCGTCGTGTTCGTCCACCTCCTGCTCGTCGGGGTCGGCCGCAACCCGGACGGCTCACCTTTCATCATCAACCCGGTCTCCGGCGAGCGCTGGTTCGCCCCAGCCACTTGGATCGCGGAGATCATGCCGATGTTCTTCGTCGTCGGTGGATTCGCGGCCAAGGTCGGCTGGGAATCGGCACAACGTCGCGGCGAATCGGCTTCGACCTTCGTCCGCACCCGCTTGCGACGCCTCGCGCTTCCGGCGCTGCCGCTATTCATCGTCCTCACCGCTGCTCTCACCGCCGTCCTAGTCCTCGGCGTCGACCCGGACTTGGCCGATGCCATCGCTGTCCCCGTCGGTTCCGTCCTGTGGTTCCTCGCCGCGTACGCTCTCGCCCAGGCCTTGGCACCCTGGATGATCCGCTGGCACGAACGCAATCCGTGGCTGGCCCTCGTCGTCCTCTTCGCCGGAGCGTTCTTCGTCGACGTCGTCCGCCTCGTCGTCGGCATCCAAAGCCTCGGACTCGATCGGATCCCCGCCGACGGCTACGGCATCGGCGACGAACTCTTCGGACTGCCCAACGTTGGCTTCGTCTGGCTCTTCGCCCAGCAGATCGGCTTCTGCCTGCGCGACGGCTGGTTCTCCCGTCTCCGCTGGTGGAACCTCGTCATGATCGTCGCCGGATTCGCCTGCCTGGGACTGCTCGTCATCCTCGGGGAGTACTCGGCGTCCATGCTCACGAACCAATGGCCGCCGACCCTGCCGCTGGCCGTCCTCGCCGTCATCCAAGCCGCCCTGCTGACCCTGCTCCACCGACCGCTGACAGCGATCATGGACCGTCGCTTCGCCCAGGCCATCGTGTTCTTCCTCGGCAGCCGACTCATGTCCGTCTACCTATGGCACGTGCCGGCGATCGTCCTGCTCACCGGAGTCCAGCTGCTGTGGCTGCCGATGCCCGATCCCGGCACCGGAGCCTGGTGGCTGACGCGTCCGGTCTTCGTCATCGCCGTCCTGCTCGTCGTGTGGGCGATCTCGACGATCACGAAACGTTGGGAGAGCCCCCGCCCGGTTCTCTCCCCGAGGTGGCCCTCCGATGCCGTCACCGTCACCGCCGTTGCCCTCTTCGTCGTCCAATCCCTGGCGATCTCGAGCTACGGACTCGACCTGCCACTGGCCATCCTCGGCCTGGTGTGCACCACGATCGCAGTCAACCTCACTGAAGACAGCGCCACCGCTCGTTCCCGCATCAGCGACGGAAACGATGCCACCATCGCCGAGGTGAACCCACCGATTCCGGAGCGGCGGGATGGTCCCCCGGTTCCGCCTCGGTGACGGTGTCGTTCTTCTTCGCATTCCGACGCCGCCGCCATGCGGTTATCTCCTTCTCCACATCGCGGGGCGGAGTGAACACGGGCGGGCCGTCGCGCAGATCCATCACGGCCTCGCGCACCCGGGCGTTGAAGCCGGCGAGGTAGTCGCGGACCTCGGACTCGGTGGAGAAAGCGTCGACCGTGTCTTCGAGGACGGCGTTCTCCTTGCGCAGCTGAAACGCCTCCGGAGCGACGCCGTTGATGCCTTCGGTATCCATCTTCTGCTTGATCCACCAATCAGGATCAGATGAGCTGTGCAACCCGGACAACGGCTTGCCCAGACCCGGCAGATCATCGAAATCACCACGCTTGATGGCTCGGTCGAGAGCGGATTCGACGACAGCGTTTCGGTCCTCGAGCGAATTCAGACGCCGAGGCGACTGCGTGTCATCCGTGTCATCGCTCATCGGTTCGCCCTCCTCGGCGGAGCATTTCCACCCTGTCCTCACACGGTAGGCGTCGGCCGGGCGCCGGGCAAGGGAAAGCGCGGAAAACGAGAAAAGCTCCGTGACCTCTCGGTCACGGAGCTTCTCCGTTCTGCGTGGCAGATATAGGATTCGAACCTATGAAGGCAATGCCGGCTGATTTACAGTCAGCTCCCTTTGGCCGCTCGGGCAATCTGCCGCAGGTGGCGCTCGATGAGCACCTGAAAAGAATACAAGGCTCGGACCCGAATCTCCAACTCGGTAGACGCAGATCACAGTTCGGGGCCTCGACTAGACTCGGGGGCAACAGCCACGCCCGTTTCCGACGGGCATCAACGATCGCAGACAAAGGAGCATTCATGGCCAGCGAATCCTCATTCGACATCGTCAGCAAGGTCGACCGCCAGGAAGCCGACAACGCACTCAACCAGGCCGCGAAGGAGATCAACTCCCGCTATGACTTCCGCGGCACCGATGCGTCGATCGCCTGGAGCGGCGAAGCCGTGCAGCTGAAAGCCAACAGCGAGGACCGGGTCAAGGCCATTCTCGACGTCTTCCAGTCGAAGCTGGTCAAGCGCGGAATCTCGCTGAAGTCCCTGGAAGACGGCGAACCGTACCCCTCCGGCAAGGAGTACCGCATCGATGCGTCCCTCAAGGAGGGCATCGACAAGGACAATGCGAAGAAGATCTCGAAGATCATCCGCGACGAGGGCCCCAAGGGCGTCAAAGCCCAGATCCAGGGCGACGAGCTGCGCGTGAGCTCGAAGAAGCGTGACGACCTGCAGGAAGTCATCGCTCTGCTCAAGGGACAGGACCTCGACGTCGACCTGCAGTTCACGAACTACCGCTGATCGCCAGCGCACCACGCCGGCCCGGTCCGCACTGCTGAGTGCGGACCGGGCCGGTATCGTATTCGCCCGTAACGCTGTGCCCCGAAAGAGGCTGGTCAGTGTACGGGGAGCTCGAGCGGGATGTAGTACAGACCTTTCGAGTCTTCTTCAACGCTGGCCCGGAGGCGATCGTCGAGGTGGATGAAATCGTTGACCTTGATGGTGCCCTTCTGGCCGCTGAGGCGACGGATGGCGAAGGCTGGGATGAGCCCCTGCCGTCCCGAACCGTCGACGGCGAGCGCGTATTTCGGGCCGGTCGCGCGGACCCGGACGTCGATGCCCGTGTCCTGTTCCCGCAGTTCGTCGAGTTCGACGACGGGTTCCGGGTTCGTCAGCGCGGTGAGCTCGACGGCCAGGGTATCGGCCATGTCATCGACGGTCGCGAGCATGTTCGCCATGGCACGGGCGAATTCGCCGTGCAGCTTGCTCGGCTTCATCGCCGCGCCGGGTTTGTACATGTCCTCGTGTGTCAGTTCGCT
This sequence comes from Brevibacterium sp. OS20, assembly GCF_056837565.1. NCBI lineage: Bacteria > Bacillati > Actinomycetota > Actinomycetes > Micrococcales > Brevibacteriaceae > Brevibacterium > Brevibacterium sp. OS20. The sequence continues at coordinate 1,276,891 of NZ_CM166367.1, read as the reverse complement.
CCAGGCGTCCTGGAGCCGGGTCTTGACCTGGATCTCGGCGAAGACAGGAGGCCCCTGGTCGGAAGGAATGCGCAGTATGACGTGGCAGGCGCGGTACCCGCTGGCCTTCGGCGGGTCCGTATAGTCTTTCCACTCGATGAGTTCGAAGGCGCCCAACTGATCGGGGTCGCGCAGCGCGGCGAACATCATCGACTGATCGCGCGGTGATTTGCACAGCACCTTGACGCCGACGATGTCGCGGATCTGGTCTTCGACATCCTCGGTGGAGGTGATCGTCAGATCCGGATCGTCGTCGGTCTTCTCCGTCAGCTTCGCCAGGGTCCGTGCCGCGTCCTTGATCCGATGGCCATCGACGTCGAGGCGGGAGATGTCCTTGTCCTTGAGCAGGCCCTTCTGCTGTTCGGTCAGCCAGTGTTTGATCCGCACCGCCGCCGTCTGCCAGGCGTTGAGCCGTTCGACATAGGCACGTTCGACGATCGTCTTGAGCTGCGATTCGTTTCTCACGCGGTCTCCCCTGCCGGCCTTCGGTGCAATGGTCCACGCTCGCTGGTGCGATCTGCTGCACGCGGGCATGACTTGGTGTGCGCTGGCGTGATCTGGACGTCTCCGACTCTACGTGGTGGAAGCATCAGGCACCGGCAGCGACTCGTCTCCCCGTTGCAACGAGGCGAGAAGTCACTGCCGGTGCCAGATGACCCAGGAGTGGAGGAAATGTCGCGAAATGCTCCGCAGGCTCAGCTGCCTGCGGACGGCTGGCCGACGGATTCGGCGGTGACGTGTCCACGCGCCTCGGCGAGCATGGCTTCACGGGTGGCGAGCTTGATGCGCTCACGGCCCTCGACCTCGCCGGCCGCCTTCTCAGCGGCCTCGACGCGGTGGTAGCCCTCCCAATCGGCGAAGTCGACGCCCTTGGATTCGAGGAGCTCGATGATGGCCGATTCGTCCGGGTACACCGGCTCGGTGAGCACACCGGCGGCACGGTCGTCGAGGATGTGGCCGATGGTCTCGAGCGCATCGCCCTTTGTGTGGCCGATGAGTCCGACGGGTCCGCGCTTGATCCACCCGGTGGTGTACACGCCCTGAACGACATCGGCTTCGGCGGCCGTGGTCTGATCATCGGAGTCGACGACGCGACCCTCGTGGTTCGGGATCACACGCTTGCGATCGTCGAAGGGCAGCTGCGGCAGCTGAGTGCCCGCATAGCCGACGGCACGGTAGACGGCATCGAGCTCCCAATCGTGGAAGCTGCCGGTGCCGTTGACTCCGCCGGAGCCGTCGAGTTCCATGCGTTCGGTGCGCAGCCCCGTCACCTTGTCCTCGCCGAGGATGGCGACCGGTGAGTGCAGGAAGTGCAGGTGGAGACGCCGCTTCGCTCCGGTGGGTTCGCGCATGGTGAAGTCCGTGAGCGTCTTCGCGACCTGCTTGGTCTGGTTGCTCGACTCGATCGCCTGCATCGACCCTTCGTCGAACTCGAAGTCCTCCGGGTAGACGATGAGGTCGACGTCCTTGACGGCGCCGAGTTCGCGCAGCTCCAGCGGCGTGAACTTCGCCTGAGCCGGTCCGCGACGGCCGAAGATGTGGACATCGGTGACCTTCGAGGACTTCAGCCCCTCGTACACGTGATCGGGGATCTCCGTGGTGTGCATATCGTCGGCCTGCTTCGCCAGCACGCGGGCGACGTCGAGAGCGACATTGCCGTTGCCGATGACGGCGACGCGTTCGGCGTCCAACGGCCAGGACTGCGGGACGTCGGGATGCGAGTCGTACCAGTTGACGAAGTCCGCGGCGCCGTAGGATCCGGGCAGATCGATGCCGGGCAGGTCGAGGGCGGCGTCGACGAAGCAGCCGGTGGAGAAGATCACCGCATCATAGCGGTCGGTGAGCTCTTCGAGGTGGAGGTCGACTCCGTACTCGACATTGGAGAACAGGCGGATGTCGCCTCGGTCGAGGACCTTGATCAGGGCGTTGATGATGCCCTTGATCCGCGGGTGGTCGGGAGCGACGCCGTAGCGGACGAGCCCGAAGGGAGTCGGCAGACGATCGAAGAGATCGATGCTCAGATCGAAATCACGTTCCGCCTTTGTCATGAGATCGGCCGCGTAGATCCCAGCAGGACCGGCGCCGACGATGGCCACCCGGAAGGGACGAGTCATTCTCACACCTCTCTATTCAGTCCCATCGAGTCTATCGTCAATGTAGGTCATCCTTACAATGACGTGACCAAACTCGCATCACCGCCGCCCGGTCGGCAGACTGCACCCCTCACCGCCCTGCCATCTCACCGGCGATCCCGCCGGCTCCCCCGAACCCAACCCTCACTAGACTGAAACATGTGAGCCAGAACCCTGCCCCCGATGAGAGCGCAATCCGCCGTGCCGGCCTGATCAACGGATTCTCCGCCTACCTGCTGTGGGGTGTGATGCCGCTGCTCTTCGCCGCCGCGGCTCCCACCGGCGCCCTCGAACTCGTCTCCCATCGCGTCATCTGGTCACTGGTCTTCTGCGCCATCCTCCTCGTCTTCACCGGCGGATTCCTGCGCACCTGGCAGATTCTGCGCTCACCACGCCTCTTCGGCCTGCTGCTTCTGGCCTCGGTGCTCATCGCCATCAACTGGACGACGTTCATCTACGGGGTCGAAACCAACCAGCTCGTCGAGATCTCACTCGGCTACTACCTCAATCCGCTCATCTCCATCGGCCTGGGCGTGATCTTCCTCGGTGAGAAGCTGCGCCCGCTGCAGTGGACTGCCGTGGGCTTCGGTCTGCTCGCGGTCATCATCGTCGGCATCGGCCTCGGCCGAGTCCCCTACCTCGCGTTCACCGTCGCCCTGTCCTTCGGCCTCTACGGGCTGGTGAAGAACAAGGTCGGCAGCCGAGTCGGCGCGCTCGAAGGCATGGCCGTCGAAAGTCTCGTCCTCGCTGTTCCCTCGGCGATCTACCTCATCGCCCTCGGCTCGCTGGGACTGCAGACGTTCACCGGCTTCGGCGGCTGGCACGTCTTCGTCATCATCATCACCGGGCCCGCCACCGCGATCCCGCTCATCCTCTTCAGCGCCGCCGCCCGCCGCATCCCGCTGTCCTGGGTGGGCATGCTCCAGTACCTCACTCCGACCATCCAATTCACCCTCGGCGTCACGGTGCTCGGCGAGATGATGTCGACGACCCGCTGGATCGGGTTCTTCGTCATCTGGATCGCCGTGATCCTGCTGTGCACGGACATGATCCGCCACAGCCGGCGCCGCTGACCCCCGACACCTCTCTATTGCTACCTGACGGCGGCTCAGCAACCTCGCGCGAGGTTGCTGGGCCGCCGTCAGGTAGTAATTGGGGCGGGTTCCAGGATTACCCGATCGAATCGTCTCCAGCCCTTGACACCACCATTGGCACCATGGTTCATTAGTTAAGTAACTAACCAACCCACATGGAGCCGAATGTGATCGACGACGCCAAACCCCTGTTCACACAGATCGCCGAGAAAGTCGAGGACTCGATCCTCAACGGCACCCTGCCTGAACTCTCCCGAGCACCATCGACGAACGAGCTCGCGACCTTCTACTCCATCAATCCGGCCACCGCCGCCAAAGGCGTCAACCGACTCGTCGACAAAGGCGTGCTCGAGAAGCGCCGCGGCATCGGAATGTTCGTCACCGAGGGGGCCCGCGCTCTGCTCATCAACGAACACCGGACCACCTTCTCCGAGAACTTCATCAGCCCCCTGCTGAACGAGGCCAATCGCCTCGGGCTGGGGTCGAAGGACGTGATCGCGCTCATCGAAGAGCGCTCCCGAGAACTCCACCTGACCACCGCACTCGATCCGACCGCAGCGAAGGGATGACCCATGAACGCCGTCGTCGAGGTCCGCCGCCTCACCAAGACGTATAAGACCACCACCGCCCTCGACGATGTCAGCCTGAGCATCGACGAGGATTCGATCTACGGCCTGCTCGGACGCAACGGCGCCGGCAAGACCACCCTCATGTCCATCCTCACGGCCCAGAACTTCGCGACCAGCGGCGACGTCGAGGTCTTCGGGGAGGACCCGTACGAAAACGCCCGCGTACTCAATCGCATGTGTTTCGTCCGTGAGAGCCAGAAGTATCCGGACGACTCGAATGCCCGGCATGCTCTGACCAACGCCCGCCTGTTCTTCCCCCACTGGGATCAGGACTTCGCCGACCAACTCGTCTCGGACTTCGATCTGCCGCTGAAGACGCCGATCAAGAAGCTCTCCCGCGGTCAGCAGTCGGCCGTCGGAGTCATCATCGGCCTCGCCTCCCGGGCCGAGATCACGTTCTTCGATGAGCCCTACCTCGGCTTCGACGCCATTGCCCGGCAGACTTTCTACGACCGTCTCATCGCCGACTACGCCGAGCACCCGCGCACCATCGTGCTCTCGAGCCATCTCATCGACGAGGTCGCCGATCTCATCGAGAAGGTCATCGTCATCGACCGCGGCCGGATCATCATGGATGAGACCACCGAGGAGGTCCGCAGTCGCGCGGTCAACGTCGTCGGGGATGCCGACTCGATCAATCGGCTCGTCGCCGGTCGCGAAGTCATCCACCGCGAATCACTCGGCCGAGTCGCCTCGGTGACGATGCTCGGCCACCTCAGCAATGCCGATCGCGAACTCATCGCCGACGCCAACCTCGACCTCACTCCCGTCTCGCTGCAACAGCTCGTCGTCCGCAGCACCCAGGCAGATCTCGCCGAGACATCGGCAGCGGAGACCGACTCAAGGAGCCTGCAATCATGACCGCCGTCATCGACCATCCGCCCGGATCCCGCACATCGCGACCGAAGAACCGGATCCTCGGCGTCGTCCGTCTGCAGTTCACGAACACGCAGACCTTCGTCTGGGTGCCTCTGCTCATTCTTGTCGCCGCGTGGCTCATCACGCTCATCATCCACTGGATCATCGCCTCCGCAGGCGTGGACTCCCCCAAATACAGCGGTGGTTCGCAAGCGCCGCTGTGGTACTTCGCCGTCGTCGGTGCACAGGCGGTGAACCTCACGTTCTACTTCTCCCAGGCGATGAGCCTCACCCGACGGGAATTCTGCCTCGGCTCCCTCACCGCCGCGGCGATCAGCGCCGCGGGCGTCTCATCCGTGTTCGTCCTCCTGGGACTCATCGAACAGGCCACCGACGGCTATGGCATAGGCGGCTACTTCGCCTACCTGTCGTGGGTGTGGGAACACGGCCCGCTCGGTGCCGGGTTCGTCTACTTCGTGCTCACGATGCTGTGCTTCGTCCTCGGCTTCTGGTTTGCGATCTTCTACAAACGCGCCGGCGCCCTCATCCTTACGATCTCTCTCACCGGCATCGCCTTGGCTCTGTTGGCCGGGGCTGCGTGGATCAACGTCAATCGGGCCTGGCCCGAAGTGTGGGCAGCGATCGTGGGTGCGCAGGCGATCGGCCTGGCCCTGTGGGCGCTGGGGCTGACAGTGATCTTCGCCCTGGGCTCGTACCTCACCCTGCGCCGCCTGACGACATAGTCCGCTATCGCCCTCACCGAGGCGGCGCCGCGGTCGGCAGCTCAGCTGAGCAGGGCCAGTGCTCCCCCGGCCAGTATCGCGGCAACCGCCACGGCCGCACCCATCGCTGCTGTCGTCTTCCACCCCATGGCCCGTCCGACCATGACCATCGACGGGATGCTCAGCGCCGGCAGGGCGATGAGCAGAGCACCCGTGACACCGGCCCCGACCCCAAGGGGAACGAGGGTGAGGATGATCGGGATCTCTCCGCCGGTGGGGATGACCAATAGGGTCGCCACAACCGCCACGATGAGGACGGCACCGGCACCCAATTGGGCTTCGAGCCCGAAGACACCGGTCAGCCACGGTGCGATGAGTCCGATGACGAAGACGAGCGCGAGGTGTTCGGGCACGAGGATGAGGGTGAACCTGGCCAAGGACCGCAGATAGCGCGTGGGCAGAGACAGCAGATTCGCCGAGGCGGGTGCGGCCTCGGGTGCCGCCTCGGCGGGGCCGTTCACCCACCGTCCGATGAGCGCGGCGGCACCGACCGCGACGAGGAGCGCGAAGACGATGCGCACCGCCATGTACTGCCACGGCAGGACGAGGGCCAAGAAGATGATGACCGCGGGGTTGAGCAGCGGATTGCCCACCCAATAAGCAAGAGCGGCCGAACGGCGCACACCCGAGTCCCGCAGGCCTGCGGCCACCGGTGCCGCGCAGCAGGTGCACATCATCGACGGCATCGACAAGGCGGCACCCACGAGGGATTGACCTGTGTGGCTGCGGCGGTTGAGCAGCCTCAGCAGCCAGTCATGCGGCACCAGTGCGTCGATTGCCGCCGCGACGAGCAGTGCCACCAGCAGCGCTTTCCACACGGCGGTGAAGTACACGAGCGTGAAGTCCCACGCGCCCGACAGCGACACCGTGTCTCCGGCGGCGTCGAACAGCGGGGTACCGTCCCACAGGGACGTCCGGCTCATCGTCCAGGCCTTGTCCCAGTACGGCAGCCATTTCGACCAGCTCAGGCCGACGACGAGCAGCACCGCGAGTATGCCGAGTCCGATCCAGTCGGCGGCGCTGAGCCTCTGCGGAGTCCGAACCGGTGCCGAAGCCGAGGTATGCGTCATCGCGGTATGTCCTTTGTGCCTGTGCCGAAACGGCTGAGAGACAGTAGAGAAACGGTGAGGGGTGGGAGCTCAGGACGTGCGGGCGACGACGGAGTCGGCGAAGGCGAACAGCGATTCCTTGATCTGGCCTTCCGGCAGCGGCGCCAGAGCCGCCTTGGCTTCATCGGCCCAGCGTGCAGCCTCTGCTCGGGCCTTCTCCGTCACCGGATGCGCTGCCAGCGCCGCACGGGCGGTCTCCAAAGCGTCATCGGAGGTCAGATCCGCGTCGAGGAGGCCGACCACCTCGGCGGCGGCGGCATCCCCGTCGGCGGCAGCAGCCCGAACGTAGAGCACGGGCAGGGTGGGAACGCGTTCGCGCAGATCCGTGCCCGGGGTCTTTCCCGACTCAGAGGATGTGGTGGTGAGGTCGATGATGTCATCGGCGAGCTGGAAGGCCACACCGACGCGTTCGCCGAAGACCCGGACGGGTTCGGCCAGGGCAGAATCGGCTCCGGAGAACATGACGCCGAAGCGCGCCGAGGTGGCGATGAGCGATCCGGTCTTGTCGGCGAGTACCTGGATGTAATGCTCGATCTCGTCGGCGCCTTCGGGCGGGCCGGCGAATTCGTTGAGCTGACCGAGGACGAGGCGCTCGAACGTCTCGGCCTGGATGCGCACGGCTTCGGGACCGAGCTTCGCGGTGACGCCGGAGGCCTTGGAGAACAGCAGATCGCCGGTGAGGATCGCCACCGAATTGCCCCACACCTCATGGGCGGCCTTCGCACCGCGGCGCACGGGAGCATCGTCCATGACGTCGTCGTGGTACAGCGAGGCGAGGTGGATGAGTTCGACGGCGACGGCCGCATCGATGATGTCGTCGTTCTCCGCATCGCCGAGGCGGGCGGTGAGCAGCACGAGGTTCGGGCGGGCGCGTTTACCGCCGGCGGCCAGCAGGTGCTTCGATGTCTCGTCCGGCAGTCTCCGCGTCTGTTCGGTGACCTCGTAGAGACGGGCCTCCACGGTTTCCAACTGAGTCGAGAGCTCTGCCGCGAGCTGGGCGTCGTCACCGGTGAAGGTGGCCGGAGAGGCTGGGTGGCTCATGTCCTCGTCATTCGTCGTAGTCGGTGTCGGCATGGTGTTGTCGCAGCCCTTGCGCTCAGAGTTCTTCACTGTGGTCTCACCGTGGTCCTTGCGCTCAGACATTGCTGGTGGCCGGGACGATTCGGGTCAGGGCCGAGATGATCCTGTCGATGAGATCGGCCTCGGAGACCTTCGGGTCGCGGTAGAGGTTCGCCAACAATTTGACGACGAACTCCATCACAACGTCAACACCCATACCGTACTTGATTCCGAACTGCATGAGCGCAGGATGGCCGATGATCGAGGCGAAAACGCGTCCCAGGGTGAAGTAGCCGCCCAGCGAATCTCCGAGCAGAGCCGGGTACTCCTCCAACCGACGACGCATCACGGACTGCGGGTAGCGCGAATAGGTGGAGATCACCTCGGCGGCGATGCGTGCGGATTCCAGGGCGTAGTCGATGCCTTCGCCGTTGAACGGGTTGACCATTCCTCCGGAGTCGCCGACGAGCAGCAGTCCACGGTGGAAGTGCGGTGTGCGGTTGAAGGCCATCGGCAGGGCCGCGGACTTGATCGGACCCAGGGAGGTGGTTTCGTCGATGCCCCACTCGTGGCCCATGTCGGCGATCCACTGGTTCATCATTCCCCGCAGATCCACGGATTTGAACTGGGGCGAGGAGTCGAGCAGTCCGGCACCGATGTTCACGGTGCCGTCGCCGAGGGGGAAGATCCACCCATATCCGGGCAGGGTCTCGGATTCCCCGGCCGCGTTCGTCGACCGCATCTCCACCCAGGATTCGATGTAGTCATCGGCATGCCGTGGCGTCGTGTGATAGGCGCGGGCGGCGATTCCCATCGGACGGTCGTCGCGCTTCTCCAACCCCATCGACACGGCCAGGCGGGAGGAGACTCCGTCGGCTGCGATGACGATCGGTGCCCGGAAATGGGCTTCGGGGCCCACTCGGCGACCGCGGTGATCTGTTCCGGAGGCGTGGACGCCGCGGATCCACCCGTCGTCGCCCACGTCCGGGGACATGGCGCGAACCTGTTCGAAGAGCCGGGCCCCGCTGCGCTGGGCATGACGAGCGAAGGCTTCGTCCATGCTCATCCGGGGGCGAGTCACCCCGTAGTTCGGGGTGCCGTCGATCTCGGGCCAGTCGAGTTCGAGCCGGTGGCCGCCGCCGATGAGGCGCAGCCCTCTGTTGCGGTGCCAGCCGTCGGATTCCGGCAGCTCCATTCCGAGGTAGCCGGCTTCCTTCACCGCGCGCGGGGTCAAGGCGTCGCCGCAGATCTTGTCGCGCGGGAATCCGGACTTCTCCAGGATGATGACCTCGTGCCCGGCCTGGGCGAGGTAGGCGCCGATCGCCGAGCCGGCCGGGCCGGCACCGACGACGACGACTTCGGCATCGAACTCATTCATCGTCAAGGCTGGGCCGGCTCCGTGGCGCCTGCCGCCTCGGTGGGTTTGAGGGCATGGTGGACTGCGACGATTCCGCCGGTGAGGTTACGGTATTTCACCTGGTCGAAGCCGGCGTCGAGGATCTGATGGGCGAAGGCGTCCTGGTTCGGCCAGGCACGGATCGACTCGGCCAGGTAGACGTAGGCTTCGGGGTTCGACGACACGGCACGGGCCAGCGGCGGCAGGGCTCTCATCAAGTACTCCTTGTACACGAGGCTGAAGGCATCGAGCGTCGGAGTGGAGAATTCGCAGATCACGAGGCGTCCGCCGGGCTTGAGCACGCGCAGCATCTCGGTGAGCGCCAGGTCGACATCGTGGACGTTGCGGATACCGAAGGAGATCGTGACGACGTCGAAGCTCGAATCGGCGAAAGGCAGGTCCATCGCATCGGCGTAGATGAAGTCGATCTGCGGGTGCCGACGGCGTCCCTCGGCGAGCATTCCCGTGGAGATGTCCCCGGCCACCACCTCGGCGCCGTGGTGGGTGAACGTCATCGAGGAGGTGCCGGTGCCGGCAGCCAGGTCGAGCACGCGCTCACCGGGCCCGGCGGCCACGGAATGGGCCACGGTGCGCCTCCAGGCACGGGCGAAGCCCAAGGAGAGGACGTCGTTCGTGAGGTCGTAGCGGGAGGCGACATCGTCGAACATCGACGCGACGTCTGCGGGCTGTTTGTCCAGCTTGGCACGGTTCATGACCATATTCTCTCAACACCCGAACCGGGAGGGCGAATCCGGATCCCTGGTACTCGCGATCCTCAACTAGAATCGAGGCGACATGACTACGACTTTCGGCACTTCCGACATCCTCTCCGCCCCTCCGCGCCTGCATGTGCGGTCCCGTTTCGTCGACGATGTCGATCCGGGGCCCGGCTTCCCCTTCGAATCGGGACTGCCCACGACCGTGGAGCAGACGCTCGAACTGCTGCCCACCGACGGCTTCTCCTGCTGGGTCCGTGACACCTCCGGCCTCATCGGCTTCGGCCGCACTCTGCGCATACGGGCCCGCGGCCCCGAGAGGTTCACCGAACTCTCGGATGCGTGGAAGGCCATCACCGAGGCGGCTGAGATCGAGGATGAGGTCGATCTGCTCGGTTCCGGACTCATGTGCTTTGCCACGGTCGCCTATTCGGGGGAATCCGCGGTCGATTCGATCATCCATGTCCCCGAATTCGTCCTCGGCCGCCGCGGCGGCCGCGTGTGGCTGACCTCGATCTCGACGGCCGAGGTACCTCCCCTGCCGCCGATCCTCCATGCCGAACCGCTGCAGCGCGTGCACTCGGCCCATGCCGAAGCCGGCGAGCTCGATCCCGACAAATGGTCCCGGCTCGTCGAGCAGGTCGCCGCCATGCTCACTCCGATCGACAATTCGGCGGAGGTGGACGCATTCTCGGATGATCCGACTCTGCGCAAGATCGTCCTCGCCCGCGACGAGGTCGTCACCACCGGAGAGGACATCGACGTGCGTGCGGTGCTCGGTGCGCTCAACCGCAGCTACCCGAGCTGTTGGACCTTCGACATCGCCGGTCTCATCGGGTCGACCCCGGAGCTGCTCATCGGGGTCGAGAACAACAGAGTGACCTCACGAGTGTTGGCCGGAACCTACCGGGTGGAGAAGAACCCGATGGAGGAGATGCCGGCGGCTCGGAAGCTGCTGAGCGCGCACAAGGACAGCACCGAACATGCGTTCGCCATCGCCTCGCTGCAGCGCAGTCTGGGTTCGGTCGCCGAGGATGTCACCGTCGATGAGCGCCCCCACCTGCTGCCTTTGGCCAATGTCATCCATTCGGCCTCCGATGCGCAGGCGAACCTCTCCCCCGATTCCGGGCTCACCGCCCTCGACGTCGCCGCAGCGGTCCACCCCACTGCCGCCGTCGGCGGCTACCCGCAGGCGAGCGCCGTGGCCCGCGTCGATGAGCTCGAACCCCTCGACCGCGGCCGCTACTCCGGTCCCGTGGGATGGATGGACGGGCGCGGCAACGGCCAGTTCGGCATCGCCCTGCGCTGCGGCCAGCTCGAGGACCGCAACCGCATCCGACTGTATGCCGGTGCCGGGATCATGCCGGATTCGGATCCCGCCACCGAGGTGGCCGAGACGAACGCGAAGCTGGCCCCGATGCGCCGGGCGCTCGGTCTCGACCGAGACTGACTTCTCGCGCTCACCGCACCTCCCCTGCTTTCGGAAGACCGGTGAGAGTTCCGTCGCCTAGTGCGGTGCCGTCACCTCGATGATGCGACGGGCACCGGCGTCTCGCTGTCCGTCGATGCGGCCGAGAGCCGCTTCGAATTCCTCAGCGCTGGTCACCTGTTCGTGATCCCATCCGTACCCTGCAGCGAGGTCGGCGAAACCGCGACCGTGGGGAACGGTGAAATATCGTTCCAAGAAACCTTCGAGGTGGGGCTGGGAATGTTCGAGCCCGGAGAAGATCGCTCCCCCGTCGTCGTTGAGCACGACGATCGTCACGTCACCGGCATCCTCGGTGCTCGGGGTGAGCAGTCCTCCGATGTCGTGGAGCATGGCGATATCACCGATGAGCAGGACGACCGGCTCCCCCAGGCCCAGCGACAGTCCTGTCGCCGTCGAGATCAGTCCGTCGATTCCGGCGAGTCCGCGTGAGGCGTGGATGCGGGCGCGGATATCGGTGGCGTCGCTGAGATAGCGCACCGAGTTCGAGCTGGCAACGAAGAGAGTGATGTCCTGGGCGGCCAAATGCTCAGTGACCCTCCGCGCCGTCGCCTGGAAATCCTTCGCCGAGGCGGCACCCGGGTTCTCTCCCTTGTCCGGTTCCGGGGATCGTTCCGCAGACCGCTCTGTTCGTGCGGCTGCGACAAGCGACGTCCCGGCGTCGATCCAGGCGCGCACCCAGGTCTCCCCCGAGGCGGCGGTGCCCTGCGTCTCGCCCGCAGCCGTCTCGTCGTCCGCGACGGTTCTCTCGTCGCGGACGGTCAGGTCGAATGCATCGACGGCGTCGGGAATGCGCTGCACGGTCACGGTTTCGTCGGCGAGCAAAGCGGCGACGGGCCTGGTCAGGGTCGGTTTTCCGTGGACGATGACGGTGCGGATCGACTCGCGCAGCTCGGAGTGTTCGCTGAGCACGCGGGCATGGGCGGGCACGAGGGTCGACGCTTCGGCCGCTTCTGTGGCCGACGAGTTCGAATGATCGGCAGAGGTGCGGGCCAGCGGGCTCGAGGGTTCGGCCAGCACCGGAAGATGATGATCAGCGGCGAGCGCGCGCAGGGACTCGGCCGAATGCCCGCCTGCGTCTCCGGCAACGATGACGGTTCCTTCGGTCACGGTGATACCGAGGTTCGGATGAGACTCCGACGCGGTTGTGGTCGTGGTCGAACGTTGCCCGGCGCCGTTCCCAACCTGTTCGACGATCTCGTTCTTCCACGTGTCCAGCTCGTTCGGGGTGGGAACCAAGGGGGTGTCGAACTGCACATTGATTTGGACGGGGCCGGCCGCCTCGGTGCCGGTGTCCCTGCGTGATCCCAATGCTGCGGCCACGGCGTCTGACATCGCTCGGTGGACCGCCTCCGCGGTCTCACCGGCGGATATATCGAACCGGGCGCGGACATCGCTGAGCACCTGCGACTGGTCATCGATGGTCTGGTTGGCTCCGGTGCCGCGCAGCCGAGCGGGACGATCCGCGGTGAGCGCCAGCAGCGGCACGTGCCCGTACGAGGCCTCGAGGACGGCGGGATGGAGATTGGCCACGGCCGAGCCGGACGTCGTCACGACCGCCACGGCGGACTCACAGCCGCGCGCACGCAGACCGCGGGCCAGGCCGAGGGCGAGGAAGGCGGCATCACGCTCATCGACGCGCACGTGAGTGCGGATGAGCCCCGCCTCGGCGAGCGGAGCCAGTGCATAGACCAAGGGGGCGGACCGTGAACCGGGGGCGAAGACGACATCACTGACCCCGGAATGGACCAGGCTTCGGGCAATCTGCTGCGCCACCGCGCTCGAATTCGACATCACCTGTTATTCAACCACCTGACCACCTGTGGTTCACCTCCGCCCTCTAACCTCGAAAAATGCGCCGCTCGTTGATCATTGCGATGGGAGCACGAGCCATCCGCACTCTGACCGCGGCCCGCTCCCATCGCGGACGCTATCCCGCCCGCGACCAGACCACCTCCTTCCTCGGCCCCGAACCCCGCGGGAAGGACGCCCGGACCTGGCATATCCGGGACAAACGGAAACTCTCGCCGAGGCTGCGCGAATTCTTCCTCTACTCCCCCGCGCTCGGTCGCACCGTCGGCGTGCGTGTGCTGCTGCCGGGGATTCCCGCCGAGGTCAGCCCCGTCATCCACCTCTTCCACGGAGGCGGCGATGATTTCCGGTCGTGGACGGATTTCGGATCCGCCGAGGAGCTCACCCTCGACTCCCCGTACCTCGTCGTCATGCCCGACGGCGGAGCAGGAACCTATTCGCGTCTGGCTGTCGGCAGCAAGGTCCACGACTGGCCGCGATTTCATACCGAGGAGATCCCGGCGTTCCTCAAGGCGAACTTCTCCGTCGACTGGGCGCCTGCCAGCCAGCTGGTGGCGGGGCTGTCGATGGGCGGGTACGGGGCGATGAAGTACGCGGCCTGGCATCCCGACAGGTACGGATCGGCCGCCGCGTTCTCCTCTCCTCTGGATCCCCTGTCGACCGTGCCCGCCTTCGACATCATCGCGATGCGCGAAGGCGCGCGATCACTGAGCCTGTTCGGCGATCCCGCTCTCGACCGCAGCGAATGGCTGGCGAATTCCCCGTACGCTCTGGCCGAGAACCTCCGCGGCCTCGACCTGTGGTTCAGCGCCGGTTCCGGCAGCCTCGAAGGGGCGAAGGATCGCGACCTTCTGGAGTCGATGATCAGCTCGCAGGGCGAGCGCTTCTCTGCCCGTCTCAACTCCCTCGGCATCCGCCATTCCTGGTTTCCGCGCACCAGCGGCCTGCACAACTGGACGAGCTGGGAACGGGAACTCGGGGCGTGGCTGAAGACCCTCGCCAGGCGGCGCAACTATGCGAGTTCGGATCGTCGTCGGACAGATCGCGTGGCCGATGGCGGACAGTTCACCTTCCTCACCGGCCATGCCCTCTTCGACATCCATGGGTGGCGGGTGGAGATCTCCCGTCGTCGCGCGCAGGTGGTGCGCTTCGACGCCGTCAGCGCCGCCGGCTTCTCCCTGACCGGGACCGGCAGCTTCCGTGTGCGCACTCCCGGTCTCTTCGATCCCGGCCGCCGCTACGACATCAGCGTGTCCGGTCCCAGCGGGGACAATGCCTATCAGCAGAAGGCCGACAAGAAAGGGCGGCTGACATTCACCGGCCGCCTGGCCGCGGCCATGCACGATCCGATCATCCCCGGAAAGCGCACCGCTCATTTCGCCACGCTGGGACAGGACGAGGTGACCACGGTGAGGATCGCCTCGGCACCGGTCGACGCAACGGTCGATGGCGAAAGGTCCACAGCCGATGTTCCAGATCCGTCACAGACAGAATCCACGGACGATCCCACTGGCGTCTATATTGAGAGCGGTCGCGAATCGACGGCCGCTGATTCTTCAGAACGCTGACTCGAGAGGTCAACCATGAAACGCATACTCCCAGCCATCGCTCTTTTCGCCGGACTCTCCCTCGTCGGCTGCACGGGTGGAGGAGACAAGCCGGACCAGGCTGACGGCGGCGGTGACTCCTCGCAGGCGTCAGCCGAAGAGACCCCGCAGGCAAGCAAACTCGATGAGGCGAAGCTCAAGGAGATCCTTGAGTCGACCAAGGCCGAGGGTCAGTCGTTCAAGGCCGTCGACGGTGCCGGCAATTCCTCCAGCGAGGCCGTCAAGGCCCTGGAGAGTTCTGAGTTCGAACCGGCCAAGTGCAAAGACATCACCATGAACCTCCTCAACGCCAACCTCGCTTCCAAAGGCACCACGGTCGCTGGAACCTCCACCGACAACATCCTCTCCGCGGCACTGTCGAGCTATGACGATCTGGACGGCGCGCAGACCCAGATCGAGGGCGCCTCGAAGATCGCAGAAGAATGCAGCGATGTGAAGATCAAGACCGCCGGCGTCGAGATGTCGATGAAGTACAAGACCTTCGACGCCAAAGTCGACGGGGCAGACGAGACCAATGGAATCGTCGCCTCCGTCGAGGCCGGCGGACAGACAGCCATGAACCTGCGCATGGTCTACGCCCTCGTCGGCAACAACGTCGTGGCCGTTTCCAATATCGCCGATGTCGAAGAGGCCACCGTGACGAAGACCGCCGGTGCCTTCGTCGACGCGGTGAAGAACGCAGGCTGACCCGGTTCGCCCGCGAGTCGATTCAGGCGGTATCAGTTCAATCAGAATCGGCTCAGTCTCGCAGGGCGCTCCAGCAATCCTGGAGCCGGTCGGCCCACCACGCGAATCGTCCCGGATCCACCGCCAGCTGCTCCAGGCGGTCAGGGTCCGGGACGATTCGCGTGACCGGGATGGCGCCGTCGACCGGAGTCAGGGCCGCCTCCTCCGCGACGACATCGGCGGTGAAGAGGCGCCCGGTGCCCAGCCCGCAGGCCACCCGATCGCCGAGGATGTCCCGGCTGCGATCGGTGCGAGGCAGTCTGGCGGCGAGTTCGGCTCCGGCGGCCAGGCCGACGGATGACTCAAGAGCCGAGGACACGACAGCAGGCAGGCCCGAAGCGCCGATGACTTCGAGGGCGGCGCCGATCCCGCCCAGCGGCTGGACCTTGACGATGATGACCTCGGCCGCTCCGAGTTCGGCCACGCGCAGCGGGTCCTCGGCTTTGCGGATGGATTCGTCGGCGGCGATGACGATCGGCAGTCCTCGCCGGGCAAGCTCAGCGCGCAGTTCGGCCAGCTGCTCGACCTCGGGCACCGGCTGTTCGAAGTATTGGATATCGAACTCGGCAAATGTCTCACAGGCATCAAGGGCCTCGCTGAGCGTGTAACCGGCATTCGCGTCCAGGCGCAGCGTCGTCTCGGGGTAGAGCCTGCGGAATTCCCGTAGGCGTGTCAGATCCTCGTCAAGGGAGGCGAATCCGTACTCGGCGACCTTCGCCTTGACGGTGCCGACCCGGTCATAGCGCGACAGGATCGGTGCGACCTGATCAGGTGGACAGGCGGGCAGGGTGCCGTTGACGTCGACGGTCTCACCGCTCGTCCCCGCCTCAACCTGCGCCGGAAAGGAACCGCGCACGGGAACGGTGGAGGGGGCCGCCTCGGCGAGGCCGGTCTTCTGCGGGATCAGCCCGGAGAATTCGAGGGAGGCACGCAGCCACCGGCTGGCCTCCTCGGTGCCGTATTCGACGAACGGGGAGAACTCCGCCCACCCGGAGGGGCCGGTGAAGAGCGCCACTTCTCGCTCCGTGATCCCCCGGAACCGGGTGACCATCGGCAGCCGCACCACATGCAGGTCCTCGATGACCTCCTCGAAGCGCCGCGGCAGATCAAGAAGTGCGGCAGCCGGAGCCTCTGAGTCCAGTGTGCCAGGGTGCGAACGTGCGAAATCGGCCATGAGCCCAGACTAACCTCCGCCGATCCTGCCACTCCTGTCTGCCGTTCGGAACCTCACCGTCCGCCGCCCGGCCCCGAACCTGACCTCAACGACCAAGCGCTAGGCTGGGGTCATGACGGTTTCTGAAATCTTCGACCCTTCTGCTTGGCGCGAAGTCTCCGGCTTCGACTTCACCGATATCACTTACCATCGGGCCATCGACCCCGCCACCGGCAACGACATCGGCTGTGTGCGCATCGCCTTCGACCGCCCAGAAGTCCGCAATGCCTTCCGTCCGCACACCGTCGACGAGCTCTACCGCGCCCTCGACCATGCCCGCCAGACCTCCGACGTCGGCGCCGTGCTGCTCACCGGCAACGGCCCGAGCGAGAAGGACGGCGGTTGGGCCTTCTGCTCCGGCGGCGACCAGCGCATCCGCGGCCGCTCCGGTTACCAGTACGCCTCCGGTGAGACCCGTGAAAGCGTCGATCCGGCTCGTGCCGGCCGCCTCCACATCCTCGAGGTCCAGCGCCTCATCCGCACCATGCCGAAGGTCGTCATCGCCGTCGTCCCCGGCTGGGCAGCCGGCGGAGGCCACAGCCTCCACGTCGTCTGCGATATGACGATCGCCTCACGCGAACACGCGAAGTTCAAGCAGACCGATGCCGATGTCGGCTCCTACGACGCCGGCTACGGTTCCGCCTACCTGGCGAAGATGGTCGGGCAGAAGAAAGCCCGCGAGATCTTCTTCCTCGGCCGCACCTACTCCGCGCAGGAGATGGCCGATATGGGTGCCGTCAACGAAATCGTCGACCACGCCGATCTCGAGACCGCAGCCCTGCAGATGGCGCGGGAGATCCTGGGCAAGTCACCGAACGCGCAGCGCATGCTCAAGTTCGCCTTCAACCTCGTCGACGACGGGCTCGTCGGCCAGCAGGTCTTCGCCGGCGAAGCCACCCGACTGGGCTATATGACCGACGAGGCGGTCGAGGGCCGCGACGCCTTCCTCGAAAAGCGCGATCCCGACTGGTCGCCGTTCCCCTGGTACTACTGAGCGGCCGGTTCCCATAACTGTGTCCATGCGCGAACTCAGCCCTCACGAGCTGCCCGAGGCGATTGATCGGGCACTGACCAGGACCTCGATCCTCATCCTCCCCTCGGATCGGGACGGTGCCGTCACCGAGGCGTCCCCCGGCAAGTGGGCAGGACCTGTTCCCGCTCCGGCCCTCATCCTCTTCACCTCCGGGTCGACAGGGAAGGCGAAAGCGGTGGCGTTGTCAGCTGACGCGCTGACAACCTCGGCCCGGGCGACCGAACGGTTCCTCTCGGGGCCGGGTGACTGGCATCTGTGCCTGCCGGTCAACCACATCGCCGGGTTCCAAGTCGAACTGCGCGCCCGTCTGGCGGGCCGCGCCCCGGTCAGGGCCGCCTCGGCGAGGTTCACCGCCCAGTCCTTCGCCGCCGAGGTCGCGACTCTGCTGGAACGGGCGGGCGACCGACCGACGTACACCTCGCTCGTGCCCACCCAGCTCCACCGCATCCTCGAGGACGACGCGGCGACCGCTGCAGCCGCACGGATCACGCACATCCTCCTCGGCGGGGCGGCGATCTCACCGTCCCTGCTCGAGCGTGCCGAGGCCGCGGGCCTGGCGATCGTACGGACCTACGGGATGAGCGAGACGGCGGGCGGCTGCGTCTATGACGGGGTTCCGTTCGACGGCGTCGACGTCACCATCACCGAGGCGGGAACGATCGATCTGAGCGGCCCCGTCGTCGCCGACGGCTACGTCGAGATCGGCATCGATGGAACCATCAGACCGGTCGAGTCCCCCGCCTTCACCGTCGACGAGGCGGGACGGCGGATCATGCACACCAGCGATCTGGGCCGGATCGACTCCGGTGTGCTCAGCGTGCTCGGTCGAGCCGACGACATCATCGTCTCCGGGGGCACGAACGTCTCCCCGCACGCCCTGGAGACCGGCCTGCTGCCGAGCTGGCAGAAGGCGGGAATCGAGGAGATGCTCGTGACCTGGGTGCCCGACGAGGAATGGGGCAGACGGATCGTCGCGCTCGTTCGCCTCGCCGACGGCGGAGGTGGTGTCGGAGTCGAGGATCCGCAAGAATCGGCACAGAGACTCAACGCCCTCGATCACGGGATGACGGGGCAGCTGCTGCCGCAGCTCGTCTTCGCGGTCGCCGAGATTCCGAACCGGTCGATCGGCAAACCCGATCGCCAGGCGGCGGCCCGCATCGCCGCCGATCTCATCGCGCGTGATGCGAATACCCATACCGGTGAACTACCGGTAACATAAGACGGCTCCACAATTCGACAGGAAGGTGAGCGAGGACTATGGCTGATGCCGCCCAGTGGATTTCTGGAGCTCGACTGCGAACTCTGCCCCTGGCTCTCGCACCCGTCCTCATCGGAACCGGCGCCGCGATCGGATCGCTCGGCGGATTCACCGCCTTCATCCTCGACGACATCTCGGGCAAGGACGACCACGTCAGCTTCGGACAGATCCTGCTGCGCGGATTCCTCGCTCTCCTCGTCTCCCTGTGCCTGCAGATCGGCTCGAACTACGCCAACGACTACTCCGACGGCATCCGCGGCACCGATGACGAACGTGTCGGACCAGTCCGTCTCACCGCGACCGGACTGGCCGAACCTCACGAGGTCAAACGGGCCGCCTTCATCTTCTTCGGCCTGGCCGGAGTCGCGGGCATCGTGCTCATCCTCATTTCACAGGCCTGGTGGTTCCTCGTCGTAGGAGCCGCAGCCGTCGCCGCCGCCTGGTTCTATACCGGGGGCAAACGACCATATGGCTATATGGGCCTCGGCGAGGTCTTCGTGTTCGTGTTCTTCGGGCTCGTGGCGACCTTGGGCACGATGTGGATGCAGGTCGGTCATCTCAGCCTCAGCGGCTGGGCCGGTGCCGTGGCAATCGGGTCTCTGGCCTCGGCTGTGCTGATGGTCAACAACCTCCGCGATATCCCGACAGACATCGAGGCAGACAAGATCACCCTGGCCGTGAGGATGGGCGACAATGCCGCACGCATCGCCTATGCGGTGCTCGTGCTGCTGCCATTCGCGCTGCTGGCGCTGGCGATCCTCGACGGACATCCCGCCGTGGCCTTGGCGATCCTTGCCCTCGTCCCAGCACTCAACCCACTCAAGACGGTGCTCAGCGGCACAACGGGCCCTGGCCTGATTCCGCCGATCAAATCCACTGGATTGACCGGTTTGGCCTTCTCCGCACTGATGGGTCTCGGCCTGGCACTCTGAGGCATTTCAGTGCTGACGCCTGGCGTTCCAAGGCTCAGCCGCCTGGCGTTCCAAGGATCAGCGCGCTGAAAGGCCCCAGCTCATTCGGATCTGAGCCGGCTCAGCCGAGCCGCAGCTCATTCGGCTGAGCCACAAGTTCATTTGGACTGGTCGCCGTCTTCTCCAAGGCGCTCCTCGACGATCTCGTCTTCTGCCGCTTCATCGGCGCCGACGCGCTTGGGCTTGGAGGCTCGCTTGGCGACCTTCGCTTCGATCTCGGTCGCTGCTTGGGCGCGCATCTTGCCGAGCAAGAGGTAGCTCAGCAGCGCGCCGATGATGATGGCGGCGATCGCCATGACGAGATTGAAGCCGAGGAACGGGAACAGAACGAGGCCGGCGGCGATGATGAGGCCGAAGCGAGCGAGTGTGTAGAGCCAGAAGGTGCGCATTGAACTCATTTTAGCCTCCGATCGTGACAGTCTTGTCACCGCCCGCTGGAGGCCGCGCTCAGGTTGGTGGACTATCCTTGTTGCATGGCTCGACTACTCATTGCCGCGATCGTCCTGGCGGCAGCGGTGACACTGTACGGACTCTTCGATTGCCTGTTGCGCGATCGGGGTCTGATTCGAGTCCTGCCCAAACCCGTATGGGCACTCATCATCCTCTTCATCCCCGTCCTCGGGTTCATCCTCTGGTATCTGTTCGGACGCGGTTCGGAAGACAAGCCCACCCGCGGCACCCGCCCTCGCGGTCAGGTCGCCCCGGATGATGATCCGGACTATCTGCGACAGGTCGATCGCGAACTCAAGCTCGGCAAGCATGCGCCTCCGGCTCAGGACAACGACGAGAAGGAATCTCCGCGCGATGATTCTGGCAAGCCGGAAGATGACGGCGATCCCGCTGATTCCTCCGCTGATACGTCAGCCGATTCTGATGACCGGGGCACCAAGGGCGACGGCCGCGGCCGCTCGAACTGAGCACATCCTCGGCGCACTTTCGCCTCATCGGTGCGAGACCATCTTCGCGTTCTGACGTCTCCGGCGAGCTCGACCATCCTCGCGTGCTGACGCCTCTGCCGTGCGAGATCATCCTCGTGTGAAGACGTCTCCGCGGTAAGAGGCCCCTCGACTGCCAGCTGCTGCCGTGAAGCAGACAAGTCTTCGCGGACAAGCAGCTTCCCGCTCTCACCCCCTGCCGCAGCCGCGCCGCACTGCCGCTGTTCGACAACGGCATCGATATCGCAGGCGCGTTGCCATGCTGCGATTCAACTAATAGTCATTGCTTTCTCTGAAATACACACTGAGGAACGTCGTGATTTCAGAGCAGCCCGAGCCGAAACGGTCGTCCGCCGCCAGATCACGGCATCGAATCAGCACGCAAACGGCCCAGTCTGAGGCGGAGAGCCCTGTTTCAAACATGGGCTGTTCGCCTCAGACTGGGCCGTCAGCAGAATTCGGCTACGTCAGAGCGGCCTTGAGAGCGACCCCGCGCCTCAGTCGAGCCCGGAGTACGAGTGCAGGCCGTTGAAGTACATGTTGACGACGGTGAAGTTGAAGATCACCGAGGCGATGCCGATGAGGTTGAGCACAGCCACCTTCGTCGGGCCCCAACCGCGGGTCGCACGAGCGTGCAGGTACGCGGCGTAGATGACCCAGACGACGAACGTCCAGATCTCTTTGGAGTCCCAGCCCCAGTAACGGCTCCAGGCCACTTCGGCCCAGATGGCACCGGCGATGAGTGTGAACGTCCAGGTGATGAAGCCGACTGCCGCGATCCGGTAGGAGATCCGCTCGAGGTCGGTGCTCGAGGGCAGACGGTGGAGGAACCGCAGCCACTTCGGATCCTTGGTCTCGTGCACGCTCTTCAGGATCTGGAAGACCGCCAGGATCGCAGAGATGTAGAGGAGGGAGGTCGAGAGGATCGCGATCGGCACGTGGATGGCGATCCAGTACGAATCCAGCGCCGGGATGAGCTTCGCGGCAGGCGTGTAGAAGACGGTGATCGCCAGTCCCAGGCACAGCAGCACTCCCCCGGAGACGAATGTTCCCAGGTAGCGCACGTCCTTCTTCGTCAGCACGACGAGGAAGACGATGACGGTGATCGCGGTGGCGGTGAGGACGTACTCCATCATGTTGCCCCACGGCACGCGGGAGACAGACAGGGCACGAGTGAGCACGCCGCCGACGTGCAGCAGCATGGCGAGCACGAGCAGCGAGGTGCCGATGCGGGCGCCCCGGTGCTTGTTCTTCCGGGACGACTTCACCGTCGCGGAGTCGTCATCACCGGGCCGGTCGAGGACGGCAGTCGTCGCCGTCTTCCGGTTCGTCCGCCGCACCGTGGTGGCCTTGGCCGAGGTGGCGACCTCGGCTTCGGAGGTCTTGAGCTCACGCGCGCCGAAGAGATCGAAGGCGTAGAAGATCATGGCGACGGCGTAGACGATCATCGCCGAGATGATCAGCTGGTTCGACCACATTGCGAGGTCAGTGTTGACGTCCATTCATCCTCCGCACCGCTGAAGTGCTCTTCAGTCGCAGGTTGCTGCTGCCAGACTCTCTGTCTGACCATATGTCGGTGCGCGCGCTGCCGACTCCGTGACGAAGCCACCGGCGACGCGCACTCCGCGGCTATTCTACTCCGCGTAGTACTTCGGGTTCATCTTTCGTCGTCGTCACCGTGCTCACCCTCATCGGGTTCCGGATCGCGCAGGTCCTTGACCAGGTCATCGACGGCACGCTCGACCATCGGATCCTCACCGCGGGCCAGGGCGGCCACCTCGGCGTCGCCGTTCTTGATCCGCACCCATACGCGTCGGCGGGGAACGAACAGGGACAGGCCGAGCCCAGCCAGGACGAGGATCGCGCTGATGAGCATGAGCGCCTGTGTCGGGTCCTGGGAGATGTCGACGGCGATGTACTTCTTGACTCCGTCGAAGGTCACCGAACCGCCGTTCGGCAGCTTCTGCGTCTCCCCCTCGGCGAGCTGGATGACGAGCGGGTTGCCCGACTCGTCGGTCATCTCCGTCATGTTCTCTGCGTCGAGGGAGTACACGGACTGCGGGACTCCGGAATCGAGGCCGAGGTCGCCGGTGTACCCGCTCATCACGAGGTAGGGGTTGCGCAGCTCGGCGAAGCTCGAGATCAGCTCACCGTCCTCATTCTGCGCGGCCGTCGGCAGGAACACCCCGACGAAGCCCATCTGCGTGCCGGCCGAGTCCGGGACCTTGATGACGCCCTCGGACGTGTAACCGGGGTCCCCTCCGTCCGGGATGAACACCTGCGGACCGGACTGGACGATATCGCCCTTCGCATCACGTACGGTCACCTCGGGGGCGTAGCCGTTGCCGGTGAGATAAACGCCGACGCCGCCCACGCGCACCGGTTCGTTGACCTTGAGGACGTGCGATTCGGTCGTCCCGTCCGCCGTCGTCGTCACCTTCGCATCGAAGGTGCGCGGCTGACCGAACTGGTTGCCCGCCGCCTGATCGTCGAAGGTGGAGGTGAAGGAGTCGAGCTTGAGCCGGAAATCCGGCAGGTTGTCGGCATCGTAGTAGGAGCCGGGTTCGAAGGAATCGTAGGAGACCAGCGAATTCGAGAACGTCTCGCCCTCGACGAGGATGCGCTGACCTTCGTAGCCGAACAGCGATCCGATCGCCATCGTCAGGGTTGCCATGAGCAGCGCGATGTGGAAGACGAGGTTGCCGGTCTCGCGGAGATAGCCGCGTTCGGCGGCGATGTGATCGGACTGGCGGTTGATGCGGTACCCGGACTTCTTCAGCCGGGCCTCCGCTGCGTCGAGGAACGCCTCATCCGCATCCTCACGGGTCTCTGCTTCTGCCTGCGCCGAGGTGAAGGCGGCGTATCCGGGCATCCGGGACAGCCGCCTCGGTGCTTTGGGCGGGGACGAGCGCATCGCCTTCCAGTGCTGCTTCGTCCGCGGGATGATGCAGCCGATGAGGGAGATCATCAGCAGCAGGTAGATCGCGGAGAACCACACCGAGGAGTAGACGTCGAACATCTGGATGGTGTCGAGGAACTGTCCCCAGGCACCGTTGTTCTCCAGGAAGGTGTTCACCCGGCCCGGGTCCTGGATCCGCTGCGGCAGCAGAGATCCGGGAATCGAGGCGAGGGCGAGGATGAGCAGGAGGATCAGTGCCACCCGCATCGTCGTCAGCTGGGTCCAGGCCCACCGGCACATGCCGATGAACCCGAGCTGCGGCTGCGTCACGGTCGACTTCGCGGCAGGCTTGTCTCCCTGCTTCGCCGTCGTCTTCGCACCCGATTTCGGCTGTGTCTTCTCCGAGCCTTCGGTTGAGCCCGCCACTAGATCACCACTTCGAATCCATTGATGAGACCTTGCAGAGAGGTCATCCACATGTTCCATACGCCGCTGGCCATGAGCACACCGAGGATGATGAGCATGATGCCCCCGGCCCGCACGATCGCGGTCTGATGCTTCCGCACCCAAACGAGTCGCCCCGCGCCCTTGTGGATCGCCAGCGCCAGGAGGATGAACGGGATGCCCAAGCCCAGACAGTAGACGAAGGCCAACAGCGCTCCGCGCCAGATCATCCCGTCACCGCCGAAGCTCACAGACATGCTCAGCACCGCCGACAGGGTCGGTCCCACACAGGGTGCCCATCCGAGGGCGAAGGTCGCTCCGAGCACCGGTGCACCCCAGAGTCCGGCCTTCGGTCTGGCACGGATGCGACGTTCGTTCTGCAGCAGACCGAATCCGCCCATGAACACGAACCCGGCAAGGATGACGATGACGCCGAGGACGCGCAGGATGACCGACTGCCATTGGGAGAACAGCGCTCCCAGCGCGGAGAAGCTGGTCCCCAGCAGCACGAAGACGACGGTGAAGCCGAGGACGAACAGACTGATGCCCACGACCACTCGCCACGTCTGCTTGTCGCTCAGCGATGATCCGGACAGCCCGGTGACGTACCCGACATAGCCGGGAACCAGGGGCAGCACGCACGGGGAGGCGAACGAGACGAGTCCGGCCAGGGCCGCTGCGCCGGCAGCCAGCAGCAGCGGGCCGGAGAGGACGGTCTGGGCGAAGTCCGCCCCGAGTCCACTCACTCGGCCAGCACGTCCTCGATGAGTCCCTTGAGAGTCGAGGCATCGATCTCACCGACGACTCTGGCCGCGGCCCGGCCCTTCGCGTCGAGGACCACCGTCGAAGGGGTGGCCTGCGGGGGCAGGACTCCGGAGAGCAGAGACACCATCTCACCGTTCGAATCGAGCATGTTCGGGTACGGCACCTGGTAGTTCTGGATGAACGCGTTGGCCGCAGCCTCTTGGTCGCGGACGTTGACGCCGATGAACTGGGCCTTGTCCCCGAATTCCTCGGACACGGACTTCAAGTCGGGGGCTTCCTTCCGGCACGGCGGGCATGCCGCGTACCAGAGGTTGACGACGACCGGGGTGGGACGCAGATCGGCCAGAGACATCGACTTCCCGTCGAGGGTCTCGAAGCTCAGATCGAGGGGTTCGCCGCGGTCCTCGGCCGCCACCTGCGAGACGACTCCCGAGCCGGAGACGTACCCCTGGTCGGATCCGGCCTGATCGGCCAGCTCATCGTTCTCGCTGCAGGCGCTGAGCGCCAGGGCCGTTCCGGCGGCGAGTGCCGAGGTGAAGAGGGCCCGACGGTTGAGGGAACGGCGTCCGAAACTCATGCTCCCGCCACCGCGGTGCCCGGCTGCAGATCCGCACAGATGCTCTCATAACTCACGGACACCAGTGTGGAGGAATCGAATGTGAAACTGGTGATAGAAGCCAGGTCACATTCGCGTCTGCGCGGGTCGTGGACGAGCGAACGTCCCTCCCCCGACAGGCGCGTCATCCAGATCGGCAGCTGGTGGGAGACGATGACTCCTTCGGCGTCCGGACCGTGGAGGTCGAGCTTGGCTCTCAGACTGGCCATTGCGGCCCGCATGCGCAGCACGATCTGCTTGTACGGCTCTCCCCAGGACGGGGTGAGCGGGTTGTAGAGGCGCACCAGGTTCTTCGGCTCGGCCAGCCGACGAGCGTCCAGCTTCTGTCCCTCGAAGGAATTCGCCGCCTCGATGACCCGGTCGTCGTCGAACACCGGCAGGTCGAGGGACTTCGACAGGGGACGAATCGTCTGCTGTGCCCGCAGCAGCGGGGAGGCGACGAGTTCGACCGGACGAGTGGGTGCGGTGTGGAAGTGCTCGGCCACGCGCACGGCCATCTCGTGTCCGCGCTCGGTGAGACCGAAATGCGGCAGACGCCCGTAGAGGATGCCGTCGGGGTTGTCGACTTCGCCATGGCGGACGAGGTGGATGGTGGTCATGACTGCGCCTTCCCGGCCTCCGGAACCGCGGCCGCTGCCTTGGCCGCCGCCGGCAGGGCGCTGATGATCCGGTCGAGGATCTCATCGGTGTGGGCGTAGGACAGGAACCAGGCTTCGAACGCGCTCGGGGGCATATGGATGCCCTGATCGAGCATGGCGTTGAAGAAGGCGGTGTAGCGGTCGACGTTCTGAGCCCGTGCCCGGTCGTAGTTCGTCACGTCGGTGTCGGTGAAGAACACGGAGAACATCGAGTTCGCCGACTGGATGACGTGGGCGACGCCTTCGGCTTCCAGGCTTGCAGCGACGGCCGGGCGCAGAATGTCCGCGGCGCGACCGATGTGCGAGTACACGTCGAGTTCGGTCGTCAGCTTGAGCGTGGCCAGACCGGCAGCGGTGGCCACCGGATTGCCCGAGAGCGTTCCGGCCTGGTAGACGGGGCCGGTTGGGGCGAGGTGGGCCATGATCTCGGCGCGACCGCCGAAGGCCGCTGCCGGGAAGCCGCCGCCCATGACCTTGCCGAAGGTGAACAGGTCGGCCGGGCCCTCTGGGTAGCCGAGAGTCTCGGATTCATAGCCGTACCAGCCGGCGGCGGAGACGCGGAAACCGGTCATCACTTCGTCGCTGATCATCAGCGCACCGTGGGCCTTGGTCAGCCGGCGGATGGTGTTCGTGAAACCGTCGCGGGGAGGCACGACGCCCATATTGCCGGGGCTGGCCTCGGTGATGACGCAGGCGATGTCCTCACCGTGTTCGGCGAATACGGCTTCGAGACCGGCGGCGTCGTTGTAGTCGACGACGATTGTGTCCTGTGCCTGGGCTCCGGTGACTCCGGGTGTGTCGGGCAGAGAGAACGTGGCCAGTCCGGAGCCGGCCTGGGCCAGCAACGAGTCGACGTGACCGTGGTAGCAGCCGGCGAACTTCACGACCTTGGACCGTCCCGTGTAACCGCGGGCCAGACGGATCGCCGACATCGTCGCCTCGGTGCCTGAGGACACGAGGCGCACCTGGTCGACGGGATCGACGCGGCGCACGATCTCCTCGGCGAGTTCGACCTCACCGGTCGACGGGGTGCCGAAGGAGAATCCCTTGACGGCGGCTTCCTGGACAGCGGCGACGACCTCGGGGCGGGAGTGGCCCATGATCATCGGACCCCAGGATCCGATGAGGTCGATGTAGTCGTTGCCGTCGGCGTCGCGCAGCCACGCACCGGTCGCCTCGGTGATGAAACGGGGGGTTCCGCCGACGGCCTTGAACGCGCGGACCGGGGAGTTCACTCCGCCGGGGATGACCGCCTCGGCGCGGGTGAAGAGGGCGGCGGACCGATCGGTGGTGTGACCGTTCGTCTCTGCTGTCGTCATGGTTCTCCTCTGATTCTTCGCGGGTCGGGTTTCGTCCCGGGATCGTTCTCAGTGATGTGTGGGGACGGCTCAGGAGCCGTCGATGTCGCTCATATGGTCGAAGACTTTGGTGAAGATCCGCCCCAGGGTCTCCATCTCCTCGGGGTCGAGGAGATCGACGAGGTGGCTGCGGACTCCGGCGACGTGGTCGGGGGCCGCGGCTCGCAGCAGCTGCCATCCGGCCTCGGTCATCACGCAGTTGACCCCTCGGCCGTCCTCGGGGATGGCGGAGCGCTCGAGCAGTCCGCGCTTCTCCATTCGGGCGACGCTGTGGGTCAGTCGTGATCGGGACATCGTCGTATCGGTGGCCAGCAGCGCCATCCGCATCGTCCGGTCGTCGTGTTCGGACAGACGCACGAGGATCTCGTATTCGGGCAGACCGATGCCGTGCTTCTCACGCAGCTCCTTGTCCAGCTGTGTGCTGAGCAGCTGAGAGCCGTTGAGGTAGCTGCGCCAGGCCCTCTGGTCGATTGCCGACAGCCAGCGAGGCTCGGTCATCACCGGCCTCCGTCAGCGCTGCGCTTGGTCAGATGGCCTGCGGCCTCGGACTGGAGGCGCTGGGCGACCTCGGTTGCCCAGTAGGTGAGGATCGCGTCGGAACCGGCACGTTTGAAGGCGATGAGGGACTCCTCGATCGCCTTCTCCCGGTCGATGGCTCCGGCGGCGGCCGCGAATTCGATCATCGCGTATTCTCCGGATACCTGGTAGGTCCATACGGGCACGATGGATTCCTGGGCCACCTCGGCGAGCACGTCGAGATACGGCAGACCCGGCTTGACCATGACGATGTCGGCGCCTTCGGCCAGGTCGAGGCCGAGTTCGCGCAGCGCCTCGCGACCGTTCGCGGGATCCTGCTGGTAGGTCTTGCGGTCGCCCTTGAGCTCGGAGTCGACGGCTTCGCGGAAGGGACCGTAGAAGGCGGAGGCGTACTTCGCGGTGTAGCCCATGACGACGGTGTCGGTGAATCCGGCGGCGTCGAGGGCTTCCCGGCAGTAAGCGACCTGGCCGTCCATCATGCCTGACAGCCCGAGCACCTCGGCCCCGGCGCGAGCTTGGGCCAGCGCCATCGAGGCGTAGCGGTCGAGGGTGGCGTCGTTGTCGACCGCACCGGCATCGTCGAGGACTCCGCAGTGGCCGTGGGAGGTGTATTCGTCGAGGCACAGGTCCGCCATGATCACGGTGTCATCGCCGAATTCGCCGGCCAGCAGCGACAGCGCCCGGTTGAGGATGCCGTCGGGGTCATCGGCCTGTGAGCCGATCTCATCCTTGTGTTCGGGGATGCCGAAGAGCATGAGTCCGCCGACTCCGGCCGCCACCGCTTCTCGGGCTGCCTCGAGCAGTGAGTCCATCGTGTGCTGGACGACTCCGGGCATTCCGCCCAGCGGCAGAGGTTCGCTCAGGCCCTCCTTGACGAACATCGGCAGGATGAGCTCGGTCGGGTGGAGTCGCACCTCGGAGACGAGGCGACGCAGTGCCGGGGTCGACCGCAGCCGACGGGGACGGACGGTTCCGGGAACCAATGACATGTCAGGCCTTCCTTCTGCGGCGCTTCTGGCTAGGACGCTGCGGGGAGACCCCGGCTTCCACGTCATCGGCGCGCTGGGTGAGTGCGAATTCGACGAGACCGTCGATGAGAGAGGTGAGGTTGGCTTCCTCGGCAAGGACGTCGACGCGCAGTCCGTGTTCGACTGCAGTGTTCGCCGTTGCCGGGCCGATGCAGCAGATCACCGAGGTGGGGGCGGGTTTGCCGGCGATGCCGACGAGGTTGCGCACCGTCGATGAGGAGGTGAAGAGGAAGGCGTCGAAGTCTCCGGCCTTGATCGACTCGCGGATCGGAGCCGGCGGCGGAGAGGCGCGCACGGTGCGGTAGGCGGTGACGTCGTCGGGGTCCCACCCCTTCTCCAGCAGTCCGGCCACAAGCACCTCGGTGGCGATATCGGCACGAGGCAGGAGAACCGTGTTCATCGGGTCGATGTCATCAACGAAGTCCGGCCAGGCCGCGGCCAGCCCGCGTGCGGAGTGCTCCCCGTCGGGGACGAGGTCGGGGGTGATCCCCCAGTCGACCAGCGCTTCCGCGGTGCGACCGCCCACGGCGGCGACCTTGACGCCGGCCATCGAACGGGAATCGAGTCCGAAGTCTTCGAACCACATGCGCACGGCACGCACGGCGTTCACCGAGGTGAAGCCGACCCATTCGTAGGATCCGTCGACGAGGCCGCGGATCGCCTTCTCCATCTGGGTCGGGGTGCGCGGCGGCTGCACGGCGATGGTCGGCACCACAGTGCCGACGGCGCCGAGCTCGGCCAGGGCTTCGGCGGTGGAGGTGCCCTGTTCCTTCGTCCGCGGGATGAGCACCTGCCAGCCGAAGAGCGGTTTGGATTCGAACCAGCTGAGCTCTCCTCTGGATTCCACTCCCTGCCCCATGATCACCACCATACGATCCGAACCTGTCTGCGCCATGGACAGCGCCTGCTGCAAAGTCGTCTCCACGCTCGTCTGCTCGATGGTGGAGATCCCCCACCCGAGGAGGACCTTCGTGTCCTCGTCCCATCCGTCGGCGAGCAGGGCTTCGATAGCCTGTTCGTGGGCGGCTGCGCTGCCGGTGAGCACGTGGGTCGTGTTCCGGTGGCGGGAGACGTCGACATGGGTCTGCGGTCCTGCTTCGATGAAACGCACCGACCGGACGCGGTTGGTCGTCAGAGCCGTTCCGGTGTAGGCAGCCGTCGAGGCGGAGAGTCCCACTCCGGGCACGATTTCGACCTCGACCTGTTCCTTGCGGCAGACTCCGGCTTCCGCTGTCGTCGTGGTGAAGATGATTCCGTCGTCCGAGCTCAGCCGCACCACGGTCTTGTCCGGGCGGGCGAGTTCGGCCATGCGGCGACCTCGGGTCGAGGCGGCGACTCCGAGGTCGGCGGCATCGATGAGCGTTGCGGCCTGCGGCACATAGGCGGTGACGATCTCCGAGTGCACATCGGCGTCATAGACGACGGTTTCGGCGGTGGCGAGGATCTCGGCGCCGCGCATCGTCATCAGACCCGATTCGCCGGGCCCGCTGCCGATGAAGACGACGCGCGGAGCAGCCGGCAGGAGTCGGCGCGGCTGCACCTGGCCCGTTGTCGGTTCGCTATTCATCCCTGCTCCTGAGCCTTGACGGGGGTGAGGTGTTCGGCGCTGGCGGCCGGGTCGATGCCGAGCCGTCCCAGCAGATCCTCGGCCGCCGCGGTGCCGAGTTCGTCGGCGATACGGGCGAGTTCTTTCGCGGTCACCGACAGCTGCTGCTCGCCGGTGCTGCTCCAGTCGACGTCGAGCAGGGCGGGCAGCTCGGTGCTCTGACGCGTGCGGGCGAGCTTGCCGTCATCATCGGCCATCACGGCGTCGACGATGAACTCGGTGCCCTCGATCTTCGCCAGCGCGCCGATCGGAGCCGAACAGCCGGCTTCGGCACGGGAGAGGATCGCGCGCTCGCAGGTCACGGCGAGGTCGGTCGTCTGGTCGTGGATCCGGCGCAGAGCCGCCCGCACCTCGGCGTCGCTGTCGAGGATGTCCGCAGTGGTGGCGAAGGCGCTGTCGGCGCTGCGAGTCTCGACCGCCAAGGCTCCCTGGCCCGGGGCCGGGAGCATGACATCGAAGTTGAGCGAATCGGTGGCCTCGGCCAGCCGCCCGATGCGACGCACTCCGGCGGCGGCGAGGACGACTGCATCGAGGCGGCCGTCGCGGACATGGGCGATTCGGGTGTCGACGTTTCCGCGCACTCCGCGGACCTCGATATCGGGACGTGCGGCACGCAGCTGAACGGCACGACGCGGCGAACCGGTGCCGATGACGGACCCGGAGGGCAGGTCGTTCAGGCTCAGCCCGTCGCGGCCGATGAGGACGTCGGCCGGGTCGACGCGCGGTGGGATGGCTGCCATCTGGATTCCCGCCTCGGGGGTGGTGGGCAGGTCCTTGAGCGAGTGCACGGCCAGATCGATCTTGCCCTGGTGGAGGGCCTGGCGGACGGCGGAGACGAAGACTCCGGTGCCGCCGAAACCGGCCAGGGGCGACATGTTGACATCGCCCTCGGTGACGACCTCGACGATCTCGACGCGCCAGCCGGTCAGAGCCGCGATCTGGTGGGCGATCGCCGTGGACTGGGAACGAGCCAGCTGTGACCGGCGGGTGCCCAGACGCACGGTGCGGCCGGTGAAGTGTTCGGGTTCGACGATGTCGAGGGTGTGATCGGCGACCGGGCGGATGCCGTCGGCCTCGACATGATGCGCGCTGGCGGCCTTCGCGACCTTCGTCTCCGGAGCGGTCTTGGCGTGGGCGACTTTGTTGACCGGCAGGTCGAAGAGCTGCATGAGAGCCTGGGCGTAGTCGACCTCGGATTCGGTCACCGCGAGTTCCTTGACCTTCACGGTCGGGGTGTGGATGAGCTTCTCCGCCACCCGGTGCAGGGATTTGCGGATCTCTGCGAACGCCTTCTCGTCGACGGAGCCACCGAGCTTCTTCTCCAGGCGCTGTGTCTCGGAGGCGAGCACATCTTTGGCATGGGAGCGCAGAGCGGTCACGGTCGGAGCGACCGAGCGCTCCTTGTTGCCGGTGGCGATGTTCTCCAGCTCGGCGGCGATGATGGCGCGGACTTCGTCGATGGTGCCGGCGACCTTCGCATCGCTTTCCTTATCGGAGCCGCGCAGCAGCTCGCGGATCTCGCCGAGGCCGAAGAGGGCGACATGTTCGAACTCGCGGACGCTGGGGTCGATGTCGTGCGGCAGGGCGAGGTCGATGAACGCCTTGTTCGCTGCGCCCTTCGGGTTCTGCGAGAGTCCGGCGACGATGTCGTCGCGACTGACGACGACTCCGCGGGCACCGGTGCAGGAGACGATGAGGTCGGCGTCGGCGATCTCCTCGGCCATGATGCGCGGGGTGAGTTCGCGGGCACGTCCGCCCACCTCGGCGACGAGGCGTTCGGCCTTGTCTAGCGTCCGGTTGAGCACGGTGATGTGGGCGACGCCTTCCTTGTGCAGCCCGGACACGACGAGCCCCGACATGGCTCCGGCGCCGATGACGAGTGCATTCGCTGCACGCAGGGACCCGATGTGCGCGGCCGATGCCTCGATGCCTGCACCGAACAGGGACCGTGCGACGTCTCCGAGGTCGGTCTCCGAATGGGCGCGCTTGCCCACACGCAGCGCCTGCTGCAGCGCCTGGGAGAGTTCGGAGGTCAGTGCCTTGTCCGACTGCGATTCCGTGAACGCCGTCCGGAGCTGACCGAGGATCTGGGCTTCGCCGATGGCCATGGAGTCGAGTCCACAGGCGACCTTGAGCAGGTGCTCCATGGCCTGGTGGTCGTAGTGGGCGTAGAAGTGCCCGGCGATATCTGACCATTCTTTGTCGATCGACGACACGAGCGCGTTGCCGAGGTCGGCCAGTCCCCCGTGGAAGGCGGAGACGTCGGCGATGAGTTCGAGGCGATTGCACGTCGAGAGCACGGCGAGTCCCTCGATGTTCTCTCCGGCCAGGGCGTCCCGTCGCAGAGTGCCGACCTCACCGGCGCCGAAGGCCATTCGATCGAGCATGTCGATCGGAGCCGACTGATGTGAAATGCCGAGAACCAAGAGAGTCAATTCCTGTGCTCCTCAAAACCAGGGTTGAGCGGTGCCGTGTCCAGCGCCGAATAGTATGCGAGTACTTGCAGCTCACTGGCCAAGTCGACTTGATGGACACGCACGGTATCCGGTGCGTCGAGCACGGTGGGTGAGAAGTTGAGAATGCCGCGCACACCTGCTTCGACGGCCTTCTGGGCCGCCGCGGGTGCCGCGGCTGCGGGGACGGCCATGACCACCAGGTCGATGTGTTCGGACCAGGCGGGAAGGTCGTCCAGGGAAGAGACGGTCAGGGCACCGATGGAGGTGCCGATCTTCTCCTCGTCGATGTCGAAGACGGCTGTCAGACGCAGGCCGCGCCGACGGAATCCGGCGTAGTCGGCCAGTGCCGAGCCGAGACGTCCGGCGCCGATGATGGCGACGCGGCGGTCGCGGTCGAGGCCGAGGAAAGTCCGCAGCGTCGCGGCCAGCTCCGGACAGGAGTAGCCGACCCCACGGGTTCCCGATCGTCCCAGCTGGGACAGGTCTTTGCGCAGAATCGACGGGGACACACCGCTGCGGGCGGCAAGGTCCTCCGACGAAACTGTGTCCTGGCCGGTGGCGGCAATCGTCTCGACGGTCTGCAGATAGATCGGGAGTCGGGATATCACGCGCTCGGGTACGTCCTTGCGAACGACACCCTCAATCCTGTTGGCGGACAGAATCTCGCCCACGAATCCGCCTCACTCCTTCAATCGATCTCATGCGCCCAAGGCGTCAAGCGCCGTGGACAGCCGATCCCTATCGACTCGATGAAAACTGTGTTGTCGCCCGTTGAGGAAAACGACCGGAACGTCCCAGCCGTACTGCGCGGCCAGATCGTCATCCGTATCGATGTCGATCTCGGTCACGGTCACATCTCTGCCTGCAGCCACCTCGGTGACGGTCTGCAGCGCATCAGCGCACAGATGGCAGTCGACACGTGTGAGAAAGGTCAGATCGACCATGGCTCACTCCTCATCGGGTGCAACAAACCCCGCCGAGAAATCACTCGAGCGGGGGCGTAGGACCGTTGGGTCTTACTTCTTGTTGCGACGCTGGTGACGTGTCTTGCGAAGCTGCTTGCGGTGCTTCTTCTTCGACATACGCTTGCGGCGCTTCTTGATGACTGAGCCCACTCGGGTACCCCTTGTGCTTGTCGGTGGAGGGTGAACATCAGGTGCCCACCCATTGAACTAACCGTGCAATTCTATCGCTTGGCCGCCTGCTTTCCCAAAACTGTGTCCAGATCCACAACGGCGGTGCCAGGCGATCCGCGCGGACGCGGGGATCGGGTTCGGCCCGGGTGGCGTGCACGGCAGGGCCGGACTCGCGTTCGGTTGGGTCGACGAGTGTCGACCGATCTCGCTCAGTCGAAGCAGCCCCCGCTCAGTCGAAGTAGGGGTCGAGTGCGAAGAAAGGGAAGATGTTCTTCCGAGTGCCCATCACGGCACGGTCGAGTTCGACTTCGGGGTCGAACCCCTTCGACCATGGTTCGAACGCCCCGTCGAAGCCGTCGGTCATCGACAGCGGCGCTTCCCTCCCGGTCTTCGTCTGCGCGTAGGAGGCCCAGCGTCCGGGGATCCGGGCTCCGGGATCGATATCGCGGCCGGCGGCGACGGCCAGCAGGTTCGTCCAGGCGCGGGGCACGACGTCGATGATCGCGTAGCCCCCTCCCCCGACGGACAGCCAGCGTCCATCGGCATGGTCGACGGCGAGGTCGCGGATGCGTTCGGCGGCGATGCGCATCGCGTCGACGCTCAGGCGCATATGGGTCAGCGGGTCCGCCCGGTGACCGTCGCACCCGTGTTGGGAGACGATGACCTGAGGTTCGAAGGCGGCGACGACCTGCGGGACGGTGGCGTCGAAGGCGCGCAGCCAGTCCGCGTCGCCCGTGCGCGGGGGCAGGGCGATATTCACCGCCGAGGCGGCCGCCTTGAGTCCCCCGATATCGGCGGGGAATCCGGTGCCGGGGAAGAGGAACTTCCCCGATTCGTGGATCGAGATCGTGAGCACTCGCGGGTCGTCCCAGAAGAACGTCTCGACACCGTCACCGTGGTGGGCGTCGATGTCGAGGTAGACGATGCGCTCGTATCCGGCGTCGAGGAATTCGGTGATCGCTCCGGCCGCGTCGTTGTAGACGCAGAACCCGCTGGCCTTGCCGGGCATCGCGTGGTGCATTCCGCCGCAGAAGTTCACCGCGCGCCGAAAGTCCCCGGAGATGATCGCGTTCGCGGCGTTGACGCTGCCTTGGAACAGCAGCGCCGAGGCGGTGTGCATATTCTCGAACCCGGGAACATCCTCGGTGCCGATTCCGTATCTGTTCGCGTCCTGCTCCTCGAGGCCCTCCTCGGTGCCGGCCTGCTTGACCGCGGCGATGTAGTCGGGGTCGTGGAGGCGGGCGAGCTTCGCCTCATCGATCTCACCGATGGGATTGATGTGGACGTTGTCTGCGTCGAAGAGTCCGAAGTCCTCGGCGAGCTTCGCTGTCAGGTCGAGCCTGAGAGGGTGCATGGGGTGGCTGGGACCGAAACTGTAACCGGTCACTTCGTCGTCCCAAACGACATACACATCATTTTCGGCCATGCCCACCATGCTATATGGCACAGCTCACTTGCGCCGATTCCGGGGCCACCGGCTCTACCATGGTGCTTGTGTCCAAGAATTCCTCGCCGCGCTTCGATCGGCTGCTGAAGCCGGGCCGGTGGGTCCGTGACTTCGTCGACGACCTCGCCGTGGCCTCACCGGCACGATTGGCGATCGGGTCCTTCGTCGCCGTCGTCGCGGCGTTCGCGATCCTGCTGATGCTGCCGGCGAGCATGCGCGACCCCGGTTCGGTCGATCAGGCCACGCACATCGCGAACTCGGTGTTCGTGGCGGTCTCGGCCGTGTGTGTGACCGGACTGACCCCGGTCGTCACGGAGGAGTACTGGTCGGACTTCGGGATCTCGGTCATCACCGCCGGCATCCAGGTCGGCGGTCTCGGAATCCTCACCCTCGCCTCGGTGCTGGGCATGGCGGTCTCCAGGAGGCTGGGAGTCCGGCAGCGCCTGATCGCTCAGCAGGCCACCTCGGCGCTCAATCTGGGTCAGGTCGGCTCGCTGCTCAAGACAGTGGTCATCACCATCTTCACCGCCGAGTCGATCCTCGCGGTGCTGCTGTTCCCACGGTTCCTCATCCGCGGGGAATCGCTCGGCGACTCCATCTGGTACTCGGTGTTCTACTCGATCTCGGCGTTCAACAACGCCGGTTTCACCATCCACGAAGGCGGTGCGGCGTACTTCGCCTCGGATCCGTGGATTCTGTCCCTGCTCATGGCGGGGGTGTTCGTCGGGTCGCTGGGGTTCCCCGTCGTGCTCATGGTCGCGATGTTCTGGAACCGGCCCAGCCGCTGGGATCTCCATACGAAGCTGACATTGACGACCACGACGACGGTGCTGGCGATCGGTCTGCTCCTGTTGGCGCTGTTCGAGTCGGCGAACCCGGCGACCCTGGGCGATAAGAATGCCGGCCATACCTTCGTCGAAGTGCTGTTCATGGCGGTCATGCCCCGGTCCGGCGGCTTCTCGACGATGGAGGTCGCGGACATGAGCCAGGCGTCGCATCTGCTCATGGACCTCATGATGTTCATCGGCGGCGGTTCGTCGTCGACAGCAGGCGGAATCAAGGTGACGACGGTGGCCGTGCTTGTCCTCGCTGCGTATGCCGAGGCCAGGGGTCTGCAGGACGTGCACGTGTTCGGTCGGCGGCTGACGTCGTCGACGATCAAACTGTCGATCTCGATTCTGCTCACCGGTGCGATGATCGTCTTCATCGGCACCCTGACGATGCTGCAGATCAGTGCGGAACCGCTCGATCGGGTGCTGTTCGAGGTGATCTCCGCCTTCGGCACCGTGGGTCTGAGCTCCGGGGTGTCGGCGACCTCGCCGGATTCGGGACTCTATGTTCTGTCGGTGATCATGCTCATCGGTCGACTCGGTACGATTACACTGGCGGCTGCACTGTCTATGCAGGATTCGGTGCGCCTGTACCGCTACCCCGAGGAAAGGCCGGTCGTTGGCTAACGAACACACTTCAATCCTGGTCATCGGGCTGGGGCGTTTCGGATCCTCGACTGCGGCGACTCTTGCCCGCCTGGGGCGCGAGGTCATGGCCATCGAGCACAACCCCGAGCTCGTCAAGGATTGGAGCGGCAAACTCACGCACGTCGTCGAAGCCGATTCGACGAACATCGACGCACTGCGGCAGGTCGGTGCCGGTGACTTCTCGACTGCCGTCGTCGGGATCGGAACCTCGATCGAAGACAGCGTGCTCACGACCGCCAACCTCGTCGACCTGGGCGTTTCGCAGGTGTGGGCGAAGGCGATCTCGCCGTCGCACGGCAAGATCCTCCACCGCATCGGCGCCCACCATGTGCTCTACCCGGAGTCGGACGCAGGTCGCCGCGTCGCCCACCTGGTCAGTTCGCGGATGATGGAGTACATCGAGTTCGATGAGGGCCATTTCGCCGTAGTGAAGATGCGGCCGCCGCGGGAGATCCAGGGCTTCACTCTCAGCGAGTCCGGTGTCCGCGACAAGTACGGCGTGACGATCGTGGGCATCAAGAGCCCCGGCCGCGACTTCACCTACGCCGATCCGACGACCCGCGTGGGCAAACAGGATCTGCTCATCGTCGCCGGTCACGTCGAGCTGCTCGGCCGCTTCGCCGGCCGCCCGTAGGCTGCGAAGCGGTGCCAGAGGTAACCGCGGGTTCAAAGCGTGAATGCAGTGACTTCGATCGGGGCATCTGCATTTCGAAGCAGTTGGCGCACCGGTCAGGTCCGACACCACCGCGGCGGCACACGCTGCGAGCGGCGATCACCCCGCATCGTGGGTCTCGGATCGCTGGCATAGCCAGTGTGGGTGCGCGGTATGAGAGCGGGCGACGGGAATCGAACCCGCGTCATCGGCTTGGGAAGCCGAAGCTTTACCATTAAGCTACGCCCGCACATCACCCGTGGTCGGCAGACATTCACCCAGGTGAAACCCGGTGCAGACATACCGCGATCGGCAACTCGAACCAGTCTACAGCTTCCCACCTCGGGTGCATCACATCCATTCGCCATATGCGCACCCACGACGCCCACCAAGCTGCATTCCACTGGCCATTCTGCCGCGGCCAGCGACAATCGCTGGTCAGAAGTGTGGACGCAGTGACTTCGGTCAGGGCATCTGCATTTCGAAGCAGCTGAACACTTGTCTGGTCGCACAGCAATGTCTCGCCACGGCTGTTAAGTCCGGCTCTGCCGGGCACCGGACCGTTTTCGCGGGGCGATGAACGCCCTGAGCTGCGGGGCCTGCCCGAAGAGTTTGGTTGCGCACTCTTCAAGGTGGGTCACCTCGTCGAAGCTCAGACGGACGATTCTGTACCCGAGCTCCAGCAGCCGATTGAATTGACGGACCTCTTTCCGAATGAGCCGAACTCCGTTATCGGCATATTTGGAGAAGCCGTCGATGAGCACGATAGTCCGCGATTTCTCGTGCAGAAAGTCCACGCGAGCGATGACCGTGTGCCCGTCCCGGATCCTGACTTGCTGGCTGAATCCGGTCAGTCTCAGCTGCATGAGGTTGTACACGAAACGGCTCTCTGCGTAGCTTTCCGACAGCGGCCCCGCTGAAGACAGCAGACGTTGAGCTCTCGCTTGGCCCTTTGACAGCCGGCCGAGCACAGGCATGAAGTCTTCAGCAATGCAGAGCTCAGCTAATCCCAAAGTGTCCGGCGGATATCCGAATCTTGCCGCCTCGTCGGCCCCTTCGTCAGACCCGAATGCTGATCTGCGCAGACACCGTTCGAGTGCGACGAAGCCCTCCGGTTCACCAAGTTGGCCGATAAGATCGAAGGCGGTGCGAATGGGTGAAGTCAACGACATCTTGCCTATGCGAACGACGTCCTCTTCAGGAACGGTCTTCGACGTCCTCGACACGTCGGCGCTGTTGTGTCGCTTCTTCGGGTGAGCGATGAAGACCTTCCCCCGAGGCGGTCGATGCAGCGGAAGGTCATGGACGAATGCGGCGGAGACTCCCCAGATCACGTCGTCAAATCGGTAGTGCGGGTACGAAGCCACTCGCAGCTTCTCGAACATATCGAGGAGTTCGAAACGAGGCCTCCCCGACTCCGGGTCGGTCTGCTCGACGACTCTGTGAATCCACGCTTCGTCCGTGATG
This sequence comes from Brevibacterium sp. OS20, assembly GCF_056837565.1. Taxonomy (NCBI): domain Bacteria; kingdom Bacillati; phylum Actinomycetota; class Actinomycetes; order Micrococcales; family Brevibacteriaceae; genus Brevibacterium; species Brevibacterium sp. OS20. Next base: position 1,237,509 of record NZ_CM166367.1, on the reverse strand, counting down.
AACTCCGCTATCGCACCATGTCTGAGATTCGAGCAGCGGGCGATGACAGAATACATCCCTTGAGTGAGTGCCAAAAGGCAGCAGTCTTTGGCGTCACGGATGCATCTGCTCTGCACCCCACGCGCCCTGAGTTCACTGGTGCGGACCACGTTGTACATGCGGCAAGACTGTCGCTACGAATGAGACTCCGACAAGGCCTCCTCAACCGCCTGTGGAATCGCCCTCGGCATCCACACCCATAAGACGTCCGAGTCCGCATGCTGTCAACAGTCCACGGCGTTTGAGTCAGCGGCGCCTCCGCCCCCGCGTGGTACTCGATTGCAGCCGAGTTCTCAGCGCAAGGGTGCGTGCGCCGAGATGGTCACGACGCGGCCATAACGCTGCGGTATCCACAACCGCGTGTTCGAAGTGCATGCGTGCTGATCGGAATCGGGTCGTCTGCACTTCGAACACGCGGATGGCGGAATGGGTCAGTGCTCGACAGCCTCCTCGGCGCCGAATCCGGTATGGGCACGGACGTCCATTTCGGCGGCCAGCTCGGGACTCTCCACCGTTCGATCCGTCACCGAGGCGATCCACCCGAGGATGAAGCCGAGCGGGATCGAGATGATGCCGGGGTTCGACAGCGGGAAGATCGCGAAGTCGGCACCGGGGATCATCGCGGTCTCGGAGCCGGAGACGACCGGCGAGAAGGCGATGAGCACCATCGCCGAGATCAGTCCGCCGTAGATCGACCACACCGCACCGCGGGTGGTGAAGCGCTTCCAGAACAGCGAGTACACGATCGTGGGCAGGTTCGCGCTGGCGGCGACGGCGAAGGCCAGCGCCACAAGGAATGCGATGTTCTGCCCCTGCACTCCGATGCCGCCGATGATCGCGACCGCACCGATGACGACGACGGTGCGACGGGCGATCTTGACCTCCGCCTCGGAGTCTTCGACCTTGCCCCTCTTGATGACGTTTGCGTAGATATCGTGAGCGAACGAGGCCGCCGCGGTGATCGCCAGGCCCGCCACCACCGCGAGGATCGTGGCGAACGCGACCGCGGAGATGAAGCCCATGAGCAGCGGCCCTCCGAGCTGCAGCGCCAGGAGCGGCGCCGCGGAGTTCACGCCGCCAGGAGCGTTCTTGATCGCGTCGGCGCCGACGAGTGCGGCCGCACCATAGCCGAGCACGAGGGTGAAGAGGTAGAACGCACCGATGAGCCAGATCGCCCACACCACGGATCGGCGAGCTTCCTTAGCCGTGGGGACGGTGTAGAAGCGCATGAGCACGTGGGGCAGACCCGCCGTGCCCAGCACGAGCGCCAGTGCCAGGGAGATGAAGTCGAGCGGATTCTCGCCGTACTGCAGACCCGGGTTGAGGACGCCTTCCCCGACTCCTTCGGCTGCGTTGTCCACGGCCGAGGCCAGCAGGGTCGAGAGGCTGAAGCCGTTGAGTGCGAGCACCCAGATGGTCATGGCGAAAGCACCGGCGATGAGCAGAATCGCCTTGACGATCTGCACCCAGGTGGTGCCCTTCATTCCGCCGACGAGAACGTAGATGATCATCAGCGCGCCGACGACGGCGATGACCAGCGACTGGCCGACCTTGCCGTCGATCCCCATGAGCAGAGACACGAGCCCGCCGGCACCGGCCATCTGCGCGAGCAGGTAGAAGAAGCAGACCGCCAGGGTCGACAGGGCTGCTGCCATGCGTACGGGGCGCTGTTTGAGGCGGAAGGACAGCACGTCGGCCATGGTGAATTTGCCGGTGTTGCGCATGAGTTCGGCGACGATGAGCAGAGCGACGAGCCAGGCGACGAGGAAGCCGATCGAGTAGAGGAATCCGTCGTAGCCGTTGACGGCGATCGCACCGCAGATGCCGAGGAAGGATGCGGCAGAGAGGTAGTCACCGGCGATGGCGAAGCCGTTCTGCGGTCCGGTGAACGACCGGCCACCCGCATAGTAGTCCGAGGCGGATCTGTTGTTGCGGCTGGCCCGCAGAACGATGAACATCGTGACCGCGACGAATGCGGCGAAGATCGTGATGTTGAGGACCGGGTTGTTCTCCACCTCGGTGGTCGCTGCGCTGAGGAGGTCGACTCCCGAAGCGACGAAGTCTCCGATTGCCAGAGTGCTCATGAGCGGTGTCCTTCCGATTCGGCCTGCAGTCGTTCACGGATCGCCTCCGCGGGAGGGTCGAGCTTCTTGTTGGCGAACGAGACGTAGAACATCGTGATCGCGAAGGTCGTCACGAACTGCAGCAGCCCGAATACGAGTCCGATGTTGATCTCCCCCACGACCTTCGTCGACATGAAGTCGTGGGCGTACGTGCTGAGGATGACGTAGAGGAAGTACCAGACGAGGAACGCGATCGACAGCGGGATCACCACCGAGAAGCGCTTGCGTTTGAGGGCCTTGAACTCCGGCTTCTCCTCCTCTGCGAGGAAGTCAACACCGGTGTTGACAGGGTCAGTCATTCTTTCTCCTTTGAATGGACAGAACATCAGTGTCCTGAATCACATGACCCAAAGGTAACGTTCAGCATGCGCTAGGGAATACCACCGAAAGTTGGTAGCTTGTTCACATGAATGCGCACGCCAAGGAAACGCGGGCACTCAAGGTCGAGACCCGTCGCCTATTCGTCGAAGCCGTCGATTCCCTGCACCAGAGCGGCACCGGTGACGTCGTCTTCGGAGGTATGGTCGAAGAGGATTCGGTCGCGGTCGAAGCCGTCGCCGGAGCCGACAAGGACCTGCTCTCGAACCTCATCGTCAGCACCGGGCGCGGCCTCGGCGGTCGGGCCATGACCGAAGGCACTCCGCAGCTGACCCGCGACTATGAGATCGACCCGCTCATCACCCACCATTACGACGAGGAGGTGCTCGGCGAGGGCATCCGCGTCCTCGTCGCCGTCCCGACTCTGCACGGCGGTGAGGTCACCGGTATGGTCTACTGCGGCCACCGCGCGGACTACAACGCCGCTGCCCCGCAGACGGGAGACCTCGTCAGACGGGTACGACAGCTTTCGGTCGATCTCGCTCGACTCGGATACCGGCAGGAACCGCGCGGCCCTGTCAAGGAGGAACCGCTCTACCCGGATCTGGATCCCTCGGGACGCGAAGCTCTCCGGCACACCTATGCCGAGCTGAGGGCGATCCGCTCCGGGATCGTCGATGAGGAGACCAGGGAGAAGCTCACCGGCATCGAGGCGCGCCTGGCCGATATTCTCTCCGGACACAATCCGGAGAGCTTCCAGACGCCGGTACCCGCAGTCAGGCTGTCGCCGAGGGAGACCGACATCCTCTCGCATGTCGCCTTGGGATGGCCGAATGCCCGCATCGCCGAGGCGCTGTCGCTGCGCGAGTCGACGGTGAAGTCCTATCTCAATACGGCGATGGTCAAGCTCTCGGCACGGACCCGGCATGAGGCCGTGTCGATCGCCCGCTCGTCCCACGTCCTCCCCTGAACGGGGAGATCCGGCTCAGCCGTTGATGACCTCGGAGTTCTCCTGTTCCATCTCCAGGGAACGGTCTGCTGCCGCCTGCGCGGCCGCCTCGGCGATATCGAAGATCCCGGAGTCGAGGAACTGCTGGAGACCGGCCAAGGTCGTTCCGCCCTTGCTGCTCACGGCCTGACGCTGAGCGGCGGGGTCGGGCTTCTCGGTCAGGAGTCGGCCGGCACCGTCGGCGGTGGCCACGACCATCTGGCGGGCGACGTCCTCGCTGAGACCCTGCTTGACGCCCGCGGCAATCATGGCTTCGGCGAGGAGGAAGAAGTACGCCACTCCGGACCCGGAGATGCCGGTCATGGCCGGGATCTGGGATTCGTCGAGATCGACGACGAGGCCGGCGCCCGACAGCAGGGACTTCAGTGTGTCCACACTGGCGGCGGTCACCTCGGCGGTGGGGGCCAGTGCGATGACGCCGTGGCCGATGGCGCTCGGCGTGTTCGGCATGATCCGCACGATCGGATTCTCGGGGGCGAGCTTCGCAAGGTCAGCCGCGGCGACACCGGCTGCCATGGACACGAGCACGGAGTCCCGGTCGAGGTCGTCGGTGAGCTCGCGCAGGGTATCGGCCATCATCCACGGCTTCACACCGAGGAAGACGAAATCGGCGCTGGACACGGCTTTCCGATTCGCTTCGGCGTCATCCTCCAGCGAGGTGACCGTGGCGGTGGGCAGATCACTGCGGAGCCGCTGCGCCGAGTCGGTCGAGTTCGTCGTCGCGCGGACGGTGATGCTCGCGTCGGCGGTGAGGATTCCCTGGATGAGGGCCGTGCCCATGTTGCCGGTTCCGATGGAGGCGATGGTGGTCAAAGTGCGTCAGCCTTTCGATATCTGATGTGCGGTGGTCGGTGGGTGTCCATGCGCTGAAGCGTGCCGATGCGTGACCGAGCGAAGCGAGGCGAAGACGGGCAGGGTGATGTGCGAGGTCGCAGGCGCTCGCAGGGTCAGCTCTCGGCGCCGGATGATCCGGACTGCGAGGACTTGTGCTCGGAGGTGCGGGTGTGGCTGTGGGCGTTGCGACGTGGAGTATCCGCGTCGAGGCCGAGGTGCTCACGGGCGAAGGCGATGGAGTCGGCGAGCATCTTCTCGCGCGCTGACTGTCTGCGGACGAATCGGGTGTTGACCTCGACGACGACGTCGCCCTGCCAATTGTGTTTGGCGAGGTACTGCAGGGTCTCGGCGACGGGCATGGTGCCTTCGCCCGGAACGAGATGTTCGTCCTTGAGGGAGCCGGCACCGTCGGTGAGGTGGACGTGACGGAGCTGGTCGAAGATCTCGCTCACCGTCTCCAATGCGTTCATGCCGGCGGTGGAGGCGTGGGAGAAGTCGAAGGTGAGGTCGTCGTAGTCCTCGTCCAGGGGGTTCCAGTCGGGGTAGTAGACCTGGATCTCGCGCAGGCCGGCCCGCCAGGGGTACATGTTTTCCACGGCCAGTCTCACACCGGTCTCCTGGGCGACCTGGCGGACGCCGTCGACGAAGCCGAGGGCGTATTCGCCCTGCCAGCGGAACGGCGGGTGGAGGACGACCGTGTCGGCGCCCACTGCCTTGGCGAGGTTCGCGGTGATCCGCAGCTTCTCCCAATGGTCTTTGTGCAGCACTCGGGGCAGGAACAGCAGGGTCGGGGCGTGCAGGGAGATGACGTCGAGTCCGGTGTCGCCGGCGAGCCCGTTGATGAGGTCGACGTCGCGGGTCTCGGTGTTATGGGTGACCATGATCTCGACGCCGTCGTAGCCGTGTTTGGCTGCCTGGGTGAAGGTCTCTTCGACGGTCATTGGTGAGACGGAGGAGCTGGAGAGGCCGAGCCTGATCCGGTTGTCGGAGACGTGATGGGCGTCTTTCTCATAGACGTCGTGTTTGTCGAAGTACTCCTTATGGCGCTTCGAATTCGAGCGCGCAGAATTCTTGGTGGTCAACACCTTCCGCTGGGACTTCGACTTCTTGCTCATCTCTTCCAGTCTAACGCGGCTCCCCCTCCCCAGAACTACCTGACGGCGGCCCAGCAACCTCGCGCGAGGTTGCTGGGCCGCCGTCAGGTAGTAATTCAGGCGTAGAGGGCTTCGGTGTCGTCGTCGACCCATTTCTTCGACTTCTCCACCGCCTTGTTCCAGAGGCGGTAGAGGCGGTCGACCGTCTCATCATCCATCGACGGGTTCCAGCGCTTGTCCTCGCGCCAGTTGCCCTTCACGTCGTCCTCACCGTTCCAGAACTTCACGGCGATGCCTGCCGCATAGGCCGCACCCAGTGCCGTGGTCTCGATGACCTCGGGACGGATGACGGGCACGCCGAGGAGGTCGGCCTGGAACTGCATGAGCGTCTCGTTGGCGACCATGCCTCCGTCGACCTTGAGCTCGGTGAGTTCGACACCGGAGTCGAGGTTCATCGAGTCGAGGACCTCGCGCGACTGGAAAGCCACGGATTCCAGGGCGGCACGGGCGATGTGGTTCTTGTTCACATACCGGGTCAGACCCACCATCACGCCGCGAGCATCGGACTCCCAGTGCGGGGCGAAGAGTCCGGAGAACGCCGGCACGATATAGCAGCCGCCGTTGTCCTCGACCTGTTTGGCCAGGGTCTCGACCTCGGGGGCGTCCTTGATGATGCCGAAGTTGTCGCGCAGCCACTGCACGAGCGAACCGGTCACCGCCACCGACCCCTCGAGCGCGTAGACGGCATCGTCCTCGCCGATCTTGTACGCGACCGTGGTGAGCAGACCGTTCTTGCTGGCCACCGGCTCATTGCCGGTGTTGATGAGCATGAAGTTGCCGGTGCCGTAGGTGTTCTTCGCCTGACCCTTCTCGAAACAGGCCTGACCGAACGTCGCAGCCTGCTGATCGCCGAGGATGCCGCAGATCGGGGTGTCGATGATGAGTCCGTTCTTCGCCCCGTAGCCGTAGATCTCCGAGCAGGACTTGATCTCGGGCAGCATCTCGACGGGAATGCCCATATCTGCCGCGATGTCAGGGTTCCAGTCGAGGGTGTCGATGTTCATCAGCATCGTCCGCGAGGCGTTGGTGACGTCGGTGACGTGGATTCCGCCGTTGACCCCGCCGGTGAGATTCCAGATCACCCAGGTGTCCATGGTGCCGAAGAGCAGGTCCCCGGCCGCGGCGGCTTCCTTGACCCCGTCGACGTTGTCGAAGATCCATTTGGCCTTCGGGCCGGCAAAGTAGGTCGCCAGGGGCAGACCCACCCGGTCCTTGTACTTGTCCGGTCCTTCGTCCCCGGCGAGTTCGTCGCAGACCTTCTGGGTGCGTGCGTCCTGCCACACGATGGCGTTGTAGACGGGTTCGCCGGTGTTCTTGTTCCAGATGACGGTGGTCTCACGCTGGTTCGTGATGCCCACGCCCTCGAGCTGGTGGCGGTTGATATTCGCCCGAGCCAGGGCCTGGCCGATCGCCTCGTTGGTGTTCTTGATGATCTCAACCGGGTCGTGCTCGACCCAGCCGGCGCGAGGGAAGATCTGCTCGTGTTCCAGCTGGCCGGACGACACGATCTGCCCGTCATGGTTGAAGACGATCGCCCGCGACGAGGTGGTGCCCTGGTCGATGGCGAGGATGAACTTTTCCTGACTCATTCTGACTCCTGTGTCGAAGTGGTTTGTCTGTGAGCGTGCTCAGTTGTCTGTGATCGTACTCAGACGAATGCCTGGGAGGCCAGACCGGCGACGACGCCGCCGACCAGCGGTCCGGCGATCGGCACCCACGAGTACGCCCAGTCGGAGCCGCCTTTGTTCGGGATCGGCAGCAGTGCGTGGACGATGCGCGGACCGAGGTCACGCGCCGGGTTGATGGCGTAGCCGGTGGGTCCGCCCAGCGAAGCGCCGATGACGACGACGAGGAGGCCGACGGCCAAGGGTCCAAGCTCGTGTGGGGTCTTGCCGAAGAGGAGGATGACGAACACGAGGACGAATGTCGCGATCACCTCGGTGACGAAGTTCCAGCCGTAGGAGCGGAGCTCCGGACCGGTGGAGAAGGTGCCGAGGATGTTGCCAGCGTCCTTCTCCTCGTCGTAGTGCTTCTTGTACACGGCCCACGCGAGGACCGCGCCGAGCATCGCTCCGATCATCTCGGCCGCGAGATAGGCGATGGTGTTGCCGAAAGTCACGGCGATGCCGGGTGCATATTCGTCGGCTCCGCTGGCGAGGATGCCGAAGGTCACGGCGGGGTTGAGGTGTGCGCCGGTCTTATAAGCGACGAAGACACCGGCGAAGACCGCGAGGCCCCAGCCGAAGGAGATCAGCAGCCAGCCTCCGCCGTTGCCTTTGGTCTTGCCGAGGACGACATTGGCGACGACGCCGACGCCGAGCAGCATGAGCATCGCCGTACCGGCGATCTCGAAGAGGAAGATGGTGCCCATATCTCACAAACTCCTATTGTTTGTCTTTCCGGAGGGTGTCCCGGTCGATGGTCGACCCGGAGGGTGCTCCGGGGTCGGTCGATATTCGATTGTCGGTATTCGGTTGTGGTCCCGCACTTCTCTGTGAACGGTTCAGTGGAGGGTCGCACCGACCAGGGCCGCCGCCGAGGCGTCATCGTCGGTGGATTCGGCCGCGACCTGGGCGTCGACGTGGGCGTTGAACGCCTCGACCTCGGCCGTCTGCCGGTCGTCGTCCCACCCGAGGACGGGTGCGACGATGGCCGCGACCGCCTCGGCGGCGTTCTTCCCCCGGTCGCGAGTCTCGTAGTTCAGCCGCATCCGCCGCTCCAGGATGTCGCCGAGGTGGACGGCCCCCTCCGCGGCGGCCGCGTAGTGGGCTTCGACGCGCAGGTAGCGTTCGGCGCCGTCCAAAGGCTGTCCGAGCTCCGGATCCTCATCGACGAGGTCGAGCAGATCCTCGATGAGGGTGCCATAGCGGCGGATGAGTCGTTTGACGCGGTCCTCGTCCCATCCGTACTTCTCCGCGATTCCGGATTGGCCGCGCCTCAGTGCACCGACGCCCTGGGCACCGAGCAGCGGCACGGATTCGGTGAGTGACCTGCGGTCCTTCGCATCGTCGCCGAGGACGAAATCGACGGCGTCTTCGGCCATCACTCGGTAGGTGGTGAACTTGCCGCCGGCGATCGCGGCGAGGGCCGGCTCGACCTCCATCACGGTGTGTTCGCGGGAGACCTTCGTCGAGGCCTGTCCTTCCTTGACGACCGGCTGGAGCAGCGGACGCAGTCCCGAGTAGACGCCGATGACATCCTCGCGGGTGAGTTTGTCGGCGAGGATGGCGTTGGCATGTTCGAGCAGGTAGTCGATGTCCTGCGAGGTCGCCACCGGTGCGTCGACGTCTTCGTTCCACGGGGTGTCGGTGGTGCCGATGACCCAGTAGCCTTCCCAGGGGATGACGAAGAGGACGGACTTCTCCGTCTTCGAGATGATTCCGGTGTTCGGGTCGGCCTTGATCTTGTCTTCGGCCACGGTGATGTGCACGCCCTTCGAGGCGAGCACCTTGAGCCCGGCATCGGCCTTCGCCAGATCCTGCTGCTCTTCGGTCCAGACTCCCCCGGCGAGGATGGTGCGGCGAGCGTGGATGTCGAACTCCTCACCGGTGATCTCGTCCCGGGCGTGGACGCCGGTGACCTGATCGCCGTCGTGGAGGTAGCCGATGACGGAGACGTGGTTGGCGGCAGCGGCTCCGTAGCTCACGGCCGAGCGGACCAGGTTCATGACGAAGCGGGCGTCGTCGACCTTCGCGTCATAGTATTCGAGGGCTCCGACGGCGGCGTCGTCGGCCAAGCCCGGGAAGTGGGCGCTCAGTGCCTTCTTCCCGAGGTGGCGGTGCATCGGCACAGCCCGTTTGCGGCCCGGCCGGGTGGCCATCGTGTCGTAGAGGAGCACGCCGGAGCCGATGAAGGCCCGGTCGATGAGGCGGTGCTCGAAGGGGAATACGAAGGCGACGGGTTCGACGAGGTGCGGCGCGGTGTGCTGGAGCAGCAGGTCGCGTTCCTTGAGCGCCTCCGCGACGAGCTTGAAGTCGAGCATCTCGAGGTACCGCAGTCCGCCGTGCATGAGCTTCGAGGACCGGGACGAGGTACCCGAGGCCCAGTCCTTGGCATCGACGACGCCGACCTTGAGTCCGCGGGTGGCTGCGTCGAAGGCCGATCCTGCTCCGGTCACTCCCCCGCCGACGACGAAGACGTCGAGCGGGTCGGCCGCGCTCGTCTTCTTCAGAGTCTCCAGCGCCTGGTCGCGGAAGTTCGGGGACAGCTCACCATTTCGCATCAGCAGATTCGTGCTTTCCGTCAGAAGATTCGGGCTTTCACCGATGTCGGCACGGGCAGATCAGTGCGGGTGCCGCCTCGGCGACTAATCAAAAACTAGCAGGCGAACCTGAATTCCGGTAGCAATCCGACAGATGCGAAGGCGGCTCAACCGTGTCCGGAGACGTCGGCGTGCGACCCGCCGAAGGCTCAGTCGAGGGCGGCGACGGGCTCGACGCGCATCGCCGATGACTGTTCGGCCGAGTCGAGGAGGTCGAGTTTGCGCATGATGATGCCTTCACGCAGCGCCCATGGGGAGATGTTCATGACGCCGATGTCGAAGATCGTGAAGGCCGCCTCGGCGACGATCGCTCCGGCCAGCACCTGTCCGGCTCGGGCTTCGGAGACGCCGGGCAGGGTGGCACGTTCCTCGGGGGTGCGGGAGGCGAGGGTGTCGATGATGCCTTCGAGGTCGCGGCGGAAGAGCTTCCGCGGAGCATAGATTCCGTCTCCGCTCGGGGCTGCGCCGGCGATGCGGGCCAGCGAGCGGAAGGTCTTCGACGACCCGACGACCTGGTCGGGCACTCCGACCCTGTTGATGTCGCCGGCGATGCGTCCGATCTGCGCCCGGGCATGTTTGCGCAGGCGGTGGATGTCCTCTTCAGTGGGCATCGGGTCCGGGAGGAACTCGGAATAGGTGCGTCCGGCGCCGAGCGGAACCGACACGGCCGCCTGCGGGTATTCGTCCTGACCCGCCGCGATCTCGAGCGAGCCGCCGCCGATGTCGAGCAGCAGGATCTTCCCGGCCGACCACCCGAACCAGCGGCGGGCGGCGAGGAAGGTCACGCGGGCCTCGTCCCGACCCGACATCACGTTGAGGGTGACCCCGAGCTGAGCGTTGATCGATTCGATGAGTCCGATCCCGTTCGGAGCTTCCCTGACCGCCGAGGTGGCGAAGGCGAGGATCTGCTCCGCGCCTTGGTCTTCGGCGATCTCGACGGCATCGGCGATGAAGGAGCGCAGCCGTTCCTGCCCTTCGGAGTCGATCGTTCCGTCGTCGCTGAGGAATTCGGCGAGTCGGAGCACCTCCTTGTGCGAGGTGGCCGGCAGGGGCGGTGCTCCGACGTGGGCGTCGACGACCAGGAGGTGGACGCTGTTGGAGCCGATATCGAGGACTGCTAGGCGCATTCGCTCAGTTTATCCTCTCCGCGGGACTCCGTGAGAACGAACCTGGGGACCGTTCTGCCATGCGGATTTGGCGAAGCCGAATTCCGGCGGCTCCTTGGCGAAGAAGGCTTCCTGACCGCGGATGATCTCGTCCCGGTAGGCGTCATCGAGCCACCGAGGCGGCTCCGTGTCCTCCGTCAGTTCACCGTCGAGGATCGCCTTGGCACCGACCTGGCTGAGCCGGGACAGTCCCACGATCCGCTCCCCCAGGGCCTGTGCCGTCTCGAGCGGGGTGTCGGAGACTTCGTGGAAGAACCCGAGTTCGGCCATCTTCTCGAACTTCACGATCGAGGCCGTGATGAGCAGGTACCGTGCCCAGGCGTCGCCGAGGATCTCAGCCAGCCGCTTCGTGGGTCCGGCCGGGTACACGAGTCCGAGTTTGGCTGCGGTGACGCCGAAGATCGATCCGGGGGCGGCGATGCGGATGTCGCAGGCCGCGGCGATCTCCGTCCCTCCGCCCACGCAGTTGCCGGTGATCGCGGCGATCGTCGGTGTCCGCGAGCTCGCAAGGGCCGCCTCGGCGGTGGAGTTGAGTTCCCAGAAGTCCGCGAGTGCGACGTTGAGGTCGGCGATGTCCGAACCGGCGGAGAAGTGCCCGCCGGCCCCGGTGATCACCAGCGCGCCGATCGAATCGTCGGCATCGACGTTCGCGATGATCTGCGGCAGCGCCCGCCACATGGGCCGGGAGATCGCATTGCGTTTTTCGGTCCGATCAATGACGAGGGTTCCGACCCCACCGGAGACGGTGAAGTCGAAACCCTCGAGATCGACCGGACGGTAGGAGCCGTCTGGTCTCATATGTGTGTTCTGCCTTTCGAGAGGTCAGCCCCGGTTGTCGGGAACCTCGCGCTGGTCCTCACCGTCGTAGGCGCTCAGGGGACGGATGAGGGCGTTGTTCGCCTGCTGCTCGAAGATATGAGCGGTCCAGCCGGTGATGCGTGCCATCACGAAGATCGGGGTGAACTGCTCGGTGTCGAAGCCCATGAGGTGGTAGGCCGGGCCCGAGGGGTAGTCGAGGTTCGGGTAGATGCCCTTGCGCCCGACGAAGTCCTCTTCGAAGGTGTTGTACAGATCCAGCAGATCGTTCGCACCCTTCACCGCGACCATGTCCTCGAAGGCCTTGCGCATGGTGGGAACGCGCGAATCTCCGTTCTTGTACACGCGGTGGCCGAAGCCCATGATCTTCGCCTTCTTCGCCAGTGCCTCGTCGATCCAGGCCGAAGCCTTATCGGCGGTGCCGACCTCTTCGAGCATCGCCATGACGGCTTCGTTCGCTCCGCCGTGCAGGGGTCCCTTGAGCGCCCCGACGGCACCGGCGACTGCCGAGTACAGGTCCGATGTGGTCGAGGTGATGACTCGACCGGTGAAGGTCGAGGCGTTGAACGAGTGCTCGGCGTAGAGGATCATCGACACGTCGAAGCAGCGTACGACCTCCTCGGCAGGAACTTCGTCGAAGACCATCTTGAAGAAGTTTGCGGCGTAGCCGAGGTCCTTCGTCGGGGCGACGGGGTCGAGGCCGTGACGGCGACGGTGGTCGATGGCCACGATCGTCGGCAGCTGGGCGTAGAGACGCTCGGCCTTCGCGAGGTTCGCCTCGGCACCCTCGGTGTCGGCCTCGGGGTCGACGGCGCCCAGGTAGGCCACAGCCGTCTGCACGACGTGCATCGGGTGGCAGTCCTTGGGCAGGCCGAGGATGAGGTCGACGAGCTTGCCATCGATCTCACGCTGGGAGCGTTCGCGTTCCTGGAATTCCGCCAGCTGCGCCTCGGTGGGCAGTTCGCCGTTCCAGATGAGGTAGGCGACGTCCTCGAAGCTGCGCTTGGCGGCGAGCTCCTGCACGGGGTAGCCGCGGTAAGTCAGCGAGTTGGTCTCCTGGACCACTTTGGACACTGCGGTGGTGTCGACCACGACACCGGCGAGGCCCTTCTTGATTTCTTCGGTCACTGGTGACCCTCCTGTGAGAAGTTGAAGACTGCGGCATCGAACTCGTTGTACGCCGCGTAGTCGATCGTGTCATACAGGTCCGCGCGGGTCTGCATGCCCTCGAGCAGGTCCACCTGAGTGCCCTTGTCCCGAATGGTCTGCAGGCCCGATTTGATCGCACCCATGGCGATGCGCAGAGTCGTGACCGGGTAGATCACAAGTTTGACTCCGACATTCGCCAACTGTTCGGTGGTGAACAGTTCGCTCTTTCCGAATTCCGTCATGTTCGCCAGGATCGGCACATCGACGCTGGAGGCGAATCTCTCGAACTCTCCGAGATCTCGCATCGCCTCTGGGAAGATCATGTCCGCTCCCGCATCGGCGTAGGCCTTCGCCCGGTCGATGGCGGCGTCGAGGCCTTCCCCTGCGCGGGAGTCGGTGCGGGCGCAGATGACGAAGTTCTCGTCTCGGCGCCCCTTGACGGCGGCCTTGATGCGCTTGGACATCTCGGCCGCGGTCACGACCTCCTTGCCGTCGAGGTGGCCGCAGCGCTTCGGGTTGACCTGGTCCTCCAGGTGCATGCCCGAGATTCCGGCGTCCTCGAACTCCTGGACGGTGCGGGCCACATTCATGGCTTCGCCCCATCCGGTGTCGGCGTCGATGAAGGTCGGCAGGTTCGTCACTCGGGCGATATTGCGTCCGTGGTCGGCCACCTCGGTGAGGGTGGTCAGTCCGATATCGGGCAGACCCATGGCCGCGGAGAACGCGCCACCGGAGATGTAGACGCCTTCGAAGCCGGTCTGCTCGATGATCTGAGCGTTGATCGGGTTGATGGCGCCGGGGAACTGGACGATCTCGTCGCCTGCGAGCAGCTCGCGGAACTTGGCGCGGCGCTCGGCGGGGGTTGCCTGTGCACCGAGCATCAGAAGATGCCCTTCGATCCGCTGTGCTCGAGTCCGTCGACCGTGAAGCTCAGTTCCGCAACGCCCTTGGCGTCGAGGCTCTCGAGGTTCTCGGCGAGATCGAGGAACCGGGTCTGCTCCGAATCGGAGACGATGCCCTCGGCCAGGGTCTTGAACTTCTCGATGTAGTTCGCACGGGCGAAGGGACGGGCGCCGAAGGGGTGGGCGTCGGCGACGGCGATCTCGTCGGTCAGCGTCGAGCCGTCCTCGAATTCGATCTCCACGCGTCCGCCGAAGGCCTTCTCGTTCGGGTCGATCGAGTGGTAGCGGCGGGTCCACTCGGGATCCTCGGTGGTCTCGATCTTGTGCCACAGCTCGACGGTGTCGGGACGGCCGGCGCGTTCGGGAGCGTATGAGTGCTCGTGGTGCCAGCCCTGGTCCTGCATGGCCACGGCGAAGATGTACATGATCGAGTGATCGAGGGTCTCACGGCTGGCCTTCGGATCCATCTTCTGCGGATCGTTCGCACCGGTGCCGATGACGTTGTGGGTGTGGTGCGAGGTGTGGATGACGATGCGCTTGATCTTCGAAAGGTCCTCGATCTGCCCGCCAAGCTTGCGGGCGAGGTCGATGAGCGCCTGAGCCTGGTACTCGGCCGAGTGCTCCTTGGTGTAGGTGTCGAGGATCGCACGCTTCGATTCGCCCTTGCCCGGCAGCGGGATGGTGTAGCGGGCTTCGGGGCCGGAGAGGATCCAGGCGATGAAGCCGTCCTCGCCTTCGTAGATCGGGTTCGGGGCTCCCTCGCCGCGCATCGCACGGTCGACGGATTCGACGGCCATCTTGCCGGCGAACGCCGGAGCGTGGGCCTTCCAGGACGAGATCTCGCCCTTACGCGACTGACGGGTCGCGGTGGTCACATGCAGGGCCTGCTGGACGGCCTGGAAGGTGATCTCGGTGGGCAGGTGGAGCAGGGCACCGATGCCGGCTGCGGCCGAGGGGCCCAGGTGGGCGACGTGGTCGATCTTGTGCTCGTGCAGGCACATTCCCTTGACGAGGTCGACCTGGATCTCGTAGCCGGTGGCGATGCCGTTGATGAGGTCCTTGCCGCCGATGCCCTTGTGCTGGGCGACTGCGAGCACTGCCGGGATGTTGTCACCGGGGTGTGAGTACTCTGCGGCGAGGAAGGTGTCGTGGAAATCGAGTTCGCGCACGGCCACACCGTTGGCCCAAGCGGCCCATTCCGGTGAGAAGCGGTCGGTCACCGGCAGGCCGAAGATGTTGGCACCGGGATTGAACGGGTGAGCTTGAGCCTGCTCGCGAGCGTGGGTGGGAGCGGAGCGGCGCACGGATGCGGCAGCGACGGAAGCGTTGTCGATGACGCGGTTGATGACCATTTCGGTGACTTCGGAATCGACCGGCGTCGGGTCGGATGCGACCTCGGCGATCTTCCATGCGAGCTGATCTTCGCGAGCCAGGTTCTCTGAGCTCTTGTAGGTGCGGACTTCATGATTGATCATGGATACCCCTTCATAGTCCTTGACCGGAAATGGTCACATAGTGCTGACACAACTGTAGGCCACGTCACTCGACAGGTCCCTGCCGGTCGGAAATTTATCTCGACATCAAGATATTTTACCCGAAGCGTGTCCCAGTTCACCAACGGGGTCCCCATGCTCTTCTGCCGCGAGGGATGGTTGTGGGAATATTGGGTCATGACTCGGACTGCCCTGGACTTCGACGAGAACTGGTTCGACGACGCGGAATACGCGCGCCTGCGCAGACGCATGCCGATCCCCTATGTCAACGCCATCCCAGTGCGGGTGGGCGAGACCGGCAATGTCGAACGCATCGGCCTGCTGCTGCGCAGCCTCGAGGACGGCACCCTCGGACGCGAGGTCGTAGGCGGGAGGATCCGCTTCCACGAGACGATCCGAACCGCATTGGTGCGTCATGCCGAGAACGACCTCGGCCCGATGGCGCTGCCGGTCATTCCGCCTGCGATCAGCCCGTTCCACATCGCCGAGTACTTCCCCACCGAGGGTTCGGCCCTCCTCCACGATCCGCGCCAGCATGCGATCGCCATGTGCTTCATCATGGAGGTCCGCGGCGAATGCACCCCGCGGGCCGATGCCCTCAGCCTCGATTGGCTGACCCCCGAGGAGACCATGCGTCCCGATATCGTCGGCGAGCTCTGCTACGGCCAGGACCATATCCTGCGCATCGCACTGGCCCATCTGGGCTTCCGCGTCTGAGCCAGATGCACGCCCAGGTGAGACGGACCTTCTCGCCCCACGTTTTTTCTACAAGTTGTAGAACCGTCTTGGTAGACTGAAAGCGACGCGGACGATATCGCCAGTCGGGGCCGTCGTCGGCGTCTGGGTTGGACAGGCCCCGATCGAGAGGTGCGAGATGTCTGCTCAAACCAGTTCGTCCGAATCCGGCCTCAGCCTCGAACTCGGCGTCCTCGTCGGCTTCGACGGCTCGGAACTCGCCGCCCAAGCCGTCCGCTACGGCGCAGTCGAGGCCGAACGCCGCAGAACTGTTCTCACCGTCGTCACCGCCTATGAGCTGCCGACGATGATCTATCCGAATATGGCCTCCATCCCCAGTGAACCCGAGGATGACAAGGCGAAGAAGGAAGCAGAGAAGACCCTCGCCGAGGCGGTCGAACTTCTGCGCGATTACTCCGGTGAGAAGTCCTTCCGCACGGCACCCGGCAATTCCGCCGGTGCGCTCGTCACGCTCAGCGCCGATGCCGAGGTCGCCATCGTCGGCGCCCGCGGCCGCGGCGGTTTCATGGGTCGAGTCCTCGGATCCGTGTCCACGGCGCTGCCTGCCCACGCTCACTGCCCGACGATCGTCGTTTCCGAACGGTCGGCCTCGGCAACGGCCGGCAACGGCCCAGTCGTCGTCGCGGTCGACGGTTCCGACAGCGGTCGGGTCGCAATGTTCACGGCAGCCGCCGAGGCCGCCTTACGCGGCACGGAACTCGAACTCGTCGTGGTGCTGCCGGCCGGTGAGGAATGGCTCTACTGGTACCCCGACCTCGAACTCAGCTCCGAGGTCACCGCGCGTCGGCAGAGGCAGCTGTCCGAATCACTCGAGACGGAAGCCGGGACGCTGTCGGAGCAGTTCCCGGATCTGACGGTGACCACCTCGGTGCCGGTCGGCGATCCGACTGAGACTCTTGTCGAGATCAGCTCCCGCGCACAGCTGACGGTGATGGGCACCCGTGGGCGCGGACGGATCCGCAGCGCACTGCTGGGATCCGTCTCGCGCGGAGTCCTCAACCACGCCGAAGGCCCGGTCATGGTGGTTCCCAGCTGATCGGCAGCGCCGTGCTGATCAGCCAGGAGGTGCTGATCAGCTGAGCCCGGCACCTCGACGGCGACGGCTCACCACGAGAAGTGTCGCGCCGAGTGCCAGCGCTCCCGCGCCGACGGCCAAGGGCAGTGCGAGCCCACCGCCGGTGCGGGGCAGGTCTCCATCCCCACTCGCCGAGGCGGTCCCGGATGAATCCGAATCATCGCCCGTTCCTGCGGCGTTCGCCTCGGTCGCATCTGCCTCGGCTGCATCTGCCTCGGAGCCGGAGTCGGCAGTGCCGGCATCTGCTGTCCCCGAGTCTGTTCCGTTCTCGTCATCGGTACCGTCAGACCCGACACCACCCGAGCCGGCACCGTCGGAGCCGGCACCGTCGGAGCCGGCACTGTCGGAGGCGGTGCCACGCGTACCAGCGTCGTCGCTGGTTCCGGCATCATCGGCACCTGCGTCCGCGTCGTCGCTCGTTCCTGCACTGTCGGCGTCATCATTCGCACCTGCATCATCAGCACCTGCCGCGGAGTCGGCACCCGCGCTGGCGCCGGAACCGGCGTCTGCACCGGCGTCGTCATCCGGGGCGGGTTCTTCCGCCTCGGCGCGCCTGAGTTCGACATCGTCGATCTGCTCGGCTGCGGCCTGCGCTTCCGCGCGCTCACCATCGGCCGGTGGCCCACCTGCCGGCACCTCATAGGTCGTCGCCCGCAGCGCCTCGTCGCTGACCCGGACCCGCGTGAAGGCGGGCACGTCGTTGTGGACGCTCTTGCCTTCCCAGTCGAGGCCGGGAACGTAGTCATAGAACTTCGACCCTGATGACGAGGTCAGCGTGAGGTAGAGCGTCTGCCCGTCTTCCTTCTCTTCCTCGGCTCCCGCTTCGGAACCCTCAACAGGCTTGCCTTCGCCGTCCATGAGGAAGGTGCGGTTATAGATGTGGTCGTGGCCGGAGACGACGAGGTCGATGTCATTGCGGGCCGCGACCGGAGGGATCGCCTTCCGCAGCCGTTTGACGTCGAGGTCGTCCCAATGGGTTGCCGTCGAATAGATCGAGTGGTGGAACCCGAGAACAGTCCAGCGTGCCTGGTCTCCGTGCTCGGCGACGACCTCGTCGATGAACTCGGCGTGGGCATCCATGTCCGGGCTGTTCGAGTTGATGTTGAGGAACAGGACCCCGTCCTCGATGAACCAGTAGTCGCCGCCGGAGGTGATGACGCCGCCACCGCCGTGATCCTGGCTGACATTGGGTCGGTTGAAGTGCTGCTCGTAGGCTTTCGAAGACACATCGTGGTTGCCGATCGTCGTCGCTTGCGGGATCGTGCGGGTCGCTTCCGGTGCCAGGTACTGCGCGTACTGCTCCTGGTTGCCGGCGGAGTTGACCTGGTCTCCCAGCGAGTAGAAGAAGCTCGGGTCGTCAGCAGTGGCCGCCGCCGAGGACAGGGTCCGGTCCCAACCGGCAGCGTCGTCGGGATCCCCGCCTCCGGCACCGACCTGGGGGTCGCCGAAGACGAGGAATTCGTCGTCTCCTCCAGCAGACCCTGTGGTGAACTGCTGCACCTCGGTGTACCCGTCCTCTTCGCTGCCGACCTGGTAGGCGTATTCGGTGTCGGGTTCCAGGTTAGTCATGCTCGCATGGTTGAAGTGACGCTTGAGGTCGGTGGCAAGGCCCGAGTCCGTGGTCTCAGCCTTGTCAGCATCGGCGGGGAGCTTTCCGCCGTCGACCTCACTAGCCGGTGCCCACCGGACCTCTCCCCCACCGGCACTCTCGCTCATCCACGAGAGGTTGCGCGCCGTGGAGTCGGCCCCAACCTGCAACACGGTATCGGTGATCGCCTCGCTCCCCGCGTCCGCCTCGGCGGGCGAATCCGTCCGGTCAGGGCTCGGAGTCTGAGCAGAGTCGGCCTTCGCGCCCTGGGTCGCGGTCGACCCTCCGGAACCGAGAGATGGTTCGGCACGCACAGGCACCGGGGCCGCCACCAGAGCGGCGAGCAGGGTGGCGGCGGACAGGGCACTGAGCGGTCTCTTCAGTCGATGCGTATTCACCCGCCCATTCCTACTGACCAGTAGTGTCCGGTTGTTCGAGGCCCATCGACGGGAATGGGAACGGGAAGTGAATCCTCGATGACCGCCCCCGGCCTCCGCGTCGCCACGGATCCCGGTCGCTGCCCCGCTCCCCTGTTGTACAGTGGTGGCTACGACAGGGGAGCGCCGTCAGGGGCGCTGAGAGTGCAGAAGAAGCTGCAGACCCTCGAACCTGATGCGGTTAGCACCGCCGAAGGAAGTCGAGACTCTTCACCCCTCCTTGAAATGAGGAGGCACAATGCCGAATACCACTACGCCGAGCACCACCCCCACCTCTTCACGCGCCTTCACCGCGGCGCCGAAATCCAAACAGTGGCGGGTGGTCGACTATGTCACCACCGCCGTTCTCGGCATTGCCGTGGGGCTTGTGTTCTGGGTGTTGGCGCTGAGCTGGAAGGTCCTCGAACTCGCCTTCCAGGCATTCCCGCCGTCGATCGGTCTCATCGCAGGACTCTGGGTGCTGGCCGGTCCGCTCGCCGGTGCCATCATCCGCAAACCCGGTGCCGCGCTCCTGTGCGAACTCATCGCCGCCATCGTCGAAGCCGTCCTCGGCTCTCACTTCGGAGCAACCGTCCTGCTCTCGGGTCTGCTGCAGGGCCTCGGTGCCGAACTCGTCTTCGCCGCCTTCGGCTACAAGCGCTTCACCCTGTGGGTCACCGCCGCATCGGGCATGCTGGCGGCTGCGTTCATGGCAGTGAGCGAGAACATCATGTACAACGCCGAATGGCAGTTCGGCTTCCAGGCGATCTACGCAGTCTGCGCGATCGTCTCCGGCCTCGTCATCTCCGGGATCGGCGCCTGGTTCGCCTACCGGGCGATCGCGGCCACGGGTGCTCTGAGCTCCTTCGCCTCCGGCCGTCTGCGCTGATGGCGCTGCCGATCACGGCCGCCGGCTTCTCGTGGTCGCACACCGACCGTGACCGGCCGGCTGTCGGTCCGCTCGATCTGCAGATCGCGGCCGGAGAGAAGGTGCTGCTGCTCGGTGCCTCCGGGGCCGGCAAATCGACGTTCCTCCACGCCGTCGCCGGTGTCCTGCCCGAGGAATCGGGTGAGGCCACCGGTGAACTCCTCGTCGGCGGTGAGAAACCGGATCCCCGCCGAGGCAGCACCGGGCTGGTCCTCCAAGATCCCGATTCTCAGGTGATCTTCTCCCGCATCGGTGATGATGTGGCGTTCGGGATGGAGAACCTCGGACTCCCGTCCGAGACAATCGACGCTCAGGTCTCCGAGTCCCTGCAGGCGCTGGGACTCGATCTGCCGCCGGAGCATCCGAGTGCCGCTCTGTCCGGTGGGCAGAAGCAGCGGCTGGCTCTGGCCGGGATCCATGCGATGGCCCCGGAGGTCATCGTCCTCGACGAACCGACGGCCAATATCGATCCCGCCTCGGCCGCCGAGGTCCGCGATGCCGTGCTCACCGTGCAGGCCGAGACACAGGCGACCATGCTCATCGTCGAACACCGGGTGGAGCTGTGGCTCGATCACGTCGATAGGGTCATCGTGCTCGGCCGCGAAGGCATTGCTGCCCAAGGTCCGCCCGCGCAGATCTTCTCCGATCCGGACCTGACCGACACACTCGTCGACTGCGGAATCTGGATGCCGCGGCACTCCCCCGACCCGCGCCGAGGCGGAACCGCAGAAATCAATAGGACGACGGGCCGCCTCGGCGAGGTTCTGCTGCGCACCCATCGGCTCAGCGTTGCTCGACCGCGCATGGCCACCCCCGCCGCGACCGACCTTGACCTGAGCCTGCGTGCCGGTCAGGCACTCGGAATCGTCGGTGCGAACGGGGCAGGCAAATCGACCACGGCCCTGACCCTGGCGGGCCTTCTGCCCGAATTCTCCGGACAGGTCCTCGCCGAGGCGCCCCTGCGGGACGGAGCCAAACGGGCCCGGCCATTCGCCTGGCCGTCGAAGCAGCTGGCGGCGCGCATCGGCATGGTCTTCCAGGAACCGGCACACCAGTTCCTCACCTCGAGCGTGGCGACCGAACTCGAGCTGGGCCCCCGACTGGCCGGATGGTCTGCCGCCGAGTCGCAGGCACGGGTGGATGAGCTTCTTGAGGGACTCGGTCTCACCGGGTTGGCGCAGGCTCATCCGCAGAGTCTCTCAGGTGGGGAGAAGCGACGCCTGTCGGTGGCAACGATGCTGGCGCCCCGGCCACGGGTGCTCATCGTCGATGAGCCGACCTTCGGTCAGGATGCGCTGACGTGGGCGGGGTTGGTGGAGATGTTCCTCGACGCCTTGGTACACGGTTCCGCGGTGGTCGCGGTCAGCCACGATCAGGCGTTCCTCGAGGCCATAGGTGCCGATGTCCTCAAGCTCGGTGGCTGCCTGAGTGCAGATCGCGATGTCGTCGACGAGTCGGAATCGCGTGTCAGGGCGGGTGATCGCGGTGAGTGAGAGTCTCGATGTGCGTTCTCGCCCCTCCCCTGAGGTCGCCGTACAGGATCCGGGACAGCTCATCCCCGTGGTGCGTTCCACCGCTTTGGCTCGGTGCAATCCGCTGACGAAGATCGCAGTGGCCCTCATCCTCATGGTCGGGGCGCTGCTGAGCATTGATCTCATCTCTGCCGGGGTGGTGCTGCTCGCGGCAGTGCTGGCGCTGCCGGCGACGGGACTCGATCTGGTGGCCGCGGCCAAGCGGCTGTGGTTCCTCCCCGCCGGCGCTCTGCTCGCCGCTTGGGGCACGGCGCTGTTGGCGGAGAAGACTGGGGATGTGGTCGTCGACTTCGGTCCGATTCTGTTCACCACCGGGTCGCTGGCCGCGGCCGCGGCGATCTTCGTCCGTGCCTTGGCATTGGCGATCCCGCTCATCGTGCTCGCGTCGACGATCGATCCGCGTGATCTCGCCGATGCGCTCATTCAGCATCTGCGGCTGCCAGAGGTGGTTGTGGTCTCGGTTCTCGCGGCCTCACGTCTGCTCGGACTGCTGGTCAGTGAGTGGCAGGTGCTGGCGATGGCCAGGCGGGCCAGAGGTGTCGCGGGCGGTTCGCTTCTGCGGCGCACGGGCAGCCTCTTCAGCGGGGTATTCGTTCTGCTCGTGGTCTCGATTCGCCGGGCAACGAACCTGGCGATGGCGATGGAGGGACGGGCATTCGGTCGTCCGGGCCGCACGTGGCGCAGGCGGTCGAGTTTCGCGGTCCGAGATGTCGTGGCGGTGCTTCTCAGTCTGGCTGTCTGCGCGGTCGCGATCGGTGCGGCTCACATGTTCGGAGTCTGGAACCCGATCATCGGCTGAGGCGGATCGGGTGTCTCGGAGCTGCCGTGCTCACAAGAGGTCGGAGCTGTTCCACCGGCGGTCGATCAAAACTGCCGGACGGTCAGAGCTCAGAGCTGCTTGAGGAAGTCCTTGCCGAAGGCCCGCCATTCCTCGAGGGCTTCGGGGCTGGGAAGCTTTGACGTGGTGAGGACGAAGAGGGTTTTGTCTTCGCTCTTCGTCTCGGCTGCGGCTTCGACCTTGATGCCGCCGTCGAGGTTCGCTCTCCAGAAGGAGCGTTTCGCCGTCTCCGAGGTGCGGGGATCACCGTCGAGGGCTACCTCGTTGAGGGTGTCGCCGACGAGGGACGCGAATTTTTCGATGAGTGCGGAACGATCGCCGGGAATGGTGCGGGAGACGGCGACGTCGAAAGTGCCGTCGGCGCGCTGGCCGGGGACTCGGCGTCCGATCTCCTGCTCGTAGGCGACGACGGCGCCCTGGACCCACCAGCCGTGGTTGTCGACTCTGCCGTCGAACTGGGGATAGAGAGCGTCGGCGAGCTCTTTGTGACTCGCCGACGCTCCCCCGGCCGCCTCCAAGCGAGCACGGGTGGCGGCCCATGGTTCGCCGAGGGCCTTTTCGATCGATGCGATGTTCTGCGCTTTGGTCGCCATGGCAGAAGTCTATGTGCTCGATCGACCGGTGTTGAAGGCCTGGTAGGCGATCAGTCGATCTTCAGTTCGCCCATTTCGTCCCAGCCTTCACCGTCGATCTTGCGGGAGATGATCTTCGGGGTCGACACCAGGTGCGGGCGCATGGCTTCGAGGCCGGCGGCGAAGTGATCGCTGGTGACGTGCGGTTCTGCGCCTTCATCGGTGAATGCCTCGACGAGAACGAACTCGTTCGGGTTCTCCAGACTCTTCGACCATTCGAAGAAGAGATTGCCGGGTTCGGCGCGGGTCGCCTCGGTGAAGGCCCGAACGGCTTCGGGGAACTTCTCGACACTGTGGGGTTTCACGTCATATTTCACGACGATGAAGATCATGATCATTCTCCTTCAGTTGATCAGCAGTATGGGTCGATCCCAGCCTAATTCTGCCGCCCTTGCGAATCGACCGGCTCACAGCCTTTCGGCGATGAGGACGAGGAAGTCGCTGTCAGCTTCGAAGGGGCGGAGTTCCCAGGTGGAGAACTTCTGGTCGACGAACATCCCCGTGGCCTTGACGTCCTCGATGAAATCGTCGAAATCATACCCGCGTCCGGCACCGAAGCCGGACACGAACCGGCCGCCGTGTTTGAGCGTCGATTTGATATTGCCCAAGGTCTGCCGGCGCGAGGCGGGATCGAGGAAGGACAGGACGTTTCCGGCGCAGAAGGCCACATCGATCTCGGTGATCCCGGCGCCGGCGAAATCGAAGTCGGCGAGGTCGCCGGTGTGCCATTCACCGCTGGGGAAGTCCTCCTCGGCGACGGAGATGAGGAATTCGTCGAGATCCACGCCGAAGACGGTGTGCCCTTCGTCGATGAGCAGTCCGCCGGCCCGGCCGGTTCCGCAGCCGGCATCGAGGATGCGCGATCCCCGCGGAGCCATGGCGTTGACGAACCTGGCCTCACCGCCGATGTCATGCCCGGCGGCCGCAAGATCTCGCCACCGCTGC
The DNA here is from genome assembly GCF_056837565.1 of Brevibacterium sp. OS20. Taxonomy (NCBI): domain Bacteria; kingdom Bacillati; phylum Actinomycetota; class Actinomycetes; order Micrococcales; family Brevibacteriaceae; genus Brevibacterium; species Brevibacterium sp. OS20. Next base: position 1,213,535 of record NZ_CM166367.1, on the reverse strand, counting down.
GCGTAGTTCGCCGAATGGTCGGGGTTGGCCCTGCGTACCTTATTCCACTGATGGTCGAAGCTCATGTCCTCATCCTAGGTCGGAATCTCAGGCGAAGACTTCGGTGACCACCTTAGCGACCGCCCGGACCGGATCGCTGGGGTCCGGGGAAGTCAGCACGATGATCTCGCGTCCGCCCGCCTCGACGACGGGGTGGAGGTCGACGTCGGACCCACCCAACGACATCATGATCGGCGTCGCCAGGGTCAGGCCGAGCCCGGTTCCGGCGAGCGCCAGCGCGACCGCGGTGTCCGTGACGATATGGGTCTCCTTCGCATTGATTCCCAGCGCCGAGGTGGCCAACCGCATCGCGCGGCCGAAGAGCTCCTCGGCCGGCGGTAGGATCCAGTCGGCCTCGGCCAGATCGTCATCGCTCGGCCGGGACGTCCCCGCGGGGACGACGATGCCGAAGTCTTCCTCGGCCACAGCTTCCCAACTCAGCCCGCGCATCGGCGGCAGCGGCGCGGCCGGGTAGTTGATCCCGATCCCCAGGTCGATGATCCCGTCGATGACGGCGGCCGACATGGTCTCGACATTGATCTCCCGCGCCCGGACTTCGATATGCGGATGGCGCTCGGCCAGCGCCCGCACCACCTTCGGCAGCGCCGTCGTCGATGCCGATCCGAAGACGCCGAGGGTGACGATGGCCTCGCTGCGGAAGTCCCGGCCGAGCATCGCCATCTCCGCCTGCTGCTGAGCGGCGAGGATGTTCCGCGCCCTGGGCAGCAGGGTGCGCCCGGCTTCGGCGAGGACGAGCCCACGGCCGCGCCGTCGGAACAGGTCGGAATCGACGACTCTGCGCAGGGCTGAGATGTGCTGGGACACGGCCCCGACGCTGTAGCCGAGGTGGTCGGCCGCCCGCGTCATCGATCCGAGTTCGGCCACAGCGACGAATGTGCGCAGCTGTCCGAGCGTCCATGTCATGGCAGCGCTCTCCTGTCTTTAGGTTTCTTGAACACAATGTTCACAAACTCTCCCTTGTTCTTAAGTGTGATGGCAACCACAATGAAGTCAAGACACAAACGCCGACATCGCCGTCGGCACTCTCCGTTTCCGGGGCGACCAACGACGGTCGCCCCGGCAGCAGACAGCGAGGTGAACCGTGGAATCCCCCACCGCATCAGCCACCACCCCTCACACCGACGGGGTCCCCGACACGTCCAGAGCCCTGCCCGCCGAAGCCTCCGTCGTCATCATCGGCGCCGGCGTCATGGGAGCGGCCATCGCCTACCACCTGGCCGAACGCGGAGTCCGCGACATCGTCATCGTCGAACGCAACACCCCCGGAGCCGGATCGACGTCGAAGGCCGCTGGAGGTGTGCGCTGCCAATTCTCCGACGAGGTCAACATCGCATTGGCCGCCCGCGGGCTCGAAGTGCTGCGGAACTTCGAAACCGATTTCGGCGTCGACATCGACCTGGTCAGCAACGGCTATCTGTTCCTCCTCGACAACGATGACGACGTGCGCGCGTTCACCGACAACGTGGCCCTGCAACAGCGGATGGGGCTGGATTCGCGGATGCTCACCATCGCCGAGGTGGCCGAGCTGGCCCCGTTCGTCAACACCGAAGGGCTGATCGCCGGGGCGTTCAATCCCGGCGACGGTCACTGCACCCCCGAGGCCGTCGTCGCAGGCTTCGTCACCGCCGCCCGCGAGCGCGGGGTCACGGTGGTCAAGAACTGCGAGGTCACCGGATTCGACACCGACGGCGGAACGGATCGCATGGCCACCTCGGTGATCACGAATCAGGGCACGATCAGCTGCGAACAGGTCGTCGTCGCGGCGGGAGCCTGGTCCGGCCCCATCGGGGACATGGCCGGGGTCGACCTGCCCGTGAAGCCGCTGCGGCGGGAGATCATGGTCTCCGAGCCCGTCGATTTCGACACCTCGCAGATGCCCTTCACGATAGATTTCTCCACCAGCTACTACGTCCACCCGGAAGGAACCGGGCTGCTGTTCGGCTGCCCCGATGAGGTCGATGACTGGTCCTTCAACGACAAACGCGACCCGAACTGGCTGGCCACCCTGGCCGAGCACATCGAAGCCCGCACCCCGGAACTCGGCGAAGTCGAGGCCAAACACGGGTGGGCGGGACTGTATGAGATGACGCCCGACCACAATGCCCTCATCGGCGAGGCCGAGGAGAGGCCGGGATTCTTCTACGCCTGCGGGTTCTCCGGTCACGGCTTCCTCATGGGCCCGGCCGTCGGAGAGGTCGTCGCCGACCTCATGACCGGCCGCATCCCCTTCGTCGACGTGGCTCCCATGGACAAACGACGCTTCGCCACCACCGGACTGCGCAAGGAGCTCAACGTGATCTGAGGCCTCGCACACCCGCCCCTCATCTCCCACCTCCCCGCAACGACTGAACTCCACCGACCGGCCAAGCGACCGATCGACACAGCAGACGACGAAAGGACAGCAATGACTGCACTGCCCACCGATCAGACCATCACCGACCTCCTCACCTCAGGATTGAGCGCCTGCGGAGTAGACGCATCCGCTCTCAAGGGATCGGCCGCCTCGGCGAGCCTTCCGGCCCGCTCCCCCATCACGGGACAGGGCCTCGGCACGATCGCCGCGGACACCGTGCAGACAGCGGCGGACAAGATCGCCGCAGCCCAGACCGCGTTCGAGACCTGGCGGGACGTGCCCGCTCCCGTCCGCGGTCAGCTGGTGCAGCGGTGGGGACAGCTGCTCGGCGAGCACAAGGAGGATCTGGCCAAGATCATCACTGTCGAAGCCGGCAAAACCCCTTCCGAGGCGGCCGGCGAAGTCCAGGAGATGATCGACATCTGCGAGTTCGCACTCGGTCAGTCCCGGCAGCTGTGGGGCAAGACCATGCCCAGCGAACGGCCGGGTCACCGGCTCATGGAGACGTGGCATCCCCTCGGCGTCGTCGGGGTCATCTCCGCATTCAACTTCCCCGTGGCCGTGTATTCCTGGAACACCGCCCTGGCCCTGGTCGCCGGTGACGCGGTCGTGTGGAAGCCCTCAGAGAACGCCGTGCTCGCCGCCCTCGGGGCACAGTCGCTGCTGACCCGGGCCGCCGCCGAGGTGGGGGCACCGGAGAACCTCGCACCCGTCCTCGTCGGTGGCCGGGACATCGGAGATGTGATGGTCCGGGATGAACGCGTGGCCTTGGTCTCGGCGACGGGATCGGTGCGGATGGGTCGCGAGGTCGGACCCGTCGTGGCCGAGCGCTTCGGCAAGATCCTGCTCGAGCTCGGCGGCAACAACGCGGCGATCGTCGCCCCGAGCGCCGATATCGATCTGGCGCTGCGCGGAGTGGTCTTCGCGGCCGCCGGAACGGCCGGCCAGCGGTGCACGACGCTGCGGCGGCTCATCGTGCACGAGTCCATCGCCGACGAGTTCGTCGACAAGGTCGTCGCCGCATACAAGACGCTGAGCATCGGATCGCCGACCGATGACGGAGTGCTCGTGGGACCGCTCATCAATTCGGGTTCGTTCGATGCGATGCAGGCGGCCCTCAAACAGGCAGAGGCAGAGGGCGGCGAGATCCTCTGCGGTGGTGGCCGGGTGCTCGCCGATGAACGTCCGGATGCTCACTATGTCGAACCCGCCGTCGTGCGGATGCCCAGTCAGAGCGCAGTGGTCAAAGAGGAGACGTTCGCCCCGATCCTCTACGTCGTCACATATTCGGATCTCGATGAGGCACTCGAGATCCACAACGGAGTGCCGCAAGGTCTGTCCTCGGCAATCTTCACAGCCGAACTCGCCGAATCCGAGAAGTTCCTGTCCCGCTCCGACTGCGGAATCGCCAACGTCAACATCGGCACCTCCGGTGCGGAGATCGGCGGTGCTTTCGGCGGTGAGAAGGAGACCGGCGGCGGACGCGAGTCGGGTTCGGATTCGTGGAAGGCCTATATGCGCCCGGCCACGAACACGATCAACTACTCCGGAGAGCTGCCGCTGGCGCAGGGAGTCGAGTTCCTCTGAGAGAGCTGAGTCCTCTGGGGCGAAGTGAGGTCCTCGACCGGTGGGCCGGTGGGCTGATCGAAGCGCAGACCGGCCCACCGACGACCCTTCACGTCGTTCAAGTGCCAGCGCGGATATCACGTGGTACACGACGCGATATCCGCGCTGGCCCCTGAACGAGCGACTTTCGTACAAAAACCAAGGTAGATTGATGCCATGAGCAAAAATCCGCTACTGCCCGCCGCCTATGACGTGATCTGGTCCGGAGTCGTCCTAGTGCTCGTCGTCCTGCTCATCTGGGCAATGGTGAGCATCGCCCGATCAGGACTCGACCCTCGGGTGAGACTCGTCTGGGCGATCATCGTCCTGCTGCTGCCCGTCGTCGGACCGATCTGCTGGCTCATTGCACGACCGCAGAAGTCGGACACCAGTCTCAGCTGACGCGCAATCGCGCTCAGGTCACGCGAAACTCGAAAAAGTCGTCGCCAGTGACGACTCTTTCGAGTTTCGCGTTGACTGATCAACTCTCGTGCAGGACTGCGTCCTCAGCGATCTCTGCTCACGCTCTCGTCTGGCTCTGCACTCGAGGATGCAGAATCGTGCTTGCACTGGCTGTCTGCACGCTCCCGTCGCCGGTGGTCTCGGAGAATGAAGGCGAGGCAGAGCAGTGAGCAGGCGGGAAAGACGATGAGCGTGAGAACCCAGGGCCCGCCTGCACGGAGGTCCTCTTCACCCGACAACACCGAAGTTGCCAGAGCGATGCCTGCGCTGTAAGCCATGATGATGTGCCTCATGCTCCGCACCCTACGCACCGGGAAATCAAGACACAAGCATCCTTGCCCGTAGTCGGAACTGCTGCCTGGTTCACGACCCCACCTCCGAGAGGTCCCCTCCCTCTTAACGCCCGCCTTCGCGCATCGATCAAGGGCTCGCTCGAATCACACGACGTAAACGGGGCGATATTCGAGCGAACCCTTGAACGAGCAGGTTTCGGGCAGAAGTCGGCTGTCCGGTAGACCGAACAAAGTGACGCTGAGCTCCGACCGCGACTGTCTGCTTGCCCACAGATCCGGGTGCGGCCGCGACTTCGGCATTGCCGAGGACTAAAATCGAGTCTGGACCAGTGAACGCTGTTGAAACCCTGCACCCCGCCTAAGGAGACCCCTGTGATTGAGCTGAAGACGCCCGCCGAGATCGACAAGATGGCGGTGACCGGCCGTTTCGTCGCGAAGACCTTGGCCGAGCTGACCTCGATCGCAGAACCGGGCATGGACATCATGCACCTGGAGAAGACCGCGCGGAAGCTCATTGAGGATGCCGGAGCGAAGTCCTGCTACTGGGACTACGCCCCCTCCTTCGGCTCCGGCCCCTTCCGCAACGTCATCTGCCTGTCCGTCAATGACGGCGTCCTCCACGGCAAGCCCCACAGCTACGTGATGAAGGACGGCGACGTGCTCACCCTCGACTTCGCCGTATCCATCGACGGCTGGGTCGCCGACGCCGCACGCTCCGTCGTCGTCGGCAACGGCAGCGACGAGGACCAACGACTCATCGACACCACTTGGGCCGGCCTCGAAGCCGGAATCAGCGCCGCCCAAGCAGGCAATCGCCTCGGCGATATCTCGAAGGCCATCGGTGACGTGGCCGATGCCCACCGCATCCCCGTCAACCTCGACTTCGGCGGGCACGGTCTCGGCCACACGATGCACGAGGATCCGCACGTGCCCAACCGCGGAAAGGGAGGTCGCGGCTTGGTCCTCAAACCGGGTCTGACCTTGGCGATCGAACCCTGGTGGTCGTTCACCTCGAAGAAGTTGTCCGTCGACAAGGACGGTTGGACCCTGCGCCTGGCCGACGGTTCGAATGGTGCCCATTCGGAGAACACGATCGCCATCACCGAGGATGGTCCCCGAATCCTCACCACGCTCGACTGACCTGGCTGCCGCACTCTGCCGGCAGGGGCGTCCGACGAACTCATCGTCGGGCGCCCTTCTGCATTCACCGGGCTCCCCCGCTGCAGTGCGCACCGGCCAGCTCTCCTTGTCACTGAGGCCGGACTCTCGAGCAAGGACTCTCGTGTCAGCGGCCCGTGCCAGAATTGCGGTATGTCTTTCACATGCTCGGAATGCGGCTATTCGACAGTCAAATGGTTGGGACGCTGCCCCGAATGCCAGGCCTGGGGCACCCTTGAGGAAAAGGGCGCGAACTCGTCGAAGGTGAAGACGAAAATCAAGAAATCCAATGCGGCGAAGCCGATCAGCGAGATCGACTCGTCGCTCGCGCAGGCGAGATCGACGTTCGTCCCCGAGTTCGATCGGGTGCTCGGCGGTGGCATCGTGCCTGGCGCCGTTGTCCTGCTCTCCGGCGAGCCGGGGGTCGGCAAGTCGACGCTGCTGCTCGACGTCGCCGCGAAGATCGCCATGTTCGGGGTCAAGGTTCTCTATGTCACCGGTGAGGAATCCGCCGGTCAGGTGCGGCTGCGCGCCGAACGGATCAATGCCCTGGCCGACTCGCTGCTCCTCGCCGCCGAGACCGATCTGGGGTCGGTACTGGGAATGATCGAATCCGAACAGCCGGAGCTGCTCGTCGTCGACTCGATCCAAACTTTGGCATCCTCCGAGGTCGAAGGCATCCCCGGCGGAGTCACCCAGGTCCGCGAAGTCGCCTCCGCCCTCATCAGGGAAGCCAAGGCCCGGTCTCTGCCGACTGTGCTCGTCGGCCACATCACGAAGGACGGCACGATCGCCGGTCCTCGCCTTCTCGAGCACCTCGTCGACGTCGTATGCACCTTCGAAGGTGAGAGGCATTCGCGTCTGCGTATGCTGCGCGCGGTGAAGAATCGCTTCGGCCCCACCGACGACGTGGGCTGTTTCGATATGGAGGAGAACGGGATCAAGAGTCTCGAGGACCCGTCGGGACTGTTCCTCTCGCGCAGCGGTGCGAATCCGCCCGGCACTTGCCTAACGGTGACGCAGGAGGGCAAGCGACCGCTGCTCGTCGAAGTCCAATCGCTCATCACAGAATCCGCCGGCGGCCAGTCCCGTCGCTCGGTCTCCGGAGTCGATTCCTCCCGAGTGGCGATGATGCTGGCTGTGCTCAGCCAGAACGTCGCGCAGGAGGACCTCGCCAAGAGCGATGTCTTCACCGCCACCGTCGGCGGAGCGAAGCTCTCCGAGCCGGCCAGCGACCTCGCGATCTGCATGTCCCTGGCCTCGGCGCTGCTCGGCAAGCCGCTGGCTCGCCACCTCGTCGCGATCGGCGAAGTCAGCCTGTCAGGGGAGATCCGCAATGTCCCCAATCTCGGCCAACGCCTCAACGAAGCCAAACGACTGGGCATCACTCATGCCGTCGTCGCCAAGGGAGCCATGACCAATGTGGCGGCACCGGACAAGATGGAGGTCGAGGAGTGCGAACACATCGCCGGGGCGGTCGAACTGATGCTGACGAAGCAGGGTCTTCGGGAGCAGAAGTGAGAAAGTTCGGGACTTTCGCTTGGTTTTGGAGCATCCTGGTGTCATGACCACGACAGTTTTTCCCGCCTTCCGGACCACCGATGCCGCAGCGACGATCGAACTGCTGGTCACGCTCGGGTTCACCGAAAGACTGCTCGTGCGCAATGAGCAGGACCCGGCCCTCGTCGAGCATGCCGAATTCGCGCTCGGTGACAACGGCGGGATCATGTTCGGTTCGGTCCGCAACGACGGATCGGCACTCGATGCAGTGGGCGGAAGCTCGATCTACGTCGTCGTCGACACCGAACGAGAAGTGGACCGACTCTACCAGGAGATCGTCGACCTGGGGCATGCGATCGTGCGACCGGTAGCGACTCAAGACTACGGCGGCCGCGAATTCGACTTCCGCGACCACGACGGGAACTCTTGGGGAGTCGGCTCCTACCGTGGTGCCTGAGGACTCAGTCCTGCGGTTCCTCTGACTGCTTCTCATCCGAGGAGTCCTTCTCGCCGGATTCCTTTTCCGACTTCTTCTCCTCGTCGGCTTTCTTCTTCTCCTCCGCGGCCTTCTTCTCCTTGGCCTTATCGGCGGCGCTCTTCTCGAGCTCGAACGGCGTCGGTTCGCTCTTCTTGTCATCGAGCTTCACGATGAGCTCGTAGTCGCCGGGGGCGAAGTCAGCGTCTTCGCGGTTGCAGTTCTTGTCGACCTTGATCCGGTTCCATTTGAGTTTCGCAGTCTTCTCCGACTGCGGTGCGAACTCCGTGGAAGCTTCGGCATTCTCGTCTTTCGCCGCCGCGCAGTACTCCGACGACCACACGACATCACCGTTCTTTTCGACGATGAATTCCTGCTTATCGGTACCGACCTCGATGAGGCACGTGGCGGTGTGGCCGTTCTCGATGACCATGCCGAATTCGGGTTCTTTCCCATCCTTCACGGATTTCGGATCGACCTTCGCCTTCAGCGAGAGTTTGTCCTCCGGGCACTTTCCGCTCGCTGCCTTCTTATCCGGCACCGGTGCCGCCGTCGTCGATTCGGCCGGGGTAGTCTCCTCGGCTGCAACCTTGTCCGATCCGTCGCTGCGGCCGCCGATGGCTTTGACGATTCCGACGATTCCGAGCACGAGAAGCCCCAGGACGAGGAGGCTGGCCACAGCAAGCGTGATACGGCGTCGGCGGTACACGTGAGCAGGCAGCTTCCCGCTAGACTGGCGAGGCTGCCCGGCAGCTCTGTTCGGCTGCGAACCACGATTGGAAGGAGTCATCGCTTTGAGCCTAGGCCGAAGCGATTGAGCATCCAAATGACACACCGAGCCGGTCCCGAATCGAATCCCTCCGGGTCGACCTCCGCCTTCCCCGAGGTGTCCGAACCTGTGCTCAGACGAGTCCAGGACACCATCATCGCCTGGTTCGAGGACACCGCCCGCGACCTGCCGTGGAGGCACCCGAAGACGAGTGCCTGGGCAATCCTCGTCAGTGAGATCATGTCCCAACAGACCCCTGTCGCCCGAGTCGAACCGCGATGGCGTGCGTGGATGGACAAATGGCCGACACCAGCCGACCTCGCCGCCGCCCCGACCGCCGAAGTCCTCCACTCCTGGGATCGCTTGGGCTATCCGCGCAGAGCGCTGCGACTGCAGGAAGCCGCCGAAGTCATCGCCGCGGACCTGGACAACCGGGTTCCCGAAACGACCGAAGAGCTCGAACGACTGCCGGGCATCGGGTCCTATACCGCCGCCGCGGTTTCCTCCTTCGCTTTCGGCAGAAAGACGACCGTGCTCGACACGAACGTGCGTCGGGTCCTCATCCGCCTCTTCGCGGGCCGGGAACGCCCCACCACCTCACCTGGCGGGAAGGAGACTGCCTGGGCGGCCGCCCTGGTGCCCGAGGACAAGCACGTTGAGTGGAACGCCGGAGTCATGGAGTTCGGGGCCCTCGTCTGCACGGCACGCAATCCCGACTGCCCCGCCTGCCCGCTCCAGGACATCTGCACATGGAACCGATTGGGCAGACCCGCCTCGGCGACGAAACCGAAGACTCAGAAGTGGGCAGGCACCGATCGACAGCTGCGCGGCGCGATCATGGATGTCCTCAAGGCAGCGCACGTCGCCGGGGACGACCGACGCGGTGTCCGGCTCGACGTCTTCACCGCCTCGGTGACCGACTTCGACCCGGTGTTTCTCGACTCACTGGCCGAATCGACGGCCACGGCGGTGGCGCGAGTGCGTGAACTCAGTGCGGACCAGGACAGGATCAATCGGCTCATCTCCGACCTCGTCGACGACGGTCTGGCACAACAGGTCGATGGCCGATTGGCATTGCCGAACAGCTGAATCAGGACCCGAACATGGCAGACGTCGCCACTGGACGGTGCGTGTGCGGCAGTCGCCTACACTGGCCGGTGAGAGCGTGGCCAAGACCGACGCCCGCCGGTGACGGCCAGGATCAGGGTCTGCCTCAGAGGTATTTGATCATCCGTGAGTTGCCCAGGGTATTCGGTTTGACCCTGGCCAGGTCGAGAAACTCTGCGACGCCCTCATCGGTGGAGTGAAGCAGCTCGACGTAGACCTCGGGTGAGACGGGGATGCCCTTGATCGGTTCGAAGCCGAGCGAACCGAAGAATCCGGTCTCGAAGGTCAGGCAGAACACCCGGTCGACTCCGATCTCACGAGCATCGGCGAGCAGCTGCTGGATGATCGCCTTGCCCACTCCCCTGCCCCGATAGTCCGGTGACGTGGCGACCGTGCGCGCCTCGGCGAGATCCGCCCAGATGATGTGCAGGGCGCCGCAGCCGGCGAGGATCTCGGAACCATCGGGCTGCGGGTCGACGACCAGCCAGAACTCCTGCAGCGACTCGAAGTAGGTCACCGTGTCCTTGGCGAGCAGGATCCGCTCACCGGCCAGTGGGGCGACCAGGGCTTCGATGCCTTTGACATCGCCGGTCCTCGCTCGTCGCAGGTACAGACCTCCTGGGAGTTCGTGCTTTGAATGATGGTCCTCGGAGATCAGTCCGTGATCGAAGTCGCCTGCATGTGAGCTCATACCGACATTCAACACCATCGCCGGACTCTTATGCGTTATCCGAGAAGGTGATGAACGATCAGGCCGAGGTCTCCGAGGATCCGCTCGAACCGGACGAACCCAGACCTGCGAGTTCGCCTTCGTCATCCTCAGCGGGCTTCAGGCTCTCGGTCTCGATGCCTTCGAAGGTGAACTCAGCGTCCTTTCCTTCGCCCTTGACGTCGACCTTGATGGTCTGGCCGCGTCCGATCTCCTTGAACAGGATCTTCTCCGACAGAGTGTCCTCGATCTCGAGCTGGATCGTCCGACGCAGCGGACGGGCACCCAGGACGGGATCGTAGCCGCGCTCGGCGAGCAGATCCTTCGCCTTGGCCGTGACGTCGACCTTCATGCCCTGATCGGCCAGGCGGACGTCGAGACGTTCGAGGAAGAGATCGACGATCTTGATGATCTCGACCATGCTCAGCTGCGGGAACACGATCGTGTCATCGACCCGGTTGAGGAACTCGGGACGGAAGTGCTGCTTGAGCTCTTCGTTGACCCGCTGCTTCATCCGGTCGTAGTTGGTCTTCGTGTCACCCTCGACCTGGAATCCGAGCTGGAGTCCGCTCGAGACATCACGCGTACCGAGGTTGGTCGTCATGATGATGATGGTGTTCTTGAAGTCCACCTCACGACCCTGCGAGTCGGTCAGTCGACCATCCTCGAGGATCTGCAGCAGCGAGTTGAAGATGTCCGAGTGGGCCTTCTCCACCTCGTCGAAGAGGACGACCGAGAACGGCTTCCGGCGGACCTTCTCCGTGAGCTGACCGCCCTCTTCGTATCCGACATATCCCGGAGGCGAACCGAACAGTCGCGAAACCGTGTGCTTCTCCGAGTATTCGGACATGTCGAGGCTGATGAGCGAATCCTCATCGCCGAAGAGGAACTCCGAGAGAGCCTTGGCCAGCTCGGTCTTGCCGACGCCGGTGGGGCCCGCGAAGATGAACGAGCCGGAGGGGCGCTTCGGATCCTTCAGCCCGGCGCGGGTACGACGGATCGCCCGCGAGATCGCCTTGACCGCATCGTCCTGACCGATGACGCGCTTGTGCAGCTCGTCTTCCATCCGCAGCAGACGCGAGGACTCTTCCTCGGTGAGCTTGAAGATCGGAATGCCGGTGGCAGAGGCGAGCACTTCGGCGATGAGATCGGCATCGACGACCTTCGAGGTGTCGGTGCCGGACTTGCGCCACGCCTCGGTCTGCTCTTCCTTCTCCTTCTGCAGCTTCATCTCGGAATCGCGCTCCGAGGCTGCCAGTTCGAAGTCCTGAGCATCGATGGCGGCTTCCTTGCGGTGGCGGGCCTCGAGGATCTTCTCCTCCAGGTCACGCACCTCCTGGGGAACCGACAGACGCGAGATGCGCAGCTTGGCACCGGCTTCGTCGATGAGGTCGATCGCCTTGTCCGGCAGGTACCGGTCGTTGATGTAGCGATCGGACATGTTGACAGCGGCTGCCAGGGCTCCGTCGGTGACGGTGACCTTGTGGTGCGCTTCGTACTTGTCACGCAGACCCTTGAGGATCTCGATCGAATGCGCCAGCGACGGTTCGGGAACCTGGATCGGCTGGAACCGGCGCTCGAGAGCGGCATCCTTCTCGATGTGCTTGCGGTACTCGTCCAGCGTGGTCGCACCGATGGTCTGCAGCTCTCCGCGAGCCAGCATGGGCTTGAGGATCGAAGCGGCATCGATCGCACCTTCGGCGGCTCCGGCACCCACCAGGGTGTGGATCTCGTCGATGAAGAGGATGATGTCGCCGCGGGTGCGGATCTCCTTGAGCACCTTCTTCAGACGCTCCTCGAAGTCACCGCGGTAGCGGGAGCCTGCGACCAGCGAACCGAGGTCGAGTGTGTAGAGCTGCTTGTCGGCGAGGATCTCGGGGACATCGCCGTTGACGATGGCCTGTGCGAGTCCTTCGACGACAGCCGTCTTGCCGACACCGGGTTCACCGATGAGCACCGGGTTGTTCTTCGTGCGACGCGAGAGGATCTGCATCACGCGCTGCATCTGCTCGTGCCGGCCGATGACCGGGTCGAGCTTGGCCTCGCGGGCCGCAGCGGTGAGGTTGGTGCCGAACTGGTCGAGCACGAGCGATCCCGAGGGAGTTCCCTCTTCGCGGCCGCCGGCGGACACGGGTTCCTTGCCCTGGTAGCCCGACAGCAGCTTGATGACTTCCTGGCGGACGCGTCCGAGGTCCGCGCCGAGCTTGACGAGCACCTGCGCGGCAACGCCCTCGCCCTCACGGATGAGGCCGAGCAGAATATGCTCGGTGCCGATGTAGCTGTGACCCAGCTGCAGTGCTTCACGGAGGCTGAGCTCGAGGACCTTCTTCGCCCGCGGGGTGAAGGGAATATGGCCGCTCGGAGCCTGCTGTCCCTGACCGATGATCTCCTGGACCTGGTCGCGCACCTGCTCGAGGGAGATGTCCATACCCTCGAGTGCCTTCGCTGCCAGACCTTCACCCTCATGGATGAGGCCGAGCAGAATGTGCTCGGTGCCGATGTAGTTGTGTTTGAGAAGTTTCGCTTCTTCCTGCGCGAGCACCACGACGCGTCGTGCTCGGTCGGTGAACCGCTCGAACATATTCATCCTCCTCGGTCTTCTGATTCTTCTGAGCCTAACCACCACGACCGCGGTTCTATTGCAGGTTTCGCCATCAGCCGAAACCGTTTGGCTGTGGGCGAAATTCTCTAGACTCGAGACCCACACAGCAACGTCAGAGAGGACGCAGACATGCCCACCGATCCCACGATCATCCGGGACCTGGCCCGGGCCCACGGTCTCGACATCATCACCGATTCCATCGTCATCAACGAGCTCGGCCTCGACTTCCAGGTCGCCATCGCCGAGGCGGTCGACGGCGGAGCGTGGGTGCTCCGGATCCCTCGGCGTCCGGATGTCTCTGCCCGCGCCGCCGTCGAGGGCCGGTTCCTGGGCGCCATCGCACCGCATCTGAGCGTCGCGGTCCCCGATTGGCAGATCCACTCGAATGACCTCATCGCCTACCCGCTGCTGCCGGGAACACCCGGACTGACGATCGATGACAGTGGTCAGCCGCAGTGGCATTTCGATGTCGAATCCTCCGAGTATGCCGCATCGCTCGGATCAGTCCTCGCCGAACTTCACACCGTCGACCCGGCTGTCGTTCGGGACACAGGCATTCCGGAGTTCTCCCCCACCGAGATCCGACAGCGCAAGCGCGAAGACATCGACAACGTCGCCGCCGAGTTCGAGGTGGCGCCGTCCCTGCTCCGGCGGTGGACCGCGTGGCTCGACGAAGACAGCTATTGGCCGTCGTTCTCAACCGTGACTCATGGCGAGGTGTACCCGGCTCATCAGCTCATGGACGGACCCGTCAATCTGAGCATCCTCGACTGGACGACCGCGGCAATCGGCGATCCGGCCAGAGATTTCATGTTCCATCACGCCAGTGTCTCGGCCTCAGCGTTCGAGAACACGAGCGCGCGATACGTGGAAGCCGGCGCTCGGATCTGGCCCAGGTTCGCCGAGCACTGCGGCGAGCTCTACTCGACGTCGCCCGTCGAATTGGGGCTGTACGCTCTGCAGACCGGAGACCCGGAGCATATGAGTGCGGCACGAATTCAATTGAACCCGGAGAACTGAACCGACTTCAACAGCCGTGCGGTGAGCAGAGGTCTTTCCTCAGCCGCAGTGCAGGCTCCCTTGATTCGTGTGCAGCTTCTTCGAATCATTTGGCTGCGGCATCAATCGATATGATTTTCAACTACTCTCCACCTGGCAATTGTCTGTGATGATTCATCACTGCTGTGTTGCCGCATCGCCGGATGAGGGCAATTGATATTTCCGAGGTCGAGCACAAAAAGACCGAGGGGCCAGCGATTCAATTCGCTGACCCCTCGGGTCTAATCGGAAGTTATCGGCTTTCGAATGAGCCTCTTACTTCTCCGCTGCTTCGTATGCTTCGACGATCTCCAGCGGGATCCGTCCACGATCACCGAGCTGGTACCCGTTGTTCTGAGCCCACTCGCGGATCTTCGCCGTGTCCCGCTTGGGGCCCGACGAGCCCGCACGGCGGCCACGGCCACCGGTGTTGGCTACACGACGTGCTTTGGCGATGAATGGGGCGAACGTCTCACGGAGTTTGTCGGCATTCTCGGTTGAGAGCTCGAGTTCGTACGTCGCCTGGTCGAGGCTGAAACGAACGGTTTCCGCCGCTTCGCTTCCGTCGAAATCATCCGTGAGAACGAGGCGCATTTCCCTTGCCATGTTCACTCTTTTCGTAATCAGAGGTTTTTGTCGCTGTCATCTTAACATCCGTTCGGGGATTATCGTCGACTTCGCTAACGTCAATCTCTGAATAGTATTTATCTACCTGTTCGCGTTCATTGCGATCTGCGCGGACGATATTCCGGAACACATACCAGAACAGCAATCCCACACAGATCGACGGGAGCAGCGCTTTGAGGATATCCAACATAATCAGATCAGCCCTCCTGAGCCGAGTCCTCCTGCGAAGAAGCCAAAGGCTTGGTGAATGGGAACAGAATGGTTTCACGAATTCCCAAACCGGTCAGCGCCATGAGCAGACGGTCGAGTCCCATGCCCATTCCGCCGGTCGGCGGCATTCCGTGCTCAATCGCCATGAGGAAGTCCTCGTCGAGGCCCATCGCCTCGTCGTCACCGCGGGCGGCGTCCGCGGCCTGAGCCTCGAAACGCTGACGCTGGATGATCGGGTCGACGAGCTCCGAATAGCCGGTGGCCAACTCGAAGCCGCGCACATACAGATCCCACTTCTCCACGACGCCCTTCTTCGTCCGGTGCTCACGCACCAGTGGTGAGGTGTCGACCGGGAAGTCGGTGACGAAGGTCGGAGCCCAGAGCTTGTCCTGGTAGAAGTGCTCCCACAGCTCTTCGACGTACTTTCCGTGTGAGCGGAAGACTCCGCCCATGTCGACGCCGTTGTCGGCGGCGATCTTGTCGAGGACGTCCAGTCCGGTCTCCGGGGTCACCTCGACGCCGGACAGCTCGGATAGGGAGTCGTACATGCTCACGACCGGCCAGTCTCCGCCGAAGTCGTAGTCCGTGCCGTCGTCGAGAGTGACGACGAGCGATCCGGTGGCTTCCTGGGCGGCGTTCTGGATGAGGGTCTTCGTGAGATCGGCGATCGAATGGTAATCGCCGAAGGACTGATAGGCCTCGAGCATCGCGAATTCCGGGGAGTGAGTGGAGTCAGCACCCTCGTTGCGGAAGTTGCGGTTGATCTCGAAGACGTTCTCGATTCCGCCGACGACCGCCCGCTTGAGGAACAGCTCCGGGGCGATGCGCAGGTACATGTCGATGTCGTAGGCGTTCATATGCGTCTTGAACGGGCGTGCCGAGGCACCGCCGTGCATGGTCTGCAGCATCGGCGTCTCGATCTCGACGAAGTCCTGGTCCGCGAAGGTCTTCCGGAGCGACGACATCACCTTGGCACGGGTGAGCATCGTCTCCCGAGCCTGCTCGCGGGTGATGAGGTCGAGGTAGCGCTGGCGGACGCGGGTGTCCTCGGCGAGTTCGGTGTGCAATCCGGGCAGCGGGCGGAGGGCCTTCGACGCCATGGTCCAGGAGTCCGCGAGGACGGAGAGCTCACCGCGCTTGGACTTGATGACCTTTCCGTGCAGGAACAGGAAGTCGCCGAGGTCGACGTCGGTCTTGAAGTCGTCCAGGCGCTCCTGACCGACTTCACGCAGCGAGAGCATGCCCTGCAGGCGGGTGCCGTCACCGGACTGCAGTGTGACGAAGCAGAGTTTGCCGGTGGTGCGGACGAAGACGACTCGGCCGATGACGCCGACGACAGCCTCGGTCTCCTCCCCCGCTTCGAGACCGTCGTGGGCGGCGTGGACCTCGGCGAGGCTGTGGGTGCGGGGCACCGTCACCGGGTAGGCATCGGTTCCGTCGTCGAGGAGACGCTGGCGCTTGTCCTTTCGAATCCGGATCTGTTCCGGATCGAGGTGTTCGGGTGAAAGGTCTGCGTTCTCAGGTGTCTTCGAGTCGGTATTCGCCATGCTTCAAGGCTACCGTGGACGGGCCGCACGGGGGAATTCGGCGGTCAGTCCAGAGCGCTCAGGATCTGCTGTGCCTGAGCTTCTGTGATCCGTCCCATCGCCAGTGCTTTCGCGGCCGTCGATCGGGCGAGTGCGATGTAGCTGTTGCGCACGGCCGGGTTCGATCGGCTGAGGCTGAACTCGCTCAGTGCCGCCAGGTGCGCTTCGATGGTTCCGACATCACCACGGCTGATCGGTCCGGTCAGCGCCTTCGGTCCGTTCTGCATGGTGTTGGCGACGCTGGCGTCGACGAGGGCGTGGAGGACGGCCGACGGATCGGCGACCCCTGCCTCGGCGAGCAGTTCCATGGCCTCGGCGAGGATCGTGATCGAATGGTTCGACGCGTGGGTGATGGCCGCATGGTAGAGAGGACGGTCCGCCTCGGCGATGTCGATCGGTTCGGCACCGAGTTCGACGACGAGAGCCTCGCCCACCGGACGGATCGGCGCGGGCGCAGTGACCGCGATCGTCGCCTGCCGCAGACGGCTGAGATCGACCTCGGTGCCTGTGAATGTCAGGGATGGGTGCAGAGCGATGGGCAGAACGCCGAGGCGGGTCCCGGCCTCGAGGACGTCCGTTCCGTATCGGCCGGAGCAGTGCACGAGGATCTGCCCGGCATGGATGCGGCCGAGGTTCGCCAGTCCGGTCACCAGTGGTGCGATCTCGTCGTCGGGGACGGCGATGAGCACGAGTTCGGCGCGTTCGGTGATCGCGTCGGGGTCGAGGACCGGCACTCCGGGCAGCATGTCCTCGGCACGTTCGAGGCTGGCCGTCGAGGTGGCGCTGACTCCGATGATCGCGTGACCGGCCTGCCTCCAGGCGGCACCGATGCTGGCTCCGACTCGGCCGCAGCCGATGATTCCGATGCCCAGCCGTGGTGCGTCGTCCTGGCTCATCCGTTGTCTTCCTCGTGAGTCTCGATGGGGCCGGTGTGTGCCGACTTCGCGGCGGCGTCGAAGCGTTGGCGGGCGATCCGAGTACGTTCGGCATGTTCGGTGAAGAAGCGTTTGGCAGCTTCGGCGTCCTGATGCTTCACGAGCGGGGTGATGGGTCCGGCGGTCGAGTGCACGGCCACGCTGCCCAGTTTCAGCGACCTCATCAGCGGCCCTTGGTAGTAGCGCAGGGACTGGACCCTGACATGGGGCACGAAGTCGACCCGGCGATCGAGGACTCCCAGGCGCAGCACGAGCAGGGAATCGGTGAGGGCATAGGCCCGTCGTCTCCAGACGAGGGGGTCGAGGATCCGTGAGGAGCGCGGCTGCGCGTGGAACAGCTCCTCGGCCGCCGCTGCGTCGGGGTGTGTGGATTTCCTGTCGTACATGGCCGACCGGACGAGGCCGTCGGCCGAGATGCCTTCGGGCAGCTGCGGGTCGGGCAGAGCGAGACCCACCATGAGCAGTGCCTGGTCGATATCGCCGACCGGCAGGAGCAGGTTCTCGTCGCTCTTTCCGCCGTCGCTGGCGATGTTGTATTCGGCCCTCCACCAGCCGGCCCAGCGCCACAGCAGCGGCTGGTGGAGGCAGACGGCCTGGAGCCGGTCGAGCGGGATGACTTTGCGGGAGGTGGAGAAGAGTCCGTGGCTGACGGCCAATCCGTCTTCGCTGATGCGGACGACGAAGTTGGCATTGTCGAGGTTCTTCTTGAACCCGGCGAACGCGGCGAAGATGCCGGGCAATCCACCGATGAGGATCGGGAGGAAGGCCTCCTCGATTCCGACGAGGAGGAACACGACGGCAATGGCGACGAGGACGATGATGACGCCGACGGAGATCAGCGTTCCGGTGTTGAGCAGGGAGGACACGATGACCCGATGGGCGGGGACACGGATGATCTCTCCCTCTTCGCCGACATCGGCCGAGAGGTTGTACGGAGCCAGCAGGTCGTTGAGGCTCCGTTCCGCTTCGTGGGAGACGTCGTCGGCCAGGACGCCCAGGCGCTTGCTCAGTCGCACTCCGATGCTGTCGGCGCTGCGTTCGGGCACTGAGCGGTCGATGCCCGGCTGTTCTCCGTCCGCACCTGGGTCCGGGCTGTCGTGGCCACCGGCGCCGAAGCGTGCAGTGTCGCCCGCAGATGCATCGGCTCCTGCGCCGCCGCCTGCCTCTGTATCGGCCTCGGTCCCACCGTGGTCGGCTGCGACTCCGGGCACCGCATCGGTGGACGTCGCAGACGTCGCGGATGCGTTCTTCTTCGCTTTCACCGCGGCGAGAAGTTCATCGCGCAGCTCTTCGGCACGTTTCTTCGACAAGTACTTCAGGGAGATGTTCGAGTCGGTGCCGCCGGCGACATCGAAGACGAGTTCGGCCATGCCGAGCATGCGCGGCAGCAGCTTCTGCTGCAGATCGATCGACTGGACGCGGTCCAGACGGGCCTTGCGCAGCTTCTTCGACAGCAGCCCCCGACGGTAGTAGATCGCCTCGGCGTCGACCCGATACCCCATGACTCGCCACGCCAGCCAGCTGAAGAAGGCGGTGAGGACCAGGATCAGGATGATTCCGCCGACGACGGCGAGGATCACCAGCGGGTGAGCGCCCAGCCATTCGGCGAAGGTGAGGTTGACGGACCGGCCGGAGGCGAGGTCTTCGACGGCGCTCTGGAAGAAGTTCTGCAGACCGTAGGCCGCGGCGATGAAGATGCCGACGAGGACGCCGAGGCTCTCGAGGATCGGCGTCAGCGGATGGACGCGGTGCCAGACCTCCGGTGCGGCCGCCTCGGTGCCGGGGTTCGGGGTTTCGGGTGAAGATGCGTCGCTCATGGTCATAGCCCGGCGAGATTGGCCTGGCCGAGTCCGGCGAGGCTGTCGCGCAGGCGATCGGCTTCGGCGCGGGGCAGTCCGGGGATCGTCGCGTCGGTGGCGGCCGACGCGGTGTGCAGTTTGACGGTGGCCAGGCCGAACATGCGGTCGATGGGGCCGGCGTCGACGTCGACGAATTGGAGTCGGCCGTAGGGCACGACGGTGGCGCGGTGGAACATGATGCCGCGGCGGACGAGCAGGTCGTCCTCCCGTTCGGCATAGCCGATGGCGCGAGCCTGACGGAGGATGATGATCGTCGAAATGATGCCGTAGACGAGGACGGCGATCCAGATGAGGTGCAGCCAGGGCACCTCGGAGTTGAAGATGATCGCGAAGGCCAGCCCGGCGATGAGCATCGGAACGAGCAGCGTCAGTGACGCCAGAACCTCTTTCAGCCCGTACTTCGGACTCACCCTGTTGAAGGGCACATCGGCTCCGATGGAGAAGGAGAGGTCGCGGTTCATGCTGTTTCAGCTCCCGGCGGGTCTTGGGGTGGGATCTCGCAGAATCCCTCGACGATCATACCGACGATCATGAGCACTGCGGCCGAGATCATCGCGACAAGCATACCTGCGGCCAGATCATTGCGGATCCCGGGGGCTGACAGGAAGTAGTAGCCGGCGTTGCCCAGGTACCAGCCGGCCAGTCCGGCCCCGGTCAGGGCACTGGCCTTGGCCATGATCGCCACTCTCGCCGCTTGGATCGGGTCGATCTCCTTCGTCCGGTCACCGTCGTTCCATTTCTTGATGGGCCAGCCGAGCAGGAACAGGATGGCTGCGAGGACGAGCATGCCGATGATGGCGAACCACGGCAGTCCCGGCAGTGAGAACCCCTGGCTTTCGAGCACCACGTCGACCACGATCGCGAGAACCGTGCCGATCACGGCCCAGACGGCGAGGGTGGACGAGGAGGTTCTCTGCATGGTTCCCAGTCTCTCAGATCGCGGGCGGTTATCCAGAGGTGATCCGAGCGATGTCCTGGTCGTCGAGTTCGGCCAGGACCGCGCTGATGGGGCGGCGTCCCTGTGGGGTGTCGATGAGTGTGTCTCCGACGAGTTCCGCCCATGGCGCGAGGACGAAGGCACGTTCGTGAGCGTGCGGGTGCGGCAGCGTCAGTCGCGGGGTCTTGCTGCGCTGCTCCCCGTCCTCGTCTCCGAAGCGGATGAGGTCGATGTCGAGGGTGCGGGGTCCCCACCTGAGTTCGCGCGTCCGCCCGCAGGCGACTTCAATGCCCTGTGCCACCGAGAGCAGTTCGAGAGCCGACAATGTGGTCGTCACGAGCACTCCGAGGTTGAGGAAGTCGGCTTGGTCGACTCCGCCCCAGGGGGCGGTGCGGAAGAGTGAGGACCGGCGGGTGACGGTGATGTCCGGATGCCGGTCGAGGGCGGCCACCGCCTGGTCGAGGGTGTCCGCGGCATCGCCGAGGTTCGCCCCGAGATTGAGATACGCTTCGGTCTCGCCCTCGGCCGTGTCGCCCGAACCGCGCGGCGCGTCCGCGGCCCTTGCAGGCTCCCTCACCGAGGCGGCGGCAGAGTCGACGCGTCTGCGTTCGACTCGGATGCGCACATCGTCGAAGGTCCGTTGGATCGGTGCCGAGGGTTTGTGGACGACGACCTCGACGTGTTCGCACAGGCTCAGGCAGTGGTCGGCGATGCGTTCGGCCAGCGTTTCGATGAGGTCGAAGGTGTTGTTCTCGACGATTCCGGCGACGTCTTCGGCGAGTTCGCCGTAGTGGATCGTCTCGGCGAGGTCGTCGGTGGCCGCGGCACGTGCGACGGAGGTGTGGAGGGTGACGTCGATGATGAAGTCCTGACCCTCGCGCTTCTCGAAGTCGAAGACGCCGTGGTTGCCGCGCACCGTCAGTCCGCGCAGTTCGATGCGGTCGGGGGCCGACTCTGCGCCGGTCATCGCCCGGATCCCTCAGTCCCGGAGTCCGCTGCCGGGTGTGCCGCTGCTGCGGAGTGTTCCCTGACCGCGGCGATGACCTTGCAGGCGACCGCCGAGGTGGCCGGATCGTGGACGCGGACCGCCCAGGCACCGGCCTGCGCGGAGATCGCGGAGATCGTGGCCGTGGCCTGATCCTTCGCCGCCTGTTCGGCCTGTTTCGGGTCGTCGGGGCTGAGCAGGGAGGCGATGAAGCGCTTCCGGCTGGCGGCGACGAGGAGTCGGTGGTCGAGGGCGGCGAATTCGTCGAGCGCGGAGAGCAGCTGCCAGTTGTGTTCGGCGTTCTTCGAGAACCCGAGGCCGGGGTCGACGATGATATTCGCCGGTTCGACGCCGACGTCGATGGCTTCGTCGATGCGGGTGCGCAGCTCGGAGATCACCTCGGCGACGACATCGTCGTAGTGGAACGTCGCCGAAGCCTGATCGAGGTAGCCGCGCCAGTGCATGAGCACGATGGGAGCTCCGGACTCGGCGGCGACGCTGAGCATGGTGGGGTCCGACTGTCCGGCGGAGACGTCGTTGATGATATGAGCTCCGGCTGCCAGGGATTCTGCAGCGACGCGGGCACGCATCGTGTCGACGCTGATGACAGCTCCGGCTGCGGCGAGCTCACGGACGACCGGGACGACTCGGCGCAGCTCTTCGGCTTCGTCGACGCGGGCCGATCCCGGACGCGTCGATTCGCCACCGACGTCGATGATGTCGGCACCGGCTGCCATGAGTTCGAGTCCGTGGGCGACGGCTCGGTCATGGTCGAACCACAGCCCGCCGTCGGAGAAGGAGTCGGGGGTGACATTGAGGACGCCCATGATCTGCGTCGTCTTAGCGGCTGTTTCGTCCATCGCTGTGTGATCCGTGTTCTGCCTCAGCGACCGAGGATGAGACTCATCGCTTCTGCTCGGGAGGCGCTTTCGCGCAGCTGCCCGCGCACGGCCGAGGTGATGGTCGAGGCTCCGGGCTTGCGCACTCCGCGCATGGTCATGCACAGGTGTTCGGCTTCGACGACGACGATGACGCCCTGCGGTTCGAGATGATCGACGAGCGCGTCGGCGATCTGTGAGGTCAGGCGTTCCTGCACCTGGGGGCGCCGCGCATAGATCTCGACGAGGCGGGCCAGTTTCGACAGTCCCGTGACCTTGCCGTTCTTGCTCGGAATGTAGCCGATGTGGGCGACTCCGTGGAAGGGCACGAGGTGGTGTTCGCAGGTCGAGTAGAGGTCGATATCGCGGACGAGGACGAGTTCCTCGTGGCTGATGTCGAAGGTGACGCCGAGGACTTCGGCCGGGTCGCGGTGGAGTCCCGCGAAGATCTCCTCATAGGCTCGAGCCACCCGGTGCGGGGTCTCGACGAGTCCTTCCCGGTCGGGGTCTTCGCCGACGGCGATGAGGATCTCACGCACGGCAGCGGCGATGCGCTCCTGGTCGACCTTGTTGTCCTGCCCTGCGGGGGCGGGGCCGAGACCGGCGGAGACCTCTTCGATATCGGCCATCAGTCGTTGTTCCCTCTGTCTTCGTTCGTGTCATTCGTCGCCGGTCCCCCGGTTCCCGGACCGCTTGTGCCTGGTCCTCCGGTCGGTCCCCCGGTGGGGCCGCCCGTCGGGCCGGTCGGGCCGTTCGGGTTCTCGGGTCCGGGCGGGTTGTGCGGGACGTGGGGTCCGCTGACGCCCGTGGGTCCGGCTCCGGGGATGTCGGTGGTGTCCACCTCGGCGCCGGTCGATCCTTCACCGTCGCTGCGTTCGCTCTGCGGTGCGGGCGGAACGATGGGGCCGCGTTCGGACACGGGGCGATCGTCGTGGGCCAGCCACACTTCGCGGGTGGCGCGTTTGACGACGGGGGCGAAGATCTCCTCGAGGGCGGCCTGGTCCAGCGTTTCGCGTTCGAGCAGCTGGTAGGCGAGGTTGTCGAGCACATCGCGGTTGTGCGTCAGCGCCCAGTAGGCGTCGGCGTGCGCGGAGTCGATGAGACCGCGGACCTCGCGATCGATCGAGGACAGGGTCGAATCCCCGTATTCGTCGCCGCCGCCGTAACCGCGGCCGGCGAAGGGTTCGGACTGGTCGTCGCCGATCTTGACCATGCCCAGTTTCTCGCTCATTCCGTACTGGGTGACCATCTTCCGGGCGATGTTCGTCGCCTTCTCGATGTCATTGCTGGCACCTGTGGTCGGGTCGTGGAAGACGATCTCCTCGGCCACACGCCCGCCCATGGCGTAGGCGAGCTGGTCGAGCAGCTCGTTGCGGGTCGTCGAGTATTTGTCCTCGCTGGGCAGCACCATCGTGTAGCCGAGTGCGCGTCCGCGCGGGAGGATCGTCACCTTCGTCACCGGGTCGGTCTGGTTCATGGCCGCGGCGACCAGTGCGTGCCCGCCCTCGTGGTAGGCGGTGACGAGGCGTTCCTTGTCGTTCATCAGTCGCGTTCGCTTCTGCGGGCCGGCGATGACACGGTCGATGGCCTCATCCAGGATCCGGTTGTCGATGACCTTCGCATTCTCACGTGCGGTGAGCAGGGCCGCCTCGTTGAGGACATTGGCCAGGTCCGCACCGGAGAATCCGGGGGTCCGCTTCGCCACCTGCCCGAGGTCGACCTCGTCGGCCAGCGGCTTGTCGGCGGCGTGGACCTCGAGGATGTGCTTGCGGCCCTTCATATCAGGGGCTTCGACGGGGATCTGCCGGTCGAAGCGACCGGGACGCAGCAGCGCCGGATCGAGAACGTCGGGACGGTTGGTCGCGGCGATGAGGATGACGTTCGTCTTGACGTCGAATCCGTCCATCTCGACGAGCAGCTGGTTGAGAGTCTGTTCGCGCTCGTCGTGTCCGCCGCCCATTCCGGCGCCGCGCTGGCGGCCGACGGCGTCGATCTCGTCGATGAAGATGATGCAGGGGGCGTTCGACTTCGCCTGTTCGAACAGGTCACGAACTCGGGAGGCACCGACGCCGACGTACATCTCGACGAAGTCGGAACCGGAGATCGAGTAGAACGGGACTCCGGCCTCACCGGCGACGGCTTTGGCCAGCAGGGTCTTGCCCGTACCGGGCTGTCCGTAGAGGAGCACGCCCTTGGGGATCTTCGCTCCCACGGCCTTGAACTTCTCCGGCTCGGCGAGGAACTCCTTGATCTCTTCGAGCTCTTCAAGCGCCTCGTCGACTCCGGCGACGTCCTTGAAGGTGACGTCCGGGTTCTCCTTGTTGACGAGCTTCGCCTTCGACTTGCCGAAGTTCATCATCTTCCCGCCCGACATCTGCGAGATGAGGAACCAGAAGACGACGAAGATGATGACGAACGGGATGAGCGTGCCCAGCAGCGACATCAGCCAGCTCTGCTTGGGCACCTCGTCGGTGAAGCCCTTGTCCGGGCCGGCGGAGTCGACGGCCTTGACGACCTGCTCTCCGCGCTGTTCGACGTAGAAGAACTGGACCTTCTTGCCGAAGTCCTTGCCGTCGACCTTGTAGTCGTCCTTGAGAGTGAGGTCGACGCGCTGGTCCTTGTCGACGATCTTGGCCTGTTCGACCTTGTCGTCCTTGAGTAACTGCAGACCCTGTTCGGTGTCGATCTGGCTGAACCCGGACTGACTGAACAGCAGAGCACCGATCGATACGACGAGCAGCGCCAGGACGATCCAGACCAATGGGCCCTTCGTCGCCTTGTTCAGCAGGGGGCGACGTTTGTTCGACTCGGCCATAAGTCCTCTCAGGAAAAAGATGTGGGCAACCGTTTCAGGCTACCGAGGCTGCCTGGGAACATCCCCCACAGCCTAGTACTTCGCACCCCTATAGCCCGAATGCGTGCCGAATCTATTCCGTCACAGACCCCGGACTCGGCCCGGGTTCGCCGCGGGCGTAAAAAGCGGTGCCAGCGGACTCAGCTGTAGACGTGCTGGGCCAGGGTCGCCACGAACGGCACATTGCGGTACTTCTCCGCATAGTCGAGTCCGTAGCCGATGACGAATTCATTGGGCACGTCGAAGCCGACGTACTTGACGTCGATGTCGACCTTGACGGCTTCGGGTTTGCGCAGCATAGTGCAGATCTCGACGGTGGCAGCTCCGCGGGTGCGCAGGTTCTGGACCAGCCAGGACAGAGTGAGGCCGGAGTCGATGATGTCTTCGACGATGAGGACGTGCCGATCGGTGAGGTCGGTGTCGAGGTCCTTGAGGATCCGCACAACGCCGGAGGACTTGGTGCCCGAACCGTAGGAGGACACGGCCATCCAGTCCATCGTCACAGGAGAGTGCAGGGCGCGGGCAAGGTCGGCCATGACCATGACGGCGCCTTTGAGGACGCCGACGAGGAGGATGTCCTTGTCTTTGTAGTCTGCATCGATGGCGGCGGCCAGTTCAACGAGTCGTGCGGCTATCTGCTCTTCCGAGACGAGTACTTTTTCGATGTCATTGCCGAGATCGTTGATGTCCACGAGTGTCGATTCTCCTCAGATGCGGGTCCTGGAGATTCCATTATGGGTCACTTTGCCTCACCGGTGCCAGTGGGCCCGGATGTCGGTGCCAGTTCGTCGTCGACGGTCCCCGGACCGGCCGACAGCCAACCGGTGATCGCCATGAGTGCGGAGATGATGACCATGAACCACAGCGGCACCTGCCAGCCGCCGCTGACCCCGAGCAGTCCGCCCACGGCCAGGGGGCACAGTGCGGCGAGCACATAGCCCGAGGACTGGACGAACGCCGAAGTCGAGGCGGTGACGGAGACCTCGCGAGTGCGGGAGGTGATGAGCGCCAGCGCGGCGGGGAACGCGAATCCGCCGTATCCGAGCAGAGCCGCCCACAGCCAGGGGAGGCTGACCGGGCTGAGCAGCAGTCCGGTATAGCCGGCGACGGCGCTGGCCCCGAAGGAGACGAGGAAGGCGCGCGGGGCGATGCCCCGGACGATGATCTGCGGGGCGAGGAATCCACCGGGCAGACCGCCGAAGGTGACGATCGTGAGCATGATCCCGGCGAGGAAGGGGTCGAGCCCGGCGTCGCGGTAGATCTGCGGCAGCCATCCGAACTGGAGATAGGCATTGGCCGATTGGAGGCCGAAGAACATGGCCATATACCGCGCCTTGGGCGAGGTGAAAACCGCTCGCCGAGGCGGCGCCTCCTCCTGCTGCCCACCGGGCTCCGCGGCCTGTCCGGAGAGGACGGGCACGGACTTCAGTGTCCGCAGCACCGTCCAGGTGATGAGCGCGGACAAGGGCAGGACCAGCCAGAAGCCGAGACCGAAGCGCCACCCGCCGAACTGTTCGGCCAGAGGCGCAGTCAGCAGCGAGGGCAGCATCGAACCGAGGCCGAGCGAGACCGTGAACGTCGTCGCGCCCAGGGTGGGCCGGTGCGGGAAGCGGGACTTGACGTAGACCGGCAGGATGACGTTGCCGATCGACATTCCGGCCAGGGCGAGGACCGTGAGCAGAGCGAAGGCCACCCATTCGGTGACGATGGCGCGCAGACCGATGCCTGCCACGATGAGGGCGGCGCTCAGGGCTAGAGCGGAGAACAGACCGAGGCGCTTGAGCAGGGGTACGGCGATGATGCCGCAGATGGCGAACACGAGTCCCGGCAGAGCCGTGAGCAGACCGGTCTGCCATTCGGCCAGGGAGAATCCGTCGCTGACTTCGGAGAGAACGGGCCCCAGGGAGGAGGCGGCTGGGCGCAGCGAGGCGGCGATGAGGACGAGGCAGGCCAGGGCCAGAACGTCGAGGCCGCGGTTGCGTCGGAATCCCTGCACGGGCGAAGTCGTCATGGCCTCATCCTTTCAGACCGCTGCAGTCGTCGTGCGCGCGGGCCGCGGCCCCATAGAGGCACGCAGACAGGCACAGCTTCCGATGGTATACCGTTTGACGGTCGTAGGCTGAGCACATGATCGTTGTGAAGAATGTGCGCCTGTTCCCTCGCACGCCCGATGCTCCCGCCGTCGACGTCGAGATCACCGAGGGACGGTTCTCTCGCCTCTCCCCCGCCGAGGATGCCGCCCCCGATTCCGCGCCACCGGCGACCGGGACGACATCGACCAGGACCGAGGTCATCGACGGGGCGGGGCGGATCCTGCTGCCTGGCCTCGGCGATGTCCACGCTCATCTGGATTCGAATCGGATGGGCCAGACGTTCCGTCCGCACACCGCCGACGGCACTCTGCACGGGTACATCATGAACGATCGCGAGAACTGGCGGCAGGGCGAGCGCAGCGTCGCCGATCAGGCCGCGTACGCAATTGCGAAGATCATCGCGTCCGGAGGCACGCGCATCCGCTCACACGCACAGGTCGATGCCGACTGCGGTCTCGAGCGCTTCCACGGGGTCAGGGCCGCGCTCGAGGCTCATGTCGATGTCCTCGACTTCCAGATCGTTGCCTTCCCGCAGGCTGGAATCGTGCACGAGCAGGGCGTCGAAGAGCTGCTCGATGCGGCTCTGGGCGAGGGCGCGGACCTCGTCGGCGGACTCGATCCGCTGCTCTACGACCGGGATCCGGTCTCCCACCTCGATGTCGTCTTCGGCCTGGCTGAGAAGCACGGCAAGGGCATCGACATCCACCTCCATGAGGCGGGCACCGCGGGACTCTTCACGCTCGAGGAAATCGCTGCGCGTACTCGAGCCGCGGGTATGGCCGGGCAGGTCACGGTCTCCCATGCCTTCGCTCTCAACACGAACCCGGAACCCGCGGTCGCTCGGATCCTCGATGTCCTCGCCGAGGCGGGAGTGGCCCTGACGACGGTTGCCCCGGCCAAGGGTGCGCTGCCGCAGAGACTCATCCGTGAGCGCCGAATGGCTCTGGGACTCGGCGAGGACGGTCAGCGGGACTACTGGAGTCCCTATGGTGACGGCGATCTGCTGCGCCGGACCTGGCAGCTGGCGTTCACGAACGGATTCCGTGCAGACGCAGATATCGAAGGCTGTCTCGACATCGCCTCACGCGGAGGAGCGCAGGTCATGGCCGGTGCTCGTTCCGACGGTTCGGCTCTGGTCGACGATTCCCGGTTCGGTCTGGCGGTGGGCGCTCCCGCGGACTTCGTGCTCGTCGACGCCGACACGGTCACCTCGGCGATCATGGACTGCCCGAGGGACAGGGATGTGTTCAAGGGCGGTCGACTCATCGCCTCCGGCGGCGAACTGGCGGGCGGGCCGCGGCTGAGCTGAGTCTCAGCGGGCCTTCGCGGCCGGTTGGAACACGGCCCGCCCGTCGGAGACGACGACTTCCGTGTCCCCGGGCAGGGACAGTCGACCGCGCCTGCGATCGCGGATGAGTGCGCAGAGTTCGGCGACCCGCACCGCTCCGAGGTTCTGTCCGGGCACGCCGAGTGAGATCGCCCAGTCGCGCACGACGCGGCTGAGCACGGCATCGTCGAGCGCAGTGAAGACCTCCACCGGCACCGAGGCGGCTCCGCGGATCGTCTGCCCTGCCGCCTCGGCGTGGGCATCGATGAAATCGGCGTCGGCTCGGCAGAGGTCGGCGGTGCGGGCGAGGTTCGCGGTGATCGGTTGGTCGAGTTCGGCTTCGAGTCCGGCCAACAGCTGCCGGGCCCGGACGCGGGTGAACGCGGTGTCGGCGTTCATCGGGTCGTCCCAGATCTCGATGCCCTGTGCCTGACAGGACGCTTCGGTCTGGTCTCGGTCGAGGCCGAGCAGGGGACGCATGAGGCGACCGGCCAGCGGGCTCATCCCGGCCAGGGACCGGGTGCCCGATCCGCGCATGAGGCCGAGCAGAACGGTCTCTGCCTGGTCGCTGCGGGTATGGGCGGTGAGAATCCAGTCGGCTCCGGCTGCGGCCCGAGCGGTTTCGAGGGCGGCATAGCGGGCGGTGCGTGCCGCGGCCTCGAGGCCTTCCTCACCGGCATCGATCCTCACCCTCATCACCTCGGCGGGCACACCCCAGGATTCGGCGGTGACAGCAACCCGGTCGGCCACTTCGGCGGTGACGGTCTGCAGGCCGTGGTCGACGGTGACGGCACGGGCCCGGATCTCACCGCGTCGATGGAGAAATGCGGTCGCGTGGAGCAGCGCCATCGAATCCGCTCCCCCGGACACTGCGACGATGAGGCCCGGGACAGACGCTCCTGCGACGGCGAGCGCTGCGCGCACGGCATTGCGGATGGCTGCGCTGGCCGGGTCGAGGGTCGGCCGCCTCGGCGACGATGCGCTGCGCGGCCCCTCAGCCGTGGACACGGTCGAGCCAGAGCTGCGGTTCGTGGATTTCGGCCGTGCGCGGCAGGTTCGCGGGTTCGGCATAGATGCGGGAGAAGCCCTTCTGTCCGACCTCGCGGCGGACGGCACGGACGAACTTCGCTCCGTCGCGATACTGGGCGAGTTTGAGGTCCATTCCGAGCAGATTCGTCAGGAACCCGCCTTGGGCGGCATCGCGGCGGGCCTCGAACTTGCGGCGCAGCCGGCGCACGCTCGGGATGACACCGGCTCCGACTTCGTCCATGACGACATCGGCGTGGCCTTCGAGCAGCGACAGGATCGCCGTGGCCTCGTCGAGTGCGGTGCGCATGGTCTCGTCACGGATGAGGTCGATGATGCTGGCCTCGCCCTTGACGATGCGTCCGAGGGTGGCGAAGAGGTCGACGATCCCGCCGACCCCCGGCATCGTCAGTCGGGTCGACACGGCTCCGGAGAGCAGGGTGCGCATATGTTCGCGCAGCCAGGGCGCGGTCGCGAACTGCACTTGGTGGGTGGCTTCGTGGAGGGCCACCCACATGCGGAAGTCACGCGGATCGACGTCCATGGCCCTCTCGGCGATGAGCACGGCGGGGGCAACGAACATCAGCCGTCCCGTCTCCACGGCGAAGGGGTCGAACTGGCCGAGCACGCGAGTCGACAGGAGTGAGAGCACCCCGGCGACCTCGACGGCGCCGGCCTTCGCGGTGGCGGGGCTGACCGGGGCGGGCAGGGCCGCCTCATCGAGCATTCCATTGACGGACTGCGCGTTGGCTTTGACCCAGCTGACCTGGTCGAGGACGAGCACGGAACCGGCGGCGAGCCGTCCGCGCACATCATCGGCGTGCTCCGGCGGCAGCAGAAACGAGTCGAGCACGAGGTCCTGGGCGGTCAGCGCATTGTCCTTCATCCCCTCGACGAGTCCGTCGAGCACACCCGGTTCGGGGACCTTCGCCGCGGAGACGAGCTCACGGGCGGTGCGGGCGGCGAAGTTCTCGTCGATGATCATCGGCAGCCGCAGTTCGCGAGGGCTGTGACGATATCGTCCACGGTCTTTCTGGCTTCCAAGATCTTGTCCTTATCCACGTCGTCGATCTGGATGGAGAATACGAGGTAGCGGCCTTCCGCGTCGAGCACTCCCCCGGCCAGGGAGGTCACGGTCGACAGCGTTCCGGTCTTCGCATGCACCACCCCTGAGGCGTTCCTCTCGTCGAGGAATCGGTCGTGCAGGGTGCCGGTCAGTCCGCCGACGGGGAAGTAGCTGACGAGCCCGGCCAGCGAGTCATCGGCGACGACCGAGGCCTGCAGCACGGTCGTGAGATCGTGCGGGGCGATCCGGTTGTCATAGGACAGCCCCGAGGTGTCGACGAGGTGAGTGCGCCCGAGATCGACGGATTCGCCGAGGGCCTCCAGGACCGCCTTGGGACCGTTCTCGAGGCTGCCGTCCTGCCCCTGAGCGATGGCGACCTCGTTGCCGAGCATCTCGGCGACGACGTTGTCGCTGTGCACGAGCGCGTATTCGACGATCTCGGAGATCGTCGCCGATTCCACCCGGGCAAGTTCCTTCGGGTTCTCGGACTCGGACGGCGCCTCGGATTCGGACCGGTCGGTCGCCTCGGTGACGGTGATCCCGGTCTTCTTCAGCTCTTTTTCGAAGATCGAGAACGCGTCCTTCGCCGGGTGTTCGCTGCGGCCCCGCCAGTCGGCGTTCTTCGACCCGACGTAGGCGGTGTCGACCATGATCGGCTGGATCGGGGTGATCACGCCCTTGGCGATATCGGACCGGGACCAGCCGGAGTCGAAGTCCTCGCCGACGTAGCGGCTCGTGTCCAGGTTGAGGGCCACCTCGGTGATGTTCTGGTCCTTGAGGGCGGCCGCGGTGTCTTCGGCCAGGGTCCGCAGTCCCCCGTGCCCGTTGACCGAACCGGGATCGGAGTCTCCGGCCGACAGGAGCACATCGCCGCCGCCGGTCAGCGTCAGGGTGTTCGTGTCCGCGTCGAAGTCCGTCGTCGTCGCCAAACGCTTCTCCCCGCCGATCGCGGACAGGGAGGCGGCCGCTGTGAGCACCTTCGTCACGGAGGCGGGAGTGCGCGGCTTCGTCTCGTCCTTCGCGTAGAGGACGTCGTCGCTGATCCCGTCACGGACCTCGAGGCCGAAGCCCTTGACCTTCGAATCCTTGAGCACGGCGTCGATCGTCTTCGGGATCTGTGTGGGCACAGGAGCGGAATCGTCGACCGCCGAGGCGGGGGCGGGCACCTGCTGGGCGTGGGCCTGCGGAGTGGGCACGGTCTGGACCTCGACCTGGGGTTCGGTGGTCAGCACGCCGGGCAGGCCGGGCACGAGGTCGTAGGCGTCGACGGCGGCATAGGCACCGAGGGCGAGGACGATGATCCCTGCGGTGATCGCACCGCCCTTCTTCCGCCGCGAGGTCGCCTCTCTGCGGTCGCGGCGCGGGGAGCCGGAGTCCGACGGGTTCTGCGGCGCATCGGTGTCGTTCAAACGCAGGCTCTCATTCCTCGACGACCGTGAGGCGGTCGCCGTCGGTGGGCGGTGACGGGGACTTGTACCATCTATTCTAGTGATGCACCCCTAACGTGAAGGAGCACTATGGAACTGCTGGCCACAATCGAGATCCCCCAGGGGTCCCGCAACAAGTACGAAGTCGATCATGAGACCGGTCGGGTCAAGCTCGATCGCTACCTCTACACTTCGATGCAGTACCCCGCCGATTACGGCTATATCGAGGACACGCTCGGAAACGACGGCGACCCTCTCGATGTGCTCGTGCTGCTGCCCGAGCCGCTGTTCCCCGGTGTGCTCATCGACATCCGTCCCATCGGCATGTTCCAGATGGAAGACGAGGCCGGAGGCGACGACAAGGTCCTCGCCGTGCCCGCCGGAGATCCTCGCTGGGACTCCTACACCGACATCTCGGACGTGGACAAGTTCATGCTCGACTCGATCGAACACTTCTTCTCCCGGTACAAGGACCTCGAGCCCGGCAAGTACGTCAAGGGTTCGAGCTGGGCCGGCCGCGAAGCCGCCGAGGCCGAGATCAACGCCTCGATCGAGCGTTTCAAGGCCGAGGGCCACTGAGCCCTTCCCCTCTCACTGTGCTGAGAACTCAGCGCTGATCTGCGACCGCCCGGATGATGACATCCGGGCGGTTTCGTTTGGCCCCCGACCGGGGCCCCAGCGTGATGACCATCACGATTTCTTAGGTAAGCCTAAGGGGCAGTGTGAGCCAGGTTATGCGATTGTCGAGTCATGAAACTCGATCATGTGTCATACGCCAGTGAACCTGACGGCTATCGTGCGACCGCCGAGCGGATCGCGGAGAAGCTCGGAGTGGCTCCCTACGACGGCGGTGTGCATCCTCGATTCGGCACCAGAAACCTCATCTTCCCCCTAGCGAACGGCCATTACCTCGAAGTCGTGGAAGCCTTGGAGCATCCGGCCGCTCTCTCGACCCCCTTCGGTCAGGCGGTCCGGGCTCGTTCCGAGCTCGGCGGTGGCTGGATGGGCTGGTGCGTCTCGGTCGACGATCTCACCGCAGTCGAAACCCGCCTCGAGCGCAAGGCTGTCGATGGAAACCGCACGCCGGAGTCCGGTTTGGAACTTCGGTGGCTGCAGATCGGTGTCAAGGGGCTCATCGCCGATCCCCAGCTGCCGTTCTTCATCAAGTGGTCCGCCGACTCCTCGCAGCACCCGTCGACGTACAAGACGAATCAGGGCGTCGACATCGACACCCTGCAGATCGCCGGGGACCGCGATCGTCTCCGCGATTGGCTGGGCACTCAGGATGCCAAGCCGATCTCTGAGATCAACATCGACTGGTCCGCACCCCACGGGACGCCGGGCATCATGTCGGTGAGCTTCAACACGGAGAACGGCCCCGTCACCATCTGAGCACATCAGAGTCCGCATACTCTGCGGAGTCGAAGAAGGCCAGAGGCAGTGTCGCCTCTGGCCTTCTTCAGCTTATGGTCCTGGAATCATCAGTCGCCCTGGAACTCCGTCGGCGAGTCCTGCTCGCTTTCCGTCCCGTCTGCGTTCTTCCGACGCAGATGAGCGGCCGTCGCCATCGCACCGCCGACGGCGAGGAGACCTGCTCCGCCGCCGAGCAGCGGCAGAGTGCTGTCAGTACCGGTCCACGGCAGTTCACCGCCGTCCGAGCCGGACCCGCCTGAACCGGAGCCACCTGAACCCGAGCCGCCGTTCGAAGAACCGCCGCCCGAACCAGATCCGCCGGAGCCGCCCGAACCGGAGCCGCCGTCGCTTCCGGCGCTCGCGGCCGCACCAGCTGCCGCGGCATCCTTCGCGCCGTCCTGCGACCCGGCCGTCGATCCGGAGCTGTCGGCGTCCGTTCCGGTCCTGTCGCCCTTGGCATCGGTGTCCTCACCCGTTCCGGCACCATCTGAGCTGCCGTTCTCATCCGAGTCCTTCGCCCCTTCATCTGTGCCGTCGGCGTCGGAATCCTGGTCCTTCGGCGGTTCAGTCGGGTCCGGTGCCGATCCGCCGTCGCCCTTGATGATCTGCACGACCGTGGGCCGCGGCATCGCGGCCACTCCCTTGTCGACATCGGTCGCGTCGACATAATCGGGGAACTGCGAGTGCTGATCGGCATAGGAGCCGTCCTCACCTGGGTGCTGGACCGCAACGAAAGCTGACTCATATTCATCGTGGACGAGTGGTCCGCAGACCTCGGCTTCGCGAGGCACGGACAGGAACTGTTCGACCCGGCCGCGCTGGTCGCCATCGATCGTGACCTTGAACAGCCCGTCGCAATAGCCGATGCCGTCGGGAGCACCGTCGGTGGAGATCCACAGGTTTCCGGCGGTGTCGAAGGCGACATTGTCCGGGCAGGAGATCGGTGAGACCTGATCGGCGGGGAAGCCGGAGAAGTAGGTGGCGTCGCCCTGCTTCGGGTCTCCGCAGACCAACAGCAGCGTCCAGTCGAATTCGGTGCCCGTATGATCGCCGGAGCGCTCGGTGATCTCGACGATGTGCCCGTCGCGGTTCTCCGTGCGCGGATTGGCCTCATCTGCAGCGGCCTTCCCGTCGGTGCCGCGGTCGGAGTTGTTCGTGCAGGCGACGTAGATGCGGCCGTTGACCGGGTTCGGTTCGACGTCTTCGCAGCGGTCCATCTTCGTCGGCCCGACCTTGTCGGCGGCCAGTCGGGTGTTGACGAGGACCTCTTCGACGGAGAATCCGGACACCTGCGACTTGCCGTCCTTGACCAGCGGAAGCCACTGTCCGCTGCCGTCGAACTCGCCGTCGGCGGGCACCTCACCGCTGCCGTCGATCTCGGACTTCGGTGAGTTGCCGGTGAACTTCGCGACGTAGAGGTCGCCGTCGGTCAGCAGCGTCTTGTTGTGTTCGCGGTCGCCCTCGACGTAGGTGTCCTTCGAGACGAACTTGTAGAGGTAGTCGAATTTCTCATCGTCTCCCATATAGGCCACGGCGTGGCCCGAATCGGAGATCGTGATGTTCGCCCCTTCGTGTTTGAAGCGGCCCATGTTCGTGTGCTTATGAGGGGTGGAGTTCGGGTCCCAGGGGTCGACTTCGACGATCCAGCCGAAGCGATTCGCTTCGTTCGCGTAGCCCGGGTTGTTCGTATCGAATCGGTCGACATCGGCTTCCCACCCGTTGGCCGAGTCTTCGCTGTCGAGACCGTAGCGCTTATCGGCCGCCGAGGTGCCCTGCGCCTTGAAGTACGAGTTGAAGTTCTCCTCACCGGACACCAGAGTACCCCAGGGCGTGAGCCCGCCCGAGCAGTTGCCGAGAGTGCCCTGCGCCTTGTCACCGTTCGGATAGTCCTTCGTCCGCAGCAGATCGGAACCGGCGGCGGGACCGGTGAACTCGTATTCGGTGTCGATGAGGAACCGGCGGTTCTTCTTTCCGTTGACATCGATCGTCCACGTCGACTTCTCGTCCGTGCGGATGAGTTCGGCAACGGTCAGTCCGTGGGCTTCGCGGCTGATCGCCCGCTGATCGGCTCCGTCCATGTCCTCGGGGTACATGATGGCGTCGTTCGTGTATTCCTGGTTGGCGAAGAGCACGGCCCGGTTGGAGTCATCGGGGTCGATCTGGATGGACAGGAAGTCGTTGTTGTAGCCGAACTGGCGGCGCTGCGCCTCTGGGCTCTGATTCTCCGGGTCAAATTTCGGAGAGTCGGGGAACAAGGGGTCTCCCCAGCGGACGATCGGATGCCAGGAGTAGCCTTCGGGGACGACGAATTCGTCGACCTCATGCTGGACCGGGTCGATGGCGGTGAAGGCCAGACTGCCTGCGGTGGCTGCTGCGGCAGAGCGTGCGGTCGGACTCGGTGCGGTGGTCACTGCGATGGCCAAGGCACCGGCAGCAGAGGCACCGAGAACCGCGCGACGGCTGAGCTTCGCATTGACGATATCGCGGAAATACCCATTTGCCGATGTGTTGCAGGTGGCCTTGAGGCAGGCGTTGTCGCACTTCAGTGCGCACGTGACGGGGCTGCGCTTGCCACGCACATGGTCGGCCATCGGCAGAAAGGTTCGCATCGATTCTCTCCTTGTATCGGGTATCTTCCCAGTCCGGGGCCCGCCCGGCACAGAGGGCGGAACCGGAAGGACTCACCCGATCGAGACTGTCACCGGCAAGCGGCCCTGGAACTACCCGTCGGTGAATCAGAGGTGAACCCGGAGGGAGGAATGAGTGTCCCGTTCGCCTGTCCCGACCTCGCCTGCAGCACTCAGCCGATGTCGACGAGGGCGAGTACTCCCGGGGCGAGGAATCCGACAGCGTCGATGATGACATGCGCCCACACCAACGGCATGAGCCTGCCCTTGCGCAGGAAGTACCAGCCGAAGATGATGCCCATGGCGACGTTGCCGATGAACGGGCCGATGCCCTGGTAGAGGTGGTAGCTGGCGCGGAAGATCGCCAGGGAGATGATGATCGGCCACGGCCCGAAGCCCAGCTGCCGCAGTCGCAGCGCCCCGAAGCCGAAGATGAGCACCTCTTCGAGGATTCCGTTCTTCGCGGCCGAGAGCAGCAGCACGGGAATCGTCCACCAATGATCGCCGAGGTTGGACGGCTGGATCTCGGCAGTGATCCCCAGTGCCCTGCCGCCCGCGTACACCCCGAGGGTGCCGATGCCGATCACGAGGAAGATGAGGGCGCCGTGGCCCAGGTCGCGCAGTCGGTGCCCGTCGACTCCGAGCCTGATCGGCAGCGGCAGGGCCGGTCGGTCTCGACTGAGCAGGTAGATCGCGAGGGCGACGGGCACGAGGGTGAAGCCGATGTCGAGAAGCTGGTAGATCAGGTCGAAGGCCGGCCGGGGCGAGATCGAGGTGTTGAGCTTGGCCTGGGCGTCGCTGATCGGTCCGCGCGTGGCGATGTCTGCCAGACGGACGATCGCATAGACGGATGCCTGCCCCAGGGACAGGGCCGCAATGAGACCGAGCTCGAACCACAGGCGCTTTCTCTCCTGTGGTTCGAGCTCGGTCGTCATGGACTCAACTCTAGCCGGGACGGGTCAGTGTTTGGGTTCGCCGCCCCCGTCATCACGACGCGGCTGCTGGCTGCGCAGGGTGAAGTCCGTTCCCGGCCCATCGCCCCGGATCCCGTCGTCGTCGCGTCCGTCGCTGCCGGTCGGTTCGTCGTCGCGGCGGTCACCGAGGCGGTCGGCGTCCGTCGATTCGTCCGACGCCGAGGCGGCCCTGCCCGAATCCGCGGACGTCGAGTCCGCGGTCGGTGCGGTCGCCTCGGTGGGGACCTCCCCTTCTGCCTGCGCCCGGGTGTCGTCGGAACCGACGGCAGCGGCCCCAGCACCGGCTGGCACAGCGGCAGTCTCCCGCTCATGTGCCCGTGCCTCGGCGGCATCGAGGACCTCGCCGCGAGCCATGTTCTTCACGTACTTCTTCTCGGCTCGGCGTTCCTTGACCCCTTCGAGCAGCAGGTAGAGAACGGGCACGAGGATGAGCGTGAGCAGCGTCGAGCTGACCAGTCCGCCGATGACGACGATCGCCAGCGGCTTCGAGATGAACACTCCCCCGCCGGTGAGCCCGAGGGCCATCGGCAGCAGAGCGAAGATCGTGGCGGCCGCAGTCATGAGGATCGGACGGTAACGCAACCTGGCACCGTGGACGATGGCCGTACGCAGATCGACCCCGCGGATTCGGAAGTGGTTGATGAGGTCGATGAGCACGATCGCATTCGTCACCACGATGCCGATGAGCATGAGCAGACCGATCATCGACGTCAGCCCCAGCGGAGTGTCGGTGATGAGCGAGAGCGCAACCGAACCGGTGGCCGCGAACGGGATCGAGACCAGCAGGATCAGCGGCTGCAGCAGCGACTTGAACGTGGCGACCATGATGACGAACACGATGAGGATCGCAGCAAGCATCGCCAGTCCCAGCTGCGAGAACGCTTCGTTCTGCTCCTGGGTGGCACCGCCGGTGTCGACGGACACCGTATCGGGCAGGTCCACCTCGTCGAGGGCGGACTGGACCTCGGTCGACACTGCTCCGAGGTCATCGCCTTCCGGAGTCACGGACACGGTGGTCGAACGCTGCGAATCCGTGTGGCGGATCGTCGGTGCGGTCTTGACCTCCTTGACGTCGGCGACCTCATCGAGTTCGATGAATCGCGGCTCCGATGTCACGGGAGCGCCCGCGTTCGGATCGCCGCCCGTCGCACCGGCACCTCCGGCCGCACCACCAGCACCGCCTGCGCCGCCGGCTGGACCGGCGTCACCCGAACCTCCGGCACCACCGCCAGCTCCTCCGGCACCACCGGCCGCGCCGGCGTCACCTGAGCCACCGGCACCTCCGGCCGCACCACCGGCGCCGCCTGCCGCACCTGCGCCGGCTCCTCCAGCGGGAGCCGTCTCTTCCGGCTTGCCCGGGATCTTGAGTTCGCGCAGCTTCTCCACGGTGTCGGCATTGCGATCGAAGAGCAGCACCGAATGGGAGACATCGTCGATGACGACCTCACCGATCTGCTGGCCATGCATGGCACGCTGCACATACTGGCCGATGGCCGCCTCGGTGAGGTTCTCCTCTGCGGCCTTCTCATGATCGACCTTGACTTCGATCACGGGCTGGACCGCGGCGGTATCGCTCGTCACCGACTGCGCCGACGATACGCCCTCGAGCTTGTCGCTGACCTTGTTCGTCGCGTCCTCGAGTTCTTCGGAATCGGTGGCCGTGAGTGTGACGTCGATGGTCTGCGCACCCGGGGTCGAGCTCTGGCTTGCCACCTCGACGTCGCCGGCGCCCTTGAGGCCGTCGAACTGCTTCTGCAGATCTGCGGAGATCGACTGCGCCGAGACTCCGGACTTCGTGTTGACGATATAGGTGCCCGTCAGCGACGAATCGTCGGTGAAGCCGAACGACGTGCCGCCTAGCGACAACTGGTAGTTGTCGACATCGGATTCGTCGGCGAGGATGTCCTCGACCTTCTTCGCCTGTTCCGAGGCCTCATCGAGGTCGGTGCCCGGGTCGAAGGTCTGCGAGATCTGCAGTGAGTCCTGCCCGGTGTCGCCGAAGAGCTCTGTCTTCAGCTGTGGGATCATCGCTCCGGTGCCTGCGAGCACGAGCACGGCGATGAGGATCATGATGATCGGGTGCTTCGTCGAGAACCCGATGGCCGGCATATAGGTCTTCTGCAGTCGCGTCACCGGCGAATGCATTCCGGCGAGCTCGTCGACCGCTTCCGTTCCGTCTTCGGATTCGCCGTAGCGCGGTCCGCCCGCTGCCACTCCGGTCGCATCGGTTCGAGTCGTGGCACCGGCCTGTGCGGAGGCATCAGCGCGCGGGAACGATTCGACACTGTCTCGAGGACCGGTGTCCTCGGCTTCGGCACCGGCAGCGACGAGGTCGCGCTTCCTGTCGGCCTTCTTCGCTTCCTTCTTCTCTGCCCGCCACTGCGACAGCATCGACTTGCGGCTGCGACGGATCTCCGCCTTCTCCGCACGGGTGAGCTTGACCTTCGCTTCACGCTGACGCAGGAACCAGTACGCGAGGACGGGCACGATCGTCAGTGCCACGAACAGGGACGAGAGCAGGGCGATGGTCGCGGTCAGGGCGAAGGGCCGGAACATCTCTCCGGTCTGCCCGGTCACGAATGCCAGCGGCAGGAACACGGCCACCGTGGTCAGCGTCGATGCGGTGATGGCACCGGCCACTTCGGAGACGGCGGCGAGGATGTTCGAGAACTTGTCGCCGCCGGAGGCGTGGCGTCTGCGGATCGCCTCGATGACGACGATGGAGTCGTCGACGACGCGGCCGACGGAGATCGTCAGCGCACCGAGGGTGAGCATGTTGAGGGTCTCCCCGCCCATCCACAACCCGATCATGGCGATGAGGAGGGAGAGCGGGATGGAGATGGCGGTGATGATCGTCGCCCGCACCGAGAGCAGGAAGACGAGGATGACGAGGACCGCGAAGATCAGGCCCAGCCCACCCTCGTTGAGCAGGTCGTGGATGGACTGTTCGATGAACGGGGCCTGGTCGAACGCGGAGACGAACTCCGTGTTGTCACCCATCATCTTCTCGAGTTCGGGCAGCTTGTCGGCCACCGCGTGAGAGACGTCGACGGTGTTCGCGTCGGATTCCTTCATCACCGACACGGACAGCGAGGGTTCGCCGTTGGTGCGCGAGATCGACTCGATCGGCTCGTCGACGAGTTTGACGTCGGCGACGTCGGAGATCTGGATCGGCCCGTCCTTGCCGGAGATGACGAGGTCTTTGATCGCATCGATCGAGCGGATGCGGGTGCCGACCTCGACCGGGGCCGCGCCGTCGTCGCCCTTGAGCTCACCGGCCGAGGTGGGCACACCGTTGGACTGGAGGATTCCGGCCACCTCGTCGAGGTTGGCTCCTTCGTCCTCGAGGTCGTCGCGGCGGATGCTGATCTCGACCTGTTTGGTCTTCGCTCCGGCGATCTGGACCTGGGAGACGCCGTCGACCTTCTTCAGCTCCGGTTCGACGATGTCTTCGAGATTCGCCGCCAGCTGGTCTTCATCGGCATCCGAGGTCACGGACAGGGCGAGCACCGGAATATCATCGGTGCCCATCATCATGACGTTCGGTTCGACCCCGTCGGGCAGGGTCGGCTGCACCTGGGAGACGGCGCGCTGCAGGGCACGGACGACGTCATCGGAGTCGTCGCCGTACTTCGTGCTCACGGTGATCTGCGAACTGCCCGCCGAGGAGGTCGAGGTCATGTCCTCGACCTCGGGCAGTGCGGTCAGCGCCCCTTCGAGTGGGTCGGTGACTTCGGATTCGACGGCCTCGGGGGTGGCTCCTTCATAGGAGGCGGTGACCGTGGCCTGTGGGTTGTCGAGGGACGGGAAGAGCTCTTGCTTGAGAGCACCGGCACCGATGACGCCGAAGATGATGGCGACGACGGAGATGAGCGCGATGAGCGCCCGGTTCTTCAGACTCAGCCGGGTCAGGAAACTCACGAGGGGGACTTTCTTTGTCGTAGACAGGGCGACGACGCAGAACGCCGACTCAACCAACCATCCTAGTGAGTGTCCCCTGAACCGCACATGAGGAAAACCTGACTTTTCGGAACCAGAATCCCGACGCATCGCGTTTCGTGCGACAGCTCGGTGAACCGGCAACAGCTCGGTCCGTGCACCGAGCTGTTGCCGGTGCGCCGAGCTGTCGGCAGGCTATTGAACGCCGGCCGGTCGGCGGGGACGGGTCTCACGGCCGAAGAACCACAGGCCCGCGGCGACGATGCCGAGGACACCGGTGAGCAGGAACGCCCACGAGTAGTCGAAGTGATCGACGACGGCTCCGGCGATGATCGGGCCGAGGATGGCTCCGCCGTCGAGGGCCATCTGGTAGCGGGCGAGCACTCGGCCGCCCTTGCGGTCGCGGCCGATGACGTCGGCGACGGTGGCCTGCTGAGCGGGGTTGGCCAGGCCGGAGCCGATCCCGGCGATGATGGAGAAGACGAAGAACAGCCAGATCGAATCGATGAAGGCCAGCGCCGCGGTGGTCACGCCGAGGACGAACAGGCCCCATTGGATGAAGGGTTTGCGCCCGACGGTGTCGGCAAAGCGTCCGACCACCGTCACGGCCGAGGCATTGCCGATGGCGAACATGGTCAGCGCCAGTCCGGCCACGGCGGTATCGGCCTTAAGGGCCTGGATGGCGAAGAGCGGGTAGATGGCCACGCGGATGCCCATCGCCGACCAGCCTTGGACAAAGGCGGAGATGAGCGCCGACCGGTAGGCCGAATCCTTCCAGGCTTCCCGGAAGGACATGACTTCCTGCTGCTGCTTGTCCTTCTCCGCTTCCAGCCGGGCACGCCCGGATTTCGTCGAGGAGCCGAAGGATGCGGTGGAGGCGAGGAAGACGCGGACGACGATGGCGGCGATGAGCAGACCGACGGCATAGATGATGAACGGAATGCGCATCCCCCATCCGGCCATGGCACCGCCGAGGACGGGTCCGGCGATATTGCCGACGAGGAATGCGGTCGCATACGTCGACGATGCCTTCGCGCGGGCGTCGATCGGGGCGAGGCGGACGATGAGCGCCATCGCGGAGACGCTGAACATCGTCGAGCCGATGCCGCCGAGTCCGCGGAAGATCAGCAGCTGCCAGTAGTTCTGAGCGAAGGCGACGGCCGCGGTGGAGGCTGCGACGATAAGGAGACCGGTGATGTAGATGCGGCGTTCGCCGAAGGCATCGACGAGGCGCCCGGATGAGGGTGAGAACACGAACCGGAAGAATGCGAACGAGGAGACGACGATGGTTGCGGCGGTGACCCCGAAGTCGAAGCTCGCCGCGAACTGCGGCAGGACGGGTGCGATGATTCCGTAGCCCAGGGCAACGATGAAGGCCGCTGCCACGAGGACATAGATCTCCTTGGGCAGGCGGCGCGTTTCCGGAGTGTCGGTGTCGGGAGTGCTCACAGGGTATCGAGGAACTGTTCGGGCTTCGGCAGGGGGCGAGTGCTCGTGGTCAGGCG
The DNA here is from genome assembly GCF_056837565.1 of Brevibacterium sp. OS20. Taxonomy (NCBI): domain Bacteria; kingdom Bacillati; phylum Actinomycetota; class Actinomycetes; order Micrococcales; family Brevibacteriaceae; genus Brevibacterium; species Brevibacterium sp. OS20. Next base: position 1,171,136 of record NZ_CM166367.1, on the reverse strand, counting down.
CTGTCGGTAGCGTTCGGGGACGGCTCCGATGTAGAACCAGCCCATGAGCAGTTCATGATCGTTCAGGCGGTGGAGGCGGCGGACCGGTTCGGTGTTCGTCAGGGTTCCCGAGCGCCACATGACTCCCCAGCCGGCTTGCCACAGGGCGAGTTCGAGCAGGTGGCCGGCACCGGCGGCGGTGGCGTGCTGCTCCCATTCGGGAACCTTGTCATGTTCGACCGGTGAGGAGACGAGGGCGAGCAGAAGCTCGGCCCGCAGCGGCTTCGTATTGGTCTCCCCGGGATTGCGGACGACGCCAGCGGCTTCGTCGAGGGCGTCGCCGAGGCGGTGCCGGTCGTTGCCGCGGATGATGAGGAAGCGCCAGGGGCGCAGTGACTTGTGGTCGGCGACCGAGGAGATCGACCGGATGATCTCGAGCAGGTCGGAGTCGTTCGGAGTCTCCGGGTCGACCTTCGAGATCGACCGTCTGGTACTCAGAGCGTGGAGGACGGGATCGGCGACGATGTCGATCGACGACGGCGCTGAGTAGTCGGGACCGCGGCGAGTGGGCGTCACGGCTGAGGTGCGGTCCGTCGCTGAGGCGGCGGCCGCCTCGGTGGGGTGAGCCCCGTCCCGCGGGGACACATCGAACTGTGCACCCTGGATGTTCTGGGCTTCCTGCGCGGCCAGGCTCTTCGCCCATGGCCCGGTGTTGCCGTCGAGGAAGTGGGCACGGACGCGGTCTTTCGTCACATCGCAGGCCTTGCCCGAGTCCTTGGACCGTTTGCGGTCCTTGTGTTTGGACTTCTTGCATCTGTCCTTTTTGTGACTGCCCATCAGCTCACCCATTCGGCGAAGGCGGTGCGGGCCTTGTGCAGTTTCGGGTCGATGATGACACGGCAGTAGCCGTTGTCCGGGTTCGCGGTGTAGAAGTCCTGGTGGACCGCCTCGGCGGGATAGAAGGTACCGAGAGGTTCGAGGGTGGTGACGATCGGATCGTCGAACAGGTTCTGCGCGGATTCGATGGCCTCGGCGAAGTGCTGCTTCTCGGTCTCGTCGCGATAGAACATGGCCGACCGGTACTGGGTGCCGACGTCGTAGCCCTGGCGGTTCAGGCTCGTGGGGTCGTGGCCGGTGAAGAACAGGCCGAGGATGACGTCTTCGGGAACGATGTCGGCGTCGAAGGTCACCTGCAGGGCTTCGGCATGGCCGGTCATCCCGGAGCAGACCTCACGGTATCCGGGGTTGTCGGTGTGTCCGCCGGTGTAGCCGGAGATCACTTCTCTCACGCCGGTGGTCCGCTGGTAGACGGCGTCGAGGCACCAGAAGCAGCCGGCGCCGAGGGTGAGGGTACGAAGATCGCTCATGCAACGTATAACGATGACGCGAGCAGGTTATTCCCGGCCCCAGCGGTACGATCAGCTGCCATCGGCGCGGAAGGTCAGCTGATCGGGGGCAGGCCACGTCGCCAGCACGGTCACATGTTCGTCCTCGTCGAGGATCTCGAAGCTGTTCGAGTAGCCCGCATAGTCTGACTCCTGTTCGAGGCCCTCGGGATGCAGCGTTCCCGGCACAGAGTCCTCGGGAAGATCCTCGGAGACCCTGAAATCTGAATCAGGCGAGCTGAACGAGATGGCGTCGAGATAGCCGTTGACGATGCTCAGACTCAGTTCCCTCTCAGCCGTCTCTCCCCCATCTTGGTCCGCGCTGTGCCTGATCCCAACGACCGGGTATGTCTGCGTTGCCGGGACCACCCGCGGGGATGATGCTGCGGGGTAGACGTGGATGCTCTCGATGTCTTCGTTCCTGATGATCTCGGCCAGCCGGTCGGGGTCCAGAATGATCGGCTCGTTTCCCGGATACTCAGCTCTCGGGTAGGTGACCCAGACGAAGAAGCGCGCGGTGTCGAGCTGCTCGGACACTGCCTCGGCGGTGGCTTGTGCGACGGGATGCGGCTGTGACAACAGGAGGTTCACCGACTCCCGGATGCGGGTGGGCAGTTCGATCTCGACCGGCGCGTAGTCGAAGTCCTCGACGTCGTCGGCCCATTTCTCGACCTTGTCGATGAGGACCGCTGTCACCGCGACGAGCCCGCCGTTGACGACGGCATTGAGACCGCGGCCGACGCCCGTCGGCAGTTTCGCATCGATAGCCTCCGCCAGCCGCTCCGTCAGCGGCCAGAGCGCCCATGAGGCCGCTCCCGCTGCTGCCGCGGTGACCGCATTGAGGAACGCCGGGGAAGTCACGCTCGCCTGTTCGTCCCACCAAGTATCCGCGTCGGCATCGCCGTCGAGTACTCCGACGTCAGAGATGTGCGCAGGAGAGGATGCATATCGGACGGGACCGCTCCCTCTGGTGGAGAAGGCTCCGAGGAATTCGTCGATGCCGCTCGATCCGCCCACCTTGCCGAGGAAAGCCCGGGACCCGGTGAGCCAGGTCAGGCCCGCATTGGCCAGGGCGGTTCCCGCTCTCAGGCCGGTCTGGCGTTCGGCGGAGACGTCGCGGCGGCGCACCAGCGCGAGGGCGCCGGTGCCGAGTGCGGCAGCGGTACGGACGGTTCGGTGATGACGAAGGGGGATGTCGGGAAGTCGCATGTCCTTATCGAAACATGCCCGCCTGTGACGCAGATGAGAGCGGTCAACAGTCTCGGCGGTATCCGGACCGGCGACCGCGGCGGAGGTTCACATCACCATGCCCGAAGGCAAGGAGAAGCCGAGTTCTGCGGCGGCCTTCTGTGTCGAGGGCTGGTGCCAGAACTTCGCCACGGATTCGTTCGTCGCCAGGGATCGCATCTCGGCTTTGTCGAGGAAGAGGATCCCGGATAGGTGGTCGGTCTCGTGGGCGACGATGCGCGCCGACCAGCCGGAGACCTCCTCGGCGATGGGGTCGCCCTGCAGGTCGATGCCCGTCAATGCGATGTTGCGGGGGCGGGCCACGACGGCTTGGTAGCCGGGGATCGACAGACATCCTTCATAGAAGGCGACGTCCTCACCTCCGGCGCGTTCGCAGCCCGCGTTGAGGACCACCCTCAGCGGCATCGGCTCCCGTTGCCGGACCTTCGCGACCTCGGGATCACGGGCACCAGGATCTTCGGCGACGAACATCGACAGGCCGATGCCCACCTGCGGGGCGGCAAGGCCGACTCCCGGGGCGGCGAGCATGGTCGCTCGCATCACCTCGGCGAGCTGCTCGAGCTCGGCGTCGTCGACCTGCCCGTCGAAAGGGCGGGTCTGGGACCGGAGGACCGGGTTCCCTGCCTCGACGATGGGCGCGGTCCCGTCCCCCGTCTCGGCGGCGGTGAGGACGGCACGGATCTGGTCGGCGATGAGCGCATCGGAGACGTTCACGAGGTGGTGTCCCTCAGTTCGCGCGGGCGACGATGAGTTCGGCGTGCTTGAGCAGCGGGGCGTCGATCATCTTGCCCTCGAAGGAGAATGCGCCCTTCTCCGTCTTCGCCAGGTCGAGCACGGACCGCGCCCAGGTCAGCTGTTCGTCGCTGGGGCGGAAGGCGTCGCGGACGACGGGCACGTGGTTGGGGTGGATGGAGACCTTGCCGGAGAACCCCGACTGTACGGCGTCTTCGGCCTCGGCTGCCAGTCCTTCGAGGTTCGGGATGTCCGCCCAGATCGAGTCGAGCGCGAACTTGCGATGGGCCCGAGCGGCGAGGAGGGTCTGACTGCGCACATGCTTGGCCACCTCCCGGTAGCCGCCATCGGCCCTGCGGGAGGAGCCTCCGCCGAGGTCGGCGATGAGATCCTCCGAGCCCCACATCAGCGCATAGACATTCGGGGCAGCGGCGATCTCGGCGACATTGACGGCCCCGAGCGCGGTTTCGATGAGCGCGATGACCTGGAATCCGGACAGGATCGACAGATCGGATGCAAGCTCGGCCTTCGGCAGTATCACGGCCGTGTACTCGGTGCGCGCGAGCATCTTCAGATCCTCGCCGAGGTGGCCCGAATCGTGGGAGTTCACCCGCACGACCGTGCGGGTGGGGTCGAGGGGGAAGTCGACGATGGACTCCCGTGCGGCAGCTTTGTCGGCCTCGTTGACGGCGTCTTCGAGGTCGAGGATGACGATATCGGAGCGTTCGGCCGCTTTCGTGTACCGGTCGGGACGATCGCCGGGGACGAAGAGCCAGGCGGGTTTGAACTCGAGGGACATCTGGGGGCTCACTTTCCGGTGTCGGTCTGATCGGCGGTGTCGGCGGCGGACTTCGCCGCCGTGGACTCGTGGCTGGAGTCGAACATCATCGCCTGGCGCACGGCCTTCGCGACGAGTTTGCCGTGCTGGTTGTAGCCGCGGTGTTCGAAGGTGACGATGCCCTGGCCCGGACGGGACTTCGAATCGCGTTTGTCGAGGATCGTCGTCTCTGCGTAGAGAGTGTCGCCGTGGAACATCGGTGCCGGGAAACTGACCTCGGAGAAGCCGAGGTTTCCGACTGTCGTTCCCTGCGTCAGCTGGGACACGGACAGACCGATGAGGGTGGCCAGGGTGAACATCGAGTTGACGAGGCGCTCGCCGAAGGGTTCGGTAGCCGACCATGCCGCGTCGAGGTGCAGGGCCTGGGTATTCATCGTCACGGCCGTGAACAGGGTGTTGTCCGCTTCGGTGACTGTGCGGCCCGGTGCGTGCTTATAGGTGGCGCCGACTTCCATCTCGTCCAGCCACAGACCTCGTTGTGCAATGACCTTGTCACTCATGTAACGCTCCTCACTCGTCGTGATTTGAGTTTATCGCCATTCACCGGACCCCTGCGACCCGGGGGTCGGTAGGATCGAGCACACCATGGCCATCACACGATCCCTCTTCGTCGTCACCCACCCGGAGGCCCGACACCATCTCGAGGCCCGGGTCGGCGGGTGGCACGATTCCGAGCTCACCGTCCGCGGCGAACTCCAAGCCGATCGCATCGCCGCCGAACTGCGGTCGCGGATCCCGACGGCCGCCTCCGCGCCGGTATTCACCTCTGATCTCAAAAGAACGCGCAGGACCGCCGAAGTGATCGCCGATCGACTCGGCACGCGCGCAATCGACCACCCGGGTCTGCGCGAGAAGTCGTACGGAGTCGCGGAGGGACGGGAGCAGTCCTGGCTGGACGCGCGCTTCATCTTCCCACCCGTGCCCGACGACGCCTTCGACCACACGATGCGCCTCGATCATGCCGAAGGCATCGACGGCGCGGAGACGCGACGCGAGGCCGGTGCTCGGATCTACGCCGCGGTCGGCGAGATCCTCACGCAGCGAGCCTCGCACCAGGTGGTCGTCACCCACGGCTTCGCCCACACGTTCGTCATCGGTCGGTGGCTCGAACTGCCTCTCGAGGCGATGGGGCGGGCGACGTTCGCCGCGCATTCCGGGTGCATCACCGAACTGACCGAGGACGATCGGTTCGGCAATCGGACCCTGCGGTCGCTCGCTGCGGTGGACCACCTCGGCGATGCCTGAGGCGGTCCACCGCTGTGATCAGTCGGCACCGGTCAGGACCCGAGCTCTGTACCGAGTTCATTGAAGGCCGATGACCATCCGTCGTAGGCACTGGCGTCTTCACCCGAGTCATTGGGCAGGCCGGTCAGCGTGAACGTCATGCGAGTGCGGTCGGCGCCGATCTCCTCAAGTGCGACGCTGACGCGCGGGGCATCGTCGACCTCGCCGGGACTTCCCCAAGTGAAGTCGAGGCGGACGGGCTCGTCGATGTGAAGGTACTTCCCGGCGGTCGGGAACTCCTGCCCCGTATCGGGTATGCGCATCGTATAGGTGTATTCGCCGCCGACCCGCAGGTCGACGGATACGGATTCGCGTGGAGTGACCAGCGTTTCGGGGTGGAACCAGCGCGCCATGACGTCCGGGTTCGTCCAGGCTTCCCAGACGCGGGCGCGCGGGGCGGCGAATTCGCGGACGATGGTGAATCCGGGTTCTCCCGCCTGTGCGCTGTTCGGATCGGTCACTGTGTTGGCTGTGGTGTCTGTGTTGGCTGTGTTCTCGGCGTTCATCGCTGTTCTCCTCCTTGAGTCGTGCATGATGTCTGCGTCATACGTGATGTCTGCGTCATTCGGCACGTCGTTGATGTCGATAGTCAGTCCGCAGTTCGATCTGTGGTCGACGGGTCGGTCGTCGATGTATCGGTGGGCACCTCCTCGGCGAGGATGCGGTCGAGGCTGTCGAAGCGCTGCTGCCATTCGTCGTGGGCCGCCTGCAGCCAGCCGGCGGCCTCGGTGAGGGCATCGGCGTTGAGTGCGACGATGCGCTGCTGCGCGGATTTCGATCGGGTGATCAGCCCCGCCGTCTCGAGCACCTTGAGGTGTTGGGAGACCGCGGAACGACTGATCGGCAGCGGTTCCGCGAGCTCACCGGCGGTCTTGTCTCCCCCGCGCAGACGATCGATGATCGCCCGACGCGTCGGATCGGCAAGCGCCGCGAAGACGTGATCCATACTCATTTAAGCATCCCCTTAATTAAGTGATTTCTACAATACACTCTTCGACCGCTCCGTCAAGGGGGCTCGGGGACGATCCGCAAAGGGGGTACGGCACCCCGGATCGGACTTCTCAGCACACTTGCGCCCAACCCGACTAGGCTGGAAGCAGCCGCTTCGGCCCACCCCGAGCTCGAGGAGAGACATGGATCGCGATTCGATCGACTGCTGGCTGACCGATATGGACGGTGTCCTGGTCAAGGAGAACAATCCTCTGCCGGGAGCCGCAGAGCTGCTCGCCCAGTGGCGTCAGGCCGATATCCCCTACCTGGTGCTGACGAACAACTCCATCTACACCGCTCGTGATCTCTCCGCCCGGCTGCGCTCGAACGGGCTCGACGTCCCCGAGTCGAACATCTGGACCTCTGCGATGGCCACCGCGGATTTCCTGTCCAATCAGGTCGAGCACGGCACGGCCTATGTCGTCGGCGAGGCGGGGCTGACCACGGCGATCCACGAGGCCGGGTTCGTCATGACCGAGCACGACCCGGACTTCGTCGTCGTCGGCGAGACCCATTCATATTCGTTCGAGGCGATCACGAAGGCGATCCGCCTCATCGACGCCGGCTCCCGCTTCATCGTCACGAACCCCGACGCCACCGGCCCCTCCCCCGAGGGCGTCCTGCCTGCCACCGGCGCCATCGCCGCTCTCATCACGAAGGCGACGAACCGCGAACCCTACGTCGTGGGCAAGCCCAACCCGATGATGTTCCGCTCGGCCCTGAACAGGATCGGCGCCCATTCGATGAGCACCGCAATGATCGGCGACCGCATGGACACCGACATCATCGCGGGCATGGAAGCGGGCATGCACACGGTCCTCGTGCTGTCGGGAATCTCCACCGCCGAGGATGTCCGCCGCTTTCCGTTCCGACCCAACGAGATCGTCGACGGCGTCCACAATCTGCTGGACGTGCCGCTGGAGAGCCGCGGCGACCTCGGCCCCGACCCCACAGGCTCTGCCTGAGGCACGCACTCCTTCGCCGAGAGACAGGGAGCATGCACCCCGGGCCGCCGAGAAACGGGCTGAGTGTCGAAACACGGGTGTGCGCACCCGTGTTTCGACACTCAGCCCGTTTTTCGATGGAGCCGGCGACCTTGCAACCCAGCACAGGCCCGTGCTGCATCAATCCCTTCACCTTCGCCGTCGCCGAAGCTGCACCATCTGACCACACAAATAAACCACGTTTAATAGTATTTGCTTGCATTTGGCATATTTTAAGATCATCCTTGATAGATGTTCCAAGTGCTGACAGCGCAACAGCTCCGTGGACTCGGCATGTCCCGCAGACAGTTGGCCGAAGCCAAACGATGCTGCCTGCGCCTAGTCAGGAAGGGTCACTACGTGATCCGCAAGTCGTGTGATGATAGCCATCACGGACCCATCCGCGGTCTTTCCACGGATCACGACACTTCGTTTCCAAAAACCTTCGGAGATCTGCGGGACGAAGCCGAGGAGCTGCGGGTCCAGATCGCATGCCGCCTCGGTGAGCTTCTGCCGGGAGATGTGTTCTCTCATGTTTCGGCCGCGCTCATCCACTGTCTTGACCCCGCTGTGCTCGAATCGTCGAAAGTCGAGATCTCCAGGAACTCCCCTACCCGCAACTACGACGGCGTGTTCATCTACTCGCGCAGACTTCCACCGGAACAGGTCTCATCCGAGTTCGCCTATCCGGTCACCACTCTGCCCAGGACTCTGGCTGACGTTGCTCTTGACCGTTCGCTCGAAGTTTCTGTACCGCTCATCTCTCAAGCACTCCGTTCGGGAGAGGTGGACCGGGCAGACATCACCGATCTGTTGGCGAAAGGGCAACGCGGACGCCGAAGAGCCCTCTTGGCCGTTGATCTCTCGAACGCCGAATATGAATCTCCAGCCGAGGCGGTCTGCGCAGTGAAGTTCCATCGCTTCGGAGTAACCGGAATGGTCCCGCAGGTCGACACGTTCACAGAGTCGGGCAAGTTCATCGGACGCAATGACTTTCGGCACAAGTCCGCTGCTGTCGCAGTGGAAGTCCACGGTCTCGGCAAGTTCTATCTCAACCCTCACGGCCCTGATGAGGCGGCCAAATTGAGTCATCAGCGCAATATGGATCTTCTCAACGCCGGCTTCAAGGTCTTCAACCTGAGCTTCGGCGACCTCTTCAGACCTCGCATCTTCGCTGCGATCAAGCGGGCCATCGAGACGACTGATCAGCGAAAAACGGGCTGAGTGTCGAAACACGGGTGTACGCACCCGTTTCTCGACACTCAGCCCGTTTCTCGGCGAAGCAGCCGTGCCGCTGCCCGTTTCTCGGCGAAGCAGCCTCCCCAGCCCGCCTACTGCAGCGACGACGTCAGGCGCATGACGGACTCCATATAGCGGCGGGGCCATGGCCGCTTCTCCCATTCCTCCAGGGTGAGTTCGTCGCTGACGCCCTGGTAGTCGGCGACGACATCGATGATGTCGTCGACCAGGTCGCCGCCGGTGGTCAGCAGGCTGATCTCGTAGTTGAGGCCGAACGAGCGCATGTCCATGTTGGATGAGCCCATCACAGCATAGAGGTCGTCGACGATGAAGCACTTCGTGTGCAGCACGGCGGGTTTCGGGTACAGGAAGATCCGCACCCCAGCTTCGAGCAGCGACCGGTAGTAAGACGACTGTGCCCGGTCGACCATGTACTGGTCCGCCTGCTCGCTGACGTAGAGTTCGACGTCGACCCCACGCCTGGCCGCGGTCTCCACGGCGGCCAGCAGCGATTCGTCGGGCACGAAGTAGGGGCTGACGATGGCCAGACGCTTCTGCGCCAGGTACATCATCGAGGTGAAGACCTTGAGGTTCGGAGCGGTCGTGAACCCGGGCCCCGAAGGAACCAGCTGCATCGCGCTCGTCGCCCCGCCTACTTCGGGCTCGTTGCCGTCGCGCTCGTACGGGCGGATGCCCAGAGCCTGTCCCGATTCGGAATACCAGTCGGTGGAGAACACCGCCTCGATTCCGGCGACGATGGGCCCGGAGAGCTCGACCATGATGTCGTGCCAGTTCCGGCCGATCTGTGAGTTCTTCCTGTTGAGGTAGCTCGAATCGATCATGTTCTGCGAACCCATCATCGCCCGCTTGCCGTCGATGACGAGCAGCTTGCGGTGGTTGCGCAGGTCGATGCGCCGAGCCTTGCCTCGCCATGGAATGAACGGCAGCATCAGGTGCCATTCGATGCCGGCCGCGTTCAGTCGTTTGCCGAGCCGGTGGAATCCCGGATACTTCCGGGATCCGATGTGGTCGAAGAGGACACGGACTTCGACCCCGCGCGCAGATGCTCGCTCGAGCGCCTGGAAGAAGACGTCGGTCGTCGAATCCCACGCCATGATGTAGATCTCGACGTGGACGTATTCGTGTGCTTCGTCGACGAGTTCGGCCATCCGCGCTATCGACGCTGCGTAATCGGAGATCACCCCATGGCTGTCGCCGGTGACCATCGGCAGCGCGGTCAGTGCCCGCCCCAGCTGGGCGACGGAGACGAATTCGGGCTCGGCGACCAGAGACGGCGGCACATCGGGCAGGTCGTCGGCGCCTTCGTGCATGAGTTCGTTCGCTTCGGCCTGGATCCGCGCCCGGCGCTGGTTGATATAAGGGCTGCCGAGCAGCAGGAATGCGGGAATTCCGACGATCGGCACGAACAGGATGAGCAGCAGCCATGCCGATGACGATGACGGGCGGCGGTTCTCCGGCACCACACCGACCGCGATGATCTTCACGATGTATTCGATGACGATCCACGTCGTCGTCGCCACCGATGCCACCATGCTGAGATCCATGTGCTCCCACTTCCCTTTCGGTCGCCGTCTCACCTCACGGTGTTATCGGATAAGAATATCGCCCGCCGAGGCGGACCTGCACGTCCGTACGGATGTGCGGCGCCGCCTCGGCGGGCGATCTGGCATGGGTGGCCGACGGAAGGTCGGCACCTGCTCTCAGATCAGGAGCGGGAGCTCAGAGTCCGAGTTCGCGGGCGATGAGCATGAGCTGGACCTCGGTGGTGCCTTCGCCGACTTCGAGGATCTTCGAGTCGCGGTAGTGGCGAGCCACGAGGTATTCGTTCATGAAGCCGTAGCCGCCGTGGATCTGGGTGGCGTCGCGCGCATTGTCCATGGCTGCTTCGCCGGCGATCATCTTTGCAATAGCCGCTTCCTTCTTGAACGGGAGTCCGGCGAGCATCCGCGAAGCCGCGAGGTAGTACGCCGACCGGGCTGCGACGACGCGTGCTTCCATGCGGGCGATCTTGAAGGAGATGCCCTGGAAGTCGGCGATCGGCTTGCCGAAGGCCTGGCGTTCCTTCGCGTACTTCACTGATTCGTCGACGCAGCCCTGGGCGGCGCCGACGGACAGGGCGCCCACGGCGATGCGGCCCTCGTCGAGGATGCGCAGGAAGTTCGCGTAGCCGCGTCCGCGTTCGCCGAGCAGGTTCGCTTCGGGCACCTGCACATTGTCGAAGGTGAGCGGGTGCGTGTCCGAGGAGTTCCAGCCGACTTTGTCATAGGCCGGTTCGGCGGTGAAGCCGGGGGTGCCGGTCGGGATCATGATCGTCGAGATCTCAGGCACTTCGCGGCCCGACTTCGACGTTCGGGTTCCGGTCACGGCGGTGGCGGTGACCAGACGGGTGATGTCGGTGCCGGAGTTCGTGATGAAGCACTTGCTGCCGTTGATCGTCCAGGTCCCGCCCTCCAGAGTGGCCTTGGTCCGGGTGCCGCCGGCATCGGATCCGGCCTCGGGTTCGGTCAGGCCGAAGGCGGCCAGGCCCGAGGCGTCGGTGAGCTTCGGCAGCCATTCCTTCTTCTGCTCTTCGGTGCCGAAGCGGTAGATCGGCATCGCCCCGAGCGAGACCCCGGCCTCGAGCGTGATGGCCAGGGACTGGTTGACCCGGCCGAGTTCTTCGATGGCCAGGCACAGGGCGAAGTAGTCGCCGCCCATTCCGCCGTACTCTTCGTCGAAGGGCAGGCCGAAGAGCCCCATCTCGCCCATCTTCGCAACGAGGTCGTAGGGGAACTCGTGCTTGGCGTCGAGTTCGGCTGAGACGGGTGCTACCTCTTCGTCGGCGAATTTCGCGACACCTTGGCGCAGGTCTTCGTATTCTTCGGGCAGCATTCCCGGAACAAAGGTTTCCATAGTTTCCTCCCCGCTTGTGGCGTGGTTGTGGTGTGAGTGGCTGGTGACTATTCGGTGGCGTCTGCGACGGCCTCGGCGGCGGCTTCGTCGACGACCGTGGCGAGCACTTCGTCGAGAGCGACTTGGGCGCCTTCGACAGCGGTGACGGTGACGATTCCGGCTGCGGGTGCGGTGAGCACGTGCTCCATCTTCATCGCCTCGACGATGACGATCGGATCGCCCTGTTCGACGTGGTCGCCGGTTTCGACCTTGATATCGACGACGGAGCCGGGCATCGGTGCGAGCACCTCGGCGCCTTCGAGTCCAGGGGTCAGCGAGGTGTCGGCCTGCGGCCGGACGAAGACGTGGATTCCGGTGTCGGTGCTCACCCAGATGCTGCGGTCACGGGCATCGGAGAAGATCCGCGCCGTGTGCTGAATCCCGTCGAGGGTGACATGCCACAGTCCGTCGGCGTCGACCTCGACGGCTCCCGCTCGAGTCTCGACTTCGACTGTCTCTCCGCCCGTGGCCAGGGTGACCGTGGGGTGGAAGTCCGGACGTGAGGTGCGCCAGGCGCTGAGTCCTGCCCACGCCGAGGCGGCCGACCGATTCGCTGTCAGTTCGGCGTCCGTGACTGGTCCGGTCAGGGTCGTGCCTGCCGCTCCCCCAGTGACCGTGACAGCGGCGGCCGCCAGCTGCGCGTGGGTCTCACCGGCGCTGTGCGCCAGCTGATCCTCGCCGAGGTTGTCGATGAGTGAGGTGTCGAGGTCCCCGGAGATCACCTCGGGCAGCGCGAGAAGGGTGCGCAGGAAGTCGATGTTCGTCACGATTCCCGGCACCGCCGAGGCGGCGAGCGCGGCATCGAGCCGCTTGAGCGCCGCTGCCCGATCGTCGGCACGGACGATGAGTTTCGCGATCATCGGGTCGTAGTCCGAGGCGATGGTCTGGCCAGCGTCGAGGCCGGCATCGACGCGGATGCCCTCACCGGTTGGGAAGACGACGTCGAGGGCACGCCCACCGGTGGGCAGGAATCCGCGCGAGGGATCCTCGGCGTAGATTCTCGCTTCGATCGAATGCCCGGTCAGTGTGATGTCATCCTGCGTCAGCGGCAGCTCTTCGCCCGCGCCGACGCGAAGTTGGAGTTCGACGAGGTCCACTCCGGTGACCTCCTCGGTGACGGGGTGTTCGACCTGCAGTCGGGTGTTCATCTCCATGAAGAAGAACTCATCGGGACGGTCGGCCCCGACGATGAACTCGACAGTGCCGGCTCCGACGTAGCCGACGGACTTCGCGGTCTCGCAGGCGGCCTGGCCGATTCGGGCGCGGGTCTCTTCGTCCAGCAGCGCAGAGGGTGCTTCCTCGATGACCTTCTGGTGACGGCGCTGCAGGGAGCATTCGCGTTCGCCGAGGTGGATGACGTTGCCGTGCGCGTCGGCCATGATCTGGACTTCGATATGGCGCGGGGTGGCGACGAGGCGTTCGAGGAACAGCGTGTCGTCGCCGAAGGAGCTCGCGGCTTCGCGGCGGGCGGTCCGCAGCGCCTCGGCGAGTTTGTCGGCTTCGAACACCGCGTGCATTCCTTTGCCGCCGCCGCCGGCGGAGGGCTTGATGAGCACGGGGAAGCCGACGTCCGTCGAAGCCGCAATGAGGGCCTCGTCGCTCATCGCGGCGTCCTTCGTGCCGGGCACGAGCGGCACCCCGCGGGAGGAGACAGCCTGCTTCGCGGTGATCTTGTCGCCCATCGTCCGGATCGCGTCGGCTCCGGGGCCGAGGAAGACGATTCCGGCGTCGGCGCAGGCAGCGGAGAATTCGGCGTTCTCCGACAGGAATCCGTAGCCGGGGTGGATGGCTTCGGCTCCCGTGGCCTGTGCTGCGGCGATGACCTTGTCGATGCGCAGATAGGACTCGGAGGCGGCGGCCGGCCCCAGGTGGACCGCGGTGTCGGCGGCCTTGACGTGGGCCGCACGGGCGTCGGCGTCGGAGTAGACGGCGACGGTGCGGATGCCGAGTCGGCGGCAGGTGCGGATGACGCGCAGGGCGATCTCGCCGCGGTTGGCGATGAGGACTGTTGTGAACATTTTCGTCATGGTGGGGCTCACATTCTGAAGACGCCGTAGCCGCTGGCATTCAGCGGGCGTTCCATCGGTCCGAAGCGGGCGAGTTCGAGGGCCAGTGCCAGTACCCGGCGGGTGTCACCGGGTTCGATGATTCCGTCATCCCACAGGCGAGCCGTCGAGTAGTACGGGTTTCCCTGGGCTTCGTACTGGTCGCGGATGGGCTGTTTGAACGTGTCTTCGGCCTCGGCGCTCCACTCCTCGCCGCGGGCCTCGAGCTGGTCGCGCCTGACGGTCGAGAGCACGCTGGCGGCCTGTTCGCCGCCCATCACGGAGATGCGGGCATTGGGCCACATCCACAGGAAACGCGGGGAGTACGCGCGGCCGCACATCGAGTAGTTGCCGGCGCCGAAGGAGCCGCCGATGACGACGGTGAACTTCGGGACGCGGGCGGTGGCGACGGCGTTGACCATCTTCGCACCGTGTTTGGCGATGCCGCCGGCTTCGTAGTCGCGGCCGACCATGAATCCGGAGATGTTCTGCAGGAACACCAAGGGCACGCTGCGCTGGTCGCAGAGCTCGATGAAGTGGGCACCCTTCTGCGCGGATTCGCCGAAGAGGATTCCGTTGTTGGCGATGACGCCGACGGGGTGTCCCTCGAGGTGAGCGAATCCGGTGACGAGGCTCGTGCCGTATTCGGCTTTGAACTCGTGGAACTCGGATCCGTCTACGAGGCGGGCGATGACCTCGCGGACGTCATACGGTGTGCGCGAGTCCACCGGCACCACCGAGGTCAGCTCCTCCGGCGAGTGCGCCGGCATGCGGGATTCGATGACGTCCCAGTTCGGAGTGCTCTTCGGCCCGAGAGTCGAGACGATGTCGCGCATGATCTCCAGTGCATGGGGGTCATTGGCCGCGAGGTGGTCGGTGACGCCGGAGACGCGGGAGTGCAGCGCTCCGCCGCCGAGCTCCTCGGCGGTGACTTCCTCGCCGGTGGCGGCCTTGACCAGCGGTGGGCCTCCGAGGAAGATCGTGCCCTGCTCGGAGACGATGATCGATTCGTCGGCCATCGCGGGGACGTAGGCGCCGCCGGCGGTGCAGGAGCCCATGACGGCGGCCAGCTGCGGGATTCCGGCAGCTGAGAGGGTGGCCTGGTTGAAGAAGATGCGACCGAAGTGCTCTCGGTCGGGGAAGACGTCGTCCTGATTCGGCAGGTTCGCGCCACCGGAGTCGACGAGGTAGATGCACGGAAGGCTGTTCTCTTTGGCGACTTCCTGGGCCCGGAGGTGCTTCTTCACGGTCACCGGGTAGTACGTTCCGCCCTTGACGGTGGCGTCATTGGCCACGATCACGCATTCGCGGCCGGCGACCCGCCCGATTCCGGTGATGATTCCGGCGCCCGGGCTGGCGTCGTCATACATGCCGTTGGCGGCCAGCGGAGAGAGTTCGAGGAAGGGAGTGCCGGGGTCGACGAGATGCTCGACGCGCTCACGCGGCAGCAGCTTTCCGCGATCGATATGGCGCTGTCTGGACTTCTCGGAACCGCCGCGGGCTGTGGCCGCAATGCGCTCCCGGAGTTCAGCGATGAGTTCGGCGTGGGCCTCGGAGTTGACCTGCCCCGTCGCCGGACTGACCGGAGTTCCCACTGCTCTCATTCCATCCTCATTTCAGTTAATGATTCTTAACTGACTGCTATGATACTGCTCACAGGCAGAACTGACAACGCACGAGCCAGCCCGCACCGACGTCGTCCCAGGCGGTGGGCATCAGGCTCAGGGAAGGAGGCCGGATGTCGATCTCGGACGAGGCCAAGCCGACGGCGCGGGCAGCGGCGAAGGCAGCCAGGCGCGAGCAGCTGCTCGAGGTCGCGAAGACGCTCTATGCCCGGCACGGCTTCCATGGGGTGCGCCTCGACGACCTGGGCAAAGGTGCGGGGATCTCGGCGCCGGCGGTCTACCGGCATTTCTCGTCGAAGGAGGCCGTGCTCGAGGAGCTCCTCGTCGGCATCTCTGCGTATCTCCAGTCCGGAGGCGAGGAGATCGTCTCCGCGGCATGGGACACCGCGTCGGGGATCTCCCCCACCGAGGCGGTCCCGACCCTGCGGCGTCTCATCGACTTCCATGTCGACTTCGCCATGAGCGAGCCCGAGCTCATCCGCATCCAGGACCGTGACCTCGAGGCGCTGCCGGACGAATCGCGACGGACCGTGCGCCGTCTCCAGCGTGCCTATGTCAGTCGGTGGGCGGAGGTCGTCGAGGCCGCCCATCCGGCGTGGACTCTGGAATCGGCCACTGTGCGCGTGCATGCGGCGTTCGGGATGATGAATTCGACCCCGCACCAGGCTCGTCGCTCCAGCGCCGAGGTGGTCGGGGTCGAATTGCGCGCCGCAGCGGCCGCGGCGCTGGGACTCAGCTGATCACCGGATCAGCCGAGTCCCGCCTCGGCGATATTTCGATCACCGAGGACGGTATAGCCGATATTCAGGGCACGATGACGAGCTTGCCGCGGACGTGACCGGTGGCGCTGTCCTTGAAGGCCCGGGGAACATCGTCGAGGCCGTAGGTGCCTGCGATGTCGACGGTGAGTTTTCCTTCGTCGACGAGGAGACCGAGGCGAGCAGTCTCGGAGCCGTCGGGACGCACCCAGATGTAGCGTCCGCCGTGCTCGGCGACACTGGGATCGGCCACCGAGGCGTGCGCTCCGCCCTCGGCGAGCACGGCCAGGGTGTCGTCGAGGACTCCCCCGACGAAGTCCGCGACCCCGTCGACCTCGCCGCCGGCAGCCTCGAGAACGCGCTCGACCAGGCCGTCGCCGTAGGTCACGGGCTCGGCGCCGAGTCCGCGCAGGTATTCATGATTGGCTTCGGACGCGGTGCCGATGACGCGTGCTCCGGCGGCTCGGGCGATCTGCACGGCGAAGCCGCCCACTCCCCCGGAGGCTCCGTGGATGAGCACGGTCTTGCCCTCCAGGTCGCCGAGGGACTCGAGGGTCCGCAGAGCGGTGCCGCCGGCCAACGGCAGTCCGCCTGCCTGTTCCCAGCTCAGACTCTTCGGCTTCGGGGCGACCGCACGCACGGGGACGGCGACCTTCTCGGCGAAGGTCCCACCGCCGAGCACGTCCTTGCGTGCATAGGCGACGACTTCATCGCCGATGGAGAATTCCGGGGTGTCGAAGCCGAGTCCGACGACGACACCGGCGACGTCCCAGCCCGGGATGACGGGGAACTGCGTGGGCATGACTGGGTCGAGGTGCCCGCCGACGAGCTTCCAGTCGACCGGGTTGACTCCGGCAGCCTTGACTTCGATGAGCACCGAGGCGGGCGGCAGCTTCGGATCGGGCAGCTCGCGGACGGTGATGTCGTCGAAGTTCTCGGTGTAGGCGTCATAGACGGCGGCGCGCATGGCAATGGCCTTCCGGTAGATGTCAGTGACACTGAAGTCTCAGTGTGACTGGACAACACCGGAAGGCCATCAGGCTATTCCAGGGGTCTCCTCTTACTCGTAGGTTTCCCCGGTCTTCGCGCGTTCGACCAGCGAGGCCGGCGGTGTGAAGTGCTCGCCGTACTTCGCAGCCAGATCATTCGCCCGGTCGACGAAGCCGGCCAGACCGCCTTCGTACTGGTTGACGTACTGGAGCACGCCGCCGGTCCACGCGGGGAATCCGATGCCGAAGATCGAACCGATGTTCGCGTCCGGCACCGAGGTGAGCACACCCTCGTCGAGGCACTTGATCGTCTCGATCGCCTCGGCGAAGAGCATCCGCTCCTGCAGATCGGCGAAGGGCTGATCATTCGATCCCGATTCGTACTTGTCGCGCACCCCCTGCCACAGCGTGGTGCGTTTGCCGTTCTCGTCGTAGTCGTAGAAGCCGGCGCCGTCCTTGCGTCCAGTCCGTCCCTGCTCGACCATCCAGTCGAAGACGGCTTCGGAGGGGTGGGCTATCCAGGTGCCGCCAGCGGCCTCGACCGCGTCGCGGGTCTCCTTGTTGATCTTCTGCGACAGGGTCAGCGTCAGTTCGTCGAGCAGCTGCAGGGCACCGGTGGGGTACCCGGCCTGCAGTGCCGCCTGTTCCACGCTGGCCGGCTCCACGCCTTCGCCGACGGCGGCGACCGCCTCGGCGATGAAGGTGCCGATGACGCGGGAGGTGAAGAATCCGCGCGAGTCGTTGACGACGATCGGAGTCTTCCGGATCTGCTGCACGAGGTCGAAGGTGCGGGCGAGGACCTCGTCGGAGGTGTTCTCACCGCAGATGATCTCGACCAGCGGCATCTTGTCGGCCGGTGAGAAGAAGTGGACACCGATGAAGTCCTTGTCCCGGGTGACGCCCTTGGCCAGGTCGGTGATCGGCAGGGTCGAGGTGTTCGAACCGAGGACCGCATCAGGCTCGACGATGTCCTGGATCTCCTGGAACACCTTCTGCTTGAGATCGACGGACTCGAAGACCGCCTCGATGACGAAGTCGACACCGGCGAAATCCTCGGCCGAGGCACTCGGGGTGATCCGGTCGAGGACAGCTTGCGACTTCGCCTCGGTGGTCTTGCCCTTGGCCAAGGCCGATTCCTCACGCTTGGCGGCGTAGGCCTTGCCCTTCTCCGCATTGGCGAGCTCGACGTCCTTGAGGACGACCTCGATACCGGACCTCGCTGCGCTGTAGGCGATCGCCGCCCCCATCATTCCGGCACCGATCACGCCGAGCTTCTTCACCTGACGAGGTGTGACACCGTCAGGGCGCGAGCCGCCGGAGTTGATGTGGCCGAGGTCGAAGAAGAACGCCTTGATCATGTTCTTCGCCACCGGAGTATGGGTGACGTTGACGAAGTAGCGGGACTCGACCGTCAGTGCGGTGTCGATGTCGACCAGTGCGCCTTCGACCGCAGCGGCGACCACAGCTCGCGGAGCCGGCATCGGCGCACCCTTGCCCTGCTTGCGCAGCAAGGACGGCAGCGCGGGAAGCATCGCGCCGATCTTCGGCGAGGACGGGGAGCCGCCGGGGATCTTGAAGCCCTTGACGTCCCACGGCTGCACAGCCTCGGGGTTGGCCTTGATCCAGGCCTTGGCCTTGGATTCGAGTTCGGCCGCGGGGGCGAGTTCGTCGATGAGGCCGAGCGCCTGGGCGTCGGCGGCCTTGAACTTCGTCGACGGCAGGATGGCCTTCTGCAGTGCGGTCTGGATGCCGAGCATGCGCACCGACCGGGCGACTCCGCCGCCGCCGGGCAGCAGGCCGAGTGAGACCTCGGGGAAGCCGAAGCGGGCGCTCGGGTTGTCATCGGCTGCGATCCGGTGGTGAGCAGCCAGGGCGAGTTCGAGTCCGCCGCCCAGTGCCGCACCGCCGAGGGCGGCGACGACCGGCTTGCCGAAGGTCTCGAGGCGACGCAGCACCTTCTTGAGGTGTTCGACGGTCGCGAACTCCTCTTCAGCATTGGCCGGATCGGCCGCACGCAGCTTGTTGAGGTTTCCGCCGGCGAAGAAGGTCTTCTTCGGAGAGGTCAGCACGACGCCGGTGATGTCATCGACATTGGCTTCGAGCCACTCCACGGTCGCCTCCAGGGCAGCTGCGAAGTAGTCGTTCATGGTGTTGACCTTGGCACCGGGTTCGTCGATGACGACGGTGACGATGCCTTCGGCATCGGTGTTGCGCTGGTAGTCGGCAGCTGTGGTTTGAGTGTTCGTCATGTCAGACCCTTTCGATGATCGTCGCGATGCCCATGCCTGCGCCGATGCACAGGGTGACGAGTCCACGCTTGAGGTCGCGGCGCTCGAGTTCGTCGAGGACAGTGCCCAGAATCATGGCGCCGGTGGCTCCCAGCGGGTGGCCCATGGCGATAGCTCCGCCGTTGACGTTGACCTTCTCGTGGGGGACGTTGAGGTCCTTCATCCACTTGAGCACGACGGCGGCGAATGCCTCGTTGAGTTCGAACAGATCGATGTCATCGACGGTCATGCCGGCTTTGTCGAGGGCCTTCTTCGTCGCCGGAGTCGGACCGGTGAGCATAATCGTGGGTTCCGAGCCGGTGACCGCGGTGGAGACGATGCGGGCACGGGGTTTCATCCCCATCTTCTGGCCGACTTCCTCGTCGCCGAGGATGACCAACGAGGCGCCGTCGACGATTCCCGAGGAGTTCGCGGCGGTGTGGACGTGGTCGATGGCTTCGATCCAGTGGTACTTCTGCAGAGCCACCTCGTCGAATCCGGTCTGTGCGGCGAGCTTGGAGAATGCCGGTGGCAGCTGCGACAGCGATTCGACGGTCGAGCCGGGACGCATGTGCTCATCGCGGTCGAGCACGGTGATGCCGTTGATGTCCTTGACCGGGATGATCGAGTTTTCGAAGAGGTTGTTCTCCCAGGCAGCAGCGGCACGCTTCTGCGATTCGGCGGCGAAGGCATCCACGTCTGCCCGGCTGAAGCCCTCTGTGGTGGCGATGAGGTCGGCACCGATGCCCTGCGGCACGAAGTACGTGTCATAGTTCGTCGTCGGATCCTGTGCCCAGGCTCCGCCGTCGGATCCCAACGGCACACGGGACATGGATTCGACGCCTCCGGCGAGGACGAGGTTCTCGAAGCCGGAGCCGACCTTCTGGGCGGCGATGTTGACGGCTTCGAGCCCGGAGGCGCAGAAGCGGTTGACCTGAACGCCAGCGACGGACTCGTCGAGGCCAGCAACGATGGCGGCGACGCGGGCGATATCCGACCCCTGCTCGCCGACCGGGGACACAACGCCGAGGACGATGTCGTCGATGGCTTTGTCGTCGAGATCGGGGTTGCGCTCGCGAATGGCGTCGATGAGTCCGGTCACGAGATCGATGGGTTTGACGCTGTGCAGCGCTCCGCCGCGGTTCTTGCCGCGTGGGGTGCGCACTGCGTCATAGATGAACGCTTCGCTCATGTGTTCCTCACAGTCTGGATGGAAGACCGACCATAAGATCTGATCGATCGTTCAGTAATATTCGCACCCCTATTGTGTCCCAGTTTCGAGTGACGGGCAACACACGCACGAGCGCCGGCGCAAGCAGAGTGAATTCGGTTGCACACTCGCACTTCCGCAACTTCTTCAGTTGTCGAATATTCCGCGTTTCCTTTCGACTATAGACGTGATTATGATAAGTCGACGCATCAACTCGGAACCCATTGGAGAATCATGTCCTTGACCACCCTTGCCCGCACGAAGACGGGCTCGAAGCTCATGGCACTGACCCTTGCTGTCGGCCTGCTCGCCGGCCCCATCGCCGTCGACGCGGCACCCGCCGAAGCTGCGACGAAGAAATGCGCAGTGAAGATGTCGAATTCGAAGCCCCGCCAGTACTCGAACACCTGGGTCAATGTCTCGAAGGTCGGCTCGAAGGCCAAGGTCGAGACCCTTGCCCACTACAAGACGACGAAGACGAAGAAGAAGGCCACTGCGTCAAAGAAGGGCAAGGCCTCTCTGAAGTACTACATCTCCGGCGCTACCCCAGGTAAGGCTGTCAAGGTGACCGTGACGGCAAAGAAGGGCAAGACGACGTGGAAGTGCTCGACGTCGTTCAAACCGGTGAAGAAGCGCTGACGGCTGAGTCACACTGCGCTCGGACCTCGTGCCGATTCTCTTTCCGGCGGCGGGGATGCCCCTTCGCAATTCTCGGGCCCGTCTCGACATGGCAGATCATGTCGAGACGGGCCCGATGTCTTCCGTGGCTCAGATCCCGCAAATTCCACAGTTTCGCGAAACTATTCAATGACTGAAACATTTTCTCCGCGGAAATCGCCTGATGTTCGGTAGCATCATCTGCAGTTTCCACCCCGGGAACACGTTGATCCCCTATCCGCAGACCACTCCCCCAGATGCGCGACCCACCCATTGCGCCAGGGTTTCCCGCTCCCCACCTTTCACAGGCTTCTTCTGAGCCTGGTGCGTTCCTCGTTTCGCACCGCGGTCTGTGGAGCAGGCGATACCGAGAAGCGAGCACCTTCGATGATCCAGAACCTACGCGAAAACGAGCTCAGCGAACTGCTGAGCGTAACCAGAGGAGCCGGGTCCGACACGGTCGTCGTCACCGGCCCTGCCGGTTCGGGGCGTACCACTCTCCTCACTTCTGTGGCTGATGCAACCACCCTTTCGGTGAGCATCGTGCGTGCCAACCCGGTCGAAAGGGAGTGGCGACTCTCCGGACTTTCTGCGTTCCTCGCGGCTGTCGACGATGCCGTCGGGACGAGCCTACGGTCGCTGATCACGTTGTCCACCGATGAACGATCGACTTTTGCCGTCGCAGAGAACCTCGACGCTTCTCTGCGGCAGAGAGCTTTCAACGCTTTCGCGGTCATCGTCGATGATGCCGATCTGATGGATCCGGCCAGTCTCGAGGTGATCGGCTATCTGCTGCGACGTCGCAGCGTCAAGAATCTGCGCGCGATCCTCTCGGTCCGGTCGATCGACAGATCCGGACCCCTGAGCAGCTTTCCACGGGTCGTCCTGAGCCCGCTCAAGGTCGAATCGCTCATCGAGTTGGGATTGTCCTCGACGTCGCCTCTGGCGTGGAAGAGCGTGCTCGAAATTGTCGCCAGGTGCAGTGCAGGCAATCCCGGGTCATTCGAATCGCTCCTCTCGGCGATTCGCCCTGGAGCGCTCTACGAGAACGAAGCTCTCTCGCTTCCCCTCAGGCCCGGTCCCGAGCTTCAGGAGACAGCGGGGCGCTCGTTCGAGAACTGCTCCATACAGATGCTGGATGCGCTCAGAGTCATCTCATGCGGTGCGTACATTCCCACCCACATCGCCGAGCAGGTCGCGCAGGCCGGTGAGGGAAGCATCGAGGACCTCGTCGCACAGGGATTGGTCCGACAGATGCGGAACGGCGTCGAGGTCTGCGATCCACGCATCCGATCGGTTGTCTACTATTCGATGACCGACACCGAACGTTATCGTCTTCATGCGGCGATCGCCGATGAGCTCGCGGACGATGAGGCTGTGCTGCACATGTGGCACACCAGTTTCGCTGCCATCGATGCCGAAAGAGTCGTCGGCCTGTTGATGTGTGCAACCGAATGTGTCCGAGGCGGTCAGATACTTCACGGACTGGAATTGGCAGAACGAGCTCTTCTCCTCTCTGACGGCCCTGCGCCTGAGTCGGCGGTCGAGGAGCTGACCGCAGAACTCATGGCACAGTGCCAGTACACCCTTGCGCGCAGATATCTGCGGTTTCTGCAGGGGCGGAAAGGTACCGATGAGGTCAGCCCCTCGGTGCTGAGGCTGCGAATCCTCATCGACTATGCCGAATTGAGCGTGATCAACGATCAGCATGTGATGAGAGTCGTCGACAGCAATGCGGAGAAATCACCGCAAGCCTGTGCCTCCCTGTTGGCCAGTACGGGATTCTGTTATCTCCAGCAATGGGACGCAGAGAATGCACGAGCAGCAGCTGAACGGATATCAACTCTGCTCGGCCCAGATGCAGAGGTGGCTCAGGTCGTCGAATCAGTCGTCGATCTCTTCGACGCAGCCCTCAATGGACGATGCCTTCCCTCCACCGAGGAACTCGTTGTCATCGGCTACCGTATTCGCCGGACCTTCGCCATCGAATTCTCATGGATCGTCATCGCCCAGATTCTGTCCTTGGCAGACCGGTTCGACGAGGCTCGTGCAGCGTTGAGCAACTTCTTCGACCAGTCATCTCATCTCACACCCCTGTGGGCGAGGTTGTCCAGGGTCGTGGCGTTCGACAACGAGTGCCGTGCCGGAAACTACCATCGCGTTCGCGAATTGGACGAACTGCTCACCGCCGGCAATGACCATCACGAGAGTGTGTCCGTCAACGATCACATTCGAACCGCGATGATGGCGGTCCTCGACGGCCATTCGGATCTCGCCCGCAACGCAGTGCACGACGCCCGCCGACTCACGGCGCAGGGGTCGAGTTGGCTGCTGAGATGCAGGCTGGCGGCGATCGAAGCACGAACAGCGATGCAGGAGGGCGATTTCGCCTCCGCGAACAGGCATTTCGCGCGTTGCCACCGTCTGTCGACGCGACTGCCCAGCCCTCACCTTCTGCGCTATCTCGACGACTTCATCGAGTCCCTCGTCTATGTCGGCGATATCTCCAAAGCCAAGCGGATCCTCGCCGAGCTCGAACAGGCACAGCGGGATGTGCCGATGACCTGGACGGCAGCGGCGGCCGCGCGCAGCAGAGCGCTGCTGATGTCTGGCGATGAGGCTTGGAGGGAGTTCTCCCGCCTCCTCGATTCGTGGACGAGTCCGGAACTCGAATATGTGCGCGGCCGGACGTTCTTGGCCTATGCCCATAAGCTCAAGGAACTCGGCTATGACGCTGACAGCGAAGAGATGAAGGCGATCGGTCGGTCCGTCCTCGCCGACATCGGCTTAGGAGACGCTCGAGTCGTGGGAGAAACGCACGCCGAGTCGTCCGGGTCGATCACGGATTCCCTCAACGACAAAGAACTTCCGGTCGTCGAACTGCTCACTCAGGGCTACAAGAACCATGTCATCGCCCATGAGCTCTTCGTCTCGGTGCGGACGGTGGAGCTGAGACTGACGAATATCTACCGCAAAGTCGGGGTGAAGTCCCGGTTCGAGCTGATGCGGGCTCTGGACCAGGAGAACAAGGCCCGCTCCGAGGACGAGTGAGCAGCACCGGCTGCCTTGCTTGTCCATTCATCGACCGGCGGCCGAAGTCATCCGTCTCTTCGCCTACTGGCCGAGGCGAGTCGGTTCAGACGCCCTCGACGAAAAGGGCACCTTCAAGACGCGAGTTCTGAAGGACAGGCAGGGTCCCACGGATTGCCGCCACTCGACTGTGGTCGATGTCAGCGAAGATGATCTCCTCACCTCGCCCTGCCTCGGCGATCAGCGTGCCGTTCGGTGACGCCACATAGGAGTGTCCGATCCCCGTCGGACTGCCGTCCTTCACCGGAATTCCTGTGACCGCGGGGTCGGCTTGGTCGCAGGCGAGCACGTAAGCGGTCGAATCCAGGGCGCGGGCTGGACCCAACAGCTTCCACTGCTCGGCTTTTCCAGGGCCCGCGCCCCATGAGGTCGCGACGATGATCGCATCTGCTCCTGCTCGAGCTTGAGCTGTGAACAGTGCCGGGAAACGTACGTCATAGCAGATGGCCAGGCCGAAAGTGAGTCCGCCCAGGCGGAATGTGCGCACCGACTCCCCTGCAGTCACTGTGTCCGATTCGCGATGTCCGAATGCATCGTAGAGATGGATCTTGTCGTAGTCGACACTGATCTCGCGGCCTTCGTCGACTCCGCGCACGATGAGAGTGTTGACCACCGTCCCATTTTCACCCGCGCGGAAGGCACCGACAGCAATTACAGTGTTGTTCTCTGCAGCAATCTGCGCAATCGACTCAGACCACTGACCGTCATCCTCAGCGGTCGCACGCGCCAGGTCGTTCCCGAAAGCGATCTGGGCAGCTTCAGGGAAGACGACGAGGCGAGCTCCCTTCCGAACTGCCGAGGCAGTGTGCTCGGCGACTCGGTCGAGATTCTCCTGCTGGTCCCCAGTCGAGTTCATCTGCACCATTGCGATCTTCATGTATCTCTCCTCTTTTTCTCTTGTCGTGGCCGATGCTGGTTATCCGGCAAACGACTAAGGTGGGTTGTATGCAAACATCGTCAGGTCCCGCTGCACGCCGGACTGCCTATGAGCGCCTGCGCGACCTCGTACTGACGGACCCGGCTATACAAGGCACCTTCCTGACCGAAGGGGATCTGGTCAAGAGGTTCGGCCTATCCCGCACCCCAATTCGTGAAGCGCTTATCATGCTCGCCTCTGACGGCCTCGTTGACCTCATTCCGCACCGCGGGGCATACATACGGCCCAGTGACGATCGAGAGATCCGCGAGACGATGGAGGTCCGGCAGATGATCGAGCTCGAGACCGCTCGGCAGATCTTGGCATCCGGAGAAGCGCCGATCGCAGCCATGGATGACCTCTACCAGCAGCAGGTGGAGCTGCCGGTCGCCGACGACACGATTCCGGATTTCATCAGTCTCGACCAGCGTTTCCATGCCGCAATGGTCGATGCCGCAGGCAATAGGGTGCTCAGCGACATCTACACCCGATTGCGAGTCAAACACGTCCGCTTCGGCATCTCTGCAACCTGGACGAGCGCCGACCGTCCGGCACAGGTGCTCGAAGAACATTCCCAGATCCTTGAGTCGCTGCGCTCCGGTGATGCCGAGGCGACTACCAACGCTATCTGCGAGCACATCACTCAGACGCAGAATCTGCTGCTGTCCCGCTGAGTGCCACATTCGCCGCGAGAAGGCCAGTCATGTGCCCCGACTGTTAGTCGCAGTCGGAGCACATGACTGACCGAACTCAATGACTCGGCGCCGCCTCATCGATGACTTCAGCCGAACGCTGCGCAGCGGCGAGCTTCGCAAGATGGTCGACGTCCTCCTGCACGTTGTTGTTGCGTCCCATGATCAGACCGATCAACGTGAGAGTCACGGCTCCGGCCAAATACACGGCCACCCAGACCCAGGTTCCGGTGTTGTCGAGCAGCAGCGTGAACATCATCGGAGCGATCGCCCCGCCGAGCACACCGGCGATGGTGTATGCCAGTGACGAACCTGTGTACCTCAGTCGAGGTGTGAACTGCTCGACGACGAACGCCGCCTGCGGCCCGTACATGAGCGAGTGGAAGAACAGTCCGACGGGGATGCCGACGTACATCCAGGTGGCGTCTCCTGCTTCGAGCTTGGTGAAGAAAACGAAGGTCCACGCCACTGCGCCCACCGCAGCGACACCATAGACAAGACGCCGGTTGATGATGTCTGAGAGGTAGCCGGCCAGCGGGATGCAGATGACCTGGAAAGCTGAGCCGAGCATGACCGCGCCCAACACCGTGGTCCGGTCGAGGTCGAGCACAATCGTGCCGTAGGCGAGGGTGAAGACTGTGAAGAGTGCGTAGGTGACATCGGGCCCGATGCGGGCGAGGATCGCCGAGAACAGCGGGCGCGACTCGGTCTGCAGAAGTTCTGTGATCGGCTTCTCGGGACGCTCACCCGACTGTTCGACTGCCTTGAATACCGGGGTGTCTTCGAGCTTGAGACGGATCCACAGACCGAAGAGCACGAGCACCGCCGACACGAGGAACGCCACACGCCAGCCCCAAGCGAAGAACTGCTCTTCGCTGAGGGCGAGAGTCAGACCCGCAAAGGCACCATTGGCCATGAGGTTGCCGGCCGGAGGTCCGATCTGAGCAGCTGACGACCAGAAGCCGCGATAGCGCGGATCTCCGTATTCGCTAGACAGGAGGACAGCGCCGCCCCATTCACCGCCGACACCGATGCCCTGAGCGAAACGCAGGAGCACCAGTAAGAGCGGAGCCCACAGGGAGATGCTCTGGTAGGTCGGAAGGATGCCGATGAGACATGTCGAGACTCCGATGAGCACAAGAGTCCAGACCAGGACTTTCTTTCGACCGACTTTGTCGCCGAGGCGGCCGAAGACGATTCCGCCCAACGGCCGAGAGACGTAGCCGACTGCATAGGTCGAGAAGGCCAACAGCACGCCGACCATCGGGTCGCCCGAAGGGAAGAAGAGCACGGGGAAGACGATGGCCGCCGCTGCCGAATAGATGGCGAAGTCGTACCACTCGAGCGTGGTGCCGCTCAGGCTGGCGGCGAATGCCTTGATGAGATCCTTCCGCGCCACCGGCGGACGGGTTGTTGATGCACTCTGCATAGCAATCCTTTTCATCTGTCTGGACAATGCTCGCCTGCGACTCTGCGGCAAGAACTGTGATTGCGCTAACAGTATACAGGCTGTATACAATGAGACAACATCACGTGAAACCTCATCGACGACAAGGAAGAACACACGATGCTTACCTTCGAACTCCCGGACAAGACCACCGTTGACGTACACGTCGACAGGCTTCTCAACGCGGGCTATGCCGGTCGAAACCAAGAAGCGGTTCAGCATCACATTGACGAGTTGGCCGCTCTCGGAGTACCTGGCCCCAGCCAGGTGCCCGCCCTATACCCCGTGTCTCCTTACCTTGCTCAACAGGCTGAGACCGTGACGGTCCAGCACGGAAAATCTTCTGGAGAGGCGGAATGGGCGCTGGTCGTATCGGACCGCGGCGTACTCATCACCGCAGCCAGCGATCAGACCGATCGCGACCTCGAAGTGTATGGAGTGGCATGGAGCAAGAATGCTGCACCGAACATTCTGGCCAAGCGTGCATGGGTCTATGAGGAAATTGCCGATCACATCGACGAGATCCGCATCGAGTCCTTCGTCACTGATGCGGGTGGCGTCGAATCACAGCTTCAGGATGGAAGCTTTGCCGATCTGCTGCCTCCGAGCTATTGGCTTGACGAACTCAAGGCCAAGGAGGTCGCGCAGCCGGGCACCGTCCTCATCTCTGGCACCATCCCCATGGCTGAAGGTGTTGACCAGTTCGCCTCACTCTGGCGAGTGCGCCTGTTCGACCCGCGCACCGAGGACAGCATCGAAATGTCCTACACCGTGGAAAAGATGCCTGAGCCGGTCGGGTGAAGTGAACCGTGAAGTCTCCTTCCCGCTCTCACGTGACCTTGGGTCGGCGCGAGAACTCCGACCTCGCGGGGGACGGAATGCTCGAGCTGACGCCGGAAGCCTTCGCGCCGTTCGGCAGGGTGATGGATTTCCACGCCCAGCAGGTGCCCGGTTCGTCAGCATTCCTGTCAGCAGCGACCTCGTTCTTCCGTGCTTCCCTTTTCGAACCAGGCGCCGACGGAACGACCGATCTGCTGTGGGTTTCTTACGACCGCGCAGAGCCACCGGAGGATTTCGAAGCGCATCTGCTCACGGAGCAGGCGCTCATTCCGATCACCGGTACGATCGTCCAGCACTTGTTCCGAGACGATGTCGACGACGGAACGGTCAATCGGTTTCTTGTCCGCCCGGGGCAGGGAATCGTCATGTCTCCAGGCAGCTTTCACACGACGACGTCCGTCGATGGCGAAGCGCTGTGTCTGATGGTCAGCCGAGTGAGCACCACCGACGATCTCAGCCGCAGCCTGCAGACGGGTTGCCAAGCAAGTGAGACCGTCTTCGCTCCGCCTCCCGGCTGAGAGGGTCTCGCCTAACAGGCACTTCGGCCACGAGAAAGCCCCTCCCGCACCAGAGTCTGTCCTGGTGGGAGGGGCTGTTGCCGAGCCGCCTGCGGGAATCGAACCCGCGACCTATTCATTACGAGTGAATCGCTCTGCCGACTGAGCTAAGGCGGCAACCGAACCAACTTTAGCCAACTTCTCTGCCAGCGGTCAAAACGACGATCACCCTCCAGGGCGGTTCCGGCAGAGAGCTTCGTCACCCCCTCGCCGGACGGCGACAACCGACCACCTGGCCCGCCCCTGAGCGGGTGCCGCCGGGCCGCGACCGGGCACCAGTTAACCTTGAAAGAACAGTTGGCTGACAAGCGAGAAGGTGAGACATCCATGGCAGAGTTCGACTCCGACGATTTCATGAGTGATTTCCAGGCGCTCATCGAATGCGAGTCGTTCTCCAACGACCTCTCTTCCCTGGCCCGCAGTGCACGGCTCGTCTCGCGAATCGGCACCGGAATGCTCGGTGCCGCACCTCAGATCGTCGAGACCGACGGCCACCCGCATGTGCTGTGGCGTTTCGGCACCGGACCGCGCAAAGTCGTGCTCATCGGCCACCACGACACCGTCTGGCCGACGGGAACGCTCGCTGATTTTCCGTATTCGGTCAAGGACGGAGTTGTTCGCGGACCCGGCGCCGATGACATGAAGGGCGGACTGCTCATCGCAATCTACGCGTTGGCGAAGGTCCGCGCCGAACTCGGCCATCTCGATGGCGTCAGCCTCCTCATCACTGCCGATGAAGAACTCGGTTCCCCTGGCTCCCGGCAGATCATCGAAAACGAAGCGCGCGGAGCGAAGGCCGCCCTCGTGTTCGAAAGCGGTGCCGCCGACGGTGCCGTCAAGATCGCTCGCAAAGGCGTGGCGATCTACCAGCTCGAAGTCACCGGTCTGGCATCGCATGCCGGAGTAGAACCGGAGAAGGGCATCAACGCCACCATCGAAGTGGCCAACCAGGTCATCGAGATCGCTGCACTGCACAAACCCTCTGTCGGGACCTCTGTAGTCCCGACCGTGATGACCAGCGGATCGACCACAAACACCGTACCGGCCAAAGCCGTCGTCGGCATCGACTCCAGGGCAGCCTCGGCGGATGAACAGGTGCGCATCGATGAGGCTCTGCGCGCCCTGACGCCCAGCGTGGCCGGTGCGAAGATCGAACTCAAAGGCGGAATCAACCGCGCCCCGCTCGAAGAGGACATGGCGATGGGCCTGTATGCCCGTGCCCAACGACTGGCAGGACGACTCGGGCATCCCCCGCTGCGGTCAGTCGCAGTCGGCGGCGGGTCGGACGGCAACTTCACCGCCGGAGTCGGGACGCCGACCCTCGACGGCCTCGGCACCGTCGGCGGAGGTTCCCACGCCCGGACCGAACACGCTCTGCAGATCTGGATTCCCCGCCGCATCGAACTCACCGCAGCACTCGTAGCAGAACTCCTCGGCGACGACTGAGCGTCTTCGGCCATTCCCCCGGCGCGCCCAACCGTCGGCGATCAGAGTGCGCCCGTGCGGTCCTCTTGCAGCCAGGGGTTCGACAGCAGCACGAAGGCTGCTTCGACGATGAGCACGGGCGACATGTTCGTCTGCAGGCGCTGCCGGGCCTCGGTGATCGCATCGATGCGCAGCAAAGTGGTGTCGGGGCCGTCCCGGTTCGCCTGTTCGGCGATGAGATCGACTTCGCCGGCGTTGATCCACCCGTCTCGGATCCCCAGCTGGTACATGAGGATGTCACGGTAGAGGCTCATGAGCTCGAGGAAGATCCGGTCGAGCTCATCGTTGCGGGCCCGCACCGAACGGCGCTTCTGCTCTTCCTCGAGCTTTCTGATCTGCGCTCTGGCCGAGGGCGGAATCGTCTTCTCCCCTTCGACCCCCAATGTGGTCAGAAGCTGAGTCCGCTCGGCGGCATTGCGCTCTTCGACTCGTGACTTCGCGGTCTCTGCCGCTGCGTCGACGATGCGACCGGCCAAACGTATCGTCGCCCCCACCGAGGTGAGCTTGCCGGGGATGGCGAGGATCTGTTTGCGTTCGGCGTCGGCCGACTCGTTGAGCGCCAGGTATTTCGCGCGCCCGATGTGGTTCTGAGCCACGGCCGCAGCCCAATGGGCACGATCCTCCGAGACACTATCACGCTGAATCAACAGCTGTGCCACGGCCTCCCGAGAAGGAATACGCAGGCGTACCGGGCGACACCGCGATCGGATGGTGGTCAGCACATCGATCGGGCTCGGTGCACACAGCAGCCACACAGTTCCCGGAGGAGGTTCTTCGATGGCTTTGAGCAGCACGTTCGCCGTCCGCTCCATCATCCGATCGGCATCTTCGATGATGACGACACGCCACTTCGAGTTCACCGGCGACGACTGAGCCTTGGATACGAGTTCGCGGACCTCTTCGATCGAGATGACCGACTTCTGCGTCGACATGATCGTCAGCGACTCGTGATGTCCCGACAGCACCCTGGCGGTCACGTCGTTCGATTCGGTGCCACCGGAGATCAGGGCCGCTGCGAAGGCCCGAGCCGCATTGGATCGCCCTGAGCCGGGAGGACCGGTGAACAGCCACGCATGGGTCATCGCCGCCGGGTTGTCCAGGGCATAGCCGAGCTGGGTGACGACGTCATCCTGGCCGACGAGTTCGTCGAAGACGCTCACTTCAGGAATCCTCCGGGTTGGTGAAGCGGCGGTTGCTGCGTTCCCGCTGCCTGCGCAGACGTTCCCGAGCCTGCCGTTCGATCTCGGCTTGCGCCTGCAGCCGTTCACGACTCATCTCCCGTGCACTGCGGACCGGCAGCACCGTGGTCTCCGCATCCCCGGCATCGGCCGAGTCCTCGAATGCGCCACCCGCACCTGCCTCGGCACTCGAATCGGCCCGGTGAACCACGCGGGTTTCGGCGTCTTCGGGATCGACACGGTTGACGATGCGGGTTTCCGCGTCTTCATCCGTGGCGATTCGGTCCGTCGGCACACCATCGGCATCGTCGCTGTCATCGATGATCGCGTCGGAGTTGGTTCCATGGGTCGGCAGCACCGTGGTGGCATCATCCTCGTCGGATCGGCGCGCACCCTTCTGCTCGAGGAACGACGGGAGCTCCTCCTCGTCGTTCTCCGAATCCCGGTCCGCGGCCTCACCGGCGACCCCCGGAGCACTGGTAGCACCGGATGGTTCCTCACTCGCCGAGGCGGTCGGATCTTCTCGCAGATCCGCTCCGAGGTCGACGCGTTTGGTGGGAACAGCACCCGAGATCTCGGCCTCGGCGTCGGTGACCGCAGAGGGAACGAAGCGATCGCCGGAGGCGGGGACGAAACGCGGTCCGCGTTCGTGCATCTCGTCTTCGTCGCGCGTATCGCGTTCGTCGGTGTCGTCCGCATCGGTGTCATCCTCGGCGGAGCCATCTGCCGTATCCCGGCTGTCGACAGAGTCGTCTGCAGTCTCAGGTGCACCGTCCACTTCTGCGGAGGAGTCGGGAGAGGATGTTTCGTCTTTGTCGTCGTCAGGCACGGTTCCGGCGGCCACGGCAGCGATCGGCACGGAGCTGCGTTCCGGGCCGCTGTCGGGCTCAGCATTCGATGTTGAGGCGGGGGCAGCCTCGGTGCCGGTGTCGCGCTTGACCAGGGTCTGCGGAAGCCGAGCGCGGATGGCCGCGAGGATCTGCTCGGTGAGTTCATCGGCGTCGACCGAAGCGTCGAGGACGACATACCGGTCGAGTTCCTTGTGTGCGCGGGACAGGTAGGTCTGGCGCACGCGCTGGTGGAACTGCTGGTTCTCGTCGTCGAGGTAGTTGCTGTCGCCGCGCTTGCCCATCCGCTCGGCCGCGACCTCGGGTTCGATGTCGAGGACGATCGTCAGGTTCGGTACGAGCCCCTGGGTGGCCCACCGACTCAGCGCGAGGATCGTCTTCTCGTCGAAGCTGCGACCGGCTGCCTGGTAGGCGATCGTCGAATCGATGTACCGGTCGGTGATGACGATGTTTCCGGCGTCGAGGCTGGGGTCGACCAGGGATGCCACATGGTGGGCACGGTCAGCGGCGAAGAGCAGGGCTTCGGTGCGCGAGCTCGGCGGGTCGGAGTCGAAGAGAACAGAACGGATCTTCGTGCCCAGTTCGGTGCCGCCGGGTTCGCGAGTGGCCTCCACGTGATAGCCGTCATCGGCCAGAGCCGCGGAGATGCGTTTGATCTGTGTGGTCTTGCCGGAACCATCTCCGCCTTCGATGGCGATGAAGAATCCGGCGCCGAGGCGTTCGGCCGAGTTCCCGAGTCCGCCGGCCGCAGTCTCCGGCTGGCTGGGCGGGCGGAATCCGTGGACGATGTCGACGGACAGCCCCTGCAGTCTGTGCGGGTCGAAGGTGAAGAGTCCGATGACTCCGGCGACCAGGGCGGCGATGCCGAAGATGAGGAACGCGACGTCGCTGGGAGCCAGGATCCAGTCAGGACTTGAACCGACTTCGACCGTGCCGCCGAGATCGAGGGCGTTGATCACCAAGGCCAGACCGGCGCCCGCGACGGCACCGTAGCGACGGGAGAAGTCATAGGGCTGAGCGCGCACGCCGATGCCGACGAGGAACGCGATCGCGGCCGAGAGCACGACCTTGCCGGAGAGTTCGTTGATGGCGCCGGTGGCGAGCAGCAGCACACCGGAGACGAGCAGAGCGAAAGTGGACACACGCGGACGGGACATTCCGGGGGCGAAGGTCGGCCCCATCTCGAATCCGACGGCCCACCCGACGAGGCAGCAGGCGATGATGAGCGCGAAACCGGCCTGACCATAGCCGTGGCCGATCGCCGTCGGCTGGGCAAGCATGAAGGTCGCGCCGAGGACGGCGAAGAGGCCGATGCACACCCACGGATTCGCGATCGCCTCGGCGGGGCGGGCGACCCGGGCCTTGAGTTCGGGGAACTGCCCGGTCGTCGCAGACTCTGCGTGCAGGGCACGTTCGGGGGTGAGGAAGATGATGACGGAACCGGCGGCCATGCCGATGCCCACCAGCAGGGACACCCAGCCGAGCGCTTGAGTTCCCGCTGCAGAGCCGCCGAGGATCTGGAAGGCACAGGAGACGAAGACGAGGACGGCCGCGGGAATGCCGACACGGCGCCACGGCTTCTCGTGCCTGAAGGGGTTGATGCTCATGAGCAGACCGACCACGGCGCCGAGGAACAGGGCCGCGACCCAGGTCAACCAGGCGCTGGGAGCCAGGCTGAGGACGACGAGAAGTGCGGCTTCGACGATCGCTGAGATGCTCAGAGCTGTCTTGCGCACCGCCGGCGGTCGGGAGGCGAAGACCTTTGCGGGAATGAAGAGACCTGCGCAGGAGAGGGCGAAGACGATGAGCAGCGACAGACTGCCCATCTGATTGTCGAATCCTCCGGCGCTGAGAGACTCTCCCATGGCGGTGTAGGCGCGTCCGCCCACCGTCGCGACGAGTCCGCTGGTTCCTGCCACGACGTAGCTGATCGCGACAAGAACGATCAGGGCACCCCAGGCGGCGGTCTCGGTGACCAGGCGGCCGGGGGCTCCGGGCAGTCGGTGTCCTGTAGTCGTCAACATGCTCACAGCCCTACACTATCTGGCCGAACTGACATATCTCTTGGAAACGTGTGCGATCTGCGACAACCCGAACCCGACCGGGGCCTGCCGATCCTCTACCCTTGAACTCGTGCACACAGACTCACTGGCGATGACCACGGTGGCGGCGGAAGGCTTAGGCCCCGTGGAGGAACTCGCATTCGCCCGCGTCCTCCTCGATTCGGTCAAGGCCGGACGCCGCGGAGCGACTCTGCGGATGTACCGACCGGCCCCGACCTTGGCGTTCGGTGCCAGGGATCGTTTCCTGCCCGGCTTCGCCGCCGCCATCGAAGCGGCCCGGGATCACGGTTTCACGCCTGCCCTGCGCAGCCTCGGCGGGCGCGCGGCCGCATACCATCCGGGTTCGCTGGTCATCGATCACATCGAACCGAGTGATTCATTCATCACGAACACCAACGCACGGTTCACCGGTTTCGGCCAGGATTATGTCGAGGTGCTGCGCGGGCTGGGCATCGATGCCCGCCTCGGCGAGATTCCCGGCGAATATTGTCCCGGTGAACACAGCGTCAACGTGGCCGGGCGGATCAAGGCGATCGGCACCGCCCAGCGCGTGGTCTCCGGTGCCTGGCTGTTCTCGTCGTCCGTCGTCGTCGAGGACCCGGATCCGATCCGCGCGGTACTCACCGATGTCGAAGCCGCCCTCGGAATCGACTGGGATCCGTCCACGGGCGGATCGATCAGCGAGGTCCATCCGGAGGTGACGATCGATTCCGTCGCCGAGGCGTTCGCCGCCTACTATGCCGACGCGAATCCGGATTCGCCCCTGTCCCCCACCGCCGAGGAGCTGGCCGAGGTGGCCGCCCACGCGGACAAGCACCGGCTGTGAGGTCGGCGAAAGCTGTGGTCGGCACAGGCCGGGACAGCGCGCGAACCGCGGAGACTGAATTCCTTTGACCGAATGACTTTGGGAGCACACACCATGACCGTCACCATTCGTGAAGCAGAACGCTCTGATCTGCCCGAGATCCTGCGGCTCGTCCGCGCGCTGGCCGTCTACGAGAAGGAACCGGATGCGGTCGAGGCCACCGAGGCGGATTTCGCGGCAGTGATGTTCCCCGACGGTGGTCATGCGAACACGTTCGGTCTCGTGGCCGAGTCGGGCGGCGAGGTCATCGGCATCGCGATCTGGTTCCATTCGTTCTCGACCTGGACGGGCAGGAACGGCATCTGGCTCGAAGACCTCTTCGTCTTGCCCGAACATCGCGGCTCGGGAGCCGGAAAGGCGCTGCTCGGCCGGCTGGCGCAGATCTGCCAGGAGCGCGGACTGACGCGGCTCGAATGGTGCGTGCTCAAATGGAACACCCCGTCCATCGGGTTCTACGAATCGCTGGGTGCGAAGCCGCAGGACGAGTGGGAGACCTACCGACTCGACGGCCAGGCGCTCACGGACTTCGCAGATTCGTCGCGCGACTGACCTCGTCCCTGAGGCACTGCTGTCCACGTCCCAGAAGCACTGGAGTACGTGGCCGGCGCCGGCAAACGGCGATTGTTGGGTCGATCCACGGTGTTTTCGACGTCGGAAACACCGTGGATCGACCCAACAATCACGGGCCACGGGGTGTCACAGGCGACGGGAGAAGAAACGACTTTCGCCACCTGCCGGACCATCAGGCAGGTGGCGAAAGCAGTGACAGGTGAACGCCGCGGGCTCGGCGGACGTCGACTCAGGGAGTCTTCGGCTTGGCCGTGCTCGTCTTCTTCGCAGCCGTAGTTCTCGCCGCCGTGGACTTCGACGCAGTCGACTTGGAAGCCGTCGTCTTCTTCGCAGTCGACTTCTTGGCGGGGGCCTTCTTTGCCGGAGCTTTCTTCTTCGCCGGCCCCTTCGCGCGCTTCTCGGCGAGCAGAGTCGCGGCGCGTTCGAGCGTCACGGCTTCGACGGAGTCGTCCTTGCGCAGGGTCGCATTCGTCTCACCGTCGGTGACATACGGTCCGAAGCGACCGTCCTTGACGACGACGGGCTTCTTCGTCTCCGGGTCCTCGCCGAGTTCCTTCAGCGGAGCCGCGGCCCGACGACCGCCGCGCTGCTTCGGCTCGGAGTAGATCTTCAGCGCCTCTTCGAGGGTGATGTTGAAGATCTGCTCCTCATCGGTCAGGGAGCGGGAGTCGGTTCCCTTCTTCAGGTACGGTCCGTATCGGCCGTTCTGCGCGGTGATGTCCGTGCCCTCTTCGTCCTGTCCGACCACGCGCGGCAGGCTGAGCAGCTTGAGCGCGGTCTCGAGGTCGATCGAGTTCAGATCCATCGACTTGAACAGGGAACCTGTGCGCGGCTTCGGCTTCTTCGCGCCGCGCTTCGGCTTCTCCTCGGGTTCGGGCAGCACCTCGGAGACATAGGGTCCGAAACGACCGTTCTTCGCCACGATGGTGTGTCCGGTCTCCGGGTCGACGCCGAGCTCGCGGTCGCCGTCGCCT
Organism: Brevibacterium sp. OS20; assembly: GCF_056837565.1. Lineage (NCBI taxonomy): Bacteria > Bacillati > Actinomycetota > Actinomycetes > Micrococcales > Brevibacteriaceae > Brevibacterium > Brevibacterium sp. OS20. Next base: position 1,134,430 of record NZ_CM166367.1, on the reverse strand, counting down.
TGGGATTCGATGAGTTCGGCAGCCTTCGCCGCTGTCAGCTCATCGGGTGCCAGATCGTCGGGGACGGAGACCCGCTTCGGGTCCTCTCCGTCCTTCTCCGAGGCGACTTCGAGGTAGGGACCGTAGCGGCCCACGCGCAGGTTCACACCTTGGCTGATGGCGACGGTGTTGACCTCGCGGGCATCGATATCGCCGAGGTCGTCGACGATGGCTTTGAGTCCTTCACGATCCTGGGTCTTGTCACCGAAGTAGAATCCGGCCAACCAGTCGTTGCGATCCTCCTCGCCCATCGCGATCCGGTCGAGTTCGGATTCGAGGTCAGCGGTGAACGCATAGTCGACCAGACCGGTGAAGTGCTCTTCGAGCAGGCGGACGACAGAGAACGCCAACCAGCTGGGTACCAATGCGTTGCCGCGAGTGGTCACATAGCCGCGGTCCTGGATGACGGAGATCGTCGCAGCATAGGTCGAGGGTCGGCCGATGCCGAGCTCTTCGAGCTGCTTGACCAGACTGGCTTCGGTGAAGCGCGGCGGCGGAGCGGTGGTGTGGCCGTCGGCTTCGGCCTTGACGACCGACAGCGATTGGCCCTCTTCGACCTGCGGCAGCCGCGATTCTCCGGACTTCGTGTCGTAGCGGGACGCGTCCTGGCCCTCTTCATAGGCGGCAAGGAACCCGCGGAAGGTGATGACGGTGCCGCTGGCGCTGAAACCGGCTTCGTGGCCGTCGGCGAGAGCAGCGCTGACCTTGATCGTCGCGGTCTTGCCCTTCGCGTCGGCCATCTGGCTGGCGACGGTGCGCTTCCAGATGAGGTCGTAGAGACGGAACTCGTCGCCGTTGAGCTGCTTGGACACCTGTGCCGGGGTGCGGAAGGAGTCACCGGCGGGACGGATCGCCTCGTGGGCCTCCTGCGCCGATTTCTGCTTGCTCGCGTATTGGCGCGGCGACTGCGGAACGAATTCGGGACCGTAGAGTTCGGTCACCTGCTTGCGGGCGGCAGCGATGGCCTGACCCGACAGCGCCGAGGAGTCGGTACGCATATAGGTGATGTAGCCGTGCTCGTACAGCGACTGAGCGGTGCGCATGGTCTGACGAGCGCTCATGCGCAGTTTGCGTCCGGCTTCCTGCTGCAGGGTCGAGGTCGTGAAGGGTGCGGCCGGGCGCCGGGAGTACGGCTTCGACTCCACCGCGGTCACCGTCAGCGCATCCTTGGCGCTGCCGTTCAGCTCCGTGGCCAACGACTCCGCTCGCGCCTGGTCGACGATCGTCGCCGAGGTGTTCTTCAGCTCGCCCTTGTCGTTGAAGTCACGGCCGCTGGCCACCCGCGATCCGTCGAGTGTGGTGAGATTCGCAGCGAACGGGTTCGTCCCGTCCGGCAGACCGAGATCGATATCGAGGTCCCAGTAGTCAGCGGGCACGAAGGCCATGCGTTCGCGTTCGCGTTCGACGACGAGGCGGGTGGCCACGGACTGCACACGTCCGGCCGAGAGCCCGGCACGGATCTTGCGCCACAGCACGGGTGAGACCTCGTAGCCGTAGAGACGGTCGAGGATGCGGCGGGTCTCCTGCGCGTCGACGAGCGAGGAATCGATATCGCGGGTGTTCTCCAGGGCCCGTTCGATCGCCTCAGGCGTGATCTCGTGGAAGACCATGCGCTTGACCGGAATCTTCGGTTTGAGGACTTCGAGCAGATGCCAGGCGATGGCCTCTCCCTCGCGGTCCTCATCCGTTGCCAGATAGAGTTCGTCGGCGTCCTTGAGCAGACGCTTGAGTTCGGTGACCTTCTTCTTCTTGCCCGGATCGATCCGATAATAGGGATCGAAGTTGTTGTCGACGTCGACAGCGAACTTTCCGTACGGCCCCTTCTTCATATCGGCGGGCAGCTCCGAAGGGGTGGGCAGGTCGCGGATATGACCGACGGAGGCCTCGACGTCATAACCGTCGCCGAGGTATCCCACAATCGTTCGCGCCTTCGTCGGAGACTCGACGATGACGAGGCGACGGGGCTTCTTCTCGGTTGTGGTCACGCTTTCACATTCCTCTCACGGCATCAGCTGCCCGCTGCAACGGACGATCCGGCCCAATGTAACACTGTTGAACGGACACGTTCCTCATCGGCACTTGCGGCCCGGATGCTGCCCGGACCTCGTCCGATCTCGGCTCGGACACGGGGTCAACGGTTTCCGATCCTATCCCTATTCCGCCGACGTCCCAGTCGTCGAGGTCCCGATCGAACCGCCGTCGGGCAGCAGTGCACCCGCCGCGCACAGGGCTCTGACCTGCGCCACGAGCTGATCTTCCAGAGCCGTGGGATCGACCTCGAGAAGCTGGGCCAAGGCCCCGGCCGTCTGTCGCAGGGTCAGCGTCCCATCCGCGACGGACACGAATCCGGCCAGTGCCGTGTCGAGGTCGAAGACCTGCCCGAAGCCGATCCCCTGTTCCAAGGTGATCGAGTTGGGTTCCGGCTCCCCGGGAAGGAAATGGCGATGTTCGACGAGGTCCGGAGAGCGTGTGAAAGCAGTCGCGGCGATCTCCTCCGGTCCGGCCGCTGCCAGCCACGACCGGATCGCGATGATCGTGGTGAGGAACTCTGCGAGTCCGTGCGGATTGTTCGCCGGCGCCGAGGTGACTCTGACCCGGGTCTTGAACACTCCCTCGGCCGTCCCCGACGGTCCGCGGTCGACGTCCGAGGTGACGTCGCCGATCGCGGGATCTTCGAAACCAATCGTTGGCACATCGTTATCGGACTTCGCGATCAGCACGTACCCGAAGACGACTTCGTCCACAGCTCTGGTGGCGAAGTCGTCGAGCCATGCGGCGACTGCGTCGTTCCAGGCGGTGCTGGCGCGAGGGATCCCGCTGTCGCGGATCCAGGTCTCGGCGTAGGCGATGGGGTCCAGGACTTCGCGTTCGATGACGAACACTGACGTGTCGTCATCGCTGACCCAGGACTCCGGTCCTTCGTCCTTCCCCGAGGCGGCTTCCCAGTTTCCGAGGCAGACGCTGCGTCCGCCCGGGGTGAGGTTCTCAGGGATCCGGGTGAAGAGCTCCCGAACGAGTCGGTCCCCAGTCATTCCGCCGTCCCGGTATTCGAAGGTGGTGTCCGTGCTGCGCGGGGTGATCACGAACGGCGGATTCGACACGAGCAGATCCACGGGTTCCTGCAATGGTTCGAGAAGCGAGCCGTGCCGGAATTCGATCGTCGTCACACCGTTGAGTCCGGCCGAGAGTTCGGCCAGACGCAGGGCCCGGTGGGAGATGTCGGTGGCGATGACTCGGTCGCTGTGGCGGGTCAGCAGCAGAGCTTGGATTCCGCAGCCGGTGCCGATGTCGGCGGCTACCCCGACGTGGTCGCGCGGGGTGATCGACACCAGTGTCCGGCCGGCTCCGCCGAGTCCGAGTACGAACTCGCCGTCGAGGACATCCGGTGTGGTCAGGGTCCCGTGGTCGGCCACGAGGTAGAGGTTCTCGTCCCCGGGACGGAAGCCGCGGGGAACACCCACGGGAAGTTCATAGGGGGTCAGGGCGAAGGGGGCGGTCACCTCGTCGTCGTCCACGGTGATCAGCCCCGCCTCGGCGGCGGTGTCGAAGGACTCCCCCAGCAGGGCGCGGACCTGGGCGACCGGGACTGTGCGGTGGAAGTGGAAGAGCAGCGCCGCGCTGGCCATGGCACGGTCGGCGGCCGTCGACGACTGGTCCGCCAGCGTCCGGGCGCAGTGGTGGATGGCGGGTGCGGCGTTGTTGCGCAGCAGCGCCTCCGAGGTCGGACCACCCCAGAACTGGCGCAGCCGTGGTTCGGTGTATCCGGAACGGTAGAGGGTCTCGCCCAGGTGGGCCAACGGCAGATCAGTCACAGAAGAATCCTAGCGACTGCGCCATAATTGACTCATGGCCTCCTCTGCTCTTCTCGACATCGTCACCGGTTTCGGTGCCCGGGATGAGCGGATCGTCCATGTCCGCGATATCCCGCAGCGTTTCGAACGGGATGCCGAGTGGCCGGACTGGATCGACGAGGAACTCAAGCACGCATGTCATTCCATCGGCGTCGACGCTCTGTGGCAGCACCAGCTCGAGGCGGCGCAGACGGCCAGGGACGGTTCCGACGTCGTCATCGCCACCCCCACCGCGTCGGGCAAGTCGTTGGGATTCTGGCTGCCGGTGCTCGAAGCGATCCAATCGACTCGCGGGAAGCTGCGCACCGCCTCGGCGATCTACATCGCTCCGACAAAGGCTCTGGCCGCCGATCAGCTGGCCAAACTCGAACGATTCGTCATCCAGGGCATGCGTCCCGCCAGCTACGACGGGGACACCTCACAGGTCTCGAAGGACTGGGCGAGACGGCATGCGAACATCATCTTCACCAACCCGGACATGCTCCACCGCAGCATTCTGCCCCAGCACGAACGCTTCGCCCGGATGTTCAAAAACCTGCGCTTCATAGTCATCGATGAAGCCCACCGCTACCGTGGAGTGTTCGGGTCCCACGTCGCACTCATCCTCCGCCGCCTGCTGCGCATCGCCGCCTACTACGGGGCTGCCCCGGTCGTCATCGGAGCCTCGGCGACGATGGCGGACCCGGACGCAGCCTTTGCGAAGCTGACCGGGCGGCCCGCAAACGCGGTGACCGAGGATTCTTCACCCCGGGCAGCAGGCAGCTTCGCACTGTGGGAGCCTCCTGTGTCACCGGGCGGGGACCGGCGCAGCGGCCTCGTCGAGGCCGCCGATGTCATCACCGATTCCATGTGCGCCGGATATCGATCGATCACGTTCATCGCCTCCCGCCGAGGCACCGAAGCCCTGGCGCAGACGGTCCGTGACCAGGTGGGTGAGGTGGACGAGACCCTGACCGGCAAGGTCGCGGCATACCGGGGCGGGTATCTGGCCGAAGAGCGCAGGATGCTCGAGACGGCTCTGCGTTCGGGTCAGCTGCTGGCCGTGGCGTCGACGAATGCTCTGGAGCTGGGCATCGACATCTCCGGACTCGACCTGGTCATCATCTCCGGCTGGCCGGGGACCTTGGCGTCCCTATGGCAGCAGGCGGGACGCGCGGGCCGAGCCGGGCAACGGTGGATGGCTGTGTTCATCGCCCGCGATGATCCGCTCGATACCTTCGTCGTCCACCACCCCGAAGTCATCTTCGACTCCCCCGTCGACGCCGGCGTCATCCATCCGGGCAATCCGCACGTGCTTTCCGGTCACCTGTGTGCGGCCGCCGCCGAGGTGCCTCTGAAGGCGGCCGATCTCGTGCACTTCCCGGACGATTCGTCCGAGGTCATCGACGATCTCGTGGAGCGGAAGATGCTGCGAGCACGGCCGACCGGATGGTTCTGGGCAAAAGACCAACCGGCGACCGACCTGTCCGATATCCGCGGTTCCGGCGGCGGACAATTCAGCCTGGTCGAAGCGAGCACCGGCACTCTGCTGGGCACGGTCGACGAATCGGGTGCACATACGGGAGCCCATCCGGGCGCGGTGTACACGCATCAGGGCATCGACTTCACCGTCCTCGATCTCGACCTCGAGGACCGGATCGTCGCCGTCGAACGTGCCGAGGTCGACTACACGACTCAGCCGCGCTCGCAGACGGAGATCTCGATCGTCGACACCGATGCGCAGCGGGTTCTGCCCTCCGGGGTGGCTGTGTGCAGCGGCACCGTCGACGTCAAGGATCAGGTCGTCGCCTACCGGATGCGGGCCAAGCGAGGTGGAGCGATCATCGCCGAACACGAGCTCGACCTGCCGGAGCGCACGCTGCGGACGAAGGCCGTGTGGTGGACGATTCCGCAGAGCGTCCTCGACGAGGCCGAAGTCGTCTCCGGAGACCTGCCCGGAGCCGTCCATGCCGCCGAGCATGCTTCGATCGGTCTGCTGCCGCTCTTCGCCGGCTGCGACCGGTGGGATATCGGCGGAGTGTCGACGGCTCTGCATGCCGACACCGGACTGGCGACAGTGTTCGTCTATGACGGTCTGGCCGGTGGTGCCGGTTTCGCCGAACGCGGCAGCGAGGTCATCGAAGAATGGTTGGGTGCGACAAGGGATGCCATCGCCGCATGTGAGTGCATCGACGGCTGCCCGTCGTGTGTGCAGTCGCCGAAGTGCGGCAACGGCAACGAACCGTTGGAGAAGGACGCTGCGCTGAGGCTGCTGCGCACCGTGCTCAGGTAGCGATCCCCCTCATTTCCCGGCGACGGCCTCCTCTCTGACCTTCGGCAGAGGTCCCGGGATGTCGACTTCGATGACGACATAGGCGGATTGCTCACTCAATGAGGCACGGCAGTCCTTGAGGTGTCCGCCGTTGCGAATCGCGACCTCCTTCGCCGTCTCACACGGTTCCCCGGTGGCCAGTCCGCGCACGGCGTCCGCGGCGGCGAGCGCCGCCAGATCCGCGGCACTCTGTGCCCGACTGTGGGCGACGAACGCCTGGCCGAGGCTGCCGATGGCGGTGACGAGGACGAGCACGATCGAGCAGAGACCCACGACGATGTTCGTCATGACGGTCCTCCTCTGTCCCCTTCGAACCGTGCGGTGGCATCCGCGTCGACGGTGTCGAGGAAGAAGATCGCGGCCGGCAGCTCGATCGTGACCGTGACGACCGAGTATCCGCCGTCGGCTCGGACACGGACCGAGGATGAGTCACCGGCGTGCTTCTTCGCTTCGGACACGACGGCGGCCTGTGGTTCGCCGCGGGCGATCTCACGGGCCGCGGACCGTGCCGCGTCGAAGGCTCGCAGCTGGGAGAACCCGACAGCGGCGGCTCCCGCGAGCAGCACGATGAGAAGAACGACAGCCGGCATGACGACGGCGAATTCCGCCGTCGCCGTTCCCGCATCGCGATCCCATCCTCGCTGCCGCTGACGGGAGCGTCCGCGTGCCATGACGGTTCAGCTTCCCAGACCGAGCGCCGAGGAGATGACCCCCGTGATGAGTTCCTTGATCGGTTCGGATTTGAGGACCACGACGAGAAGTGCTGCGAATCCGCACGCGGCCAGAGTGGTGATCGCATATTCGGCTGTGGTCGCTCCGGCGTCGGGTTCCCAGAACTGTTCGATCTCGCTGTGGTCCTCGACCGGTTCCACGTGCCCGGTCGGCGGGTCCTCGATCTGCGGGGACGGTGATGTGGTGGCCATGCTCTCCTCCTTGGCTGAAACCCCGTTCGCACTCTGCGAGCGGACCTTCAGCCTGGGAGTCGGCATGCTGCCGTGTCCAGGGCCGGATTCGCACCTGTGGAAACGTGTTCTGCATCCACAAGCTCACCGTGTGTGAGTGGAGGCGCCGTCCACAGGAAACGGCGTGCGAGTCAGCGCAGCCCGAGCATCAGCTGTTGCCGGCCCAGTCGTCTCTGAGGATGGCCATGATGACTTCGTCGTGGCGCCGGCCGTTGAAGAACACGGCTTCGCGTCGACGGCCTTCTTCGACGAATCCGGCTTTCGTATAGGAGGCGATTCCACGGGTGTTGAACGCCCAGGTCTGCAGCTCGATGCGATTGAGTCCCAATTGGAGGAACCCGTATTTCACGGCCAGTCGCACGGCATCCGAGCCGTATCCGCGACCGTGGAATTCAGGGCCGAGGACGATCGCCAGAGTGGCGGACTGGTTGATGGGATTGCGTCCGTAGAGGGTGACATGGCCGACGAACTCCTCGGTTTCGGTCAGCTCGATGCTGAAGCCGACTGCCTCGCTCGAGATGTTCGCACTCCACTGCGAGAACTGCTCGGACACACCCCCTTCGGGCCGCGGCAGAACCGTGTGATTCTGCAGGACGACGATCGAGGGATCGAACCACCACTGTTCGAGGTACGGCAGATCATCCTCCCTCAGCGGCCGCAGGCGCACGGATCGACCGACGAAGAGATTCTCGGCGTAGTCCTCGGCTTGTTCGACATTGGACAGCTGATTGAAAGGTGTGACCGGTGCCATGTCCCGAGCCTATCGGTCGAGTCTGAAAACCCGGTCACCACTTCAGAAGAACACGGTCGTGAGGTCGGTCAGCAGTGAGATGACGACCGGAACGACAGACAGCAGCAGGAACGCCGGCAGAATGCACACGCCCAAAGGCAGCACCAGCTGCACACCCAAAGAGGCGGCCGCCTCCTGCCGACGCCGACGGGACGAAGCCCGCAGCTCCTCGGCCACTGACTCGATGAGAGGTGCCGGGCCGACGCCGGTGTGTTCGGAGAACTCGAAGACCTCGAGCACCGGCAGCAGGCGATCATCGTCGGCGAGCCTGCGCCCTCCGATCGTCATTGCACGGGCGATCCTCTGCAGACCCGACCGGTCGTCGGTCGCCTCGGCGGTCAGGGTCAGCGCCACGGGAATCGGCAGACCGGAGGTCAGGCAGATCGCCACAAGGTCGAGGTCGAACGCCAGCTGATCATCGGCCACTGCTCCTGCCGTCCCCGACTCCGGCGTTCCCGCCTCCCCGGCAGCCGCCTCGGTGTCGGTGGGAACGGATCGGCCCTCGCCGAGGAGGCTCTGCAGTCTCCCGCGGGTCGGTCCGGACCACAGGAGCACGCCGAGTCCGACGCAGACACCGATGAGCACAATCAGCATGGTCATCTCTGTGCTCTGAGCATCATCGTCCGCATCCACCACCGGCCGGCCCCGTACAGGAGGAGACCGGCACCGATGCTCAGCTGTCCCGGCAGTCCGGTGATGAGTTCCAGAGGGCGGACGCCGATGAGCAGGCCGAGACCGACACCGATGAGCGGCAGCCAGCTGAGCACCCGCACCGTCGACCTCGGTCCGGCCATCGCGATGCGGCGTTCGCGTTCGGCATCGAGGGCGTCCCTCTACGCTGCCGCATACCGGAGGATCATCTCCGCTGCCGGTGCTCCGGAGCGTTCGGACACCGTCCACACGGCGGCCATTCCCGACAGCACGTGAGCGGCGGTCTCCGACAGTCCGGAGCTGCGGGTGGCGATGGCGCGTCCGGGTTCCTCGCCCAGGGAGATGGCTCGTGAGATCGGGGTCAGGACGTCGTTGCGGCGGCTCAGTGTGCTCATCACCGCCTGTGGGGTCATCCCCACCTTGAGCAGGTGGGCGCAGTTCTCCACGGCGGCGATCGCCCACAGACGCTCGGCCTGATCGTCGGCGGTGTGACCGCCTGGGCGAAAGAAGGCACGCACCCCTTTCCGCACCGATTCTCCGCCCTCCCCACGGGGCAAGAGCTCGCGCAGCCTGGAGCCCGGGTCCGGAGGCGCGGCGAGGATGATCCCGGCCGCGATGAGGACGGCGGTGACGACGATCATTGCGCGGACTTCTGTTCGAGCACGGCTTCGAACCGGGCCAGGGCACGCCGATTGACAGTGCCGGCCGTCGACGGCGAGGGGCGACCCCACACCGGTTCCATCACCACTCCCTCGGATCCAGTCCTCGTCGGGATCGCCAATTCCGTGACTCCCCGCTCGGAACCCGTGCGACGCAGATGGATGACGAGGTCGATGGCGGTGGAGAACTGCGAATACACGGCGTCCGGACTCATCTGCGCCAGCGCACCGAGCGCGGCCACCCGGCTGGGCACGGCCTCGGCGGTGTTCGCGTGGATCGTCGCACACCCACCCTCGTGCCCGGTATTGAGGGCCGTGAGCATGTCCCGGACCTCGGCACCGCGGCATTCCCCGACGACGAGGCGATCGGGCCGCATCCGCAGGGCATTGCGCACGAGGTCGGTCAGGGTCACTTCGCCGCCGCCTTCGACGTTGGCCTGACGCGCAGCGAGCTGCACGGTGTGCGGGTGGGTGACGATGAGCTCGCGGGAGTCCTCGACGATGACGATGCGTTGGATCGGTTCGACCAGCGACAGCAGAGCGCCGAGGAGGACGGTCTTTCCCGTGCCCGTTCCGCCGGAGACGAGGATGTTCGCCCGCGAGGTGACCGCCTCGGCGACGAGGGGGCTGATCTCAGCGGGGAGGAACCCTTCGGCGCAGAGCTGGGAATAGGGGAATCCGGCCCGTTTGGGTACGCGGAAGCTGATCGTCGTCGTCTCCCCGGAGATCGGTGGGACGATCGCGTTCATCCGCACCCCGTCGGGCAGACGAACGTCGACATAGGGGGAAGAATCGTCGAGGCGGCGCCCGCCGAGGGCGGCCAAACGCACCGCCAAGGACCGCACGTCCTCTTCGGATCCCAGCGTCAGGTCGAGCAGCTGGGGACCGTCACCTGTGTCGGCGAAGACCTCCCGCGGCCCGTTGACGAACACGTCCGTGGTGCCGGGCACCTCGAGCACGGACTGCAGGGGTCCGGCCCCGGACAGCTGCGCGGACAGCCGGGTGACGAGCTCGAGCAGGGCGGAGGAACCGAGCACGCGTCCGGTGCGCTGGACCGCCTCGGCGACGGCAGCCGTGGTCACCGGCCCCGGATTGTCGAGCAGCGTTTTGCGGACATCGGCGACGAGCGAGGCGTCGAGCCATTCGCTCATTCCACCCACTCCCCCAGCAATCGGTCGACGAGGCGGCCGAGGTGCGCCCCACCTGGGATTCCCTCGCCGCGGTCGACGGCGGCGGACAGGCCCCGATCGTCGCGGATGCTTCCAGCCAGGCTCAGCCCGATGGAATCGGCGAGGAGGTCGGCGTCGAGCCCGCCGGCCCCGGTTTCACGGACGACGAGGCGCACATCCGGGTGGGCTTGGGAGAGCCGCTTGGCCACTTGGGAGGAGGCGACGGCGGATCTGACCCGGGCCGGGGAGACGAGGAGGACATGATGGCAGCGCCGGGTCCACTGGGGTGGGGCGTGGCGGGGCAGATCGACGATGACGAGGTCGAAGGCCTGGCCGGCCGCGGCGAGGAAGTCGTCGAAGACGTCCGGGTCGAGGTCGACGGTGTCGTCTCGCCCCCAGGACAGAAGGGCGAGCCCGTCGTGGCGGGGCAGCGCTTCGGCCAGGGTGGAGGGGCGCAGCTGTCCGCGGGAGGCACTGAGGTCGGTCCATCGCGGACCGGGGGCCTGTTCGGCGCCGAGGACGAGGTCGAGTCCCCCGCCGAGCGGGTCGGCGTCGACGAGGACGGTGCTGTGATCGGCTCCGGCCCGCCGGGCGAGTGCGCAGGCGAGCACGGAGGCTCCGGCTCCCCCGCATCCGGCGACGACGCCGACCGTGGTCCCGGGTGCCGTCGGCGGTTCGACAGCGGCGATCATCCGCCCGCTCAGCCATTCCGCAGCAGCAGGCAGCACGGCGAGCTGGTCGACGCCGAGGTGCGCGGCCCTCGCCCAGGTCGAGGAGGGTTCGTCATCGTCGAGGACGACGAGGATCGTGTCTGCCCGGTCGGTGGCGGGGGCTTCGCGGACGTCTTCTCCGAGGAGGATGAGCGACGCGGACTGCCAGCCTCCGGAGTCGGGAGGCAGGACGGTCAGCGAGATGCCGATGCTTTCGGCCACTCGGGCGCATTCTTCCGTGATCGCACCGAGGTCGGTGATGAGGGCTACCTGCATGCACCGAGCCTGGATCCGCCCGGCTGTCACCGGCCAGGCCGGAGTGCCGCCCTGTGGATGGAACGACGAAGGGGCGCCTCCTGTGAGGTTGAGTCACAGGAGGCGCCCCCAGCGGCAGTCGGCGGCCTCCGTCCACGTCAGCCGCGGTGGGCCGACCGGCCGGTCACATCATGTGGTGCCGGTGGGCACCGATTCGACCGAGGTCTGTCCACAGCGTTGACGCGTGAGTGGATTCCAGTCGGCTCAGCCGCGCTGGATTCCTTCGATATTGCGCAGGATGCCAGTGGTGCTGCCGTCGGAGTCGCGGACCTTGAACCAGGATCCGTTGTCTTCGAGGCTGAGGTACCAGTCGCCGGGGTAGATCGTGAACACCGGCATTCCGGTGGTCTCGTCCACGGCTTCGCGCGGTTCGGGAACGGCGAACCAGAAGGCCTGGATGATGGGGCGTCCACCGTCCTGGTTCTCGGCCTGACCATTGTCCTGATCGGCGTTCCGTCCGTCGTTCGGCGCATCACCGGACCGGTTCTGCCCCGCATCGGCGGGCACCGGCTGGTTGTCGACGGCCGTCTGTGCCATGGTCTCGTCGTTCGACCTCTCCGCGCCCCCGTCGGTCTCCGGCCGGTTGGCGTAGTCGGCCACGGGAACGTATTGAGTCGGCTCTTCGCTTTCGGGAGCGGTGGTCCGCTCCGAGTTGACTGCCGGCTCCATCACAGCGGTCGCCTGTTCGTCGTCGTCCGCGCCCGTCTTGCCAACTGAGGTGGGTTCATCATCTGACACGACCTTGTCGTCGGCCGGGGTGCTGACGACGGTGGCATCGGTGGAGCGGATGTTGGCGTCGTCGTCCGGGTCCTGCACCGTGGTCCCGTCGGTCGATGCCGGGGAATCCGATGGCGAATCGTTCGACGCCGCATCTGCCGAGGCCGCATCTTCCGATGCATTTCCTGTCGAGGCCTGACCGGCATCGGTCGAGGACTGCGCAGCCGAATTCGCGCCGGCGACGTTCGCACCTTCGGCGGCGTTCGTGTCGGACGATTTGGCGTTGACCTTGGAGACCAGGTCGCTGCTCTCGGACGGTGACACCACCGTGGGGGTCTCGTCTGACGTCGCCGAGGCGGCCGTGGACCGGTCCGCGGACGTGTCGTCGTTCGCTTCATCCTTCCGAGCAGCCGACCCGGTGTCGGTCGGTTCCGCACCGGACGTCGAATCCGCACCGAGGGTCGATTCCGCGTCGGACTCCGTTTCGGGAGCGGCGTGGCGGCCACGGCGACGTTCGGAATCCGAATGCGCAGCAGCGACGCCGGCAGCACCGGCACCGATCACTCCGGCGCCTGCGGCAGCGGCCGCGGCGCCCGAGTGTGACATGTCATCGGACTGCCTGGACTGGGCGTCAGACGCTGCAGGCTGGCTGCCCGACTCAACGGCCCGGCTTCCCGCAGCGGCGGTCTGGTCTCCGGTCGCATCGGTCTGCGGCTGTCCGGCTCCGACACCGAATGCCTGAGTCGGTTCGCTCTGCGAATGCTGTGGGGCGTCCGAATCGTGACGACCCAGGTAGGTCTGTCCGTCACCGGTGCTGTGCACCGGTCCGTCGTCCGAGGCCTGGTCGGATGCCACGTCCGCGGATTCGGGCGCAGCGCCCGCGCCCGAGGTGCCGGAAGCGGCGGGTGCGGCGAAGGAGCTAGCCGAACGCTCGGAGTCCTGCTCCTGCGGCGGAGCGTAGGGGCTGGGCTGGTTCTGCTGGTCGGAAGGCTGGACCCGCTGTTCCGGAGCGGCGAACTGGTTCTGCTGTTCCGGACCGCCGAACTGTCCTGATTGACCGAACTGGTCCTGCTGCCCCTGCTGTGCAGGCTGACCCGACTGTCCTGGTCCGCCGAACTGGTCCTGCTGTCCGGGCGCACCGAACTGAGTCGGCTGGGCGGACTGTCCCGGGCCGCTCGGCTGACCGAACTGATCCGGCTGACCGGGCGCCGCCTGTCCCACACCGGCCGGAGCCGCTCCGTAAGGCGCGAATCCGGGTGCACCGGTGCCCGGGCCGGCAGCACCGGGCACATTGGCCACTGGTGCCGGATGCTGGGTGTGCTTGGTGACAGGGCGAGCCTTCGGATGGGTTTCGATGTCCTCGCGGCCGGCGAATTCCTTGGCGAAGAACGGCAGCATCGTGAATACTCCGGCGAAGAACGCGATGAGGCCGGCGAAGAACGTCAGGTACGAACCCACATGCCAGTAGACCGCCGAAGTGAGCAGATCGACGAACACATAGGTGAAGGCGATCGCCGAGAGCACGGAGATGAACTGGTCGAGGCTGAGCGATCCGACTCGCAGTCGGCTGTTGCCGAGCTTGTTGACGAGCACGGCCGCCACGATGAGCAGAATTGTGAGCACTCCGAATACGAGCGCGCCCATATCGGCGACATTCCAGTGCCACAGAGTGGTCGTCTCACTGCCGAGGCCGTAATCGTAACCCCGGTACGGCACGAACAATGCGATGAAGGCGAGCAGTCCGGCGAACAGGAGGAAGAGATCGCGCAGAGTCAGCGGGCCGAGGATTCCCGGGCCGGTCTTCTGCTTCGGCGCAGGCGCCTGACCGAACTGGCCCTGTCCCGGAGCCGAACCATAGGGTCCCGGCGCCGATCCGTACTGACCGGGAGCAGAACCGTACGGGCCAGGTCCCGAACCGTACTGAGCCGGAGCCGAACCATAGGGTCCTTGTGCGGCGGGCTGTCCCGGTGCCGAACCGTAGGGTCCCGGTGCGGAACCATAGCCCGGCCCGGGAGCAGAACCGAACTGCCCTGGCCCCGAACCGTAGGCCGGCGGCTGACCACCAGGCTGCTGCGCGTTCTGGCCCGGGTACTGCGGGGGCTGATCCTGCCACGGCTGTGGCCCGGACCCGGTTGGATGCTGCGGCGAACTCATCGCTGACTCCAGTCGATCTCGGGGAAAAGCTAACAGTGTTTCCGTGTCCGCGCGGGACGGATCCCGACAGACTCTGACCCCATCCTTGCAGAACACAGGCCACCTGTGCACTCATATGCGCATTCTCAGGCACGTCGAAGACTCCTCAGTCCCCCGCCGAGGCGGCCCTTCCGTCGCCGCGTAGCCGTCGAAATCATGTGAGCCATACCACGATAAAAGCACGGTGGCTACCCCCGATTTCCCCGTTCATCGAGTGAAACTGCTCTCCCCAGCCCCCGACCGCAGGTATACAGTGCAACTAGAATTTTCGATCCACCAAGGAAGTCGGAGGGAAAGCATGACCGAAACCGCTGCCGAGCAGACCGAGACGTTTGCCCCACCTGAGCAGTTCGCGGCCGCAGCCAACGTCAAGGCCGATGAATACGAACGCGCCGAGGCGGACTACCTGGGTTTCTGGGCCGAACAGTCCCGTGAGCTCGTCGATTGGCACGAAGACTTCGGCGAGGTCCTCGACTGGACGAACCCGCCGTTCGCGAAATGGTTCGTCGGCGGAAAGCTCAACGTCGCTTATAACTGCCTCGACCGTCACGTCCTCGCAGGCAACGGCGACCGCGTGGCCATCAACTTCGAAGGCGAATCGGGCGACTCCCGCACCTTCACCTATGCCGAGCTCCTGGCCGAGGTGTCGAAGGCGGCGAACACGCTGATCGACCTCGGCGTGAAGACCGGCGACCGGGTGGCCATCTATCTGCCGATGATCCCCGAAGCGGTGATCTCGATGCTCGCCTGTGCCCGCCTCGGTGCGGCGCATTCCGTCGTCTTCGGCGGATTCTCCGCCGATGCTCTGCACTCGCGCATCATCGACGCCGAGGCCCGCGTCGTCATCACCGCCGACGGCAGCTACCGGCGCGCCAAACCCACGAGTCTCAAGCCGGCCGTCGACGAAGCGATCGCCCAGGGCGACACTCCCGTCGAGCACGTCCTCGTCGTCAAGCGCACCGGTCAGGACGTCGACTGGGTCGAAGGCCGTGACCAGTGGTGGGAGGACTCCGTCGGCCAGGCCGGCGACACACACGAGTGCGAATTCTTCGACTCGGAGCACCCGCTGTTCATCCTCTACACCTCCGGTACGACAGGAAAGCCCAAGGGCATCCTCCACACCACCGGCGGCTACCTCACTCAGGTGCTCTACTCGATGAAGGCCGTCTTCGACATCAAGCCCGAATCCGATGTCTTCTGGTGCACCGCCGACGTCGGCTGGATCACCGGTCACTCCTATGTCACCTACGGCCCACTGGCCGCCGGCACCACTCAGATCATCTACGAAGGCACTCCGGACACCCCGCATCAGGGTCGTTGGTGGGAGATCATCGAGAAGTACAGAGCCACGATCCTCTACGCCGCACCGACGGCGATCCGCACCTGCATGAAGTGGGGCGAGGAGATCCCCGCGAAGTACGATCTATCCAGTCTGCGCCTGCTCGGCAGCGTCGGCGAACCGATCAACCCCGAGGCCTGGCGCTGGTACCACCGCGTCATCGGCAGTGAGCGCTGCCCGATCGTGGACACATGGTGGCAGACCGAGACCGGGGCCCACATGATCGCGCCTCTGCCCGGCGTGCTCTCAACCAAGCCCGGCTCCTCACAGCGTCCGATTCCCGGCATCTCCGTCGATGTCGTCGATGATTCGGGTGAGAACCCGGCCGGCCCCGAAGGCGGACTGCTCGTCATCCGCCGCCCATGGCCGTCGATGCTGCGCGGAATCTGGAAAGACCCGGAGCGCTTCAAGGAGACCTACTGGTCGCGGTTCGAAGACACGTACTTCGCCGGCGACGGCGCCCGCCGTGATGAGGACGGGGACATCTGGTTCCTCGGGCGTGTCGACGACGTGATGAATGTGTCCGGTCACCGCCTGTCCACCGCGGAGATCGAGTCCTCGCTCGTCGCGCATCCCAAGGTCGCCGAGGCGGCTGTGGTCGGCGCCGCCGACGACACGTCCGGTCAGGCCGTCGTCGCGTTCGTCATCGTCTCCAACGGCGTCGAGGACTCCCCCGAGACCTCTGAGGAGCTGCGTCAGCATGTGGGCAAGGACATCGGCCCCATCGCGAAGCCGAAGAAGGTGCACATCGTCACGGACCTGCCCAAGACCCGCTCGGGCAAGATCATGCGTCGCCTGCTCAAGGACGTTGCCGAGAACCGCGAGGTCGGCAACACGTCGACCCTCGCCGATGCCTCGGTGATGGATCAGATCGAAAAGTCCGTCACAGGAGCCTGAGCCCCTCGCTCTGAGGCCGAAATCGGATGACCCGTCGGTGACAGACGACCCTGCCGCATAACGGCGGTCGTCCGGATCCGACGGGTTTTCCCGATTCCCCGCCGATTCGCCTTTGGCCGCAGAGCCCGTTCAGACTACTCTTAAGTTAGATTGTCCTCGTTCTCGATTTAGGAGCTCTCATGGCCGAACGGTCCATCAGCGAACTGATCAAAGGCATCAGCGACGATTCCAAAGCGATCGCCGAAGAAGAGATTGCCCTCGCCAAGGCCGAGGCCACTGCCGGTGCGAAGAACCTGGGCATCGGGGCCGGACTGGCCATCGTCGCTCTCTTCCTGCTCTTCCTGTCCTCGTTCATGGTGATCTTCGCCGGTGCGGCAGCATTCCATGAGGGTCTGGGCTGGCCATGGTGGGGCAGCTTCCTCATCGTCTTCGGCATCCTCGCCGTCATTGCGATCATCCTCGTCCTTGTGGCCCTCCCGCTGTTCAAGAAGGGCAACCCGGTTCCCGGCACCGCGATCGGTTCGGCCAAGTCGCTGGTGGCCTCTGTCAAGCGCGCAGTGAAGAATCCCTCGGGACCCAGGTACTGACACCTCTCCCAATCTGAGAACCGCGGCAGATGCGAGAAGCGGCGCCGGACATTTCGTCCGGCGCCGCTTCTCGCATTCACGCTCAGCGTCGCTTCGCGACTCGCTCCTTGGCTTCCCGCAGAACCTGACGTTCCCGTTTCCGTGCCTCGGCCAGCACCTTCTGCGCCTGCCGGACCGCTTTCTGCGCCTCTCGCAGCTTCTTATCGGCCGCTACCGCAGGGTCATCATCGGCGATCGCGGCATGCCCTGCAGCCGCTGCCTCCGTCGCATCATCGGGCGCGGCGACTGAGGTCGCTGCGCTCGAGCCGTCGTTCGCCACGTCGGACACGGCACCTGCCCGCGCGTTCACGATCGCCTCGATGAAGGCCTCCACCCCGTCCAAACCTCGTTCGAGCCCGAAGTCGAAGGGATCGAATTCCGAGGCGAAGACCCCCGCATCGATCGCCTTCCTGAGGAAGGGATATCCATCCTCGGTGATGACGGCGTCGAAGAGACGCTGCTCCCGCGCCGCCACCTCGGCGGCGTCCAAACCGGTCGCTCTGCTCTGCTCCTCGTAGCCTGCCGCAATCAGCCCTTTCCAACGAGCCGCACCGGTGACGAGAAGTGAGACAGCGATCCCCTCCTCTTCGGTCAGACCGGTATCGCGGAGCGCCTCGAGATCGGCTTCCAGCCAGGCCGAACTGTTCGGTGTGATCGGGCTGCCGGTGATCGGCATCGACAGCAGCCAGGACTGACGCGAATAGATCTGTGACTGCGCCTCATAGAGTTCACCGAGTCGTGCCCGCCAGCCGAGATCCTCCTCGCCTGGCTCCGGCGGCAGGCCGGTCGCCTCCTCCTGCATGAGCAGCAGCAGATCGTCCTTCGAGCTGACATAGCGGTAGAGCGACATCGGCGTGTACCCGAGTCGTTTCGCGACCGCCGCCATCGACACCGCCTGGATGCCGTCGCTGTCGGCGATCTCAATCGCAGCGTCGACGATCTTCTCGACGCTCATCTCCCTCTTCGGCCCCCGCTGGGGAGTCGCCGCGACACCCCAGGCCAGTGCGATTCCACTGGGAAGCTGCTCGATCAGATCATCCGTGCTCATGCCGTCAGTCTATATTGTGTATGGCATATATTGCGTGTTAGTGTCATATACAGTTTCTGTCATATACAGACACTTGCTCCGGGAACCACGACTCGTGAGAGGACTCCCATCATGACCACGGAAAGTTCAACCAGCACCGCACAGGACTCAACGGCACCGTCACCGAAACCGACAGGGCACATCGACACGGGTGACGTCCGTTCTCCCGCTATCTCCTTCACACAGGTGGGCAAGCGCTTCGGAACGAAGACCGTCCTCGACGGACTCGACTTCCACGTGCACAGAGGCGAGGTCTTCGCACTTCTCGGCTCCAACGGCGCAGGGAAGACCACATGCATCAATATCCTCACCACGCTCGTCCGCCCTGATGCCGGATCAGTTCGAGTCATGGACGTCGATGTGCGCGAGTCACCCGCCGAGGCGAAGCGGCGATTCGCCGTCACCGGCCAGTCAGCTGCCGTCGATGCCCATCTCTCGACCGAAGAGAACCTCGTCCTCCTCGGTCGACTCTCCGGGCTGAGTCGGAGTGCCGCGAAAGCGCGAAGCCGCGACCTTGCCGAGAAGCTCAGCCTCACAGCCTTCATGTCCACCCGGGTCGCCGCACTCTCCGGCGGTATGCGTCGCCGCCTCGACCTGGCTCTCAGCCTCGTCGTCCCTGTCGAGGTGCTCATTCTCGACGAACCCACCACCGGGCTGGACACCCGCTCCCGGCAGCAGCTGTGGACCGAAGTCAGCGAGCTCTCCCGAGGCGGCGCGACGGTGTTCCTCACCACCCAGTACCTCGACGAGGCCGATGCACTGGCCGACCGGATCGGCCTGCTCGACAGCGGCCGAATGGCGGGTCTGGGCACACCAGCAGAACTCAAGGCACGCATCGGCGAGGACACCGTGTCGATCCGCGGAACAGACGGAACTCAACTGGATGAGATCGCGACCGACGGCACTGTCGCCGGCCTCGCCGCGGCTCTCGAGCCGTGGACTTCCCGATCGCCTCGGGCCTCGGTTTCCCTGCACAGTCCCAGCCTCGACGACGTCTTCCTCGATTTCACCTCGGCCGGCTCACCTCACTGAGCGCTCGATATCCGATCCCACGTCTCCGATCTCCACACCGTCCAGAGAGGACAGACCAATGTCACACAGTCACCCGATCACCGATACCCCGACGACAGCAGCGACCACCGCCTCTCCCCTCCCCCGAGGGGTCTCCCGTACACGCCCTCGCGGGTTCTCAACCGAGGCCGCCTTCATCGGCAGGAGCCTGCGTCACGCTGTTCGCGACGTCGAATCGCTGCTCATGGCCGTCGCTCTGCCAGTGATGCTCATGCTCATGTTCACCTTCGTCTTCGGCGGCGCTCTCGATCCCGACGGCGGCTACGTCGACTACGTCGTCCCCGGAATCATCCTCACCTGCGCCGGATTCGGTGCCGCCTCGACCTCGCTGTCGGTGGCTTCGGACATGACCTCCGGGTTCGTCGACCGACTGCGGACGATGCCGGTGCGAGCGTCTGCCGTCATCACCGGGCACGTGGCGGCGAGCCTCGCAAGGAATCTGTTCGCCACTTCCATCGTCCTCCTCGTCGCCGTCGCCATCGGATTCCGCCCCTCCGCCGGAGTGGCCGAATGGCTGGCGACCGTCGGACTCGTCGCCCTCTACATTCTGGCGATCACGTATCTCTTCGCCGCTATCGGCCTCGCCGCGAAGTCTCCCGAATCCGCCAATGGATACGGTTTCATCCTGCTCTTCCTCCCGTACGTCTCCAGCGCGTTCGTGCCGGTCGAGACCATGCCGAAGTGGCTGGAGGTGTTCGCCGACAATCAGCCGATCACCCCGATCATCGACGCTCTGCGCGCACTGCTCATCGGCACCGAGATGGGCGCTTCCGGCTATCTCGCTGTCGGCTGGTGTCTGCTCATCCTCGCTGTGGCGGCGGTGTGGGCCGCGGTGCTGTTCAGAGCGAAGGCCGGGCAGCGCTGACCGTCACCGGAAACCGCAGTGGCCGAATTCAGAAGTCGATGGCGATGGGAACCTTCTTGTCCCATTCACCGGCCCAGCCGAGATGGTCGAGGGCGAAGTCGAGGATGCCGGCAGTGAAGCCCCATACCTTGAGGACTCCGACGTCGAAGGCCGGGGTCGAGATCTTCAGATCGGGACGGGCGAAGGTTCCGCGGTTGGCGGGGGCGACGAGGTCGGCGATGGCCACCCGATAGACGGAGTAGGACTCCCGCTGATCCATCACCTGGACTTGGCCCGGCTGACGCCAATAGCCGATAACCGGAGTGACCTCGAACTTCGAGACGGGGATATAGAGCGGGTCCATCTCTCCGAGAACTTCGACGGTGTCCGGGGAGATTCCGGCTTCTTCCTCCGCTTCACGCAGCGCGGCGGCCGCCATGGAATCGTCTTCGGGATCACGACCGCCTCCGGGGAAGGCGACCTGCCCGGGATGATGGCGCAGGGTCGCGGCACGCTGGAGAAGAACGATGTCGACATCGGCGACGCCGAGTTCGGCCAGGCGCGATGCTTCTGCTCCTCCTGCCTCGGTGCGAGGCTCTCCCCCGCGCCCGAAGAGCATGAGAACGGCGGCGTCACGGGCGGACTGCTCTGCGGCGTCCTTCTGTCGGCGCAGCCACAGCGGGGACCCGTGCGAGGCGGCGAGATCTTCGAGCTGCCCGCGCAAGGCCCCATCGGCGATCGTCGCCGATTCGGGTGGAAGGTCGGGGATTCGGGCGCTCATCGTCCCTCCTCGGGGACAGCCTCCTCGGCGGGAGTGGCCAAAGGCGCCATTTCGAACCGAAGCATGGCACGTGCCTTGTCCGGGTCGAGTTCCCCGATCCCGAACGATGGGCACAGCGCCGTCAGGGGGCAGGCTCCACAGGCGGGCTTGCGGGAATGGCAGATGCGGCGGCCGTGGAAGATCACCCGATGCGAAAGCATGGTGAGGTCCTTCTTCGGGAACAGGGCCGCGATCTCGTGCTCGGCCTTGACCGGATCGGTCTCCTCGGTCCAACCGAAGCGGCGGGCCAGCCGGCCCATATGTGTATCGACGGTCAGCCCAGGGGTGTCGAAAGCGTTTCCGAGGACGACGTTCGCGGTCTTTCGTCCGACTCCGGCGAGCTTGACGAGCTTGTCCAGCTTGTTCGGCACCACGCCGTCGTATTCATCGACGAGTTCGTTCGCGAGCTTGACGATGTTGCGGGCCTTGGCCCGGTAGAACCCAGTGGAGCGGATGTGCTCCTCGACCTCGATGAGATTGGCCACGGCCAGGGCGTGGGCGTCGGGGAAGGCGGCGAAGAGGCTCGGGGTGACCGAGTTGACGCGGATATCGGTGGTCTGGGCGGAGAGGACGGTGGCGATGAGCAGCTGGAACGGAGTCTCGAAGTCGAGCTCGCACTTCGCGTTCGGATACACCTCGGCGAGGATGCGATGGATCTTCCGCGCCCGGCGAGTCCGGCCCAGCGGGGTCTCCTTCGCGAACTTCCGCGCGCTCTTCTCTGCCACAGTCAACACGACTCACCATCCTAATCCGTGCCCTGTCATTCCGCAGTCATGCCGGTCACACCCGTGAATCATGTTCGCGCCCGGATCTGCGCACCTTGTTCTGGCCGGCTGCGGGAATGGTGTGGACGGGAGTCGTGTTGGGCGGTGCGGGAGAGGTTTTCATACTGATGGGCCACACTCCCGCGTCTTTGCTGGTATCGATGCAGATGACCAGGTAGATTTGTGTGTGATTATCACGACAAGGAGGAACCAGTGGATATTGAAGTGGTGCGGGGCGCGACGCTCTTCGCAGGTCTGGACGATGAAGCCACCAGTGCATTGATGAAGTTCATGAACCCGCGGAGTCTCCGTCGGGGAACCGTGCTCTTCCATGAGGGCGATGCCGGTGACGAGCTCTACATCGTCTCCTCGGGCAAGCTCAAGATCGGCCGTGAGTCCTCCGACGGCCGTGAGAACCTGCTGTCCGTGGTCGGCCCCGGCGAGATCATCGGTGAGCTCAGCCTCTTCGATCCGGGCCCGCGTTCGACCTCTGTCACTGCCGTCTCCCAGTCGGAGCTGCTCAGCCTCAAGCACGAAGACCTCACCACTTGGCTCAACGAGCGTCCGCAGGCCGCGATGAACCTGCTCAAGGCCCTCGCCCAGCGTCTGCGTCGCACAAATGAGACCGTCGGCGACCTTGTCTTCTCCGATGTGCCCGGCCGTGTCGCCAAGGCTCTGCTCGATCTCGCAGCTCGCTTCTCGAAGCCGGCTCCCGACGGTGTGCTCGTCGCTCACGACCTCACTCAGGAAGAGCTGGCTCAGCTCGTCGGTGCCTCGCGTGAGACCGTGAACAAGGCACTGGCCGACTTCGCCGCCCGCGGCTTCATCCGTCTCGAGGCCCGCTCCGTCGTCATCCTCGACATGGACCGCATGCGCAACCGCGCCCGCTGATCCTCCCAGCGACCTCCGGCCGCTGTGGCCGCGTGGACGCCGCGACAAATGGACGCCCCAGCCGATTCGGCTGGGGCGTTCGTTCTGGTCGGGACAGGTGTGCGTCGTGGCCGGCGCTCGCCGTCTCAGGGGCTGTCGCGTGAGGTGTGGGAAGTTTCGTGATCGCGTTCTGATCCAGTCATCGAGTTCAAACTCGATGACTGGATCAGAACCCGAGTCGTGAGTGGTGTGTCATCCAGCTGGACCGAAGATGTTGCGCACCAGGCGCCGCGGCAGGACTCAGGCGTCGTCGGCGGCTCCGGCGTCAGCAGCAGGACTCAGGCGTCGTCGGCGGCGGGCAGGGCGTCGAGGTAGGCCAGCTGAGCCTTGACGATCTGCTCGGCCGCCGACCGTACGCTGGAGTCGACGTCGTGGTAGACGATGTCGCATACCTCTGAGGCCGTCTTCGCCCCCTGCTCCAATGCCGCTTTGACCTGCTCGATGCGTTCGAGTCGGTGGGAACGGTAGTAGTCGATCACCTCGGCGGGGGCGTCGATGCGCTCACCGTGGGCCGGCTCGATGATGGCGAACTCCCCGTCGTCGAGCAGCTCCTTCAATCGGTCGAGGGAGTTCAGATAGTCGCCCAGGGAGCCTTCCGGGTGGGTGACGATCGTCGTCCCCTCCCCCAGGATCGTATCGCCGCTGTAGAGGGCTCCGGAGTGGATGAGGCTGATGCTGTCGCTCGTGTGTCCGGGGGTGGCGACGACGCGCAGAACGTCGGCCGGAGTGTCACCGAAGGCGATCTCGTCGCCGTCGCTGACCGGGTTCGTGTGCCGAGCGAAACGCTCGAGCACGGCATAGACGGGCACGTCGGGGGCCCACTGGTCGATGCTTCCGAGCATCTCAGAATGGTCGGCGTGCTGGTGGGTGAGAACGACCGCCGCCAGGTCACGGTCGGCCACTTCCGCGAGGAAGGCTTCACGATGATCGGCCATCTCCGGTCCGGGATCGATGACAACTGCGGACGTGTCATCCTGGCTGGTGAGCACGTAGGTGTTCGTACCGGTCAGGGTCATCGGGCCGGGGTTGTTCGCACGGATTCTCATGAGTCGTCGTTCTCCTCGTCTGTCGTTTCGTCATCGTCACCGCTGAATGTCAGGAAGCCGGGGTTCTGGTCGGTGTCGGTCTCGCCGACGGCCACGGCCCGGTCGCGCAGGCTTCCCTTGCTGTGGGGGTCCTTGCCCGTGTGGATGACGACCTTCCAGTCGCCGTCGTCATCGACGATCTCCGGACGCAGCGGGTGGAGGTTGCGGATCTGCGCCATGGCCGCGCCCACGGTCGGGACCTCGGCGAGGCTTTCGACGATGATGCGGGCGGCCGCGCCGATGCGGTCGGGGTCTCCTCCCACCTCGGCGATGATCTGGTCGGGGCGTTTCCATCCGGCAGAGGTCTCGTTCGGTGACAGGAAGTCGACGTCCTGGCCGAAGGGCACGGTGGCGATGAAGTAGGTGGTGTCGAACCGGTGCAGCTGGGTGGGGGTGTTGATCCAACGCAGCCACGGTTTGCACAGATCGGGACGCAACCGCAGGTCTCGGTCGCGTAAGACCTGTGACCAGGACACTTCGTTCGAGAACAGCCTCGATCGGGTGGTGTTCCAGTCCGTCTGCGGTGTGGCCACGATCTCCCGGTCGACATCCTCGGCGAGTAGGATTCCGGTGGCAGCGAAGGTGATGCGGGCGGCCGCGGAGAAGTGGTGGAGGGCGCGGGATTTGTTTTCGATGCTCAGCGCACGGGCGCACCGGGCCGAATTCCATCCGGCCAGAGGCAGCTTCCGCACATCACCCGGGCGCAGGCTGCTGGTGGGAAATGCCCACCGGTTGCGGTCTTCGACGCCGCGGGCGTCGAGTTGCCGGGTGATGAAGAGTTCCAGCCCGTCCGCGGAATCCCGGATCAGCACGATCGCCGAGGTGGGGCGCGGGGCCTCCGGGACGGGCCACCGTCCGTCGGACTGCCAGTGGTCAAGCAGCCACCGCAGCTCCGACGAGACGGGAAGAGTGCGTCCGCTAAGCGGCATCGCCTGAGACCTCGACGATGACTTCGACCTCGACGGGGGTGCCCAGAGGCAGAGTGTTCACGCCGACCGCGCTGCGGGCGTGCTGCCCACGGTCTCCGAAGATCTCGCCATAGAGCTCGGACACGCCGTTGATGACGGCTGGCTGCTGGGTGAAGTCGTCGGCGGAGTTGACGAAGCCGGTGACCTTGACGACGCGCACGATCTTGTCGAGATCGCCGATGACTCCGGCGATGGCGGCCAGAGCGTTGAGCCCGGCGGTGCGTGCAAGTTGGTAGCCGGTGTCGAGGTCGACATCCGTGCCGAGGTGACCGGTCGCAGGCAGTTTGCCGTCGACGACGGGCAGCTGGCCCGAGGTATAGACGTAGTTCCCGGTGCGCAGGGCGGGGACGTAGGCGCCGGCTGGTGTGGCGATCTCGGGCAGTTCGAGGCCGAGTTCGTTCATGCGCTCAAGGGTCTTCGACATTGTTCTTCTTTCGGTGAGGGTGGGGTGTCAACGGTCCGGCCGGTTCAGCTCATTCTTTGGGGCGTTTGAGGTAAGCCACGAGTCCGTTGTTGTCGGGACCCGGGACGACCTGCACGAGTTCGTATCCGTCCTCGCCCCACTGGTCGAGGATCTGCTTGGTCGCGTGGACGATGAGCGGCACGGTGACGTATTCCCACTTGGTCATGGTTCTCCTCAGTTGTTGGTGCGGCGCCGAGGCGGTCCGAGTGATCCGGTATGACCAGGCTTTCCTGGTGCGGTCGACGACGCAGGTCCGTTCCCCACACTAGCCCAGACTGGGCACGCTGGGCACCCGTGTTCCGTGGGCGGCGGTCACAGCTGTTTCGCTGCGGCGACACCCGTGAAAGTCAGACAGCGAAGGCGGGGAGGCCCTGGTCCTCCCCGCCTTCACCGGGACGTTCTCCGCCGGGTTCTATCGGCCGGTCACGACCGGCATCTCATCGGCTCAGTTGCCGCCGAGGCCGGGAGCCTCGCCGCCGCCGTCACCGCCGTCACTGCCGCCGTCACTGCCGCCGTTGTTGCCGCCGCCGTTTCCGCCGCCGCCTCCGTTGTTTCCGGAGTTGCCGCCTCCACCGCCGCCGTTGCCGCCGCCACCGGTGCCGCCACCGCCGTTGCCGTGGCTTCCGCCACCGCCACCGCCACCGCCGCCGGTGCCGCCGCCGCCTCCACCGCGGCCGCCGCTGGACGAACCGCCACCACCGCCGGAGCCGCCGCCGGAGAAGTACTTGCTGCTGGGCTTCGGGAACCCGGTATTGCCCTTGGTCTCCTTCACCGCCTGGCTCATGTATGCCTGCCAGGTCTTACCGGAGATGGTCGCACCGTAGATGTGGCCTCTGACGGCGCCGGCGCCGTTGGTGCGCCAGTCCCGAGTGCCCCCCGGATCACCGGTCCAGACCGCAGTCGACAGCGTCTTGGTGAACCCGAGCAGCCAGGTGTGACCGACCTCGAAGTTCGTCGTACCGGTCTTAGCGCCTGCCGGAACTCCGATCTTCAGCGAGCTCGTCGTACCGCCGTTGAACGTCTGAGTCAGCGCGTAGGCGACGCCCTTGGCCACTTCCTTGTCGAGCACTCGCTTGCAGCCTTCGCCAGGCAGGTCGAGCTTCTCGCCTTTGCGGTCCTTGATCTCAATGATCGGCTTCGGCCCACAGAATTCGCCTTCGTTCGCGAAGGTGGCGAACGCCGCGGCCATGGCGATCGGCGTGGTCTCCGTCGTACCGAGAATCGACGACGGTGACAGGGCTTGGATGAAGCCGGACTTGTCCTTGAAGTCGAGCGCCTCTCCGCTGCCATAGCGGATGCCGAGGTCCATAGCGGTGTCCATGACGTCACACATGTTCAGTTGGTTGCCCATCGCCGCATAGCCCGTGTTGACGGACTTCTTCGTGGCCTCCAGCGCGGTCATCGAACCCTTGCCTTCACCGTCGCCGGCGTTGTTCGGGTCCCAGTCTCCGCCCATATTCGGACAGCCCTCGTACTTCCAGGAGCTGGCCGGGAAATTGCGCTTCGTCGCATTGACGGTGGTGTTGAGGCTCTTTCCTTCCTTCAGCCATGCCGTCAGGACGAAAGGCTTCCACGTCGAACCGACTTGGAAGCCGCCGCCTCCGTTGTGCTTCTTGTCGACGGTGTAGTTGATCGAGGTCTTCTTGTTCTTGTCCTTCTTCTTGACCTCTCCCGCGGTGTATTCGCGGTTCTCGGCCATGGCGATGACTTCACCGGTTCCAGGTTCGATCGTCACCAGGGCGTGACCGGCGCCGGAGGGGTCGCCGACGGGGACGCGCTTCTTGATCTCCTTGTCCGCGATCTTCTGGATATCGGGATTGAGGCTCGTCTTGATCTTCAGACCGCCACGTTGGAGGAAGGCCAGGCGTTCGTCAGCCGTGTCGCCGAAGGTGTCATCATTCATAATGACGTTCTGAACATAGTTGCAGAAGAATTCTGCCTTGCTCTTGGCTGCCGAACAGCCGTTCGGTGTCTCATGCAGGTCGAGGTCGAGGTCGGTCTTGACCGCCTTGTCGTATTCCTTCTGCGTGATGTGGTCGTACTTGAGCATCTGCCCGAGCACGGTGTTGCGACGCTTGAGCACCTGGTCGGGGAACCGCTGCGGGTTGAACGCCGAGGGGTTCTGCACGATTCCGGCGAGCATCGCCGACTGCTGGATGTTGAGATCCTTCGCGTGGATGCCCCAGTACCGGTAGGCGGCGGCTTCGACACCGTAGACGTTCGGGGAACCCGAATAGTTGTTGATGTTCATGTAGCGGTTGAGGATTTCCTTCTTGTCGTACTTCTTCTCAACCGCGACAGCGAGTTTGGCTTCGCGCAGCTTACGCGCATAGCCGGCGGTGCCTTCGGACTCCTTCGCCGCAGCCACACCTTCGGAGTCTTCCTCGGCATGCGCGTTCTCTGCCAGCACGTTCTTCACGTACTGCTGGGTCAGCGTCGATCCGCCCTGAGTCGTCGAGGACACCATATTGTGCACCGCTGCACGAGCAATGCCCTCGATGTCGACGCCGCCGTGTTCGAAGTACCGGTAGTCCTCGACGGCGATCGTCGCATTCTGCATATCCTTCGAGATCTTATCCAGCGGGACCTCCTGGCGGTTCTGCCAGTAGAACTCCGCAAGCTCGGACCCGTCGGAGGCAAGCATCGTCGACTTCTCACCGAGGTCCTTGATCTCCAAGGTCGCGGGGAGTGAATCGAAGATCTCGACAGCGCTGTTCGCACTGGCTGTTGCGACACCGACTCCGGGAATGGCCAGACCGGCAGCGACGATTCCCGCCACTGCGCTGACGGCCACGAACTGCATGAACGCGCCCATTTTTGTGGGTGGGGCGTTTGACTCAGGAGACACCATGGTAGCCAGTTTAACGAATTTGCCTTGTGCAAATCTTCAGAAACCGCTGAACAGGTTAGGCCATTGCGACGAGTTCCAAGACGCTGACTTCAGGTCGGCAGGCGAAACGCACTGGTGAGTACGGTGAGAATCCGAGACCGGCGGAGATGGCGACGAGGCTCTTCCGGTACGGAAAGACTCCGCGTGCGCGTGTCCGATCGAGGTCGCAGTTCGTCACCGGCGCACCCCAGAAGGGCACGCGGATCTGTCCCCCGTGAGTGTGTCCGGCCATGATGAGGTCCGCCCCCGCCGAGGCGAACGCCTCCAAGGTCCGCGAATACGGGGCGTGTGTCACGCCCACCTTGAGCCCGGCCTTGGAATCGAACCGCGGATGCTCAAGCACGCCCTTGCCGGGTGCTCCCCCACTCCAACGGATCCGGTCGCGGTCGATATGGGCGTCGCCGAGCCCGGTGAAGTGGATCCGGGTGCCCTTGATCGTCAGGGTCGCCTCGGTGTTGTCGAGGAAATGCCATCCCTGACTACCGGCCGACGAGTCCGACGGGGATGTCGGTTCTTCGAATCCGCGGACGAGGGCCCCAACGTCGAGATCGGGGTTCACTCGGTGTTTGACCTGGGACGGCGATCGCAGATACTTCGCGGGATTCTTCGCCTGCGGCGAGAAGAAGTCATTTGACCCCAGGACGAAGACTCCGGGTGTGTCGAGCAGACCGGAGAAGACGTCGAGGACGTCGGGCACGATATCGGCCGAGAGGTTGTCACCGGTGTTGACGACGACGTCCGGTTCGAGCCGGGTGAGCGCTTTGACCCAGGAGGCACGGTGCTTCTGCCAGGGCGCCAGGTGCAGGTCGGCGACGTGGAGGATCCGGATGGATTCGGCTCCGGCAGGCAGGATCGGCAGGGTGTGGTGGCGGATGGCGAAGAGGTGCGGTTCGATGACCGCACCCCAGATTCCGGCGGCCGTGGGGGCGGCAAGAGCACCGGCGAGGAGAGCGCGCTTCTTCATTCCCCCAACTCTATCCGCTCCCAGAACTACCTGACGGCGGCCCAGCAACCTCGCGCGAGGTTGCTGGGCCGCCGTCAGGTAGCAACTAGGGGGTGGGGATGGGGGTGTTGTGTTCTCTTGCGGCGCGGTGGGCGCGGCGGCGGTGCAGGGATTTCATCCGGCGACCGCCGACGAGTCGGCAGACGACGTAGATGAGGAACGAGATCGTCGTGACGAACGGGCTGATCGGGACCACCGGTGAACCGAGCGCAATGAGGATTCCACCGACCGAGGCGGTCACGGCGAAGATCACGCTGAGCACCGGAACCCACACCGGCGAGGCCGAGAGCTGGGTTGCTGCGGCGGCCGGGGTGATGAGGAGAGCGAGGACGAGGAGGACACCGACGACCTGCACGCTCAGCGCCACCGCGAGTCCGAGGGTGAGCATGAAGACGATGGTGAGCACACTGACCGGCACACCTTTGGCCCGTGCCACCTCGGGGTCGAGGCTGGAGAACATGAGCGGACGCCAGACGATCGCCAACACCACGAGTACTGCCAGCGCACAGATGATGAGGGTGAGGATCTGGCCGGGTGTGATCGCGACGATCTGGCCGGTGAGCAGCCCGAACTTGCTCGCCGCTCGCCCGTCGTAGAGGGCGAGGAAGAGGATCGCCAGTCCCAGGCCGAAGGGCATGAGGACGCCGATGATCGCGTTCTTCTCCGAATCCTTGGCCCCGCCGATGCCGATGATGAGAGCCGCGACGACGGACCCGACGATCGACCCGGTCACGACGTCGAAGCCGACGAGCAGGGCGAAGGCAGCACCGGCGAAGGAGAGCTCGGAGACCCCGTGGACTGCGAAGGGGATGTCCCGAGCCATGACGAAGACACTGATGAGGCCTCCGACAACGCCGAGCAACGCCGCGGCGATGAGAGAATTGGCCAGCAGCGCCACGAGCTCGCCGTAATCCTCGAAGGTGAAGAGGTTGGCAAAGATCTCAGGAATGCTCATCGGTTCACCACCGTCCCGTCGAGGTCGAAGGAGTCATCGGGCAGGTTGTGGTGGTCGACGCATTCCTCTTCACCGCCGACGACGACGAGGCGGCCGCCGACGCGGACCACTTCGACCGGAGCACCGTAGAGGCGGGACAGCGATTCGGTGGTCATCACCTCGGCGGGGGTGCCGATGAGGAAATGCCCGCCGACGATATAGAGCACCCGGTCGACATACGGCAGGATCGGGTTGATCTCGTGGGTGACGAAGACGACGGCGGCATCGCGTTTGACCCGCTGTTCGTGCAGCAGCGCGGCCACCACCTGCTGGTGGTGCAGGTCGAGGGACAGCAGCGGTTCGTCGCAGAGCAGCACCGTGGGATCGTTGGCCAGGGACTGTGCCACACGCAGTCGCTGCAGCTCACCGCCGGAGACCGTGCCGGCGGGGGCGTCGGCATAGTCGGTGGCGCCGACGGAGGCCAAGAGGTCTTCGACCTTCTTCTTTCGCCCCCGGGACAGCAGGCCCATCCCCCACCGGTGACCGTCGACGCCCATGCGCACCAGATCGCGGCCGCGCATCGGAGTGTGCGGATCGATTCCGCGCTGCTGCGGAATGTAGCCGATGGCGGGATTGCCCTTGTGCACTTCCCGACCGCCGACCTCAGCGGTGCCGGCCGACAGTGCATTCTGTCCCAGCAGCACCTTGAGCAGGGAGGTCTTGCCGGTGCCGTTGGGGCCGAGCACGGCGAGGAACTCCCCGGGCGCGACGTCGAGGTCGAGATCGTGCCAGAGCACACGCGGGCCGAACCGCAGTTCGGCATCGCGCAGTCGAATCACCGGCTCCCGTCGCGTTGCCGGTGCGGAAGCGTCGGATTCCTTGGCCATGTTCAGTGCTTGTGCCCTTCGAGTGCGGTTGAGATTTCGGTGATGTAGCCACCCATCCAGTCGGCGTAGTGCGTTCCCGAAGGCATGGTCTCGGCGAGGTCGACGACCGGGACGTCGGAGTCCTCAGCGGTGGACTTCAAGGCCTCTGCCTGCGGACCTGCCGCTTGAGTATTGTATCCAAGCAGCACGGCATCTCCATCGGAGATCTGCTTCTCCGCGGCCTTGAGCACCAGCGGCGGCACATCATTGCCCTCTTCGACCGCGGCGAGGAACTCCATCGAGGTGACGTTCTCGAGTCCCATATCGTCGAACAACCACAGCGGAATCGGTTCGGTCGCAGCGACCTTCTCGCCGCCGTGTTCCTTCTTCACCGCATCGATATCGTCCTGCAGGGCGGTCAGCTGCGCCTTGTACTCTTTCGCGTTCTCCTCGAACTCGCCCTGATGTTCCGGCAGGGCCTCGCCGAGGTGGGTCGCCGCCTCGTCGACGAGCTTCGTCATCGTCGGGACCGAGTACCACAGGTGTTCGTTGAATGATCCGTGATCGTGGCCTTCGTGGCCCTCTTCATCGTGGCCTTCTTCGGCATGTTCATGATCATGTGCCTCCTCGTCTTCGTGAGCGTGCCCGCCGCCGTGGGCTTCCTCGTCGTCATGACCCTCACCGTGTTCATGGTCGTGGGGCTCGTTGCCGAGGCCTTCCGAGCCGGGCAGGCCCGAGATCGAAACGGTATCGATGATGTCGACGTCAGTACCGGAGGCATCGAGCATTCCGGTCATGAATGCGTCGTAGCCGCCGCCGTTCTGTACCACGAGGTCGGCCTTCGACAGTTTGAGTCGATCCTGCGTGGTCGCCTCGTAGGAGTGAGGATCCTGGTTCGGATCATCGATGATCGGGCTCACCTCGGCGAAATCGCCGGCGACTTGGGAGACGATGTCGGCGTAGACGTTGGTCGAGGTCACCACGCGCAGTGCCCCGGTGTCGGCTTCGGAGGCCTGTCCCCCGCAGCCGCTGAGGACCAGCGTCGCCGAGGAGGCGATGGCAGCGGAAGTGAGAAGAATGCGCGAGGAGGTCATGAGGAGCCTTTCTAAGGCATCGAGGATGAAGCAACATCGTCGACGATACTCAGATCAGAGGCCCGCCACTAATATAAATATTTATATATAGCAACGCTTTTATATGTTCTGGCCACTTTCGACACTTGGCACCCATACCGTCACCCGAGGTCCGCTCGTTCAAGGCGGAGCGCACTTTTCGCTCCGTGTACCGCGTGCAATCTGCGGTTGCGCTTGAACAAGTTCGACCGGCGTGCGGGAACTCTGGATAAACGAGCGTGGCCTTGAACGAGACTGCCGCTGACGGGCAGTCGAGTGCGACTGTGGGAAACAACGAACCGCCCGAAAGCGTGTGCTTCCGGGCGGTTCATCACCTGACTGTCGTTGCCTTGCCGGCTCAGGCGGCCTTCGCCTCGAGCTTCTTGGCCAGCAGAGCGGCGATCTGCACGGTGTTCAGTGCCGCGCCCTTGCGCAGGTTGTCGTTGGAGACGAAGAGGACGAGTCCCTTGCCTGCTGGTGCCGACTGGTCGGCGCGGATGCGGCCGACGTAGCTGTCGTTCCGACCTGCGGCCTTGAGCGGGGTCGGGACCTCGTCGAGGGAGACTCCGGGTGCCTGCGACAGGATCTCGGTGGCCTGCTCGGGGCTGATGTCGGAGTCGAATTCGGCGTGGATGCTCAGGCTGTGTCCGGTGAAGACTGGCACGCGCACGCAGGTGCCGGCGACCAGCAGGTCGGGCAGTCCGAGGATCTTCCGGCTCTCGTTGCGCAGCTTCTTCTCTTCATCGGTTTCGTTCTGCCCGTCGTCGACGACCGATCCGGCCATCGGCAGGACGTTGAACGCAATCGGTTCGACGTAGTTGTCAGGCTCCGGCAGGCTCACCGCGTTTCCGTCGGTGGTGAGCTTGCGGGCATCGGGCAGACCGGCTTCGAGCTGACCGGCGAGCTCCTCGACCCCGGACAGACCCGAACCGGACACTGCCTGGTAGGTAGCCACGATGAGACGGCTCAGTCCGGCCTTGTCATGGAGGGCCTTGAGCACGGGCATGGCGGCCATGGTCGTGCAGTTCGGGTTCGCGATGATGCCCTTGGGCGGCTCATCAAGGGCATTGGGGTTGACCTCGCTGACGACGAGCGGAACCTCCGGGTCCGAACGCCACGCCGAGGAGTTGTCGACGACGATGGCACCGGCCGCGGCGAAACGCTCGGCCTGTGCCTTCGACGTCGCCCCACCGGCGGAGAACAGGGCGATATCGAGTCCACTCGGATCCGCCTCGGCGGCGTCTTCGACGGTGATCGGCTGGCCCTTGAAGTCGATCGTCTTCCCGGCCGAACGGGCCGAGGCGAAGAGCCTCAGGGACCCGATCTCGAACCCGGGATCGTCGGCCAGCAGGTCGAGCATGACTCCGCCGACCTGGCCGGTCGCACCGACTACTCCGATATTGACGCTCATCGTCCGGTACCTCCGTACACCACTGCTTCGTTGTCTTCACTGTCGAGTCCGTAGGCGGCATGAGCGGCACGGACCGCGTCGTCGAGCAGGTCTGCTCGGGTGACGACGCTGATGCGGATCTCCGAGGTGGAGATCATGTCGATATTGACCTGGGCTTCGCTGAGCGCTTCGAACAGGGTCGCGGTCACGCCCGGGTGGGAGCGCATTCCGGCGCCGACGACGGAGAGCTTGCCGATCTGGTCGTCGTAGCGGACCTGGTCGAAGCCGATCTCTGCCTTCACACCGTCGAGGGCCTCGAGCGCCTTGGCTCCGTCGTCCATGGGCAGGGTGAATGAGATGTCCGTCTTCCCCGGCTCGCGGGTGGAGATGTTCTGGACGATCATGTCGATGTTGGCTTCCTGCTTGGCCAGAGTCTTGAAGATCTCAGCGGCCTTGCCGGGGACATCGGGAACACCGACGATCGTGACCTTGGCTTCCGAGCGGTCGTGGGCGACGCCGGAGATGATTGCCTGTTCCATGGTGGACTCCGTTTCTGGTTCCGCTGCCGGGGTCGATGATCCCCGGCCCTGGCGGAAGGCTTCGGGGATGGGTGAATCGGTCACCCAGGTTCCTTGGTTGCGAGAGAATGAGGACCGCACGTGCACCGGCACGTTGTAACGGCGGGCGTATTCGACGCAGCGGAGCATGAGGACCTTGGCGCCCGAGGCGGCCATCTCCATCATCTCTTCGTAGCCGATCTCATCGATCTTGCGCGCCGTGGGCACGATCCGCGGATCCGCGGTGAAGACGCCGTCGACGTCGGTGTAGATCTCACACACATCGGCGTCGAGCGACGCGGCCAGTGCCACAGCGGTGGTGTCGGAGCCGCCGCGGCCGAGTGTGGTGATGTTCTTCGCAGTCTGGCTGACGCCCTGGAATCCTGCGACGATGGCAACGTATCCCTCGTCGAGGGAGGACCGGATGCGGCCGGGAGTGACGTCGATGATTCGGGCCTTGCCGAACTGCTCATCGGTGATGACTCCGGCCTGGGAGCCGGTGAAGGACTGGGCTTCGAAGCCGAGGTTGGCGATCGCCATGGCCAGCACCGCCATCGAGATGCGCTCACCGGCGGTCAGCAGCATATCGAGTTCGCGGGCGGGGGGCATGGGGGAAACCTGTTGGGCCAAGTCGATGAGATCATCGGTACTGTCACCCATGGCCGACACCACGACAACTACTTCGTGACCGGCTTGACGGTACTCGACAATTCGTTTGGCCACTCGCTTGACCGATTCCGCATCGGCTACCGAGGACCCACCGAACTTCTGGACGACTATGCTCACTGCAGTATCTTCCTTATCGCTGATAAGTTCCGTGCCAGGCGATCGATTCCATGGTTCCAAACATGGAGGTCTCGTGCTGCATCGATCAGGATTTCAGCCGTGTCGGGCTCCCGGCACCTGAACCATTGTATGAGGTGCGTCATTCCGCTTCACCTTCGCCCGTCATTCAGACACTGCCTGACCGGGCCGAACGTCCGCCCCTGCAGACCCGAGCGTTGACTGTGCACATAGGCGAGGCGGCGGTTGGTCACCGGGCGTTCAGCCCCTGCTCAGAAATCGTTATAAACGAGGCATCGCGGAACGCCGGATTCACTCGCCGAGGCGGCCCGCCGGCTTCGTGCCGACGGGCGCTGCTCTTGACGGTCAGTCCGACCGTCGCTCCACGGTGAAGAGGTCACCGGGCTGACAGTCGAGGACCTCGCACAGAGCAATGAGAGTGGAGTAGCGCACGGCCTTCGCTCTGTTGTTCTTGAGCACGGAGAGGTTTGCGAGCGAGACCCCAACGCGCTTGGACAGTTCGGTCAGGCTCATGTCTCGCCGGGTCAGCAGACTGTCGAGGTGGCAGATGACTCGGGAAGAGCCGAATTCCTCGACCATCACACGA
This sequence comes from Brevibacterium sp. OS20, assembly GCF_056837565.1. Taxonomy (NCBI): domain Bacteria; kingdom Bacillati; phylum Actinomycetota; class Actinomycetes; order Micrococcales; family Brevibacteriaceae; genus Brevibacterium; species Brevibacterium sp. OS20. The sequence goes on along the minus strand of NZ_CM166367.1, from coordinate 1,099,027 downwards.
GCCCTTCGAGCTCTTCTTGAGCTTCGCGCCCTGATCTGAAGCACCTCCGCAGCAGTTCGGCGCCGCCGACGGCCCCGAGAACGAAGAATGCGTGGACGACGGTGATTCCCGGCCCCACTTCATCAGCGATGCCGATATCGGCGGAGATCCAGTTGCCGCCGGGAACCTTGGTGATGAAGTGGAGAATCCACCCGATCGCCACGATCCACTCGAACGCCGCAAAGGCGCGGGACGCCCGGAGCGTGAAGGGTGTTCCCGCCGCGATGTCACGGATGACAGGCACCAGGGAGATCGCGGCCGCCAACACGGTGAGGATAAGAGTGACTTCGGCAATGGTCACCAGCACGACCGCCCCGGCCGAGACGTCGGCCGTCGGAACGACGATCTCGGTGAGTCCGGACAGGGATGCCGCTCCGTTCCCGGCATCGAGCGAGGAGGCGGAGCCGTCGGAGAAGTCCACCGTCACCGCCACTTCGGAGCGGATCATTCGCGTGACGAGATCAGTGACGGCATAGATGACGTAGAAGCCGACCGCTAAACCGATCCATAGTTCGTAACCTGTTCCGAACGCCTTGCGCTTCTGAGGTTCGCCGTCCGGCCTCTGTTCCTCTGTCGGTGACATGACAACGCCTTCCCGTCCCGGCGAGCAGCAGACGAGCTTTCCGCCGACCTTCGCCGCATCCGATGATTTATCGTTTGTCGATATATCGATAAACAATATGTTTTACGATTATCGATATGGTGTCAAGAGGGCGAAACCGAGGCGGTCAGTCGATTTCGCGACGACCGGAGAATGCCCGACCGAGGGTGACTTCGTCGGCGTATTCGAGGTCGCCGCCGACGGGCAGCCCCGAGGCCAGGCGGGTGACGGTCACGCCGAGTGATCCGAGCAGGCGGACGAGGTAGGTGGCGGTGGCTTCGCCTTCGAGGTTCGGGTCGGTGGCAATGACGGTCTCCTTGACCTCACCGTCCTGCAGACGCGTCATGAGCTCTTTGATCCGCAGGTTGTCGGGCCCGACTCCGGCCATCGGGTCGATCGCTCCGCCGAGGACGTGGTAGAGGCCCCGGTATTCTCGGGTCCGTTCGATTGCGACGACGTCCTTGGGCTCTTCGACCACGCAGATCATCGACCGATCGCGGCGCGGGTCCTGGCAGACCGTGCATTCGGCCTCCTCGGACACGTTTCCGCAGATCTCGCAGAACCGCACTCGCTTCTTCACGTCGGTGAGCGCCTGGGCCAGCGCATTGACGTCCTGCGAGTCCGTCTGCAGGATGTGGAACGCCAGACGCTGGGCCGATTTCGGCCCGATGCCCGGAAGCTTGCCGAACTCTTCGACCAAGTCCTGAAGGGCACCTTCGTATACAGCGCTCATACTTCTCTTTCGTCAATGATTTCGCCGCCGAGGACCCGTGCGATCACATCGACGCCCATCTGCGGCGCTTCGGAGACGTCGAGGTCCGTTTCCGGATCATACTCGTCCTCGTCCGATCCCGACCCTTGCGGGTAGGGGTTCGATCCCGGCGCCGAGGCAGCCCCCGGTGCTGTCCCGCCTGCCGGGTTGGCCTGCGGAGCAGATCCGTAGCCGGGTCCGGCAGGCGGAGTGGTGGTGGCACCGTGCTTTTCGGCAAGTGCGGCGAAGCGCGATTTGAACGGTTTCGCCTCTCCCCCAGGGGTCGGTGGCGGCGGCTGCACGGCAGGTGCCGACTGGTCGAAGGCACCTCCTCCGAAGTCGCTCGTGGTGTCGCCGAGATCGGGATAGTCGAGATCGTCGTCGGGCGGCGGAACGACGACGGCGCCGACGTCGACAGCTCCGCTGCCGGCGCTCGTCTCGTCGACGTCGTTCGAGGCTGTGCCTGTCGATGCCGCATCGACCGGTGAGGGGTCGATCGGGGAGGGACCGTCGTTCCAATTCGGTTCCTCCCACCGCGGTTCGACATATTCCATCGGCGAATCGTCGGCGAAGCCGGACGACCTTGCTGGAGCTGGTTCCTGCTCGCGCGAGTGGTCAGACCGTCCGAAGTCGTCGGTCGGTGCGTTACCGGAGTCGGTCGACTCGGTTCCGGCATCTGTCGGCGCACCGAAGAAGTCGTCGTCGGACAGGTCGGGCACAACAACATCCGGGACCGCTGGTTCAAAAGAATCGTGGTCAGGATCTCTCGGCTCAGGAGCAGTCCAGTCTGATCCTTCAGAGTCGGCCGAGTCCGCAGCGGGAACCTGAGCGACCGAGGATTCCGGCTCAGAATCGGCCGATCCCTCTTCGGTGGTTTCGGCCGGTTCACCGGGGTTGTCCTGAGGTGTGGGTTCAGTCGGAGGGCCCGGCTGTTCCCCCTCCTCGTCGTCGGAGGACCAGGGCCCCTGCGTCGGGCCGCTGGGTTCCCAGAACTTCTCGTGGTCAACCTGTGGTTTGTCGACTTCACGAGTACCGACGACTGCGGCGACTTCCTGCGGACTCGGGCGTCGCTGGCTCGGCGCCGGTCCGTGATTGCCGCCGGAGTCATTCATGGGCGGAGCCGAGGATCCTTTGCCCTGGCTGCCTCCGCCGGCAGTTCCTCCGCCGATCCGACCGACATCACCGACGTCGATACGAGCCTGGATGCCGAGAACGTCGTTGATCGCCGCCGCGAGTTTGGCCGCATGGTCACGCTGCTGGAATCCCTGCACGGATCCGGCGTTGTTGAAGCCGAGGTAGACGACCCCGTCGGAGAACGACTGCGGGATCGCATTGGCCGCGATGATCGCTCGTGTCAGTCGGCTGCGCTTCTCCACCGAGGCGAGGATGCTCGGCCATGCGCGGCGGATCGCTTCGATCTCACCGCCGATATCGCCGGATCCCGCCACCGAGGTCGCCTCCGGCGCCGCTGCCTGCTCGGACTGTTGTGAGCCATCGGCAGGTCCGGCTGGTGCCGCAGGCGCAGGAGCCGACTGGCGCTGAGGCTGGTTCGCCGGCGCGGAGTCCGGTGCAGAGCTGTGTGCGGAGGCACCGGCAGAGTCCTGTCTCTGCTGGTTGTCCTGGACAGATTGCGACTCATTCTGCGGCGCGCCCGACGCTTCGGCCGCAGGCTCGGGCGGCGAATCGGGAGATGGCTGCTGTTCCTGCGCCGGCTGGCCGTCAGCTGCGCTCCGGGGATCCTCAGCAGACTGCTGCTGCGGACCCGCGAGCGCGGTCTGAGATTGAGGTCCGGACGGCGATGCCTGCTCCGGCTCGGTCTGGCCATCGTGCTGAGACGACTGAGCCTGCTGATCCGACTGTTCTTGTTGCTCGGCCTGCCCTTGCGCCCCCTGCCGATCAGATTGACGCTGCTGCCCCTGCTCACGCTGCTGCGCTGGCTGCGCTACCGGTTCGTTGAGCATCGACTCGGCGGCCGCGGCCATGGCCGCGATGTCGTCGAAGTCGTCGTGAGCCGCGCTCTGGAGCTGACCGGCGGTCGCATCCGCATCCGGTGCTCCGGCCCCGCGGCCCGGCGCACCAGGCGACGCATCACCTGCCGGCGGTCGACCGCCCGACTGTCCTTGATCGACAGCAGGTGCCTGCCCCTGCACAGGGGCTTGCGCCGCACCCTGATCCGGGACTGCCTGCGGCGGCGGCACGTTCGCTACCACACCGGTGGCCGACATGCCGATGCGACGTTCCATCCGCTCCATACGACTGAGCACAGCATCCCGGCTGCGGCCGGAACCGGGCAGCAGAATGCGGGCACAGATGAGTTCGAGCTGCAGCCTCGGCGAGGTGGCACCCGACATCTCCGTCAGTCCCACGTTGAGCAGGTCTGCGGCGCGGGAGAGTTCGCCTTGTCCGAAACCATTGGCCTGCAGGGTCAGCCTCTCCAGGCGGTCCGGCGGCACTTCGGGCAGGAAGGCATGGGCCGCCTCGGGGGCGGCGTTGATGACGATGAGATCCCGGAAGCGCTCGAGCAGATCTTCGACGAAGCGCCTCGGATCCTGACCGGATTCGATGACCCGCTCCACCGCGCGGTACACCCCGGCACCGTCGCCGGCGGAGAACGCATCGACGATGTCGGACAGCAGCGAATCAGGAGTGTATCCGAGCAGCGCGACGGCTCGACCGTAGTCGACTCCATCGGGCCCAGCCCCAGCGATGAGCTGGTCGAGGACCGACAGCGTGTCACGCACCGATCCCCCTCCGGCCCGCACGACCAGCGGCAGCACGCCCTTGGCCACCTGCACACCCTCACGAGCGCACAGCTCCTCGAGGTAGTTGCCCAGGGCCTCCGGCGGCACCAGTCGGAACGGATAGTGGTGGGTCCGCGACCGGATCGTGCCGATGACCTTCTCGGGTTCGGTCGTGGCGAAGATGAACTTGATATGCGGCGGCGGCTCTTCGACGATCTTGAGCAGAGCGTTGAAGCCCTGCGAGGTGACCATGTGCGCCTCATCGAGGATGAACACTTTGTACCGATCGCGCGCGGGCGCATAGACGGCACGTTCACGCAGGTCACGGGCATCATCGACGCCGTTGTGGCTGGCCGCGTCGATCTCGACGACATCGAGCGAGCCGGGTCCGCCGTTGGCCAGATCCCGACAGCTCGGGCATTCCCCACACGGCACCGGGGTAGGTCCCTGCTCGCAGTTGAGGCACCGGGCCAGGATCCGCGCCGAGGTGGTCTTACCGCACCCGCGCGGGCCGGAGAACAGGTAGGCATGGTTGATGCGGCCACGTTCGATGGCGGCCTTCAGCGGATCGGTCACATGCTCTTGACCGATGACCTCGTCGAAGGTCTCTGGGCGGTATCTTCTGTACAGTGCGGTGGACACGTCCCCTAGCCTAATGCCAACGGCTGACACGAGACACGGCCCCGGACTCCCCGCCGTTGTCGCCGACTTCCCGATCAGGCACGATAGAGATCATGAGCTCAGCCACCCCCTCCCCCGACGAGAACGACCCCGCAAAGACCTTCCGCATCGGCCACAAAGAGCGCGATGAAGCGATCGAGCTTCTGCGCGAAGCCGCCGGTGACGGTCGGATCACGGTCGACGAGCTCGACGAACGGATGGAGAAGGTCCAGTCCGCGAAGTTCCCCATCGACCTCGACGCGGTGCTCGCCGACCTCACAACCGAGCTGCCCTCCGATCGCTTCCGCCCCGCCTCGGCGATCGCCCCTGCCCCTGGCCGCGCGATGGCGATCACGGGGCATGACCGCTTCGATCCGCTCGTCATCAAGGCCGGCTGGGAGTCCGCGGTCCGCCGCGCCAGGTGGGCGGTCCCGCCGTATATCCGCTGCGAACCGTCGATGTCGAACATCGAGCTGAACTTCCTCGAGGTCGAGACCGATCTCGAGGTCATCGAGATCGAGATCGTCGCCGGTATGGGCTCGGTCACCGTCGTCATCCCCGACGACTGGGCGGTCAACGTCGACCAGCTCTCAAAGTCCTGGGGAAGCGTGAAATCCGTGGTCGACGCCGTTCCGACCGGCCGCCGACCCCTCGTACGCGTGGGCGGATCGATCGGCATGGGCTCGTTCAAGGCCCGCTTCGCGAACTACTTCGACCGTCGGCGAATGGCGAAATGATGCAGCCCGGACTCGGTGCTGTCATCTTCCTCACCCTGTGCATCATCGTCGTCTTCTGCGTCGGTGCCTTCCTCGTGTACCGGGTGATGAACACTCCCGGTTCTCATATCGGCTCCCGCCTGCCCAAACACGATCCCCACGCCGAGGCGGCCCCAACCGACACGTCCGACCGCGCTTCCGCTGCGGACCCGTCCGACCCCGAGGGAACGAACAGCACCGACGACCCTGACCGTCCCGAGGACCCCGAACCGCGGCGTCCTTGAAAACCGGCACCTACCGTGATCGACTTTCACTATGTCTGAGATTCAGATCACGCGCATCGCCGCCGACGATGAATCTGCGCTGCTGACGTGGAACGACGTCATGCGCACCGCTTACACCGAGGGCCGCACCGCCGCCTGGTGGCGCAGCGCCGAGACGACGCTGACCCAATTCGCCCACCCGCGCCCGGGAGGACAGGACATCGCCCTGGTGGGCCGGCTCGGCGAGGAGATCATCGGCGGCGTCGAGATCAGTCTCTCCCCCGAAACTCCGACCGATATCGAACTCGGTGTCCTCTCGGCTCACCGTCGGCAGGGTTTCGGCACTGCCCTCGCCGAGGCGGCCGCACAGTTCCTCGATGATGGTGACGATTCCTCGGAGATCGTGCAGACCGAAACCTACTGCCCGGCCGGGGTCGCCTTCGCGCAGGCGCACGGGATGAGCATCGGCAACGAAGAGCACCGGCTGCTGCTCGACCTGCCCGCCTACCTGGACGCCGATGCGAATCGGTACAAGGATTCGGGGGCGTCGACGGTTGTGCCGGTGATCAGGGAGGACCCGGACTTCTCGGTCACCTCATGGATCGGAGCCTGCCCCGAGGAGGTGTTGGAGTCCTGGACCCAGCTGCGTGTGCAGATGGATGAGGACGTGCCCGTCGGCAAGCTCACCCGCTCCGCCACCCATGCCAGCACTGCGGCGATCCGCTGCCATGAGGAGCGGATGGAAGAGCAGGGCTGGACCTTGGTCAGCTCGATGGCGCACGTGGGCGAACTCGCCGTCGGCTATACGGAGATCATGGTCTCGTCCCACGATCCGCAGATCGTCATCCAGGAGGACACGCTCGTCGACCGTGCCTATCGAGGCCGCGGGATCGGGCGGGCACTCAAGGTCGCGAACCTGCGTCAGCTGCCCGCGGTCGCGGCGACCGTCTCGGCGAAATGGGTGCAGACGTACACGGCGACGGACAACGAACCGATGCTCGCACTCAACCGCGACCTCGGGTTCTTCATCGCCGATACGATGACCGCTCTGGAGAAGAAGTCCGATCACAGCCGCGCGTGACATTCCGGTCGACTAGAGTGGGCGGTGACCCGTCCGGCCATCGAATCGAAGCAGACCGCCGTGCCCACAGAACTCCTCATCGCCGTCCTCGTCTTCATCATCGTCGTCCTCGTGACCGTGCTCGTCATCCGCTCTCGCGCCAACAAGGCCCGCAAGCAGGAGCAGACGCAGCAGCCGACCGCCCCGCGCGATCCCTTCGCCGCCGACCAGAACACCGGCGGTGATCCCGAGACCATCAAGGCCGGCGATCTCCTCGAATTCGGCAACGAGAAGTTCTTCGTCCGCGGCACCCTGCGCATCTCCGAGGGCGGCTACGACTGGGCCGAGCACTTCTTCCAGGCCGACGCCTCGGCGACCCGTATGTGGCTGAGCGTCGAACGCGATCCCGACGTGCAGGTCGCCCGCTGGCGCGACCGCCCCGACCTCGATATCGAGCCGAAGGCCCGGACCATCACCATCGACGGCACCGACTACGACCTCGTCGAGCACGGCACCGCATCCTACCGGTCCGAAGGCACCACGGGACTGAATGAGAAGGGCGGGGTCGACTATGTCGACTACGAATCCGGCGGCGGCCGCCTGCTCGCCTTCGAACGCTTCGACCACGGACGCTGGGAAGTGAGCACGGGAGAGACCATCCCGACCGGTTCCTTCACCATCTACTCCGGCAGCTGATGCTCACCCTCCCCCGCCCGCTCGACGTCCCCTTCACCGACACCAGTGCCGAGGCGCTGCGGTTGAGCCTCGACCACGACCGGATCGCCCCGCTGGCTGTCCGCCGCATCGATGTGCCCACCGTAGCCGCACCCACTGACACAGTGATCGCTGACACCGGGCCCATCCTCGCCGAGGCGACGCCAGAGCTGACCCTGACACTGACCGTCATCGGTTCCTCCCACCAGGCGGTCCTGAGCGCCGGGCCCACCGATGTGTTCATCGAGACCTTCGCCTGCCTCGGCGAGGGTGGGGACGATTCGTCTCCGAAACGACCGCGGTGGGACCGCGAACACATCCGCCACGGTCGGTGGGCCGGTTTCACCGAACACCGGTTCACCGCGACCCGCACCCACGTGTCCGGGGACTTCCCGACGGCCGCCGCCGAGGTGCTCGCCGTCGGTGCCGACCGTGCCCTCACCGCAGACGACCACCTCTCGGTCGCGTTCCCCGGACAGCCCGGCGCGCTGACGGCACTGTCGCTGACCGCAGCAGGTCCCGAACGGATCGCCTGGCAGTCGTGGCACTGCTACCCGCAGCATGGAGAGATCGTGCACAGCAGCTCCGAATTGAGGAGGTCGACATGAGCCAGGGACCGAACGTCTCGATGGGCGGCGGCTCTTTCGATTTCGACCGCGAAAACTCCGGCCCTTCCGGCCCCCAGCGTCCCAGCGGACCGCAGCGGCCCGGCGGCGGATCGGGGCGGAAGCCGCGCCGCATCGGCTGCGGAACGATCATCTTCTTCGTCGTCATCCTCATCGTCATCGGCAATATGTTCCGAGGCTGCGGTTCGTCCGGGTCGTCGGCGAACTGCGGCGACTACGACCTCAGCAACGGCCAATACGTCTCGAACCCCGGCGAGGGCGACTACGTCAAGAACGGCAGCAGCTATGACTACGTCGGCTGCGATACATCCCGCTCCGGAGGCGGCGGCTTCTTCTTCCTCCCGTTCTTCACCGGCGGCGGATCGAACTACGGCGACGGCTCCGGCTTCCGCGGCGGCGGACCGGGCACCGGAAAATAGGCACGATCAGGCACAGCGAAAGGCAGACATGCTCCTGAATTACCTCATCTACGAGACCGGAGTCGTCCTCTCCTATGCGGGCTGCGGACTCCTCCTCATGGTCATCGGCTACTTCGTCGTCGACCTGCTCACCCCGGGCAAGCTCCACGTCATCCTGTGGGAGCAGAAGTCGCGCAATGCCGCGGTCCTCGTCGCCTCCGACCTGGCCGGAGTCGCGATCATCGTCATCGCAGCCATCCGCGCCAGCTCCGATGACCTGGCCGCGGGCATCCTGTCCACCCTCGTCTTCGGCATCCTCGGCATCATCCTCATGGGAGTGAGTTTCGTGCTCATCGGCCTGCTCACCCCGGGCAAGACAGGCGACATCATCAACTCCCCACAGATGCACCCCGAGGTCTGGGTCAACGCCACCGCCCACCTGGGCATCGCGGGCATCATGGCCGCAGCCCTCCTTTGAACACCGCTGACGACGGCTCCGGCACCACCACCGAGGCGGCCCGACCGATCACCCTCCCGATGCGTCCGGGGCCGGCCCGATTCTTCGTCCTGCTCGCCGTGTTCATCTGCGCGAGCTGCGGAATGGTCTACGAGCTCGCGCTCGTGGCCTTGGGGTCCTATCTGCTCGGCGACACCATCGTCCAGGCCTCCATCGTCCTGGCCGTCATGGTCTTCGCCATGGGTGTGGGCTCGCTGGCGACCAAGCGGCTGACCGGGTTCGCCGCGGTCTCCTTCGCCCTCATCGAGGCGGCCCTGGGCATCATCGGCGGGCTCTCCGTCATCCTGCTCTACCTCGCCTTCGCGTTCGCCGACGTCTACACGGTGGCCATGGTGGCCCTCGCGTTCGTCATCGGCGCGCTCATCGGCGCGGAGATCCCGCTGCTCATGGAGCTCGTCCAACGCATCCGCGCGCAGAAGGCCTCGAGCGCAGTGGCCGACCTCTTCGCCGCCGACTATGTGGGCGGACTCATCGGCGGGCTCGCCTTCCCGTTCCTCCTGCTGCCGCTGCTCGGTCTGCCGCGCGGTGCGCTGGCCGTGGGGATGACGAACGCGCTGGTGGGCATCCTCATCGTCCTCTGGCTCTTCCGCTCCGAACTCAGCCGCGCCGCCCAACTCATGTTGGCAGCGCTGCTTGTGCTCATCCTCGGCGGGCTCACCGTGGTGTGGGTGTATACCGACGACATCGAAGTCACCACCCGGCAGCGTCTCTACCGGGATCCGATCGTGTATTCGCAGCGGTCGGACTACCAGGAGATCGTGCTCACCGAGGCGAAGAGGACCGGTGATACGCGGCTGTTCCTCAACGGGGATCTGCAGTTCGCCTCGGCCGATGAGTACCGCTATCACGAAAGCCTCGTCCATCCGCTGCTGAACGGTCCGTGCCGCAACGTCCTCGTCCTCGGCGGCGGCGATGGATTGGCCGTACGCGAGATCCTCAAGTATCCCGACGTCGAGTCCGTCACGCTCGTCGACCTCGACCCCGCGGTCCTCGAACTGGCGAAGACCTCGGAGCACTTCACCGCGTTCAACGACGACTCCCTCGACGATCCGCGGGTGACAACGATCGCCGCCGATGCCTTCACGTGGCTGCGGGAGGCGAAGCATTCGGCCTATGACGCGGTCATCGCCGATCTTCCCGACCCCGATGATGTGGCGACGTCGAAGCTCTACAGCATCGAGTTCTACGGGCTCATCCGCCAGGTGATGTCCCCGGAGGCGCGCCTCGTCGTCCAGGCCGGCTCCCCCTATTTCGCCCCTGAAGCCTATTGGGGCATCGGTGAGGCCGTCGCCGAGGCGGGACTGTCGACGACTCCGTATCACGTCGATGTCCCCAGCTTCGGTGATTGGGGATATTTCCTCGCCGATCTCGACGGGGAGGGCCCCGAGGTGACCGTTCCCGATGATGCTCCGGACGGATTGAAATTCGCCACCGCCGAGGTGCTCGCCGCCTCGACGACGTTCCCACCGGACCGTGATCGCGCGGCTGTGGGCAAGGTCGAAGCCTCGACGCTGCTGCACCCGCGTGTCCTCGACCAGGAACGCGGAGCCTGGGTCGGATACTGAATTCGTCTGACACGAGCTTCTCAAATCGGCAGAGGGCCGACCCACATGGGTCGGCCCTCTGCGGTTTCTCTGTCGGTGTTGCCTTCTTGTCGCGGTCAGCCGGCCATGAGGCTGGCCAGGCCGCCGACGATGCCGAAGGAGATTCCGAGTGCCCATCCGAGGACAAGGAGACCGAGGAAGACGAGGCCCAAGATGAAGCCCCATTTGCCCATCTCGTTGTCTCCGAAACCTGCTTCTTGTGAGCGCTTGCGCGCCATGTGACCGGTGATGATGCCGACGACGGGTCCGATGAAGTTGAATCCGAGGAAGGTCGACAGGGTCGCCACGAGCGAGACGATGCCGAGCACCTTGCCCGGATCCTCCTCGGCGCGTTGGCCATTGCGGTACTGCGTCGGGTAGCTCTGCGGTGCTTCGTACTGCCCGGCGGACGGGCGTGGGTACTGTCCCGCGGAGGTCTGGTCGAACTGATCGGGAGTCGGGGTGGGTGCTGCGTTCATGGTGCTGGTCTCCTTGGTATCGGCTGTTGATACCAGCCTAGGAAGACGTCACCGGACGCCGACAGGGACCAATCCCCCGACCTGGATAGGGTTTTCCCGAAGTTCAGCGCACGTCGACGAGTGCGTGGCCTTCTCGTCCCATGAGGTAGAGAAGCAGCTCGAGAGGTGCCCCGGTGATCGTCGTGGCCTCACCGCTGCCCTTCTTCCCTGCTGTGCGGGTACCGAAGCCCGGGGCTTCGATCGTCACGGGCCCCTTCGCCTTCGCCGCGTAGGGCAGGAGGGCCACCTTCGTCTGTGCCCACACGGTCGCGGTCTCCGCCTTCGACAGCCGACGCGGAATCCATTCGATCGCGGCGCGGCGGATGTCTTCGTGGTGGACGAGGAACTCGGTCGTGTTCATCACCGTCTCCACTCCCGGCAGGGCGCCCGGGGTCCACTTCGGCGGTGCGGCGACGAGTCCGAGCAGCCGGCTGAACGGCATCTCGGCGTACTCGTCTTCCTTCGCCTGCAGGCGGTCGGAGAACTTCGGCATGAAGATGCCCGCGGCAGCGCGGGGATGACGTTCGCGGATGACGAGGTGGGTGGCAAGGTCCCTGACCGTCCACCCTTCACACAGGGTGGGTGCGTCGTCCCCGGCACGGCGGGCTGTGTCGACAAGGCGCAGTCGTTCGGCGCGAGCCAGATTGTCTCTCATGACTCTCAGTCTTCCATTCCCGGCTTGGACTCCCCTGGATGCCTGGCCGAATCGCAGCCTGATCTCCTCACCGGCTTGCCCACGCGGTGACGAAGTCGGCGACGCGGGAGATCGACCGGAAGTCGGCGAATTCGTCTCCGCGGGTCGGCCCGTCGGTGACGATGACGACGGGTTTGCCTTCCTTCGCTGCGGTCCGGACGAACCGCAGTCCGGAGAGCACCGCCAGCGAGGAACCGAGCACCACGAGTCCGGCAGCCTCGTCGGCGATCCGATTGGCTGCCTGGACCCTGGCGGCCGGGACGGAATCGCCGAAATAGACGACATCGGGCTTGAGCAGTCCACCGCATTCGGGGCAGTCGAGGACTGCGAATCCGGCGGTGTCCTCGAGTTCGACGTCGCCGTCGGGTGCGGTTTCGACGTCGATGGGGTCGATGCCGACCTCCTCGGCGAAGTCCGGGTTGAGTTCGCTCAGTCTCCGCTGTACCCAGTCGCGGTCGAACAGGTGTCCGTTGCTCAGGCAGATCACTCGGTCGAGGCTGCCGTGGAGGTCGATGACGGGACTCGGCGCCGGGGCTCCGGCGTCGTTCCCGCGGTCGGCGGCGACCGCCTCGGCGGCGGCCTGATGGAGTCCATCGACGTTCTGGGTGATGATCCCGGCCACGGACAGCTCGGCCAGGCCGAGGTGAGCTTGGTTCGGGCGAGTGCCGCGCATCCGCGGCCACCCCATCCATGACCGTGCCCAGTACCTGGCTCGCTGATCGGGGTGGGAGAGGAAGGTCTGGATCGTCATCGGCTTCCGCGGCGGGGAATCCGGTCCACGGTAGTCGGGCACGCCTGAATCCGTGCTCATTCCCGCCCCGGTGAGCACCGCCCAGTCCGCGCCGGAATAGGTCCTCGTGAGCACGTCGATGATCGCGGCATCGGGGTGGCTGGCTTCCGGACGCACGCGTCCGCGCAGGGGGTCGAAGATGACTGCCATGGCTCCACTGTAGACATGGCAGCTGACGGAGGGCACCGGCCGGGGCTAGGGTGGGGCCATGGTCAACGTTCTGCTCGTCCATCATTCCCCGTCCGCTGCGACGGTACGGATCGCCGAGGCGGCCGAATCCGGGTTGCGTATGCCCGAGCTCGGCGACATCGACGTCACCATCCGCCCGGCGCTGGAGGCGAGCGTCGAGGATGTGCTCGCCGCGGATGCCTATGTGCTCGGCACGACCGCGAACTTCGGCTATATCTCCGGTGCCCTCAAGCACTTCTTCGACACCACCTATGACGCGGTGCGCGAGCCGACCGCCGGCAGGCCGTTCTCCTACTGGATCCACGGCGGCTACGACACGACCGGTGCCGAGACCGCGATGAAGCAGATCACGACCGGCCTAGGTTGGAAGCTCGCCTTCGACCCCCTCATCTTCACCGGCGAAGTCACCGAGGAGCATTTGGAGCGGGCCACGGAGCTGGCCGCCACAGTCGCAGTCTCCACCCCCTAATTGCTACCTGACGGCGGCCCAGCCACCTCGCGCGAGGTAGCTGGGCCGCCGTCAGGTAGTAATGGGGGAGTTTCTGATGAAAGTACTTTCCATTATGGAAAGTAGTTGGTACTATGGAATTACTTTCACAGAGCTACCACCACTCAAAGGAACCGACATGAACGCGAACCCCACCCCGCAGCAGGCGGCAGATCTTCTCAGCCAGGTCGAAGCGAACCAGTCCCGGGCCCGCAGTGGAGATGCGTGGCCGCTGGTCACTCTGCTCTTCGTCCTTTCCACAGGACTCTCCGTCGGTCTCATGGCCATCGGCATCATCGACGACAACACCACCCAGCTCATCATCGCCGGAGCCGGACTGAGCTGGCTCGTCCCGGCACTGGTCGTCTACCTCGTCAAGGCCCTGTCCTGGAGCCGCCGCTCCACGGCTCTGCTGCTGACATGGCTGGGCGTCATCATCGTCGCCTTCGTCGCCGGCGTCATGGCCGATTCGTTCGCCGCCGGCGGTCCGATCCCGTTCATCGCCGCAGGGGTGCTGTGGGTCGCCGCCCCGGTCTTCTCCCTGTTGGCCCTGCGCCGCTGAGGAGGAACCGACGATGACTGCGAAACAGAACTCCGCGACCGAACCAGAGGACGCGCACACCGAAGACGAGACGATCCCCCACCTCGGCGACTCACTGACCCGGCTCGAACCGGAACTGAACAACCCCACACGGCTCGGCATCGTCTCCAGCCTGAAGAACCGGGACAGGGCCGAGTTCAAACTGCTGCGCGACAGTCTCGGCGTCTCCGATTCCGTGCTCTCCCGGCACATCACCGCACTCGAGAAGGCCGGAATGATCGAGGTGAAGAAAGGGTACGTGGGCAAACGCCCGCGCACCTGGGTCTCGATCAGCAAAGACGGGAGCAGACGTCTCGAGGCACACATCCAAGCACTGCGGGAACTGGCCGGAGCATAGCCCCGTAGATGACTGTTCACCCTGGTGAGAAGATCGACTAGGGTGATGGAAACCGATGCAGGGAGGCATGATGACCACACCGACGAGCACCGAGATCCCGTTCCTCGAGCTCCACGAAGTCTCGACACTCATCCGAACCAGGCAGCTGTCCTCGCGTGAGGTCACCGAAGCGATGCTCGAACGCATCGACAGCCTCGAGCCCCGACTGCAGGCCTTCGCCACGGTCATGGCCGAATCGGCCCTCGCTGAGGCCGACCGCGCCGATTCCCTCCTGGACCGCGGAAGCTGGCTCGGCGATCTGCACGGAGTCCCCGTGGCGGTGAAGGATCTTGCGAACACCCACGACGCACCGACCGGTGCGGGCACCACGATCCATGCGGACTTCCGCCCAGATTTCGATGCCACCGTCGTCGCTCGACTGCGAACCGCCGGAGCCGTCATCCTCGGCAAACTGCGTCTGACCGAGGGGGCGTTCACCGGTCACCATCCCGACCTGCCGACCCCGGTCAACCCGTGGGATGCCGGCACCTGGTCGGGAGTCTCCTCCTCAGGGTCCGGTGTGGCCACTGCGGCCGGGCTCTGCTTCGCCTCGCTCGGCTCGGACACCGGCGGATCGATCCGCCTTCCGTCCTCGGCCAATGGCGTCACGGGACTCAAACCGACCTGGGGCCGAGTCTCCCGCCACGGCATCTTCGCACTCGCTCCCAGCCTCGATCACATCGGGCCGATGACCCGCAGCTCCCGTGATGCCGCGATCGTGCTGCGGGCCATCGCCGGCCACGATCCGGCCGATCCCACCTCGTCGCTCGAACCGGTACCGGACTACTTGCAGAGGTTGCGCGTCGACGGAGCCCCGGTCGTCGGTTTCGACCGCAAGCTGGCCGAAGAGCACTTCGACGCTGCGACGAATGAGATGCTCGAGGACACCATCGAGACGGTGACCGACCTGGGCTGGCGGGTGCTCGCGGTCGAGACTCCCGGTTTTGAGGCCGCGGCCAAGGAATGGACGGCTCTGTGCGGGGTCGAGACCGCCGGTGTCCATTCGGAGACGTATCCGGCCCGGGCGGACGAATACGGTCCCGACCTGTCCGGTCTCATCGAGATCGGGCGCGGACTCTCCGCCGTCGACTACCATCGGCTCCTCGAATCGCGGAGAGACTTCACCGGCCGTATGCGCACTCTCATGGCCGATATCGATCTGCTCCTGCTGCCGGGAATCGGCGTCGGCTCGCCGACTATCGCGCAGATGGCGAACCTGGGTTCCGACCAGAAGCTGTTCGCTGCGGTGACCGTGCCAACGGCACCGATCGACAACTGCGGAATGCCGTCGATCACTCTGCCCGCAGGGTTCACCGACCGGGGCACTCCCCTGGCAGCACAGTTCGTCGGCGGTGACTTCACCGAACCCTTGGTGCTGGCCGCCGGTCATGCCTTCCAGCAGGTCACAGACTTCCACACCAGCCACCCGGCCGGGCTCTGAGCCCACCGACCGCAGGGGCACCTCAGGCCCCGAGCGGTCTCTCCTCGGGGCTGTGGAATGCATTCCGGTAGGCAGTAGGGCTGATGCCCAGTTCGTTCCGGAAGTGACGTCGCAGGGTGGCTGCGCTGCCCATCCCGCAGCGGGCGGCGATGATCTCGACGGCAGCATCGGTGCGCTCGAGCAGATCCTGCGCACGGAGGATCCGCTGGTTGTGAAGCCATCTGAGCGGGGTCACCCCCACCGAAGAAAGCATTCGGCGCGCGAGCTGTCGGCTGCTTACGGCGGCCCGACTGGCAAGGTCGTCGACAGTGAGCGGCTCGTCGAGGTGCGCCTTGGCCCAATCGAGTGCGGCACCGAGACAGTCATCGAGCGCAGGATCGGCCGGGGCGATGACGAACTGCTTCTGACCACCTGGTCGATGCGAGGCCACCACGAGCGTGCGGGCGAGCGCATTGGCTGCCGCGACTCCGAAGTCGAGGCGAACCAGATGCAGACACAGGTCGAGAGCGGCGGTCTTTCCCGCGGAGGTGAGAATCGTCCCGTCATCGACGTAGAGGACATTGTCGCGGACATCGACTCTCGGATGCAGTCGGGAGAGTTCGGCCGCGTGCATCCAATGCGTGGTCGCCGGACGCCCATCGAGCAAACCCGCCGCAGCGAGGACGAAGGATCCGGTGCACAGGCTGGAGATCCTGATGCCGTCGGCGGCGGCGGTTCGCAGCACCTCGAGAAGCTGCGGATCCGGTTCTCCGTCAAGGACGGTGGTCGAGGGCACGACGATCGAATCCACGTCGAGCAGATCGGCAAAGTCGCCTCTGCGACCCTGCGGAAGCCAGTTTGCGTCATCGCCGGTGGGGGTGCACACGATGAGGTCGTACCAATCACCCTGCGGCGTGAAATCAGAGCGATCGGTGCCGAAGACCTCGGCGGCGATCGCAGTCTCATAGAGCATGGAATCTCGGTGCAGGGCCAGCCCGACGGTATGCATGTCTGAAATTGTACGCAGAGTGTCCCATCGTCTCCTGGTGCCCGCAGCCGCGCGGTGATGAGCTTGAACCATGCAGAAGAACTCAGCAGTGCTCGTCTACGGAGCCTACGGACATACCGGTCGTTTCATCGTCGCCGAGGCGCTTCGGCGCGGACTGCGACCGATCCTCTCCGGTCGTAGAGAAGCCGCCCTCACCGCCATGGCCCAGAATCTTCCGGGAACGGAGATCCGCGTCGCGGACGTCGCCGTCACAACAGATCTCGATGCCGCAGTCGCCGGAACCGCCGCAGTCATCAACGCCGCCGGCCCATTCCTCGACACCGCAGAGCCATTGGCCGCAGCAGCCGCCCGCGCCGGGGCCCACTACCTCGATGTCTCCGCCGAACAGGGGTCCGTGCAGGCACTCTTCGAGACATTCGGATCGAATCGGACACCGATGAGCACGGCAGTGGTGCCGGCCATGTCCTTCTACGGCGGACTGGCGGACCTCCTCGTCACCGCCGCTGCCGGTGAATGGGAGGAGATCGACTCGGTGACAGTCGCCATCGGCCTCGACCGGTGGTGGCCGACCCCGGGGACTCGGATCACAGGCCGACGCAACACAGCCACTCGACTGAGGGTGTCCGAATCGATGCTCGTTCCCGTCTCCCCACAGCCCAGTCGCCACCAGTGGGCCTTCCCGGCACCGATCGGTGAGCAGACTGTTCGCGAGCAGCCATTCAGCGAGATGATCACCATGAACCGGCATCTGCGGGCCCGCCGGATCGACAATCTCCTCTCAGAGACCGCGCTGGCCGATATCTCCGATTCGGAGACCGGTGCCCCACAGGCGGTGGATGACTTCGGTCGTTCCGCCCAGAACTTCACCGTCGATGTCCGGCTCGACCGAGCCGGTCACCGACGCGAACTGCGAGCGTCCGGCCGCGACATCTACCAGGTCACCGCCCCACTCGTGGTCGAAGCCGCCATCCGCCTCATCGACGGTCGGTTCACCGGCACAGGGGCTCTGGCGCCGGGCGGGGCCTTCGACGCCGCCGACTTCCTCACCGCCCTGAGCGCGAATTGGCTGACGATCAGCTCTCCGGACGAAGAATCAGCGGCGTCCGGTCTCGCGGGGCAGGTGCCTGCCGAATCAATCCGCTGACTTCCGAGCCACCATCTCCGTGATCCAGGTCGGGGCGAAGGGCGAGGTGCAGCCGGGCGAGGTCGGGTAGTCGCGGAGAACGCCGAGGCGCTCACCGATGTCGATGGCACGTTTCCGCAGGTCCGGGTTCTCGATGCCGATATAGGACAACGTCTCGTTCATCGCCCACTGCAGACGTTCGGGGGCATCGGACATCTCGGCCTCGATCACATCGAGCAGACCGGGCAGGTCGAGGCCTTCGGGGTTCCGGTTCACCCGTTCGCTCGTCAGCGCCCACCCGGCGGAGGCGACCACGGGATCCGGATCGTCCATCCACGACCGGCGCAGCGCCTCGGCGTGGGGCGATTTCTTGACGATATAGCTGACCAGCCAACCGTGGACCTTCGGGACACGGGAGTCACGCAGCATCTCATCGAGCTGTGCTTCGCTCCAGGCCTTCGGACGCATGATGAGGATCGCGACGAGGCGGGCCGCAGTGTCACCGGAGTCCCACAGTTCGGAGGCGAGTTCATCGTTCTTCTTCAGGTCCTTCGCCACGGCGCGCAGCTTCGTCAGGTTGACCGCGTGGTCGTCGCCGTGGCGGGCGTTGACGGCGCGGATCTTCTCGTCCTCGAGCGAGGCCAGGGTGGCGAGCACCTCGGTGCTGGTGGTCATCATGTGCTCCCGGTTCGGTTGAGCATTAGGGCAGTGCGGATGAGTTGAGGTGAGCCGATGATATCCGACGCACAGGCGGCGTGGCAGAAGTTCTGGCAGCCGAGGACCAGGTCAGTCATCATCATCGGCATGCGGGGAGGCATCGATTTCAGCGCGCGTCCTCTTCGCACTGCTGAAGCCGACGATGACGACGACCATGCCGACGACGGCGCCGATGACGGTTTCGATGGCACGCGAGGCCAACAGCTCCGGAACCGGGTGGGGGCTGCCGATCTGGGTCATGAGCAGGGCCAACGGGGTGATGAAGAGCAGAGCCACCGAGTAGTTGCGCAGGACGAAGATCTCGGCGAGGAACTGCAGCAGGATCACCCACACCACCAGCTGCCACGCCTCGGAGGGGAACGATAGCAGGAACGCTGTGACGATCACGCCCAGCAGGGTTCCGACCACCCGGTGGACGCCGCGCTTGAGACGAGCCGAACGACCGGGCGGAGTGATCGGTGCGACCGCTGCGACCATCGCCCAATAGCTGTGTGACAGAAGCGGGAGCACATCGATGAGCAGGGTGCCGAGAACTCCGGCGATGAACGGGGCGATCGTGAATCGGGCGGCGTGGGCTGCCAGATCAGCCTTGCCCACCGGCGACAGCCCGACCCGCACATAGGTCTCCTTCTCCGGAGGCATGCGTTCGCCGGCATAGTGGGCGAACGCTCCGAGACCGATGCACACCAGCGCCGAGGCGGCCGCCACACCCATTGCCACCGGCACCGATGCGCCGCCCGGAATGGATCCGACGGCTCCCGTGGCGAAGATGAAGAAGATCGACCCGCCGGGTTTGAGCCGGAAGCGCAGGGCGATGGCCGCACCCGCACCGGACACGAGTGAGGTGATGACGACGAGCGCCCAGACCGAAGCTCCGAGGCTGCTGAGCAGGGCGCCGATGCCCACGCAGACGACGAGGACGGAGGCAGCGATCGACTGGCGTCTGGTCCGCGATCGTGGGGACTCGAAGCGCGCGTAGATGCCGGTGAAGGCACCGAAGGCGGCATAGACGGCAAGGTCGAGGCGGTCGATTCCGAGCAGCACGAGGAGTGGGATAGCGACTCCCAGGGCGATGCGGAACGCGGGAATATGGTCGCGTTCGCCCGGTGGGATGCGGAAGAACTCCTGCAGGTGGCTCAAACGGGTTCGGCCTCTTTCGACATCGGGAACGGACCCCGGTGACGGGATCGCTGACATGGGGTGGTGAGCTGAGTGCTCCCTTCGATCGTAGTCCGCCATCGGTGCTGACGAATGTCTTCTGCCGACAGGAGTGATCAACCTCGCTCGCCGAGGCGGCCGAGCGAGACCGTGATCACCGCCGTCACGGTCACATCGGTCACGGTCGGTGGCCCTGCCCCGACCGTGCGCGTGCCGCCTGCCGGTTGAGATGGTCGCGTTCGGCGAGGTTGCCGGCCCGTTCGGCGGCCCGTGCGTAGAGCTCGGCGGCCTGCTGTGACTCCCCTGCGCGTTCGCGCAGGTGCGCTTCGACGGCGAAGTAGCGCGGCAGGCTCTCGTCCAGTCCCCGCAGTTCGGCCAGGCCCGCCGCGGGTCCGTCGGCTTCCCCGACGGCCACGGCACGGTTGAGTCGCACGATCGGTGTATCGCGCAGGGCCAGCAGTTCGTCGTACCACTGAACGATCTGCACCCAGTCGGTGTCCTCGACTGTCTGCGCATCGGCGTGGAGTGCCGCGATGGCGGCCTGTGCCTGATATTGGCCGAGTTCATCCCGACCAAGGGCTGCCTGCAGGATTTCGATGCCCTCAATGATGAGTCGTCGATCCCACAGGGTGCGGTCCTGATCGGCCAGCGCGATGAGTCGTCCGTCGGGACCGAAACGGGCATCGCGGCGGGCGTGGTGGAGGAGCATGAGGGCGAGCAGTCCGTCCACCTCGGCGGAGTCGATCATCGCCCGCAGGCCGCGGGTCAGTCGGATCGCCTCGGCGACGAGGTCGACCTCGCCCGAGTGGCCTTCGTTGAACACGAGGTAGAGGGTGGTGAGCACTGCGGACAGGTCGCCGGGTCGGTTGAGTCGGGAGCCTGCGATCGTGGATTTGGCGCGGCTGATGCGCTGGGCCATCGTCGGCTCGGGCACCATATAGGCTGCGGCGATCTGCTTCGTCGTCAGTCCGCCGACCGCCCGCAGGGTCAGGGCCACCGCCGAGGCGGGGCTGAGGTCGGGATGGGCGCAGAGGATGTAGAGGTCGAGGGTGTCATCGACGTTCGGGACGCCGTCGGTTCCGGGTTCGGCCGAGGTTTCGGGCTCGGCGAGCGTGGCGGCCATGACCCGTTCCTCGCGTTTCATCCGCGATCCCTCAGATCGCACGATGTCGAGGAACTTCCGCCACGCCACCGTCACGAGCCAGCCCCGCCGGTCACGGGGCAGGTCGGCCGGCTACGATCGCAGGGCTTCGATGAGCGCGTCCTGAACGGCATCCTCGGCAGTCGCGAAGTCTGCTCCACGACTGACGAGGATGCCGATCACGGCGGGGACGAGCTCACGCAGCTCCGCCTCGGCCAGGGGATCCGGATCGATCATCGCGGACTCCGTTCGCGTCCCTGATCATTCGTCCACGCTGGGTGCGTGGTCGAGGAAGGGACGCAGTTCGAGCCATTCGTTGATCGGCTCTCCGCCCTTGCCCGGTGCGGCGGACAGCTCACCGGCGAGTTCGAGAGCGCGGTCGTAGTTCTCGACGTCGATGACCATCCACCCGGCGATGAGGTCCTTCGTCTCGGGGAAGGGACCGTCGGTGACCGGAGGCTTGCCCGGTCCGCCGGATCGGACGAAGGTGCCCTCGGGCGAGAGTGCCTGGGAGTCGACGAATTCACCGGAGTCCTTGAGTCTGTCGGCGAAGGCGTTCATGTACGCCACATGCGCGTCGACTTCGTCGGGACGCCACTGATCCATCGGGGTGTAATCCATATACTGCTCCGACATCCGATAGTGCTTGAGCATGAGGTACTTGGCCATGATGGTCTCCTTGTCTCGTGTCGCTCGCACGGGTTGTGCTCGCTGACATGTCTGGGACGCAGCCGGACGAGTGTTCTCGACATCGGCGGCGAAGTTTTCTCGAATCTCTTCGGCTCCGATCATCGAACACAGTCCCAGAATAGGCCGATGTGTCCGTCCTGGAACATGCGTCACCGGATCCGAACACGAATCGGCCCAGGTCACGGCTCCGCGCTGAGAGGCTTGTCTTGTACGAAACACCGACAGCTTTTTGCACACGAGACCAGGAGCAGACCATGAAGGCACAGACACTTCTCAAGACCATCACCGTTGCCGGAGCTCTCGCCGCGACCCTGACACTTTCGGCCTGCGATATGAACATCACCTTCGGCCCAGAAAGCCAGGGCCAGGAACAGGGCCAGGAGCAGGACGGTCAGCAGGACCAGCAGACCGAGAGCACCGAGACGACCGCCGAAGAACCGGCATCGGATTCGGGCTCCGCCTCGGACTCCACCGGTTCGGGTTCGACCGGAACGACCGATAACGGCACGACGGACAACGGCACCACCGGCAGCGGCGGATCCACGGATTCGTCCAGCGCCTCCTCGGCGAGTGGCTCCTCCACCTCGAACGGCTCGTCGTCCACCGGATCGTCGTCCTCGAGCGACTCCACCTCGAGCGGATCATCGTCGTCGAGCGGCACGACCGACAACGGCTACCAGGGTCCGCGGATCGGCGAAGACGGAGTCGAACTCGACGCCGACGGCAACGGCAAGATCCCCGCCGACGTTCTCGAGGCGGACATCAAGAACGCCTACGCCAAGCAGGGCACCACGGTCGACAACGTCGACTGCTACTCCGACCTGCGGATCTTCTCCCACAGCGGCTCACAGAACTGCACCGTCGCCGCTGCCGGCAAGAATCACTACGGCACTGTGAAGATCACCTCGGCGTCGCAGTCCGGCATCGGCTACAGCCTCGAGTTCCCGAACATCTGAGCCGACAATGCCCGGTCGCCTCATCGACGCGGCCACCCTGATCCGCTCCCCTCGAGCAGCCGCGACCCGCTCCATTTCGAGCGCCGCGCATCCCCAACTGCACTCCCCTGGCCCGCTGCGGCCCGGGGAGTGCGGTCATTCGTGTCGTGGAACAAGTCGGCTTCCTGTGGTGTTGTCGCTGATGTGGGCCACGGAACAGGTCGGGCCCCCAACCGATTCGTCAGTCGGACTGATTCGCCCACCGATGAGGAGCAGAGCATGACCAGACGCGTCCAGTACACCTCCAACGGAGACATCGATCAGCTTCACCTCGCCGAGGTGGCCGTCCCCAAGGTCGGCGAGGGCCAGGTCCTCGTCACCGTCCTCTATGCCGGGCTCAATCCCCTGGATTGGAAGATGCTCCAGGGCGGTCGCTTCGGTTCCGTCGAAACTGCCTCCGGCAACGGCGTGGACTTCTCCGGCGTCGTCGCCTCGGTCGGCGAAGGCGTTACGGACTTCACGCCCGGAGACCTCGTCTACGGCGGGCTGCCGAAGCAGGCGCAGACCGAACAGCTTCTCATCACCGATCCTGCCGACAGGCTCGACAGGATCCCGCGCGGACTCGGCGTCGACACCGCCGGAGGTCTCTACGTCGCAGGGCGCACCGCCGTCGCCGGAATCCGCGCCCTGCGCCTCAGCGAAGGCGACACTCTCTTCGTCTCCGGGGCCTCCGGCGGCGTCGGCATCATCGTCGCCCAGCTCGCCCGCAACCTCGGGGCGAGGGTCATCGGCAGCGCCAGCCAGGGCAATCATGCTCTCTTGGAAAGCCTCGGGATCGAACCCGTCACCTATGGTGAGGGACTGTGGGACCGAGTCAGTGAGCTCGCCCCGGACGGGATCCAGGCCGCGTACTCGACGCAGGGTGAGGACGAGATCACGGGCATGATCGACCTCGGCGTCCCAGCCGACCGCATCGTCTCGATCGGTGCGGGCCCCACGGTCGCGGAGAAGTACGGGGTGAGCATCGACGGCGAAGCCAGAGCCCGCCGTGATGACATGGTCTGGCTGGGCCAGGCCATCGCCTACGGCCATATCCACATCCCGATCGCCCGGGTCTTCGACGCCGAAGAGGTCCACGACGCCTACCGGCATCTGCTCACCGCCCACCCGGCAGGCAAGGTGCTGCTGCGCTTCCCCGCGAAGCCGCTGACCGACGAGCAGCGAGCCCATCTGACCTGAGGCGCCGGCCCAAGTTCCGCGGCGGCTCAATTCCCACGACAGACAGATTTCACGACAGACAGCATTTCCAGAACACAGAGAAAAGGAGCACCATCATGGCCATCACCGATAAGAAGGTCGCATTCCTCCTCACCCGCGGCGTCGAGCAGATCGAACTCACCAGTCCCCGCGCGGCACTCGACGAGGCCGGGGCGACGACCGTCATCGTCTCCCCGTCCGAGGGAACACTGCAGGCGATGGAAGGCGATTGGGAGCACGCCGAGACCTTCGACGTCGACGTTCCCGTCGCCGAAGCCTCGGTCGATGACTTCGACGCCCTCGTCCTGCCCGGCGGCACCCTCAACGCCGACGCTCTGCGTCTGGACGAGGACGCCGTCAACCTCGTCAAAGCGTTCTTCGCTGCCGACAAACCTGTCGCGGCCATCTGCCATGCCCCGTGGATCCTCGCAGAGGCGGGAGTGGCCAAGGGACGGAAGCTGACGTCCTTCATCGCGACGAAGACAGACCTCATCAACGCCGGCGCCGACTGGACCGACACCGAGGTGGTCGTCGACGGCAACCTCATCACCTCCCGCAACCCCGGCGACCTCGACGCCTTCAACCAGGCGATCGCTGACAAGCTGAGCTGAGCAGGAACGATGCCTCTTTCGCCGAGGTCGGACCGCCTCGGCGACGAACTCCCCGGAACGATCGTTTCGGGGAGTTCGTCTGTTCGTCACCCGGGGTCTTGACAGCCGCGCTTATGATCTACTCATGCCAGCTTCCCCGTTCGTCAAGGCGACGACTCCTGCCCTCGCGTCACTGCTCATCGGGTTCCTTCTCCTTCTCTGCTCCACACCGCCTCCGGCACATGCCGCCTATTCGACCTCGAGCGCGATCGGGACGATGCACAGATCGCTCGGCGGGAATTCCGGCAAGCTCGGCCCAGCGGTCGGCCCGCAGCGGTGCACGCTGATCCAGAAGGGCTGCTATCAGTCGTTCAAGCACGGCAGCATCCATTGGACGAAGGCCACCGGTGCCCATGCGACTCTGGGTGCGATCCGCACGGCGTGGAAGAAGTCCGGGTGGGAACGCGGTCCGCTCGGCTATCCGACGAGCAACGAGTACCGGTCCGGGTCCGAGACCCGGCAGAAGTTCCAGAAAGGCATGATCGTGTGGACGGCGAAGTCCGGGGCGAAAGTGACGCTGACGAAGGCGCCGTCGTCGTTCACGATCAAGGGGTCGGGGTTCGGCCATGGAGCCGGGATGAGCCAGTACGGAGCGCGCGGAATGGCGGCAGCCGGAAAGTCGTCGACGCAGATCTTGCAGCACTACTACACCGGGGCCAAGGTCACGACGATGTCGAAGGACGCCGACGCCAGTCTCAGGGTGCAGCTGCTGACCGGGAAGAAGTCCGTGACGGTCTCTCCGCGGTCCGGCCGTCTGCGGGTCAAGGTCGGGTCGAAGACCATCGAATCGGCCTCGAAGGTCACGATCGAACGGACCTCGTCCGGTTCGGTCAAGGCGATCATCGGGTCGAAGAGCTATTCGGGATCGAAGCTCACCCTCGAATGGCAGGGCACCCGATATTGGAAGAGTTCGTCGGCGACGACGGTGTCGGTCAGCGGTGCCCAGAACGGGGCGACCGGCACCTACCGGCACGGACGGCTCGAGATCGGTCAGCTGAAGAGCTCGCTCAACGTCATCAACGTGGTAGGTCTCAACAAGGAATATCTGCCGGGCATCGCCGAGATGCCGGCATCGTGGCAGTCCGAAGCCCTGCGCTCTCAGGCCATCGCTTCGCGCACCTATGCCTACCGCAATCTCGGTGCGGTGAAGCCTGCCTGCGGGTGCAACGTCTATGACGAGGTGGCCTCGCAGCGTTTCCTCGGGTGGACTCATGAGAATGCAGGCGATTCCGGTCCATGGCGCAAGGCCGTGGCCGCGACACAGAGCACGAGCGGGTCGACGGTGAAGTCGGCGCGCGTCATCACCTACAAGGGCGGGCTCATCGATGCTGTCTACTCGTCGTCGGCAGGCTCGAAGACGCATTCGGCTGCCGAGGTGTGGGGGTCGGCCGTGCCGTACCTAGTCTCGGTCGATGACTCTCCGTCGAAGTATGCCTCTGCGCAGAACCCGAACGCCTCGTGGTCGGTGACGGCCAAGCAGGCCGACATGGCACGGGCGTTCGGGCTGGCAGACGTCCGGTCTGTGACGGTGGCGAAGACCGGCTCAGGTCTGGTGAAGACGGTGAAAGCCACCTCGGTGAAGGGGAAGACCGCGAGCCTCACCGGCGATCAGCTGCGGACCAAGCTGAAGCTCAAGTCCGCGTCATTCAGCGTGGCCTGAGGGAAACTCGCCTCCAGGGTCAGACTCCGGCAGGGGTGAGCAGTCCCCTGTTGACGAGTTCGGCTTCCTTCTCGCGAACGATCGGGATGACGGTTTTGCCGAACGCTTCGAGTTCCTCCTGGAAGTGCAGGAAGCCGGTGAGGATGAGGTCGACGCCGATCTTCTTGTACTCGATGATGCGGTCGGCGACCTGTTCGGGAGTGCCGATGAGCTGGGTGCGGAAGCCGTCGTTGTACTGGACGAGGTCTTCGAAGCTCGAATCCGCCCACATGCCCTTCTTATCGTGAGTCGAGGCTCCGGCCTGCTGGACGGACTTGCGGAATCCTTCGACCGCGCTTTCATCGGCTTTGGCGATGATCTCACGCAGCTGTTCGCGGGCTTCGGCCTCGGTGTCGCGGACGATGGCGAACCCGTTGAGCCCGAAACGGACCTTCCGATTGTGCGCTCGGGCCACCTCGGTGACGTCGTCGTACTGTTCGCGGAAGCCGTCGAAGTCCTTGCCGTTGGAGAAGTACCAGTCGGCGTGCTTGCCGCCGTTGATGCGAGCGGCCGAGGAGTTTCCGCCTTGGAAGATCTCCGGGTGGGGGCGGCCCTCGACTGGGTAGGGGCCGGGGCGGAGGGTGAAGTCGTCGACGGTGTAGAAATTGCCGCGGTACTCGACGTTCTCCTCGGTGAAGAGCTTGCGGACGACATCCATGAACTCGGCGGACCGGCGGTACCGTTCGCCGTGTTCGAGCCACGGCAGGCCGAGGCGGGTGTATTCGTCCTTGAACCAGCCGGAGACGACGTTGATGGCGGCCCGGCCCTTCGTGAACTGGTCGGCGGTGAGGATGAACTTCGCGAGCACGGCCGGTTCCCAGATGCCCGGATGAATGGCGGCGATGACCTTGAGCTTCTCAGTGGCAAGGGCGAGCGCGAGTGACGTGGAGGTCGATTCGTGCTGCTGGGCCGCGCCGTAGCTGGAGAGGTAGCGGACCTGGCTGAGTGCGTATTCGTAGCCGACTGCCTCGGCGGTCTGTGCGAGCTTGACGTTGTAGTCGTAGCCCCAGTCGGTGCGCTGTTCGATGTTCGACACGACCAGGCCGCCGGAGACGTTGGGCACCCAGTAGGCGAACTTCAGGTCTTCGGGTTCACCGGTATAGATCGGGTTGGCGTGGAGATTCGTCATTGTGTGTCCCTTCCCATCGAAACTGGCATGAGCACCGTGTCCGCGGGGCGTGCGCTGCGCGATCTTCCGCGCCGGACCGGTTGCTGCGACGTCATCGGGCCAGTTCCCTTCAGTCGCTCGTGATGTGTGCAGGTGTGCAATATCGTGTGTGCGGGTGTGCCGTGCCAGACTACTGAGACGCAGACCACACTCGGCGGGCAGACTTCGCAGGCCGACGCATGCCGTCACAATGACGCATTCCGCCACGAACCGTCATGCGATTTGCCTTCCGGCAGCTGCGCTCCGCTGCACCCAGCTCCGCACCCCTCACCCTTGGCGGCACACCACCTCGTTGCACCGGTGCGTTGGACCAGGACCGACGAGGGATGCGAAAGCACCGGTAGCAGGTGGCACGAATGGTGCGAACTGTCACAATCGGTGTGGGATGTCCGAATACGAGCCTCCCGCGACCGGCATGGAGGTCCGCCGCCGGTGAATCGACGAAGTCCCGGCCCGCAGCAACTGCGAGACCGGGACTTCCGTGGCGGAGGATAGGGGATTCGAACCCCTGAGGGCGTTAACCCAACCCGCGTTCCAGGCGAGCGCCATAGGCCACTAGGCGAATCCTCCGCGAATCAGCTTATCCGAGTCATGACGACAATGCGAAATCGCGGTGGCCGAGTGTGAAGCATCCCACTTCCCGCAGGTGAACACGCGACCTCGTCACCCGACGGCACACGGTTCAGTCCGCGACGGCGCGGAGATGCCGTTCTGCCGACGGCTGCGCCCCGTCCTCCCGTCTGCGTTCGATGCTGCCGTCATTGATCCAGCCGTGCAGCGTCTCCAATCGGGACCGCGTCACCGTGTCCACCGGCTGATAGACCGAGAGCGTCAGCCTCTGGTTCTCCTGCGCGATGAGCGTCGTCATCGTCAGCTTGAGCGTGCCCACATACGGGTTCTCAATGGTCTTGACCCGCCCGACAGATCGACCGACCGTTCCCGAATCCCACAGGCGGCAGAATTCCGGATTCCTGCGCAGCCGCGACAGCAGCGGCGACCACTCGGGATCGTCGATCGACTCCGCGTACGAGGCACGCAGCTTCGCCACGACCTGCGCCCGATGGCCGTCGTCGGAGTGGAAGGTCCGCGCCCATTCCGGGCTCTCGAAGGACTGGATCGCGCAGTTCCTGTCGGCCGGAGCGAGTGCTTCGAGGTCGGAGGCGAGATACCGTTCGACGGAGTTGAAGGCGAGGATCGTATACCGCGGATCAGTGACCATCGCCGGCAGCGGCAGCAGTTCGTCGAGCAAGGTGCGCATCTGCTCTCCCACCGCCGAGTCCCCCGGGTTCGCGACTCGATCCGGATATCCGCCCAGCAGGAAGAGATGGGCACGCTCCTCACGGTCGAGCAGGAGCGCCTCGGCGATGGATTCGAGCACCGACTCCGAGGGGTGGACCTCGCGCCCCTGCTCAAGCCAGGTGTACCAACTGGTGCCGATGTTCGCGAGCACAGCGACCTCTTCGCGCCGCAGTCCCGGCACCCTCCGCCGGGTGCCGGCCGCAAGACCGACCTCGCAGGGCCGCACTCGGTTGCGTCGCGAACGCAGGAATCGTCCTAGCTCCTCGGTTCTCACTTGTGCCATGCCTCCATTGTCCGTCCGACGCTCACCCCGTTCCACCCTGTCACCGCTCTCAGCCTGGTGGTGCGACCAACACCATCAGCACGCCCTCCCACTCCCCCGCGGCCCATCGCAGACTGGATCCATGAGAGATTCCCACACGCAGACATCATCGACCTCCGCCGAGGCGGTTCCGACCTCGGCCCTCGCCGAGGCTGCTCCCGGTCACGCACCCGACGTCGACCCCGCCCCCACCGCAGGCCATCCTGCCCCCGTCCTCTGGCCGCTCCACCTCGGTGCGTTCCTCGCGACGTTCATGTTCTCCGTCTCGAACGTCGCGATCCCCGCGGTGCAGGCCGACATCGGTGCGAGTGATGCGACCTCGGCACTCATCGTCGGTCTGTTCTCCGCCGCCTTCGCCTCCGGCCTCATCCTCTGCGGTCGCATCGGGGACCGCTTCGGGCGTCGCCGCCTGTTCATGATCGGCACGGGCGCGCTCGTCATCACCTCAATCGCCGTCGGACTGGCACCCGATCCGCTCTTCCTGCTCGTGGCTCGCGCAACCCAGGGTTCGGCAGCGGCGGTGATGATGCCGCAGATCCTCGCGAGCTTCCAGCATTCGCTGTCCGGGGCCGCACGGTTGAAGGCGATCAGCCTCTTCGGCGCATTCTCCGGAGTCGGCACCGTCGGTGGTCAGGTCCTCGGCGGCGGACTCATCTCCCTCTTCGGCCAGACCTGGGGGTGGCGGGCGGCGTTCCTCAGCTGCGCGATCGCCGCCGCAGCCGCCTATCTCGGTTCCCTGCGTCTGACCGAATCACGCAGCACCGACCCGGCACCCCTCGACGCCCTCGGCGCGATCCTCCTCGGCGTGAGCATGATGTGCCTCGTCATCGGACTGGCGCTGGGACCGGTCACCGGCTGGCTTCCGCTGCCCGCAACCCTCTTGGCAGCCTGCGCTGCAGCTCTCACCGCGTTCGCACTCTGGCAGAACCGCGCCGAGGCGGCCGGACGTGACCCCCTCATTCCGCCGCAGGTGGTTCGCATCCCTGCCGCATGGATCGGGATGCTCATGGCCTTCGTGTTCTTCGCCGGCTTCGGCACGTTCCTCTACAACTTCGCGCTCACATCGCAGACCGGCCATGGTGACCCCGCCGCCGTCTCCGGACTCACGCTCGGCCTCTTCGCCGCAGCTTTCCTCATCACCTCTCTCCTCGTCCCCCGGGCCGTCGGTCGACTCGGCGGGCCCGGCACGATGGTCCTCGGCACGACCCTGCAGGCGATCAGCCTTCTCGGGGTGGCTTGGGCGTCGGCGACGGCCCCAGCCACAGAATGGAATCTGTGGTTCCAGCTTCCGGGAGTCGTCCTCGGCGCAGCTCAGGCTCTCCAGTTCGGTCCTCTTGTCGGCACCGTGGTCGGAGCGGTCCCCGACCGAGTGGCCGGGCTGAGCGGCGGTCTCATCGCAACGATGCAGCAGGCGGGCATCGCCGTGGGCGTGGCACTGCTCGGAGCGCTCTTCCATGTCTTCACGCTCAGCCTCGGCCATGACAATGCCTTCGCCGTGGCATGCCTCGTTCAGGTCGGGCTGTGCCTGGCCTTCGGAACGGGCGCTCTGGCACTCCTCAGGCTCGGATCGCGTCGATGATCCGCACCCGAGTGGCGACGACAGCAGGCACCGATCCTGCCAGCGCTCCGGCTCCGACCGAGACGAGCATGCCCACGATCGCGGCAGAGATCGGGACCTGCGGAGTACTCGCACCGTCGAACATGAACTCAGAGACGAGCGGCGCCTTGAGCACGAGCACGGCGATGAGAACGCCGACAGCGCCTGCGATGGTCGTCGCGACGACGCTCTCCATCATCACGGAGAAGAAGATGCGCCGACTCGTCGCCCCGAAGGATCTGCGGATGCCGATCTCCCTGATCCGCTGTTGGATCGTCACAAGAGAGATGTTGAGCAGGCCGAGCATACCCATGAAGAGAATGAGGATGCTGATGACCAACAGCACGTTCTTCACCGGACCCAGTGTTTCATCGATGTCCGAGGCGAAATCGGTTCTGTCCGCACTGACGTCGAAGCCGGGCAGCTGCCGTCTGAGATCACTCGTCACCTGTTTGCTCAGCTCCTCACCGACCTCGGGCGGCACCCACATCTCGAATTCGGTGACGGCGTAGGCGTCTGCGGCGAACTGCTTCTCCTGCCCGTTGAGGACGTAGATCTCCCCGTACTCCTGGAATTCGGAGGAGGGCACCGAACCGATGACCGTGGCCGTCTTCTTCGGGGAACCGGACAGCTCGATCGTGGCCGGCAGGGAAGTCGGGTCGATGCCGTATTCGCTGAGGAAAGTCTCATCGGCGACGACGGCCGGCGACAGGTTCGCGGCGTCACCGGCGGTGAACCACCTGCCGTGATCGACGGAGAGTCGGCGCATGACGTCGAAATCCGGGTCGACGATGTACATCGAGGCGCTGACGGTGCCAGCCGGTCCCGGCACCGTGGTTTCGGCCTGACCGTAGGCGGAGATGTGGCTGATTCCGAAACGGTCGGCGGTCTCGTCGAGTGCTGACCGGACCTTCTCGACCTCGGATTCGCCCATCTCGGACTCGGTCGGATTGAGGCTCAGGGTGTAGGTCGCGGCTCGACCACCCTGCTGCTCGTACGAGTCGGCAAGCCCCTTCTGCATCATGTTCCCGAACCCGACGACGAGGGTCAGTGCACACACTGCCACGCCCACGCCGATCAGGGACATCAGCACGCGCACCTTGTGCACCCTCAGTTCCTGCCAGGCCTCGACGATCGATGCGGCGAATCCTGTGATCATCGGCTCTCACCCGCCAGCGCCTCGGCGGTGGCCCCGTCGAGGACCGGATGGAGACACCCCTGACTGAGCGAGAACTGTCGAGTGGCCATGTTCGCCACCCCGAGATCATGGGTGATCGTGATGAGCGCGGCACCCGAGTCCTTGGTGATGCCGTCGAGGATCTCCATGACCTGACGCCCCGTCTCAACGTCCAGGGCGCCCGTCGGCTCGTCGGCGAGCACGAGCTTCGGCTCACGCACCAGCGCGCGTGCGATCGCGACTCTCTGCTGCTCACCTCCGGAGAGACGGTTCGGCTTCGCCTCGATCCGGTCGCCGAGGCCGAGGCGCTCGAGCATGGCTTCGGCCGATCTCCGCCGATTGCGGAACTCCCGTCCAGTGGCGTACATCAGTGGGGCTTCGACGTTTTCGACCGCGGTGCGTCCGGGCAGGAGGTTGAACTGCTGGAAGACGAATCCGATGTCCCGTCCTCTGATCGCTGCGGCCCTGTTCCGGGAGATCTTCTGCACGGGTTCACCTGCGAACTCCATGTCCCCGGTCGTCGGCGCGTCGAGGAGTCCGAGGATGTTGAGCAGCGTCGATTTGCCGGTGCCGGAGCGACCGACGATGCCGATGTGCTCCCCCACCCCCACCTCGAGGTCGATATCGGCAAGGATCGTGAGCAGCTGATCGTCAGCGATCGGCACCGAACGCGACACATGTCGCAGCGAGAGCAGAGTCTCTGCCGCCGTCGGCTCCGGGCGGCTCACCAGTCCTCTCCCTCGCCGAACTCGTCATCCATGCCGCCCTCGGAACTCTCATCTTCAGGTTCGGTGCCGGGAACGAACTCATCGATCTCCTCACCTTCGTCCAGGCCCGACTTCACTTCGACCATGGACCCGTCGTTGAGGCCGATCTCGACCTCACGCTCCTCGGACTTACCACCGTCTCCGGTCACCCAGACTGATCCCTTCTCGGTGAGTCCGCGCACCGCGGTCACCGGAACGACGATGACGTCCTTCGCCTCTCCCGCATCGATGGTCATAGTGAGATCGAGGCTGTTGTAGACGGTGACATCGTCGGGGATGGCACAGATCAGCTGCGGACCGTCTCCGGAACCTCCCTCCGAGCCTTCGGCGGCAGAACCGTCGTCACCTGCGCTTTCAGCCCCTGGGTCCTCGGACTCCTCCTCGCTCGTCGACGACGATGCCGAGGCTGTACCCGGCCCCTGGTCGAGTCTGAGACCCGTGCAGTCGAAGGGCTTCGGGCCCTCGTCGATTGCGATGTTCGCGGTGTCCGGAAGCTCCTGCACCCGGTAGAGATCGGTCGCCTTGATCGGCGCCTTGGCGGTGAAGGTCT
Organism: Brevibacterium sp. OS20; assembly: GCF_056837565.1. Classification (NCBI taxonomy): domain Bacteria; kingdom Bacillati; phylum Actinomycetota; class Actinomycetes; order Micrococcales; family Brevibacteriaceae; genus Brevibacterium; species Brevibacterium sp. OS20. The sequence goes on along the minus strand of NZ_CM166367.1, from coordinate 1,066,024 downwards.
TCTTCAGCAGCTCGGTCACCTGGGTGTCGGCAGAGACTGTGTCACCCTGCTCGACGGAGAAATCACCCACCGTGCCGTCTTCCGCAGCGATCACCGAATGATACTTCGGCTTGGCCGGGGTCGACGGGTCACCTCCCGATGCCTCATCCCCGCCATCCGAGTCTGCTGTCTCGGCATCGTCGCTGCCGCCGTCCGGCTCTTCGGGCGCCTCCTGCTCACCCTCGCTTCTGACCTGGAACAGCTCCGCGCCTTTGAATACCTCATCACCGGGCTTGACGAAGAGATGGTTGACCACGCCGTCGTGGTCGGCTTTGACCGCAGTCGGGGAGTCGACGTTGATGCGTCCCTTGACTTCGATTGTGTTGGAGATGTCGCCGCGTTCGGCGGTGATGGTGGATTCCGCCGGCTCCCCACTGGCACCGACATCGTCGAATTCGTCGTCGGCAGCCGGTTTGAAGGCGATCCAGCCGAGGAATACAGCGATGAGGATGAGGACGAGGAGGAAGGCCAGCGGCAGAACCACTCTGCGGAAAATGTGCATGATTCCTTAGGGATGGGAAACGAGGATGCGTCCACACTATCCAGTGAATGTCCCGGTCAGATGATGTTTCTGTCACGAGTGGATAACAGTGTCCTTGTCGCAATCATGTGGCCCCGCCCACTCGTTTTGTCCACCGAGGCCGCTCTCGACTAGACTGATTCACGGCTCCCCGTGCGGCGTCATCTTGTGAACTCCCCCAGGGCCGGAAGGCAGCAAGGGTAAGCGAGCTCTGTCGGGTGCACGGGGAGTCCTCTATTCCCCAACATCACAATTCCACAACTCCCCCTCTCCCTCATCTGCCCAGGTCAGGTCTGCCTACACGGCCCTCCGAGCGCCGGAATCGGGGCGAAGAAGCGAAAGCGTTAATACTTTCGTGATTTTGCTTCATTACCATGATTCGCAGTTCTCATCCCTGTGTTCAAACGAGGTTTCCCTGTTGTCCACGAAGATCCAAGGGGCCATTGCCGCCCTTTCGGCACTGGCCCTGCTCACGGCGTGCACACCGTCGAGCGACGATCCCGACGCGACCCGCAATGGCGCGAACAAGACCGCCGAGGCGGCCGCGGATCCCGTGTTCCGCGTCGGAGCCATCACCTCCGAGGCAGCAGAATCCGCGTCCGAATCGACGCCGACGTCGCAGCCCAGCGATGCGACCTCCTCAGCTGAGCCGAGTGAGTCCGCCGATGCGGCGACCGCGATGCCCGGCGCCGGGGACTTCGGCGAGGTGACCGAATCCGGCGACGACATCGACCTCGAGGCCGGCCAGCGGATCGGCATCTCCGTCGAGAACGCCGACCTCAGTGACATCTCCGTCACCGAGGAGGCCCACCCCCGGATCGGGCACGATCCCGGCACGTTCTTCGACGCTTCGGGCACCGCGCTCGAGACAGGTGACGACGCCCAAGCCGGTTCGTCGACACCGAGCTCCACCGAGTCCGGGACGGCCGACGATGGTTCGAAGGACGCCGAAACAGACGACAAGGACACCGCCGAGGTGGTCGCCGCCCCGGACGAATCCGCCGCCTGGATCTCGACCTACGGCCTCGTCGCCGACAGCGAATACACCGTGAAAGTCACCGCCACCACTGCCGGCGGAGACGAAGTCGACCTCGACGCAACGATCACCGTCGGTGACAGCGACGGCGCCCCGATGTCGGTACGTACAACGCTCGCCGACGATCAGACGGTCGGCGTCGCCGCCCCCATCATGCTCAACTTCGGTTCCACCGTGTCCAAGGACTTCCGCGACGATGTCGAACGCCGCCTCTCGGTCAAGGTCACCGATGAAGACGGCAAGGAGCGGGAGGTCGAGGGCTCCTGGGGTTGGCTCTACGACGATCCGCAGTCCCGCCTGCATTTCCGCCCGAAGGAATTCTGGCCCGCTCATTCGAAGGTCTCCGTCGACGTTCCGCTCAAGGATGTGCCGACGGGAGAGAACAGCGTCGGTCAGAACGACCTCACCCTCGACTTCGAGATCGGACGCAAGCAGGTCGTCAAGGCCGATGCGCAGTCCCATCGCATGACCGTCACTCGTGACGGCAAGACCGTCATGGACTTCCCTGCCTCGCTCGGCGCACCGAAGTCCCCGTCCTACAACGGCACGCATGTGGTCATGTCGAAGGCCGCCGACTATACGATGACCTCCGAACAATGGGACTACGAGACCGATGTGCAGTGGGCGGTGCGCATCCACAACAACGGAGAATTCATCCACGCCGCCCCGTGGTCGGCAGGCGTCCAAGGTTCGCAGAACGTCTCCCACGGCTGCATCAATCTCACCACCGAACGGGCCAAGGAGTACTACGACTCCGCGATCTTCGGCGATCCCGTCGAGGTCACCGGTTCCCAAGTGAGCCTGTCGACCAATGACAGCGACATCTCGGACTGGGTGTACTCCTGGGATGAGTGGAAGAAGCTGAGCGCCCTCGATTGAGAGCGCCCAGCTTGCTTGCCTGACTGATGCGGCAGGCTCCTCGCCGACGACTTACTTGTCGAGCTTCTTCACCGCTTTGTCGATCATCGGCACATAGCGTTCGAGCGTCCAGGGGACGGTGAGCGGGTTGATGATCGAGGATCCGGTGACGAAGGGCTGATCATCCGGAGCCACGACAGCCCCGGCCTTGATCGCCGGAATATTCGCATACAGTCCCTGCGATTCGATCTCTTTCCTGTTCTTCTCATCGGAGTAGAAAGTGAAGATGAGGTCCGAATCGTTGAGCTTGTCCGCGTTCTCCAGACCGATGAGCGCTGAATCCGTTCCCGGCTCGTCGTAGTCCTTCTTCAGCTCGTCGATGATCGGATCCGGGGTCAGTCCGAGCGCCGAGACCATCGCCACCCGCTGCTCGTTGGGGTAGAAGACGCCGAGGGTGCCGGGACCCGAGTTGTAGATGAAGGAGAACGTGAGGTCCTTGTATTCCTCTCGCTTCGCCTCTTTCAGCTGCGTCTTGATGTCGTCGACGAGGCCTTCTGATTCCTCTTCCTGACCGAGCGCCTTGCCGATCGTGGTGATCTGCTCATCCCACTTGATCGTCCACGGCTGCTTCGGGTAAGCCACGGTCGGGGCGATGGCATCGAGCTGCTTGTACTGCTCGGCCGTGATTCCCGACCAGGGGGCGAGGATGACATCCGGTTCGAGTTCGGCGATGGCTTCGACGTCGAGTTCCGTATCCCCCTGGAACTGTTCGGGCAGCTTCTCACCCTTGTCCTTCACGGCCTCGTAGATCCACGGCATGTAGCCGGTGTCATCGGATCCCCAGGCATATTCCTCCATGCCGACCGGCGTCTTGCCCAAAGCGATCGCAGTTTCCGTCGATCCCTGGCCGAGGGTGACGACGCGTTCGGGCTCGGATTCGATGACCGCTTCACCGAGTGCGTGCTTGATCGTCACGGTCTCGAAATTCGCGGACCCGGATTCCTCCGCGGCCTGCGATCCCTGCCCGCAGGCGGTGGCGGTGAGCGAGAGCGCGACGAGCGCTCCGGCGATGACGGCCCGGCGGCTGTGAGGAACTGACATTCCTGTCCTTTCGACAGTGGTCGGAGCCTGATACGACCCCTCGACATTAACGTAGGCCAGCCTAACTTAACCTACTGCCGTTTCCGCAACACCTGTGAGCCACTTCACTTAAGTCATCCTCATCTGCTGACAGCAGAAACCCTCGCCGAGGCGGCCCTACCGACCGTAGGCTCACCCCATGACCGACATGCTCCCGCACAACCCGACCCCGCCGCCGCTGTGGCGTGAGGCGCTCGGCCGCGCTCTCCGACTGCGCCGCACCGATTTGGGTCTCACACTGGCTCAGGTCTCCCACCGGTCCGGGGTCTCGACCCAGTTCCTCTCCGAGATCGAACGCGGGCTCAAGGACCCGTCGTCGGAGGTCATCGAGGCAGTGGCCGAGGTGCTCGAGCTCCAGCTGCCGCAGGTCCTCGTGCTCGCTGCCTTCGGCCTGACTTCCGGGGTCCCTGCGACCGCGCTGCTGTCGGCGACCGATATGACGCGAGCCGCACCTGCTCCGCCGGCAGCGGGTCAGGTACGGCTCGCCCTCGCGGCCTGAACGGCTCAGCCGTTCCCGGCCTCGAGCCGGTTCGCCCGCAGCACCTCGAGTCGGGCACGATATTCGGCCTCCTCGATATCCCCCTGGGCGAAGCGCTGGGCCAGAGTCGCCTCGGCGCTCCTTGTTCCCTCTCGTGCCGCAGCCGCCCACGGCGGTCCCCCGGCCTGCCGCCACCGGCGACGGTTGAGGGTCACGATGAGGGTGACGATGAGTCCGATGACGAGGACCCAGAAGATCGGAATGAGGAAGAAGAACGGCCAGGCAAGCGGTCCGTGTTCCATGTGCATGATGCCTCCTTGGCGGGTGTCCACGCCGTTCGTGGACCTGACATCAATGACACACCGCAAGCCGGTCGCTGCGAATCCGCCGAAGGGAGTCACCTGCGCTGCTCCGCACGGAGCAGAACTCAGTGCTCGTTCAGCCAACCGGGAGAGACCAGCCCCGATTCGTAGGCGAGGACGACGAGGTGGACGCGGTCTCTGGCCCCGACCTTCGTCATGATGCGCGAGACATGGGTCTTCGCGGTCAGCGGGGAGAGCACGAGCGATTCGGCGATCTCGTCGTTCGACTGACCGCGGCCGACGAGCGCGAGAACTTCGCGTTCGCGGTCGGTGAGAACGTCGAGCCCGGAGTCGGGTTCTGCCTTCAGCCCCAAGGACATGCGGGAGAGCAGGTATTTCGTGACTTCGGGCGAGAGCAGGGCCTCACCGGCGGCCACGACGCGCACGGCGCGGATGAGGTCGGTCGGGTCGGTGTCCTTCAACAGGAAGCCGCTCGCCCCGGCGCGCACGGCGCGGACGATGTATTCGTCGAGTCCGAAGGTCGTCACGAGCACCACGCGGACGGCATCGAACCGCGGATCGGCGGCGATCTCCTCCGTCGCCCACAGTCCGTCTCCGTCGGGCATGCGGATGTCCATGAGGACGACGTCGGCGGGTGCTGTGCGCAGTGCTTCGAGCAGGGCGTTCCCGCCGGAGGCTTGGATCGTGACCTCGATATCGTCTTCGGAATCGAGCAGTGAGGCGAAGCCGGCGCGCACGAGCTGATGGTCATCGGCGATGGCGACTCGGATCGGTGTCATCGATGCGGCTCCTCGTCTGGCAGCTCTGCATGGTCGGCGTTCCAGGGGAGGTCGACGTCGACGACGGTGCCCTGCCGACCCTTCGAGGTCAGGGTGAGTGACCCTTTCAGCAGCTTCGCCCGCTCGCGCATGCCCATGATTCCCGTCCCTTCGACTCCGTCTGGGAGTCCTGTCCCATCATCGCTGATGCTCACCTGCAGCCGATCCGAGTTCCGTGCGATGACGACCCGTGCGCTGCCGGCGCCGGCATGTCTGAGCACGTTCGTCAGTGCTTCCTGGATGATCCGATAGGCGGCTGCGTCCGTTGACTGGCCGGGCGCCTCTCTCACACCCTCGGCGTCCGTATCCCGCCGGTCGTCCACCCTGAAGTCAGTGGAGCCGACGAGGCGGGAGACCAGCGCCGGAACGGCGTCGAGTCCGAGGACCGGAGCCAAGGGCGCCGGTTCTGAGGCTTCCGCAGCACCGGTGTCGGAGCGCATCGTATGCAGCACGGTGCGGACTTCGTTGAGCCCTGTGCGGCTGAGTTCTCTGATGGCCGCGAGTGCGGACCGTGCCTGTTCGGGATCGCGGTCGATGAGGTGTTCGCCGACTCCGGCTTGGACGTTGATCTGGGACAGAGCATGGCCGAGGACGTCGTGGAGGTCCCGGGCGATGCGCAGTCGTTCGGCCTGGACGACCTCGGCGTGGCGTGCGTTCTGCTGGGCTGCCTCCTGGCGACGGAGCTCGCTGCGGCGGCGGACGAATGCGCCGATGCCCACGGCGATGGCGAGTCCCATCGTCGCCGAGACCACCCGTCCTACCGACCAGTCGATTCCCAGCAGGGGACCCAGCAGCAGGCAGCCCGCCCAGACTCCCGCCGCCGAGGCGATCGCCCAGAATGCCTTTCCGCGGACGATCGCGGCAACGACGGCGAAGAGGAAGCCGGCGTAGAACGGCGTCGTCCCGGGCCCGGCCTCCGCGGGCGGCCAGGGACCGCGGTCGCTCCACGCACCCGGTCCCATACCGAAACTGCCGGGGCCCGGATCGGGAGTCGCCGCCGCCCACACCAGGACGTCGAGGAGGACGAGCCCTGCCAGTACGGCCACGCGCGGTCCGGGCCACCGCACTGCGAAGAGGAAGATCGCCGGTGAGAGGACCGCGGTGCCGATGCGGATGATCATCGCGGCCGCAGACGTCTCGGTCGCAGCGGCGAGGACGATGGAGAACGGCAGCTGGAGCACCGCTGCGGCGACGGTGAGCAGGACGACTCGTCGGCGCGCGCGGCGGTCTGGACGGTCCGGTCTCATTCTCCGATCGTAGCGACCCGCGCCCGGGGCCGTCGTCATCCTCGGGGAGTATCTCGACCCACCTCGGTGAGAGTACGCGGTCAGAGGATGACGTCGACGAGTCCGAAGTCCCGTGCCGCCTTCGCGTCGAGGACGAGGTCGCGATCGAAGTCACGGTGGATCTGCTCCGGGGTCCGACCGGTGCTGTCGGCGAGCATCTCTTCGACGTCCCGCCGCTGCCGGACGATCTCGTCTGCGGCGACGATGAGGTCGGGGATCGTGCCCCGCGCCCCTTCGGCATGCGGCTGTCGCAGCACGGCGCGGGCGTGGGCGAGCATGGCCCGCTGGCCGGGTTCTCCGGCGGCCAGGAGCACGGCCGCATCGGCGACGGCCTGCCCGACGCAGGTTGTGGCCACGGGCGCGCCGATGTGGTGCATTGCGTCGAAGATCGCCGTCATCGCGGTCAGGGAGCCGCCCGGGGAATTGATGTTCATGCTGATCGGCAGGTCCCGGCTGCTCGAATCGAGGTGGAGCAGCTGCGCGATGATCGTGTTCGCCACGCCGTCGTCGATGGGCACGCCGAGGTAGACGATGCGGTTGCCGAGCAGATGCGAGTAGACGTCGACGATCTTCTCACTGCCACCGGTTCGGTCGACGACGTTGGGGATCGTGTACTGACTCATCGGCTTCCTCCGATCTGAGCTCGCAGGTCGGACGGGGAGTCGATGACGCGATCGATGAGTCCGTACTCGATCGCTTCTTCGGCGGTGAACCACCGGTCGCGCAGGGAGTCTTCGAAGATGCGGTCGTAGGTCTTTCCGGTCGCCTCGGCTATCCGGTGCAGGACGGTGTCTCTGACCGATCGGAGGTCGTCGCCCTGGAGTTCGATGTCGGCGGCGGCTCCGCCGATTCCGCTCGATCCTTGGTGGAGGAGGATGCGCGCGTGGGGCAGGGCGAGGCGTCGTCCGGGCGTTCCCATGCTGAGAACGAATTGTCCCGCCGAGGCGGCCCACCCGAAGGCGATCGTGACCACGTCGTTGGGCAGAGCGGCGATGGTGTCGGCGATCGCGTGCATCATCGGCACGGAGCCTCCGGGAGAGTTGATCCACAGGTGGATATCGGAACGCGGATCCTCGGCGGAGAGGAGGACGAGTCGGGAGACGATCTCCATTCCGTTCTCGTCGCGCAGCTCGCCGTTGAAGACGACGGACCGGTAGGCGTAGAGCATGCGCTGGGATTCGGGGATCGCGGTGGCCGCGTCGGTCTCGTCGGAGCCGGAGAACAGAGGTGGTCGGCTGTGGGGCGAAGAGTTGAGAGTGAACATGCGTCCACACTGGCAGTGCCGGTGGGAGTGGGAAACCCTGATCCGCTCGGCGCAGACGTCTGCCGCTGTGAGCGGACGGACTCCGTTTCTCTGAACCGCCCGCACAGGCCCGCGTGCTAGCATCGACGCACTGGTTAGGGGGCGAGATGATGGCGAATATGTGGCTGACTCTGCAGCTGCTCGTCGTCGTGCTCTCTTCCGACCTCGACTCGGTCGTACCCCAGTCCCCCACTCATCTCATCGTCCTGGCTCTCCTCGGTGCGGCCCTGCTCACGCCGATCGCCGCATGGGCGAGCATGGCTCTGCTGCGTGTGCTCTCGCTGTCGGCGCGCCCGCCGTCTCTGCCGGGCACGCGCCGAAACATCCGCGAATTCCGCATGCCGGAGGAGCCCGGGACTCCGGGTACGGCTCTGCCCAGAGCCCCCTCTTCCGTCGTTCACGCCATCGCCTGAACGACCTGTTCCGTACGGAACGTCTCCCCGCCTCGGCGCGGGCAATTGTCATCAATCGTCACGGTGATGGCCTTCAACGGCCCATTCAACCGCGCCTCAGTGCGCCCTGTCCGAAGGACACTCACCTGTGAACATCTACGAATTCCTGCCCATCCGCCTGCTCGTCGAGGCCGCCTACACGGTGGTCACGGGGATCAGCGACATTCTCGAACCGCTCGCCGGCGGCTTCAGCGCCGCCCTGGCCGTCATCGTGCTCACCGTCCTGGTCCGCGCCGTGCTCATCCCCGTCGGGGTGTCCCAGGTCAGGGCAGGCATCACTCGGAAACGACTGGCCCCGAAGATCAAAGAGCTGCAGACGAAGTACAAGAAGCAGCCCGAACTCATGCAGCAGAAGCTCATGGAGCTGTACAAAGAGGAGAATGCCTCCCCCTTCGCCGGATGCCTGCCGGTGCTGGCACAGACCCCAGTGCTCATGGCCGTCTATGGCCTCTTCATCAATGCGACGATCGGCGGGCACGCCAATGAGCTGCTCGGGCATACGCTCTTCGGCCTGCCTCTCAACACGAGCTTCGTCAGACTGCTCGGCGCTGGCGATCTGACCGGCACCGCGATCACGGTCTACCTCATCCTCGTCGTCCTCATCGCCGTCGTCGCGGGGTTCTCCCGACACCTGCTCACCCCGGCCACACCCGAGACCCCGACCGCTCCCTCGACGAAGACCGGAGCAGATGCTCCGGCGATGCCGGATCTGTCAGGCGTGATGAAGACCCTGAGCTTCATGCCTTTCCTCACCGCGATCTTCGCGCTCTTCGTCCCCTTGGCCGCCGCTCTCTACCTGGCGACGACGACCACGTGGACGCTCGGCGAACGGCTCGTCCTCAACCGCCTCCTCGGCGCGAACGATCCCCAGCCCGAACAGTCCTCTGCCACCCGCGGCTGAACCGGGACGCGACGCTGCCCGCAGCAACGACAGAGCCCGGGACGAAAGAACGGAATCTTTCGTCCCGGGCTCATTCCGGTTCGAACGCGTCGCTGAGAAGCGACGGCCGGTGCAGGGCCGCCTCGGTGATCAGGCGATGATCGGCTCCGGGCGGGTGCCGGCCACGACCTTGAGTGCGCCGTCAACGACCGTGGCACGCACGGTGCCGCCCTCATCGACCGCCTCGGTGACGAGGAGATCGGCGATGCGGTCGTCGAGCTCGCGCTGGATCGTGCGACGCAGCGGACGGGCACCGAACTCGGGTTCGTAGCCTTCATCGGCCAGCCAGTCGAGAGCCTCTGCCGAGACGTCGAGGGCGATGCCCTGAGCCTCGAGGCGCTGCTTCGACGCGGCCAGCTGGTGATCGACGATGGACCGCAGCTGCTCGCGATCGAGCCGCGAGAACATCACGGTGTCATCGATGCGGTTGATGAACTCCGGCCGCATGAACTCCTTGAGACGCCCCATGACCTTGGCCTTGAGATCCTTCTCCGCGTCTCCCGCAGCCCCGGAGGCGAAGCCCAGCGGAGTGCCGGACATGAACTCGGAGCCGAGGTTCGAGGTCATGATGACCACGGTGTTGCGGAAGTCGACCGTGCGGCCCTGACCGTCGGTGAGTCGTCCGTCGTCGAGGACCTGCAGCAGCAGGTTGAACGCATCCGGATGGGCCTTCTCGACCTCGTCGAGGAGGATGACCGAATACGGGCGACGGCGGACCTTCTCCGTCAGCTGCCCTGCCTCGTCGTAGCCGACGTAGCCGGGAGGAGCACCGACGAGGCGGGACACCGTGTGGCGTTCGCCGAACTCGCTCATATCGAAGCGGATCATGGCCGACTCGTCGTCGAACAGGGTCTGCGCCAGAGCCTTCGCCAGCTCAGTCTTGCCGACACCGGTGGGGCCGAGGAAGAGGAAGCTGCCGATGGGACGGTTGGGATCGGCCATACCGGTCTGGCTGCGGCGGATGGCGCGCGACACGGCGGTCACGGCTTCGTCCTGTCCGACCACGCGGTCGTGGAGGACCTCTTCCATGTTCGCCAGTCGTGCCTTCTGGCTCTGCGTCATCCGCGCTGCCGGGATTCCGGTGGCCCGGGAGACCACATGCGCGATCTCCTGCTCACCGATGATCGCCTCGGCGGCAGCGGTCTTCACGGCCTCCGCGTCCGGGTTCTCGGCGGATTCGATCCGAGCGGTCACCTCGTTGATCTCATCGCGGACACGGCCGGCACGCTCGTAGTCCTCGACCTCGATAGCGGACTTCTTCTCCGCTTCGAGTTCGGAGAGATTGAGCTTGAGCGCGTCGATATCGACCGCGGGTCCGCGCCTGAGCGACATCCGGGCGCCCGCCTGGTCGATGAGGTCGATGGCCTTGTCCGGCAGGAACCGGTCGGTGATGTAGCGGTTCGACAGCTCCACGGCCGCGCGGACCGCCTCTGCGGTGTAGGTGACCTCGTGGAACTCCGCGTACCGATCCTTCAGCCCGTCGATGATCGTCACCGCGTCCTCGACGCTCGGCTCGCCCACGGTCACCGGCTGGAAGCGACGTTCGAGAGCCGAATCCTTCTCGATGGTGCGGTACTCCTTGAGCGTGGTCGCGCCGATCATGTGCAGATCGCCGCGGGCCAGTCGCGGTTTGAGGATGTTGCCGGCGTCCATCGAGTTCGCCTCGCCGTTGCCGCCGGCGCCGACGAGGGTGTGGAGTTCATCGACGAAGACGATCATGTCCCCGTCGTCGGCGATCTCGTTGAGCGCTCCGGTCAGGCGCTCTTCGAAGTCACCGCGGTAGCGCGTGCCGGCGAGCATTCCGGGCATATCGAGCGCGATGATGCGCTTGCCCTGCAGCTGCTTGGGAACTTCGCCCGAGTGGATGGCCTGAGCGAGGCCTTCGGCGACCGCGGTCTTGCCGACACCGGCCTCGCCGAGGAGAACCGGGTTGTTCTTCGTCCGGCGGGCGAGGATCTCGATCGTCTGTTCGATCTCCTCCGAGCGGCCGATGACGGGATCGAGTTTGCCTTCGGCTGCGAGCTCGGTGAGGTCCGTGCCGAACTTCTCCAGCACGGATTCCTGACCGTCCTCACCTTCGGCCTCCTGGCCGGGGTGCATGCCTGCGGCTTCGGCCGCCTCGGCACCGGCCTGCAGTGCAGCCTGGGTGACGCCTGCCTGGGCGAGGATCCGACCGGCGGGCATCTCCTGGTTGAGCACGAAGGCGAAGAACATGTGTTCGGGATCGATGTAGGTCGACCCGAAGGCTCGCGCCACCTGGTAGGCGTCGAGCAGGGCGCGCTGGGCCGAACCGGTCAGCGTGGGCGTGGAATCCGCCTCGGTGTCGGTGCTGGCCGGAAGGCGCTCTTCGATCGCATGGGCGATGGCCTCGGGATCGGCGCCGGCCTGGCGCACGGCGGAGATTCCGGGTTCGGAATCGACCATGGTGCGCAGGATGTGGAGCGCGTCGACCTCGGACTGACCGTGTCGTCCTGCGAACTCCGCGGCCGCTTCGATGACCTCGTGGCTGCGCTTGCTCAGCAGTCGGTTGATGTCGACGGAACGGCCTCGGCGGGCTCCGGTCTGCCCCTGGAGGAAACGAGCGAGGAACTCGTCGAACGAGTCTCCGCCCGAGCCTGCGGGTCCGAAGAATGTGGCCAAAGCTGACCTCCTCTTTCAAAGTTGAGCGTATACGACTCAATCAACAGGTGCATGCAGGCATATATTCCCACCTGTCGACCGCCCGACGACGGAGTGTGAACAACATCACCGTCGAGAAATGCATTGAATGCATTTCTGCATTTGGTGCAAATTTGCAAGAGGTGCATAATTTTCTGGTGAGTTCCGAACCGACCGAATCCCTGCGCGAGCGCCAGACCCGTGAGCGCCGTGCGTCCATCCACGCCGCGGCCGTCGATCTCGTCTTCGATCATGGACTCGACGAGGTGACTGTGGCTCGGATCGCGGAAGCTGCAGTGGTCTCGACGCGCACGTTCTTCAACTATTTCCCTACCAAGGAGATGGCGATCGTCGGACTGACGACCTCTGACGATATCGCCGCCGCTCTGCAGCGATTCATCGAGGACTTCGAGCCCCGGCGCGAGCGTCTGGTGGAGGATCTCTCCTTCACCATCCGCGCCGCGTTCGAATTCCTGCTGCCGCGGTCGGCGAACAAGCAGAAGCTGCGCGCGATCCAGGCTCGGCATCCGCACCTCGGCATGCTCAGCATGGAGACGAAACGGCACTACTCCGAGCAGATCATCACCGGCATCCGCCGGCGGATCGAACGTCGCGGAATCACCTTTGCCGATGACGACACCGCCGCACGGGCCACGCGGATGCTCGCGCAGCTGTGCAGCATCCCGCTCGAGCACGCTTTCGCCTCCGCGCGATTCGACACCGAACACGAATTGGACGACGAACGGGTGGACCAGGCGTTCACCTCCTCGATCGAACTGTTCCTGACCCTCTTAGAAAGGCTGAAATGACCACTACCGCCACCGAGCCCGCTGCCGAGAAGCAGCACGGCGCCGAGGAGGAGCCGGAGATCGAGACCTCGTCGGTCATCCTGCTATTCACCGGCCTGATGCTGGCAATGTTCATGTTCTCGCTCAACCAGACCATGCTGGCCACGGCCCTGCCGACCATCGTCGGTGACCTCAACGGCGTCGACCAGATGCTGTGGGTCTCGACGGCGTTCATGTTGGCGTCGACGATCATGATGCCGATCTACGGCAAGTTGGGCGATTCGTTCAACCGGAAGAAGATCTTCATCTTCGCCATCTGCATGTTCATCCTCGGTTCGATCGTCGGCTTCCTGGCCCACAACATGGCCGTCCTCATCACCGCACGCGTCATTCAGGGCCTCGGCGGCGGCGGTCTCATCATCCTCTCGCAGGCTCTCATCGCCGCGGTTGTGCCGGCGCGCAAACGCGGCCCGTATATGGGCATCATGGGGGCGAACTTCGCGGTCACCTCGGTGGCGGGACCGCTGATCGGAGGCTGGATCACCGAGGGTCCGGGCTGGCGCTGGACATTCGCTCTCAATCTTCCGTTCGGCGTGCTCGCGCTCATCGCCGCCATCCTCTTCCTCAAGGTCCCCAAGTCGGATCGGTCGGTCAAACGCCATGTCGATGTCGCGGGCATGATCCTCATCGCCGAATTCACCTCGGCACTCATCCTCACGACTTCGTGGGGCGGGCATCAGTACGACTGGGACGATCCGATCATCATCGGACTCATCGCCATCGCCGTCATCAGCGCCGTCGTCTTCGTCTTCGTCGAACAGGCTGTGCCCGAACCCGTCATCCCGATGTTCGTGTTCAAGGACACGAACTTCGTCCTCTGCACAATCGCCGGCATGTGCATCGCCATCGGCATGTTCGGCGTACTTTCGTACATGCCCACGTTCCTGCAGATGGCCCACGGGATCGAAGCGACCAAGGCCGGGCTCCTCATGGTGCCCATGATGGCCGTGATGCTGCCGAGCTCGGTCATCATCGGCTTCGTCGTCTCGAAGACGGGACGGTACAAGTGGTACCCGGTGCTCGGCAGCGCGATCGTCGGCGTCGCCCTCTTCCTCATGGGGACCTTCGTCACGGCCGATCAGAACGTTCTCGTCGTCATCGGCTGCCTGTGTGTGCTGGGCCTCGGCCTGGGACTGTCGATGCAGATGCTCGTGCTCATCGTCCAGAACTCGTTCCCGGTGGCGATGGTCGGCACGGCCACGGCGTCGAACAACTTCTTCCGGCAGATCGGCGGCACGCTGGGCATGTCGCTGATCGGTTCGCTCTTCACCTCGCGGCTGGCATCCAACCTCGAGGACGGCATCAAGTCCCTGGGACCCCAGGGCGCCCAGGCGATGAAGGGCACGGGGTCGAACTCACTGACCCCCGAAGTGGTCAAGTCGCTGCCCGATCCGATCCACTCGATCATCGTCAATGCGTACAGCGATGCGCTGGTGCCGATCTTCCTGTGGGTCTGCCCGCTGGGAATCATCGCGGCAGTCATCCTCATGTTCGTTCGTGAGAAGGCTCTGGCCACGAAGATCGATGCGGGCGCCCCGACGGACCATCAGCGTGAGGTCGTCGCGACCGACAGCATCGCTGTCGTCGAACAGCCTGGTTCGCTGGCCCCCTCGGGCACGAGCTCCGTCAGCGATGAGATCGAGTACGAGACGGCAACGCGAGGTGCCGAAGACTACTCTCTGCGGCCCCGCTCGCCCAAGCACTGATACGCACGTCTACACAATGACAGCGCAGGCCCCGCAATTGCGGGGCCTGCGCTGTATCGCGGCCGGAGTCTGTCCGCGACTGCCGCGGAACTAGCCTTTCGAAGGCCATCCGTTCGGCTCACACCCCTGCAGGCCCTTCGTCTGCTGCTGCATGAGCGGTGCGGTCTTGCCCGGTCCGGGGCAGGATTCGTGGCCGTGGCCGAGAGCGTGACCGACCTCGTGGTTGATGAGGTACTGCCGGTACTGGACGATATCGTCGAACTCCTCCGTGGCGGAGACCCAGCGCTTGGCGTTGAGGATGACGTTGGGTCCATTGCGGCATGAGAGCTTGCCCAGGGTCCGCAACGGCAGGCACATCTCGTCGACGGTATCGGGGCTGGCGATGGAGATCATCGTGTCCTGGCCTTCATCGACGAGCTCGATGGAGACGTCGTCCATGTCCTGCCAGCCGCGCTCGTCCTGGAGGGTCTTGATGATGAAGTCGCCGGCCTCATCGACGTCGATGGGCAGGTTGTCTTCGACGCGCAGGGCGACCTTGAACGTCTTGCCCTCGTCGCGGTTGGGTCCGGTCTCCTCTTTCGGCCGGTCCCATTTTCCGCTGCCATGATCGTCGATATCGCCTTCGCTCACCCCGGCGGCTCCCGCGTCGTCGATGCTCGAGGTCTCGGTGGGCTCGCTGGTTTCGGTGGCTGAGCCGCTCGGGCCCGGCGAGGCGGCCTGCGTTTCGACTGCCTTCGGAGTCGGCCGGGTCTCTTCGTCGGCGGCGGGCGCGCAGGCGCTCAGCCCGACGATCAGCGAGACAGCGGCAAGCGAGGTCAGGGTGCGGAGGCGTGGACGGGAGACAAGACGGGTTCGACTGAGCACGCCTGTGAGTCTATCTCCTGCCGATTCATCGAGAAACGGGCTGCTTGTCGAGAAACGTGCGCACACACCCGTGTCTCGACACTCAGCCCGTTTCTCGGCGAGTGATCAGAACTCGAGGATGCCGCCGGGTCCGCGCAATCTGGCACGCAGACGGCAGTTCGACCCCTCGACCACCGTGGTGTCACCGGCTCCGAGCACCTCGAGCACCTGCCGCGCCGCCTCGGGCTCCGGCGATTCCACACGGAATTCGAGCAGTTCGAGGGTGGGCAGGGCCGCCTCGGCGGGATGCACGGATTCGCCCCAGTCGATGAGAAACGGCTGCGCACCTGAGTGCGGCAGCGGGGAACGCGTGGTCAGCCGCCATTCGAGGCGGTCACCCTCGGCAGTGTCGCGAGCCATGTCCTGGACCTCGCCGAAGTCGATGCCCACGGTGTTCGCGGCCGCGACCTTCGCGAGGAACGCCGGCGGGTGGATGGCCCAGGTCTGCAGGGTCGGCTCGGTGGCCAGATGTGCGTCGAGCGGAAGGGTGCCGTCAGCGGGCTTCTCCTGCTGCGGGTCGGGGCCGAGGATCTCGAGGTAAGTGTGCGCTCCCTCCGGCCAGCCCGTCGGGGCGAGCCCGAGGAGGAAGTTCGCGGTCCCCCGCCCCGGGTGCGAGCCGCCGGGAACCGCACGCACCCCGGTGGCCTCTTCGACGGCGGCGACCCCGGCCTCGAGGTCGGGCACCGTGATGATGAGGTGGTCGAGCTGCGCGGGAATGGTGTTCAGAGTGTCCATGATCCACCCGGACCTTTCAGATGAGCGTGTAGGCCCTCAGTCTCCCCCTCTTGGCGGCCTGGGGCAATGATGTCGAGAGCGATGCCGAAGAAGTCGAGGACCGAACCGACCGCAGCAGGCTCGTCACTCGCGGCCCACAGCTTCTCGAGGCGGACCCACGGCATCTCCTGGCTCGCCGGATGCTCGGAGTCCTTCCAATCGATGAGGAACGGCTGGATTCCCGACCACGGCAGCGGGGTGCGCCTGGTCAGGCGCCAATCGAGGACCACCCCGTCCGGTCTGCGGCGGGTCATGTCATGGACCTCGCCGAGGCGGACGCGCGGTTCCCGTGACCGCGCAGCGGCCGTGACGAAGCCGTCGAAATCGTCCGGACGGATCGCCCACCTCTGCACGGTCGGCGCCGTGACCCCGGCCAACCGCGCGGCCGCCAGCACCGGGTCCTGCTCGGGGTCAGGACCGAGGATCTCGAGGTACGTCAGCGGTTTCGGACCGCTCTGACGTGTGAGTCCCAGCGAATCGGAGAGTTCATCGCTGAGCTCGAGTCCGAGCAGCGCGTTGGCCGTGCCCAAGCCCGGATGCGCACCACCGTCGACCGCACTCACCCCCAGACGATCCTCACATTGCTCAACATATTTCTGCAGATCTGGGACGGCGATAACGAGATGATCAAATTCCGCACTGTTCAACATGTCTCAATATTAAGCCCCGGATTGACGGTAATTGCACGGATGCGCTTTACTCATGGCATGCGCATCCACTTCGGGCTCCGTGCCGGACACCGCCCCTGTCTGCCGTCAACGGCACCTGCGATGTCCGCATATTGTTGAACTATCACACTCAGCTCCCTCTGTTCCATCCCACTTGCCCGAAGGACCTCTTCCATGCCGGACCGTCTCTCCGCCTCCGCGAGTCTGACTCAGCGCCGCCTCGACCGCCGCTCGGTCCTCAGCCTCGGTCTCGGTTTCGGCACTCTGCTCACCCTCAGCGCCTGCACACCTCACGACTCCGGTTCGCTGGCCGAGGGCGAACCCGTCCGCGGTGGAGTGCTCACCTACTTCGAACCCCAGACCTGGACCCTGCTCTACCCGCCGTCGGTCGGCTTCTACCCCAACGGCGGGATCATGAACAACATCTCCGCACGCCTGCTGTGGCAGGATCCGAAGACACTCGAGCTCTATCCGTGGTTGGCGACCGAACTGCCGGAGACGAACGCCGATGCCACGACCTACACATTCACCATCCGTGAGGGCGTGACCTATTCGGACGGTTCACCACTGACACCTGAGAATGTGGCGAAGAACTTCGACCTGTTCGGTCTCGGCGACGAAGCACGCACGCTGCCGGTGTCCGAGCAGATCTCGAACTACGAGCGCAGCGAAGTCCTCGACGAGCATCGGGTTCGGTTCCACTTCTCCGCCCCCTCCCCCGGTTTCGCGCAGGCGACGTCGACGATGAACGCAGGACTACTCGCCGATTCCACTCTCGACCTCGACGCCGAAGGCTTCGGCCCGGGCGGAGCCACGCAGATCCACACCTGCGGGCCCTTCCACATCACGGCCGAGACCATCGGCACGAAACTCTCCGTCCGTGCCCGCGAGGACTATGACTGGGCTCCCCCGCACCTGAAGCATCAGGGTCGGGCCCACCTCGACGGCATCGATTATCTGACGAACAACGAATACTCCGTGCGCATCGGAGCCGTGCTCTCCGGGCAGGCAGACGGCGTCCGCGATGTCCAGGCACCGGATGAGTCGCGTGTCACCGAACAGGGGCTGCGCCTCTATGCGAAGGCGACGAACGGAATCAACAACAGCATCAACTTCCGGTTCCGCCACGACCTGCTTGCCGATATCGACGTCCGGCGAGCGCTCATCGCCGCCATCGATCGGCAGGAGATCGTCGACAAGCTCTTCACCCCGAACTACCCGCTGGCCACCGGTCTGCTGGCGAAGGGCGCCATGGGGTATGTCGACCAGTCGGGATCCTGGGACTTCGACCCGGACAGGGCCAACCGCCTCCTCGATGAGGCCGGGTGGAGTGAGCGCAACGGGCAGGGCTACCGCGTCAAGGACGGCCGGCCGTTGGCGCTGGTGGTGAATATCGCCCTGCCGCAGCCGCGGTCGAACGAGGTCCAGACCCTCATCCAACAGCAGCTGCGCCGCGTGGGCGTGCGCCTGTCGATCAACCCCGGGGACCAATCGAAGCAGACCCTCGACGCCCTCGAACTCGACACCGTGCAGATCTACCATTCGATGGTCGCCCGCGCCGACTTCGACAACCTGCGCTCGAACTACTCCTCAGTCAACCGCGACGTCTTCCTCAACGGAACCGACCGCGCGGACGCCGACGACGATTCGGTCGATGCGAAAGTCGACGAACTCCTCGAGACGCTCGCATCCGAACCGAACCATGACAAACGCCAGAAAGCCGCCGAGGCGGTCCAGAACTACCTCGTCGACCAGGCCTATGTGCTGCCGTTCTTCGAAGAGCCGCAGGTCTTCGCCTTCCGCCGCCGCGTCCACGGCTTCGCCACCGAACCCGTGGGACGGCCCGACTTCTACAGCACCTGGCTGGCAGGAGAGAAATGATCCTCGATACCCGCTACCTCATCCTGCGCCTGGGCCAAGCGGTCCTCGTACTGCTGCTCGCATTCACCGCGGCGTTCATCCTGCTCAGCCTCATCCCCGGCGACGGCGTCACTGCCCGCTTCGCCGACCCCGCGCTGGGGTTGTCCAATGACCAGATCGCCGAGATCCGGGCTGCCACCGGCGCCGACGACTCCTGGTTCGGCAAGTACCTCACGAGCCTCACCGGGTTCCTCACCGGCGACTTCGGCTATTCGGTCCAGACCGGCGCGGCCGTGTCGACGATCATCGCTGCGGCTCTGCCGTCGACCGCAGTGCTCGCGGCCTCCGGGTTCGTCACCGCCCTCGTCCTCGCCGTGATCATCGCCGTCTTCGCCACCTTCGGACCGTCCACCGGGCCGACTGCTCGGGTGCGCCGGATCCTCGACTCGGTGCCCAGTCTGTTCATCTCCATCCCGGTGTTCTGGCTCGGAATCCTGCTCATCCAGGTCTTCTCCTTCCAGCTCGGCGTGGTCTCCGTCGTCAATCCCGGCCCCGCCGAAGCGCTCGTGCTGCCGACCCTGACCGTGGCGGTCCCGCTCTCGGCCCCGATCGCCCAGGTGCTCATCCGCTCCATCACCGAGGTGCAGGCCTCCGGCTTCGTCAAGGTCACCACCGCGAAGGGCGCCTCCGAACTGTGGATCCTCGTCCACACCGTCGCCCGCAATGCGGTGCTGCCGGGGCTGACGATCATCGGGCTCGTCTTCGGCGAACTCGTCGCCGGCGCCGTGGTCACCGAAACCGTGTTCGGCCGCAACGGCATCGGGCTGATCACCGCCCAGGCCGTCACCCACCGGGACAATCCGATCCTGCTGGCCGTCGTGGTCATCGCCACCTTCGGCTACGTCATCATCAATCTCGCAGTCGACCTTCTCTATCCCGTCATCGACGTCCGTCTGCGCACGAAACGCAGCGCCGCCTCGGCGGGCAAGACCCTGCGCAGCCACGACGAACCGACACGTCGCGCTCTCACGGCATCCGCTGCCAGCGTCGGCGTCGACCTCGAATGGGATGACGAGACGAAGGAGAAGAACTCGTGAGCATCGTCTTCACCAGCGGCCAGGGCACCGAGACCCGGCGCGCACGCGGCGGCCGGGCACGCGCCGCGCTCTCCCCGGCGACCATCGTCTCCGCTCTGGTTCTGCTCATCGCCGTCGCCTGGGCGCTGGCTCCCGGGCTCTTCACCCACTTCGACCCCAACGACGGCGGAGACACCCCTGCCCTGCTGGCACCGAGTCTCGAGCATTGGTTCGGCACCGACCAGACAGGCAGGGATGCCTTCACCCGAGTCGTCTACGGCGCCTCCCAGTCCCTGTTGGCCGCGCTCGTGGCCGTCGGGGTCGGGCTGATCGTCGGCACCACGATCGGGCTCATCGCCGGCACCCGGCGCGGACTCATCGACGATGTGCTCATGCGCCTGATCGATGTGCTGCTGTCCATCCCCGCGATCCTGCTCAGCCTTTCGATCGTCGTGGTCCTCGGCTTCGGCACGATCAACGCGGCCATCGCCGTCGGCGTCACCGCCATCGCGCAGTTCGCGCGTCTCGCCAGGTCACAGGCGGTGCAGATCAATACGAGCGACTTCGTGGCCGCGGCCTACGGTTCCGGCGGCACCTTCTTCTCCGTCCTCACTCGCCATATCCTCCCGAATTCGATCTCTCCCGTGCTCTCGCTGGCGGTCCTCCAGGTCGGTTCGGCGATCCTCCAGATCTCCACGCTCGGGTTCCTCGGCTACGGCACCCCGCCGCCCACCCCGGAATGGGGACTCATCATCGCTGAAGGCCGCAATTTTGTCGCCACCGCCTGGTGGCTGACAGTGCTGCCCGGCCTCGTGGTCATGGCCATCGTGCTCGCCACCCACCAGATCGGCAACACCCTGCGAAAGGTGACATCATGACCGACTCCTCACTGCTGCGCATCGACGGCCTGTCCGTCGAATACTCCCACCGAGGCGGCTCCGCGGCACCGGCCGTGAGCGAGCTCGATCTCGCGGTCCGTCCCGGTTCGATGACCGCCGTGGTCGGGGAATCGGGTTCGGGGAAGTCGACGACGGCGAACGCCGTCATCGGTCTCCTTCCTTCCTCGGCCAGGGTCGCGGCCGGGCGGATCCGCCTCGGCGAGATTGATCTGCTCAGCCTGGGCACCTCCGGTTGGCGCGGTGTGCGCGGATCTCAGATCGGCTACGTCCCACAGGATCCGGGGTCCTCGCTCAATCCGCTGCAGACGGTCGGCAAGTCCGTCGCCGAGGCGCTGCGCATCCACCGTCGCGCGGGCCGCGCCGGGGCTCGCGCCCAGGTCGTCGAGCTCCTGGACCGGGTCGGCATCGACCAGCCGGAGAAGCGGGCCGACCAGTTCCCGCATGAGCTCTCCGGTGGGATGCGGCAGCGTGTGCTCATCGCCGCGGCCATCGCGCTGCGCCCGCGCCTGCTCATCGCCGACGAACCCACCTCCGCCCTCGACGTCACCGTCCAGAAGCAGGTCCTCGACCTTCTCGATGAACTGCGCGCCGAGACCGCGATGGGCATCCTCTTCATCACCCACGATCTCGCCGTCGCCGGCGAACGCGCCGATGAGGTCGTGGTCATGCAGGGCGGACGCATCGTCGAATCGGGGCCGGCCGGACGGGTCTTCTCCGACCCGGCCACCGATTACACCACCCGTCTCATCGCCGATGCTCCCGCACTGCAGACAAAGGCACGAACTGCCCGCGCCGAGGCGACCAGGGAGTCCACAGACCCGTTCGTCTCCGTCGAATCGCTCACCCATGTCTTCGACCGTACGGATGATCGGATCACCGGCATCGAGGGTGTGGACTTCACCGTGGCGCGCGGGACCACGCACGGTCTCGTCGGCGAGTCCGGCTCGGGCAAGACCACCACGGGCAAGGCGCTGTCCGGGTTCCTCACCCCGCAGTCCGGGCATGTGCGCATCGGTGACTTCGATGCTGCGGAGCTCGGACGCGGTCGTCCCTCACGGCAGCGGCTGCGGGAGTTCCGGCGCACCGTGCAGCTCGTCCATCAGAACCCGTTCTCCGCTCTCGATCCCAAGCATTCGATCCGGTCGACGCTGACGGAGCCTCTGCGCAACTTCCGCCTCGGCGATCGCGCCTCCCGACCGCGGCTCGTGACCGAAGCGATGGACCGGGTGGCGCTGCCTGCGGACTTCCTCGATCGGCGTCCCGCCGAACTCTCCGGCGGTCAGCTGCAGCGAGTGGCGATCGCCCGCGCCCTCATCGTCGAACCCGAACTCGTCGTCTTCGACGAGGCTGTCTCGGCCCTCGACGTGACCGTGCAGGCGCAGATCCTCACACTGCTCGACGAGCTGCAGAGGGAGCTCGGTCTGACCTACGTCTTCATCACCCATGATCTCGCCGTCGTCCGCCAGATCGCTGATACGGTGTCCGTGATGTCGCACGGACACCTCGTCGACGACGGCGCGACCGAAGAGATCTTCACTCGCCCGCGCTCCGCCTATACCCGCACTCTGCTCGAGGCGATCCCCCGTCCCGCGACGCTGTCGGCCGTTGCAGCGCCTGCGAACAATCGACCGGCGACCCCGACCCTGCTCACTGCAGCAGCAGAAAGCTGAGAACCATGACCCCGCAACCCACCGACACTCAGGCGACCGACACTCAGGTAGGCGGACCGAAGCTCGGATTCTTCACCCGCCTGCTCGAAGACGCCCCCGCCGCAGACCGCTATCGCTTCGCCCTCGAACAGATCGAGGCGGCCGAGGACTTCGGCTTCCATTCGGCCTGGGTCGCCCAGCATCACTTCTCCGCGGCCGAGGGCGGGCTGCCGTCCCCGCTCGTCTTCCTCTCCCACGCCGCCGCCCGTACCACCCGAATCTCTCTGGGCACCGCGATCATCACCCTGCCGATGGAGAATGCCGTGCGCGTGGCCGAAGACGCCGCCGTCCTCGACGAGCTCTCCGGCGGTCGTCTCGAGATCGGTCTGGGCTCGGGCGGGAACCCGAAGTCGTTCCCCGCCTTCGGCACGAGCTTCGATGAGCGTCGTGAGGTCTTCGCAGACAATCTCGCGACCCTGCGCACACTGTTCTCAGGCGACCGGCTGCCCACCGACCATGGTCTCTACCCCGCTCCCGATGGGCAGCGTCCGAGCCTCGAGCGACGACTGTGGCAGGCAACGTTCTCCGCCGGCGGAGCCGGTGCGGCAGGCGCTGCCGGTGACGGTCTCATGCTCTCGCGGACTCAGCCGCGTCCCCAGGACAATCCGGCGGCACTCCTCGACGAGGTGCAGCTGCCGGTCATCGATACCTATCTCTCCCGGCTGCCCGAGGGGGCCGAACCGCGTATCCTCGCCTCTCGTACCGCCGTGGTCGCCGATGCCGAGGATCTGTCCCGGCTGCGCGAGATCACCGAGCCAGCGCTGCGGGCCGAGGCCGACCGCCTCGTCGGCTATGACACCTCCGGACTGAGCCTCGATGAGCTCCTCGTCGCCACCGACACCTACCTCGGCACACCCGAGCAGGTGAGCGAACGTCTGCAGCATGACCGCGTCCTCGATCGTGCCACCGACGTCAGCTTCCAGGTGCACTCGGTTCCGGCGACGAACGAGACCGCTCTGCGGTCCATCGAACTGCTGGCCACCGAGGTGGCACCCGCCCTCGGGTTCTCCGTGACCAAGGAGAAGGTGCACTGAGATGGCCGATATCATCAACCTCCTCGCCGGAATCGCGGCGAACGATCCTCTCGATGAGCTGCGCGGCCACCGGGCGCAGGCGAAGGAGAACGCGCAGCTGAGTTTCGAGGCTCTGCTCGAACCCGCTGATCCGAAGAGCGTGAGCTTCCGCGACCGTTATGCGGTCGCCGCGTTCACCGCGGGTCTGCTCGGTTCGACTCGGGCCGAGGAGTTCTACCGTGATCTCCTGCGTGACGAAGACGAGTCCGTGTCCTGGGCGGTCGCCGAACTCCTCGACGAGGCGACCTCGCCTGCCGGCACAGCTGGTCCCTACGGAATCTTCGAATCCGCGGCGTTGGCCGAAGAGAACGTTCCCGGGCCGTGGCTGACTGCCGCCGAGGCGACTGCGGAGAGACTCGGTGAGAAGCTGACGGCAGGACTCGAATTCGCTCATCTTCTCGTTCTCCATCCGCGCGACAGCCGCCCGGGTCACCTCGCGCTTCTGCTCGAGGCGGGATGGGACGAGGACGGCATCGTCACTCTCGCTCAGCTCGTGTCGTTCCTCAACTTCCAGATCCGCATCAGCACCGGACTCGCCGCGCTCACCGATGCGGCCTCAGCGACCGCGGATACTCAACCGCACCAGGCGGACCGGTCGGAAGGCGAATCCGCGAACGAGACGGACGATGCCGACGACGGCCCCGCCTCGGCGAGAGTGGACGAAGCTCTGCAGGCCGTCGGCGATCGGGTGAAGACGTATCCGAATCTCCACCGCCCGAAGCTGTTCCAGCAAGGTGGGCTCGGGTGGGTGCCGTGGATCGCTCCCGTCGCCGAGTCGGACCTCGGCGATGACCAACGGGATGCCCTCATCGAGGCCGGACGGGCGAAGAACCCGTACTTCCGGCTGCTGGCGAGGGATCCTGCAGCACTCAAGGCACGGACCCTGACCGACTTCGACATCTTCTTCAACACCACCGACGGGCTCGGCCGGGCCGAACGCGAACTCGCCGCGACAGCGGCCTCGCGGCTCAACGGGTGCCTGTTCTGTGCGTCGGTCCACGCCGATCGGGCCACCGAGGAATCCGGGCGTCGTGACGTCGTCCAGCGCCTCCTCGACGAGGGAATCGGCCCGAAGAGCCACCTCGGTGATCAGGTGTGGGATGCCGTCGTCGATGCCTCGGTGGCGCTGACCCTGACCCCGCAGTCCTTCGGCGTCGCAAACATCGAGCAGCTGCGTGCGGCGGGTCTCGACGACGGCGACATCATCGACGCACTCAGCTGTGCCGCCTTCTTCAACTGGGCGAACCGACTGATGCTCTCCCTCGGCGAACCCGAGGTGCTGAACGCCGGGAAGTGACCTCTTCTCGCAGGCGCGGTGGCTGCATGCGTCCTACGGCGTCGATTGTGTGGTCGATCCGCGTCGATTTCCTCGCGGGAACGCCGTGGATCGACCACACAATCGAGAATCAGCTGCGCCAGCTACTCGGCCGCGACTCGTCTCAGCCGACGACCATGAGCGTCGAGCGGATGATGAAGCGGTTTCCCGTCGGTGATTCGACGCTGAAGCCGCTCCCCCGTCCCGGCACCACATCGATCGTCAGATGCGTGTGCTTCCAATACTCGAACTGCTCCGTCGACATCCAGAAGTCCAGTCCGGCCTTCTCGGCATCTTCGATGGGCAGGTCGAAGTGGCCGAGCAGCACATCGGCTTCCGAGGTGAGGAAGTCGCCTTCGGGGAAGCACATGGGCGACGAGCCGTCACAGCAGCCACCGGACTGGTGGAACATGAGCTGTCCGTGTTTGTCGACGAGTCCGGCGAGCAGGTCGATGGCGGCCTGAGTCATCGCCACTCGTGATTTCTCTTCGCCCTCGATCGTCGGCGTCGATTCGAGGGCGGCTGTTTCGGCTGTTTCACTCATCAGAAGAATCCTTGTGCATTTTCGGAGTAGCTGACCAGCAGGTTCTTCGTCTGCTGGTAGTGGTCGAGCATCATCTTGTGGTTCTCTCGTCCGATGCCCGAGGACTTGTATCCGCCGAACGCGGCGTGGGCCGGGTAGGCGTGGTAGTTGTTCACCCAGACGCGTCCGGCCTGGATGTCGCGTCCGGCTCGGTAGGCGGTGTTGCCGGTGCGGGCCCAGACTCCGGCGCCGAGGCCGTAGAGCGTGTCATTGGCTGTGGCGATCGCGTCGGCGTAGTCGGAGAACGAGGTCAGGGCCACGACGGGTCCGAAGATCTCCTCCTGGAAGATGCGCATCTTGTTCGTGCCCTTGAAGATCGTCGGCTGGATGTAGAAGCCGCCGGCAAGGTCACCGTCGAGTTCGGCTTTGTCGCCGCCGATGAGCACCTCGGCGCCTTCATCCTTGCCGATCTTCAGATAGGACATGATCTTCTCGAACTGGTCGTTCGAGGCCTGTGCGCCGACCTGGGTGTCGGTGTCGAGCGGGTTGCCCTGCTTGATGGAGCGGACGCGTTCGACGCCGGCGGCGACGAAGTCGTCGAAGATCGAGTCCTGGACGAGTGCACGCGACGGGCAGGTGCAGACCTCGCCCTGGTTGAGAGCGAACATCGCGAAGCCTTCGAGCGCCTTGTCTCTGAAGCTGTCGTCGGCGGCCATGACGTCGTCGAAGAAGATGTTCGGTGACTTGCCGCCGAGCTCGAGGGTGACCGGGATGATGTTCTGCGAGGCGTACTGCATGATCAGGCGACCGGTCGTCGTCTCTCCGGTGAAGGCGATCTTGCGGATGCGTTTGTTCGACGCCAGCGGTTTGCCGGCTTCGACGCCGAATCCGTTGATGATGTTGAGGACGCCGGGGGGCAGCAGGTCGCCGATGAGTTCGGCGAGGACGAGGATCGATGCCGGAGTCTGCTCGGCAGGTTTGAGGACGACGCAGTTGCCGGCGGCGAGCGCCGGTGCGAGCTTCCATGTGGCCATGAGCAGGGGGAAGTTCCAGGGAATGATCTGTCCGACCACGCCGAGGGGCTCGTGGAAGTGGTAGGCGACGGTGTCGTCGTCGATCTGTGAGATGCCGCCTTCCTGCGCCCGGATGGCTGAGGCGAAGTAGCGGAAGTGGTCGACGGCCAGCGGGAGGTCTGCTGCCAGCGGTTCACGGATTCCCTTTCCGTTGTCCCAGGTTTCGGCGACGGCGAGCATCTCGAGGTTGGATTCGATGCGGTCGGCGATCTTGAGCAGAATGTTCGACCGTTCGGCGACCGAGGTCTTGCCCCAGGCCGGGGCCGCTGCCCAGGCTGCATCGAGTGCGGTCTCGACATCATCTGCGGTGGAGCTGGGGATCTCGGTGAAGGCCTGCCCGGTGACGGGGGTGATGTTCTCGAAGTAGTTGCCGTCCTTCGGCGGCACCCACTCTCCTCCGATGTAGTTCTCATAACGGGGCTTGAACGTGACGAGCGCGCCGTCGGTACCGGGTGCTGAGTAGACTGCCATGACACTCCTTCGTGTGAGTCCATCCACCCCACAACACGTGCCTCGTCCGATGGCGGTCGGAGGCGCGGAGCGGATGTGTCCGTGTCCTCTCACCTTAGGTCGGAACCCGGGTGCGGACAATAGCCGTTGAGGGAGTTCGCAGGTGACATTCGCCCGGAATCTGAGAGACTGTCGGCGTGGACATCAGGCCCTGCGCTCCGGAAGATCGCGACGCACTCGAGGCGCTCTTCGCACGCGCAGGAGAGGGCTCGCCCACGGGCACGCTGTGGGGAGATCCGGAGTCCGAAGCCTTGATCTACCTGACTCCTTATCTCCGCCACGATCCTCAGTCGGTTCTGCTCGCATGGACGCAGTCGGGACCGGTCGGATATCTGGCCGGATGTCTCGACACCGCAGAGTTTCCCCGCGAGGACAAGCTCTTCAGCGACGCCATCTCGGCTCGATTGATCATGCGACGGCCATCCTCAGTTGCTTTCTTCGCCCGCAGCGCGGCGGACGCGATCCGCGACCGCCTGCGCAAACGGCCCGCGTCCGGCGAGCTCCTCGATCCTCGGTGGCCGGCGCATCTGCACATCAACGTCGCGCCAGAGGCACGCGGTACGGGTGCCGGGGCAGCGCTGATGGCGGCGTGGATCGATCGGCTACGGGAGCATGGTGTTCCCGGCTGTCACCTCCAAACCATCGTCGAGAACCATGGTGCGGTGCGCTTCTTCGAACGCTCGGGCTTCCGCGTGCATGGACCGACGCCGCCGGTTCCGGGCATCCGCTGGCAGGGCGGCCGAGTTCATCAGCAGACGATGGTGCAGGAATTCTAGCGAGCGCGGATTCAACTGGTTGGCCGAGCGGCCATGAAGAGAACCATGTCTCGCCAGATGCCACCGACCTCCTGATGTTCCACAAGCACTCGTTCGCGAACATATCCTGCTCTGTCAGCGGTCCGCAGAGATCCGGAATTCCCCGGTTCGATGAAGAGTTCGACTCGACTCAGCCCGGGAATCGTCCAGGCGAAGTTCGTCAGTGCAACGAGCGCCTCAGCAGCGTATCCGCGGTGTCGCGACGAGGGCGCGATCGCGTAGCCTGCACTGGCTCGGCCGTCTGCAAGGTCTTTGAGCCACAGACCGCAATGGCCGACTGCCTCATCGTCGGAGCGCCGCGCGATCGTGAACGAGAAACCCCGCCCTTCTGCGTGACGCCCCTGTTGTCTCCGAACCCAGGACTCAGCCTCCTCACGGCTGGCGTGCCCGGGCAGAGTCCCCGTCAGCGGCACGTACGGATCAGTGGACAGGTCGCGGGCCATAACAGCATCACGAAGTTCCACGCGCCGCAGTCTGATCGCGCCGAATTCCGGATCAGTCGAGGGCCACGGAGGCAGCCGATGAGGCGTGGGCATCAGCCGCCAATCGCCCCCCCCCTGACCTCCCTGAGCATGGTGGCCCACCGGCTTCACCATGATCAGGCAGGGCGTGTCCGCTCCCCACAGGTCGGTCTCTTCCAGAGGTAGGAAGCCCATCTTTTCGTAGAAGTGTCGCGTCCGTGCATAGTTCGGGTCGTCCTTCGACGGACCGAGGGTCTTCACTTCGAGCAGCTGCGCCCCTCGGGCCCGCACATCCTCGGTGATGGCCTCGATCATCGCATTCCCAACGCCCTCGCCATGGACGGAGCGGTCGACGACGGTGAAATGGATTTCACTGGTCTGCGGGAAATGATGCGTCACCAACGTGACTCCGACGACTCGGCCATGTTCGTCGCGGACCGTCCACGTCTCCATGCGGCGCGCGTCGTCGATGTATTCGGCGTTGGATTCGGGTCTGCCGAACCATTCCGGCACGGTTGCAAGCAGCCGTTCCACGTCTTCGGGCACGGCCTCGTCGCGCTGAGCCCTCCAGTCGGCTTCAGTCATGGGCTCCACCCTAGACTCCGCATCGATGCTCCGGTACCCCGTTGCTAGACTCAGTCCCATGAGCGAGCCCGAGTCCCCCGTCCTCCGACTGATCCCGTATCTCGCGGCGATCACCGTCACGGTGTTCGCCACGCTGTCGGTGGTCGGCACCGGGGAGTCCAACCTGCTCGTCACGCTCGTCGTCGCAGCAGTCGGCTATTTCGGCACATATTTCATCGTCAAGCTCATCATCCACGCCCTCGTCACCCGGATCGGTTCCGACCACCACGACGACCACGACTGACAGTCGGCCAGCCGCTCCTACTTATTCGCCTGCGCCGGGACGACGACCTTGCGGATGATGATGAGCGCCGAGGCGGCCACCGGCACCGCGACCACCGCACCGAGCACACCGCCGAGGGTTCCGCCGGCGATCGCGGCGATGATGACGAGGGCGCCAGGCACGTCGACGGCCTTGTTCATGATCCGCGGGCTGAGCAGATACGCCTCGACCTGCATGTACACGAGGTAGTAGATTCCGGCTGTGATGCCCAGCCCGGGCGAGACCATCAGGCAGGAAGCGGTGATGATGATCGCCCCGGTGATCGGGCCGACCAGGGGAATGAGCGAGGCGAGGAACGCCACGAACGCCAACAGCGCCGGCAGCGGAGCGCCGATGATGGTGAGGAAGATCGCCGAGCATACGCCGTTGATGACACCCAAAGACACCTGACCGAGGACGTAGCGTCCGATGGATCGGGTGACCTCCTCGGTGACGGACTCGACCGTCGGCCGCGATGAGGCTGCGACCAGGGAGAACATCGCGGATTTGATCGTCGGCATGGACACGGCGAAGTAGATGGTGAGGATGACGACGATGATCACCCCGGTGAGGAAGCTGAGGATTCCCGCCCCGATCGACACGACGCCGCCGCCGAGGGAGAGCACATTCTTCGGATCCGAGGCCCACTCCGCGATGTTGGCGAACACCGCATCGATGTCGATCGCGCCGGTGAATTGCTCTTCGAGCTCCGTCACCCACCCGGTCGTGGCAAGGTTCGCCACGATTCCGGGCAGATCCGCGACGAACGTCTGGATCTGACTGATCACGGCCGGCGCGATGAGCAGTGCGACGCCGACGACGATGAGGATGAAGGCCACGACGACGATGAGCACCGACAGCGACCGCGGAACCTTGCGGTCGACGAGCCACTGCACGATCGGTTCGAGACCGAGAGCGAGGAACAGTGCCAGACCGATATAGATGATCACGGTCGCCACGGACTGCAGCGCCGTCATCACCACGATCGCCAACCCGACGCCCAGGGCGCCGGTGAAACCGAGCCGGAACGCGCTGTTGAGTGTGAGGGACTTGCCCTGCCCAGTGCCCATGGAACCCAGTGTAACCAGCGATCATGCACTGGTCGGTCAACTCACGTTAGGATCGGAGCGAACCCCCAACCGCTTCAGAAAGTGAATCGTCGAGAAAATGAGCGCAGATCCGAACAGCATCGATGTCTGGGAAGCGTTCCTCGACCCGCAGTCCGACTATTCGCTGCCCGACTTCGCCGCAGTCACCCCGGAGACGCTGCTGACCGCGGTTCGCACGGCGACCGATTTCGCCCGCGCCGAGGTGGCTGCCATCATCGCCGACGACGCCGAGTCCACGTTCTTCTCCACCACGGTGAGATTCGAATCCGCGTCCGTGCCGATGACCCGCATCGCCTCCGTGGCGGCAGCCATCGAGTCGAATCATCTGCGTCCCGAACTCACCGACGCCATCTCCGAGACCTGGGAGCTCCTGTCGGCCACCGAGACCGAGATCCTGCTGAACGTCGACCTCTTCCACCGCATCGAGCAGGTTTCGGTCTCCGACCTCAACCCCGAGGACAAGCGTCAGCAGGAACTGACCATCGATCAGTTCGTGCGTGCGGGCGCCCGCCTCGGCGAGGACGAACGCGAGCAGATGGCCACGATCGCGGCCGAACTGACCACTTTGGAGAACTCCTTCTCCCGCGCGCTGCAGCTCGATACGCGCGAGTTGGCCGTCCACCTCAGTGAGGCCGATTCCCTGGCCGGGATGAACGACGATCAGATCGCGGCAGCGGCGAATCGTGCCGCCGAACGCGGCGTCGACGGCTACCTGCTGCCGCTGAACAACTTCACCCAACAGGGCGTGCTCGAATCCCTGAGCACAGCCCAGACTCGTCGGCACGTGCTGAACAACTCGATGGCCCGTGGATCCCGCGGCGGCGACGGCGACACCCGCACCCAGGTCGCCGACACCACGGCGCTGCGTGCACTGAAGGCGCATCTGCTCGGATACCCTTCCTACTCGTCCTTCGCCATCGACAATCAGACGGCCGGCAACCCCGATGCCGCTGCCGATATCGTCTCCTCTCTCATCAATCCCGCGAATGCCCAACTCGATGAGGAACTTGCGCAGGTCAAGGAGCGCTACGGCCTCGAGACGGTCGCGTCCGAAGACGTCAAGTACTACCTTGCGAAGTTCCGCGCCGACGAATTCGGCATCGACCCTGACGAGGTGGCCAAGTACTTCGAATTCGACACAGTCCTCACCGAAGGCGTCTTCCGGGCCGCCACCGGACTGTACGGAATCACGTTCGCCCCGTACGAGGGTGTCACCGCCTGGCATGAGGACGTCCGCGTCTATGAGGTCACCGATGTCAACGAACGTCACCTGGGGCTCGTCCTCATCGACCCGTATTCCAGGGATACGAAGCGCGGCGGGGCCTGGATGGACCAGCTGGTTCCGGCCTCCCGGCTGACCGGGCTGCTGCCGGTCGTCACCCTCTCGCTCAACCTCGCCAAGCCCGGTCCGGGCCGGCCCACGCTGCTCAATCCGACCGAGCTGACGACGTTCTTCCACGAATTCGGCCACGTCCTCCACGGGCTCTTCGCGAACTCCACCTACCCGTCGACGGCCGGCACCGCCGTCCCCCGCGACTACGTCGAATTCCCATCCCAGCTCAACGAGATGTGGCGCTTCCACCCGCAGGTCCTCCCCCACTTCGCCAAGCACGTCGACACGGGCGAGCCGATGCCGGCCGAACTCGTCGACGCGCTCATCGCCTCGGAGAAGTTCGGGCAGGGATTCGACACGATCGAATATCTCGCCGCTGCCATGCTCGACCTGTCCTGGCATTCGCTCGAGGCCGGAGAGCACATCACCGAAGTCCTGTCCTTCGAATCGGAGGTGCTCGCCGCGGCCGGCTTCTCGCCGCTCGTTCCGCCGCGCTACCGGTCGACGTACTTCGGGCACATCTTCGCCTCCGGGTATGCGGCCGGCTACTACTCCTACCTCTACTCCGAAGTCATCGCCGCCTGGGTGAGCGAATGGTTCGAGTCCCAGGGCGGACTCAACCGAGAAGCCGGAGATGCCTTCCGCGAGGCGATCCTCGCCCCCGGCTATTCGGTCGACCCGATGGCGGCGATCGAACGCTTCTTCGGCACCCGCCCGGATGTCGCCCCGCTGCTGCGCCGTCGCGGCCTCGCGGAACCCGTGACCGAGGTCGACGGGGAGGAAACGACCGAGACCGAGTCCGGAGCCGCCTCGGCGATGTGGGATCACCCCAACCACGAGGCGGTCGCCGCCGATCTCGCGGCTGCGGGCATCGATCCGCGCATCGAGATCTTCGACGGCTCGACGCCGACGGCGGCCGCAGCGGCCGAAGCGCTGGGCATCGAGGTCGGAGCGATCGCGAACAGCCTCATCTTCTCCTCCGGCGGCGAACCCGTGCTCATCATGGCCTCGGGCGCCCACCGGGTCGACACCGCACATGTCGCCGAACTCATCGGCGTCGACTCCCTCGACCGGGCGTCGAAGGAACTCGTCCGCGAGGCCACGGGGCAGGTCATCGGCGGGGTCGCTCCCTGCGGTCATCCGGGGCCGATTCCGACCTATGTCGATGTGTCGCTGAAGGACTATCCTGTTCTCTGGGCCGGCGCGGGGACACCGAATTCGATGGTGCCTCTGACGTACGAGCAGCTGCTCACGGTCACCGGAGGAAAGGAAATCACCGTTGTCGCAGAAGAGTCCTGAGTCTGGGCGTTCCGAGTCCGAGTCTGGGCAGCCGGATCGCACCACCGATCCGGCGCACACCACCACCTCGGCTGCACGATTCGCAGCTTTCGCTTCCTCCCGGGGCCGCTACTATGCGGTCTTCCTCGCCGTGTTCTGCGCGGTGCTCATCATCTCGAACATCTCGGCCACGAAGGTCATCGGCTTCGGTCCGATCGTCACCGACGGCGGCGCGTTCCTCTTCCCCATCGCCTACATCCTCGGTGATGTGATCAGCGAGGTGTACGGCTTCAAAGCCGCTCGCAAAGCCGTGATCACCGGATTCGCCCTGCAGATCCTGGCCACCTTCGTCTTCTGGCTCGTGCTCATCTCGCCTCCGGGGCCCGGGTACGAGAACCAGGACGCGTTCGCCGCCGTGCTCGGCTTCTACCCGCGCATCGTCGCGGCTTCCCTCGTCGGCTACTTCGTCGGCCAGCTGCTCAACTCGTGGGTGCTCGTGGCGGTGAAGAAGCGCATGGGCGAGTCGAAGCTGTGGGTGCGGCTGCTCACGTCGACCGGTGTCGGCGAGTTCGTCGACACGCTGCTGTTCTGCATCATCGCCTTCGCCGGTGTCATCCCGGGGCTCGACTTCCTCAACTACATCATCGTCGGCTTCGTCTACAAGGTCGCCGTCGAGATCATCTTCCTGCCCGTGACCTACCGGGTCATCAAGCTCGTCAAACGCCACGAACCCAGCTACGAACTCGACGCGGCTGAAGCGTAGATTTCAATGACGCCTTAGCCGACCGGCGCGCGTTCGCGAACTGATGCACCGGACGCCCAGTGGTCAGCCCGAACGGAAAGCGGTTGTCGGCGAGTGTCATCGAGTTTTGTCCCTGGCCGACATCGACTTCTGATCAGGTCATCGAGATAGAACTCGATGCGCTGATCAGAAGTCGATGACTCACCTGCGGCCGGAAGCGTGTGGGGCCGGCTGGCGACCGCAGCGACCGCCGGAAGCGCGGCTACTTCTTCGCGTAGTAGCGGCCGAGGACCTCGGTTTCGAGCTCGTCGAAGCGGCCGTCGATCATCGCCTGGCGGATCTCGGCGACGAGCGAGACGACGAAGTGCTCGTTGTGGATGGTGCACAGGGTGGAGAAGAGCATCTCCTTCGCCTTGTACAGGTGCCGCAGGTACGCACGCGAGTAGTTCTGGCACGTATAGCACGTGCAGTCGGGATCGAGCGGGCCGAAATCGCGGCGGTACTTCGCGCCGGTGAGGTTGTACCGGCCGTCGCGGGTGTAGATCGCGGCGTTGCGGGCCACGCGGGAGGGCGAGACGCAGTCGAAGGTGTCCGCGCCGGTCTTGATCGCTTCGAACAGGTCGTCGGGTTCGGAGATGCCGAGCAGGTGCCGCGGCTTGTTCTCCGGCAGCTCCTCGCACACCCAGCGGATGATGATGCCGAGGTTCTCCTTCTCCAGTGCCCCGCCGATGCCGTAGCCGTCGAAGTCCATCGCGCCCAGGTCGCGGGCGGCCTTGCGCCGCAGATCCTCGTACTGCGCGCCCTGCAGCACCCCGAAGAGCGCCTGGTAGGGCCGGTGCGACCGCTCCTCGGTGAGGCGGAAGTGCTCTTTGATGCAGCGGATCGCCCACAGCCGGGTCCGCTCGAGCGATTCCTCCTGGTAGCCGCGGGTGTTCACCAGCGTGGTCAGCTCATCGAAGGCGAACATGATGTCGGCGCCGAGTTCGTGCTGCACCCGCATCGAGATCTCCGGCGTGAACCGGTGCATCGATCCGTCGAGGTGGGACTTGAACGTGACCCCGTCATCGTCGACGTTCGACAGCCGTTCCTTGCCGACGGCGACGAGCTCGTCGTTCTGCTCCCCCGTCGACTCCATCGAGATGACCTTCTTGAACCCCGAGCCGAGACTCATCACCTGGAATCCGCCGGAGTCGGTGAAGGTGGGTCCGGGCCAGTTCATGAACTTCCCCAGCCCGCCGGCCTCGTCGATGAGGTCCGATCCCGGCTGCAGATAGAGGTGGTAGGCGTTCGAGAGCACCGCCTGACCGCCGAGTTCCGCGACCTCTTCGGGGCGCACGGCCTTGACCGTGGCCTTCGTGCCGACGGGAATGAACGCGGGGGTCTGGATGTCGCCGTGCGGGGTGCGGATGACTCCGGTGCGTCCGCCCGTGTCCATGCGGGTGCCCACCTCGAAGCCGAACTGCGATCGGTCGTTGATGGGGGCGGTCTCGGATGCTGCCGGAGTTTCGTCTGTAGTCACCAGACAAGCTTAACTAAGTCCATGACGTTCACCCAGATGCTCACCCTCGCCGAGGCGGCCGCCCCCATCGTCATCGACGGCGGGCTGGGCAGTGCCGCCGAGGATCGCGGCATCGACCTCGACCATGCACTGTGGTCGGCCGAGCTCATCCGCCGTGTCCCCGACACCCTGCGCGCCGTGCACACCGCCTTTGCGAACTCCGGAGCCCGGATACTCACGACCGCGAGCTACCAGGCGACGCCGCTCGGGTTCGCCGCGGCGGGAATCAGCGCCGAGGAGGGCAGC
Organism: Brevibacterium sp. OS20; assembly: GCF_056837565.1. Classification (NCBI taxonomy): domain Bacteria; kingdom Bacillati; phylum Actinomycetota; class Actinomycetes; order Micrococcales; family Brevibacteriaceae; genus Brevibacterium; species Brevibacterium sp. OS20. Next base: position 1,030,808 of record NZ_CM166367.1, on the reverse strand, counting down.
CGGATCACCGGCGACAGCGTGCGCATCGCGCGCGCTGCGGCAGATCGCAGTGCCGCACCAGGCCCAAGTATCCTCGTCGCAGGGTCCGTCGGCCCGTATGGGGCGGCGCTCGGCGACGGCGCCGAGTACACGGGAAGCTATCACCGGAGTCCTGAGGATTACACCGCCTTCCATCGTCCGCGCATCGAAGCCCTCGCCGAGGCGGGTGCGGACCTGCTCGCCATCGAAACCCAACCGCGCCTCGATGAGATCCGCGCCCTCATCGCTCTGGCCGAGGACATCGGCCTTCCGGCTTGGGTGACCGTGACTCTACAGGGCACCACGGACACGACCGCCCCGACCATGCCCGACGGCAGCACCCTGGAGGACTTCGCCGAGGTGGTGGCCGCCTCGGTGAGCGTGTATGCGATCGGGGTCAACTGCGTTCGCCCGTGCCTCGTGACCCCGGCGCTGAGCGAACTGTCCAAGCACACAGACCTGCCGCTCATCGCCTACCCGAACTCGGGCGAAACCTACGACGCGGACACTCTGACGTGGCACGACGGCGCGGAACCCGGCGTCGGGTCGTGGCCGGTGGAGGAGTGGACCCACCTCGGCGCACGGATCATCGGCGGCTGCTGCCGGGTCCGTCCCGACGACATCGCGGTGCTCGCAGAACAGATTCGCCGCTGACGCGATTCCTCAGCCCTGGGCCCCCACGAGCTCCGGATAGTACTTCTCGGCGACGTTCGGGTGGGAGCGCAGCCCGGAGGCGAACGCGTTCTCCCCATAGACGGCGTAGAGGGCATCGCGTTCGTCGTCGGTGACCCCGCGGGCCTCGGCGGCGAGTTCGTCGGGCAGTGCGACCTCGGGCAGGCGGGCGCTGAGCGCCGGGTTATAGAAGAACGGGATGGAGATGCGGTCCTGGCCGGGACCGGTCGGCAGGACCCGGTGGACGGTGGCCTTGAGGTAGCCGTTCGTGGCGACTTCGAGGAGTTTGCCGATGTTGACGACGAAGGTGTTCTCGATCGGATCCGCATCGATCCAACCGTCGTCAGTGAGCACCTGCAGACCGGTGGTGCCCGGCTGCGGGTAGAGCAGGGTCAGGGTGCCGCCGTCGCGGTGCTCGCCCACCCCCTGGGTCACGGATTCGGACTCGGCTTCGGGATAGCGAACGATCTTGATGAAGGATTCGGCATCCTCGGCGAACGCGTCGGCGAAATGATCGCCGGGCTGGCCGAGGCTGAGCGCCCACTGTTCGAGAAGGCGTGCGCCGACCTCGCTCAGCTGCGCATGCCAGGAGTCCGTGGCCTCCCGCAGCTCGGGCAGCGATTCCGGGTACTGGTTGGGGCCAGTGAGATGGTCGAAGTCGTTGACCGGTTCGGCCACGGGTGTGCGTTCGGGGCCGATGTCGATCTGCTCGCGCCAATCCACGCGGCCCTGGGTGCGTTCGCCGCCGGTGCGGGTGTAGCCGCGGAAGTGCGGGGAGTTCGTGTTCTCGATCGCGAGCTTCTCGTCCTCGGGCAGTGCGAAGAAGTTCTGGGCGACATCGATGATGCGGCTGAATTCGGCGTCGGGGATGCCGTGGCCGGTGAGGTAGAAGAAGCCGATCTCGTGAGTGACGCGACGCAGGTCCTCGCGGAACTGTTCGGCGGTCGCGGGGTCATCGGCGAGGCTGAGGTCGAGAACGGGCAGCTGGGTGAGCGTCATGGGGATTCCTCTCTTTTCCCAGCACCTTAGGCCGCGCCCTGACGGGGCCGGCCGCGACCGGTCACAGTCGGTCGCGAACCGTCACATTCCGAGACATGAAGAGGAGAATCAGCCGAGCATCTTGCCCGGGTTGAGGATCCCCAACGGATCCACCGCCGCCTTGATCGACGTCTGCAGCGCCCGCGCACCCGCATCGAGTTCGCGCACCAGCCAGCCCTTCTTCAGATACCCGACCCCATGCTCACCCGTGATCGTCCCACCCAGATCGAGACCCAGCTGCATGATCTCAGCGAACGTCTCCTTCGCCTCGGCCACACTCGCCTCATCCTGGGCATCGAAGAGCACACTCGGATGCATATTCCCATCCCCGGCATGCCCGGCCGTGGACACCTCCACCGAATGCCGGGCCGCGATCTCGTCCAACCTGGCGAAGAACTCGCCGAGGCGGGACCGAGGAACGCACACATCATCGATGAGCTCTCCCCCACCAAGCCCCGACACGTACTTCTCCATCGCCGGAGACACAGCCCGACGAGCCGCGACCAGCATCTCCGAATCCGCCGGATCATCGGAGAAGAACACCTCATCGGCACCCTGCGCTCTGGCGATCGCCTCGAACGATTGCAGCTCGGTCACACCGGCCTGCCCCGGAGCATCCGACTGCACCAACAACAGCGCACCGGCCCCGTCGGGCAGCCCGAAATCACCATAGGCATTGATCATGCCCACGGTGCCTCCGTCCATGAGCTCGAGCATCGACGGGGCCGCCCCGGAGGCCATGAACTCAGAGACCGTATGCCCGGCCGATTCCAAGTCCGGGAAGATCCCGACACCGGTCACCGGCGGAGTCAACAGAGGTCTGAGCCCGAGGGTGATCTCGACGATGACTCCCAGAGTCCCCTCGGACCCGACGAACAGACCCGCCAGATCGAGACCGGCCACACCCTTCGCCGTCTGCCGACCCAACCGGGTCACTGTCCCATCGGCGAGGACCACGGTCAGACCGCGCACGTAGTCTCGCGTCACCCCGTATTTCACACAGCACATGCCGCCGGCGTTCGTCGCGACGTTCCCGCCGATCGTGGAGATCGCCACCGACCCCGGATCCGGCGGATACGACAGACCGTGCTCGGCCAGAGCCGATTTGAGGTCTTGGTTGATGACACCGGGCTGGACACGGCAGGTCTGGTTCACCTCGTCGATGTCGACGATCGCGTTCAGCTTCGCGACGTTGAGCAGGAGCGCCCCGTCGGTGGCGTTCGCCGCCCCCGACAAACCCGTCCTGGCACCCTGAGTGACCACCGGGATCCGATGCGCGGTGGCGAAGCGCATCACCGCGACCACATCATCGACGTCGGCAGCTCGTACGAGCGCCGAGGCGGTCCCCACCGGACAGAACAGGGCCTTATCCGACGAATAGGACTCGATGACATCCCGATCGGTGACCAGGGCGCCCGCGCTCAGCTCGGCCGCAAGTCCGTCCAGGTCCGTGTCCACCGTCGTCTCCGCACTCATCGTCACAGCGACGCGGCGACCTTGAGCACGCGCTCGAGAGCCTCATCGGGTCCGATGCTCACACGCACACCGCCCTGCAGACGACGCACGGCCACGGCCTGCTTCGCGCACTCACCTTCGAAGGCGACGGCCGCCTCGGGGTCGAGCGCGATCCACACATAGTTGCCCTGAGCATCGGGCACGGACAGACCCAGCTCCCGCAGATCGTGAGCGAACCGGTCGCGCACCGCGGCGACTTCCTTGGCGCGCACGGCCACCTCGTCGACGCGAGCCAGGGATTCCCGGGCGGCGGCCTGGGCACCGGCGGTGACGGAGAACGGGGCGATGACCTGGCGCATCGCCGAGGCGATCTCGGCGTCGGCGATGCCGTAGCCCACGCGCAGACCTGCCAGGCCGTGCGCCTTCGAGAAGGTGCGGGCGAGCACGAGATTCGGGTGCTTGGCGCGAGCGGCGAGGGAGTCGGCCGCCTCGGTGGCGAATTCGAGGTACGCCTCGTCGAGGACGACGATGACGGACTCGGGCACCTCGGCGAGGAATCCCTCGAGTTCGGCATCGGTGATCGTCGGACCGGTCGGATTGTTCGGCGAGCACAGCAGCACGAGGCGGGTCGTGTCATCGATCGCCGCGGCCAGCCCGGCGAAGTCGTGTCGACCGTCTTCCAGGAGGTCGACGGGGCGCTTCTCCGCGCCCCGCGCCGAGGCGAGGATCGGGTACATCTCGAACGACGGCCACGGATAGACCACGGACGTGCCCGCTTCGAGGGTGATGTTCGTCAGCGCCGTGAGGACCTCGGAGGCCCCGGCGCCGGGGACCACCTCGGCGGGTTCGACATCGAGGTGGGAGGCGATATCGGCCACGAGCGCGGCTGCGGTGGGATCGGGGTAGTTCCCCGGAATCGCCGAGGCGGATGCCGCCGATTCGACGACACCCGGCAGCGGCGGCAGGTGGTTCTCGTTCGACGACAGTTTGTACGGGGTCAGGCCGGGGGATGCGACGGGAGGCTTGCCGGGAACGTAGGGAGGGAATTCGGCGAGCGCGTCACGGAGCTGGAAACGTTTGGACATGTGCCCATAGTTGCATATCTTGTGGCGGGCAACACAGACTGTCTTGCCAAAGCGTCCGAATGGTCGGATAAAGGCGAGCAGGGCGGACGTCCATCCGCTGTGAGAATGCTCTCGCGACGCTTCGTTCCCTCCTCCCGGGTTACAGGTGGGCCGATGCCGGAGAGTACCCTGAGAGACGAATACATGTAGTCAGAGACGAGGAATGAGAGTCCAAATGCCCTCACCGCAGGAAAAAGTCGACGTCGTCTTGATCGGCGGCGGCATCATGAGCGCCACTCTGGGCGCCATGCTGACCGAACTTCAGCCCGATTGGGACATCCGTGTCTACGAGAAGCTCGACTATGTGGCAACGGAGAGCTCCGACCCCTGGAACAACGCCGGCACCGGCCACGCCGCACTCTGCGAACTCAACTACACCCCCGAGGACTCCAACGGTCAGATCGACCTGGAGAAGGCCTCGAACATCAACCAGCAGTTCCACCACTCGCGCCAGTACTGGTCGCACCTCGTCGACACCGGTGTCATCACCGATCCGACGACCTTCATCAATCCCATCGCCCACGTCAGCTACGGACGCGGCGACAAGGGACGTGACTACATCAAGAACCGCTACGAGACGATGGTGCGCAATCCGCTGTTCGCGGACATGGAATACACCGAGGACGCGGACACTCAGGCCGAATGGCTGCCGCTGATGTTCTCCGGCCGTGGTCCCGGTCAGGTCAACGGCATCTCGCGCATCAAGCAGGGCACCGACGTCGACTTCGGCTCTCTGTCGTCTCAGCTGCTCAGCTACGTCGCCGCCAAGGGCGCGACCGTGCGCACCAGCCACCAGGTCACCGACCTCGACCGTTCCTCCGACGGCTGGACTCTCACCGTGAAGGATCTGCTCTCGCACGAGACCCACCAGGTGGGCGCGAAGTTCGTCTTCGTCGGCGCCGGCGGCGGTGCACTGCCGCTGCTGCAGAAGTCCGGCATCCCGGAGGGACGCGGCTACGGCGGCTTCCCGGTCTCCGGCTACTTCCTGCGCACCGCGAACCAGGATCTCGTCGCCCGCCACCAGGCGAAGGTGTACGGCCAGGCCGCTCAGGATGCTCCCCCGATGTCGGTGCCGCACCTCGACACCCGTGTCGTCGACGGCCAGGACTACCTGATGTTCGGCCCCTACGCCGGCTTCTCGCCGAAGTTCCTCAAGAAGGGCCGCTTCACCGATCTGCCGCTGTCCGTGCGCGGAAACAACATCGGCACGATGCTCAATGTCGCCAAGGACAACACGGATCTTGTCACGTACCTCCTCGGTGAGCTCGCCGCAACGAAGAAAGCCCGCTTCGAGGCCCTGCAGACCTTCATCCCCTCCGTCGACCCCGCCGACTGGGAACTCATCCAGGCCGGTCAGCGCGTGCAGGTGATGAAGAAGGATCCGAAGAAGGGCGGCGTCCTCCAGTTCGGCACCGAGCTCATCTCGTCCGCCGACGGTTCGCTGGCGACCCTGCTCGGTGCTTCACCGGGTGCCTCGACCGCGGTGCCGATCATGATCGAACTGCTCAAGACCTGCTTCCCGCGCGAGTTCGCGGGCTGGGAGAAGAGCTTCAAGGACATGATCCCCTCGCTCGGCCGCGACCTCGTCGATGACGAGACGCTGCTCAAGGAGGTCTCCGAGTACACCTCGCGGACCCTGCAGCTCATCTGAGTGGACTGACGCCCTCAGCCGACTGACATACAGGAGAAGCGGCTGGCCGGAATCCTTTCCGGCCAGCCGCTTCTTACGTTCCCTCAGGAGTTCGGAGCGTCGAGAACCTCAGAGCTCGACCTGGCGGTTGACGTCCTTGTACAGCAGGTAGCGGAAGCGTCCGGGCCCTCCGGCATAGCAGGCCTGCGGGCAGAAGGCGCGCATGGAGATGAAGTCGCCCTCCTGCACCTCGACCCAGTCGCCGTTGAGACGGTAGACGGCCTTGCCCTCGAGCACGTAGAGGCCGTGCTCCATCTCATGCGTCTCCGCGAACGGGATGACCGCTCCGGCCTCGAAGGTGACGATGTTGACGTGCATGTCGTAGGCGAGGTCGTCCGGGTCGAGCGGACGGGTCGTGCGCCAGCGTCCGTCGGTTCCGGGCATCGGCGACGGTTCGACATCGGCCTCGTTGCCGAACTTCGCCTCAGGGGTCAGCCCCGCCACGGGCTGGTAGCGTTTGCGCACCCAGTGGAAGCGGGCCGCCTCGGTGCCGGTGGACGTCGCCGACCACGTCGATCCGGCGGGCAGGAACGCGAACCCACCCGGAGTCAGCGTGTGCGCGGTGCCCTCATGGGTGACCTCGAGCGTTCCGGCCATGACGAAGAGGAACCCTTCGACCTCGGGCTGCGGTTCCGGCGCCTGCGAGCCGCCGCCGGGTGCGACTTCGAGGATCGTCTGCGAGAACGTCACCGCTCCCCCGGCCACGGGCTTGCTCAGCACCCACGACCGGGTCCCGGTCCACTCGGGCAGATTCGAAGTGACGATATCGCGCATCACTCCGCGCGGGATGACCGTATAGGCCTCGGTGACGAGGGCACGGTCGGTGAGCAGATCGGACTGCGGCGGGTGGCCGCCGGTCGGGGCCCAGTAGGTGTACGGGTCGGTCGTCGTCATGGGCGGGGTCTCCTTCGGTCGGTGGTCGGTGGTCGGTGGGCTCAGTCGAGCGAGCCGGTGCGGGCGAGCTGCCCGAGCTGGGTGAGGCTGAGGTTCGTCCGCGAGGTCACGAACTCCTCGGTGTGGGCTCCGCAGACGAGCCCTCGGTCGAGGTAGCGGGCGAGCGCCTTCGCGGTCGCGGGTTCGTCGAGGACCGTCGAATCCGCCTTGAACACGTAGTCGTGCAGGCGCTGCGCCGCCCGTGGCCCGCCTTCGCGGTAGAAGGCGAAGGTCGCCAGGAACCTGGTCGGCAGCTGGTGCGGGTGCAGATCCCAGCCCTGGTAGATCCCTCGTTTGAGGTGGCGGCGGACGAGGCCGGCGTGCAGCGCCCACGCGTGGTGGACCTCTGCGGGTTCGCCGAGCGGGAGGATGTTCGTCGACCCGTCGGAGAGGTGGACTCCGGTGCCGGCGACGGCGAGCATCATCTGGTTCTTCGCGAAATCCGCGACCGGATGGTCCATCGCCTGGTAGGCCGCAGCCACTCCCATCGACGCCGAATAGTCATAGGTTCCGTAGTGCAGCGAAGTCACGCGCCCGGCCCCGGCCTGCAGCGCCGTCGCCAGCGGCACGGTGCCATCGGCGGCGAGGACGAGCTGCGGGGTCTCGACTTGGATCTCGAAGGTGATAGTCCCTTCACCGAGGCTGTGCTCGGCTTCCAGCGCTCGCGCGGCGAGCACCATCGCCCGGACCTGATCGACGGTGCTGACCTTCGGGAGGGTGAGCACGAGATTCTCCGGCAGGCTGCCGCCTGCCTTGATGAGTTCGGAGAGGAACAGGTCGAGAGTGCGCAGACCGCGTTCCCGGGTCGCTGACTCCATGCATTTGAACCGGATGCCGACGAAGCCGGGGGCTGCCTTCTCCGCGCGGCCGGCCACCGCATCGCGGGCGGCCTGGATGACCCACCGATCCTCGGTCTCATCCCCCTGGTCGCCGAACCCGTCTTCGAAGTCCAGACGCAGGTCCTCGATCGGCTCACGTTCGAGTTTCGCGGTGACCGCCTCGGCGAGGAGTTCGGCCTCCCGGGCCACCTGGTGGATGCTGGGCACCTGACCGGGGATCGCGGGACCGGATTCCTTCCGGGCGGCGGTGATGACGCGTTCGGCCAGCTGCAGCATTCCGCCGTGGGCCTCGACGCATTCGAGCGCCTGCTGCCCCCACTGGTACGGCAGGTCGGCACTCGTGCGGTGTCCGGGCACGTACACGGTGTGCACTGGCTGGCGGACGTCGCGATCACCGGGGTACGCGGTCGCCAGTAGCTCGTCCGTGTCTCCCAGCAGTGAGTCGATATCGGCGAGTGTTGATCGTTCCACTTTCACATTCTCTTTCTCTGCACGGGGTTCGACGGCGAGGCGGCGATGCCTGACCTGGCCTCATTGTCTCTCATTCTCCGTCCCCAGGCACGCAAGGCTCTCTGGGGTTTCAGGACGAGACCCGGGCGACCGCCTCGGCGACCTTCTTCGCGACTTCGGGATCGAACACGGAGGGGATGACGTAGCCGGGGTGGAGTTCGTCCTCGGGGATGCACGAGGCGATGGCATCGGCGGCGGCGACCATGATGTTCTCATCCACGTCGCGGGCTTCGGCGTCGAGGAGTCCGCGGAAGATTCCCGGGAACGCGAGCACATTGTTGATCTGGTTCGGGAAATCGCTGCGGCCGGTGGCCACGACGGCTGCGTGTTTCGCCGCCTCGGCGGGGTCCACCTCGGGGTCGGGATTGGCCATGGCGAAGACCAGCGCGTCCTTGTTCATCGCCGCGATATCGTCACCGTCGAGCACATTCGGGGCGGAGACGCCGATGAACGCGTCGGCGCCGACGACGGCTTCCTTGAGGGTGCCGGAGAAGCCCTCGGGGTTCGTATTCGCCTGCAGCCACTTCTTGTGGTCGGTGTCGACCGTCGAGTCCGGGCCGATCGCCCCGTCGCGGCCGCAGGCGATGATGTTCGCGGCACCGGCGACCTGGAGGAGGCGGATGATGGCGTTGCCGGCCGCGCCGACTCCGGAGACGACGATGCGCAGGTCCTCGATCTTCTTGTCGACGACCTTGAGCGCGTTCTTCAGCGCGGCGAGGGTGACGACGCCGGTGCCGTGCTGGTCATCGTGGAAGACGGGGATGTCGAGTTCCTCGCGCAGCCGGGCCTCGATCTCGAAGCAGCGCGGGGCAGCGATGTCTTCGAGGTTGATTCCGCCGTAGGCCGGTGCGATGGCCTTGCAGATGGAGATGATCTCCTCGGTGTCCTTCGTGTCGAGGGCCACCGGCCAGGCGTCGACATCGGCGAACTGCTTGAACAGCACGGCCTTGCCCTCCATCACCGGCATGGCCGCTTCGGGGCCGATATCGCCGAGGCCGAGCACCGCGGTCCCGTCGGTGACCACGGCGACGGTGTTGCGTTTGATCGTCAGCCGACGTGCATCCTCTTTGTTCTCAGCGATCGCCTTGCACACACGGGCCACACCCGGGGTGTAGGCGCGGGAGAGGTCGTCGCGGTTGCGCAGGGGCACCTTCGGGGTGGATTCGAGCTTGCCGCCGAGGTGGAGCAGGAAGGTCCGGTCCGACACCTTGTGGACGTCGACTCCGGGCAGGGCACCCAGCGCATCGGAGACTTCGTCGGCATGGGCGACGTCGCGGGTATCGGCGCTGACGTCGATGATGACCGAGCGCGGAGTGGACTCGACGACGTCGAGGGCGGTGACTGACGCGCCGGCGGCGGCGGCCGCGGCGACGAGGTCGGAGGTCGAGGCCTGACCGACCTGGGTGCCGACGCGCAGAGTGATGGAGTATCCGGGGCTGGTGGCGACCATGGGCAATATCCTCCTTGATATCGAGTTTCCGTATTATGGATAATAACTTTTGCCTAGTGGAAATACTAGACGGTGTCAGTGGATTCGGAAAGTTTCTTCCATTTCGGGACTAGACTGAACGGAGTTTCACTGCCGAGACTCACCACAGATTAAGGAACATCGATGAGCAGCAAGGACACCCCGGCGATCCGCCAGTCCAAGGGCGGCGTGCAGTCCGTCGAACGCGCGTTCGGACTGCTTGAGTGCATCGCTAACTCCGCAGGATCGGCGACGCTGAGCCATATCGCCGCGGACGTCAATCTGCCCCTGCCGACGATCCATCGTCTGCTCAACACCCTGGTCAACCTCGGTGTGGTCCGTCAGCTGCCCGACCGCGGCTATGCGCTCGGGCCCGGGCTGGTGCGACTCGGCGATATCGCCGGCTCCCAGCTCGGTGCCGTCGCCCGCCCTTATCTGCGCGAGCTCGTCGCCGAGCTCGGGGAGTCGGCGAATGTGGCGACGATGGACGGAGACATGGTGGTCTACGTCGATCAGGTCGCCTCCGAACGCCAGATGAGGATGTTCACCGAGGTGGGACGCCGTGCCCATATGCATGCCACCGGGGTCGGCAAGGCCATTCTCGCGGGGCTCGAGTCCGAGCAGGTCCGGCATATCGCCGCCACCGCCGGCATGCCCACCCCCACGGAATACAGCATCGGGACGATCGAAGACCTCGAGGCCGAGCTGGGCCGCATCCGTGAGCGCGGCTATGCCATCGACGAGCAGGAGCAGGAGCTCGGCGTGCGCTGCTTCGCCATGGCTATCCCGGACTCCCCCGCTCCTTTGGCGATCTCCGTATCGGGTCCGATCAGCCGCGTCGACCAGTCGTTCGCCGATCGCGCCGTGCCCCTGCTCAAAGACGCGGCCGCCCGCATCTCCGCAGAGATGCAGAGCGGCCGCTGACTCTGGCTTCAGCTCCCGGACCGGGTCAGGAGTCTCCGCCGGCCGTTCCCGAGGTGCCGGCGTTGACGTCGTTCAGACGATAACGTCGAGCCGCCTCGGCGGGAATGGATCCGTCGATCTCACCGCGCTTGGCAAGCAGCTGCAGGGTGCGCACGACCATCGAGTGCGCGTCGATCTTGAAGTGCCTGCGCGCGGCGGCGCGGGTGTCGGAGAAGCCGAACCCGTCGGCGCCGAGCGTCGCGAAATCGTGGTCCAGGTACGGCCGAATGAGATCCGGCTGGGTGGAGTCGAAGTCGCTCGTGGCCACGATCGGGCCAGGCTGACCCTCCAGCTTCTGACGCACGTACGGGACGCGGTCGGCCGACTCGGTGCCGTCGGCGGCGCTGAGCTCCGCGGCTTCGCATTCGAGGCCGTCGCGGCGCAGCTGCGCCCATGAGGTCACTGACCACACGGCGGCATCGACGCCCCAGTCGGCGGCGAGCAGGTCCCGGGCCTCGAGAGCCCAGGGCACGGCCACACCGGAGGCGAGCAGCTGCGCTTGCGGACGGTCGCCGGGGGCCGCCTCGGCGACGCGGTGGATGCCCTTGAGGATGCCCTCGACGTCGACGTCCTCCGGTTCGGCCGGCTGGAGCATCGGCTCGTTGTACACGGTGAGGTAGTACATGACGTTGCGCTCGTCCTCGCCGAGGTCGTGCTCTCCGTACATGCGATGCAGACCGTCGCGGACGATGTGCCCGATCTCGTAGCCGAAGGCCGGATCATAGACGCGCACGGCCGGGTTCGTGGCCGCGAGCACCGGGGAATGTCCGTCGGCGTGCTGCAGGCCTTCCCCGGTCAGGGTCGTGCGTCCGGCGGTGGCGCCGATGATGAACCCGCGGGTCATCTGGTCGCCGGCGGCCCAGAAGGCGTCACCGGTGCGCTGGAATCCGAACATCGAGTAGAACACGTAGATCGGGATCATCGGTTCGCCGTGGGTGGAGTACGCGGTTCCCGCGGCGGTGAATCCGGCCGCGGCACCGGCCTCGTTGATGCCCACGTGGAGGAGCTGACCGCTGGTGGCTTCCTTGTACGAGAGGAACATCTCGCGGTCGACGGCGAGGTAGTTCTGCCCGTTCGGGTTGTAGATCTTCGCGGTCGGGAAGAACGCGTCGATGCCGAAGGTGCGGGCCTCATCGGGGATGATGGGCACGATCCGCTCGCCCAGCCCCTTTTCTCGCATGAGGTCCTTGAGCAGCCGGACGAAGGCCATCGTCGAGGCGGCCATCTGCTGCCCCGAGCCCTTCTTCGTCTGTGCGAACGCCTTGTCGCTGGGCGCGGGCAGGGTGATCTTGTTGTGCTCGGGTTTGCGTGCCGGCAGGAATCCGCCGAGCTGACGCCGACGGTCGAGCATGTACTGGATCGCGTCGTCGTCCTTGCCCGGGTGGTAGTAGGGCACCGCGTACGGGTCCTCGTCGATGACCTTGTCGCTGATCGGGATGTCCATCCGATCGCGGAAGGCCTTGACGTCGTCGGCGGTGAACTTCTTCATCTGGTGCGTGGCGTTGCGGGACTCGAACGTCGTGCCCAGGCCGTAGCCCTTGACGGTCTGCACGAGGATGACGGTCGGCTTGCCCTTGGTGTTCACGGCCTTCTGGTAGGCGGCGAAGACCTTGTGATAGTCGTGGCCGCCGCGCTTGAGGTTCCAGATGTCGTCGTCGGAGAGGTGGTCGACGAGCCCCTTCGTCGCAGGTGTCCGGCCGAAGAAGTTGTCGCGGATGAATCCGCCGGATTCGGCCTTGAAGGTCTGGTAGTCACCGTCGAGGGTCTCGTTCATGATCTTCACGAGGTCGCCGGTGCGGTCCTTGGCCAGCAGGTCGTCCCATTCGCGGCCCCACAGCACCTTGATGACGTCCCAGCCGGCGCCGGTGAAGGTCGCTTCGAGCTCCTGGACGATCTTGCCGTTTCCGCGCACGGGTCCGTCGAGGCGCTGGAGGTTGCAGTTGATGACGAAGGTGAGGTTGTCCAGCCCTTCGTTCGCGGCCAGCTGCAGGGCGCCGCGCGATTCGGGTTCGTCCATCTCGCCGTCGCCGAGGAACGCCCACACCCGCTGATCCGAGGTGTCGGAGATGCCGCGGTTGTGGAGGTAGCGGTTCATCTGCGCCTGGTAGATCGCGTTGATCGGGCCCAGACCCATCGACACGGTCGGGAACTGCCAGAACTCCGGCATCAGCCGCGGGTGCGGATACGAGCTCAGTCCGTGCGGGGCACGTGAGACCTCCTGCCGGAACCCGTCGAGGTCGGCCTCGGTCAGGCGGCCCTCGAGGAACGCCCTGGCGTACATTCCCGGTGAGGCATGGCCCTGGAAGAAGACCTGATCGCCGCCGCCGGGGTGGTCCTGACCGCGGAAGAAGTTGTTGAATCCGATTTCGTAGAGCGTGGCGGCGCCGGCGTAGGTGGAGATGTGCCCGCCCACGGAGATCTCGGGCCGCTGCGCCCGATGGACGAGCATGGCGGCGTTCCACCGCAGCCATCTGCGGAAGCGGCGCTCGACCTTCTCCTCGCCGGGATAGAACGGTTCCTGGTCAACGGGGATGGTGTTGACGTAGTCAGTGGTGGTGACCTTGGGCTGGGCGACGGAGTTCGTGGCCGCGCGTGCACGCAGCGCCTCCATGATCTCGCCCGCGCGCTGGGTTCCGCGCGCGTCGACGAGCCCTTCCCAGGACTCGATCCATTCATCGACCTCTTCGTCGACGTGTCCCCTCGGACTCGCCGAGGTTGTGTCCTGTGTCATATCGGGGTTTCCTTCTCACGGGGTCCGGGCTCCCGGAACAGTACCCCGGGAGCCCGGAGATGGAAAGTCCTGTCTCAGCAGGTGATGTTCAGATCTCAGCAGAAGCCGGCGACCTGTGCCCATGCGTCCTTGTTCTCGTCGACGCCTTCACGGGTGAAGGTGGCTTCGATGAGGCCGTAGGGGCGGTCGGCGACGATGAAGACCTCGTTCGGGTTCTCGAGCCCGAAACGTTCGATGTCATAGAGGAAGTGGTGCTTGTTCGGGCAGGAGAAGCGGATCTCGTCGATCTCCGGCACAGCCTCGATGACCTTCTCGCCCATCTGGTACAGCGTGTGCTGCAGGGCGTGGGAGAAGTGATCGGTGAAGGAGTCGAGGATGATCTCCTTGACCTTGGTGTACACGGCTTCGAAGTCGAGGTCGGTGGTGTTGTAGATCCACCGGGTGGCGATATCGGTCGCGAGGATGCGGTCCTGGGTCTCCGGCAGGGTCGTGTACTTGTCCTTCGGGTAGCCGACGAAGCCCGACTCCGTGGTCTTGAGCACGGTGAGTCCGTTGAAGCCGGAGATCAGCGTGTCCTTGTCGCCGTCTCGGGTGAAGACGACGGTGCGGACCTCGGGAGCGGACTTGTAGAACGAGTGCTTGTGGTCGTTGATCCGGTCCCAGCCGTATTCTTCGGCTTCCCAGCGTCCGCCGGTGACCCAGTCGAAGCTTGAGGTGAAATGGTCGGCCAGGCCTATGAGGAACTGTTCGGGCGAGCTCACGCCCAACTCCTTGGCCTTCGCGAAGACCGTGTTCTTCTGGGTGTCGGTGGCGACGACGTGCTCGTTGTTGCCTTCGGTGTGAGCGGTCTCGAAGTCGCCCCACAGCTGTGAGGTGACATTGAGATCGCGGATCTCGTGGCGGTCGGTGTCGCGGTAGACCCGCATGAGTCGGTTTTCCGCCTTGCCGTACTGGTTCGATGTCAGTCGGACCTTGCTCATTTTCTTCCTCCAGTTCGTCGGCGTGCGCACCTGCACACGCCGTGACCATTCGATTGGCGAGGCCTGCCGGCAGTTCCCGGTCGGCTTCGGCGGTTTGTTGAGGATGGCGATCCTGCAGGGGGCCTGCTTCCCCTGTGAGCGATTGCGGGCGCGGCTCAGCTGCCGCGGTAGGTGCTGTAGGCGAAGGGGCTGAGCAGCAGGGGAATGTGATAGTGCTCCTGCCCGGCCTGGACGGTGAAGTCGATGGTGACCACGGGGTGGAAGTGATCGATCTCCCTGGCCGCGAAGTAGTCGCCGGTGCCGAAGACGATCCGGTAGTCCCCCGGCTCGAGGTGGTCGGGACCGAAGTCGGAGACTCGCCCGTTGTCGTCGGTGCGGGCCGAGACGATGGTCTCGGCCCCGGAGTAGAGAGTGACCTCGAGGTCGGCGGCGGGGGTGCCGACCATGGAGTCGAGCGCGTGGGCGGTGATGAAGCTCATGAGAGGATCCCTTCGAGTCTCAGTTCGGCGATCTGGATGAGCTGCTGCCCGACCTCGGCGGTCTCATCCTCGTCGGTGTTGTCCATGCGGCGCTGCAGTTCGGAGAGGATCTCCTCAGGGGTGCGACCGGCGGCGCGGATGAGGAAGACGCGGTCGAAGCGGTCTTCGTAGGCGGCGTTGCCCGCGGCCAGCTGGGACTGCACGTCTGCTTCCAAGGTGCCGAGTCCGGCCTGCTCACGGCTCGAATGGGCCGCCTCGGCGCTGTCGCCCTTCGCCTTCTCACCGATGCGCGGATGATGGGACATCGCCGCGTCGATCTCGGCGGTGGTCAGCGGTGCGGCGGCGCGGGACGCCGCCTCGGCGGAGTCGAGGTCGGCCAGGGGGCGGGCGTCGACGATCGCGTCGATCCACCGGTCGACGTCGAGGCAGGGACGCAGAATTCCGCGGGCATCATCGGCTGGGAGTCGGTTGAACTCGGCCAGGTCCACGGTGACCTCCTTGGCAGGCGCTGAATGACTTTCACCGTTCGGAATACCATTTCCGAACAACTGCTCCGAGTCTGCTGGGCGTCATCGGCAATGTCAAATTGCTCACACATTATTGTGGAAACTTTCTTCCGTATAGTGGATACTGTTCGTGTGGCAACCGCCGCACGCCCGGCCATCGACGATGAGGTTGAATGAGTGCATGAGCCTGACAACGACAGATCAGACCCCGTCAATCGTCTGCGCCCCTGACTCATTCAAGGGTTCGGCCTCCGCTCCGGCCGCCGCAGCCGCCATGGCCCGCGGAGCTCGAGCAGTCTTCCCCAGCGCACGAGTCACCGAACTGCCCTTCGCCGACGGCGGGGAGGGCACGCTCGACGCCCTGCTCGCCGTCTGGGGAACCCGGCCGCGCACCGTCGACACGGTCGATGCCCTGGGCAGGACCGCCTCGGCGGACTTCGGCCTCTCCCCCGACGGAAAGACCGCGGTCATCGAGGCGGCCCAAGCCAATGGCCTGCCGCAGGTCTCGGACGTGGAGCTGCGGCCCGAACGCGCCGACACCTATGGTGTCGGGCTCATCGCGACCGCGGCGCTCGACCTCGGCGTCGAGGAGATCCTGCTGTGCATCGGCGGCTCGGCGAGCACGGACGGCGGGACCGGAATATTGGCCGCCCTCGGCGCCCGCTTCACCGATGTCGCAGGTCAGCCGGTCGCCCCGGGCGGAGGCGGCCTGGCCGCGATCGCTGCGGTCGACACCTCGGGGCTGGACCGGCGGGCGACGGCCGTGCGGTGGCGCATCGCCGTCGACGTCGACAATCCGCTCACCGGGCCCCGCGGGGCCGCTGCGGTCTTCGGTCCGCAGAAAGGGGCGGACGCGGACTCGGTGGCCGTGCTCGATTCCGGACTCGCCCACTTGGCCGAGGTGCTCACCGGCACCTCTGCCGAGGCGAAAGACCTGGCGGCGACTCCGGGATTTGGGGCTGCCGGCGGGATTCCGTTGGCGCTGACGACGATGCTCGGCGCCGAGGTGGTTCCCGGATCGACGATGGTCGCCGAGGCCGTGGGCCTGTCCGAGGCCCTGGCCGGCGCTGATTTCGTGCTCACCGGAGAGGGGTCCTTCGATTCCCAATCCTTGGGCGGGAAGGTCGTCGCGGCCGTGCGGGACCATGCCCCCGCCTCGGCGAGGGTGATCGTCATCGCCGGTCGGGTCGGCCTGACCGCCGCGGAATGCCGGGATGCCGGGATCACGGCGGCGCTGTCGATCGCACCGGGACCGGCGGACCTCACCACCCTGTCCGAGCGCGCCGAAGCGCTCATCGAGGACACGGCCGCGCAGGCGTGCGCACTCAGCGCGCCGCTGGACGCACCATTTCAACGACGAAAGGACGCACCATGACCACGACCACTCAGACTCAGCTCACCGTCGGAGATATCGCTCCCGACTTCACGCTCACCGACGCCGAGGGGCGGACGGTGTCGAAGGCCGACTATGCCGGCCGCAGCGTCATCCTCTACTTCTACCCGAAGGCCGCATCGCCGGGGTGCACGACGGAGGCCTGCGACTTCCGGGACAACCTCTCGGCGCTGGCGGCCGCCGGCTTCGAGGTCCTCGGGGTCTCCCCCGATGACACCGAATCGCTCAAGGAGTTCGCCGCCGAGGAGGGGCTGACCTTCTCGCTGCTCTCCGACCCGGGTGCTGCGGTGGCGAAGGCCTACGGCAGCTATGGACAGAAGACGGTCGGCGAGCACACGTTCCAGGGCACCCAGCGCTCGACCTTCGTCATCGGCGCCGACGGCACGCTCACCCACGCCGAGTACAACGTCGACGCCCGCGGCCACGTGGCCCGCCTCCGCGAAGAGCTCAACGCCTGACCCCCCCCTAATTACTACCTGGCGGCGGCGGTGCCACCTCGCGCGAGGTGGCACCGCCGCCGCCACCTGCGTCTGGGAGCGTTTCCGGGCACTCAGTTCGTGCGCAGACGGGTGGCGAGCTCTCCGAGGATCCGCTCGAACGGAGCCGCGCGGAAGAGATCGCCGTATGTGAGCCGGATGATCGTGTACCCCCTGGCTTCGAGTGCGGCCTGACGCGCCTTCTCCGCGGCGATGCTCTCTTCCGGCGAACGTCCATTCATCGTGTACTTCTCCACGCCGTCGATCTCGATGATCAGACGGGCATCGTGATTGCAGAAGTCGACTCGGGCGACAACGCCTCCGGAGTGGTCGAAGAATTCGACTTGCGGTTCGAAGCCGATGATTCCGTGTTCGAAGAAGCGCACTGCTGCGATCGACTCCGACGGGGCTTCGCGCCTGCCATCAGTGAGGTCGAGGGCGCGCAGCACCGCCGCGTCCCCGCGTAGTTCGGGGCATTCGGCCAGCACAGCCTCGATGCGGAATCGCGCGGTGCGGCGTCGGCGGATCACCTCGTCAAGCATCGGCACCGACATATCGGGTCCGTAGTCGCGGGCGACGTCGATGAGCGTCCGTTCCATCGTCGTCACCGCATAGATGCCGACCATCTGGCGATGTGGTGACGGAACCTCTCTGTCCCGGACATAGAGGTGCTTGTACTTGCGGCTGATGTTGGGACGCAGCACCTCCACCCTGGACTCGGCCGGATAGGCGATCGGGAGGCCGTGGATGAGCGCCGCCGACAGATGCGAGAAGACCTCACGCCCCTTCGACACTCGCCACCGTCCAGAAGCGGTGTGGATCTTCTCAGCACGAGTCCGGATGAGTACGCGAAGACGCTCGATCTCATCACGCATGTCGCCGTGGTGGCCGAACTCCTCGAAGTCCTCTTCACTCAGTGCCGACCAGATCGGCTCATGTCGCGCGTCCGTGCAGGAGCCGGTGGCCACATACCGTCCTCGCGCTACGCGTTCGAGGCAGCACTTCTCCCCGCGCCGAATCTCGTCTTTGGTGAACCCGAGCCGATAGAGCTTCTGCGTCGTCATACTTAAGTACATGACACCAAACTGCACTCTTGACCTTCAAAAGACAATAACCGAGAGCAATCTGTGGATAACTTCTCCCCACAACTACCTGACGGCGGCCGTGCCACCTCGCGCGAGGTGGCACGGCCGCCGTCAGGTAGTAAATCAGCGGGCTTTGAGGAGGCGGCCTCCCGGGGTCTCGAAGTCGACCGGGGCCCCGCGCAGCACCGTCTGCGTGACCCGACCGCGGACGGTGCGGGTGTCGTAGGCGCTGATCTGGTTGCGATGCCAGAGCTCCGTCGCCCGCACGGTCCACTCGTCGTCGGGGGCGAAGACGGCGAAGTCCGCGTCATTGCCTTCGGCGATCGAACCCTTGCCTTCGACCCGAGCCACGGCCGCCGGTGCCGCGGACATCCAGCGGACCACCTCGGCGAGCTCGATTCCGCGCTTCGCGGCTTCGGTCCACACGAGCGAGAGTCCCAGCTGCAGCGACGAGATCCCACCCCACGCCGCACCGAAGTCGCCCGTG
The DNA here is from genome assembly GCF_056837565.1 of Brevibacterium sp. OS20. NCBI lineage: Bacteria > Bacillati > Actinomycetota > Actinomycetes > Micrococcales > Brevibacteriaceae > Brevibacterium > Brevibacterium sp. OS20. The sequence goes on along the minus strand of NZ_CM166367.1, from coordinate 1,011,961 downwards.
TCGAGCAGCTTCAGCTCGGCCGTCGAGGGCGAATGGTCGGAGACGATGCAGTCGATCGTGCCGTCGATGAGGCCCTGCCACAGCGCCTCCCGGTTCGATTCCTCGCGGATCGGCGGGCAGCACTTGTGCGTCGTCGCCCCATCCGGGATCTCCTCGGCGGTGAAGACGAGGTAGTGCGGGCAGGTCTCGACGGTGAGCTTGATGCCCTCGGCCTTGGCCGCAGCGATCTGATCGAGCGCATCCGCCGAGGACAGGTGCAGGATGTGCGCCCGGGCACCGGTCTCCCGAGCAGCGTCGATGACGCGGGCGATCGCGACGTTCTCGGCCTCGCGGGGGCGCGTGGCGAGGAAGTCAGCGAACTTCGGACCCGAGTTCTTCGGTGCCGAGGTCATCACCTCGTGGTCCTCGGCATGGACGATGAGCATTCCGTCGAAGGAGGCGATCTCGGCCATGTCCGCCTTCATCTCCGCCGGTTCCAGCGGCGGGAATTCCTCGACGCCGGAGTCCTCGAGGAAGCATTTGAACCCGTAGACTCCTGCCTCATGCAGGGGCCGCAGATCCGCGGTGTTGCCGGGGATCGCCCCGCCCCAGAAGCCGACGTCGACGAAGGCCTTGGGCTCGGCGACCGCCCGTTTCGTCTCCAGGGCTGCGACGTCGACCGTCGGTGGCAGCGAGTTCAGCGGCATGTCGACGATCGTCGTCACTCCCCCGGCCGCGGCCGCGCGGGTGGCGCTGGCGAAGCCCTCCCACTCGGCGCGACCGGGGTCGTTGACGTGGACGTGGGAGTCGACGAGACCGGGCAGCAGCACCTGATCATCCCCGATCTCGATGACTTTCACCTCCGCCGAGGCGTCCGTGCCCAGATCTTGTCCACCGCGGGCGATCTCGGCGATCTTCCCGTCCCTGACCCCGATCGTCACCGGTTCGATGCCCTCGGGCAGCAGAGCCTTCTCGGCATGGATGATCAGGTCGAAGTCGGCGTCGTTGCTCATGTTCCTCCTCGGTCGCCCGCCCCTGGGGGCCGGTGAATGCAGTTTCGGTATACCGTTCTAGCGTACTCGGCTCGGGCGGTTCGGCCCAGCCCTCCGGCGGGTTGGACCCTGCCTATTTCGCTGCAGCCAGTTCGCCCATCGGGCTCAGCGCCGTCGGAGCGTCGGCCGGGGTCTGGGCGAGCGTCTCGAACTCGTTGATCTGATCGAGGGCGGTTCCCATCGAGATGTTCGTGACGCGTTCGAGGATGACCTCGACGACCACGGGCACCTGGTGTTCATCCATGAGCTCCTTGGCCACGCGCAGGCCTTCGCCGATGAGTTCGGGGTCCTCGACCCGCAGCGCCTTGCACCCGAGCCCTTGGGCGACGGCCACATGGTCGACGCCGTAACCGGACGATGCGGAACCGGCGGTGTTGATGTTCTCGAAGGCCAGCGACACCTCGTAGTCCATCTCGAACCCGCGCTGGGACTGGCGGATGAGACCGAGGTAGGAGTTGTTGACGACGACGTGGACATAGGGGATCTGGTGCTGCGCACCGACGGCGAGCTCTTCGATCATGAACTGGAAGTCGTAGTCGCCCGACAGCGCCACGACGGTCTCGCCGGGCTTGCCCTTGGCCACACCGAGCGCGGCCGGTCCGGTCCAGCCCAGGGGTCCGGCCTGTCCCGCGTTGATCCAGTGCCGAGGTCGGTAGACATGCAGCATCTGGGCGCCGGCGATCTGGCTGAGCCCGATCGTCGAGACGTAGGTGACGTCGCGGCCGAAGGCCTGGTTCATCTCCTGGTAGACACGCTGGGGTTTGATCGGCACCTCGGTGAAGTTCGTCTTCCGGTGCTCGGTCGACTTCCGTGCCGTGCATTCGCTGGCCCAACCGGTGAAGTCCGGCAGCCCGCCCGACCGAGAGCGTGCGGCAGCCAGCAGTGCATCGAGGGCGGCTCCGGCGTCCGAGGCGACTCCGTAGTCGGGGGCGAAGACGCGTCCGATCTGGGTGGGTTCGACGTCGATGTGGACGAATTTCCGACCCTTGCGGTACACATCCAGATTCCCGGTGTGGCGATTGGCCCAGCGGTTGCCGATGCCGATGACGAGATCGGATTCGAGGAAGGACGCATTGCCGTAGCGCACGTGCGTCTGGATTCCGACCATGCCCGCGGCCAACGGGTGGTCATCGGGGATCACGCCCCAGCCCATGAGGGTCGGAGAGACCGGGATGGAGGTGAGTTCGGCGAATTCGACGAGCCTGGCGGCGGCGTCGGCGTTGATGATTCCACCGCCGGCGATGATGATCGGGTGCTCCGCCTCGGCGATGAGGTCGAGGATCTTCTCCGCCTGCGCCGCGGTGGCCGCGGGCTTGGCCGGGGTCAGCGGTTCGTAGGTGTCGATGTCGAAGTCGATCTCGGTCTGCTGCACGTCGATGGGCAGGTCGATGAGCACGGGTCCGGGCCGCGCCGAGCGCATGAGCTGGAACGCGGTCTGGAAGACACCGGGCACCTGCCCGGCTTCGAGCACCGTCTTGGCCATCTTCGTCACGGGCTTCGCGATCGAGGCGATGTCGACGGCCTGGAAGTCCTCCTTGTCGAGCACGGCGACGGGTGCCTGGCCGGTGATGCACAGGATCGGCTGGGAGTCTGCAGCCGCGGCGTAGAGTCCGGTGATCATGTCGGTGCCTGCCGGGCCCGAGGTGCCCAGGCAGACTCCGATGTTGCCCGGTGCCGAACGGGTGTATCCGTCGGCCATGTGGGAGGCTCCCTCGACGTGCCGGGCGAGGGTGTGGCGGATTCCGCCGTGGGCCTTCATCGCTGAGTAGAGCGGGTTGATCGCCGCCCCCGGCAGCCCGAAGGTCTCGGTGGCACCTTCCTTCTCGAGGATGAGCACAACGGCGTCGACTGCGCGCATGCGTGTCATTGTTCGTCCTTTGTTCGTGAGCCGGCGACGACGCTGTCGCCGGCTCGGTTCATGGTTGGGCGGGACCGTTGGTGTCGTTGGGCCGACGACCCCGCCCGGCTGGTGTGGCCTCGCCGAGGCGGTCGTTCAGTTCTCGTTCTTGCCGGAGAGGGCTTCGATGACGGTGAAGAGGCCCGAGTGATCGAGTCCTCCGTTGCCCTGCTGCACGGTTGCGGCGACGAGCTGGGCGACCGTGGCGCCGAGCGGGATCGCCACTCCCGCCTCGCGGGCGGCGGCGGTGACGATGCCCATGTCCTTGTGGTGGAGTTCGAGCCGGAATCCGGGGTCGAAGGAGCGGTCGAGCATCTTCTGCCCCTTCTGGTCGAGCACCTTGGATCCGGCCAGCCCGCCGCCGAGGACCTGCAGCGCCGCACCCGTTTCGACTCCATAGGCTTCGAGGAAGACGACGGCTTCGGCGAGGAGTCCGATATTGCCGGCGACCATGAGCTGGTTCGCGGCCTTGACGGTCTGGCCGGCTCCCGAGGGGCCGACGAGGACGATGGTCTTCCCGACGGCGTCGAAGACATCGGATACGGCGTCGAAGTCGGCCTGGTCGCCGCCGATCATGACGGAGAGGACACCGTCGATGGCTCCGGGCTCCCCTCCGGAGACGGGGGCATCGAGCGGTTTGAGGCCGGCGGCCTTGGCCTGTTCGGCCAGGTCCTTCGCGACATCGGGGCGGATGGTGGAGAAGTCGATCCAGGTGGCCCCGGCGGACGCGTGGGCGAGGATTCCGTCGTCGCCGGTGAGCACGGCTTCGACGTCGGGTGAGTCGGGAACCATGGTGATGATGACGTCGGCCCCGTCCACCGCCTCGGCGATGGTGGCGGCGGCACTGCCTCCCGCCTCGGCGAGGGCGTCGGCCTTGGCCGGGGTGCGGTTGAAGCCGCGGACGTCGAATCCGGCGTTTACGAGGTTCTTGGCCATGGGCAGGCCCATGATGCCGAGTCCGATGAAAGCGATGGTCTTGGACATGGTGGGGGTTTCCTTCGAGTCGTCGGTGGTGATGTTCAGGCGGTCTGGGCGGCGCGGTCGAGCCAGTCGAAGGCGGTCGCGCGGTCCTGTTTGTATTCGAGCGCCACGGCTCCGGTGTAGCCGAGCTCGTAGGCGCGGTCGATCCACTGGCGCAGCGGCAGCGACCCGGTTCCCGGTGCCCCGCGGCCGTCGGCGTCGGCGATCTGGATGTGGCCGAAGTTCGCGGCTTCGGCTTCGATGACGACCGCGACGTCGTCGCCGTTGACGTGCATGTGGTAGAAGTCGGCGAGCACGGCGATGTTCTCGGGTCCGTCGGCGCGGACCTGGGCGACCACCTCGGCGGCGTCGGCGTAGCGCTTGAGCGGGTAGGCCTCGGCTCCGGAGACGGGTTCGACGAGGACGGATCCGCCGATTTCGGCGACCTTGCCGGCGGCCAGCGCCAGGTTGGCGGCGGCGGTGGCGTCCTGAGCGGCCGGGTCCTGTCCGTCGGTGCGCAGACCGTAGAGCGCGTTGAAGGCGCGGCAGCCGGTGCGGCGGCCGATGTCGACGACGATGTCGACGTTCTTCGCGAAGTCCTCTTCGGCGCCGATGATCGAGACCATTCCGCGATCGCCTGCTGCCATGTTTCCGGCCCAGAAGTTCAGGCCTTTGAGGGCGACGCCTGCGGATTCGAGGGAGGCGATGAACTCATCGACCTCCGCCGAGGTGGGGCTCGGGTTCCCGTCGAAGGGCCACCAGAATTCGACGTCGTCGAAACCGGCGTCCTTCGCGGCCTGCGCGCGCTCGAGAACGGGCAGTTCGGTGAGCAGGGTCGAGCAGTTGAGGACGTAGCTGCCAGGTGAGGTGAAGTTCTGGGACATGGAGCTCTCCTTTGAGTTGCCGCTGTTTTCCGTATTGTGGAAGTGTGTTTCCATTCCGTGAAATCAGCATAAGTCGCCCTTGGAGCTCCCGTCAAGACCTGTCCCCCAGAACTACCTGACGGCGGCCCAGCAACCTCGCGCGAGGTTGCTGGGCCGCCGTCAGGTAGCAATTAGGGGTGGAGGGAGACGCCGTCGACCCAGACGTCCGCGATGTCGCCCGGGGTGCCCATGGCGAAGATCTTCGCCAAGGCGTCGCCGTCGTCGGCGGCGTGGCGGATGCCGACGTCCAAGGGCTGGCCCTCGGCCGGGCGGATGAGCACGGCGTCGAAGCGCTTGCCCTCGCCGAGCACCCCGACCTCATCGAGCTCGAGCGCCTCGGCGCCGGCAGAGGTCGCCAGGTGCAGCAGATGCGCAGAGGTCAGCGCCACTCCCCCGGCCGGGTCGAGCTGCTGCATGAAGTATGACTGCACGCCCTCCTTGAGCAGGTTGAACCCGGTGCCCGCTCCGACGTCCGAACCCAGGGCCACCCGGACGCCGGCCTCGATGTGCCGGCGCAGCGGGAAGAAGCCGCTGGCCAGAGCCGAGTTCGAGGTCGGGCAGTGCGCGACCACCGACCCGGCTTCGGCCAACCGCGCCAGTTCCCGATCCTGCGGGTGGACGTTGTGCGCGAGCACGGTGCGCCGGCCGACGAGTCCCGCCCGGTCGTACGTATCGAGATAATCACGAGCCTCCGGGTGGATCTGCGCGACCCCGGAGATCTCATCGACGTTCTCGTTCAGGTGCGAGGTCACCCAGACGCCCGGGTTCTCCTCCACGAGGCGGCCGCCGGCAGCCAGCAGCTCCGGTCCCGCAGAGAACGAGAATCGCGGGGTCACCGCGTAGCGCAGTCGTCCCTTGCCGTGCCACCGGTCGATGAGCGCTTGGCTCTCCTCGGTCGAACGCTCCACGTCGGTGAGCAGCGCATCGGGCAGGTTCCGGTCGCTCGTCACCAGCCCGGAGGTGATCCGCAGCCCCGATGCTGAAGCGGCGGCGAAGAAGGTGTCCATGGCGCCCGCGAAGTGCGAACCGAAGACCATCGCCGAGGTGGTCCCCGCCGAGATCAGTCCCGTAAGGAATTCACCGGCCACCGCCTTCGCGTAGGCGGGGTCTCCGAGCTTCGCCTCTTCGGGCAGGGCGCACTGGTCGAGCCAGTCGAGCAGCGGCCGCCCGAGATGGCCGATGGCCCTGACCTGCGGCAGATGGACGTGGGTGTCGATGAGTCCGGGGATGAGCACATCGTCGCGGAGGTCGACGACTTGCGCCTCGGGGTGCGCTGCCCGGGCGGAGTCGAAGTCGGTGCGGGAGGTGATGAGTCCGTCGTCGACGACGAGGGCGACATCGGCTGCCGAACGCAGCCGGCCGCCGGTGAATGGGTTGTCCGGCGTATCGAAGACGCGGGCACGGTAGATGACCACAGTGGTTCTCCTTGAGTCAGTGGTGGTGAAAGTCAGTGGTGGTGAAGAGTCAGGCCATGCGGCCGAGCAGATCCGCGGCGACGCTCACGGCGATCGTCGCGGGTGCTTTGCCGGGCAGGTCGGGCAGTCCGATGGGGCACCGGATGGCGTCGATGACCTCGGGCGCGAAGCCTTCGGAGGCGAGGTTCTTGCGGAAGCGCTGCCATTTCGCGTTCGAGCCGATGAGCCCGACCGATCCGAGGTCGCCGCGGGTCAGCGCCGCGGAGCACAGGTGCAGGTCCTCGGCATGGTCATGGGTCATGATGACCACGTGCGCTCCGGCCGGCAGCTCCGTGATCACCTCTTCCCCGACGACAGCGAATTCGCGGCGGATCCGCGCCACCGGCTCCTCCAACTCATCGAGAGCTTCGAGCTGTTCCGGCCGTGAATCGGACACGGTCAGGTCGAGATCGTGGCGGGCGAGGATCCGGGTGAGCTCGAGTCCGATGTTGCCGATCCCGAAGATCGCCACCGAGGCGGGCACGGGCAGGGGTTCGAAGAGCATGGTGACCTCTCCGCCGCAGCATTGGCGACCGTATTTGGCCGGAGCCTTGTCGTTGAGCCGCAGAGTGAGCATCTCCGGAGCCGTCTGCCCCTCGGAGAGCAGCTCCCGGGCACGGGTGAGGGCCGTCATCTCGAGATTGCCCCCGCCGATGGTCCCGAACAGGTCATCAGCGGTGGCGATCATCTTCGCTCCCGCCTCGCGCGGGGCATGCCCGCGCACCGCAGCGAGAGTGACGAGGACAGCCGGCACCCGAGCTGCGCGAAGCTCGGCTGCGGTGTCCATCCAGGTCATGACGGAACTCGTTGTCCTTCCCTCGCCGAGGCGGCCGCCCCCGAGTCCTGCCCGCGGGCTTCTTCGATCGCCCAGAACACCGCTTCCGGTGTGGCCGGGGACGCGAGGTCGACGCTGTGGCCGGGTCGCGCGAAGGCACCGACGGCCTCGCGCAGGGCTTCGCGGACGGAGAAGGCGAGCATGAGCGGGGGTTCGCCCACGGCCTTCGACCCGTACACGGCTCCTTCTTCATGTGCTTTGTCGAGGAAGGCGACGTTGAAGATCTCGGGGACTTCAGAGAAGCTCGGAATCTTGTATGTGCTCGCTGCCTGAGTGGCCAGGCGGCCGCGGCTCGGCTTGTCCGATTCGTCCCAGCGCAGGTCCTCCAGGGTCAGCCAGCCGGCGCCCTGGATGAAGCCGCCCTCGATCTGTCCGAGGTCGAGCAGCGGTGACAGGGAGTCTCCCACGTCGTGGACGATGTCGACGCGGCGCAGGGTGTAGGAGCCGTCGAAACGGTTGACTTCGACTTCGGACGCCGCGGCCCCGTAGGCGAAGTACTTGAACGGTTCGCCGCGCATCTGCGAGAGGTTCCAGTGCAGTCCCTCGGTGCGGTAGAAACCTGAGGCCGAGAGCTGGATGCGCTGGAAGTACGCGGTGTTGATGAGCTCTTCCCAGGTCACCGTCTTCGGTGAGGACAGCGCGGAGACGATTCCCCGCGAGATCTCCACCTCATGGGCGGGCGCCCCGAGGATGCCCGCGGCCACCTGCCGCAGCCGATCAAGGATCTGGTCGCAGGCGTTCTTCACCGCTCCGCCGTTGAGGTCGGATCCGGAGCTCGCCGCCGTCGCCGAGGTGTTGGGCACCTTGTCCGTGCGCGTCGGCGCCAGACGCACCGTCGACAGGGGCACGCCGAGGGTGGTGGCCGCGACCTGCAGCATCTTCTGATGCAGCCCCTGCCCCATTTCGGTGCCGCCGTGGGTGACGAGGACGGAGCCGTCCTTGTACACGAGCACGAGCGCCCCGCCCTGGTTGAATGCGGTGAGGTTGAACGAGATGCCGAACTTCACCGGGGTGATCGCCAGACCGCGTTTGATGTGCTCACTGCCCGCGTTGAATGCCTCGATCTCAGCCTCGCGGGCTTCCAGATCGGATTGGGAGATGAGCTGGTCCCAGCACGCCCCGATCCGCTCGGGATGACGCACCGGCTGATAGTAGGGAGTGTCCTGACCTTGCGCGTAGAAGTTCCGGCGGCGCAGCTCGCGGGCGCTGAGCCCCAGCTGCGGGGCGACGCGTCCGATGATGTCTTCCATGACGAGCATGCCCTGTGGGCCGCCGAATCCGCGGAACGCCGTCTGCGAGGTCTTGTTGCATTTGGCGATGCGGCCGGTGACCTGGATGTTGGGCACCCAGTAGGCGTTGTCGATATGGCACATGGCGCGGGTGAGCACCGGTTCGGAGAGGTCGAGGCTCCACCCGCCGTCCGCGGTCAGCGTCGCATCGAGGGCGAGGATCTTCCCCTCCTCGGTGAATCCGATCTTCCAGGACGAATGGAAGCCATGCCGCTTGCCGGTCATGGTGATATCGCGGGTGCGGTCGAGACGCAGCCGCACCGGCCTGCCGGTGAGCTTCGCACCGAGCGCGGCCAGGGCTGCGTAGCCGTGGGGCTGCATCTCCTTGCCGCCGAAGCCGCCGCCCATGCGCAGGCACTGCACGGTCACCTCGTGGGCGGGAACTCCGAGGACGTGGGAGACGATGTCCTGAGTCTCGGTGGGATGCTGGGTCGAGGACTGGATGAAGACCTGTTCGTTCTCGTCCACATGCGCCAGGCAGGCCTGCGTCTCGAGGTAGAAGTGCTCCTGACCGGCGAACTCGAATTCGCCTTCGAAGACATGAGCGGCATCGGCGAACGCGGAGTCGACCTCGCCCTTGTCGATCGACAGGGGCTTGCCGTGGTAGCTGTCGGCAGCGATCGCATCCCGCACGGTCACCAGTGACGGCAGTTCCTCGACCTCGGCGGTGACGGCCGCCGCGCCTTCCTTCGCGGCTTCGAGATCCTCGGCGAGCACCCAGGCCAGGGGCTGGCCGAAGAACATGATCTCGTCGACCGGCAGCATCGGCTCATCGTGTTTGACGCCCTGATCGTTGACGCCGGGGATATCGGCGGCGGTGATGACCTTGACGACTCCGGGCACCGCATAGGCGGGTTCGATATCGATGGCGCCGAGGCGGCCGTGCGCGGTCGTCGACTGCACGGGGAAGGCGTGGAGGACCCCGGTGAGGCGTCCGACGAGGTCATCGGTGTAGAGCGCGGTACCGGTGACGTGACCGAAGGCGCTTTCATGGTGGTGGCGTTCGCCGACGACCGGGTCGGCGGGGCGCTGGGAGAGCTGGCTCATCACTTGACCTCCTTGCTGGTCACGGCCGGGTGGCCGAGCTGCTCGGCGTAGAAGCGTTCGAGGGAGGACCGCAGCATCGCGGTCCGGTATTTCGCACTCGCCCGGTGGTCGTCCATCGGGGTGCCTTCGGCGGCGAGGGTCTCGGCCGCCTGGTGCACGGTCTCCAATGTCCATGGCCGGCCTTCGAGGAGGGCTTCGGTGGCGGTGGCGCGCAGCGGGGTGGCGGCGACTCCACCGAGGCCGATCCGGGCCTTGGCGATCAATCCGTCCTGGATGTCGACGGCGTAGCCGATCGCCACCGAGGAGATATCGTCGAAACGGCGCTTGGCGATCTTCTGGAACGACGTCAGCGGGGACAGCGGCAGCGGGATGCGGATGGCGGTGATGAGTTCATCGGACTCCCGCACCGTCTGCCGGTATCCGGTGAAGTAGTCGGCCAGCGCCACGGTCCGGGATCCGCGCACCGAGGTGAGCACGAGCTCGGCCTCCAGCGCCAACAGAGCCGGCGGTGTGTCGCCGATAGGCGAACCGGTGCCGAGGTTGCCGCCGATGGTCGCCCCATTGCGGATGAGGCGGGAGGCGAACTGTGGGAACAGCTTGCCCAGCAGCGGAATGTCTCCGGCGAGCTCACGTTCGAGTTCGGACAGGGTGCGGGAGGCACCGAGTTCGACGAACGACTCGGTCCGGCGGATTCCGCGCATCTCCTCGAGCCGGTCGACGGCGAGGATGTTCTTACCGCGTGCTCCCTTGATGTTGACCTCGACGCCCCAGTCGGTGGCCCCGGCCACGACGGTGGCCTCGGGATCCTGGCTGAGGATGGAGGTCGCCTCGGCGAGGGTGGCGGGACGACGGTAGCGCCCGATCTTTCCCGTGGCGGTGTCGGCTCGCTGGTAGTCGGTGGCTCGAGCCGAAGGGGCGGGGCGGTCACGGCGGGCGGCCAGCGCATCGTCGGCTGCGGGCTGTCCCAGCGCATTCGCGGCATCGCGGATGGGGCGGTAGCCGGTGCAGCGGCACAGATTGCCCGACAGGGAGTGGAGGTCGAAGCCGTCCTCGCAGCGGTCGGGCCGGTAGTATTCGGCGGCCATCGAGGAGATGAAGCCGGGGGTGCAGTATCCGCATTGGGATCCGCCGCGCACGGCCATCTCTTCCTGGACGGGGTGGACGGTGTCTCCGTCGGCCAGACCTTCGGAGGTCACGACTTCTCCCCCGTCGAGGGCTGCTGCCGGCAGCAGGCAGGAGTTCACCGAGGTCCAGCGGGTTCCGCCGGATTCATCGGGGCGGGCGACCATGATCGCGCAGGCCCCGCATTCGCCTTCGGCGCAGCCTTCCTTCGCTCCGGTCAGACCCTGACCGCGCAGGAAGTCCAGCGCATTCGTATGGGGTGGGCCGTCGAACTCACGAACGGTCCCGTTGATTGTCACTTCGGCAGTTGACTGGTCCGTTGTCGCTGCGGACATCGCACTTCACACCTCCCGCGCCTCTCCACTGAGGCGCACAGTGCATGGTTGGAACAATTTGCTTCGTTCTTCGAGCCTCTGGTTATCCATGCGAACAGCGCAGAAGAACGCGGAAGAGGGGACTCGGCGTCCCCGCAGGTCAAGCCCCGTGGGCGATCTGACCCTTTCCCCAAGCTGAGTGTCCAACCATTGTTCTCATGCCCCCAAGATAGCCGAAATCGGGCCGCGAACGAAGTACAGGACGAATCCGGCCGAGACGACCCACAGCAGCCAGTGGACCTGACGGGCACGGTTGCTCATGGCGTGGATGAGCGCCCAGGAGATGAATCCGACGCCGATGCCGTTGGCGATCGAATAGGTCAGAGGCATCGTCACCATGGTGAGGAAGACCGGCAGCGAGGTGCGGAAGTCGGTCATGTCGATCTCACGGATCTGCGTGACCATCATGGCGCCGACGACGACGAGCGCAGCGGCTCCGGCTTCCATCGGGATGACGGCGATGAGCGGTGAGAAGAACATCGACAGCAGGAACAGCACACCGGTGATGCAGGCGGCCAGACCCGTGCGAGCGCCTTCGGCGATTCCGGCTGCGGAGTCGACGAAGACCGTGTTCGACGAGGCAGAGGCACCGCCGCCGAAGACCGCGCCGAGACCTTCGACGATGAAGGCTCCGCGGATGCGCGGGAACATTCCGTCCTCAGTTTGCAGTCCGGCGCTGCGGGCCAGTCCGGTCATCGAGCCCATGGCGTCGAAGAAGTTCGTGAACACGAGGGTGAACACGAGCATCGTGGCCGCGAGGACTCCGATGTGCTGGAAGCCGCCGACGAGGTCGAAGGCGCCGATGAGACCGAAGTCGGGAAGGGCGATGACCTGTTTCGGGAATTCCGGAGCTGAGAGGTTCCAGCCCAGCGGGTCCGGATTGACCGGGTCGCCGACGGTGCCGAGCTTCGCGAACGCCTGGATGATGATCGCGGCGATCGTGGCCACGATGATGCCGATGAGGATGCCGCCGGGAATCCTCCGCGCCACGAGGATGCCGATGAGGACGAGCGCGAAGACGAAGACCAGCGTCGGCAGGGAGCCGATCGATCCGTCCTGACCCAACTGGACGGGTGGGCCGGCCGGGGTGCGGGTGACGAACCCGGCGTTGACGAAGCCGATGAAGGCGATGAAGAGTCCGATGCCCACAGTGATCGCGATCTTCAGTGCATGCGGGACGGCGTTGAAGATCGCGGTGCGGATGCCCGTGGCACCGAGGACGACGATGATGACGCCGTTGATGACCACCAGTCCCATCGCATCGGCCCAGGTGACCTCCTGGACGACTGAGACGGCGAGGAAGCTGTTCATGCCCAGGCCTGCGGCCAGACCGAAGGGCAGTCGGGCGACGACGCCGAAGAGAATCGTGATGACGCCGGCGACGAGCCCGGTGACCGCGGTCAGCTGGGCGAAGTCGAGGCTGTCTCCGGCGATGTCCTGGGAACCGCCGAGGATGAGCGGATTGAGGACGACGATATAGGCCATCGCGACGAAGGCGACGATGCCTCCGCGGATCTCCTGTCTGATCGTCGAGCCTCGATGGGTGATTTCGAAGAATTTGTCGAGAAGCCCCGGTCTCGAAGATGCGGTCTGCACCGCTTGGTCGTTGTCAGCCATTTTCATGGACCACCTCAGGTTGTTCGATTTGGTCAGCCGGCGACATCATCGTCGTCGGCCCTGCGCCTTGAACATGCGCAATGAGACAGTCGAGTCTTCAACCCCGGATACCGGACCGGGATACCGAAAAGTAATTCCATATCCCGGAAAACTCTTTCTGTTTCACCGAGCAAGTCTCGCCGCTCGACCCTGGCGTGTCAATCATCACACCTCTGCCCGCGCCGATGCCATCCTTCGACGAGACAGACGAAACCCCTGACCAGAAGCGTCTGATCAGGGGTTTCCCTTGGCGGTGGCGGTGGGATTTGAACCCACGGTAGGGGGTTGCCCTACACAACATTTCGAGTGTTGCACCTTCGGCCGCTCGGACACGCCACCGCCGACAACTGTACAGCGGCGGACTTTCTGCGTCCAAATCGGTTCGCCGTGAGCTGGGACACGTCAGCGTCTGGCCGCGAAGAACTCCCTCAGCAGGGCCCGACTCTCCTCCGCCCGTACGCCCGAGGTGACCTCCGGATGGTGGAGTGCGGCGCGGTCGCGCAGCAGATCCCAGACCGAGCCGACCGCCCCGGCCTTGTCGTCATAGGCGCCGAAGACGACCCTGTCGATGCGTGAGCCGACGAGGGCTCCGGCGCACATCGCGCACGGTTCCAGCGTGACGACGAGGATGCAGCCGTCCAAGCGCCATTCGCCTCTCGCCGAGGCGGCGGCTGAGATCGCCATGAGTTCGGCGTGGCCGAGCGGGTCGGCATCGATCTCGCGTCGATTGTGACCGCGCCCGATGATCTCACCGGCACCGTCGATGACCACGGCCCCGACGGGAACGTCGTCATGAGCGGGCGCCAGGGCCGCCTCGGCGAGGGCATGACCCATCCATTCATCGAGCCGGGTCACGGACGCAGCGGTCAGCGTGCGGCCTCGAGCTGATCGGCGAAGCCGACGGTCTCACCGACATGGGCGACGACGCGGGCCGGGTCGGACCGATAGCTTTCGACCTGGTCGATGAGGGTGGCGGCCGGGACTCCGCGGTCGGAGTAGATATCGGCGTCTCCGCCCCATTCGGCATCGGCGTCGAACTCGAGCATTTCGACCTCGTCTTCGTCGTCCTCCTCATCGACCGCGGCCTCGTCCTCCTCGGCGCCGAAGTCCTCTTCGGGCTCGGCGTCGTAGGCGTCGGGACGGGAGTCGAGGAAGTCGGCGAAGATCTCCGCGAACGGGCTCGCCTCGGCCGCGGCGAGGTCGGACAGGAAGACCTTGACCTCATTGTTCCGGCACAGGCGCACGAGCCCGAACCATTCGTCTTCGTGTTCGATGACGGCCACGGCCTCTCCGTCATCGCCGGCTGCCGAACGCATCATATCGACGAGGTCGTCGAGGTCGTTCGCGTCACGGACGTCGACATCGAGGGCGCGGAAGCCATCGCCGGAATCGGCCAGGATCTCAGTGAAGTACGACATGCCTCCATTGTGAACGCTTCGCCCCGCGTTGACCACTGCCTTGAGCCCGAAGTTCTCCCGTACCATTTGGGGTATGCATCTTCACGTAGCCGACCACCCGCTCATCGCCCACAAACTCACCGCTCTGCGCGATGTGAATACGGATTCCGCTCGTTTCCGACAGCTCACCGAAGAGCTCGTCATGCTGCTCGCCTATGAGGCGACCCGCTCGGTGGCCGTCGAAGACAAGGAGATCTCGACTCCGGTGACGACGACCGTCGGCACCCGCATCGCCGAGCCCCGCCCCGTCGTGGTCCCGATCCTGCGCGCCGGGCTCGGCATGCTCGACGGAATGCTGCGCATCCTGCCCACTGCCGAGGTGGGCTTCCTCGGAATGGTCCGCGACGAGACGACCTTCGAGCCCAGCGCCTATGCCGATCGCCTGCCTGATGACCTCACCGGCAGGCAGATCTTCGTCGTCGATCCGATGCTCGCCACCGGCGGCACCCTGGCCATGGCGATCGACTTCCTGCTCGCTCGCGGAGCTCGCGACGTCACCGCCGTGTGCCTGGTCTCCGCACCCGAGGGCGTCCAGCGCATCGAGCGCGACTACAGCGATTCCGCCGAGGTGAAGGTGTACACCGCGGCACTCGATGAGAAGCTCAACGAGAAGGGCTACATCGTGCCCGGACTCGGCGATGCCGGGGACCGGATGTACGGAATCGTCGACTGACGGCACCTGCGGATGACGATTTCGGTCGTCGACCCCGGCGACTGTGACGTCATATTTCGTCACAGTCGTCTCATTTTCGGGTTTTCCTTTGCGCGGCCGAAGTTTTGTGACAAATAATGAAGTCATGACTTCGACGATCCATCAGATGCGAATGCCGGGCGCACATATGTGTATGCCCTGCGTTCGTGGTCGGTGATCGTACTCCCGCTGTCCGGCCTCGAACGAGTTCACTCAAGCAGCGGACTCTTCCAGTCATATCGACCTCATGGTCGGAGCAAAGGACAGCTATGCCGAATCCAGAACCCGCCTACGTCCACCCCCGCAGTGCAGTGGCCACTCGACGTGCAGGAGCCAGGTTGAGCGCAGTCGACCCGCAGAACCCACCGCACACCTACGGGCCCGCCGGAGTCGTCCCCTCGCCGAAGGCCGCCCGCGGAATCATCGTCTACATCGGACTCGACGAGACCAAGGCCGCCGCCGACGGCACGAACCTCTCCGCAATCGCCGCTGAGCTGCAGGCCTACGCCAAGGAACTCGCCAGCCAGGCCGAGACCCAGGCCGTCATCGCCTTGGCACCGGAGGGCCGCGGCAGCGATATCGACGCCGTGCGAGCCGTGGCCAACGGCTCCCCCGCTGCGACCGGTGCACCGGCGGCGACACACGGCCCCGTGCGTTCGCGCATTCCCAACCGCATCCACCCGCCGGCCCTGCGCGAGGAGGCTGCTCCGGCGGCTCCCGCACCCCGCGGTTTCGGCGGACGGGCCGGCGACGCCTACACCCAGGCCACCGGCGAACGTCTGCGCATCGACATCCCTCGCCGCGAGGTCCGCATCGACGGCGACCTCGTCGATGTCACGACGAAGGAATTCGACCTGCTCGCCACCCTCGTCTCCCATGCCGATGAGACCCTGCCCCGTGAGGACCTCATCACCGCGGTATGGTCCGGCGGTGAGGTTCCCGACGAACGCACCGTGGACGTCCACATCCGCCGACTGCGGCGCCGCCTCGGCGAATATGCCTCCGTGGTGCGCACGATGAGGGGTTCGGGTTATCGCTACGACACCCACCCCGATGTGACTGTGTGGAGCGCGACTGCGCGTCGCTGACGTCGTGCGGCTGTGAGCCGCGTCGCAAGTCGCTTCCAGCGTGGGGCCAGACTTCCCGGTTAAGATCGTTGATCGATGAACCAGGCATATTCCTCACCGCGCAGAAGGCACAGCCCCGCGAAGGGCATCACCGCATTGATCTTCGGGATCCTCTATGCGGCATTCCTGCTTCTCCACGATCTGCTGCCGACGCGGATGGGCATCGCGCTCATCCTCGAATCGGTGCTGCCGTGGACGGGAATCGTCCTCGCGCTCGTGCTGCTCATGTTCCTCATCCGCTTCTCGTGGCTCTCGGCCATCGGGTTCCTCGTGCCTGCTCTCGTGTGGACGGGGATGTTCGGCCCTGCCCTGCTGCCGAATGAGGATTCCAGTGATCCGGACCTGACGGTGGCCACCCACAATGTGGGGGCGAGGATGCCACAGCCCACGGCTGCCGCGCAGAACATCGTCGGACGTGATCCGGACATCGTCACGATCCAGGAACTCGAATCCCTGTCCGGCAAGATCATCCACAAGGAGCTCGACTCCTCGTTCGAGCATTCGCAGGTCGTCGACACCATCGGCGTGTGGTCGAAGTGGCCGATGTCGGAGCCCGAGGAGGTCGACCTCGGTCTGCAGTGGCCGCGCGCATTCGCGACCACGATCTCAACCGATCACGGTGACATCCGCTTCTATGCCGTGCATATGCCTTCGGTGCGCCCGGGGCACGAATCGATGCGCAACGCAGCTCTGCGCCGCCTGGCCACGACAGTGGAGACCGATGGTGCCGAGCATGTCATCATCGCCGGCGACTTCAACACGGCGACCACGGACAACAATATGGAGACCTTGGTGCCGCCGCTGCAGGATACCCGGGAAGAGGCCCGAGGCGGCTTCGGCTTCACCTGGCCCTCCCAGTTCCCCGTCACCCGGCTCGACCATGTCCTCTACCGAGGTTTCGACGCCACCTCCGACGAGGTGCTCGAACGCGGATCGAGCGACCACCGCGCCGTCCTCGCCGGACTCGACCTCAAGTAGTCGGGGTCAGTTCGTGCACTGGCCTGTCGGCTGCGGTGTGCGCTCGGCGGCACCTGCGTCCAGTTCATCGGCGATCTCGGCTCGGGTGAGGGCGTAGCCGGTTTCGTCATCGGTGGCGGAGCGGGCGAAGACCATGCCGACGACGTTTCCGTCGGCGTCGATGAGCGGGCCGCCCGAATTGCCTTCCCTGACGATTCCGCGCAGTGCATAGACCTCGCGGACGACCGACTGCGAATCGTAGATGTCGAGTCCGCGGGCGTTGATCTTCTCCCGCACTCGGGTCGGTGAGATCGTATAGGGACCGTTCGCGGGGAATCCGACGACGACAGAGTCGTCTCCCGGTCCGAGCCCGTTGCCGAAGTCGAGAGCGGGAGCATCGAGACCCTGGACCCGGAGCACGGCCACATCGGCTTCGGCGTCGAATTCGACCACCTCGGCGCGGTAGGGCCTGCCCTTGCCCCCGACCTGTACGGCCAACTCAGTGGATCCGGCCACGACGTGGGCGTTGGTGGCGACGAGTCCGTCTTCATAGACGAAGCCGGAGCCTTCCGAACCAGTGGCGCAGCTGGTGGCCGTCGTCGTGATCTTGACGACCGAGTCCTCGACGCTGCGTCCGACGTCGACCATGCCTTCGTCGGGTTCTCCGACTCCGCGGATCTGTTCGGGCTGCCCGGAGAACACCTGAGGGAATCCGGAGGCGCTCAGTCCTTTCGCCAGTCCGCCCAGGGCGTTCTGGGAGGAGTAGGGAATGGTGCGGTCGATCGCGGCGATGACGGAGGAGTCGGCGACCCAGCGGTTGGGTTCGACGAGCGGGGTGGTGCGGATGAATCCGGCGGCGAGCCAGATGACGAGGACATAGACGATTCCGGCGGTGACGGTGCCGCCGACGGCGTCGATGCCCTGGCCGAGGTCGGAGTCCATATTGTTCTTGATCCACGCCCCGATGCCGCTGCCGGCGAAGGCGAAGAGGACGCTGAGGACCAACGGCATCGAGGCCAGCAGCATGAGCACGCCCTGGTTGTCCATGACGTCGGTGCCGGCGCTCAGCGATTCGACGAGCGGGGAGAGCAATCGGCCGAGGATCCAGCCGACGATGAAGCCCGCCGCCGTTCCGAGGGCGGTGATGATGCCCTGGCGGAACCCGGCGAAGAGCGCCCCGATGCCGAGGACGATGAGGAGAATGTCGAAGATCGTCACCGCTGGAACTTACCGCACAGTCTGTTGGGAGGCTGTCTGTTTGGAGGCCGCGAGCAGACGTTCACGGGCGTCGGCGAACTGCTGGAGTTCGGCCCGTTCGATCTTGCGTTCCTGTTCTCCGCCGATTCCGGCGAGCACGCGCATCCGCGTCGTCGACAGCTTGCCGGAGGTGCGGATCATGGTCTTCATCTCCTCCTTGCCGCCCGGGAACGAC
This sequence comes from Brevibacterium sp. OS20, assembly GCF_056837565.1. Taxonomy (NCBI): domain Bacteria; kingdom Bacillati; phylum Actinomycetota; class Actinomycetes; order Micrococcales; family Brevibacteriaceae; genus Brevibacterium; species Brevibacterium sp. OS20. The sequence continues at coordinate 993,709 of NZ_CM166367.1, read as the reverse complement.
TTCGCCCAGTCGCGTCCGTTCTTCCGGCCCTTCCAGGTGCCGAGCATGTCGACCTCGGCATGGGTGAGCCAACCGGAGTTCGCATAGTCACCGAGCATGTTCTGAGTGTGCATGCGTTCGCTGCGGCGCAGGATGAGACCGAGCGTCACCCAGGCGGCGGAGAGGATGACGCTGAGGACGACGAGGCCGATGATCTGCGGAAGCATTCCGCCCATCACGTCACTGGTCGCTTGGCCGAGGACACCGAGGAACGTCATCGAGGCGTTCCAGAAACCGTGCAGGATCATGCCGAGTGCAAGTCCGGGCAGCCACATGAGGATGAGTGACCACCACGGCCATTTGCGGGCGGCGAGTCCGATCGACACACCAGCGCAGGTTGAGAACGCCGTGTGGAGCAGCGGCGATCCGAGGCAGCGCATGGCGAACGTCATGGCGAGGCCCAGAAACTCGCCGTCGTTCCACGACTGGCCGAGGTAGAGGATGTTCTCTGTGAAGGCGAAGCCCGCACCGATGAGCGAACCGTAGACGAGCCCGTCGAGGGGCCCTTCGAAATAGCGGCGAGCGGCAAGGACGATGACGAGGAGGAGGACGGTCTTCGTCGATTCCTCGAGGATCGGAGCTTGAATCACCGCACCGATGACGTCGGGCACACCATTGATGCCGATCATATAGAGCGCGACCTCACCGACGAGTGAGAAGCCGAGGGTGAGGATAACCGAGGCGACAGCACCCCAGAGGAGACAGATGCCCAGGAGGAGCTTCGGCTGCGGTCTCCAGCGGTCGAGCCAGAGGACGTAGGCGATTATGCCGAGAAGAGGGATCGCCGCGAGTCCGATGAGACCGAAGAGGCGGACGCCGAAGCTCAGTCCGCCGAGCAGGGCAAGTAATGCCAATCCGATGACAAGCCCGACGAGTACGAGGATTGCAGCGACGAGCCGGACGATGTTTCCGGTCGAGTCGGGTTCGGTCTCCGGTTGTGTTTTCCGCACGGCGCCGGTCCAGGGAGTGTCGGTGACGACCTGCTGGGGTGCCTGCATGCCTGCACGGATACGCATCTCCTGCGTCACCGTCGGAGCAAACCGCGGCTGAGCATAGACGCGGGCCTGCGCAGGCGGGGGCGCGTACATCACCGGCTGGCCAGGCATGGGTTGACCAGCCATGGATTGGCCCGGCATCGGCTGCATCTGAGGCTGCATGGGTCGGCCGGGTGCCTGCATCGGCTGTCCCTGCATGGGCGGTTGGTTCTGCGGCGGCATGGGTCGACCCGGCGCTGGGGGCCGATTCTGTCCCTGCATGGGCGGCTGCTGCGGCCGCGACCCGCCGGGTTGCTGCTGGTTCGGCTGCTGCGACCCCTGTGGTCGCGGCCGGAACCGATCATGATTCTGCGGCTGCCCCTGCTGCGGATTGTGTGGCTGCGGCGGAGGGACCTGGCCCTGAGGCGGCATCTGTCCCTGTGCCGGGGGCACGTTCGGGTTCGGTGGGCCCTGCACCTGGGGCGGCTGCGGTCTCTGCGAACCGGGACCGTTCTGTGCCGACATAGTCTGTCCTTCTGCGATGGGGGAATTTCCGCTCACCTCAGTCTAGAGTCCCAGCCCGCCGTGAACGGCCCCGCCGTGTATCCGTCCAGCAACACTTCAGCCGACTGCCACGTTCTTCAAACGACGTCCCCCGCCCCACTCAACCATTTTCGACTGTGGATGGACGCAGTTTCGTCGACTCTGTGTCGGCCGGGGAACCAGACCGCCCCTGCACCCACGACCGTCGCCCGACGGTCGGCATCGCCCACCACACGCACCCGACGCGGCCGTTCCTCCCCGGGGCCACTCCCCTCCCTGCAGCGACCAGCACCTCCCCCACTCACACGTCAGAACCTGTGGACGCTCAAAGCGGTATCCACAGCCCCTCAATCAGCCCTAGATGACCAGCCAGCGCCCAATGTCGAATCGGTCCATGATCACTCTCAGAATCGCATCGCTGCGCACCGCGCTGCTGCTCACCGTCCTCACAATCGCTTCGCTCATCGGGCTGGGACCGGCCATGGCCGCGGGACCGCCGGTCGGCCTCGGCGAGGTTCCGGTGCACACCGCACCCAACGCCTACGGTCCGGGCATCTGGCACCATGCGAAACAGGGCAAGACCTGGTACGGCTCCTACCGGACCTTCCCTGACACCTCCGCCTACTGCATCGATGCGGGCAAGAAGTCTCCGCTGCCGAAGCACTTCAAGAATGCGAAGGCCGACACGGTCATCTCGGCTCGCACAGCGTGGGCACTGCACGAATATGCCGGCTCGACGTCGAAAGATGTGCAGGCCGCGTTGAGCGCGATGGCCCGACTCGACAAGGCGCTCCCCCACGATCACAAGGTGCCGCCGCAGAAGCCGGCCGATCTGGGCAAGAAGTTCGCGGCGGCCGCGAAGAAGCACTCGACGATCCTCGCCGAGGCCAAGAAGTTGGCCGGTCCCTACACCCTCGACATCAGCCTCGAGCCGGTCATGCGCATGCCCGTGCTCGAACCCTATGCCGCCCCGGAATCCACCACTTCTCCTGACTCCTGGGCCTCCGACAAAACTGACAAGCCGAAGGTCCTCGGTACTCCCACCGATGAGGCGACGCTGACGGTGTCCCTGCTCAGCGCCTCAGGTGCACAGGTCCCCGACGTTCCTGTCACGCTCAAGACCACCGGCACTGCGAAAGCCCCGACGACTGTGACCACGGGGAAGGAACCCGTGGCCACGACACTGCGGGCGAGCGCCCCCGGCACTCTGTCCGTGACCGCCTCGGCGAAGGTCGCCCCGCAGACCGTGCGCGTCTTCGAACCGACGTCCGGCACTCGGGTACAGCGAGTCATCACCCCGGACACCCCCGATTCCGTCACGGACAAGGCGTCACTGGAGCTGAGTTCCCAGCCGAAGGTGACCACCGAGATCTCCGACCAGACACCGACACCGGGTGAGACGGTCACCGACGAATTCACCGTCTCCGGCCTCATCGGCGACCACACCGTCACCGTCGAACACACCCTGTGGCAGACCGCGACGGCACCGAGGCAGGGCATCAAGAACGATGACGCTCGCGAAATCGGATCCGTGACCTCGAAGAATGTCGGCAACGGCACCCACACATCCGACGAGATCACCGTGCCCGAGGACTTCCGCGGCTGGCTGTACTTCACCGAGACGATCGCCGGGGACAAGGCAACGAAGGAATGGAAGGGAATCCACGGCCAACCCCGTGAGACGGGGTTCGCCCCGTGGACTCCGACCGCCGACACCGAGGCAGTGCTCGAGGGGACATCTACCCACGACGAGGTGGCCGTGACCGGACTGCGGCCGGGTTCCGAAGCCGTCCTCACCATCACCGCCTACCACGTGGAGACCGAGCCCGCGCAGTCGAAGAAGCCCGACGGCACCGAGCTGTCCGTGCAGGACTTCACCGTCAACGCCGACGAGGATGGCCGCGTCGAGATCGACACGGAGCCGATCGACATGCCCGTCGGCTGGGTCACCTATGTGACGGCGATCGAGGGCAGCGACGTCAACAAGGCGTGGACGAGCGACTGGGGCGTTCCCGCCGAGACCGTGCACCGCCCACCCGAGGAGAAGCCGTCGACTCCCCCGGAAGAACCCAGCACGCCGCCGGAGGAGCCAAGCATGCCGCCGGCTCCCCCGGAACAGCCGGAACAGCCCGAAAGGCCTGAAGCGCCCGAACGACCTGAGGAGCCAGACACCCCACCGGTCGAACCGGTCGCGGAAACTCCCGAGACCCCCGCATCTCCGGCGGCCCCGGCACCATCCGGTGAGCTGCCCCGCACCGGCACGACAGGCAACGGGATGCTCATCGGCTTGGGCATCGTCCTCGTCGGACTCGGCTCGACGATCCTGCTGATCTCCGGCAGCCGCCGCGAGAAGGACTGAGAAGTGAGCTCAGGGGTGTCCTCCGCCGATCGTCCCGGCGAGAACACCCCCGGCTCGCAAGACCGCCGCCCCACGCAACGCCAGATCGTCCAGTCTGTCGTCGAGTGCGGCGAGCATCGAGCTCGTATCACCGAGCCCTCGCACCACTGCCAAAGCTTCGCGGATCTCGTGAATGCCGTACCCTCCGGACCGCAGCGCGGCAGTGATCCTTGCGTCTCTGATCGCTCCGAACCGATAGAGACGCGCGGTTCGAGCTCCGGAGCCCACCCGGAGCGGGGTAGTCAGTCCCTCCGATTCCCAGTATCGCAACGTGGATGCACGCACGCCCACCGCCTCAGCAAGTTCGGTGATCGTCATCGATTCGTCGGTCGTCTCGCGCCCATGCTCGCCGGCAGTTTCAGCTTCTGACTGGATCGAGAGCAGCATCGAGCGTGCTGCAACGACCTGACGTCGATGCTCGTCCACTTCAGTCACTTTGCCGGTGAGAAGGGCGATCGCCTCACGGGGATCGAGCCGCGGAAGTTCGGTCATCACCGATCGGGCCGCAACAGGACCGACGGCGAAAGCAAGATCACGGTATGCGGACAATGCACTGACATGCACGTCTGAATACCGCCGGTAGCCATTGTCCTCCCGAGCGGCTGCGGGAATGACACCGCGGGATTCGAGCTGACGGATCTGCTGCACCGAATACCCGCTGAGCGAAGCCACGTCCGCAGTGCGCAGAGTGATCACCTCCCGACAAAAACCCGACATGAACACTTCAAGTGCACACTTGAACCATGAGTATGCACGAGATCATCGACCGTTTCCACACTCTCGACGGACTGCTCCACATCGCTCCCGAGGCCGGCGGCCCGTACCCCGAGCTGACCTGGGGAGACCACTTCTTCTATTTCGCTCCCGACGGAGAAGTGCTTGCGAACACTCAGCCGTTCGCCACCATCATCACCAAGGACTACCCCGACGACACGGCCTCCGAGCTCTCGGCTCCCGATCGCTGGAGGCTCAATCTCCACATCGGGCGTGCCCGGTTCTCCGCACTCTTCGGCGAGCCCGGCCCCGATGTCGACGCGAACGCGGACACCCCGGGTCAGCAGTCCGTCACAGACGCAATCCACCCCCACCCGCTGTATCGCAGGCAGGGGTGGGTAGCGGTCGTGAATCCAGGCTCACGCACTGAGAAGCAGGTCGACGAACTCCTCATCGCCGCCCACGATGATGCCCGGCACCGCTGGGAGCGAGCTCAGTCCTGAACCCAAGTGTCGGCCCAGGCGCGGGCGCCGTTCATCATCAGACCGACGTCGGCTCCGACGAGGACGAAGGACGCTCCGGCTTCCAGGTATTTCCGTGCCTGCTCGGGGTCGAAGGCGTTGACACCGACGGGTTTGCCGGCAGCCTTCACCGCCTCGAAGGTCCTGGCCACCGCATCGGTGACATCCGGATGGGTCTGCTGTCCGAGCAGTCCCATCGACGCAGCCAGGTCGGAGGGCCCGACGAAGATCTGGTCGACTCCATCGACCGCGGCGATCTCGGCGGCGTTGTCCACTGCGGTCGCCGATTCGATCTGCACCGTCAGGGACACGAACTCCTCGGCACGACCCAGGTACCCGTCCACGGCATTCCACCGGGAGGCCCTGGCCAGGGCCGAACCGACCCCGCGCACACCCTTCGGCGGATAATGGACGGCCGCCACAGCCGCCTCGGCGTCGGATTTCGTATCGACCATCGGCACGAGCAGATTCTGCGCGCCGAGGTCGAGGTACTGCTTGATGAGCACCGTGTCGTTGACCGGCACCCGCACGACGGGGGTCGCCGGGTAGCCGTTCATCGCACGCAGCAGACTCGTCGTGGTCTCGAGTCCGATCGGGGAATGCTCGGCGTCGATGAGCACCCACTGCATTCCCGAGGCGGCAGCGATCTCGGCGGCCACGGGCGAACCCGAGCACACCCACATCCCGGCCAGGTACTCGCCGTCGCCGAGGCCGGCCACACGGTCGGCGAAGGTCTCCGGCAGTTCTACTCGAAACGGCATGCGATGACTCCCAGCTCTCCGTAGTCGGCGTGGACGGTGTCGCCGGGATGCACCCACATGGGGCGGGTGAACGATCCGGCGAGCACGGTCTCTCCGGCCTGCAGCACATCTCCGTGTTCGGCGAGTTTGTTCGCCAACCACACGATTCCGCGGGCCGGATGGTCGAGGACGGCGGCAGCCACTCCGGAGTCCTCGATCGTCTCATTGCGGTAGAGCAGGGCGTTCACCCGACGCAGGTCGACGGCATCGACGGCGACGGGACGGCCGCCGAGGACCATCGCCCCCAGTGCCGCGTTGTCCGAGATGGTGTCGACGATCGTGCGCCCCTCCATCTCGATGCGCGAGGACAGGACCTCGAGGGCGGGAACGACGTACTCGGTGGCCCGGAGGACGTCGAAGAGACTGACATCGGGTCCGCGCAGTTCGTCACGCAGCACGAAGGCGAGTTCGACCTCGATGCGCACACCCGAATACTGCGAATGATCGATCACGGACCCGGTGTCATAGACCTGATCGGCGAAGATCGCTCCGTAGTCGGGTTCGGTGATGCCGGTGGCCTGCTGCATCGGCTTCGAGGTCAGCCCGATCTTGTGACCGTAGAGTCGACGGCCGGCGGCTTCACCGCGACGGCGCCATTCGTTCTGCACCGCATAGGAGTCCTCGACCGTCATATCCGGATACTGCGCGGTGAGCAGACCGATCTTCGACCGAGTCCGCTCCGCCTCCGCGAGATCGTCGGCGATGGCCGCGATCGTTGCCTCATCGAGCATGTGGATTCCTTTCAGAGCTGGTTGCCCAGCTTGCCCTCATTCTCATCCGCGCGGGTGTAGGAGAACCCGTCGGCACCGATCGTCACGGCCATCTCCGAATCGTCCGTGCGGGCGTGCACGGGCTGCGGGTTGCCGTCGAGATCGAGGACGAGCGAGGCGTCCGTGTACCAGGACGGCACGACGGGGTTGCCCCACCAGTCGCGGCGCTGATTGTCGTGGACGTCCCACGTGATGACCGGGTTGTCCGGGTCGCCGGTGTAGTAGTCCTGCGTGTACACCTCGACGCGGTGACCGTCGGGGTCGCGCAGGTAGAGGTAGAACGCGTTCGAGACGCCATGGCGGCCGGGTCCGCGCTCGATCGAGTCGGACCGGCGCAGGGCACCGAGCTTGTCGCAGATGGAGAGGATGTTGTGCTTCTCATGGGTGGCGAAGCAGACATGGTGCATGCGCGGTCCGTCGCCACCGGTCATCGCCGTGTCATGGACGGTGGACTTGCGGCGCATCCACGCGGCGTAGACCGTGCCCTCCTCGTCCTGGATGTCCTCCGTGACGCGGAAGCCGAGGTCCTGCATGTACTTCACGGCCCGCGGCACATCCGGGGTGACCTGGTTGAAGTGGTCGAGGCGGACGAGTTCGCCGGGGATGTGCAGGTCGTAGCGCCACGACATGCGTTCGACGTGATCGGACTGGTAGAAGAACTCGTACGGGAAGCCGAGCGGGTCGACCACGCGCACGGAGTCGCCCACGCCCTTGACGAAGCCGTCGGGATTGCGTCGGACATCGCAGTCGAGTTCCGTGTAGAAGGCTACTGCCTTGTCGAGCTCTTCCGGGCTGCGCACCCGGTAGGAGAACGCAGCCACGGCGGCGACCTCGCCCTTGCGCAGGACGAGATTGTGGTGGATGAACTCCTCCGTCGAACGCAGGTAGAGCGTGTTCTCGTCGTCTTCGGTGACGTAGAGTCCGAGCACGTCGACGTAGAATTCCCGCGACGCGGCGAGGTCGGTGACGACGAGTTCCATATAGGCGCAGCGGAGGATGTCGGGCGGACTCACCTGCGGAGTGGCGATGGGGTTGTCGGTGGAGATGCCCGTCTCCTGGCTGACGAAATAGCCGGCCGAGGTCCGGGTCATATCAGTGCGTTTGGTCATGGCTGCTTCACTGCTTTCCGAAGACAGGATTGTGGACCTCGCCGAGGTTGATGTGCACGGACTGCTGTTCCGTGTAGAAGTCGATCGACCGGTAGCCGCCTTCGTGGCCGAGTCCCGAGGCCTTGACGCCGCCGAAGGGGGTGCGCAGATCGCGGACGTTGTTCGAGTTCAGCCACACCATTCCCGACTCCACGGCCTGGGAGAAGTTGTGGGCGCGTTTGAGGTCCGAGGTCCAGATATAGGCGGCCAGACCGTACTTCGTGTTGTTCGCCAGCTCCAGGGCCTCCTCGTCGGAGGAGAACGGGGTGATGGCGACGACGGGGCCGAAGATCTCCTCCTGGAAGATCCGCGCGTCGGGCTGCACATCGGCGAACACGGTCGGCTGGACGAAGTTTCCGGTTTCGAAGCCTTCGGGGCGTCCGCCGCCGGCGACGAGGCGGGCCTCGGACTTGCCGATCTCGACGTAGGACATGACCTTCTCATAGTGCTCGGGGTGGACGAGCGCAGCCACCTCGGTGGCGGGATCCGAGGGCAGACCGACCTTCACGCGCCCCGCCTGAGCGGCATAGCGCTCGACGAATTCGTCGTAGATCGACTGCTCGACGAGGATGCGCGAACCGGCGGTGCAGCGCTCCCCGTTGAGGGAGAAGACGCCGAAGATCGTGGCGTTGACGGCAGCCTCGATGTCCGCGTCGGCGAAGACCACGGCCGGGGACTTTCCGCCGAGCTCCATCGACAGGCCCTTGAGCCAGGGGGCGGCATTGGCGAAGATCGTCTGGCCGGTCTTCGACTCACCGGTGAAGGAGATGAGCGGCACGTCGGGGTGCTTGACGAGCGAGTCGCCGGCGAAGCCCTCCTCGCCGAAGCCGTTGACCATGTTGAACACACCGGTGGGCAGGCCGGCCTCTTCGAAGATACCCGGCCACAGGGAGGCCGAGAGCGGGGTGAACTCTGCGGGCTTGAGCACGACGGTGTTGCCGGTCGCGATCGCCGGTCCCAGCTTCCAGGACTCGAGCATGAACGGGGTGTTCCACGGGGTGATGAGTCCGGCCACGCCGATGGGCTTGCGGTTGACGTAGTTCGCCTGGCGGCCGGGGACCTTGAAGGCGTCGTCGACCTGGGCGACGATGAGGTCGGCGAAGAAACGGAAGTTCTCCGCCGCGCGCGCCGCCTGGCCCTTGGCCTGGGTGATCGGCAGTCCGGAGTCGAAGGACTCCATGGCGGCGAGTTCGTCCTTGCGGGATTCGACGATATCGGCGATCTTGCCCAGGATCCGGGCGCGCTCACGCGGGAGCATCCGCGGCCATGGGCCCTCATCGAAGGCCGTCTTCGCCGCTGCGACGGCGGCTTCGATATCGGCCTTCTTGCCCGAGGCGGCCTTGATGTAGGGCTCGTTCGTCACCGGGTTGAGGACATCGAATTCGTCTCCGTCGATGGAGTCGACGAATTCTCCGCCGATGTAGTGGCGGATCTTCTCCGGCAAATCGGCCGGCGGGGTGGTGGACTGTGTCATGACTTGTCCTTTCGTGTGTCTGTCTGCAAATCCGTGGTTGGAGCTGTGGTCGTCTGGGAGTTCTGGAAGCTGTGCAGAGTGGCCGAGCGGTGCTCGCGCACGGCCCGTTCGACCTCCTGCGCCGAGGCGCGAGCCCGGATGAGGGCGACGATGCGGGAGTGTTCCTCCACCGACTCGAGCGCCCGTTCTGGGACGAAGGAGAACGTCGAATCCCGCAGGTGGTTGAGCCGGTCCCACTCGAGTTCGACGAGGGTGCACAGCCGCTCGTTCGGGCAGCGCCGGTAGAGCATTTCGTGGAACTCGTGGTTGAGCCGGGTGAACTCGGCCGGCTCGAAATCATCGAGCAGAGCCCGCATCCGATCGTTGATCTGCTCCGCGGCATCGAGATCATCGGCACCGAGGTGGCCCTGTGCTTGGGCGACGGCCGCGGCCTCGAGGATCGCAACCGTTTCCATCGACTGGGTGTAGGACCCTTGGTCGACCATGGCCACACGAGCCCCGACATTGCGCTCGAAGGTCACGAGCCCGTCGGCTTCCAGGCGGCGGATGGCCTCGCGCACCGGCACCACTGAGGTGTCGAGTTCGAGTGCGATCTGCGCAAGCACGAGCTTGTGCCCGGGCTGATAGGTCTGGTCGGCGACGCGTTCGCGGATCCACCGATAGGCGGTCTCGGCCTTGCTCAGGGACGCAGTCGCAGTCACCGTGAGGCCTTCCACTCGTCGAATTTCGCCTTCCATTCGCCCTTGGGCGGGAAGAGCTCTTCGATCGGATTGCCGGCGGCGACCTGTTTGGCCACCCAGCCGTCCTCGATCTCCTTCGCCAGTGCCGCGTCGACGACTTCCTCGACGAGGTCACGAGGGATGACGATAGCTCCGTCATCATCGGCGACGATGACATCGCCGGGCAGGACGGTGGCATTTCCGCAGGCCACAGCCACGTCCGATTCCCACGGCACGTGCTTGCGGCCGAGCACGGCGGGATGCTTCGCGGTGGAGAACACGGGCAGGATCTCGGCCACCTCGGCGGAGTCACGGACTCCCCCGTCGGTGACGACGCCGGCGGCGCCGAGCGACTTCGCACGCAGGGCGAGGATGTCACCGAGGGTGCCCGAACCGGATTCGCCGCGGGCCTCGATGACGACGACCTCGCCGGGGCGGATCGAGTCGAAGGCCTGCTTCTGGGCGTTGAAACCGCCGCCGTGGGATTTGAACAGATCTTCGCGGTTGGGCACGAAGCGCAGCGTCTTCGCGGTGCCGACGATCTTCGCGCCCGGCTTCAGCGGGGCCACGCCTTCGATGACGACATTGTTGAGTCCGCGCGACCGCAGCTGAGCCGACAGGCCCGCGGTCGGAGCCTCGGTGAGTTTGGCGACGAGGTCATCGCCGAGTGCCGTCGCGGCAGTTTCATCGGCATCACCCTCCGGGGCGAGTCCGGCGGCTTCGCGTGAGCCCCAGGCGTCGACGGTGAGTGCTTCGTTCACTGCGGGCAGACTGCCGAGTTGCTCGTCGAACTCCCCGGGGCCGTCGACGACTGTGGTGGTCAGTCGTCCGGAGCTCAGTTCTTCGCCGTTCGCCGAGGCGGCCGTGACCTCGACCTCGACCGTGTCACCGGGGGCGACGACGGAGGATCCGGCAGGGGTGCCGGTGAGGATGACGTCGCCGGGCTCGAGGGTGAGGTGCTGGCTGAGGTCCGCGACGATGCGCGGGAGGGTGAAGATGAGCTGATCGGCTCGCGTGCCGTCGTCCTGGACGAGCTCGCCGTTGACCCAGGTGCGCAGGCGCAGGGAGTCGGGGGCCGCCTCGGCGGCGGGGATGAGTTCAGGGCCCAGCGGGGTGTATCCGTCGCGGCTCTTCGAGCGCACGTTCGATCCCTTGTCCGGGGTCTTCATGTCGTAGAGGCCGAAGTCGTTCGACGCGGTCACGCCGGCGACATACGACCAGGCCTCGGCCTCGGTGACGTTGCGGGCGGGGGCGCCGATGACGATGGCGACCTCACCCTCGAAGGCGAGCAGCGAGGTGCCGGCGGGGCGTTCGATGGTCTGGCCGGTGGCGGCGACGGAGCTGGCCGCTTTGAGGAAGTATGACGGCTGGGCGGGGCGCTTTCCTCGTTGTGCCGCACGGGACTCATAGGCCACATGAACGGCAATGATCTTGCCCGGACGGGCCGGAACACCTGCTGGAGTCGACATCGATCTCACACCTCATTTCGATTGGCTTCACCACAGATCGTATATGATACGGTTCCCGGGAACAAGTAATCCAGGCCACAGAGAACGTGGTCGGGACGCACGACAGGACACAGGAGTCATGGCAGCACAGAAGCACACTCAGACCCGGGTGGCATTCGCGACGATCGTCGGCACGAGCATCGAGTGGTACGACTATTTCCTCTACGCGGCGGCCTCGGGACTGATCTTCAACGAGCTCTTCTTCGGCCCGCTCGGATCGACGCTCTCGACCATGGTCGCCTTCGCGACGGTCGGGATCAGCTTCCTCTTCCGCCCTTTGGGCGCATTCCTCGCCGGACATTTCGGTGACAAGCTCGGCCGCCGGGTGGTCCTCATCATCACCCTCATCGCCATGGGTGCCGCGACCGCGCTCATCGGCTTCCTGCCGACTTTCGAAACCGCGGGCGTCCTGGCTCCGATCCTGCTCATCGCACTGCGCATCGTCCAGGGAATCTCGGCCGGCGGAGAATGGGGCGGAGCCGTTCTGCTCGCCGTCGAACACGCTGATGAGAAGTCACGCGGACTGCGCGGTTCCTTCCCGCAGATCGGGGTGTCCATCGGCCTTCTGCTGTCCTCGGGCGTGCTCGCCCTGATGACCTCGATCGCCCCGGGCGATGCCTTCCTCGAATGGGGCTGGCGGGTGCCGTTCTTCCTCTCCATCGTGCTCGTCTTCGTCGGCTACTGGATCCGCCGCGGAGTCGAGGAATCCCCGGTCTTCCACGAGATCGCCGAGCGCAAGGAACAGGTCACGAACCCGCTGGGCAAGCTCATCAAGAGCCATTGGCTGCTCGTCATCCTCGCCTCCCTCGTGTTCATGGGCAACAACGCCGCCGGGTACATGACCACCGGCGGATACATCCAGAACTACGCCACGGATCCGACCGGACCCATCGGCCTCGAACGCGGTCCCGTGCTCTGGGCCGTCGCCGCCTCGGCGGTGTCCTGGCTGGTCTTCACGATCATCGCGGGAGCCGTCTCGGACAGGATCGGACGCCGGAACACCTACATCCTCGGCTGGATCCTCCTGTTCGCGGGTATCTTCTCTCTGTTCCCGCTGGTCAACACCGGCTCGGTGGGCATGCTCCTGCTCGGTCTCGTCGTCCTCACCGTCGGTCTGGGCTTCACCTACGGTCAGCAGCCGGCGATGTACGCCGAGCTGTTCCCCTCCAGCGTCCGCTTCTCCGGGGTCTCGGTGTCCTATGCGATCGGGTCGATCCTCGGCGGCGCCTTTGCTCCGACGATCGCGAAGGGGCTCGTGTCATCGACGGGAACGACCGCCTCGGTGGCGGTGTACCTGGGCGTCGTCGCCGTGCTCGCCCTCGCCGCGACTCTGCTGCTGCGTGATCGCACCGGCATTCCGCTCGGTCCAGTCCACGAGGACGAGCAGTCAGTGAGCCCGATCATCGGAATCGGGTCGCCGCAGCTGACCAGCGATGACGGTGATCGGCACCACCCCGCCGACACCAGATCGTATATGAACTGATAGCATTCAAACATCACGACGACGTGTCACGAACCGGAGGTTGACATGCATTTCCATCAGAACGGCTACGTGTCCGCGGACCCGCGGATCGAGGAAGCCGCTGGCTACGGGATCGAGCGCGCAGATGATCTGCCCGATGAAGTCGATGTCCTCATCGTCGGCAGCGGCCCTGCGGGGATGATCGCGGCGGCACAGCTGTCGCAGTACCCGCACGTGAACACTCGGATGATCGAGAAGCGCGATTCGCGGCTGGTCATCGGTCAGGCCGACGGCATCCAGGCCCGTTCTGTCGAGACCTTCCAGGCGTTCGGCTTCGCCGAGGAGATCATGCGCGAGGGCTATCACATCACCGAGATGGCGTTCTGGAATCCGGATCCGGAGAACCCCGAGAACATCATCCGCACCGGTCGGCCCAAGGATGACGAGCACGGCATCAGCGAATTCCCCCACCTCATCGTCAACCAGGCACGCGTGCTCGACTACTTCGCCCAGTTCGCAGCCCAGTCCCCCGGCAAGATCACACCCGACTATGGGATCGAATTCGTCGACCTCGCGGTCGACCAGGACGCCGCGGCCGCCTCGGCGAAGGACCATCCGGTATCGGTCACCGTCCGCTACACGGCCGGCGAGCGCGCCGGGGAGGTACGCACCATCCGCGCCGGCTACGTCGTCGGCTGCGACGGTGCCCGGTCGAAGGTCCGATCGTCGATCGGACGGACGATGTCCGGTGACCAGGCCAATCACGCCTGGGGCGTGATGGATGTGCTCGCGAATTCCGATTTCCCCGATATCCGCACCAAGTGCGCGATCTCGTCGAAGCACGGAAACATCCTCCACATCCCCCGCGAGGGCGGACATCTGTTCCGGATGTACGTCGATCTGGGCGAGGTGCCCGAGAATGATGCGCGCAAGGTGCGGTCGACGAGCATCGACGAGATCATCCGCCGGGCGAATGCGATCATCTCGCCCTACAGCATCGATGTGAAGAACGTGGCCTGGCATTCGGTCTATGAGGTCGGGCACCGGCTCACCGATGCCTTCGACGACACCGACGAGACCGCGCCCGATTCTCAGTGTCCGCGCGTGTTCATCACCGGCGATGCCTGCCACACTCACTCGGCGAAAGCCGGTCAGGGAATGAACGTATCGATGCAGGACGGGTTCAACATCGCGTGGAAGCTCGGCCAGGTCATCTCCGGACGGTCGTCGACGGAACTGCTGCGCACCTATTCGGCCGAACGTCAGGTGGCGGCGAAGAACCTCATCGAATTCGACAAGGAATGGTCGACGCTCATGGCGACTCCGCAGGAGGAGTTGCCGGACAAGACCTACCTCGAGGACTTCTACGTCAAGACCGCGGAGTTCCCGGCAGGGTTCATGACCGAGTACACGGAGTCGATGATCACGACGCCGACGACTCATCAGGAGCTCGCGGCCGGATTCCCGATCGGCAAGCGGTTCAAGTCGGCTCGGGTCAAGCGCAGCTGCGATGCGAACTTCATCCACCTCGGACATGAGGCCCGCGCCGACGGTCGTTGGAGGGTCTATGTCTTCGCCGATCGGGCCGCTCCTGTCGTCGACGGCAGTGCTGGCAACTCGGGCGGTGAGTCGAAGGTGGCAGCTCTGGCTGCGTGGCTCGAATCGGATCAGGCCTCTCCCCTGGTCGCTTACCGCAGGGAGGGTGAGGACCTCGATGCGCTCGTCGAGCTCAGCGTCATCTACCAGCAGGAGCACAAGGAGTTCGCGTTCCCCGATGTGCCGAAGGCCTTCCGTCCGAATATCGGTGCCTTTGACCTCGAATACGTGGAGAAGATCTACGCGACCCTGCCCGACGAGGACATCTTCGAAGCCCGTGAGATCAGCCGCGATGGTGCCGTCGTCGTGGTCCGACCCGACCAGTATGTCTCTGGCGTCTTCCCCTTGGACGCACATACCGAGATCGGCGACTATTTCGCGGGAGTCTTCGAACCCGTGAAGTGATTTCGGAACGATTCTGTTCTCAAACGCCTCCGGCTGGTGGTCCCTGGACTGCTGGCCGGACGCATTTGGTCTGCGTGAGGAGTCCGCAGATCCCAGCTGCGACGAGGGCTGCGGCGCCGATGAGCCACAGCCCGAAGCCGAACGACGGGCGACCGACTTCCATCCCTCCGGTCGGTGTTCCGTCAGGCAGCTGCCCGTCCCACATCAGCACGGGAGGAATGAGGAGGTAGCTGAAGAGGACCAGGACGAGGAGTGCTGCGATGAGCACAGCTGTCACGCCCCACCAGCGTGCGAGGGCAAAGGCGGGCCCGAGCGCGGCGATGGCGACCACGAGTGCCCAGATGATCAGGAAGAACAGATCAACATCACCGCCGTCATCAATCGTCCATTCTCCCAGTGAAGTCACTCGAATGCGCGGACCGTCGTCGTTGAAGCTGTCGACGACGGGGACGAAGACAGTCACGGTCCACACTCCGACCGCGGTGAGCGGAAGCAGCCGGGCCCACTGCTGCAGCTTGCGTTGGCGTCTGCGGTTGATCTTTTTCGTCGGACGCTGTGCCTGCCTCTGCATCTGCCGGTCGATCCGCCGTCGATCGCTGAGGAGTCCGCAGATGCCTGCGGCGATTAGTGCCCAGCAGCCGATCGTCCAGAGATAATGACCTGCTGACGGATACCCGACGATAATGGCACTGAGCGTTTCACCGGCGGCGTCGGTGCTTTCGACGCGCTCTCGCGGAAGATCGATGACCATAGTCGCCTGCTGGATGAACAGACCGACTCCGACTGCCACCGACAAAAGAGGCCAGTGGGCAAAGGTGTCGAACCGTTTCGCGGTCGCTGCGCAGGCGAGAACGACAACCCAGGGCAGGATGACACCCGGGGTGAGGTCGGCGAGATCGAAGGGTACCCGTCCGAACGATGTCACCGTCAATCGATCATCACCATGGTCGCCGCTGTCGAAGAGCGGCACCCAGATCATCAGCACCCAGCAGGCGAGCGCGACCCACGGCAGCCGCTGTGCGAGGCGATGTGTTCGGTTCCCTTGGGGCCACGGGGTGATTCTGGCGTTTGCGAAGTGAGCGGGTGCTGTCTTCCTCCGCCTGGCGTCGCCGAGGAGGCCGCAGACTCCCGCGGCCAGCAGACTGAGGCCCCCGATGGCCCAAAGGACTGCGCCCAGCGCCGGTTCGGCGACGACCATCCCGAAGACCGAGCGTCCGCGATCATCGACGGCGTCCCACATGATCGTCGGCATATTGGCCAACATGTCGGCCAACACGAGGAAGACGCAGACGCTCAGAAAGAGAGTTCCCACCGACCATAGGCGCCGGACGACGTCCGGCCACGGGTGCGAATCGGGCCGAGACCTGACGGTGAGCAGGAGCGAAGCAGCCGCACATACAAGAACGCCGACGGCGACCAAGACCATCGAGCCCCGAGCCTCCTCGAGGTCGAACGGCGGTCCGCCGAGAGCGGTGACGATGATGCGCGGCGGCTGCGGCGCTTCCGACGTGTCCTCAGGGCTGGCAACCACCGGAACCCACAGCATGACGATCCACAGGCAGAGAGCTGACAGAGACAGCGCTTGCGCGAAATGCAGAAGCAGTCGGCCGAGTCGAGCCTCACGCGGCGGGACCATGGCGCTTCGACATACAGCGTTTGATCCGTTCACGACGATGGTGGTCCTGTTGGGCGGCAGCGACCAGACCACAGATGCCGGCGGCGAAGAACAGCAGGCTGCCGAGCACCCAGAGGCCGAACCCTGCCGCCGGGTAGGCGACCTCCATGCCTCCCGTGGGCATGCCGTCGGCCGTCTGCCCGTCCCACATCATGATCGGCGGATCGGCGACCATCTGCAGGAGTCGCAGTCCCAGCACCGTGCCCAGAACGATGGCCGCGATCGACCACCACTTCGACGCGGAGAGCAGCCAGGCGGTGAACGCACCGGTGAAGATGACGATCCAGAGCACGAGGTAGACCTCGTCGAGGTCGTTCATGTCGATCGGCGAGAAACCGAGAGACGTCACGCGGATCTGCATCGATCCGGGCCCGCCGCTGTCGAGGACCGGCACGAAGATCGTGATCACCCAACAGGCCACCGCCCCTAAAGGGAGCACACGCGCCACGAGGTTGAGACTTCGCCCCCGCGCAGTCGTCAGTCGTGTGCTGCCGCTCTTACCCGCCCTGTCCATAACTACGATTCTCTGCAGTGTCCGTGTGACAGGTGTTCCCGCGATGTTCCAGATCCGACACGCGGCTCAGTCGGGCCCGAACACCATCCGAACCAATTGCCTTTCGACCGGGCTGCCGTTGCAGTCCTGTGCACTCGGTCGTCGGTGCGAATTGCGGCTGCGCCAACCGGCGATCTTCTCGGCACGGGTGCAATAGCGCGGTGGCAGCTGCTCGGGCAGCACACACTTCGGTTCGATCGTCTGGTATTCGACCGGCGGGTCCGGCTGAGCCGCATCGTGCGTTTCGTCTGTGCCGGCCTGTTCGGCGACTCTCCCGCCCTCATCCCTATCCGGTTCGAGGAAACGGGAGAAGGTCTGCCGCCAATCCGGCCCCGGCGGCGAACCACCCGGTTCGGACACCGCTTCGGGACGCGGGAACCGCATGCGGCGGACCACCGCGGGCGTAGTCACCTCGTAGGATCGTCCGCTCGGCGTGGTGACGCGCAGCCCGTCCGCTGTGGCCTCATGCTTCCACCCGGGATGTTCCTTCGCGTAATTGCAGGATGCACACAGTCCTGAACCGTTCTCCCAGGTGGTGGCTCCGCCAGCGGCAACGGGAAGGGCATGATCGGCATGCCGGATCGGGGCGTCGCACCACGGTGTCCGGCACACATCGTCGCGGAAGGTGATCATCTGCCGCAGTCGGCCGGTGAACTCTCGACTCTTCGCATCCATCCCCACCAACTGCCCGTCGTCGGGACGGGTGAAGATCCGGCTGATGAACATCTTTGCTTCGTTCGCGGCGATGAACTTCCGTGCCGTCTGCGCCGGCAGCGGTCCGAACCCGGGCAGCCAGGCGGGCACGAGGCCGTCCGAGAGCAGGGATTCGGCCTCGACGAGCACATGGATCTCCGCAGGCACCGCCGTCGCACTCGTTTGGCCGCTCAATCGTTCGACGAAGGTTTCGGCGAGCACCTGCTGGCGATTCCGTCCGCCTGCGTCACCGGCGGCAGTGATCGACTCGGCTCCGGCCCGGAGACTCTCATAGGCGGCGACGGCCTGAGCCAGCGGCAGGATCGCAGAGATCCTGGCCATCCCGTCATCGATCACGGTCAGATTCACACGACGATTGGACTCAGCTTTCGCTGCCCGCTTCGCAGCCGCCTCGGCGTCCATCTCCGCACTGAGCGCACGCACTTCGGCGCGCAGGCTGCGCAACCCGGACGGTTCCAGACTGCGCTTCATCCGCGTGTCCACCTTGCGCCGATCGGCGGCGGCAAGGACCGCGGTCTCATCGACCATGATGCGCGCCTTGTCCTCGGAGATCTCCCCCTTGGACAGGGCTTTGAAGGTATTGGGCATCCCGATGACGATCGAGCGGGCGGTGCTGAGGAACTTCCGCCCCGATCCGGGCGAGACCTTCTTCGCCAGCCCGACCTCGTCTCCGGCACGTTTTCCGCAGTCGATCGCGGGCACCCTGTTGTGCCGGTCCCGCTCGATGCGCAGCGCTTCGAACGCCACTGCCTCCCGCGACTGTGCGGCGACGACGGCAGACTTGAGCTCCTCGAGCGCAGTGATCCGCTCGAGTGTCTGTGCCTCGGTGCCGCCCGGGTCGAGACCGCGCAGGAGCTCACCGAACCGAGTGATCTCGGTCAGCGGATCCGGAACCGGCGCTGGTTCCCGTGCGGGGTCGACGTCCATATAGAAACGGTACCCGTCGGCACTGACACGACTTCGCGAACGGCCCCGAATGACCCAATACGGCCAGGTCAGACCCTAGCTCAGCCTCAGCCGACTCCGCGCTGGATGCGGTTGAGAATCATGTCCATAGCGACGATGTTGTGGCCGCCGTCGGGGATAATGAGGTCGGCATTGCGCTTCGACGGCTCGACGTAGAGTTCGTGCATCGGCTTGACCGTGCCCAAGTACTGGTCCTCCACCGACTGCAGCGTCCGACCACGATCGACGACATCGCGTTTGATCCGGCGCAGCAGACGCACATCGGCGTCGGTGTCGACGAAGAGCTTGATGTCGAGCAGCCGGCAGATGCGCGGTTCGGCGAAGATGAGGATGCCTTCGACGATGATAACCGGCGCGGGTTCGACGCGCGTCGTCTCGTCGCTGCGGTTGTGGATCGAGAAGTCGTAGACGGGGCTGTCGACCGCCTCGGAGTTCCGCAATGCGGTGAGATGGTCGACGAAGAGGTCATTGTCGAAGGCATCGAGATCGTCGTAGTTGACCTTCTCGCGCTCCTCGTAGGTGAGCTCGTCGCGCCGCTTGTAGTAGTTGTCGTGGAAGAGCACGGACGGCGGTCCTTCGCACTTGTCCAACAGCGCCTGAGTCAGCGTCGTCTTTCCGCTGCCGGTTCCGCCGGCCACGCCCACAACCAAAGTCTCCACGGCACAAATATAGACCACGACCCCCGCCGAGGCGGGTCCCGGCTTCCGTACTCACCCGAGGCTGCGGGTCAGCTGGGTCCACAGCTCCTGGTCGAAGCGCCGCCTGCCCAGCAGACCGGCCATATGTCTCACCGCATTGTCGACCTTGCCGCGCCAGACCTCGATCGCCGTCTTCGCATCCGCTCGGCTGAGCGCACGGAACATGGCCCGATCATCGCTGACGATACGGTCGCTGGCCGGAGAATAGTCGAGCTGCAAGATGGAGATGAACAGACGCAGCCGCAGAGTCAGGGCTTCGAAGGCACGCGCCGATTCCCGCAGACCCGAAGCACGGGCCAGCTCCTGCTGGAAATGGAGGTCGGCGTCCTCGACATCGATTCCGCTGCGCGTCGGCGCCGAGGCTTCGACCTGTCGCAGGGCCAGCTGCACGGGCACGAGGTAGCGCTGCGGACGCAGGGCCAGGGACCTGAGCACAACCTCCCCGATGGCCATGCGCGCGGCGTAGAGGTCGAGCACGTCGACGGTCGTGATCAAAGGAATCCGCGCGCCGCCGCGGGATCCGTCGAGCAGTTTGTCGTCGACCATCCTTCGCAGCGCCGCATCGACCGAGGCCCTGGGCACCTGCATTCGGCGGGAGAGCAGGCGCGGATTGATCCGGTCCCCCGGCTCATATCCGGAGTCGATGATCTCCTCGCGCAGCGCGATCGCCAGATGCTCGGTGATCGATCGGGTCTCCTTCGGCAGCCACGACGATATCTCCATTGAGTCAGAAGTAATAGAACTTCTCTGAGGCTCGTACGGAGCCGATTCCCACCACAGCACACCTTCGAGTCCGTTCCGGACGCGGTCGGCGAGCAGATCGAGCAGAGACCCGGGAATGTCCTGACACTCGCCGAGGCGGCTCTTGAGTACGGTGACGAAATCGTCGAATTCCGCGCACGCCCTCACCCGGGCTCCCGCCCCGTCGGAGAGGTCGTCAGGAACCTCGCCGAGGGGGTCGAACACGAGGAAGTCACCATCACCGTCGAGCAGGGCGAGCAGTTCGGCGGTGGGCACCTGCCGATGCTCGCTGTCGAAGCGCTGCGCCCACCGCCCGACGCCCGCGGTGCGCAGGGCCGCGGTGATTCCCGCGATGCGCCGCTGAATTCGCCGAGGCGGCACGATCGTCGCGGACTCTCCACGATCTCCGCCCCCACCTGCATCGTTCCTGCGAACGCCGACGATGACGAGGGGAAACCCGCTGGCCGCGAGGATGAGCTCCGAGGCACCGGCCACCTCGGCGACGGGGACCGTCAGCGCCCGCACCGACCGGGAGACGATGCTCTGACTCAACCCCGTCGCCTCGGCCAGGGCACGAGTCGAATAGTCCCGTCCGGAGATCCTGGCCCCCGCGGTGGCGACGAGTGCTTCGACGACCCGGTCAGCGGTCTCCTGGATCGGCGGGCGGCCGCTGCGGGGACGATCCGCGAGGTCGGATCGGCTCGCCCAACGACGCAGGGTCGACGGCGATGCTCCCGTGCGCGCGGCCGCCTCGGCGAGGGTCGACGTCGTCAGCAGCGCCACGGCGTCACGACGGAACTCAGCGGAATACATCACTCTATCTTAGGACTTCTGACTCAAACATTCACGGCGGTCGACTCCATCTCTTCACCCCCGGATTTCGGCGGCGCATACTGATCTCACACCCAGGTTCCACGGTCAGCGCCGACGCGTGAGAGCACCGAATCCGAGCACCGAAGGAGCACAGTTGCTGCACACCGAAACCGACCTCGCCACGCTCACTGCCCAGTCGATCGACACCGTCCGCCGGTGGCTGCGAGTGTCGACGTCGATGACCACGGCGAAGAACCCCGCGGCCGAACGCCTCTCCGCCGTCCTCTCCGACGACAACGGCCTCGACTTCACCGTCGGGTTCGTCGATCGGGTCGTGCGCACCGATGATGTCCACGCCGCCGCCGACGCCTTGACCGAGGTCGGCAAGCTGGCACCTGAGACGATGTCGTACCTCGACCGTGCACAGATCAAGGCCGGTGCCGCACTGGCCAAGATCGCCCCGCAGGTCGTCGTGCCCGCCGCCCGCACTCGCCTGCGTCAGATGGTCGGCCACATGGTCGTCGACGCCCGGGACAAGCAGTTCGGCAAGACCGTCGCCGCCCTCACCGCCGACGGTCACAGGCTCAACATCAACCTCCTCGGCGAGGCCGTGCTCGGTGACGGCGAAGCCGACAATCACCTGGAGCAGACCCACCGGCTGCTCGCCCGCGACGATGTCGACTACGTGTCGGTGAAGGTCTCCTCCGTGGCCTCGCAGATCTCGATGTGGGCCTTCGACGAGACCGTCGACTATGTCGTCGACCGCCTCCGTCCGCTCTACCAGCAGGCCGCGAAAGCCCCGACCGGCGCGAAGTTCGTCAACCTCGACATGGAGGAGTACCAGGACCTCGAGTTGACGATCGCGGTGTTCACGCGACTGCTCTCCGAACCGGAATTCAAGGATCTCGAGGCCGGAATCGTCATCCAGGCCTACCAGCCCGATGCGCTCGGAGCGGTGCAGCGGCTGAGCGAATTCGCTTCCCGCCGTGTCGAGAACGGCGGAGTCGGGATCAAGGTCCGCCTCGTCAAGGGCGCGAACCTGGCGATGGAGACCGTGCACGCCGAAATCGCGGGCTGGCCTGCAACGACGTGCGATTCGAAGCAGTCCACGGACGCGAACTACAAGCGAGTCCTGCACTGGCTGTTCACCCCGGAGCGGATGAAGGGGCTGCGCATCGGCGTGGCCGGGCACAACCTCTTCGACATCGCCTTCGCCCACCACCTCTCCGTCGAACGCTCCGTGACCGACCGCGTCGAGTTCGAGATGCTCCAGGGTATGGCCAGCGAGCAGGCCGCCGCCGTGACCGAGGACGTCGGAGACCTCCTCCTCTACGTTCCGGCCGTTCATCCGAAGGAGTTCGACGTCGCGATCTCCTACCTCGTGCGCAGGCTTGAAGAGAACTCTGCGTCCGAGAACTTCATGTCCGGCATCTTCGACCTCGCCAACGGCAACGACGTGTTCAAGCGCGAAGCCGATCGGTTCACCGCGTCGGTCGACCAGCTCGAATCGATCCTCGACACCGAGGGTGAGACCGCACCGGCCCCGAACCGTCACCAGAACCGGTCGACCGAAACACTCGGTGAGACCGTGGTGCCGACCCAGTTCTTCAATGAACCCGACACCGACCCGTCCCTTCCTGCCAACCAGGAGTGGGTGCGCAGCATCATCGCCGAGGCGACCGCCCCCGGCTACCTCGACGATCGTCCGAACGCGCCCAAGGTCGAATCCACGGACGAGCTCGATGAGATGATCGCCCGCGGTCGCGCCGCGGCTGCCGACTGGCGGGCCCTCGGCGCCGCCGGTCGCGCCGAGATCCTCCACCGCGCCGCGGACATCTTCGCTGCCCGTCGCGGCGAGTTCATCGCCGTCGAGGCCGCGGAGGTCGGCAAGATGCCGTCGCAGTCCGATCCCGAGGTGTCCGAGGCCATCGACTTCATCCGCTACTACGCGCTGAATTCGCTCGAGCTCGAGAACATTGAGGGCGCGACCTTCACTCCCGATGAGATGGTCGTCATCACTCCCCCGTGGAACTTCCCGGTGGCGATTCCCACCGGCGGCACCGTGGCGGCGCTGGCGGCGGGATCTGCTGTCATCCACAAGCCGTCGAAGCCGACCCCGCACTGTTCGGCGCTCATCATCGACTGCCTGTGGCAGGCCGGCGTGCCCAAGGACGTGCTGCAGCTGTGCGCCCCGGTCGAGCGGGACCTCGGCCAGCACCTCGTCTCGCATCCCGACGTCGACCGGGTCATCCTCACCGGTGCGTCGGAGACCGCAGCGATGTTCAAGTCCTTCCGACCCGAACTCCACGTCAATGCAGAGACCTCGGGCAAGAACGCCCTGGTCATCACCCCGGCGGCGGACCGAGACCTCGCCATGGCCGACCTCGTGTATTCGGCCTTCGGACATGCCGGACAGAAGTGCTCGGCCGCCTCGTTGGGCATCATGGTCGGTTCGACCTACGATTCCGAGCGCTACCGTCGCCAGCTCATCGATGCCGCCTCGTCGATGGTCGTCGACTGGCCGTCGAATCTCGCATCGACCATGGGTCCGCTGACCGAGGATCCCTCGGACAAGCTGCGTCGGGCGCTGACGTCGCTCGAACCTGGAGAATCCTGGCTGCTCGAGCCCAAGCAGCTCGACGATTCGGGGCGTCTGTGGAGCCCGGGTATCAAGGACGGGGTCAAGCCCGGTTCCTTCTTCCACCTCACCGAGGTCTTCGGTCCGGTGCTCGGTCTCATGCATGCCAAGGACCTCGATGAGGCCATCGAGTTCCAGAACGCCGTGGACTTCGGCCTCACCGGCGGCATCCATTCCCTCGACCCCGAGGAGGTCACCACCTGGCTCGACCGCGTCGAGGTCGGCAATGCCTACGTCAACCGCGGAATCACCGGTGCGATCGTGCGTCGGCAGTCCTTCGGCGGCTGGAAGCAGTCCTCGGTCGGCCTGGGGTCGAAGGCCGGCGGGCCGAACTATCTCATGCTCTTCGGCCACTTCGCCGATGCCGGCAGCCAGAATCTCGAGGCGGCCAAGGCCGATGACAAGCGCTGGTTCGGGGCCGAATTCGGTGCGGCGAAGGACCATACGGGACTGCGCGCGGAGGCGAACATCTTCCGCTACCGTCCTCGGCCGGTCACCTTGCGCGTCACTGCCCAGGCGAGCCTGTTCGATCTCGAACGCTCGCTCCACGCCGCCACCACGGTGGGGTCGGCGGTGCAGCTGTCCGTCGCCGAGGATGTGCCCGCCGAGGTGAAGATCGCCGTGACGAACGCCGGTGTCCCCGCCCGCACGGAGTCGGCGGATCTGTTCGCCGAGATGGTCGGACAGGGTCGCTACGACGACACGGTGGGTGCCCGCATCCGCGTCCTCGGTCGGTTCGAGGACGAACTGCTGGCTGCGGCCGCGCCTCGCCCGGAGGTCGCGATCATCGATGAGCCGGTGACCACCTCGGGGCGGGTGGAGCTGCGGTACTACGTGCAGGAGCAGGCGGTGTCGATGACCCTGCACCGCTTCGGCAACCCGAGCCGCGACTTCCACGAGCTCGCCGCCACCCTCACCTCCTAATTGCTACCTGACGGCGGCCCAGCAACCTCGCGCGAGGTTGCTGGGCCGATCCTTCTATGTCTGTCAAGCCGGCGTGGGAATTGTTTCTAGCCCGTTGAGAATCTTGAAAACTCGACGCGCGAGATACCATTTGAGCTTGCGCTTGAGTTCCCTCTTCGACTTCTTCGTCGGGTCCTCACCAAAGCGCTGGGCAACATAATCCCTGGTTCTCTCATCGTGGATCATCCGGTTCGTGATCACCGTGTGCAGGGCCCGGTTCAACTGCCGATCCCCACCCCTGTTCAACCGGTGTCGTTGCGTGTTGCCCGACGAAGCAGGGATCGGATTCGCCCCTGCCAGGGCTGCGAACGCAGCCGCGTTACGGACTCGTCCCGGATGCGACCAGGCGGTGAAGAACACCGCGGCAGTGAACGTACCGATCCCGGGTTCGGCCAGCAAGACTGCCGCCGGACTGGCCTCAACAAGTTCAGCGAGCTTGTCATGGTTGTCCTGCAGATCGTCATCAAGATCGAGGACGCGTTGAGCTAAACGGACCGCTTCGTCCCGGGACGTGGCCAGGCCGATGTCTTCCTTCCTCGACCGCCACTTCGAGATCTCGACGAACTGGGCATCGGTCAACGAGTTACGGGCATCAATTCCCAGAGCGACAGTGCGCACCAACGCGGTCAGGGAGTTGATCATCCGGGTCCGTTCGGTGGTCATCGCGTCCCGGGCTGCCAACAGCACGCGCAGGCCCTGGCGGACTCCTTCGCCTTGGCGTGGCCACCGCAGCTGGTCGGTGTGTAGCGCCAGCACGGACTTCGCGATCCGGTAGGAGTCGAGCTCATCGCTCTTACCCACGCCGTACCGGGCTTTGGCATCCATGCGTCCAGCTTCGACCACGGGGTATTCGGTCGTGGCGATATGACCGGTCAGCACCGCCCCGTAGGATGCGGTTCCTTCCACGACCCACAGGGTGTCGAGGTCACCTTTCGTCCACCGGCCTGCCCAGGTCAGGGCCCGTTTGATGCCGGCCCGAGATGTCGGGAAGCTGCCGGTAGCCACGAGGATGCCGGTGTTGGTGATGATCGTGTAGACGTGTTTTCTGGCGTGTGTATCGACGCCGATGAAGAAGTTGTATAAGTGCGCGACAATGGACATAGCGGTTCGAAGCTCCCTGTTTGACCGATAGGTTGTGCGGCCGCTTGCGGCCGGTACCGGTCCGGGATGAGGTCACTTCGGAACAACACTGTGATGAGTCACGCCCCGGCAAGGGGCGGACAGCCTTCTGATCAAGTTACCGAGGTGGGCCGAGTCGGTGCCGGCCGCACCACCCATGTGATCGGACAAATCGGCCCGAAGACACCACCAAAAGGGGGTGGGTCACCGCCAGGTTGAGTCACGATCACGGGGTGGAGAGGCCAGCACCTACTCTGCCAGCCGGTCCCAGACCAGCCACTACCAAGACTCACAGCCGTCAGGTAGTTCTGGGGCAGGGCGGGTTGTGTAGGATGAGTGCCACCCGTGGCACTCAGTGGACTGTTCGACTGTTCACAAGTTGTTCACATCTTCGCCGCTGTCGTCGATGAGTGAGCCGCTAGGGTGCAAGGGACTGCCCACGTGATCGTCACGGTGCGCACAGCCGCTCATCCGCCCGAAAGGCTCCCATGAAAGTCACGACCACCCTCTCTTCCGCCGCGGCGCTCAGTCTCGTCGCGGGCCTGGCCCTCCCCCTCGCACCGGCAGCCGCAGCAGATGCCGCCGCAGACAGCGACATCCACATCTCCGAAATCGCCTACACCCTCGCGACCGACTTCATCGAAGTCGCCGCCGACCCCGGCACCGACATCTCCGGGTGGACCTTCGGTTCGGTGACACGCGGCGGCAGCGTCCAGGCGCAGGAGAACACCGTCACCGTGCCCGAGGACACGACGGTCGGCGATTCCGGTGCCGTCGCGATCGACGTGTCGATCACGAACTCCGTCAAGGCCGGTTCGGCCGCCGACGGCGAGTACGGCTCGAGCGCCTTCGTCATCGACGATGACGGCGAGCTGGTCGACTTCCAGCAGATCGGCGGCGTCGTCGACGGCAAGGGCGTCACCGGCACGAAGAACACCTTCACCCCCGCGCTCGTCATCGGCCAGGAAGCCGAACCGACCGGTGCGACTGCCGCCGGCGGCCAGTCGATCCAGCTCACCGGCGACGCATGGAAGTCGGCAGCCCCCACCCCGGACGCCCTGCCCGACAGCAGCGACGACGGCGACGACGATGGCGACGACGGCGAAACTCCCGAAGGCGTCACGCCGATCGCCGACATCCAGGGCACGGGCGACGCCAGCCCCATCCAAGGCAAGACCGTGACCACCCGCGGTGTCGTCACCGCCGCCTACCCCGAGGGCGGGCTGAACGGCTACTACATCCAGACCCCGGGCACCGGCGGAGCCGACCGTGCCGACGGTGCAGCATCCGACGGCATCTTCGTCTACTCCCCCGACACCGTCGCCGATATCAGCATCGACGACCATGTCGAGGTCACCGGCACCGTATCCGAACACTACGGTCAGACCCAGATCTCCGTATCCGCGTCCGGTCTCAAAACGGTCGACGAACCCGCCGAGGCGGTCAAACCCGTCGAAGACGCCTTTCCTGCAGGAGATGAGAAGCGCGAATCCCTCGAAGGCATGCTCCTGCAGCCGAGCGAATCGCTGACCGTGGCCGACAACTACAACACGAATACGTACGGCGAGGTCGTCCTCGCCACCGGTGAGGGCATGCTCGACCAACCCACCGACGTTCACCGCCCCGGCACCCCCGAGGCAAAGGCTCTGGAAGCCGAGAACCTCGACCGTGAGGTCGTCCTCGACGACGGCGCCACCGTGAACTTCCTCAAGGCCGACAAGGACATCCCCCTGCCCTACCTCAGCAAAGAGGACCCGGTCCGCGTCGGTGCGCAGGCGAACTTCACCTCCCCGGTCGTGCTCGGCTTCGATCACGAGAAGTGGCGATTCCAGCCGACGACCCGTCTGACCGGTGACAACGCCGAGGCGGTCCAGCCGACCACTTTCACCGACACTCGCACCGAGGCCCCCGAGGCCGTTGGCGGGCAGGTCAGCCTCGCCAGCTTCAACGTCCTCAACTACTTCACCACCACCGGTGACCAGCTCTCTGGCTGCCAGTACTACGACGACCGCGAGGGCAACCACATCACCGTCCGCGGCGGCTGCGATGCCCGTGGTGCCGCGAATGCGGAGAGTCTCAAGCGTCAGGAGACGAAGATCGTCACCGCGATCAACAAGCTCGACACCTCGGTGGTCTCGCTCATGGAGATCGAGAATTCCGCCGCGTTCGGCAAGGACCGCGACGATGCCCTGGCGACCCTGGTCAAACGCCTCAACGAGGCGGCCGGGACCGAGAAATGGGACTTCGTCGACTCCCCTTCCGCCGTTCCGTCCGATGAGGATGTCATCCGCACGGCATTGATCTACCAACCCGCCGAGGTTGCTCCGCAGAACGAATCCACGATCCTTGACGATCAGGATGCGTTCTCCAATGCCCGCGAACCCCTGTCCCAGGCGTTCGCGCCGAAGGACGGTACCGGTGAGATCGAAAAGGACAAGACCTTCGTGACGATCTCCAACCACTTCAAGTCCAAGGGATCCGGGTCAGGTCCGGGCAACGAGGACTCCGGTGACGGTCAGGGCGCGTCGAACGCCGATCGCGTGAAGCAGGCCGAAGCGCTCGTCGGGTTTGCCGGTGACCAACAGGAGGCAACGAACAGCGACCTGGTCTACCTCCTCGGCGATTTCAACTCCTACACTCAGGAGGACCCGATGCAGGTCTTCTACGAGGCCGGATACAAGGACATCGCGGCGGAGAAGACGGACGAATCCACGTATGTCTTCGGTTCGCGCACAGGCAGCCTCGATCATGTCCTCGCCCTCGACGCCTCGGACGAAGCCGACGGTGCAGGCACGGAGGCAACGGCCTTCGGCTCCGTCACCGGGGCCGATGTCTGGAACATCAACTCGGTCGAGTCCCTGGCGCTCGAATACAGCCGCTTCAACTACAACGTCAGCGACCTCTTCGCTCCGGACCAGTTCCGGGCTTCCGACCATGATCCGGTCGTCGTCGGCCTCTTCGACTCCTCAGATGAAGGCGGGGACGACGACGCCGGAGCAGACGCTGCGGAAAACGCCGACGCCGACGGTTCGAGCGACCACCCCGGCGGAAAGAACGCGGGGAAGAACGGTGGCAAGAACGGCAACCATTGGGGCAGCCGCGACGGTGATCACCCTGGAGGCAAGAACGCCGGGAAGAACGGTCGCCACAACGGTTGGTGACGCTTAGTCGGTGACGGCCACCTGCCCCCGCATGAGCACTCGTGCCGTGCGAAAGAGGGAGGTGGCCGTCACCGTGTCCGCGTCGAAGACGGCACCGGCCGTGACGACGCCCGAAGGGGTGGCCAGCCGCACTTCCGGCCCGACATTTTTGTCTTCGTCCCCGGTGTCGGACCCGGGCCTGGAGCGTCGGATGATGCGGTTGATGATCGTGTCCGGGATCTGCGCGGCCGCGGCCAGGCACATGGCTCCGGTTCCGGGCACGGCTTTGTGCGTCTGCCCCATGGAGATCATTCGCACGAGCAGGTCGGCCTCCTCGGCGGCCAGGGTCGTTCCGTCGAGCAGTCGGGTGGGCTGTGGGGCGGTGACCACGGCGACCTTCGGCACGACGTCCGGCGCTTCCTCCGGTGACTCACACAGACCCATCCGCACAGCGGCGTTGCGGCGCAGCTCCGCGATCATGCCCATCGCGTGCTCGTTCGCGTCGATCTCCTCCGGAGATTCGGTGCCCTTGAGTCCGATCGCAGCACCCGGGACGATGACGACGGGCAGGGTGGCATCGACGAGACTGACCTCGAACATCGCCCCACCGGCAGTGATGGACTCGGCTGCCTTCCCTGTCGGCAGGAGCCCGGCGGTGCGGCTGCCGGCCGGGTCGGGGTAGATGAGTTCGAGCGGAGCGCCCGTTCCGCTGACTCCGGGCAGCACCAGATCTCCCGTAACGTCGGCCTGCCCATCGACGACGCCGAGGCCGACGTCGACGAGTTTCTGCGTGTTCGTATTGAACAGCCGGAAGACATTCCATCCGTCGGCTGCGGAGATCAGCCCGGCCGACAGGGCGAAGGGCACGACCCCGGACGACAGATTTCCGCAGTTGCCGGAATAGTCGACGGCCGCCTCGGTGACGGAGACCTGACCGAACGTGTAGTCGAGGTCGACCCCGTCCCTCGCCGAGGCGGCCACGACGACGATCTTCGACAGCGAGGAGATTCCCCCGCCCATTCCGTCGAGTTGACGGCCGAACGGATCGGGCGAGCCCATCGCCTGGCAGAAGATCGTGTCCCACTCCGCCGTGTCCCCGCCGGTGCCCAAAGGTGGCAGCGCGGATTCGCTGAAGAACAGTCCCTTGCTTGTGCCGCCGCGAACGAACGTGGCATCGATCCACCGAGTCATGCTTTCAGCGTAGCGACTTCGGCACGATCGCCATGGCAGCGAACCCGAGGACTGCCACGACGGCGAAGAGGTAGAAGCCCCACGGGTAGGCGATGCCCGCGGTGACGAGGGCACCGGTGATGAACGGACCGACGATGGCACCGATCCGCCCGATGCCCGAAGCCATGCCCAGCGCGGTGCCGCGGGCCTGAGCCGGGTAGATGGCCGAGACGAAGGCGTAGACGAGCACCTGGGCGGAGAAGACGAAGACTCCGGTGATGAATACCGCGATGTTGAGCAGCACCTGGCTGGTCATCGGAATCGACAGTGCGGCGAGGAAGATGGCTGCGAGGACGAACCACATGAGCACGATCTTCTTCGTCCCGTGCTTGTCGGCCAGCCAGCCGGCCAGGACGAGTCCGACGACGGCGCCGATGTTCATGACGAAGAGCATGACCAGCGAGTCCGAGACCTCGTAGCCGGCGTCGGCCATGATCTTCGGCAGCCAGGTGTTGAGTCCGTAGACCAACAGGAGTCCCATGAAGCTCGCTGCCCACACGCCGATGGTCACCAGCGCCAGCTTGCCCTCGAAAAGTCCCGCCATTCCTGTCTTCGCCTGCGCGTCGACGGTGCCGGACGGGTCGACGGCGTCGGCGTCCACCGCTTCCGCGGCAGCGGGGTTGCGTTTGAGTTCCTGAGCGATGAGGAAGACTTCGGATTCGGGCAGCTTCCAGATCAGGAGGGGCACCATGACGAGGCCGGCGATTCCGCCGGCGAGGAAGAGCAGGTGCCAATTGTGGGAGTAGGCGACGGCCAGCAGGGAGATCGCGACGGCGCCGGCATGGTAGCCGGTCATCGTCAGCGTCGTGGCCTTTCCAGTCTTACCCGACTTGTTGTACTCGCTGATGTAGGCGAGAGCGCTGGGCATCACGGCACCGAGGAACAGTCCGGCGATGAACCGGTAGGTGGTGAACAGTGCGACGTTCGGAGCGAACGCGACGAGCAGAGTGAAGACACTGAAGCCGATGACGCAGCCGATGATCGCCCACCGTCGTCCGATCCGGTCGACGACGGGGCCGACGGATACGGCGCCGAGGCCGACGCCCACGAGGCTGAGCGTGGCCACCATTGTGGCCGCCTCGGGGGTGAATCCGAGGGCCTCGGTGGCCAGCAACTCAGGGATGACCGCGCCGAGGACGACGAGGTCGAAGCCCTCCAAAGCGACAGCCAGCCAGCACAGGACGGCCGGCCAGCGGCCCGCCGAGGCGGAACCGGTCGTGGATGCGGATGGGGTGGTTGCGGACATCGGTGTCTCCGGGGTGTTGTCGTGCAGGTCAGAACGGGTAAGGCGCGATGGACGAGCGCATCGTCACCCATTGGGTTTCGGTGAAGGCTTCGATGTTGGCCTCAGCCCCGCCGAAACGGGATCCGTTGCCGGAGTCCTTCATGCCACCGAAGGGGACGTTGGCCTCATCGGAGACGGTCTGTTCGTTGATGTGGACCTTCCCTGTGTCGACGAGGTCGGCGAGGTCCATGGCCAGACCCACATCGCCGAGGATGCCCAAGGAGAGTCCGTATTCGCTGGCATTGACCATCTCGGCGGCTTCTTCGAGGGTGGAGAAGCGGGCCACCGGGGCGACGGGTCCGAAGATCTCCTGCGCCCAGGCGGGGTTCGAAGGGCTGAGGTCGGTGAGCACCGTGGGCGGGACGAAGGCCCCTTCGCCCGGCCCGCCGGCGACGAGTGTGGCACCGTCGGCGATGGCTTTGTCGAGGATGTCGCGGACGTGGGTGCGCTGTTTCTCGTCGATGATCGGTCCGATCGCGACCTCCTCGGTGGCGGGGTTGCCCACCGGCAGGTTGCGGGCGCGTTCGGCCAGTTGTTCGATGTATTCGTCGTAGATGGATTCGTGGACGAGGTGGCGGCCTGTGGTCATGCAGATCTGGCCTTGGTGCATCCACGATCCGAAGGCCCCCGCCGAGGTGGCGGGACCGACCTCGGCTCCGGGAAGGACGACGAGCGCATTGTTGCCCCCGAGCTCGAGGTGGCAGCGCTTGAGGAGGCGACCGGCGGCTTCGCCGACCTTGCGTCCGGCCGCGGTAGAGCCGGTGAACGAGATGACGGAGACCTCGGGTGCGGCGACGACGGCTTCACCGGCGTCGAGGCCGCCGGGCAGGACCTGGAGCAGTCCTTCGGGCAGTCCCGCCTCGGCGAAGACCTTCGCGATCGCCACTCCGGCGCACACGGCGGTGCGCGGGTCCGGCTTGAGCAGGACCGCGTTGCCCAATGCCAGGGCCGGGGCGACGGAGCGCATAGCGAGGATGAGGGGGAAGTTGAACGGGGCGATGACGGAGACGACTCCGGCGGGCACTCGGCGGGCGAAGGACCAGCGGGGTTCGTTCGAGGTGAGCACCTGCCCCTTGGGGTGGCTGGGCAAGGCGGAGGATTCGAAGCAGATGGCTTCGGCGGAGGAGATCTCAAGTGCGGCCTTCGGTGGGATGGAGCCGGCTTCGCGGATGATCCATCCGGAGAGCTCTTCGGCGTGTTCGGCCCACAGAGCACCGGCGCGGCGCAGCACTGCGGCCCGTTCGGCCGGGGTGGTCCTTGCCCAATCCTTCTGTGCAGCGGCGGCTCGCGTGGCGGCGGCGGTGACGTCGTCGGCGCTGGCGGCACCGAGGCGGCCGAGGGTCTCACCGGTGGCCGGTTCGA
This sequence comes from Brevibacterium sp. OS20, assembly GCF_056837565.1. Lineage (NCBI taxonomy): Bacteria > Bacillati > Actinomycetota > Actinomycetes > Micrococcales > Brevibacteriaceae > Brevibacterium > Brevibacterium sp. OS20. The sequence goes on along the minus strand of NZ_CM166367.1, from coordinate 960,741 downwards.
TGACGTCGTAGGTCTCTCCTGAGCCGGCGGCCCAGGTGCCGGTGAAGATCTTCTCGTGCCAGTCGGTTCCCAGGAAATCAGTCATTGTCTGTCCTCACTTCTTTGTCGGGGCGGGACTGTGGTGCACCTCTCGTCACAGTAGTGACCCGCACCACCCGAAGCCACAACGCTCCCATTCATTGAGAATTTCGATGGAGAACCGCTAGAATCCGAGGCATGGCGAACTCTCCTTCCGGCGACTCGATGATCGATCGGCTCGTGCGCGTGCTCGCATCCTTCGACCCGGACCATCAGAGCCTGAGCACCGACGAGATCGCCGAGCGTGCCGAACTGCCGAAGTCGACGGCCTACCGACTCATCGGTGAGATGATGCGTCACGATCTGCTCCAGCGCGACCCCAACGGCCGCATCCGGATCGGCGTCGGGATGTGGGAGCTGTCGAACCGCGCCTCCGATGCCGTCGATCTGGCTTCGGTGGCCAGACCGCACATGATGGGTGTACACGAGTTCGTCGGTGAGAACACCCAGTTGGGCATCCTGCGGGAGCGGGAGGTGCTCATCATCGAGCGCATGTCGGCGCCGAATGCGGTCATCCACCGGTCGAAGACCGCCGGTCGACTGCCGGCTCATGCGTCGTCCTGTGGACTCGTGCTCTTGGCTTATGCGCCCAAACATGTTCGTGAGGCGTATCTGCGGGGGCCGCTGTCTGCCATCACGGAGAAGACGACAACGGATCCTGCAGCTCTGCGCAAGATGTTCACTTCCATCCGCTCTCACCATTTCGCCGAGCTCTCCGGCCATATCGATGAGGGCACGACAGGAATCACGGTTCCTGTCTTCGACGCCGGCGGGGCGGCGATCGCCGGGCTCGGCGTCGTCATCGATTCGGAGCACCGTAAAGGCGTGCCCGCGATCATGCGGGTCCTGCGGACCGCCTCGGCGAGGATCACGCAGGACCTTACCGCCGATCATCGATTCGCCGGCTGAGTCAGATCGCTGCGACTCAGACCAGCACACCGACGAGCAGGCAGACCACACCGAACAACGGCAGCGTGCCCTGTTTGAGCGCGGAGGCGAGCAGCTCACGGCTTGAGAGTGCGAGCACCAGCGCTGCGGCGAGCATCGATCCTGCCCCGACGAAGACGAGGGTGAGACCGACCGCGGCAGAGCCTGCGCCGAAGACGATGAGGCCAATGAACACAGCGAGGGCCAAGAAGAGGTTGTAGAAGCCCTGGTTGAAGGCCAGGGACTTCGTCGCCGCAGCCTCGGCTTCGGTCGTGCCGAACGTGGCGCGGGCACGTGGACTCGTCCAGGCGATGGACTCCAAGTAGAAGATGAAGACGTGCAGGGCGGCGGCGAGGCCGGCGAGGACAAGTCCGGCGATCGTCATGCGCGAGCCGCGAATCTGGCTCGCCGCTTCTCCGCTTCCTCCTCTCGATTCTTCGGCGGCGCGTTCGTCACCAGCGCATCGAGGAGGTGCTGGGTGGTGTGGGCGATCTCCTCGACAGCAGCGTCGAAGGCCTCAGCATTGGCCTGCGAGGGCTTCGTCGTGCCGGCGATCTTGCGCACATACTGCAGTGCGGCGGCGTGGACTTCGTCGGAGGTGGCGGCAGGTTCGAAATTATGGAGGGTCCTGATGTTTCTGCACATGCCAAAACGGTACTCCTCGGCACTGACACAGAACAGATGTTCCGCCGATACACTGAGGCCACAATGGAGATCCGGAAAGAGATGACGCCAACAGAGACCGCCCTGACACCACAGCAGATCGAAAGCATCCGTCAGCTGCGCCTGGATTTCTCGCAGCTGATCATGCACCACCGCTTCGTCATCGACGAGGTGCTCACGAAGATCTCGATCCTGCGCGAGGAGTCCGTCCACACGCGCAGCTACAACCCGATCGAGCACATCTCCTCTCGCGTGAAGTCGCCACGGAGCCTGCTGGAGAAGGTCCACCGTCGGGGCCTGCCGCTCGACACCGCGATCATCCGCCGCGAGATCACCGACATCGCAGGCATCCGCATCACCTGCAGCTTCATCGCCGACACCTACCACGTCCTCGAGCTGCTCACCGCGCAGAACGACGTCCGCCTCGTCGAGGTCAAGGACTACATCGCAGAGCCGAAGCCCAACGGCTACCGCAGCCTGCACGCGATCCTCGAGGTACCGGTGTTCCTCCGCAGCGGGCCGACCCCGGTCATCTGCGAGGTGCAGATCCGCACGATCGCGATGGACTTCTGGGCGAGCCTCGAACATAAGATCCACTACAAGTTCGACGGCGACGTTCCCGAACGTCTCGTCGGCGAACTCACCGAGGCGGCCGACGCGGCCAGCGAACTCGACCGGAAGATGGAACGCCTCCACGCCGAGGTCAGGAGCGGTTCACCGGATGTCGATTCCGGTGAGGAGTTCGACGAGGAGGCTCTGCGGATCCTTTGGGACCTCAGTCGGCGGGAGGGCTAGGTCTCTTGGGTCGGTACGTCCGACCGAAGCTGCGGGCGTTCGCCGTATCGATCGTCTTGAGCTCCCAGTCGACCCGCCGTCCGCCGGGAACATCGAAGATCCGGGTGCCGTCGCCGAGGAAGACCGGGGCGACGTAGACCTGGAGTTCGTCGATGAGGTCGACCTCGAGTGCCTGCCGGGCGATATCGGCGCTGATGATCTGGATGTCGCGGTCACCGGCGATCTGCTGGGCACGCTCGACCGCCTCGGTGATGGTGCAGTTCAGCGCGGTCACCGAGGCGTCATCGGCCAAATCCTCGGGACGATGAGTGAGGATGAACTCCGTCCCCGACCACACACCTCCGTATGGCTCGGACGTCAGCTCATCGCGTTCGGCGGCCTGCGCCTTGGCCGCGTCGTAGCCGCTGCGGCCGGAGATGATGACGGCGACTTTCGACGCCATGCCCTCGGTGGTGCCTTCGGCGTTCGGCTCGGAGGCCGAGAGCCACGACATGTCATGGCCTGGCCCGGCGATGAATCCGTCGATCGAACAGGTGAAACCCCATGCCACTTTTCCCATCGCTCCCCCTCGAGCCGCAGCGATCATCAATCCAGTTGCAGATTGCAACCAGTTAACCATTGTTGCCGGCCTCGATCAATGCCCCGTGTGACCGAACAGGCCGACTTACAGCGGAATGTTCTCCGACTCTTCCTCGTTACGCCTGGTGAGGGCCACGTCAGCTGGGCCCGAGGATTTTCGAGAAAGAGAGTCACCGCCATGGCAGATTTCACGAACAAGGTCGCACTCGTCACCGGAGGCGGATCGGGCCTCGGAGAGGCGATTTCCAAGGACCTCGCCTCCAAGGGCGCGAAGGTCGTCATCACCGACATCAACCTCGAGGCAGCCGAGCGTGTCGCCGGTGAGGTCACCGAGGCCGGAGGCACCGCCTCGGCAATCCGGCAGGACACGTCCTCGAAGGAGGACTCGGAGAAGGTCGTCAAGTTCGCCGTCGACACCTACGGCGGACTCAACTTCGCCGTGAACAACGCGGGCATCGGCGGCAAGCAGGTGCCCGCCGGCGAGACCGACCTCGATTCGTGGGACAAGGTCATCGACGTCAACCTCAACGGCGTCCTCTACGGCATGCGCTTCCAGATCCCGGCCATGCTCGAGAACGGCGCAGCGGAGTCGGCGATCGTCAATATGGCTTCGGTTCACGGAACCGTCGCCGCGATCAACAACGGCGCTTACACCGCAGCCAAGCACGGCGTCGTCGGCATCACGAAGAATGCCGCCGCCGAATACGGCACCGAAGGCTTGCGCATCAACGCAGTCGGCCCCGGCTACATCACAACTCCCCTGCTCGAATCGAGCCTGGACGCCGAAACGCTTGAAGGACTCAAGGCCAAGCACCCTCTCGGCCGCCTGGGCACCGCCGATGAAGTTGCAAAGGTCGTATCGTTCCTGCTCTCCGACGATGCCTCGTTCGTCACCGGCGCCTATTACCTCATCGACGGCGGCTACACCGCGGTGTGATCGCTCTGTCGATGACGCACGAGCACTGTCACCGCCTCAGTGCTCGTGCCCGGCCCCGTCATGCCCGGCCGGCACCCCGACTTCTGCCTCCTGACCTTGCTCGATGACGACGAACTGGCCCATCATGCCCTCGTCCTCGTGCAGCAGCATGTGGCAGTGATACATATACGGCATCGTCGGGTCGGCGAAGTCCTCGAATCGCATGAGCAGCCGGTAGTCGCGATTCGGTTCGAGGTAGATCGTGTCCTTCCTTCCGCTCATCTCCACCGGCGGCGCCTCCCCATCAACCGAGAGCACCTCGAACTGCACATCATGGATATGGAAGCTGTGCGGGATCGGCTGCTTGCTGCGCACCTCCCACACCTCGGTGTCACCGACGTAGGCCACCTCGTCGATGCGGTTCATGTCCATCCGCTCGCCGTTGATCTCACGTTCCTCGAGTTCGAACTTGCGGGTCTTGGCTGCCTCAGCCTCAACTAGGGCATCGTCCCCAGCATGCGACGACGGTGACCATGCGGGTTCGGGAGCTGGCGTCAGGGTCTCGGCCGCACGGAATTCGAGAACGTCGAAGGAATCGTGTCCGCCCATCGTCGCCGGCACCGCCACCCCGCCGAGGTCGACCTCGGCCGAGCGCATCCGCACCGTCTCACCTGCGGTGAAGTCGACGACCACCTCGGCGCGCTCACCCGGTGCCAACCTCAGCCGATCGACCTCGGCAGGTTCGTCGAGGAGTCCGCCGTCACCGGCGATGAGATCCATCGACCGATCGGGGAATTCGAAGGCGTACGTCCTCGCCGTCGATCCGTTGAGCAGGCGCAGCCGCACCTTCTCCGATGTCACCTCCTGCACCCCGCCGATGGTGCCGTTGACCATGACGGTGTCGCCGAGCATCCCCGGTTCGGCCCCGTCGTCGCTGAGCTCGAGCTCACCATCGTCGAAAGACTTGTCCTGGACGATGAGCGGGAGATCGTCGACGCCGTACTCGTCCGGCAGATCCGCGTCGGCGCTGGCATCGTCGTCGAGGATGACCATCCCGGCCAACCCCTTGTACACGTGGTCCTCGGTCTTTCCATGTGGATGCGGGTGGTACCACAGGGTCGAGGCCTGCTGGTCGATCGTCCAGTGCGGCTTCCACGACTGACCAGGATCGATCATCTGGTGCGGACCGCCGTCCATCGTCGCCGGCAGATGCATCCCGTGCCAGTGCACGCTCGTCGGTTCGTCGAGGTCGTTCGCAACGTCGACGGCGACTTTCTCCCCGCGTTCGGCCCGCAGAGTGGGCCCGAGAAATGACCCATTGAATCCCCAGGTCTCCGTCGGTCCGTCCTGACCGGGAAACTCCGTCGACCCTTTCTCAGCGGTGAGGTCGAAGGTGCGCACTCCGCCGTTGACCGTCGATTCCGCCAACGGCGGGATGGCCAGTTCGTTGTCGAACTCGGCCTCCGTCACCGAGGTGGTCGACACTCCGCAGGCAGCCAGCCCGACCGCGGCGACCACCGCGACAGCGGCCCCGGCAGCGACAGAGGCGTGCGGGCGCCGTCTCATCGCTGCTCTCGCCTCCCGAGCATCGCCTGGATTCCGTAGGCTGCCAGTCCGGTGAGGGCGCCGATCCCGGCGCCCATTCCGAGGCTCGGGATGAGTGCCATGAACACCGCCGGCCCGCTGCTGATCAGCCCGGTCCCGGCGAGCAGTCCGCCGAATGCGAGGGTGAGGAAGCCGTGCGCCGCGCCGCAGATCGTCAGGGTGAGTACGGGCCGAGCGACGCGGGCGAAGCCGACGGTCCCGATCCACACCGCTCCGGTGAGACCGAGCAGGATGAGGGCGCGGACGGCGCCGTCACCGAGGATGGGCCACAGTCCGGTCAGCGGCCACAGCAGCGCCAGAGAGGACAGACCGACGATGAGCGGCCAGGACAGAGGACGTTTCGAATGTGTTGTCGTATTCATGTCCCCCACTCTTCCGGCCGGCCGGATCTGCCACATCGACACTGAGGCGTCAGTTTCTCCCGCCCCGAGGCGAGGCTCGAGTCGCCTGCAGGCGATTGCCCGATCGACGCCGAACGACTGCGGCGGACGCGTTTGCTCCGTAGTCTTGGACTATGGGTTCGGCAGATGTGAGTGAGACGGGTGAGGAGCGCGAGCGCCTCGCACCGTGGCTGACCGATGCCTCCCTGGCGGTTGCGGTGACCCTGGTGATCTCGCTGGTCATCGCCGCCGATGCCGAGTCCTCCCCGCTGCCCGGCGTCGCCTGGGCCATCGGCTTCGGTGCCCTGTTGCTCCTGCGTCGCCGTCTGCCGCTGACCGTTCTGGCCGTGACCGTGTTCGGGATCTTCGCCTACTACGCTCTGAATCTGCCGCCGATCGGCATGGTCCTGCCCGCCGTCGGTGCTCTCTACTCGACTGCCGAGGTGCGGCGCACCTCATGGGCGGTGCTCGGTGCTGCGGTCTTGATTGCCGTGTCGACGTTCTACCGGTTCGATGACCTCGATCCGCGCGCCCAACTGACCGGGTACGGCTTCGTCACTGAACTTGCCCTGGCAGCCGCCGCGATCGCCCTGGGGTCCGTGGTCCGTTTGGTCCGGGAGACCCGTACGCAGTCGGCGCGCATCGCCGCCCTCACCACTGCCGAGGAGTCCCGAGCCGCCGAGGCGCGGATGCACTCCGAACGAGTGCGCATCGCCCGCGACCTCCACGACACGATCGGCCATACCCTGTCCGTGGCTTCCCTGCACACCTCAGTGGCGGCCGAGGCCGTGGACCCGGACGACCGCGCGGCCGCACTCGAACGGGTGCGCGGTGCCACCTCGGAGGCACTGCGGGAACTGCGTCGCACGGTCAAGGTCCTCCGCGAGGAGTCCGCGGGTGCGACCGACCCGGGACCCGCCTCGGCGCTGGGGTTGGCTTCGATCTCCTCCGTCATCGAGTCGGCCCGAGCCGCCGGCCTCGACGTCACGGTCGACCTCGATGTCGATCCGGCACGGCTGCCGCGGGCCGTCGACGCCGCGGCATTTCGGATCGTCCAGGAATCGGTGACGAACGTGCTCCGCCATTCCGGGGCGAGCGCGGCCCGCATCTCCGGGCGGGTGCACGGCGACGAGCTCATCGTGCGCATCCACGATGACGGTCACAGCGGGGCCGCGGACACGGCCGCCGGTGCCGGCATCCGCGGGATGTCGGAACGGGCGGGGCTGCTCGGGGGTCGCCTCGGTGCCGGGGCGAACGGTGAAGGATTTGAAGTGATCGCGCATCTGCCGATCAACGTGGAGGAGAACGAATGACCGAGGCGATCCGCGTCGTCATCGTCGACGATCAGGAGCTGGTCCGGGCCGGTCTGCGGCCATTGGCCGAACGCGACGGAGACATTTCGGTCATCGCCGAGGGGGCGGACGGGAGGTCAGGGCTGTCGCATGTGCGGGAGCTGCGCCCCGATGTCGTGCTCATGGACATCCGCATGCCCGTCATGGACGGGATCGAGGCGACGCGGGCCATCGTCGCCGATGGTGCGTTGAACGGGGTCAGGGTGCTCATGCTCACCACCTTCGACGAGGACGAGAACGTGTTCGCCGCCATCCGTGCCGGTGCTGCAGGCTACCTGCTCAAGGACGTCTCTCCCGACGATCTGCGCGCTGCGATCCGCACGGTCGCCGCCGGTGATGCCCTGTTGTCTCCATCTGTCACCGCCGCGGTCATGCGGGTCGTCGCGGAGGGGCATTCACCCTATCCGGACGGGCATGGGCTCGATCAGCTGACTGAACGGGAGGTCGAGGTCCTCAGCGGAATCGGGCGCGGGCTGACCAATGACGAGATCGCTGCCGAACTCTTCCTCAGCCCCGCCACTGCTCGCACCTATGTCAGTCGACTGCTCACTCGTCTCGATGCCCGGGACCGCGCTGCCCTGATCGTGCTCGCCTATGAGACGGGGCTGGTTCGGCCGGGCGGTGCTTCACGCGGGTGATCGTCGGCTGCTCCCATCGAACGTCCTCAGATCCCCCAGTGCACACTCTGCTTGCAGGCGTAGCGTGGCAGGCACAGCCCAAATGGTTTGGACCGTGGACGAAAACATCAGGTGATCGACCATGAGCACGACACAGACCTATCAGTATCCGAAGCCCCTGGCGGTGGTTCTCGGCAAGAGGGCGGCGCTGTTCCTCTTCATCGGCGTCCTCGGTTTCCTCCTCGTCAAGATCGTCGGTCCGGTTCTGCAGACCGGCCCCGAATATGTCGTCGAGGCCGCCGTCTCCGGAATTCCGCTGCTAATCGCCGCCGGGTGTGCCGTCAGCGCACTGGCGCTGGCGGTCGTACACAAAGTGCGGCACAGGGCAGCGTGAACACTGCCCCGCGTCGGTTCACTCCGGATGCGCGACGATATTGAATACGTTGCCGTCGGGTGCGCGGACGAAGAACCGCCGTACTCCCCATTCCTCGTGGGTGAGCGGGTGGACGATCTCGATGCCCTGTTGCTGGGCTTCGGCAAAGGCAATGTCGACGTCCTCGACGAGCACCGAAGCCACGGGATTCGTCTGCCCGGTGTCATCGTCGGTGAGCACCTGCACGCTGGCGCCGGTGCCCGGTGAGGTGAAGCGTGCGACCCAGCCGAGATTGAATTCCTCGCTGCTCAGCCCGAGGAAGCCCGCATAGAACTCCCGCGCGGCGTCGAGGTCGTCGACCGCGATGTCGGGAATGACCCTGTTGACCTTCATGACATCACCACTGATCGTGGTCGAAGACCTGGCAGAACACGCTGGTCATCTGATCGCTGAAGAGAACGAATTGCACCTCGTCGATCGAGTCCCAGCGGCCGCGGGACCGTCCGTCGACGATGACGGAATGAGCCGCCTCGGCGACGTCCCTGGGCGCCCAGCCGTAGACTCCGCCGCCGATGGCCGGGAACGCGATCGAAGAGGCTCCGAGCTCCTCGGCGAGGTTGAGGCTTGATTCGAAACAGGACTCGAGGATCTCAGGATCAGCCTCGCCCGCGTTCCGATTCGGTCCGACCGTGTGGATGACCCAGCGGACGGGCAGATCCCCCGCTGAGGTGGCGACGGCCTGGCCCGGCGGCAGACCGCGCACATGGGTGGTCTGCCTGACCTCGCGGCAAGCTTCGAGGAGCGCGGGACCGGCCGCGCGGTGGACGGCTCCGTCAACTCCGCCGCCACCGAGCAGCGAAGAATTCGCGGCGTTGACGATCGCGTCGACGGCCACCTCGGTGATATCGCCTTCGAGAACCGTGATCTTCATGTCTTGAGTCTAGGCATCGACACTGACACTGCCTACCCATCGGCGTAACCTGAGGTCAGCGCGAAGGAGGGGCTATGTGCAGACTGCTCGGTTTCATCTCCCCCGTCCCGACCACGGCCGTGGATCTCATCGGTGTCGATGAGTGCCGGCAGTGGCAGTCGATGGGGACCGTCCACGATGACGGGTGGGGCACGGCGTGGATAGACCCCCGCGCCGAGGCGGTCGCGCGGTTCCGCACTCCCACCGAGGGCGCCGATGATCCCCGGTTGACCCGCGCTTTGGATGCGGAGGCGAGCGAGGGGCGGATCTGCCACCTGCGGATGGCGACGACAGGACTGAAGGACCTCGAAGAGAACACGCACCCGTTCCTGGCCGATGGTGTGGCGATGGCGCACAACGGTTCGGTGCACCCGATCGAACGGCTGCGCGAATTCGTCAGCGTCGCTGAGGCTGACGAAGTGGGCGGCACCACCGATTCTGCGATCGTCTTCGCACTCGTCCTCCGGCGGCTGCGGCACGGCGAATCATTGCTCGACGCGGTGATCGGGACAGTGCGGATGCTACGGGCCGGCTTCGATCGCCCGGGCATGAACCTGCTCTTCCTGACGACAGAGGAGATGATCGTCGTTCATGCCACTGCGGGAACACAAGTGCCGTATCTGCAGGAACCGCTGCCGCCGGACCATCACGATCACTACTACCGGATGAGCTGGCAGCGGTCGCCCGAGAACGCAATGATCGTGTCCTCCTCGGGACTGGAACACAATGGGTGGAGTCTCATCGAGCAGAACACGATCATGCGGCTGACAGTCGCCGACGGTGCGGAGACGATCGTCAGGCTGTAGGTGGGTCAGGCCTTCTGGACGGTGATGGTCCAGCTCGCGTCGGTGACTCGGTCGAAGTGGGTGACGGGGTAGCCGTTCTCGGCGGCCCACTGCGGGATCGCCTCGGTGGCCTGGGTGCAGTCGAAGTTGATGACGAGTTCGTCACCGGCTTCCAGACCGGTCATCGCGTCCTTGGCTTCCACGAGGGGGAAGGGGCAGACCTGGCCGTCGGTTTCGAGTACTTGCTTCATACTGTCCTGCTTTCCGCCGCGGGCGCTGCGGCCTGCGACTTCTTCGGTTTGATGGAGACCTTCGCTGCGATTCCGGAGCCGACGATCATGAAGACCATCGACACCCAGCCCTGGTATTCGAACTGTGCGGTCGAGACCATCGCGTTGCCGACGGTGCAGCCGCCGGCGATGGCTGCGCCGACGCCCATGCCGATACCGCCGATGATCGACTTGATGATCACGCTCTTGTCCGGCACGCGGACCCGGAACTCGCCGGAGGCCTTTGCTGCGATGAAGGAGCCGACAAGGATGCCGATGACGAGCATGACGCCCCAGTCGATGAGCTGCGTGTCACCCGTGGTGAGGTATCCGACGAGGTTCGCCGAGGGGGTGGTGATGCCCAGACCCGAGTTGCGGCCCGTGGCGGCGGAGAGCGGCCAGGCGATCGTGGCGATGATGCCGATGACCACGGCTGTGGCGAAGGGGTTCCAGCGCTTCTCGGTGAGCAGGTGCGCCAGGCCTGTCTTGCGCGGAGGCAGGGTGGCCATCGGAGTCTTGAGTTTGCGGGCATGGTGGACGGTCAGCCAGATCGCCACTGCAGAGATGATGGCGACGAAGACCCAGGGGCTCATGCCGGTGCTCGCCTGCAGGCTGCCGTTGTCCAGGGTGATCCCGCGGATGCCCTCGGTGAAGCCGGCGAGCGGGCCGAGCTTCATCACCGCGGAGAAGAGGGCGTAGAAGATGAGGGCGAACCAACTGCCGACGAGTCCTTCACCGGCCCGGTAATAGGTGCCGGTCGCGCAGCCTCCGGCGTAGACCATGGCCCAGCCGAAGATCAGTCCGCCGACGATCGAGGCCAGCCATGGGAACGGCGTCGCCTCGAGGGTGATGACTCCGAAGCTGTTGAGCAGGAACAGGCCGATGGAATGCACGGCGATGAGCACGATGAGGGCGGAGAACCAGCGCGTGTTCCCCGTCAGCGTGAGGTCGCGGAAGGCGCCGGTTACGCAGAAACGTCCACGTTGGAAGACGAATCCGAGGACGAGGCCGACGATGAGTCCGGTGATGATCATTGAGCTGCTTTCTGTTCACGGCAGGTTCGCGGACGAACACAACAACCGTCCATTTTGCTCAACAATCGATGGTCAGTCAACCACCGCCGGGCACAGCACCTCCCGTTCAGCTCGATGTGACTCAGCGCTCAGCAAAAGTATCTTGACGTCAAGATACTTTTAGAGTCATGCTTTAGGTACGCCTTACCTAACTAGGAGGGGTCACGATGAAGGTCACCATGGACCAGCACCACGCACCGACAGAGGTGCAATCACTCGCTCAGTTCGTCGCCGATGCCTCGCTGGACATGCTCAGCGATAGCGCCCTCGAACAGCTCAAGATCCGCGTTCTCGACACAATCGGCGTCGCCATCGGCGCCCTGGACGCTCCCCCGCTGCAGGAGATCAGAACCCTCATCGAGGACCTCGGGGACGGACGCGGAGCCACGCTCATCGGCGGGGGCCAGGCCAGCCCCGATCACGCCGCGTTCTTCAATTCCGCCCTGAGCCGATATCTCGACTTCATGGATGCCTATCTGGCCAAGGGCGAAACCAACCACCCGTCGGACAATATGGGCGCGGTCCTCGCGACCGCGGAGCTGACCGACGCCTCGGGCGCGGACTTTCTCACGGCCTTCGCCGTGGCTTATCAGATCCACACCCGGCTCTCGGATGTCGCACCGGTGAGAGACCTCGGCTTCGACCACACGACACAGGGCGCTTTCGCTGCGGCGGCCGCCTCGGCGAAGGCATTGGGACTGAATGCCGAGCAGATCGCGAATGCTGCCGCCATGGCCGGCACCGCGAACGTCGCACTGCGGGTCACCCGGACCGGAGACCTCAGCCACTGGAAGGGCCTGGCCTATCCCCATGTGTCGAAGGAGGGAGTCTTCGACGCACTCCTTGCCTCACGCGGAATCACCGGACCGTCCGAGGTCTTCGAAGGCAACAAGGGCTTCAAGGCCCTGGCCGGAGACTTCGAGCTCGACTGGTCGGCGGAGGATCTCGAGAAGGTCACGGACACGATCATCAAGAAGCACAATGCGGAGATCCATTCGCAGTCGGCCCTCGACGCCGCACAGGACGTCCGCTCCCAGGAGGGATTCCGTGCCGATGCCATCGCCAGCGTCGAGCTGACGACCTTCGATGTCGCATACTCGATCATCGGCGGCGGCGAAGAAGGCGACAAGCGCTCCATCCGCACGAAGGAGGAGGCCGATCATTCGCTGCCGTGGATGCTCGCGGTCGTCCTTCTCGACGGTGAGCTCAATCCGGCGCAGTACGAGGCTGAACGGATCGTCGCCGACGATGTCCAGGACCTCATGCACAAGGTTACGATCACTCCCTCCACGGAGTTCAGCGATCGCTTCCCCGAGCAGATGTGCGCCGACCTCGTCGTCACCCTCGGCGATGGGACCCAGTTCCGGGCGAACACCGACGACTATGAGGGTTTCACCACGCATCCTCTCGACTGGACGGGAGCCCGGAAGAAGTTCGATGCACTGACGTCCCCCTTCGCCGAGGCGGAGCTGCGTGACGAGATCGCCGACATTGTCCACGACCTCGAGAACCATCAGATCCGAGAGCTGACCGCGGTCCTCGCGCACGTCCCCCAGGCTCGCAGCTGAGGCTGCGTCACCCGCCGGAGATCCCGGCACCCAGTCGGCGACCGCCGACACCCGAAGAAAGGAAAGACCATGTCGAACGCCATCGATTTCGATGTGTCCATGAACTTCGTCCCCCGCGCCCACCGCTCGGCCAAACCCCGCACCATCGGGATGACCGAGATCCGCGCTCCGTACTATTCGACCTTCGGCACCCGGCACCTGCAGGACGTCTTCGACGTCGCCGGTCAGTGGGTCGACGGCATCAAGTGGGCCGGGGGCTCGTTCTCCCTCGTCCCGGCCGAGCAGGTGAAGGCCTTCAGCGACATCGCCCATGAGAACGGGGCGTATGTGTCCTCCGGCGGATGGATCGAAACGGTCCTGCGCTACGGAGATGACGCAGTCGACCAGTACCTCAAAGAGGCTAAGGCGGTCGGCTTCGACGTCATCGAGATCTCGACCGGATTCATCATGCTCCCGACCTCAGGCCTTGAGCGCCTCGTCGAGAAGGTCGTCAAGGCCGGGCTGAAGGCGAAGCCGGAGCTGGGCATCCAGATCGGCTCCGGCGGAGACTCCGGTGAGGCCGAACTGGCTGCGGAGTCTGCAAAGGACATCGGCGATCTAGTCGACCGCGGCAAGCGGGCGCTCGATGCCGGAGCCTCGATCATCATGATAGAGTCCGAGGGCATCACGGAGAACGTCGACGAGTGGAACACCCCTGCGGCCGCCTCGATCATCAACGGTCTGGGCCTCGAGAACGTCATGTTCGAAGCCGCCGACGGGCCGGTCTTCGAGTGGTACATCAAGAACTACGGCAACGAATGCAACCTATTCGTCGACCACTCGCAGATCCTCCAGCTCGAGGGGCTGCGCCAGAACATCTGGGGCAATAAGTCAACCTGGGGTCGGGTGATCAACCCACGCCCGTGAGGCCGTACTGCTGCATATGTGTGCGGGTGTGCCCGAGAACGGACACCCGCACATCTGCCAGTACGAAAGATCGTCAGACCTCGGAATCACGTCAGATTGCGACAGTTTCCGCCGATTCCGCCCAGCAACCCGGCGTTACTAGCGACAGAGGCAGATGTCGAAACCCAACCGCTGGCATGTTTGGCCTGAAAGGCTATCTCCAATTCGGATCCGAGTCCGAGCAATCCGCCAAGCAGGTTGGTGGGCACGTCTGTCGTGTACGATCCATCGCTGTTCGAGGTCGTGTTCGACGTCAGATTGAAGCCGGTGATCGGTGCCAAGACGGACCCAAGACCGCTCGTAGATGCAGTGACAACGATGTTGCTGAGTGAGTAACCCGCCGGAGGCTTCCAAAAGACTCGCACACTAGCACCGATACCAAGAATACCCGGACGGAACTGGCAGTTGCCGGTCAACACCGGTGCCGGGACCTTGCCCGCAGTGAACGTCCCCTGGCTTATCTTCTCATCATTCCAACCGGCGAGGGTGCCGTTGACTGCGGCTGGACCGGCGACGAGGGCGAGCAAGGCGACTACTGCCAACAGCAGACGAGCTCGTCTCCAAGATTGTCGCGGCGAGTTCCTGCCCGTCATGACATCCTCGCCTTCCTGGTTCGCGACACGATCGCTGAGCCGGTGACAACGAGCAAGAATGCTGCGAGCAGAATCCACTGCCAACCATCGATTCCGGTCCACGGCAGCTCGCCGGAACTGCCGCCATCGGCCGCGCCCTCGACAGTGCCATCAGAGTCAGTGCCAGAATCGCCCGGCGCGCCAGGATCACCGGGATCTCCTGGACCTGTCGAAACCTTGTCGCCGAGGCCTTCCGCCAGCACGCGCACACCCGCCCTGGCGCCAGCTACCGCGCGAACATCGGCGTCGGCTGCGAGAGTCGCCGTTACCTCGACTCGGCGAGAGTCATCGCTGTCCATTTCCAGCAGGGTGAGACCGTCGTCAGCAGCTGGCTCCAATTCGCTGAGCACCATTCCGCGAATCAACATCTGCGAACCACTTGGACACGGTGCCTCCGCTTCAGTCATCGCGCATTCCCGCACATCGATAGACAGCGAATCCGTCAGCGCCTCCGCCCCTGCCCCCGACCCGATATAGATCGTTATGTCTCCCGGTTCGGAGGCATCTGCCCATACATCGACCGCCCATGTGGCCGAGCTTCCGGGACTGAGGTTGCGCATCTTCTCGGCATCACCGAAGTCGCGCATACGCAGGATGTCATCTGCCGCATCTGATGACGCGGACAGGGAACGATCCGCGTTTACGGACAGAGCATCCTCGGCAAACGACACCCCTGGCACTACCTGCCCAACCACAGCCACGGCCACCACCACCGGCAGCGCGATTGCGTGCCGCGGTGATCGCGCACGGGGGCGGGTCGCCTCGGCGAGGGTGTCGTCGTCATCCTCATCTCGCCGTGGCCAGAATGCCCACACGACGAGGAGGCTGGCCGCGATCGTGATGCCGCCGAGCAGGAACGGATTGCGCCACTGTTGAAGGATCGGAGCGACCCCGGGGATTGAGAACATCACCGTTCGGACCGTCTCGGCGGTGTAGGGGTCAGGGTCTTTCTCGGCGTTCGCATCGCCCTTCATCTCAAACGTCACTGCACCGGTGGAGTCGTCAATGCTCTGGATCTCGGTGACGCGGTGAGTCACCGGTAGGACGTTCTCCCCGCGATCGACGGTGACGATGTCACCGATCTTCATGTCCTTTGCGGGGATCTCACGAACGAGGGAGGCCGATCCGGCCGGGATCGTCGGACTCATCGAGCCGGTTTTGAACATGATGATCGATACGTTGAACACGAAGCTGAGGATGACGAGCACGATGCAGACCACGCCGAGGACGGCGAGGACATTGAGCACGGCTCCGCCCAGCCATGAACCCACGTTCCGCTTGCGTGTCATAGAGCCCGCCATGGTCAATTCCCGGGCGCGGTGGACTCGGCCGTGAACGTCCAGGTGTGGCTCGCCTGCAGACCTTGGGCAGAGCTCGGAGCGTTGCTTGCCAGTGTCACCTCGAAGCAATAGTCCTGGACCGACGCGGAGGCGGCTTTGAGGGTTTGGGTGGTGTCGGCTGTGGGCGTGGAGCTCAGCGGGATTGCAGCAGCAGCGCTGCCGAAGACGAAGGCGCCTGGACCAGGAAAATTGGCCGCGTTACAGGTGACACCCGACGTCGATCGGGCCACGGATCGGTATGTGAGTGCAGAGGCAAAGGTATTCGGATTGGAGATTCCGCGTGCTGAGACCGTGAGCTTGCCGTCGATCGACGTATTCGACGTGGTGCGCACTGACACTGGCGCGTAGACCTTCTGCCCCGGGTACATGTTGCCCGCATTGAAGGTCATCTCATTCGTGCCGTTCCATTCGCCGCCGACCCGGAGCTCGATGTTGAACCGTCCGGCTTCGAAAGAGCCGGAGGCCTCTTCCGAGTCCGTCCACGCGGCGACCGTGGCCGTTGCGCCCACGCCGAGTACGAGGCCGCCAGCGAGAATCGCCTTGATGCGGCGGCCTCGCAGCTGCTGTCGCTGACGCAGCTGCCGTCGACTGACTGAGCGGGCGTCATCAGGCGCCCGCCGGGACGAGAAGAATCTATGCAGCGTCGGCAGAAGCGACCTCATCGATCAGCTCAGAGTCGTCATTCGGCCGAGGTGGCGGTGAACTGCCACTGAGCGGTTGTGTTCTGCCCCTGCTCCAGCGAGTCACCGGCAGTGACCTGGAAGCACAGCGTGACCGGGTCGCCGGTCGCAGTGTCTGCGCCCGCGGTGAGATTGAATTCCGCAGCGCCCGTAGTCGAGTCCAGCGCCGTCCCCTCGGGCACAATCGAAGTGCCCTCTGCGGTGGCCGAGCAGTCACCCGCCGAGGCGACCTGAACGATCGCGTAGGTCAGCGCCGCAGCGTTGTCCCCGCCTCCTGCCGCCGACTCGAGAGAGACAGTCGCGTCGTAGCTCGTCGGTCCGTCGAGGCGCAGCACGAAAGGCGCCGCCACGGTATCGCCGGGCGACATATTGTCCCCACCGTCGAGGTCGAAAGTCAGCGCCGCGGCACCGTCACTGCTCTCATGGTCAGCGAATGTCGTTCCGTCGGTGCTGCCCTGGACGTTGAATGAACCTGCGCCGAAGACGCCTTCGGCCCATTCGTCGTCGGTCCAGGCCGCCAGCGTCACGGCAGCGCCGACGCCGAGGACGATGCCGCCGGCGAGGATGGCTTTGAATTTGCGCGAACGCGTGGTCTTTGTGGTCACTGGGGACTCCTCATTGTCGGGCGCTCCAGCGCCTTGTCACGATGAAATATTGTGGGGAATGACTTCATGATGACTTATGAATTACTTTCGTAGAACTTTTTTCCATCACTTCTGTAATCTGTTATCGAAAAGTGACTTAGGGAAGTAATGCCCAAAAGCGCCACACCGATAGTCCCGTTGGCCCCCTCCGCCCACCCCAACCCCCTCCTCCCATTCATTGAGAACGTCATCGCCTCGCGTCCGTGACTGGGCGCACACTGTTGGGAAGAGACAGGCAAGGAGGCCAAGGTGGCACAACTTCAGACAGACGTCGCAATCGTCGGGGCCGGACCCGCGGGGCTCATGCTCGCGCACCTGCTGCACAATGCAGGCATCGAATCCGTCGTCATCGACAACCGCAGCCGCGACGACATCGCCCACACCCACCGCGCCGGCATCCTCGAAGCAGGATCCGTGCGCATGCTCGAGGCCGCAGGCGTCGAATCGCGCGTCCACACGGACGGGCACCGACACGACGGAATCGACATTCGAGTCAACGGCTCTTCGAACCACTTCGACTTCCCCGAACTCGTCGGCGAATCCGTCTGGCTCTACCCCCAGAACGAGATCTTCGTCGACCTCTCGGCCGCCCGCGAACGGACCGGCCGCCCCACCTATTACTCGGTCACGGACACCCGCCTCGGCGATGTCGAAACCGAACGTCCCTGGGTCACCGCCACCACTTCCGACGGCGACGAACTGCGCGTCGACGCCCGCTACGTCGTCGGCGCCGACGGCTCCCGGGGACCATGCCGCTCGATGATCCCCGACGGCACCCGGCAGCGCTTCTTCCACGAGTACCCGTTCGCCTGGTTCGGCATCCTCTGCGAGGCCCCGCCCAGCCACGAAGTCCTCATCTACTCCCGCTCCGAACGCGGCTTCGCACTCATCTCCCAGCGCTCCGACAACGTCCAGCGCATGTATTTCCAGGCCTCCCCCGACACCGACGTCGCCGAATGGTCCGACGATCGGATCTGGACCGAACTCCAGGCCCGCGTCGACGGCCCCGACGGGTTCGAACTCAAGACCGGGCCGATCTTCGACAAGACCGTGCTCCCCTTCCGCTCGGCCGTGACCGAGCCGATGCAGCACGGTTCGATGTTCCTCGCCGGCGACAGTGCCCACACCGTCCCACCGACCGGAGCGAAGGGCCTCAACCTCGCCTTCGCCGACGTCGCCGTGCTCGCGCCGGCCCTCATCTCGGCGCTCAAGGACTCCGACGCAGAGGCGCTGGCCGGCTATTCGCAGACCGCGACCAAACGCGTGTGGAAGGCCCAGAACTTCTCCTACCAGATGACACGGATGCTCCACACCGACCCGACTCAGGATGACTTCGAAACGAAGCGCAGCCTCGGCGAACTCCGGTCCATCCTCGAATCCGACCACGGTCGCCGCTACCTGGCCGAGTGCTACACGGGCTGGCCGCACGGCTGACCCGCACCCCCACCGACCCCACCACGATGTCAACCGACGAAGAGACGAAGAGAGGTTCGACGATGAGTCAGCACCAGTCCTCGGAGAACGAAGATCAAACCGTGAAAGGCCCCGACGACGCAGCCGAATCGCAGGCGACTCTGTCCGCCGAGATCGACGGCATCGAAGCGCAGTACAAGCAGGATGTCGCCGGCGGCAAGAAGCCCGAGACCCAGCCGCGGCTGGATTACCAGCCCTACCGGTCATCGATCCTGCGTCACCCGACGAAGGACCCCCGCCACACCGACCCCGAGACGATCGAGCTCTTCTCCCCCGCCTTCGGACACCGGGACATCGGCACCCTCGAATCCGACCTGACGATCCAGGCCGACGGCGAACCCATCGGCGAGCGCATCCGCGTCACCGGTCGGGTCATCGACGGGGAAGGCCGCCCCGTGCGCAACCAGCTGGTCGAGATCTGGCAGGCGAACTCGGCCGGACGCTATATCCACAAGCGCGACCAGCACCCGGCCCCGATCGACCCGAACTTCACCGGCGTCGGCCGCACCCTGACCGGCGACGACGGCTCCTACTCGTTCACGACGATCAAACCGGGCCCCTACCCGTGGAAGAACCACCACAACGCCTGGCGACCGGCCCACATCCACTTCTCGCTCTTCGGATCCGAGTTCACACAGCGGATGATCACCCAGATGTACTTCCCCGGGGATCCGCTCTTCGCCCTCGACCCGATCTACCAGTCGATCACCGATCAAAAGGCGCGCGACCGCCTCGTGGCGACCTATGACCACAACATCACCGAGCACGAATTCCTCATGGGCTTTAACTGGGACATCGTGCTCACCGGCGCCAACCGGACCTGGATGGAAGAAGAGGACGATGACTGACACCCCCACGACCCCTGATCTCACGCCGACACCGGGCCAGACCGTCGGCCCGTTCTATGGCTATGCGCTGCCGTTCGAGCACGATAATGAGCTCGTCCCGCCAGGCTCGGCTCGCGCCGTGCAGCTGACGGGAACCGTCTTCGACGGGGCCGGTGCCCCGGTCCCCGATGCCATTCTTGAGATCTGGCAGCCCGATGAGCACGGCGCTGTCCCCCGCGAGACGGGATCGCTGCGCCGCAACGGCTTCACCTTCACCGGCTTCGGCCGCGCCGCCGTCGACCCGGAAGGCGAGTTCAGCTTCTCCACGGTCGATCCCGGCCCCACCGAGGCGGGCAAGGCACCCTTCATCAGCGTCGTCATCTTCGCCCGAGGGCTGCTCAACCGGCTGTTCACCCGCATCTATCTGCCTGAGGACACCGCGGCACTGGCCGCCGACCCGCTCCTGTCCTCGCTCGACGAAGACGAGCGCACCCGCCTCATCGCCACTCGAGGGGCTGACGGATCGCTGCACTTCGACATACGGTTGCAGGGTGAGGAGGAAACTCCCTTCCTCCGATTCCCCAGCCACGAGGACTGAAGCGACATGACCGACACCGCCCACACCCGGTTTCTCTTCGCCCCCGGCGATCTGCGCGGATCCGAAGCCATCGACGACGCCGCGTTCATCACCGCGATCGGCCAAGTCGAGACCGCATGGATCGTCGCACAGGGACGGGTGGGGCTGGTGTCGTCGGAGATCCGCGCCGAGGTGGCCGCCGCCATCGATGCCACGATCCGCACGCTCACGGACGATCACACCGAACTCGAATCCCTGGGTGAGGCCGCCGAATCCGGCGGCAACCCGCTCATCCCGTTTCTCGCCCGCGTCCGCTCCCGGCTCTCCCCCGAAGCCTCACGATGCCTGCACCGGGGGCTGACCAGCCAAGACGTCATCGACACGGCGATCGGCCTGCTCGTCTCCCGCGTCGTGCGGCAGATGCAGGCCAGGCTCGAAGTCATCGGTGCCTCCCTCGTCGAACTCTCCGACGCCCACGCGAAGACCTTGTGCCTGGCCCGCACCCTCACCCAACCGGCCCTGCCGACGACCTTCGGCCTCAAGGCCGCCGCCTGGGCCGCCGAGGTCAATGAAGTCCAAGGCCAGGCACCCTACGTCGACTATGTGCAGGTCGGCGGGGCCGCCGGCACCCGCGCCGCGATCCGCTGGTTCGCCGGCGATTCTACCGAATCCCTGCTCCGCGAATTCCACGTGCAGATGGTCGGTCCCGACGCGGCACTCACCCAGATCCCCGTCCCTTGGCACACCGATCGCGTTCGCATCCTGTCTTGGGGCTCCCACCTCGCCCAATGCGTCTCCGTCGGGGCCTCCATCGCCCGCGATGTCCTCATCGGCGTGCGCCCCGAGATCGGTGAGCTGTCCCTGGCCTCCACCGGCGGATCCTCGACGATGCCGCACAAGTCGAATCCCACCTCGGCGGTGCTGCTCCACCGCAACGGAATGCGCGTGCCCGGATCACTGTCCACCCTGACCACGGCCGCCGCCGAAGCCATCGAAGAACGCTCCGACGGTGCCTGGCATGCCGAATGGCCGGCCCTGTCCGAGCTCATGACCCTGGCGATCTCCTCGCTCATCATCCTCGACGAGATGATCGCGGGCCTGCGCGTCAACGCCGAAGCCATGCGCGCGAACCTCGACGCTGCCTCCCCCGGGATCTATGGGGAGAAGCTCGGCATCGTCTTCGGCGACCGGATCGACAAAGACACCCGCGCAGCCATCATCGCCCCCGGATCCGACCCTGTCGCAGAACTTCGCGCCGAGATCGGCGACGAGGATGGAATCGAGGAATTCTTCACCCCCGAGTCCTACCTCGGTGAAGCCGAGGACATCCGCCGCACCATCCTGGCGACCATCGACAGCTCCGGACCGCAGGAGATCGACCTGCCACCCTTCGACTGAGACCCGTATTCCGACTTAAGAGCCGACCGAAGAAAGTGACACCCATGGACCTCACCGCATCCGTCCTTGCCGCACCCGCCTCCCCCGCCACCGATGCCCGAGTGCTCGTCGTCCTGCCTTCCCTGGGTACCTCCGTGGCAGCCCTATGGCAGCAGGCCGCCACCGAATTGACCGCACTCAGTCCGGAGACGACGGTCATCGGCATCGACCTGCCCGGCCACGGCCGTTCGGCACCGATCGATGTCCCCGCGGGGACGTCCATAGCCCCGCGAGTCACGATGTCCGACCTCGCCGAGGCGGTCCTGGGCACCCTCGATCGGGTCCTTCCCGATGTGGCCGCCCCCGGCGCTCCCGTCGACCTCGCCGGCGATTCGATCGGCGGAGCAACGGCCCTGCAGCTGGCGCTCGATCACGGCGACCGCTTCGGCCGCATCGCCGTCTTCTGCACGGGCGCGAAGATCGGTGAGGCCTCGGCCTGGGAGGAACGCGCCCAGACGGTGGCGACCTCGGGCACCCCGACTCAGGTCATCGGTTCGGCACAGCGCTGGTTCGGGGAAGGGTTCATGGACCGGGAACCGGAGGCCTCGGCTGCGCTTCTTCATTCGCTGCAGGACGCCGACCGCTTCTCCTATGCTTCCCTCTGTTATGCACTGGCCGACTTCGATGTCCGCGCGCGACTGCCCGAGATCACGCGTCCCCTGCTCGCAGTCGCGGGTTCACAGGATCAGCCGACTCCGGCGACGAAGCTCGCCGAGATCGCAGGCGAGGTCCCCGGGGCGCTGCTCGAGGTCATCGACGGCGCCGCTCATCTCGTGCCAGCCGAGGCTCCGGTCGTGACCGCGGGTCTGCTCGCTGACTTTCTGCAGGGCAAGGGACTCGGCGCAGGGGCCGGCGGAGCCGCTTCCCCGGAAGCCGGTCCCGAGCTGCCGACAGCCTCGGGGCCGCGGGAGGCCAGCCGCGACGACGTGCGCGAGGCGGGAATGGCCGTGCGACGGCAGGTGCTCTCCGATGCCCATGTCGAGCGCGCGAATGCGAAGGTCGACGATTTCACGAGCGACTTCCAGGACCTCATCACCCGCTACGCCTGGGGTGAGATCTGGACCCGTCCAGGGCTCGAGCGGCGGATGCGCTCGGCGATCACGCTCACTGCGATGATCGCAGGTGGCCACGAGGCGGAGCTGGCGATGCACGTCAAGGCTGCGCTGCGCAACGGGCTCACCCGCGATGAGATCAAGGAGGTCCTCCTCCAGTCGGCCATCTACTGCTCCGTGCCGAGCGCGAACACCGCCTTCTCCGTCGCCTCGCAGGCTCTGGCCGAATACGACGCCGAGGAAGCGAACGTCGACTGAGGCTGTTCGAATCGTCACATTGGGTACCTGAGGGGTTCCGAGGAACCGCTGTGGGCAATAGGCTGGTGCGGTTGCCTCCCCGATCCCGCGTTTCCCTTGAAGGAGCCCCATGAGTGATGCCCCGGTCTCCCGCGGAGTCTACAAGTTCGCTGTCTTCGCCTTGGCGATCGGCGCCTTCGCCATCGGGGTGACTGAGTTCGCGACTATGGGCCTGTTGCCGATGATCGCCGAGGAGCTGGGCATCACGGTCCCCCAGGCCGGGCATGCGGTGTCGTTCTATGCGATCGGCGTCGTCGTCGGCGCACCCCTGATCACGACCATCGCTGCCCATATGGATCGCAAGCTGCTGCTCCTGTGCATGATGGGTCTCTTCGCTCTGGGCAACCTCGCCTCGATGCTCGCCCCGACGGCCGGACTGTTCAACATCGCACGCTTCGTCTCCGGTCTGCCGCACGGAGCCTACCTGGGCATCGGAGCCGTCGTCGCCGCCTCCCTCGTCCCGGCCAACCGCCGCGGCCGAGCCATGTCACGAGTGATGCTCGGCCTGACGATCGCGAACATCTTCGGCGTTCCCTTCGCTGCGGCACTCGGCAATATGTTCGGATGGCGCAGCGCCTACGCCCTCGTCGCCGCGCTCGGCGTGCTCACCGTCATCATGGTCGCCGTCGGCGTTCCGCGCGTGAAGCTCGGCGCGGTGCCCTCGGCCCGCGGGGAGATCAAGGCGCTCGGACGCGTCCAGATCATCCTCACCCTCGTCGCCGGTTCCGTGGGCTTCGGCGGAATGTTCGCCGTCTACACCTACATCACCCCGACGATGACCGACGTCGCCGGCGTCCCCAGCGTCGCGATCCCGTGGGTGCTCGCCGTCTACGGCCTGGGCATGACCGCCGGATCGCTGATTGCCGGACCGCTCGTCGACAAGTCCATCGAACGCTCGGCCACCGGCGGCATGATCCTCTCGGCCCTCGTGCTCGCCGCGTTCGGCGCCTTCACCCACATAGCGGCGATCGCGATCATCGCCCTCTTCCTCATCGGCATCTCCGGGTCGATGATCACCACGGCCCTGCAGATGCGTCTGTTCCGCGAATCCCACGACGCCCCGAGCCTGTCCGCGGCCATGAACCACGCCGCCTTCAACCTCGCCAACGCCCTGGGCGCGTGGCTCGGCGGAATCGTCATCACCGCCGGCCTCGGCTACCGTGCACCGGCTTGGGTGGGTGTGGGTCTGTGCGTGTCCGGGCTCATCGTCATCTCCATCGCGATCTTCCTTCGCCGAGGCGGCTCCCCCGACCCGAGCACCCGCACCTCCGTCGAGACCTGAGTTCCGCCGAGAAACGGGCTGCGTGTCGAGAAACGGGTGTGCACGCCCGTGTCTCGACGCTCAGCCCGTTTCTCGGTGAAAGTGCCGATACGATGAACGCATGGATCACCCTGCGCCCAGTCGCTCTCATGCCCTGACCCGCCACTCTGATGAATCGAACCGTCGCCCGAAACCAGCTCTGCTGCTGACCCTCGCTGCTTTCGCCGTCCTCGCCGTTCTGCTGCTGAGCGGATGCGGATCGTCTGATTCCGAAGGGAACTCCGGCGAGTCCTCCGGGAGCTCGGACTCCGCGGCCGCCGCGGGAACCTGCTCGTACCCTGCTGACTCGCAGCCGGGCGCGAAGGAAGTCGACGCTCCTGAAGAGAAGCCGCAGGCAAAAGGCAGCGTCGACGCCACCGTCGCGACGAGCGCCGGGGACCTCGCGGTGACTCTTGATGCCGACCGCGCCCCGTGCACCGTCAACAGCTTCCTGTCACTGGCCGCGCAGAAGTACTTCGACGACACCGAATGCCACCGCCTGACCACCGAGGGCATCTTCGTCCTCCAGTGCGGCGATCCCACGGGCACCGGGTCGGGCGGCCCAGGCTACTCGTTCGCCGATGAGCTCGACGGCTCCGAGACCTACCCGGCCGGCACTCTGGCCATGGCGAACTCCGGCCCGGATACGAACGGCTCCCAGTTCTTCGTCGTCTACGACGACAGCTCGCTGCCGCCCGACTACACCGTGTTCGGACAGTTGGATGAGAAGAGCACGAAGACCGTCGCGGATCTCGCTGCCAAGGGCACAGACTCCGGCGCCGGCGACGGCGCACCCAAGGAGAAGGTGACGATCACCGAGGTCACCACCGCGGACTGACCGCCCGTCCGAGTTGTCCAGAACACTTCGACCACCTAGTAATCTCATTCGGTGAGACTCGGAAATCACGTTTTGTGAGACGAGCGTAATCTCGATTCGTCGCCGTCGACGCTGTGCCAGACACAGCGCCGACGGCCTTTTCCATTGGCACGGACCACCCGCCCGTGCCTGCACTCACGAAACAGCGGAGCACCACCACCATGTCCACCGAAACACAGCCGGAGAATCCCTCTTCGGCACCCGGAGTCGACGACGACGCAATCGCAGCGACTCGGAAGAACAACACCCGCGGCAAGGTCCTGACCGCCTCGATGGTCGGCACCACGATCGAATTCTTCGATTTCTACGCCTACGCCACGGCCTCCTCGCTGGTCTTCCCGGCCCTCTTCTTCCCCAACCAGACGTCGACGACTCAGCTGCTGAGCTCGTTCGCGATCTTCGGCGTCGCCTTCGTCGCCCGCCCCCTCGGCTCGATCATCTTCGGCCACTTCGGTGACCGCATCGGCCGGAAGAAGACGCTCATCGCCTCTCTGCTCATCATGGGCATCGGCACCTTCCTCATCGGCCTGCTGCCGACAGCCAGCACGCCGGGCTGGGTCGTCCTCGCCCCGCTGTTCCTCGTTCTTCTGCGCTTCTGCCAGGGCGTCGGCCTCGGCGGCGAATGGTCGGGCGCGGCACTGCTGGCCACCGAGAATGCCCCGAAGGGCAAACGCGCCATCTGGGGCACTTTCCCACAGCTCGGCGCGCCAGTCGGCTTCATCATCGCGAACCTGCTCTTCGTCGCCCTCGGCACCTGGACCTCCCCCGAGGCGTTCCTCGCCTGGGGCTGGCGCATTCCGTTCCTGCTCTCGGCCCTGCTCGTCGCCGTCGGCCTCTATGTCCGCATGTCGCTCATGGAGACCCCGGCGTTCCAGCTCGTCGCCCAGAAGCAGCAGATCTCGAAAGCCCCGCTCGGGCGGGTCTTCGCCACGAGCTGGAAGCCGCTCATCCTGGGCACGTTCATCATGCTCGCGACCTACGTGATCTTCTACTTCATGACCGCGTTCACCCTCACCTACGGCACGTCCCCGGCCACCCCGGAGCAGGCCCAAACCGCCGCTGAGGCGGCAGGGAAGTCCTTCGATCCCGCAGGCTTCGTCGCGGGGCTGGGGTACACGAAGAACGAATTCCTCACCTACCTCATCATCGGAGTCGTCTTCTTCGGCATCTTCACCGTCGTCTCCGGCCCCCTGGCAGAGAAGCTGGGACGCCGGAAGATGCTGCTGGGCGTGACCGTGCTCATCGCCGCCTACGGACTCGTCGTCAACGCCCTGTTCAACGCCGGCACCCCGGGAGTCATCATCGGCCTCATCGTCGGCTTCATCCTCATGGGGCTGACCTTCGGTCCGATGGCCGCATACCTGCCCGAGCTCTTCCCCGCCAATGTCCGCTACACCGGTTCGGCGATCTCCTACAACATGTCCAGCGTCATCGGGGCCGGTCCCGCACCATTCGCCATGGTCGCTCTGTGGCAGCACGAAGGAGGGTCGATCTTCTACTGCGGTCTCTACATCATCGCCGCGGCCATCGTCACGATCATCGCCCTGTGGCTGGCCAAGGACACCTCTGACCTCGATATGGAGGATCAGCTGAGCTGAGCCTCAGTCCGAACCTGGTCACTCATCCGAGGCCCAATCGCCGTTTTCGGCGGTCGGGCCTCGGCTCTGTGACCACAACTCACCGGCATCGCAGGTCAGCCAACCGCGAAGGCGGCAAGACTACGATTTCGTCACAACCGCCTCGGCGATCATCAAAGCGTCATAGGTGTGACCCAGTTCACGGTAGGATTCCTCTCAGACATTGCCCAGACACGGATGTCCGGGCAATCCGTTTGCGTGACGAGACCGTCACCGATCCCCTGGAGGAACCATGAAACGACGCTCGAGCCTGGCCATTGTGGCAGCCGGCGCCATGCTCGCCCTGTCCGCCTGCGGCGGCGGAGGCGATTCCGAACCTGCAGCGACCGCCGAAGGCGGAGTCCCCCTGGTCAAGGAAGGCAAACTGACCACCTGCACCCATCTGTCCTACCAGCCGTTCCAGTTCGAGAAGGACGGCGAGGTCGTCGGCTTCGACGTCGACATCGTCGATGCCGTGGCGAAGAAGCTCGGCGTCGAGCAGGAGATCATCAACACCTCGTTCGAGACGATCACTTCGGGCGCGGAGTTCAACCAAAGCAAGTGCGATGTCGCGGCAGCGGCAACGACGATCACTCCTGAACGCGAAGAGGCCACGGACTTCTCCGAACCGTACTTCGATGCAAACCAGGCGATCCTGACAAAGGCCGACAAGACCGCGAAGGACGAAAAGGCGCTCAAGGGCTTCAAGATCGCAGCTCAGGCCGGAACCACGGGCCTCGACTACGCGACCGAGCACTTCAAGGACTCCGAGGTCATCACCTATGAGGATCTGCCGCTCTCACTTGAAGCGCTCAAGACCGGTCAGGTCGACGCCGTGATCAATGACAACGGGGTGCTCTACAACTACAACACCGAGAACAAGGGCTTCGCGGTCGGCTTCGACATCAAGACCGACGAGCACTACGGCATCTCGACGAAGAAGGGCAACACCGAGATGAAGAAGGCCGTGGACGACACGATCAAAGAGATCAAGGGCAACGGCGAGTACGACAAGATCTACAAGAAGTGGTTCGGCGACGCACCGAAGTGACCACTTGCGAATGGGCGGCCGGCTGCGATCTGTCATTGCAGCGGGCCGCCCGTTCGGCTGAGTTCTACCAACCTGCCTGAGTCCCAACCGACACTCACGGCACGCACCCCGGCGGACACCCCCGCCACAGCTTTTCGAAGGACAACCATGTCAGCTCCCACAGCGAGCGAGGACGGCCGCCAGACCGGCCCTGCCGTCCCGGCCGCCACCGCCACTCCGAAGGCCAAGATGAGCAAACGCCAGAAGGCGAAGCTCTCCCGTGGCATCCAATACGCCATCCTCGTCGTCATCGCGGTCCTCGTCGCGGTCTTCGCCGACTGGCCGACGCTCATCGATTCCTTCGGCCGCATCGACATCGCCACGGGCATGTTCCCTGACGTCATCACGATGGCCTTGAAGAACACCGTGGTCTACACGTTCCTCGGCTTCGCCCTCGGCCTTGTCATCGCGTTGTTCGTCGCGCTCATGCGCCTGTCCTCCGTTGGTGTCTATCGCTGGCTGGCGACGATCTACATCGAGTTCTTCCGCGGACTGCCGGCCCTCGTCGTCTTCCTCGTTTTGGGATTCGGCATGCCTGTGGCCTTTCCCGGTTTCAATCTGCCGCAGCTCATCATCATCATGATCGCCCTCGGCCTCGTCTCCTCGGCGTATATGGCCGAGACGATCCGCGCCGGCATCCAGGCGGTGCCGAAAGGTCAGATCGAAGCCGCCCGGTCACTCGGCATGTCCTCGTCACGTGCGATGTTCACGATCGTCCTGCCGCAGGCGATGCGCATCATCCTCCCGCCGCTGACGAACGAGCTCATCCTGCTCGCGAAGGACTCGTCCCTGGCCTACATCCTCGGCTCCTCGGTCGACGGCCGTGAGCTCGCGGCACTCGGCCGCGCCGAGATCGTCAACACCGCGAACCTCACCCCGTTCATCGTCATCGCGCTGTGCTACCTCATCATCACGATCCCGCTGTCGTATCTGTCGCGGGTGCTCGAGCGCAAATACGGTTCCGCCGATTCAGGAGTGAAATGATGACCACCACCTCGCACGCGTCGACAAAGACGCCGATCATCGCGATCCGCAACCTCCAGAAGAGCTTCGGCACGAACCAGGTCCTCACCGACATCAACCTCGACGTCGTCAAAGGTGAGGTCGTCTGCGTCATCGGCCCCTCGGGCTCAGGCAAGTCGACGATGCTCCGATGCATCAACACGCTCGAGACTCCAACCGGCGGCTCGATCGTCGTCGACGGCATGGACATGACCGACCTCGATCTCGACATCGATGCCGCCCGCACCCGCATCGGCATGGTCTTCCAGTCCTTCAACCTCTTCGCCCACCTCACCGTGCGCGAGAACCTCACGATCGCGCAGACGAAGGTCCTCAGGCGATCGAAGGCCGAGGCCAACAAGGTCGCCGAGGCGAACCTCGCGAAGGTCGGGCTGTCCGAGAAGATGGAGGCCAAGCCCGGTTCGCTCTCCGGCGGTCAGCAGCAGCGTGTGGCGATCGCCCGTGCACTGAGCATGGACCCCGACGTCATGCTCTTCGACGAGCCGACTTCGGCGCTGGACCCGGAGACCGTCGGTGACGTCCTCCAGGTCATGCGCAACCTCGCCGAGGCGGGAATGACGATGGTCGTCGTCACCCACGAGATGGAGTTCGCCCGGCAGGTCGCTGACCGCGTGGTCTTCATGGACGGCGGAGTCGTCGTCGAGGCAGGTCCGGCCAAAGAGGTCATCGGCAACCCGCAGGAGCAGCGGACGAAGGACTTCCTCTCCCGCGTCCTCCACCCCGGCCAGCTGGGCTAGCCGCCGGTCCTACTTCAGAGCGAGAAGCCGGCGGGGAACGGGTCGCTGGGGTCGAGCATGAACTGCGAGGTCGCGGTCAGCCAGGCGCTACCGGTGATCGTCGGCACCACAGCCACATGTTCGCCGACTCTCGTCTCCTCGATCAGCCGTCCGGTGAACGAGGTGCCGATGAAGCACTGATTGACGAAATCCGTGTTCAGGCCCAACTGCCCGCGGGCATGCCGGACGGCCATGAGCGCGCTCGTGCCTGTGCCGCCGGGCGACCGATCGAGCCAGCCGGGATAATTGATGAGCACATGGCGGGCATCCGGGATTTCGCCGTCGGGCCCGGGCCCCGTCGGCGGCGTCAGGAACACGACGTGCTCGCAGCCGCGGAATCCGGTCACCGGATGCACGGGGTCGAGCTGTTCGTTGACCGCAGCCATGATCTCGCGACCAGCGGAGATGAAGTCCTCAGCCCGGTCGCGCTCGAACGGGATGTCGACGTCGGCGGCGGAGACGAAGGCGTAGAAGTTCCCGCCGAAGCCGATGTCGCAGGCGATCGTCCCTCGCCCGGGCACCTCGACGGTCTGGTCGAGGACATGCGCATACGAGGGAACGTTGACGATGGTCACCGACTCGGCGCGACTGTCCCGGACGACCACCTCGGCGGTGATGAGCCCGATCGGAGCGTCGAGACGCACGGTCGTCACGGGTTCGACGACGGGCACCATGCCTGTCTCGACGAGCACGGTCGCCACAGCGATCGTGCCGGCCCCGCACATCGGCAGCACGCCGGTGACCTCGATGAAGAGCACTCCCCAGTCCGCGTCGGCACGGGTCGGCGGCTGCAGGATCGCTCCCGAGAGCCACCCGTGGCCGCGGGGTTCGCACATGAGGAAGGTCCGCAGATCGTCGGAGTTCTCGATGAACCACTCCCTGCGTTCGGCCATGGACTCACCGGGGAGTGGCCCCACTCCCCCGGTGACGACGCGAACGGGCAGCCCCTCGGTGTGGGCTTCGACGGTCTGGATGAGACGGTTGGTCTGCACGGTCGATCTCGCTCAGCTCTCCAGGACCTCTTTGAGGATGACGCGGTAGCCCTGGCGGGAGTCGTAGCCGTGGATCTCTCGGGTGTCGAGCGCGGACATGAAGTCGAGCACCTCGGCGGTGATGACCTGTCCGGGCACGAGCACCGGGAACCCGGGCGGGTACGGGGTGACAAATCCGGCTGAGACCGGCTGTTCCCCGTTCTCGACGCGGCGTCGCAGCTCATGCGGCAGCACGTGCTCGATGTTCTGGCGACGCAGACCCGCATAGTAGGCGGTGCGCAGGTCGCCGTCGGGCAGCTGCTTCGACGGGTCGTCGGCGGGCACCTCGGCCGCGTAGTCGGGGGCGAAGGCCGAGAAGTCCGGCAGCGGGGGCATCACCGCGGCGGGTTCAGTCAGCGCATCCTGTTCCTGGAGTTCGTGCGGGTCGGTGAACTTCCCCGCCAGTTTGACCAGCACCTCGATGAGGTAGGCGACGGCCGAGCGTGAGGTGCCGATGTTCGTCATGAACAGCACCGTGTTCCGGCTCGTCTTATTCACCTGGATGCCGTAGCGGTCCATGAGGTGCTCGTGCTTGAACGTGTCCCCGTCGACTCCCGTGCCCGAGATCTCGACGGTGATGCGGCTGGGATCGACGACGAATTCATCGCGGACCCAGGCATCCCACATCGTCGACAGACCATCGCGCAGCGGCATCGTCCGTTCGGTGACCCGGTACTCCTCGGGGATGAGGTCGGCGGCGGTGAGCACCTTGAATGTCTTCTTCAGCAGCGGGTGACGCGCGATCGCCGAGGACAGGCTCATCGCCAGGTCGAGCTGCTTCTGCACGAGCGCGAAGCCCTCCATCTCCACCTGCCTGCGGCCGAGGTCGAGGGAGGCGAGGATCTGGTAGTTCGGCGACGTCGAGGTGTGGGTCATGTACGCCTCGTGGAAGGCCTCCTCGGCGCCGGCGGAGAACTCCTGATCGTAGACGTGGATCATCGATCCCTGGCGCAGCGCGGTCAGCGTCTTATGCGTCGACTGGGTCGCGTACACGCGGATCGTCGCATCCGGCGGGGGCAGCAGGTCCTCCTCCAGCCACTCCGAATCGGGGGCGGGGGCACCGGTCTCGGGATCGAACAGGCGCTTCTGCTGCTCCCGGTACGCCGCGGCGTGGGCGTTGGTGGCGAGGTTCTCCTCGAGGGTCTCCGCGGCGACCATGGCGGTGCGCTTGCGGGTGACCGGGTGGAACCGGGCGAAGGCGAACCACGCTTCGTCCCAGAGGAAGACGAGGTCGGGTTTGATCGCCAGGCATTCTGACATGACCTTGTAGGGGTCGTAGACGATTCCGTCGAAGGTGCAGTTGGTCAGGGTGATCATCCGCACCTCGTCGAGGCGGCCGGCGGCCCGGTAGTCGAGCAGCAGCTGCTTGATCCTGTTCAGCGGCACTGCCCCGTAGAAGGCGACGTCGTTGAGCGGGTACGCCTCGAGGTAGGCGGTGCGGGCTCCGGTGAGCATGAGCGCATGGTGGTGGGACTTGTGGCAGTTGCGGTCGACCATGACGACCTCGTCGGGTGACACCACCGCCTGGTGGACGATCTTGTTCGCCGTCGACGTGCCGTTCGTGACGAAGTACGTGCGCTTGGCGCCGTACGCGCGGGCAGCCAGCGACTGCGCCTTCTTCAACGTGTGCACCGGCGCGAGCAGGGAATCGAGCTCACCGGAGGTGGCACTGGATTCGGCCAGCAGCAGGTTGAGCCCGTAGAAGTCGACGAAGTCGCCGATCCACTTCGACCCGACGACGGAGCCGCCGCGGGAGACGGGCAGTGCGTGGAAGACACCGGCCGGACGGCGGGCATGCTCACGGATCGCGTCGAAGAACGGTGTGTCGTAGAGGTGTTGGATGCGGCGCAGCAGGGACAGGTGGAGTTCGAACTGGTCCTCGCGGCGGAAGACGCGACGGAACCGGTGGGTCAGGGCACCTGCGAGGCTTTCGATATGGGCGCCTGCCATGAGGTAGAGGTCAAGTTCGGGGCGCAGATTCGCCAGGGTGTCGGCCAGCCGCAGCACCCGGCGCACCGAATTGAGCGGGCTCATCGGCGCCGTCGGCGATTCCTTCGTCGAGGTGTGCGCGAACTCGATGGAATCGCGCAGGTCACGACTGAGCACCTCGCGGGTGTTGTCGGTGAAACCGGGGCGGATGACGCAGGCGAGCAGGTTCGGGTTCGTCAGGGCCGCCGCCACCGCATCGTCGGCGGTGGGCACGATGACGTAGTCATAGATGAACTGGTCGGAGGCGTTGCGGAGTTTGAGCAGATCCGTGTGCAGCTCATCGCGGCCGCCCTCGGTGGTCTCATCGACGATGAGGACCTCGAAGCGAGGACGGGTGTCCTGGCGGTCCTTGAGTTCGGCGCGCTCATCCTCGGTGAGATCGTCTTCCCCGGTATCGGGCACGGTGGTGCCGCGCAGCCGATTGACCGCACGCGTGATCATGTCGTGCGCGCGGTCGAATTCGCCGTTCGAGAGCAGGTCGGTGATCTCCTCGACATAGCGCTGACCGAAACCTGCCCAGTAGAGCTCGATCGTCTTCAGCGAACGCAGCGAGCGCCACACCTCGCCGTCTTCGGCGATCATCGAGAAGTCCCCGCCGCTGACGGCCAGGCGTTTGATCGCGAACTTCAGGTACTCCCACGCGTCCGAACGCAGCCGCCACGTGCTCGCCGGCATTCCCGGATCCCGTTCGAGCTGCGCCCGGCGCGGCGTCGAGGGGGCTCCGACGCGACCGTGCCTGCGGCCGCCGCCGAGGTCGGTGGGCTCAAACTCCTGCGCCGTTGCCTGGTCGGAGTCGATTCCGGTCATGCGAGAGCCTCCTGGCTGTCAGTCTCAGTCCCCACCCCGGTCCGGTGTGGAATTCCTGCTCACGGGCTCAGTCGGCGGACCGTACTGATTCCGTTGTTGCACGATCATACGACCTCACAGTTTCGAATGGGCAGGGTGGTGGGCAGTTGAGACAACCACAGGAGGAGAAATGATGATAAGCATGGGGTATGGACACCTCCGCGTCTCTTTCTGCAGGTCATCTCATCGTCGAGGAACTCGAAGCACACGGAGTCACTCGCACTTATCTGGTTCCCGGCGAGTCGTATCTCGACGTCATCGACGGACTCCGCGATTCGGCTATCACCCCGATCGTCTGCCGCCAGGAGGGCGGGGCCGCATACATGGCCGTCGCCGAGGGGCGGATGACCGGGGTTCCCGGCATCGCCATGGTCACGCGCGGTCCCGGTGCGGCGAACGTCAAGGTCGGCGTCCACACCGCCTACCAGGATGCGACCCCTCTCGTCGTATTCGTCGGACTCATCCCCACCGATCATCGCGGCCGCGAATCCTTCCAGGAGTTCGATCTGGACGGCTGGTTCTCCTCGACCGCGAAGAAGGTGCTCACCCTCGATGATCCCGATAAGGCCGCCGAGGTGGTCGTCGACGCCATGCACACCGCCGTGACCGGGCGGCCCGGTCCCGTCATCGTCGGTCTGCCCGAAGAGGTCCTCGTCCGCCCGAGTTCGGGAACGGTGCTGCCCCCTCGCGTGCACGGATCGGCCTCACCGTATGCCGGGGACGTCACGGAGCTGCGTGCCCGCATCACCGCTGCCGACCGTCCCGTGCTCATCATCGGCGGCGAGGACTGGTCGCCGTCGACCTCGCGGCGCATCGCCCAATGGTCGCGCGACCGCGGGCTCGGGGTGCTCGGCACCTTCCGCGCCTATGACGGCATCGACCACGACAGTCCGAACTTCCTCGGCATCTTGGGCTATGGTGCGTCCCCCGTCGCGAAGAGGGTCCTCGCCGAGGCGGACCTGCACATCTTCTTGGGCTGTGTCCGCACCGATGTGGCCACCGACGGGTTCAGCAACGGCGTCGACCAGCGCACTGTCGTCATCGGCCCCGATGCCGATGCGCACGGCCACTTCGGTCGCCTCGACCAGCACATCGTCACCTCGGTCGGCCGGTTCGCCCAATCCCTGTTCACCGAGGAGGGAACCCGCACGTATTCGGTGTCCTCCGACGGCTCGATCGACGAACCGCCGCTCGGCGATGCCCTGTCCGAGGCGGCAGGGGACGCCGTGCAGCTGCCGGCCTGGGTCGCCGAGGCCCGGGCCGAGCTCGAGGCGTGGCGGAAACCGCAGGTGGCAGGTTCGGGGTCGGCAGCCTCGGCGGGATTCGTCGACATGGACGAAGCATTCGTCCATGTGCAGGACCTGCTGCCGGACGACGCAATCATCACCTACGGGGCGGGGAACTTCTCCGGGTGGGCGACCAGGTTCCTGCCCACGCACGGGTTCCCCTCGGCGCTGGGCCCGCGCAACGGATCGATGGGATTCGGTCTGCCGGCTGCGGTCGCCGCCGCGCTCGTCCATCCGGAACGGGCGGTGTTCTGCATCGCCGGTGACGGGGACTTCCTCATGAACGGGCAGGAGATGGCCACGGCCGTCCAGCACGGCGCGGACATCACCGTCGTGCTCAACGACAATTCGGTCTACGGCACGATCCGCGGTCATCAGGACCGCGAATATCCGGGCCGGGCCACGGCCACCGCACTGCAGAATCCGGACTTCGCAGCCATGGCCACGGCGTTCGGCGGGCTCGGCATCCGCGTCGAGCGGACCGAGGACTTCCGCGACGCGTTCGAGCGGGCGCTGGCACACAAGGGGCTCTCGCTCGTCCACTGCATCACGGATCCGACCGTTCGCGGGGCGCGCCTGCCGTGAACTCAGCAGCGGCCTGCCGTGAACGGTCTGTTGTGAACGGTGGGGCGGATGGCGAACGAATCTGACTAAGGTGGATGCATGAGAATCGACGCGATCTTCACCGACCTCGACGCATTCACCCTTGATCCGGCGCGCCCGCGGGCGCAGAGGATCGGGGTGTGGGGCAACCGGATCATCGGCTTCGACGAGGAGCTCGACGGCATCGATGCCGATCGTGTCGAGTCCCTGGGCGGGGCGACGGTGCTGCCGGGCTTCAACGACGTCCACTGCCACACGACCTGGTTCGGTCTCACCCTGGCCTCGGTCGATGTCACGGCGCTGCCCGGCGGTCTGCCCGATGTGTATGCCGCACTCGAGAAGGCCGCGGCGACGACTCCGTCCGGGGAATGGATCGAAGCCACGGGGTATGCCCACCGTGACTACGACGGGCAGTATCCGGACCTGGCCAGACTCGACGAGATCACCGGGGACCGCCCCCTGTTCATGCGGCAGACGTCCGGTCATGCCGCGATCGCCAACACCGAGGCGATGCGTCGGGCGGGGATTCTGGGCCCCGGTTTCGAGGAGCCGGTCGGCGGCAAGGTCGTGCGTGACGCGGCCGGACATCCGACGGGGCTGATCGAAGAGACCGCGCAGACTCTGGTGCAGGATCTCATCCGCCCGTATTCGCTCGACACCGTCGTCGACGCCCTCGATCTCGCGACGGCGTACTACGCGAAGGAAGGCATCACGTCCTTCGGCGAATGCGGCATCGCCTACGGCTGGATCGGGCACTCCCCCATCGAGATCAGCGGTTACCTGCGAGCCCGCGAAGAGGGCAAGCTGCGGGCGCGAGCGCAGCTCATGCCGCAGGCCGACGGGCTGCACCCGATCGCGGCGAACTCCGCCGACGGGTTCGGCATCGGTCTGGATGCGGGACTGCGCACCGGCCTCGGCGATGATCTCATCTCTATCGGGCCCGTGAAGTTCTTCATGGACGGTGCCCTGTCCGGCGAGACCGCGGCACTGCGGGAGAACTACGCGGGCAAGGACCACCCCGGCTATCTGCAGGACGACGCCGAGGTGCTTCGTCAGCAGATCCTCGACACCTATGCCTCCGGCTGGTCGCTGGCCGTGCATGCCATCGGTGATGCCGCCGTGGATGCTGCGATCGCCAACATCGTCGAGGCGCAGACGCGCTATGGCCGCAGGGCGGTGCCGAACCGGATCGAGCATGCCGCATTGGTCCATGACGAGCACCTGGCGACGCTGGCCGAACACGGTATCGTCGTCACCCCGCAGGCGGCGTTCGCCGACGGCATCGGGGACGGGATGAACGCTTCGCTCGGGCCGGACCGCCGGCACCTGATCTACCGGGCGAAGTCGTTCGTCGATGCGGGTGTGCCGATGGCCGGCAGCTCGGACCGGCCGTGCGCCGACGGGAATGTGCTGCGCGGGATCGAAGCCTATGTCACCCGGAAGACCCGCGACGGGGACGTCATGGGTTCGCCGGCCGAATGCTTGAGCGTCGATGAGGCGATCGCGGCTTACACGGTCGAGGCGGCGAAGGCCTCGGGCCAGGGCGCGGACAAGGGAACGCTGAGCCGAGGCAAGCTCGCCGACTTCGTCGCCCTGGAAACCCACCCGCGGGACGTGGCCCCCGACGAGATCGCACAGATCCCGGTCCGCGCGACAATCCTCGGCGGCAACTACACCCACCAAACCCCCTAGTTACTACCTGACGGCGGCCCAGCAACCTCGCGCGAGGTTGCTGGGCCGCCGTCAGGTAGTAATTAGTGGGGGAAGTCTAAGTCGGTGAGGACCTTCTCGAAGACTCCGAGGCCGCGCTCGAGGTCCTCTTCGCTGATGTTGATCGGCGGGACCACGTGCAGCCGGTGGTAGTTGTTGAACGGGATGACGCCGTGTTCCTTCAGCGCCGCCACCACCGAGGCGACCTCGGGTGAGCCGCCACCGTAAGGGGCCAGCGGTTCCTTGGACTCCTTGTCCCAGACGAGTTCGATCGCCCAGAACGCTCCGGTGCCGCGGACCTCGCCGACGTGCTTCGAGTTCTCCGCGATCTGGCGCAGCCGCGGCCCGATGATGGTCTCGCCGATACGCGCGGCATGCTCGATCATGCCCTCCTCGGCCATCGCGTTGATCGTCGCGACCGCTGCGGCGCACGCCAGCGGATGCCCGGAGTAGGTCAGCCCGCCGGGGTAGACGCGTTCGGCGAAGGTCTCGAAGATCGCCTCGCTGATGACGACTCCGCCCAGAGGCACGTACCCGGAGTTCACGCCCTTGGCGAAGGTGATGAGATCGGGGACGATGTCGAAGTGCTCGAAGGCGAACCACTTGCCCGACCGTCCGAACCCGGCCATCACCTCGTCGGCGATGAGCACGATCCCGTGCTCGTCGCACAGCGCCCGCACACCCTGCATGTACTCCGGACTGGGCACCATGATGCCGGCGGTGCCGGGAATGGATTCGAGGATGATCGCGGCGATCGTCGCCGGTCCTTCCAGTTCGATGGTCCGACGCAGGTGCTGCAACGCACGGTCTGTCTCTTCGGCCTCAGTGGTGGCGTGGAATTCCGAACGGTAGAGGAAGGGGCCGAAGAAGTGAACGACGCCAGATTCTCCGGTCTCGTTCTCCCACCGGCGCGGGTCACCGGTGACGTTGACGGCAGTCTGGGTTCCACCGTGGTAGGACCGATAGCGGGAGAGCACCTTCGTTCGCCCGGTGTGCAGACGTGCCATGCGGATGGCGTGCTCGTTCGCATCCGCTCCGCCGTTGGTGAAGAAAACGTGGTCGAGCCCGGCTGGAGTGCGGTCGGTGATGAGGCGAGCTGCTTCGGAGCGGGCGGCGTTGACGGTGGCCGGGCTGATGGTGCACAGCACATCGGCTTGGTCCTTGATCGCCTGCACGACGGCCGGATGCTGGTGGCCGATGTTCGTGTTCACCAGCTGCGAGGAGAAGTCGAGGAACTCCCGACCCTCACCGTCGATGACCGTCGACCCGTGGGCGCGGGCGACGGTCGGCGGGTCGATGAGTCGCTGTGCCGACCACGAGTGGAAGACGTGCGCGCGGTCGAGTTCACGGGCTCGGGCGGATTCGTCCTTGAGCGCTGCGAGGTCGGCGTCGTCGAGATGGTGCACCATTGTCACCCTTTCACTGAAGTACCGGGGATGAGCGCGGAATCCGCGCCCGTGGGCTCATCGTAGAACACATTCGACTACAGTGACGAGCATGTCTTACCAGACCATCGTCAGCCCCGTCGAGGCCGAGATCGAGATCAAGAGATCCCGTCTCCTCGCCCGCCTCTCCCCCGCCGCGGATGAGGCCGAGGCCAGGTCCGTCATCGCCGAGGCGCGCGCCGAGCATCCGAAGGCCCGCCACCATTGTTCGGCGTTCGTCCTCGACACCGATTCGCGCACTCAGCGCTTCAGCGATGACGGGGAACCGGCCGGCACTGCGGGCGCTCCGATCCTCGATGTGGTCACCGGTCATGATCTGACCTTCGTCGTCGCCGTCGTCACCCGGTATTTCGGGGGCACCCTGTTGGGCGCGGGCGGGCTCGTGCGCGCTTACGGTCAGGCCACCTCGGCGGCCGTGGATGAGGCGAGGATGGTCACCCGTCGTGAACGCGTCCCTGTGTCCGCACACGTCGACTATGCCCAGGCCAACGCCCTGGAGCGGGCGGCCGGGAACCGGGGGTGGACGACGCGGGCCGACTACGGCGGTGAGGTCGGACTCGATGTCCTGGTTCCCCTCGCCGAGGTGGCCGATGCCGTGGCGATGTACGCCGACCTCACCGCCGGTCGGGCAGAGCCCGAGATCGGTGAGGTCGAATGGGTGTGAGGCCGAGGATCGACGTTCTGATCAGCGAGAGCTGATCAGTCGAGCGCGGCGATCTTCGCGACCTGGGCGTTCGTGAGCATGACGAGATCCTCGGGGCGGATCTCGATCTCGAGACCGCGACGGCCGGCCGAGACGAACACCGTCGAATGGTCGAGAGCTGTGCGGTCGACGACGACCGGCACGGCATGGCGCTGTCCGAACGGAGAGACTCCGCCGACGGGGTAGCCGGTACGACGTTCGGTCTCGGCGACGCCGGACAGCTGGGCCTTCTTCGCTCCGCGCGCGGAGGCCAGCGCCTTGAGGTCGAGCTGACCGGAGACGGGGACGAGCGCGGTCACGGGCTGCCCGTCGACCTGGATCATCAGGGTCTTGAACACCTGGTCGGAGCTGACGCCGAGTTTGTCGGCGGCCTCCGAACCGTAACGGCGGGTGGCGGGGTCGTGGTCGAAGCTGCGCAGGCTGTAGTCGATGCCTGCCAGATTGAGTACTCGCACGGCCGGGGTCGCCGCGCTGGAAGTCTTGGATGCAACTGTCATAAGGGGGTAGTGCCTCCTGCCCGCAGGTCAGCGGGGCCAGGAGGCGCAGCTTTCACGGCTCCGTGTCCCCGCATCGATACGGACGGAATGTTGTATCGGTGCTGATAGGTACCCGCCCACAATAGGCGAAGTAGGCTTGCGGACGCCAATTCCCGTGACGTCAAGTGACTCGTCGGTAAGCCCGTCAACCCCTTCGGCCGGAGACGCTCACCCCCACCCGAGTTCGTGGAGCCGATCGTCATCGAGCCCATAGAAATGGGCGATCTCATGAACGATGGTGACGACGATCTCCTCGCGCAGGTGATCGACATCCTCGGCGAAGTCGATGAGGTTGTCACGATAGATGAAGATATTGTCGGGCATCTCGAACCCGGCGACTCCCCGCTCCCCGATCGGTGTGCCCTCATAGAGGCCGAGCAGGTGTCGATCACCGTTCTCCGGCCGATCCTCGACGAACAGGGCGACATTGTCCAGCTGTTCGGTCACCCCGGCGGGCAGCAGATCCAGGGCTTCGCCGAGGATCGCGTCGAACTCCTCATCACTCAGGGCCACCATGCCTCCCACTCTAGCGACTCCGATCCCCTCGCCGAGGCGGCCCTGCGAAACGTCGACAAACACCGTTTCCGTCGTGTGACCGAGGACACTCCTTTTCGTTTTGCATTCCTCGAATCGGGTGGGATAAGCTTAACGTCGTTGCCCACGGGGAATCCGAGGACAACCTGGGCCCCCATCGTCTAGAGGCCTAGGACACCGCCCTTTCACGGCGGCGACACGGGTTCGAATCCCGTTGGGGGTACGGTGTAAGATCGTAAGGTCTTCCATCACAACAGCAAGGCCCTGTGGCGCAGTTGGTTAGCGCGCCGCCCTGTCACGGCGGAGGTCGCGGGTTCGAGTCCCGTCAGGGTCGCGGAGCATAAGGCTCTTCTTCGGAAGAGCCTTTGTTTCTCTCGACATACTTCTTCAGTATGTCGGCGACTCGGCTCTGTAGCTCAGTTGGTAGAGCGTTCGACTGAAAATCGAAAGGTCACCGGATCGACGCCGGTCGGAGCCACAACACGGAAGCCCCGCTTCCCCAGTGAAAACTGGGGAAGCGGGGCTTCTTCGCGTCTGCGGGCACCTCTTGAAATCCCAACCGACTGGAGTAGGTTGAAGGTGAGTTCGATGACCCGCCCACGTCGTGGTGGTGCGGGGTGAAAGGAGTGCACGATGACGAACAATCCGACGATTCAGGAACTCAGCCACGAGGACAGGGCTTTCCCACCCCCAGCGGACTTCGCCGCCGCAGCCAATGCCCAGGCTGTCGAATACGAGAAGGCGGCCGCCGACCGCATCGGCTATTGGGAGGAGCAGGCACAGCGGATCAGCTGGGAGACTCCCTTCAACACGGTCCTCGACTGGTCGGAGAAGCCCTTCGCGAAGTGGTTCACCGGCGGCAGGCTCAACGCCTCCTACAACTGCGTCGACCGCCATGTCGAGAACGGCCTCGGCGATCGTGTGGCCTACTACTTCGAAGGCGAATCCGGCGATACCCGCACCATCACGTACTCCGATCTTCTGCGCGAGGTCTCAAAGACCGCGAATGCCCTCGCCGAACTCGGGGTCAAGACCGGCGACCGCGTCGCCATCTACATGCCGATGATCCCGGAGACGGTGTTCGCCATGCTGGCCTGCGCCCGCCTCGGTGCCCCGCACACCGTCATCTTCGGCGGATTCTCCGCTTCGGCGATCGCCGACCGCGTCAAGGACTGCGGAGTCGAATTCGTCATCACCGCAGACGGCGGCTATCGCAAGGGCAAGCCCTCGGGTCTCAAATCCGTCGTCGATGAGGCGATGGAGGACTGCCCCGAGGTGCGCAATGTCCTCGTCGTCCGCCGTACCGGCCAGGACGTGGACTGGAACGGCGACCGTGATCTGTGGTGGCACGAGGTCGTCGATCGGCAGCCGGAGACGCACACTCCAGACGCCTTCGATTCCGAACATCCGCTCTACATCATGTACTCCTCGGGAACGACCGGAAAGCCCAAGGGCATCATGCACACCACCGGCGGCTACCTCGTCGGCGCTTCCTTCACCCATTGGGCGGTCTTCGACATCAAACCCGAGACGGACGTCTACTGGACGGCCGCAGACATCGGCTGGGTGACCGGCCATTCGTACATCGTCTACGGTCCGCTGGCCAATGGGGCCACCTCGGTGCTCTATGAGGGCACCCCGGACACACCGCACCGGGGCCGGTGGTGGGAGATCGTGCAGAAGTACAAGGTCTCCATCCTCTACTGCGCGCCCACGGCGATCCGCTCGTTCATGAAATGGGGCCGCGACATCCCCGCGCAGTACGACCTGTCCAGCCTGCGTCTGCTCGGCAGCGTCGGTGAGCCGATCAATCCCGAAGCGTGGATGTGGTACCGCGAGCACATCGGCGGGAACCGCTGCCCTGTCGTCGACACCTGGTGGCAGACGGAGAACGGCAGCATCCTCATCAGCCCTCTGCCGGGCGTGACCGAGACGAAGCCGGGTTCGGCGATGCGTCCGCTGCCCGGCATCGTCGCCGACGTCTACGACGATGAGGGCAATTCCGTCGAACCCGGAAACGGCGGCTACCTCGTCATCAAGGAGCCGTGGCCGTCGATGCTGCGCACCCTATGGGGCGATGAGGAACGGTTCAAGAAGACCTACTGGTCGCAGTACCCGGAGGTGTACTTCGCCGGGGACGGTGCGAAGATCGACCGCGACGGTGATTTCTGGGTCCTCGGCCGCGTCGACGACGTCCTCAACGTCTCCGGTCACCGGATGTCGACCGCGGAGATCGAGTCCGCCCTCGTCGCTCATCCGAAAGTCGCCGAGGCGGCCGTGGTCGGGGCCGCTGATGAGATGACAGGGCAGGCGATCGAGGCCTTCGTCATCCTCCGGGAGAGCGCGCACGACGGCGGGGACAATGTCGTGGGTGAGCTGCGAAGTCATGTGCGGTCCTCGATCGGACCGATCGCGACTCCCCGTTCGATCATGATCGTGCCCGATCTGCCGAAGACCCGGTCGGGCAAGATCATGCGACGG
The DNA here is from genome assembly GCF_056837565.1 of Brevibacterium sp. OS20. Taxonomy (NCBI): domain Bacteria; kingdom Bacillati; phylum Actinomycetota; class Actinomycetes; order Micrococcales; family Brevibacteriaceae; genus Brevibacterium; species Brevibacterium sp. OS20. The sequence continues at coordinate 918,041 of NZ_CM166367.1, read as the reverse complement.
CTGCTCAAGGACGTGGCCGAGAATCGCGAGGTCGGCGATGTCACGACCCTCGCGGACTCCTCGGTGATGGACCTCATCCAGAAAGGCATGAAGGAGAGCTGACCTTCCCAGGCGACGGGCGATTGGCTAACCCGCCCTTGCGTGACCCACGGCACACTGATGTACTGTTGAGTAACATCTCGTGAGGTCCGCTTGGGCGGTTTCTGCTCGCGAGGAACAGCACTGACGCCTAACTGCAAGGACGCACAGACATGACGCGTGGAACGAAGATCGCCGGCAACCGCATCCTCATCACAGGGGCCGGAAGCGGAATCGGCAGACTCATGGCTCTGGACGCGGCGGCCCGCGGCGCAGCCGAGGTCATCATCTGGGACCTCTCGGACGAACGCGGGGACGCGGTGCGCGCCGAGGTGGAGGCCGCTGGAACCAGGGCCCGATCCTTCACCCTCAATGTCGGTGATGCCGACCAGGTTGCCGCCATGGCCGAGCAGACCGGTCAGATCGACATCCTCGTCAACTGCGCCGGCATCGTCTCCGGCAAGAAGCTTCTCGACATGGAGGAAGCGGCGATCCGTCGCCTCTACGACGTCAACACCTTCGCCCTGTACTGGACGACCCAGGCCTTCCTACCCGGAATGATCGAACGCGACCGCGGTTCGGTGGTCACCATCGCCAGCGCTGCCGGCCTGACCGGAGTCGCTCGACAGACCGACTACTCGGCGAGCAAATGGGCGGCGGTGGGCTTCACCGAGTCACTGCGCGGAGAGCTGCGCGCCGACGGCAGCCGGGTCAATACGCTTGCCGTGTGCCCCTTCTATATCAATACGGGCATGTTCAAGGGAGTGCAGACGAAATTCCCCCGCCTGCTCCCGATCCTCGAAGAGAACGATGTGGCCACGCGGGTCCTCGACTCCGTCGAATCCGGTCGTGAGCAGCTGGTCATGCCCTCACTCGTCCGCCTGGTTCCGGGTGCCCGCCTCCTGCCGACCCGCGCTTTCGACAAGGTCATGGACTTCCTCGGCGTCAACCAGACGATGGACCACTTCACCGGTCGCACCGGTCTGAACCGGACGCACCGGTCACCAGAGGGAGACGTGCCGGTCACCGTCGCACGTCACTAGGCGGCACATCCTCGGCGCTGGTCCACAATGGAATCGGGGTGCGAAGGAAAGGAGCCGCCATGACGACGACCGATCTCGTTCTCGAGGGCGGCGGTGCAAAGCTGCCGGGCCTGGTCGGCGCGGTCGAAGCTCTCGCCGACAGCGGCTTCGACTTCCACCGGATCGCCGGCACCTCGGCCGGGGCCATCGTCGGTGCGCTCACCGCGGCGGGCATCGGCCCGCAGACTCTGCGGCAGAAGGTCCTCGAACAGGATTTCACCGAGTTCGAGGACCTTTCTGCTGCCTTCCGCCTCGTCCCCTGGTTGGGGCGGGTGCAGGGACTGCTGCTGCACAAGGGGATGTATGTGGGACAGACGCTCCACGATTTCCTCGCCACGGCTTTGGCTGATCAGGGGGTGCGCACATGGGGTGACCTCAAGCTCGACGATCCCGGAAGCGCAATTCCGCCGGAGCGATCGTATCGTCTCGTCGTCATCGTCTCCGACGTCTCCCGCGGCCGCATGCTCCGCCTCCCCTGGGACTACGAAGAGGCCCTCGGCGTCGATGCGGACAGTCAGTCCGTCGCCGAGGCGGTGTGCGCCTCGGCGGCCAGCCCGTTCTTCTTCCGTCCGCGGGCTCTGCCCGCCCGGCCGAATGTGGCCGGTGGAGACTCCGTGCTCGGTGCCGACGGCGGACTGCTCTCGAACTTCCCCGTCGACGTCTTCGACCGCAAGGATGCGCTGCCAGCACGGTGGCCGACCTTCGGCGTCATGCTCTCGGCCCGGCGGACGGCGGCCGCGGAATGGCGGCCCAACGCGACGACCTTCCAATACGCGAAGTCCCTGTTGTCAACGATGATCAACGCGCACGACCGGCGGCACATCGACGACCCTTCGGTGACCGAAAGGACGGTGTTCGTCGACACGACCGGCCACAGCAGTACGGACTTCGCTTTGACGACGGCCGACAAACTCGATCTCATCTCGTCGGGCCGAATGGCCGGAGAGAAGTTTCTGGCGCACTGGGATTGGCAGGAGTGGAAGGACCGCTTTGACCGGAAATGATTCTGTCCCCCATGGCCTGCGACGGATCGACGTGTAAGAATGAGGGCCCGAACCTGATTGCGAGCGAAGGAGAGATCATGAGCGAGTTCGATTCGGATGCGGCCGACCGGCTGGAAGACGACCCCATCCTCGACGATCCCGAACTCGACGATCCGACGGCCGAAGAGTTGGATGATCCCGAACTCACCGCCGCCGAAGCAGAGGCCGACCAGGTCGACGTCGACTCCGGCATCGACGATGAGCCCGCCGAGCCGACCGTCGAGCCCGGTGCCGAAGGGCCGGAAGGCACGGGCATCGAAGGGGCCGACGATGCTCTCATCGACGACGCCGGCTGGGACGACGAGAACGAGGCTCCCGGTCTCTCCGACGAGTTCAACACCGATCAGTCACCTGCCGCGGAACAGGGCAATCGTGTCGGCGACGAGATGGTCTCCGACGATGATGACGAATTCGAAGTCGCCGAGCTGGATGGCGACGACCTCGATGTCGATGCCCTGGCCGACGACGGAACCGAAGAGGTCTCGGTCATCGACGGGATGCCCGAAGTCATCGACGACTCGTATCAGGAGGACTGAGCTCCACCCCCTCCGCTTGCGGCAGGCTCCCATGTGTTAGGACTGAAGGGGAAAGGAGCCGCCCATGCCACCCGGATCCCCGCGTCGCCGATCGACGTCCACCGCCAGCACGAACTTCGAACTCCCCCACGTCGGCACGGGTCGCCCCGTCCACCGCCTCGGCATCATCGCCACGGTCGCCACCTTCGGCGGGCTGCTCTTCGGCTATGACACCGGAGTCGTCAACGGAGCCCTCGAACCCCTAAGCGAGGACTTCGGCCTGACCGCGCTGAGCGAAGGCCTCGTCGTCGCCTCTCTCATGGTCGGCGCCGCCTTCGGTGCGGTCTTCGGCGGTCGAGTCGCCGATGCCTGGGGCCGTCGCAAGACGATCCTGCTCCTGGCCGGAGTCTTCATCATCGGCACCCTCGGCTGCGTGCTCGCGCCCGGGGCGGAGTTCCTCATCGGCGCCCGCTTCGTCCTCGGACTCGCAGTCGGCGGTGCCTCGGCGACGGTGCCCGTCTATCTCGGTGAGATCGCCCCGTCGGAGAAGCGCGGCAGCTACGTCACCCGCAATGAGCTCATGATCGTCGGCGGTCAGCTTGCGGCGTTCGTCATCAACGCCGTGATCTTCAACTTCTTCGGGCATGTCGACTCGATCTGGCGGTGGATGCTGCTCGTTGCCCTGGTGCCAGCGATCGCCCTCCTCGTGGGCATGATCTTCCAACCCGAGAGCCCGCGCTGGCTGATCTCGCAGGGACGCACCGAGGAAGCTCTGGCCGTGCTCAAGCAGGTCCGCTCCCCCGAACGTGCCGAGGCCGAGATCGACGAGGTCACCCACCTCGCAGCCGAGGATGCGAAGGAGGCCACGGGCGGGCTCTCCGACCTCGGCACCCGGTGGGTGCTGCGACTGGTGATCATCGGTGCCGGACTCGGCTTCTTCCAGCAGCTGACCGGAATCAACTCGGTCATGTACTACGGAACTCAGCTGCTCACGAGCGCGGGCCTGGATTCCGGTGTCGCCATCATCGGCAACATCGCCAACGGCGTGTTCTCCCTGGCCGGCATCTCCTTGGGCATGTATCTGCTGAATAAGCTGCCGCGCCGGGTCATGTTCCTCACCGGCTACGCCCTCATCGCGGTCTTCCACACGCTCATCGCCCTGACCGCGGTCATCGTTCCTCCCGGACCGGCACAGGCGTGGACGGTGCTCGCGTTCCTCGTCCTCTTCGTCTTCTCCATGCAGGGAACGGTCGGCCCGCTGACCTGGCTGATGCTCTCGGAGATCTTCCCGATGAAGATCCGCAGCTTCGCAATGGGCATCTGCGTGTTCGTGCTGTGGATCATGAACGCCATCGTCGCCCAGTTCTTCCCGCCGCTCATCGAGGCTTTGGGCATGACGGCGACCTTCGGCATGTTCGCCGGCCTCGCCGTGATCGCCTTCGTCTTCCTGGCACTGATGCTGCCGGAGACGAAGGACAAGGACCTCGCGGAGTTCGAACGCGAATTCAAAGCCGAGTACGGACGCAGATAAGGAGCCTCCATGTCAGTCGCCGTCGCCGTCACCGACAGTCCCGAGGGTCGGCTTGCCCTCCAATCGGCCGTCGCCGAGGCGCAGAACCTCGGCACCGGGCTGCTGCTCATCAACCTCACCCTCCATGACTTCACCGAGGATGAGGTCCCCTCCGGGCTCGAGGTCACCGTCATCAATCGGTCCGGCCGCGGCGATCGCGACCCGGTCACCGCCGTCATCGACGAACTGAGCGATCACGCGGAGGTCGATCGCCTCGTCCTCGGTGTCCGTGCCCGATCGCGCGTGGGCAAGATGATCCTCGGGTCGGTCGCGCAGCGGCTCATCCTCCGCTCCCCCGTGCCCGTGCTCACCGTCCGGCAGGACGGGCGCTGACGCTGACTCAGCCCAGTTCGGTGAAAGCCCGGTACGAGAGCACGTTCTCAGTCTCCGCCGGGGAGTCGTCGGCAAGGACGGCGAGGGAGCGCAGCGCTTCCGACATCGCCGCACGGTAGAGCAGGGACCCGGTGCTGATCCGGGCCACCCCCGCCTCGGCGAGCGTCGTCCGCGAGTATCGCGGACTGGCCAGCACGTTCACCGGAACCCGGCTGCGGGCGGTGATCGTCTCGATCGTCGACAGGTCGAGGTCGCCGGGGACGAAGATGCCATCGGCTCCCGCGTCCGCATAGGCGTCGATGCGTTCGAGAACCTCGCCGAGGCTGTCCTGGCCGAGCCAGAATGTGTCGATCCGGGCGTTGACGAACAGATCCGGACACGCTTCCTTGACGGCCGCCACCTTCGCGGCCAAGACCACGGGCTCGCTCATCCGTGCGTGCCGCGAGTCCTGGATGTTGATGCCGTCGATGATGAGTCGGCCAGTGGGGTCGGCGGCGAAAGCCTCGCGCACGCTCGCGACGACGGGTTCGGGGCCGTCACCGTACCCGTCTTCGAAGTCACAGGTCAGCGGCTGTTCCGGCAGCGCCCGACGCAGAGCGGCGACGAGGTCCGCGGTGGCGGTCAGCGTCTCACGGTCCTCATCGGCGGCGCCGATGGCAGCCGCGACGCCCAGACTCGTGGTGCCGACGGCCCGGTGCCCCGCCTCGACGAAGAGCTGCGCACTGGCCACGTCCCAGGCGCACGGCAGGATGAACGGGTCGCCGGGAACGTGCAGTTCGCGGAAGGCGCTCGTGGTGCCGGTGGGTGCGGTCATCGTCGGTCTCCGTTGTTCGCTGTCGGATTGTTCGTTGGGGGTCAGAGATGATCTCTCTGTGCGCTGAACACCCAGTCGAGGCGGTCGCGCCCGTCCGCGGTGATCGTCAGAGCTCGCGAGTGCGGGCGGCGCAGGATCCACCCGCGGTCGAAGAACGTGCTGCAGATGTCGTCGCCGAGGCGACCGCCGAGGTGGGAACGACGTTCCGTCCAATCGAGGCACCGGCGCACAAGGGGGCGCGACGAGGCGGTCGGTTGACCGACTTCGAGCCCGAATGCCTCTGCGAGCCCGGCCCTCCCGGATTCGGTGATGGTGAGAGACGGATCGATCCATTCTCGCTGCATCAGTGCGGAGAAGAGCTGAGTGCCGAACCGGCCTGCGATGTGCCGGTAGCAGGTGCGGGCTTCGATGAGCTGACGGTCACGGGTCTTCGCAGCCAGCGTCGGTGCTGAGGTCATCGCTCCGCCGGCCAGAGCTCCGGTGTGCTCCAGCCAGTCGGCCACGTCGGTCGAGGCGATCTGAACATAGCGGTGTCGGCCTTCTCGTCGCTCGACGAGGACGCCGTGGTCGATGAGGACGTCGGCGTGTTCGGACATCGACGACATCGGAATCGACAGAGCGCGGGAGAGCTCAGTGAGCGTCCAGGCACGGCCGTCGAGGAGGATGGCACAGATCATCACGCGCCTCGGGTCGGCGATGGCCGACGCCAGGGCGGCGATGTTCGGTGCGGACTCCGGGAATCTCCTCGTCATGCCACCATCGTAGGGCTGTGTTGTTTCGGTGGTGCCCGAAATGTCGCGGCTGCGCGCTGTCGAGGCGAGCCCGGCGCCGCCTCGTAGATGGCCTAAGGTTGAGGGCGGAAGTTTCCGTCCGAGGTGAGGGGGCATGCGTGGCCGATACGACAGAGGGCACCGAGGCGGCCGACCGACTCGAATCCGCACTCACCGGCAGAATCGATCCCGGTACGCTCGATGAGATCGCTGGTCTGGCCCAACAAGTCCCGCGTGCCGAGATCGGACGCCTCGTCCACACCTCGACCCCGCTGCAGTCGGCGATGCTCTTCCGCGTGCTGACGAAGGAGGAGGCTCTCGACGTCTTCGAGGACCTCCCTCCGGCGTACCAGGCCGAGCTCATCGGCAATCTCCGCGAACCCGAGGTCGCCGATATCGTCGAGGGCCTCGACCCCGATGACCGTGCCGAGCTGTTCGGCGAGCTGCCCGCCGGCGTGGCCAGCCGCCTGATGAAGGGGCTGACCCCGGACGAGCGGGAGATGACGTCCGCGGTGCTCGGATACCCGAAGTCCGCGATCGGACGGTACATGTCTCCGGAGGTCCTCGGCATCCACGAGGATTGGACGGCGGCCCAGGCCATGGAGGTCGTGCGCGCCCGCATCGACGGACCCGAGACCGTCTACCTGCTGCCCGTCGTCGGTCCCGGCCGGGTGCTGCGGGGAGTGGTGTCGCTGCGCAATCTGCTTGCGGCCGATGAGGACACGATCATCGAGGACATCGTTCGTGATTCGCTGAGCACTCATGCGCTGACGGACCGTGAGGAAGCCTCGCGTGAGTTCCTCTCCCACCGACTCATCGCGATGCCGGTGACCGATCAGGAGGAGCGGCTTGTCGGCATCCTCACCATGGACGACGTCCTCGATATCGTTGACGAGGAGGACGCGGAGGACCTCGCCCGCGGGTCCGGTACGGAACCGCTGGATCGCTCCTACCTGTCCTCGACGATCATGCGTCTGGTCAAGAGCCGCATCGTCTGGCTGCTCGTCCTCGCCGTATCGGCGATCCTCACCGTCCAGGTCCTCGAAGTCTATGAGGACCGGCTCGATCAGGTCGTCGTCCTCGCGCTTTTCATTCCGCTGCTCACCGGCACCGGCGGAAACACCGGCAACCAGGCGGCCACCACCGTCACCAGAGCCCTGGCCGTCGGTGAGGTGCGCGTCCGCGATCTCGGCCGAGTCATCTGGAGAGAGCTGCGCGTGGGCGCGGTACTCGGTTCCGTGCTCGGCACATTGGGCTTCGTCGTCGCCGGACTCGTCTACGGTTGGGCGATCGGCCTGGTCATCGGGCTGACGCTGCTGTCGGTGTGCATCATGGCCGCGACGGTGGGAGGGCTGATGCCGATCATCGCGAAGAAGGTCGGGGCGGATCCGGCAGTGTTCTCCAACCCGTTCATCTCCACGTTCTGCGATGCCACGGGCCTCATCCTCTACTTCACGATCGCCACGACGGTGCTCGGCCTGAGCTGATGCCCCCTGTCCGACGGCCTCAGCCCGACCATGCCTCCCACAGCTCGGCGTAGCGGCCGCCCGCACCGACGAGTTCGGCGTGGGTGCCTTCCTCGATGACCTGCCCGTGCTCCATGACCAGGATCCGGTCGGCTTTCTCCGCTTGGCTGAGCCGGTGGGCGACGATGAGCGCACCACGGCCGGAAAGGGCCGCCTCGGCGGAGGATTCGAGGACATGAGCTCCGGCCGATCCCGCCTCGGCGGTGGCTTCGTCGAGAATCGCGAAGTCCGGGTCGGCGAGGACGAGGCGGGCGAGCGCGATCATCTGCTCTTGAACCGCGGACAGGCGGACCCCGCCCTCCCCGGTCTGCGTGTCGAGGCCGTTCGGCAGGGATGTCGCCCACCCGGCGCCGACCGTGTCCACGGCATTGCGCACATCGTCGTCGCTTGCGTCCGGACGCGGCAGGGTGATGTTGTCGCGCAGGCTGCCGGAGAAGGTGTGCACCTCCTGCGCGACCATGGCGATATGCCGGCGCAGCGCGGATTCGTCCATCGATCCCACGTCCACCCCGTTCGCCGAGGCGGCCCCGCCATCCGTCAGCTGTGCCCGTCCGTGACCGGGTGCGGACAGTCCCGCGGCGATCTTCGCCAGCGTCGTCTTCCCGGCACCGGTGGTGCCGACGACGGCGATGTGCTCACCCGGCGCGATGCTCAGGTTCACCCCACGCAGCACGTGATTGTCCGTATCCGGGTCCGTGTCGTAGGAGAACCACAGGTCCTCGAGCACGAGGCACGGGGCGGCAGGTGCGGCCTGGATCGGTCGCTTCGGCGCGGTTCCGGCTTCGTCGATGACTCCGACCATCCGGGTCAGGGAGGCACCAGCCGATTGGATCTGATCGAAGAGTCCGACGAGGGCGCCGATGGGGTTGAAGAGGCGGTGGAAGACCAGGGCCGCCGTGGTCACGGCGCCGGCGGTGGACTCCCCGAACCAGACGAGGACGAAGCCGGCGACCAGGAGCAGGGAGAGCACGACCGCCTCGGCGCGGTTGTTGCGGCCGAAGGCGCGGGTGACGAACCGGAAGACGTCGATCGACAGGTCGCGGGCATGCGCAGAGGCGGAGTCGATGCGTCGCATCTCCCCGGCCTCGGCACGATAGGCGCGCAGGGTCGCGCTACCTGTGAGTCCGCCGAGCAGGCGCCCGGCACGCCTGCCGAAAGCCGCGCGTTCTTCTTTGTAGATGGGTTCTGATCTGGGCAGATACCAGCGCAGGGTGAGCCAGTACATCGGCACGGCGACGAGCCCGGTGAGGCCGAGACGCCAATCGATGGCGGCCAGACCGAAGGCAGAGACCACGACGACGAGGAGGGATTCGACGACGAGCGGCAGCACTTGGCCGGCGGCCTCGCCGATCTTGCGGGAGTCGTCGGCGACGCGGGAGACGAGGTCGCCGGTGCCGGTGCGTTCGATCCGCTGGGACTCGAGTGTCAGGGCTGAGTCGACGACTTCGGTACGCAGTTCGGCGACGACGGGCATCGCGATGCGGGCGAGCGCCCAGGCGCCGATCCATGTGCCGGCGGCCATGACGATGCCGGCGATCGCGACGGCGATGGCGCAGACCAACACGAGTTCGGGGTCTGCTCCGGCGGGGAGTTCGTCGACGAGACGGCCGATCGCCCACGGCCCGACGAGGCCTGCCCCGGCATTGGCCAGTCCCGCGACGACGAGGAGGACGATCCAGCCGGCGCGGCGCCGCAGCAGCGGGGCCAGGTGGGCGAAGGAGCGACGCCGCGAGGCGATCGTCAGGGTGGTCTGCGGCGTCATCGGGTCACCGCGTCTCTGTAGGCCTCGGCACTGTCGGTGTCCGTCTCGAGGAGATCGGCATGGCGGCCGATGAGCAGCGGGCCCGACGTGGGGCGATAGACGACGGTGTCGGCGGCGGCGAGGAAGGCCGGGGATGAGGTGAGAATGATCGTGGCCTGACCTCCTCTCCTGCGGCGCAGTCGGCTGAGCCCGTGGGCGATCTTCGCTTCGGTGACCGCGTCGACGGCGGTGGTGGGTTCGGCGAGGACGAGGATCTGCGGGTCGGCGTTCAGGGCTCGAGCCAGGGCGACGCGCTGCCGCTGGCCGCCGGAGAGGTTCCCGCCGAGTTCCTGGATCCGGTAGCCGAGTCCCCCATCGACGAGGTCGAGCAGCTCGTCGACTCCCGAGGCGGCGAGCACCTCGGCCGAGATCGGTGGGTGACCGGCAGCGTCAGTGCGGTCGTCGGTGTCTGTACTGTCGTCGGCGACGACCATCGTGATGTTCGATCCGATGGTGCCTTCGAACAGATCGACGTCGTGGGGTGCGACGAGCATCCGGGCGGGGCCGAGGCTCCTGGCGTGGGAGGTCAGCTCAGCCAGCAGCATGGCTGCATCCTCGGCGTCGTCGGAGACGATGCAGGTCAGCGCTCCCCCGGCGGTGGTGAGTGCCCGGGACTCGGCGGTCGTCGGCCATCCGGTGATGGTGATTCCGGATTCGGTGGTGGTCACTCTCGGGCGGATATCGGCGGCATCACGGGTGGTGGGGGCCGCCTCGGCGCTGGTGTCTGTCGCATCGCCGGTGCCTGATTCAGCATCGATGCTGGTCAGCAGGCGGGCGATCCGTTCGGCGGCGCCGTGGGATTGGGCGAAGAGGCCGACGATGTCGGCGAGTGCGCGCATGGGCTCGGTGAGGAAGGCGGTCATGCCAAGGATGCCGATGAGCGCGCCGACGCTCATCTGGCCGTCGATGAGGCGCAGGCCCGCGACGATGAGGACGATCGCCAGCACCGCGGACATGACGAGTGCCCCGAGCCCGGCCAGGCGTCCGGTTTTCTCACCTGTGGCGACGCCGGCGTCGGCGGCCGCATCGGAGGTGGCGCGGTAGCGACGGACCGCCCACGGCTCTCCTCCCATCGCTTTGATCACGCGCAGTCCGTGCATGAGGTCAGACGCCGAGCGTCCCGCGGAGGCGACGGCTTCGAGCTGCGCGGTCGCGCGCGCGGAGACGGACCGGCCGGGCAGGGCGACGATGATCAGGCCGACGGGTACGGCGATGAGGACAACGAGTCCGGTCACGGGGTCGGCGATGAGGAGGAAGACCGCGGCGGTGATCATGCCCAGCACCGAGGCGATGCCGCGTCCGGCCTGTTGAAATGCGGTGGCCGCGGTGTCGGCATCCGCAGACGCGATCGACAGAACCTCGCCCGAGGTGCGGTCGGCTGGAAGGCTCGGGGCGGTCAGCGCCGCGTGTGTGATCTCGACACGCAGGGCGTGGGCTTCGTGCTCGCGGGCGGAGTTGCACAGACGTGCACCGAAACGGTAGCCGAGGCTGAGCACTGTGAAGAGGAGGCCGAGGCCCATGATGGAGATGATGAGGGCTGGGATCGACAGCGGGATGATCGCCCGGTCGACGATGATGCCGATCGCCACCGGCACGAGCGCTTCGCAGACCTGCCAGATCGACAAGGCCCCTGCTCCACCGAACAGGGGACGGATGCGCCGACGGGCGGCTCGGCGCAGCATCTGCGCACCGGTTTCAGGGGTCTTCGGCACGAAGGCTACCCTAACAAATTCGGTGGTGCGGTGGCGGCTCGGGTGGACAGCTGACTGCCAGGGCGGAAATCTAGGATGGCTTCATGACTTCTCCGATGGACTTCGGCATTCCCGATCTCACAGGGCGCACGGCCCTCATCACCGGCGCGAACGGCGGACTCGGCCGGGTGACTGCCCGGGTTCTCGCGGGCCGCGGTGCCCATGTCATCTTGGCCGTCCGCAACCGCGCGAAGGGTGAAGCCGCCGCGAAGACGATGTCCGGGAGCACGGAGGTGCGCGACCTCGACCTCGCCGATCTGTCCTCGGTGCGCGACTTCGCTGCGGACTTCACCGATCCGGTCGATCTCCTCATCAACAATGCGGGGATCATGATCCCGCCCCTGTACCGGACCGTCGACGGATTCGAATCGCAGTTCGGGACGAATCACCTCGGCCATTTCGCCCTGACGAATCTGCTGCTCCCGCAGGTGCGCGAGCGCATCGTCACCGTCGCCTCCATCGCCCACCGGTTCGGCACGATCGACTTCGACGATCTCCAGTGGACCGGCCGATCGTATCGGCCGATGGCCGCCTATGGTCAGTCGAAGCTGGCGAACCTGCTCTTCACCGATGAACTCCAGCGCCGGCTGTCCGAACGGTCATCCTCGGTGATCGCGACGGCCGCCCATCCGGGGATGGCGGCGACGAATCTCTTCGGCTCCAGCGACGACAACTCTTTGGACGCGCGAGTCAGCCGTGCGTTCACCCGGGTGGTCGCTCAGAGCGAGCAGAACGGGGCACGGCCGATCCTCTGCGCCGCCGTCGCCGATCTGCCCGGTGGCAGTTACATCGGCCCGACCGGCCTGTTCGAGATCCGCGGAAAGCCGGGGTTCGCATCCCGTTCGGCGAAGTCCACCGACACCGAGGTGGCCCGCCGACTGTGGGCGGTGTCCGAAGAGCTGACCGGGGTCGGCTTCCCGGAACTGTGAGGATTGCAGATGCCTGCGGTGACTAAGGTGGATTCATGACGACTCTGCGCAATGTGCACATCATCGATGTCGACACCGCGGCCATCGGCGATGCCGTCGACATCGACTTCGCCGATACGATCACGACGATCAGTCCTGCCGAGGCCCCGTCTGCGGAGTCGAACGGCTTCGTCCTGCCCGGGCTCATCGACACCCATGTGCACCTGAAATCACGGGAGCCGCTCGTCGGTGCTCTTCGCACGGGGCTGACGACGCTCGTCGATCTCGGGACGCATCCGGACTCGCTTGTCGACGATTTCCGGTCCGACCGCGGAATCCCGGGGATCGTCAGCGCCGGATCGGCCGCCTCGGCACCGGGGAGCTCACAGATCGAGCTGATGGGATTCCCCGTCGGATCCGGTGTCACCGGGCCCGACGATGCCGAGCGGTTCCTCGACTGGCGGGAGGCCGGCGGAGCCGATCTCATCAAGATCATCATCGAGGATCCGGACGCCACCGAGGTGCCCGCGCTCGATATTCCGACGCTGCGGGCGCTCGTCGACGGAGCCCGCGGCCGGGGGCTGCTCACCGTCGCCCATGCGGTCACTCCGGGGGCGTTCGATCGCGGCCTCGAGGCTGGTGTCGATGTGCTCACCCATGTCCCTTTCGGGGCACGGCTGAGCGAGGCGACGATCTCTCGGATCGTCGAGACGGGCACCATCGTCTCCCCCACCTTGGTGATGATGCGTGCGATTGCCGACGCCCGCCTCCGCGAGCATGCCGATTCCGCGTTCGCTCTCGCCCTGTCGAATGTGCGCGCCCTGCACGCTGCGGGAGTGCGGATCATTGCGGGCACCGATGCGAACGAGACGCCGTTCGCGCCCGTGCCCCACGGGGCGTCGCTGCACGGTGAGCTCGGCTACCTGATCGACGCCGGGATGACTGCCGCCGAGGCGATCCGGTCGGCCACCTCGGGCGCAGCCGATGCGCTCGGGCTGAGTGACCGGGGGCGGATCGTCGAAGGCGACCGTGCGGATCTGCTGGTCCTCGGGACCGATCCGCTGGCTGATCTGGAAGGTCTGCGCACCCCCGCCGAGGTGTGGGTCGGCGGGGCGCAGGTCAGCAGCTGACCTGGGGTACCGGCCGACTGCGGAACCGATCAGCTCAGCGGAAGGCCTGCTGGCCGGTGATGTGGCGGCCGAGGATGAGGGTGTGGACCTCGTCGGTGCCTTCGTAGGTGCGCACGGATTCGAGGTTGTTCGCGTGCCGCAGCGGTGAGTATTCGAGGGTGATGCCGTTGCCGCCGAGCATCGTCCGGGCCTCCCGGCAGATGGCGATGGCTTCGCGGCAGTTGTTCAGCTTGCCGACGGAGATCTGCACGGGGTCGAGGGTCCCGGTGTCTTTGAGTCGTCCTGTCTGGATGGCCAGGAGCGTGCCCTTCTGGATCTCGAGTGCCATGTTCACCAGCTTCTCCTGAGTGATCTGGTAGGCGGTGAGCGGCTTGTCGAACTGGAGGCGGTTCTGTGCGTAGTCGAGGGCGACTTCGAAGGAGTCGCGGGCGGCCCCCATGGCGCCCCACATGATTCCGTACCGGGCCTCATTGAGGCAGGAGAACGGCCCCTTCAGTCCCGTGACCTCGGGCAGGACCGCCTCGGCGGGCAATTTCACGTCCGCAAGGTTGATATCGCACTGGATGGAGGCCCGCATCGACAGCTTCTGCGTGATCGGGGTGGCGGTGAATCCGGGGGTGTCGGTGGGCACGAGGAAGCCGCGGATGCCGTCGTCGGTGGCGGCCCAGATGACGGCGATATCGGCGATCGAGGCCAGACCGATCCAACGTTTGGCACCGTTGAGCGTCCAGGATCCGTCGGCGCCCTGGGTGGCGGTGGTGGCCATGGACGCCGGGTCGGACCCGGCGGTGGGTTCGGTCAGTCCGAAGCAGCCGATGATCTCACCTTTGGCCATTCCGGGAAGGTAGCGGTTCTTCTGCGCCTCGGAGCCGAACTTGTGGATGGCCGACATCGCCAGCGATCCCTGGACGGAGACGAAGGTGCGCAGTCCGGAGTCGCCGGCTTCGAGTTCGAGGGCGGCGAGACCGTATTCGACGGCGGAACGCCCCGGGCAGCCGTACCCCTGCAGATGCATGCCGAGGAGGCCGAGCTCGCCCATCTCACGCACGATCTCGGTCGGAAAGATCGCGCCTTCGTACCATTCGGCGATGTTCGGGCGGATCCGCTCGTCGACGAAGCTGCGGACCTTTTCGCGCAGCGCCAGCTCGTCGTCGGTGAGGAGTCCGGCGAGGTCGAGCAGGTCGGAGGGGTCGGCGGTGGTGGTGTCTGTGGTTTCGGCAGTCATGGGCGTCTCCTTGGGCATTGAGTTCGTCTTCAACAGTGCCATCGGAATTACTCAGAGTCCAAGAGGTAATATCATGGTGATTAAGCGTATATTCTTATCAATCGGCGCAGTGGGGACATGACATGGAGTTCAGGCAGGTCACTGCGTTTCTCGCCGTCGCCGAGGAGCTGCATTTCGGGCGAGCTGCGGAACGTCTGCACATCGCGCAGCCCGCGCTCAGCCAGATGATCCGCGCGCTCGAACGAGACCTCGACGTCGATCTGTTCGAGCGGACGACGCGGCGGGTCCGACTGACGCCGGCGGGTGAGGCGCTGCTCGAACCCGCTGCGGCAATCGGGACTCAGGTCGACGGTGCCCGGCGCATGGCCCGGGCCGCTCAACAGGGCCTGGCGGGCCGGGTGCGCATCGGATTCGGCGGCACGAGCGGCTACTCCATCCTCTCCAGACTGGCCCGCGAGGTCGGCGAACGGCACCCTGGCATCAGCCTCGACCTGCAGCCGCAGATGTACTGCGGGGAGGCCGCGATCGCGCTGCGCGACGGGGAGACGGATCTCGCGATCATCAGCCCGCCGGTGCCGGCCGGTGTCGAGGTCCACGACATCCGGCAGGAGAGCGTGATGATCGCTATGCCCTCGGGGCATGAGCTGGCGGAGCGTGAGTCGGTGAGCATGGGTGAGCTCGCCGGTCAGCCGTTCATCTCCTATGCCCCGTCGCACGGATCTCAGGTCAGAGAGGTGATGATGCGGCTGGCCGATGACGCCGGTTTCCTGCCGCAGGTCGTCCAGGAGGCACCGGATCCCTACAGTCTTCTGGCGCTCGTCGGCGCGCAGGTCGGCATGGCCGTCGTCGTCGAGTCCTCGGATCACATCCGCATCGACGGAGTGCGCTATGTCCGCCTCGCCGAGGGCGGGGATTCGTTCACTCTCGCCCTCGGCTGGCGCCGGAACAACCCGTCCGAGGCGCTGGCGAGGGTGCTCGACATCGTACGCGAGCTCTTCCCCTCCCCTATTACTACCTGACGGCGGCCCAGCAACCTGGCGCGAGGTTGCTGGGCCCCCGTCAGGTAGTTCTGAGAGCGCGAAGTTGGTGCGGAATGAGTGAGAGACTATGGGGATGGTGCATTCGACCGATCTTTCGGACTACGCCGCAAAGATGCGGCGGTTGGCTCATTCAAGTACCGATCTCGAGGTCGACGCCCGGTTCATCGACATGATTGTGCCTCGCAAATCAACGGTCCTTGACATCGGCTGCGGCATCGGCAGTGCGGTCGCGGCACTGCGCAGAGCCGAACACCGGGCATTCGGCATCGACCCGAATCCCGAGGTGCTGCAGGTGGCGAGGGAGCTCTTCGACTCTGTTTGGTTCCGGCAGTTGTCAGCGACAGACCTGTCACCCGGAACGATGCCAGATCATCAGTTGCCGAAGCGCTTCGATCTCATTCTCATGTCAGGCAATGTGCCGGCTTTTCTGACTCGAGTGGAGCTCGCAAGGGCATTCGCCACTGCCGACGAGCTGCTGGCACCTGGCGGTCGCCTCGTTGTCGGAACAACGACCCACCGACGAGGCGGTCCTGTCGATCTCGATCACTGCGCGGCCGGAACATCACTGAGACTTGAGCATCGTTATGGAGACTGGCACCTCGGCGCATTCGACTCCGACTCACCGTGGTCGGTCAGCGTCTATTCGGCCCTAGGTACCCGCCGCACAGCTGACGGCCCCGACGGCATTCACGCATTACCACCCGAATAGCCCTCCCAGAACTACCTGACGGCGGCCCAGCAACCTCGCGCGAGGTTGCTGGGCCGCCGTCAGGTAGTAATTACCAGGAGATGACTTGGGGGATGCTCACGTGCTTGAGGCCCTCGAGACCGAATTCGAGACCGAAGCCGGACTTCTTGACCCCACCGAACGGCACGCGGGGGTCGACCGCGCCGTGTTTGTTGATCCACGTGGTTCCCGCCTCGAGACGGGCCGCGACCTGTCGGCAGGCGTCGAGGTCTGTGCCCCACACCGAGGATCCGAGGCCGACTTCGAGCTCGTTGGCCCATTCGACGGCCTGGTCGAGGTCGGTGTACTTGATGATCGGCAGGACCGGCCCGAACTGCTCCTCGGCCACCAGCGGGTTGTCGTTGTCGATGTCGGCGACGAGGGTCGTCGGGTAGAAGTAGCCGGGCTGCTCGGCGACGGGATCGCCGCCCATGAGCACGCGCGCTCCCCCGTCCTTGGCTGCGTCGACGAGCCGAGCGACGATGTCGTACTGCTGCTTGTTCTGCAACGGCCCCAGCACGTTCTCCTCTTCCAGCCCCACACCCATCGGGGACTGTCCGGCCACCTCGACGAGGGCCTGGCAGACCTGATCGTAGAGCGATTCGGGGACATAGAGCCGCTTCATCGCAGCACACGTCTGTCCGGTATTGATGAACGCGCCCCAAAACAGGTCTCCCGCGATCTGGGCCGGATCGGCGTCTTCGAGGATGATGCCTGCGTCGTTGCCGCCGAGCTCGAGGGTGATGCGGGCGATGTTGTCCGCGGCGGTGCGCATGATCGCCTGTCCGGTCTTCGTCGACCCGGTGAACATGATCTTGTCGACATCCTCGTGGCTGGTCAATGCAGCGCCCACAGAACCATCACCGGGAACGACGGAGAGCACATCGGCCGGCAGCACCTGGTTGACCACAGCCACAAGCGCCTGCACGGACAGCGGCGTGTACTCCGAGGGTTTGAGGACGACGGTGTTTCCCATCTTCAGAGACGGCGCGAACTGCCAGACGGAGATCATCATCGGCCAATTCCAGGGACCGACCGCACCGACGACGCCGACGGGCTTGTAATGGAGTTCAGCATGCGTTTCGCCGTCGTCGACGAGGACCTCGGGTTCGAGTTCGAAGGACGCGTTCGCACGCAGCCAGGCCGCGCAGGCACCGACTTCGAAGCGGGCGTTGGGTCCGTTGAGGGGTTTGCCCTGTTCGCGTGAGAGCAGCTCAGCCAGCGCCTCGGCGGAGGCTTCGATGGCGTCGGCGGCTCGGTTGAGCAGGTCGTTGCGCTCCTGGGAGCTGCGCGCTGCCCAAGCAGGCTGAGCCCGGCGCGCTGCTGTCACCGCAGCGTCGATCTCTGCCGGTGTGCCTTCGTGGGTGCGGCCGACGACCTCACCGGTGGCGGGGTCGTGGATCTCGCGTCCGGAGGGGTCGACGATGGCGGCGAGAATTCCAGCGGTGGTGGTCATTTCAGTGGCGGTTGCCTCGGCGGTCATGGTGCTCCTTTGATCGGCGACCGGGTAGGTCGGCGGCGGTTGGTGTGGTCATTTTCTGGCGGTGTGTACGGCTGTTTCAGGCGGTCGGGACGCCTACGTCATCCCAGGGAACCACCCGAACCGATTCCTGCATAGAGATTCGGTGACGACGAGCGGAGGACGATGGCCCAGATCGTGCCGATGAGCCCGGGGACGAGAACGATGGCCGGCAGCAGCCAGGACAGGACCGTGGTGCCCTCTGCGCCGATGAGAACGTTGAAGTTGATGACGATGGCGACGAAGAGGACGAGGAGTCCGATGGCTGACAGGCCCGGGGCGATCGCGCGGGTCCACAGCGAATACTCCCCCGACTTCGTGCGCAGGAATCCGACGACGGCGAGCGCAGTCAGCGCCATGAGCAGGACGAGTCCGAAGGCCCCCATGTTCGTCAGCCAGGTGAAGAGCGTGACGACAGGGAACAGCGGGTCATCGCTGCCGGAGCCGACCACGGCGAAGACGAGGATGATGACAAGCGCCAGTCCCGACTGGGTGAGGGAGCCGGCCACGGGAGCACCGGTGCGCCGCGAGGTCCTGGCCAGCGACGACGGCAGAACCCGGTCTCGACCGAGCGCGAAGACGTAACGGGCGACGATGTTGTGGAAAGCCACGAGCGCGGCCAGCAGCGAGGTGAGGAACAGCAGGTTGCCGAGGTCGACGAACCACACCGGGGCGTGTTCGCCGAGGAAGACGAACATGAGGTCGGGCCCGAATTCCTGGGACCGGCCGATGACCTTCGAGACCCCTTCGCCGACGACCATCGCCCAAGCTGAAAACGCGTAGAACACCGCGATGATGCTCACGGCGATGACGGTGGCCCGGCCTGCCGTGCGACGAGGATCTTTGACCTCCTCGTTATAGATGGCCCCGGATTCGAAGCCCATGAAAGCCGCGATCGAGAATGCCAGGGCCGCGCCGACTCCAGGGGCGAAGAGCTGATCGAAAGCGAGCCCGTCGCCGGTGATGCCCTCGGGGCTGTGCGCGAGTCCGATGATGTCGAAGACGATGACGACGAGGAACTCCGCGCCGACGATGATGCCGAGCACCTTCGCGGAGAAGTCGACGCGCAGCACTCCCATGATGCCGACGATGACCCAGGCGATGAGGGCGCAGACCCACCAGGACCAGGAGATGCCGAAGAGAGTGTCGAGGAACGAGGAGAAGACGAAGCCGAACATTCCGGCGATGCCGATCTGCATGGCGTTGTACGCGACGAGCGCGGTCATCGCCGCTCCCATTCCGGCGGGCTTGCCCAGCCCTTTCGAGATGTAGGCGAAGAAGGCCCCGGCGTTGTGGACGTGGCGGCTCATCGCCGCATAGCCGATGGCGAAGAGGATGAGAATGATCCCGAGGACGACGAATGACAGCGGAATCCCCACCAGGCCGGTGACAGCGAAATTGCTGGGGACTCCGCCCGCAACGACGGTCAACGGCGCCGAGGCGGCGATGATCATGAAGACGAGCGCGGGGATTCCGATGCGGCGGGCATCGAGTGAGGCCGTGGCCGAGGGTGCCTGCCCGACGTCCGTGGAGGCCCGATCGGCGGCATTGCCGATCGGGGAACCCAGGCCGCCTTTGGCCGGGTCCGAGCTGAGAGTGCTCATGTGATCCACCTAACAGTCAAAGTGATTACTGCCAGTGTGGGTGCCGCCTGCAGATCGCGTCTTGGCTTTGCAGGCAGAGTTCTTGACGATTCGCGCATCCGCGTCGGGGCGCTTCGGTTCAACCGGTACCGGTATGAGGACTGGCTCAGTCGGCGTGGATGCTGCGGCGGTACCCGGCGGGCGGCTGTCCGACTGCACTGCGGAACAGCCGGGAGAAGTGTGCGGGATCGCTCAGTCCCCAACGGGCGCCGATGGCGGCCACCGGGGTCTGGCGCTGCCCGGGGTCGGCGAGGTCGAGTCGACATTTCTCGATGCGGCGTCGTCGGATCTCTCCGGCAACGGTCTCCCCGGTGCCTTCGAAGATCTGGTGCAGGGTGCGCACCGAGATGAAATGGGCGGCGGCAATGGTCGATGGGCTGAGCTGCGGGTCGGAGAGGTGGACATCGATGTAGTCGGTCATCTCAGCCCACAGTTGCTGCCGCTCGTCGATCTCGCCGCCCGCGGCAGAGAGCTCGTCGGCCATCACGGTGGTGAGCAGATCGACGACGTTGCCGGCCAGCCGCACACCGGTCGCCCGGTTGAGGGTCGGCAGCATGGCCCCGGCCTGGGAGATGACCTGGGCGACGACCGCGCCGAGTTGGTGGTCGGCTCCGATCGGGGTGGCGGTGAGTTGGCCGACGGTTCCGGCAGGCAGGTTGACCCGTGACTGCGGGAACATCATGACGTAGGACGAGAAGTCCGAATCGAAGCTGAGCGTATACGGTCGTGACGTGTCATAGATGGCCAGCGATCCGGGCGCCAGAGCCATCTCACGTCCGTCCTGGATGAGCAGTCCGTGCCCGTCGAGCTGCAGAGAGACCTTGAAGTAGTTCGTGCCGGCCGCGCAGCCGTGCGCCTCCGACCGGGCTCGGGCGATCAGCTCGGGGGTGCGCAGGACGGCATGGGGATTGGCGTTGATCTGCGACATCACCACGGAGTCGTAGTCGCGCGCGCTGATGCGACCTTGGAATCCGCCTCGGCGCTGGGGTTCCGTATCGAGTGGGACGAACGAGTCCGAGACCAGGCCCTGCCAGCCGTCGAAGTCGTTCGCGGTGTCTTCAAGCAACATCGTCGTCCTCAGTTCACTCGGCCTCGACCGCTTCGCCGAAGGCCCGTTGTCCGGTCACTCTATCCCCAACCGCCGCGCCAGTCACCACCCCGAACCCGATTACCGACCATTTGGTCACCTAGCTTCGGCAAGGCTCCCTCCGTCCAAGGTTCGCCCCGGCCCTACCGGTTCAGTTCGGCAAGTCGAGTCGGGCGATGACGTAGTCGAGCTGGGCCCGAAAGCCGGCGAAGTCGAATCCGCGCCCTCCGATGATCGCGCTGGTCTGCGCCCCGAGCAGATACGTCAGGAGCACTTCGGTCTCGGATTCGATATCGACCTCGGCACGCAGATGACCGTCAGCGTCGGCCTCGCCGAGCCAGGAGACGATCCACGCCCTCCACAGCTCCATGGTCCCTGCGGTCGCGCGGGCGTGTTCGGGGTTCTGGGCCACCTCGGCGAGATAGGACAGGACGACGCGGGCTTCGTCGTGCAGCGCGGGGGTCACCGGGAGCACCTCGTGCGCAAAGGCGCGCAGAGCGTCGAGACCGCGCAGGCCCGTCGTCGAGGTCGCGACCCGGGCGTTCGTGGCCTCGAAGACGTAGAGGTAGGTGGCCGCGAGCAGGTCCGCCTTCGAACCGAAGTACGTTTTGACGACCCCATTGGCGAACCCGGCCTCAGCCGCGATATCGCGCATCGTCGCCCCACTGAGGCCCTGGCGGACGATCAGGCGCAGCGTCGCCTGCACGAGGTCCAGTCGTCGCTGGTCATGGTCGACGATCTTGGGCATGGTTCCTCCACAGCGGTGCAGATCGGGTCTTGACTTTATTTCCTACGAGTGTAGATTTTAGCGTGACTCAGTCCACAGGCCCAGATTGCAAAGGTGCACAATGTCCTGCCATTCCTCCCCCTCCGTCGCCGAGGCGACCACCGCCACCCCCTTCACACTGCCGACCGAGGCCGAGATCTCGACCGTCACCGCGGTGCTGCGCGCGGCCGGGCACTTCCCCGATACCGCGCGCATGGCCTACGTCGGCCTGCTCGATCCCGTGCGCGGTACGGAGCGGGCCATCGCCGAGGTGGATCGCCGTTTCCGTGCCTTCATCCTCGACAAGTCCGCAGGCACTGCCCGCGATATCGTCGTCTCGGCCACCCGTGAGACGGTCGAATCCGTCGCCGAGGTGGACTCCACCGAAGAGGGCGAGTTCCCCGTCATGGAAGAGGAGTTCGAGGTCGTCGAAGAGGTCCTCGCCGCCGATCCGACGTGGCGGGCGAGCCTCGAGAGGCGCGGGCTGTCCGTCGCAGAGGTCCGGGTGGCGCCGCTGTCGGCCGGGGTCTTCGAATACCCGGAGGAGAAGGGACGGAGGATCCTGCGCGGGCTGGCATTCCATCAGCAGCATGAGTCGGACTCGGCGTGGGCGCACCCGATCGACGGACTCGTCGCCTATGTCGATGTCACGAACAAAACCGTCGACCAGGTCCTCGACCTCGAGAACGTTCCGGTGCCGGCCGAGCACGGGAACTACACGGATCCGGAGCTCACCGGACCTGTGCGGACCACGCAGAAGCCGATCTCGATCACGCAGCCGGAGGGGCCGAGCTTCACCGTCACCGAGGGCAACCACATCGAGTGGGAGAAGTGGTCGTTCGATGTCGGCTTCGATATGCGCGAAGGCCTCGTCCTGCACAACATCGCCTTCGACGACGGTGAGCGCCGTCGCACGATCCTCGATCGGGCGGCGATCGCCGAGATGGTCGTTCCCTATGGTGACCCCTCACCGGTGCGGTCGTGGCAGAACTATTTCGACACCGGCGAATACCTCGTCGGGCAATGGGCGAACTCGCTCGAGCTCGGGTGTGACTGCCTCGGCGATATCACCTATCTGTCACCGTGGGTGGCGAACAACCTCGGCGAACCTCGGCAGATCAAGAACGGCATCTGCATGCATGAGGAGGATGCGTCGATTCTGGCCAAGCATTCGGACCTGTGGTCGGGTGTCGCCTACACCCGGCGCAACCGTCGCTTCGTCGTCTCGTTCTTCACCACGGTCGGCAACTACGACTACGGGTTCTACTGGTATCTCTACCTCGACGGCACGATCGAGTTCGAGGCCAAGGCCACCGGTGTCGTCTTCACCTCGGCGCTGCCGAACGGGTCGACGGATTTCGCCTCGGAGATCGCGCCCGGACTCGGTGCCCCGTTCCACCAGCATCTCTTCGGGGCTCGACTCGACTTCGCCCTCGACGGCGGCAAGTGCCGGGTCGAGGAGGAGGACGTGGTGCGTCTGCCGGTCTCGCAGGACAACCCGCGCGGCAATGCCTTCAGCCGGTCCCGGACCGTTCTGGCCACCGAACTGACTGCGCAGCGGGATGCGGATCAGTCGAAGGCGCGGACGTGGGTGGTGACGAACCCGGAGTCGACCAACCGCCTCGGCGAACCGGTCGGGTACAAACTGCACCCGACGGGCCTGCCCACGTTGCTCGCGGCCGAGGACTCGTCGATTCATCGCCGTGCCACGTTCGCGTCGAAGTCCCTGTGGGTCTCGCAGTATCAGGAGGACGAGCGCTACCCGACCGGGGATTTCCCGAATCAGCATCCCGGCCATGCAGGGCTGCCGGCGTGGACGACATCCGATCGCAACGTCGACGGGGAGGACATCGTGGTCTGGCACAGCTTCGGCCTCACCCACTTCCCGCGGGTCGAGGACTGGCCGATCATGCCCGTCGACACCGTCGGCTTCAAGCTGCGACCTGAGGGATTCTTCGACCGCTCCCCCGTCCTCGACGTCCCCGCCCCGGAGTCCGGCTCCCCCTGCTGCGACTCCTAACCTCCCCAATTGCTACCCGACGGCTGTGAGTCTTGGTAGTGGCTGGTCTGGGACCGGCTGGCAGAGTAGGTGTTGGCCGTACCCATCCCGTGATCGTGACTCAACCCGGCGGTGACCCACCCCCTTTGGTGGTGTCTTCGGGCCGATTTGTCCGATCACATGGGTGGTGCGGCCGGCACCAGCCCGGCCCACCTCGGTAACTTGATCAGAAGGCTGTCCACCCCCGGAAAACCGGGGGCGTGACTCATCACAGTGTTGTTCCGAAGTGACTCCTACCCGGACCGGTACCGGCCGCAAGCGGCCGGTCAACCTATCGGTCAAACAGGAAGCTTCGAACCGCCATGTCCATTGTCGCGCACTTATACAACTTCTTCATCGGCGTCGATACCCACGCCAGAAACCACGTCTACACGATCATCACCAACACCGGTCTCCTCGTCGCTACCCGCAGTTTCCCGACGTCGCGGGCCGGGATCAAACGGGCTCTGAACTGGGCTGGTAGGCGCACCGGCGGTGACCTCGACACCCTCTGGGTTGTGGAAGGAACCGCATCCTACGGGGCGGTGCTGACCGGGCACATCGCCGCGGCCGGATACTCGGTCGTCGAAGCCGGGCGGATGGATGCCAAGGCCAGGTTCGGTGTGGGCAAGAGCGACGAGCTCGACTCCTACCGGATCGCGGCATCCGTGTTGGCGTTGCGCACTGACCAGCTGCGGTGGCCGCGACAAGGCGCGGGTGTCCGGCAGGCACTGCGTGTCCTGCTGGCAGCCCGGGACGCGATGACCACGGAACGGACTCGGATGATCAACTCCCTGACAGCTCTGGTGCGCACCATCGATCTGGGCATCGATGCCCGTCAGTCATTGACTGATGACCAGGTCACAGAGATCGCGAAATGGCGGGCCCGCAATGAGGACATTGATGTGTCCACCGCCCGTGATGAAGCAGTCCGTCTGGCCAAACGGGTCCTGGCTTTGAATGACGATCTGCAGGACAACCATGACAGGCTCGCCGAGCTCGTTGAAGCCAGCCCGGCCGCGGTCTTGCTGGCCGAGCCCGGGATCGGTCCGTTCAGTGCTGCTGTGTGCTTCACCGCGTGGTCCCATCCGGGTCGGGTACGGAACGAGGCTGCGTTCGCAGCTTTGGCGGGGGTCAACCCGATCCCTGCGTCGTCGGGTAACACGCACCGGCATCGGTTGAATCGGGGTGGGGATCGGCAGTTGAACCGGGCTTTGCACACGGTGATCACGAACCGGATGATCCACGATGAGAGGACCAGGGATTATGTTGCCCAGCGCTTTGGTGAGGACCCGACGAAGAAGTCGAAGAGGGAGCTCAAACGCAAGCTCAAATGGTATCTAGCGCGTCGGGTCTTCAGGATTCTCAACGGGTTAGAAACTAGTCCCGCGCCGGCTTGACAGACATAGAAGGATCGGCCCAGCAACCTGGCGCCAGGTTGCTGGGCCGCCGTCGGGTAGCACGGAGAGGTCGGGTGGGACCGGAATTGACGATGCGCGCACGACCGTCGCCGACGACTTGCCGAATCGTGCACACCTCGTCCGCAGGCATTCCTCACCGGTGTCCGACGTCACTAGCCTGTGGCCATGACAACCGAGCATGAATCAGGCACCGTGGCCTCGAACACCTCAGACCATCCGGACACGTTCCCCATTGAGATCCCGAACGAACGATTCGACTACGTCATCGTCGGAGCGGGATCGGCCGGGTGCGTCCTCACCCGTCGACTGCTCGATGCCGGAAAGAAGGTCTGCCTCGTCGAAGCCGGCGGAGACGAGACCAATCCGAACATCGACCATCTCAACAACCTCGGACTGATCTGGCATTCGCAGCAGGACTGGGACTACTACACTCCCCCGCAGCCGGCGGCGATGAACCGCCGCATCCACCTCCCCCGCGGCAAGGTCCTCGGCGGGTCGAATGCCCTCAACGCCGTCATCTGGGTCCGCGGCGATGCCTGGGACTACGAACAGTGGGTCGAATCCGGGTGTCCGGGATGGTCCTGGGACGAGGTCTGGCCGGTCTTCGCCGCAATCGAGAACTTCGACGGCGACATCGCTGAGAATCGAGGCACCGACGGTCCGATGGATGTGCGCGTCGACTATGCGCGCAATCCGCTGCAGGAGGACATGTTCACGGCCGCCACACAGACCGGCATACCCGTCAATGACGACTACAACTCCGGATCCGTCGAAGGCATCGGAAAGATCCAGCTCAACGTCCGCGACGGCAAACGACTGAACACATGGCGCGCCTACCTCAAGCCCCGCCTCGGCGATGAGAACCTCACGATTCTCACCTCCGCGCACGCCCGTCGGCTTCTCCTCGACGGGACCGCGATCACCGGTCTCGAGATCGATTTCCGCGGCCGCGTCGGCACCGTGTCCGCCGACGAGGTCGTCCTCTCCGCGGGTGCTCTGGCCTCCCCCGAGCTGCTACTGCGGTCGGGCATCGGTCCCGCCGAGGAGCTTGCCGAGGTCGGCATCGACTCCGTGGTCGATCTGCCGGGCGTCGGCAAGAATCTCCAGGATCATTGGCTCTCACCGGTCATCTTCTCCACCGGAGATCGGGAGGTGCCGATGGGAGAGGTGGCGCCCGCCGAGGTGCACTTCTTTGCGAAGTCCCGACCGGATCTGCCGGTCCCCGACACTCAGCCGTTGTTCTTCTCCGTGCCGATGTATGCCCAGGATGCGGCGCCGGCCGGGCAGACCGGACCAGGACCCGGCGGAGCATTCACTCTGCAGGGCGGCCTGGTTCGCCCCGAAAGTCGCGGAGAGGTGCGGCTCAGCGGGCCGAATCCACAGGATCCGCTCGTCGTCGATCCGCAGGTGCTCTCGGCACAGGCCGATGTCGATGCTCTCGTCGCCTCGGTGAGGCAATGCCGTGAGATCGGGCGAGCCGAGGCCCTGTCATCGTGGCAGCCCACCGAGATTCACCCGGGCCCCGAGGTGGCCGACGAGGACCTCGAGGACTACGTCCGCGGGTCGGTTGTGACTTATCATCACCAAGCCGGGACCTGCCGGATGGGGACGGACGCCGAGGCGGTCGTCGACCCGGCCACGTTCGAGGTCCGGGGCGTGAGCCGGCTGCGGTTGGCCGATGCGTCGATCATGCCGCTCGTGCCGACCGGGAACACGAACGCTCCGACGATCATGATCGCCGAACGCGCCGCGGCCGCTCTCGTCGGCTCCCCAGCCGAAGGAATCACCGCACCCGCCTCCCATTGATTCCCCTTATTGCTACCCGACGGGGGCCCAGCAACCTGGCGCCAGGTTGCTGGGCCCCCGTCGGGTAGTAGGAGGCTGGTATCTTCTACTTCGTCGGCCGATCTGCAGACGAGAGGGATTGGGAGTGCACGAGGCAAGCGAAAAGACCGTCCCCGCACAGGAGCTGCTGGTGACGATCGGGACGGGGCTGCTCGCCGGTGGGATCTCCTCGGTCGATGTCGAAGACGCTCTGACCGGGCTGGCACCTGCGGTCGGCCTGAAGTCCATCAACGTCGCAGCTCTTCCCAAGGGCCTGTTCCTCACCATCGGCCCCGGCAGTCCCACCCGGTTCGAACGCATCGGTCCTGACCTGCGGTTCGACCAGACAGCGAAGCTGCTCGACATCGTCGACGCCGTGCGGTCGCGTCGGCTCGGCATCGACGCCGCTCGCCGCATGATCGAGGCCGAGGTCTACGGCACTCCCCCGCGCTGGCCCGGATGGGTGACCTGCCTCGGCGCGGTGCCCGTCGGCGTCGGGCTGTGCCTGCTGCTCGAACCGGGACTGGTCAACCTCGCCTTCGCCGCTCTCGGTTCGCTCATCGTCGCGGGTGTGCTCGCCGTCAACGCCCGCCACCCCAGCCTCGGACCGCTGCTGCCGGTCGCCTCGGCGTTCATCGTCGCGGTGCTCATCCTCATCGGCTTCCGCCTCGACTGGCTGGACAGTCCCCTGCGCACGATCGTCGCCACCCTGGCGCTGCTGCTGCCCGGCAGCGCCGTGGTCACCGGGCTGACCGAGATCTCCGCCGGCGCCCTCTCGGCAGGCAGTTCCCGGCTCGTCTCGGCCACCGTCCAGTTGGCGATGTTCATCGCCGGAGTCGCCGGTGCCGCCGTCGTCACTGGCACCGGCGCCGAGGCGCTTGCGAACTCCCAGCTCACCGCCTCGACATGGTGGCTCTCCGCCCTGGGCGTGGCCGCCGCGACACTGGGCCTCATCATCTATCTGCACACCCCTCTCGAGCACACCGTGCCGATCGTCCTCACCATCACTGCGGCCGCGCTGGCGCAGCTGGGCATCGGTGCCGAATTCGGTGCGGCCATCGGCGGTCTGGCCGGCGCTTTGACCGCATCGGTGGTGGCCGTCGTGCTCTCGCGCCTGCCGAAAGGCCCGATCTGGCGGATCAGCTTCGTGCCCGCGTTCCTCGTCGTCGCCCCCGGGTCGTTCGGGCTCCTCAATGCCTCACAGATCGAATTCGGTGACGGCGCTGGGGTTGCCGGCAGCATGCTGGCGGCTGCGACCACGTTCTTCACGATCGCCATCGGCACGGTCATCGGCGCCGCCATTGCCCACACCGTCGAGCCCAAGGACGAAATCGTCGCCTGAGACACCCCTAGAGCTACCTGACGGCGGCTCAGCTACCTCGCGCGAGGTTGCTGAGCCGCCGTCCGGTAGTAATTGGGAGGGAAGTCAGGACGGTTCTTCTACAGCGAACGGTGTCGAGGCCCGGTCGAGACGGTCGACCTCGTCGGTGCTGAGCTCGAGCCCGGGCGCGGCCATGACCGCCTCGAGCTGCTCAGGTGTGCGGGCCGAGGCGATCGGCGCCGTCACGCCATTCGCCAACAGCCAGGACAGCGCCACAGTCGTCGGAGCGACATCGTGCGAATCAGCGATCGCGACGAGATCGTCGACGACCTTGAGCCCCTCGGCATTGAAATATCCCTGCACCATGCCACCCCGATCGGCCCCCTCGAGGTCGGCTTCGGTGCGGTATTTGCCGGTGAGGAAGCCGGCGGCAAGGCTGAAGTACGAGAACACCGCGAGATCCCGCCGCTCGGCGATTGGGCGCAGATCGGTCTCGAACTCCCGCCGATAGACGAGGCTGTACTGCGGTTGGATCGCGACCGGCTTGACCAGCCCTTCGTCCTCAGCCGCTGCGAACCACCCGGCCAGACGCGCCGGCGAATAGTTCGACACCGCGGTGTGCTTGGCCTTACCGGAACGGACGATCTCATCGAAGGCGCGGGCCACCTCGGCGATGGGGGTCACCTCATCGTCACGGTGGGCGTAGTAGAGGTCGACGTGATCGGTCTGCAGACGCTCCAGTGAGGCGTCGATGGCGGTGCGGATGTATTCGGGATCCTGCGTCTTGTGCTCGGGATGGTCGCCGACCTTCGTGGCGATGACGACGTCATCGCGGTTGTCCCGCGAGTCCAACCAGGTGCCGATGATGGTCTCGGATTCGCGGCCGGTGTTGCCGGGCACCCACGCAGGGTAGGACTCGGCGGTGTCGAGGAAATTGCCGCCGCCTGCCACGAAGGCGTCGAGGACGGCATGGGACTGCGCCTCATCGGCCGTCCACCCGAAGGTGTTCGTGCCGAGATTGATCGGGAAGACGGACAGGTCGGTGCCGGGGATCTGCTTCCGTGACGTCAAATTTTCCTCCATTCGCAGAATGTCCGGGCCTCAGATGGCCCGCACCTCTGCACAACGGATAGATCTGGAGGACTATTCCGCCGAGGCGGCCCACCCCTGACCGCGCCCCGCGCGGGAGGTCGTGAACGCCGCGACCTCGTAACCGGCGCGGGCGTCGGCCCTCACCTGCGCGACCTGGTCGGGCACCATGGCCCCGAAGATACGGTCCCTGACCGGCTGCGGCAGGAGATCGGCCAGGCGGGTCACGGGACCGATGAAGCCGGGTACGGTGATCTCGAAACGGGGCCGGGCGACCGCACGGACGACGGCGGCCGCGACATGGTCGGGACGCAGCAGCGGACCCGCACCGGTGCCGGTCCCCGCGGCCAGGACGGTGTCGACGACGGCGGGCATGACGGCGGTGAAGTGCACCCCGGTACCGCGCATCTCCGTGCGCACAGCCTTGAGGTAGCCAAGCACTCCGTGTTTGGTCGCCGCGTATGTCGCCTCGCCCGGGGTGGGCAGGATCGATGCCGCCGAGGCGACCGTGATGAGGTGACCGTGCCCGGCCTCGCGCATGGCAGGTGCTGCGGTCTTGATTCCGTTGATGACGCCGAGGAGGTTGACCTCGAGCTGAGCGCGAGCCGCTCCGTTCGGTTCCTCGTCGAAGGAACCGACCCACATGATGCCGGCATTGTTGACGAGCACATCGACGGGGCCGAGATCGCGGCGGACGAATTCGAGGAAATCGGCGAAGGATTCCGGGTCGGTGACGTCGAGGCCGAAGGCGCGCACTCCCAGTTCCGCGGCGGTGTCCTCGGCCGCTTCGAGGTCGCGGTCGCCGATGGCGACTCGAGCGCCGGCCGCGGTGAACTGTGCGGCGATCGCCTTGCCGATTCCGCGTGCCCCTCCGGTGACGGCGACGATCTTCCCGCGGGTCGTGCCGGAGCGTTTCATGCGGCGATAGCTCCCTTCTTCATCTCCCGGTCGATCTCCCACAGATAGTGGTCGAAGTCGACCTCCATCGTGTGCCGGGGCGAATCGTAGAACTGCTTCTTGTTCCGGCGGTCATCGCGAGCCATCTGTCTGACCATGTCCCGGCTGCTCGGCAGTTCGCAGGATCCCGTGAGGATCTTCGCCACCAGCTTCGACTGGGCTTCGGACAGCGGCATGACCGCACCCACCGGCTGGAGCAGGCCGATGAAGAACAGCCCCGGCAGGTCGGGGTGGACCATCCGCTTCCACAGCGGCAGGTCGTTGTTCGCGACATCGACGACGTCGGAGGACAAGAACGGAAACGACACTCGGTACCCGGTGGCCCAGACGATGAGGTCGGCCGGGGCCGAGGTTCCGTCGGTGAAGACGACGCGGTCGCGCTCGAGGCGTTCGATCCCGGGACGCACCGTCACGGTACCGGCCTTGAGGCGATCCCGGATGGCATCCGACTGCACGGGGTGGGACTGGCCCGGCGTGTGGCCGGGCACCGGCAGTCCGTATTTCTTCAACCCGCCGGAGAGGATCGCGCCGAGGCGCAGCCGGGCCGAGGTCATCCACCACGGGGCCCACCCGGGCAGGACGATCTGGTCGGCCGCCATGCCCATGATCGTCTTCTTCATCACCCATTGGCCGCGTCTGATCGAGAGGGTGACGTTGTTCGCCCGGCGCGAGCCTTCGACGGCGATGTCCATGGCCGAGTTGCCGGCACCGACGACGACCACATCACGTCCCTCGAGCTGGTCACCGCTGCGGTAGTCGTGGGCGTGGATCTGTTCGCCGGCGAAGTCCCCCGGGTAGGCAGGGTCGGGCCAGCGGGCATCCCAGTGGTGGCCGTTGGCGACCATCACGGCATCGTAGTGCCGGGTCTCCGACACGGCATCTTGACCTATTCCGGATCTGATGTCGACATCCCAACCGCCACGGCCGCCTCGGCGAACATCGGTGACTTCGGTGTTGAAGGTGATCGTGTGACCGAATCCGAAGTGGTCGACGTAGTCACGGAAATAGTCGAAGACCTGATCGTGGCTGGCGTAGTGCGGGTAGTGCTCGGGCATCGGGAAGTCGGAGAAGGCCATGCGCGGGCACGAGGTGTTGATCTGCAGGGTCTCGTAGCAGGCGCTCTGACCATTGGGGTTATCGAAGAGCCATGTGCCGCCGATTTCGCTGCCCTTTTCGAAGCAGTCGAAGGGGATGGCTGAGGTGTAGAGCGTCTTCGCGGCGGCGATGCCGGAGGATCCCGCTCCGATGATGCAGACCTTCGGCAGTGAGGGGTCCGGGGCGATCGGGGCGGTGGGGGCCGGTGCGCGACGACCTTGTCGAATCATGTAAGCCATGTCACAGAGTATGCCAGTGAAAATATGAATTTTCACTATTATGGGAGGATGGATTCTTCTCCGGCCCAGCCTTCGTCCCCACGTCGCTGGCACGGCACCCTGCGGTCGGAACGGGATTCGGCGCGTCGTACGCGCCTGCTCGACGCGGCGCTCGAGCTCTACGGAACGATCGGGTTCCGCAAGACCTCGGTGCAAGCCCTGTGCCAGGAGTCGGGGGTCTCCAGCCGGTCCTTCTACGAGCTCTTCCCGACTCAGGAGAGTCTCCTCGAAGACCTCTACATCGAACTCAACGAGGAGATCACCACGGTCCTCGACGAGGCGCAGATCCCCTCTGACGCCACTTTGGCCGAAGCTGCCAGGCTGATCGTCGGCGCGGCCCTGTCGCCGATGCTCGATGACGAGCGCAAGGCTCGCGTCCTCGAGGTAGAAGCCGTCGGCATCTGCGACTCACTCGAGGAACGGCGTCATCAGACGATGCGACTGCTGGCCGCCTCGGTGCAGGGAGCCTTCGACGAACTCGATCACGCCTACGGCCTGACCGCGCCGGCGGCGTCGAATGACCTCACAAGCATCGTCCTCGTCGGCGGAATCACCGAGACGCTCGTGCAGCGCATCCACACTCCCGCCGATGAGCGATCATCCCGGGATGAGTTCCTCACCGACATCACCGAGGTGGCCCTGCGTGCCCATGGCATCGCCGACCGCCATTTTCGCCTCCGCCCAGCGTGAGAGTGCGGTGAGCGCGGTACAGATCCTGTCGATGGTGCCGTCCATGCCGGTGGTCGGACCTCACTTGAGGAGGCGCATCACTTGAGGAGGCGGTCCATTCGACGGTCGGAGAGCTTCCTTCCGCCGGTCTGACAGCCGGGGCAGTACTGGAGGGATTTGTCGGCAAAGGACACCTCGGCGATGGTCTCCCCGCAGACATGACAGGTCTCACCTGTGCGGCCGTGAACGGAGAATCCGCGTTTCTTCGCGGTTTTGATCTTGCCCGGCGGCAGGCCGACGAGGGCTGTGCGGGCGGCATCGAGCACCTCATGGATGGCGGTGTGCAGCGTCTGCGGGTCGACGGTCTTCGCGGTTGCGAACGGGGAGAGCTTCGCAGCGTGGAGGATCTCATCGGTATAGGCATTGCCGAGGCCCGAGATGATTCTCTGATCTTCGAGGACCGTTTTGATCCGGGAGGTCGACTCGGACAGTGCCGCGGCGAGTTCGTCGACGGTGAGACTCAGGGCGTCGGGGCCGAGCGATGCGAGGGCGGGCACCTCGGAGAGGTCGCGGACGAGGGAGACGGCGGCGTTCTTCTTCGATCCGGGTTCGATGAGGTCGAAGGCGGCCCCCGAGGCCAGGGCTACGCGCATTCCCAACGGCCCTTTGCCCATCCGGATCGGACCACTCGGTGCGGTGTCGTGCCAGTTCAGCCAGCCCATTCGGGCGAACCGGCAGACCAGGTTAAGTCCGTCGAAGCCGATGATGAGGGCTCGCCCACGGCGGGCCACCTCGGTGATTTCAAGTCCGGCGAGCGCATCGATGCTCGGGTCGACGGTCTTGAGCAGGCTGAGCTCGGCGATGTCCGCGCGGGTGACGAAGTCCCCGACCAGCCGAGGACGCAGGAAGTCGACCAGCGCGTCGACCTCGGGCAGCTCCGGCATAGTCCCAGTATCCTCCTCACCTCCCAATCCCAACACCCCCAATTGCTACCTGACGGCGGCTCAGCAACCTCGCGCGAGGTTGCTGAGCCGCCGTCGGGTAGTTCTGAGACGCGCAAACCCGGTCGCAGGAGGTGACCGACCTTGAGAACCCGTCGGTCGAGGACTAGCGTGGATTGACCACCGCAAACCGAGTGGCTTCGGTGGATCGCTGACTGCCGAAGGAGGCGGACAATGGCTGAGAACGTTGCTCAGAAGCTCATCCGGTCACATCTGGAGTCCGGGGAGCTCGCTCCCGGAAACGAACTCGGGATCCGGATCGACCAGACTCTCACCCAGGATGCGACGGGCACCCTGGTCATGCTCGAGCTCGAGGCGCTCGGCCTCGACCGCATCCGCACGGAACTGTCCGTGCAGTACGTCGATCACAACCTGCTGCAGACCGATGAGAAGAACCCGGAGGACCACGAGTTCCTCCGCTCTGCCGCGGCACGGTTCGGTCTGTGGTTCTCCCCTGCCGGCAACGGCGTCTCCCACCCCGTTCACCAGTCGCGATTCGGAAAGCCCGGAGCCACTCTCATCGGTTCCGACTCACACACCTGCGCTGCCGGCGCCCTGGGAATGCTCGCGATCGGCGTCGGCGGGCTCGAGATCGCCATGGCCATGGCCGGTGAACCCCTCTTCATCAGCGCGCCGCAGATCATGGGCGTCGAACTCACGGGCACTTTGCCCGACTGGGTCTCGGCCAAGGACGTCATCCTCGAGATGCTGCGTCGCCACGGCGTCAAAGGCGGAGTCGGAAAGATCATCGAATATCACGGGGACGGACTGAAGAGCCTCACGGCCATGGACCGTCACGTGATTGCGAATATGGGTGCCGAGCTCGGCGCCACCGCCACGGTCTTCCCCGCCGACGATGCCGTCCGCGACTACCTTGAAGCCGTCGACCGCGGTGAGGATTTCACGCGCATCGAGGCCGATGAGGGCGCCGAATACGACCTCACCGACGCCATCGACCTCTCCCAGCTCGAGCCGCTCATCGCCGCACCTTCGTCGCCGGGCAATGTCACTCCGGTGCGCGAGGTCGCCGGCGAAGACGTCTTCCAGGTCGTCGTCGGCTCCTCGGCGAACCCGGGTCTGAGGGATTTCGCCGTCGTCGCCGAAACACTTGCCGACCGCCAGATCCACCAGCAGATCTCACTTGACATCAACCCCACCTCACGAGAGGTCCTTGCCGACCTCATCGCCGGCGGATGGCTGACCTCTCTGGTGGGATCCGGGGCCAGGATCCACCAGTCCGGCTGCATGGGCTGCATCGGCATGGGCCAGGCTCCGGCGGTCGGGCGCAACAGTCTGCGCACCATGCCGAGGAACTTCCCCGGCCGGTCCGGCACCGACGAGGACGCCGTGTGGCTGTGCTCGCCGGAGACCGCAGCCGCTGCCGCGCTGACCGGGAAGATCACCGATCCTCGCGATCTCGACATGGACTATCCCGAGGTGCGGCTACCCGAGAAGTACTCCGCGAACCGCAAGATGCTCGTCCCACCGCTGGGACCGGAGGAAGCCCGGTCGGTCGAGCTCGTGAAGGGAACGAACATCTCGACCCTGCCGGACTTCGAACCGCTGCCCGATGACATCGATCTGGAGATCCTGCTCAAGGTCGGCGACAACGTCTCCACCGACGAGATCATGCCCGCCGGATCCCGCGTTCTGCCGTATCGGTCGAACATCCCGAAGATCTCCGAGTTCGTCTATATCCAGATCGATGACACCTATGCCACCCGCGCCGCCGACCACGACGGAGGGCACGCGATCGTCGGTGGGGACAACTACGGTCAGGGGTCCTCACGCGAGCATGCGGTCATCGCTCCGCGCTATCTCGGACTGCGGGTCGTGGTGGCGAAATCGTTGGCGCGGATCCATTGGCAGAACCTCGCGAACTTCGGCGTCCTCGCTCTCGAGTTCACGAACGAGGCCGACTACGAATCCCTGTCCCAGGGTGATGTGCTTGAGTTCCGTGGTCTGCGCGATGAGCTCGGCGAAGGGACGACGATCACCGCCGAGGCGGCCGGCCGAAAGTTCGAATTCCGCCATGGCCTGTCGCCGCGTCAGGTCGAGATGGTCCTCGCCGGCGGTCGCATCGCCCAACGCGCCGCCCACCTCAGTTGACTCCACGAACTACCTGACGGCGGCCCAGCAACCTGGCGCGAGGTTGCTGGGCCGCCGTCAGGTAGTAATTGGAAAAGAGAAAAAGAGAAGGCGGCCCGGACACTCCCGCGGTGGGGAGGTTCCGGGCCGCCGTCTCGTGCCGAATTCCGAGCGGTCAGACGCTCACAGTCTCAGAGCTTGTCAGCCCTTGACTTTGGCCTCGATGGCTGCGCCGACCTCGGCGTCGATGTTCTTCCAGTACTGGATCGCGTTCGACAGCACCGGCTCCTCGACTCCGTCGGAGAGTCCGCCGACGACGGTCTCGATGAGACCCTGGCGCTCTTCCTCGGTGTAGACCTCACGGACCAGGGTGTGTGCCTGGCCGAAGTCATCATCCTCGGAGTGCAGGCTGTAGGCGCTGCGCACCAGCTCGCCGTCGGACTCCCAGCCGTTGTCGACCGGGCCCTGCTCGTCCTGGTAGGAGCGACCGTACGAGTTCGGAGCGTAGACCGGTGCATTACCCGAGTGGTGGTACTGCATCTGGCCTTCCTTGTCGTACGAGTTCGTCTTCGTGACAGGAGCATTGACCGGCAGCTGGTTGAAGTTCGTGCCGATGCGGTTGCGCTGTGCATCCGGGTAGGAGAACACACGGCCCAGCAGCATCTTGTCCGGCGAGAGCCCGGTTCCCGGCACGGTGTTCGAGGGGCTGAAGGCAGCCTGCTCGATCTGCGCGAAGTGGTTCGAGGGGTTCTCGTTGAGGGTGAACTTGCCGACCTCGATGAGCGGGTAGTCCTTCTTCGACCAGGTCTTGGTCAGATCGAAGGGGTTGAAGCGGTAGTCCTTGGCCTCTTCGTACGGCATGATCTGCACGCTGAAGGTCCAGGACGGGTAGTCTCCGCGCTCGATGGCGTCGAACAGATCGCGACGGTGGACGTCGCCATCTTCACCGGCGAGCTTCGAGGCTTCCTCGTTGCTCATGTTCTCCACGCCCTGGTCGGTGTGGAAGTGGTACTGGACCCAGAACTTCTCACCCTCGGCGTTGACCCACATGTAGGTGTGCGAGGAGTAGCCGTTCATGTGGCGCCAGCTCTTGGGCAGACCACGGGGTCCCATGAGGTAGGAGACCTGGTGAGCCGACTCGGGCGAGAGCGACCAGAAGTCCCACTGCATGTTGTTGCTGCGCAGACCCGAATCAGGGGTGCGCTTCTGCGAGTGGATGAAGTCGGGGAACTTCATGGGATCACGGACGAAGAACACGGGGGTGTTGTTGCCCACCATGTCGAAGTTGCCCTCTTCGGTGTAGAACTTCAGCGCGAATCCGCGCACGTCACGCCAGGAGTCGGGCGAGCCGAGCTCACCGGCGACGGTGGAGAAGCGAGCGAGCATCGGGGTCTTCTTGCCCGGCTGCAGGAAGTCGGCCTTCGTGTACTTGGAGACGTCCGCGGTGACTTCGAACTCACCGAACGCGCCGGATCCCTTGGCGTGGGGGCTGCGCTCGGGCACACGCTCACGGTCGAAGCGAGCAAGCTTCTCGACCAGCGCAACGTCGTGGAGCAGCAGCGGTCCGTTCGCTCCGACGCTCAGCGAGTGAGCGTCCGATTCCCTCGGCGCACCGGATTCGGTCGTCGAGGCCTTCTTATTGTCGTGTCCGGCGTATTCATGATCTGTATGTTGCGTCATCACATCTCCTTCAACCGTTTGATTTCAGGCGTCGTCGCCCAGCCCGCGATCACGGCCACCGGTGAGATGCGGTTCCCGCCGGTGCAGCTGATCGATCGGCTGAGCGCCGTTCGCCCAGTCTCGTTATCCCGACTTCGGCAGAACACTGTCGGAGTTGGTTTCAACCTAGCGATGTTCTCTACTTCATACAACCAAGGGTGGGCTGTCTAAATTCCCGTCCTCGACGTTGTCCGGCTCACCCCTCCGCCGAGGCGGCCGACCCACCACCGGAACCGCCGGTCGAGCCGCCGGTTCCGGATCCGCCCGAACCCGACGAGCCGCTGCCGGAACCGCTGTCCGAACCGTCCGAGCCGGATCCGGAGCCTGTGCTGCTGTTTGTGCCGCCGCTGGTGTCCCCGGTGCTGCCGGTGCCATCGGTCGAGGTGGAACCGCTGCTCGTTTCGGTGCCGTCGGTGCTCGTCGAACCGCCGGTGGAATCGCTCGTGCCCGTCGTCGTGTCCGTACCCTGAGAGTCCTGGCCCTCGGCCGCACCTTCGGTGCCGGTCTCCCCCGCCGAGGTGGACTGACCGTTCTGCGTGTTCGAGCCGCTGTTCGATGAGCTCTGACCGCCGTCGGCGCTCGACCCGGATCCGCTCGACGATTCGTCTCCTGCGCTCCCGGAGTTCGAGGTTCCGTCGTCGGTGACGGATTCGTCGTTCGTCGACTGTCCGGTCACTGATCGTGAGATCTGCGAGGTGCCCGGTGAGATATCGGCTTCGGTGAAGTTCTCGGCCACGACGACCGCGCCGAGTCCGATTCCGAAGGCGGCGACGCCGATCGTCAACGGGTAGAGGACTCGTTTGCGTCGCAGCTTCTGCCACCAGGAGCGGGGCTCGCTCTCGGTTTCACTGCTGTCGCCGTCTTCGGCTGTTCTGTCGTGCGGCACCGAGGCGGCTGACGCAGTCGCATGGCCACTGGTGGGCTCCGGCGGGGCGAAGGCCGAATCCTCGGCAAGTGTCTGATCGACAGCTGCGGTCTTCGCGGTGGGGTTCTTTGCGATCTTCGCCTTGACGGCCGGGGCCAGCTTGGAGCCGACCTCTTGGATCTTCTCCTTGCCTTTGTCGAGGCTGCGGCCGTAGAGGGTGACGGCGAGACCGGTGACGATGCTCGCGATGCCCGCGCCGACGACGGTGCCGGCGACGCCGAGCTGACCGCCGATGACCGAGGAGGTCGCCGCGGCACCGGCACCCGCGATCAGCTGGGTGGCTGAAATTCGCCCTTCGGACTTCTTCTCGTCGGCACCGCCAGCCGCTTCTTCCGCCTGGCTTCCGTCCCTCGACGGCACCGAGGCGGTCCGCTGCCCGCCCTCGGTGCCCACGGTCTCCGTCGACACGCTCTTCGCCGGACTTGCTCCGGTCCGATCGTCACGGCGGATCGGATTGGGCGGCATCACCGGAGTAGTGACATGCTCGGTCGGCGCCGTCTCGGTCCGAGGCCTCTCCGCGATCTCCTCGGTGATGAGCGGCAGAGTCTGAGAGTGCCGCGGCGCGCTCGGCGGAGCCTCACTGCCGGGAGTCGTCCGCTGCTTGTCCGTCTGGTCGGTTTCGCCGTGATTCGATGCCAATGGTCCTCCATAAACACGTACTTCTCACCAGTATCGGACTCGAGTGTGCGGGCATCCTGACCCACCCCCTCGCAGTCTGGGAGATCGCTGACCCAGCCGACCGCGGGTAGGCGTGGTGACCTGCGAGAACGACGACCGGTGTGATGCGGCAGACACGCGCTTCACACCATTTCCCCAGCCGTGTGGACCCCGTCTTCCCTCAGTGCAGGAGGACTCCGCCGAGGCGGTCCGCCGGACCGTCGGAACCGGTGAGTTCGAACAGCTGGAAACGCGGGCGGTCCGGGCTCGACGCGAGGGTGAGGAGGAAGGCGGCGCCGTCGTCCGCTCTCACTGCGTGTTCCTCGTCGGGGCCGATCATCACCAGCCCTCGCCGAGGCGGGTCGACCGAATCCGCCTGAGCGACCATGAGATTGACTGCGAAGCACGGCTCATCCAGTTCAGTGAGCACGACGGCTCGGTCCCCGCGGAAGCGCAGCGGAGTCAGCCGGGGAATGCGGTGTGTTCGACCGTCGACGGACAGCACCACCTCGGCGGTGGGCAGGAAGGTGCGCGCCATCCCTGGCAGGGCGGAGAACTCGGCGGTGCGATCGAGCCGTGCGATGCTCAGTCGCCACGGCCGCGCAAGCGGGGTCAGGTTCTCGGAGTCGGCGAGGGAGACGAGCTCGGTCGTCTCCCCGGCACCGTTGGCCCAGGGAACGGGATCACGATCATCAAAGCTGGTGAGAACGCGCATGGAACCACTTTAGACGGACCTGCGACGGGCTGTTCACAACCTTGAGATCGGGGGTTCCCGCGCAATCGGGGTTGCCATGAGAGCTGAGAGGACTAGCCTTGAGTGGTGTTTTTCGTCGGGGCGACCTGGCTGAGAGCAACGACATCAACCAGAACGATGAGGGGCTCGCGGAGACGACTGCGCGTGATTCTCAGACTCTGTGGATTCGCGCCCGGGTCGCGTTCCCGCAAGCCTCTCACCGGCAATCGGAGGGAGGGACATGTTCGGACCGGATAATGTCCGCCGGCGGTGGCGGCCGGAAGAGATCACAGTGACCAAGCCCGATGTGACGAAGCGGGCCATCGGCGCCGCGGCCATCGGCAACATCACCGAGTGGTACGACTTCGGTGTCTACGGCTACCTCGCCGTCGTGATTGAGGGAATCTTTCTGCCGGAGGACTCAGGACCGATCGGGACCGTCATCGTCGCCGGACTCTTCGCCGTCGCCTTCCTTGTCCGTCCGCTCGGCGGTCTGGTGTTCGGCCCTTTGGCCGACAAGGTCGGGCGCAACAAGGTGCTGGCGATGACGATGATCATGATGGCTGCCGGCACCTTCCTCATCGGTGTCATCCCCGACTATGCGACCGTCGGCCTGTGGGCACCGTTCCTGTTGCTGGCCTGCCGTCTGCTCCAGGGGTTCTCCACCGGCGGCGAGTACTCGAATGCGATGACCTTCATCGCCGAATACGCACCCGACCGGCGCCGCGGCTTCCTCGGCAGCCTGCTCGAGGTCGGAACGTTCACCGGCTACGTCCTCGGTGCACTCGTCGCCACGATCATGCAGGCTGTTTCGACTCCCGAGTTCCTCGAGTCGTGGGGCTGGAGGATCCCGTTCTTCGTCGCTCTGCCTCTCGGCTTCATCGGCGTCTACCTGCGCACGAAGCTCGCGGACACTCCTGCCTACAAGGAGATGGAGAAGCTCTCCGAACAGGAGGAGCAGAAGAACCACGCCAAGGGCGAGTTCAAGAAGATCTTCAAGCTGTGGCCGAACCTGCTGGCCTGCTGTGGTCTGGTGCTGGCGTGGAACGTGACGAACTACATGCTCACCTCCTTCATTCCCGTGTACTTCCCGATGGTCGAGGACCTCCAGGGCAGCGGCGGAGTCTCAGAACTGACCTCGCAGGTCCTGCAGATCATCGTCATGGCCTGCTGTCTGGCGCTCATCCCGGTCATCGGCAAGCTCTCGGACAGGCTGGGCCGCAAGGCCGTTGTGCGCGCGGGAGCGCTCTCGCTCATCGTGCTCTCGTTCCCGTCACTGTGGCTCATCCGCGGGCACAACGACTTCGTGGTCTTCCTCGGGCTGCTCATCATGGGGCTCAGCCTCATCTGCTTCAGCGCTACGATGCCCTCGACTCTGCCGTCGCTGTTCCCGACGATGGTCCGCGCCGGTGCACTGGCGATCGCGTTCAACGTCTCGATCTCGCTGTTCGGCGGCACGACGTCGTTCGTCATGACCTCGCTCATCAACGCCACCGGATTCCTCATGTGGCCGGCGATCTACCTCATGGCCGCTGGAGTCATCGGGCTCGTCACGATCCACTTCGTGCCTGAGAGCAATCGTCGTCCGCTGTGGGGTTCGACTCCGTCGGCGGCGTCGAAGGAAGAGGCGAAGGACCTCGCCCAGGAGCTCAACG
Source organism: Brevibacterium sp. OS20 (assembly GCF_056837565.1). Taxonomy (NCBI): domain Bacteria; kingdom Bacillati; phylum Actinomycetota; class Actinomycetes; order Micrococcales; family Brevibacteriaceae; genus Brevibacterium; species Brevibacterium sp. OS20. The sequence continues at coordinate 877,243 of NZ_CM166367.1, read as the reverse complement.
AGGAGGCCGACCTGGTCTGAGCCGGCGCGTATCAGCGCCGTCGGTCTCTCCGGATCAGCTCTGGGCGGGGCCGGTCATCCCTTGCACAGGCAGAACGGGTGGCCGGCCGGGTCGAGGAACACTCGGAACGTCTCTCCCGGCTGCTCTGGGGCCTTGCCTGCGCCGATCTCGAGCACGGCTTCCTCGGCGACGTCGAGGTCATCGACCATGACGTCGAGGTGCATCTGCTGCGGGTGGGCCTGCCCGGGCCAGCTGGGTGCGTGGTAGTCCTCGACCTGCTGGATGCAGATCGGCGGCCACGAATTGGAGACGACTTCTGCCCAGGTGCCGTCTTCTTCGACGGTGACCGACCAGTCCAGGAGTTTGCCGTAGAACTCTGCGAGTTCACCGGCGTCAGGGGCGTCGAGCACGACAACGGGCTGCTTTGCGATAGCCATGCCCCGAGTCTACGCCGCCGCACTGACACAGCGAAGGGCTGGACACCAGGGCGTAGGATTGTTGAGCAGATCCGCCGATGTTTCCGCGTACTCTCGGCCGCACCGGCTCCACGATGAAGGTTCGCGATGAGTTCTCATGCCCTGCCCGTCGGCGGCACTCCGACGGTGCACATCATCCACGACAATCCGGAATGGATCGCACCATTCACGGATGCGCTCGACCGCCTCGGCGTCGCACACGTCGAATGGCTGCTGCCCGAGACCACGATCGATCTCGACGCCGAGCCCCCACAGGGGGTGTTCTGGTCGCGGCTGTCGGCGTCGGCGCACACCCGGACCGATCCGCATGTGAAGGAGTACGGGCGTGCGGTCCTCGACTGGCTCGCCGCCGCCGGCCGCCGAGTCATCAACGGACGCGATGTCTACGAGCTCGAGGTGAGCAAGGTCCGTCAGCATCGCGAGCTGGCCGGCCGGGGCTTCGATGTTCCGCGCACCGCCGCCGCGTTCGGACCGCGGGCGCTCGTCGACGCCGCGGCCGGCTTCACTCCCCCATTCATCACGAAGCACAATCAGGGCGGCAAGGGCCTCGGTGTGCGTCGCTTCGACTCCCACGCCGAGCTCGAGGCGGTCGCCGATGAGTTCGCGCCCGGTGGAGCGAATGCGCCGATCGACGGCATCACCCTCATCCAGGAATATGTGCAGCCTGCCCAGCCGTTCATCACCCGTGCCGAAGTCATCGGCGGACGCTTCCACTATGCGGTGCGCGTCGACGTCTCAGCTGGGTCATTCGAGCTGTGCCCGGCCGATGCCTGCACGATTCCGGGTGCCGGGGCCGATCCCGACGTCGAGGCGGTCCCCCAGTTCGCCCGCCGTGAGGAGATCACGGCCGGAACACCGCTCATCGCTCGGCTCGAGACGTTGTTGGCCGACCTCGGCATCGAGATCGCCGGCGTCGAGTTCATCGAGACCGCCGACGGCCGTCAGGTCGTCTACGACATCAACACGAACACGAACTACAACCCGTCCGTCGAGTCCGCCGAACAGTCGGCAGGCCGTCAGCCTGCCGCGGACCGTATCGCCGATTTCATCGCCGATGCCCTCGCCAAGGCGGCCCCACCGTCCGTGCCGCTCGCCGGGTCCGCATCCAGGTGAGGTCCCGGGACACGGTCCTACGTCACCTGCTCGCCGATCTCCGCGCAGTCCGGCCTAGGCAACGCGCTCTCGTGGCCCTCGATGGGGTCGACGGTGCGGGGAAGACGATGCTCGCTCACGAGCTCGTGAATTTGGCCGAGACCGCTGCGGACGTTCCTGGACAAGATTCCGACCGCCGGGTCACCGCCATCAGCATCGACGCGTTCCACCACCCTCGGGCGATCCGGTACGCCCAAGGCAAGGGGCCAGACACTTTCTATCGCCGTTCCTATGATTACGGAGCTTTCGTCGAATCCGTCGTCGAACCATTTCGACGAGGCGACTCGGTCGTTCCAGCCGTGTGGGACGTCGACAAGGATCGGCCGATAGCGCCCGAACCTCGGAGCCTGCCGAACGACTGCGTCCTCCTGGTCGAGGGAATCTTCCTCCATCGTCCCGAGCTTGTGGATCTCTGGGATGCGAGCATCTGGGTCGATGTTCCGTTTGAAGTCTCGGTCCCACGAGGAAACGAGCGATTTGCCGGAGCCTTCGATGCCGATCCAGAGGATGAGTCGAATCGCCGCTACGTCGGTGGTCAGCGACTCTACTTCGCCGAGGCTGCTCCGTGGGAAAACGCCACATGGGTGCTCGACAATCGCGATCTGGAACGGCCGACCCTGATCCGCCGGTCCGGGCCCGGCCGACCCTGATCCGCCGGTCCGGGCCCGACCGGCCCTGATCTGCCAGCCCTGGCCCGTTCGCTCTGACAGCACACCTTATCCCGATGATAGTGTCGAAGTGCTACAGGGGAGCGCCGAAAGGACCGGCGCTGAGAGTGCGCATGCAGACCCTTTGAACCTGATCCGGTGAGCACCGGCGGAGGGAGTGGACAAGCAATGACCACCACAGATTTCGACACATCGATCACCGTGGACGCCGACGGAGCGGTATCAGCACTGGTGAGTTCGACCAGCTGGCAGTGGGCGGGAGCCGTCGAACACAGATTCGTCCAGGATCTCTTCGCCGGCAGCATCGACGACGCCGTGATGCGCGACTATCTGGTGCAGGACTATCAGTTCTTCGAGTCGTTTCTGTCGATGCTCGGCGCGTGCGTGGCCCACGCCGATGAACTCGAGGCGAAGCTGCGGTTCGCCCGACAGCTGGGAATGCTCGTCGCCGATGAGGACACCTATTTCGTCGACTCCTTCGCCGAGTTGGGAGTCGATACAGCCGATTATCTCCACCCGGAACTGACCGCCCCGACGGTTGGGTTCCGCGATCTCATGGACTCGTCAGTCGCTTCGGCGTCGTATCCGCAGCTGCTCGTCGTCCTCGTTGTCGCCGAATGGCTCTATCTCGACTGGGCCGAGTCCCGGATGGACATGCCGCCGCGACATATTCACCGAGGCTGGATCGATCTCCACCGAGGCGAGGCCTTTCACGGGTGGGTGCAGTTCCTCGTCGACGAACTCGAACGCGTCTTCCCCTCCGGCGACGCCGAAGCCGCCGAGTCCCTGACCCGCGTGTGGCGGCACGCCGTCGACCTCGAATGCGCTTTCTTCGACAACGTGTACGACAACTGAGCCGCCAGGGAACGCACGCCGCAGCCGTCCATCTCACTGACCTAGACTGGCCCCATGAGCACAGGTGTAGATGCAGTCGTCGTCGGAAGTGGTCCCAACGGCATGGCCGCCGCCGTCACCCTGGCCCGCGCCGGGCTGAGCGTCGAAGTTTACGAGGCTCAGCCGACGATCGGCGGCGGTGCACGCACCCTCGACCTCGGTCTGGCCCCCGGCGTCACTCATGACATCTGCTCGGCCGTCCACCCACTGGCCATCGCCAGCCCCTTCTTCGTCGACTTCGACCTGCGTGCCCGCGGCCTCGAGTTCACCACCCCCGAGATCTCCTACGCCCAGCCCCTCGACGGCAAACCCGCCGCGCTGGCCTTCCACGATCTCGAAAAGACGGTCGACCACCTCGGCGCGGCAGGACCGGAATGGCGGCGTTTCTTCGCTCCGCTGCTCGACCGGGTCGATGACGCGATCTGGCTCTCCCTCGGTGACAAACGTTCTGTGCCGGAGACCCTGCGCGATCTTCCCGGCATCGCGAACGTCGTGAAGTTCGGCCTGCGGCTCCTGTCCCAGGCCAGTCCGGCGTGGAACATTCCGCTCTCCCATGAATCCTCCCAGGCCCTGTTCACCGGTGTCGCCGCGCACGCAATCGGTGGGCTGCCGGCGATGGGCACCGCGGCCACGGCCACGATGCTCTCTACCGTCGCCCACGCGGGCGGCTGGCCCTCCCCCATCGGCGGATCGCAGTCGATCATCGACTACCTCGTCGCCGACCTCGAAGCCCACGGCGGAACCGTGCACACGGATGCGCGCATCGACCACGTATCGGACATGCCCGCTGCCCGCGCCTACCTGCTCGACACCTCGGCGCTGAACGCCGCGCAGATCTTCTCCGGCCTCATCCCGAGCCACGTCGACAAAGCCCTGCGCAGCTTCAAACACGGCAACGCCGCGGCCAAGGTCGATTTCGTCCTCAATGGGCCGGTCCCCTGGTCCGACCCCGACGTCGGCCGTGCCGGCACTATCCACATCGGCGGCTCACGGGCGCAGATGGCCGCCGCCGAGGCACAGGTGATGTCCGGTCGCATGCCCGCCGATCCCGTGTGCCTCGTCTCGGATCCGACCGTCTTCGACCCATCCCGCGAGGTGAACGGCCTGCGACCGCTGTGGACGTATGCGCACGTGCCCTTCGACTGCCCGCTCGACCCGACCGAGTACATCACCCGCCAGCTCGAACGCTTCGCCCCGGGCTTCCGCGACCGCATCGTCGCGCACAACGCGATCCCCGCCTCCGAGATGGCCGGGCACAACCAGAACTACATCGGCGGGGACATCGCCACCGGCATCGTCTCCTTCTACCGGATGATGGCCCGCCCGCGCACCAGCTGGGACAACTACAGCCTCGGCGTCCCCGGCGCCTACCTGTGCTCGGCGGCGACCCCGCCGGCACCGGGCGTGCACGGGATGAACGGATGGTTCGCCGCCCGTCGCGCCCTGAAGTCCCGGTTCGGGATCACGGAAGCTCCGAGCCTGGCCCCGGGCGACTGACTTTCATTCAGCTCACTCAGTCCTGCACCCACCGATCAGCGTCGCTGTCATAGTGCCATTCGGCCACCTCGGTGACTGCTTCGATGACGTCGTTCAGCCAGAACGTCGTATCCGGGTGCCAGCCCGCCATGAGGCTCGCGGTCCGATCGTCCGTGTTCCCCGCGGTGGGGACTGTGTCCGGATCCGGATCCTCACCGAGGTGGCCCTCCGCCACATCGATGACCGCACCTGCCGCCCGCAGATAGCCGGCGAGACCGACGTGGACACCGTCGTATTCCTCGGCCACGCGTGTCCAGTCGGGGATGACCCAGCGTCCCCTGCGACCGGTGGTCTCGAACCACACCTGACGGCGCTGGGCGGTGACGTCGAGTGGGTAGCGGCGGCACAGATCCGCCCAGTCCTCCGGACGGCGGATCTCGGCGATGCGGGCGTCCGGGCGCAGGCGCAGACGGCAGGTTTGGGCGCGTTCGAGACCGAGGTCATCCTCAACGAGTTCGAGGCCGATCGGGGTTCCATCCGGCCACGTTCCCGTCGACGACCAGAGGCCATGGGGTGGGGTCGACCACCATTCGCCGGTGAGCTCGTCGTAGGGGTCCTTGGCGAAGTTGTGACGGTAACGGGTTTCCGTGGTGAGGACAGAGGCGAGCCACTCGTCGAATCCCCAGGGGAGCCTCGTTCCGTCTTCGTCAAGAGGCGGGTATAGATCGGTCAGAGTGATTTCTATGCGCTCATCCGTCGGGCCTGTCTCGAGGTCGAAGACCGCGGGCAGTCCTGTGTGGCGTCCATTGACTTCATTGAGTTCTTTGTCGTCCCAGCCCAGCGCCCACTGATCATCGGGATCGAGTGGCTTCGACCAGGCATCTAGCAAGCCCGTGGAAACGAGCATCTCGGCGAAAGGACGCAGAGCCTCGCGCACCTCGCCGATTTCCGCGGTCCCCCAATCGTCATCATCAGGAGGCTGCCAATACACTGCAGCGTCGACTACGTCGGACATGGCTTCCTTAACTGCACTCCAAGTCGGCGCAATCGGGCACAGGCACCTCAGATTGCGCACCACCGCCTCCGCGCCTGGGGCTTCTTCATCGCCAGTCCACGGAAAACTCTCGACCTGCTCGAGGGCCAGCCCGAACACGAGCGAGCGTCCCCGCGGGGACGCGAGCAGATCCTCGGCGGACAGGCGGTCGTCATGAAGGGTCGGAGGCGCATCATCGGCGGTCATGACCTCAGGCTACGCGAACACCTGTCAACTGGCCCTGATGGAATCGCCCGCGTCGAATCCTCCGTTGGCGCGCTCACCGGCACGACCGCCTCAGCGGCGGCGAGAATCCGCGCCCCTTTCGCGGCCTTCAAACCCGCGCCGAGGACCCCGATGATGACAAGGACGGCCCCGCACAGCTCGCCGACGGTGACCCGCTCGCCGAGGAAGACGAACGACGCGCTCATTCCGACGACGGGCACGAGCATCGAGAAGGGGGCGACGACTCCGGCGGGGTTGCGCGAAATCAGCCACGACCACACGCCCGAACCGAGGATCGTCGCGATGACCACGGTGTAGAGCAGTCCCGCGATCGCGAGCAGCCCTGTCGGTGTGGTCAGTCCCGAAAACGATGCGCCGACCCTCGCCGGTCCTTCGACGAGGAGGGAGAGGGCGAGCATCGGCACGGGCGGGACGAGCGACATCCACATCGTCAGCTTGATCGGCTCAGTGGTGTGAGCCTGCCGGTTGCAGATATTGCCGATCGCCCAGCCGAAGGCGCCGGCGAGGGTGAGGAGGAAGGGCAGGAAGCTCGCATTCGAGTCGAAGCGCTGCCAGCCGACGACGGCGAGCCCTGCCATCGCGATGAGGAGGAAGGCCATCTGCGAGCCGCGTACCCTCTCGCGCAGGAATGTCATGCCCAGCAGCACCGTGAAGGGGCCCGAGGCTTGGAGGACGAGGGACGCGAGTCCCGCGGGCATGCCGGCGGCCATTGCCCAGTAGAGGAAGAGGAACTGCAGCAGTCCGAAGCCGAGCCCGTAGCCGATGATCCACCGGAGTCCGACATCGGGCTTCGGCACGAAGAGCAACGCGGGAACCGCAAGCAGGGCGAATCGCAGAGCGACGAGGAAGAAGGGCGGGAAATGGGCCAGGGAGAGATCGATGGCGAGGAAATTCAGTCCCCACATCACCGCCACCGAGGCGGCGAGCAGACAGTGCTTGAATGACATGGCCCCATTCTCAACTTCGTCAACAATGAAGCACAATCGCAGAGTACTTCATCAACTCTGTAGCATGGCTTCATGGTCATCGATCCGAAGCATCTTGAGCTGCTGCGCCTGTTCGACGAATACGGCAGCGTCACCGCCGTCGCCGATATCACCTATCGCTCCCCGTCGGCCGTCTCTCAGCAGCTGAGGCAGGCCGGGAGAGAGATCGGCCAAGCTCTGGTCGAACCCGCCGGTCGCGGACTCACGCTCACAGCCGCGGGACGACTGCTCGCCAACGGTGGTCGGGACGTGGCCCGCACGCTCGCCCGGGTGCAGGCCCAATGGGAGGGCCACCTCGGCGAAGCTGTCGGAGAGATCACGCTGGCCGGGCTGCCGAGCGCGCTCACCCACCTCCTCCCCGATGCGCTGGGCAGGCTGCGGGAGGACCACCCGCACATCGATCTGCGCATGGACGATGTCGACCTCGCCGAGCACGAATTCGCGGGACTGACCCGAGATGTCGATATCGTCGTCGCACACAGCCTCGTCGCCGAACGCCCCCTGGGCACCGACGGACTCACCGTCATCCCGCTCGCCCGCGAACCCATCGACGTGGCCCTCGCCATCGGCCATCGGCTTGCCGAACGCGCCGAGCTGTCCCCGAACGATGTCGTCGATTGTCGCTGGGTGGGAGTGCCCCGCGGATACCCGTTCGACACGATCCTCACCTCGATCGAGCATCTCACCGGTCGCGACCTCGACGTCGTCCAACGCATCCGGGACAACCGGCTCATCGAAGCGATCGTCGCCTCCTCGGACCAGGTCGCGCTCCTTCCCCGGTTCACGACGCCACGCGATGCGGGACTGTCACTGGTGCCGCTGACGGGGGTGACGACGACACGCTGGATCGTAGCGGTGATGCGTCCGGACACGGCCGAACGTGTCGCGGTACGTGCTGTGATCAGCGCGCTCAGCCGCGTCGACGACGCCGCGGATTAGGCGGTGCCCGTGCTGGTGAAGCGCTTCGGCACGAGCTTCTCCAACGGCAGGAACGCCGCCCAGCAGATGACGGTCGGCAGGAAGTGGATGCCCAGCGCAAGATAGGTCATGAGGTGGAAGAGGAAGAAGAGGGCGACGGCCCCGTAGAGCCACTTCTTCTTGAGGAACAGGACGACGGGTGAGAGGAACTCGAAGACGAGCGTCGCCCACTGCGCGGCGATGAGGAGGCCGGGCATCTCGAGGAACGGTTTCGACCATTCGGCGCCGCGGCGCATCAGCGCCCAGATGATGACCGCACCGTTGGCCCAATGCGTGATATTGCCCGAGGCGATCCACTTCATGAGCACCGAGTAGAAGTAGGTGAGCACGACCGCGATCTGCACCATGCGCAGTGCCCACCCGGCCCTCGCCGAGGCGGTGCCGACGTCCCGGAAGCGCGCCGTTCCGATCGTGGGCAGGACGAAGGCGGCGATGACGAGCGCCATATGATCGTGCGCGACGTAGCCGTAGCCCTGCGTGTAGAACATCCACGCACCGAAGCTGAACGCCACGGCCCAACCGCTGATGCGCTGAAGGATCCCTGCTGCGGCGAGCAGGGAGAAGACGATGATGAGGGCAAGCAGGATCTGCGCGCCGAGGACGCTGACCGCAGGAATGTGGAGGAGCCTCGCCAACCACAGCGGCTGGTAGAACTCGGGTGTCCATCCGTGGGCGATGACGTCGCCGGAGATCGTGAGCACATCGATGATGATGAAGACGTAGATGAACACGCGGAACACGGCCACCCGGGCCAAGGCGACCTCGGGCATGAACCAGCGGAGGAACGGATTCGTGGGGGCCGCCTCGGCGGGGGTGTTCGTCAGGGGCGGGGTGCTGCTAATCGGACCTCCCATTCCGCCAGCGTCGTCTTCTCGGGTTCGCCGACGGCCAGACCGTTCTTCAGTTGGGTGGTGGTGCGGCAGAGGATCATCGTCTCGGGTTTCGGTTCGTCCGGGTGCAGCCGGATGTACGAGTCGGCCATCGACTGCAGGAGTTCGGGGTGGGCGATGACGCGGTCGAGTTGGGATTCGACGTCGCCGCGTTCGATGCCGACGGTCGCGGTGTTGAAGCCGAGGCGGCGCGGTTCGTCCTCGCCGGGGAATTGGGCTTCGATGCACGTGGAGTTCACCGTGCCGTTGAGGTCTTTGGCGGTGGCGTACTGGGTGAGCGAGCCGAGCGGGAAGAAGTCGTTGGTGTTGAGGATCTGTCCGCAGGTGAGGATGACGAAGGCGATGGCGGGAATGACGATGCGCCAGCCGATTGAGATCTTGGACAGCGGTTTCGCGCTGGCCGTAGCCTGGGTGCTGCGGGAGCCGGCGGACGTGCCGGAAGCAGCATGGCGGCTGGAGTCGTCGGAGGCGGAGCCGGCACCTGCGGCGGCGGGGTCCTGACTCGTCAGGAGACGGCGCTTCTTCTCTTCCATACGCTTACGGGACTCGTCCTCTCGGGTGCGGCTCGTTCGCAGACAATCCTATCCGCCCAATTACTACCTGACGGCGGCGCAGCAACCTGGCGCCAGGTTGCTGCGCCGCCGTCAGGTAGTAATTGGGGTTAGGAGCTGCGGGCGTAGAGGTTGAGCTGCTCCCACCCGGCCGCATACTTCTGGAAGGCGGCGACCGCGGACTCGGAATCGCTGTTGCTCAGCGCGGTGACCCACGAGTCGACGAGCTCCGCGGCCTCGCTCGGCCACAGCACATCGGACATCCCGCCGAGGTCGAGCTCGAGGATCGAGTTCATATCGAAGGTATCGATCCACTCGGCCAGGACCGAGGTCTGCTCGACCATGTCGACGACCTTCGAAGTGTCCGCGATCGTCTCCGCAGCCCATTCCATGCGCGCCGAGGCGGCCAGGATGTCCGTGCGGATGAGCACCCGCAGACCCTCGTCGGTCTCCTCGGTGATGATCTGGTCCTCGGTCAGGGAGAAGAACAGCCACCACGACGGCGGCACGTCCCACGCCGAGACCCGGGTGAAGATCCGTGTGTCCTTCGCGTCCTGCAGCCATTCCGCACGCCGGCTCGCGGCACGCCGTCGAGCGGTCTTCGGAGCGACGATGTCCAAGGTCGCCTTCGAGGTGTGCTCTGTCAGCGATTCGAGCGCCTCCCATCCGCGGATGTCCTCCTGAGCAGGGCAGAAACGGTCCACTCCGTCCGCGGTCTGAGACGCCGGAAGGAAGATCGGAGTGCGCCGGAAAGAATCGGCCACAGGTGACGGAGGCAGGGAGATCAAGCGCTTGTCAGCGTCGTGGGAAATCTGCTCCTCGATGCGTGACCGGTTGTCCTCCACCCGCCTGTCTTGCAATTCGGAATGCACCACAAGAGGTTCGAAGATCCGCAGGGTGACGACATAATCGCGACGGTAGGCCATGGGTTCAGCCTATCCAAGGTCGGCTCGCAAAATGGAACTTCCCAGTACGAACAGGTAGGATTTAAGCGCATAGCAGAGATCTAGTCCGGGGCCATTCGCCCCATTGACGACGGAGGGGGTCACGCCAGTGGGTCGCGGCCGCGCAAAGGCAAAGCAGATCAAGGTAGCTCGGAAGCTGAAGTACTACAGCCCGGATACCGACCTTAATAGACTCCAGCAGGAGCTGGGCGCCGACGCGCACAAGTCTGGTCCGTCCGATCCTTACGACGATGAACCTGACTACTCGGCTTACGCCGACAAGTACAACGTCGACGATGACGACGAGCACGAGAACTGAGCCAGCCGCAGTCGGCTGATCTGACATCGCAGAGGGCGGGGACTTCGGTCCCCGCCCTCTGTCGTTCCCGCATATGGTCCACTACGCCGGGACATCCCCTCGCCGAGGCGGCTGTGCCCTCACACGCATCCCCCACCGTTCCGTGCAGTTCCTCCCGTCCCGTGGCCATCACCCACCGGAAGCACCACACCCCCGTGCAGGAGCACGAGGGTGTGAGAGTACGGGTGAGGGATGCTCCGCAGCGAAACGCAGAGCCGCACGAGCCTTACTGCAGGATCGCGGCGCCCCCGTCGACGCCCTTGGCGCCCTGCACATAGTCGGGGTCGGTGGCGAGGGTTCCGTCGTCGGCGGCGACGTCGCCGAGCACCCAGGCTCCGGGGCTGGCGGCGAGCACACCGTCGACCGATTCCGCGTCGACGACGAGGACCATGCCGACGCCGAGGTTCCAGGTGCGTTCCCGGTCGTCCTGCGGCACTCCGCCGAGATCACCGAGTACGTTGAACACCGCCGGGATCTCCCACGAAGCCCGTGACATCTTCGCCACCAGCCCCTGCGGGAGCACCCTGGCCACATTGGCCGAGAGTCCTCCGCCGGTGACATGCGAGACCGAATGCACGGCTTCGGGCAGCGCGTCGAAGAGAGCGGCGAGCTCACCGGTGTAGACATGGGTGGGAACGAGCAGCTCCTCACCGAGGGTGCGCCCGAACTCCGAGACATGCTTATCAAGGCCCCATCCCGCCTCGGCGATGACGTGGCGGACCAGGGAGTAGCCGTTGGAGTGGATGCCCGAGGACGGCAGACCGATGAGCACGTCACCGGCACGGACCTTCTCGGGTCCAAGCAGCTTCGAGGCCTCGACGACACCGGTGGCGGCACCGGCGACATCGTACTCATCGACTCCGAGCAGCCCCGGGTGTTCGGCGGTCTCCCCGCCGACCAGGGCGACACCGGCCGAGGCACAGGCGTCGGCGATTCCCCGCACGATATCGGCGATGCGTTCGGCCACGACCTTGCCGCAGGCGATGTAGTCGGTCATGAACAGGGGTCGGGCACCGCAGACGATGATGTCGTCGACGACCATGCCCACAAGGTCGTAGCCGATGGTGTCGTGCTTATCCATGGCCTGAGCGATGGCGACCTTCGTGCCCACTCCGTCGGTCGACGAGGCGAGCAGCGGACGCTCGAAGTCCTTGAGCACGGAGACGTCGAAGAGTCCGGCGAATCCGCCCATCCCACCGACGACCGAGGAGTTGTGGGTGGCCGAGACGGCTGCCTTCATCAGTTCGACGGCGCGGTCTCCGGCCTCGACGTCGACGCCGGCGGCGGCATAGGTGGTGGACTTCGGGTTCGCTTCGGAACTCAACTCAGCATCCTTTGTCGGCGGGTGTGTTGTTGACGGGAATCGGGTACTCGCCCGAGAAACAGGCGGTGCACAGCTGACTGCGCTCCTGCTCGGTGGCGGCGATCATGCCGTCCAGAGAGATATAGCCCAGCGAGTCCGCGCCGAGGTTCTCGCAGATCTCGTTCGTGGTCAGGCCGTTGGCGATGAGCTCGGCACGGGTGGCGAAGTCGATGCCGTAGAAGCACGGCCACTTCACCGGCGGGGATGAGATGCGCACATGGACCTCGGCCGCTCCGGCCTCCCGCAGCATGCGGATCAGGGCGCGCTGAGTGTTTCCGCGCACGATCGAATCGTCGACGACGACGAGGCGTCGGCCCTCGATGTTCTCCCGGATCGGGTTGAGCTTGAGGCGGATGCCCAGCTGCCGCAGGGTCTGCGAAGGCTGGATAAAGGTGCGTCCGACATAGGCGTTCTTCATCAGCCCCTGGCCGAAGGGGATGCCCGAGGCCTCGGCATAGCCGACGGCCGCAGGGGTGCCCGATTCCGGGGTGGCGATGACGAGGTCGGCGTCGACCGGGTACTCCTCGGCCAGCTGGCGGCCCATCTGGGTCCGTGCGGCGTGGACGTTCTTGCCGTTGAGCTTGCTGTCGGGACGCGCGAGGTAGACGTATTCGAAGACGCAGCGAGCTTGGCTCGGTTCGGCGAAGCGGTGCGAACGCAGACCGTCTTCGTCGATGGCGATGAGCTCACCGGGTTCGATGTCGCGGACGAACTTAGCACCGACGATGTCGAGTGCCGCGGTCTCCGAGGCCACGACCCAGCCGTTCTCCAGCCGGCCCAGCGACAGGGGTCGGACCCCGTGCCGGTCACGCGCGGCGTAGAGGGTGTGCTCGTCCATGTAGACCAGCGAGAACGCGCCTTCGACATGCGGCAGCAGACTCAGCGCCGCCTCGGTGAGGTTCTCTCCGTCTTCGGTCGCGAAGAGCTCGGTGACCAGGGAGGTGTCATTCGAGGAATCACGGAAGGGCCGGGTGCGGGCCGACTTCTTCGTGGCCTCCTCGACGACCTTCGTCGCGTGGTCGCGGCGGGCATCGGCTATGGCTTCGAGAGCGTCGAAGTTCGTCAGATTGCCGTTGTGCGCCAGTGCCACGGTGCCGAACGGCGTCGGCCCCAGAGTGGGCTGAGCATTCTCGAACGACGGGGATCCGGTCGTCGAATACCGCGTGTGCCCGACGGCGATATGGCCCTGCAGAAGCTCGAGATCGCGCTCATGGAAGACCTGGGAAACCAGGCCCATGTCACGGTAGATGAGGATCTGCTTGCCGTTGCTGGCAGCGATTCCCGCAGATTCCTGTCCGCGGTGCTGCAGGGCATAGAGCCCGAAGTAGGTGAGTTTGGCGGTTTCCTCGCCGGGGGCCCAGACTCCGAACACACCGCATTCATCCTGCGGTCCGCGGTCCTGGGGGTCGATTTCGTGCGTCAGCTGCCCGTCTCCTCTTGCCACGAGTGAAATTGTCTCATACCCGCAACTGCGCTCTGACCCGGTGCTCAGACTGTGGAACCGGGGGCCGAATCCCGTCCGGTTTCCGCGTCGTCCTCGTCGTCGGCTGCGGGCTCAGCATGCGTATCGTCTGCGGGCGCGGACTCCGTGTTCGCCGAGGCGGCCGCACCTTCGTCGGCACCGGCATCGGGGTCCTCCCCGCGGGCTTCGGCGATGCGACGGCGCGCGATCTCCTTCGGATCGTCGACCATGTCGATCTGCGCATCGACCCGGAATTCCTTCGCCTTCTTCCGTCCCCTCCAGTCGAGGATGAGGGCGACAAGTCCGCCGAGGAACAGTCCGCCGATCCCGAGGACGAGCAGCATCAGGCCCAGCCCCTTGCCCACCGTGTAGCCCATCGGCATATCGGCCGGGTCGACGAAGATCGCGAGGATTCCAGCGATCGCGATGCCGAGCACCGCGCCGATGCCCATGAACACCGAGTACTTGGGGCTGCGACGGACGGAGACGTCGATCTGGTCCTTCATGATCTCCTTGGACACGTGGCCGGATGGGGCCGATGGATCACCGGGAATACCCCGGAACAACAGGTCCCGAACAGTCTAGTTGAGTCAGCCTGAGGTTCTTCCCAGGCAGTCTCACGCCACTTCCCATAAACTGGACACAACTAAACTGGACTCACCCAGATTGACGGTCACTGAAGACAGAGGTTTGCGATATGTCCCACACGATCATCGTCGGCATCGACGGTTCCGACAACGCCGAATGCGCCCTGCAGTGGGCGATCACGCATGCACAGAAGACCTCCGCAGAGATCCGCATCGTCTCCGCCTACACCGTCCCCGGCGTCAATATGAGCCAGGCCGATATCGTCTACCCCGCCGATTTCGACGACGCCGTGAAGAAGACCGTCGAAGACATCGCCGAGGCGGCCGCCGCCACCGTCACCAAGGCCGGCGTTCCCGTGTCGACGACGATCGTGCCCGGTGACGCCTCCGGAGTGATGGTCGAGCATTCGAAGAACGCCGCCCTCGCCGTCGTCGGCGCGCGCGGTCGCGGCGGATTCGCCGGTCGCCTCCTCGGATCCGTGGCCCTGGCCATGCCCGCGCACTCGCAGTGCCCCACCCTCGTCGTCCCGAGCACGTGGCCGACCCGGATCATGCCGACGACTCCCCTGCCCATCGATGATCCCGTCCGCACGACCGATGATCCCTCCGCCGAGGCGGACGGACGGTCGCGTCCCGACTTCTCCGGTGAGGTCGTCGCCGCCGTCGATCCCTTCGAGACCGACACCCCGGTGCTGCGTGCCGCGGCCGCTCAGGCCGCGATCTACGGTGTTCCGCTGCACCTCGTCGGGGTCACCGCCACGCACATCCTCTCGCCCGAGTGGATGCCCAGCGAGGAGCATCTCATCCGGATGTACGACGAGGCGGCGAAGGCCTTCACCGCTGCTGCCGAGTCGCTGAAGGGAGACTTCCCCGATCTCGAGGTGCGGTTCTCGATCTTCGATGCACCTGCCACCGAGGTGCTCGTGTCGGCCACGTACACCGCCGATCTCATGGTCATCGGCTCCCGCGGCCGTGGCGGGTTCGTCGCCACCGTCCTCGGGTCGACGTCGCAGGGTGTGCTCTCGCATGCCGTGTGCCCGGTGCGGGTGGTGCGGGTCAACCGCCGCCAGCCGGGCCGCCGCCGCTGAGGCGCGGCGCCGTCATCCGAGCGCGATGAGCCCGATGCCCGCAACCACGATAAGGGCACCGGCGAGTTTGAGCAGCACGTTCTTCTCCCCGAAGAACCACCACGCCAGCAGGGTGCCGACGATGATCGAGGTCTCCCGCACGGGGGCTACGAGCGCCACCGGCGCCTGCTGCATCGCGTAGAGGACGAGCACGTACGCGAGCGGTGAGAGGATCGCCACGGTCACGAGCGCGCGCTTGTGGCTCAAAAGGATCTCGCGGAAGTCCGCGCGCTTCTCCCGGCCGCCGGGAAGCGCGAACATTCCGACGGTCATGATGAGCCCGACGCAGGCTTCGGAGACGGCGAAGTAGAGCAGCGGGGAATCGCTGACATGGTTCACGGCGAAGTCGTCCCAGAGTGTGTACGAGGCGATGAACGCCCCGATCAGCCCGCCCCAGGCGAGCCCCCGTCGCAGACCGTCGCTGCTCGTGGGGCCGTCCCCGCCGCCGCGGGGACGGATCGTGACGACGGCGATGCCGGCGATGACGGTGAAGGCTCCGACCGCCTCGGCGAGCGTGGGACGCTCACCGAGGAAGGCCACGGCGATGATGATCGTCACGACCGGCCCGATGCCGCGCGCCGTCGGGTAGACGACGCCCAGCGGGGCGTGGTCGTAACCGGACTGCAGGGCCACGGAGTAGGCGATGTGGAAGACCGCGCTCAGCGCCGCCGCGCCGACCAGTCCCCAGTTCAGCGGCTGCGCGCCGGTGGCGATGATGACGGCCGCGACCGGGGCGAGCAGGAGCGCCGAGAGCCCGTGGTAGGCGAGCACGAAGGCATAGCCTCTGCCGGTGACGGACTTCGCGGCGAGGTTCCAGACGGCGTGGGCGACGGCGGCGATGAGGACGAGCCCGAGCACCGGGAAGGTCATCGGCGCACCGGCCCCTTCCTCACCGTCACAGCTTGATGGCGACGGTCTTCGTCTGCGTGTATTCGTCGAGGGCTTCGATGGACTTCTCGCGACCGTAACCGGACTTCTTGAACCCGCCGAAGGGCAGTTCGACTCCCCCGCCGGCGCCATAGGTGTTGACGAAGATCTGGCCGGCATCGACCTCGGCAGCCAATCGGTGGGCGCGGGAGATGTTCTGCGTCCACAGTGCGCTGACGAGGCCGTAGTCGGTGCCGTTGGCCAGCGCCACGGCTTCGTCGTCGGCGGCGAATGGCAGGGTCGCGACGACGGGGCCGAAGACCTCTTCCTGGGCGATCCGGGACTTAGGGTCGACGGCGTCGACGATGGTGGGGGTGATGAACGCCCCAGCGGCGAGGTCGTCGGCCAGACCGTCGGGTCGGGTGCCGCCCGTGATGATCTGTCCGGAGTCGACTGTGGCGAGGAACCCGCCGACCCGTTCATGCTGTTTGGTCGATATCAGGGGCCCGAGCATCGGGTCGTCGAGGCCGTAGCCGATGGTCACCTTCGCCATGGCCGCGGCCATCTTGTCGACGACCTCGGCGTGGATGTCGCGGTGGACGATGAGCCGGGATCCGGCCGAGCAGGTCTGCCCGGCGTTCTGGATGATCGAGCGCACGAGCGATGGGATCGCCGCATCGATATCGGCATCGGGGAAGACGATGTTCGCGGACTTCCCACCGAGCTCGAGGACCGTGGGCACGACTCGATCGGCGGCGGCGTGGGCGATGGCCGAACCGGTCTGCGTCGACCCGACGAAGCCCAGATGTGCCACCCCGGGGTGGGCGCTCAACGCCGCTCCCGCCTCGGCGCCGAGGCCGGTGACGACGTTGAAGGCTCCGGCCGGGAAGCCCACGGAGTGGATGAGTTCAGCCAACCGCACGGTCGAGCGCGGGGTCTCATCCGCGGGTTTGGCCACGGCGCAGTTGCCGGTGGCCAGCGAGGTGGCGGCGGCACGGCCGATGAGCTGGAGCGGATAGTTCCAGGCCACGATGTGTCCGGTGACGCCGAAGGGCTCCCGGCGCGTGTAGACGTGCATGTCCTCGGCCAGCGGGATCGCGTGACCGTAGTAGGACTCGATGGTGTGACCGTAGAACTCGAAGTAGCGGGCGCACACATCGACGTCGGCATAGGCCTGGGTGAGCGGTTTGCCCGTGTCCTCGGATTCGATGCGGGCCAGATCGTCGCGGTTGGCGGTGATGACGGCGGCGGTGGCGATGAGCAGGCGGGAGCGCTGTTCCGGGCTCGAGCGCTTCCATTCCCGCTGCGCTTTCGCCGCAGCCTGCACCGCCCGGTCGACTTCATCGGCTCCGGCGCGGGCGATATCGCCGAGCTGGCCTCCGGTGGCCGGGGCGATATTGGCGTAGGTGAGCAGGGACGGCACATGCCGCCCGCCGATGAACGACGTCGTCTGCGTGATCTGTGCGCTCATGCTCGGGCCTCGAGTTCTGCGGTGGTGAAGAGGGGCAGGAAGTCGCCGAGGTCGGCTCGGGTCCCCGAGGCCTCGATGTCGCCGGCGGCGAGCGCGGCCTGGAAGTCGGTGCGTCCGGTGACCAGACCCAGCCACACCTCGGCCGAGGTCTCGACGACGTTCGGCGGGGTGCCGCGGGTGTGCCGGGGTCCGGCGATGCATTGGGTGACGCCGAACGGCGGGACCCGGACTTCGACGCTGTTGCCTTCGGCTCGGGAGGCGAGCTCCTCGAGGGTGAACCGCACGGCGGTGGCGATGGTCGACCGGTCGGCCGGGGCCGCGTCGAGCCTCGCCTGAGTCAGCCACATCTCGAGTGCGCTGCGCCCCTGATCGGGGTCGATCCTTCTGCGAATCGCCATCAGTCCCTCTTCCTCTCACCGATTGTGGCAATATCTTCCCCGAGCTCCAGGCGTCCGACAACGTTCGTCCGCCCCTCGGAATCCGTGCCTCCGGTGACCGGATCCGTGATCGCGGCGATCACGGCGTCGACCGTATCCTTCCCCGACGCCGAGGCGGCTCCCGGCTCAACGTCGAACGCTCCCGCCCACTGGAGCAGGGTGAGGGCGACGAGCCCGGTGGCCCGCGAGGACCCGTCGAGGCATTTCACGGCGACGGCATACCCGGAGCGGGTGGCCATGACGATGACTCCTTCGGCCCCGCCCTTGGCGAAGACGCCGAGCTTGTCGATGACGGTCGAATTCGGTCGGCCGTGTCCTTCGATCGTCCACGGGTCGGCGAAGACCGCCTCGGTGAGGGTGCGAGCCTCGCTCTCATAGGCAGCCCACGCTCCCTCCTTCTCTGTGTCATCGCTGCTGCCCATCCGGATGACGCGGCCGATGGCGCGGGCGAGGCCGGTGAGGCTGAGCGCGAACACGGGAGCCCCACAGCCGTCGATGCCGACCGCGGACGGTTCCTCCGAAGCGAAGGCGGCGACCACCTCGGCGACCTTCTGCTGCACGGGATGCGCCGGGGACAGATAGGTGGCGGTGTCGGCGCCGATGGTGCGGGCTGCGGCGAGGAATGCCGCGTGCTTGCCGGAGCAGTTGAAGTACAGGGGCGAGCGCGGGTCCGTGTTCTCCTCTCCCCGAGCCCGCGCCGATTCCTGCAGTTGACGACGGAAGGCTCCGTCGGCGGGATGGGCGGACGGGCACTGCAGGTCGGACACGCTCAGCCCAGCATTCTCGAGCATCGCGGACACGACCGCCACATGCCCGGCTTCACACTTGTGTGAGGCAGCGGCCAGGGCCGCGGCCGGTCCCTCGAGCTGCGCGCCGAGGCTCATCGCCGCGATCGCCTGCAGCGGTTTGAGACTCGACCGGGTGAACACGGGAATCTCCGGAGCACCCAGGTTGATCAACGGTGATCCCTGCGGGTCGAGGACGACGGCGGACCCGATGTGCCGGGATTCGACGAAGCCGGAGCGCTCGACGACGGCGAGCTCAGCGGCGTGGGCGGCGGTGAAAGTCGAGAAGGTCACGCACTCAAGCCTACGACCCTTTAGGCTGGTGGCGTGAAGGTTCTTGTCATCGGTTCGGGCGCCCGTGAACACGCCCTCGTCCTTGCTCTCTCGCGCGACCCACAGGTCGACGCCGTCATCGCTGCTCCCGGCAATCCCGGTATCGCGCAGATCGCCCACACCGAGGCGGTCGATGCCTCGGATGCCGCCGCCGTGACCGCGCTGGCCGAGTCCCTCGACGTCGATCTCGTCGTCATCGGGCCCGAAGCCCCGCTGGTCGCCGGTGTTGCGGATGCTCTGCGCGAAGCCTCGTTCCCCGTCTTCGGACCCAGCGCGGAGGCCGCGCACCTCGAAGGCTCGAAGGCGTTCGCAAAGGAGGTCATGGAGTCCGCGAACGTGCCGACTGCACGTACGGTGGTCGCCTATTCGACCGACGAGGCGGCGGCCGCACTGCGCGAATTCGGCGCCCCGCACGTGGTCAAGGCCGACGGCCTGGCCGCCGGCAAGGGAGTCGTCGTCACCGATGACCTCGATGCCGCGCTGACGCATGCGAGCTCCTGCCTCGAGGTCTCCGACCGGGTCGTCATCGAAGACTATCTCGACGGCCCCGAGGTCTCCCTGTTCGTCCTCTGCGACGGCACGACCACCGTTCCCCTGGCCCCGGCTCAGGACTTCAAACGCATCGGAGACGGTGACACCGGCCCGAACACGGGCGGGATGGGCGCGTATTCGCCGCTGCCGTGGCTGCCTGCCGGCACCGTTGACGAGATCATCGACACCGTCGCCCAGCCCGTCGTCGATGAGATGGCCCGCCGCGGCACCCCGTTCACCGGGCTCCTCTACTGCGGCCTCGCGCTGACGTCGAAGGGTCTGCGCGTCATCGAGTTCAACGTCCGCTTCGGCGATCCGGAGACCCAGTCGGTGCTCGCCCGCCTGTCCAGCCCCCTGGGCCAGACGCTGCTCGCCGCTGCCGAAGGACGCCTGAACGAGACCGCGCCCCTCGAATGGGATCCGCGCTCATCGGTGACAGTGGTCATGGCCGCCGAGAACTACCCGGGGACTCCGAGCACCGGAGACATCATCCGCGGACTCGACACCGTCGCGACACTGCCCGACGTCAGCGCCCTTCACGCGGGTACGAAACTCGCGACCGGTCCCAGCGGCGGATTCGCCCCCGAAGATGCCGTGATCACGAAGGACATCGCCGAGACCGGTGACATCGTCACCTCCGGCGGCCGCGTGCTCTCCGTCGTCTCCCTCGGCGACGACCTCGACGATGCGCGGGCGAAGGCCTATGCCGCGGTCGGCCAGATCAAGTGGGACGGTGAGCAGCACCGCACCGATATCGCCGAGGCGGCCGCCGCCGGACGTATCGATCTCGCCTCCGGATACGCCGCCCCCGCACCGGTCGCCCCGGTGCTGCCGGGCTGGAAGCACGTGTATTCGGGGAAGGTCCGCGACCTCTACATTCCCGCCGACGCCGCCGATGCCGCGAGTGCGCAGCAGCTGCTCATGGTCGCCTCGGACCGCATCTCCGCCTATGACTGGGTACTCGACTCGGAGATCCCGGACAAGGGCAAGGTGCTCACCGGACTCAGCCTGTGGTGGTTCGATCAGCTCGCCGATGTCATCGGCAACCATGTCATCAGCTCAGACGTGCCCGAGGCCGTGGCCGGCCGCGGCCTCATCGTGCAGAACCTCTCCATGTTCCCCGTCGAGTGCGTGGCCCGCGGCTACCTCACCGGATCGGGAATGTCGGACTACCGGGCCACCGGGTCCGTGTGCGGCATCCAGCTGCCGGCCGGACTCGTCGAGGCCGATCGCCTCGAGCCTCCGATCTTCACTCCGGCGACGAAGGCCGAGCTCGGCGAACACGATGAGAACGTCAGCTTCGAGGCCGTCGCCGAGACCGTCGGGACCGAGACCGCAGAGAGGCTGCGCGACCTGACCGTGGAGATCTACCAGCGTGCCGAGCAGATCGCCCGGGAACGCGGGATCATCCTCGCCGACACGAAGTTCGAGTTCGGGACCCTGCCCGACGGCACGATTGTCCTCGGCGACGAAGTGCTCACCCCGGACTCCTCCCGCTTCTGGGACGCCGAGGGCTATGAGGCAGGCAAGGCTCAGTCGAGCTTCGACAAGCAGTTCGTCCGCGATTGGCTGACCGAAGAATCCGGCTGGGACAAGGCGTCGGACACTCCTCCCCCGGCCCTGCCCGCCGAGGTGGTCGAGAAGACCCGTGCCCGCTATATCGAGGCTTTCGAGAAGCTCACCGGAGAGACCTTCCCCGGCTGAAGCGCTCAGTTCACAACCCCACAGAAGCCGCGGGGCATCGACGACAAGTCGGTGCCTCGCGGCTTCACCATTGCCGCCAACGGCTCCTGTGCGAATATCGCAGTGTGAGACGCTGAATCAGCGCTACCGGCAATCCGTGTTGCAGTTTCCCTCACTTGACCCATATTTCCGCAACGGAATCAGTGGAATCACGGGGGAAGTTCCGCTAAGGTGACTTCACAGTGATCCACAACACACTCAGAGAGCGGGCTCGGCAATCCGCCTCTGCCACGACACTGCAGTCGGGAGGCAGCATTGGACCTCGATATCCTCGATGTCACGATCTTCGACGGTGAGGCTCTGCGCGCCGAGAATCGTGTGAGCATCCGCGACGGGATCATCACCGAGATCGGCACCGGACCCGCAGCTGTGCCCGCGTCGCGCACGATCAACGCCGCCGGGAAGCTGCTCACTCCCGGCTTCGTCGATGCGCACGTGCACACGACCTTCGGCGGCCAGGAGGCCCTGGCCTGCGACATCAGCGGAGCGGACAGCCTCGAGGCGGCACTGCAGATGATCCGCGACTATGTCGCCGAGACGACCCGTGATGACGGCGCGACCGACCCCGCGAACGATTGGGTCATCGGCGGCGGCTGGTCCATGGCCCACTTCCCCGGAGGAGACCCGACTGCCGACATCCTCGACGAGGCCTGCCCCGATCGGCCGGCGATCCTCCTCAGCGCCGACCACCATTCGGCATGGGTGAACACGCAGGCGATGACCGCAGCCGGACTCGACGAGACGTCCACGGCACCTGCCGGCGGCGTCATCGTCGCCGATTCCGCGGGCCGTCCCACCGGGTGCCTGCACGAATCGGCCATCGACCTCGTCTCAGCCCACGTTCCCTCCGCCTCCGAGGAGGAGGTCCTTGCCGGTCTGCGCGAAGGTCAGCGCTACCTCAACTCCCTCGGCGTGACCGCATGGATGGACGCCATCGTCGGCGACTACGGCGGCCACCGCGACCCGTACGACACCTACGTCGGGGCGGCGGAATCGGGCGCGCTCCGGTCCGAGGTCGTCGGCAGCCTGTGGTGGCCGCGCGGAGTCGAGGACATCGACGCCGAGGTGGCCCGACTGACCGATCTCGCACGTTCCGACGGACGCTTCCGCGCCACCTCGGTGAAGTTCATGCTCGACGGAATCGTCGAGTCCCGGACTGCGGCGATGACGACCGAATACACATGCACCTGCGGCGGCTTCGGAACGAGCTATTTCACTCGCGCCCACCTCGAGGCCTCGTTCGCGGCTCTCGATGCGGCCGGTTTCGACATCCACTGCCATGCGATCGGCGATGCCGCGGTCAAGGCCGCCCTCGACGCCTTCGAGGCCGTCCGCAGCCAGGGCACGGCCGGCACCGGGACGACCGGCTTAACTGACACCGGCGAACGCCGTCACCATATCGCCCATGTCCAGGTCGTCGATCCCGCCGATGTCCCGCGCTTCGCCGAACTCGGAGTCACCGCGAACCTGCAGGCACTATGGGCCTGCTATGACGAGCAGATGATCGACCTCAACCTGCCCTTCCTCGGTGCCGAGCGCAGCGGCTGGCTCTATCCCTTCGGGTCTCTCAACCGTACCGGTGCCCATCTGGCGATGGGTTCGGACTGGCCGGTGTCGACGGCGAACCCGTGGGACGCGATCCATGTCGCGCTCAACCGCTCGCACCCGACCGCCGCGGATGAGTCGCCGCTGCTGCCCGACGAGGCGATCGACCTGATGACGGCGCTGCGTGCCTACACCGCAGGTTCGGCACACCTGCTGCGCTCGGCCGACAACGGCCACATCCGCCCCGGTCGGCCGGCCAACCTCGCCTTGGCCAGCGCCAACCCCTTCACACTGCCGCCGACCGATATCGCGGAGATCACGAACGAACTGACGATCTGTGACGGGCGCATCGTCCACGACGCCCTGCCGCCTCACACACCGGCACCGACCACGCCGTCCGCCCCGACCACCACCGGCTCAGCCAGCTGAAGACGAAAGGCCATCATGACCAGTACAGCCACCTCGGCGCCCTCTGCGGAGACCGGACTCGACCACCTCGAGATCCAGGGTGTGAAGAAGGTCTTCGGCGACAACACCGCCATCGAACGCCTCGATCTGAACGTCCGCAAGGGCGAATTCCTCTCCCTGCTCGGCCCCTCCGGCTGCGGAAAAACCACCCTGCTGCGGATGATCGCCGGCTTCGAGACCCCCACCGACGGTGCGATCCTGCTCGCCGGCAAGGACATCGTGTCCCTGCCGCCGCACCGCCGACCGGTCAACACGGTGTTCCAGTCCTACCTGCTGTTCCCGCATATGAACATCGCCGACAACATCGCCTACGGACTCAAGCAGGCGAAGGTCCCGAAACCGGAGATCGCGCAGCGCGTCCGCGATGCCCTCGCCCTTGTGCAGATGGAGGACTTCGCCGGGCGCAAGCCCGAACAGCTCTCCGGCGGTCAGCAGCAGCGTATCGCCCTGGCCCGGGCGCTGGTCAACCGGCCGCAGGTCCTCCTTCTCGACGAGCCGATGTCGGCGCTCGACAGGAAACTGCGGGAGGAGATGCAGCTCGAGCTCAAACGCCTCCACACGAAGCTCGACACGACCTTCGTCTTCGTCACCCACGATCAGGATGAGGCGCTGGCGATGAGCGATCGCATCGTCGTCATGTACGACGGCGTCATCCAGCAGATCGGCTCCGGTGAGGACATCTACGCGAACCCGCACAACGGCTTCGTCGCCGGCTTCATCGGCAAGCAGAACTTCATCTCCGCCGAGGTGGCGTCCACCGATTCGACGACCGCGACCCTGCGCACGGCCAACGCTGTGCTCACGGCCCCGACGCTGACACTCAAACCGGCCACCGCCGCCGGTGAACCCCGGAATCTCGAGGTCGGCGACCGAGTGCGCGCAGCCATCCGTCCCGAACGGATGCACGTCGCCCCCGCAGGCGAGAGTTCCGGAGAGGCGAACACGGCCCGCGGCTCCGTGATCTCGTATTCGTTCCTCGGCGACGTCATCCAGTACATGATCGTCGTCGGTGACAACGACGAGATCCTCGCCCGCGTGCCTGCCGCCGGGCGGGAGCCGATCAGCGCCGGCACCGAGGTGGAGCTGAGCTGGAATGCCGACGCCGTCGCCGTGTACGACCGTGAGCCGAGCGCGGTCGCGTCCCTCCTCGAAGGCGGTGCCTGAAATGGCCCGGCAGAGACCCGATGTGACGTTCCTGGCCCCGCGGGCCGCCTCGGCGAGGTTGAGCCGGCGAGCGCTGCTGGCCGGATTCAGTGTCGTCGGGCTCGGGGCACTGAGCGCGTGCGGCAAGAACACGAAGATGGCGGCATCGCCGCCGACCGACGGAAAGCTCGAATCGAAGCTCAACCTCTACTCGTGGGGCGACTACGACAACCCCGAACTTCTCGACGCCTTCAAATCCCAGAACGACATCCTCGTCCAGGTCGACGCCTACGGGTCGAACGAGGAGCTCGTGGCGAAGCTCTCGACCTCACGCGGGACGTCCGGCTACGACGTGGTCGTGCCGACGGGGTCGAACATTCCGCAGATGCTCGAACATGACCTGCTGCAGGAGCTCGACCTCAGCCTGATCCCGAACTTCGAGCACATGGATCCGAACTTCACTCATCAGTACTTCGACCCGGACAACACGTACTCGATCTGCAAGGCGTGGGGCACCACCGGTTTCGTCTACAACACGAAGAAGATCGACCGGGAGATGACGAGCTGGCAGGACTTCCTCGATGCCGCACAGAAGGAAGCGGCCGGCACGACCGCCCTGCTCGAGGACCCATGGGAGGTCTCGGCGATCGCCCTGGCTGCACAGGGATTCAGCCTCAACACTCAGGACGAAGGAGAGCTCGACACAGCGCGGAACATCATCGTCGACGATCTGGCTCCGAACGTGAAGGCCTATGTCGGCAATGCCGCCACGAGCATGATTCAGGGCAGCTTCACCCTTCTGCACGCCTTCAACGGCGACGCCCGGCAGGGCCTGACCGAGGTCAAGGACCCGGAGAATTGGAAGTTCGTCTTCCCGACCCCCTCGGCGAATCTGTGGATGGACTGCTGGTCGATCGCCACCGGCGCCCCGCACCCGGATTCCGCGCACGCCTTCATCAACCACATGATCTCGCCGGACACTGCGGTCGACCAGCTCGACTACATCGGCTACCCGATCGGAACGAAGGGCCTGGCCGAGCAGGCGAAGAAGGCCGACCTCGACCAACAGGACCTCATCTTCCCGGCACAGAAGGTCCTCGACCGTCTCGAACCGAGCAAGCAGACTCCGGCCGATCAGATTCGGACGAAGATCCTCACCGACGCCCAGGCCAGGAGCGGAGCATGAGCACTCAGACCCGACCGCAGCAGCCACGACCGAAGAAACCGGCGACGAAGTTCTTCGGCCCGGCGGCCATGTCGTTTCCGACATGGGCCTATGCGCTGTTCTTCTTCATCATTCCCCTCGCCCTCATCGTCTTCTACAGCTTCGGGTACAAACCCGACCAGTTCACGGCCATCGCCACCGATCGCCTGTCGTTCGGTCGGTACCCGGAAGCGATGAGCGCAAGCTTCGTCTCGACGTTCTTCGCGACGCTGCGCATCTCGCTGCTCGGCACCCTGCTGTGCCTGATCATCGCCCTGCCGTTCGCGTACTGGCTGGCGATCAAGGTTGCGCCCGCCCGCAGGTCGCTGGCTCTGGCCCTGGTGATGGTGCCGTTCTGGACGAACTTCCTCGTGCGCACCCTCGGCTGGCAGATCATGCTCTCCCCCGACGGGTTCCTGTCGAACTGGCTGCAGGGGCTCGGGCTGCTCGACGGACCTCTCGACATCCTCTACACGCGGACGGCGGTGCAGATCGGCGTCGTCTACAACTATCTGCCGCTGATGATCCTGCCGCTGTTCGTCGCCATCGACGCCTCGGGCAAGAAGCTGCGCGAGGCCAGCTACGACCTCGGCGCGGGGAAGGTGAAGACCTTCATGCGGGTCACGCTGCCGATGGCGATGCCCGGAGTCGTCTCCGGCTGCCTGCTCGTGTTCATCCCGCTCAACGGCGACTACGTCACCGCGACCGTCCTCGGCGGAGCGAGCGGCTCCATGGTCGGTCAGCTCATCGCCAATCAGTTCAACACCGCACAGAACTGGGCGGTCGGAGCGGCCATGGCGATGATCCTCATCATCTCCACCTTGGCCGTCGTCGGGGTCGGCTTCGCACTGCTCAAGCTCGGGCAGGCGATCACGGCCAAATTGAACAGTGTGCCGCTGCATGACGGGAGGGCCTGAGATGCCGAAGAAGAACACGTTCGCACGTCGGACTCCGACCGATATCGCCCTGCACGTCTGGGGCATCCTCGTCTTCGTCTACCTGTTCGTGCCGATCGCGGTGATCATCGCCTATTCGTTCAACAACGGAAAGGTGCTCGCGAACTTCCGCGGCTTCGGCCTGCACGCCTACATCAGCGGCATCAACAACGACATCATCGTCTCCTCCATCGTCACGAGCCTGCAGGCCGCTGTCGGCACCGCCATCGTCTCGACGATCTTCGGCACCCTCGGCGGAGTCGCTCTGGCCCGGGCCCGAAGGGGCGCTTGGTGGGCACTCGGATTGACCGCGATCCTCGGACTGACCCTGGTCACCCCCGAGATCGTCGACGGCATCTCCTTCCTGCCGTGGTTCGTCACCGTCGGCGTCGATTGGGGAATCACCCCGCTCAACAACGGCCTGGTCAGGCTCATCATCTCGCATGCGATGTTCTCCATGGCGATCGTGACGTTCATCGTCAGGGCCCGGCTCGCCGGAATGGACACCCAGCTCGAAGATGCCGCCGCCGATCTCGGTGCCACCCCGTGGAATCGGTTCAAGGACATCACGCTGCCCATTGCGGCTCCCGGCATCCTCGCCGGTGCTCTGATGTCGTTCACCGTCAGCCTCGACAACACGATCCTCTCGAGCTTCGTCCAACAGCCGGGCTACACCCCGTGGCCGGTCTACATCTTCTCCGCCGTCCGCGTGGCCCTGCGCCCCGAGGTCGCGGCGATGTCGACGGTGATGTTCGTGCTCACCCTCGCCGCGCTCGGTTTCGTCGGCTTCGTCCTGCGCAAGGCCGGCGGGAACGCCACGGAGATCATCAAGACGATGGCCGCATGAAGCGCACCATCACCGAGGCGGCCCCGAAGTTCGCCGGCTCGTGCCGGCCCGCCGTTTCGCACCACCCCGCACTCGCCGGTCTGGCAGAGTGCCAACCGACCGCACCTGCCTGTCCGGCAGAGTGCCCACCGACCGCACCGCGAAGAAAGTGAAGTGACATGGACGTCAATGCCGCATTGGCCGACGCCTCGACCATTCCGTTCTGGCTCGACACCGACCTCCGTCCGGAGCCGCTGCCGCCGCTGCAGGAGAATCGAGAAACCGACCTCCTCGTTGTCGGCGGCGGGTTCACGGGTCTGTGGACCGCACTGCAGGCGAAGGAGCGGGACCCGGACCGTCGGGTCGTGCTCGTCGAGGCGAACTCGATCGGGTGGGCCGCCTCGGGGCGCAATGGCGGATTCTGCGCGGCCAGCCTCACTCACGGCTACGACAACGGGGAAGCTCACCTGCCGGAGGAGAACGATCGGCTCGCGCAGCTGGGCCGGGAGAACCTCGACGCCATCGAAGCAGCGGTGGCGAAGTACGGGATGGACGTCGAGTTCGAACGCACGGGCGAACTCGATGTCGCCACCGAGGACTACCAGGTCGCCGAGCTGCGGGAGGCCCACGATCCCGATTCCGGTTTCATCTTCCTCGACCAGCAGGAGCTCGCGGGGATCGTCAAGTCGCCGACGTACAAAGGTGCGCTGTGGGATTCTCGCGAGGTCGCGCTCGTCCATCCGGCGAAGCTGTGCTGGGAGCTGCTGCGGGTCATCCGCGAACTCGGGGTCGAGGTCTATGAGGGCACGAAGGTCACCGATGTCAGCGACGCGAAGACGAGCGTGCGAGTCCAGACCCGCGTGACCGCGGAGACGCTCGAGGACTGCGCGACCGCTCAGTGCAGCCAGATCACGGCGAAGCGGGTGGCGTTAGCGACGAATGTGTTCCCCTCGCTGCTCAAGCGGGTGAGTCTGCATACGGTTCCCGTCTACGACTATGCGCTGATGACCGAGCCGTTGAACAACGAGCAGATGGCTGCGATCGGGTGGGAGGGCCGTCAGGGCATCGGCGACTGTGCGAACAGATTCCACTACTACCGGCTGAGCGCTGACAACCGGATCCTCTTCGGCGGTTGGGACGCCGTCTACCACTTCGGGCGGCAGGTGTCGTGGAGATACGATCAGCGGCCCGAGACCTTCGAGACCCTCGCCGAGCACTTCTTCGAGACCTTCCCGCAGCTGGCCGGGCTGAAGTTCACTCACAAGTGGGGCGGACCGATCGACACCTGTTCACGGTTCTTCTCGTTCTTCACCAGCGCCTATGGGAAGAAGGTCGCCATGGCTGCGGGGTTCACCGGCCTCGGGGTGGGTGCGTCTCGGTTCGCTGGAACAGTCATGCTCGATCTGCTCTCCGGTGAGGACACCGAACTGACCGAGCTCGAGATGGTGCGCAAGCTGCCCCTGCCGTTCCCGCCCGAGCCGATGGCGTGGCTGGGCATCAAGATGACGACGAATGCGCTGATCAAGGCCGATGAGAACGAGGGTCGTCGCGGTCCTCTGCTCAAAGTCCTCGATGCAGTGGGCATGGGCTTCGATTCCTGAGGGCTCCAGCCTGTCCGACGACCGGACCGCGGGCGGGGAATTCGGCCGTGGTTGGTAGACTCTGGGTGAGCGCGGGAGGAACTCCCGAACACTTTCACAAAGGAGCAGTACACGCATGGCACGTGTCGTCGTTGAGGTGATGCCCAAACCCGAGATCCTTGACCCCCAGGGCAAGGCGATCTCCGGCGGACTGACCCGTCTGGGCTTCACCGGGTTCGGTGAGGTTCGTCAGGGCAAGAGGTTCGAACTCGAGGTTGACGGCGAAGCCACCGAGGAGGTCCTCGCCCAGGCACGCGAAGCCGCAGAGAAGCTTCTGTCGAATCCCGTGATCGAAAACGTTGTGGCAGTCCGCGTGGCCGAGGACGCATCGTGACCGCTGTCGCGGCTGATCCCACCGCCGAGGCGACCGCAGAGTCCGGTGTCTCCGTCGGAGTCGTCACGTTCCCCGGAACTCTCGATGACCGTGATGCCGCTCGCGCCGTGCGTCTGGCCGGTGCGAACCCGGTGAACCTGTGGCACGCGGATTCGACCCTGTCCGGAGTCGACGCCGTCATCCTGCCCGGCGGTTTCTCGTATGGTGACTACCTGCGCTGCGGTGCGATCGCCGGATTCGCTCCGATCATGGAGTCCGTCGTGGCCGCGGCGAATGCCGGTATGCCGGTGCTCGGCATCTGCAACGGCTTCCAGATCCTCTGCGAATCCCGTCTGCTGCCCGGTGCGCTCATCCGCAACGATCACCAGCATTTCATCTGCCGCGACCAGGACCTGGTCGTGGAAAACGCGAACACCGCGTGGACGAGCGACTATGAGCAGGGTCAGACGATCCGCATTCCGCTGAAGAACGGTGAGGGCGGGTTCGTCGCCACCGACGAGGTGCTCGACGAGCTCGAGTCCACCGGACGCGTGGTCTTCCGGTACCAGGGCTTCAACCCGAACGGGTCTCTGCGAGACATCGCCGGAATCACGAACGAAGCAGGCAACGTCGTCGGCCTCATGCCGCACCCCGAACACGCCGTCGAGACCGGCTTCGGCCCCGAGTCCGGCGGCGGAATCGACGGTCAAGGGTTCTTCTCCTCGGCCGTGCGCACGCTCGTCGCCAAGGGCTGAGCCGACCGGCTGCCGCGGAGAAACCGACAGACGAACGACGCCGGGTCCTTGACTCAGAACCAGTGTTCTGAGTCAAGGACCCGGCGTCGTTTGCATCCTGTTGGCGGGTGGAGTGATCACGGGCCTCTATTCGTCGATGTACACCCTCAGTGGCGCCGAGTCTTCGAGGTCGCCGCATTCTGCAGTGATGACGTATCTGCCCCACAGGTCCTTGCTTGAATCCGCTATGTATCGGACCGATGCGGACTCATCTTCACCGGCGAGTTGACGCTTTTCCCAGACCTTCGTCTGACCATCCGTGTTCTTCTTGAACACGCGGAACACGGCCTCGTCTTCGGCCGAGCAGTTGACCATTGTGAGATTGACTCCGTCGGTGCCGAGAGCCGTGTCGTTCGTGTCCTCCTCTGGGTTCACCAACAGAGTGCCATCGTCGTATTCACCTCGATCGCCCTCCGAGATGAGGTCGACTCTGGTGAACATCTCTCTCACTGTCTCACCGTCGCGTTCGACATAGACCGTGAATGGAAGGTCTGTCGGGACGTCCGGTTCCTCATCCACGACAACCGAGCCGTCGAATGGCCCGTCCTTCTTCACCACGGACTTCTTGTCGTTGAGGCTCGTGGTGACGACGTCCCCTGCTTTGAGTCCGTCGACGGTGTATTCGATACCCTTGCCGTGCGCGACCTCGTACAGTGTCATCGTCGCGTACCTCAGCGCCAGATCTTCATCGTGAGACTTGGGGTCGTCCTCCGCGGCTTCCTCCCCTGCTGCCGCAGATTCACTCGAGTGATTTCCGTCGGTCGGCACAGAGCCCGAAGGTGCGGCATCGAGACTCGAAGCGGCCGTCGGTCCAGCTGCGAGGGCAGAGATCCCGAGGGCGACGGTTGCGGCGAGTGCGAGCTTCTTCATTGTGATCATCCTTCTTTCGTCCTTGCCAGTGATGCTCTGAAAGCGTTGTCGGGTTGATCTGCCGTATTCGGTTGTGATGCGACCGTAGGCAAGACGAAATGGTTCTGTGGAGTTCTGATCATTGTGGTCATGACAACTTCGAAACAGCGTTCCGAACGGTTTCGAGACGTCAATGTGACCTGCCGATTCGAACGCTGAGCCGACGTTCAGACTCACGCGCCGCCTGCAACGGCACCCTCGCCGAGGCGCCACTGTCGTTCCTGGTCATCCCCCCTGGCCCAGCATGGCCGGGTCGGACCGGGTCCTGCCAGAAACGGCGAGGTGAAACGCGCACACAGGTCCTGATCAGCTTGCCGATCACATCGTCATCACTCCGTGGAATTCGGCAGGCTGAATTGTTATTGCCGATTTCGGAGATTTCAGTCCGCGGTCCCCTGCTCGCGACTCCGGAAGCCGGGGACCAGAACCGTCAGCAGCACCCTGGCCGGAATCAGTCCTCGGCCCAGTCGAGTCCGACAGCGGTCTCGAGAGTGCTGTTCGTGGCGTGCAGTGGGACGGCCCATGTCTTGTCCCCGACGATGCCATCGGAGTCGACGCCGCCCCACTTCTGAAAGCCCTCCACAGACTCCTTCGTGCCGGCCCCGAAGTCTCCGTCGGCTTCGCCTGGCGACGGCCAATCACCGCTGTCTGCACCGGAGATGAGTACCTTCTGCAGGTCGCGGACGACATCACCTTTCGACCCGGTCTTCAGCAGAGGCATCGGACCACCGTTCGGAAGTGATTCCCAGGTGTCTTTTCCGACGATGCCATCGACCGTCAGTCCGGCACTCTCCTGAAATCGTCTGACCCCAGCTTCGGTGTCCGGTCCGAAATCACCGTCGGCTGCGACGCTGTGATCGGGAGTTCTCCGCAGTGCTCGCTGAGCACGCAGGACCGCGGCGCCCTTGTCACCGCGTTTAGTTTCGGGCTGACCTGGATTGGACATGGTTGTGCTCCTCTGTCATCGGTTTCGTGGAAGCTTCCTTGCCTCCACGACCACCAAGCTAGGCCCGTTGTTCCTGCACCGGCAAGGCGCCGACGAGACTCAACGGGCGTGCACGCGAACTGTTCGGCACTGCCTGTGAAGACAGCACAGATCGGCCCCGGTTCTTCGACTCGAAGTCGAGGAACCGGGGCCGATCGCTTCCGCCAGGACCGCCTCTCGCCGTCGGGCCGGGTGGAGTCACCAACCCGACGGGTCACCGGTCACTGTCAGCTCTTGTTCTTCCTGCGAGCCAGTCCGATGGCTGCTCCACCGCCGAGGATGAGCAGGGCACCTGCGGTCAGTCCGGTGAGTTCAGCACCGGTGCGAGGCATCGACGAACCGCCGCCGGCTTCGCCGGAGTCTCCTCCGTTGCCGCCACCGGACTCACCGCCGGTGACTTCGAACTTTCCTGACCTGCTGACGTCCATGCAATCGGCGAAGACCTGGTAGGTCCCGACGTAGTACGCGGGATCATCCCCGAGTCCGTAGACGTGGATTCCGGCTGCTCCTTCCTCATTGGTCGTCGCGGTCTGTTCATAGAGTTTCTCGCTCTTGTCCCCGGAATAGACCTCGAAGTGGACTTCGGCGTCCGGGACGCATTCGTTGACCATCAGCTGCACACCTTGGTCCCGGTCGATGAAGTCCTCCCCCGAAATCGTTTCGGGATTGATCGAGAGCTTGGGATCGACGACGCTGCCGTCATCGGTGACCGTGAACGTGGTCTCTGCGCTCTTGTCACCGCAGGAGGCCAGGACGTTGAAGTCAC
The DNA here is from genome assembly GCF_056837565.1 of Brevibacterium sp. OS20. NCBI lineage: Bacteria > Bacillati > Actinomycetota > Actinomycetes > Micrococcales > Brevibacteriaceae > Brevibacterium > Brevibacterium sp. OS20. Next base: position 844,357 of record NZ_CM166367.1, on the reverse strand, counting down.
CGATCCAGCCCTTGCCGCCGTCACCATCAGGCAGGAACTGGACGGATCCGGCTGCGTCCTCACCGGCTTCCTGGGTCTCGTCCCAGATCACGGTGTCGGGATCTTTCGCGGAGCTCACCTGGAACTTCACCTCGGAGTCGACGTGGCAGTCGACGAGGGTGATGTTGACACCGTTCTCGAGGAAGTCGGCGAGCTTCTGGCTCTGCGGGGTGACGCTGAGATCTGCATCGGAGCTGTCGTCGTCTTCAGTGACGGAATACGTCGTCTCTGCGCTCGTGTCACCGCATTCTGCGCTGACGACGAAGTCACCGATCCATCCGTCACCGCCGGTGCCGGGCATGAATGATGTGGAGACCGAACCGTCATCGCCGGCGGTCTTCGTCTCTTCCCAGATGTTCGTATCTTCGCCCTTGCGGACGATGGTGACGGTCACTTCTTCGCCCGCCTCGCAATTGCTCACGGTGATGTCGACACCGTTGTCGAGATACGAGTCGATCCCCTGGCTCTGCGGGTCGACGCTGACGGCCGCATCCGAGTCATTTTGGCTGTCGGTGATCTCCACACTGCCGCTGAACGTCTTCGACTCCTCGCCGTCGCGCGCGACGGTCACGGTGACATCGACGACGTCGCCGACCTTGAGCTCGGTGTTGCCACGGAGCTCTCCGTTGAACGTTCCGTCACTGTCGACGGTGATGGAGCCGTTCTCGCCGGGTCCGGCGGTGACGGTGTCTCCGGCTTTCAGTCCGGTGATGGTGTATGGGATGGCCTCGGCTGCCTCGTCGACGGGCATCGACGACTGGTCGAGGGAGAACGAGGCATCGATCGGGGTCGAGTCCTCGGTCGGTTCGTCCGAACCTTCGCCGGGGTCGGCCGCCTCTTCACCGTCGCCGGGATCTGCTGCGTTCTCGTCGCCTCCCGGATCAGTTGATTCCTCCCCGTCACCGGGTTCGGTGGGTGTGCCGGGATCCGCGGCGTCGTCACCGGGATCCGTGGGCGGGTCCTCTGTTCCCGGGGAATCTGCGTCGCTGTTTCCTGCTTCTCCTGCGGCTTGGACGTCGGCCGCCTGCGCAGTTGTGCGCTCATCTGCTTGTGCGGCTGCCTGGCCCCATCCTCCGATGGAGAGTGCCAGAGCGAACGTTGCCGCCATTGCCAACCGTTTCATGATGGTCCTTCCAGAGTTCTGGTCGGTTGCCGTCTTCAGTTATGGCTTGGACCATACGCAGGCAATGAAGAGCGCACGACTTTAGGTCATTTAGGTCATGACAGAAGTGATAGAGGTGTTTGGCCGAATGTTTATCACTTCGCAATACTGTTCGCGCGACCCAGTCATAGTGCCCCCACGTGTTCGTGCCTCAGGCTGTGCTCTCACCTGCACAACAACTTCTATTTGGGGCTGGTGAGCCGCACGGCAGAGCGGTCAGAGCAGTGTCACATTTGGATCGACTTCGGCATTCATACCCTGAAAAACGTTATGTCGGATTTTCGCACACCATCTGATTTCTGCGTTGAATGCGATGCAGGGTCCCCGAGCTCAAGCTCGGGGACCCTGCCACTGCTCGGAACGATCAGACTTGCGGAGAGCGGCCTTCCTCTGCTGGCGCCTCGTGGCTTTCACCTTCGGTATCCGGTCCGTCCGTGCTGTCGCTGTCGGAGGCCGCAGCCTCGTCGAGCGGTGCACCTGCGTCGGCATCGGCCTCGGCGAGCACCTCGGCAGTGAACTGCTCCTCGGCGTCCTCCCCGCGGAACTGCGACATGTACAGCCGGTGGTAGGCGCCTTCTGCCGCGAGCAGCTGCTCGTGGTTGCCGTGTTCGACGATCGCTCCGTCCTCCATCACGAGAATGGTGTGAGCGTCACGGATCGTCGACAGCCGGTGGGCGATGACGAACGACGTCCGATCGGTTCGCAACGCTGCCATCGCCTGCTGCACCAGCACCTCGGTGCGGGTGTCGACCGATGAGGTCGCCTCGTCGAGGATGAGCAGTGAGGGGTCGGCGAGGAACGCTCGAGCGATGGTGATGAGCTGCCGTTCGCCGGCCGAGACGCTGCCGCCGTCGGAATCGATGACGGTGTCATAGCCGTCGGGCAGCTGGCGCACGAACCTGTCGACCATCGTCGCCTTGGCGGCTGCGACGACTTCCTCATCGGTGGCGCCCAACCGGCCGTAGCGGATGTTGTCGGCGATGGTGCCTTCGAACAGCCACGCATCCTGGAGCACCATGCCCACATGTGATCGGAGGCCGGCCCGGCTGAGGTCGCGGGTGTCGATGCCGTCGAGGTAGATGGTTCCGCCCGTGATCTCGTAGAAGCGCATCACGAGGTTGACCAAGGTGGTCTTGCCGGCGCCGGTCGAGCCGACGATCGCCACCGTATGTCCCGGTTCGGCGGTGAAGGACACCTTCTCGATGAGAGGCGGCTCCGGAGCATACCGGAAGCTCACTTCGGAGAATTCGACCTTGCCCGGAGTGCGCGGGGGCAGTTCTTGCTGCACCTCGTCGGGGTCCTCCTCCTCGGCGTCGAGCAGTTCGAAGGTCCGCTCCGCCGAGGCGACACCGGACTGGAGCATATTCGCGACACCGGCCATTTCGGAGATCGGCTGCGAGAACTCACGTGAGTACTGGATGAACGCGGTCGCATCACCGAGCGTCATCTGTCCCGTCGCGACCTTGAGTCCGCCGGCGACAGCGATGAGGACATAGCTGAGGTAGGACACGAACTGCATTGAGGGCATGATCATGCCGGAGACGAACTGTGCTCCTGCCGAAGCCTTGTACAGCGATTCGTTGCGACGGTCGAACTCCTCGAGCATGACCTCGTCACGGCCGAAGGCCCTGACGATGTCAAGACCGGAGAATGACTCTTCCACGTGCCCGTTGACCTCACCGGTGTGCTTCCACTGCGCCTTGAACAGCTTCTGCGAACGGGTGCCGATGACGCCGGCGATGATCGCCGACAGCGGCAGAGCGATGAGAGCCAGCAGTGCGAGCTGCCAGGACACGATGAACATCATCACGCCGATGCCGATGATCGTCAGCGCCGACTGCACGAGCTGAGAGAATGCCTGCTGCAGGGCCTGCTGGATGTTGTCGACGTCGTTGGTCACTCGCGACATCACGTCGCCGCGCTGACGGGTGTCGAAGTAGCGCAGCGGCAGTCGGTTGATCTTGCGTTCGATGTCCTCACGCAGACGGTAGACCACGCGCATGACCAGGGCGTTGAGGATATACCCCTGCGCCCACATGAGCATCGAGGCCACGAGGTACATGAGCAGGACGGCGATGATGATCTGACCGAGCGCCGTGAAGTCGATCCCCTGCCCGGGCACCACCTCGGCGGTGGCGAGCATATCGGCGAAGTCGTCTCGGCCCTCGGCGCGGGCCCCGGCGATGATGTCGTCGATGTTCGCACCAGCGGGCAGCTGAGCGCCGATGACTCCGGAGTAGACGACGTCCATCGCCTTGCCGAGGACCTTGGGCGCGATGACGGTGAGCACGACGGAGCCGACGACGAGGGCGACGACGTAGAACATGCCCTTCTTCTCCGTGGCCATGAGTCCGAACAGACGCTTGACCGACGGCCAGAAGTGCTTGGCCTTGCGCGGAGGTGTGCCTCCGCTCATCTCCAGTTCCTCGCCGCTGGGGATGTATTCGTCTTCCCCAGCCACCACAGTTTCGGTTGAGTTGTTGTCGGCCATGTCAGTTCACCTCTTCCGTGGTCAGCTGGGATTCGATGATCTCGCGGTAGGTCGGGTTCGTCTCGGCGAGTTCCTCATGGGTGCCGCGGCCGACGATCTTCCCGGCTTCGAGGACGATGATCTGATCGGCGTCCCGGATCGTCGATACACGCTGGGCAACGACGATGACGGTGGCGTCCCCCGTCGATTCGTCGAGGGCGGCCCGCAGGCGGGCGTCGGTGGCGACGTCGAGGGCGGAGAACGAATCGTCGAAGACGTAGATCTGCGGCTTCACCGTCAGGGCTCTGGCGATGCACAGACGCTGCCGCTGCCCACCGGAATAGTTCGTGCCTCCCTGGGCGACGCGTTCTGAGAGCTTGTCTTCTTTCTCAGCCACGAAGTCGTCGGCCTGAGCGATGCGCAGGGCCTCCCACAGCTCTTCATCGGTGGCGTCTTCATTCCCGAAGCGCAGGTTCGAGGCGATCGTGCCGGAGAACAGGTACGGCTTCTGCGGCACCAGACCGATGAGCTGGGCCAGTTGGTGGCGGTTGAACTCGGTGACGGGGGTGCCGTCGATGAGGATCTCACCGACCTGCGGGTCGATGAGTCTGGGGATGAGGTTGACGATCGTCGACTTGCCGGAACCGGTCGATCCGATGATCGCGGTCGTCGTTCCGGGCTGGGCGGTAAAGTTCAGTCCTTCGAGCACAGGCACCTCGGCGCCGGGATATCCGAAGGTGACATTGCGGAATTCGAGCTCACCGCGACCGGGCAGCTCCCTGACACCGGCAGGGATGGTCATCGTGCTGCGGGTGTCGAGGATCTCGGCGATGCGTTCGGCGCAGACGACGGCGCGCGGAATCATCATCATCATGAATACGCCCATCATCACGGCCACGAGGATCTGCAGCAGGTACTGCAGGAACGCGGTCAGCGATCCCACTTCCATCTGTCCGGCGTCGACGCGGTGGCCACCGAACCACAGGACGGCGGCGGTCGCGAGATGGAGGATCATCATGATGGCGGGGAACATGAGCACGAACAGGTTGCCGACCTTGACCGAAGTTTCGGTCAGGGCACGGTTGGCATCGGCGTAGCGGTCGGTCTCAAAGGGCTCACGGACGAAGGCACGGATGACGCGGATGCCGGTGATCTGTTCGCGCAGAACGCCGTTGATGTCGTCGACCTGGTCCTGCATGCGGCGGAACAGCGGCATGAGGAGGTAGACGAGAATGGCGACGACGATGAACAGGACGGGCACGGACACCCACACCAGCCAGGACAGTCCGGCGTCTTCCCGCAGGGCCATGATGATTCCGCCGATGCACATGATCGGTGTCGAGACCATGAAGTTCAGGGTCATGAGCACGAGCATCTGAACCTGTTGGACGTCGTTGGTGTTGCGGGTGATGAGGGTGGCGGATCCGAATTTTCCGACTTCGAGCATCGACAGGTCGTCGACCTGACGGTAGATGGCTCTGCGGAGGTCGCGGCCGACGCCCATTCCCGTCCGGGCGCCGAAGTAGATCGCGGTGATCGCGGTGACGACCTGCACGAGGCAGACGAGCAGCATCGTCATGCCCGTCGACCAGATGAAGTCGGTATCGCCCTTGGCGACTCCTTCGTCGATGATCCGGGCATTGAGGCTGGGCAGGTACAGTGCTGCGATGGTCGAGGCCAGTTGCAGGATGACGACCAGAATGATGAACGGCCAGTAGTTTTTGGCGTATTTCAGGGACAGGCGGAGTAATGCCACGTTGAACGTCCTGAGTGAAGAGCGGCTGATGATGGAGTCGTGAGAGTTGCGAAGCGCAACAGACTACCTTACATTGATTCTCCTCTCAGAGATAGACGAGCCGGCGGCTGATCGGGGGCGTTCTGCCACGACCTCCACTTCACCATGAGGCACTGACACGGCCTTCGCACCGCGTGCCTCCTCGCTTCTCGGGCGCTCCCGCATACGCTTGAAAGCATGAGCTCAACTCTGCAGGACCTGGTCAATCGTGCCGTCTTCTATTCGACGGAGGTGCAGACGCATTTCGGTGCGCTCATCGCCGACGCCGAGTGGGAAGTCGACTTCAGCTCCGACCCGCACCTGACGTTCACGTCGACCGAGGGCGCCGTCCTGCGCACCCGGCCGCATCTGCTCGGTTCGGAGTCAGGCAGGGAGAAGACGTGGCTGTGGGGTTGGGAGAACGTCAATGACTTCCCCGACGCCATCGTCGGGCTCTCCCACGAGGTGCGCAAGTTCGGGGCCGCTGAGGACGTCAGCGAGCTCACGACACCTGAGCTCTCCCTCGATGAGGAGCTCGCACTGCGGCTGACCCTGGCGTCGAAGGAGGCCACCGATAAGTGGGCCCACTATCCTGCCGCCGCCGGCGCCGGAACCACTGTTTGGCTCCTCGTCGATGCCGCCGAGATCGCCTTGCCCGCACCGCAGGTCAAGGTCTCTGTGCGGGCGCTCATGCAGGGACTGACGCAGACGACAGTGACCGACCACCGCGCGGCCATCGACGCGTACGTCGCCAAACGCGGCATTCCGACGGCAGAGCTTCCCGAAGGTGGCCTGCGGATGCTGTTCGCCGACGGCTCGGCCGACCTGTCCTTCGACGATCAGCGTCGCATCTCCAACTGCGACCTGAATGCGCCGCTGGAGGGCGAGGCCGCCGAGCAGTACGCCGCCGCGGAACCCACAGGCACCCCCGCCGAGGCGGCCGCCGCCTCTCGCACGACCGAGTCGACTTCCGCTCCCGCTGCGAAGGATGTTGCCGCACCACCTGCGTCGACACCCACGACACCGACACCGGCCTCGGCAGGGGAAACGGCGGAAACTGCGCCCACGGAGTCCGTGCCAGACGAGAAGCCGGCAGCGGAGGCGACCCCGACGGCCGAAGCTCAGACCGACGAAGCTGCAGAGCCTGCGGCGGAGGCTTCGGATACCGCACGCGGAGAGCAGCGGCCGGAAGACGAGCGGCCACTCGGAGACGGGCCTGTCGAACCCGCCGAGACGGAGACTCCGGTCGAGGAAGAACCGAGCAAGGACGCCAAGCCGAAGAAGAAGGGCCTGTTCTCCAAGCTGTTCGGACGCTGATACGCCGCTGAGCAGTTGCATCCCTGACGGATGCTTGGGGCCCCGCCGATCGGCGGGGCCCCATTGATTTATCGGCTTTCAGCGATTGACGGGTGTTTCGGGTCCCCAGCGGAATCCTCGATCGAAGAGGAACCTTCGCTCCTCATCATTGCGCAGCGTCAGTTCCGATTCCCCTGCTCGCAGAGAGAACTCCCCTTCTCCTACCTCCGAGTACTGGAACTCGACCGTACCTGAGGAACCGCGGATAAGCGTCTGAGCGCCTTTCCGGACGGGGTAGAGCTTCGCTGTGATCGACTGGCCATCGACGCTGTAGACCCCATCCTGGAAGTCTCCGTCGGAGTACCGCACACTCATTCTCTTGCCTTTGCCCGATCCGATCTGCCCGAAGGCGATCTGAGTGATGTCCTCGGTTGTATGGTCAGTGCCCTCGATCAGGGCGGGCTTGCCTGACGTGGTGACGGTATAGACGCCTGAGATCTCCTCAGGAGCGCCAGGGCGACCCCAATTGAGGCTGATTCCGGTGGCCAGTCCGCTGCCGACGATGATGACAACAGCGAGTATCGGGGAGACCCAGCGAGTGATGCGAACGAAGATCCGGTTGTGCCAGATGAGGCCGTTGACTGCCGGCCCGACGCTGCGCCCGAATGCGAAACTCACGACTCGGGGCACGTTGGGGATGAGAAGGATGAGACCGACGAGGGCCATCGCTCCTGAGAGCTGCTTCACCGGCACGTCGAACGTCAGGTTGAGCAGGAAGACCACGCTCATGTCCAGAGCTGCGATGAGTGCGCCGAGCCAGGCAGAACGACGGAAGAGCAGCAGGATGACCGCGAGAAGCTCGGCCAGGCCCGCCAGGAATTGAACGGTCGGGGAGAAGGCCATGAAACGCCACAGCAGCCCCATGGGGCTCATCTCGCCGTACTGGACTATTGCGTCGGCATAGTCGGCATAGCCCATCTGAACGTGGTAGATCTTCGTCCAGGCGTAGGGCAGGAGCGCCATCGCCAATCCGATGCGCAACAGCCAATGCAGGGCCCAGAGGATACCGATCCAGCGCGACCGTGACCGAGCCTGTAGAGCGTCCGGCTCCGCTGATTGTGCATGCAGTGCAGTATCGTTCGTCGTCATAATGTTCACATTACTGACAAAACGACTTGTCCTGCAGTAGGGTTCTCCGGACTATTCCCCAAGACATTCCCCACCTCCCTATTACTACCTGATGGCGGCCCAGCAACCCCGCGCCAGGTAGCAGTACCCCCGTCAGGTAGTAATAACCACCGGCAGCACACCCGTTCGTGAATACAGTAATGGCCCCGCCCAACACAGTCGGACGAGGCCATCACCACTAAAAAATATTGCGGCAGTCACTTACTCTCCCACAACCACCAAGTTGCAGTACCATCAGCGCGAATGGGCTTAGCTACCGGGATCGGAACGGTTAACCGGGCGTTTCCCCACCACTATCACCACCGCAAAACCAACAAACCACACACACCCAAACCCAAAACGTTTGGGTGGTAGTGGTCCAAGAACCGCACAGCGAACGCGAACACCAAAACTATGTCATGCACACCCCACAAAACGGGGCGCATTCTCTCATCACAACCAGAAAGGCGAATAAAGACTCTTCGCACACACCAACCCCACTAAAGGGAAAAAGTTGATGAGTGATCGGTGTATTAGTACCAGTCAACTCCACACCTTACAGTGCTTCCATACCCGGCCTATCAACCCCATCATCTATAGGACACCTCCCCTGACAAAAGTCAGTTGGAAATCTCATCTCGGAGCCGGCTTCCCGCTTAGATGCTTTCAGCGGTTATCCATCCCGAACGTAGCCAACCAGCCATGCTCCTGGCGGAACAACTGGCACACCAGAGGTTCGTCCGTCCCGGTCCTCTCGTACTAAGGACAGACCTCCACAAATTTCCTACGCACGCAGCGGATAGGGACCGAACTGTCTCACGACGTTCTAAACCCAGCTCGCGTACCGCTTTAATGGGCGAACAGCCCAACCCTTGGGACCGACTCCAGCCCCAGGATGCGACGAGCCGACATCGAGGTGCCAAACCATGCCGTCGATATGGACTCTTGGGCAAGATCAGCCTGTTATCCCCGAGGTACCTTTTATCCGTTGAGCGACCACGCTTCCACAAGCCATGGCCGGGTCACTAGTCCCAGCTTTCGCTCCTGCTCGACACGTCCGTCTCACAGTCAAGCTCCCTTGTGCACTTACACTCGACACCTGATTGCCAACCAGGCTGAGGGAACCTTTGGGCGCCTCCGTTACTCTTTAGGAGGCAACCGCCCCAGTTAAACTACCCATCAGGCACTGTCCCTGAACCCGATCAGGGTCCGAAGTTAAGGAATCCACTATGGTCAGAGTGGTATTTCACCGATCGACTCCACCCCAACTAGCGTCAGGGCTTCCCAGTCTTCCACCTATCCTACACAAACCACACCGAATCCCAATACCAAACTATAGTGAAGGTCTCGGGGTCTTTCCGTCCTGCTGCGCGTAACGAGCATCTTTACTCGTAATGCAATTTCGCCGAGTTCGTGGTTGAGACAGCAGAGAAGTCGTTACGCCATTCGTGCAGGTCGGAACTTACCCGACAAGGAATTTCGCTACCTTAGGATGGTTATAGTTACCACCGCCGTTTACTGGGGCTTAAATTCTCCGCTTCACCCACAAAGTGGGTTAACAGGTCCTCTTAACCTTCCAGCACCGGGCAGGCGTCAGTCCGTATACATCGACTTACATCTTCGCACGGACCTGTGTTTTTAATAAACAGTCGCTTCTCTCTGGCCTCTGCGACCACCACCAGCACATCCCCACGCATGGTGGGTTCACCGGGATGGTCCCCCTTCTCCCGAAGTTACGGGGGCATTTTGCCGAGTTCCTTAACCACGATTCTCTCGATCACCTTAGTATTCTCTACTCGACCACCTGTGTCGGTTATAGGGTACGGGCAACACACACCCTCACGTCGATGCTTTTCTCGGCAGCAGAGGATCACCAGATCACCCCACCAATGTGGGGCGCCCATCAGCTCTCACACTCAAATGTGGGGACGGATTTACCTACCCCCACGTGCTACAACCTTAGACCGTGACTACCATCGCACGGCCTGGCTACCTTTCTGCGTCACACCTCACGCTTACCGACTCCACACTCAGGTCCCCCACTCAAACCCAACCACAGGCCCGAAGGCCTGACGGGGTCATCACGGGGTTAGTATCGTGTGTTTTGGTACTGTCGGTTGTGTGTCGGTACCAGAATATCAACTGGTTGTCCATCGACTACGCCTGTCGGCCTCGCCTTAGGTCCCGACTTACCCAGGGCGGATTAGCCTAGCCCTGGAACCCTTGGTCATCCGGTGGACGGGTTTCTCACCCGTCTTTCGCTACTCATGCCTGCATTCTCACTCGAATCGCCTCCACCACTCGTTCACACGGCAGCTTCTCCGGCAACTCGACGCTCCCCTACCCAACACCACACCATTACGGCTATACGTGGTGCTGCCACAACTTCGGCGGTGTACTTAGCCCCGCTACATTATCGGCGCTCAATCACTTGACCAGTGAGCTATTACGCACTCTTTCAAGGGTGGCTGCTTCTAAGCCAACCTCCTGGTTGTCTTCGCAACTGAACATCCTTTCCCACTGAGCACACGCTTAGGGGCCTTAGTTGATGGTCTGGGCTGTTTCCCTCTCGACAATGAAGCTTATCCCCCACTGTCTCACTGCCACGCTGAACCTTGACTGGCATTCGGAGTTTAGTTGACGTCAGTAACCCGGTAGGGCCCATCAGCCATCCAGTAGCTCTACCTCCAGCAAGAACCACGCAACGCTGCACCTAAATGCATTTCGGGGAGAACCAGCTATCACAGAGTTTGATTGGCCTTTCACCCCTAACCACAGGTCATCCCCTCCATTTTCAACTGAAGTGGGTGCGGGCCTCCACGCGCTCTTACACACGCTTCACCCTGCCCATGGCTAGATCACTCCGCTTCGGGTCTAGGACACGCGACTAGGATCGCCCTATTCGGACTCGCTTTCGCTACGGCTACCCCACACGGGTTAACCTCGCCACGCACCGCTAACTCGCAGGCTCATTCTTCAAAAGGCACGCCATCACAGTCATCTAGATACTGCTCTGACGGATTGTAAGCACATGGTTTCAGGTACTCTTTCACTCCCCTCCCGGGGTACTTTTCACCATTCCCTCACGGTACTTATCCGCTATCGGTCATCAGGAAGTATTTAGCCTTACCAGGTGGTCCTGGCAGATTCACACGAAATTCCACGAGTTCCGTGCTACTCGGGCATGCACACACTGCGAACAGTCAGCGTTTCGTCTACGGGACTCTCACCCACTCCGGTCCTGTTTCCCACCAGGTTCGACTACACCAACAACACTCACAGACCGGTCATGCTGGACCGGACCACGTACACCCCACAACACCCCTGCAGCAACACCAGCACGCTTGACACTGCACAGGTTTAGGCTCATCCAGTTTCGCTCGCCACTACTCCCGGAATCATTGTTATTTTCTCTTCCTGCGGGTACTGAGATGTTTCACTTCCCCGCGTTCCCTCCACATGCCCTATATATTCAGACACGGGTCACCACCCTCACGAGTGGCGGGGTTTCCCCATTCGGAGACCCTCGGATCAACGCCTGTTTATCGGCTCCCCGAGGCTTATCGCAGATTTCCACGTCCTTCATCGGCTCCTGATGCCAAGGCATCCACCATGCGCTCTTACACACTCACCCAACCCCCAAAAAGGGACCAGCTTCATGTGCGCGAAAAATATTGTTTCATTCACCTTAACTAGATGATGACAAGAAAAATCACATTACATAAACACCACACAAATATGGTGTTTGATGCTCGCGTCCACTATACGATTCTCAAACCACTACCAAACACCCACCACCACACAACCGCTTCACGCTGCTGCCTGTTGGTCGGGTTGGTCCTGTTGGTTGAAACCACACCCACACAATCGTGTGGGGTTTGTGATTCCAGGACCCAATAACGTGTTCGTTCTAGCCCACCCGATCACTCACCGCACCCGGGGCATTGACCCCAGCCGGGCTGTGTGGGCAAGCGGAAGAAGTGATGTTCCACCCTTGAGCTCTCATGATGACCACAGACGGGTCATGCCATGAGGATCTTAATGTGTGCTCCTTAGAAAGGAGGTGATCCAGCCGCACCTTCCGGTACGGCTACCTTGTTACGACTTAGTCCCAATCACCAGTCCCACCTTAGACGGCCCCCTCCCACAAGTGGGTTGGGACACCGGCTTCGGGTGTTACCGACTTTCGTGACTTGACGGGCGGTGTGTACAAGGCCCGGGAACGTATTCACCGCAGCGTTGCTGATCTGCGATTACTAGCGACTCCGACTTCACGTAGTCGAATTGCAGACTACGATCCGAACTGAGACTGGCTTTAAGGGATTCGCTTACCCTCACGGGTTCGCCTCTCTCTGTACCAGCCATTGTAGCATGCGTGAAGCCCAAGACATAAAGGGCATGATGATTTGACGTCATCCCCACCTTCCTCCGAGTTGACCCCGGCAGTCTCCTATGAGTTCCCACCATCACGTGCTGGCAACATAGAACGAGGGTTGCGCTCGTTGCGGGACTTAACCCAACATCTCACGACACGAGCTGACGACAACCATGCACCACCTGTACACCAGCTCCAAAGAGAAGAACTGTTTCCAGAACGGTCCAGTGTATGTCAAGCCTTGGTAAGGTTCTTCGCGTTGCATCGAATTAATCCGCATGCTCCGCCGCTTGTGCGGGCCCCCGTCAATTCCTTTGAGTTTTAGCCTTGCGACCGTACTCCCCAGGCGGGGCACTTAATGCGTTAGCTACGGCGCGGAGAACGTGGAATGTCCCCCACACCTAGTGCCCAACGTTTACGGCATGGACTACCAGGGTATCTAATCCTGTTCGCTCCCCATGCTTTCGCTCCTCAGTGTCAGTTACAGCCCAGAGTCCCGCCTTCGCCACCGGTGTTCCTCCTGATATCTGCGCATTTCACCGCTACACCAGGAATTCCAGACTCCCCTACTGCACTCTAGTCAGCCCGTACCCACTGCACGCGCAACGTTAAGCGTTGCGTTTCCACAGCAGACGTGACCAACCACCTACGAGCTCTTTACGCCCAATAATTCCGGACAACGCTCGTACCCTACGTATTACCGCGGCTGCTGGCACGTAGTTAGCCGGTACTTCTTCTGCAGGTACCGTCACTTTCGCTTCTTCCCTGCTGAAAGCGGTTTACAACCCGAAGGCCGTCATCCCGCACGCTGCGTCGCTGCATCAGGGTTTCCCCCATTGTGCAATATTCCCCACTGCTGCCTCCCGTAGGAGTCTGGGCCGTGTCTCAGTCCCAGTGTGGCCGGTCGCCCTCTCAGGCCGGCTACCCGTCGTCGCCTTGGTAGGCCATTACCCCACCAACAAGCTGATAGGCCGCGAGCCCATCCCCGATCGAAAAACTTTCCACCAACCCTCATGCAAGGATTGGTCATATCCGGTATTAGACCCAGTTTCCCAGGCTTATCCCGAAATCAGGGGCAGGTTACTCACGTGTTACTCACCCGTTCGCCACTCATCCACCAACAGCAAGCTGTCGGCTTCAGCGTTCGACTTGCATGTGTTAAGCACGCAGCCAGCGTTCGTCCTGAGCCAGGATCAAACTCTCCATAAAAAACTTTATGTTACGAATGAATCCCAGCAAGACAGCCAACCCCTCACGGGGTGAGAAGGTTGACCAAAAAATACTAACCAAACACACCATCCACCCATGTGATGCGAGAGGTTCGGCGAAGAACCACCCACCACAGGTGAACCAATGTTTGGCCAGATGATTGTCTTACCAGAAAATAAAAATGTTCTGGCATCACAACTTGTTCAAACAAACACGCTATTGGATTCTCAAACCACAAACACACACCCATCACCACACCACACAAAACGCAGCATGTTCACTGGGGGTATCAGTTTCATTTTGTGTCACCCACCCGATCGTCTGAACCCTTAGACCAAACCGTGTTTGTCCTGGTCAGACCCGGTGGAAACTCTGTCTCGAAGACGGTGTTTCCGGCGGGGCAACGAGATATAACTCTAGACCACCCCAGAGCCACCGTGCAAATCCAAAACCGACTTTCTCCACGTGACACCCACCACACACCCCCGGAACCACGCCGACCGCCCCACCGACGAGGCAGGCTCGCCATCAGTCCTTGGCTCAACCGAGCCCGCACGCCGCGCGGTTCAGCTGACCGGGCGGATAGCTTTGCGCAGACGTGCGAGCTGCGTGTCGATGACGGTTCCCATCTCGGTGGTCTCTGCCCGTCGGATCCCGCGTTCTACAGCCAGCGACCTCCACCCTTCGACCGCGCTCACGACCTCATTGAGCACAGACACAGCAGTCGGCTTCGTCAGATGGCAGAGAGAGGCGAATTCGAGCAGCGCCTCCGCCTCGATCTCCGCGGACACAACGCCGTTGATCGCGGTCTGCCGTTCGAGCGCGGACTCCGGTTCCGGGTTGATGTCGAAAGCCGGGCTCAGCTGCCATCCCGCGTCCGCCCGTATGAAGCCATGGTTACGCAAATGATCATCCGTATTGTGCAATGCAACTGAGAATGCCACTCGGCGATACAGTTCCGCACAGTCGCTGCGCCAGCGCCGGCTGTGGTCTTCGATAGCTTCGACGATATCGAGATAGTCACCGGGCTCCCCGTCTCGACGCCCGGCTGCTGTCATCGCACTCATATATCCGATCCGACGGCCGGTCGTGCGATCGAACCTCTGCAGAAGAAGCACGGATCTCTCGTCGATGCTCAGCAACCGAGATGCAGAGGTATCGATTCCGGCCCTACGGGCAAGTTCGAGTGCCAGGCTCTCCCACGCGATGACGTCTCGATCGTCACCGGGTCGGGAGAACTTCGCAATCAGCAGTCGTCCCTCATCGTCCGCCACAGAAGCTTTGGGCCGCGCCCCTCCCAGAGACCCTGTCCCAGCGTCAAGAAGGCGCTTCACAGCCGTGCCCGACCCTTCTGCGGCACCATCAGCAGCCCGCTGCAGCTCGGGCAGGGAGAGCAGCTTAGGTACACGGCTCGTCGGGCTGAGGAAGTCCTCGTCAGCAGCACGACGAAATCGCAGAGCCCCTTGACGAGTGCGATCGCTGACTCCGAGCAGGAAGTCGATGTCGGTCAGGCGGCGATCACGGACGACGCCCTCGGCGACCTGCCGCCGATGCTCCTTCGCAACGAGGTTACGACCCCACCGGTCAGGAGAGCAGTCGGCGAAGGCTCCCGGCAGACCGGTTACGTTGAATGGGGCTGTCGACAGTGGGAGCTCCGGGTCGATGGAATAGGCCCATCGAGCTCCCGCGTACTCATCGGAGTATTTGAACGTCGTCGAGATATGCCGCCGTGCGATGTGGAAGTACGCAGTGCCGACGAATACCGTCGTTCCGCCCTGGTCCATCTCAACCCGGATCTGCTCACTCATCGACGGACCCTGTCTGGAAGCGTTTCAGCAGAGCGCAGTCTGCCGACGTCGGTGCTCAGAGGATCGAATGAGGCGGAAACGTGGTCGAGCTGTCCGAGTGCCTGCATAACCGACATCACTGCGCCGATTGATACCCCCGCGTCACCACGTTCGACTTTCTGGAGCGTCGATCGAGAGATGCCGGCCCGCTCTGCAACTTCGACAGCCTTCAACGACTGCATGAGTCGCCACCGACGAATCGCGGATCCGATCTCGGTGAGGCGGCGATCCACCTGGCGAGTGACGCTCATTTTGGCTCCTTATGAGTGCAATAAACACCATATGATTCATTAACGACTAGAATACGCGTCATTAGACTACTCGGCAATGTTGATTTCGGGAGGATCGGTGGCCGGCTGCTGTCCGGTTGGACTCCACAAGATCTCTGAACGTCCGTGAGAACACCACTCTCAGTTGGCCGGCCACGAGCCGGAGAATACACGAATGACCCCGTCCGACTCCCATTGGGAGTCGGACGAGGCCATTTACTACCTCCCTATTACTACCTGATGGCGGCCCAGCAACCCCGCGCCAGGTAGCAGTACCCCCGTCAGGTAGTAATAACCACCGGCAGCACACCCGTTCGTGAATACAGTAATGGCCCCGCCCAACACAGTCGGACGAGGCCATCACCACTAAAAAATATTGCGGCAGTCACTTACTCTCCCACAACCACCAAGTTGCAGTACCATCAGCGCGAATGGGCTTAGCTACCGGGATCGGAACGGTTAACCGGGCGTTTCCCCACCACTATCACCACCGCAAAACCAACAAACCACACACACCCAAACCCAAAACGTTTGGGTGGTAGTGGTCCAAGAACCGCACAGCGAACGCGAACACCAAAACTATGTCATGCACACCCCACAAAACGGGGCGCATTCTCTCATCACAACCAGAAAGGCGAATAAAGACTCTTCGCACACACCAACCCCACTAAAGGGAAAAAGTTGATGAGTGATCGGTGTATTAGTACCAGTCAACTCCACACCTTACAGTGCTTCCATACCCGGCCTATCAACCCCATCATCTATAGGACACCTCCCCTGACAAAAGTCAGTTGGAAATCTCATCTCGGAGCCGGCTTCCCGCTTAGATGCTTTCAGCGGTTATCCATCCCGAACGTAGCCAACCAGCCATGCTCCTGGCGGAACAACTGGCACACCAGAGGTTCGTCCGTCCCGGTCCTCTCGTACTAAGGACAGACCTCCACAAATTTCCTACGCACGCAGCGGATAGGGACCGAACTGTCTCACGACGTTCTAAACCCAGCTCGCGTACCGCTTTAATGGGCGAACAGCCCAACCCTTGGGACCGACTCCAGCCCCAGGATGCGACGAGCCGACATCGAGGTGCCAAACCATGCCGTCGATATGGACTCTTGGGCAAGATCAGCCTGTTATCCCCGAGGTACCTTTTATCCGTTGAGCGACCACGCTTCCACAAGCCATGGCCGGGTCACTAGTCCCAGCTTTCGCTCCTGCTCGACACGTCCGTCTCACAGTCAAGCTCCCTTGTGCACTTACACTCGACACCTGATTGCCAACCAGGCTGAGGGAACCTTTGGGCGCCTCCGTTACTCTTTAGGAGGCAACCGCCCCAGTTAAACTACCCATCAGGCACTGTCCCTGAACCCGATCAGGGTCCGAAGTTAAGGAATCCACTATGGTCAGAGTGGTATTTCACCGATCGACTCCACCCCAACTAGCGTCAGGGCTTCCCAGTCTTCCACCTATCCTACACAAACCACACCGAATCCCAATACCAAACTATAGTGAAGGTCTCGGGGTCTTTCCGTCCTGCTGCGCGTAACGAGCATCTTTACTCGTAATGCAATTTCGCCGAGTTCGTGGTTGAGACAGCAGAGAAGTCGTTACGCCATTCGTGCAGGTCGGAACTTACCCGACAAGGAATTTCGCTACCTTAGGATGGTTATAGTTACCACCGCCGTTTACTGGGGCTTAAATTCTCCGCTTCACCCACAAAGTGGGTTAACAGGTCCTCTTAACCTTCCAGCACCGGGCAGGCGTCAGTCCGTATACATCGACTTACATCTTCGCACGGACCTGTGTTTTTAATAAACAGTCGCTTCTCTCTGGCCTCTGCGACCACCACCAGCACATCCCCACGCATGGTGGGTTCACCGGGATGGTCCCCCTTCTCCCGAAGTTACGGGGGCATTTTGCCGAGTTCCTTAACCACGATTCTCTCGATCACCTTAGTATTCTCTACTCGACCACCTGTGTCGGTTATAGGGTACGGGCAACACACACCCTCACGTCGATGCTTTTCTCGGCAGCAGAGGATCACCAGATCACCCCACCAATGTGGGGCGCCCATCAGCTCTCACACTCAAATGTGGGGACGGATTTACCTACCCCCACGTGCTACAACCTTAGACCGTGACTACCATCGCACGGCCTGGCTACCTTTCTGCGTCACACCTCACGCTTACCGACTCCACACTCAGGTCCCCCACTCAAACCCAACCACAGGCCCGAAGGCCTGACGGGGTCATCACGGGGTTAGTATCGTGTGTTTTGGTACTGTCGGTTGTGTGTCGGTACCAGAATATCAACTGGTTGTCCATCGACTACGCCTGTCGGCCTCGCCTTAGGTCCCGACTTACCCAGGGCGGATTAGCCTAGCCCTGGAACCCTTGGTCATCCGGTGGACGGGTTTCTCACCCGTCTTTCGCTACTCATGCCTGCATTCTCACTCGAATCGCCTCCACCACTCGTTCACACGGCAGCTTCTCCGGCAACTCGACGCTCCCCTACCCAACACCACACCATTACGGCTATACGTGGTGCTGCCACAACTTCGGCGGTGTACTTAGCCCCGCTACATTATCGGCGCTCAATCACTTGACCAGTGAGCTATTACGCACTCTTTCAAGGGTGGCTGCTTCTAAGCCAACCTCCTGGTTGTCTTCGCAACTGAACATCCTTTCCCACTGAGCACACGCTTAGGGGCCTTAGTTGATGGTCTGGGCTGTTTCCCTCTCGACAATGAAGCTTATCCCCCACTGTCTCACTGCCACGCTGAACCTTGACTGGCATTCGGAGTTTAGTTGACGTCAGTAACCCGGTAGGGCCCATCAGCCATCCAGTAGCTCTACCTCCAGCAAGAACCACGCAACGCTGCACCTAAATGCATTTCGGGGAGAACCAGCTATCACAGAGTTTGATTGGCCTTTCACCCCTAACCACAGGTCATCCCCTCCATTTTCAACTGAAGTGGGTGCGGGCCTCCACGCGCTCTTACACACGCTTCACCCTGCCCATGGCTAGATCACTCCGCTTCGGGTCTAGGACACGCGACTAGGATCGCCCTATTCGGACTCGCTTTCGCTACGGCTACCCCACACGGGTTAACCTCGCCACGCACCGCTAACTCGCAGGCTCATTCTTCAAAAGGCACGCCATCACAGTCATCTAGATACTGCTCTGACGGATTGTAAGCACATGGTTTCAGGTACTCTTTCACTCCCCTCCCGGGGTACTTTTCACCATTCCCTCACGGTACTTATCCGCTATCGGTCATCAGGAAGTATTTAGCCTTACCAGGTGGTCCTGGCAGATTCACACGAAATTCCACGAGTTCCGTGCTACTCGGGCATGCACACACTGCGAACAGTCAGCGTTTCGTCTACGGGACTCTCACCCACTCCGGTCCTGTTTCCCACCAGGTTCGACTACACCAACAACACTCACAGACCGGTCATGCTGGACCGGACCACGTACACCCCACAACACCCCTGCAGCAACACCAGCACGCTTGACACTGCACAGGTTTAGGCTCATCCAGTTTCGCTCGCCACTACTCCCGGAATCATTGTTATTTTCTCTTCCTGCGGGTACTGAGATGTTTCACTTCCCCGCGTTCCCTCCACATGCCCTATATATTCAGACACGGGTCACCACCCTCACGAGTGGCGGGGTTTCCCCATTCGGAGACCCTCGGATCAACGCCTGTTTATCGGCTCCCCGAGGCTTATCGCAGATTTCCACGTCCTTCATCGGCTCCTGATGCCAAGGCATCCACCATGCGCTCTTACACACTCACCCAACCCCCAAAAAGGGACCAGCTTCATGTGCGCGAAAAATATTGTTTCATTCACCTTAACTAGATGATGACAAGAAAAATCACATTACATAAACACCACACAAATATGGTGTTTGATGCTCGCGTCCACTATACGATTCTCAAACCACTACCAAACACCCACCACCACACAACCGCTTCACGCTGCTGCCTGTTGGTCGGGTTGGTCCTGTTGGTTGAAACCACACCCACACAATCGTGTGGGGTTTGTGATTCCAGGACCCAATAACGTGTTCGTTCTAGCCCACCCGATCACTCACCGCACCCGGGGCATTGACCCCAGCCGGGCTGTGTGGGCAAGCGGAAGAAGTGATGTTCCACCCTTGAGCTCTCATGATGACCACAGACGGGTCATGCCATGAGGATCTTAATGTGTGCTCCTTAGAAAGGAGGTGATCCAGCCGCACCTTCCGGTACGGCTACCTTGTTACGACTTAGTCCCAATCACCAGTCCCACCTTAGACGGCCCCCTCCCACAAGTGGGTTGGGACACCGGCTTCGGGTGTTACCGACTTTCGTGACTTGACGGGCGGTGTGTACAAGGCCCGGGAACGTATTCACCGCAGCGTTGCTGATCTGCGATTACTAGCGACTCCGACTTCACGTAGTCGAATTGCAGACTACGATCCGAACTGAGACTGGCTTTAAGGGATTCGCTTACCCTCACGGGTTCGCCTCTCTCTGTACCAGCCATTGTAGCATGCGTGAAGCCCAAGACATAAAGGGCATGATGATTTGACGTCATCCCCACCTTCCTCCGAGTTGACCCCGGCAGTCTCCTATGAGTTCCCACCATCACGTGCTGGCAACATAGAACGAGGGTTGCGCTCGTTGCGGGACTTAACCCAACATCTCACGACACGAGCTGACGACAACCATGCACCACCTGTACACCAGCTCCAAAGAGAAGAACTGTTTCCAGAACGGTCCAGTGTATGTCAAGCCTTGGTAAGGTTCTTCGCGTTGCATCGAATTAATCCGCATGCTCCGCCGCTTGTGCGGGCCCCCGTCAATTCCTTTGAGTTTTAGCCTTGCGACCGTACTCCCCAGGCGGGGCACTTAATGCGTTAGCTACGGCGCGGAGAACGTGGAATGTCCCCCACACCTAGTGCCCAACGTTTACGGCATGGACTACCAGGGTATCTAATCCTGTTCGCTCCCCATGCTTTCGCTCCTCAGTGTCAGTTACAGCCCAGAGTCCCGCCTTCGCCACCGGTGTTCCTCCTGATATCTGCGCATTTCACCGCTACACCAGGAATTCCAGACTCCCCTACTGCACTCTAGTCAGCCCGTACCCACTGCACGCGCAACGTTAAGCGTTGCGTTTCCACAGCAGACGTGACCAACCACCTACGAGCTCTTTACGCCCAATAATTCCGGACAACGCTCGTACCCTACGTATTACCGCGGCTGCTGGCACGTAGTTAGCCGGTACTTCTTCTGCAGGTACCGTCACTTTCGCTTCTTCCCTGCTGAAAGCGGTTTACAACCCGAAGGCCGTCATCCCGCACGCTGCGTCGCTGCATCAGGGTTTCCCCCATTGTGCAATATTCCCCACTGCTGCCTCCCGTAGGAGTCTGGGCCGTGTCTCAGTCCCAGTGTGGCCGGTCGCCCTCTCAGGCCGGCTACCCGTCGTCGCCTTGGTAGGCCATTACCCCACCAACAAGCTGATAGGCCGCGAGCCCATCCCCGATCGAAAAACTTTCCACCAACCCTCATGCAAGGATTGGTCATATCCGGTATTAGACCCAGTTTCCCAGGCTTATCCCGAAATCAGGGGCAGGTTACTCACGTGTTACTCACCCGTTCGCCACTCATCCACCAACAGCAAGCTGTCGGCTTCAGCGTTCGACTTGCATGTGTTAAGCACGCAGCCAGCGTTCGTCCTGAGCCAGGATCAAACTCTCCATAAAAAACTTTATGTTACGAATGAATCCCAGCAAGACAGCCAACCCCTCACGGGGTGAGAAGGTTGACCAAAAAATACTAACCAAACACACCATCCACCCATGTGATGCGAGAGGTTCGGCGAAGAACCACCCACCACAGGTGAACCAATGTTTGGCCAGATGATTGTCTTACCAGAAAATAAAAATGTTCTGGCATCACAACTTGTTCAAACAAACACGCTATTGGATTCTCAAACCACAAACACACACCCATCACCACACCACACAAAACGCAGCATGTTCACTGGGGGTATCAGTTTCATTTTGTGTCACCCACCCGATCGTCTGAACCCTTAGACCAAACCGTGTTTGTCCTGGTCAGACCCGGTGGAAACTCTGTCTCGAAGACGGTGTTTCCGGCGGGGCAACGAGATATAACTCTAGACCACCCCAGAGCCACCGTGCAAATCCAAAACCGACTTTCTCCACGTGACACCCACCACACGGCCTCGTTGCCGCATCGACATCCCCGCCAATGCGGGGTGCTAGCGTCCTGAGTATGAGCACGTTACCCACAGACACATCGCTGACAAGCGCCCAGGCCCCGATCGCCGTCGTCGCCGGAGCATCGGGGTTCATCGGCGGAGAGCTGCTCGATGCGCTCAGCGCTTGGGGGTACGCGACGCGGACGATCGGCCGCTCCCCTGACTCCGCCGACGCCACCTGGGACCGTCCCGACCGAATCGCCGAACTCATCGACGGTGCCGACCTGCTTATCAACCTCGCCGGCCGGAGCGTCGGATGTCGGTACACGGATGCCAATCGACAGGTCATCTGGGATTCCCGAGTCGATACGACCCGCGCCCTCAATACGGCGGTGGCAGCCGCCTCGGTGCCGCCGCGTCTGTGGATCAATTCGAGCACGGCCACCATCTACCGTCACTCGATGGACCGACCGCAGACCGAGGACGACGGCGACATCGGCGAAGGGTTCTCAGTCGACATCGCCAAAGCCTGGGAGAAGGAGTTCTTCGCCGGGGACCTGCCCGCGACCAGACGAGTCGCGCTGCGGATGGCGATCGTGCTCGGTGACGGAGCGGCGTTGAACATGTTGGCCACCGCGGCCAGATTCGGCGCGGGAGGAGCTCAGCATGACGGGCGCTGGTTCCCGCACCGGCGCTATCGCGGGATCGGCCCGGCGGCTTCCGGGCCGACGGTCTGGCGAGGACACCCGCCGACTCACGGACGACAGCGGTTCAGCTGGGTCCATATCGACGACGTGCTCCGGGCAGTCCGGTTCATCGACGAACACGGCGAACTCAGTGGCCCGATCAACGTCTCGAACCCACAGGTCGCGGACAATCGCTCAATGATGAAAGCGCTGCGCAAGGCAGTGCGTATGCCCGTGGGGATTCCTGCACCCAGGTGGCTGCTCGAGATCGGGATGACCGTCCTGCGGCAGGAGTCAGAACTCGTGCTCAAAAGTCGGTGGGTGCTGCCGAAACGACTCGAAGCGGCCGGATTCGACTTCAGGTGGACCGACATCGAGGCGGCGGCAAAGCACCTGCTGCGCTGAAGTGTCGGTACGGCACTCCCCCACCTCGGGGGAACGCCGCCCCCCACCTCCGGGGAACGGCAGGATCGCACGCTCAGCCGACGGCCGCCTCGGCGGGGATTCCCTGCTCGACGCAGTCGGCGCAATAGGGCTGCAGACCCTTGTCCGTGCAATCGGCGCACCGCAGGTACTGTCTGCGGCACTCGAGGTTCGCACAGTTGACGAACTCCGGCGTCTTCCTGTCGCAGGACACGCAATGCCCGATGGATTCGACATTGTCACCGAACTCGACGTGCATGCGCTTGTCGAAGACGTACAGCGAACCGTCCCAGTAGCCGGAGCTGCCGAAGGTCTCGCCGTAGCGGACGATGCCGCCGTCGAGCTGATAGACCTCTTCGAACCCGCGGTTCTTCATGAGCACGGACAGGACCTCGCAGCGGATTCCGCCGGTGCAGTAGGTGACGACGGGTTTGTCTTTGAGGTCGTCGTATTTGCCGGATTCGATCTCGGCGATGAAGTCACGCGTGGTGTCGGTGTCGGGAACGATCGCGTCCCGGAACTTCCCGATCTGCGCCTCCATCGCATTGCGGCCGTCGAAGAAGACGACCTCCTCGCCGCGTTCGTCGAGGAGTTTGTGCAGGGCTCCGGGCTTGAGATGCTGGCCGCCGCCTTGAACTCCGTCTTCGGTCACCGTGATCTCATCAGGAGTGCCGAAGGTGACGAGTTCGTCGCGGACCTTCACGCTCAGCCGCGGGAAGTCATCGCCTTGACCGTTCGACCATTTGATGTCCGCACCTTTGAAAGGCGCGTACGACTTCGTTGCCCGCACGTACTGCTTCACCTCGAAGATGTCCCCGCCGACAGTGGCGTTGATCCCGTCCTTCGACACGATGATCCGCCCCTTGAGCCCGAGGCTCTCGGCCAAGGTGTGCTGCCACAGCTTGACCGCTTCGGGGTCGGGCAGCGGGGTGAAGACGTAGAACAGGACGATCTTGGGAGTTGCCATGGCTCCCATTCTAAGTGGGGTGCGACAGTCCGATTCCCAGCGGGGAACGGTCCCTACCCGCGCCGAGGTGGTCCGCCCGTGGACGCGCTTCGCCCCCGCGGTGAGGACACGGCTAAGATTGGCCGTGAGTGCCGTGTCGTATGAAAGGGCCCCGAAGAGGACATGACGTCTAACCTCAGCTCTGCGGATTCCACGCAGGTCGATTCCCCGCAGAATGCATCGAAGAAGGTCAAGGAGACGGTCGAGTTCGCAGCGGCGAACCCCGACGTCGAGCAGCCTTTCGCCGATCTCGGTCTCACGGCCGACGAATACGAGAAGATCAAGGCGATCCTCGGACGTCGCCCCACCTCGGCGGAATTGGCCATGTATTCGGTGATGTGGTCCGAGCACTGCTCGTACAAGTCTTCGAAGGTCCACCTGTCCAAGTTCGGTGACAAAGTCACCGAGGACATGAAGAAGCACCTGCTTGTGGGCATCGGCGAGAACGCCGGCGTGGTCGACATCGGGAACGGCTGGGCCGTGACCTTCAAGGTCGAATCCCACAACCACCCCAGCTACGTCGAACCCCATCAGGGTGCGGCCACCGGAGTCGGCGGCATCGTCCGCGACATCATCTCCATGGGTGCGCGCCCGGTCGCTGTGATGGATCAGCTGCGGTTCGGAGCCATCGACCATCCGGACACCGCCCGTGTCGTCCACGGCGTGGTCGCTGGCATCAGCAACTACGGCAATTCCCTGGGCCTGCCGAACATCGGCGGCGAAACCGTCTTCGATTCCGTCTATCAGGGAAATCCGCTGGTCAACGCCCTGGCTGTGGGTGTCATGCGGCATGAGGACATCCGTTTGGCCAATGCGTCGGGGCTGGGCAACAAGGTCGTGCTCTTCGGTGCACGCACCGGCGGCGACGGCATCGGCGGTGCCTCGATCCTCGCCTCCGAGTCCTTCGACGATTCGAAGCCCTCGAAGCGCCCCGCCGTCCAGGTCGGCGATCCCTTCGCTGAGAAGGTGCTCATCGAATGCTGCCTCGAGCTCTTCCACGCCGGTGTCGTCGAAGGCATTCAGGACCTCGGCGCTGCGGGCATCTCCTGTGCGACCTCGGAACTGGCGTCCAACGGCGACGGCGGAATGCACATCGCGCTCGACGACGTACTGCTGCGCGATGAGACCCTCACCCCTGAGGAGATCCTCATGTCGGAGTCGCAGGAGCGGATGATGGCCGTCGTCCGTCCCGACCGCCTCGAGGAGTTCCTCGAAATCGTCGGCAAGTGGGAGGTCGAGACCTCCGTGCTCGGCGAGGTCACTGATTCCGATCGTCTCGTCATCGAATGGCATGGCGACGTCATCGTCGATGTGCCTCCGCGCTCGGTCGCCCACGACGGACCCGTGTACAACCGTCCGTTCACCGCACCGTCATGGACCGCCGAGGTGGCTGCGAACACCGTTGAGGCCGCCGGCTTGGCTAAGCCCGAGTCCGATGATGAGCTGCGGTCGACGATGCTGCAGCTCGCGGGGTCGCCGAACCTCGCCTCGAAGTCGTGGATCACCTCGCAGTACGACAAGTACGTCCAGGGCAATACCGCACTGGCCCACCCGGATGATGCCGGTGTCGTCCGCGTCGACGAGGAGTCCGGTCTCGGCGTGGCCATCGCCACCGACGCCAACGGCCGCTACAGCTTCCTCGACCCGGCGCGCGGTGCCCAGTTGGCTCTGGCCGAGGCCTACCGCAATGTCTCGACCTCAGGTGCCATTCCGCGTGCGGTCACCGACTGCCTGAACTTCGGATCGCCCGAGGATCCGGAGATCATGTGGCAGTTCGCGCAGGCCGTCGAGGGCCTCGCCGACGCTTGCCAGGACATGGGAATCCCGGTCACCGGCGGCAATGTGTCCCTGTACAACCAGACCGGCGGAGTGGCCATCCACCCGACTCCGGTCGTCGGTGTGCTCGGTGTCTTCGATGACGTCACCCGCGCCACCCCGAGTGGGTGGCAGGAACCGGGCCAGACCATCTATCTGCTCGGTACCACCGAGGCGGAGCTCGACGGTTCGGCGTGGGCCGACGTCACGGCCGACCACCTCGGCGGGGTTCCTCCGCAGTACAAGCCGGCGGCGGAGAAAGAACTCGGCGAGATCCTCATCAACTGCTCGCGCGACGGCATGATCGATGCCGCGCACGATCTGTCCGAGGGCGGGCTGTCGCAGGCCCTCGTCGAATCGTCGCTGCGCTATGGCACGGGTGCCCGGATCTGGCTCGACGAGGTCTGCGAGCGTGACGGCATCGACGTGTTCACCGCGCTGTTCTCCGAATCGACGGCGCGTGCGATCGTCGCCGTGCCGCGGTCGGAAGAGGTCCGTTTCAAGGACATGTGCACAGCCCGGCGGTTCCCGTTCGTGCGCATCGGCATGACCGATGCCGGCGACGGAGCTCCCGAGCTCGAGGTCGTCGACCACTTCTCGATCGGACTCGACGAACTCGGCCAGGCCCACGAGGGTACGCTGGCTGATCGCTTCGGCGGCAGCGTCGCGGCGGTGACCGAAACCGCGGTCTGAGCCACGACCGGCGAAGACTGTCACGAGACGGCCTCTCGGCCTCGATACGACCAGCTGCGGTTGGTCTTGTCGAGGCTGAGGGGCCGTCTCGCTGTCGCGCTGAGTCCGATCGCCCTGCTGGGCGTGACGGTCACGAAGGCGGGTCGGCAGCCTTCTCACATTCGCGCTTGCTGCGGCGCAACCGGTCACGCAGCGGTCCGACTACGCCCCAGGCGAGAGCGGTGAAGACGGCGACAATCGTCCAATAGATCAGCCAGAAGGAATCAGCCCAGCCCGCGATCGCGATTCCGATGACCAGTAACGCGATGGTGATCGCCGAGGGGCACCGGGAGCACCAGAGCATGACCCGAGCGAACTGTTCGGTCTGGGCAGCCGCCGCAACGGAAGTGCCGGGGATGCCCGTTTGACCGGCCTTCTGCTGGGGCGGCAGCGCCCGACTCACACCGGGTGTCTGCGGCTGTATCGAACTCATGTTTTCACTCTAGGACTAGGCGGCGGACGACAGTGTCCGCTGACGTGGCAATGCTGACATGTGTATGGCGACGCCTGACATAGCAGCGCGGCCCATCCGCGACGTGACCGAAGATGACAGTCCCCACTCATGCACGACTGCGAATGTGATTGCCTGAAGAAGAACGATGCGGCTTCAGCCTTTCCGCGGCCGCCGACTCAGAAGCGCAGACGAACGACACGACGAACAAGGAAGAGGAGTCAGCCATGGCGACGATTCGCACATCCCACGCGGGATCCTTACCCCGCACCCCCGAACTCATCGAGGCCAACAAGATCAAGCAGGCACAGAACACCGCCCGTCTCGCCGGCGAATCCGTTTCGCAGGAACAGGAGCAGGAGTTCGACGAGCTCCTCGCCGCCAGCGTGACCGACCTCGTCAAACGCCAGAAGAACCTGGGCATCTCACTGCCCAACGACGGCGAGTACGGTCACGCCATGGCCGCCGACTTCGACTACGGCGCTTGGTGGCACTACTCGTTCGCCCGCACCGGTGGGCTCGAGCTCCACGATATCGACCTCTGGGAGATCCCGGCGAACCGTTCGACCCCGGGCAATATCGTGCTCACGAGCATGCCCGACCGCCGCGATCGCAACCTCTTCCCGAACGTCTACACGGATCCGAAGGCCGGAACCGACACCGGCCAGCAGCCGCAGTTCCCGAAGGCCACCGGCCCGATCAGCTACATCGGTCAGGACCAGGTCAACCGTGACATCGCGAACCTCAAAACAGGTCTGGCCGCCGCCGGCTACGACGAGCGCGCAGGCTACATCAACGCCCTCTCCCCCGGCTCGGCCTCCCGCATCGCCAATGAGTACTACTCAAGCGATGAGGAGTTCATCTGGGCATGGGCCGATGTGCTCCGGGAGGAATACCTCGCCATCACCGAGGCGGGGCTGACCGTCCAGATCGACGATCCGTCCCTGGCGGAGAACTTCGACCAGATCAACCCTGAACCGTCGTTCGATGACTACCGCGCGTTCATCCAGGTCCGCATCGACGCTCTCAACCATGCGCTGCGCGGAATCGACCCGGCGCAGGTGCGCGTGCACACCTGCTGGGGTTCCTGGCACGGACCGCACGTCACCGACCTGCCGTTCATCGAGATCGTCGACCAGGTGCTCTCGATCAACGCCGCCGGCATCACGTTCGAAGCCGCGAACGTCCGCCACGAACACGAGTGGCGGATCTGGGAAGAGAAGAAGCTGCCCGAGGGCAAGTACATCATCCCGGGGATCGTCTCCCACTCGACCAACGTCGTCGAGCATCCCGAGCTCGTCGCCGAACGCATCGGCCGGTTCGCCAAGCTCGTCGGACCCGAGAACGTCGTCGCCTCCACCGACTGCGGGCTGGGCGGCCGAGTCCACCCGGACATCGCCGTCGCGAAGCTGCAGTCTCTGACCGAAGGTGCGGAGATCGCCTCGAAGCGCTTCTGACCCAGTACCGCGAAAACAGCAGTAACAGCAGAAACACCGGTCCCCTCCGTTAGGCTCACATGCCGAACGGAGGGGACCTCTGTATCACGCCCCGCCGCCGAGCTCCTCCTCGAAGCAGTCGTTCAATGTCGGGTGGGCGAACTGGTATCCGGTTTCCTGCAGCTTCTCCGGCACCACCCGCTGGTCGGCCAGAGCGAGCTCCTTCGCACCGTCACGGCCGAGCATGATCTCCGTGATGAACCCGGGCGTCGGGATCCACGCGGGTCTGCGCAGGTGAGCGGCGAGCGCCTCGGCGAATTCCGCCTGCGTGACAAGCTCCGGCGCAACAGCGTTGACCGGCCCGCGCACATAGTCATAGAGGACCGCATGCACATATGACCGCGCAACATCGTCAAGAGAGATCCACGCCAGGGCCTGCTCCCCGCTGCCCAATCGACCGCCGGCACCCGCAAGGAACAGCGGCGCCTGCAGTTTGAGCAGACCGCCCAAGGAGCTGAGCACGACTCCGGTTCGGATCGACACACGTCTGATCCCGACTTCCTCGACACCGGCCGCCGTCTCTTCCCACTTCTGGCATACCTCGGCGAGGAATCCGTCGCCGGCCGGTCCGGTTTCGTCGACCGGTTCGTCAGCTTTCGACCCGTAGTAGCCGACCGCAGAGGCACAGACGAAGACCGACGGACGCTTCGCCTCGGGCAGACCACGCATCGTTTCGACGAGCAGCCTCGTCGAGTCGATTCGAGACGACCAGATCTCATCCTTCGCGTGCTTGGTGAACCGAGTGGCGATGGATCGCCCACCGAGGTGGACCACCGCATCCGCCCACGCGAGGTCGCGTGGATTGAGGATTCCCAGGTCCGGATTCCAGTGCACCTCGTAGGGGAATTTCGGGGTTTCGCGCACCAGCAGTCGGACGAAATGACCCGCAGTGGAGAACAGGGCGGCGACCTGGCGTCCGATCATTCCGCTGCCGCCGGCGATGAGGATGTGTTTGCCCTTCTTCCGCGCCAGCAGCGGCGCGTTCGTGGATTCGAGGAAATCGATGTCCATGAGCATCCGCTTGCGGCGGGCGTCGAAAGTGGCTTCAAGGTAGTGGGTGAGGCCCCGGTCGATGACGTCGAAGCCCTGCGGAGCCATGGAGAATTCGATGTGGTCGTCGATCTTCGTCCCGCCGGCGACCGAGGTGAACTCGTGCGTGTGCTTCCACTGGCTCAGCGGCCCCTTCTTCAGCTCATCGACGAAGGAGAACCGTGACGGCCCCTCCGAATGCACCGAGCTGAACGGCCGCCGCACAAGTCCGTAGGTACCGGGAACGCTCGTCTTCACCTGCGCCACCGAGCCCGGCGCGATCGGAGGATAGCTCTCTTCGACGATCTCCTGCGCCCAGTGAGGCGAGAGGCGGGTCAGCGCTCCTGGCCGAGCATGCCAGTCGAATGTGGTCTCCGCACCGAGCGGAACTTCAGATGTCGACTCAAAGATGGTCATGGAATCCCTCCTACCTCGAATGATGCCACCGGTTTCTGAGAATGTGACCCGCAACTCACCTAAGTCCAAGTGAATTGTTCTCGCCGAGGCGGCTCACCCTCCCAGCCCACCTGCTGTGACCGCTCGGCGGGGTCCGAAACCTGCTTCCGCGGGCTCGAAGTGTGAGCGCAGTGATCTCGATCAGTGCGCCCACGCTTCGAACCCGCGGGGGCAGCGCGACCGACCGCGAGGGCAACGCGGTCCGTTGGCGCTGCAGCCGGCGACTCAGTCGGCGGCTGGGATCTTGCCGAAACGGAACGCCGACCAGAAGTCACCGCGCACATATCCGTGCGACGGTTCCGGGTCGAAGTCCCAGTGGCGGACTCGACCGACCTTGAGCGCGTCGGCGACGAGTTGGCGGCTGCGCTGAGAAGCAAGCACATGCTCTTCGAGGTGTTCGAGGTCGTACCGGGATTCGAGTTCTGCACGCATCGACTCATGCGCCTGGGCGTAGGCCGGATCCTCGGCGCGGTTGACCAGCTCGTCGGGATCCGCCGCCAGGTCGAAGAGCAGCTCCGGATCTCCAGGGCACACCGTGAGCTTGAGATCGCCGCGCACCAGCGTGACCTGCGGCCGGTAGGTGCCCTCGGCAAAGTACTCGATGACGACGTCGCGGTCCTCGGGTTCGAGCCCGCCGGCGGCTTCCCGCCTGGCAGATTCGAGTATCGAGGTTCCGGTCAGTCCTTCATCGATCGCCGAGGCGGCTCCTGCACCTGCATCCTCCGTGCCCACGGACGGCCCGGACGAGGCCGTGCCCTGTGCGATCTCGAGCAGGGTCGGCGCGAGGTCGACGAGACTGACCGGGGTCGCATACCGGCCCGGGGCGATCACCTCGGCGGGTCCGTTGATGATGAGGGGAACTCGGGAGGACTGCTCGTAAGGCGACATCTTGAACCACAGCCCCTTCTCCCCCAGCATGTCACCGTGGTCGCTGGTGACGACGATGACAGTGTTGTCCGCCAGGTCGAGCTCCTCGAGTTTGCGCCGGATCGCTCCGACATGGTCGTCGATGTAGTTCACCGCCGCATAGTAGGCACGGCGGGCCCGTCGCACGTCCTCGATTCCCGGCTCGCGTTCGTCGAAGCCGCACATTGTGCGCAGACGGTGGCTGTGCGGGTCCACGGCCGGATCGGGGACCTCGGGGTGCGCCGGGTCCGGGATTGCCACCTCGGCGAATCGGTCCCAGTTGGCCTTCGGCGGTTCATACGGGTCGTGAGGGTGGATGAACGAGGTGACCATGAGGAACGGCTGATCGCACCCGGCAGCCTGGTTCGCGCGCTTGCGGTCGTTGAGGTGGCGCAGGGTTCTGAAGATCACCTCGTCGTCGAAGTCCTGCTGGACGTTCGCGGTCGCCGCACCGGCGGTGAACACAGGATCCGCCTCGTGGTACCACTGAAGCTTCTGCTCCAGCGGACGGTTCCAGTCGGGCACCATATCGAGATCGGCCGGGTACACGTCCGTTGTCAGGCGCTCTTCGAAACCGTGGTGCTGATCAGGGCCGATGAAGTGCATCCGCCCGATCAGCGCGGTATGGTAGCCGAGCTTGCGCAGACGGTGGGCGAACGTCGGCACGGAGGCTGCGAAGTCGTCGCCGTTGTCCAGGCAATCGATCTCCGAGGGCATCCGCCCGGTCATCATCGACGCCCGCGACGGCGAGCACAGAGGAGTATTGCAGTACGCACGGTCGAAGACGGCTCCGTCGGCAGCCAGGGCATCCATATTCGGTGTCAGCGCGGCCGCATCACCATAGGCACCCAGAGCCTGGGCAGCCATCTGATCGGCTTGGATGACGACGATGTTCGGCGTGGTCATGAGTGGTCCTCTCTGCGGTCGGAGCCGGAGTCGGCTTCGGAATCGGTCACTGACCCCGGGTCGGATTCACTCGCCGAGGCGGTCACGGAGTCCGCGTCGGTCGTTGCGGCTGCGTCCGCCTCGGCGGTGGAATCGTCGTCCGGGGTCCAGCCGTCGGCCCATTCGCCGGTTTCGTAGTCGAACCCGACGGGTTCGCCGTTCTCGTCCGTGCGCTGGTACCAGTCGGTGTAGTCCCCGTGCTCGGAGTCGATTCCGCCGTTCGCACCGTCACCGGGTTCGGTAGGCACGACCTGGAGGGCGAAGTCGTCACCGTAGGCATCGGCACCGGCGACCACGGCGTTGTCCACCGCGTTGAGCGCATACTGACGACGCAGCGCCAGCGGGTCCGTCCGCAGCTCCTTGAACCAGGCCACGATGATGAAGAGCATGACGAGCGCGAACGGCACTGCGGTGACGATGACGAGCTGTTGGAGTCCCTCGAGGGCGCTGGCGTCGCCGAGGAGGAGCATGACCACGGCGATGCCGGACATCACCAGACCCCAGAACACGACGACCCACTTCTTCGGCTCCTGATCACCCCGGCTGGTGAGCATGCCCATGACCACCGAGGCAGAATCCGCGGAGGTGATGAAGAAGATCGCCAGGACGATGATGACGACGAACGGCAGCCATTCGACATAGGGCAGGTTGTCGATGAGGGTGAAGAACACCTCGGGGGCTTCCATGCTGTCGGTGAAGCCCGACGCTCCGGACCGGTACATCCAGATCGAAGTTCCGCCCATGATGCCGTAGGCGACGAAGAGCAGCGTCGAGGGGATGAAGATCGTGCCGAGGATGAACTGGCGGATCGAACGGCCGCGGGAGATGCGGGCGATGAAGGTGCCGACGAACGGCGACCAGGAGATCCACCAGGCCCAGTAGTAGACGGTCCACAGGGACTGGAACTCCTGGGTCTCGGCACCCCAGGACAGGGACCGGCCCATCATGTCGAACATCGACCCGAGGTATTCCATGAACGCCGAGGGCAGCAGGTTGAGCAGGTAGAGCGTGGGTCCGAGGAACAGCACGAGCGCGACGATGCCGACGGTCAGCACGATGTTGATCGAGGACAGGTAGCGGATTCCGCGCGAGACGCCGGAGACCGCGGAGATGATGAAGCCGAGGGTGAGGACGAGGATGATGATGACGAGCATATTGTTCGTCATCGGTCCCGCGCCGGAGACGATGCTCACGCCGGTGCCGATCTGCATGGCCGCGATGCCCAGCGCCGCGGCCGTACCGAAGAGAGTGGCAACGATCGCGAAGATGTCGACGAGTTTGCCGGCGAAGCCCTCGGTCTGTCGTTTGCCGAACAGCGACTGGAAGATCGAGGACAGCAGCAGCGACCGTCCGCGACGGTAGGCGGCGTAGGCGATGGCACCGCCGACGAGGGCGTACATCGCCCAGGCGTGGAAGCCCCAGTGGAAGTAGGTTTGAGCCATCGCCCCATGGAGCGCCTCGGTCGTCTCCGGATCGTTCGTCAGCGGCGGCGGTGAGATGAAGTAGGTCAGCGGCTCGGAGGGGCCGAAGAAGAGGACGCCGATGCCGATTCCCGCCGCGAAGAGCATGGCGACCCAGGAGAAGGTGGAGAATTCTGAGGTCTCCCCATCCTTGCCCAAGGGAATCTTGCCGTAGGGAGAGAACGCGAGGATGAGCAGGGAGACGAGGATGATGATCGCGACGAGGTTGAACAGCCATCCGACGTTGAGCGTGGCCCAGTCGTAGGCTGTCTGAGCGACGCTGGCGACGCTGGAGGGGCTGGTGATGCCCCAGATGACGAACGCGACGGTGAGGCCGCCGGCGATGGCGAAGATGATCGTGTCCAGCGAGTACTTCCGCCGCTGTTCGTCGATGGCGATTCCGGGCACGAGGATGGGGTGGGTGTCGTGCGGGTAATGGCCGTGCGCATCTTCGAGATCGGCCTTCACCGGTCCGCGAGGGCGGCGGTAGTCGAACTGTCCGAGGTTGCGCCCGGTCTCACGTCCCACGCGTTTGGCGTCGTCCCTCATTCGGCGAGCGTCGGCCTTGATCCTCTCGCGCGGATCACGGCGGGTCGCCTCGGCGGGGGCATCGGACTGGCGATCCGGGCCCGGATCGTGTTCGTCGGTACGGGTGGGGTCATCTGTCATGGGTCGGTTCACACTCTCTCGATAGTTGCGGAAGACTGCCGAAAACGATCGGTGCCGTGCACGGAGACGAACGCATCATGGCCCGATGGCGTGAACGCACATCGGGTACGAGTGGGAAATCAGGTGATGCGACCGGTCGGCGGCCGTCGATCGGGCAGATGGTCTGCGGATCGGCGATCAGTGACTAGGGCTCTCCGCCCCACCAGCCGACGGCCACGGGCTCCCAAGAATCATTGGCGAAGCCGCAGCTCGGGCGCTCTCGATTCGGGGTCGACCATCCACAGCGTTGGTGGTCGTCGAATTCGAGAGGGGTCATATCTTCGGACGATAACAGCTTCCTTGACGCTTCACAATAAATTCTCAGCAACGAGCAGGCGAACCGCTGGCCTGGTCGGCCGCTTATGGCCGAGTCAGCCAGACGTGGTCGGGGCAACCGGGTATGGCATGTGCAACCCGGTACGGCCGCGTCAGCCGATTTCGACGAGAATGACGCCGACGGTGATGAAGCCGATCCCGAGGAGCGCCTTCCGCGTCAGCGGATCCTTCCAGATCACTCGAGAGAGCAGACAGACCAGTGCGACTCCGCACGCCGCCCAGAGGCCGTAGGCGACGCCGAGCGGCATCCCCTCGGCGAGGGTGCGGCTGAGGAAGAAGAAGGCCGCGGTGTAGCTGATCGCCACCGGGACGAACCAGATCTTGCGCTGCAGTCCGGCGCTGGCGCGCAGGCACAAGGTGCCGGCGACTTCGCTGAGGATCGACAGGGCCAACCACATCCAACTCATTCGGTCACCTCCGCGTCGACGGTCTCGGATTCCTCGGGAGTGCCGGATTCGACGAGGATGACCCCGATGATGATGAGAGCGATGCCGATGATGGCGCCGATGCTCAGGAGCTCACCGAAGAACACGACGCCGAGCACGGCGACGAGGGCGACTCCGCTGGCCGACCAGGTGGCGTAGACGGCTCCGAGCGGCATGCCCAGCCGCTGGGTGAGCCCGAGGATGAAGAAGGCTGTGGCGTAGAGGACGACGACTCCGGGGATCCACCTCGGATCGGCAACCGAGGCGCGCAGCATCAGGGTGGCGGCCACCTCGGCGAGGATGGCCGTGACGAGCAGCAGCAGACGTTTCGCATTCATTTGCTCACCTCCACAGCGGTGTTGTCGGATGCTCCCTCGGCGGTATCGGTTGAGGTCTCAGCGGCGTCGATGAGAGCGAGGGCGTGCTCGCGTACGGCGGCGAGGTCCTCGGAGGGGAAGACACCCGTCGCCTCTGACATCCACGCGCCGTCGGCGCAGAATCGAGCCGCAGTCAGCAGAGATACCGCACGATCATCGAGCCCGGTGGTGTCGAACCACGGACCGAGGTGCTCACTCCATGCCCGCGTCAGCTTCGGGTGGTAGAGCGCATCGGAGAAGATCCAATAGTCGGCGCGAGAGACCTCGGCGGTGGTGGCCACGGCGACATAGGCACGGTGCCGCTCGAAGCTCGACAGCTCCTGACTCGGGCGCCCGGTGTGCTCGCGCAGTCGCCGTGCCCAGTCTTCTGCGGCGTGGTCGACGAGCCCGAGCATGAGCGCTTCCTTGGAAGGGAAGTGATACATCAGGCCAGGCTTCGTCAGGCCCGCCTGCTGTGCGACCGACTCCAGCGAGATCGTCACTCCCTGCACCGAATCATGCGATTCGGCCAGAGCCTTCGCCGCCTTGAGTATCCGCATCCGTCCATCATTCGCCATGCCTCGACTTTACCAACCGGTTGGTAAAGTACGCCAGCGCGGATGAGAGGGCGGTCCGCACCCTGTCGGTGCGAACCGCCCTCTCATCCGGTCTGCAGACCGTCGGCCTGCCTGCGGGCGTTCGCCTGGCTTCCGGCGAAGTCTCGGTTCAGTTCAGCAGTGCCCGGTCGCCCAGGGTCGCTCCCTTGAGTTTCGAGAATTCGCCGAGCAGCGTCTCGACGGTCAGATCCTTCTTCTCCTCGGCCGAGGCCTGGTAGATGATCCGTCCCTCGTGCATCATGATCAGCCGGTTGCCCAGCGCGATGGCCTGCTCCATATTGTGGGTGACCATGAGCGTGGTCAGCCCGTCGGCTTCGACGATCTTCTTCGTCAGAGCTGACACCAGGGCCGCGCGCTGCGGGTCGAGGGCGGCGGTGTGCTCGTCGAGCAGCAGGATCCGCGGCTGAGTGAATCCGGCCATGAGCAGGCTGAGCGCCTGCCGCTGACCGCCGGAGAGCAGCCCGACCTTCGTCTTCAGCCGGTTCTCCAGTCCGAGTTCGAGAGTGGCGAGCTCCTCCTTGAAGTGCTCGCGTCGCTCCGAGGTGGTCCCCCGCCCCAGCCCACGCGGCTTTCCGCGTCTGAGCGCGAGCGAGAGGTTCTGCTCGATCGTGAGGTCCGGAGCGGTGCCGGCCATCGGATCCTGGAAGACGCGGCCCAGGTATCTCGCCCGTTTGTATTCGGGCATCCGCGACACCTCGGCGCCGTCGATGGTGATCGAACCGGAGTCGATGGGCATACGGCCGGAGATGGTGTTGAGCAGTGTCGATTTTCCGGCTCCGTTGGAGCCGATGACGGTGACGAAGTCGGATTCGTCGAGTTCGAGCGAGAGTCTTTGCAGCGCCTTGCGTTCGTTGACGGTGCCAGGGAAGAAGGTCTTGGAGATGTTGTCGATCTTGAGCATGGGTCTCAGATCTCCTTCCCGTTTCGGGCGCCGGTCGCGCCGGCGGGGATGTCGGCGATCTCTGCGGGGTCCTTCATATCGGTCGTTCCGGCCGGCACCGAGGCGGCCGCGCGGTTTCCGCGTCCGCGCAGTGAGGGGATCCGTTTGAGGAAGCCCCATCTGGGCAGCAGCAGTGCGATGACGACGAGGAGCGCGGTCGTCAGCTTCATATCGTTCGTATCCAGGCCCGCGCGCAGGGCGAGGAAGATGATCAGCCGGTAGACGACCGAGCCGAGGAGCGCGCCGAGGCTGGCCATGAAGATGTTGCGGCTACCGAAGACTGCCTGACCGAGGATCACCGAGGCGAGTCCGACGAGGATGAGGCCGATGCCCATGCTGATGTCGGAGAACCCCTGGTACTGGGCGACGAGTGCACCGCAGAGCGCGACGAAGCCGTTCGACAGTGCCAGGGTGAGCATCGTCGAGTTGTCGGTGTTGACGCCGAGGCTGCGGATCATCTCTTTGTTGTTGCCGGTGGCCTGGATGGCCAGCCCGAGATCGGTGGTGAGGAACCAGTCGATGGCGAACTTGAGGATGAGGGCGAAGACGAGCAGGATCGCGATCGATGCCCAGGTGCCCATGAGCATGTTCTCCCGCAGCGGGGTGAACACGGTGTCTTCTCGCAGGAGCGGCAGGTTCGCCTTCCCCATGATCCGCAGGTTGATCGACCAGAGGCCGATCATGGTGAGGATTCCGGCGAGCAGTCCGTCGATTCCGCCCTTCGTGTGGAGCAGACCGGTGATGTAGCCGGCGATGAGTCCGGCGCCGATCGCCGCGAGGGTGGCCAGGAAGGGGTTGACCCCGGCGATGATGAGGGAGGCTGCGGTGGCGCCGCCCGTGGTGAAGCTTCCGTCGACGGTGAGGTCGGGGAAGTTGAGGACCTTGAAGGTCAGATAGACCCCGAGCGCCATCGCGCCGTAGATGAGCCCGAGCTCCAATGCTCCGAACATGGGTTTCCGTTCATTTCTGGTGTGTGGTTCGTGGTGGCCCCGAGGCCGTCGGTTTCAGTGCCGACGGCCTCGGGGCCGGTGACGTCGGTGCCTCCGGAGAGTTCAGGACTCCGCGCACCGGGTCACGGGGTGAAGCAGGTTCCGATCACTCGATGACCTTGTCGGCCTCGTCGACGAGCTTCTTCGGAATCTCGACGCCTTGGGACTTGGCGGCCTTCGGGTTGACGACGAGTTCGAGGTTCGAGCTGGTCTCGACGGGCATCTCGGCGGGCTTCTTTCCGTCCTGGAGGATCTTCAGAGCCATTTCGCCGGTCTGTTCGCCGAGCTTCGTGTAGTCGATGCCGCGGGTGATCGCCGCACCGGATTCGACCTGGCCGGCTTCCGACCCGACGAGCAGAGCCTTGTTCTTCTCTGCCGCCTGGACCATGGTCGACACTGCCGAGACCACGTTGTTGTCGGTGGGCACATAGTAGGCGTCGACCTTGCCGAGCGAATCCACGGCCTGAGCGAGTTCACCCGAGTTCGCGATCGTCGCTTCCTTGATCGTCACGTCGAGGTCCTTGGCGGCCTTCTTCGCGAGATCGACCTGGACCTGCGAGTTGACCTCACCGGAGCTGTAGACGATGCCGACGGTCTTCGCATCGGGCTTGACGTCCTTGACCAGCTTGAGCTGCTCTTCGACCGGGTTGAGGTCGGAAGTGCCGGTGACGTTTCCGCCTGGCTTGTCGTTGGAGTCGACGAGTCCGGCTTCTTCGGCGTCGGTGACGGCGGTGAAGAGCACGGGCTTGTCGGTGATCGCCTGGGCCGCGGCCTGAGCGGCCGGGGTGGCAACGGCGAGCACGAGGTCGAGGTCGTCGTTGGCGAACTGCTGGGCGATCGAGGTCGCGTTGGCCTGTTCGCCCTGGGCGTTCTGCACGTCCCATTCGACGTCGACGCCGGCATCTTCGAACGACTTCTTGAAGCCTTCGGTCGCGGCGTCGAGCGCCGGGTGCTGCACGAGCTGGGAGACGCCGATGGAGTACGAATCGCCCTCACCGCTACCGCCTTCGCCGCCTCCGCAGGCCGAAACCGCAAGAATCGAACCGACTGCCACCATCGCTGTGGCCACTTTCCTGAGACGCATTCTTCTCCCTTTCGGAATTTCGGTCCGCCGGTGCGGATCCGTCACGAATTCTGCATTCGACACCGCCGCTCCTCGCACGCAAGGAATAGTGACGGCAATGCAGATGAATGATGCGCCGCCGTCACTCAGACCGTTCTGAGATCATGACGCGCATCACGTCGAATGTGATGATATCCACTGTATGGCCCGGCACTGACGCCGGGTGCCGAATCCGGGTTTTGGAGACAATCGTCCCAGTATCGTTATCTGCGGCGACAGTCGTCCCCTCAGGGCTCTATTTCGACATCCGATCGTCCCAGCACATCGAGGATCCACGCGTACTCGAACGCGATCTCCTTCCACGCGTCATAGCGCCCCGATGCTCCGCCGTGCCCGGCGACCATTTCGGTCTTGAGCAGGGCGTTCGCACCGACTTCACGGAGTCGGGCGACCCATTTCGCGGGTTCGACGTAGAGGACTCGGGTGTCGTTGAGCGAGGTCACGGCCAAGATCTGCGGGTAGGCCGCCTCGGTGATGTTTTCGTAGGGAGAGTACGAGCGCATGTACTCATACACTTGCGGATCATGGAGCGGGTCTCCCCACTCCTCCCATTCGATGACGGTCAGCGGCAGCTCGGGCATGAGGATCGAGGTCAGGGCGTCGACGAACGGCACTTCGGCGCTGATTCCGGCGAAGAGCTCGGGGGCAATGTTCGCAATTGCGCCCATGAGCAGGCCGCCGGCCGATCCGCCGCTGGCGACGAGTCGGTCCGGGCTCGTCCACCCGGTGTCGATGAGGTGGCGGGCGACGTCGATGAAGTCGGTGAAGGTGTTCTTCTTCGCCGTGGTCTTGCCCTGGTCGTACCAGCGTCGGCCCATTTCGCCGCCGCCGCGCACGTGGGCGATGGCGAAGACGACGCCGCGGTCGAGCAGGGACAGCCGGGAGACCGAGAAGTACGGGTCCATGCTCGCTTCGTAAGACCCGTATCCGTAGAGGAGCAGCGGTGCCGGCTCGGCTTTCGCCGAGGCGGCTCCGTTCGCTGTGTCCCCACCGTCGCCTGTGCCCGTATTCGCCGAGGCGGGACCGCCGTGGCCGTCGGAACGGTGCAGGTCCTTGCGGAAGACGACCGAGATCGGGATATCGGTGCCGTCTTCGGCCTTCGCCCACAGCAGGGTTTCGGTGTAGGCGTCCAGGTCGACGGAACCGAGAACGGGCTGACGCTTGAGAACCGTGTCAGCGCCGTCTGCAACGCTGTGGGAATAGATCACGGCGGGCGTCGACATGGAGGTGAAATGCAGTCGGATGCTCGTCTGCACGAACTCCGGGTTGTTGCCCACGTAGAGTGACCCGGTCTCCCGGCCGAAGGGCAGCTCCTGCAGCGGTCCGAACGGAGAGGAGGAATCGCCCAAGCGGATGATGCCGACGCGCGCAAATCCGCCGCGACGGTAGCTGAGCACGATGAAGTCGGCGAAGGCGTCGACGTCTTCGATGCGCAGATCGTCAATGTCATCAAGCACCGGACGGCCCGTGGCGGTCGGATCGGCCGCTGGAACGTCGACGAGTTCGAAGTCGGCGCGATTGCGGTTGT
The DNA here is from genome assembly GCF_056837565.1 of Brevibacterium sp. OS20. Lineage (NCBI taxonomy): Bacteria > Bacillati > Actinomycetota > Actinomycetes > Micrococcales > Brevibacteriaceae > Brevibacterium > Brevibacterium sp. OS20. The sequence continues at coordinate 804,110 of NZ_CM166367.1, read as the reverse complement.
GGGTGATGAGGAAGCGGTCCTCACCGCCGATGACGGCGTGCTCGACGTTGTATTCGACACCGTCGACGCGGGGCCAGATCTCCTGCGGTTCGGCCTCGAGGTCGTCGACGCTGATGCTCCAGTATCCGGTGGTCGTCTTCGATCCGGTGACGACGAACATCATCCGGCCCGAACGTGAGAAGCCCGAGCCGACGAAGAAGCGCTCATCGGGTTCATGGAAGATGCACACGTCGTCGCTGCTGTCGGTGCCGACGACGTGGCGCCACACTTTCTCCGGTCGCCAGGCGTCGTCGACGGTGGTGTAGAAGACGAAGCGGCCGCTCGGATCGAGGGAGGCTCCTGCGAAGGTGCCGTCGACCGTGTCGGCGAGGTCGTCTCCCGTGGCCAGATCGCGAAGTCGGAGGGTATAGCGTTCGTCGCCGGTGGTGTCGACACCGTAGAGAAGCCAGCGACCGTCGTCGCTCAGCGAGAATGTACCGAGTGAGAAGAACTCCTCGCCTTCGGCGGCGACGTTTGAGTCGAAGATGACCTCTTCGCCGGGCAGAGGCTCTTTGCCGACCTCCGGCGGAGTCCAATCGTCGGGACCCGAGACGGGGATTCGGACGCTGATTCCATAGTCGAGTCCGGCCTTCGTGCGGGAGAAGTACCAGTAGTTCCCGCGCCGGTTGGGCACGGACATATCGGTCTCTTTGATGCGTGTCTTGATCTCGGTGAAGATCGAGTTCTGCAGTCCTTCGAGGTGAGCGGTCTGTGCGCTCGTCCAGGCGTTCTCTGCCTCGAGGTGGGCGATGACCTCGGGCGACTCCTTCTCACGCAACCATTCGTAGTCGTCGACGAAAGTATGGCCGTGGTGCGTGCGCTCGAACGGGACCTTCTTCGCCACCGGTGCCGATGCCGGGGTCGCGGTCGTCGAGGCCGCGGAGTCTGTGCCGGAAGTATCGCTCATGACGTCAGCCTAGCCGCCGGACCGGAAACCCCGGGACCCGACCGATGTATCGTCGCCGACTCATTCTGAGCAGAATGCACTCAACGCGCTCAATGAGCAGAACGCGCAGAGTGAGCACAACCTCGCAGTCGACACTCAGGAACCTCTAAGGTGAGTCTCACATCACACCTGCCTTCAAAGGAGAAGTCCGTGCCAAAGGCGCCACCTCCCGGGGATTCCGTGTCGGAATCCTCCCATCCCTCGCGACGAACCTTCGGTCGCATCGCCTACGGGGCGATCGCCTTGGCGGCGATCGGAACGGCGACGACCTACTCGGTCAGGGCCGCCTCGGCGAAGGGTGACCTGTCATCGAATCTCACCCTCATCGCTCCGGCCGGCGCCGGCGGCGGCTGGGACGGATTCGCCCGCGAGACCCAACAGGCCATGCGCGTCGACCGGCTCGCCAACAATGCCCAGGTCGTCAACATCCCGGGCGCCGGCGGCACCATCGGCCTCGGCAAATTCTCGACCATGCACGGCCAGTCGGACACGATCCTGGCCACCGGCACCGCCATGGTCGGCGGAATCGCGCTGAATAAGTCGCCGGTCGGATTCGACAACACAACTCTGCTCGCCCGCGTGGCCGAGGACTATGACGTCCTCATCGCCGCCGCGGATTCCCCGCACAATACGATCGACGACGTCATCGGCGCGTGGAAGAAGGACCCGAAAGGGTTCGTGTGGACGGGCGGTTCGGCCGGCTCGGTCGACCACCTGACCATCGCTCAGTTGGCGCTGCTCGGCAAGATCCCCGCCTCTGACATCACCTACATCCCGAAGTCCGGCGGCGGTGAAGCCATCCAGACTCTGCTCTCGGGCACCACCGACTTCGCCTCCTGCGGCTTCAACGAGGTCTCCGACCAGATCGAGGCCGGACGTGTCAAAGCCATCGGCGTGGCCGCGCCCAAACGTATCGAGGGCTTCGACGACGTGCCGACCATGTCCGAACAGGGATACGAGGTGACGCTGACGAACTGGCGCGGCTGGCTCGGAGCACCGGACATCAACGGTGACGACTCTGCTCAGCTGCTCGAGATCCTGCAGAAGACCCGTGACAGTGCGGCCTGGAAGGACGCCCTCGATCGGAACAAGTGGACAGACGTATGGCAGACCGGCGAGGAGTTCGCCGAATTCGTCAAAGAAGACACCTCCCGGGTGGAGAAGCTGCTGAAGGAGTTGGGACTGTGAGCGCACAGACGACATCGCGCACGGACAGGACGGGCCACCTCGGCGCGGGCACCTGGTGGCAGGGACGGTCGGGCCTCATCGTCCCCCTCATCATGGGAGCATTCTCGACCTACCTGCTCATCGGCATCCTCACCATGGACGTCGCCCCGGACGCGGACAAACCGGGTCCGCAGTTCTTCCCGACGATCATCATGCTCGTCGGATACGCGCTGACGATCCTGCTGGTCATCGCCTATATCCGCAATCCGGAACCCGTCGACGTCGACGACGAGCTGCCGGCCGCGGCCGAGGAGGACAAGGCGTTCTCGACTCCGGTGACCTCAGCTGTCGCGGCCTCGCGGCTCTCCCCTCATGAGGAAGACGAACCGGAAGAAGACCGTCAGGCTCTCGCTGCGGCTCGCAAGGCCGATGCGAAGCACCGCACGCACAGTGACTTCGTGTCCCTGGCCTGGGGTGCGGGCGGTTTCGCTGCCTTCGCGCTCATCCTCGAATTCGCCGGGTGGATCATCGCCGCCGCTCTGCTGTTCTGGTGCGTGGCCCGGTCGATGGGCTCGAAAAAGCCGCTGTTCGATCTAACTCTGGCACTGACGTTCTCGTCCCTGGTCTATATCGCCTTCTCGGTGATGCTGGGGCTCAACCTTCCTTCGGGAATTCTGGGAGGTGGCTTCTGATATGGACGCTCTCATGTCCCTCTTCGAAGGGTTCACACACGCTCTGACGCCGATGAACCTGCTGTGGGTCCTCGTCGGCTGCTTCCTCGGCACCGCTGTCGGCGTGCTGCCGGGCCTGGGCTCATCGATGGCCGTGGCCCTGCTGCTGCCGATGACCTTTGCGCTGGACCCCACAGGTGCGTTCATCATGTTCGCCGGCGTCTACTTCGGCGGGCTCTTCGGCGACTCGACGATGGCCATCCTCATGAACACCCCTGGGCAGGCCTCGGCCATCGCCTCGACGTTCGAAGGCCACAAGATGGCCAAGGCCGGGCGGGCCCCGCAGGCTTTGGCGACGGCCGCGATCGGTGCGTTCATCGGCGGGTTCATCTCCTGCTGCCTCGTCGTCTTCGTCGCTCCCGCTCTGGCGGAGCTGTCAACAAGCTTCGGCCCGGCCGAGTTCTTCGCCCTTGCCCTGTTCGCCTTCGTCGCCACCTCCTCGGTGGTGGCCGATTCGGTGCTCAAGGGGCTCACAGCCCTGGTGCTGGGCATCGGCTTCACCGTCATCGGCATCGACTCGGTCTCGGGTACCGAGCGGTTCACCCTCGGCGTGCCCGAGCTCTTCGACGGAGTCTCCCTCGTCACGGTGACCGTGGGTGTGCTGGCGCTGGGCGAAGTGTTCTTCATCGCCTCCCGCATCCGCCGTCAGACCAAGGACAATACGATCAACGCCTCTGGTCGGCCTTTCCTCTCCCGCGAGGAAGTCGGCGAAGCTCTGCCGGCGTGGCTGCGTGGAACAGCGATCGGCCTGCCTTTCGGCGTCATTCCTGTCGGCGGTGCCGATGTTCCGACGTTCATGGCCTACGGCCTGGAGCGCAAGCTCGATTCCCGTCGGAAGGATCCGCAGTTCGGCAAGGGCGCGATCCGTGGTCTTGCCGCCCCCGAGGCGGCCGGATCGGCGACGACGGGCATCGCCATGGGTGCCCTGTTGGCTCTGGGTCTGCCGATCTCGGCGACGGCGGCGATCATGCTCGCGGCCTTCCGCCAGTACGGCATCCAGCCCGGTCCGCTGCTCTTCGACCGCTCCCCCGAGCTCGTGTGGGGTCTGCTGGCGAGCTTCTTCGTCGCGATGATCGTGCTGCTCATCATCAACCTGCCGTTCGCTCCTCTGTGGGCGAAGCTGTTGAAGATCCCGGACCCGTACCTCTACGGCGGCATCGCGGTCTTCTGCGGACTGGGCATCTATGCGACGTCCGCCTCGACCTTCGAGCTGCTCATCCTGCTGGGCATCGGAGTGCTGAGCTTCGTGCTCAAGCGCTACGGTGTGCCGCTGGCTCCGCTGATGATCGGCATGGTGCTCGGCCCCCTGGCCGAATCGAACCTGCGCGACTCTCTGCTGGCCTCCGGCGGTGATGCGTCGACTCTGGTGTCCTCGCCGATCACGATCGTCATCTACGTCGTGCTCATCGCCGCTCTTGTCTACACCGGCATCGGCCGAGTGCTGGCTCGCAAACGACAGAAACAGGCTACGTCGAAGGCATCGAACTCCGCGGAGTCGGTCAACCTCTGAACTAGCGCGGCTCCCAGCCGTCGTTCAAGGCGAAGCGCGGTTCGCCAGCCAAATAACCGCCGTTCAAGGCCAAGCGCGGATATCGAGACGTCTACGTCCCGATATCCGCGCTTCTGCTTGATCGAGGGCATTGACGACCTTCGCCGACTGCCCGAATCGCTCAATTGCCCCTCGTCGAACGCAGGTATTCGCTCACGATGCGGTAGGTGAAAGTGCCGGAGTACTCGTAGACACGTCCGATCAGCGGTACGTCGACGTTGAGCTCGACTCTCTGCCGGTCGAGGGTGTCGTCGAATCGCTCACTCAATTCGATGACCGGTCGCAGCACTAACGGCATGGGCAGCCGCAACCCACCTGCCCGTAGCGCGATTCGGCGGCTGCGCAGTCGCAATCCCCCATTGACCACGTCAACAGCAAACTCCGCCTCGACGATGGACGGCTTCCCCAGCACGTCGACGACTCCGCCCTGAGAGTCGCACGGAACTTCTCCACCTACCTCGGATCGGGATCCGCGCGGGACGAACGACACCGCATCGACCATCGACCAATCACCGTCGTCGAATTTCATCGTCCGCGTCGCCGTCTGCTCACCGTCTTCCGTTCGGTTCTCTACGCGAAAAGGAACCTCGCGGTGCACACCCGGCACGATCACACCGCACCGTTTCGCAATTGCGAGGACGGGCCACAGCCACCGCCGTTGGGTGCCGAACGATTCGAAGACACCTTCACCGACACCCACCGCGCCGGGAGGGATCACCGCGAAGTATCGCCTGAGGACCGGGTGGAGTTCTGCCACTCGAGCGCCGAGCGCCCGCTCATATGCGGATCGGGAGGGAGAGCTCATGGCTGCGAGTGTAGGGCAACTCCGCCGGATCAGTGGTCAGGAACCGTCCCGGCCTCAGCGGTCGGCGTTGGCGGCAGCTCCCGGCAGCAGTCGCCCGGCCCCCTTGAGGCCGAAGCTCGTGAGCACGGCGGCGATGAGGACGAGGACGACGGCCGCACCGGCGGCCCACTGCACGCCGAAGTCGAAGGCTGACACGGCCGCCTCGGTGATTCGCTCACCGGCTGCACCACTCAACCCAGACGCGTATTCGAGGGCGGAGCCGAGCGTATCGAACTGTGCTCTGTCCGCTTTGTCCCCGATCGCCGACTGCAGCGCGGATCCGTACATGAAGGTCGAGAGTCCGCCGAGGACGGTCGTGCCCATGACGGACCCGAATTCGTACGCGGTTTCCGATATCGCCGAGGCAGCTCCGGCCTTGTGAGCGGGGACCGCGGCGAGGATGAGGTCGTTCGTGATGACCTCGGCGGTGCCGAGTCCGATGCCGAGGATAAGGAAGGCCAGCAGCATTCCCATCACGGAGTGTTCGGAGGTGAAGGCGATGATGCCCATGCCGACCGCGTTGAGCGCGAGCGCGCAGGGCACGACGACGCGCGGTTCGAAGCGGGCGATGAGCGGCACTGCCAGATAGCCGGCCGCAACCGAGGTGATGAGTCCCGGGATGAGCACTAGGGCCGCGTCGATCGGTGAGAGTCCGAGCACGAGCTGGAGCAGCTGGGTGCCGAAGTAGAGGAACCCTGCCAGTCCCATGATGCTCAACAGGTTCGACACCACCGCCGAGGTGAACACGGAGTTCGCGAACAGACGGACGTCGAGCATCGGGTTCGGAGTCGCGAGCTGGCGGAGGACGAAGCTGGCTCCGGCGACGATCGCCACGGACAGGCTGAGCCAGAAGAGGAAGTCGGCGCCAGACGCCATGCTGTGTTTGATGGCGAAGACGAGCGGGGCCAGAGCAAGCATCGACAGAATGATGGAGAACGGGTCGAAGCGGCCGGGGTTCGGGTCGCGCGATTCGGGCAGCAGAATTGCAGCTGCGGGAATGAAGAGCGCGATGAGTGGCAGGTTGATGAAGAAGACGGAGCTCCAGTGGAAGTGCTCGAGCAGGAAGCCGCCGACGATGGGCCCGAGTGCGGCACCACCGGAGAACATCGCGGCCCAGGTGGCGATCGCGATGCGACGGTCTTTGTCATGGTCGAAGATGTTGCGGATGAGCGACAGTGTCGATGGCATGAGGGTGGCGCCGAAGATGCCGAGCAGTGCGCGGGCAAGGATGAGCATCTCGGCGGAGGTGGAGAACGCCGCGAGCAGCGAGGCCGCACCGAAGCCGACGGACCCGATGATGAGCAGCTTGCGACGTCCGACCCGATCACCGAGGCTGCCCATGGCCACCAGCAGACCGGCGAGCATGAGCGCATAGATGTCGACGATCCACAGCAGCTGCGTGCCCGTCGGATGCAGGCCGGTGCTGATTGCCGGGATCGCGAAGCCGAGGACCGTGTTGTCGATCGAGATCAGCAGCACGGGGATCATGAGCACCGCGAGTCCGGCCCATTCGCGCCGGCCGGCACGCAGCTGTGGAGTCAGTGTCGTCGTCATGTCATCAACTGTACCGTCTGGACGGTACAGTTGAAAAGCGGTTGGCGTGCTGCAACCGAGATGCTCAGGTACTTCGCAGATACAGGCCCGGCCGCGCGAGAAATCCGAGCGGTCTCATGCATGCCCAGCTGGCAGAACACCAGGCACACGTCCGTCTCGTAAGTACAGCCATGGACTAGGCTCGTGGCTATGGCACGCAATCCGACCGCAACCAAGGAGAAGCTGCTCGACGCTTTCGATACGCTCCTCGACGAACACGGCACAGCCGGAGCGACTCTGGACGCAGTAGCTGCGAAGGCCGGAGTCTCCAAAGGCGGTCTGCTCTATCATTTCGGGTCGAAGGCCGAGCTCATCAAGGGCAGCCTGGAACGCCTCGACCAGCTGGTCGCCGAAGACGTCGAGGAGATGAAGGCCGCCGGCGCGCGCCTCCACTATTACTACCTCGAGACCTCCGCCGAGGTCGGTACTCCCCTGGACCGCAGCCTCATCGCCGCCGGCTGCCTCGCTCTCGAGAACGAGGACGCCAAGGCGGCTCTGCGTCGCACACGTGAAGCGTGGTTCGACGCTCTCAACAACCACCTCGGCGATGCTGATCTGGCGATGACGATTCAGCTCATCGGCGACGGAATGTATTTCAATCAGAACTTCGGGCTGTCACAGGATGAGGCCCTCGATCATGTGAAGCGAGTGCTCACGCGTTTGGGGCTTTAAGACACCTACGCGCCTGGGCGGCTTGGGCGCCTGGGCCCCTAGAGCAACTTCTCCTACGATCTGCGCACCTCCCCCGGCAGATGCACTTCCCTACTAGATGCCTTCGGTGGGCGAAATGGTCACGTCCCGAGTAACAGAACGTGACCATTTCGCCCACCTATGAGCATCCACCCGACCTCAAAGAGCCGGATTCACCCCGAGCTCAGCTCAGGTGATGAACCTCCTGCAGCCCATACACCGGAGTCTCGATGCCTTCGTGCCGGGCCTTGAGCTGCAGCGCCAGATACAGCGAGTAGTGCCTGGCCTGGTGCAGATTGCCGCCCATGAACCACAGGTTCTCCTGCTGGGTGGGCTTCCACATATTGCGCTGCTCGCCCTCCCACGGGCCCGGGTCCTTCGTCGTCTCCGACCCCAGTCCCCAGCATTTGCCGACCTTGTCCGCGGTCTCCTGGTCGACGAGGTCCGCGACCCAGCCGTTCATCGAGCCATAGCCGGTGGCGTAGACGACGAGGTCAGCCGGCAGCTCAGTCCCATCGGAAAGGACGACGGCATCCTCGGCGAGGTGGTCGACCTGCCCTTTGGCCAGCTTCACTTTGCCGTCGGCGACGAGCTCGGCGGATCCGACATCGATGTAGTAGCCCGAACCGCGGCGCAGATACTTGAGGAACAGACCAGACTCGTCGTCGCCGAAGTCGAGGTCGAACCCGGCGGCCTCCATGCGCTGGTAGAAGTCCTTATCCGCTTCCTTGATCTGGTCGTAGAGCGGGATCTGGAACTCGTGCATGATCCGGTACGGCAGTGACGCGAAGATGAGATCCGCCTTCTCCGTCGTCACGCCGTTCTCCAGCGCGCGTTCGGAGTACAGGTCGCCCATCGCGATCTCCACGAGCGAATCGCTCTTGACGATGTGCGTACTCGATCGCTGCACCATCGTGACATCGGCGCCGTTCTCGTACAGAGCACCGCAGATGTCGAAGGCGGAGTTGTTGCTGCCGATGACGACGACCTTCTTGCCCGCATAAGCGTCGGGGCCCGGGTGCTGCGAGGAGTGCTGCTGCTCGCCCTTGAAGATGTCCGAGCCCGGGAACGTTGGGATGCTCGGCTTGCCCGACATGCCCGTGGCCATCACCAGATGGGTCGGCCGCAGGGTGACTTTCTCCCCGTTCCGGTCAACCTCGACCGTCCACCGGCCTTCCGCTTCTTCGTATTTCGCCGAGGCAGCTGTGGTCGACGACCAGTACGGAATCTCCATCACCTTCGTGTAGAACTCCAACCAGTCCGCGATCTTGTCCTTCGGTGCGAACACCGGCCAATTGTCTGGGAACTTCAGGTACGGAAGGTGGTCATACCAGACCGGGTCATGCAGGCACAGCGACTTGTACCGCGACCGCCACTGATCACCCGGCCGCTCCCACCGGTCGATGACCAGGGACGGCACCCCGAGTTGGCGGAGGCGAGCGCCGAGGGCGATCCCGCCCTGACCGCCACCGACGACGAGGATGTAGGGGTCGGCGGTCGCGCCCCAGGCGGCGTCCTCCTCGGCGAGCTTCTCCGACCAGCTCTTCCGCTCAGGATCGACGCCGTGCTCGGCACCTTTGACCCGGCGGGTGCCGCGCGGCTCTTCGTGTCCGGTGATCTCCTGCAGCGAGGTGAGCACGGTCCAGGCCTTGATGCCGTCTTCATCGATGAGGCGGACGAGTCCCTTGCCACGCCCCACCGAGGTGGTGAAGGTGAACCATGCTTCCGTCACTCCGTCAGCGGTTGCCGCCGGTTCGCTGAGTTCGAATTCCTCCGGTGAGACCCGGTCGAGATTGTGTGTGAGCAGGTCGGTGACTCCGTCGGGGTTCTCCACTGTTTTGAGATTCCAGGTGAAGGACACGAGGTCCCTCCAATAGCTGTCGGTGGCGAACAGTCCGGCTGCGGCAGGGATGTCCCGGCGGCTGAGCGCCGATTCGAAGTCCTGCAGCCACCTCATCGCGATGTCGTCGGCGGTCAGCTGGGGACGGTCGAGCGTCGTTGTCATGTCACTCCTCCTCATTGAGTTCAGTGACTCCAAACTAGGCCGGGCACTCCCAGCTCGGAAGAGTTGCATCGGATTGCATGGCCCACGCCGTGCCGGGATTCTCACCGACGCCTCGCCCTCATGGCCAGGGGTACGTTCCCGACTTATACTCAAGGCATGCTTCAGCCGGATCTGGCGCATCTCGCCAGAGATCTGACACGCATTCACGATGCTGTGATCACCGGGGCTTCGCCGCCGGTGCAACCGCGCGCGCTGGTCAGGCGCTCGTGGGATCGGATGCTGCGCTTGGGGCTGGACCCGGATGGCGCGAATGCGCGGATCGTCGCCGATGAGGCTGAGCTGGAGACTCGACGCCGGAAGTCGCAGTTGCGACTGGTCGTCGATGAGATGCGCTCAGTGCTGTTGCGGGCTCCCGACGCCGCGCCGTTCATCCTCGTCGTCACGGATGCCGATGGAGTCATTCTGTGGCGAGATGGTGCGGCTTCCGCCAGACGGCAAGCCGATGAGCTCGGATTCGTCGAGGGAGCGCATTGGTCCGAAGCCAAGGTCGGCACCAACGCCATCGGCACGGCTCTGACCGAGGAGGCACCCGTCCAGCTCTTCTCCGCCGAACATTTTGAGGCCTCTCAGCACCCTTGGTACTGCAGCGCCGTGCCCGTCCACGACCCGCATGTCGGGACCCTCTTAGGAGTTGTCGACATCAGCGGCCCGGCGATGACTCTTCATCCTGCGGTGCAGTCGTTGGTGACGACGGCGGTGCGTCTGGCCGAGGCTCGGCTGATGATCGCTCAGCAGGAAGCGCTGAACACACTCCGCGATCGGATGTCGGCGATGCTCGCCGGCACGTCCGGTCCGGCCCTCGTCGTCGATGATGCAGGATGGGTGGCGTATCAGCAGGGAGTGCGCAGCCGCGACCGCATCGAGGTGCCGGCCGCCGACCGTTCGATCCTCATCCCCGGTGCCGGTCTGTGCCTGCCGGAGAAGATCACCGGTGGATGGCTGCTGCGGCCCACCGGCGATCGTCGAGCTTCTGTGACTCTGCGGACGAAGCAAGATCCGCCCGTTCTGGATATCCATTCCGGCACCGAACCTCTGGTCGTTCCGCTCACGCCACGGAGGGCGCAGATTCTGGCGGCGGTCACCTCGGCGGGGCTGGCCGGGATCAGTGCCGCCGACCTCAGCCAGCGCCTCTACGGGGACGGTGACCACGTGGTCACCGTCCGCGCAGAGGTCTCGCGTCTGCGCCGATCGGTCGGAGCCCTGCTCGCCACCCGCCCCTATCGGTGGGCCGACGGCGTCGACGCGCGGGTGGAATGACTCTCTGAACGGCGTGAACCGGGCACAGCCGTCACCTGTCCGCCCCACGGTAGCTCCCGACCGACCACAGCACACCCTCGGGGTCTTGGATGGCGAAGTCGAGCGACCCGTAGTCCTGTTCGGTCAGTCCCATGACCTCGATGGCACCGGCGGCGATCGCACGCGCGTGGAGTTCGCGAACGTTGCCGGAGGCCAGATACACCGACCCCGAGGCGACTCCGGTCTTCGTCATGACCCCGCCATCATCGCGGACGGACCCGAGCATCACTCCCCCACCCTCGGGCCAGGCCAGTTCGGCGTGATCGACGCGGTTCGGATCGTCAACGTTCGTGTACTCGGCGACGATGTCGAATCCGAGCGCATCCTGGAGAAATGCGATCGCGGCTCTGGCATCGCGGTAGCGGAAAGTGGGCCAGACGTTGGCATGGTTCTCGGACATGGTCACTCCTCAGTTTGTCGCAGATGGAACTCCATCGTCGCGGAGCACCTCCCTCCACGTCTTGGACAAATGGGAACAGTTCATCCCATCGCCGAGGCGACCCCCGCCGAATCTGTTCCCACCGTCCGTGACCGGGCCACGTCATCGGCGGCCAGCCACTGGCTCGGGCTGAGACCGACGAAATCCCGGAAGTCCCGGTTGAGGTGGGCTTGATCGGCATAACCGCAGCTCACAGCGATCTCCGCCAAACTGCCCCGACCGGCGGGGATGAGTCGCCGCGCTCGATCGAAGCGGACGATTCGTGCGGCATCCTTCGGCCCGATCCCGTATTCGGACCGGAACTGACTGCCCAGATGGCGTCGGCTCCATCCGACGTCGTCGGCGATGAGGGAGACGGGCAGCCCGCCATGACTGTCAGTGATCCGATGCCAGGCGGCGGTCACCTCGGCGCGGGGACGATTCGCATCATCGATCGTGCGCATGAGCACGTCGTCGACGGCGGCGAAGCGGGCTGGCCATTCGGTCTCGAGGTTGACCCGCTCGTGCAGTTCCGCGGCCAGCGGCCGGGAGATCCGAGCGACGTCGACGCTGTGGTGGGCGAACTCGGCGGCGGGGATTCCGAAGAACGCGCGCGGAGCCGACGGATTGAAGTTGATCTGGATTCCGGACATCGTGCCCGGGTGAGCGATGAGCGTCGAGCGCAGGTGGAGGCCGGCGAGCAGCACATCGAAATGCTCGCGACTGCCGGTGACCGAATCGACTTGGCACAGTGGTTCGTCGATCGAGACGATGAAGGTCAGCGTTCCCGAGGGCAGCCCGAGATGCGTCCCCGCGGGGACGCCCGAGATGTCATAGCCGGCGTAATCGCCCACGAACGATCGCAGTCTCGGGTGAGGCCGGCGGATCAGCTCGTCAGTGCGCGACGCGGACATGGCGCCAGTGTAGACCCGCAAGTGCAGGCAAAATAGATACAACTACATATGACCAGGCGGAGGAGACCAGCAAAGTCGCGTGGCCTCCTCCGCAGTGCTCAATCGGCATTGCTACTTAGAGGCCTTTTCCGACCTCAGGGTGCTTCCGGTGAAAATCGGTCACCTGCTGGAACGCATCGGCGATTCTCACCAGCTTCTTTTCGCTCAAAGCACCGCCGACTAATTGTCCAGCCACAGGAAGTCCTTCGGCCTCAGTAAAGCCGGTCGGGAACGTAATAGTCGGCATCTGACTCATTGTGAACGGAACGGTGTAGCGATGCACCTCAGCCAGCTGGTCGGCCCCCATCTTCATCATCTCTGCGGCCGGAGGCGCCTCATAGGGCAGCCCTGGGATCAGCATGGCGTCGACAGTGGAAAGCACATGCGCGACATTGCCTTTGAAATCGTCGCGCCTCCTAAGCACCTCTTGATATTCAACTGCTGTGACGTTCCGCCCAATCTGGATCACCTCGGCGAGTGCGTCCCCGTACTGGTCGAGATGGGAGTCAAACCATCCGCCATGCGCACGAGCAGTCTGGACTCCGCAGACGGTAAACCAGTCTTCGTTGATCTCCTCGGGATCTGGAAAGCTGATTGGAACGATCAATGCACCTAATGCTTCGAAAGTGTCGATGGCAGACAGCAGGCTGCGATGAACACTGGGAGACACGTCGGTGAGCGCCCATGAATAGTCGACGCCGATCCTCAATCCACTCAGATCCCGGCTGGCATGGAGACCGAAGTCGTCCACGGGTACTGATAACGAAGTCGGATCCTTTGGGTCGAATCCGGCGATAGCTTCCAGCATTAGTCCCGCATCACGTGCCGATCGTGCCATCGGTCCAACGTGGTCGAGGGTGGCCGCAAGTTCAAAGACGCCATAGCGGCTGCAGCGGCCCCAGGTGGGTTTCAGGCCCGTCACGCCATTTGCCGAAGATGGCATGCGGATCGACCCGCCAGTGTCTGACCCCAAAGTAGCAATGGCCAGTCCTCCTGCAGTTGAGGATCCGCTACCGCTCGAGGAGACCCCAACCCACCGGTCAAGCCCCCAGGGATTGCGTGGAGGTTCGAAAGGCAGCGTATGTTCGCCATACACACCCTCAGTGGTGTGAACACGACCGAGGATGACCGCGCCCGCTTCCCTAAGACGGTCCACCACGGTTGCAGTGACCGGCGCGGTGAGACCTTGCCGACTCGGCATCCCGATCTCGAATGGGTGTCCCGCGTCTCCGTAGATATCTTTGACCGCTACGGGCACTCCATGCAACGGCCCTCTCCATCTGCCGTCCGCGTAGTCGCGATCCAACTGATCAGCTTCAACTCGGGCAGAATCGGAATTGATCGATGAGTAGGCGCCGAGGATTGGGTCTACTTCGCTGATGCGGGTGAACATGTGTTCAACAACTTCTCGCGAAGAGAGTTCGCGCCGAGCAATCCGGCTCGAGATTCCTTCGATAGACTCGAAATGCAGCTGGTCAGTTGGCATTGGTTTCTCCTTCTAGAACCTGGTCACTACTGCGTGAGGTCTTCGGGGAATAGAATCTGCCCCTAGTCAGAGCGGTCAATAGAACGTGGGTGATGGGTCCTGAAATCATTGCAATGAATGACGCGTAATAGATCGGGTAGAGGCCAGCGAGTCCACAGGCTCCTAGAGCCACAGCAATCGCCATTGCAATCATCCCGCAAGGATTCCAATCCCGGATGACACGCTCGTCGTACTCAATCTTTTCCGCAGGTGCCAGCTTGAGGCCCTTTCGGCAGATGAAATAGTCCGACAGGAGTATAAAGATCCACGTATTGGTCATGATCCCGGTAACAGCCAAGAAGGTGTCGGTGTACTGAAGGACGTTGACCGGGTAGAGGACGATGCCAAGAGCCAGCAGACCGACCATCCACCAATTCCGCCGAATCGGCTTCTTCGCAAAAGCGTCCCAAGTGTTCGAGAACGCTAGGGAGCCAGAGTAGAGGTTCATGACGTTAATTCTGATCTGAGTGATGATAGCGAAAATCACGCCAAGTAGACCCATAATGAGGGCGAATACGAAACCTGGGTCCGTCGAGTAAAGCACCGGGTCACCTTCTGTGATGCTCGGGTAGATGGTGAACGCAAGGAAGGAACCAAGCACCAGCACTACCGCGATCATCATCATTTCTCCGAACATGATCCCGGCAGTGCCTTTGTAGCCGATCTGCGGTCGCGAAAACCTTCCATAGTCGGTCGCAAGTAGGGCTTGGAAGACGATTTGCCCGTTCACAAGCGAGAAGGCCTGCCACATGACGGTCGGGTCATTGGGCGTCAGGGATTCCCACTGGCCGGGGCCGACCAGTGCGTGCCCCTGGGAGAGCATGAAAATGCCGACAGCAAACAGAATCAGAAAGATCGGCATCCCAAATCTCTGAAGAATGTTCATGGAATGCATTCCTCGCCAAGCGAAGAACAACGCAGCAGCTCCGACTAAAGCAAATATTACGCTAGCGGTAACCGAGTTCTGTCCCACACCGAAGTATTGACTCAATGCATGAGAAACGATGCTTCCCTCAAAAATGAAGTAGAAGATGTAGTTAATTCCGTAGATGAACGAGGCTACGGCAGAACCTTTCGCTCCGAACCCGAGACCTCGAGTCAGAAGCACAAGGCTCAGACCTTCCCTGGACGCAATTCTCATGATCAGCGATCCGAGGACAGTCGATACGACCACCAGGTATCCGATCGGAATGAGCATCAGGGGCCAGCCAACCAGGAACCCGATTTGCCCACCGAGAGTAAACCAGAACATTGCAGTGACGTTTCCGGTCAATATCAGCAGGATTGCAAAGGCAGGCCACCTTTGCGATCGGGGAACCCTTTCCGTTGCGTAACTTTCCATCTGGTCATCCAGCGACGTTGCTGGACTCCTAAAGGCATCTTTGAGCGCCAATTGGACCTCTTTCATAGAAGGTACCTGTCAGCCTCACATCACCACATTCTTCCCACAAGAGAAACAAAAGAATATCTCGCTTTCCAAGACTGCATTTTTACACACCAATTGTGCGCCGGCTTACATTACTGATGAGTAGACCACTCCAAGTCTTCTCGGACTGTCGAGCAGTTTACAATTCGAGTACCATCTCAATTCGATGGTCCACAGGGACACATGACACATTTCTTGGCAGAGCCACCATGATCGCCCAACTGAGGGCATTCTCGTCGTCTTCGGCCCTCAAACTCGACACGTGCCTGGCGAGAATCGGTGGCGTGCTCCGTTATTGGCCCCACTTCTGCACGTCTGCCCAAGGGGTCGCAAGTCAGGTCTATGCTGAAGAGCAGGAATGGACGCAGTCGATTGGGCCGCGCCGTCGGATGAACCGAACCGCGTGGGCCGAGCAGTGGGAGGTCGAAATGGCTGGCGAGAAGATCGACGTCGAGATGCAGGACACGGGCGAATTCCTGGCCCGAATCCACACGGCGACGGGAACCGACGAGATCGTTCTGATGTTCGACGATGCCGAAGACGTCTCCGACGGGGTCTTGGACAACGACGAGGCCACCGTCCGCGCGACCGTGGAATTCCTCCTCAGCCATCAGCCCTCCGGGGACTTGCCGGACCGGACCGACCTCGTCGACATCGCCGCCGCCTACGACGGTGCCATCGAGTCCATCCGAAAACTGCGGGGCTAGCCGCCCGCATCACTGTGCAGACAGCGAAGGGCGGGGCCGACATGGTCTGTCAGCCCCGCCCTCAACTGTTCAGTTCTGTTGAGACCTCAGTCCAGGAGGTCGTGACGCACGATCGACTGTTCGCGATCGGGGCCGACGCCGATGACCGACATCCGGCAACCCGAGAGCTCCTCGAGTGCGAGCACGTACTTCTGCGCGTTCTCCGGCAGGTCGTCGAAGGTCCGAGCCTTCGTGATGTCCTCGGTCCAGCCGTCGAAGTACTCGAAGATCGGCTTCGCATGGTGGAACTCGGTCTGCGACACCGGCATCTCGTCCTGGCGCTGCCCGTCGACGTCGTAGGCGACACAGACCGGGATCCGGTCGATGCCGGTGAGCACGTCGAGCTTGGTCAGCACATAGTCGGTGAAGCCGTTGGTGCGCGCGGCGTAGCGGGCGATGACCGCGTCGTACCAGCCGCAGCGGCGCGGACGGCCGGTATTGACACCGAATTCTCCACCGGCCTTCTGCAGGTATTCGCCCATCTCATCGAAGAGTTCGGTCGGGAACGGTCCGGCGCCCACACGAGTGGTGTACGCCTTGACGATGCCGACGACGCGGTTGATTCGGGTCGGGCCGATGCCGGTGCCCACACAGGATCCGCCGGCGGTCGGGTTCGACGAGGTGACGAAGGGGTACGTGCCGTGGTCGACGTCGAGCATGGTCGCCTGACCACCCTCCATGACGACGACCTCACCGCGGTCGAGTGCCTCGTTGAGCATGAGCTCGGTCTCGGCGACGTAGGGGCGCAGGCGTTCGATGAAGGGTTCGAAGTATTCGACGATCTCTTCGACCGACACGGCACGACGGTTGTAGACCTTGACGAGCAGTTCGTTCTTCTGCCGCAGCGACCCTTCGATCTTCTGACGCAGGATGGACTCGTCGAAGACGTCCTGGACGCGGATGCCCAGGCGACCGATCTTGTCCATATAGGCCGGTCCGATGCCGCGGCCGGTGGTGCCGATGGCCCGCTTGCCGAGGAACCGCTCGGTCACCTTGTCCAGCGTCTGGTGGTACGGAGCCACGAGGTGGGCATTCGCCGAGATCCGCAGCTTCGACGTGTCCGCGCCACGGGACTCGAGGGCATCGATCTCCTCGAAGAGCGCCTCGAGGTTGACGACGACGCCGTTGCCGATGACCGGGGTGACATTCGGCGAGAGGATGCCCGCCGGCAGAAGCTTGAGTTCGTACTTCTCCCCTCCGACGACAACCGTGTGGCCGGCGTTGTTCCCACCATTGGGCTTGACCACGTAGTCGACGCTGGTGCCGAGGATATCGGTGGTCTTACCTTTACCTTCGTCGCCCCACTGAGCGCCGACGACAACGATTGCTGGCATGAGAGTGCTTCACCTCGAAGTGAAAAGGGGATGTCATTACTCCCCAAGTCTACTGGGTCACACCGACACAGCCGCCATCGGGAGCATTCCCTCACCGCGGCGGCCGCGGGCAGGAGACCCAAAGCTCCCACCCGCGGCCGCACCGAGACCCGCCCCCGGTCTCACTCCATGCTCATCCCCTTGGCCGGGGCGATCCGCGACATCGACCTCGCCGGTATCGCCGAGGCGAGAACGGCGGCGAGCACTGCGGCGACGCCGATCAGCCCGATCTGCGCCCACGGCACGGACAGCACCGGATTCGCCGAGGCAGGCATGATCGATGCCGTTCCGACCCAGCCGAAGAACGTCCCGACCCCGGCTCCGACGATGAGTGCGATGACCGTCATGAGCAGCGATTCGATCGTGATCATCCGCGACATCGCAGCTCGGGTGAATCCCAGCGCCCGCAGCAGGGCACCCTCTCGGCGTCGTTCGATGACCGAGAGCGTGAGTGTGTTGCTCACTCCGATCACGGCGATGACCACCGCGGCCGCCAGCAGTCCGAGCACCACGCTCAGAGCGACCTGGAATATCGAGGCGAAATCCGCCCGATACTGTGCCGCAGTCGCATCGGCTGAGGCACCGACGGCGTCGAGTTCGGAGGCCAGGGCTTCGATCTGCGAGCTCGATGCGTCATCGGCGATCTTCGCCCACGTCTGTTCGTCCGCACTGTCGCCGGCCCCCTCGAGGGTCTTCGCATCGGCACCGCTGACCAGAGCCGTCCCCGCGGGGACGTCGTAGGAGGTCTCGATCGTCAGATCGAGATTCTCATCGCCGAGGCGGACGGTCGCGCTCTGGCCGTCGACATCAGAATCCTCCTCGTCGAGTCCCACCGTCGTCGGGTCGAGGAAGATCGTGCCCTCATCGACGTCGTACCCCTCACTGCGCAGGACCGGGGAGTCGGCGGCCGCCTCGGCGCTGGTGATCGCCACATCACCGGAGCCGTCGGTCCCGTCGACGCTCACCGAGGCGGTGGGCGCCGGAACGTTCTCGCGTTCCTCGACGATCGGCGAATCATCGAGCACGGAGGCGATCTTCGCGTCGTCGGCACCGTCTTGCCCTGCCGTGGAGACCACGAGGTCGACCGGGGTGTCCTCGGCAGTGGCGAGTTCGAGGGTTCGCTGCAGGCTCGAGGAACCGACGACCACGGCTGTGACGAGGGTGATTCCGATGAGCAGGGCACCCGTCGTCGAGGCGGTGCGTCCTCCCGCTGTGCTCGCCGACCGTCCGGCCAGCTTCACCGCCGGCGAACGCCGGGTGAGGAGGCCGACTGCGGCGGCGAACAGCGCCACCAATGGCGGCACGAAGACCTTCGCACCGACGAGGAGAGCGACGAAGAGCGCGAAGCAGCCGACGATGCCGAACAGCACGGACTGGCTCGTAGTCCCGAGCAGGCACAGACCGATTCCGCCGATGCCGAGCACAAGCGACAGGCTCAGTCGCACCCACCGGATGCGCGGGGCAGCCGCAGGCACATCGACCGGTCGGAGTGCCTCGATCGGGGACACCCGGGAGGCCCGGATCGCGGGGATCAACCCTGCCGCGAGGGTGACGATGATGCCGACGACGGGCCCGACGACGAACGCCGAGACGGACGGTGACATCTGGGCGAATTCCGGCATCCAGAACGCTCGGACCACGGTTGAGAGTCCCCAACCGATGAGGAGACCGAGTCCGACGCCCAGCACGGATCCGACGATCCCGAGGCTGAGGCTCTCCACCACCGCGGCCCCGCGCACCTGCCTGCGTGAGGCACCGATTGCGCGGAAGAGCGCGAGGACTCTTGTGCGGGAGGCGACGAGGACGTTGAACGTGTTCGAGATGACGAGTGCCGCGACCCCCGCGGCCAGCAGGCCGAAGGCGATGCCGATGGTCGAGAGCATGTCGGAGGTCTTCGACAGCGACTCGATCTGCTCCTCGACGACCTGGTCAACGGTCCGGACCGACACGTCGGCGCCGGCATCGGGGAGAGCGGATTCGACCGCCTCGGCGAGCCCTGCACGATCGCTCCCATCGTCGGCGACGACGCGGATGGAGTCGGGCACGAGCTCGCCCGGAGCCGTGGCCAGCCCGTCGTCGGTGAGGTAGAGATTCATCCCCGCCGAGGAGGAGCCGGGCATGATGCCCGAGACGGTGTAGCTCGGGCCGTCGGCGGCGGAATGTCCCGGCCCGTCGAATTCGCCGAGGGTGATGGTGTCACCGACGCCGACCCCAAGGGTCTTCGCATCGGCTTCGCGGAGCATGAGTTCATCATCCGAGTCCGGGACGGTGCCGTCCACGGTGTTGACCTGTCGCTGTGGGAGGTTCGTGGCCGACCCCGTCACCGAGGTGGTTCCGGCCTCAACGGCGACGAAGGCGGACTGGGTGAGCTGGGCGGATTGGACCCCGTCGACCTCGGCCGCGGTCTGGCGCATGGATTCGGTGAGCGGGGACGCCTCATCGGCTGCGGCCGGATCGTCGGGTTCGTCCGCGGTGATCGCGACGTCGGCGCCGGCCCATTCGGCTTGGACCTGGTTGCGCAGGGTGTCGCCGAAGGCCTGGGAGAACAGGAGCGCCGCGACGATGAAGGCCACTGACACGGCGATCGCGATCATCGCCGCACTCAGACGCCCGGAGGCGCTGCGGAGGTTGGACCAGGCGATGCGGATCATCGCGCACCTCCGTCCGTCGGCCCTGTTGCGGCTGCAGACCCGGGCCCGGCCGAACCGCCGGCCGACTGGCCGGCAGGTGCTGCTCCCGAAGCTGCCGAGCCTGCCGTGACATTCATGAGCGCTGCGGCCACGGACTCCGGATCCGGTTGGGCGAGCTCACCGGCCAGCCGTCCGTCGGCGAGCAGCACGACACGGTCGGCACGGGCTGCAGCCCGGGGATCGTGGGTGACCATGACGACGGTCTGACCGAGTTCATCGACCGAGGCGCGCAGGATGTTCAGCACCTCTTCACCGGAATTCGAGTCGAGGTTGCCGGTGGGCTCGTCGGCGACGAGCATATCGGGCTGGGCGACGAGTGCCCGAGCGACGGCGACTCTCTGCTGCTGTCCGCCGGAGAGCTCGTGGGGCCGGTGGCCCAGGCGCTCGCGCAGACCGAGCAGGTCGACCATGCGGTCGAAGATACGACGGTCGGTCTTCTGCCCCGACAGCTGAGAGGGCAGCAGGATGTTCTCTTCGGCACTCATCGCGGGCACGAGGTTGAAGGACTGGAAGACGAAGCCGATGCGGTCGCGGCGCAGCGCCGTGAGCTTGCGGTCGTTCAGCCGTGAGATCGCCGTGCGTCCGATGAAGACCTCACCCGAGTCCGGGGTGTCGAGGCCGGCGAGCATGTTGAGCAGCGTCGATTTGCCCGAGCCGGAGGGTCCCATGATGGCGGTGAAGCGTTCGGCTTCGATGTCGAGACTGAGGTCGTCGAGCGGCCTGACCTGCGCGTCCCCTTTTCCGTAGGTCTTGCGCAGTCCGATGGCTTGTATGGCCAGCCTCGGTGCGGGATTCGAACCCTGGCTGGGGGTCGGGCCCTGTGCTGGGTTCGGGGATGAGGTCGGGGAAGGATGGGCATCGGTGTATGTCGCTGATGTGTTCATGCCTCCAGCTTCGTCGCCGGGCCACCCTCCCACATCGGACCTGAGGATGGTCTTCGCCTCAGAGCGCCGAGGCGGCCGTGGCCCGGCCGTCATACCTGAGGATGATCTCGGATTCCCTTGAGCGACTCTACTCGCCGACGATGAACCGGTCTCGAACGGTCGGCCTCCGGGCGCGTGCGAGATGCTTCCGGCTCAGTGACCGGGCCCGACGAGACCGGCTTCGTAGGCGAACACGACGGCCTGCACACGATCACGAGCCTCGAGCTTCATGAGGATCCGACCGACGTGGGTCTTCACGGTCGGCTGGGCGAGAAAGAGCCGTTCGCCGATCTCGGTGTTGCTCAGACCGGTGGCGATGAGAACGAGGACCTCGGTCTCGCGCTGGGTCAGTGACTCCAACCGACGCATATCGGCCGCATCGAGACGGCTCGCACCGGCCCGCCCGGACGCATCCGCGCCATCGTTGCTCTGCATCCCCTGTTCGCTCAGTGCAGAGGCGCTGACCTCGGATGATGCAGGCTCACCGTCGCCGGGTGGGGTGGGCGCAAAGCCCCCGGCCGATGTCGCATCGGTTCCCGAGGCCGCCGATCTCGGATCCGAATGGGGCGGATCCCCCGCGCCGAGGTGGGGCAGGAGCCGTGTCTCGAGCAGTCGTTTGGTGGTGGTGGGAGCGATGACGGCACCACCGTCGACGACCGTGCGGATCGACTCGAGGAGCACCTCGGGCAGGGTGTCTTTGAGAAGGAAGCCTGACGCACCGGCGCGCAGCGCGCGCAGGGCGTAATCGTCATCGTCGAAGGTGGTCAGCACGATGATCTTCGGGGGACGGATCGTCCTCTCGTCGGCGAGAGCAAGGATCCGCTGGGTCGCTTCGATACCGTCGATACGCGGCATCCGAACGTCCATGAGCACGACATCGGGTTCGTCCTGCCTGACGATGTCGAGACCTGCCGCACCGTCGCCGGCCTGTCCGACGACGGTGAGGTCCGGTTGGGAGTCGATGACCATGGCGAAGCCCGCCCTCACGAGGGCCTGATCATCGACGAGCACGATGCGAAGCGGCCCGCTCTCCCGAGCATCGGTCCGACCGTGCACTGTCGCCTCGCCATCGGCGCTCATCGGCTGCTCTCCTCGACTTCGGCGGACTGACTCTCCCCCGCCTCGGCGGTCTGCCCTGCTAGGGTGTTCTGCCCGGTTCCGGCAGATCCATTCTCCCCATGATCGGACGAATCATGAGTGCCCGCGCCCGAGGTGAGCCCGGAATCGGATTCGGGACTGGGCACGGGAGCGGACAGCGGCAACCTGGCCTCGACGAGGAATCCCGTGGTCGTTCCGAAGGCGCTTCCTGTGACAGTGCCGGAGGAGAACCCGGGCTTCGCGTCGGTGTGTCCTTCGGACCGGTCCTTCACTCCGGTCGAACGGATCGGCCGGGCCATGAGCGTGCCGCCGTAGAGCGCAGCGCGTTCCTGCATGCCGACGATTCCGTATCCACGGCCGTGGGTCGCATTCCGTGCCGGATCGTCGGCTCCGTGGCTGTCGGCTTCTCCGCTCCTGCGGCCTGTCGCGTTTCCGGTTCCGTTGTCGCTGATCCGGGCGACGAGCTCTGCGTCCTCGGTCAGCAGCTCGACATGTGCCCGGGCACCGTCCCCGGCATGTTTGAGCACATTCGTCAGCGCCTCCTGAACGATGCGGTAGACGGCGAGCGACGCTCCTTCGGCCAAGCGGCCGCGGTCGACGTCATCCAGTTCGGTCACCGAGACCGGAAGCCCCGCCGATCGCACATCGGCGATGAGGGAGCCGATGTCGGCGACGCCGGGCAGCGGCGACGAAGAGCGCTCGTCGTCCTCCTCGGCGCGGAGGAAGCCGAGCAGCGACCGCGTCTGTGCCAAGGCTTCCCGTCCGGTCTGTGCGATGGTCTCGAGGGCTCCGACCGCGACGGCCGGATCGGTCTTCGCCGCATAGCGTCCTCCGTCGGCTTGGGCGATGACGACGGACAGGGAATGGGCGATGACATCATGCATTTCGCGGGCGATGCGCATGCGTTCGGCATCGGCGGCCAGCCGGGTCTCGGATTCGCGTTCGCGCTCCAGCAGGCGGTTGCGCTCGCGGATGCCCTCGATCTCGCGGCGGCGACGGAATCCGACTCCGCCCAACAGCCAGGCGATGAGCACGATCGACGCGCACAGTGCCACGACGACGACCAGCAACACGTACTCACCGAATGCCAGGGGTCGCGGGTTCACCCCGATCGTCGCCTGCAGGGAGACGAGGTAGAGCCAGCCGCCCAGGAAGAGTGCGCCGAGGAGGCCCAGGACGAGCACGATGCGACCGTGGTTGCGCGTCCCCCACGCTGTCGTCGAATACACGGTGATCGGAACGGCGACGATGCCGAAGGTCGGTCCCATCATCGTGAGCACGGTCAGCAGGCAGCCGACGGCGATGAGCGAAGAGCTCAGCAGCGGGGCAGTGCGTCGCAGTCCCAGCGGCAGCGTCTGGAGCAGAACGATGCCGACCTGCACTGCCACGGGCACCAAGGCGATCTCGCTCCGCTCGGCCTGAGAGGAGGTGAAGACGACGGTCAGATAGGTGATCGGCAGAGCCCAGAGCAGTGAGTCGACGATCCAAGGATGAGCGGTGAGGGTGCGACGGATGCGGTCGACGCGGTCGGGGGTGCGCTGCTGCGGCTCCGGGCGGTGGCCCTCGGTCCGGATCGATCGATTGCTCATGTCGGCCATGGTAGTTCTGCGCCGCCGGACTCACATCATACTCAGGGCTGATCCGAGCAGACGATGCCCGCCGCGGCGCTCGCCCACGGGACCGTACTCACTCGGGAGCGTCAGATCGCCGAGGCGGCTCCGCCGTCACGCACCACCCCGACTCGCCGAGGAGGTCCTTCCCTAGCGCGCGATCCCGGACCATCCGCCGCGTCTCCCCCGTTCGGCGAGGATCTGCTCGCGGAGGATGTCCGCGTGCCCGCAATGTTGGGCGAGCTCCCGCAGGACATGGAGAAGCACCCATCGCAGCGGCATCGGCCCGGCCCGATGACCGGTGAGCACGGAATCGAGGTCCATCCCCTCGATCGCCGAATGCGAGCGCTCCACGGCGGCCTGGTAGTCAGCCGAGACGCTGGCGATCGTGTCCGAGGAGTCGAGGAGGAAGGAGTCTTTTGAGTCGTGAGGCAGCCCGTAGTCGACCCGGCTCCGACCGGTGACTGCTTCACCGAACCAGACTGTTTCGACGAACACCGCGTGTTTGAGCAGAGACAGGAGGCGGGTTCTGCTCGGTACCAGGGATCGCCTCGCTTCGTCTTCGCTCAGGTCGTCGAGGGTCCCGAGCAGATGCTGTCGGTGTTCGTCGATGAACGCTGTGAACTGTGCGGCCAGGTCGGCCTCTCGCATGGCGAAAGTGCTGTTGGCGTCGACTCCGTTGCCTGTCATGTCCCCACTGTAGAGCCGCCTCGGCGAGGGAGGACCGACCTGATCGACGACTCGCCCGAAATCGCAGGGGATCAGCATCCTTGTCCGCCACGTCCCCCACCCCTATGCTGAAGTGACCCACGTACACCGTCGTTCGGGCAGGAGCCTTGGCATTGTCGCCGGAGCCGTCGACTTCAGGGCATCACCGCTCAGAGGAGGTCGCTCATGTCCACCACGTCAATGCATCCGGCCACGAGTGCTTCGCAGAACCAGCCCGAGAGCCAGTCGCAGTCCCCCGCGCTGCCCTACGCCCGCCGCCGCGATCAGCTCGTCGGCTCCGTCATCGATGCCTCCACCACGGTGCTCGCCCAATATGACCATGACATCGTCAAGTTCGGCATGGGTGCGCCGGCACCGGACATGCTCCCGGCCGCGGACTTCGCCCGCATCGCCTCGGACGTCTTCTCCCCGGAGAACTTCACCTACGGGGAGACGAAGGGCGAGCCCATCCTCATCGAAGCCCTCCACGACTACCTCGCCGCCACCGAACAGATCCCGCCCGAACAGCAGGGGAACCGCGACCGTCTCCTCATCACCTCCGGCGGCATGCAGGGACTCGATCTCGGGTTCAAACTCTTCGTCACCCCCGGTGACCTCGTCGCCTGTGAGTCGCCGACCTATACGAACGGTTCGGCGACGGCCATGAGCTATGAGGCGGAGATCCTCGAGATCCCCGTCGACGAAGAAGGCATGCAGATCGACGTCCTCGAGGAGCGCACACAGCGCACCGGGCGCGCCCCGAAGGTCATCTACACCGTCCCGACCTTCCAGAACCCCGCTGGCGTGACCATGTCGCTGCCGCGTCGCGAGCGCCTCCTCGAGTTCGCCCACCGCCACCGGTCGGTCATCATCGAGGACAACCCGTACGGAATGCTGCGCTTCGAAGGTCAGTCCCTGCCCGCGCTGAGCGACCTCAGCCCGAACGATCCCCTCATCTTCGGGGTGCGTACGTTCTCGAAATTCGTCGCCCCGGGTCTGCGGGTCGGCTGGATCGACGTCGATCCCGAGGTCCGCGAGCTCGCTGTCAACGCCAAGCAGACGATGGACTCCTGCGCCCCCGTCCCCAACCAGCACCTCATCGCCCGGTGGCTGGCCGAAGGCGGCGCCGACTCGCACGTCGAGGTCCTGCGCACGGCCTACCGCGAGCGGAAGATTGCGATGTCAGAAGGACTGGAGAGGCTCTTCCCCGGAGAGATCCGAGCCACCGATCCCGACGGCGGATTCTTCCTGTGGGTGACCTTCGAGGACGAATCCATCAACACCGAAGACCTCATGACCACCGCACTCGAGGAAGGTGTGGCCTACATTCCCGGTCCTGCGTTCTCGCCGGCCGGGAACTTCTCGAACGCGCTGCGCCTGTGCTTCGCCTCGGCAGCCCCCGATCGCATCGACGATGGCCTGCAGCGCCTCCGCCGTGCCGTCGACCGCTACCGCGCAGAGCGCTGATCACCAGGACGACACCTTCGCCGAGGCGGCTCCGACCTCGCCCGACCACGACGTCCGAGCGCTCCCGAACCGACGACCCCGCCTCGACCGAACAGGCGGGCGCGGCCGCCTGTTCGGCGACCGTTTTCAGACCTCGCCGAGGCGGCCGATCCATTGGATGAGGAGCTGAGTCTCCGTTTCGCCCAGGATGTCCGGATTCGCCGCAGCACGTTCGATGACAGCATGACCCAGACGACCGTCGCCCGGTTCGCTCTGTCCGGTTCCGGTGATGGCGGCGAGGACGCCTTCACGGACGCCTGCCGAAAGTTCGGGATCGTTCCTGCCTTGAATGATCAGTCGCAGGGTGACGCCGATATTCGTGGCGAGCACATGAGCGGCCGCCTGCTCGTGGCCAACGACGAGCCGTCCGTCCTGTTCCGCTTTGAGCGTCAGACCGCGCAGAATCTCGCTCGGCTTCGACTGCGCCTCGGGTGAATAGCCGGGTCTGACCTTGCCGTACATGAGGGTGTAGAAACCCGGATTCTCCAGTCCGAAGGCGACGTGAGCATCCCAGCCCAGACGCAGATCCTGAATCGGGTCGCCACCGGATTCGGTCGAGGATTTGGCCGACAGATACATGTCGAAGCCACGCTCCACGACGGCCTCGATCAGTCCCTGCTTGTTGCCGAAGAAATGGTACAGAGTGGGCATCTTGACCCCCGCCGCGTCGCAGACCGCGCGCAGAGAGAAGTCCTCTCCGGGCGTCGCGGCAATGAGGTCGGCGGCCGCTTCGAGCAGGCGGGTCCGTGTATCCGTTTCCTCAACTTCTGTCATATCGCTATATTATAGTGTACCGTCGATATAGTCCGATGTAACAACGATACGGAGGTTGAGACCATGACTGAACAGACTCTGCAAGGCAAGACCATCCTCATCGCAGGAGGCGGGAAGAACCTCGGCGGACTCATCGCTCGACAGGCCGCCGCAGCCGGAGCCGATATCGCCATCCACTACAACTCGGAATCAACGCGCCCGGAGGCCGAAGAGACACTCGCGGCCGTCGAGGCCAGCGGATCGAAGGGCGTTCTGCTCACCGGAGATCTCACCAAGCCCGCCAACGTCGAGAGGCTCTTCGACGATGCCGTCTCCGCGCTGGGGTCCATCGATATCGCGGTGAACACGACTGGCAAGGTTCTGCGCAAGCCCATTGCGGAGACCACCGAAGACGAGTACGACGCGATGTTCGACATCAACGCGAAGGCCGCGTACTTCTTCATCAAGGAAGCAGGCAGACACCTTGCCGACAATGGGAAGATCGTCACCATCGTCACCGCCCTGCTCGCCGCGTTCACCGACGGCTACTCGACCTACGCCGGCGGCAAGAGTCCGGTCGAGCACTTCACCCGAGCCGCGGCGAAGGAGTATGCCGACCGCGGCATCTCCGTCACCGCCATCGCGCCCGGGCCCATGGACACTCCCTTCTTCTACGGTCAGGAGACCCCGGAACGAGTGGAGTTCCACAAATCGCAGGGCATGGGCAACCGTCTGACCCGAATCGAAGACATCGCACCGATCGTGCGATTCCTCGCCACGGAAGGCAGCTGGATCACCGGCCAGACGATCTTCGCCAACGGCGGCTACACCACTCGCTGAGGCGGACACGACACTTCCGTCCCCTGAGCACCCATCCAACAACCACCTCTCGAAACCACAGGAGCACACATGTCAGATCTGCAGATTCCCGAACCCGTCGCCGGCTTCATCGACACCGTCAACGCTCACGATGACCAGGGTTTCCTCGACGCATTAACCTCTGACGGAGTCGTGGATGACTGGGGCCGCGAGTTCCAGGGCCGAGAGGCCATCAAGGCGTGGAGCGACAAGGAGTTCATCGGCGCAACCGGCATCCTCACGCCAGAGGAGGTCACCGTCGACGGAAACGACGTCATCGTCGTCGGCGATTGGCGTTCGACGCATGCCAACGGTCGATCATCATTCGCCTTCATCATCGACGGCGACAAACTGAGCCGGATGACGATCCGCGAAGGCTGAGGCTCGGCGAGCGCTGATACCCCAGCGGGGGCCGTCGGATGCCGGCCATCTTCGGATGCCGGCCATCCGACGGCCCTTTCGCTATGGTCCTGTGGCACAATATTGGTGTCGCGACTGCGCGGCACGGCGGTGGGGCTCGCCGTACCCAACCTCGGAAGCGGAACCTCGGTGTTCGTCTTCGACAACAGTCCCTACCTCGACCGGCTTCAGCATGCCCGAAAGGTAGGAGAGACCATGACCGCCAGCCCCGATCCGATATACGACGGGCCGCCGCGCGCCCGCATCATCCTCGGCGTCGTCCCCGATCAGCCCGCCGAGGTGATCGCCGCCGCCGCGGACTACGCCGCCCACTTCGACGCCGAGCTCGTCTGCGCCCACGTCGACGAATCCCGCTACACCGTTGAGACTCGTCCCGACGGCTCCGTGCTCTCGATGCCCATCGATCCGGACACCACCGACGAGGCAGCCACCGAGTTCGACCCCGAACTCGAGCACCGCATCGCTGCCGCCCTGGAAGGCACGAATGTCGCCTGGTCGACTCGCGCACTGGCCGGGTCACCGGCACAGGAACTCGACCGGCTCGCCGAGGCGCTCAATGCCCGCATGATCATCCTCGGCGTCCGTCGCGCAGGTGTTCGCGGCTCACTGCATGAGTTCTTCAACGGCTCGGTCGCGATCCAGCTGTCGAGGCGCCAGCATCGCCCCCTCGTCGTCGTTCCGCTGGCGACAGGCACCGGCGGCATAGCCAACCCCGAAGCCCCTGCGAAGTCGCCGACCCCGGGCGCCTCCCCCGCTGCCGAGACTCAAGCCGGCGAGGGCGAGCAGTGACCCGGCCGGTCCACCTGCGCCTGTCCTATCTGGGGCTCGCGTTCATCGGCGGCGTACTCGGAACCGCGGCACGCGAGGCGATCAGTCTGAGCCTGCCGCCCCTCGGCGATGTGCCGTGGGCAATCTTCACGGTCAACATCCTCGGGGCGTTCATGCTCGGCCTGCTGTTGGATTCCCTGGCGCGCAGCGGTCCCGATGAAGGGTGGCGTCGCCGAACACGGATCCTGGTCGGCACCGGTTTCATGGGCGGTTTCACCACGTACAGCGCGCTGGCCGCGGATACCGCTGGTCTCCTCGGCGCGGATCCGGGCGGTGCGAGCAGCCCCGGCATCGGTCTTGCCTACGCGGTGGGCACGGTACTCATCGGCGGTCTCGCCACGTTCGCCGGCATCGCCACGGCGACGACGCTGCGTCGAGGAGGTGCCCGATGACCCCGCTGGTCTTCATCGCCCTTGCCGCCGCCGGCGGACTCGGCGCCTCATCACGAATGCTGATCGACGGACTCATCAAGTCCCGCATGAGCACGGCCCTGCCGTGGGGAACGATCATCATCAATGTCTCGGGATCACTCGTGCTCGGCCTGCTGACCGGACTGGCCGGAGCGAACCTGCTTCCGGAAGCCTGGCACCTGGTGCTCGGCACGGGATTCCTCGGCGGCTATACGACGTTTTCGACGGCGAGCTTCGAGACTGTTCGGCTTCTCCAGGAACGTCGCTGGGTCGCCGGCCTGGTCAACGGGCTTGGCACCCTCGTCTTCGCCACGGCGGCCGCGGCGATCGGAATGTGGCTCGGCGGCCTGGCTTAGCTGCGACCGACCGTTCTGGGCTCAGCCACATCTCCACACGCTCACCCTCGGCGAGACGCTGTCCGCACAGACGCCGAACGGCCCATTTGAAGGTGAAGAGCCCATATTCAAATCTGAGCTTTTCACCTTCAACTGGGCCGTCAGCGTATGAGCATTGAGCCGCTCCAGCGACTCTGCCTCAACTCACTTATACGCGCGGTGGTACTGGGCCGGGCGGTAGTCGATGTCGAAGCGCAGTGCGTCGGCGGCGCGCAGCGCGAAGTTCGGATCGCGGAGGTACTCACGGCCCACGAGGATCGCATCGGCCTGGCCGGTGGCCAGAATGTGCTCGCCCTGGAACGGTTCGCTGATGAGGCCGACGGCCGCGGTCGGCAGCCCCGATCCCTGCCGCACGCCGGCGGCCAGAGTCGTCTGGTAGCCGGGACCGACGGGAATCGACGCCATCACATTGCCGCCGGAGGAGACGTCGATGAGGTCGACACCATGTTCCTTGAGCCATCCGGCGACCTCCACTGTGTCGTCGAGCGTGAGCCCACCGTCGGTCCAGTCCGTCGCGGACAGGCGCACGAACACGGGAACGTCTTCGCCCACCTCGGTGCGGGTGGCATCGACGATGTCGAGCAGCAGTCGGGCCCGGTTCTTCAAGGTTCCGCCGTAGGAGTCGGTGCGCGTATTGCTCAGGGGCGACAGGAACTCATGGAGGAGGTAACCGTGTGCGGCGTGGATCTCGACGAAGTCGAACCCGGCCTCGATCGCCCGGCGAGCCGAGGACCGGAAGGCCGCGACCACCTCGGCGATCTCTGTTTCGGTCAGTGCTCGCGGTTCGGCGAGGCCGTCGAAGGCCAGTGCGGACGGAGCCACGGTCTGCCAACCGCCTTCGTCGACGGGCAGGCTGCCGTCGCGGTCGGTTCCCCACTCCGGATAGGTCGAGGCCTTACGGCCGGCGTGGGCGAGCTGGATGCCGGCGGCCGCGCCCTGGGTGTGGAGGAAGTCGACGATGGGGACGAAGGCGTCGCGCTGTTCGTCGTTCCACAGCCCCAGATCCTTGGCCGAGATGCGCGCCTCCGGAGCGACTCCGGTGGCTTCGACGATGACGGCGCCGGCTCCGCCGCGGGCCATCGCACCGTAGTGGACGGTGTGCCAAGGAGCGGGGACCCCGTCAAGAGTCTCGACGGAGTACTGGCACATGGGCGGAACCCAGATCCGGTTGCGGAAGGTCAGCCCGCGCAGAGTGAGCGGTTCGAACAGCAGATGAGACATGACACCTCGTGATCTCGTCGAAAGTCGTTGGTTGGAAGTATGAGATTCTTCGTACTTCGAGTTCGCACTTTACTACGATGAATTTCGTACTACCAAATATTTCGTACAATGGAGAGATGCGGCGCTACCTGTGATCGGTGGCTGTTCAGACGACATCCACCGACGCTGACCGACACGATGGCGAGATGGGAGGATCCAGATGCGCACACTCGACCACCCCAGCAGGGACGAGATGAGACTCGACACCGTCCTGGCCGCCCTCGCCGACCCGGTCCGCCGGACCGTCGCCTGCAAACTCAACGACGCTTTCGGCGATCATGCGTGTGCGACCTTCGAGCTGCCGGTGTCGAAGTCCACGGCGACCTACCACTTCCGCACACTGCGCGAAGCGGGGGTGATCCGCCAGGAATATGAGGGCACGAAGATCATGAATACCCTGCGCAAGGACGATCTCGACGCCCGTTTCCCCGGCCTCCTCGACGCCGTGTTCGCCGCCCAGGACATCGAACGCGCCGAGGCGACCGCCCCCGAATCTCGCGACTGACCCGGCCGCTCCACCTCCAAGCCCGAATTCGCCGATTCGCTTCTGCGCGGACCCTCGTCGAGACGAGCGATCAGGCGCCTCTCCCCGCACGAACAAGCCCCCTCTCCCCCGCTGACGAAAGTTAAGTGGGGCCAGATTGCCCGCTGCTTACGGGCGGTTTCTAGGTTCTAGTGCAACACCCGGTCTGACCAGCACTATCAGACCGGGTGTTTCCACTGAACGAAGGAACACCCCCATGACCACGCACTACAGACGTCCACGGCTGCCCTTCCACGTCCTCGACGAACTCTTCTGGCTCCTCCTCGAAGGCAGACCACGATCAGCGATCGCTGACCACCTCGGCATCAACCTCAACACCGTCACCCGGTGGGCGCGGCGACTCGGCCTGCCCAAAGGCAGGACCGGCAGAATACTGTCCATGCCGACCACCATCGTTGCTGCCCCGGCACCACCACGACCACCTGCCTACCGCCACCTGACGATCGCCGACCGAATGACGATCCAGGCTGGCCTGCAATCAGATCCGCCATTGTCGATGAGAACCATCGCGACTCAACTCGGTGTTGCTCCGTCAACCGTGTCCCGAGAGATCCGCCGCAACCGACTCATCCAATACGACAGAATCAGCCCACACCCGGTCTACAGTGCCGCCGGCGCCCACGGCCGCACCTATGCCCGACAGGCACGCAAGAAACACCGTCGCACACGTCTCGAGGATCCGTGGCTGCGGGCTCACGTGATCAACGGGCTCAACGACAAGTGCTCGCCCGAACAGGTCGCCGGTAGGCTTCGGCGTGACTACCCTGACCGGAAGGACCTGCACGTGAGCCACGAAACGGTCTACCAAGCTCTCTACGTCCAAGGACGCGGATCCCTGCGTCACGAGCTGGCCGTGGTCAAAGCCCTCCGATCGGGACAGACGGGAAGGAAGCCACAGTCGAAGCTGCCGCGTCGGTCCAACCGTCCCTGGCTCGATGGTGCCTTGTTGACCGACCGTCCCTCACAAGCTGCCGACCGCACTGTTCCTGGCCACTGGGAGGGTGATCTCGTCGTCGATTCCCACGCCGGTGGCCTGGTGACCGTCTTCGAACGCCGGTCCCGGTTCTCCTTGATCCGGAAACTGCCGAACAACCGCGAATCGGTCACCGTCACCGGACTAGTCCAGGACATGATCGCTTCCCTGCCGGAAGCGTTGTTCTCGACTCTCACGTGGGACCAGGGTCAGGAGATGGCTGAGCATCTGCGGATCACTGTCGCCACCGATTGCCAGGTGTACTTCTGCGACCCGCACTCACCCTGGCAACGACCGACGAATGAGAACTCCAACGGTCTCGTTCGGGACTACTACCCGAAGGGCACGGTCTTCGATGAGTCGGTTACTGACGAGGAGATCCAGGCGATGCAGGATCAGCTCAACCGCAGGCCGCGGAAGGTCCTCGGGTTCGCGACCCCGGCCGAGGTCCTGGCTGATCTGTTGCATGAGCAGGTAGCCTGAGACCAGCCCACTGTTGCACTAGAACACTGAGCCCACCTCGAGCAGACGAGCAATCTGGCCCCACTTAAGTCGCAATCGGGACGACCGTTGACCTCAACGCGCAGCAGCGGTCGGAACCTGGAACTCAGCCGGGCCGCACCGACACCAGCATCGTAAGCGTGCCCGCCTGAACCACCTCGTCGTTCTGATTGAGCACCTCGACGCGGAAATCGACGATGCCGTCGGACGGGGCGGATTTCGACAGTCGCCGGTCGGTGATCTCGTAGCGCATATGGACCGTCTCACCGAAGAACACGGGAGCGCTGAAGCGCCAGTCCTTGACGCCGAGGAACGCGGCGATCGATTCGTCGAACTCGCCGCTGCGGGTGAGCATGAGTCCGATCGCGTAGGTCAACCCGACCATTCCGTGAGCGATGCGCTGGCCGAACCGGCTCTTCGCCGCGACGGGTTCGTTCGTGTGCAGCGGGTGGAAGTCCCCGGTCAGCTGAGCGAAGGAGACGACGTCGGATTCGGTGATCGTCCTCGCCGGGCTCGTCCACCCGTGCCCGATGGTCAGGTCCTCATAGAAGAGAGTCATTCTGCGCCTCCTTGCGCTCGTTCTTTCAGTTCCATCATCGGATTTCGCAGAGGCGGCTGTAAAGTTCGGTGCACGCATCTCGAGGAAGGCGGCAATCCCTTCGCCCGATTCCTCACCGGCGACAGCCGGGCCTGCCCCGATCGCAGGCGCGGGATGCGGGGCTCAGCTCCTGACCGGCTGCCCCTCCTGCCGGGCCTTGGCCCGACCGCGAGCAAGATCGACCAGTCCGATGATTCCGGCGAAGACGATGACGAGCGCAATGAACCCGAAGCCCGCGACGATGGCGGCGCCGTAGCCGGCCACCGGCTGGACGACGAAGAACACGGCGGTGACGATTGCGATGCCGATGGCCGTGCCCACCCGCTGCCCGGTCTGCATCACACCGCCCGAGCTGCCCGCATACTCGACGGGCACCTCAGCCAGAGTGAGCGTCTGATTCGGGCTGATCGCCATGCCCTGCCCGAGGCCGGTGACCCCGAGTGTGAGGAGCAGCCACCAGATGCTGATCCCCCAGGCCTCATGCGCCAACACGAGGAGCGCCGAGGCGACGACCCCGGTCAGACCGATTGCGACCCCGAGGACGACCATCTTCCGGCCGAAGGTGAGCACGACACGGCCGGCCGCCTGTGCTGCGATCGCCGAGAGCAGCGCCGAGGGCAGACCGACGAGGCCCGCATGGAGGGCGGGGAATCCGAGACCGTTCTGCAAATAGAGCGCGACGATGACCCAGATGCCGGGCATACCGACGAAATACATGGACGTCAGCGACGCCCCGTACGCGAAGCTGCGTGTCCGGAACAGCTGCATGTCGACCATCGGTGATCCGCCTCGGCGGGAGTATCGGTTCTCCCACCGCACCCACAGCCAGACGACGGCGACGCCGACCGGGACGAGGGCGTAGATCCAAGCACCTGCGCTGCGCTCGAGGAAGGGCAGCATGACCAGCAACGTGCCCACGCCGAGCAGAACGAGCCCAACCGGGTCGAAGTCGGCGCGGCGTCGGCCGTGCGAGTCGGAATCGGTGCCGGCGCCGACCCAGGCGCTCCTCGGGAGCCAGAACCGGCCGAGGATGATTGCGGCCAGGGCGATCGGCACGTTGATGAGGAACGCCGAACGCCATCCCCACTCGTCGCCGAGAACAGCGATGAGTCCACCGCCGAGCACGGGGCCGATGCCCACGGAGACACCGACGATCGTGCCGAACATCCCGAAGGCGCGACCGCGCACCTGGCCGTGGAAGTACTGTTGGAGCATCCCCACCCCCTGGGGGCTGAGCAGGCCGGAGCCGAGACCCATGACGACACGGGCGATGTTGAGCACGAGCGGGTCCGGGGACAGTCCCGAGATGAGGGAACCGAGGGCGAAGACACCGACGCCGATGACGAAGAGCCGACCACGGCCGAAGAGGTCACCGGCTCGGCCGGCGGCCACGAGCAGCACGCCGAACGCGAGCGTATACCCCGAGAGCACCCACTGGATCGCCGAATTCGAGGCGCCGATCGAGCGCTGCATGTCGGGGAGGATGACATTGACGATCGAGACGCTCAGCAGCGACATGAACATCGGGACGAGCATCACCGCCAGGATCTTGCGCTGCTCTGCCGTCATGACCGTCTCGGAAACATTACCCATTCATATAGTTCTACGCCGCCCTGGCGACAAGCACAATCGGCCTCCGTGGTGCGTTTGCTCACGCGCCACGAAGGCCGATATGTCCGAAAAAGCTGCGGCGGGCCTACTCCCCGCGGCCGATGGCTTCCACGGCCTTCGGGTCGGACGAGTGCAGGAACTCCTCGATGCGCGTGGCCTCTTCGCCTTCGCCGATCGCTCCGGCGGCACGGCCGAGCGCGTAGAGCGCACGGAGGAATCCGCGGTTGACCTCATGCGAATACGGGATCGGTCCCGCGCCGCGCCAACCGGCAGCGCGCAGGGCGTCGAGTCCGCGGTGGTAACCGACGCGGGCATAGGCATAGGCGTCGACGAGGCGGCCTTCCTGGTGCGCTTCATCCGCGAGTTCTGCCCAGGCCAGGGACGAGGCCGGCAGTGCGGCCGCGACATCGATTGGCTCTTCACCTGCGTCGATGCGTTTGCGAGCGTCGACGTCCGGGTGGTCATCGGGCAGGTAGGTCGGCTGCGGGCCGAGCTGGCTGGCATCCAGATTGCCGATGTGTGACGGGTTGCCGATGGGCTGAGTCATTGCGTCTCCTTCGTAGTCGGGGTCGTAGTCAACATTTTCTCGCCGAGGCGGCTGTCCGCCCCAGCGTCACGTTCAGTTCGGGGCCGCAGTCAGTTCTTCTTCACTTCGGACGGCAGCACCGTGTACGGGTTCGCACTCAGTGCTCCGGTGACCCCGGCGTCGGCGAGCTTCTCGAGCTGCTTCTTGTCCTTGACATCGGTGGCCCAGACGGCCAGATCCGTTTCGGCCCAGGTCGACGCATCATCGGCGCGAACCGCCATTGCCGTGTACCCGCCGGAATCGAGGTCCTCAGCCGAGCTCACCGTGTAGTCCCCGGTGAACATGGCGCCGACTCCCGCATCGGCGGCGGCCCGGGCCACCTCGGGGTCATCGGTGCGCACGAGCGTCGAGTCCTCGAGCTCCGCCTCGGTGATGGTCTTCAATGCCGGGGTTGCCACCTCGGCGGAGTCGATGGCGGGCATGAAAACGGTGTCCCCGCCGAACTCGTCGACGATCTGGTCCCAGGTCATGGGATCGCCGGCACTCGTGTTCTTGCGGGCCGGTTTGATGGTCTGGTCGAGGAATTCGTGTGCGTCGAGCTCGTCGAGGCCCTTCTTCAGGCCCATGTCCTCGGCGGCGGTCTCCGGGTTCGCGGCCACGATCGTGCCGTCGCCCAGAGCGGTGAGTGTGGGCGCGGGCAGGTAGCCGAACTTCACGTTCTCGGTGAAGGCGAGCTTCGAGTTCGCCGGGTACACCGACGATCCACCGTCGAGGGCGCCCACGGCCGGTGGGTTGAGCGAATCGACGGTCAGCTGGTCCTTGGAGCCGAAGATGTTCATCGCGAACACACCCGCGACGAGGAGGACGACGATGGCGCCGGCCCACAGGGGTGCGTTGAATTTCTTCGGCTCGGGACGATCGGGCACGGGAATCCGCTCGCGGGATTCGGGATCGACGCTCGGCAGCGGATCATTGGTGCCGCGGCCGTAGCGGTCCCGGTGGGCCCGGCTCGGTTTCTTCTTGCTCATCGGCTGCTGTCCTTCGTCGTTCCGGCTCCGGTGACGAGTCCCCGGAGGAACCCGGCGCCCCAGCACAGGTGCATGGTCGGCAGGACGATACCGAACCAGAATCGCTCGCGTCGTCCGCAGTCCTTCGCCGCCGAGGCGGTGGCCAGGATTCCGGCGATGTAGCCGAAGCTGGGGACGTGGATGAGGGAGGTGAAGCGGCGGAGGAACTTCGGCCACCGCTTCGTCGATCCGGACAGTTGGAGCAGGGTCTCGATCACGGCCGCGCCCATGCCGAGCACGAGCAGCGGAGGGGCGAAGTAGCGGATGGAGTTCTGCGACCCGTAGCGGCGGATGAGTTCGGCCCGCCAGATTCCGGTGGCCCAGAACTGCTGCGCGATCTTCGACCAGGTGCCGCGCGGCCAGTACGTGACTTCCATGTCCGGGTTGAACCAGATGCGGCCGCCGGCGGAGCGGATGCGCAGGTTGAGTTCCCAGTCCTGACCGCGTTTGATGCCTTCGTCGAATCCGCCGAGGTGGTCGAACACTTCCCGACGGTAGACGCCGAGGTAGGCCGATTCGGCTTCCTGCGCCTCGTCGCCGGAGTGGTAGGCGGGACCGCCGAGGCCGACCGGGGACATGTATGCCCGTGCCACGGCCTTCTGGAAGGAGGTCTTGCCGCGGGCGAGCATGAGTCCGCCGCAGTTCGCGGCCTTCGTCTCGCGCAGAGTGTCGATCGCCTGTCTGGTGTAGTCGGCGCCGAGTCCGGAGTGCGCGTCGACGCGGATGATCACCGGGTGTCGGGTCGCGGCGATCGCGAGGTTGAGTCCGATCGGAGTCGCGGCCTGCGGATTGTCGACAGTCTGGATCCGCGGATCATGCGCAGCCATCGATGCGATGATGGCGTTCGTATCGTCGGTCGAGGGGCCGAGGGCGAGGACGATCTCCTTGTCCCCGTCGTACTCCTGAGCGAGAATCGTGGTGATCGCCTGCTCAATGTGTTCGGCCTCGTTGAGGACCGGCATGATGAAGGAGACACCGGGCTTCTCGTTAAGCGGCGGAAGGCCCTCCGGGGTCAGGATCTCAAGTACTTTCGACACGCCCTCAATCTTCCCACACCCGTGAATGCTCGGCCTTGAGGGGGCGTACAGGTGGGCTCTGTCGAGCTGAGACTTCCTCGTCGCATTCGACCGCACATCCCGACTTCAGGTCACCATCGGACACCAGCACTCGAATCTAGGTCAACACCGGATATTCCTGTTCGCAGAAAGTGTCCGATAGCGACCTGGATTCTGACCGGAACCGAGCGCGACTCGTTCGATCGGCAGGTCGTGCTCTGCGGCGAATTCCACCCAGTGCGCGGTCGGCTTCTCGGCGAAGGTGCGCTCGAGTACGGCCTCCTCGGTGCCGATGTGCGCGGCCAGCACCTTCGCGAAATGGGGCTCGAGGCAGGCGACGGCGATGTGCCCGTCGGACGTCGGGTAGGTCCGATAGAACGGTGATCCCCCGCCGAGGTGGCCTCCGGGTGAGCTCAGACCGTGCCGTGCCGGCCCTGCCGCCCATGCGGCAGCGTCGTCGAGGACGACCCGCTTGACGATGCCGCCGGCGGCACCCAGCTGCTCCTTCTGGCGCAGGCCGGCGAGCGCTTCGAGGGCGGCGTGTTCTCCGCCGAGGACGTCGGCGATGGGCACGGTCGGCATCGTGCCGGGTACGAGTGTGGAATGCGCTGCCTGATAGGTGAGGTCGTGGCCGGGCACATCGGCGCGGTCTCC
Source organism: Brevibacterium sp. OS20 (assembly GCF_056837565.1). NCBI lineage: Bacteria > Bacillati > Actinomycetota > Actinomycetes > Micrococcales > Brevibacteriaceae > Brevibacterium > Brevibacterium sp. OS20. The sequence goes on along the minus strand of NZ_CM166367.1, from coordinate 765,761 downwards.
GGCAAAGCCGACGATCTCGACATGGACAAGCCCATGCTGTTCGACGAGCTCGGGCAGGCCGAGAGCGGCCGCCGCCCGCGGTCTCATCGCCGTCAGCAGCACCTGGGCATCGGCGGCGAGGGCCTCGAGCTCTGCCTTGCCGGTAGGGTCCTTGAGGTCGATTCTGCGGATGTCCTGGCCGACGGTCAGTTCTCGGTAGTACTCGGGCACAGCGGCATCGAGAGGGTCGCCGGTGAGCGGTTCGACCTTGATGACCTCGGCTCCCAGGGCGCTCAATCGGGCGGCGGCCAAGGGGCCGGGCAGGTTCACGGCGAGAGTGATCACCGTGACTCCGTCAAGTGGTTGCTGGTCGGGCACCGCGTCTCCTCGTATTCGGCCATGGAATCGGCTCACAGCACGACTGCTGCACGTCATCGTCTTTCACCGAATGTATTGGAAACTGAAAGAGTGTTCAATAAGCGGCGCCCGATTGTCGTCGGCCCCACATGATCCACCCACCCTCACCAGCGCGGATAACACATCCACCGTCTGCCGGGTTGTGCCGTGCCGCACATTCCCGTACATTCACAACATAGGACATCATACGTCTTACGTGTTGGTTCTATAAGTCAGATGGGACTTCCGCTCGCACTCACGCCCGCGCCGGTCCCCTACGTTCATCCACGTGAGGAGGGAGCATGGACGCTCCGGGACTCGGCGGCCTCAACTGGGCCGTGATCATCATCTACCTCTTGGCCACCCTCGGCATCGGAGTCTGGTTCACCAAGAGAGCAAGCGGAGGAACAGAGGAGTTCTTCAAGGCCAGCGGGCGGATCCCTGCCTGGGCGGCGGGCTTCTCCATCTACGCGACGACGCTGTCGGCGATCACGTATATGTCCACGCCCGAGCAGGCCTTCCTCGCCGACTGGTCCTATGCAGCCGGCAATATCGCGATCTTCGCGATCGTCCCGCTGCTCGTGATCTTCTATATCCCGTTCTTCCGCAAGCTCGACGTCACCACGGCGTACGAGTACCTCGAGGAACGCTTCGGCCCGAGCATCCGCGTGCTCGGCTCGGTTCTCTTCGTCCTCTTCCACATCGGCCGCGTCGCCATCGTCATCTACCTGCCGACACTGGCCATCAGTTCGGTCACCGACATCAACCCGGCGCTCGTCGCCGGAGCCGTCGGCGTGCTCTCGGTCGTCTATACCTTCCTCGGCGGAATCGAGGGCGTCATCTGGTCCGATGTCGTCCAGGGCATCATCCTCCTCGTGGGTGCTGCGGTCATCCTCGTCTTCGGCGTCATGGCCATCGACGGAGGTCTCGTCACGGTCGCCGCCGACGCCGCGGCCGATGACAAGTTCATCTCTGCCGACAACTGGAAGTTCGGCGGAGCGGCAGCGGCCATCCCGATCGTCTTCCTCGGTTCGGTCTTCAACAACCTGCATCAGTACACGGCCAGCCAGGACGTCGTCCAGCGCTACCAGACCACGGATTCGCCGAAGTCGACGGCCCGTTCGCTCATCGTCAACGGCTTCCTCGCCCTGCTGACGATCCCGCTGTTCTATGGCATCGGCACTGTGCTCTACAGCTTCTACCAGCACTCGGAGGCTCTGCCGGAAGGCTTCAACACCTCGGCGCTCGTGCCTTACTTCGCGGTCACCGCTCTGCCGGCCGGTGTCTCGGGTCTGCTCATCGCCGCGATCTTTGCTGCCGCGCAGTCGACGATCTCCTCGAGCCTCAACTCGATCTCGGCCTGCGTGACCGTCGACATCCGCGACCGCTTCTTCCCACCCAAGGACGGCCGGCCTCGCACGGGCGTCGGCTTCTCCCGCGCCGTCATTGTCATCGTCGGTGCCCTGTCCGTCGGGGTTGCGCTCTACCTCTCGGCGACCGATCAGGCCCAGACCTGGGACCTGTTCCTCTCGATCACCGGACTCTTCGGCGTCCCACTGGCCGGCGTCTTCGCCCTCGGTATCTTCACGAAGCGGGCGAACACCTCGGGAGTGCTCGCCGGCCTCCTGCTCGGTGCCGCCCTGGCCTGGGTCGTCCAGGAGCAGGCCGGACTCACACCGTTCGCGGTCTCCACCGTCGCGTTCATCGGCGCCATGGTCTTCGGCTACCTCATCTCCCTGCTCACCGGAGCGATGCAGCGCGGCCGCGGCGACCACGATGTGCTGCCGCTGACGATCTACGGAAAGCGCTCGGCCTACACTCGCCGAGTCCCCACCGAACCTGCCCGGGAGACCGCCGCATCCGTGGCCTCCTCCCTCGCGGTCTCCGCCGACTCTGCCCTGACGAACGGATCGGCTCCGGCCGACCCCGGGGCCGCCTCGGCGAACAATGACAAGTACGACAAGTAAGGACACGACCATGACTGCTGACTTCCACGGAATCATCCCGCCGCTGCTGACCCCGCGCACCACCGACGGTGAGATCGACCGCGCCGGGCTGGCCGCCCTCGTCGACCACCTCGTCGCCGGCGGTGTGCACGGAATCTTCGTCCTCGGGTCCTCCGGCGAGGTCCCGTACCTGACGAACGCCGAGCGTGACCTCGTCCTCTCCACCGCGATCGAGGCCGCCGCCGGCAGGGTGCCCGTCCTCGTGGGCATCAGCGAGCAGACGACGACCCGGGTCCTCGAAGAGGCCGACCGTCTGCTGGCCATCGGCGGTGACGCAGCCGTCGTGACCACGCCGTTCTATGCGCTGTCCGACGCCGCCGAGGTGGAGCGCCATCTGCGCACCGTCGCCGCCCATATCAGCGTGCCCCTGTTCGCCTATGACGTGCCGGTGCGCACGCATATGAAGATGCCGCTCGACGTCCTCGTCCGCCTCGCCGAGGAGGGTGTCATCGCCGGAGTCAAGGACTCCTCTGGCGACGATGTCGGCTTCCGCCGTCTGCTCCTCGCGACGAAGCACCTGCCGGACTTCGCCGTCTTCACCGGCCACGAGGTGGTCACCGACGGTGCGATGCTCGGCGGCGCGGCGGGCATCGTCCCCGGGCTCGGCAACGTCGACCCCGCCGGATATGTGCGCATCTATGATGCAGCGAAGGCCGGCGACTGGCAGGCAGCGGCTGCCGAGCAGGACCGCGTGGCGGCTCTGTTCGACATCACCGGAGCCGCGACCCCGGGACGCGTGTCCGCAGGTGCGGCCGGCCTCGGCGGATTCAAGACCGCCCTGCAGCTCATGGGCGTCATCGGCTCGAACCGGATGGCCGAACCGATGGAAGCACTCAACGCCGATGAGACCGAGCACGTCCGCGAAATCGTCGCCGCCGCAGGACTGCTGTGACCCTGCCCGCCACCGTCGCCGTCGATGTCGGAGGCACGAAGATCCGTGCCGGCTCCGTCATCGACGGCGAACTTGCGCACGTGCGCAGCGTGCCGACTCCCGCGACCGCGGGTGCCCGGGCCGTTCTCGACTCCATCGCCGAGGTGGCCGCCGCCGTCATCGCGGAGACGTCGGGTTCGCGTGGCGCCGGGTCCGCTTCGCGTGGTGCTGTGTCGGATTCGCATGGTGCCGGGTCCACGTCGAGTGCCGCCGAATCCGGAGGCGGGGACGGCTCAGGTTCCGAATTCGCGTGGCGGATCGGCATCGGCGCGGCCGGGGCCATCGACCCTGTGACGGGGACTGTGGTCTCGGCGACGGAGTCGCTGCCCGGATGGGCCGGAACGGACGTGGTCTCCGAACTCTCCGCCCGCACCGACCTACCCGTGCGCGTCGTCAACGATGTGCACGCTCATGCCCTCGGCGAGGCGGCCGCCGGTGCCTCCAGCGGCACTCGGAGTTCGCTGCTCGTCGCGGCGGGCACCGGCATCGGCGGCGGGCTCATCACCGATCGTCACCTGCTCACTGGCAGGAATTCTGCCGCCGGTCACATCGGGCATGTGCCCTCGGCAGCCGCGGCCGGACTGGCCTGCCCGTGCGGCGGCACCGGTCACGTCGAAGCCATCGCTTCGGGCCCGGCTATTCTCGAGACCTACCGGCGACTGGCCTCCGGGATCACCTCTCCCACCCCTGCGCCAGCCCCAACGAACACCCGAGAATTGGCGGTGGCCGCCTCGGCGGGGGATGCATTGGCGCTTCGCGCCTTCGACATCGGGGCGCGTGCCCTCGGCTCGGCACTCGGTGGGATCGTCAACGTGCTCTCCCCCGAGCTCGTCGTCATCGGCGGCGGACTCGCCGATATGGACGAGACCTGGTGGGCACCTCTGCGCGAGGCTTTCGCCGCGGAACTCATCCCCGCCGCCTCCGGAACCCCGCTGGTGAAGGCAGAATTGGGGCAGGACGCCGCGCTCATCGGCGCTGCCGGCCTCTGGAATGACGCGCCTGGCCAGAAGCACTGAGACGCTTCCCTCCCGCCGCACCAACACACTGACGAACTCGCCGAACGGCGAGGAGAACCGCCAGAAGAAGGAGACTCACTGATGCTGTCGAAGACCGAGATCCTCGAGGCGCTGCGGGGACGGCTCATCGTCTCCGCTCAGGCCTATCCCGGCGAGCCGATGCGCGATCCGAGAACGATGGCTCAGGTGGCTGCCTCGGCGGTCAGCGGAGGAGCAGCAGCCGTACGAGTGCAGGGACTCGGCGACATTCAGGCAACACGGTCGGCCGTCGACGCCCCGGTCATCGGGCTCTGGAAAGACGGCAAGGACGGAGTCGTCATCACCCCGACCTTCCAACACGCGTATGCAGTGGCTCTGGCCGGATCCCACATCGTCGCCCTCGACGGGACGCGGCGGGGACGCCCCGACGGACTGAGCCTGGCCGAGACGGTCACTCGCCTCCACGAACAGACGAATGCCCTGGTCATGGCCGATTGCGGCAGCCTCGATGATGCGAAGGCCGCGGTCGAGGCCGGCGCCGACATCATCGGAACTACCCTGGCCGGCTACACCGGCGAACGGGCGAGGACCGAGGGTCCCGATCTCGAACTCATCAGCGCGATCCGAGCGGCCGAGCTGCCTGCGCTGCTCGTCGCCGAGGGCCGCATCCACACCCCGTTGCATGCCGCCGCCGCCCGCTCAGCCGGCGCCGACTCCGTGGTCGTGGGCACCGCGATCACGCATCCCGCGACGATCACCTCGTGGTTCACCGAGGCCGTCGAGGGCTGAGCTCGGGAGCCAACGGCCCAAGTCAAGTTCGCAGGTAAGCGGCCCGGGCTGAGTTCGCCAGCTGCCTGCCCGGGCCGAAATCGTTCAGAGGCTCTGCCACTCGGGCTTGTTCTCGTACGCGTGGCGGTAATAGTCGCCGAGCTGCAGCCGCGACGCCGCCGCATCATCGAGCATGACAGTGACATGCGGGTGCATCTGCAGCACGGTCGCGGGCCACATCGCCGAGATCGGCCCCTCGACCATCTGATGCACCGCCTCGGCCTTGTTGCCTCCGGTCGCGACGAGCACGAGATGCTTCGCCTCCATGATCGTGCCCAGACCCTGGGTCAAGCACAGCTTCGGCACCTGCTCGACGTCGCCGTCGAAGAACCGCGCATTGTCGAGCCGCGTCTGGTGCGTCAGGGATTTCACCCGTGTCCGCGAGGCCAGGGACGATCCGGGTTCGTTGAACGCGATGTGACCGTCGCTGCCGATCCCGAGGATCTGCAGGTCAATCCCGCCCGCCTCAGCGATCCTCCGTTCATAGTCCGCCGAGGCGGCCGCCAGGTCATCGGCGGATCCCTCGGGACCGTGGACGGCCCCCTCGGCGAAATCGACGCGAGTGGCGATCTCGGCGTCGATGACGTTGCGATAGCGCTGCGGATGTTCGTCGGCGATGCCGACGTATTCGTCGAGCATGAACGCCTGCGCGTGGGCGAAGGACAGATCCTCGTTCTTGTGGCGGGTGGTCAGCTCGTCGTAGATGCGCAGTGGGCTCGAGCCGGTCGCCAGCCCGATGACCGGTGCAGCCTCGGTGCGCAGCAGCTCCTCGATCGCGTCGGCGGCGAGCTCCGCCAGCGTGTATTCGTCGGCGATGACGACTTCCATGTGGTCTCCTTCGGCGTTCTGCGCTCTATAGTCTGCGTTCGGCGCTGCCCCAATCGGCGGCGTGGGCGTTGTTCTTCAGTCAATCATTTCTGTTCGAGGGCTCGCATGATCGGCTCATAGTGGGCGGTGATCGCGGCGCGAAAGGCTTCGGCGTCGCCGGATTCTGCCGCTTCGAGCATGAGGCCGTGGGCACGTGCGGTCTGCTCCAGGTCGGCGGCCACGGCGACGTTGAGTTTGGGCAGGACGGCAGTGTGCACATCCCAGAACGCCGCGACGAGTTGGCCGACGAGCGAGTTTCCGAGTTTCGCGAGCAGTCCCGTGTGAAAGGCGCGATCCTGCTGCGGGAAGGTCTTGCCGTCAGCGGCGAGCGCGGTCATCTCGTCGACCAGGTCCTTGAGCTCGGAATTCTCCGTGCCGTTGAGGGCGTGGACGATCTGCTCGGACATTCCGTGGTCGAGGGCCTTGCGCACTTCGACGACATCGCGCAGTGCGTCGAGGTCGTCACCGGGGCTGAGGACGCCTCGGAAGACGAGGGCTTCGACGAGCGCGTCGAGCGTCATCTCGCCGACGTAGGTGCCATGACCGTGCCGGACGTCGACGATGTCGAGGGTCGAGAGCTTGCGGATGGCTTCCCGGACGTTCGAGCGCGAGACGCCGAGGCGGGTGCACAGTTCGCCTTCGGTCGGCAGCAGGTCTCCGGGATGCAGACCATCGGAGAGGATGAGATCCTTGATTCTGTCGGAGGTCGTCACTTTCCGTCCGGTCCCTGTCGGCTCCGCCATGATCACCTTCTGCTGGTCGTTCCACGCTGATTCTCCAGTATACATCTGACATCAGATGTGTCGGCAGTCGCTCTTCGATGTCGAGACGCTTGGACCGTGACGTCAACCGGCCTTGGCATATGCGGATGCCGTCCCGGCTACTAGGGTGGTAGTCACAGGCGGTCGCTCGGCGGCCGAAATCTACGACGCATTGGAGCACCCATGACTGGATTGGTGGCCACATTCGCCATAATCATCGTCATCCTCATCATCGCCGTTCTGCTTTTCGGCAAGCTGCGCACCAGCATGTTCTTCACGGTGAAGACGCAGGAGAACGTCATCGTCGAGCGATTCGGCAAATTCAAGAAAGTGGCGAAGCCGGGACTGAACACGAAGGTGCCGTTCATCGAGACGACGAGCCGGCCGATCTCGCTGCGCGTCCAGCAGCTCGAGGTCAACATCGAGTCGAAGACGAAGGACAACGTCTTCGTCACGGTTCCCGTCGCCGTCCAGTACGTCGTCGAAGAGAACAATGTCGCCGACGCCTACTACAAGCTGGCGAACTCCGAGGAGCAGATCCGCTCCTACGTCTTCGACACCGTTCGTTCGGCTCTGTCGGGCCTGACTCTGGACACGGCGTTCGAGTCGAAGGACGATATCGCGGAGAACGTCGAGGGCCGGCTCTCGGAATCGATGAAGCGCTACGGCTTCAAGATCGTCAGCAGCCTGGTCACGGATATCACCCCGGACCCGAAGGTCCGCGATTCGATGAACTCGATCAATGCCGCACAGCGTGACCGCGTCGCCGCTCAATCGCTCGCCGAGGCGGACAAGATCAAGCGCGTCACCCAGGCTCAGGCGGAGTCCGAGGCGATGCGCCTCCACGGCGAGGGTGTCGCCGCTCAGCGCAAGGCGATCGCGACGGGTATCGCCGAGCAGTATGCGAAGCTGCAGGAGGTGGGCATCGACAAGACGGCCGAGCAGCTGCTGATGATGACCCAGTACTTCGACACCATGCAGAACGTCGCCCAGGAGGGCCGGTCGAACGTGCTGTTTATGCCCTCGAACCCGGGCGGCCTGGGCGAGATGGGCCAGGAGATCCGCAACGCCCTGTTCGCCGCCAACGCCGCCGAGGATGGAGCGACCTTCACGGCACCCGAGAGCCGGTACACCTCGAGCCACCGCTCCGAGCGGGCCAGCGTTCCCCCTCAGCCGTCCAACCCGCCGAGCACGGGCGGCTCCGATGGTTCCGACGGCTCGGGTCATGACGGTCAGTCAGGTGGCCCCGGAGGTTCCGGCCAGTCGCTCGGCCAGTCCGTTCGGTCGGCAGCCCAGTCGGCTCAAGCGGCAGCTCAGCAGTGGAAGAACTCCAAGCAGAATCCACCGCAGTGACCCAGGGCAGAGCCAGGCTGCCGAAGCGCCGCCGAAGCTGCCCGAACGCCACCGCACGACACCGAGTGCCGGCGAACGACTGAGGCACCACACAGCGGAGGGGCGGGCGAAGAGAGATCTTCGCCCGCCCCTCCGCTGTGTTCACCTCGATCCCCGTTCATCCGACTTCTGATAATCAGTTGTGCCCAATTGAATTGTGTGCAACCATTTAGTTATGAATACGCTCGACCTCGACCGACAGCTCTGCTTCGCCCTCTACTCGGCGTCGCGTGCAATGACCGCGTCATACAAGGATCTGCTGGCCGAGCTCGGCATCACCTATCCGCAGTATCTGGTGATGCTTGTGCTGTGGGAGGAGGATTCCGCGCCCGACGGCGTGACCGTCAAACACCTCGGTGAGCGTCTGCAGCTCGATTCGGGCACGCTGTCTCCGCTGCTGTCGCGGCTGGAATCGCTCGGCTACGTCACCCGTCACCGCTCCGCCGAGGACTCGCGCAGTGTGTTCATCCGCCCCAGCGCCGAGGGCGCCGCAGCCAAGGAGCGCGCCGAGTGCGTTCCGGCTCGCATCGGTGAGCGCACGCAGCTCGACCCCGCCGCGATGCCCGAGCTGCTCGAGACCCTGCGCACTCTGACGAGGAACCTGCGCGGAGATCCCGCGGCCGTCACCGACTCGACTGCGGCCCGCTGACGGCCCCGATGCGAGACCGATCAATGCCCTGCCCCAGAGCGCACGTCCAGCCCAGATAGCTCTACCAACCCACAAAACCCTACTAACCCACAACGCACCGCCAACGGAAGGAAGAATCATGAAGGCTCTCTACACTGCAGAGGCACTGGCTACCGGCGAAGGCCGCGACGGCCACGGTCGCACAAACGACGGAAAGGTCGACGTCGATCTCGCCACACCCGCGGAGATGGGCGGCAGCGGCAACGGCACGAATCCCGAGCAGCTCTTCGCGGTCGGCTACGCGGCCTGCTATCACTCGGCGCTGCGCCTCGTGGCCGGTCAGGCCAAGGCGAACGTCGACGACTCTGCGGTCGGCTCACGAGTGAGCATCGGCAAGAACAATGAGGGCGGGTTCCAGCTCGCTGTCGAACTCGAGGTCACCCTCCCGCACCTCGACAAAGCCGAGGCACAGGCCCTGGCCGACAAGGCCCACCAGGTCTGCCCGTACTCGAATGCCACCCGCGGCAACATCGACGTCACCATCACCGTCACCGACGACTGAGTTCCGACCGCGTCTGCCTGGCATGGGCGGCAGTCCTCCGCTGGCCAACCGACGGCCGCCGGCGCCCGACCACCTGTGGCACACGGCCTGGAGCGGAACGCAATCAGCAACCGACACACAGTTGAGGGGCGGGCGAAGATCACTCTTCACCCGCCCCTCAGCCGTATTCGGCCGCCTCGGCGACAATTCCGAGTCGGCGATGGCTCACCGACGAGGCGTCAGCGCTTGGCCATGGCCTCGAGCGCGGACTTCTCGACCGCCTCGGCGACGGCCGGAGCGACACGCGAATCGAGCGCACCGGGCACGATGTAACCGGGCTCGAGATCATCGCCGACGAGATCGGCGATCGCACGAGCGGCGACGAGCTTCATATCGTCGGTGATCTCGTTGGCATCGGCGTCGAGCGCGCCGCGGAAGATTCCGGGGAACGCGAGGACGTTGTTGATCTGGTTCGGGAAGTCGCTGCGCCCGGTGGCCACCACGGTGGCGTACTTGGCTGCGACGTCGGGGGCCACCTCGGGGTTGGGGTTCGACAGGGCGAAGATGATCGCATCGTCGGCCATGTTCTCCAGATGCGCCTCGTCGATGGTGCCGCCGGAGACGCCGATGAAGGCATCGGCACCGTCGAGGGCTTCGCCGATCCCACCGGAGATTCCGCGCGGGTTCGTCGACTCAGCGAGGAACTGCTTGGTCTCGGTGAGGTCGGAGCGGCCGGATTCGACGACTCCCTTGGAATCGAGGACCACGATGTCCTTCACGCCGGCGTCGGCGAGGATCTTCACCACGGCCACTCCGGCAGCACCGGCGCCGGAGACGACGACGCGGACGGACTCGAAGGACTTCTTCACCACGCGCAGAGCATTCGTCAGCGCGGCGAGGACGACCACGGCGGTGCCGTGCTGGTCATCGTGCATGACGGGAATGTCGAGGGCTTCCTTGACCCGGTCTTCGATCTCGAAGCAGCGCGGAGCCGAGATGTCCTCGAGGTTGATCGCACCGAAGGTCGGGGCCATGCGGACGATGGTTTCGACGATCTCGTCCGTGTCATTGGTGTCGAGTACGATCGGAATCGCATTCAGCCCGGAGAAGGACTTGAACAGGGCGCACTTGCCCTCCATCACCGGCAGCGAGGCGGCCGGACCGATGTCACCGAGGCCGAGCACAGCCGACCCGTCAGAGATGACCGCGACGAGCCGGCCGGTCCACGTGTGCGTGCGCGCCAGCTGCGGTTCGTCCTTGATCGCGGTGCAGACCTTGGCCACGCCCGGGGTGTACGCGATCGAGAGGTCGCGCTGGGTCTCGAGCGGTGAGGTGAGCTCGGCGGAGAGCTTGCCGCCTTCGTGCGCCTCGAAGATCTCGGCGTCGGTGATCGGGCCCTTCGAGCCCTGGTCGGAGGCGGCGGAGCTGTGAGCGGTGGTCGTCATGGTTGATCCTCGTGGTTGATGCGGCGGCGGTTCGTGAGCTTACGAAGCTCGTGAGCACTCGGTTGGGCGAGCACTCCGTTCGATGATCGGATCATCGGTGCAGCCGGCAGTGATCGTCTGGACGTCGGCCGGCGCGGACACGGTCGACCGTGAGCGCAGGCGATGGTCTGGGCGAAGAACTGGTCACCAGTGAAGGATGGTGCGGTGACGTCGACGCGGCCCGCGACATGACCCTAGGTGAAGGGCGACGCGGTTGCGCGCAGTGCGGATACGGCTCGCATGAGGCGAGTACCGACCTCATGGGTCGCATCCGACAACTCGATCATCATAACCGATGCTGTGACCCGTTTCACCCAAAAATCCGGCCCCCACCGAGGTTGTCCCGCCGTTCCGGTGGCATGTTCTCCAGACCTTTGGACCGACGCAGAACAGCCCCTGACCTGGCCGAACAAGGCCGAACGTCCTCATGTCAGCACCGAGTGCAATGATGAGTAGAGAATCAATCCACTATCAATATGCCATCGAAACTTATTCGAATCTTTTTTCTTTTTACTATTGTGAATGTCAGATTGACCGGCTAAGATCTGATTAACAGCTTTTCAAGTCAGCACCACTTCCCCGACAACGAAGTCCGAGGCAGGTGAAAGAGCAATGAAGGGCACCACCAACCGTTCGACCCCCGACCAGGCAGACGAGCCGGGTGTGACACAGCCGTCGCCCCGATTCGCCATCCGCTTCGAATCAAGCATGTCTCGTTTCGCCGAGAACGCTGTCGCTTCCGACCGTGCCCATTTCTCCCTCCTCGAGTCCGTCTCCTCAGTTGTGTTGGAACAGGTCTTCATCGCTCTCGAACTGCCCATGCCCGAGGGCTCCGAACCGTTTCGCTGCGAGACGATCTCCGCATCCTTTGATCGCCGCGCCAAAGAGTCCGAAGAGAACACCGACTTCGGCGCTGCGGAGAAGTCGAAGGCCTCACCCAAGGGCGCGTCTTCGCCCAGCGTCGCGTCGTCGCCTAAGGTCGCGTCGTCACCCACTGACGACACGACCGGCACCGGCGGCTCCCCTTCCGCGACAGTTGTGCTCTATGACGCCGACTTCGCCCGCGAACAGTTGCGCAAGGCGACTGAGCCCGAGGCGAAGGCGCTGCCCGAATTCCCCGAGCTCGATGAGGGCATCTGCTTCTCGAAATGGGTCTATGACTATGTCGACGCTGAGGTCCTCGTCGAGATCTCGACGGTGCTGGGGACCAACACTGCCCGTACCTACCGTCAGCTCGCCGGCGCGATGACGATCTTCTATGGTCTGCCGCGCTTCGCCGACCGTGTCCGCGCCGGAGAGTTCACCCAGGCACATGTCGATGTGGTCGCCCGCCAGTGCGCTGATGTCGCGTTCGACTTTCTTCCGAAGCTCGACATCTTCCTGGCCGCGAGGCGCGCCGATATCACCTGTGAGACCCTGCGCCGAGATCTGGCGAAGATGATCGCCCTGCTCGTCCCGCCGATCGACAACACCGAACTCGCCACCAAGCGTCGCCGCGTCGATGTCGAAGGATATAAGGACGGCTCGGCTTGCCTGACCGTCAGCGGACCCTCAGCGGAGATCTTTGCCTGCTACAACCGAATCCAGGGCATGGCGCTGGCCGTGCATGGAAAGAACAAGTCGGCGTTCAATCTGCCTGTGGGCGTTGAGATCAGCGATGACCGCTCCATCTCTCAGCTCGAGTACGATCTGTTCACCCGGCCAGTCCCGGAGCTCAAGGTCAAGGTCATTTCGGTCGACCCGATCACGGGTATCCAAACCGCCGAAGAGAAGTCACTGCTCGACACCGACGGCGAACTCATTCCGGATATGGATTGCGACGACGCCATCGCCGACTTCGCGAAGCACGTCGCTTCGGACTCGGACGACGATGCCGCAGAATCGTCCGCCGAGTGCTCGGCCGACAGCACCACAGAGTCGTCCGATGGATTCTCTGTCGCCAGCCGACCCGACGGTTCGGCTTTCCGGCACGACTGCAGCGTCGAAGGTGAAGACCCTGACGGTCCCATTGAATATGTCGTCAAGCTGCGTATGCCCACAAGCGCGTGGTGGCTGTCACACCAGGCCGCCACCGTGGTGACCGTTCCATTCCTCTCGCTCACCGGAGATTCTGACCTGCCCGGCACTTTCGCCGACGGCTCACCGGTACCCGCTGAGGTGGCTCGCAACATCGCCGGCCGGTCGAAGAGCATCCAGCGGATCCTCACCGATCCCGCCACCGGCACTCCCATCGACGCCAAAGCGACCACTTACCAGGTCCCCAGAGATCTTCGGAAGACCTTGGTCGAGCAGTGGACCGTGTGCACCGTTCCCGGCTGTGTTCGTCGGGCTGAGAAGTCGGAGATCGACCATGTCGTTCCGTTCTTCCATCTGGATCCGCTCAAGGGCGGTCTCACTCGGTTCGGCAACCTTCATCCTCTGTGCAAGAAGCATCATGCATTGAAGACCGCCGGCCGCCTTCGGGTCACTATGCCAAAATCCGGTGAGCTCGATTACGAGTTCAAACACGGGATCTCGACCACTGTGTCAGCTCCCGGCCAGCCGATCAATGTTGCCCAAGCGCTCGAATTCGATTCCCTGGGACGACTGGGTCTCAAGCGGTGGAAACTGCCCTGGTCGATGGTTCCCTCAGCACCGAGGGTGCTCGAGCTCATGCCTGGCGAATCAACGATTCGTCAGCGCGACGAAGAGAAGCGCCAGCGGGAGGAACGCGAAGCACACCAGCGACGTCTTTCGGAGGCGTATCGGGAGCAGCAGGCTGAGATCAGGCGGCGGCGGCTGGAGCGTTGCCTCAATTGGGCGAACTCTGTCCATCAGCGCAGTCTGCCCGCCGGCTCCAACACTCTCACGGTGAAGCAGCTGACGGGGAACGCGAAGTACGCCCGAGTCGTCAGATGGGCGCGTCTTGCCAAGCTCGACATCGACGATATCGACTTCGACCCGAATGAGCCCGACAAGCGCAGCGCCCGTACCGCCGCTGGCCCGAACCTCACCGGTTTCGAAAGCAACTCGCAGTCTGAGGACGCTGCAGACCCCAAGGGCACTGGAGCCGACGATCCCTGGGACCACCGCTTCGTCTCCAAGACAGTGAACTGGGACCACGACCTCGAGGTCGATCCCCCACCGTTCTGATGACGCCCCCCGGAGCCTGTGGCATCGCTCTCAACGCAGAGCTGCAGCGACAGCACTGGTGGCAGAGCGCCTCCGCGCCACAACAACTGACCGCAATCCGGCAGTAGGGCCGTCGCCGACCCCAGCGGGCTGGTCGTAGTCCACCTCACCGGGCCGGCCGTCGCGTATCGCAGGGTCCCGGCCCTCGCCCATCGCGGGGTCCCGGCCCTTGCCTATTGCTGCGGTTGCCATTCGTCCACTGCGTCGACTTCAGTCGTGAGGTCGCGACCACGGGTCTCGGGCGCGAAGAGCGCACCGAGCAGGCCGCAGCCGGCGAACAGAATGAGAACGATCGCAACGGGCCACCATGAGTCGGTGATCACGGCGACGAGCGAGGCCGCGATCACCGGCGCCAGACCGCCGGAGACGACCGATCCGACCTCTTTGATAGTGGTCATGAACGTATACCGATGCTTCGATCCGAACAGTTCGACCAACCAGCTCGACTCGACACCGTAGAGATTCGGCAGAGGCCCGCCGACGAAGACCGCAAAGACGGCCGCGATGATGATCGGGTTGCCCGTGTCGATGAGGATCATGGCCGGAATCGCGAAGAGGATCTGGAATAGAGTGAACCCCAAGAACACGGGTCGGCGACCCAGCTTGTCACTGAGCTTGCCGAAGTACGGCACAGTCGCGAAGCCGATGACGGTGCCGATCATGATGCCGGTGGTGACGATGGAGGAGTCGATTCCCGTCGTGGTGACCACCCACCCGACCATGAAGCCTTTGACGAGGTAGACTGCGGAGTTCTCTCCCATTCGGATGCCCAAGGCGAGCAGGAACGACTTCGTCGACCGACGCGCTTCGACGAGGATGCTCGGCTGATCGCTCTTGTCCGCGGCCACCTCGGCGCGGCGCTCCTTCGCCTCTTCGAACACCGGGGACTCCCTGACCTTCGTACGAATTGCCAGAGCCACGAAAGTGGTGACGATGCTGAGCAGGAAGGGCACCCGCCAGCCCCAACTGAGGAAAGCCTCGTCCGGCAGCAGGGTGAGCAGCGTCCACAGAACTGTGGCCAGGAAGATTCCGCTGTTGGTCCCCATCGCCACGATCGCCCCGAAGAGCCCACGGCGACGCACAGGCGACGATTCGACCAAGAGCACCGAAGCTCCGGCCAATTCGGCTCCGGCTCCGAACCCCTGCACGAGCCGGAGTACGACGAGTAGCATAGGTGCCCAGATGCCTATCTGAGCATAAGTCGGCAGAAGACCGATGCCCATGGTGGCAATGCCCATCATCGACAGAGTGACGATGAGGACGATCCGACGTCCGTGCTTGTCACCGACTCGTCCGAAGACGTATCCGCCGATCGGCCGGACTACGAAACCGGACCCGTAGACGCCGAGACTGGAGATCAGCGCGACCGCAGGAGTCTCATTGGGGAAGAAGAGCGGTCCGAAGACCAGGGCCGAGGCGAGCGTATACAAGGTGAAGTCCATGTACTCGAGCGAACTGCCGAGCCACGACGACCACGCGGCACGGCGCAGTTCGGGCCGAGTCACATTCGGATCAGGAGGGGAGGCAGCCTGTGCGTTTGTCTTCATTGACATGATTTCAACTTTCTTCGATTCGAATTCTCGCTTGCTCAGCAGGGAGCCACAGTGGGCGACTGTCGCCTACAGCTGCCCGCGGACATCGGTCAGCGGGTGAGGGCTCCGGTTCAGCGCAGGTAGATCCGGGTGGGATCGAGCGTCTCTCGCAGCAGTGCCAGCTCATCCGGAGTCGGCGGCTGCGTCGTCTTGAGGTCGGTCGATACCTGGAGGTTCCATCCGGTCTGCCGCACCGCCTCGGCGGGGTCGACACCGGGGTGAACGGCTGTCAGAGTGAGCTCCTCATCCCGAGCGAAGCGCGTCATGATGCCCAGGTCGGTGATCACGTGGGTCACGCCGGAACCAGCCGGCATGGATCCGACCTCCGCCTCGGCGGCCTTCTTCGACCCTGGGGAGGTGACGAAGTCCAAGGATTCGACGAAGGTGCGCGGGGTGTGCCTGCGCATGACGAGAAAGATCTCTGCTGCGCCCGCCATGGCTTCGATGGCTCCTCCTGAGCCCGGAAGTCGGCTGTCTGGGTGCTCCCAGTCCTCGCCAATGAGGGTGGAGTTCAGGTTCCCGAACTTGTCGACCTGCGCGGCACCGAGGAAGCCGACATCGATTCGCTGGCCTTGCAGAACATAGTTGAACAGGTGCGTCATCGGCATCACCGAGGCGGCCCCCGGAACCAAAATCGAATCCGAGATGCTGCGCGGCATCACCGGCGGCCTGGCTCCGGTTACTCCCGACTCGTAGACGATCTCGATGTCCGGTGCGACAGTGTGCTGAGCCAGAGAGACGGCAAGAGTGGGCAGGCCGTGCCCGGCGAAGACCACGTTGCGTCCGGCCAGCGCCCGCGCCGAATGGACGGTGAGAAGTTCGCTGCTGGTGACCACGTCGCCAGCGACCTCGCTGCTTGTGGTCTCGCTGAGCTCGTCGCGGGACCGGGTCTCAGTGGTGTCGTGAGCACTCAATGTCATGCTCGCCCTCCATAGTTCACAGGCGTCGAATATGCGTCGTGGATGGCCATCCGCTCAAAATGTTCCGATCCGAGGGTGGCAAGGAACTCATCGTGGTCGCTCGTGCCGCGGATATTGGTCTCGAGCCAGTCCTGGACCGCCGCCGCGTCGCGGGCGAGCGCGGACCACTGTCTCGAGAATTCGTCGTCGCGGTCGTAATAGCCCTGGACCGAATGTGGATGTGAGCCGCGTGGCACGGCGACGACGGCATCGACGACGTGCGCGGGAACGATTGTGCGGTTCGGGTCGGAGCGGACGACAGCCTCGTCGACGATCTCCTCAACTGTGACGATGAGTCGGTGACTGGCGAATGCGGCCTCGGTTTGAATCCCGAGCATCCCCCATGCCTGCACGTTTCCATGCATGTCCGCACGTTGGGCGTGGATGATCGTGAGGTCGGGATTGAGTGCGGGGACGACGTGGATGTCCGGTCCACCGTAGGGGTCGGGAACGGACTTGATCCGCGGATTCTTCGCCGCTAGGTCGCTGCCCCGGTAGGAGGCGATGGGCTGAAACGGAAGCTTCGAGGCACCGGCCTGATAGCGGGCGACCATTCCGCCGTGACTGTATTCGTCGAACCACAGCGGTTCCGGGTCCGACTTCTCAATGCGCCGCCGAAGCTCGTGAAGGGAACCGGCCGAACTGTTGGCGATGAACGAGGAGATGAGACCTTTCAGGCAGTTCGCTCCGAGCAGCTGGTCGACAATGACGTCGCAGGACATGCGCGCAAGGACTAGATCAGTGAAGCCCTGCCGGATGATCTCGTGCGCGGCAGCGACCGGCACGATGTGGCCGAAGCCCTCCAGGGCGACTGTATCCCCGTTGCGCAGATAGGTGCTGATCGCCTGGGGAAGACTCATCGTCTTGTCCATCGCGTTCCTCCTCGAACCTCGGATGACTGTGACCTGGGTCATCCTTTCAAAATCATTGATACCCGTCCAATACTTATAATGGAGACGATTAATGCAGTCACTGCACGAATATCGCCTGATCCTCACTGGGCGGCCGCCTTCACGATTGAGACACCGATATGGACACAAAGCACATCCGCGCATTCCTCGTCCTCGCCGAGGAACTTCACTTCGGCAGAGCCGCCGAACGACTGCATATGACCCAACCGCCCCTCAGCCGACTCATCCGGGGCCTGGAGTCCGACATGTCGGCACAGCTGTTCGAACGCAGCACTCGGTCTGTGCGCCTGACTCCGGCAGGACAGGCGCTCGTCGAACCTGCGCGCGACATCCTCATGAGTCATCGCCTCGCCGACTCCGCAGTGCAGGCAGCAGGGAAAGGCGAGGTCGGACATCTGCGCCTGGGATTCACCGGCATCGCGACCCACAAACTCATCGGACGGCTGCTCAAACTGGTCCGCGGGACTCATCCGGGAATCCACCTCAGTCTGCAGAGCGCCTCCTTCGGGATGCCGGCCATCGACAGCGTCGCCGACGGCTCAGTGGACCTCGTCTTCGGCTATTGGCCATTCGTGCCACAGTCGGTCGATACTCGCGTCGTCGCCCAGGAGTCGCTTGTCGTCGCCATGCACAGAGAGCATGCCTTAGCAGGCCGCGAGTCGGTGTCGATGAGCGAGCTCGCGGGAGAGGAGTTCATCACGGTGCCGCCGAATCCGGGGTCGACGACGATCGAACGGCTCTACGAGCTGTCGCAGGCCGCAGGTTTCAACCCCACCGTCATCCAGGTGGCTCCGGACACGTGGACGATACTCTCGCTCGTCGGTGCGGAGATCGGCTGTTCAGTCACTGTGGCGTCGGTGCCGAAGAACGCCTCCTTCCCCAATATCGCCTTCGTCCCCCTCGAAGACCCGAAGGGGCCGTTCCCGCTGCTCATGGCATGGCGCAGAGATGACGTCAGTCCTGCCCTCGCTGAGGTGCTTCGACTGGCCGAGCAGCTGTTCCCCACCGATGTCCCGTAGACTCACATCAGTAAACGATCACTCGAAAAGCAGTGTGGGCTTCACGACGAGGATGTGTGATTCATGAGTGTGCTCTATCTGGTTCGGCACGGGCAGGCGTCGTTCGGCACCGATGACTATGACAGGCTGTCTGATCTCGGCAAAGAGCAGAGCCGCATCACCGGTCGCTTCCTCGCTTCCCAGGGCATCGAGCCAGACCGGCTCGTCCACGGAGAGATGCTGCGGCAGCGTCAGACCGCCGAGGGCCTCCTCGAAGGCATGAGCCGGAGCATGGACGCCCACGTCGACGCCGGCTGGAACGAATATGCCGCTTGGGAGCTCACCGGAGTGCTCACGGATCTCGACCCTCGCGCCCAGCACGATTCCAAGATCTTCCAGGGTGAGCTCGAACGCGGTGCGGCTCGCTGGGCCTCGGGCGAACACGACGAGGACTATACGGAGACCTACAAGCAGTTCACGTCACGGGTCGAACGTGCCCTCGATGAGACGACCAGCGCGATGGGCTCAGGCCAGTCAACGATCGTGGTCTCGAGCGCCGGCGCCATCGCGTGGACCGCCGCCCGCCTGATCGGCGGCGGTTTCGACCAGTGGATGGCATTCAACCGGGTGACCATCAACACCGGCATCACGAAGATCATCACCGGCCGAGGCGGCACCAGCCTCATCTCGTTCAACGACCACGGTCACCAGGATCCGAAGAACGCCACCTACCGCTGAGGCAACGTAAGCCGAACCTGCGAATCAGCCCGCTGAGGGGCAAAGGTCGAGGCGGCGAAGGTCGGACCCGCGAGTCAGCCATTCCCGCTCTCTCCCGATCGCCCGTGTTCTGTCCCTGTGGGTATCCCGATCACAACCGGTTCTGCAGGTCCGCAGCATCCGGCTGCGTCTGATGCGTCCGATGCGGCAGCGGTGTCGGGCAAGTCGACAAAACCCGACTTGCCGGTCGGCGCATCACACGAAGATCCGGCGTCGGTCGAACACACGCCGGTCTCCGGCAAGACGAGCTCGACTCGGTCGGCTGCCTCCTGGTCCCCGGCGATCGCTGCGACGACGGAGCGGATTTGCTCATAGCCGGTGTACATGAGGAACGTCGGGGCGCGCCCATAGGACTTCATACCCACGATGTAGAAATTCGGCTCCGGATGCCCGAGCACCCGGGCACCATGCGGAGCGACAGTTCCGCAACTATGATGTTCGGGATCGATGAGCGGGCCCAACTGCCGCGGAGCTTCGACAATCGGATCGAGGTCGAGTCGGATCTCACGCAAGAACCCCAGGTCCGGCCGGAAGCCGGCGGCAGGGACGACCCTGTCGGCATGGAGCGTCACCGACTCGCCGCCACTCTCCGCAGCTAAGGTGCCACGACCGTCGGTGGAGAATCCGGTGAGCGTCGTCGAGGCATGCACTTCGATGACTCCGGTCTCGACGAGGTGGCGAAGTCGCGTTCCCAAGGCCCCGCGTGCTGGCAGACCGTCCTGGTCCTCTCCGCCGTAGACAGATGCGGGATCTGATCGCCTGAGCACCCAGCCGATTCGCGTGCCCGGGGCTTCCTCACGCAGTTCGGCCAGCGCCAGGAGCGTGTTGGCCGCCGAGTGCCCTCCACCAACGACAAGAGTCCGCTGCCCGACGAACTGCTCTCGATCTCGGCCGACCACATCGGGCAGAGGCGATGTGACGAACCCGCTGCGACGGGCTTCGGCCTCGCCGGTCGCTGCGAGACCGGACTGCCCGAGCGGGTTCGGGCTCTCCCATGTCCCCGAAGCGTCAATAACTGCCCTGACCTGCAAATCCGCCGATGTTCCATCTGAGCTCCGAGTGCGGATAAGGAAAGGAGTCGATTCGCGCTGCGCGGTGCCCGTCCGATCCATTCCGACTCTGCTCACTGCCACAACCCGGGTATCGATGAGGACGGAATCTCGGAGTTCAGCTGTCTCAGCAAGCGGCTTGAGGTAGTCACGGATGAGCTCGGCACCGGTGGGCAGGCGGTCCCCGTCGGGCTCCTGCCAGTCGGTGGGCGCCAGCAGACTGCGCGCCGCCTCGTCGATGTTGTACTTCCACGGAGAGAACAAACCGGTATGACCCCACTCGGCCACTGCCGCCGCGACAGTGGTTCCCGCTTCGAGAACGAGCGGTCGAACACCGCGTCGGACGAGCTGGGCCGCGGCCGCGAGGCCGACGGGACCGGAACCGATCACGGCGACCGGGAGCTGTTCGAGCGCATAATCAGTCATTGGGCGCCTCCTCGGCGATGGGGTTCGACGTGGTCGTCGACAGTGTGGATCTCGTCCCTGCATCGGGGGCGAGATCGACGACGAGGGCTTCGACTCTGGTCCTGATCTCATCCCGGATTCGGCGCACAGATTCCAGGCTCTGACCTGCGGGATCATCCAGAACCCAGTCTTCGTAACGTTTGCCGGGGAAGATCGGGCAGGTATCGCCGCAGCCCATCGTGATCACGACATCGGACGCGAGCACGGTGTCGGCGTCGAGGAGCGTGGGACTGTTTCGAGTGATGTCGATGTCGAGTTCCCTCATCGCATCGACTGCGACTGGGTTGATCGTCTCGGCCGGTGCGCTGCCGGCCGACCGCACCTCGATGCGCTCTCCGGCCAGTTCGCGGAGGAATCCAGCCGCCATCTGGGACCTGCCGGCGTTGTGCACGCAGACGAAGAGGACCCTCGGCTTGCTCATCTGTGCAGGACTCATACTCGGTTCACTCCTTGATCAGCGGCCGATGGGAAGAATCGGGGTCGCACCCAGAGCGCGACGTAGACGAGGGCGACGAGGATGGGCACCTCGATGAGCGGTCCGACGACTCCGGCGAGCGCCTGCCCCGAGGCGACACCATAGGTTCCGATCGCCACTGCGATGGCGAGTTCGAAGTTGTTGCCGGCAGCGGTGAATGCCAGGGTCGTCGTCTTCTCATAACCCAGGTTCAGTGCCTTGCCGATGACCATCCCGGCAGCGAAGACGACGACAAAGTAGACGAGCAACGGCAAGGCGATGCGGGCGACGTTGCCCGGGTGAGAGGTAATTTCGTCACCCTGGAAGGCGAAGAGCACGACGATGGTGAAGAGCAGTCCGTACAGTGCCCACGGCCCGACTTTGGGGAGGAATCGATCTTCGTACCACTGACGTCCCTTCGTCTTCTCTCCCACCGTGCGTGTGAGGAAGCCGGCAAGAAGCGGGATTCCGAGGAAGACGAGGACGCTGAGGGTGATCGCCCAGAAGGAGAATTCGCTGGTCGTCGTCGGCAGACCCAGCAGGCTCGGAAGCCACTGGAGGTAGAACCAACCGAGGAGCCCGAATGCGAGAACCTGGAAAACCGAGTTGATGGCCACGAGCACGACGGCAGCCTCACGGTCTCCGCAGGCCAGATCGTTCCAGATGAGGACCATGGCGATGCACCTGGCCAGACCGACGATGATCAGTCCGGTCCGGTATTCGGACAGATCAGGAAGGAAGAGCCATGCGAGCACGAACATGAACGCCGGTGCGGCCAACCAGTTGATGGCCAAAGAGGTGATCATGAGCTTCTTGTCACTCAACACGTGTCCGGTCTCGTTGTACCGAACCTTGGCGAGCACAGGAAACATCATCACCAGCAGGCCGATGGCGATCGGCAGGGACACGTCGGCGACCTTGACCGCGTCCAGAGTCTCGGCGACGCCGGGCACGAGTCTGCCCAACACCAGGCCCAGGGCCATGGCGCCGATGATCCAAAGCGGCAGAAATCGATCCAATGTCGACATCTTCGCCGCCACAGGCGAATCGGTGCCGACTGGCGCAGTGGAATGCATTGTCTCCCTCGAGGTCCTGATCGACTCGGCGCCGCGGTCACATGCTGACGCATTGAAGTTTATCGATACGATAGGACCACAATACATCGACAAGTGTCAATGTATGGGCATAATGGAAGAGTGACCACACAACCCGCGCCCCCTCCGACACAAGCGGACGACTGCTGCCCGTCGCTGACCGTCTCGCCGTTGAGCCTCGATGACGCTCAGGATTTCGCGCGCATCTTCAAGGCAGTAGCCGATCCGACTCGGTTGCGCCTGGTCTCCCTCGTCGCCGCGCACGAGCGGCAGGAAGCGTGCGTCTGCGATCTCACCGAACCCGTCGGTCTCGGCCAGCCGACCGTCTCCCACCACCTGAAGATCCTCGTCGATGCCGGAGTCCTTCACCGTGAGAAGCGCGGAGTCTGGTCGTACTACTCGCTCGAGACGGACACACTGAACCGCTTATCAGCGTTTCTCTCTACGAAGTGAGAGCACAACGGCAAAGCAGGGAGCTAGCCCCACCTCACGCGTGCATCCGCGCGCCTTTCACCACCCGATCAACACCATTCTTCGGCCCACGCAGGGCCACCCCGACGAGGTTGAGTTCCTCGGCCGAAACACCGGCCACGGCGGCCCGGTTGGCCGCATCATGGCCGGTGGAGAACAGCTCCTCGGTATAGATCGCTGTCGGGATTCCTCGCCCCATCGCCTTCGTCCGGATCGACCGCAGCTTATCTCCATCCGCCGTCATCACCATCACCGGCTGGCGCAGCATCGGCAGGTAGTCGTTGCCGTCGGCGTCCCGGTAGTTCTCCCCGACCAGGCCCTCATCGCTCGTGGCGATTCCGGACATGAGGAAGGCGGTGACGTTGAGTTCCTGCCACGGCTGCAGATCGTCGCTGAGAACGACGACGACCTTGGTATCGAACCGCACCGGTTCGCTCGGATCGGCGGACAGTGACGGCGCGGCCGCCTCGGTGATGGAACTGCTGCCGGCCGCCTCGGCGGGGGTGGACTGACCGTCGGCCTGATCTGTGGTGTTCGTGTTCTCGTGCATGAATCCAGCCTGGCCGACTGCGGCACCCCCGGTCTTGTACATTTGTTGCATGGTCGATGTCATCCGCGCGTGGCACCCGGCGGTCCCGCAGGTGCAGGAAGTCCTGCACGCCCGTTTCGACCATCACGCCTACCCCGCGCACACCCACGATTCATGGACGGTGCTGCTCATCGACGACGGCGCAGTGACCTATGATCTCGACCGTCACGATCATCTCGCAACCCCTGCAGCCGTGACGCTGCTACCGCCGCAGGTGCCCCACGATGGCCGTTCCGCGCTGGCTGACCAGGGCTTTCGCAAACGGGTGCTCTACCTCGATGCCGACTGGCTGCCGCCGACCGCTGTGGACGCTGCGACCGATTCGCCCACCCTGCTCGGCCCCGATGCGCTGAGCACCGTCACCGATGTCCACTCCGCCCTGGCCGATCCCGCCGATGCCTTCGCCGCCGAATGCGGCGTGCTGACCCTGCGCGAGATCGCGAAGTCCGGCCTCACGCCGTCGTCCGAGGCCGCGTCCGATGCGCCGCTCGCCCGTCGTCTGCGGGAGATGCTCGATGATCGACTGCTTGAGTCGTTCACCATCGCCGAGGCGGCCGCCGAGCTCGGCGCCCACCGCAGCCATCTGGTGCGGGTCTTCACCCGGAACTTCGGGATCGCGCCCCACCGGTACGTCATCGGCCGCCGGGTCGACCGCGCCCGCAGGCTGCTCCTGGCCGGGCACTCCCCCGCCGAGGCGGCCGTGGAGTCAGGATTTCACGATCAAGCTCATCTCACCCGCCACTTCCGGTCGACTCTGGGCGCGACCCCCGGCATTTTCTCCAGACGGTAGAGGGCGGAGCCGATATCAATTCGGCTCCGCCCTCTACGCTCGGATCAGATACGAGACTGCATCACAGCAGGTCGGTCTTCCGTAGCCTCGACACGAGAATAGCGGCGATTCCGCCCCCGATGAGGAGCACACCAAGGATGCCGAACGTCACCGCTCCAGCGGCGCCTGTCCTCGGCAGATGAGAGCCGTCGCTGCCGCTGTCGTTCCCTACACTGGTGCTCCCTCCGCTGTCGCTGGCGGATCCATTGGCTGAGGTGTTTCCGCCTTCGGACGTGCTCGACGCAGCACTGCCCGCGATCGAGTTCGTCGCCGCCGAGTCGTCAGCGTCCGAATCGGCAGTGGCGTCGACCTCAGCATCCTTCGACTCCTCGTCCTTGCCGTCAGGGTCGGTCGACGCATCGGCAGCACCATCGGGATCGTTCGAAGCCTCAGCGTCAGACTCCTTCGATGCCTTGGATTCGGCATTCACGTCGGACGATGTGTCCGGGTCAGACGATGTGTCCGGGTCAGACGATGTGTCCGGGTCAGACGATGTGTCCGGGTCAGTCGATGAATCCGCATCAGGCGACGCGTCCAGGTCAGCGTCCGCATCAGGATCGGTGGAAGCGTCCGCGTCTGACCCCGGATCTGCAGAGGTGTCGCCATCCGGATCGGCACCGACTCCGACATCCTTCTTGTTGACGATGTCGGAGAACGCCACGTCCCGCTTCTCACCGGTGATCGTCACGGTCTGCGTCTCGTCTGTGAGCACATATCCGTCGGGAGCGCGGGTTTCCGTGATGGTGTAGTCGCCCCAGGCCAAGTCGGTCACTTCGAACTGCCCGACCGCCTCATCGGTGTCGAGCTCTCCGTTGTCGGCCACGACGAAGTCCTCACCATCCGGACCCCTCAGTGTGAATTCCGCACCGTCGAGCGCTTCGCCGTCCTCGTCGACCTTCTTCCAGCTCAGTCCTCCGGGGATCTGTTCGTTGACGAGCCGACAGGTGATGATCGCATCCGTGTCGACGGTCTCGGTCAATTCGAATCCGTCGGCGATGTTTCTGGTACCGACGTCACGTCCATCTGCGTTGCAGAGCGCGTTTGAACCGGACTGCTGCTGCAGTCGGTAGCCTTCCTGCTGCGTCTCCGAGGCCCGCACCCCTTCGGCCGGGGTCGTCAGTTTGAAGCTCACCGTCCCGGCCGCATCGGTGGTCTTCTCGACTCCGTCCACCGAGTCCGGGGACGAGATCGTCCAGCCCTCGCCTGGGTATTTCGCGGTGTTCTTCGCGTGTTTGCCGGCCCCAGGGTCGATGAGTTTGGTGACGTTGAGAGTTCCTCGGCAGCTCTTCGTGGCGATCTCACGGAGCTGTTCGGCCAATTCGGAGTAGTCCGAGACCACATAGTAGTCGTCTCCTGAGGTCTGGCCCGAGACCAGCTTTATGTTGCCCTCGTTGATCTCGCTGCCCACTCCCAAACCGACGACCTTGGTACCCTGCGATTTCAGCGCATTCGCCGATTCGATGGCTTTGTCGATGTCGACCTGATCGGTTCGCGTACCGCGGTCGGTATTGCCCTGTTCGGACCCCGGCACCCCGTATGCCGTGGGCTTGCCATCGGTGACGAACAGCACCAAGTCGTGGTTCGTGCCGCCCAGCTGCCCGAGCCCGCGGTCCCAGTTCGTGCCTCCCGAGTCCTGCGGAACCCGCCGAAGCGCGTCGATCTGCTTATTGAGTTCGTCAACTGAGTCCGAGGTTGCGACAGACGTGCTGTTGATGGGCTCGTTGGTGCCGTCGGGCCCGAACGTCGCAAACGAGTTGACAGACACTCTGCTGGGAGTCCCCGAGAGGCCGCTGGCGACAGATTTGGCGGCCGACTTCGAATCGTCGACGTCTCGATCTGACAGGGAATTCGACAGGTCGAGGACGACCCCGATATCGAGGCCGCATTTGTCGGCCAATGAGGGGTTCGGCAGGGGCTCTGCCGCGGCCTGTGCCGGCGCGACGGATGCACCGAGGAATGCGAACGAAGCAAGAACGGACGATGCGAGGATCGCGGCTCCGTGCTTCGTCAGAGGATGTCGCTTCAGAGACAAGGGTTGGCTCCTTCAGAAAAAGCCGTCACCTGCGCATTCGACGAATGCCAGGTAAGCGGATGCACTGACTATGGGGGTGTGAGGCGGCCCTGCAACCACGTGGTTCTGCAGGGCCGCCTCGGGCGAGTCCGGGACTCGGAGGGGACCCGAATCGGCTGTTGTCCAACTGCCGGCTCAGGCTCGGAGCGATCGTGGGTCTTGACCTCTCCATAGACTGAGACCTGCGCGCGGAGGCTTTCGTTCGCGAGTTCCAGAAGTTTTTCTCCGCGACACGGCAAACAGGACTACATCGAAAAGGCATCTCTTCTCCTTCGGCTGACATTTCGAGCTCACAGCACCGGGTTTCGAATGTTTGGGAAGCCGAGAACTTCTCCTGTAGAGTTTCAGCACTCCCCTGAAATACCCCGAACTGTTCCCCGAATCACAGTTGAGGTCCCCATGCAGATTCAGCGCCAACTTCCGTGCCTCTACACCGAGGCGATTAGCCGATGACCGAAGCGTGGTCATCGTCGGCCGATAGTTCCCGCTCCCCTTTCGGACTGCCGCACCCGAGCAGCGAACTCAGCGACTCCGACCTCTGTGCCCGCATCCGTGACCAACGGCCCGAATCAGCAGCTGCACGGGCCGCCTACGGTGAGCTCTATGCCCGACATCGGCTGCCCGCATTGCATTTCGCACTGAGCCTCAACCGAAATCGTGCGCAAGCAGAAGATGCCGTCGCCGAGGCTTTCGCCAAGATCTGGCGCGCGTGGGGGCACGGGAAAGGGCCGGATGAGTCCTTCAAGGCGTACCTCATGGCCGCTGTGCGCTCCGAATCGTACCGGCGCACTGCGATGGTCCGTGCGACGACGATCGTCGAACCCGATGTGCTGACGTTCCTTGCAGACAGCGAACCGGGCGATCACGCCGCCGAGGTGGCTGAGCGAGATCAGCTGGGCCGTGCCTTCAAATCTCTCCCCGACGCCTGGCAGAGCGCACTCATCCTCATCGACATCGATGGGACATCGACCACCGATGCGGCCGCGACGATGGAACTGTCGTCGAATTCCTTCAGTTCGCTCCTGCGTCGTGCACGAGAGGGGCTGCGGGCCGCCTATCTGCAGGAACACGTCGAACCCAGCGCCCCCGAATGTGTGGAGTACTCCTCGGCGCTTGCGCGGTTCGTGCGTCAGCAGCTGAGCCCGAAACGCGCCGAAGCGATCGAGGCTCACCTCAGTCACTGCAGTCACTGCCGCCGTCAGTCCTTTAAGCTCCGCAGCGTCAATACAACGTTCCAGGCATGGATCACGCCGGCGGCTCTCGCTGCCGCGCTCATCGAATGGGGCCATTTCTTGGAAACAGCTGTGCTGCTGACAGAAGCAGGACCGGTGAACGTCGGGCCCGGTGGGCAGTCAGGTACGGTCGCCGCCGAGCCGCAGTCAAGTGCGGCAGCCGCAGCTTCGAAGAGCAGCACGGGCACTGCGGCTGCGGGCAGCTCCGGAGGAGGCACTGCCGGAATCGCGGCCGGAGCGTCGGCGGTCAAGGTTGCGATCGCAGGCATCGCTGCCAGCGCCGCCATCGCGGCCGGTGCCGCCACACTTGTGAATCTTCAGAGTAACCCTGCCCCACAGTCTGCTGCTGCGGCAGAGACCTCCTCGGCGCCTGCTGGCCCACCGAAGACGACGCCTTCTTCAGTCTCACCACCGCACGCTGCTGGGCCGGCCGGAAGCGATGAGAGAGGTGAGAGTTCGGACGAACGCGAGCAGAACGCCGCTGAGCGCTCCGCTTCACGCGAGGAGGAGCGGTCGCGGGCCTCTAGGGAGAACACTCAAGAGCCCGCCCCGCAGGAAAAGACCCAGACCCCCTCCTCGTCCGACCGGCAGCATCCGAGGAAAGAACCCGCCGAGGTTCTGCCTGCGGAACCGGATGAGCGCTCGTCCGAAACGACCCCAGAGACTGCCGAACCCACACCGGACGAGGAGCCGAAGGACTCGAGCGAGCCCAGCCCCGAACCGAGCAGCACTCCTTCGGCCCCAGCAGAACCGAGTTCCGACTCCTCATCGGAATCGTCGGAAGGCACTGACGAAGCGGCTGCGAACGGCGACGCGGGCTCCTCGACCGCGCCCAGCGAACCGGATGCGGGAGTCGACTCGACCTCAGAAGCAGTCGCAGACGCAGACGATTCGACTGCAGCAGATGCTTCTGACGCCTCAGACGCCGACGGAGAAGACCCTGACGAAGGATCCCACTGTCACGTCGTCGGCTGGTGGGAGTTCTGCCACTGATCCACCGCCGAAGACGGAGAGCTCAGACTGCTCGCGGTGGATCGATCGTTCCGGTGCCTCTGACAACTGGCCCGCAGGCGGCCGCCTCGCCGCAGACGATTCTCACGCAGTCACCTCTGCTGAGCGCGGTGGGCGTAGGCCACAGCCTCGGCGCGACTGCGCACGCCGAGTTTGCGGTAAAGCGCAGACAGTCGGTTCTTCAGCGTACCCGGCACCACTCCGAACTCACGGGCGATCTGCGCGATCGACTTCGATGAGTCGATCGCGAACAGCAGCGACTGCTCGGTCGGCGTGAGATCGGTCTGGAAGTCCGGGGACACCGGAGAAGTCTCCGGCAGCTCGAGCAGACGCTTCTGCAACACGGCCGACGTGATCTCCGCAGAATTGAACGACCGCGCCACGGCCACCCACTCGGAAAAATCGGCCGAAGCGGGAATGAGCACCTCTCGAGCAGACTTCGACAGCTGAGTGACAGCAAGCACCGAAGCCGTGATCGCACAGTAGTCGAGCATGTCGACGAAGGCCTCCAGCGCCTCGGCGGAACGGCCCTCATGGTGGAGAATGTCGGCACGCAGAGCCATGGCGGAGCTCTTGAGCCTGGGCCCCTCATCGCCCGCCAGCACCTGTCCTGTGGCGGTCCACAGGGGATCGTGCTTCCCGAAGACGAAGGCCTGACGAGCCTTGACGACCGAGTAGCCCGGACTCTGCGGACTCATCCGGCCGGCCAGGTCCTGCAGGGCCTTCCCCTCCCCCGCGGCGGCCAGCACGAAGCCGACGATGTTGACGATGGCCGAGAACCGTGAGCTCGGGACACCTGTCGTCGGCAGAAGTTGAACCTGCGGACTCTCCACGAGCAGCTTCGCCGCGGCCGAGGCTCGCCCTTCATACACAAAGCACAGACTTCTCAGCACGTGCGGAATGGGCCCCAGGAATTGAGTGGGCTTCGCCTGGTCGAGTGCGATGAGGATCTGCCCGGCCGCATCGAGATCGAGCCGGTCCAGGCTGCGCATCAATTCGATGCACAGGGCCGTATATTCGTCCGGCAACGCGGCCATTCCGAATCTGCGAGCGTCCTCACGTGCCCGTTCCAGGTTGCGGTCCATATCTGATCCGTGCCCATGTCCCATTCCAGCCTGGGCGGTCTCCACGAGCCCCGCAAGCAGCGGATGCGGCGAGTTCGGGGCGTAGATCTCGGCGAACTGGACGACCCTCTGGAGCACGCGCATCGCTTCGGGGAAGCGACCGGCCACCACCAGATTCCGCCCGTGCTCGAGGTTGAGTTCGGCCTGCAGCATCAGCGAGGGCCCGGGCTCTCCCGCGCCGAGGTGGCGCAGACGTTCCCGTCCCACATCGATGACGTTCAACGCGGCTTCGTTCTCCCGATTGAGCCGGTGCGTCCGCGCTTCTAGCATGGTCACCACAGTCACCTCGTCGGCGGTGAGTCGACGTTCGGTCTCGGCGGACAGGAGTCCGTGCATCTCGGGCAACACGATGCTGGCGAAATCCGTGGCCGCAACCAGTGCCGCCATGTCGTCGGTGCCCAGACGAGTGCGGGTCGAGTCGATGCGACGGGCAGCACTGCGAGCCAGGGTGAGGGTCGGGTTCTGCGCCAACACCTCCTCGGGGACGCTGAGGTAGGCCTCGATGGCGCTGGGCACATCGATGAAGACATTGACCGAACGGCGCGCCCATGCCCGTTCGAGCACATGCCAATCACGGAGCTCCATAACGAGTTCGACGACCTCGGTCAGACCTTCGCGTCTGTCCGAACGCTGTCGGCCGATAGAATCAGAGACCGCCGCTCCGAGCGCTTCGCGCGGACTCCTGTCGGCGGTGTCGGAGCCGCACGTGACGATTCGACGCATGAGCATGCGGATCAAGGGCGGGACCGTGAACACCTTTTCGGTGTCGGTCGGGACTGTCAGGAGTCCTTCGTCGATGAGGAGCGAAGTGAGTCCTTCAGGCGAGGCCCCTGCCGATGGGGCCACCTCGGCGGCGGCGAAAGCGGCGTGGATGAGATCGACCATCGCCGAGGTGATTCGCGGGGGCCACGCGAACAGGGTCAACAGGTAGAGTGCCCCGGATTCGCGATTGGTGCCCTCGATTTCCGGCGTCAACGAAGATGAGAGCATCGCATCGATGCGGTCGGGGTCATCGTCGGTAAGCGGTATGCCGGCGTTGACACGTGCTCGCACGAGCGTGTCGGCGATACGGGAGCGACCGCCGCTGCAGCTGAAGAGCTGTTCGAGAGCGGCTGGGGACAGCTCATCACTGTGGCCGACCGACTCGGCAAAGGAGTCGATGGAGGATGCGCGAGGACCGAACCGGAACTCGAATCCGGAGTCCTTTCGGGGAGTCGCCTCGTCATTGCTTTTGGGGTCTACAGGGCAGGTACTGGTCACGGCGCGGTTCTTCTCTGCTAGTGCGGCGGATGCCGACGGACAGTGGGGAAATGCCACAAGGAGGGGAAATGCGGCGTTGGGCAGTTGTCAGAGTACCGCATCGTACTGGTGGCGCTGGTGAACCGAGATCAGTTCTCGGCTCACCAGCGGCAAATCTCAGCATTTGCACATCAGCTGATCATAGATTCGAGCCCCAACGGCGACGACGCTGGAGATTCCACCGAAGACAACTCCAAGCGCTGAACCGCGTGTTCCCCGGTCAGGTCCCTTTTCCCTGATCTGACCCCGTCCGGGGCCGACTGCATGATCGAGCACTTCAACGACTGCTCAGACAGACGAAGCCACTGATCTCGCGCAAAAGCAGGCGGGCGAAGGAAGAGATCCCTTCGCTCGCCTTCGCATGTCGGGTTCGCTTGAAACCAGAAGCCAGCTCACACCCACCGATACTCGTACTCCGGCCGCCCCGGAGTCCCATGCCGAGGCTGCTTGATCGCTTGCTTCGTCGAGACGAGGTGCTCCAAGTACCGGCGGACGGTGACCCTGGACAGATCAAGCCGACGCCCCACCTCGGTGGCCGAGACCGGAACCTTGGAATCGCGGACAAAAGCAGACACAGCCTCCAAGGTCTCGGCGATGAGCCCCTTCGGCAGGGTCGTCGACGATACCGACCGCAGGGCTGAGAGCGCATTGTCCACCGAGGCCTGAGTCGCCAACGAACCCGATCCGCTGAGTCCGCGCCGGAACTCCCGCTGGTTCTCCAACTTCTCCCGGAACGACGCGAAGGTGAAGGGCTTGATGAGGTACTGGGTAATGCCCGACGAGATCGCCGACCGGATGACCTGCAGATGCCGCACCGCCGTGATCGCGATGATATCGACGTCCTGACCGCGCGCGTTCAGGCGCCCGGCGACCTCGAGGCCGTGCGAATCTGTGAGGTTCATGTCGAGGAGGACGATATCGACTGGCGTCCCGGCCGCGGCGAGTTCGTCGAAGCGTTCGATCGCCTCATGCCCGCCCAGACACGTTCCGACGACCTCGAAGCCGGGCACCCGGGCCACGAAGTCCGCATGCGCCTGCGCCGTCATCGGATCGTCTTCGACGATGAGCACCAGCAGCGCGGCATCATCGCTCACGTGAGTCTCCTTCCGCCAGATCCTGACTCGAATCCTCACCATCAGTGGTGTGGTTCTCCGGAGAATCGTAGTCGCCGGCCGCGTCGATGTCCCCCAATGGAAGCGTCACCGTGAAGATCGCACCGCCATCGGAATCGACATCGATATGTCCGCCGAGGCGGCTCACCGCCTGCCGAACCAAGACGAGCCCGAATCCGTGCCGTCCCACTCCCCCGACCTCGGGTTTCGCCGAGGCACCGAGGTGGAAGAGCGCATCAATGTCCTCCCCCGCAACTCCGGCACCGGAATCGGCGATGGTGATGATGAGCTCCCCGTCAGCGGCGACGAAGTCCGCCCACACGTGCTTCTCATCCGAGTCCGCGACCGCGTCGAAAGCATTGTCGAGAAGATTGCCGGCAACGGTGACGAGGTCGCGAGCATCGAGTCGTTCGGGAGGGAGTTCGCCGGTGGCGGTGACGGTCAGTTCGATGCCGCGCTCATTGGCCTGCGCGGCCTTGCCGATCATGAGCGCGGTGATGAATGGCTCGTCGAGTGAGGCGACGAAGGAATCTGTCAGCCGCTGCGATTCCTGCTCGTCCTTGACCGCGAAGTCCAGCGCCTCCTGCACCCGGCCGAGTTCGATAAGAGTGGAGACCGTGTGCAAACGGTTGGCATGTTCATGAGTCTGCGCACGCAGGGCCTCGGACAGAGTCGTCATCGTTGCCAGCTCACCGGTGAGCTCCTGGATGTCCGTGCGATCGCGCAGGGTCGCGACCGTTCCGCCTTCATCGCGCCCGCCGCGCGGCTGCCGGGCCTGTTTCTGACTGATGACGAGGACACGGTCCTCGGTGAAGTGGATTTCGTCGACGGCGACCCGACCGGTCGTCAGAAGGTCGCGGACAGATTCTGGCAGGGCCACCTCGGCGAGGGAGATCGGCGTCGATTCCTCCACCTTGGGCAGGCCGAGCAGGGACGCGGCCTCGTCGTTGTAGAGGACGAGCCGACCGGAATCGTCGGCGAGGATGAGGCCCTCGCGCAGGGAATGCAGGGCCGAATCGTAGAACGCGAACAGACGGCGCAATTCCTCCGGACCATAGCCGAGGGTGACTCGGCGCAGGTAGCGGGCGAGCAGCCAGGAGCCGAGTCCGCCGAGGGCGAGCGCGGCGAGGCCGACGAGGATGATCTGCGGCAGGGAGGCCGCCTGCGCCACCGACAGGGTCTCGAGTGTCACACCCACGGCGACCATCGCGGTGACCTCGCCGTCGGCGTCCCTGATCGGCACGATCGCGCGCACCGACGGGCCGAGCGTGCCCACGTATTCCTCGGTCTGGGTCTGCCCGGCGCGGGCTTTCGCGGTGCTGCCGAGGTAGGTCTTGCCCAGCTGATCGGGATCGGGGTGGGTGTAGCGGGTACCGTCGCGGTCCATGATCGTCACGAAATCAACCTCGGCGAAATCGATGACGGTCAGCGCATAGGGCTGCAGCCGGGCGGAGGGATCGTCCCCGGTCACAGCCTCGGTGACGAAGGGATCGTGGGCCAGCGTCTCGGCGATGGACAAGACTCGCTCGCCGGTGGCGTGCCGGATATTGTTCAGCGTCGTCACGTAGCTCGTCACCGACAGGGCGGTGCAGACGAGGACGATGAGGACGAGCTGGACGAGGAAGAGGCGCCTGGCCAGGGTTCCGCCTCGGCGAGCCCGGAACAGCTCCCGGCCCCGCCGTGGTGGGGCCGGGAGTGACCTCATTACTTCTTAGCGCTCTTCTTTTTCTTCTTGCTGCCGCCGGAGATGAGGAGGGCCAGGCCGATTGCGGCCAGCCAGGTGTCCTTGGCCACGGCGGTGCCGTCCTCGGACGGACGGATGCCGTCGTCCTTGGTCATCGAATCGATGGAGAAGTAGTTCGCGACGAGGCCGGCGGCGAAGGTCGTCAGCGCGGCACCGGCGATGCGGGTGGGCACGAACGGCAGCAGCAGGGCGGAGCCGACGGCGATCTCACCGTAGGAGAGGAACTTCCCGAACTGGGCGGGGGTCATGTTCTCGACCATGGGCACACCGTTGGCGGCCATCTGCTGGAGCCCGGCGGCGGATTCTTCGTCGAGGCCGAGCTTGCCGATGCCCGAGTTGAGGATGAAAGCGCCGGGGACTGCGCGCAGAAGTGCGGTGCTGATCTTCACGAATGTGCTCCTTCTTCAGGTGTGTCCATTGGTGTGTCCTTACGCCTCCACATTAGCCGCCAACTGTGTCTGTGAACACTATGAACGCAACCGAGACACCCGTCACATCGACTGGCACAGTTGTCGGGTACATCACCACCGCGGCCAGTCGTCGCGCGCGTTCGCACCCACCGACGGGTGAGTTCGCGGAAATCATTTGGAGGAATCATGGCAATGTCGCCACAGCAAGAAGGCGGACCCGCGAATACGGGCAACGCCACCGCAGCGGCCACCGATCAGGGTGCCCCGCAGCGGAAGAAGGATCGCACTCACTGGCTCTACATCATGGTCATCGTGGCCGTGTTCGCCGGTGCCGCCATCGGGCTCATCGCCCCCGAGGCGGGAATCGCACTCGAACCACTGGGCAAGGCGTTCGTCGCTCTCATCAAAATGATCATCGCCCCGGTCATCTTCTGCACCATCGTCCTCGGCGTCGGCTCCGTGGCGAAGGCGGCCACCGTCGGCAAGGTCGGCGGCCTGGCCCTCATCTACTTCCTGGTCATGGCGACCTTCGCCCTTGTCATCGGGCTCGTCGTCGGCAACTTCATCCACCCCGGCGACGGACTCCACCTCCAGCCGTACGAAGAGGCGTCCGGTGGCGAGGAAGGCGGCATGGTCGGCTTCCTCATGAGCCTCATCCCCGGTGACATCCCGGTGCTGCCGACTCTCGTGCTCGCGCTTCTCGTCGGATTCGCTCTGCAGTCGATGGGCAAGGCCGGCGAGCCCGTGCTCACCGGAATCAAGCACATCCAGGCTGTCGTCTTCAAGCTCATGATGATGATCATGTGGGCCGCTCCCGTCGGCGCTTTCGGTGCGATCGCCGCGGTCGTCGGCAAGACCGGCTGGGCTGCAATCGGGGCGATGGCGACTCTGATGGGCGCCTTCTACCTCACCTGTGCGCTGTTCATCGTCATCGTCCTCGGCGGTCTGCTCAAGATCGTCACCGGGCTCAACATCTTCCTGCTGCTGAAGTACCTGGCCCGTGAGTTCCTGCTCATCTTCTCCACCTCGTCGTCCGAGTCGGCCCTGCCGCGCCTCATCGCGAAGATGGAGCACGCCGGAGTCTCGAAGCCGGTCGTCGGCATCACCGTGCCCACCGGCTACTCGTTCAACCTCGACGGCACCGCCATCTACCTGACCATGGCTTCGCTGTTCGTGTCCTCGGCCATGGGCATGCCGATGTCGATCCCCGAACAGATCTCGCTGCTCGTGTTCATGATCATCGCGTCCAAGGGCGCCGCCGGAGTCACCGGTGCGGGCCTGGCCACCCTGGCCGCCGGTCTGCAGTCGCATCGCCCCGAGCTGCTCGACGGCATGGGCGTCATCGTCGGCATCGACAAGTTCATGTCCGAGTGCCGTGCGCTGACGAACTTCACCGGCAACGCCGTGGCCACCCTGCTCATCGGCAAGTGGACGAACGAGATCGACCTCGACGTCGCCCGCGCCACCCTGTCGGGTGACAACCCGTTCGACGAGCTCTCGCTCGAGCCGGACGCCCACGATGCGCCCGCCGAGTCGGAACGTCCCGCCGAAGGCGAGAAGGTCGCCGTGAGCTGACTTCCAATCGCTCCCGCTCCACAACCACCACGGGTGCCGATGTCCTCATCGTGAGGACGTCGGCACCCGTGGTGTTTCGTCTCCCCTCGCCGAGGCGGGGGCGCAGTATCGTCATGTCATCGGCTGACGCCCTGGCGGGTTCACAGCGGTCCTCCGGGCCGCCGGGAAACTAATTACATCTCAGGCGGTCCGCTGCGTGTTCCCGTGCCTGGTTGATGACCGTGGAAGCGATGTCGTTCGGGTGTGATTCGGGGAGCCAGTGGGAGGCCCCTTCAAGCGGGACGAAACGATAAGGACCCTCGACGTAGCGAGCGCTGAGCTCTGCGGTTGCGCGGGAAAAGGCAATATCCTCGCTGCCCCACACAAGACTGGTGGGTACCGTGACGGGAGTGCTCGGCGTCCGATCGCGGCCATCCATCGCCTGGTAGTACTTGAGCACGGACAGAAAAGCCCCCGGTTCACTGAATCGCGCAACATAGGAGGCTGCGAGATCTTCGGGGACGGCGCCGCCGTAGAGATCGACCAGCTTCTTTCCGTCATCGCGCAGCAATGTTCGGGCCACTCCCTCCGGGTGGTCTTGGATCGACCGCATATAGCCCATGCGTTCATACTGATCGTCGTCCGTCTTCAGCTGTTTGCCCAGCGCTCTGGGGTGCGGCGTCGACACGACGGTGCAGGTGTGCAGACGCTGCGGGTGGTTCGCGGCAAAGGGCCACGCGACCAGTCCGCCCCAATCATGACCGACGAGGTGGAAGCGTTCGAGTCCCGCCGCGCGGGAGACTTCGTCGAGGTCGGCGACCAGGCGCGCGATCGTATACTCCCCGACTGAATCCGGCCGTATTCCCGGCGAATATCCTCGTTGGTCGTAGGCGAACACACCCATTCCCTGCTCGAGGAGCAGCGCTGCGGTCTTCTCCCAGCACGACGCGTATTCCGGCCACCCGTGCAGAAGGATCGCGTCGCCGAGGTCGGGATCCGGATGCGCAGGTGTCGCCCGGAAAGCAGTGAACTCTCCCTGGTCGGTGGACACCGTCAGCGCCTCGGCGTCGGCGGTCGTCGGCAGCTCCGCCAAGCGCGCGGCTACCGATGCGTTGTCGAAAGGGGCACCGCTGTAGGGCTGGGACGTCGTCGATATTGTCATGGGTCAGTCTCCTCGTTGATCAAGGTGCATGGGTTCTCGGCCCAGCGGCCACCCGCCACCGGCCGCTGGGCCCTCGGCCGATGCTGGGCACCCGACGGCCCGGTGACTGCTATTTGCGACGTGAGCCGTCGGTGGGAATGCCCAGTGCGTTGATCCACAGTTTCGTCGCAGTCTCCACGAGCAGTTCGTCACTGCCCCAGTCCGGTTCCTCGACCGCATATTTGAAGTACGCCATCCGCCCGACCATCGCTGACAGCGCCCGGGCGGACATGAGGGGGTCGAGACTCGGGTCGACATACCCTTCGTCCTGAAGCTTTCGGATCCACCGGCAGTTGCGTCTGGAGAAGGCCCGCGCCCGGTCGAGGCGCAGTCGACGGAAGTTCGCGTCGATCGCGGCGACCTGTTCGAGCAGGAGCATCAGCTTCGCGTTGCGCTTATACGACTCGATGTATGCACGGTGTCCGGCTCGCAGCTGCTCGATGACGGTGCGCTCTTCGTCGCCGCTGTGCGGCGGGCCCGGGTGGAGCATGTCCTCCTGGGCTTCGCTGAGCACAGCAGCGAAAGCCTGCTCCTTGCTGTCGAAGTAGGTGTAGAACGTGCCCGTGGAGCACTTGGCCTCTTTGGTGATGTCGGTCAGCCGAGAATCGATGAAGCCATCACGTTCGAACACGACTCGAGCGGCGGCGACCAAGGCCGCTCGGGTGCGGGTTCCCCTCGTGGTCGTCGGGAGATCGCGCAGGAGCGCGGTATCCACGAGCGTGGGGAGATCCTCAGCTGAGCCTTCGGTCGTCGACATGACAGCCAATCCTACAATCCATTTCTCGGGCACGGGCAGAGTGCAAGCTCATGAGGTCAGCCCGCTCTCCCGCGCAACAGCCCATCCCTGATCGATGATCGCCTGGACGTCGCGGGCCGTGGGCACGCCGTGGGCAGCGGCGTTCGCAGGGTTGTCCGCGACGCGGCGACGGACGCCTTCGGCGATGATCGCGATCTTCCACAGCCCCAGTGTGTGCCAGAAGCCGAGCGTTCGCTTGTTGCGACCCGAGACAGCCAGGTATTCGGCAGAGATCTCGGCGCGGGTCGGGAATCCGTCAACTGCAGTCGGGGCGCCGTCGGGCACCTCGCCGGCCTGCGTCCAATACGCCAAGGAGCTGCCCACATCGGCCAGCGGGTCACCCAGTGTCGCCAGTTCCCAATCGAGCACTGCTCGGATGTCACCGGTGGCGCTGTCGATGATGACATTGCGGATGTGGAAGTCACCATGGACCAGAGTGATCTCGCCAGGCTCGGGCAGGTGCTCGGTCAGCACCGTCGTGAGAGCGTCGAGATCGGGGCGGTCTTGGGTCCGGCTCTCCTCGAGTTGGCGGCTCCACCTCTTCAGCTGCCTCGGCGCATAGGGCTTCCGAGACGCCAGGTCGCCCAAGCCGACAGCGTCGATGTCGACGGCGTGGATCTTCGCCAGGGTCCGAGCGAGTTCGAGGCCGAGACGTCTGCGCGCCTCGGGGCCGAGATTTCGGGCGGCCTTCTCGTCGTCGATGACGGTTCCCTCGACGTGTTCCATGATGACCACGGGGACATCGGCGACTGCGGAATCCTCACAGACACCGAGGGTGGCTGGAACCGGCACTCCGGTTGCTTGGAGTGCGGAGATGATCCGATGCTCCCGGGCCACGTCATGGGCCGACGCGAGGAGGTGCCCCAGCGGGGGACGACGGGCGATCCACGACCGCCCCGCCTCGTCGTCGATGCGGTAGGTGAGGTTCGACTGCCCCTGCCCCACACGGGTCCCGCGGAGCGAACCGGTCACCGGCTCGCCGGCGTCCCGCATCCAGCCGGCCAGGCTCGACAGATCGAGTTCGACGCTCATCGAGACTCCCGTGCGTTCTTCCTGCGCCGCAGTTCACGCCGCGCGATCGACCGTTTGTGGACTTCGTCGGGGCCATCGGCCAAACGCAGGGTGCGCTGATGGGCGTAGAAGCTGGCCAACGGAAAATCGTCGGTGACTCCGCCGCCACCGTGGACCTGGATCGCCCGGTCGATGATCTTAAGCGCCATGTTCGGGGCCTTGACCTTGATGGCCGCGATCTCCGTGGCTGCTTCCTTGTTGCCGACCGTGTCCATCATCCACGCAGCTTTGAGCACGAGGAGGCGGGTGGCTTCGATCTCGACGCGCGCCTCGGCGATCCAGTCCTGGATGTTCGCCCGCTCTGCCAGCGGCTGACCGAAGGTCACCCGCTCCTGAGCACGGTCGATGAGCAGGTCGAGGGCTCGCTCGGCCATCCCGATCGAGCGCATGCAGTGGTGGATGCGGCCCGGACCCAGCCGGGCTTGGCTGATGGCGAATCCGTCGCCCTCGCCGGACAGCAGCGCAGTCTTCGGCACTCGCACATCCTCGAAGATGATCTCTGCGTGGCCCTCCCGGTCGAGGTAGCCGAACACCGGCAGTCCCCGGACCACGGTGATGCCGGGGGTGTCTTTGGGGACGACGAGCATCGACTGCTGCCGGTGGGTCTCGGCGTTCGGGTCGGTCTTGCCCATGACGATGAAGACCTGACAGTTGGCGTGCAGAGCGTTCGAGGCGAACCATTTCCGCCCGTTGAGCACATAGTCGTCTCCGTCCGAGGCGATGCTCATCTCGATGTTCGTCGCATCGGAGCTCGCCACCGCCGGTTCGGTCATGCAGAACGCTGAGGCGATCTCACCGTCGAGCAGCGGTTTGAGCCACTTCTCCTTGTGCTCGTCGGTCCCGAAGAGCGCAAGGACCTCCATATTCCCGGTATCGGGGGCGTTGCAGTTGATGGCCTCTGGGGCGATCTCCGCACTGCGTCCTGTGATTTCGGCAAGATGCGCGTACTGGAGGTTCGTCAGTCCTGCTCCCCATTCGTCGTATGGCAGGAACAGGTTCCACAGTCCCTGGGACCGGGCCTCACGTTTGAGGTCTTCGAGGACGGGCGGGTGGAAGTTCGGGTCCCCGGCCTCGGCCCGTTGCCGGTGGTAGACCGGTTCCGCGGGGTAGACGAAGTCGTCCATGAAGGCGTTGAGTCTGGATTGGTAGTCGCGGGTCGTCTCATCTGGTGCGAAGTCCATAGTTCCTGCTTTCTCGGTGAGGGGGTGTATGCGGTGTCAGGTCTGTTGATCATGGGCACCGGCGCCGCCGGTCTCTCCTCTGACTTCGAGGACGACCTTGCCGCGCACGGATCGGGAGTCGATGAGCTCGAGGGCCTCCTGCGCCCTTTCCAACGGGAGCACGCTGTGAATGACGGGATCGAGTGCCCCTGAACTCAGATGCGGCCACAGCGCGTCCCACTGGGTGGCGACCATCTCCGGTCGTCCGGCCAGTGCCGCGCCCCACCCCACTCCGGCCACGGAGATGTTGTTCAACAGCAGACGGTTGACCTTGACTTCGGGGATGGATCCTGCGGTGAATCCGAGGACCAGAAGAGTGCCGAAGGTCTTCAGTGTGCGCAGGGAATCGGTGAACCGATCACCGCCGACCGGGTCGGCGACGAGGTCGACACCGCCAGGGAGCAGGTCCTTGACCGTGTCTTTGAACCGTTCGGCCAAGACCACACGAGAAGCGCCGAGGCTGCGCACCGTCTCCGCCTTCTCCTCGGTCGAGACCACGCCCACGACTTCTCCGCCGTAGGCGCGGGCGACCTGGACGAGGGCGCTGCCGAGTCCGCCTGCGGCGCCGTGGACGAGGACCGTCTGACCCGGTTCGAGTCTCCCGCGCACGCGCAGCGCGAAGTCCGCGGTCAGGAGGTTCATCGGCATTCCTGCTCCTGCGGTCAGCGATACGGACTCCGGAAGCGGGAGGACGCTGGCGGCCGGGACGACGATGGACTCCGCGTAGGCCCCCGTATTCGCCACCCCGGCGACGCGGTCGCCGACGCTGAGACCGGTGACGCCTTCGCCCAGCTCACGCACGGCTCCGGAGACTTCCGACCCCACTGTGTAGGGCAGCGGCGGCTGCATCTGGTACTGCCCGCGAGATTGGAGCAGTTCGGGGAAGGTCACGCCGGCATAGGCGACGTCGATGAGGACCTCGCCAGGCCCGGGTGTCGGAGTCTCGATGTCGCGCAGTTCGAGGGAGCCGGGGCCGTCGGTGGCACTCAGCTGCATTGCTCTCATGATGGTCGGGTGTCCTTTCGTCGGGGTTCGCGAACGTTTGTGACGAGTTCGCGCACGTATGGAATGTGCTCGCCCATCAATGCGATGGGCTCAGTGCGGATGAGCGGGAGCGTGCCTGAGCGGCGGGGTGGTCAGAGACGGGAGGAGGCGACGACACCGCCGTCGACGACGATCGTCTCCCCCACGACGTAGTCCCCGGCCCGAGAAGCGAGGTAGGCGGCGACGCCGGCCATGTCCTCACCGGTGCCGATCCGTCCTGCCGGGATCTGCGTCTTCACCTCGTCGCCGTGGTCGCGGGCGTCCTTGTTCATCTTCGTCCCGAAGGCTCCGGGGGCGATGCCGCTGACGATCACTCCGTCCGGGGCCAGTCGGGAGGCCAAGCGTTTGGTCAGGTGGACCACTCCGGCCTTGGACGCGTGATAGCTGTAGGTCTCCAGCGGATTGGGTCGGATGCCGTCGATCGAGGCGACGTTGATGACTTTGGCGAGGTGGTCGCCCGCGGCCGCGGCGGCCCGCAGGTCCGGCGCGAGTGCCTGCGTGAGGAAGAACATCGCCTTGAGGTTGAGGTCCATGACCTTGTCCCACCCGTCCTCCGAAAACTCGTCGAACGGCGCACCCCAGGCGGCACCGGCGTTGTTGACGAGAATGTCCAGATTCGTCTCGTGCTCCCGGAGTCGGGCCACCACCGAGGCGAGTCCCTCCTTCGTCGAAATG
This sequence comes from Brevibacterium sp. OS20, assembly GCF_056837565.1. Classification (NCBI taxonomy): domain Bacteria; kingdom Bacillati; phylum Actinomycetota; class Actinomycetes; order Micrococcales; family Brevibacteriaceae; genus Brevibacterium; species Brevibacterium sp. OS20. The sequence continues at coordinate 724,030 of NZ_CM166367.1, read as the reverse complement.
TCGCCGGGCAGGGACACGCAGGTCCCCTGTGCGGACAGTTCGGCGGCGGTCGCGTCACAGGCCTCGGCCTTGCGGGCGGTGATGTAGACGCGCACGCCCGACTGCACGAATCCCTCGGCGATCATCCTGCCGATTCCGCGCGAGCCGCCGGTGATCAGCGCGCTGCGCCCTTTCAGCGCAAACAGTGTCGACATGTCCATGGAAACTCCCTTGTTCAGATGTCTGCGTCGTGTTCGGTGAAGTAGCCGATCGATTCGGCGACGCAGATCGGCTTCTCGATGCCGTCTGCTTCGAAGATCTGGGTGGTGGTCACCTGTGCGGAACCGGTTCCGCGCGGGTCGACGGCGGAGATCGTGGCCCGCATGCGCACCTTTGAGCCCACTGGTCGAGGCTGCGGGAAGCGCACCTTGTCGTAGCCGTAGTTGAGGCTGTGGGCGAACCCGTCGAAGGCCATAAGCTCCTCCATGAACGCCGGTCCCAGAGACAGGGTGAACAGACCGTGGCCGATCGTGCCGCCGAAGGGACCCTCAGCGGCACGATCCTCATCGACGTGGATCCACTGGTGGTCATTCGTCAGGTCGGCGAAGGTGTTGATGTCGTCCTGGACGAGCGTGTGCCAGCCGGTGGGACCGAGTTCTTTGCCGACGAGCGCGTCGATCTCGGCGATCGTCGTGGGCCTGATGGGAGTCGTCATTGTCTGCCTTTCGATCAGTGGAGCGAGTCGGAATCGATCAGGTGAATCCGGAATCTGAAACCACTCTTGAAATTGAGTTCAGATTCATTAGTCTGAGACTAGCCGTGTATGCCGGGTCACTTCAAGGTGCAACCGAAACACACCACACGGCAGGGACGTCTACGCAAAGGAGCGGCACCCATGACAGAAGTCCAGACCGTCACCGGCACCATCGACAGCAGCGAACTCGGCAGGACCCTCGTCCGCGAGCACATCTTCGTCCTCAGCGAGGAGATGCGGCAGAACTATGACACGACATGGGACGACGAGGAGAGAATCTCCGACGCCGTGACCAAGCTCAATGACCTCAAGGCCGCAGGCATCGACACGATCTTCGATCCCACGGTCGTCGGCCTCGGACGCTACATCCCCCGAGTGCAGAAGGTGGCCGAGCAGACCGATCTCAACATCATCGTGGCCACCGGCCTCTACACTTTCACCGATCTCCCCCCACCAGTTCGAACATCGCGGCCCCGGCCTCCTCATCGACGAACCGGAACCACTCGTGGGGCTGTTCGTCCGCGACCTCACGGAGGGCATCGCCGACACCGGCGTCAAAGCCGCATTCCTCAAATGCGCCATCGAATCCCCCGGACTCACCGAGGGAGTCGAGCGCACGATGCGGGCAGTCGGGCAGGCGAGCGCCCAGACCGGAGCTCCCATCACCGTCCACACCAATCCAGCCACTGGTTCCGGCCTAGTCACGCAACGCGTGCTCAAGGAAGAGGGCGCAGATTTGGAGAAGGTCATCATCGGCCACTCGGGCGACTCGACGGACCTTGACTACCTGTCCCAGATCGCCGAGGCGGGATCCTTCCTGGGCATGGACCGGTTCGGGATCGACGCCTACCTGCCGACCGAACCACGCGTGGACACCATCGTCGAACTCGTCCGTCGCGGCTATGCCGAACGCATCACCCTGGCCCACGATGCGGCGTGCTACATCGACTACTTCACTCAGGAAGAAAAGGCGCAGATCCAACCCAACTGGCACTTCCGCCACATCAGCGACGACGTCATTCCGATGCTGCTGGACAAGGGCGTGACCGAAGACGATATCGACACGATGCTGGTGAAGAACCCGCGCCGTTACTTCGAGTGACACCCCCGAGCACACGTACCGACCACATGTTCCAACCCCACGCACTGACCATATGCACTGAGAGACCATTTTCAACGATGAAGGGAATCTCCCATGTCAGCCACCGCACACACCATCCCATCACAGGTGACACCGGCCAAACATGCCGGACTGCGAGCCGCCGGTCTCGTCGGCTCCTCGATCGAGTGGTACGACTTCTTCCTCTACGGCACAGCGGCCGCACTGGTCTTCCCTCAGGTCTTCTTCCCTGATTCGAGCGGCGTCACCGGCACACTCCTGTCGTTCTCGACCTTCGCCACCGGCTTCATCGCGCGACCGGTCGGCGGACTCGTTGCCGGCAACTTCGGCGACAAGATCGGCCGCAAACCCATGGTCGTCATCGCCCTGCTGGGCATGGCCGTCTTCACCTTCCTCATCGGCTGCCTGCCATCGGCGGGGAGCATCGGCATCATGGCCCCGGTCCTGCTCGTCACGTGCCGATTCGTCCAGGGCATCGCCTGCGGCGCACAGTGGGGCGGACTGGCACTGCTGCTCAGCGAGTCCGCCGGGCCCAAGCATCGGGCCTTCTCCGGGTCGTTCATGCAGGTCGGCGTACCCACCGGCGCCCTGCTCGGCAATCTGGCCTTCGTCATCGTCTCGTCCACGGTCAATGAGGCGGCATTCGTCTCCTGGGGCTGGCGAATCCCGTTCTGGGCCACGGCACTGCTCGTGCCGATCGTCATGTACATCCAGCTCAAAGTCGAGGACTCCCCCGAGTTCAGGAAGCTCGAGAACGATGTGTCCGCGGCCAAGCCGAAGGTCGTGCAGGCACCGCTGTGGCAGGCGATCAGGTCTCATTGGAAGACGATCCTGCTGGCAGCGGGCACACTGTCGGGAACGAACTGCGTCTTCTACATCACGATCGCCGGTGCCCTGTCCTACGGCACGAGCTATCTGGGCATGGACTACGGGCAGATGCTCATCGCCGCCATGCTTTCCTGCGTGTTCGGCATCGCCACCATTCTGATCGGCGGCAGGCTCGCCGATAAGATCGGTCGCCGTCCGGTCATCATCATCGGTGGCGTCGGCCTGCTGGCGTGGGCGTTCCCCTATTTCGCCCTGATCAATACGACGGACATCGTCCTCTTCGCGGTCTCGATCAGCGTGGCCAGCGTGTTCCAGTCACTCATCTACGCCCCGATCGCCGCGTACTTCGGCGAATTGTTCGCCCCGCAGATCCGCTTCTCCGCGGTCTCTCTGGCCTATCAGCTCAGCGCGATCGTCGTGTCGGGCTCGACGCCCATCGTCATGACGTGGCTGATCGCGAAGATGGACGGATCGACGCTGGGGATCACGCTGTTCGTGTGTGCGATGGCCCTGATCACCGTCGTGTCAACGCTGGCACTGAAGGAGACGAACCCGAAGTCCGTCAGGCAGTCTCCGACGGCAGTACCAGGTGAGCATCTTCGCGCGGGGGCCGTCGAGGTCCATCCTGCATAGTCGGCCCAGCCTGCTTAATCGGCTCAGCCCGCAGCGCCGCTGCCACGCAGCTTTGCCTGGTAGCGGCGCATCCCGCGGATCCAGCGGTCGTAGTCCGACCCCTTCATCCGGTACATATCCAGGACTTCGGGGTGGGGCAGGATGAGGAAGGTCTCGGCTTCGACGGCGGCCATGACGGTCTCGGCGACGTCTGCCGGCTCGAGGACGTTTCCGGCTTCGGACACGGCACGCTGGGCGGCGAGTTCCTCCGCACTCAGGGAGTCGGGGTCCTCTCCCCACAGGATCTTCGTGTTCACTCCCATCGGGGCGAGCACAGAGACACCCACGCCCTCGTCGCCGTAGGTCACTGACAGCCATTCGGCAAAAGCGAGTGCGGCGTGTTTGGTCACCGAGTAGCCGGCCTGCCCGATCTGAGTGAGCAGTCCCGCCGCCGAGGCGGTGGCCACGAAATATCCTTCTCCCCTGGCTTGCCAGCGAGGCACGAGCCGTTCGGCGGCGCGGATGTGCGCTCGCAGGTTGACGTCGAGGATGCGGTCCCAGTCGCGTTCGCTGCCGATTCTGGGAGCTCCGGCGATCCCGGCATTGGCGAAGTAGAGATCGACGTCGCCGAGTTCGCGGTCGGCAGCGGCCAGCAGATCGTCGACGCCTGTTGCCGTGGAGACGTCCCCGGTCCAGTGCGGCTGGCCCAGTTGTGCCGCGGTGTCCGTGACCGCCTCGGCGAGGTCGGCCAGCAGCACCCGGGCCCCGCGCTCGTGCAGGGCTGTGGCCAGCGCCGCCCCGATCCCCGATGCGGCCCCGGTGACGACGGCAGTACGCCCCTCGATGTCCATAGTCCTCTTCCTCTCCGGCGCACCCCGTTGTGTCCGAAACACGACCGATCTATAGTTGAACCTGTACTCAGTTTCAAGTATTTCAGCATCCACGCATTGCTGTCGAGCCCCGCGCGAGCCCGTCCACGTCGTGATCCAAAGGAGTTTCATGACCACGAAGTCCCGCACATCGATCATTGACCTGCTCACCCCTTGGGCGGAGAAGCACCCGGAGTCCGTCGCAGCGGCCACGCCTCCGGGACCGGATCGGGTGTCACTGTCGAAGGTGCGCCTCCTCGGCGAGATCGGTGCCGCGCGTGACCGGTACCTGACTGCGGATGTCCGCCCGGGTGATCGGATCGTGCTCATCGCGCCCACCTGCCCGGAGTTCCTCATCGAGTTCTTCGGTGCGCACGCTGCCGGGCTGGTGGTCGTCGCCGTCAATCCGCTCTCGACGGTCAGGGAGCTCGACTACATCCTCGCCGACTCGGAGGCCCGCGTGCTCGTGGCTCACCCTGCTTCGGCCGAGGCAGGGAAGACCGCGGCTGCGCAGCACGATGTCGGCTTCCGGACCCTGGCCATCGTCGGCAATGAGGGTCCGCGCGCCGAGGTGGGCGCCGAGTCCGATGTCACCGTCGATCGTGCCGATTTCGCCTGGGATGACCTCGCCGCGCTCCTCTATACCTCGGGCACGACGGGCAAGCCGAAGGGGACGATGCTGACCTTGGGCAATTTCATTTCGGCCACCGACATCGTCCGCGAAATGATCGAGGCCACCCCGTCGGATCGGTCCGCGACCGGTCTGCCGCTCTTCCACGTGTTCGGTCTGGCGGCCGTCACCCTGCCGGCGATGAGTGCCGGTGCACCGGTGACGCTCTTCCCCCGTTGGGATCCGCAGGGCTTCATCGGTTCACTCGCCGAGGATCAGACGACCATCGTCTCCGGCGTACCGACGATGTGGATGTCGGTGCTGGCGAAGGCACCCGAGGGCGACGCACCGGACCTGCGCATCATCAGCTCGGGAGGCGCCTCGATCGCCGCCGAGGTGGTCCGTCGGGTCGAAGATCGCTTCACGGCACCGCTGGCCGAGGGCTACGGGCTCACGGAGACGTCCGGGCTGGGCACGTTCAACCCGCTGCACGGGACGAGGAAGCCCACGAGCGTCGGTCCGGCGGTGCCCGGATTCGAGGTCAAGATCATCGACCCCACCACCGCCGACGAGCTGCCTGCCGGTGAGGTGGGTGAGGTGCTGCTGCGTGGGCCCGCGGTCATGGCCGGCTACTGGAAGAAACCCGAGGCGACCGCCGAGGTGCTCGACGCCGAGGGCTGGTTCCGCACCGGCGACCTCGGCCGGGTGGACGAGGACGGGTACCTCTTCATCGTCGACCGCATCAAGGACCTCATCATCCACGGCGGATACAACGTCTACCCGCGCGAGGTCGAAGAGGTCCTCTATGAGATCCCCGAGGTCGATCAGGCCAGCGTCGTGGGCACCCCGGACGAGAAGTACGGTCAGCAGGTGACGGCTGTCATCGCCCGCACCCCAGGCTCCGACCTCGACGCCGATGAGGTCGAGCGGTTCTGTCGGGAGAATCTCGCCGCCTACAAGATCCCGCGGATCATCGAATTCCTCGACGAACTCCCCAAAGGACCCAGCGGCAAGATCCTCAAACGCGAGATCGTGCGCATGTTCACCCCGAGCACCGAGGCACGCTGAGACAGGCGGGCATCATCGTCGGCAGGCGGTTGCGGGCGGAACGGTTCGCATTCGAACGCCGGCAAGGCCGATGGAAGAAGCACAGCAACTTCCCCTTATAGCCCGATATGCCGCCATCAGATCAGCGCGGCTTCTCACCCGTCTTCATCATCAACCTCGACAACGATGGATTGATCGGCAACATCGCCCGCATCCGCTTCGCGGATTGCTCCCCAGTGAGGCTCAGCCTCTTCGTAACCGTCGTCGATATGCGTTGCGGCGTCGACGAGCTGTTCGTTCCAATCCGGCCCGGGCACTTCGACGCCGGGGCGGTCACTGTCTGCCATCATTGCCTCCTCCTCAATTCGTACCGAAGCGAGGTGTTCTCATCCTGCAGATCGAGAATGATTCCGATGCTAGCGAGATTCGCGCCCACGTCAACCAGTTCGCGCACACGCCGCAGACGAGCAATATCCGCGCGACTGAACCGTCGCGTCCCACCTTCACTCCGAGCAGGAGTCACCAGCCCACGAGCCTCGTATTGCCGCAATGACTGCACCCCGACACCGGTCAACTCCGCAACACGCGAAATCGAGAACAAGCGCCCACCAGACTCTGAAATCGCCATCTCCCCTTCTCTCAAAATTTCTCCTGACTGAGTGTTGACATTCTTATTCGGATCGACTAAATAATATGTCCACCAGATGATGTAGATCATATCATCTGCACGAATCCACTATCCAGCAAAGGAGGTTTCACCAATGATCATGATGCGCACTGACCCATTCCGCGAAGTCGAACGCCTGAGCAGAGAAATCTTCGGAGCCACCGGCACAACGGCCCGACCGGTGATGATGCCGATGGACGCCTGGCGCGACGGCGATACTTTCCGCGTCGAACTCGACCTGCCAGGAATTGATCCTGACGACATCGACCTCGACGTGGAGAACAACGTCGTCACCGTCAAAGCTGAACGGCCCGCCCCCGACCATGGGGAGTCTTCAGTCGCGGCAGAGCGACCCCGCGGGACCTTCAGCCGACAACTCGTCCTCGGCGACAACCTCGACACCAGCAACATCACGGCGAACTACGACGCCGGTGTGCTCACACTCAGCATCCCGGTAGCGGAATCAGCGAAACCCCGCAAGATCGCCATCAACTCGGGCTCTGCTGAACCGGCAGCCATCAGCGCCTGACCACAACTGGTGGTGTGTTGCCATGCAGACGTGTGCACCAGACGTCCAGCTGGGTATCGATGCTGCGTTCTGGGCGATCGTTTTCAGCGACCGCGAACTGCGGGACCTCGACACAAGTCACCACACAGGTGATGGACCGCAGGCCGTGAGTCACTGCAGGTGCCGGGTCGTCAGGCACTCCGAATCGTGGCAGCTGTTCCGGTCGCCCGGCCTCTCAGCAGCCCAGGTCATCGCCCACCGAATCCTCGCTTGTCAGCGCTCTCCTCCCCGGTTCAAACGGCGCTGACTTCATCGTTGAAAGGAGGTGAGACGTTTCCACAACCAGGTTGAGCTATGCAGCCGTGTGGTCGCGCCCGCAAGTCTTTCTACCAGTGTGCTCGACGCAAGATGCGCGGCAGTGACGTCACAATGACGACGAAGTGATGCGGGCCCGCCCACGGCTTCCCCTTCTGGCCCCGGGGCATCCCCCGGGGCCAGACCATGTTCGGTTGAGATGAGAGATGAGGAGACCGTGTTGGTTAGCTTCTTGGAGAAACTGTTGATTGTCTGGCCCAGGCACGCTCGAGCACTGATTGGCAAAGCGATATCATCCCGCTATCGATCCTCGGCCGGCCAGCGGCCTGTGTCGCTTGACCGCCTCAGGACTCCTTAAGCAACGCCTTGACCAGTTCGCGGGGAGTACTTTCGTCGACGTCTATGCCGACAGTGTCGCGGAGGTACGCCCGGACGCGTTCGACGCTCTCATCGCTTCCGAGTCTGCTTCGTTGCCATCGTGCACCATCGACGAATGCTTCCCGTTTGTGCTCACGCAACGCCGAAAGCGAATAGGAGTGTCCCAGGACATCAAACTCGGGATCGGGATGAACCTGTTTAGCGGTCTCTATCGCTGTCTGTTCCCAACGCAACTTCTCATCACCTAGCTTCGGTCCAACGGTGTCGTGATTGATGTCAGTGTTATATACCGAAAAGGCTCTCGGCTCCAATGCCTGTGCGTCGGCAATGCCAGTTGGTGAGCATCCCGTCGCAGAGCCGTCAGCCTGGTGAGCGTCTGTGATCGAAGTCCGTCCGCCCCGAGCCGGGCGGACGAGACGGCCGGTCGGGTCGCTGGAGGTGATCATGGCGCCCTCCATCCTTGGAAGTAGCTGGAGGTTGGGCTGGATCAGAGCGGGCTGCCTGCCTGACGTGGTCACGACTGCGCTAGCCTGTGAACAGGCCGACGGCTGAAGCCGATGCCCAAGCAACACCACCCGCAGCATCGTCTAAGAAGAGGACCCGAAATGAATGCCAATCATGTCGGCATTGTGTGGAATCCGTCCAAGACCGAGAAGGCAGACCTTGAGGCCGCGCTCCCGACACAGACTGGCGTCGATATCACGTGGCACGAAACTGAGGAAGACGATCCCGGCAAATCAGCGACGCAGGCCGCGCTCGATGCCGGTGCTGAAGTGATCATCGCGGCAGGAGGGGACGGGACAGTCCGTGCGATCGCTGGTCACCTCGCGGAGATCGGCTCCTCTGCCGAGCTCGGCATCGTTCCGCTGGGGACCGGGAACCTCCTAGCCCGCAATCTCGACGTTCCGCTCAACAGCTTGGGCGAGGCAATGGATCGCGCCTTCAACGGCACAGCACGCGAAATCGACATGGGCTGGGTGGAGGTCACCCTTCCCCAGGGCATGAATCGTGAGCCTTTCGTCGTCATGGCCGGGTTCGGAATAGATGCCCACATGATCACAGAGACCAACGATGACCTTAAGGACAAGGCAGGATGGCTGGCCTATGTTGAGTCGCTTGGGCGTGCCGTCTCTGCCAGCGATGTCATGGAGATCAACCTGTCACGCGGAGGTGAACCGATCGGGCACGAGTCGGCGCATACGCTCATCGTCGGCAATTGCGGCACGCTGCAGGGTGGTATCACTCTCCTTCCCGATGCCGATCCCACCGATGGTGAACTGGATGTCCTTATCCTCAAGGCAGAGGGTGTCGCCGGTTGGCTCGACACGATGAAGAACATGGTGTGGGATAACGGTCTGCGGAAGATGATGGCGAAGGACGAGTCTGCGCAGAGCAGTGAGAGCGCGGTACATCAGCGGATTTCTTCATTGACGATTGAGCTTGAGCAGCCGCGCATCGTCGAGGTTGACGGTGACGAAGTCGGTGAAACTAACCGGATCGATGTGACGATCAAGCCCGCGGCGCTGCGAGTGCGCTAGTCCGGCAGAGACTACAGGGCACCGCGTTGGACCTCGTCCGGGCGAGTTTGAGCAAGGAGGGCTTCGAACTCACCCACTCGATGATGCTCATCAACGGATTCCTCGGCGAGGTCGTGGGTCTGGAGAACGTCCTCGGGGAGTTCTCATACAACTTCGCCGTCTACGGCACTCCCGATGTCAGGGCTCCCTGGGGATGGCAGCTCTATGGACATCATTGCGCCGTCAACTGCCTCGTCGTCGAGGGACGGATGACGATAGCCCCGGTGTTTCACGGCGCTGAGCCAAACGAAATCGACGCGGGGCCGCACGCGGGCCTGCGATCCTTCGACGATCGCGTCGACGCCGGCACCGACCTCATCGCGTGCATGAGCGAGAATCAGCACGCCGAGGCGGTCATCTACGACGTGATCGTCGATCCTGCGATGCCCGAAGGGCGAATCCATCCCGGCGATGGGCGCCATCTGGCCGGGGCGTTTCAGGACAATCGGGTCATCCCCTACGAGGGGGTGCAGGTGGCCACGCTGGATGCGCGGGCACAGGAAGCGGTCGTCGACCTCGTCGCGACCTTCCTCAACATCCTGCCCGAGGGGCCGCGTCGCGCGAAGGTGCGCGAAGTCAGGGAACATCTGAACGAGTCGTATTTCAGTTGGATCGGTGGGACCGAGCCGGGAGATGTGTTCTACTACCGATTCCAGTCACCAGTACTCATCATCGAACTCGACCACCACTGCGGAGTGTTCCTCGACTACGACGTCCCCCAGCGCTTCCATGTGCACACGCTCATGCGCGTAACCAACGGCAACGACTACGGCCGCGCCTGGGTCCGCCAGTGGCAGCGTCGAACTGACGGTCGAGTCGAAAGCAACACCCGATGAGCACAATCTGAGGGTGTAGTCGGGATCGTAAGCTGGCCCCAGGGCCCGGACCGAAAGGAATATCGCCAACTATGAATACAATGAAGATCGCCGTCGTCGGGGCAGGAATCGCTGGAGTCACGACTGCCTACGGACTGGCGCGTCGGGGCGCGACGGTTACCTTGATCGACGATGCCGCCTCGGGGCAGGCGACAGCTGCCAGCGCCGGGATCATCGCTCCCTGGGTCTCGTCCTCGACCGGTGCCTTCTATGAAGCGTACTCAGCCGGCGGCAACTACTACCCGGAGTTCCTCGCAAGGCTCCATGACCTGGGGATTCCCGAACTGGGATACAGGCGCTCCGGCGCCCTGATGGTCTCGCGAGACGATACAGAACTCGACGCCGTCGAAGACCGGGTAGCCCAGCGCATTGCTGAGTCCGGTTCCGTCGCAGGAACGCTGGAGCGCGTAGACAGCACACAGGTCAACGAACTGTTTCCCGCCCTGTCCACCGAACTGACGGGTTTGTACGTCTCCGGCGGCGGACGGGTCGACGGCCGCGTTCTCCGGAATGCGACGTTGAGTGCCGCAGTCCTTCTAGGGGCCGAGCACTGCGAGGACGCAGTGATCGCGATCAATCCCCTCGGCGACACCGGATGGCGAGTGCAGACGATGCGCGGTCCGATCGACGTTGACTCTGTCGTCGTGGCAGCAGGGGCAAGAACTCCAGAACTGCTGCTTCCCCTCGATGTGAACTGCGCTGTGAGCCCCCAACGCGGACAGATCACGCATCTGAACCTTCGTGGAGTGAACACTTCACAATGGCCGACGGTCCACCCCTTCACACCCAACTACATGACCCCGTTCGATGATGGCAGGATCGCGGTCGGCGCAACCCGCGAGACCGGGAGCGGCTACGATCCCCGCGTCACCGCCGCAGGACAGATGCAGGTCCTCCGGGACGCGCTGGATTTGGCGCCCGGACTGGCCGATGCCACAGTCATCGAGACCCGAGTGGGCATTCGCCCTATGGGTGACGACAACCTGCCGATCGCCGGAGAAGTGCCGGACAGATCAGGCTTATGGACGATGACGGGCTACGGCGCGGGCGGGCTGACGCTCGGGCCGCTGCTGGGCGATGCCGTCGCCCGCAGCATCCTCGGAAACCCCGCACCGGAGCTGACGGCGTTTCCCACAGCCACGCCCATGTGAAGGAGTCTTCAGCACGGCCGGCTATGGGGCGTGCGCGGAGAAAAGCGGTCCGATCGGCCCACCTCACCCCTTGCGCATAATAAAGACCGTCACGGAGCTCCCAGCCAGGTCGATCCGCAGCTTTCCGTCGTCGCCCATCCCGCCGCTCGGAGTAGCCGACGAGCTGGTGGCACCCGCCCCAGCCGACGCGCTCGCCGATGCCCCCGAAGCCCCGTCCCCGCTGAACGGCACATCAGCCGGCAGCGGGTTCGCCGGCACAACCTGCGTAGCACTCTTCACATCGTTCGACTCCCCGTACACCTGCGACGCCGACGAAACACTGAACCCCGACGGCATCGACAGCGTCACGGGATTCCCACCCACCGAAGCCGCGTCGTTCGCATTGATCACCGTCGTCACCAGCGTGCGACCGTCGTTCTTGACCACGGTGTAGGCGCTCATATTCCCGCCGCCCGTAACGTCGGTCGAAGTGAACTCCCCACCGACGCTGGGTACGAGCAGCCGCAGCCCGAGCATGTTCGGTCGCACCTGGAACTCGTTCGATTGATCCCCGCGATCGGCCGGATCGCAGATGAGCGACATCGGCGCTCCCCCATTGCACGCCCCGAGCATCGAATGCATGGCCATCCGCTCGACCCCGAGCGTCGCCGCATACATCGTGTAGTCGGCAGCCCACAACGCCGAGGCGTTCGTCAGCGAGGTGTCATTCGTGCCCGGGCAGCTCGTCGGCCCGGTCTCTTCGAGCCACAGCGGCAAATCCGCATCGTCAGCCTTCGACTTCCCGATGCCGAGGTTCTTCTTCGCCGCCTCCTTCGCCAAAGGGTCGATGAGGTTCGCCGCCTGCGGGCCGCGACCGGGCACCGTCGAAGAGTCGCATTCGTAGAGCTGATACCAGTGCTGGGAGATCGCGGCCTTCTTCTTCACGTCCGAATCCGCGAAAGCCTCCATCCACGCGCCGTCGTAGACATCGGGACCGATGATCGGCGCATCGGGCCGCTTGGCATGGATCGCCTTCGCATACGCCTCAAGCTGCTCCACGTATTTGTCCTTGTTCCATCCCTTGCCTCGCACGGCACCGCTGGGCACATCCTTGACGGTGTACCCGTTCGGCTCATTGCCGATCGCCAGACCGACAAGAGAATCGCCGAGGATGTCGACCGCATGCGCGGCCATGTCCGCTCCGCGTTTCGGATCGTAGGTGCCCAGAGGAATGCCGATGGTGACGGACGAACCGGTGACGTCGACGAGCTTCTTCAGCCGTTTGAGGTCATCAGGGGTGACGGTGACCTTCTCACCGTGCTTCGGCTTCTCACCCTTGGACGTCCAGAACGTCCTCCGGTCGAGAGCATTGCCGCCGAAGCGCAGCGCCGGCGATCCGAGGGACTTCAACTGCTCGTCGAGGTTGGACTGCGCCGGATCGAGCCGAGGATCGGCGAGGTCAGTGGCTTCGAAAGAGATCCCGACATTGTCTGCCGTGAGGCCCGGACCCGTTTTGTCGGTGGACGCAGTCACCACCGCATCGTCTCCGGAGACCGCGCCGGCAAACGACTGCTCGAATTCGGTCGGAGTAGGACTCGGCTCCGGGGACTGGCTCGAGGACGACGAATCGTCCGAATCGAACCACGAGCACCCGGACAGAACGAGGGCGAGCGCCACCACACCGCCCTGGATGCTCCTTTTGAGGTTCACTCCGATAACTCTGCCCTGTCCCCACAGAATCAACAACTCCCACAGTGCCTTTCGAGACACCTCCCGCCCAAACAAGGCAAGACGTCCGCCTCCACCACGTCGACGTCCGAAGTCCGAATCCCCACCCGCCGAGGCGGCCGCCCCGCGCTCATGGCATCGTAAGGGTGGAGACCACGCCACCTGAGCCCACCCGAGGAGAGGAACCGCCATGCCCGACAGCATCGCCCGGCCCTCCCTCACCCCCGTCCGCGGTGCGCTCGGCCTCTCGGTGGCGATGGGCATGGGCCGATTCTTCTACACCCCGGCACTGCCGCTCATGGCCGCCGCCCTGCACTGGGGCTCCGCCCCCGGCGCGTGGATCGCCACGCTCAACTACGTCGGCTACTTCATCGGCACCCTCGTCATCGCCCAAGGTTGGGTCGAACCCAACCGCTTCGTCTACCGCCTCAACCTCATCGTCTCCACACTCGGCCTCGCCGCCGTCGCCCTGACCCCGAACCTCATCTGGCAAGGCGGCATCCGCACGATCGCCGGCATCGCCTCGGGGCTGATCTTCGTGTGCGTGACCCAACGGATCCCCGCGAATTCCCGCAAACCACGCGACGGCGGCGTCTCCTACGGCGGAGTCGGCTTCGGCATCCTCGTCTCCGGAGCAATCGTGCTCGCCGCCGGCAGCTTCGCCGACTGGCGCCAACTGTGGCTCATCTGCGCGGCCGTGTCCGCGGTCTTCACCATCATCGCCTGGACCTGGCCGATCGCCGCCCGGGTCCCACAGACCACCACCGCCGAGGCGGTCGCCCCGACCGAGACCAACACCGATCACTCCCCCACCGAGGAGGCCACCCCCTTCGAGGCCAATCGTCGCCGAGCCATGGCCATCCTCTCCACCGGCTACTTCTTCCAGGGCGGCGGCTACATCATCATCGGCACCTACCTCGTTGTGCTGGCCGGTCCCGTCTTCGGAGCAACCGCGGCTGCCTCGACGTGGCTCATCGCCGGGATCGCAACAGCGGCGTCTCCCCTGACCTGGTCAGCGGTCGCCGCCCGCATCGGCACAGTCAAGGCACTGACCGTCTGCTATTGCCTCCAGGTCTTCGGTGCCCTGCTCGCAGTCTTCGGATCCTCACCGATCGTCCTCATCATCGCCGCTGCCCTCTTCGGCTTCACCTTCATCGGCGTGGTCATGATGACGATCGGCGTCGGCACGCAGATGGGCGTCGCGAACGCCTCGGCGAAGCTGACCTCTTGGTACAGCATCGGTCAGATCGTCGGACCGGCCATCGTCGCGGCGGCCCTGAGCGAGCACATCGCCGCCGCGTTCATCGCCTCAGCGATCGCTCTGGCCATTGCCATGGCGCTGACCTTGGTCGGCGTCCTCGCCGGCAACGTCGAACGCTGATGCGAGTCAGGGTGGCACAGAAGCGCCTGCCCGTGTAAGACTACGTAGGCGATTGCTCTTTCAATGATCGCTCGATCTGCGAATTGGCACACCGACTACGACAGCCTCCCCTGCAGGAGCGCGGAGGAACCGAAGGAGCTATCCCCCATGACAGAAACTCCTGGGATCACAGGTCATTGGGACATCGACCCCTCACATTCTCGACTGGGATTCTCCACACGCCACGCCATGGTCTCGCGTGTGCGCGGAGCGTTCAACGATGTGTCAGGTTCCGCCGACATCGCCGACGACCTTGCCGATTCAAAGGCCGAGGTCATCATCCAGACCGCCAGCGTCGACACCCGCAGCCAAGGCCGCGACGAGCACCTGCGCTCGGCGGACTTCTTCGACGTGGAGACCTACCCGGAGATCCGATTCGTCTCCTCGGCCATCGACGAGGTCGACGAAGGCTCCTACATCGTCACCGGTGAGCTGACGATCCGTGACATGACGAAGACCGTGTCGGTTCCGCTCGAGCTCATCGGCGTCGAGACCGATCCCTACGGCGAGCTGCGCGCCGGCCTCGAGGGCTCGCGTCGCATCGACCGCAAGGACTGGGGCGTCACCTGGAATACGAAGCTCGATTCCGGTGGCGTCCTCGTCAGCGACAAGATCACGCTCGAATTCGAGCTCTCCCTCATCAAGAATGCCGCCGAGGCGGCCCCCGCCGATTCGTCCGAAACCGCGGTTGAGAACGAAGCCTCCACCGAGGCCCGGGCACCTTCCACCGAGGCGACCTCCGCCCCCGAAGCTGGCTCCGCAGCCCCGCAGACCACAGCGCCCGTGACCAATGCCCCGGAGAACTCCGCTGACGCCCCGGTCCAGGAGACACCGGAAGCACCTGAGGTGCCGAACGCTCCGAAGCCAGAAGCCGCCGAGTCGGCTCCCGCACCGGAAGCCCCTCAGCCGGTCCCCGAAGCTCCGGAGTCGGTGACCCCGACCCCGGCAGCCGACGAGACCGAGACGGCTCCTCCCGCGCCGAAGGCCCCGGAGAGCGCAGCATCAGTGGCCCCGAAGGCAGAGTCCGCCGGCACGGAGTTCCCTCCCCCGCCGCCGGTCAAGCCCGCCGAAGCTTCTGCTGACAAGCCGTCGGAAAAGGCTCCCGAATCCAAGAAGTCGGACGGCCAGTCATCCGGAAGCGCGTTCGGAAAGATCTTCGGCCTCCGCTGAAACCAAATGAACTCGACCGAGTAGCTGTTAGCTGCTCGGTCGAGTTGTTTTATGTGTTGAATGAGCGCATTACCGGCAACGCAGTCACTCACATTCCAACGAATTGATAACCGTTGCCCTCCACCCCGGCCAGAGGCATTCTCGCTCACGAGTAACCAGTTACGATAAGTCGTCTGCTTCGGTCAGAGTCGAATCGGGGTCCCGTGAAGCATCGCTCACCTCTGTTGAGGTCCTTGCTGTGGCAAGTGAATATAAGACGCTCCTTTGTCGCGGTGGTGTTAGTTTTTGCCCTCGTCGCTCTTTCGGGTTGCTCTACAGTCGAGAAGCCACCGCAGACCGGTGACTCGACCGGATCCTCCGCTGACCCCATCGAGGAGGTCAATCCGGCAGCCGTTGACGAACCAGCGCCCGAGGCGGTGTCTGAGGATCTGGACCCATACTCGACGGAGGACGAGCAGCTCATCTACTACGGCGAAGTGCTCGCCTTTCGCTATGGAACCGACGTGGAACCTGATGAGTGGCTGTCGCTCGCAGAGAAGGAATGTGACTCCTATTCTGAAGCGGGCAGCACTCGTGTCTATGGTCCGGAATCCGCCGAGATCCTCGCCGAGGATCCGCGATCCCGCCTTCTGCTCGAGTCCTTCGTATTTTTGGTGATCGGTTCGTACTGGTGCGGAGTCGACGATTACGGCACGAACTTCGAAAGGTACGGCTCGGAAGCACAGCTGATCTCTTTGGCTTTTCTGGAAACGGTCAATGCCATCGGATCTACCTTGTCGGCTGCGGATTTCTCGGACTACTACGACAATCAGCTGTTCATCACTCGGTACGATTTCGATACACCGCCGGAGTCCGACGGGTCAGATCCATCGGCGCCGGACGCTCCCGACCCGTATGACAGTTCAGACGCGTTCGAGGGCGAAGCACCCGAGTACGGCAGTTCCGACCCCAACTACCCATACCCGGGTCCGTACAACGAGTATCAGGGGAACTCTGGCGGACCAACTCAGTGCAACGATGGCACCGTTTCCAATTCGTCCGGCCAAGGGACTTGCAGTTGGCACGGTGGAGAGCGCTGAAGATTCCTCCCGCGGCTATTATTGGGACCAGCACCATGTGACCTGACAGAGGAAGTGGGACTGCCATGGCCAAGCTGACGAAGATGGTTTCCGCCATCGGTTCTCTCAAGGACCTCAACTCCGCCCGTGCGGAGTTCGATGATGCGTCGAAGACCATCCACGCCGAGGCTGCCTTCCCGCCAGAAGACATCCGCCCGGCTGCTGGCGATTCCCGCACCCTGATGCTTCGGGTGACAAATCCCGGAGACCTCACCGAGGCGGCCCCACAGTCATCGAGCCAAGGGGACACGTTCGCGGTCATCCATGTTCCCGCCGCCGGCGACTTCGCAGCAGGACTCGTCCTTAATCCCTCCACTCAGATCGAGGCAGGTCAGACTTTCGCGACCATTGCCGACGAGGGCGGGTGGCCGGTCGTCGTCGCCATGGTGGAGGAGTTCCTCGGCATCCGCATTGATCACATCGCACAGCTGGAAGCAGACGCGCTCGGGCGCGTCATCGACGAGCTAGGCGGTCTGCAGGTCTACAGCCGTACTGCATTCAGCGCGGACGGCACCGACTTCGTCGAGGGTACGAACAACCTCGACGGAACGACATCAGCGATTTTCACTTCAGTGAATCCAGTCGATGATGCCGGCCAGACGCGAACCCGTAATCAGCGGGCGGTGGTGCGAGCTCTCGTTCAGGGGCTGAAGTCAGGCGGCTTGGTCAAGGATCCCAACAAGGGCGCTGCTGTGCTTGGACATTTCGCGTCGGGCATTCAGCACAACGCGGAGCTCACGACGGGTGAACTCGTCAAGATCGCCAACAGCCTCCGGACCCTGCAGACAGACGACATCGCAGTGGTCACCGTGCCCACGAACTCACGTCGCGAGGACAACGGCACAGTCATCATCGATTTCGACCCCGAGGCGGTACCCGCGCTCAAGAACGCTTTGGCCAGCAACGACCTCGCAGACTTCTTCCGATACCTCGTCTCGTTGGGATATTAAGAGAGTACGTCGATCTATCCGCGCAACGACTCCCCTGGCATTGCCGCCGCACTGGTCGTCGCATAACCGAGGTCGAGGGATCCTCGCCGTTCCCAGTATTCAGTTGCAGAATCCAAGATAGTGATGAAGCAACGAGAGGCTCTGGACCATGATTCGGTAGTTACCGTGCGCAAAGACCGGACTCCCAGACTGACTCGATCGCCTGGCCGAAGCCCGTACACAGCCCAGTAGCTGGTGTCAGAGTCGAACCCGACCTTGTGCCCGACAAGAGTCTTCCCATTCACCTCGACTTCAAAGCGCATATAGTCAGTGCCTCTTGAGTTGACGTAGTTGCTACGCAGGCTGAAGGTGAGGACGCTGGAACTCTCGTCAGACAAAGTCACTACTCGTCTGGCGAATGCTCCCGCTCCTAACTCTTCGGCTGGAATCTTGATTTCGCCTCGCGGGCAGTCGACAGTGTGGTTGTTGGATTCCATCGACAGTGGCCCGGCCGACAGAGGATGGCCATGGTTGTTGCCTGCTCGTCCGATCCAGGGTGGAGCCGCGGCTGCTCGTGACTTGGCTTCGGTGAGCGACTTACGGAGAATAGTGCTCTGCTTGTAGAGGTTGTTCCTGTTATTGATTCCAGGAAAATTCAGCTCGGGCCAGTTGCGGTCGATAAGCTCGGTGAACATGATCCCGGACCGTCGTTCGTCTTCAGATCCGGCGAGCCCGAGTTCGACGATGGCCCGCATGTTCATCGGCGAGATCGAGTCGAATGCCGGGTCGGTCTCGTTATAAATCTCGGCCAGCCACCGCCCCATCCGGATCTCCCAATAGAACATGTCTGAGGCCACGAAGTCGTGCAGCGCATTCGGATAGCCAAACTGCTTCAGTGTCTCATCGAGCTTCGCTTCGTAGTCTTTGAGTTCCTCGTCGTCGAGGTTGACGCTCTTCAACCGTGAGGACATCAGGCCCTTGACCAGATCGATCGGATCCCTCTGCTTGGTTGACCCGTAGTACGAACGGATCGTCTCCTGGGTGTTACCCCTGAAGTGCAGCCCCGTGCTGTTTCCGAAATTCTCAACATAGCGGGCAACGAGCCAACGACCGTGTTCGACAAGCGAGTTCTTGTCAGCCATGGCTTTGTCTTCTTCGGTGAACTTTGCGCCTTCCCCGTGCACGATCGGCACGTGGTTGACGTGCGCAAGCGCAAGTACCTGCTGGGAGAGGTCACGATCCATCTGCATGGCCTGCGCCCAATTGCCAGTCCCATTGTTTGTGAAATAGGTGAATGCATCGACCTTGCCCTTGTGCTCACGCAGTGCGGCTAAAACCACTCTCGAGTCGAGTCCTCCGGACAATGACACGAAGAAGCGGTCGGTGCTCTGGGCGAATGCACTCATCTGCCCCAACCACAGGCGGTTGATCTCCGACACTCTCTCGTCAAAACTCAAATTGGTGAAGCGATTGCGTTCTCGCGGGTAGTAGCGGAAAGTGCGTTTCGACTCGAGCTCAAGCATATGGTTCGGCAGGAGTGCTCGGATCCCAGGAAAAGGTGTCTCGTCCCAGGCGAAAGACAGAGGCAGCGTTGCCCAGGATCGCGTAGCCTTCAACTCACTAGAGTCACGCGGCTCGACTCCGATAAGTGATGCGAGCAGATGTGCATGTGTGGAGAAGGCTAGGCGGTTCATGTCGTAGTAAATCGTGCGAGTGCCGTGTGCATCGTGGAACACGCGATAGAGGCCGTCGACTTCGACAATGATCGCGAAGCGCCCGCCAAGGTAGTCCAGCGCGTCAAGGAAGTGCTTCTGGCTTGAGGTCAGTTCCACGAGCAGAGACTCGGCGATCGCCTGCAAATCAGCAGTCACCTCGACCAGATCCGAACCAGGTGGGACGAATGCTGCTGTCCCAACGACCAGAACGGCAGCTGATTCTGACCGAGCCACGGCCGGCGCTCGCTCACTGTCGAACCACATGAACAGCTCGCCAAAGCTGAGTTGCTGAAACCGCTGCGGAGGACCTTCCCACCCAAATGCATTCACCGATTGGTGATAAGCAATAAACCCGCGCGGGAACAAATACGAACCTAATACCATAGCCGCATTGTATATGCTTCTCAGCGGCCTAAACTACGGTCGGCTCCCGAAACAATGCCGAGCCCCAAATGTTACTAAAACATTCATCCGATGTTAGTTCAAACTAACACCAGCTACAAATGTTTGCAATTCCGCCCGTTCGAATAGCCCAACGCCCACTCGAGCCGCTCCGCTTAGATACCGCCCCATGCCCAAATAGCAAGATGGCTACAACCGCCAACGCCCTCAGACCTAAAAGCAGACGGCACCACTGCTGCAGCACTGCGAAACACTATAACCAGAATGACACATTAGCAGAAGCTACTCATAATCAAGTACACAAAAAGCGAGATATCGTGAAGCAAAACTAATGCCCAAGCACAAAAGCAACGCCTACACAGCATGCTGCAGCCCAAGCCTAGACCGTGCGCCGGCAGAATTCCTCGAAACGCTCGCTTCGAGCCAGGCGAACAACAGCCGTCGGGAAACCGCAGGCAGGTTAACAGAATAAGAAAAACAGCGAGTCGCCCCGCTCAGTATGGAGCCCAAAAATATTGATGACCACAGGCACAGGGTCAATCGATCAAACTCTCCACCTATCAGAGAATAGGGCTACTTTACCGCAATACTCAAATTGCCATAAATGGTCGAATATACCCGTAACCCGCTTTCGGAAATGCCAGAGAATTCGGAGGCGCATTTAAGTCGCTCCCTGAACAAATTTCCCCCACCTGAAATATCCAGAGAGAAATCTAATGGACCAGGCCCACAACGGGTCAAACGCTCCATTGGAACATCTACGGAAAAATAACCAACTTCGTCAACGAACCGCACGTCGTTGACTCGCATACGGGAATAGATCAATGAGTTATCACGATTTAACCAACTTAGGAATAGAGCACACGGGCCGGGCACCGCGCCCACCACTTCACCATAGAATCGAACAGAGTCATCACCCGTAAATAGCACCTGACGAATGGACGCTTTGGGAGCCTCCGCAGGAACATCGGACTTCCTACGCCAAGCCTCGGCTATTTCGTCCATCCAAAGCTTCATGACAACGCTATCCGAAAAAGCTTTCGAACGAAGCACGGCCGCCTCCTGCATCCGAGCAAGTTCTCCGTCCCTCATGGACGCAACTCTATGAATCGCGGCAGCTAACCCATGAACGTCACCCGAGGGAACTAAGAATCCGTCCACGCCGTCAGTGATAACGTCAGACGGACCGTATTTAATATCATAAGCAATTGGAATGCATCCGGCCGCCATTGATTCCACTAACACCAATCCGAAACCCTCGAATTTTGACGACAGTACACTAAATCTCGCGTTACGGAATTTACCGGCAGCTGAGGAGTTATACCCTTTTAAGCTAACAGCTCCGGCCCCATCAATGCCGTCAATCAATCGCTCAAGATTGGCACGTTGACCGCCGTCCCCATAAATATCGAGATGAAGTCCGGGGCAATGATGGCTTGCCCATACAGTCGCACGAACTGCATCTTCGACCCTCTTAGGGGAGGTCAGACGGGATATCATCACGCCCTGTCCACTTGGGCGATCTTCAGAACCACTCAGCTCCTGCGTCGATCGAGAATTGGGGATGACTCGTAGGCTGTTCCCAACCAGATCAGCTGACGCTACATCGTCTCTTTGCGATTCAGTAAGGACTGTCACTAGGTCAAATGCATCTGCGTTCTTCATAATCGGCCCTTTGCCCCGTGACAGGGGGCCAAACGCATCGTTCGCACCCGATTCCAAATGTGTACTATGCACAACTTGAGCTACAACCACGTTCGGGCGTTTATAGTTGTGAACAAAACCGCCAACGAACTGAGAATCACTGATCAACGCAGCCGTTCTAGATCCGATTACGCAATCCAACCACGCGAAATAGAACTCGGATGGGCGAGTCCACTGGCCCACCAGAGTACCGTTCCTCGCGTATAAGGAAATTCGTCGACCACCCACCGAGCCTTCCCTGTGGGTGTCACGTCTGTCTATGGCCCACAGAGTTCCATCGGAGCGATAGCGGTCGAGTTGAAGCAACGATCCGTCTCCGCCCTTCCGAACATGCAACGTTCCTCCCTCTTCAAATGAGACAGGGGTATCCTCAACAGTTTCTTCATCCGAGGACTCGTAGCCCATTAACGCAGTGTCAGATAGCTCGCCGATCTCATGCCACACATTCCTTAGACGAACATTCGACTCGCCTAAATAGCCGCGCTCCTCCAAACGGGCAACCGCGTGAGGTAAATCCATATCAGCGTCCAACGTAAGCACGTCTATTCGCTTCTCCCCTAAATTGGCGAACGAGCGTGCTCGATGAAGCAATACATTAGTCATGCCGCCGAAGTTCTCCGGAATTGAGTACGTAAGCATGTATATGTCCAAAGGAACTTTGCGAGGGACCGCAGCCGCTACTGGGCTTGACGATACTTTAGGCTTGAACTTCCAGATCTTCTTCACGGATTTCGAATCCTCCCCAGGCTCAGATTGCGAGTCGACCGCATTTCACTCACCCCGAAATATCTCTGAGATGGGCAACGCCTCATAAAGCCTGTTTGTTGCGGCACCGTCGTCAAACGGAGCGAATCGATGCTTAAACTCTTTCCTCTTACGCAGATATCTCCACTGGGTGAGAGTAAGATTTTGAAGTGCGTCTACTACTCCGCGAGTAGTCTTCACAACCGGACCCGGTGCAGCTTCGATGAGGTCGAAATAGAACCCCCGAATATCGTCTCGGTAGGCATCGATATCGGGAGCCAAATAGACAATCTGCTTGCCCGTAACCGAGAAGTCAAACATCACCGACGAGTAGTCAGTGACGAGCGCGTCGGCGGCCAAATAGAGGTCATTTACCAACGGGTAGTCGGTTACATCAACGACATTAAGGCCCGCCGTTGTCCTTTCCGCCGCAATATTGTGGTGCCCTCTGAGCAGGACTGTCCATTCCTTACCCAACTGCTTGTTGAATGCATCAAAGTCCAAATACGTGACCATCGCATATTGACTCGAAGATGACTTTGCATTATCTCGCCATGTGGGCGCATACAATACGACCTTCTCCTCAGTTCCAATGCCAAGATGACGTCGGACTTTCTCACGCGTAGCCAGTGCATCGGACCCATTGAGAGAATCGTTACGAGGGTAGCCATCGTAGAACAAAGGTCCATCGTATCGAAACGCGTTAGCCAGAGTTTTAGCGGATGCTTCATTCTGTCCGATCAAGAGATCCCAATATTTAGCCTCTCGCGCCATAAGAGCCCAATACGACAACGAGAAGTTATTGGAATCAACGTCAAACACCAGTCGCTTCAGTGGGGTGCCGTGCCACGTCTGCAGATAGTATTGTCCAGCTCGTTTACGGTAGTAGTGTGGAAAGTTGTTGTTGTTTATTAATAGTCGTGCGCTACTGAGCAATTGATACCAGCGTCTGGTTCCAATGACGACAGACTCGTGTCCTTCTGGTACCGGGACGGATTCGTCAACGACCCCCCAATAGATTGGAAGGTCGGGCTTCTCCTTATGAAGTCGGTTAACAACTTCCAGGACGGTGTCAGTCACTCGGCGTCCGCCGAAGCACGTAGCTAGCACGAATTCACCGTCAGCTTCCACTGACAGATCCACGTTGGGCCCAGTGAAGTATTCGAGTTGCAGCTCACGTTGACCAAACCTTGAGGCTTCCCGTTCGGAAAGGTTCGGTCGGACGTGAATTTTTACCGCGCCTTGCCGGGTGGTTCGCGAAACTTCGACGCTAGCTCGATAACCTTCGGCTCTGTAGGGAAGCTCGCTGCTGAATCGCCTCCCCGCTAATATCCAATGGCTACGGCTGGGGTCATCACCCTCGTGGCGCAAGTACCTGAGGCTGTAGGCGCCCGACTCAATAGGACCTTCCGTTTCTCTCCAGACCGACGCTTTCAGATCAAATTTCACTCTAAACTCGGCAGCTGGCTTGTCTGACTTGGCGACGAGCTCGCTATAAGTGGCAGTTATCGATCCACGCGCATTGGAAAGCACGAGGATGGGAGGGCGGCCGCTGTCAAGGTCACAAGATCCAAATACCTCCAGCTGTTGACCGTCTGACGAAACTACTACCCGATCGACAAGTATGCGCCAGCGCCGTTCGACGAGTTTCACATACCCAAAGCCAGTGAGCCTGACAGTCAGTGAAGCGGCCGGATCAATTCGTGCCTCCAGCGCCTTCGCGTCATAAGCCCACGACAATGGATGATATTCATTTCCAGCGAGTACTGCCCTGATCGACCAATCCCACTCCCCTTTGGCCCGCGAGTCGTGGGTGACTGTCGGCAGCTCCACACTATAGGTGGCTACACCGTCGTCAAATGCAACTAGGGCGCCTTGCGTCGTTGTCTTTGTTGCGGAACATGAAGCTTCGATGCCAATCGGAATGGAACCACCGCCGGCTGCGATTCGTATAGTCAACACCCGACCCTCGATGTCGGCATTGTGGACCACGTATTTTGGCCGATCGAACTTGACCTCCAAACCTTCATCCGAAGAAAATCGAGGCACTAGCCGCACACCCGATTGAAGTTCAGCAAAATCAAGATTCGCTGCACTCCCGGATCTATCGCGCCAAGCAAAACCGTCCTGGACGGTGCCAGCCTTGTTTTCAATGAGGACCTCGATCTTCCACGTGTAGCTACCGAGAAGAGAATCGAAGTTCGCATCAGGAAATTGCGATAGCGCTATGTCCGATTCGAAGCCCATAGCTGCATAACTGAGATTGCGGTCATTGCTAATTGAATCGATACGCGGATTATCGACACTACGAATCGGGAAGTCAGTAAATGCACCAGTAATTGTATTCACAACTCGAACACAAGTCCTCTGGTCATGAATATCAATATCCAGTCCCTCAATATAGGCGTATCCGGAAATCCGCAACACTGACGGATCCGTCCATTGATAGTCGAATATTCCCGCCTTCAACTCAAGTTCAGATTTCTGGCAGGCAAGGATATCCTTCGGAATTGGGGATTGAAGATCCTCAAGATAATTTGGCGCTGCGAAAAGATGTCCGTCGGATACTTCTATTAGATATTTCGACCCTAGTTCGCTTCGATTGAATGACACCGCTTCACAGTCGGCTCTATTATTTTCCTTAATTAAATGGATCAACACTCTGTCATGCAATGAGAGGGAGTCCAAGATTCCATCTCTTTGGATTGACGCATATTGCCCGTCGATGAATTCTGAAAGCGTGTTCCAATATTCAGCGCTTGCTCTCGGGACCAACTGGTAGTACGGAGACATCAGTGCCCCGAACGAATAGATGCGCCACCCGTTTATTAATTCCTCGTCACCGACGGCCACCAACGCGTCTATACCATGTTCAATCATGCTCATTGTGCTAGCAAGAACATCTGGATTGTTCCGCTGACGCCTAACTGCAGCATTTTCTGTCGGGAAGAAGGTTGATAGAACAATCTCCTTCGATACCAGGTATTCTTTAGCCCATGCGGATGCGACCAAAGACGTCTGAATCAATTCGTCAAGGTTTCGCTCAACGCAAAAATCGACAACTTCTCTAAGGAATGTCGTTCTAAAGATTTTGTTCCCAAGCCCGAAGTCCCCGAAGGCTTCGTTCTCATAGAAGTCGATGACCTGAGCTCTTTTATGCGTGGGAGCAAGTAGAGGCGAACTATTGTCCCCGGTCTCCGCCACATGACGAATATTTCCCGAACCGAAAAGAACCTGCTCGTGCGTTACACGCGATAGCAGATCGTTAACGCCCTTCAGCTCAAGAGCTTCCCACTCTGGCGAGATGAGGACGAATTCCGTTGTCACACTATGGAGCAACTTTTGCAACAGTCGTGTTTGAGACTCTGTCTCATCGGTCACGATTTTCCTTGCATGCAAAAAAGGGAGTCTCCAGGCTAGCGGTAGCGGTTCCGCCGTTTCGTAGCCGCCATTGGCCGCGTCTGCGGAAGCGTCGTAGCGTGGATTTCCGTGCGTAGGCACGATAGGCGATGGCATCACACATTTTGCGGATACTCGTGATCCGCCGAACAGATGTCGGAGATCGTCAGCCGTTGGACTTTGGGTTAACACCACTGTCAGTTCATCACCAAGGACGCCGTCTGGGCGTCCCGGGAGAGCTACCCGCGCTCGCCCACTTGTTTCCTCGTGGCTTGTAGCCGTTGTCACCGTCGCATCGTCGGCGATTTCCACCGGCTCGTTCGTTTCATCTGCCCGCACAACATTCGAGGAACTCCTCCGCTCCTCGGCCTTCTTCCTCGACATTCTCATCAAGGTTCGCAGCATCCCAGGCGTCTCTGGTTCTGAACTCAAGTTTTTCTCCTGGAAAGGATCAGTCAAAACAAAATTAGTATATCGTTCACCTTATGGTGGCACCGTCCGCCGCGTCGTACTGTGTTCCAGGTCTCCAGTAAACTGGTGAGCGAAAAATTTGCTTCCGCCTCGACTCGAGCATTTCTGAATTCGTGATGCGCTAGGTGCTGGACGGTACACTCATGTGTTCGTCTTACAGGCGCTCAGCTATCTCTCTTATGCCGTTCGCAATTCCTAGATAATCGCGTTCTCGATAGTGGAATGGCTGAGGACCCCATCGGTGGGCGGGGTCGATTCGTAAATCTTTGCTCAACTTGGTCACGGTAGAATTCGCGAAATCACGGGCCGCTTCGTGATAGCGGACATACTGAGCATTGGCCGATAGGGCCCGTTCGGCATACTCTTCCGCTTCGGTCGGTTTGATATTACGCAGGCTCTGCCAAGCCTCACCCAATCCACGTCCTCTTGACAGTTCCCTGCCCGCCTCGCGAGATCCTCGCTGTAGCCGACGCCATTGCCGCCCTGCTTTCGCGAAACCGTCGTTCTGTGGGTGCTGTGCTCCGTCGACGGCACCGGCCCATTCGATGTCGAGTAGGATGGTCTTCTCCCACACTTCGGCATCTTTGAGACCTTCAATGAGGGTGATGAACCCTGACCTCCACTGATCGAAGTGTTCGTCAGTGCCGAACTCGACGAGCCGCGCACCGGCGCGACGTGCTACACGCGCTGCTCCGCACGACTCGATTTCAAGTGAGTTCGTCATTGTCGTTCCATCGGGAAAACGCCAGAATCCCCGTCGTTCATCGATCAAATCGAGAAGAACGACGTCAAGATCCTTGGCATTCTTGGCGATCCGATCGAGACCGGTGCCGTTGAGGTCGCTGGTGACCATTCGCTTCTGGAACGCCGAGGTCAAGTCACTGAGATCAATTCCGGCTGTCCCATGTGGAGATTCAAGACTCGTCACCGAGTGCCTGGCTACGTAGGCCACGACCTCGGCTTCTGGCATGAACTCTGCTGTATCACGGCTCACGCAGGACCCGAAGATAGCGATCTTCATCGGCCCGAATCCTGGTGAACAGCAGGAACCTCATCTTCGTGCCGCAATCGCTGCCGCTCCTCGTAGCGTTCGTCGGCAATCTGGCGTGCACGAGAGGCAAGTCTGCGGCCGGTGAAGTCATCGGCAGCGGCAACCGACGACGCACGGTCGCTCGGATTCGCTGCACGCAGCACGACCCGCTTCTTACTGGGATTCAGTCGCAACGGCGGGGCATCAGTGATTCGTGGGGCGCTCACCGCCTGAGAAGCAGGTTTGGGCAATGCTGGGAATTTGGCCTTCGGCATCTCAGCGTCGAAGGACGTCGGCCAAACCTGTTCTTCAGCGGCAGCCAGCATCGGAGTCGGAGTCTCTTCGACTTCTTCGACCGTGTCCTGTCGCTTCACATGGCGAGCCGGAGCAGCTTTCTTCTTGGACGATCGCGCTGCATGGCGTGGGATTGGGTTCTTGATGAGTTCGGGTTCGAGGATATTGATCTCCTCTTTGACCGCGTTGCTCACCACATCGGCAAGGAGCTTGTCCGCGATGTCTTCCTTGCCCTTGGCAACATTCCACGCCCACCAGCGGTACTTCTCTGCGACAGCCTCCGCAGGGCCGTTCATGAGGATCTCACCTCGGTGCATCCAGACTGCACGGGTGCACAGCTCCTGAATCACCTTGGCAGCGTGATTGACGAGCAGTACCGTTCCTGCTTCAGCGAGAAGCTCATCCATCGCACGTTCACTGCGTTCGGCGAATGTCGCGTCGCCTGTCGACAGTGCCTCATCGATGAGCAGAATCTTCGGTCGCGCAGCCAAGGCGATGGCGAATCGGAGTCTGGCGCCCATACCCGAGGAATAGGTTCCCATCGGCCGATGGATTGCCGACCCCAACGCCGAAAGCTCAACGACATAGTCAAAGGCTTCGGCCGCTTCTTCCGGAGATAGGCCCATCGCCAGACATCCGAGGCGAACGTTCTCACTTCCCGACAGCGCGGGTTGCAAGGCAGCGCTGACACCGAGCAGAAGCGGCTGATAACGGACGAGAATGCGGCCTCGATCCGGCTGCTCGACGCCGGCGACATTGCGCAGGAAGGTCGACTTTCCGGAGCCGTTGGCCCCGACGATTCCCACCATCTCTCCTTCACGGGCAACGAAGTTGACCCCACGCAGCGCCCGCACAGTCGTCTGACCTTGTCGCCCGACGATTTTGTTCGTCAGGCGTCGGACACCAGTTGCCCTACTGCCCGGATCGTTGGTGTTGACGGTGTACCGGACTTGGACGTTCTCCGCGATGATATTGGGTTCCTGGACCTCAGAGTCGGCCATAGTTCTCCTCCCCTCTCCAGAAGAACAGGAATCCGACTATGAGAAGGCCGAACGCCCAGACTGTGCCGACGATCCACATCTTCGGATCGGTATCGACTCCGTAGAGCAGTGAGTTGCGCACCAGCGTCAGATAAGCATGCATCGGGTTGTACTGCATAGCTGCCAAGAGTGCCGGGTGATTGTCCAGTCGGTCTTCGATGGAGAAGAACACTCCCGATCCGTAGAGCCAGAATCGGCTGACAATCGACATGAAGTTCGTGAGGTCCGGGATCTTGTGTCCAAGACGAGCTAGGAAGCAGGCGAGACCGACGTTGAAGATCGTCTGCAGGATGATGACGGGGATGACGAGGATGACACGCCAGGTGATGACTTCGAGCGGGGGCACGACCGCCAGCACGATGACCATGACGAGCAGTGTCGGCATGAAGTCGAGGAAATTGCGGACCACAGTAGAGATCGGAAGCGCAGCACGGGGGAACTGGAATCCCTTGATCATCGACGCACCCGAGCGGATCGCTCCGGTTCCGCCGGTCATGCACTTGCCGGTGAACCCGAAGAAGAACACTCCGACGACGAGGAAGCCGAGAAAGTTCGGAACTCCTCGAGAAGTCTGCAGAATGAATCCGAAGATGAACCAGAATGCGAGCACCGACAGCAGTGGATTGAGGAACAGCCAGCCGTATCCGAGGATGTTCTTCCGCGTCGAACTCGACATCTTGGCTCGGGACTCGGCGATGATGAAGTGCCGACGGTTCCACAGCGCGGCGAGGTAGCTGCTCAGACTCGTCCGCCGACCGACGGGTACGAGGCCTTCGCTCGAAACGGACGGGATCGAACTCAGCCCAAGGGGGTTCTTTGTCTCACTCATCGCGCATCACTCCCCACGAGCTGAGAATAGACCTGCCCATATCGTCGTCCGATTTCCTTCCACCTGCGAGTTGCAAGAACGTGTGCTCGTCCATTGTCTCCGAATCTGGCTCTCGCGGTGTCATCGGAGGCGAGCTCGGACAGCAGTCCCGCGAGATCCTGCGGGTTCTCCGGCGTTGTGACCAAGCCAGCGTTGTCCGGAACCAGTTCACGCAGTGCCGGCAGGTCGGAGATGACCACGGGTCGCGCAAGGCCCATCGCTTCGATCGGTTTGATCGGAGTGACCAAACGACAGACTGGTTCGTCCTTGCGCGGCACGACGATCGCATCGAGCGCGAGTTGGTATTCAATTGCCTGGGCTTGGGAGACCCGTCCGGTGAAGACGGCGTTCTCTCCCAGAACAGCTGCACGTTCGCGCAGTACCGGCAGGGCGACACCGTCGCCGGCGATGAGAAGACGCAGGTCCGTGCCCTGGCTCCGGGCGAGGATGACGGCATCGACGAGGTCGTCGAGTCCTTCGTATCCGACGATCGACGCTGCCGTGCCGACCCAGATTCCGTCTTCGGGCAGGCCTAGGCTCGTCCTCACCTCGGCCGGAGTGCGGGTGACATCGGTGTCGACGACGGCTTCGGAGACCGAATTCGGGATGAGGGTGATGGTTTCTGCCGGAACTCCCCCGGCGATCAGGTGCTCACGCATCGTCTCGCCCAAGGTGATGACCGCGTCTGCCGCCGTCGTGACTTCGATTTCCTTGGAGCGCATGAGTGCAAAGCGCTGACTGTCCCGACGCGCTGAGCGCTCTTCCGGACTGCTTCCTGCAGCCGCCCATGTCTCTTCCAAGACACCGCGGACTTCGTAGACCCACGGCAGGCCCGCAGCCGCCGCGGCCGCACCGGCAGCCAAGCCATTGACGTAGTGCGTTGTCGTATGAAGGATCTGTGCTCCACGTCGATGTGCTTCCGAGGCGATATGATTCGCCTGCTCACTCAGCCGCGCGGATGGTGTAGGACGCGGTCTCAGCGGCACGTCACGGATGTACTCGACGCCGTCAACGACCTCGACCGGTCCCCGACTCAGTCGTCCGACGGTCACGGGATACGACGGGCGCGTGACCGCAGCTGCTTGATGACCCGCGTCCCGCAGAGTCGTGAGGATGGCATGTGAGCGGTACGCGTAACCGGAACGGGTATGAGGCAAGGAGTTCGTCAGCACGTGCAGAACCGTCGGCTGCCGACTTCGATCACGTTCCGCATTGCCGCGTGCCCGGCGAGCCGTGATGTGGCTGGAAACCTCCGGCCACCAATGAGGCTGCAGACACTGTCGCTCATCGATCAGTCGTGTCCGCCGAGCGCCGTCTGGCAGAACTGCGATGGCTTCGTCGATGTGCCCCTTGGTCCACTCGATACGTGAGCTCAGTGCGCGTGCACCGGGAATAGCAGCTGCGATCGACTCGGCTTCGTCGAGGAGGCCCAGATTGAGTGCGATCTCACCGAGAAGGCGTGAAGGCGAAGGAGAGCCGGCAACCAATGACTTCGCCGACATCTCTTCTCCGAGCAGCCACGCAGAAGCCGCCCGGCTGGCGTCGCCCGGCAGTCGTCCGAGTGCATGTCCGACGAAACGCGAGGCTGGTCCCGGCAGGCGACGTGCCAGCTGCATTCCGAAGAATACGCGGTCGTCGTTGATATGCCCGGCCGTGGTCAGGGCAACGTTCGTCAGTTGTCGGGCGAGGAAGCGCAGGTTCACGACACCACCTGCTCGAGGATGCGTTCGTAGGTATGCCCCATTGCGGTTGCCGATGCATGCCGAGCCACCCAGTCTCGCGGATTCAGGCCGGCGGACGGATTCAGTCCGAATTCCTCACCGGCTTCTATTCGCGATCGCATCCGCGTCATTGCCGCTGCCACTGACTCGGTGTCTCCGGGGACCGCAACTTCTCCTGCCGCGGTGACCGTGATGATGTCGGCGGCCTCACCGGCGACGACGCCGAGGACTGGAATTCGACGGGCCATCAGAGAGTAGAGCTTCGACGGCACTGTGCATTCGTAGGAATCGAGGGAGCTGAGGCTGACCAGCCCGGCGTCGGCCCACTCCCAATGGGCCGCGAGCTCGGCACCTGCGATCTGGGGATGGAATTCCACTGGAACGCCATGCGCGGCAGCGACGGTCTTGAGTTCGGCAGCGTCGACGCCGCCGCCCACGATTCGCAGTCGCACGCCCTCGGTGCGGGCCAATGCACGAATCGAGGTGCCGAGGTCTTGGGAACGACCGACAGTGCCCACATACAGCAGGTTGAGCCGACTGTGGTCGGCAGCCGTCCTGCGGTTGGCTTCATCCCCAGAGGCACCGGTTGCGTCAGCGACAGGAATGAGTGGAATCGCCCCCGTCGCCGTCAGCCCGGATGCGCCTTCCAACTCAGCTGGTGAGACTCCGCTGCGGACGACCTCGGCGGTCACCCCACGCTGTTCCAAACGATGTTTGAAACCCTCCGTGGTGACGACGACGACAGCGGCACGTCGTTGAGCACGAGTGAGCAGGTCCGGCAGCAGTCGATGTTCGAGTCGCTGCGTCAACGTCCAGGGAAGATACTTCCCAACAGCACCCGTCACCAGGTTCATCTCCGAAATGAGGTCGGGCCAGGCATCGCGGACTTCAGCAATGTGCGGAACCCGCAGCAGACGCGACAAAGTGTCGCCGGCCAGCAGAAACGGCAGTGCCGGAGTCGTGGAGACGATGACATCGGGGCGCATTCTGCCTCGCAGCCGGTCGATGACCGCCGACATCGCGCCTGTCGCTGACACCGTCTGGTCGAGCAGCTGACGAGCCATCGACGATCCGCTGTGCAGGTACGGCACGCGGAGGATCCGCTCACCGTCGATTCCGGTGTCCCAGGTACCGCCGAGGCGCACGTCGACTCGACGGCGCCCCCGCCCGACATTCGATCCGAAGAACCCGTTCCGGTCGGAATACGGGTAGTGCGGGTGTGGTGCCACCGTAATGACGTCGTGTCCTGCGGCGCGCAGGTGGTCGACGAGGATCCGCCACCGACGCTGTGGTGCACCGACCTCGGGATAGTAGTAATGGCTGAGCAGAACGATCCTCATGCGGTCATCGCCTCCTTCTGCGCGCGTCGCCTCATCCACAGCGGCAACAGCGCATAGAAGGCGAGCAATCCGACCCAGAACACGTGGGCAGGGTAGGTCGTCGCCGTATTTCCGCTGATCAGGGTCGGCACGGCCATGACGCAGGCAAGGACGCTCAATGCTGCGTGGAAGAGCGAAACGGAGCTGTGCGGCCAGCCCGCCTGCTGGATCTGCTGGTAGATGTGTTCACGATGAGGCAAGAGGATATTCTCTCCCCGAAACAGGCGCAGGACCAAGGTGAGACCGACGTCGAAGAAGACGAAGATCATCGGCGCGATGATGACGACGATCGGGACGCCTTGGACGAACAGCCAGACCGCGAGAGCGAACACAGCCGCACCGATGCCGTAGCTTCCCGTGTCTCCAAGGAACGCTTTGGCCCGACCAAGGTTGAACGGCAGGAACCCGACAGCGGCGCCGGCCAGTGCCAGAGCCAGCAGCGCGATGTCGTTCTCGCCCACCCAGGAGCTGACGAAGGCGAACCATCCGGCGGTGACGATGGTCCACTCGGTGACATACCCGTTGAGTCCGTCGACGAAGTTCACGGCGTTGACGGTGGTCACGCCGATGACCGCGAAGGCGATGACGTGAGCGATTCCCTGTGTCGAGAACATTGCGATGATCGCGCTGAACAGCAGAGCCAGGATGACCTGTCCGATCAGCCGCCCAGCGGGGCGCAGGGAATCGAGGTCATCGCTCATGCCGATGGCCGAATAGCACCAGGTCAGGACCAGGAAACCGATCGGCAGGAGGGTACCGCCGAGGCCGAATACTCCGTCCTCGCTGACAGTCCAGACCATGGCGAGAATTGTGGCGACGGTGATGCCGCAGCCGATAGCGATTCCTCCGCCGCGTACGGTCGACAGAGTATGCGAGGAACGGTGAGAGGGGACGTCGACGACTCCCGCTCGGCGCAGCAGCGGAAAGGCGATGAGGGCGCTGAGAACCGTGACCACCGCGGCCACAACCAGGATCACCAGCGACTGCAGAGCCATCAGAGGCCGACTCCGGTGTCATGAGGATCTGCGCCGGGCTCTGAAGACCGTGATGAGAGCGCCGCAGGTTCGATGGCAGCCGTCGAGTCATCGGGGACCAGTGTCGCTTCGGAATCGAGGAGACCCGTCAGGTGGTCCTCCAGTGTCGACCGATGAGTGAAGACTCCCTGGTCACGCGATTCGGCGACCAGAGCACCGAGCTTCTCCAGATCGATCGGAGCGATCGGCACCTGAGTGATCAGCGGATGATTGGGTCGGCTGTCGACCTCCCCAGGTGAGAGAAGGGCTTCGGTCAGCTTCTCCCCCGGGCGCAGACCGGTGTACACGATCTGCGCATCGCTGCGGCCCGACAGTGCGATCACGCGCTTGGCGAGGTCAGCGATGCGGATCGGTTCGCCCATGTCGAGGACCAAGGTCTCTCCGGGGCCGCCGATCGCCGCTGCCTGCAGAACGAGCTCACAGGCCTCATCGGCAGTCATGAAGTACCGAGTGACCTCGGGATCGGTGACCGTGACGGGGTCGCCGGCCGCCACCTGAGCGACAAAGGTCTCGAGAACGGAGCCCCGGGAACCGAGCACATTGCCGAAACGCACCGACATATAACGCCGTCCGGTCGCCGCGGCCACGGAGGCGATCGCCCGCTCGATGGAGAACTTCGTCCGCCCCAGCACCGAGGTTGCGCCGGCGGCTTTGTCAGTGGAGATGTGGACGAATGAATCGACGTCGTGAGCCACTGCAGCGTTGAGCAGGTCGAGGCTGGCTCCGACGTTCGTGCGCACCGCCTGTTCCGGGAAGCGCTCAAGGAAAGTCAGGTGTTTGAGAGCCGCAGCGTGGAAGATGATGTCCGGCTTCGCCTCGGCGACGAGGGCATCGATGAATGCCGGATCTCGCAGGTCACCGAGGACGAGGTCATCACTGGTCAGAAGGGCCGATCCCTCAAGACCGAGCTCAGTGGCGTGCAGGCCGGATTCGTCGCGGTCGGTCATGATGAGTCGGGCCGGGTCGAACCGGGCGACCTGACGGCACAGCTGTGAGCCGATGGAGCCGCCAGCACCGGTGACGAGGACGACCTTGCCGGTGATCGCCGAGGCGATGTCGTCGATATTCGTCGAGATCGGTTTGCGCCCGATGAGGTCTTCGAGGCTGACATCGCGGAAGCTTCGGTGACGCAGGTCGGCGACGTCATGGGCGTCCGGCTCGGGACGTGCCAGCGCGGAGTCCGAGAGCTTCGGCATGATCTTGATCTCGACCGGTCGGGATTCAAGATTCGAAGCGATGCGGGAGAGCTCTTCTGGTGGCAGGTCAGAGATTGCAATGATGACTGCCCCGGCGCCGGTGCGATCGACATGGGCGGCGATGTCGGCGATCGGTCCGAGCACCCGGATTCCGTTGTAGCGCAGATGCCGTTTGGCAGGGTCATCGTCGAGGATGCCGACAGCGACGAATTCGTTGTGCGTGTCCTGAGCGATCATGTCGAGGGCGAGCATGCCCTGGTTCCCTGCGCCGACTACGATTGTGGGCCGGGACGCACCGGACGTGGTGAGACTGCGCTGCCTCAAGTTGCGGCGAATCCAGTTCTCGAGGCTCTTGATCACGACCATGAGCGCTCCCGCTGTGATCGGGACGCTGGTCGGGATGAGCAGTTGACTGGCGAAGGCGAATTCGACCACCCACATGACGCCGACACCCACGGCAACCGTTCCCACGATGGCGGCGAACTGGTCGGTCGAGCCGCGTCTGTAGCGTCCGCGGTAGATCGCCAGGGGCCCGCCTATGAGGAAGACGATCAGACTGATCGCCGAACAGACGAGCATTCCCGGAACGTTGACGAGCTCAGTGTGGAAGTCGTATCGCACCAGCGTCATCGCTACGACGAGGAACGCGAAGACGAGACCGTCGATGAGTGACAGCGCCATGGCTCTGCCGTGCCGCCTCATAGGGGTCCGTGAGGGAATGGGCCCTGAGCTGCTTCCCACTGTCCTCTTTTCATTCTGGTTTCCCCGTCCGACTTCGCGAAGCCGCTTGCAACTTTCCGATTGTACTATTGGCGTTAACAGGTTTCACACATAAATGACGTTGTGAACTTTGAGCGTCGACAGCCGTCGCCTGACTTCGATTCACTTCCCCGTCACGTACCCTGGCTACCGCCGAGAGGATCCGATCCGTGCCGCAAACTCCACTTCGCACACTGAGAACCGCTGTGTGGCATCTGCGCAACGGCGGAATCAGCCAAGTCGCGAAGTGGCGTCGCCGTCGCTCGCTGGTCCAAGGAACTGCAGAAGCCTCCGCCGAGGTCGCAACGGGAAGCCTGTCGGCGGAGGTCCTCGCGGACCTGTTCCCTCCCCTGCCGATGGTTCATCGCACTCCGGTCTTCGATCAGCTGTCCGTGGGAGTCGTCCTCGACGAGTTCTCGACCGAGAGCTTCGGCTATGAGTGGTCGCTCCGACCGCTGTCGCCGACGCAGTGGCCGACCGAGCTCGACGGCCTCGACTTCGTCTTCGTCGAGTCCGCCTGGAGCGGCAACGACGGTCAGTGGAAGTTCAAGCTCACGAGCCCGTCGGGTCCGAGCACAGAGATCACCGATCTGCTCGGCGAGTGCCGCCGCCGAGGCATTCCGACCGTCTTCTGGAACAAAGAGGATCCCCCGCACTTCGAGGATTTCCTGCCCCTGGCACGGATGTTCGACGTCGTCTTCACCAGCGATGTCAGACTGATCCCCGAGTATCGCTCCAGACTCGGTCACGACAGGGTCGCCGCCCTGCCGTTCGCCGCACAGCCGGCAGTCCACAATCCCTCACGTCCTGCGCGGAATGCCGCTGCCAGGGACATTGCCTTTGCGGGCATGTACTTCGCCCACAAATATCCGGAGCGCAGGGAGCAGATGGACCTGCTGCTCGGTGCCGCTGACGCCGTATCGCCGAGGATGCAGTACGGGCTGGAGATCTTCTCCCGTTTCCTCGGCAACGATGAGCGGTATCAGTTCCCAGGCAACCTGGCCGGGCGTGTGGTCGGGTCGCTTCCGTACCGCAATCTGCTCACGGCATACAAACATTTCAAGGTCTTCCTCAACGTCAACTCCGTCACCGACTCTCCGAGCATGTGCGCGCGCAGGATCTTCGAGATCAGTGCCGCCGGTACCCCCGTCGTCACCACTCCAAGTGCGGCGACTCGAGAGTTCTTCCCCACCACCGAGGTCCCTCAACCTGAGACTCCGGAGGAAGCAGAGTGGACTCTGCGTGCCTATGTGCGCAGTCCTGAGTTGAGAGACCGCACCGTCCATCTTGCCCAACGACGCATCTGGGCCGAGCACACCTACACTCACCGAGCGATGACGGTGATGGATTCGCTCGGATTGGACTATGCGCAGCCATTCCCCACGTCCGTCTCGTCTGTGGTGTCGACGAATCGGCCGGACCACCTCGGCGAGGTTCTGCGGACCCATGCCGCGCAGCTGCACACGGATAAGGAGCTCGTGCTGGTGGCCCACGGCTTCGCGGCACCTGCCGATCTGCGTGCCCGCGCCGCACAAGCAGGGGTTGAGCATCTGCAGATCGTCGAGGTCGACTCTGCGCTGCCGTTGGGCGTCTGCCTCAATCGCGGAGTTCAGGCGGCCTCCGGCGACGTCATCGCGAAGATGGACGACGACGATGTCTACGGAGCGCACTACCTGGGCGATCAGCTCGCGGCACTGCGCTATTCGAATGCCGATCTCGTCGGCAAGCAGGCACACTATCTGCACATGCGGGGCCGTGACATCGTCATCTGCCGTTTCCCCGAACGCGAGCACCGGTTCACCGACCTCGTCATGGGCCCGACCCTGATGACGCATCGGTCGACGCTGCTGGACAACCCGTTCGCCGAACGCACCCTTGGTGAGGACACGGAGCTCCAGCAGAGACTCATCGCCTCCGGAGCCCGGATCTACTCGGCAGACAGGTTCAACTTCGTCCAGGTCCGCGGCGACCATGCCCACACGTGGAGCGTCGACGACAGCCACCTGTTGGCCAACGGAGACGTTCATGCCTTCGGCTACGCTCCGGGCCACTACTGCTTCTGAGGTTCCGGTCGTCGGCTCTTGCCCGAACACTCGCTCGGCAGTATTGAGCGGCCCGCGGAATTCTTCGTATGCCCCAGGTGAACTGTTGGTGAAATGGGCGGTTTCGGTCTGCTCCGGTCAGTAGCGTGGCGGTCATGCTGTGAAGATTTCGCAGTGGGACGCCACCGCTTCCGGTGGCCAGAAGTTCCATTGCGGACGTTGGACAACTGGAGCCCATTTGAAGACCACCACGACCGGAACCGAGGACCTCGGATCCGTCCGCGAGAACGTTTCTCGTGTCATTGATGAGACTTCGTCCCTCAATGCCGAACTCGCCAAGGAACTCATCAGCGCCTACGACCGTGAGTCGAAACTGCTGGGAGGCATCAACAAGCGCGAGAAGGAGATCGAGCGGCTGAAGAACGAAGTCGCGAAACGGGATGCGAAACTCGCCTCGGTCAATGAACGGCTCGAACGACTGCTGGGCTCCAAAGCCATGCAGGTTCAGCGGGCTTACTGGCGCCTGCGCCGTCCGCAGCGCGGCACCTCCCAGCAGAGGGGAGGTCAGCGATGAAGGACGCCGATATCAAGAAGCGGCAGGCCGCTCTCGACAACCGCATCAAGGAACTGAAGGCAACCCGCACGCGCCAGAAGTCGCTCGGCGTGCACACGCAGTCGGACTACTTCATCGACGGTCTGCTCGGACGGCACCCCTACATCGACCTGGCCGAATCGCGTGACGAGTACCTCGAACGCCACCGGTCCTTCGCAGCCCCGGTCGAAAGCAAGATCTCAGCCCTCATCGACAAGGCTCACCAGCTGCCGAGGACCTCGGACCAGCATTGGGATACTCGCCGGAAGCTGCGCATCGGGATCATCGCCGACCGGTTCCTCTTCGACTCACTCAAGGACGCGGCTCATGTGGTGCCGATCAATCCTGAGACCTACGAGCAGGACATGGCGGATATCGACCTGCTGCTCATCACCTCGGCCTGGCGCGGGCTCGCTGACGAATGGTTCAACGTCGCCCTGTCCGGTTCCCCGGCACGCCAGATCCTCGAGTCGAAGGTCGTTCCCTTCGCCCGCGCGAACGAGATCCCGATCGCCTTCTATTCGAAGGAGGATCCACCGAACTACGAACAGTTCGCACCCCTGGCGAAATTCGCCGACCACGTGTTCACCAGCGCCGTCGAATGCGTACCGCGCTACCGTGAGTACCTCCGTCACGAAGTGCCCGTGACTGTTCTGCCCTTCGCAGTGAACTTCGTCCATCATCATCCGCTCGGCAGCATGCGCCATTCCGGTCGCGAGTTCGTCTTCGCCGGCTCCTGGTTCGAGCACAAGTATCCGGAGCGAAAATCATCCGCCCAGCGGATCTTCGACGGTCTGCTGTCGGCCGGAGCCGATCTCACGATCGTCGACCGCAACCTCGAACTCGACACGGAGAAGTTCGCGAAGACCGAACGCTATCTCTTCCCTGAACGGTATCTGCCGCATCTGCACCGGCCGATCGATCACGAGACTTTGCTCGATCTGCAGCGGCTTCTGCCCGTGGGCATCAATCTCAACTCCGTTGTGAACTCCCAGTCGATGTACGCCAACCGGATCATCGAGCTGCAGGCGATGGGAACGTTCATCGTCTCGAACTACAACGCGGGCGTGAACTCCCTCTATCCGCAGGTGTGCATGCCTGACTCCGCTCTCGACATGGAGCAGACGTACCGGGCGCTGACACAGCGCAGCATCCGGGAAGCACAAATGGCGGGAATCCGTGCCGCGTTCACTGCCAACACTGCGTTCGACCGTATCGACACGATCGCCGAGGAGATGGGACTGGACTCCGGTTCTCCCGATCACACGGTCTACGTCACCGGACTGACGGAATCGGATTTCGACACCTTCCGCCTGGCCCAGTCGTATGCGGGTCCGGTGGAGGTTCTTCCACACGACTCCGACCGGGTCGCCGGCGCTGACGGCGACGTCGTCATCGACCTGACCGGGCATTCCGATTTCGGTCCTCACCTCGTGCAGGACGCGGTGAATGCATTCCGCTTCACCGACGTCGACGAGGTCCGGATTCTGCCGATCGATACGACCGAGCCTCTCTACGAATTCGTCGATCCGGTCGACTCCGACCAGCACATCACCGCCACGTGGTGCCCGGCCGGAAGCCGCCTCGGTGACGGTGTCGGACCTGAGCGCAGGACGCTGGCGATCGCCTCGGATCTCGCCGTCGAGCGGGTCGAGACGATCGAGGTCACGGCCGAGCCCGAGATCAGCGTGATCGTTCCCGTCTACAACAACGGTCCGCATCTGAAGTTCAAGTGCTTCGAATCCCTGCGCCGGTCATCGATCTTCGACCGCTGCGAGATCCTCCTCGTCGACGACGGTTCCACCGACATCGAAACGCCGGCGGTCCTCGACGAACTCGACCGCGCCTATCCCAATGTTCGAGTCCACCGCTTCCCGGCCGGCGGGTCGGGCAGCGCTTCGCGTCCACGCAACAAGGGGCTCGAACTCACCCGCACTCCGTACGTGACGTATCTCGATCCGGACAATGAGCAGACGAA
Organism: Brevibacterium sp. OS20; assembly: GCF_056837565.1. Classification (NCBI taxonomy): domain Bacteria; kingdom Bacillati; phylum Actinomycetota; class Actinomycetes; order Micrococcales; family Brevibacteriaceae; genus Brevibacterium; species Brevibacterium sp. OS20. The sequence goes on along the minus strand of NZ_CM166367.1, from coordinate 684,028 downwards.
CGACGGTTTTGCGCTGCTGCTCGAGATGGTCGAAGAGCACGGATACGACTTCGCCATCGGCAATATGATGCGGTTCAAGCACAACCGGATCATGGTCAAGAACGCGGGCATTCTGCGTCCGGTCGTCGGCGAGGAGGGTGTCCTCGAGGACGATGCGCTCTCTAGAGTGAAGTTCCAGCCGATGAGCATCCAGGCGCTCGTGGCCGACGCTCAGTGGCTGAAGAGCCTCGGCATCTATCAGCCGATCGGTGCCGTGGGACAGGATTCCTACTTCTTCCAGCAGATGCTCTTCCACGCTTGCCGGATCGGGCTGACGTCGACACCGATCCACACCTACTATGCGGCGGTGACGAACTCGACGGTCAATGCCATCGGCCCGCGTTTCTACGAGAAGTACCTGCCTCTGGAAGAGGACAGGTCTGCGTGGCTGCGCGAGGTCGGTCTGCTCGAGGACTACAACGCCAAACGGCTCGAACCCTTCGTCAAAGGATGGTTCGTCCAGAAGCTCGCGTTCGCTGCCGAAGAGGATATCGATGAGTGCAAGAGCCTCATCCGTCGACTCACGCGGTTCTACGGCAAGACGTCGTGGAAGGACGCCGAGCTCGCCGAACTCCATGCCGTCACACATGTCTGAGGCCGCACTCAGCGAAGAGCCCCCATTCGAGCGACTGGGCACATTGCTGCCCGGAGACCGCATCGAACGACGCCCCGGTCTATTCCAACGCTTCGATTTCCACGCCGGAACGGTGACGGTTCCCGCGCTCCTGTGGTCAAGGGACGAGCCGACCGGCCGTCTCGTCATCGCCTTCAACGGAGCAGTCCGGAGGACACCGGGGAAGGATCCGCAGGAGATCTTCCAACGGCGGACCTGGGTCGACGACTTCGACGCCGATGTCCTCTTCATCTCCGATCCGACGCTGCGCACGGACAATCAGATCAGCATCGGATGGGGGCAAGGAGCTCCCGGCCGATTTGCGCTGCCCGCGATGGCCCAGACGGCGCGATTCGTCGCGGAGTGTCTCGCGGTTCCGTCGGCTGCTCGCCTGTATTTCGGGACCAGCGCGGGAGGCTTCCAGGCTCTCCAAACAGCCGCCCGCGATGAAGGCAGCCGTGCCCTGGTGAACAACCCGCAGATCGACTGGACGAAGTACATCCCGGTGTACGTCACAACGATCGCCCGCCAGATCTATGAGGGTGCGACTCCAGAAGAGACGGCGGAGAACTTCCCGGACAGGACGTCGACCGCTCGGGCCTTCGCCGAGTTCGGGCATATCCCCCGAACTCGCTGCCTGCTCAATGCCGCCAGCGAGAACGATGCCCTCGCGCAGCTGCCCGCGCTTGTCGACGCTCTGCCCGCTCAGTCCGGTGAACGATCCTGTTTTGATGTATCGCTGTATTCCGACATCCGCGGCGGTCACAATCCACTGTCCAAAGCCGCCACCGCCGCGGCCGTCAACGCGATCGTCAGCGAGGCCGCAGGTGAGTGAACGCATCGAGGTCGACACCCGTGAAACAGCACCTGAGCCTGTGTTGGAGTCCGTTCCTGCTGTCGAATCCTCGAGTGAGAGCAGCCGAACCGTCCGCGTTCCCGCTGAGAACCCGATTGTCGACGGCATCGCAGCTGCCGCTCGTCTGCTGTCCGAGCATTCCGATGACCTGGAGACGGCCGCGCGGAAGATCAGCTCAGTACTCAACGGTCTGACGTCTTCGGCAACGGTCTGCCGGATTCTCTTCCACACTGCGGTGGCCGAAGGTTCATCGCTGCGATCGCGGTTCGTGGCTGACCTGTTGGCCAGCAACGGCCGTGCCCAGCTGGCACGTCTGCTGGCCGATCAAGCGGTCGCGACAGGGGCGAAGCCCTGGCAGAGGAGACGGTTGGAGTCCCTCATGCAGGATGCTCCGAACAGCAACTTCGGTGAGGGCGCCCGCCGATCATTCGATCTGACCATCGCTGCTGACGGGACGACCACGCTCGAGTCAACAGGGTCGGATGTGCAGCCAGCGGCTCAACACGAGCTGCGTGCCGTCACCCGCTCTCTCGGTGCGAATGCAGACTGGCTCGCCGAACTTGTGTGCGCCCTCGATGACACCCCCGTCGGCATTCAGCACGACGTCGTCTGCATCCGGATTGCGCCGACTGAGTTCGCTCGCCAAGCGCTGACACCGGTGCTGGAGACCCTCGCGATCCTGCCCGTCGTACCGATCCTCGTCGCCGAGTCTGTCGCGGCAGCACTGTCGACCTCTGACTCGGTGGGTCGGCCTCTCCTCGATCGGGCTCGCGTCATTCTGCTCACACCGAACCGATCAGGACAGCAGACGATCATCTCGATCCGCGGCTCCGAGCTGCTCGACGCCGGGCCGAGTTCGGACCTCGTCCTGCCGACGGATGTCGATATCCAAGCGCTGGGAGCCGCCCTCGGGCTGACGACCATCGTCGAGTCACCTGTGCTAGCCAAACACGTTCGCACGGTCGTCGACTCTCTTCGGATCGAATCATCCCGACTGCTGCCCCTGTCCTCGGCGACCAGAGCGTTCGCCCGTCTGCTGCGGTTCCGCGGTACGAGGCGGCAGACCGCTCCGGTTCGCAATATTCTGACCGGGCACCTCCTGGCCGCCGGTTTCTTTGCTGAGGCCATGGCTCTCGTCGGTACCGTGCCGGCCTCCGACCGCGGGAAGGTCTACCGCGCAAGACGCATCCGCGCTCTCTTCGGAACCGGACGCTTCGACGAGGTCGCCGACACTGCCGAGTCCGCGACCGCATCCGCCGCGGACCGGCCTCTCATCAGCGAGTCCGCAGCCGCCTCGGCGATGCTGCGCGAGCTTGAATCCGTGTCCGAGAACACCTCGGTGCCGTTCGAGCCCGTGCCCGGGAGGATCCTCACCATCCTTCACGCGAGCGCTCCGGACCAGAGCGGCGGCTACGCGGTTCGCGCACACAGCGTCCTCAAGACCATCGCCGCCAACGACTTCGAGGTCATCGCTCTCACCCGCCCGGGCTTTCCCGAGGCAGCGAACTCGTTGGAACCGGGCGACACCGCCGAGGTGATCCACGATGGGATCCGTTACCTGCGCCTGGGCAGCGATTCCGCCCGCGCCGACGGTGAGTTCGCGTACATGCGCGAGGCCATCGACCATTTCGCCGAGGTGATCCGCCGGGAGCGACCGTCGGCCGTCCATCTGCGTTCGACCTATGTCTCGGCTCTGCCGGGGCTCATCGCGGCCAAACGCTTCGGCCTGCCCGTCGTCTACGAGGTCTCGGGCATGTGGGAACTCGTTTACGAGGCCGCGAACACCGCCCGGATGGAGGGCCGTCGTGCACGCACCGTGGTGCTGGAGAACGCAGTGTTGGAGCATTGCGACGAAGTCCTCACCATCACCGAGGCGATGCGCGACATCATCAGCGACAGAGTGCACACTCGACGCCCGATCGGCATCATGCCCAATGCCGTCGATACGGCTGAGTTCGCGTCTACAGAGAAGAACCCGCAGGTGCTCTCGCGATTCGGTTGGAGCGCCGACGACCCGGTCATCGGATACATCGGCACGTTCGTCGGCTACGAGGGTCTCGACATCCTCGTTCGCGCCATCGCTCTGGTCCGCAGCCGCGGAGTCCAGGTGCGCGCACTGCTCGTCGGAGACGGCGCAGAGTCGTCCCGGATCCGGTCGCTGGCAGCCGATCTCGGCCTCGACGAATCGACTATCGCCTTCACCGGGCGCGTCCCCCATGACGAGGTCGCCGACCTCTATTCGGTCATCGATGTCTGCGCCTATCCGCGCCTGCTCACCCCGGCGACCCGCGCGGTCTCTCCGCTCAAACCTTTCGAGGCAATGGCGGCGAAGAAGTCCGTCATCGTCTCCGATGTCCCGGCTCTCGCGGAGATCGCCGGATACGGCGAGCGCGGTCTCGTTGTGCCCAGCGGTGACGTCGAGGCTCTCGCCGAGGCGATCAGCGCAGTCATCGAGGATCCTTCCGCGACGCTGTCACGGGTGGAGGCCGCGGCCGCATGGACGGAATCGGAGCGCAGCTGGTCGGCGGTCGGTGCGGTCATGGGATCGGCGCTCGATAGGCTGACGTCATGACACGGACGATGCTGTTCTACGGGCATGTCGCCTCGAACTGGGGCGACCTCGCCATCAATGCCGGTGCCCTCGAACTGATGCGCCGGGCCGAGGTCGATATCGATGGCTCGACGGCTGTTCTCCTCGCTCCTTCGGACCAGTTCCGCAGGCAGGCGGGCTTCACCCTCAAGGGCACGAAGCAGGTGATCGTTCCGGCCGACGGTCGTGCACGCGGCGGCCGTGACGAGGTCGAACTGCTCATCGACTATGTCGCTCATCCGCACCGGTTCGCCGAGGATGTCGGTATGGCCGATGTCGACCTCGTCGTCCTCAATGCCGGTGAGCATCTCTTCGAGTCGGCGACCGGGGAGAACCTCATCGATCTCGTGTGGAGGATCCTCCCCGCACTGGCCGCGCAGTCGCTGAAGAAACCAGTCGTCATGCTGCCGTCGACCGTCGGCCCGTTCCGCACGTCGTTCGGGACCGCGCTCGAGGAGTTCCTCCACCAGGGCGTCGACGCCGCGGCCTACCGTGATCTCGAGTCCCGGAGACTCGAGTCGCACGACCTCGGTGTGGAGCTTCCGGTTCTCCTGGATCCCGGCTTCTTCGTACCGGGCCTTCGGGCCCAAGAGGATGCCAGTCGCGACGAGGATGTCCTCGGCATCGTCCTGCGACCCGAGGACATGGGAATCCGTCCGGGGTCCCGTCGTTCGGCATTCGTGCAGAACAAACTCCGAGAATCGCAGTTCCGCAGTTCCCAGGCGTTCCAACTCTTCACCTCGGTGGCCGAAGCCCATCTGGCCGACGGAGGGCGGGTGAAGGTCATCGTTCAGACCCGAGCCGACCGGGAAATCTCCACGGCGGTCGCCGACCATCTCATCGAGATCGCCGGTTCGGACAGGGTCGAACTCATCGATCCGGCCGGATTCCGGTCGTTCGTCGACGAGCTCGGCCGCCTCGGCGCATTGGTGACATCTCGCTTCCATTCGGTCATCCTCGCCTCGTCTCAGGCGGTGCCGACCGTGGGCGTGTATTCGGAGACGCACGGGCACAAGATGCCCGGGCTGTTCGAGCTGCTCAAGTTTCCCCACTGCGCCGTGCGTCTGGACGAACGGAGCATTTCGAAAGTGCGCGACGAAGTCGACACGGCACTGTCCACGGTCCGCGACTCCATCGACGAGATCCACAATCGGATCCGGGCGAACAGGACCCTGGTCCGTCGCTGGTTCGCAGAGGCGATCGCCTCGCAGGAGACGACGACGTTCGACACGTCTGCGCTGAAGATCGAGGCCCTGGCGCAGCTCTATCGGACAGGGCTCGAACGCGCGCAGAAGGAATCGCTGTCCCAAGTGCTGCAGGCCGTTCACGATCTGCGTGACACCGACAGCCACTCAGATGACAATGCACCCGGCGCAGAGTCGCGCTGAGAACGACCCGAGGAGTTGAAGAGATGATCGAACGCACCATCCCCGAGGAGGGGCACCACCACGTCGAATCGGTGGCGGCGTTCACCGGGCCCCAGCCGGGCGCCTCGACGACGTACACGATCATGCTCGATGACGTCCCCATCGATCTGCGTTATGACGATCGCGGGTTCGACACCACCGTCGTCTTCTTCCATGCCGCGATCACGAAGGCTGTGCGTCGGTACCCGGTGTTCTCCGGGGCCACGTTCTCCGAAGACGTCGCCGCGAATCGTCTGTTCATCAGCGACCCGTCACTCTACGTCGATTCCCGGATCAAGCTCGGCTGGTACGCCGGCAGCAGTCGGCAGCCGAAGCTGCAGGACGCATTGACTGAGATCATCTCCAGATTCGACGGTCCGGAGCGTCGACTCGTCTTCTTCGGCGCATCCGGTGGCGGCTTCGCCTCCCTCTACTACTCCACGCACTTTTCCGGGTCGATCGCTGTTCCGGTCAACCCGCAGACGACGATCCGCAACTATGTGCCGGTCATCGTCAACCGGTACCTCAACTATGCGTGGGACGGACTGCCCGTCGGCGAGCTGCCGGTGTGCACCGATGTCATCGAGCTCTACAGTCGTCCCGTGACCAATTCGGTGCTCTATGTGCAGAACTCCGGCGACAGCGATCATATGGAGCACCACTATGCGCCGTTCTTCGATGTGCTGCCGGACGATCACCAGGTGGAGCCCCACCTCGTCGATGCCGGTGAAGGCCATGTTCCGCCGAAGCGTGCCCTGTTGGGCACGATCCTCAAGGACGTCGTCGGCAGCTGAGAACCCTCAGGTGATAGTGAGGCGGAACGGAAGCGTATTGGCCGCGGTGTCTCCGGAGAACTGACGCAGTTCGACCGACCATTTCGATGCTCGGAAGTTCTGGCGAATCGACCAGCTGCCGTCTTCGGCGCATTCTGCCGATCCCATGTGCTTGAAGTCGTTTTTGCCCTTCAACCAGAGTTCGATGCGGCTGCCGGGTGTGCCGACTCCGATGAATTCGGTGGCGCCGGCTTTCCGCGCTTTGCCGGGCAGGGGCGAACGCAGGTAGAAGAACGGTTCGCTCTGTCCGAAGATGTCGGAGTTGATGCGGATGCACTTCTGCTTGAGCTTGCGCGTCCGACGGTGCAGATCGAGCAGAGCGTACTGCTGCGGCTGGGTGCGACGCCACGTGAGACCCATCGTCTCCGGGGTTGCTTCGTGTTCGACGACGCTGGCTCGGAACGCTTCGAGGTCGATGCCGAACGGGTTGAGATCCGCTTGGGTGAGCGGGCGCATGGAGTCGCCGAATTGGGCGATCCGCGAGTCGTAGTCCCCGTCGCCTTGCCGATGGTAGAGGTAGAGCCAGTCATCGGTGTCGGTCTCGACTCGGTGGGCCAGTCCCCCGCGCTGAACCGCGGTAGTCAGCCATTTCCGGTGGGAGGAGAGCATGAGGTCACCGACGTCGGTCGCTGAACCGAAGAAGGTCGAGTTCGGGACGTGACTGGGGTAGATCAGCTCGCCTCGGTTGCCGCGCGGTGCGTCGATGCCGACGCCTTTCGCGGTCGTGGCTACCTGCGCCCCGGCAACATCCGGTTCGAAGGCCTCGAGGTGGGCGTCGTGCAATCGGGCCGAGATCGCATCATCGTCATCGAGCAGCTGGGCGTGGAGGGGACGCTTCGGGTGCGTCTCCGCCTTGAGCGCCGCGCGCACGGTGTCGCCGAGGCGGGAGTGATCCGGGACGAAGTGGAAGCGAACCGTGTCGGTGAGTCCGTGGGCGTCGATGACGTCGTGGACATCGCCGAGGATGTCCGGCGGCAGGTCCGAGTCGAGCAGGATGGCCCACACCAGGTCTCGGTTGCCCATCGCGGCCACGCTGGCGGCGGTGATGCTGCTGAAGAGTCCGAGTCGGGTTCGCCACCAGACGGGGTCGAAGATGCCCACACCCATGCGGGTCACCAGCACGGTGCGCGTTTGAACTGCCACGATCGTCGCCGTCAGTCGGCGAAGGCGACGTCTGGTGCGAATTCCGCGATGCGGTCGCCGACGCCGAGCAGCGATTCGATGGCTGCGACCGACCGGGCGGCGGCTCGTCCGTCACCGTAGGGGTTGACGGCCTTGGCCATGGCTTCGTAGGCGAGAGCGTCGTCGAAGAGTCGGGAGACTTCGGTGACGATCACGGTGGTGTCGGTGCCGACGAGTTTGACCGAACCTGCGGTGACCGCCTCGGGGCGTTCGGTGTTCTCACGCATGACGAGGACGGGTTTGCCGAGGCTGGGGGCTTCTTCCTGGATGCCGCCGGAGTCGGTGAGGACAACGTCCGAGGCGGCCATGACCGTGGTGAACTCGCCGTAGGACAGCGGTTCGGTGACGAGAACGTTGTCGAACTTCTCGACTCTGGGCAGAACGGCTTCGCGCACGAGCGGGTTGCGGTGGGCCGGGAGCAGGATGAGCAGTTCGGGTCGGGCAGCGGCGAGTTCTGCCAGCGCGTCTCCGATGTTCTCCATGGACGAGCCAAGGTTCTCCCGACGGTGAGTTGTCACGAGCAGTTTCGGGCGGTCCGAGGCGACATAGTCGGCGACGACCGGGTCGGCCGGTGCCACGTTCATGTCGACGGCGATGTGGAGGGCGTCGATGACGGTGTTCCCGGCGACGACGACGTCGGCCGGATTGACGCTCTCGGCCAGCAGGTTGTCACGTGACCGTGCGGTCGGGGCCAGGTGGAGTGCGGAGATCTGGCTGGTCAGCTTCCGGTTGGCTTCCTCGGGGAAGGGGCTGAGCAGGTTCCCCGAGCGCAGTCCGGCCTCGAGGTGGATGACCGGGATGCCGCGGTTGAAGGCGGCGATGGAGGCACCCATGACCGTGGTCGTATCGCCCTGGACGAGCACGGCATCGGGTGCCTCGTCTTCCAGCACGGCGTCGAGTTCGCCGATGACACGGGAGGCGATCCCGTTGAGTGTCTGTCCCTGAGACATGATGTTGAGGTCCACGTCCGGGACGATTCCGAACAGATCATTGACCTGGTCGAGCATCTCACGATGCTGGGCGGTGACGACGGTGCGGGAGTGCAGGGTCGCACTCGATTCGATCGCCCGGATGAGAGGGGCCACCTTGATGGCTTCCGGCCTGGTGCCGAAAACGGTGAGGACAGTGGGGGTCACGCACGAACTCCTGGTCGGGAGAACCACGGGGGCCGCCTCGGCGAGGCAGGGTTCTCGCTTCAATGCCGATGTGGGTAATGGTATGCAGTTCTGCAGAACTTGGACATACCGACTCCATTCATCTCATCATGACGAACCCACCTTCGCTGACCGAATCAGAAGACCTTCACAGCGCATTCACTCAAAGTTGATGATGAAGTCACGTCAGCGGTCATTTCGTGAGTCATTGTGGTCAGGTTGCCTCGAGAAGCTCTCGGGTAACATCAGTAGTCGTTCATCTCGAGTTTGGAGCATCGCACACATGCCGCCCACCGCCACCTCTCAACGCCCCTCCGTCGCCGTCATCGGCCTCGGTTATATCGGTCTTCCGACCGCAGCTGTTCTGGCCAGTTCGGGCGCAGAGGTCGTCGGCGTCGACATCAACGCCGATGCTGTAGCCACGATCAACGCCGGCAAAGTTCCCTTTGTGGAGCCGGACATGGCGACAACGGTGGCCGGTGTCGTCTCTCAGGGTTACCTGCGAGCCACGACCGAGACTCCGCACGCGGACAATTACATCGTCGCCGTGCCGACGCCGTTCAAGGACGGGCACGAACCGGACCTGTCTTACATCGAGACTGCGGGTAAGCAGATTGCACGCCTGCTCGAGGGCAATGAGCTCATCATTCTCGAATCGACTTCGCCTCCCGGAGCAACGGAGTTCCTGGCCGAGACGATCATCAGGGAACGCCCGGATCTCACGCTCAAACCCGGCAGTGCACAGACTGTCTATTTCGCGCACTGCCCTGAGCGGGTGCTGCCCGGCCGGATCATGATCGAGCTGCGGACGAATGATCGCATCGTCGGCACCCTCAACGGCAATGCCGGTGAACGTGCCCGCGACCTGTACGAGTTGTTCTGTGAGGGCGAGTTCCTCATGACCGATGCTCGTACCGCGGAGATGGCTAAGCTGACCGAGAACGCTTACCGCGACGTCAACATAGCCTTCGCCAACGAGCTGTCGGTGATCTCCGACGGTCTCGATATCAACGTCTGGGAGCTCATCAAGCTCGCGAACCACCACCCTCGAGTCAACATCCTGCAGCCCGGTCCCGGTGTCGGCGGTCATTGCATCGCTGTCGATCCGTGGTTCATCGTCTCCACTGCGCCCGAGCAGTCGTCACTGATCCGCACCGCGCGTGAGGTCAACGATTCGAAGCCTGGTTATGTGCTCGACAAGCTCCTCCCCCAGGCTCGTCGCATCCAGGATGTGCAGATCGCGGCGCTTGGCCTGGCTTTCAAGCCGAACATCGACGACCTGCGCGAGAGCCCGGCCCGGCAGATCGTGGGTCGGCTTGCCGACGAACTCCCCGATGCGAACATCATGGCGGTCGAGCCGAACATCGACAGCCTGCCTTCGGAACTCGAGGAGCGCGACAACGTCACTCTCACTGAAGTGAACGAAGCCATTCGCGCTGCCGATATCGTGCTGCTGCTCGTCGACCACAATGAGTTCACCCGCATCGACCGGACTCTGCTCACGCAGAAGATCGTTCACGATACTCGCGGGGTGTGGGGCTGAGTCGGGCCGCATCTCAAGTCTTATCTAAGTCTTCCGCTCCATTCCTCGCCCTACATAGGATGGGAAGATGGTCGACACCGATAGATCAAGACTCCGAGTACCAGAGTGGATCGTCGATACTTCACTAAGTTCATTGAGTGCAGCACTTGGGGGAAGCCTCATTGGAGCCGTAGCCGGTCCAATAATTGGTGGATTCGATTCCGGCTAGGCGGGCTGGGTCATAATTTCAGGTTGCGTTCTCATAGTTCTGGCTGCAGTTGTTTCACACTCGATCAAGTCCAAAGACGCTACCATCCAGATCAAATCTAGCGACGTTCAAATGCTCCGTGACTCGACGAACACGATGCATGTAGAAATCCAAAAACTAAGCACCCAAGTGACGGAGCTGCAAGGGTCGATCGACCATCGGTTGAGGTGAAAAGCAGGCGAGTTTCCTCGACTGGCCCGTCGATATTCCATCAATTCGGTACAACTGCCAAATGCATTGGGCCGAACCCACAACGGTCGCCCCAGCAACTGCGCCGCTGAGAATTCTCAGTGGCGCAGTTGCGTTTTGGGCGGCCTGCAAAAGCCGCTGGGATGGCGGCGTAAGGTGGACTCAACGTCTCCACCGCAGAACGAGTGTGCCTCGTTTCGGCTGGTGGAGATCGCTATCGCTACCGCCCGTTGCTGTGCTGAGGAGAAGAATTGACGGCTGACCCGATCTGGCTTCCCGACCCCAATCAGACCCCGCGTCCGCAGATTGCCGACTTCATCGACTTCGCCAATCAGCGCACCGGACAGACTTTGGCTGGTTACGACGATCTGTGGAAATGGTCGGTGAGCGACCTCGACGGGTTCTGGGGTGCTGTCTGGGACTTCTTCGACGTCATCGCCGATGAGCCCTACACCGAGGTGCTCGCTGACCGGTCCATGCCCGGTGCCTCGTGGTTCCCCGGCACTCGACTGAACTACGCCGAGCACGCTCTGCGGGCCGGCCTTGATGACAAACTCGCCGACGAACCAGCCATCATCACCATCAAAGAATCCGGCGAGCGCACCGACACCACCTGGCGAGAACTCCGCCGCCAGGTCGGATGCGTCGCCGACTGGCTGCGATCCCAAGGAGTCGGAGAAGGCGACCGCGTCGTCGGCTACCTTCCGAACACCCACCACACACTCATCGCATTCCTCGCCTCCGCCTCGGTCGGGGCCATCTGGTCGGCCTGCGCTCAGGACTATGCCGCCGAAGGTGCCGCAACGAAACTCGGACAGCTCGAACCGAAGGTGCTCTTCGCCGCCGACGGCTACCTGTGGAACGGCAAGGCTTTCGACCGCCGCGACCAGGTCGCGGACTTAGCCAACCGGATGCCGAGCCTGCGGGCCGTGGTCGGGGTGGGCAACCTCGGCGAGGAATTCATCGATGAACATGGTGAGATCACGAACCTCGCCGCCTGGGACGATATTGCCTCCGGTGATGCCGAACCCGAGTTCACGCGCGTCGATTTCGATACCCCGCTGTGGGTGCTGTACTCCTCGGGTACGACGGGGATTCCCAAGGGGATCGTGCACAGCCACGGCGGGGTCGTCATCGATCACCTGCGTCTGCTGGGTCTCCACCTCGACATCCGGCCGGGTGACCGGTTCTTCTGGTACACGAATACGAACTGGATGATGTGGAACCTCGTCGCCTCTGCGCTGGTGGGTGGTGCGACCACGGTGTGCTTCGACGGCAGCCCCTTCTATCCGGGGCCGAGCCGGCTGTGGGAGATCGCCGCGGACACGAAGGCGAACGTGCTCGGGGTCAGTCCCGGGATCTTCCTCGCCGGGATGAAGGCCGGGATCGAACCCGGCAAGGAGTTCGACCTCTCCGCGCTGCGGACGATCGGCGCCACCGGCGCCCCGGTGCCCGCCCACTGCTTTCCGTGGGTGCGCGATGCCGTCGGCGAACGCGTGCAGCTGGCCTCGACGAGCGGCGGCACGGACGTCGTCAGCGGCTTCGCTGGATCCGCACCGAACGCTCCGATCTGGGCCGGTGAGCTGTCTCGGCCGGTCCTCGGTGTGGCGTTGGAGTCGTGGGATGACTCCGGTCAGCCTTTGGTTGGCGAAGTCGGCGAGATGGTCATCACCGCACCGATGCCGTCGATGCCGGTGAAGTTCTGGAACGATCCCGACGGTGAGCGCTACCGCGACACGTACTTCTCGATGTTCCCGAGAGTCTGGCGCCACGGCGACTGGATCACCATCACCGACCACGGCAGCGTCATCATCTCCGGCCGCTCGGATGCCACCCTCAACCGGCAGGGGGTGCGCCTGGGCAGCGCCGACATCTACGACGTCGTCGACGGCATCCCCGAGGTGGCCGAATCCCTGGTCATCGGTACTGAGCAGCCCGACGGCGGGTACTGGATGCCGCTGTTCGTCGTGCTGGCCGAGGGGGTTTCGCTTGATGACGCGTTGCAGGGTCGGGTTGCACGGGAGCTGAAGGAGAAGGCGTCGCCGCGGCACGTGCCCGATGCCATCATCGCCGTGCCCGCGATTCCGCACACCAAGACCGGCAAGAAGCTCGAGGTGCCGGTGAAGCGGCTTATCCAGGGGCATGCGCTGGGGAAGGTGGCGAACCCGGATGCTGTGGATTCGTTCGAGGCGCTGGAGTACTTTGCGCGGTTTACGGACGCGGGAGCTTAAATCAAAGCAACGAACATCGCCGAGGCGGCCCCACGATTTCGGTCGGGCCGCCTCGGCGAAGGTTTGGGGTATTCAGCTGTTGCAGCGTTTTTATGCTCTGGAATGAGTGCTCAGATACAAGCCGGGGCTGAACCTCTTGTCCTAGAAGGCAGTGTCAAAACGCTGGGCTTAGAGATAGGCATGGTCCACACCGAGAGGGCTGAACCCGTCAACTTGACGAAGCGCTCACCGATGTATTCGGCGCGGTCCTTGAGGAGTTCCATGAACTCGTCATCGAAGGGCGCAACCGTGCTTCGGACCGTCTTGGAAGCCTTCCAGTAGTCAGGGTGCCCGGATTAAACGGACCTCCCGGACCGGACTACAGCTCAACTAGAGCTTCGACCACTTTCCGCGTGGAACCGAATTGCGGCCGGGTGACGAACTCCAAGATATAGTCGCGAGCGCAGACTACAGATCGAGCCATGGGCGGGTCTCGTTCCGACGCTTAAGAACTAGAACGCCGTCTGGGTTATCTCCACTGATGGAGAACCGCCTTGAGCAGGACCCAAGAGAACTCGCACCTCCAGCTGAAGCATACGACTTCTCTATTCCGATTCATGTTGCTCAGGAAGTTGAACATTCCGACAGCTGGGAACCGAATACGCACCGCATCATGGTGGAATACATAAGTTCTAATGCACGGCTGTAGCCGTTAACGGTTTTTAGCCCGAATCGAAACCAGTTCGTAACCAGAACTGTCAGCGTTGTACCGCTAGAGTTCAACTCGTGGCATCAACTGAAAATACACTAGGCGATGGCGACGCCCGGATCGGGTTCATCTTCGATGAAGATCCGAGGACCGCTCACATGGCGACGCTACTGTCCAATGCGAACGGTGAAATCACACTAGCCATTCCCTGGATTAGCAAACTAGTCGGAGAAGAGTACCGACGGTGGTTCCTCTCCGGCTTTGCAAGCTTTGGAGACGACACAGATCAAACTAAGTTTTCCTATAAAATTCCCGAGGAACTCCATTTCAAGGACGCTCGCGGGGCACTCTGCCTAGTAGGAACCTATGGCGCGTCGTGGAGAGAGCGCGGGCTGGGCAGTCACTGTGGCCAAGGTACAGTAAAGATCCGCTTCGTAGTGCTCGGAGTTGAGCGCAGCTCCTACATTTCGGTCGATAGCCTTCAATCTGAACTGGAAGGGCTAGGAGATTGGCTTCGTCTCCGAAGCATGGAACAAGGGATGAAACGGGACGAAGCCGGTCGAGTGAAACGAATCGATATTCAACTCGAGACCCCTCCTCCAATTGACGTCGCGAAAGAAATGGGCGTTAGATTTGTTCCATCATTTAGGACCGACAAGGGACGAGCAGATGAAACGGTAATAACTGAGCGGGTCTTTGTAGAAACAAGTGACGCCAAGCCGCGAGACTGGGAAGACCATTTTCAAATACATCATGCTGTGCGCGACCTGCTTCGCATCTCAGCCTGGCAACCGCTGAACTATCTTGCTCATCGCGCACGCCGGCACGACGACCCGGACTTAGTAGCTTCGGGGGATATCGCAGATCGACCGTGGAGAAATGTCGTAACTCATGAAACTGGAATCAAACCTTCGACCGCAAGTAACCCCAATTTCATGTATCTCTTCTCCGACGTTGGCGAAAAGGGGGTCGCGAAATGGTTCTCTTTAAGAAAGCATTTTGGTCGAGGAATAGATATCATGATGTCTCTTTTCGAGAACACCGCTTCAATCAATACTAGGATTGCAGAATCTGGCATGGCTATGGAAGCTATAGGATATCTATTGGCTCTTGAATCCGGCATATCGGCTCGAGCGGCTAAAGACGAGCCCCACATGCGACGACTAGAACGTATTACAGAAGACTCTCGCCCAAATGTTCTTGCCCTAGAATCGGATCAATGGCTTCAGCGGGCCGCTGCTGTCTACAATTCCGTAAAGCATGCCAATAGAAAACTGCCAGATGCGACAACTTCCTACCTATCATGGCTCGAGATGTCATTATTGTTTCGAATATGGGTTTCAAAACGAATAGATGTCCATGAATCGAAGATCACTCTTAACCTCAACTCGAACCAACATTACAAAACAATCGAGCATCTACGGAAGCAGATGAGCTAGCGGTTTCAATCATTTCGCTACCCAGTTATCTTGAAACTATTCGCAATTAAATTCAGAAGGATCTTATTGAATATGGCAAGCACGAAAGACACTAGGCCGCACGAATCTCCAAGTGTCGTAATTTATCAACAACCAGACCACGTGTCGGGACTGCTCCAACAACTTTACGAGCGGCCCCTTGTCTCAACGGAGACCATGGAGTCGGGCGTGGACGGGGAATCCAAGTCTCAGGGCCAAGGCTCGACAGCGGTTAAGGCCAACCTGTCAGGCCAAGTTCCCGGTTTCGGAAGAGCTGGTCTGGAGGTAGGAGGAACAGCTGGAGGCGGGCTTGGTTCCAGAACATTGGAGACCACAAGAAATACTTATGAATTCGTCTATTCGCAGGCCTACTACTTGCATCACGTGCGCAAGGAACTTCGGCAGCGTAAGCTAATTCGCACGATAGCTACGGTTCAAGATGCCGAAAATCTTGAACCAGGAACTTTTGTAGAATTTTCAGCTAATTTTCGAGTCGAGCAATCGGCAGCGGTGCTCGACGTACTGAACCCTACCCTAGTCGCTGCCATCTATCGCACTGCCCGAATCAAGAAGTGGTCCAAATGTGAAACATTTGAGTCTTTCGAAGAATTTCAACAAAATGCCGCCAAATTCGACAAGACACTCGAGTCGGAGGTTAACTTAGCTCGCGAGATCACGGAAGCCGTGCGCGTGGATTTCAGGAGCGATAAGACAAGGGAATTCTATGGCGATGTTGTCGATGGCTTGACAGCAATCACAATATGCGACGCGGCCAATTTTACCGTTGCTGATGAAGATAGAATTCTTGATGGAGAATTCACTGTGCTAGGAAAAGTCACCGAACGTGCGATAAGAGATCGGGCTGTTTTTAGTCGGAATAAACTGTTGGATATTGTAAATCCGGAGTTGATAGATTCGGCATTTGGTGAGTTCAATCGTGTCATTCAAAGCGGCGGGCAGTCGATTGAAGAGAAGATGAGTGGGGAGTCGAATCTTTCACCGATTGATCTGTCCTTGAGTTCAAGGGTAGACGGTGCGTCTTTTAAGGTGATTCCGATTGCTATTTATGCGTAGATTACGAGGTTAGTGTAGTACGCCTGTGTCGGTCCCACCGGGCGGGTGAACTCGGGTGCTATCACCGCACTCTATAACGGGAACACTGACAGCACCTGTAGGGCGTTGCGTTCCTGATCGGTCGGTTCTCTCGCGGTGAGTCCGTTGCCGATTGTGGTCATCGTCGTCCTCCGTGTCAGAGGCCGCTTTCTGGAACCGTATCGGACTCCTGGCTGCCAAGCCACGGATGTCGACACGTAGAGCCAACCCGACCCTGTATGCCACTGTCGTGGAGGTACGGGGTCGGGCCGCCTCGGCGAGGGTTTCGCTACCTAGTGTCGAAGGATTCGACGTTCGGTCAAGGGATCATTCCCCGTCGATGTGTTCGGCTGCGGTCTCCTTCGTGTTCTCTACATTGGCGACGACTTCCGCTGATTTCAAGCGGGTCTTGATGCCGACGTAGAAGACGACGGCGGTGAAGATGGTGCAGACCAGCTCGCCCCAGCCGAACGTGAGCACGCCCATGGCGCCCTCGCCGTAGTTGCTCAGCAGGCTGAGCACGGCCAGTCCGCCGAGCCACAGGATCATCCACCAACCGGATTTGAACTGCAGCGGCGGGATCTTGCTGCGGTCGCTGAACGCATAGTGCAGGCCGAGGACGACGTAGCCCAGAGCCATCGCTAGGAACAGCTTCCAGTTCGTGTCCCACCCAGTCCAGAACACAATGAGGTTCGCAGCGAGGAACCCGAGGAACGGGAGGACGTCTCCACCAGGCAGGCGGAACGGACGCTCCTGATTAGGCAGCTGACGGCGCAATGCCGCCACCGTGATCGGACCGGAGCCGAAGGAGATGACGGTGCCGGAGGTGATGAACCCGACCATCTTCGCCCACGACGGGAACGGGAAGAACAGTAAGCAGGCGACGATGAACGTGATGAGCAGACCGAACCACGGGATGCCCTTCTTGTTCAGCTTCGTCATGGCACTCGGGGCATTGCCCACGCGCGCCTGCGAATACGACAGCCGCGGTGTGAGCGCGGTGAAGATCAGACCAGTGTCGGCCGGGGAGACGACGGCGTCGATGTAGAGGATGATCGCCAGCCACATGGCACCGAGCATGATCGCGATCTCCGCCCACGGTCCCGCCGAGTTCGAGAACGACAGTCCGCCCCAACCGTCCTTGAGCAGGTCGGTAGGGATGGCGCCGATGAACGCGACCTGCAGGAGGATGTAGATGATGCCGGTGAGCACGATCGATCCGATGACGGCGAAGGGCACGTTCCTCTGCGGGTTCTTCGTCTCACCGGCGAACTCCACACCCTGACGGAATCCGAGGTAGGAGAAGACAATGCCCGCAGCAGGCAGGGCCGCGAAGATCGGGGCAATGCCGTTGGGAGCGAAACCGCCGAACTCGGGCATGTGGAAATGACCGGGGTTGAACGCCAGCAGCGCCAGTCCGATGAACACAAGGACGATGACGAGCAGCTTCCACCACACGAGCACGTTGTTGAACTGGGCGAAGAACTTCACGCCGAACATGTTGATGATGCAGAAGACCGCGACCATCGCGATGCTCACGAAGATGCCCGGCACCGTGAGGACGAGCACCCCCTCTTTCGACTCCATCAGCCACGGCATATAGCTCGAGGCATACTGGACGGCCGCGAGCACCTCGATGCCCACGGTTCCCGCCGCCGACAGCCACGTGATCCACCCGCTGGTGTAGCTGGCGAACGAACCGAAGGCATAGTGCGGGTAGCGCACGACACCGCCGGCGACGGGGAACATGACACCGAGCTCTGAATAGTTCAGGGCCACGAAGATGATGAGGACCGCACCCAGGGCCCACGACAGAATCGCGGCCGGGCCGGCCATGCTCGCGGCATCGAAGGCACCGAAGAGCCAACCGGAGCCGATGATCGACCCGACCCCGGTGAAGAGCAGGCCGGTCTTGCCGATATCACGTTTGAGCCCTTTGTCATGGACGACGGTCACGCTCGTGGGCGAGCCCGACGACAGGGAACTTTGTGAGGGCATCTTTGCCTCCCAGGGTAGACGGCAGTTTATCCGCCGCTAGTTTTCTCCGATCGGCGTGTGATGTCAATTACATAGCCGTGTTATACGGCCAGGTCACAGACTCAAACGACCCCGAACACCTCTTTTCGGTGTTCGGGGTCGAATGGTGGAACGTTGAGGGTCACTATGTGAGGTTTGCGCCTCGAGGTGGGTGCCGACGCGGTGGGCGCGGGTCTCAGCTCCCGGCGTTCGCGTCCGCGGTCAGGTGGGCGCGCGCCTCGGCGAGCATGGCCTCACGAGTCGCAATCTTCACCCGCTCACGTCCCTCGGCCACACCGAGGGCCTTCTCGGCGGCCTCGAGCCGGTGATAGCCCTCCCAGTCCGTGAAGTCGACGCCCTTCGATTCGAGCAGCTCGACGATCGAGGACTCCTCCGGGTACAGGGGTTCGGTGAGCGCCCCGGCGGCCTGGTCGTCGAGGATGTGTCCGATCGTCTCGAGCGCATCGCCCTTCGTATGACCGATGAGCCCGACGGGTCCGCGCTTGATCCATCCGGTCGTGTACACGCCGGGGATGACGTCCGCCTCGGCAGCCTGGCCCTGATCTTCGGCGTCGACGACGCGTCCTTCGTGATTCGTGATGACCTTCTTGGCCTCGTCGAAGGGCAGCTGCGGCAGCTGCGTTCCCGCATAGCCGACGGCCCGGTACACGGCATCGATGTCCCAGTCGTGGAAGTCCCCGGTGCCGTTGACGCCACCGGTCCCGTCGAGTTCCTGACGTTCCGTGCGCAGACCGGTCACCCGATCCTCGCCGAGGATGGCCACCGGTGCGTGGAGGAAGTGCAGGTGCAGCCGCCGCTTCGCCCCGGTCTCCTCCCGCATCGCAAAGTCCGTGAGCGTCTTCGTCACCTGCTTGACCTGGTTGCTCGACTCGATGGCCTCGAGCGACCCCTGATCGAACTCGTAGTCCTCCGCGTAGACGATGATGTCGACGTCTTCGACCTGACCGAGCTCACGCAGCTCGAGCGGAGTGAACTTCGCCTGCGCGGGGCCACGCCGTCCGAACACGTGGACATCGGTGACCTTCGAGGACTTCAGTCCTTCATACACATGGTCGGGGATCTCCGTCGTGTGCAGGTCATCGGCCTGCTTCGCGAGCACCCGGGCCACGTCGAGCGCGACATTTCCGTTGCCGAGCACCGCGACCTTCTCCGCATCCAGCGGCCAGGTCTGTGCGACATCGGGGTGGGCGTCGTACCAGTTGACGAAGTCGGCGGCGCCGTAGGAACCGGGCAGGTCGATGCCTGGCAGCGACAGGGGTGCGTCGACGAAGCAGCCAGTGGAGAAGATCACCGCATCGTAGCGGTCGGTGAGCTCGCCGAGGTTGATGTCGGCCCCGTATTCGACGTTGCCGAACAGGCGGATGTCACCACGGTCGAGGACCTTGATGAGCGCATTGATGATGCCCTTGATCCGCGGATGGTCGGGGGCGACACCGTAGCGGACGAGCCCGAAGGGAGAGGGCAGGCGTTCGAACAGGTCGATGCTCAGTTCCAGGTCATGTTCGGCCTTGGTCAGCAGGTCGGCGGCGTAGATGCCGGCGGGACCGGCGCCGATGATGGCCACTCTGAAGGGAATAGCGGGCATGGTTTTCCTTGATCAGTCGGAGGTGAGCGAAGTGTCGCTCGTCGTCATTGAGAAGTCAGTCGCGGGGTGTTCAGTCGTCCGCATTCTGCGGCGGCAGAGCTGCGATGAAGGGGTGGTCTTTGTCGACGATCCCGTGAGCGGCTGCTCCGCCCGGGGAGCCGATGTCGTCGAAGAATTCGACGTTCGCCTTGTAGTAGGCCTCCCACTCATCGGGCACATCGTCTTCGTAGAAGATCGCCTCGACGGGGCACACGGGTTCGCACGCCCCGCAGTCGACGCATTCGTCGGGGTGGATGTAGAGAGAACGGGTGCCTTCGTAGATGCAGTCGACCGGGCATTCCTCGATGCAGGCTCGGTCCTTCAGATCCACGCACGGTTGGGCGATGATGTAGGTCATGGGTTCCTCACGAGTTCGGATGCGTGCGCTGGCACAGGCTCTGTCGCCTGGGTGAACGCACCATCGGCGTAGGGGCTCAAGGTCACGACATCACCGGCGACGATCACGGCCGGTGAGCGGACGCCTCGGCGAGCCGCGCGGAAGGCGATGTCGCCGAGGGTTCCGATGGTCACTCGTTGGTTCTCACCGAAACCGTCTTCGACGATCGCGACCGGGCAGTCGTCACCGCGCCCGGATCGGGCGAGCACCATCGCCGAATTGATGAGTGTGCCCACTCCCATGAGCACGACGACGGTGTGGTCGCGTCCCCCGCCGATCTCGCTGAGCTGGTCGTGACCGGTCACGACCGTGTACGAGGTGGCGACGCCTCGGTGGGTGAGCGGGATTCCGGCGACCGCGGGAACGGAGTTCGCGCTGGTCACCCCGGGAACGACGCGGACATCGACTCCGGCGGCCCGGCAGGCGATGACCTCCTCTCCCCCACGTCCGAGGACGAACGGGTCCCCGCCCTTGAGTCGGACGACCCGACGGCCGAGCTTCGCCTGTGTGATGAGGATGTCGTTGATCCCGCTCTGCGGCACCGGATGGTGCCCCGGAAGCTTGCCGACGTCGATGATCTCCGCGTCCAGGGGTGCGCCGCGTTCGGTTTCGAGCTGATCGATGACCGATCGGGCGCCGAGGCGGTCGGCCACGATGACGTCGGCGCGTTCCAATGCGCGCAGACCGGTGACGGTGAGCAGTCCGAGATCGCCCGGTCCGGCACCGACGAGCAGCACCGTGCCCGGCTGCTGTGGGAGGAAGAGCGTCATGACTGGTCCTCGGTGGATTCGGGGCTGGGGGCCGCCTCGGGGGTGTGGATTCCCGCGGCGAGGGTGTTGCCCGTCTGCGGGTCGATGACGACGAAGGCACCGGCCGTGCCGTGGTCGCGGAAGTCCGGGACCGGCAGTTCGGCGGACAGCTTCACCCGGGCCAGGCCGATGTCGTTGCCGGCGAGCACCTCGGCGGGTTCGGTCTCGGAGGTCTCGAGGTTGCGTTTGGCCTCGATGGTGACGATCCCCTTCACGGTCGTCGTCCCCGTCTTGATGAGCACCCGATCCCCCGTGCGCAGGCCCTCGGCCGTGAACGGGAATACCTCGGCGCGCAGTTCCCGGCGCGGGGTGGGCAGGGTGCCGGCCGCGGCGATGACGCTGCCACGGGCGGTATCGACGTCATCGGCCAACCGCAGCGCCACCGACAGCGGCGCACTCGCGGTCTCAAGGGGACCGCTGGCGGTATCGATTCCGGTCACCGTCGTTTTCAGCCCGGCAGGATGGATCTCGATCTCATCGCCGAGGCTGACCCGCCCGGCCGTGATCTGTCCGGCCACGGCCCGGTAGTCCCGGAATTCCTCGGGGTCGAGACCCGGTGCCAGGCCCCCTTGGGGACGCAGCACGGTCTGCACGTCGAGGCGGAAGGCCTCGAGGTCGGCGGTGTCCTCGTCCGCACTCGGCAGGGTCTCGAGGAGTTCGAGCAGCGCCGGCCCGGTGTACCAGGGAGTGCTGTCCGAGGTGGTGGCGACATTGTCCCCGGCCAGGGCGGAGATCGGAATGAGGTGCGGGGTCTCGAGGCCGATCTCGTCGGCGAGTGCCTTGATGTCGTTCTCGACCGTCTCGATCGCCGCCTGGTCGTAGTCGATGAGGTCGATCTTGTTGACGGCGATGATGACGTGGCGGATGCCCAGTCGGGAGACGACGGTGAGGTGCCGGCGAGTCTGTTCGGTCGCGCCGGTGCGGGCGTCGATGAGGACGACGACAGCATCGGCGGTCGAGGCTCCCGTGACCATGTTCCGCGTGTACTGCACGTGTCCGGGGCAGTCGGCGAGGATGAACGAGCGACGGTCGGTGGCGAAGTACCGGTAGGCGACGTCGATGGTGATGCCCTGTTCGCGTTCGGCCCGCAGACCGTCGGTGAGCAGAGCGAAATCGAACTCACCTCCCAGGAATCCGCGTTCCCGGCTGGTGGCGGTCACGGCGGCGAGCTGGTCGGCGAGGATCGCCTTCGCATCGTGGAGAAGCCGGCCGACGAGCGTGGATTTCCCGTCGTCGACGGATCCGGCGGTGGCGAAGCGCAGCAGCGTCTTCGTCGTCGTATCCAACGTCGGCGTCGCCTCGGTGGTGGTTGTTTCGGTGGTGGTTGTCGTCGTCATCAGAAGTACCCGTCCTTCTTGCGGTCTTCCATCGCCGCGGCCGAGATCCGGTCGTCGGCGCGAGTGGCTCCGCGCTCGGTCACAGTGGTGGCGGCCACCTCGGCGAGGATGGACTCGAGGTCATCGGCGCTCGATTCGACGGCCCCAGTGCAGCTCATATCCCCGACGGTGCGGTAGCGGACCTTCTTGGTCGTGACGGTCTCGCCGTCGCGCGGGGTGGAGAATTCGCCCGTGGCCCACCACATGCCGTCGCGTTGGAAGACTTCGCGATCGTGGGCGAAGTAGAGCTCGGGCAGTTCGATCCCTTCGCGGGCGATGTAACTCCACACGTCGAGTTCGGTGAAGTTCGAGATCGGGAACACGCGCACGTGTTCGCCGGGCAGGTGGCGGCCGTTGAAGAGGTTCCACAGTTCAGGCCGCTGGCTGCTGGGGTTCCAGCCGCCGAATTCGTCGCGGAGGGACAGGATGCGTTCCTTCGCGCGGGCTTTGTCCTCGTCGCGGCGGGCACCGCCGAAGACAGCGTCGAACTTCCCGCCGGTGATGGCGTCGAGCAGCGGCTGGGTCTGCAGCGTGTTGCGGGTCCCGTCGGGGCGTTCGCGCAGGCGACCGTCGTCGATGTAGTCCTGGACCTTCGCCACCGTGAGGTCGAGGCCGTACTTCTCCGCCGTCTCATCGCGGAAGCGGATGATCTCGTCGAAGTTGTGGCCGGTGTCGACGTGGAGGAGTCCGAACGGGATCTTCGCCGGCCAGAACGCCTTCGCCGCGAGGTGGAGGACCGTCACGGAGTCCTTGCCGCCGGAGAACAGCAGCACGGGGCGCTCGAACTCGGCGGCGACCTCACGGATGATGTGGATCGCTTCGGATTCGAGGACGTCGAGGGTGGACAGGCTCGCACCCGGGTTGTGGGCGGGTGTCGCCTCGGCGGTGTGGGTGTCGTGGTTGAACTGGGTGTCGATGCTCATGTGTGGAGTCCGCATTCTGTTTTGGTCGATCCGGCCCAACGGCCGGCGCGGGGGTCTTCCCCTTCGGCGACGGGGCGAGTGCAGGGCTGGCAGCCGATCGACGGGTACCCCTGTGACAGCAGCGGGTTGACCGGGACGTCGAAGGCGCGGGAATAGTCGAGGAGATCATCGAAGGACCACGCAGCCAGGGGGTTGACCTTGACGAGCCCGTTCTTCTCATCGAAGGTGATCAGCGGCGTATTCGTCCTGGTGGGAGACTCATCACGGCGGACTCCAGTGAACCAGAGTTCGTAGCCGTTGAGCGACTTCTTCAACGGTGCGACCTTACGGCGGGCGCAGCACAGGCCCGGGTCGCGGGCGAAGAGGTCCTTGCCGAATTCGGCGTCCTGCTCTTCCACGGTCTGCTCCGGGAGGACGTCGACGATGTGGACGTCGACACGGCGGGCCACCTCGTTGCGGGTGTCATAGGTCTCCCGGAAGTGATAGCCGGTGTCGAGGAAGAGGACATCAACGCCGGGCTGGTACTGGGCGACGTAATGCGGCAGTGCCGCGTCGGCCATCGAGCAGGCCACGGCGCAGGCCGCGGTGTCGAAGTTCCGGGACACCCAGCGGATGACGTCGGCGGGGTTGGCCTCGGGAACACCGTTCTCCGGGTCACCGGCGAGCTCACGGGCACCCGCCTCGGCGAGGGCCTTGAGTTCCTCGACGGGGCGCGGTTCGGGGCGGGACTGCGTCGCTGCCCCTCCCTTCGCCGCGGTTGCGGAGGTGGGCGTCGCCTCGGTGGTGGTCGTGTTCGTACGGGTCATACCAGTTCCTCCTCGTCAACGCGGTGGGCCCATTCGGAGAAAGTCTCGGTCTCCCCACGCCCGGCGAGGAAGCGACGGACGAGCTTCTCGACGTAGTCGCTGAGGTTCTCGGCGGTGACCTTGAGCCCGCGGACGGTGCGGCCGAGTCCGGCCTCGTCGCGGTCTTTCGAGGCCAGGCCCCCGCCGACGTGGACCTGGAATCCGGGGACCTGTTCGCCTTCGTCGGTGGTGACGATCTGGCCTTTGAGCCCGATGTCGGCGGTCTGGATGCGGGCGCAGGAGTTCGGGCAGCCGTTGAGGTGGAAGCTGATCGGGTGGGGCAGCTCCTCGATGTCGGCGAGGCGCTCTTCGAGCTTCGTGATGGTGTCGGCTGCGGTCTGCTTGGTCTCGACGATGGCGAGTTTGCAGTATTCGATGCCGGTGCACGCGATCGTCGAGCGGCGGAAGAGGTCCTTGCGGCTGGAGAGGCCCAAGGCGTCAAGCTCGGCGACGACGGCTTCGACGTCCTTCTCCTCGATGTCGAGGAGGAGGAACTTCTGGTGCGGGGTGGTGCGCAGGCGGGTAGAGCCGTACTTGTCGGCAAGGTCGGCGACCTGGCTGAGCAGGGTGCCCGAGACGCGGCCGACGACGGGGCTGACCCCGATGTAGTAGCGGCCGTCGGTCTGCTTGTGCACGCCGACGTGGTCGCCGGCGGTGATCGGCTTGGCCGGTCCCGGACCGTCGGCGAGTTTGTATCCGAGGTATTCGGTTTCGAGGATCTCGCGGAACTTCTCCGGACCCCAATCGGCGAGCAGGAACTTCAGACGGGCCTTGTTGCGCAGGCGGCGGAAGCCGTAGTCGCGGAAGATCGAGGTCACTCCCAGCCAGGTCTCGACGACCTGGTCGGGGGCGACCCAGGCGCCGAGGCGTTCGGCGAAGCGGGGGACGACGGACAGGGCGCCGCCGACCCACAGGTCGTAGCCGATGCCGTGTTCGGGGTGTTCGACGGCGACGAAGGAGCAGTCGTTGATCTCGTGGACGACGTCTTGGCTGGGGTGGCCGGTGATCGCGGTCTTGTATTTGCGGGGCAGGTTCGACAGGCTCTGGTCGCCGATGTAGCGGCGGGAGATCTCTTCGATCGCCGGGGTCGGGTCGATGAGTTCGTCGGCGGCGATGCCGGCGACGGGTGAGCCGAGGATGACGCGGGGGACGTCGCCGCAGGCTTCGGTGGTCTGCAGGCCGACGGCTTCGAGGCGGCGCCAGATCTCGGGGACGTTCTCGATCTCGATCCAGTGCAGCTGGATGTTCTGGCGGTCGGTGAGGTCGGCGCTGTCGCGGGCGAATTCGGTGGAGATGTCGGCGATCGTGCGCAGCTGCTCGGTGGTGAGCTTTCCGCCGTCGATGCGGACACGCAGCATGAAGTACTCGTCCTCGAGCTCATGCGGCTCGAGCTTCGCGGTGCGGCCGCCATCGATTCCGGGTTTGCGCTGCGTGTACAGGCCCCACCAGCGGAAGCGGCCGTGCAGGTCGTCGGAGTCGATCGACGAGAATCCGCGCTTGGAGTAGATGGTCTCAATTCGGGCGCGAACGTTGAGGCCGTTGTCTTCGGCCTTGTCGATCTCATTTTTGTTCAACGGTTCATGGCCGTCGATCTTCCACTGCCCATTGGACTTCTTCGGGCGGGCGGGCCGCTTTGCGGCCTGTTTACCTGCCGTTTCCTTGTTCTCTTCCACCTGAGTGGACATTGCTGTCTCCAAACGCTGAGGGGAACCAGTGATGAATCACGCTACACGAATGCCGAATTGCTCAACCAATTACCGAAGGGTTTGTGTCACGAAGTGACATATGGCGTCACGGCCTGCCGTGGGCGGTTGCGTGGGTGCGGTTAAGCGTTGAGCATCTGCGGGGTGAGGTTGTGGGGTTGGGTGTGAGGTTGGACGTAGGCAGGACAGCCGCCTTCGGCATGGGCGCCACCGTGGCCACTGTTGAGGCCGGCCGCGAGAACACCGTCGCGAACTTGGCCGCGGATGCCCTCGCGGACCCGGTCGCGGACAATGTCGACGAGTTTCGGCGGGACGGCGGACGTGGTGCCGCCTCCGGTGAGAAGCGGCGGAGCGAGGTGGCCGGTCGAGTCAGTGCCGCCCTCTACGTGCTTGCGGGCGAGGTCGTCGAAGAAACCCGGGGCCAGCAGGTAGTTCGCCAGCACGGGTCGGGCACCGCGGTTGCGGCTCCGTCCGACGAGTTCTTTCAACGGCACTCCTCCGCCGGCGAGGAAGCCGACCTCGACGGGACGCTCGAGCTCTGCGGCCAGCAACCTGCCCATTTCGCGGCAGGACTCGTTCGCTCGCTCGTCGCTCGACCCGGCAGCGGCGAGGATGACGTCGTCGCTGCTCCTCAAGGGCGGAAGTCGATCGGCGAGGATCTCTGCGAGCCTCGGATCCGGCCCAAGGGTAGGGGTTCGTCGAACGTCACGGCCGGATTCAGCGGCACGGCCGGCCGCCTCGGCGAGGTCGACATGGACGTGATACCCCGGCGAGAGCAGAAGCGGCACGAGGATGACCGGACGGTCGGCGGGCAATCGGGCGATCACCTCGTCGACGTCGGGTTTTTGGACGTCCACGTGCCCGAGCATGACTTCGTCAGCGATCCCGCGAATGCGCAGGTCCATGGCGACCTCCGCAGCGAGCACCTCGATGAGGACCTGCCCGGTCGGCGATGAAGTTCCGTGGGAGATCAGGCCCACCGACGGCAACCCTGTCATTGCGCCCGCTCCTCAGCGTTTCTCTGCGCGAGCCTCTGCACCCGTTCCCGCACCTGCCCCGGGGCCATCAAGGTCACCGGGCAGGCTGATTGCTCAACGACTGAGCAACCAGGGCGAGCAGTGATCGTTTGGATTGAATGCATTCGCACAGCGTAACCCATCCGCCTCGGCGTCGCATACAGGCTGTTCATCAGCGAAATATCGACATTCGACGTCATCTTTCGACACACGGCGACCGAGTTCGTAGGATTGCGGCCGATTTTCCTTTCTGCTCAACAGTTTCGCTAGTGTGTGTTGTCAACGCGTCTTTGCGTTGCCGGCACCGTCCGCATCTTCGACGCCTCACCAATCTTCTGCGCCTCCACATCCTCCGCGTCATCCACGAAAGGCAAGCACATGCGTCAGCTCATCATCCTGGGAATAGTCGGGCTCATCGCGCAGCTCATCGACGGCTCCCTGGGCATGGCCTATGGGGTCACCTCAACCACGCTTCTGCTCGCGGCGGGTACGGCACCGGCGGCCGCCTCGGCGGCGGTGCACTTCTCTGAATTGGGGACGACGTTGGTGTCGGGGATCTCGCACCACAAGTTCGGCAATGTCGACTGGCGGACCGTCGCGATTCTGGCCGGCCCGGGGTTCGTCGGGGCGATCGTAGGCTCGACGTTCCTCGCCAGTCTTGACGGCGAAGCGGCGACCCCATGGATCTCAGGGATCCTGCTGGCGCTCGGCATCTACGTCATCTGGCGTTTCCTGGCACTCGGCGGTGCGCGTCCGACGTTCAAGTCACGGCCGAGCGCGAAGATGCTCGTCCCCGTCGGGCTCATCGGCGGCACGCTCGACTCGATCGGCGGGGGCGGCTGGGGTCCGGTCGGGACGACGACGCTGCTGTCCTCGGGACGCTTGGAGCCGCGCAAGGTCGTCGGCTCGATCGACACCAGCGAGTTCATCGTCGCGGTCGGCGGTTCGCTCGGATTCCTCATTGCACTCGGATCACAGGGCATCGAATGGCAGATCGTGGCGGCGCTGCTCGTCGGCGGCGTCATCGCCGCACCCTTCGCCGCATGGCTGGTGAAGCTGCTGCCGGCCAAGGTGCTTGCGGTCGCCGCAGGTGGAATCATCGTTCTCACGAACGTCCGCACCATCCTGCTCGCCATCGGCCTCGGTTCGTCGGCTGTGTGGCTGACGCTCGGCGGCCTGGCACTTGTGTGGTTCGCACTCCTCGCCCACGTCGTGCGCATCGAGCGTGCGGCAGCGAAGGCGCGGAAGGCCGAGGAAGCTGGAGTCGAGGTGCCCGTCGGCGGGTGAACCGCCTCGGCGAGGGCGCTCCTTCCCTCTTCCATACCGTCGTTCAAGGCCAAGCTCGCTTATCGCGAGGTACACGCACCTATTTTCGCGGGCCGACTTGAACGAGGCGAGGAAACCCCGTCAAGCACACGATTCCTGCGGGTGAAGGCCGCTGAGCCGGCGAGAACACGCGAACAGACCCGACTCCGCACAATCGCGGGGTCGGGTCTGTTCGGGTCTGCGGTGCGGTCAGCGCTGGCTGTAGAGCTTCCGGGCCATGATCACGCCGATGAGGGACAGCAGCGACAGGCCCGCGTAGTAGAAGCCGGGCACGGTCAGCAGACCGGTCGCGCCGAGCAGCGCGGTGAGGATGAGCGGGGCGAAGCCGCCGAAGATCGCGACACCGAAGCTGTAGGCGATGGTCATGCCGGAGCTGCGCACCTTGACGGGGAACAGTTCGGACAGCAGCGCCGGCATCGGACCGAAGTAGAAGACCATGAACAGGCCGACGATCGCCTCGCACAGGGTGAGGACTCCGATCGAGGGATTCGCGGTCAGGAGGATGAACATCGGCCAGGCGACGATGATGCCCACGATGGTCGTCGGGATCATCACGGTCGTCGGTCCCACCCGGTCGGCCAGGCGGCCGGCGAACGGGGCACCGATGAGGGTGATGACACCGGCGACGACGGCGCCGGGGAATGATGCCCAGGCGTCGAGACCGAGGTTGGTGACGGCGAACTGCGGCAGGAAGGTGATGAGGTAGACCGAGATCGTGGCCATCGCGATGATGAGGAACGCGGAGAACAGGCGACCGAAGTTCTCACTGAGGAGGACGCGAAGCGGGTTGTCGGTCTTCTCGGCGGCCTTGAACTCAGGAGTGTCATCCATCTTCGAGCGAATGTACCAGCCGACGGGTCCGATGAGCAGGCCGAGGGCGAAGGCCACTCGCCAGCCCCAGGAGTGCAGGGCCTCTTCGCTCAGTGCCGAGCTGAGGATCCACGAGATTCCGGCGGCCAGGAACATCGAGATGCCCTGGGTAGCGGTCTGGAAGGAGGCGTAGTAGGCCTTGCCGCGCTTGGCGTTCTCGGTGAGGAAGGCTGTGGCTGATCCGAATTCGCCGCCGGCGGAGATGCCTTGGATGATGCGGGCGATGATGAGGCCGATCGCGCCCCAGATGCCGATGGTCGCTTCGCCGGGCAGGATGACGATGATGAACACGCCGAGGGTCATCAGACCGATCGTCAGCGACAAGGCCGATTTGCGGCCGTGCTTGTCCGAATAGCGGCCGATGATGATCGCGCCCAGGGGGCGGACGACGAAGGTGATGGCGAAGGTCGCCCAGGTCATCAGCTGCGCGGACAGGCCTTCGCCCGGGTAGAAGACCGCGGTGATCGAGGTGGCCATGAACCCGAACAGGATGATGTCATACCATTCGAGGGCGTTGCCCAGTCCGGCCGCAACTACGGCCTTGCGGGCCCGCGACTTGTCTTCGCGGGACTCGACGGGTGTCTCAGTCATCGTGTGCCTCTTCTTGTAGGTGCCCGGATGCCGTGGTTGGCGAAGCCGGTGGTGGATCGTGGAATTGCAGGATGCAGGCACCGTTGCTCGTCACCCGGGCGGATGTTGCTTATTCACAGACCCGGTCGGAGTCTCTGATCTGACAAGTATGCCCCCTGTTCTCGTCAGCGAGACGATTGTAGTCCCGTAGTATCCGGCCGCAAAGACGGTCTCAGCAGGTGACGAGTCACGTCAGTGTCGTTGTCGACGCCTTTCACCACATCGCCGCGGCGATTTGGTGAGGGCCCCGCACAGCGCGGACAGTGGAGCTCAGGGTGTCGCTGGCTGCGGCGAAGTGAAAGAAACGGCCCCGTCCTCAGCAGAGAACGGGACCGAGTTCGCAAGGGGCCGAAGGCAGGGCAGACTAGGGCTCAGGCCGGCTCTTCCTGATCCTTTTCCTTCGCCTTCTCGGCCTTGGTGAAAGCCTGGTATTTGCGAATGACCTCAAGCGCCGGGCCGTCGGCGAGCAGTTCGCCCTTCTCGATCCACAGTGCACGGTTGCACGTGTCCTTGATCGTGCGCATCGAGTGCGAGACGAGGAAGACGGTACCGGCGTTCTCACGAATGGCTCGGATACGACCCTCGGAACGGTCAC
Source organism: Brevibacterium sp. OS20 (assembly GCF_056837565.1). Lineage (NCBI taxonomy): Bacteria > Bacillati > Actinomycetota > Actinomycetes > Micrococcales > Brevibacteriaceae > Brevibacterium > Brevibacterium sp. OS20. Next base: position 653,757 of record NZ_CM166367.1, on the reverse strand, counting down.
GGAACTTCTTGTCACCGACGTTGAGCGCCTCGTCGACAATGAGGATCTCATGCTGCACCGAGGTCGCAATCGCGAACTTCAGACGCTGGGACATACCCGAGGAGTACGTTCGCATCGGCAGGTCGATGAAGTCCTCAAGCCCGGTGAACTCGACGATGTCATCGAACTTGGCATCGATCTCGTCACGAGTGAGCCCCAGAGCCAGAGACCCGAGGACGATGTTGCGGGCGCCCGAGAGATCCGGAATCAGTGCGGCGCCGACACCGAGGAGGTTCGGCCGTGACGTTGCATAGATCGCCCCCTCGGAGGTCGGAGTCAGTCCGGTGATCGACCGCATGAGCGTGGACTTGCCCGAGCCGTTGCTGCCGATGATGCCGATCGATTCGTTCTTGTGGGCGACGAAGCTGATGCCTTTGAGGGCGTGAACCTCCCTCAGCTCCCGACGCTTGGACATGACGTCCTTGCTGCCGAGCTTGAGCTTCTTGCCCGTAGCCAGAGTCTTGTACCGGACGTGGACGTTGTCGCAGACGACGACGGGAGGATTGTTTCGCGTCACTTCGGGCAGGCTGCCGGTGTCGAAGGCCTGCTCTTCGTTCGTCTCACTCATCACGACCGAACCTTTCCTCGGCCTGCCAGAAGAACACGAAGCCGATGATGAAGATGCCGAATGCCCAGATGGCCAGGTGCCAGAAGTAGTCGTAGGGAATGACACCGTCCTTCATGAGGATGCCGCGGGCGATCGCGAGGACGTTGTTCAGCGGCTGCCAATCAGCGAAGGGCTGCAGGGACGGGTTGATCTTGTCGACCATGACCTTGAGGTCGAAGAAGACGCCCGAGGTGTAGAAGATCATCCGGGAGATGAACGGAGTCACCTGGGAGAGGTCACGGAAGTGGACCGTTGCGCGGGCGAAGATGAAGGCCACACCCTGGTTGAAGATCCAGAACAGGAAGACCAAGGGGATGAAGAGGAACCAGTCCCAACCGGGTTTCGCGCCCCAGAGCATGACGAGTAGTGCCATGAAGATGAAGGTGGGAATGAAGTTGAGCAGGTTCTGGAACACCGTGGCGATCGGCAGCACGATGCGCGGGAACGGCAGCGATTGGACGAGAGAGGCGTTCGAGATGATCGATTTCGACCCGCCGTTCATCGAGGTGTTGAAGAACTCCAGCACGAAGACGCCGATGATGACGAAAGGGGCGAAATCGTCGGGCCGGGCGGTGGCGCCCCGCATGATGAACCCGAAGACTGTGCCGTAGATGAGTGCGGAGAACGCCGGACGCAGAAGCACCCAGAGCATGCCGAGGCGATTGCGTTCGTTCTCGGACTGCATCCGGTACTTCGCTAGCGTATACGTGAAGTCGCTTCGGTTGAGAAGCTGTTTGACGTACTGAGGTAGAGACGGCCGTCCACCGACTCTTTCGAGTCCGTGCTCGGCAGCAAGCCTGGCCATATCCATGAACAGAAAATTCTCTCGTCGGCGACTGGGGATAGAACAGAAAGAGTCTACGGGATGAGACTAGCGCAGACTCACAGTCGGCTGTGAGCCTTGAAGTCGAAGTCGGGGTCGGCGATCTGAGCTCTCGTCGGAATATTGTTACCGCCGAGTACCCGTCGGGCGGCCGCCTGCATCGGGGGCCAGTTGAACGTCTCGACGCCGACGAGCACCGACTCCGGGGCGGGCCCGTCGAAGTGGAAGACCTGTAACTTCGCTCCACTGGGGTCGTGTCGGACGATCGTGTCGTCGGCGTCGGGGCTCGTCAGGCCCGCTGTGAACACCTTCTCCGGGCCTTGGAAGCTCCAGTGCCAGGGAACATCGGACCAGACTTTCGGACCGTCGTCCGGCCCAGAATCTGAAGCGGATTCGGGCGCATTATCACCGTCGTTCGAAGCCGTGTCTGATCCTTCAGTGAGCAGTTCAGCGAGGAATTTTCCGTGGCTTTCGGCCACCGGCTCACAGGCCCAGGGGTGGTCGAGTGCATAGGGTCCGGCGGTGACGATGGCACAGTCACCGGCGGCGAAGACACCCGGATTGGATGTTGCCAAACTCTCATCCACACCCCACGCCTGAGCGGGTCGGTGACCGTCGATCGGGATCAGCCGAGGGCGAGCCCCGACGCTGGTGATGAACAGGTCGTGAACATCGGCCGGGATGTCATCCGGGCTCGCAGTGTGGGTGACGAATTCGACTCCGGCAGCCTTGTGCTTGTCGAACAGCGCCTGCCTCACGGGAGCGGAGAGCTGCTTGCGCAGGGGTTCGTCCCCGCGCAGGTAGATCGTGGCGTGGTGTCCGGCCGCCACCGCCGAGGTGGCCACTTCCATTCCGAGATAACCGGAGCCCAGCACCCCGACGTTGAGGGCCTCGGTCGCGTTGTTCACACGTTCAAGGATCCATTCGGCGTCAGCGAGGTCATAGACCGGCAGAGCGTCCGGGTAGGCGGGGACTTCGGGGCGGTTCGCCTCCATCCCGGTGGCGAGGATGCAGTGGGTGAAGTCGATGGACTCTCCCGAGGCCAGGTGGATGGTGCCCGCGGTGGCGTGGTGGTTCGCCAGCGGGTGGGGGTGTCGCTGGGTCTCGGCGGTGTAGCGGGACTCTGCGGCCGCCTCGGCGAGGGTGATCTCTTCTGCCCGGTCACGGACGAAGGTGATGTGCTCGGTCGATTCGAGGTGGTACGGCAGGTGGTGGCGGGAGCCGTCGAAGAGGTGCTTCGACAGCGGCGGCCGCTCACACGTTTCGCCGGCCTGGGGGTCGATGACGGTGACGGCCTGACCGCGCGCGTTCAGCTCCCGCGCCGCGGTCGTGCCGGCCAATCCCGCACCGATGATGACGATCCGCTTGCTCATGCCTCCATGCTAATCCTCGCCGAGGCGGCCCGCCGGGAGGTGCGGGTGTGAAGCCGACCTGGTCAGCCCTCGGTGACGAAATCCTGGATGATTTCGGGTGAGGCATGGATGCACACCATTTTGAGATTCTCAGTTCCGATGTTGCGGAAACGGTGGACCGTTTCGGCTCCGACGGTGACGACGGCGCCGGCCTCGGCAGTGACGGTTTCGTCATCTGCGTCGATGCGCACCTGCCCCGATAGGACGATCCATGTCTCTGTGTAGGGATGCCGGTGCAGATCGGGGCCCTTTCCCGGTCCGGTATCGCCCCAGAAGAACGAGACGTCGGCACCGTGCTCGGCGCCGATGAACTTGGCCGTCGGCGATCCGGGCAGCAGCAGCTCGGAGCGCTGCATGACGGTGATCATGCTGGTCTGCTCGCTTTGCCATCGAGCCAGAGCATGTCTGATTCATCATTGTGTGTGCCGCCGGTGCCGACGTGTTTGGCGTCGATCTGCGGGCCCTTCTTGATGACGTGGACGAGGGCCATGCCGTGCCCGCGGCCAAGTCCATAGTCGGTTTTGAGCCACTCGAGGATGGCTCCGGCCTTGACCGAGTCGTCGTCGAACCCCTTGTCCTTGGCCAGGTCGATGAACTCGCGAGGAGTGAGTCCGGTCTTGTCTTCGATGGTGTCGAGGTAGGCCTGAAATGACATGTCGGGTCCCTTCGGGGCGATGCGGCGAGCGGCGCTGCTCGGCAACGGTGCAGGTCAGCGTTCCGCGCTCACCCGAGTTCAGGATATATCGCTGAGAGATGCCAGGTCGAGGGTTATCGTCGTCAGCCCCCGGTACCGCTCGATCTCCCGACTCATGTGTCTTGTGTGCCGGTTCGGTCCGGCACGACTTCATTGATGGCGCGGATTCCGCGCACGGGCGACAGGGCTACCGGGACCGTGGCCAGCGCCATGAGTGCCGCTCCGGAGACGGCGGATCCGACCGGCCCGATGAACGTGATCAGGGTGCCGCCAAGGATCGCGCCGATGGACAGTGCGCCCCAGGACACGAGGCGGTAGCCGGCGTTGACGCGTCCGCGAAGTTCGTCGGGCAGAGCGAGCTGGCGGATGCTCGTCGATTGCGAATCGGCGACTCCGCTGCCGAGCCCCGAAAGGAGGAAGGCGACGGCCAGGCCCGGGATGAGGACGGCGGGAAAGAACGCCACGATGACCATTCCGATCAGCGGCGCTGTGTTGCCGAGAACGAGGCTGACCAGCAGGGACCGCCCATATCCGAAACGTGCCGTGAGGCGGGGGCTGAGCAGGCTGCCGACGAGAGCGCCGATGCCTCCGCAGGTCACCACCACACCGAAGATGAGAGGACCGGCAGGCAGTCCGGCAAGCACGTGGACGGCGAGCGCGAGCATGAGGATCTCATGGCCGAAGTTCCACAGAGACGCCTCTGTCGCCAGGGCCCGGAGGATCGGGTGGCGGATGAGTGACTTGAGTCCGTCGCGCACCTCGGCGATGGCTGAGGTTTTGACGGCGGACGTGTCTGCGGTTTCGTTCGTGCTCGGGGCGGGGGTGGGTTCGGTTGCGGCGGGTGCGGGTGTGGGTTCGGTCGCGCCAGGGGCGGGAGCGGGGTCGTCGATTTTCAACCGCCCGATGAGCAGGGCTGAGGCGAGGTAGCCGACGGCATTGACTGCGATCGCGATCGGCGCGGTGACGGCCTGGACGATTAGTCCACCGACACCGGAACCGGCGGTCTCGATGGCGGACTCCGTGGCAGTGATCTTGGAGTTCGCGTCGATGAGTGCGTCTTCGGGTACGAACTGCGGCAGGAACGAGAAGTCGGCGAGCTGGTAGAGCACGGTCATCGTGCCGATCGCGAAAGCGGCCCCGACGGCGACCGGAATCGTCAGTGTATTCGTCAGCGCGAGGACGCACACAGCGACGAGGAGGACGCCGCGCACCCAATCGGCGAGGATCATGAGCGGCCGCCTGGGGTGGCGGTCGACGATGACGCCGAACCAGAGCGTGACGACAAGGAACGGGGCGACGAGTGCCGTGCGCACCCAGGAGGCCTCCATCGCGGTCGCGCCGAGAGTGATGAGGGTGAGGGCGGGCAGGGCGATCTCTCCGACCTCTGCTCCGAGTCGAGAGAGCGCTCCAGCGCTCCAGAAGAGGCGAAAACCAGGAACCGTCCACGCTGACGTAACTGTTGTCATAGCAACGCAGGTTATCTCAGTAACCATGTAAATAGCAATAGTGGTTATACTGGCCTCATGCCTGAGATCGTTCCGCCCGCAGCTGCTCCCGGCGAGCTGGAGTTCGTCCGCGCCTTCGTCAACACCCGCGATATCGACTTGGGAACCGATCGCCTCGCCGATCTGTCCGGGTGGTCGGAGTGGGCGCACGAGCAGGGAATCGAACGATCCGCCGGCGACGGCCACCTCGGCGAAAACGGCGCAGCCGACGATGCATCGGAGGCGGATCTGCACCGGGCACGGGAACTGCGGGAGATTCTGCGCGATGGGCTCCTGGCCAATCATTCGAAGGCGGGCACGCCCGACGCGGTTATCGAGGCACTCACCGAGGCGGCCCGGCGCACGACTCAGATCGTCATCACCGACCGCGGCGCCGAGCTCGTCGCAGCCGGCACCGGTATCGACGCAGCAATCGGTCGGGTGGTGAGTGCTGCGACCGCGGCGCTCGGGGACGGAACATGGGCGAGGCTGAAGGCATGCGAATACGACAGCTGCCAGTGGGCGTTCTTTGATCACTCGCGCTCGCGCACAGGACGCTGGTGCTCTATGGAGCTGTGCGGCAATCGGGCGAAGCAGGCCCGGTGGCGGGCCAAACAAGCGAATCAGTGAGGCTGGAGCGGCTGGCCAGGTCGCTGCGAAAAACCCAAAACAGTCTGTCGCAGCCATCGTGTCGGGCGACTACGGATTCGGTGGCAGACACAGACGAGGGCGCCCGGCGCGAACTGATGAGTCGCGCCGGACGCCCTGGATGCTGATACGGCTCAGAGTTCCGTGGTCTGAGTGCCGCCGGCTGGACGGTTGCCGGTGATCTTGGACTTGACCATGTGGAATAGGCCAGATGCCTTACCTCCAGGCAGCCCCCAGTGCTGAGCGGAGTGCGTGATGACCTTGATCAGCCCCAGATTCGGGTCCCGACGGTCGTCGAACCATGCCTTGGCAGAATCCGACCACAGCTCATCGACCTTGGCCTCGTCATCGATGAACTCGACGCGTCCGGCGACTGACAACCAGTTGCCCGCCTCAGCGATGCTGATGTTGACTTCGGGGTTCGTCCGCAGCGCCTTCGTCTGGTCGCCGTCGAGGGCGAGGAAGAACCATACGTCGGCATCCTCGGTGACTTCTTGAGGTGCCATCGGGTGGGAGAGGATCTTGCCATCGGCCAACGCCGTCGCGAGCATGACGGAGTCGCTGCCGCGCAGGATCTTGACGACATCGGCCTGGTCGAGCTCATCGGTAGCCGCCTGGCCTGCAGGAGCCTGCCCGTCACCGGCTGCGGAGACCTGGCCGGCCTCCGTATCATCGGTGGCAGCGGTGCGGGCCGGTGGCCCGGAGTCCTCAGATTCGGAGCTCGGGGTTCCCACGGCGGCTTTAGATTCGTCGACTGCCGTGTGCGAACCGTCGGGGTTGCGATAGAGGTTCGCGCCTTGGCTGGCAGCGGCGTCGCGCGCCCGGGTCTCTACGTCCCCCTCGGTGTAGCCGCCCTTTTCGCCCGGGGCGATGTTCGAGGTACCGGCGAACTTCTCGGTTGTCTCGTCGAGAACGGCGGCGGCGTCGCGAGCCTTCTCCTCGCCGCGACCTTCGGTGCTCTTGTCTCTGTTCATCAGACTTCCCCTCTTCGTCGGCGGTGGTTCGTCATTCTTCCATGCGATCGCGGTGCGGAACGCTGACTGACTCAACATGGTGGGCTTTCCCAGTCGGCGCACAGACGCGCCGCCCTAAGAGACCTGCCCCCACCTCACAGAGACGGGGCCCGGCCCGAGGCGCCAGACACCGCGCCATTTGGAGCTCGGGTGGTGAGCAGATCGGTCCGGCAGCCCATTGCGTCCGTGTCCTGGCCGATGTCTAGACTGAAGCCATGGATGAAGAAACGACCGTCACCGTCAACGACATCCCCGAAGGGGCCGCCATCATCGACGTCCGCGAGGACGACGAATGGGAGGCCGGCCATATCGAAGGCGCGATCCACGTGCCGCTGGGCGAACTGCCGAGCCGCCTCGACGATCTCCCCCTCGATGACGACATGTACGTCATCTGCCGCACCGGCGGGCGCTCCAACCGGGCCGTGGCCTGGCTCAACCAGAACGGTTTCGACGCCTTCAATGTCGACGGCGGCATGGGCTCGTGGAACCTCGACAACGGCAAGCCCATCGTCTCCGAGACCGGCGAAGAGCCCTGGGTGAAGTGATCCTCTCCCCTGCCGTTTTCAGCCGCTAGATTCAGGCCGTTGGTAAAGTTATCAAGCTGATCCGCCTGGCCTAGTCAGCCTCGGCGGGGTCGGGGATCTCATCCGGTCGGTACTTCGGCAGCCGGGAAGCCGGAACTGCTGCGATCAGGCTGATGCCGGCGAGGATGAGGAAGCCGAGCTTAAGTGTGCGCAGTCGCTGCTGGGAGTTGAGCTCGACGGCATGCTCGACCTGCTCCGGTGTCGCCGTCGTCCCCTCGAGGACGTCGCGCAGTTCGTCGTTGCTCACGAAGTTCGCATTGTCGAGGTCGACCTGCTCGACGAGTTCCGGCGGCAGATCGGGATGGTCATCGGCGGCAGACGCCAGCCCGGCCGAGAGCACCGTGACCAGCAGCGCTCCCATCACCGCCGTGCCGACCGCCGAGGCGAGGTTCTGCGCGGTGCCGCGGATTGACCCGACGTCACCTGCCAGGTGCTTCGGCGCGGCAGTGACGAGGACATTGAACACCAAGGTCACGAGCGCACCTTGACCAATGCCGAAGACGATGAGGCCGAGGATCGTCGGCAGAGTCTCCCAGTTGTTCGTCACGACGAACGCCAGCCAAATGAGTGCAGCGGTCGTCAGCCCGAAGGAGAAGAGCGCGATGGTGCGCGGTGAGTACCGCTTGTAGAAGCGGACGATGAGGGTGGCGGTGACGAAGACCGTGAGATTGAACGGCAGCATCGCCAACGAGGTATCGAAAGGGGTGCGCCCCTGGACGACTTGGATGTAGGTGGGCACGGTGAAGTTCACCGCCGCTTCCATGGCGACGATGACGAACATCGCATAGACCGCTGCCCTCTCACTCGGACGACCGAGCACGCTGATGTCGACGAGCGGCACCTTTCCTGCGGCCTTCCGACGCTTCGTCCAGACGAAGAACAGCTGCCCGAGGACCACGCCGATGACGATGAACACCGGCGCCGGTGACAGCCCCGCGATCGAGAACGGTGCCCCAACCTCGGCGCGGATGATCCCCCACCCATTGAGGTTGTTGAACCCCAACGTCAGCAGCACGACCGCAGCACCGATGAGCGCCGAGGCGACGAAGTCGATCCGAATCGAGTCATCGCCTTTGTCCGACTTCAGCGTGAACGTCAGCGCGAAGACGATGACGGCCAGTCCCAGGGTGATGAAGAAGATCGGCCGCCACCCGACAAATGTGCCCAAGGTGCCGCCGATGAGGAAGGCGCTCATCCCGGAGAAAGCACGTGCCGAACCGAGTGAGCCGACCGCCGCGGCCTGCTGTGCACCCCGGTAGTTCTCCGCGATGAGCGCGACCAGCGCGGGCACGATGATCGCGGCGGCGGCCCCGGCGAGCAGCTGACCGGCGATGACCCAGGTGACCGTCCGGGAGAAGATCATCAGCAGCGAGGAGGCCGCGAAGACGACGAGGACGGCGCGGAATATGAGCACCCACCCGATCCGCTGTCCCAGCTTCGCACCGGTCATCACGAGCGCGGCCACAGCAAGGCCGTAGACGACGATCGTCGACGAGGCGACCGTGGGCGGCACACCGAAGTCCTCGACCATTCCGCCGAGCGAGATCGGCAATGCGGCGACGTTGAACGACATGAGGACCTGGGCGAGGAAGAGCCCGATCATCGGTGCCCACGATCTGCGCTCCTCGGCGATGTCGTGCGGTGTGGTTTCGGAGCTCATCATTGTCCTTTCCCTGGACGTTCGACGGCCGCGTTCGATGCGAAGAGGTTCATGCCCAGGACTCTGGAGATGTGAAAACACGCCCATTGACCGCGCACGCTGTTGCCCGCGGAGTCCAACCTCGGCGAAAAAGTGCCCAGCGCTCCCTTGCCTGGGGCGATGGCGACGATGCCGCCTGCGACCCCGGACTTGGCAGGCAGTCCGATCTCGAAGAGCCACTCACCGCTGTTCTCGTACATTCCGCATGAGGCGAGCAGCGCGAGCGTGTCACGCGCCACTTCGGCGGAGACGACCTGCCGACCGGTCAGTGGATTGATTCCTCCGTCGGCCAGCGTCGCTCCCATCACCGCGAGATCGTGCGCGGTGACCAGCAGCGAGCACTGCCGGGTGTAGATGTCGACGGTGTCGAGCGGATCCGTGATGATCCGCCCGTAGCTCTCGAGCAGGCGAGCCAGGGCCTTGTTGCGCTGATTCGTCTTCATCTCCGATTCGTACACCCGACCGTCGAGGCGAAGCTGCCGCCCGGCGAAGCGGGAGAGCCCGGAGCGGATGTTCTCCCATTTCTCCGCCGAGGTGGCCCCGGGCATGAGTGCGGTCGTGGCGATGGCGCCGGCGTTGACCATCGAGTTCAACGGTTTGCCGTCGTTGAGTTCGATCGCCATCACGGAGTTGAAGGCGAGTCCCGTGTTGTTGACGCCGACGCGTTCGTGGATGAGTTCGGAGCTGCGGGCCTGACAGACGAGCGCGAAGACGAAGGCCTTGGAGATGGATTGGATGGAGAACTCGATATCGACGTCTCCGGCCTCGTGCACGGTCCCGGCCGATTCGATGAGGCTGAGTCCGAACCATCGGGGATCCGCCTCGGCGAGGATCGGGATGTAGTCGGCGACCTCACCGTCGTCGAGTCCGCCGTACCGTGCGTGGATGTCTGCCAGGGTCTCGTCAATGAAGCTGTCGGAGGGCAGGCCACCGGTGGAGGCTCGCTGTCTGACCGAATTCTCGTCGGGCCCGACCATCTTTGATCCTCGTCCCAATCTTGGGGGTTGCCGTGGGACAGGCCGCTCAGCGCCTCTCCACAGGGTGATTTCACTGTATCTCAGGGCGCTCACCTTGCACAGGTCCCTGACCGTCGGTCTGAACCCCCTTGCCCGCATGCCACGATGGGTCTACCGTCGGCACCACGGATCACTGAGGCACATCTGGTGATCTCCAATCCTCCGCCGAACGGCGAGAGCGTGTTCAACTCCGAAAGGAGCCGAAGTCATGAGTGACGAGAAGAAGAACCTCCCGGAGAACGCAGCAGAAGAGCAGACCGACGACGAGCAGGAGATCGAGGGCTCTGTCGTCGGAGTCGGCGCGGATACCGATGCCGAAGGAAGTTCCCAGACTCCCGAAGAGAGGCTCGAGCGCATCGCTGCCGAACACGAGGTTCCGATCGAGCGGGATCCTGAGGAAGCCCAGGCCGAAGCTGAAGGGTCCTCTCCCGACAAGGACCGAGATATCAGCGGTGGAGACACGAAGGAAGAGGAAGACGACTCCGTGGAGCCGCCGGACTGAGACGGCTACCGTTGAGCGAGGCCGCTAGTTCTCGCTCCGTGGAGCCGCCGAAGTCCACGATGCAAGAACTCCGTGGACACAACTGTGCGCAACCGCTGTCATTTGGTTAGGTAGAAGAATGACAACACGCGCCGGCCAGTTGGCCCAGGACAAGGATCTCGTTGACGTCCCTGCCCTTCTCGATTCCTATCACGACTTGGTTCCCGACCCTTCGGTGCCTTCGCAAGCAGTGAGCTTCGGGACCTCCGGCCACCGCGGTTCGAGCTTCAACCGCTCCTTCAACGAGGCGCACATCGCGGCCATCACCGCGGCGATCGTCGACTTCCGCCGTGACAAAGGCATCCGTGGGCCGATCTTCCTCGGCCGTGACACTCACGCACTGAGTGAGCCCGCATTCCTCACCGTCCTCGAGGTGCTCGCCGCAGCCGAGGTGCCCGCGCTCATCGACGAGCGCGACGGTTTCACCCCGACCCCTGCCGTCTCCCACGCGATCCTCGGCTTCAATGCAGGGAAGTCGCGCGAGGATGCGCAGGCCGACGGCATCATCGTCACTCCCAGCCACAATCCGCCCGCCGACGGCGGCATCAAGTACAACCCGCCCCATGGAGGACCTGCCGGCACCGAGACGACGACCTGGATCGCTGATCGCGCGAACCAGTATCTCGCCGAGGGGTGGGAGAAGATCCCGCGCACCCCGTTCCAGCGGGCGTTCCATCTGGAGAACACCGAGAACTTCGACTACGTCTCGAACTACGTCGACGACCTCGAGTCTGTCATCGACCTCGACGTCATTCGCAGCTCCGGGCTGAAGATCGGCGCCGATCCGCTCGGCGGAGCCAGCGTCGACTACTGGGCGGCCATCGCCGAGGACTACGACCTCAACCTCGACGTCGTCCATCCGGACGTCGACCCCACCTGGTCGTTCATGACCTTGGATTGGGACGAGAACATCCGCATGGACTGCTCCTCCCCCTATGCGATGGCCGGCCTCATTGCCTCGCGCAACGACTTCGACATCGCCACCGGCAACGACGCCGATGCCGATCGCCACGGCATCGTCACTCCCGATGCCGGCCTGATGAATCCGAATCACTATCTGGCAGCGGCCATCGACTACCTGATCGACTCCCGCCCCGATTGGCCGAACGACGCGGGGATCGGCAAGACTCTGGTCACCTCGTCGATCGTCGACCGCATCGTCGCCGCGCATAATCGCACCCTCTTCGAGGTGCCTGTCGGCTTCAAATGGTTCGTTCCCGGCCTGCTCGATTCGACGCTGGCATTCGGCGGCGAGGAATCGGCCGGCGCATCGTTCCTGCGGAGGGACGGCAAAGTGTGGTCGACGGACAAGGACGGCATCATCCTCGCCCTCCTCGCGGCCGAGATGACCGCGAAGACCGGGCAGACTCCCTCACAGCGCTACGCAGGACTGGCCGCGAACCACGGCACCAGCTCCTACGCCCGCCAGGACGCTCCGGCGACGCGCGCACAGAAGGAACGACTGGGGTCCCTGGATGCCTCCCAGGTGAGTGCAAAGACCGTCGGCGGTGAACCCGTCAAGGAGGTGCTCACCTCGGCGTCGGGCAACAATGCGCCCATCGGCGGGCTCAAGGTCACCACGGACAATGCATGGTTCGCCGTGCGACCGTCGGGCACGGAAGACGTGTATAAGATCTACGCAGAATCGCTGCGCGATGAGGACCACCTGCGCCAGGTCCAGCATGATGCGCGGACGCTGGTGGACGGAGTGCTGGAGTAAGCACCAGCCACTGTACGAATAACTCACTTCCGCGGCTTCGAAGTGTGGATGCAGCGAACTTCATCGCTGCGCTCACACTTTGCAGCCGCGGATACTTCTGTTCACTTTTGTAAGGGCGAGTGCGGATCACGATCATGTATCGCTGCCTGCGCAGGATTGTCGCAATTGCAGAGGCCCCCAACCGAGCCGACGATACGGCCGCAATGGCGCAAACCCCGCGGGCGACTTAGACCACTGCGTCCGCATGAAGCCATGACCACGACGTTCACCCGTAAGACATGTTGCCACCAAACAGTGGTCAGCTTGTGTGTAACAGCGACCGTCGCACTACTGCAATATTCCTGTTTTCCCGCTGTGACAGACCTTAAGTCGGCTGTCAGGCTCCGTTGTCGCGCCCTCTAGATTCGATCGCAAGACTGTTCACCGTCAATCGACATACCGCCCTGCGAAACTCACACGTCCACCAGCAGAAGCGGCAGATGAACAGAAAAGGATCGACACAATGAAGTACTCCGTTCGCAACCGCGCAGCATCTCTCGGAATCGCCACCGTAGCCGGACTCGCCGGTCTTGGACTCGCGTCCGGACCGGCCATGGCAGCCGACGCGTCCCTCGCCGACTCATCCAGCCAATCCGCCGACTCCGGCGTCGACACACAGTCCGTCTACTACCCGACCGATCCGGTCAAATACGCCGACGAGCTCGTCCGAGCTTGGGGACAAGGCGACACGGACCGGGTCGAGGCCTTCGCGTCGCCTCAGGTCGCCGAGGAACTGCAGGCACACAGCGACGACGAAGTCACCCACTGGGACCGCGTCGGCGGAGAGGGAGCCGCCGGCTCGACCTACATCGACTACGAGAACACCGTCACCGGCGAGAAGATGTCGCTCGGCATGCCCACCGAGGCGGTCGTCGACCCCGACGACGAGTGGGGCACTCCCAACGCCGTGCACAAGGTTCAGTTTGAGGACTGAAGCTCCAGCCATCTGAACGCCGATCCATCGAGCCCCGCTCCAGAAAAATCCTGGAGCGGGGCTCGGCGCGTGGACTCAGCGACGCTGGGCCACGGCGTCTGCGGCTAAGGTGAGCCGCCTCGGCGAGGTTTTAGAGGTGGGCCTCTGGGGCGTTCTGTACGTAGTCGGCCACGGTGTCGTTCTTGAACGCGTCGCGGACCTTCTTCAGCTCATCCTCGTCGACGTTGACGATCGACTGACCGTCCGGGGAGGTGCCGACGCCGGCAACGGGCGCGGTGAAGAACTCGATGTCACCGGGGCGGGCGTCGCGCATGTTGAACGCGGTTGAGGAGATGTACTTCGCGTCCATGCCCGAGTCGACGTACATGTACGGCGCGAAGTTCTTGACCATGTCCTGGATCTTCTTCGGGTTCGACAGGGTATCGGCCGAGATCATCTCGTTCGTCAGCCCGCGGATGAACGCCTGCTGATTGCGCGCACGCTGGAAGTCGCCGTCTTGGAACTGCTTGCGCTCGCGTACGAAGGTCAGCGCTTCGTCACCGTTGAGGACGTTCTCACCCTTGGTGAACGAGTGGCCGTTCTTCTCGAACGCCTGCTCGGAGTTCACGGTCACCCCGCCGAGGCTGTCGGTCAGTGCCTTGAATCCCTCGAAGTCGATGATCGCCACGTGATCGAGTTCGGTGCCGATGAAGTCCGAGACCGTCGACACGGCCAGCGGCAGACCGCCGTAGGACAGTGCCGCGTTGATCTTCGACTTTCCGTGGCCCTCGATATCGACGTAGGTGTCGCGCGGGATCGACATGATCTGGACGTTGCCGCCGTCCTCGGGCAGGTGCATGACCATGATCGTGTCCGAACGCAGGCCGCGCGAATCGTTGACGTCGACATCTTTCATCGACTCGTCCGAGCCCAGCAGCAGGATGTTCGTGCCGTCGCCGTCCTTGCCGCCGCCGGACTTGCCGAAGACCTGCTCATCGCTGAGCTGGTTCGCGTTTTTGTCGAACGACCGGCCGACGCTCCAGACGTAGAGCCCGATGCCGAGCACGCCGAGGATGACGATGATCAGCAGTGCGACGAGTACCTTGCGCCAGACGCGCTTCTTCTTGCGCGGGCGCTGCTGTTCCTCGTTCTGGTGGTCGAAGAGATCGTCGAAGGTGGTGTTGTCCGTCATCGGCACTCCGGGGTTTGAGCGGTCGGCGCCGGGCGCCGGGGTCATTGGGCAATCCCGCTCATTGTATAGCGACCGAGGTGACCCATTTCTCAGCCACGCGACTCACCCCGTACCGCACTGCGGAGGCGAACGGGAGGGCAGGGCCGCCTCGGCGAGGTGTTCTGCCTTGTCAGACGCAGTGATCCCCGGTTTCGACCGGGTGGACCGGGACTGATACCGGTTCGTTACCCGTGCATGACTTCCGGCGCCGAGGTGAGGGGACTCACCAGTAATAACGCACAATTCGTCTGGCTGTCGCTGAGAGCGCTCGGTAGACTTTCCTGGTGTTCAATAACTATCGGGAAATTCTGTCGCTTCCCGGTGCTCTCAAGTTCTCCTTGGCCGGTCTCGTCGCCCGAATGCCCATCGCAGTGCTGGGGCTGGGAATCGTCCTCTTCATCCAGGGCGTGACCGGGTCGTACGGCATGGCGGGCATCGTCTCCGCCGTCTACATGATCGTCCAGGCGCTTGCGGGCCCCGGGATCGCTCGCCTCGTCGACCGTCTCGGCCAGGCGAAGGTCATGGTGCCCATCGTCATCACCCACCTCATCGCGTTGGCGCTGCTCATCGTCTCCGTGTACGAGGAATGGTGGACGGGATTCGTCTTCGTCTTCGCCGGCATCGGCGGCGCCACCGTCGGCTCCGTCGGTTCGCTCGTGCGTTCGCGCTGGTCGCATATCGTCGACACCCCGAAGAAGCTGCAGACCGCGTTCTCCTGGGAATCGGTCGCCGATGAGCTGATGTTCGTCTCCGGGCCGGTTCTGGCCACGGTGCTCGCCACCGCCGTGTGGCCGCCGGCCGGAATCATCCTCTCGATGATCACCGTCGGCGTCGGCTCGCTGCTGCTCTACATCCAGAAGTCGACCGAACCCCCACCGGTGGAGCGGACCACCGAGGCGAAGGGCCACGTGTTCTCGAATCCGGGCATCTTCGCGATCATCATCGTCAACATTTTCCTCGGCGTAAACTTCGGTGCCATCGACGTCATCGCCGTCGCCTTCGCCGACGAACTCGGCGTGAAGTCCTCTGCCGGTGTGCTGCTGTCGTGCCTGGCGCTGGGATCGCTCATCTCCGGCGCGCTGTACGGGGCCCGCAACTGGCAGGCCGCCGTCCATCACCGCTTCGGCGTGGCCGTGTCCGCTCTGGCCGTGGGCGCATGCCTGATGCTGCTGGCCAACTCGATGATCACCTACGGCATCATCCTCATCGTCGTCGGATCCGCGATCGCACCGAGCCTCATCGGCGCGAACTCCGTCATCGAGCAGCTCGCTCCCCCGCGCAGGCTCACCGAGGCATTCGCCTGGTTGGGCACCTCGCTGGGCTTCGGCGTCGCCTTCGGATCGGCCGTCGCCGGCAACATCATCGACGCCTTCGATGCAAAGACCGCGATGCTGCTGCCCGCCGGCTGCGCAGTGCTGGGAGCGATCATCGCACTGTCGCTGCTGAAGCTTTTGAACCCTTCGCGGTCGAGTCACGAAGCGCGGCTGGAGAAGGACCGGCGGCGCGAGCGAGTTGTGGAGGCGTAAAGCGCGCTGAGGCGAGCGCTTGCGCGATCGCTGTCTCGCGCGCTGGTGTCACGTGCAGTGGGCGGCAGTGCCGCCTGCCGGCGACCGCCTCGGCGAGCATCCGTCGTCGTCAGTGTCACGCCCTCGCGTGAGTCTCTTTTCGCACCGGCCGGTGCGCATCTATCACCCATAGCGAGAAAACACCCCGTTGCGGCGGGGTGTTTTCGCGTTTGCGGGAGGTGATGTACGGAGGCGGCGACGGCCCGCTGGCTCAGCCCGGCCGTGGTGGCCCGATCGCGAGTCCACGGGAACACGGAACGGCGGGGCCGCCTCGGCGATGTCAAAGATCATCGACATCTAGATGTCAAACATGCTTTACTTATTGATGTAAAGAGAAGTTGACATCAAGGAACGGTATGGAAGTTCAGACCTCGGACCTCAAGCAGGTTCGCAAGGCTGCGGGACTGACGCAGGCACAGTTGGCCCAGCTCACCGGGGTGTCGCGGCAGACGATCATCGCGACCGAACGCGGCGCCTACGCCCCCAGCGTCTATCTGGCGCTGCGCATCGCCCGAGCCTTGGACACGACAGTCGAAGAGATCTTCTCACTTCAGGAGGAATCGTCATGAACAACATCAGCGGCAACAAGAACCGCCCCAACGCCTTTGCCGACAGAATCGCCGGCTTCGACGACCCCTCGATGGGAGACGAACGCGAACGCGACGTCATTCTGCGGGCATATACCTTGGGGGCCGTCGTCTCCACCTACGTGTTCTTCGCGCTTGCACTCATCTTTGCCGTCTTCGGCGCGGGAATGTGGAGTGTGCTCATCGTCTTCGGCTCCATGGTGACCAGCATCGTCATCTCTGCATACTGCCAGCGTGAGAATGTGGACTTCTCCATGTCGATGGCTCGCGTCTCGCCGAGGCGGCTGATCGTCGGCAATATCGTCGGCGCCCTGTTCGCCATCGTTTGGGTCGGTGCAATCGTCTTTCATATAAGCAACGGCTACCCGCTCATCGATGTCGGAATGGGCAATCAAACGATGCCAGGTGCTCCCTCCAGCACCTATTCCATCGCGATCGGCGCTGCGTTCGGCTTCATCGTCGCGCTGACCATCATGACGATCTCCCGGGTACGAAAAATCAAGCAGGCCCGCGCCGAGGCGGCCGCCGCCGCTGAGATCGAAGACGAGGACTGATTCCGCTCGACTGTTGAGGTTTGGTGCTAGAGGCTCGGCGCTCAAGCATCAATCACCCTCGGCGCAAAAACACCCCGCTGCAGCGGGGTGTTTTTGCTGTCTGCGGTGCGACATACCACCTAGTTGCCACTGATACGCTTGAGACTCCGTGAAAGAGACCGAGGAGGTGGTACCAGTGAACGCAGTTTCGAAGGTGCTCCCCTATGGAGTCACGGTCGGACGGTAGGTCGTCCGGGAGCGCCGATCATTCATCGCACTCCCGAAAGGCACGACCATGCATTTCACCTCCGAACAGCACTTCGACGGGGATTTCGTCGAACGTCAATTCCGCCTCGGCGATACTCCGGGCATTCTTTGGACTCCGTCCTCCGCATCTGAAACCGAGCCGGTTCCGATCATTCTCATGGGTCAGCCCGGCGGCATCGGCATGGAGCGGATGTACCCGCGACTGATGGCACGCGCCCGCAGCGCCGCGGCACTCGGGTTCGCATCCGCTTGCCTCGAGATGCCCGGTTCGGGTGAGCGTCCACGCCTCCCCGGCATGGATCAGGCACGCAATCGGCTGCGTTCTGCGATCCTCGCCGACGAATCACCCTCCGCTGATGTCATCGACGAGCTCATCTTGCCGCTCGTCGAGCAGGCAGTTCCCGAATGGCAGTCGCTGCTCGACGAACTCCTGCGCCTTCCCGGTCTTGCCGACCGTGTCGGCTTCTCCGGCGGAGTGATTGCGATCGCTGTCCGGCTGGCTGCGATCGATTCCAGGATCGCGGCAGCCGGGCTCTTCGCCGGCAGCTTCATTCCCCAGTCGACCATGGAAGAAGCCCGGCGCGTGACCATTCCGCTGCACGTCCTCCTGCAGTGGGATGACGAAGGCAACGACCGTGCGGCCGCCCTCGAACTCTTCGATGCTTTCGCTTCAACCGAGAAGACGCTCTACGCCAATATGGGCGGACACACAGGAGTCCCGGAATTCGCCGGCGAGGATGCCGCCCGGTTCTTCGCCCGCCACCTGAAACGAGCTGACCGCTGCGGCGGGGGCCCTGGGGACGAGGAGATACTCCATCGGCCCCGCCGCGTCAGGCCCAGTCCTTTTTCGCCGACGTCTCGCCGACTCCAGCGTTGAAGACGTTGTGCGGGTCGAGGTTCTTGAAGTGCGCTTCCATCTCCGGCGGCACAGGGTAGAGCCGGCCGTAGTTGTGCTCGGCGGGCACGGCCGCACCGCGGGCCTCGAGCAGCTCCGTCATCTGCTGCTTCAGCGCCACTGTGTCGACGCCTTTCTTCGCCACGTGGTCCTGGTGGAAGACGTGGCAGAAGAAGTGTCCGTAGTAGGAGCTGATGTGCAGCTGGTCGGCGATCTCGTCGGGCAGCACCTCGAGCCAGTCCTCATCATCGCGGCGCAGGGCCACGTCGAAGGTGATCATGTCCGAGGAGTCCTCACGGTTGAGGTTGAAGTACCGGGTCGCCGCACTCGCGGCACCGAAACGATGCAGCATCGCGGACTGAGCCTCATCGGCACTGCACACGAAATAGTCACCCTGGTGGGCCGCCTCGGCGAAGAAGTCATCGAGGAACGCACCCATCCGATTCTTCTCCTCGGCGCTGACGACGAGGAGAAGATGATGCTCGAAGCGGTCGCGATACTCGAGCATCCGCTTGGGCAGCTGCTGCGGGAGCAGGCCGAACGCGTTCTGCGCGATCGTGTCGGCGACGGTCTCGCCGAAGAACGGCAGCTTCGCGAACACGCCGTTGGCCCAGTTCTTCAGCGCGAACAGCTTGATCTGCTCGCGGCTGCCGGCGTGCTTGACCGAGACGAACGTGTCTTTGCCGTACTTCTCGGCGAGGTCGAACGAGGGTCGGCCCATGTATTCGCCCGAGATCGGCAGCGGCATCTCCGAGGTCAGTATCGCCCGTCGCAGATCTTCGAGTTCGGCCGGGGAATTCGTGCCGACGTAGAACGTGGTCGCTCCCTCTTCCTTCGGGAAGGTACGGGTGCGCACGGCGAAGACCATGAGTTTTCCGGCCGAACCGGAGGCCTCGTACAGGTAGTCGGAGTTCGAATTGAATCGAGCCGGTGAGTCGACGATCCTGCGGACCTGCTCGCCGTATTCGGTCTCCGTCGTGTCCTCCGGGGCGGGCGTGACCCCGGCGGGGTCCCAATCTCCGCGCTGGAGTTTGTCGAGGATGTGGGCGGGGTCGTCGCCGAGCTCCACGCCGAGGTGGTTGACCAGTTCGAGTCGCCCCGCCTCGTTGACGCGGGCGAAGATCGCGTGTTTCGTGAACGCCGGACCTTTGCGGATCTGGGAGCCGCCGGAGTTGTTGGCGATGCCGCCGATGACGGAGGCGCCGATCGAGGACGAGCCGATGACCGAGTGGGGTTCGCGGTGGAACGGGGCGAGCGCCTCGTCGAGTTCGTACAGTGTGGACCCGGCCAGGCAGATCGCCTCGCGGGCGTCGTTGATGAGATAGATCTCGTTGATCCGCAGGGTCGAGATGATGACGATCGGACGGTCGTAGTCCTGCGCGCCGGGACCGGAGCCGCCGGTCAGGCCGGTGTTGGCCGACTGCGGTATGACGATGAGGTCGTTGTCGACGCAGACCTGCAGGGCCCGCCACATGTCGACGAGGCTGCCGGGTCGCAGCACGGCCAGCACATTGCCGCCGCCGAAGCGGTTGCCCTTGGCGTACGGTGCGGTCGCCCGCGCGGAGGTGAGGACGTGGCGCGGCCCCATGATGTCGATGAACGCGTTGACGGCTGGGGACTGGTGACGTGTCTTGCCGGGCATATAGTCGATCCCTATCGGTAGGCGACGGTTGTTCTCATGGCAGGTGTCTCGGTTCGCACCCCGCACCCCCTTTTAGAACTACCCGACGGCGGCCCAGATACCTGGCGCCAGGTTGCTGGGCCGCCGTCGGGTAGCAATTAGGGGTGTTTGGTGGATATGGCGACTGCTGTGAGGCAGGCCAGGCAGATGACGGCCACGGCGGCCAGAGACACCGTGTACGACAGCACGGGCAGCAGGGCGGCGAGCACCGTGGGCAGTAGGAACCCGGAGTACGCCAGCGAATAGTAGACGCCGGTGATGCCGGCGAACTCCTGCGGTGAGGCGATGGCCTGGACGATGATGAGCCCGGAGACCACACAGATGCCGTAAGCGACACCGAGCACGATCGCCACGATGAACGCAAGGATCGGGTCCGCCAGAAGTGCGGCCACCGCCCCGAGCCCCATCCCCACGGTCATCAGCCCGAGTCCGACGACGAGCGCCCGCCCGCCGGTCAGCCGGTTGATCCACGGCACGATGTTCTGCACCAGCGCACCGGCTCCGAGCGTGACGACGGTGAGCACCGTGGCGTACAGCGTCGTCCACTCCCCCAGCTCGCCCTGCACGGTCGCCGGCATCACGGCATAGGCGACCCCGGCGGCACCGAACACCCAGGGCGCAGCCGGCACGATCAGTCGCAGGATCGTCCGATGTGCGACGAGCGGAACACGCAGACCGTGCCACCAATGGCCTGCTGCCCGGTGGTCGCGAGGCATCGATTCCGGCGCGAAGATCACCAGGATCAGGGCGGCGAGGTTGAGCACTCCGTGCACGGCGTAGGGCACGACTTCGGGCACCGGTCCCCATTGGGCCAGGCATCCGGTGACCGCCGCGCCCATGGCAAACCCCAAGGTCAGCGTCAGTGAAGGACGCCGGGCACCGGCGGTGATTCCGGCCTGGTGATCGAACGGCGGTGCCGAGAGCTCCTTGATCCAGCTCGTGCCCACCGACATCGCCACCCCGACGCCGATTCCCGCGAGCACCCGGCCCAGGCAGAGCAGCCAGAACAGATCGAAACCGAGCCCGAGGCCGAGGCTGCCGGCGATCGCGGCGAGCGATCCGGCGATGAGGACCGGTTTGCGTCCGTGCCGATCCGACAGCGCCGAGGCGACCAACAATCCCGGAATGAGTCCGCCCACGTACATCCCCAGCAGCAGGTTCGCCTGCCAGATGGCGTATCCGCCGTCCTCCTCATACATGTGCACGAGCGGGGTGAAATGATTGCCGCCCCATGCGAGCAGGAACAACGCCGGGGCCACCATCAGCCACGCCCGTGCCCGCCGTGGCCGTTCCGGCCCACGATCGGGAGCCACCTCGCCGAGGCGGGACCGGGCCGGGTTCGGAACCGGCGTTTCGATGTCCGTGGCGGGGGCCGCCTCGGTGTGGGTATTCCTATTCCCGGTGGGCACTGCCTCGGCGGCGGTATCGGTCGTGGAGGTCGAGAGGTAAGCGGTCATGGTCCTCCTCAGCGGGACTGCGGGAAGTGGGAGCCTTCGATGTGGTCGCGGCCGAGGCGGGCGAAGCCTTCTGCGTCGCCCGCCTCGGCGCGGTCGGTGAGCGTTTCGTGCTCGGTCAGGAGCGTGTCGAGGGTGTGCGGCGCGTCGATGGCGACCTGGAAGGTCAGGCGGGCCAGGCGCGGGCCCATGGTCGTGAGCATCTCGGTGACGATGGCGTTGTCGCCGCTGCGGATGAGGCGGGCGTGGAAGGCATAGTCGGCGCTGGCGAAGCCGAGCGGATCGCCCGCGTCAAGGGCCTTCCTCTGCTCGCCGAGCAGGGTGCGCAGATCGGCGGCCAGAGCGGTGAGGTCGCCGCCGTCGGCCAGTGTCTCCACGGCGTCGATCTCGAACATCGAGCGCACGGCGAGCAGGTCGCGGCGCTCCTTGCCCGTCACGGTGGTCACGAGCGCGCCCTTCTTGGGGACGAGGCGGACGAGGCGCCAACGCTCGAGCTGGAGCATCGCCTCCCGGGCGGGGGTGCGACTGGCGTTGTGCGCAGCGGCGAGGTCGGTCTCGATGAGGAGTTCGCCGGGTTCATGTCGGCCTTCGATGATCTCCCGGGCGGTCGCCGCGGCCATCCGAACGGCGATCGGAGCGGAGTCGTCGATGCGCTGCCAGGGCAGAGTCAGCAAATCATTCACGAGCCCACGATAACAGATGCATACATTGATGCATGCATCTGATCTCGCTTATGTAAACAGCTGAAAACTGCTACATTCATTGACGGCCCTTTCCGGCCACCAGCACCGCATCGACGAAACGACACGCGAAGACCCACGTCACAGGGAACTTCTGACACGGCACGATCGAGCATTCAACCGCCGAACGTCAGGAGACTTCATGACCTCATCCGTCAATGCCCGCCCGCGATCTGCCGAAGGGTCCGTCGGCCAAGCCGCCTCGTCGAAGCCCTGCGGCACCGGGTGGATGATCGCCGTCGCTGCGGCCGCGGCTTTCCTCGCCACCTTCAACGAGACCTTCCTCAACGTCGCGTTCACACCGATCATGGCCGACCTCGGCGTCGATGTCGCCACCGTGCAGTGGCTGACCACGGCCTACCTCCTCGTCGCGGCGATCTTCGTGCCGATCGCCAACGTCCTCTACCACCGGATCCCGACCCGGGCGCTGTTCGTGTCCGTCACCGCGATCATGGTCTTAGGGTCCGTCGTCGGTGCCCTGGCCCCGAGCTTTGCGGTCCTCCTCATCGGCCGTCTCCTCCAGGCCATCGGCACCGGACTGCTCACCCCGATCGGCATGAATATCACTCTGGCCGCCTCCCCGCGGGAGAAGCTTGGGATGAACATGGGCATCATGGCCGCGATGACGACTCTCGGGCCGTCGCTGGCCATCGTCGCCTCGGGGATGCTGCTGACCATCGCCCCGTGGACGACTCTGATGTGGGTCTTCGGCGCACTCTGCCTCGTCGTCCTTCTGGCCGGCGGGGTCTTCCTGCGCACTGTCGCCGAGCTCGGGCGCCCGAGGTTCGACGCTCTGTCTTTCCTGCTGGTCGCGGTCGCCCTTGTTGGCATCCTCTACGGAGTCACCGCAGCCTTCGGCGGTTCGGCGCTCGTCGCCGGCAGTGCCGGAGTTGCCGGTCTGCTTGCGCTTTGGGGTTTCATCGCCCGGCAGCGTCGCATTGAGCACCCGCTGCTCGATCTGCGTCCTTTCGCCAGCCGCCCCTTCGTCCTCGGCGTGGTCATGACGATGCTCGGACTCGTGTTCGTCTTCGCCATGAACGTCGTCATTCCCCTGTTCCTGCAATCGGCGAAAGACCTGGCTCCGATGGGCGCCTCTCTGGCGTTGGCCCCGGGCATTCTGCTCACCGTGGTTCTCGGCCCGGTGGCCGGGCGACTCTTCGACCGACACGGCGGACGCTGGTCGATCCCGCTCGGTTTCCTCGTCATGGCTGTCTTCGTCACTCTCGTCGGAGTCGCCGCCGGGTTTGATTCCGTACTCGTCTTCGCGCTGCTGTACATTCCGGCGGTGCTGGCCACGGCGTTCGTCATCGGCCCGGCCCAGACCTTTGCGCTGTCCAGCCTTGATCGTGAGACGAGCCCGCACGGCGTCACCGTGGTCTCGACGAGCTTCCAGATCGCCGGCTGCGTCGGCACCTCTCTGGCAGCCGGCATCTATGGCGCCCTCAGCGGTGCGGGGGCCGCGGCCGGTCGCGGTGAGGCGGACTTCCCTGCTGCTGGGCTTCCACGGTGCTGTCGGACTCGTCGTGGCCACCTCGGTGATCGGCATCATCTTGGCATTCCTCGCCAACCGTTCGGTGCGCACCGCCCGCGCCAGCGCCTGACCCCAATTACTACCTGACGGCGGCCCAGCAACCTCGCGCTGGAGTGGTCCCCAATAGTTGGACTGCTGTGGGGTCAGCATGAAGCAGTTGCCGGCTGTTCGGCTGTGGCGGTCTTGGTCCGATATTCCATCGGGGCAAGGCCGCCTAGTCGCATCGAGATCCTCTCAAAGTTATACCAATGAATGTACTCATCGATCGCTTTCTTCAGGTCCTCGATCGAGTCGAATTTCTGCAGATAGAACATCTCGGACTTCAACTGCCCGAAGAAATTCTCCGCCATCGCGTTATCCCAGCAGTTTCCCTTCCGCGACATCGACGGTGTGGCACCGTGTTTGGCCAGGATCGCCGCCCACGACACGTGCTGGTACTGAAACCCCTGGTCCGTGTGCACCAACGGTTTCTGTCCCGGCCGCAGCCCCTGACACGCATTCGTCAGTGACTCGTTCGTCAATGCCGTGTTTGGTGACATCGACATCGAGTACGACACCACACTGGTATCGAAGAGATCAATGATCGGCGACAGGTACAGTTTCTGATCCGCCACAGGAAATTCCGTGACGTCAGAAACCCATTTCTCATTCGGTTCATCTGCGGTGAATTCCCGGTTGAGGACGTTACCGGCAACGCGGCCGATCGTGCCGCGGTGGGAGTTGTACCGCTTCCTGCGCACCTTGGTCTTGATGCCCATGTCCTGCATCAACCGCAGCACAGTCTTCTTCGCGATCGTGATGCCTTCTTTGACCAAGACTGCCCAAATCTTGCGGTGTCCATAGCATTCGCGACTGCCGGTGAAGATCTCCCGGATCCGGCCTCTCACCTGCACATACGGGTCAGGCTTCTGACCGAAGCGTTTCTGGTGATAGAAGAACGTCGACCGGGCCAAACCCGCAATTTGCAGCAACACGGGCAGGGGGTAGTTCGCCTTGAGACTGGCAACAATGCGTGCTTTTACAGCTGCCCGTTCTGCCTCAAGGCCTTCAGTTTTTTTAAGTACGCGTTCTCCGCTTCGGCCCGCAGCAGTCGGTCTTGTAACTGGCGGTACTCGGCCAGGCTGATGTCCTCGACACGAGCCTTCTTCGTCAACACGTCCGGCTTCGCCGGGACCTGTTCAGCATCCGGGTCCTGCCCGTTGTCCATCGCCCGCATCCGAGCTGTCTTCCCCTTACCCGATGCTTTGCGGGGGGTGAAGGCGTCCTCGCCTTTGTTCCGGTACTCCTTGGCCCAGTCCAGGATGGGACGTGACGAGGCTAGACCGAGTTCCTTGGCGAGTTCGACTTTGTGTTCGCCGTTTAGGTACCGTTTCGCGGTCGCGATCTTCGTCTCTTTGGGGATGCGGCGGCGTTGATACGGTTCCATGACCGATATTGTTCCACGCACTAACCATCGGTCGTGGAGGAGTTTGAGCGTGGGTTTATGGACGTCGAGCTTGGTCGCTGTCGCGGCGTAACCCAGGCCTTGGCTAAAGAGTTCGATCGCGGCATGAGCTTGATCGTTCGTGATCAGACAGTCCTGACGCATGGAGTGGTCCCTTCAAGTTGGTTTGTGTTGATCACAGTCCAACTTTCGGGGACCACTCCACGCGAGGTTGCTGGGCCGCCGTCAGGTAGTAATTATCGGGAGGGCACTTGGCCGGTGGTCAGCAGGTGGGTGAGTACGTCGGTGACGGTGGCGACCGCGTGGCTGCCGTCGGCCCTCTCCACCAAGGCCAGCTGCACGCTGTCCTCCCGCATCGCCTCGAACGCCCGCACCACGGTCATCGATCCGTCCACGACGGTGACGGGTCGGGCCGCCTCGATGATGGGAGCATCCTCGGCGAGTCCGAGGACATCCCTGACATGCACCACATGACTCAGCGGGCCGCCAGCCTCGGTGCGCACGAGGATGCGACGGTGACGGTCGTGGCGCGACGCCTCGCGCACCTCCCCTGCAGTCGCTGCCGGACCGACGGCTGTCGGCTCCGGGCGACCGGCCACGAGCTCGTCAAGTGTGAGCCGGGTGAGGTCGAGGGCTCCGAGCAGAGCCTCCGAGGACTCCTTCTCCAAGGTTCCCGCCTGCGCCGAATGCTGCAGCAGCTGCCTCAGGTCCTCGGGCGTGTGCGCCTGATCGACCTCGTCGACGGGTTCGACCTTGACCAGGCGGAGGCACGCGTTCGCAGCGTTGTTGAGCACATGCAGCAGCGGGCGAGTGAGGAACATGAACGCCCGCATCGGCAATGCGAGCATGATCGCCGAGCGTTCCGGATGCGCCACCGCCCACGACTTCGGCGCCATCTCGCCGACGACGAGGTGAAGGAAGGTGACGATGATGAGGGCGAGGACGAAGCCGACGATGTCGGCGATCCACAGCGGCAGGCCCAGCGCCTCGGCGACCGGGGTGATCCAGTGATGGACGGCCGGTTTCGTGATCGCCCCGAGCGCCAGGGTGCAGGCCGTGATGCCCAGCTGCGACCCCGCCAGCAGCACCGACAGTTCGGTCGAGCTGCGCAGGGCGGCTCGGGCCGATCGGCTGTCCGCGGCCGCGTCTTCGAGACGGTGCCGTTTGGCGGCGATGAGCGCGAATTCGACGGCGACGAAGAACGCGCTGAGGCCGATGATGGCGATCGTGATCGCGGCGATGACCCAGGGATTGCTCATCGTGCCACCTCGATTCCGATCCGCAGCCGCGCGGGCACATGCGTGGCCACCTCGATGACGTGGATGACGAGGCGCTCGGTCTCCGGGGTGTCGTCTCCGCCGAGGTCGGCGGGGTCGATCGGCAGTTCGATCGAGACCCGGTCGCCCACCTCGGGGAATCCGCGGAGGTGTTCGATGACGAGTCCCGACAAGGTCTGAGCCGAGGTGGTCGGCAGTTCTCGTTGGAGGACGCGGGCCACCTCGTCGAGGGGGATGATCCCGGGCGCCGTCCAGGTGCCGTCGCCGGTCTCGATGAGTTCTTCGACGATGTGGTCGTGTTCGTCGGCGATGTCGCCGACGAGTTCCTCGCCGAGGTCCTCCATCGTCACGATTCCGGCGAAGCCGCCGTATTCGTCGACGACGCAGGCCATCTGCTCCCGCCGTTCGAGGAGCGTGGCCACCGCGTCCGGCAACGGGAGGGATTCCGGAACGAAGACCGGGTCGCGCAGGAGGGAACGGACCCCGGTCGCGGTGACGGTGTCGGTGGTGCCCGGTGCCGCCGCGGCGACGTTTTCGGTGGTGCCCGACCCCGCCTCGGCGAGGACGTCGAGGAGGTCGATCGTACCGATCACCTGATCATCGGCGTCGAGCACGGGGTAGCGGGAGTGGCCGCGGCTCATCAGTTCGCGCACCTCGTCCAGGGGCGTGTCGATGTCGATGACGTCGACGCGGGAGCGCGGCACTGTGGCGTGGGCGACGCTCTGCTGCGGGAAGTCGAGGATGCGGTCGAGGATGAGCGAATCGTCGTCGACGATCTCGCCGCCCTCCCGGGATTCGGCGACGATGTGCTTGAGGTCGCGCCGGGTGGCGGAGTGGTCGACGTCGTGGACCGGTTCGATGCCGAGGACGCGCAGCAGGGCGTTCGAGGCTTTGTCGAAGATCGTGATGAGCCAGCCGAAGACGGCGAGATAGATCGAGGTCGAACGGGCGAGCCACGTGGCGAGCGCCTCGGGGCGGGCGATGGCCAGGTTCTTCGGGAACAGTTCGCCGAAGAGCATCTGGATGAGCGTCGAGACGAGCAGGGCGAGGACGGTGCCGATGAGCACGCCTGTGCCGGCAGGGATCGGGGTGCCTCCCAGTGCCTCACCGACGGCGGTGCCGATGAGCGGTTCGGCGACGTAGCCGACGAGCAGTCCTGTGACGGTGATGCCCAGCTGCGCGCCGGAGAGCATGAAGGAGGTGCGGCGGGTGATGGACAGGGCCCGGTCCGCGGCTCGATCACCGGAGGCCGAACGTGCGGCCAGACGAGATCGGTCGACGGCCATGTACGCGAATTCCTGCGCCACGAAGTAGCCGGTGGCCACGGTGATGAGGAGGACGACGAGGAGCCCGATGAGGAGCGAGAGCAGCCAGGTCAACGGCGACCACCTGTTCGCGTGCGCTGTGCCCGATCGATATGGGCGTGCGAAGCGTCTGTGCGCGCAATATGAAGTTGGTCAGAGGTGCTGAAAGTGATGTCCCAGCCGGGACTTCGATAGTCGTCCATGGTCCTTCCGAAAGTGATCAAGTGGGCGGCTGGAATCAATTATCCAGGCATCAGCTGGCAAGAGGCTGTGGACGGCGGCGGCAGGGCCCGGACCTGCCGCGCGCCCTCCATTTCAGCTCACGCAGTCGCGGCCTCATCTCGACGATGGATGGCCAGATCGGTCCGACCGGGGAGGATGGTGTCCTTCAGGGCACGCGTGCCCGCGTACTCGCCGTCACTGAGCC
The DNA here is from genome assembly GCF_056837565.1 of Brevibacterium sp. OS20. Lineage (NCBI taxonomy): Bacteria > Bacillati > Actinomycetota > Actinomycetes > Micrococcales > Brevibacteriaceae > Brevibacterium > Brevibacterium sp. OS20. The sequence continues at coordinate 625,589 of NZ_CM166367.1, read as the reverse complement.
GTCGGTACGGCTTTGTCTGCTCCGAATCGAGCGCGCGAAGTCGACCGGTCAGCCGGTCCTTCTCCTCCTGAACCCGCTCCGGGCTGAGGACGTCGGCGTCGTGGATGACGTGCAGGTCGAACGTGTCGATTCCGACGTACCACAGTGCCCCGTGGGTGAGAGGAAACAGCAGGGATTCGACGTCTCCGCTGATGCCGCGATGCCCGATCGACCGCTCGTCTTCGCCGGCAGTCACGACTACCAGGGCACGACGCCCTGAGAGTCCGCCGTCGCCGTACCGACGCGGAACACCGAGGCGGGGGTCGAGATCGCCGAACGCGAAACCTGCTGTCAGAACTCGGTCCAACCATCCCTTGAGGATCGCCGGTGGCCCGTACCACCACAGCGGAAACTGGACGACCAGCAATTCCGCCGCGGCCAGCTTCTCTTGCTCAGCGGTGACATCGGGCGGCAGCGAACCGGCGCTGAAGGCCTCGGCGTTGAGCTCGACGGTGCTTCCTGATCGACTGTTTCCTGACCCGTCACTCCCCGACAGGCTGCTCCCGCCGAGGTCTCGGTGTGAGAGTCGCGGGTCGAAGTCCTGGGAATACAGGTCCGAGGTCGCGACTCGGTACTGTTCGCCGAGGGCACGCACGCCCTCGGTGAAGAGCTGACCGTTCAATGAATCTGGTCTCGGGTGCGCGTGGACCCACAGTGCGCTGCCCGGCACCGGTGGATGGTTGATCGTCATGTGTCCTTCTCCTTGTCGATGTCTGCGGTCTCTTGTTCAATACCTGCGGTCGGCGCCGCCACAGCCGTCACGACTCGCGTGAGAACCCGGCAGGCGTCGGCGGCTCGGATCTGTCGTTCGGTCACTGCTCGGCCAAGACCATCGCCAGCACCGACGATCGCCCACAGCGAAGCCTCGCCGAGGGTGCCCGCAAAGGGGGTCAGCGCCTCACGGCACCTGATGAGGTACTCCTCCACCGTCCGCCGTCGGATGGCGTCCAGCTCGGGCGAACCGGACAGTGCCGCGATCACGTCTGACAGCTCCCGCCCTTCGATGACGTAGCAGTCGATATAGGCAGCGGCAACGACCTCCGCGACGTCCGAGAGCGTCGGCGATACATCGTCCAGAGCCTCATCGAGAGTCTCCAGGCGACGCTTCTCGAAGGCCAGGTACAGCTCGACGAAGACCCTCGATCTGTCACCGAAGTGGTCATAGGCCACGGGCTTGGTGACTCCGGCCGCCTCAGCCAGACGCGCCAGAGTGAAGCTCTCAGTCCCCTGGGACCGGATCATCTCCCGTGCGACATCAAGCAGCTGCTCATGACGGTTTTCCCTGTTCAGCCGCTTCCGTTCTGGCGCGGCTCGCTCTGCTGCCATGCCCTCCACCTCTAATCTACTATTAGTAGGTTACTCCAAGTAGCTTAGGTTTGTCAGTTCGCTTCTTGGCGGCACCGAGAGTCCGAGGTCGTCACCGCGCTCATCACCGTTCGAACGGGTCGTCCGAGCGCATCCCCCAGCTGAAGCCGCGCTCGTAGAGCACCGCGGCATCATGGTCCAAGCGCGCCGAGGCGGTCTGGTCACCGGCGATCGCCATCCGACTCGACCCGCTCAGGGTATAGGTCACCGACTGCCTCAGAGCCGGTTCGTTCGCATACGCCACCGCTGTCTGTCCCGGCTGCCGCAAGGGTTTGAGCTCGAGGTCGAGCGTGTCGTAGTGGCGTGCATAGGTTCCCGTGAGCAGAGTGCCGTCCGCCTGTCGGACCTGGACCTTGGCACGCCCATCGGTGAGTCGATCACCCAGCGCGATCGTCTGCCACCTCTGGTCGTCGGCGCCTTCCTCTTGCGAGTCCGATGTCTCGATCGTCCAGACTCCCGCCGGTGCGGAAGAATCGGTCGAATGCGTCGGTTGCGTTGCGACAATCGCCGCGCTGAACAGAAGCAGGACGAGCCAACCGGCGATCGGTGCGACGATTCCTGCCATCTTGTTCGCTCTCTCCCCGCGGAAGAGACGAGGGCGACGCGGCGCCTGGAGACCACCGGAGCCGACGATCGCAGACACCGTCCTCAGCCCCCAAGGGGCGATGACGATGAGGGCCAGCACCAGCATGAAAATGGAGAGCTGTTTGCCCGGCATGTCGTAGCCGAGGTTGAGCACGAAGATGAACGACATCGATGCAAAGGTCACCAGTCCCCCGAACAGAGCGGTGCGCCGCCAGATCAGCGCCGCGGCCGCACCTACCTCGGCGACTCCGGCAAGCACCTGAAACAGCGGAGAGAATCCGACCATGCGCGACAGCAGTCCCATCGGGCTCATCTCGCCCAAGGTGATGAGAGATTCTCCGATGTCCGGTGCCCCGAACTGTCCGAGCCCGAGTTTGATCACGCCGTTGTAGATCAGCAGCGCGGCAAGCACGAACCTCACGGCGCCATGCAGCCACCACAGCAGCAGGCGTCTACGCGCTGGCGAGTCTGCCTTTCTGTCCTCACGGCGGGGTGCCGAGGCAATTCCCTTAAACATTGACCGTCTCCTCTTCCTCATTCTCCGGGCAGTCACGAGCAGCTGTGGTCTTGCGCTCGAATCCTGCCGGCAGCGATCATTGAGATGCTAAAGTCGGCCGTAACGGCATAGTCAAGGCCGTTCTTCGAAAAGAGTGGGCAGATGAGTTGGAGCACGCAGGAACTCGCTGATCTGGCAGGGACGACGCTGAGAACAGTTCGGCATTACCACGACATCGGCTTGTTGCCTGTGCCGCCCCGAGGAGCGAACGGCTACAAGTCCTACGGGGTCGCGCATCTGACGCTGCTGCTGCGGATCAGACGCCTCGTCGATCTCGGCGCTCCACTTTCGGAGATCCGCGAGATGGACCTCGCCGGAGGCGGACTCGGCGACGCCGACGCCTATGTTGACAAGCTGCGCGAATTGGCCGACGAGACCTCATCCGCGATCAGACGCCTGCAGACCATCAACGCCCAGATCGCCCAAGAACTCTCGGCGCTCACGAACAAGGACAGCGACTCCTCCGAGCCGCTGTCATCAGCCGACGAAGACTTCCTGACAGTGGCGTCACGACTCGTCTCAGAAGAATCAATGGCAGCCTGGAATCAGGTGCGCACGAAGACAGCGGATCATGCAGCTCTCCAGGAGTTCGGCCAGCTGACAGAGGAGATGGATCTCGCGGACGTCCGCCATCTGCCCGAGCGACTCGCCGCTGCGGTTCGCCATCTGCAAGCCGATATCCCTGAGCTCAGCGCGCCCCGATTCGCCTCCAAGCGGGGCCGGAGCTTCGGCCGGCAGGCGTTTCATGTCGCGCTCGCTGAGCTCTACAACTCGACCCAGCTCGAAGTCCTCGCGCGCACAGGGTCAATCCTGCGCGAGCATCCTGCAGACCACGGGTAGGCAAGGTCGAAGCCTTGGGTCTCCTCGCCCGCCCCCTCACACCACCTCGGGCACCTTCCGCACCGCGCCCCTGTCCGCGGACTGTTCGAACGCGGCGTAGGCGCGCAGCGCGGTCGAGACGCTGCGCTCGCGTTGCCGGGGACGATAGGTGCCGTGCGCCTCGAGACGGTCCCGCCGCCGCGTGAGCTCCTCGTCCGAGACCTCGAGACTGATCGACCTATTCGGGATGCCGATGGCGATGATGTCGCCGGCGCCGACGATCGCAGTCAGGCCGCCCACACCCAGATCGCCTCCGAAAGGTGCCAGCACCTCACGGCACCTGGCGAGGTATTCGTCCACCGTTCGGCGGAGGATGCTGTCGAGCTCTGACGAAGCGGACAGGGCGTGAATGACGTCGGAGAGTTCTCGCCCCTCAACCACGTGGCAGTCGATATATGCCGCAGCAGCGACGGCCGCGACGTCCGCGCGCACGGGCGCCACATCGTCGAGTGCCGCGTCGAGGGTCTCGTGCCGCCAGTGTTCGAAAGCCCGATACAACTCGAAGAAGACTCCAGACCTGTCCCCGAAGTGGTCATAGGCGACGGATTTGGTCACGCCCGCCACTTCGCCCGACCGGCCACGAATCAATCGTGACACCGTTGGTTTGCACCTAAAGTATGCAGAGCACGAGTCCACCCTTCCTGGCCTAGAGGCTGACACGTCGCGGTCACTAATTTGGGATCATGACAACACAGCACAGCGCACACACCGGCGCCCAACAACTCCACACGACACCCTCTCGCCGAAAACTCGTCAACCTGTTTCGGCAACGTCCCTTGACGAGTTTCTTCGTTCTCGCCAATCTGCTCAGTTGGGTGACCTGGACCCCGTACATCCTGTCGCTCAACGGTGTGGGAGCATGGGGCTTCCGGTTCCCGGAGATCTTGGGAACCAGCCAACTGCTGGGCGTGCTGCCCGGAGCCTACATCGGCCCGATCGGATCCGCTTTCCTGCTCACTGCCGTCATTGACGGACGTCAGGGGCTGAAGGCCTGGATGGGGCGCCTGCTTCGATGGAGGGCCGCTCCTATCTGGTACCTCATCGCCGTGCTGGCAGTTCCGGCAGGCATGGTGCTGACAGGCTTGGCATTCTCAGCCGGAAACATCATCGCACCGTCGGTCGCCGTCCTGGCTGCCTACCTGCCCATGCTCGCCTTCCAGTTCATCACCACCGGCCTCGCCGAAGAACCGGGTTGGCGCGATTTCGCCCTTCACCGACTTCAAAAGGTCCACTCCCCACTTAAGTCCGCCTTCATCCTCGGTCCCCTCTGGACCGTGTGGCACCTGCCCCTCTTCCTCACCGAATGGGGCGGCTACCCTGATGCCTCGTGGGTCCGCCTTGCGGCCTTCTCCGTCTTCTGCTGCTCCTTCAATATCGTCATGTCGTGGGTATTCAATCGCACCGGAGAGAGCCTCCCGCTGTCCATGCTCATGCACGTAAGCGCCAACAACTTCGCTTCTGTCATGTGGTCGGAGATCTTCCCCACTCTCGAAGGCGACGGCGATCTGATGTGGACCGCCATGGCGATGGGCTCCACTGTCGCCGCCATACTCATCGTCGTGACAACAAAAGGCCGACTGGGATACCATCCTGTAGAAAACGCCCCTGGTCAGGACCTCAGATGATGTTCGCTGAGCACGGCGGCGCCCGACAGCACGATCGCGATTGAGGCTGCCATGCCCAGAGACAGCATCTCCACAGTGCGAGCGAACCCGACCGTGCCGTTGGCGACTGGTTGCGCGGCTCTGGCGTTTCTGGCGATCACCGCCGGACTCTTCGCCCATGACCCGACAATGCTCGATGAACCGATGACAACGTCATCATGGCTCCTCACCGCAGCAACGCTCCTCCTCCAAGCCGGCGCGCTTGCGGGGAGGGACCGCTGGCCGTTTCGCTCCATGCTCATCGTCTCTGCACTCCCCCTGGCACTGGCAGCGCTCGCACCGAATTCTGCGTTCACTGTCACGATCATTCCGGTCACGGCCTCCGTATTCCTCGCCGGTCTGCACTTCACACTCACTCGAACGATCCGCTGGTCGATCGCCGTCGTCACGTGCGTCGCTCTGGGACAGCTGATCAACCGTCTTGGACTCGGTGACGACGAGGTCCTTCAGACGGTGGTCACCGCTCTTGCTCAGGCACTGGTGGTCGTGATCGGCCCCCTCCTCCCCGCCTGTGTCCTCTCCTCCCATCGAGCGGCCACCTCGGCCCAGCGTGAGATGCTGAACGCGCTCGCCCGAGAGCGAGAGGCACAGATCAGCGAGGCCATCGCCCACGAGCGATCGACAATGGCACGTGAACTCCACGACATTGCGGCACATCATCTCTCGGGGATCTCACTGATGGCCGCGAGCATTGCCCGGCAGTGCGAGAGTCATCCCGAGGCGGCAAAGGACGGTGCGCTCGAAATCCGACAGCAGAGCCGCGCGGTCCTCCACGATCTGCGCCAACTCGTTGGACTGCTGCGTGAGGATGACGATCAGCAGATCAAGACCTTGGCCAGCATCGAACGCCTCGTCGACACCGCCAACCGGAATGGGAGGCGTGTCGACCTCACCGTCCTTCCCGACGGCGAACGCGATCCCGGACGACTCTTGAGTCCGCTCGCGCAGCTGGCCGGATATCGCATGGTTCAGGAATCCCTGACCAACGTCGGGCGACATGCGCCGGGTGCCGACTCCACAGTCATCGTCGATGCCGGCGATTCCGATGCCCTTCATCTCACCGTCCGCAACACATCACCGACGCAGAGGCACGATTCCGGCGCCGGGGGCAGCGGCCTCGGGATCCTCGGCATGAGCGAACGCGCGGCGCTGGTCGGGGGTTCACTCGATTTCGGCCCCACCGACGACAATGGGTGGGTCACACACATGAGAATCCCCTTCGATCCTGACAGAGGAAACCGATGATCCGCACACTGATCGCCGATGACCAACCGCTCGCCCGCGGCGGGCTGGCCGCACTACTCGGGGCCGAAGATGACATCGAGGTCGTGGGAACGGCTGCCGACGGCGACCAAGCACTCGACCTTGCCCTCGAACTGCGTCCAGATGTCGCCTGCCTCGATATCCGAATGCCGGGTCTGGACGGCATCGAGGTCGCGGCTCGAATATCGGCACCGCAGCTCGATGACCCGATCCCCGTCCTCATACTCACGACATTCGACATCGACGACTATGTCTTCCGTGCTCTCGAGGTCGGCGTCTCCGGATTTCTTCTCAAGGACTCCGAACCCGAGGAGATCCTCAGCGCTCTGCGCAGTGTAGCGGAGGGCTACGGGACAATCGATCGGAAACTGACGCGGAGGATCGTCAGCGAATACACCCAGCGCCGCCAACTGCAGCCTGTCGTTGCCTCTCGCGCCCTTTCGGCCGTCACGACCCGTGAACGTGAGATTCTCATGTTATTGGCGCAGGGAATGACTAACAGTGAGATCGCGGACCAACTGGTGATCGAGGTGGCAACGGTCAAATCTCATCTCGCTCGGATGCTGCCGAAGCTGGGAGTTCGTTCCCGCCTCCAGGCCGTCGTCTGGGCGTACCAGAATCACCTCGTCACCGTGCAGGACGCCTAGCGTCTCGGACGCAGACTGAGACCGCAGAGGAAAGTGGGTCCGAGATGGGACTAGGTGTTGCTGGCCATGAAGTTGTTGCGTGAATCGCAGTTGATCTGTGTATGGGTGAAGGCCTCCGGTTGCGAGAGTGGAGCTGTCTAGAAACCACTCACGCAACACAGGAAGCGGCTCGTTCACGAAGCTCGAGCGGGTATTTCTTTTGGAGCATGACAGGGAAGTCCTTTCCGTGGCTTCACTGTCTCCATTGTTCCCGGGGCGATTCAGTCTAGACCAAGTCGGCCGCTTCCCTGATCAGCTCCGACAGGTTCTCCGGGAAGTACCGGATCGGTGCGTCCTCGAGATCGTCGGCGCTCCACCAGCGCCATGTGGTCATGGCCGTTCGCTCGAGCGCGGTCCAGTTCGAGTCGCTCAGATCCGTCACATCCGTCCGTGCGGCGAAGAAATGCTCGACCTGGTGCTGAGGTTCTCCGTGGTTGAGGAAGTCGAATTCACGACGATGGAACGGGCCGACCAGATCGATGCCGGACAGACCTGTCTCCTCTTCCAGCTCGCGTTCCGCGGTCTCCTGCAGGGTTTCGCTGGCTTCGCTGCCACCGCCGGCGGTGAACCAGAAGCGGATGCTGTCCTGAGCATCGGCGAGGTCGCGCCCTTCGAAGAGCAGGACGCGAGAATCGGAATCGAGCAGGACGATGCGGACGGCGACTCGTGTGGGGTTGGGCATGTCGCCCACACTACGGGGTGAAGCGGTAGCCCATGCCCATCTGCGTGTGCAGGTACTGCGGTCGGGCAGGGTCGGCCTCGAGTTTCTGCCGCAGCTGGGACATATAGACCCGCAGGTAGCCGCGCTCCCCGGCATACTCAGGGCCCCACACCTCGGTGAGCAGGGTCGTCGCATCGACGAGCGCACCCCGATGCTTGGCGAAGACGCCGAGCATGTTCCATTCGATCGGCGTGAGATGCACCTCGGCACCTTCGACCTGAAGGACATGAGCGGCAAGGTCGATGACGACCCGCCCATCACCGGTGCGCACAACACTCGAATCGGCCGCCGTACCCGAGCGCCGCTCGATCGCGCGCAGGCGGGCGAGGACCTCGCCGAGGGAGAACGGCTTCGTCACATAGTCATCGGCCCCGGCGTCGAGGGCGGCGATCTTGCCACGCGCGTCATGGCGGGCCGAGATGACGACGATGGGCACCTGGCTCCACTTGCGCACCTGCGAGATGAGTTCGATGCCGTCGACGTCGGGCAGTCCGAGGTCGAGGAGGATGACATCGACGGTCGCCTCGGCGAGCGCCTCATTCATCTGCCGCCCGCTGCCGGTGATCGTCACCTCATGGCCCTTGCCCCGCAGCCCCACACTCACGGCGCGGGCGATGTCGGTGTCGTCTTCGACGATGAGCACGTGCTTCACAACGCGTCGCCCTTCCTCGTCTCCTCGGGTGCTGCCGGCGCCCCACCTCGGCGCGGAATCGTCAGCACCGCGGTGAATCCGCCGCCCGGGGTCGGCTCGGCGCTCAGCTCGATGTCCATCGCCCGGCACAGACCCAACGCGACCGCCATCCCCAGCCCGAGACCCTTCGTGTTGGACTCATCGAGCCTGGTGAACGGGGTGAAGACGGACTCGAGTGCCTCCTCGGCCACTCCGGGACCGGAGTCTGCGACGCGGAGGTGGACCGCCTCGGCGCCGGTGGAGGCATCGATCGTGATCGGTGCGCCCTCGCCGTACTTCACGGAGTTCTCGATGATGTTGACGAGCACGCGTTCGACGAGCCCCGCATCGACGTCGATCCACGTCTCGGGGTCGACATCGACGGTGATCTTCGGCTGTGAAGAGCGACCGTCATCGCCGGCCGCGATCCCCGCCGAGTCCCCGTCATCGCCGGCCGCGGTCCCCGCCGGGCCCCCGTCATCGCCGGTCGCGATCCCCGCCGAATCCCCGTCGAGTTCATCCAGCGCCGAGGCGACGACATCGGCCACGAGCACCGGTGCCGTCGCGATCGTCACCGCCCCGGACTGGATCCGGCTCATGTCGAGGAGGTTGTCGATGAGCTTCTCGAGGCGCTGGGCTCCGTGCTCGATGGTCTCGAGCATGAGCCGCTGGTCGGCATCCGAGAGCTCGATCTCGTCGAGCAGCAGCGTCGAGGTCGCCGTGGTGATCGCGCCCAGCGGCGTGCGCAGGTCGTGGGAGACCGCGGTGAGCAGGGCGGTGCGCACGGCGTTGCCGGCCGAGAGTTCCCTGGCCTCGGTGCGGCTGCGCTGCAGGGCCGATTCCGTGAGCACCCGCAGCAGCCTGCCGGCATAAGCGTCGAGGATCCGCTGTTCTCCGGCACTGAGCGGCCGCCCTTTCAGCGCCAGTGAGGTGTCCTCGTCGAGGTCGATGACCTCGCTCGCCTCGGCCCGTGACCTGATCGGTTCCCCCGCCGAGGCGGCCGCCACGTCCCCGCCGCCCGCGCGGTTCGTATTGCCCGCCCGGTCGCCGTCACCGGCACGACCGACAGCGTCGGTGCGGTCTTCGCCGCCCGCCCCGTTCCCGCGGACGAAGAGGGTGACCCCGTCGAGGGCGAAGCTCGTGCGGATGCCCGCGACCATCGCCTCGGGGCTGTCACCCTCGGCGATCATCGATCCGGCGAGCTCACTGAGCACTCCCGCCTCGTGTTCGGCCGCCTGAGCCTGCCTCGAGCGGCGGGCGGCTTGGTCGACGACGGTGGCCACGGCCACGGCGACCGCGACGAAGATGACGAGCGCGAGGATGTTCTCAATCTGCCTCACCGACAACGAATTCACCGGATGGGTGAAGAAGAAGTTGATGAGTCCGGCTCCGAACACGGCCGTCATCACCGCCGGCCACAACCCGCCGATGAGGGCGACGAGCACGACGACGGTGATGTAGGCGAGGAAGTTCATGCCCAGCGAGGTCGACCCGGGGCCGAGCGCGACGAACAGGCCGGTGAGCACGAGCGGGGCGAGCGCACCGATGATCCAGCCGAGGATGCGACGAAGACGCGAGAGGGGATTGTCTCGGGTGCGTTCTCGATCCGGCCGCCAGAATCGGGCGGCCTGGGCGTGGGTGACCATGTGCACGTCGATGTCAGCGGCGGCGCTGATGACGCGGTTGGCCACGCCGGGGCCGAACATGCGCCGGTACCACGGGGTGCGCGAGACCCCGAGGACGATCTGTGAGGCATTGAGGGTGCGGGCGAACTCGATGAGGGCCTTGGCGACATCGCCACCGACCACGGTGTGCCATACGGCGTGGTTCGCCTCGGCGAGTTCGCGGGCCGACAGCAGGTGCGGGGCACCGGAGCGGCGGGTGCCGTCGGGTTCGATGACGTGGACGACGTGGAGTTCGCGCCCGGCCACTCGGCCGGCGATGCGCAGTCCGCGGCGGATGAGCGTCGTCGATTCCGGGCCGCCGGTGACGGCGACGAGGATCCGGTCGCGGGCGGCCCAGGTGGCGCGGATACCCTTTTCGTCGCGGTACTTCTCGAGGCCTTCGTCCACCCGGTCGGCCAGCCACAGGAGGGCGAGTTCGCGCAGCGCGGTGAGGTTGCCGAGCCGGAAGTAGTTCGACATCGCGGCAGCGACCTTCTCCGCTGCATAGATCCGCCCGTCGACCAGTCGGGTGCGCAGTGCGGCGGGGCTGATGTCGATGAGTTCGACTTCGTCGGCGGCGCGGAGGAAGGGGTCGGGGACGCGTTCGGCCTGGTTGCGGCCGATGATCGCACCGACGACGTCGCCGAGGGATTCGAGGTGCTGGATGTTCACCGTCGTGAACACGTCGATGCCGGCGGCGAGGATCGCCTCGACGTCCTCCCAACGTTTGGTGCGGGTCGGGGTGGGCGTGGTTCCGCCGCCGAGGTAGGTCTCCGTGCCGTCGCCACCGACCGAATCATCGCTCGGCACATTCGTATGCGCGAGTTCGTCGATGATGACGAGTTCGGGCGCCCGGGTGAGCACCGCCTCGGTGTCGAGTTCGTGAAACGTCCGACCGCGGTAGTCGGCCGGGCGCCGGGCGATGGTCTCGAATCCCTCGGCCAGGGACCGGGTGAAGGCACGTCCGTGGTCCTCGACGATGCCGATGACGACGTCGCGGCCGTTGTCTGCCGCAGTCGCCGCAGCCTCGAGCATCGCGACGGTCTTGCCCACCCCGGGCGCGTAGCCGAGGAAGACCGTGAGCGTGCCCCGCCGAGGTGAGTCCATCAGCGCCCGCCGTTCGCGAGGTCGTTGTTGAGAGTGACGACGTTGACCTGAGGCTCACCGATGAAGCCGAACAGCGGATCCTGCGTGTTCGCCTGAACCATCGCGGTCACGTCCTTCCTGCTCAGTCCCGTCTCCCGCGCGACGCGAGGGATCTGGAGTCGAGCATACTCAGGGCTGATGTCCGGATCGAGACCGGACGCGGACGCGCTCAGCGCATCCGCAGGAATGCTCGCCGGGTCGACGTGCTCTCGCTCAGCGATCTGGAAGCGACGGTCGGCGATCTGTTTGAGCAGTTCGGGACTGTTCGCCGCGAGGTTCGACGCCCCCGAGGCGAGTCCGTCATAGTCACCGGCCGAAGGCCGAGGAAAGAACCATTCGTCCCCGCTCACGGGCTGGGCGAGGCGGGCGTTGCCGACGACCTCGCCGGCACTGTTGCGAATCGACGCGTCTTGGGCGGGCATGAGACGACCGATCGCGACCATCGCCAGCGGGTACGCGAGGCCGACGACGAGGGTGAGCACCAGAAGCATCCGTGCCCCGGTGAGGAGCTGTCGGCCGAAGATGGGGAGCATGATGAGGGTCCTTTCAGAGTAGTCAGTGTGAACGACGAGGTCAGGCGGGCGCTTCAGAGCGGTGCACCACCCGCAGTGGTGAATTGCTCAGAGCAGCGGCGCGATGACGAGGTCGATGAGTTTGATGCCGATGAACGGGACGATGAGTCCGCCGATGCCGAACACGAGCAGGTTCATCCGCAGCAGCGACGAGGCCGTCCGCGCCCGGAACCGCACCCCGCGCAGCGCGACCGGGATGAGGGCGACGATGATGAGGGCATTGAAGATCACCGCGGACAGGATCGCCGAGGCGGGGCTGTGCAGACCCATGATGTTGAGCGCCCCGAGCCCCGGGAACGCGAGCAGGAACATCGCCGGAATGATCGCGAAGTACTTCGCGACATCGTTGGCGATCGAGAACGTCGTCAGCGCCCCACGGGTGATGAGCAGCTGCTTACCGATCGCGACGATGTCGATGAGCTTCGTCGGATCCGAATCGAGGTCGACGAGGTTGCCGGCCTCCTTCGCCGCGGTCGTGCCCGTGTTCATTGCGACCCCGACGTCGGCCTGCGCGAGCGCGGGCGCGTCGTTCGTCCCGTCCCCGGTCATCGCGACCATCCGACCGCCGGCCTGTTCGGTCTTGATGAGGGCGAGTTTGTCCTCGGGCGTGGCCTCGGAGAGGAAGTCATCGACCCCGGCTTCCCGGGCGATCGCGCGGGCCGTGAGCTCGTTGTCGCCGGTGATCATCACCGTCCGGATCCCCATCTCGCGCAGCGTCGCGAAGCGCTCGGCCATGCCCGGTTTGACGATGTCGCGCAGGTCGATGACCCCGAGCACCCGTGCGGAGGACCCGACAGCCTCAGCGACGAGGAGTGCCGTGCCGCCCCCCGTGTTGATGCGTTCGACCTCGGCGGTCGCGGCCTCGGGGACCTCGGCCCCGCGGTCGCGGGCCCACGCGATGACCTCCTTGGCCGCACCCTTGACCACGGTGCGACGCAACGGTGCCACTCCCGCGGCCAACCCCACCGCGGCGGATGACGACGCACCCGCACCAGTCCTTCCGACTACCTCGACGACGGTCGACCGCGTACGCGCGGATCGATGTGCGCCTACCTCGGCGGGGGAAGTCGCCCCATCCTGCTCAGTGACCTGCTCACGAACCGGCAGGACGATCCCCGACAGGCGGGTCGTCGCCGAGAACGAGATGAATTCGGCCTCGGGATAGGCCTCGAGGCCGGCGGCGTCGATGCGGAATTCCGTCTCGGCGAGGGTGACGACGGACCTGCCCTCGGGGGTGTCGTCGGCCAACGAGGACAGCCGGGCCGCCTCGGCGATCCGTTCCGGTGTCGTCGATCCCAAGGGCACGAAGTCGGTGGCCTGCCGGTCGCCCATCGTGATCGTGCCGGTCTTGTCGAGCAGCAGCGTCGACACGTCACCGGCGGCCTCGACGGCGCGGCCGGACTTCGCGAGCACGTTCGCCGCGACCAGCCGGTCCATGCCGGCGATGCCGATTGCCGAGAGCAGCGCGCCGATCGTCGTCGGGATGAGGCAGACGAGGAGGGCGATGAGCACGGTCAGCGACTGCGGGGCGCCGGAGAAGGAGGCGATCGGGGCGAGGCTGAGCACCACCAGGATGAAGATGAGGGTGAGCACGGAGAGGAAGACGCCGAGGGCCACCTCGTTGGGGGTCTTCTGCCGGTTCGCACCCTCGACCATCGTGATCATCCGGTCGAGGAAGCTCTCTCCGGGGCTCGCGGTGACGGTCACGGTGATCGAGTCGGAGAGCACCTTCGTCCCGCCTGTGACGGCGCAGCGGTCGCCGCCGGCCTCACGGATGACGGGCGCGGATTCGCCGGTGATGGCGGACTCGTCGACGGTGGCCGCACCCTCGATGACGTCGCCGTCGCCGGGGATCGTCTCACCTGCGGTCACGAGCACCCGGTCCCCGGCCTGCAGCTGGGAGGCGGGCACGGTTTCGGTGCCCCCGCCCGGCAGCACGCGGGTTGCGTCGACGCTGACCCGGCTGGCCCGAAGGGAGTCGGCCTGGGCCTTGCCGCGGCCCTCGGCGAGCGCCTCGGCGGTGTTGGCGAAGACGACTGTCAGCCACAGCCAGATGCTGATCGCCCAGGTGAAACGGCTGGGATCGGCGATCGCGAGGATGAGGGTGATGGCCGCGCCGATCTCGACGAGGAACATCACGGGGTTGCGCCAGGCGGTGCGGGGGTCGAGCTTTCTGAGCCCGAGCAGGCTTGCCTGGAGGAGGGCGGGAGCGGTGATGGTTCTCATCTCACATGAGTCCTTCGTTGATCGGTCCCAGTGCGAGCACGGGGAGGAAGGTGAGGGCGCTGATGACGAAGCCGCTGCCGACGACGACCCCGACGAACAGGGGTCGGTGGGTGGGCAGGGTGCCCGGGCTCGCCTCGGCGGGGGTCTGTTTGGCCAACGCTCCGGCGAGCGCGAGCACGGCGCCGATCGGCACGAGGCGGCCGAGCAGCATCGCGATCGCCAGGGCGATGTTGAAGAACGGGGTGTTCGCGTCAAGGCCGGCGAACGCGGATCCGTTGTTGTTTGCCGCCGAGGTGAAGGCGTAGAGGATCTCGGACAGGGCGTGAGGGTTGAGTTGGGTCGCGGTTTGTGCGGTCTGCGCGGTTGCGTGGCCGGAGGATTGGATCGCCGAGGTGGTGTTGAGGACCGAGTCGAGCGTGCCCGGGCACAGCGTGGCCACGGCGGTGCCGATCAGGGTCAGCGCCGGGGAGACGAGGATGAAGGTGCTCGCCAAGGTGATCTCGGTCCGGCCGATGCGCTTGCCGAGGAACTCCGGAGTGCGACCGACCATGAGTCCGCAGACGAAGACGGCAACGATTGCGACGATGAGCATGCCGTAGAGGCCGGAGCCGACGCCGCCGGGGGCGATCTCTCCGATCATCATGTTGATCATGAGCACCGCTCCCCCGAGTCCTGAGTAGCTCGAGTGGGCCGAGTCGATCGCTCCCGTCGAGGTCAGAGTCGTGGCCACGGCGAAGAAAGCCGAGGGGATGACGCCGAAACGGGTTTCGCGGCCTTCCATTGCGGCTCCCGCTGCGTGGGAAGCCGGGGTGGTGGTCGTCGTTTCAAGGGCGATGACGGCGGCGAGTGAGAGGACGAAGAAGGTGGCCATGGCCACAAGGATCGCCCAGCCCTGCTTGCGGCTGCCGACCATGATGCCGAAGGTGCGCGGCAGTGCCGAGGGGATGAGGAGGATGAGGAAGATGTTCGCGAGGTTGACCAGGGCGCTCGGAGCCGAGAGCGGGTGCGCGGAGTTCGCGTTGAAGAAGCCGCCGCCGTTCGTGCCGAGGTGTTTGATGACCTCCTGGCTGGCATCGGGACCACCGGGGATGGTCTGGGTGATGGTGCTGCCGGCTTGGGCTGCGTCGGCGGCGTGGGTGCCGCCGGTGACGGTGTGGACGACCTGGTCAGGGGTGAGATTGTCGATGACGCCGAGTCCCATGTAGATGATCGCGAAGAGCACCGAGAGCGGAAGCAGAATACGCAGTGTCGAGCGGGTGAGGTCGACCCAGAAGTTGCCGATGAACAGGGAGTTCGAGCGCATGAGCCCGCGGATGAGGGCGACGGCTACGGCGATGCCGACGGCCGCGGAGACGAAGTTCTGGACGGCGAGCCCGGCCATCTGGGCGAGGAAGCCCATCGTCGTCTCACCGGAGTAGGACTGCCAGTTCGTGTTCGTGACAAAGGAGACCGCAGTGTTGATCGCCTGGTCGACGGGCACATCCGACTTGCCGTTCGACAGTGGCAGGACGTGTTGGAGGCGGAGCAAGCCGAAGAGGACGACAAGCGAGACGGCCGTGAACCCGAGGACCGAGAGGAAGTAGGTGCGCCACCGCTGCTGCGAGGACGAGTCGACGCCGGTGAGGCGGTAGAGGACGGATTCGGCGCGGGTGTCGGTCTCCGAGAGGAACACGCGGGCCATGTAGTTGCCGAGCGGAACGTGGGCCGCGGCCAGAAGAGCGAGGACAAGCAGGATCTGCGTGATGCCAGCGAACCAGCTCATGACCGGCCCTCCCGGGAGGAGCGGAACTCGGTGCACGGGCAGTGCTCAGAACGCATTGAGCGGACCTGCCCCGTACGGGACGCAGCGTGCGACGGTCCGGTCGGCCGCCTCGGCGATGAAGTGAATGACATGCGTCCATCCCACCGCCGCAGGGGCCGGTCGGCGGGCGATCTTAACGCGATCTTCACACCTCCCAACACAACCCCAACACCCCAATTACTACCCGACGGCGGCCCAGCAACCTTGCGCAAGGTTGCTGGGCCGATCCTTCTATGTCTGTCAAGCCGGCGCGGGACTAGTTTCTAACCCGTTGAGAATCCTGAAGACCCGACGCGCTAGATACCATTTGAGCTTGCGTTTGAGCTCCCTCTTCGACTTCTTCGTCGGGTCCTCACCAAAGCGCTGGGCAACATAATCCCTGGTCCTCTCATCGTGGATCATCCGGTTCGTGATCACCGTGTGCAAAGCCCGGTTCAACTGCCGATCCCCACCCCGATTCAACCGATGCCGGTGCGTGTTACCCGACGACGCAGGGATCGGGTTGACCCCCGCCAAAGCTGCGAACGCAGCCTCGTTCCGTACCCGACCCGGATGGGACCACGCGGTGAAGCACACAGCAGCACTGAACGGACCGATCCCGGGCTCGGCCAGCAAGACCGCGGCCGGGCTGGCTTCAACGAGCTCGGCGAGCCTGTCATGGTTGTCCTGCAGATCGTCATTCAAAGCCAGGACCCGTTTGGCCAGACGGACTGCTTCATCACGGGCGGTGGACACATCAATGTCCTCATTGCGGGCCCGCCATTTCGCGATCTCTGTGACCTGGTCATCAGTCAATGACTGACGGGCATCGATGCCCAGATCGATGGTGCGCACCAGAGCTGTCAGGGAGTTGATCATCCGAGTCCGTTCCGTGGTCATCGCGTCCCGGGCTGCCAGCAGGACACGCAGTGCCTGCCGGACACCCGCGCCTTGTCGCGGCCACCGCAGCTGGTCAGTGCGCAACGCCAACACGGATGCCGCGATCCGGTAGGAGTCGAGCTCGTCGCTCTTGCCCACACCGAACCTGGCCTTGGCATCCATCCGCCCGGCTTCGACGACCGAGTATCCGGCCGCGGCGATGTGCCCGGTCAGCACCGCCCCGTAGGATGCGGTTCCTTCCACAACCCAGAGGGTGTCGAGGTCACCGCCGGTGCGCCTACCAGCCCAGTTCAGAGCCCGTTTGATCCCGGCCCGCGACGTCGGGAAACTGCGGGTAGCGACGAGGAGACCGGTGTTGGTGATGATCGTGTAGACGTGGTTTCTGGCGTGGGTATCGACGCCGATGAAGAAGTTGTATAAGTGCGCGACAATGGACATGGCGGTTCGAAGCTTCCTGTTTGACCGATAGGTTGACCGGCCGCTTGCGGCCGGTACCGGTCCGGGTAGGAGTCACTTCGGAACAACACTGTGATGAGTCACGCCCCCGGTTTTCCGGGGGTGGACAGCCTTCTGATCAAGTTACCGAGGTGGGCCGGGCTGGTGCCGGCCGCACCACCCATGTGATCGGACAAATCGGCCCGAAGACACCACCAAAGGGGGTGGGTCACCGCCGGGTTGAGTCACGATCACGGGATGGGTACGGCCAACACCTACTCTGCCAGCCGGTCCCAGACCAGCCACTACCAAGACTCACAGCCGTCGGGTAGTAATTGGGGGAGTGGGCGGGAGCGATCGGTCCGGCTCGGCTTACGAAGATCGGCGAAATCTGCTACATTCGATCACGGCCCATTGGCCACAGCGCTTCGATGACACGACACGCGAGGTTCACTCGAGCAACTTCTGACACGGCACGGTCAAGCAGCTGACATCCGCCGACTGTCAGGAGATTCCATGACCTCACCTGCCCATTCCCGTCCGCACGCGACCGAACGTGTGGGACCGATGATCGCGGTTGCCGCCGCCGCAGCGTTCCTTGCCACGTTCAACGAAACCTTCCTCAATGTCGCATTCACCCCGATCATGGCCGACTTCGGCGTCGCCGTGACCACGGTCCAGTGGCTGACCACGGCCTACCTTCTCGTCGCCGCGGTCTTCGTCCCGGTCGCCAATGTCCTCTATCACCGGTTCCCCACCCGCAGTCTGTTCGTCAGCGTCGTCGCGGTCATGGTCATCGGGTCGCTCGTCGGAGCCTTCGCGCCGAACTTCGGCGTCCTCCTCATCGGACGACTGCCGCAGGCGATCGGCACTGGCCTGCTCACCCCTATCGGCATGAACACCACCCTGGCTGTCTCCCCGCGCGAGAAGCTCGGGATGAACATGGGCATCATGGCGGCGATGACCACCTTGGGACCGTCGCTGGCCATCGTCCTCTCCGGAGCTCTGCTCACCGTCGCCCCGTGGACGACGCTCATGTGGGTCTTCGGCGGTCTGTGTCTCATCGTGCTCATCGCCGGAACTCTCGTCCTGCGCACCGTCGCCGAGCTCGGCCGACCCCGCCTCGACACCCTCTCGTTCCTGCTCGTTGCCGTGGCGCTCGTCGGCATCCTCTACGGTGTCACCGCGGCATTCGGCGGCTCCGCCGTGTGGGCAGCGACGTCCGGAGTGATCGGACTGCTGGCACTGTGGGCGTTCATCGCCCGCCAGCGGCGGATCGATCATCCGCTTCTCGACCTGCGGCCGTTCTCGAGCACCCCGTTCGTGCTCGGTGTGGTGATGACGATGCTCGGACTTGTGTTCGTCTTCGCGATGAACGTCGTCATCCCCCTGTTTCTGCAGGCAGCACGCGATGTTCCGCCGCTGGGCGCCTCGCTGACATTAGCCCCGGGCATCTTGCTCACAGTGGCTCTGGGTCCCGTAGCCGGACGGTTGTTCGATCGCCACAGTGGTCGGTGGCCGATCCCGATCGGCTTCCTCGTCATGGCCGTCTTCGTCAGCCTGGTCGGACTGGCGGCAGGGCAGACGTCTCTCGTGATCTTCGGCGCGCTCTACGTCCCGGCGGTGTTGGCGACGGCGTTCGTCATCGGGCCCGCGCAGACCTTCGCCTTGTCCCACCTCGATCACGAGACCAGTCCGCATGGTGTCACCGTCGTGTCCACCAGTTTCCAGATCGCCGGCTGCGTCGGTACGTCACTGGCCGCCGGAGTCTACGGTGCCCTGAGCAAGGCACGCCTGAACTCCGGCGGCAGCGAACTCTCGTCGCTGCTCCTGGGTTTCCGCGGTGCCGTTGCATTTGTGGTGGCCACCTCGGTGATCGGCATCGTGCTCGCGTTCCTCGCCTACCGTTCGGTGAGGCATGACCGCGGCGGTCGAGCGGGTCGCAACAGTCAGGGTGACTCGGCGGATGACGCCGACCCGGGCGTACCCGGCCCGGGCGCAGCTTCCATGGGCGACGCGACGGAACTATCGGCCGCCTCGGCGGTTCCGGTCGACCGGTCGGCCACCTCGGCGAACATCACGGTGGGATCGGTCGATCCGACCACCGTCGCGGCGATCATGAAGTCCGAGGTGTTCACTCTGTCGGCGAACCAGAGCGTGCTCGAGGCGCTGCGGACCTTCACCGATCGCGGCATCTCGGGAGCACCGGTGGTCGACGCCGACGGCGACCTGGTCGGCTTCCTCTCCGACGGTGACGTGATGCGCTATCTGTCGGCTGCCCGCCCTTCGTCGACATCGATCTACTCGTTCGCAATCGGCGCCGAGGATGATCTGAGCCAGGCCATGGCCGATCTTGCGAATCTCGAGGTCATGCGCCTGGCGAACCGTGAGGTCGTCACCATCGACGTCGACGCCTCGATCGCTTATGCCGTCGCCGCCCTCTCCGATGCGAAGCTGAAGAAGGTGCCGGTGGTGGACGGCCCCGAGGGACGTATGGTCGGCATCGTCAGCCGCTCGGCGATCAACCGGATGGCCGTCGCGGGGTACCTGCGTGAACGGGTGCCGGTCGGGTCCGTACTCGCGTGACCCTCGCTCTGCTGCCCGTCGGCGGCTCAGGGCCCAGCAGTGGGGTACACCGCTATTTCGATGAGATTCCCGTCGAGGTCGCGGCAGTAGTGCGAGGTCATCGGCCCGAGGGCACCGACCTTCGTCACCGGTCCGTTGACGATCTCGACTCCGCAGTCGGTGAGATGATCGGCGACGGCGGTGGGAGTGGTGGTCGTGATGAAGCAGAGATCCTCTGACCCGGCAGCTTCGGTGCTGCCCGTCACCCAGTCCGGATCATCGTCGGCCGCGCCGATCGGGCGGAGGTTGATCTTCTGATCACCGAAGGCGAGCGCGACTCGCTGTGCGGGGCCGAACCGTTCGGCGCGCATGCCCAGGACTCGTTCGTACCATTCCGCCGTTGCCGTCACATCGCGGCAGTTGAGCACGATGTGGTCGATCCGTTCCACGTTGAGGGCCATAACCGGGAGTGTATGGTGCCGCGATGCCGCCGACAACTCTCAGCCCGCCTGTTGCCTCGGCGCGACACCCCTCAGACACACCTGACGGCGGCCCAGCAACCTCGCGCAAGGTTGCTGGGCCGCCGTCAGGTAGTAATTGGGGATGGGGTTATTCGACGAGCTTGCCCTCCTGGCTGATCTCGCCGGTGTGCATGAGCTCCTCGACCTCGGGGTCGACCGGCGGGATCGATTCGCGGACCACCCCAACGCTCGGCGACCACACGAGGTTGACCTGCAGCGCCGGGTCCATCTCCGGGTAGTCGCTGCGGTTGTGGCAGCCGCGGGTCTCACGGCGCTCCAACGCGCACTCGATGGTCGCGCGGGCCGCGAGCACCGAGGACTTGAGATCGAAGGCGTGCGCGAGATCGGAGAATCCAGCGATATCGGGATGGATCCCGACGAGTTCGAGGCGCGCCTCGATCGCCGCGAGCTTCTCCAGCCCGGCCTGCAGACCCGCCTCGTCGCGGACGACTCCGGCGTGCTCGGTCATGAGGTTGCGGACCTCGCGCTGCAGGGCCCGGACGTTCTCCGTTCCCTCGGATGCCAGCAGACCGGCGATCTCGGCCCGCGCCTCGGCGACGGCATCCCGACTCCGCACCTGCGCCTCCAGCCCCTCGGAGTACGCAACCGCCGACTGGCCGACGATGCGACCGAAGACGAGGAGTTCGATGAGCGAATTTCCGCCCAGCCTGTTCGCCCCGTGCAGCCCGGACGAGGCTTCGCCGATGGCCCAGAGTCCCTCGACGTCGGTGCTGTGATCGACCGGGTCGACCCAGACTCCGCCCATCGAGTAGTGCGCGGTCGGGGCGATCTCGATCGGCGAGCGCGTGATGTCGAGCATCTGCGTTTCCATGAGCGTCTGGAACACGCGTGGCAGCCGGCTCATGATGGTCTCTCGGGGCAGGTGGGACACGTCGAGCCAGACGCCGCCGTTCTCGGTTCCGCGTCCCTCGGCGATCTCGGTGTAGGCGGCCAGGGCCACGCGGTCGCGGGTGGACAGTTCCATGCGCTGCGGGTCGTAGCGTTCCATGAACCGCTCCCCCAGACCGTTGCGCAGGATGCCGCCCTCGCCGCGGGCCGCCTCGGAGACCAGGGTGCCGGCGGCGTTTTCCGGTTCGATGATGCCCGAAGGGTGGAATTGGACGAGTTCGGCATCGCGCAGGCGGGCACCGGCCTCGACGGCCAGGCGGAAGGAGTCTCCGGTGTTCTCATCCCGCCGCGACGACGTCCGCCGCCAGATCCGATTGTGCCCGCCGGCGGCGAGGATGACGGCGTCGGCGTGGATGCGGTAGCCGGTGCCGTCGATGACGTCGAAGCCGTAGGCGCCGAAGATCCGACCGTCGGCAACGAGCAGCTTCGTGATGTAGACGCGGTCGAGGATGGGGATGTTCAGGGCTTCGGCACGATGAATGAGGGTGCGCTGGATCTCCAGCCCTGTGTAGTCGCCGGCGAAAGCGGTGCGACGCCAGGTGTGGGCACCGAAGAAGCGCTGAGAGATCCGACCGTCGTCCTCTTTCGCGAAGTCCATTCCATATCGCTCCAGGTCAGCGATGCCTTCGGCTGCTCCCTGGGTGACGATTTCGACGGTCCGGGGGTTGGCGAGGTCATAGGATTCCTTGATCGTGTCGGCAGCATGCTGCTGCCACGTGTCGTCCGGATCCATCGTCGCCAGGGCCGCGTTGATGCCGCCGGCGGCCAGCGAGGTGTGCGCGTCTTCCTTCGGCCGTTTGCCGACGGCAAGGACATCGGCGCCGGCTTCGGCGACCTCGATCGCGGCCCGCAGGCCCGATCCGCCGGTTCCGATGACCAGCACCGAGGTGGAGATGGAGTGTTCTTTTCGGCGGGGTCCGCCCTGTGTGGTGTGCATGGATTCCACTATGGAACCACCTACTCCATACGTCCAATGCATTGTTTGAGTCAAGTCGATAGCGATAGGCTATTGCCATGTCTGACCTGCACGGAGACCCACAGTGAACCTCGAACAGCTGAGAAGCTTCGCCGAGGTGGCCGCCACCGGCCATTTCACGAAAGCCGCCGCGACGCTCCACTTGGCCCAGCCCTCGCTGTCCCGACAGATCTCGACGCTGGAGAAGGAACTCGGGGCCGAGCTCTTCCACCGCGCGCACGGACACATCACACTCACTGACGCCGGCCAGACCCTGCTGCCGACGGCGAAACGAATGCTCGCCGATGCCGAGGCGGTCCGCCGCGACATGGACGAGCTCGCCGGTCTGCGGCGCGGTCGCGTCCGGCTCGGTGCGACCCCGACCCTGTGCGTGAGCCTAGTGGCCGAGGCGATCAGCCGGTTCCACACGGCCCATCCCGGCGTCGAACTCGAGCTCGTCGAAAAAGGCTCCCGTGAGCTCATCGAGTCACTGGCCGGCGGCGAACTCGACCTCGCGCTCATCACCCGCACCTTCGACCTCGCCCCGCAGATGCCGAGGCTCAGCCTGCGCGGGATCCTCGCCGAGGATCTCGTCGTCATCGCCGCCGCCGGTTCCGATCTGCTCAACTCAGACCGTGCGCAGACCGATCGGATCACCCTCGCCGAGGTGGCCGACCGTCCCCAGGTCCTGTTCCATCACGGCTACGACCTCAGGGAGGCCACCTCCACGGCATTCGAGACGGCCGGACTGAGCCCCCGAGTCGTCGTCGAAGGAGTGGAGATGGATGCGGCGCTGCGGTTCGTCGAACGCGGCCTCGGGGTCGCGATCGTCCCGGCCATGGTGCTCGTCGATCGCCCCCGGCTGACCTCGGCGCCCCTGTCCGATCCGCAGCTGACGCGGACGGTCAGCCTCGCGACGCGCGCGGACGTGCGGGCGACGAGGGCCGCCTCGGCGATGGAGTCGACGGTCCTGTCCACCGCCCGCACGCTCGCCGACACCGAACCCGGACTGGCGGCACATGTGCGCCTGGTGGGGTGAGGTCGAGCCTCGGTGAGGACGGAGTGCCTCTATGCTTCAGTCGAAAGCGTGCGGACCATGGTCGAGACCTTCGGACCGTTCGGCACCTGCGTCTCGGCGATGGTACTGAAACCGAATCGGACGTAGAGAGCGACATTGCGCGGATCCGACGTCTCCAGCGACACCAGGGAGCCGATCGTGTCCATCCGGCGCAGACCTTCGGCGAGGATCGCCGACGCGATGCCCGACCCCCAGCTGTCGGGTTCCACACCGATGGTGGCGAGATCCCACGCGGCGTGGGGCCGCGACGGCAGGTGTGTGGCCATCAGCACCTCGAGGCGATCACCGAGCAGCTCGCTCACGCGATTCTGTCGCTCGGAGTTAAGGTCGGGAGCTTCCGGGGGCACGAAGGCCGCCACGCCCCGGTACTTCTCCTCGACGATCACCAGCCCGCACTCGACCGCGTGGGCGAGATAAATCGCCTGCAGCTCCTCCAGCCGCGCGCGATAGCGGTCGGCCGGCACAGACCACCGCGTCCAGGAGTATTCATCAAAGGCTCTGGAGAGCACTCCTGCGGCGGCGGGGACATCGGCGGCAGTCGCCTCACGCACGGCAATCATCACGATACCAATCTACCGCGGTTCGACGGGTTCGCCGACACCGTCGATGTCCACAGCCAATGGCCGAACGGCGGCTCGCGCCCCAGCCTGGGGTCCGCTCAGTCGTCGCCTCAGAACCAGGCGTCGGCGAGCAGTTTCAGCGACTGGCGCTGCACCTCTGGATCGTAGGCGTAGGTGACGGTGATGAGTTCGTCGGCGCCGGTGCGTTCGACGAACTCGGCCATCTGCGCGGTCGCAGTATCCGGTGAGCCGACGGCGCTGATGGACAGCATCGGGCTGGTTCCGCCCTGCGCATAGATCTCGGCCGGGTCGACCGGGGGCTGCAGATTGCGGCGGCGGCCGGTGCGCATGTCGTTGAACATCTGCTGGACTGAGGTGAACTGGCGGGCCGCCTCGGCGTCGGTATCGGCGACCATGACGTTGATCCCGGCCATGACGTAGGGTTCGTCGATCTGGGCGGTCGGCGCATCGGCGGTGAACGAATCGCGGTAGGTCTTGATCGCGATGTCGATCTGGTCGGGTGCGAAGTGCGAGGCCAGGGAGAACGGGAGGCCCAGCTGACCGGCGATCGAGGCGCCGTTCATCGTCGACCCGAGCACCCAGATGGGCACGTTCATCCCCGCCGAGACCGCGGACTTGATCGGCATCGTGTGCGCCTGCCCTGTCTCGGAGAACCAGCCCTGCATGTCATAGATGTTCTGTGCGAAGTCCTGTGGTTCGGCCGAGGATCGGGCGAGCGCCTGCGCGGTCATCCCGTCCGTGCCTGGTGCGCGCCCGAGGCCCAAGTCGATGCGCGGCCCATGGATGTTCGCGAGCGTTCCATACTGTTCGGCCACCATGAGTGGCGCGTGGTTGGGCAGCATGACACCGCCGGACCCGACCCGGATCTTCTCCGTCACCGAGGCGGCCTGAGAGATGAGCAGTGCTGTGGCGCTGGCGGCCAGGCCCATCGTGTTGTGGTGCTCGGCGAACCACAGGCGTTTGTATCCCAGTTCGTCGGAGAGCTTCGCGTTCGCCATCGATTCGGCGATGCCCTCGCGCGCGGTGGCTCCTTCCCGGATGGAGACGAGATCGAGGATGTTCAACGGAACGGACAAGGCGGAAGGCTCCTTCGGTGGGCGCACGGTGCGGTTGCGGGATGCAGTCGCAGAATTTCAGTCACTTGAGGCAACAGTCCGAGCAGACGGTTCTATTCCTGTGCAGACGGTCCCATTCAGCGGCAAGCGGTTCAGTTCTTGAGCGGCCGACGGATAGTCTTGTGCCACCGGACTCCCCGATGAAGGCGAGATCATGAGCACCTCAGCACACTTTCGCACCCGGCGGCTCCTCACCGGTGCCGCCGTGTCCCTGGCCGTCGTCCTCAGCGCCTGCTCCTCCGATTCGCACTCCGGCGAGACCGACGGTCGGGACGAGTCAGCGGCGGGGGCCGCCTCGGCGAGCAGTGGTTCCGGATCATCCGACACCGGGTCCACATCGTCAACACCGGGCGCGGACTCTCCCGCGGTCGTCGCGACCGGCCTCGAATCCCCGTGGTCGATCGCCTTCCACGGGCAGACCATGCTGGTCAGCGAACGCGATTCGGGTCGCATCCTCGAAGTCTCCGCAGGTGGCGACGTTCGTGAGGTCGGCCGGATCGATGACGCCTCGGCCTCGGGTGAGGCGGGCCTCCACGGTCTCGCGGTCGACGATGACCGTCTCTACGCCTTCTTCGCCGCTGGGACGGAGAACCGGGTCGTACGGTTCGACCTCCTCGGCGAGGCCGGGAATCTGTCCCTGAGTGAGGAGGAGACGATCCTCGACGGGCTGCCGACCGCGAACTTCCACAACGGCGGGCGGCTCGCGTTCGGGCCCGACGGAATGCTCTATGCCACTCTCGGCGATACGGGCGATCGCGACAGCGCACAGGACGAGAGTGCGCTGTCGGGAAAGATTCTGCGCATGACGCCCGACGGCGACGTTCCCGATGACAATCCTTTCGGCGATTCACTCGTCTTCAGCATGGGGCACCGGAATCCGCAGGGCATCGGGTGGGACGACGAGGGCACGATGTACGCCTCGGAATTCGGGCAGGACACGTGGGACGAACTCAACGTCATCGAAGCCGGCGGGAATTACGGATGGCCCGAGGTCGAGGGCATCGCCCAGGGTGACGGTGCGAGTGACGGCGGCTCCGGTGACGGGGACGGTGATTTCATCGACCCGGTGCAGCAGTGGTCCCCCGACCAAGCGAGCCCCAGCGGACTGGCCGTCACCGATGACAGCATCCTCATCGCCGGGCTGCGCGGTGAGCGCCTACACCAAGTTCCGCTCGACGACCTGAAGTCGTCGTCAGAGCTGTGGACCGGCGAGCACGGGCGACTGCGCGATGTGGTCGAAGCGCCCGACGGGTCGCTGCTCGTGCTGACGAACAACACCGACGGTCGCGGAGAACCCGGCCCGGACGACGACCGTCTCCTGCGTTTCACACTCTGAGGTGCTGGCCCGACCGCCTCCCTAGCCTCTCCTTCAAGGCGAAGCACACTTATCAGCCGGTGTACCTCGCCATAACCGCGCTGACGCTTGAACGAGATCGCCGCCGATTCCACCACGGACCGGATACACCGAGGCCCCGAACGCTCTTCGCGTTCGGGGCCTCGTGTCAGACGTGCTGTGTGGGAGTCCTCGCTCAGTTGTCCTTGGTGCCGGGCAGGCCCTGGGACTTGCGACGCATGAGCAGAACGACGATGACGATGATGGCCAGGCCGCCGACAGACAGCAGCACGATCATCGGCGTCGACATTCCGGAGTCGCTGCCGGTGGACTCGCCGATCTCGCCGCGATCCTCGGTGTCCTTGCCGGGTTCGTCGACGACTCCGCCGCCGAGTCCGGCCTTCGTCGACTCTCCGGACGATTCCTTGACATCACCGCCGGCGCCTTCGGCATCCTTGATCGCGAACGAGTAGTCACCGGAGATCGGGTGGCCGTCCTGCGACACCACGCGCCAGGTGACCTTGTAGTCGCCGGGTTTGAGATCATCGGGCAGAGCGACGCTGAGTTTCTTGCCCTCAACGGTCAGCTCACCTGCGGAGACATCCTTGCCGTCGACGACGACCTTGACCTCGGAGCCGACTTCCTGGATGTCGCCGGAGAAGGTCATCTCGAGCCATTTGGGCTGCTGATCGAGTTCGGCACCGTCCTCGGGATTCGACGACACCAGCTGATCATGGGCACTGGCGGCGGGGGCGAATGCGAACACGCTCATCGCGGCCACCAGCAGGGCGGCGAAGCCCAGCCTGAGAGCGGACCAGTTCTGTCGTGTCATGAGACGAGTCATGAGAGTTTCTCCTTCGAGGCGTACCTGCGATGTCGGTCGTGTCAGCAAGCTTGTGCCTACTAGTATCACTGAGTTTTCGCGGCCAGCGCGCGCAGACGATCCGTGATTCCCGGCACGGACACTTCAATTGTCTCAAGAGTTTCTTCGAAATCCTTGAATTCGCCGTACCAGGGATCCTCGACATCCGGCGCCGGAACACCGTCGCCCTCGACCCCGGCCACCCGCGGATCGAACTCGCGTAGCATCCGCAGCTCCGGGGCCGCCTCGGCGGGAAGACCTGAGATCATCCGCTCCAGGGCACGATAGTGGCGGGCGGTCATCGCCACCGCCAGATCGCGGTCGGCCAACCAATCGGGGGTGATCTGTCGGGCGACGTGATCGTCGGTGCGGTAGCCGGCCGCGGCGAGCACACGCGCCTGACGTGGGTCGATGGGGTTGCCGGCCTCCTCGTCGCTGATCCCGGCGGAGTCGACGACCGCCTCGGCGCCGGTATCGGCCAGGTGATGTAAGAGCACACGTTCGGCGGTGACGGATCGGCAGATGTTGCCGGTGCACACGAAAACGACGGATGCCAGACTCATATCTCCTCCTCGGGCAGGGCGTGCGGGGCTCTGATCACGATACTGTGGGGCCATGACTTCTGAAACCTCACTGACCTCGATCAGGCCTCAGGACGACCTGTACCAGCACATCAACGGCGAGTGGATCGACTCGTTCACGATCCCCGATGACCGGGCCGGCGACGGAGCCATGCGTGAGCTCTTCGACACCGCAGAGACCAAGGTCCGCGACATCATCACCTCCGTGTCCGACGCCCCGCAGGAGCCGGGCTCCGAGGGGCAGAAGGTCGCCGACCTGTTCACCTCGTTCATGGATGTCGATCGCATCAACGAACTAGGAGTCGCCCCGCTGACCTCGACGTTCGCAGCTATCGACGCCGCCGAGGACAAGTCTGAGCTCGCCGCCCTTCTCGCCCGGTTGGAGACCGAGGGTATCGGCGGTCTGCTCGGTGGGTACGTCACCGCCGATGCGAAGGACTCCGACGTCTACGCCCTCTATCTCGTCCAGGCCGGCATCTCCCTGCCCGACGAGGACTACTACTTCAACGACGACCACGCCGAGGTGCGCGCGAAATTCCTCGCCCACGTACAGAAGATCGCGGCCCTTGCCGGCCTCGGCGAGAAGTCCGGAATCTCCGACGCCGAGGTGGCCGCCAAGGTGATGACGTTCGAGACCGAACTCGCACGCCACCACTGGGACCGCGTGGCCTGCCGTGATGCGGAGAAGACGTACAACAAGTATTCGATCTCCGAGCTGCGCGACCTCGGACCCGAGTTCGACTTCGACTCCTACCTGGGGATCCTCACCGCCGATGCGTCTGATCTGAAGTACCTCGTGGTCTCCCAGCCCTCATTCGTCACGGGCATGGCGAAGGTGTGGGCAGAGACCGACATCGAGACCATCAAGACGTGGCTGCGCTTCGTCGTAGTCTCCGACACCGCCTCGCTGCTCTCCGATGAGTTCGTCGAGGAGAACTTCGACTTCAACTCCCGCACTCTCTCGGGCACTCCTGCCCTGCGGGAGCGCTGGAAGCGCGGGGTCAGCCTCGTCGAGGGCTACCTCGGTGAGGCCGTGGGCAAACTCTACGTCTCAGCTGAGTTCCCGCCGTCGTCCAAGGACGCGATCGACCACCTCGTGGGCATGCTCATCAAGGCCTATGACAAGTCGATCCGCGAGCTCGACTGGATGAGCGAGGAGACGAAGGAACGCGCCCTGGTCAAGCTCTCGAAGTTCACCCCGAAGGTCGGCTACCCGGAGGTGTGGCGGGAGTACCCGGCCGCGATCGACTCCTCCGACCTGGTGGGCAACGTGCGTCGCTGCTCGCAGGCCGAGCATGTGCGGCAGGTGAAGCGGATCGGCGGGCCCATCGACCGCACGGAATGGCTGATGACCCCGCAGACGGTCAACGCCTACTACCACCCGGTGATGAACGAGATCGTCTTCCCGGCGGCCATCCTCCAGCCGCCGTTCTTCGACGCCTCCGGTGAGGTGGCCGCAAACTTCGGAGCGATCGGCGCGGTCATCGGCCACGAGATCGGTCACGGGTTCGACGATCAGGGATCGCGCTACGACGGTGACGGCAACCTCGTCGACTGGTGGACCGAATCGGATCGGACCCTGTTCGAGGAGCGCACGAACGCACTCATCGCCCAGTACGAAGAGCTGGTCCCGACAGGTCTCGAACCGAATCAGCACGTCAACGGGGCGCTGACGGTCGGTGAGAACATCGGCGACCTCGGTGGTCTGTCGATCGGGTGGAAGGCGCTCGAGCTCGAACTCGGCGAACGGGCGGGCACTCCGGGCGTGCCGGTGGCGCCGTCGGCCGAGCAGGCGAAGGCGTTCTTCGAGGCATGGGCGAAGGCATGGCGGTCGAAGATGCGCACCGAGGAGCGTGTGCGCAGGCTGTCGATCGACCCGCATTCGCCGGAGGAGTTCCGCTGCAACCAGGTCGTGAAGAACATGACCGCCTTCCACGACACCTACGGCGTGGCAGAGGGCGACGGCATGTACTTAGCCCCCGACCAGCGAGTCACCATCTGGTAATTGCTACCTGACGGCGGCCCAGCAACCTCGCGCGAGGTTGCTGGGCCGCCGTCAGGTAGTTCTGGGAGGAAACGGGCGCTGGGACTGAGGCTGGGAGCCGGCCGTCAGCGGTGGTGGCGGATGAGGGCGACCATGCGGTAGTCGAATTCCTGCCAGCTCGTGATCGAGGCACCGGATTCCATCGCCGACTGGAAGTCCTCGACCTCAGTGCGGTCGGACTCGAGCGGGATGTTGAAGGGCATCTCCACATAGATCAGCCCGCTGGCGTCGGTGTGGACGATGTCGAAACCGGCCTGCTTCGGGTCGAGCTCGTTGTTCATCACGATGAGCAGACGGTCCGCCGGCGCCTCGTATTCGGTTTCGATGCCGTCGACGTAGCCCTGCTGCGAACGCAGCTCCCGCTGGGCCTGGATGACGAACGCCGAGTACGCGCCGATGCCGATGACCGGAATCCGTGAAGTCAGCGCTTCGGTGGCGACATCGATGAGCCGCGACCGGGCCTTGCGCCCCAGCGGCGACAGATCCCCGCCGGACATCGCGACCCCGTCGAAGCCGACGAGGGAGATCCGCCCGTCGTCGTGGTTGGGGTTGAGGATGGTGATGTCGAGGCCGAAACGCGAATACCAGGGGCGCGTCACCTCGGCGCTCTCTTCGTCCCACCACACGTAGAAGAGGAACGGCACGTTGATCCCGGCCTCCGAGTAGAAGAATGGAGGACGCCGCTCACCTGCGGTGACGTCGAACGGAACGACGTTTCCTTCGATCGGGGCTGGGCAGGTGGCGAACGAGGTGAACGCGAACGGGTAGTTCACCGCACGGTTGAAATCGATGACGAGCGACCCGTCCTGATTCGGCACTCCGAGGTCGATGGTCCGCCACGCGGCGGTGGTGCTCCCGTTCGTCGAATCGTGGAAGTCCAGTTGGAGTCCGGTCTTCGGGCACCCGGTGGCGAGCAGGCTCACCTCACCGTGCGAGGTCTCGAAGGTGACGGTTCCCGCCGCCTGTGTCTGCAGCTGCAGGTCCTCTTGGGCGGTTTCGATGGTGTAGGTCTTGAACGGGTCGAACCTGGTGAACCGGGCGAGGAAGACGAAGTCCGGGTCCGGGTCGAAGACCGGAACCTCGAAGAACTTCCCGAGCAGCGGGGACTTCGAATTGCGCACACGCACGCCGAGGCGGCCGCCCCGATCGATGAGTTCGTAGAGGACGTTGCCGACGGTGAACCAGTTGAGCGAGCCGCCGTTCGGAAGCTTCGCGCTGAACCCGTTCTCTTCCACGCGGACCTGTGGCTTGGCGGGCGCTGCTGCGTGCCCGTCGGATCCGCCATCGGACCCCGCATCGGATCCGGCGCCCGTTCCGGCAGAAGGGTCGCTACCCGCGGAGTCTGCCGCAGCCGCGCCCGCACCGGACTGGTCCATCACCCTCGGCAGAGTCGAGGTGTCGCTGGGCACGGCCGGGCTGGTCGCACGGGTCGGTCCTCCGCCGTTCACGCCAGAAGCAGCAACGGCACCAGCTGACTCACCGTTGTCGACCTTGCTGAGCAGGTCGAATGTCTCGGCTGCGGGGCCGGCCTTGATTCCGGTCTTCAGGGATACGGTCACCCAGCCGTCGTCGACGGTGAACGTGCCGGGGGCGTCGGTCCAGGTCGATTCGGCGTCGAGCCAGTGGAGTCCGACGACACTGAGCCAGCCGAACGGTTTCGCAAGGGCTGAGTTCCGTGAGTCGCGCCAGGTGTTCCACTCCGTCACGAACTGGTTCACGTCGAACACTCCTTGCCGTCGCTGGTGCGGTCGCAGGGTCGCTGCCCCCGCCTGATTCTCGGACCCGGTGGCAACCCGGCGTCTGAGACCTGATCTTCTTCACCTCCAAACTACCGCAAACGATAGGCTGGGGAAATGAATGAATCACTCCCGAGACCGGATGTGGCCGCGACGACAGCGGCCGACCTCGGCGACTTCGTCAGCGCATCTCCCAGCTCCTACCACGCGGTGGACACCGCGGCGAAACGCCTGGAAGAGGCCGGTTTCTCCCGCCTCGACGAGTCCGTTCCCTGGGCGCTGACGCCCGGAACCGGGCACTACGTCATCCGCGACGGCGCGCTCATCGCGTGGATGAATCCCACCGTCACCGAGGCGGCTCCCCGGTTCCGCGTGTTCGGTTCCCACACCGACTCCCCGGCGTTCAAACTCAAACCCGGCGGCGAGTTCACCGCCGAAGGCACCCGGCAGGTCGGGGTGGAGATCTACGGCGGGCCGCTGCTGAATTCGTGGCTCGATCGTGAGCTCGCGTTCGCGGGTCGGCTCGGCCTCGCCGACGGCAGCATCGTGCTCGCCCGCACCGGGCCGATCGCCCGCATCCCGCAGCTCGCGATCCACCTCGACCGGCAGGTCAATGAGGGTCTGACCTTGGACAAGCAGCGTCACACCGCTCCCGTCATCGGTCTGGCCGACCTCGCCGAGGCGGACATCATCGAACTGCTCGCCGCCTCTGCCGGGGTCGATGCCGAGTCCGTCGTCGGCCACGATGTCTACACGATTCCCGTTCAGGAGCCGGCCCTCTTCGGTGCCGCCGAGGAGTTCTTCGCCTCGCCGAGGCTGGACAACCTCCTGTCCGTCCACGCCGGCGTCACCGCGCTCACCCAGCTCGATGCCGACGGGCTCGACGGCATCCCACTGTTCGCGGCGTTCGATCATGAGGAGATCGGGTCGAATTCGCGCTCGGGCGCGTGCGGTCCGTTCCTCGCCGACGTCACCGAGCGCATCGTCGCCTCCTTGCTGCCGCAGTCGACGCGCAGCGATTATCTCGCGTCGATGTCCACCTCGGTGTGTGTCTCCTCCGATGCCGGGCATGCTGCCCATCCGAACTATCCCGAACGGCACGATCCGCATGTCCGCCCCCGCCTCGGCGGCGGTCCCCTGCTCAAGCTCAACGCTCAGCAGCGCTACGCCACGGATGCGGTGGGCACCGCCGTGTGGTCACGGGCGTGCGCGGCCGCCGGGGTCGAGTACCAGGATTTCGTGTCGAACAATGCGATGCCCTGCGGGTCGACGATCGGACCGCTGACCGCGACCCGGCTGGGCATGACGACCGTTGATGTGGGCCCGGCTCTGTACTCGATGCACTCGGCACGCGAAATGGTCGCGGTCTCCGACGTCGTCGCCCTCGGCGCCGCTGCGAAGGCGTTCCTCCAGGGCGGCTGACCCCATTCCCGTCGCTCAAGGAGCCACGGTTGTCCTCACTGCGTCAGTCGTGATAGGAATGGCACGACCCCACGGGAGCCCGCTGCAAGGGCTGAGATCGGACTGGATCGTCCGAGACCGTAGAACCTGATCCGGTTGATACCGGCGTAGGAAGTGAGGACTGCAGATGACTGCATTCACCCCTGAAACACCTGCCCCTGCCACGACTTCGTCTGACGCAGATTCGCACGACCAGTTCACCCTCGAGCAGTATCCGACGCATTCGCCGGCATGGGTCGAGGACGAGGAACACGACATCCGCGTTCCCGTGACCCGCATCGAGCTCGAGGACTCGAACGGTCGGGCCAACGATCCCGTCGACGTCTACCGCACCGTCGGGCCGGGCAGCATTCCGGAAGAGGGACTGCCCGCTCTGCGATTCCCGTGGATCGAGAACCGCCTCGACACTGAGACGTATGACGCCCGCGGCCACCGCATCGCCGATGACGGTCGTGCCGCCGTCCGCCGAGGTGCCCCGTCGCAGCAGTGGAAGGGACGCAAACCGGTCCCCCGTCGGGCCAAGTCCGGCCGCACGGTGACCCAGATGCACTACGCAAAGCAGGGCATCATCACCCCGGAGATGCGGTTCGTGGCGCTTCGCGAGCAGTGCGATGTCGAACTCGTGCGCGCCGAGCTCGCCTCCGGTCGCGCGATCATTCCGAACAACATCAATCACCCCGAATCCGAGCCGATGATCATCGGCAGGGCGTTCCTCGTCAAGATCAATGCGAACATCGGCAATTCCGCGGTCACCAGCTCCATCGCCGAGGAGGTGCAGAAGCTGCGGTGGGCCGCGAAGTGGGGTGCCGACACCCTCATGGATCTGTCGACCGGCAATGACATCCACACCACTAGGGAGTGGATCATCCGCAATTCGCCGATCCCCATCGGCACCGTCCCGATCTATCAGGCGCTGGAGAAGGTCGACGGCGATGCGAACGCGCTGACCTGGGAGATCTATCGCGACACCGTCATCGAGCAGTGCGAGCAGGGTGTCGACTACATGACCGTGCACGCCGGTGTGCTGCTGCGCTACGTTCCTCTCACGGCTGACCGGGTCACCGGGATGGTCTCACGCGGCGGGTCCATCATGGCCGGCTGGTGCCTTGCCCACCACGAGGAGAACTTCCTCTACACCCACTTCGATGAACTCTGTGAGATCTTCGCTCGCTACGATGTCGCTTTCTCGCTCGGCGACGGACTGCGGCCGGGTTCTATCGCCGATGCCAATGATGCCGCCCAGTTCGCCGAGCTCGACACTCTCGCCGAACTCACCGAACGCGCGTGGGCCCACGACGTCCAGGTGATGGTCGAAGGGCCCGGGCACATTCCGCTTCACCTCGTGCGGGAGAACGTCGAACGTCAGCAGGAGCTCTGTCACGGTGCGCCGTTCTACACCTTGGGTCCGCTGGTTACGGATATCGCGCCCGGATACGACCACATCACCTCGGCGATCGGGGCGACGGAGATCGCCCGCTACGGCACGGCGATGCTCTGCTACGTCACCCCGAAGGAGCATCTCGGGCTGCCCGACCGTGACGACGTCAAGACCGGGGTGATCACGTACAAGATCGCCGCGCATGCCGCCGATATCGCGAAGGGCCACCCGGGGGCGACGGCCCGCGATGATGCGCTGTCGAAGGCTCGATTCGAATTCCGGTGGCGGGACCAGTTCGCCCTCGGCCTCGATCCGGAGACCGCCGAGGCGTTCCACGACGAGACGCTGCCGGCGGAACCGGCGAAGACCGCGCACTTCTGTTCGATGTGCGGTCCGAAGTTCTGCTCGATGCGCATCTCCCAGGACATCCGCGATACCTACGGCAGCGCCGAGGCGCAGGAGGCCCTGGCGGGAATGCAGCAGAAGAGCCGCGAGTTCCTCGCATCGGGCGGAGAGGTCTACCTGCCCGATCCGACCGTCGGCCTGCGGGAAGGCTGAGTCCGGCTCCGGGCCGGATCCCGCCCGTCGGCCCTCAGAACAACTGAGGAACGAGGGCCCCGGAGAATCCTGGCTGCGGGCCGCGCTGCCCGCCATGCGAAGCGTGGAGCTCCGCTCCTCGTCAGCGTCGTTCAAGGCGGAGCGCGCCTATCGGACTGTACACAGATCGACAGACGCGCCACGCCTTGAACGAGCGGTTGGGCAACTCGCACTTACTTATTCAGCTCGTCCAGTGCTTTCTGCGAGCCCGGGTGCAGCTTGATCGGCTCCGGCGGTTCGGCGGTGTCGAGGTTGATCTCCTTCGCCGCGGCATGCACCTTGACCAGGTCGTCCTTTTTGTCGAAGAGGAGCTTCGTCAGAGCGCAGGCCGTGCCTTCGTCCATGTCATTGCGGACCATGAGCACGTTCGGGGTGACGATCGTCTTCACCGTGTCGACGCCCTTGTACGTGTCACCGGGGATCTCTGCCACCTCGTAGACGGGGTTGATCTCCTTCATCTTCCCCTCGAGGTCGGAGATGTCGAGGATCTCGACGTCCTTGCCGTTCGAGGTGAAGAGATCGGTGACTCCTGCCGTGGGCAGTCCGCCGGACCACACCATGCCGTCGATGGTTCCGTCCTTCATCCCGTCGACGGTCTTCGACAGGTCGAGGCGCTGTTTGGTCACGTCCCCGTCCTTGAGTCCGGCCGATTCGATGAGACGGTTGGCGATGACCTCGGTGCCGGACTTCGGCGAACCGGTCGAGATCGTCTTGCCCTTGAAGTCCTCGACCGAGTCGATTTCGGCATCCTTGCGCACGACGACGTGAGTGAAGTTGTCGTAGATGCGCGAGAGCGCGGAGATGTCCTCGGCCTCCTTGAAGTCCGCATCCCCCGACACTGCGTCGGCAGCGGTATCGGCCAGGGAGAACGCGATGTCGAAGTCGCCGCTGGACAGCTGTTGGAGGTTCTGCACGGAGGCGCCGGTCTCCGACGCTGTGGCCTTGAGGTCGGAGTTGTCGGAGATCACCTGTGCCAGACCTCCGCCGAGCACGTAGTACACGCCGGTCGAGTTGCCGGTGGCGATGGTGATCTGCCCCGAGGCGGCGGTGCAGCCGTCTCCGCCTTCTGCGGCGGGCTCGGCTTCGCGCTTGCCACCGCATGAACTCATCGTCAGCACTGCGGCCAGGGCCGCAGCGGCGATTGTGAACGTCCTTGTTCGCTTCATGGACTTCGTCCCTTTCTCAGTTGGTCCCGGCCGGTGTTCCGGACGAGGGTGGTTCGGTGGAAAATCCGTCACCGGATCCGTCCGCTTCGGCTGTACTCGGGTCGACCGCATTCGCCGGTGCCTCGTCCTTCGCCGAGGCGGCCGCTCCTGTCACGGTTCCCGTCGCCGAGGCGGCCGGTCCAACCGCAGTTCCCGTCGCCGAGGAGGTCGCCGGCTTGCGTCGGAGGATGAGGTGGATGACCACGGCGAGGGCAAGGGCCGCGAAGCCGACCATCATCGACAGCGGCTGCAGGTAGAGGAGCGCGCCGGCGGCGAGGAAGCACAGGATCCGCTCGGGCCAGCCGGCGCGGCAGATGATCCATCCGCCTGCACCCGCGGCCAAGGCAGCGACTGCGCAGGCCGAGACGAGGAAGGTCCAGACCGCGCCGAAGAACCCTCCCTGAGCGACCAATGCGGCACCTTCGGGGGTGAAGGTGAAGGCCAGGGGGACGAGGAATGCGGGGATCGCGTACTTGCAGGCCTGCCACATGGTGGCGATGACGCGGCCGCCGGTGATCGCCGAGGAGGCGACCGCCGCCAGTGCGGTCGGCGGGGAGACCTCGGAGAGGACTGCGTAGTAGAAGATGAACATCGCCGCGGCCGCCTCGGGGACTCCGAGGGTGATCAGCGCAGGTCCGACGATGACCCAGCTGATGATGAACGAGGCGGTCACCGGCACCGCCAGACCGAGCACCGTCACGGCAACTGCGGCGAAGATGCAGGTGAGGATCAGGATGACCGTCGGATCATCCGAGAATGCCTGCGCTCCCTTGATGAGGATGTCGGAGATGACCTGGCCGAGCCCGGTCTTCGTGATCGTCGAGACGATGATGCCGGCGGCGGCACACACGCTCGTCACCGGCAGAACCGAGCGGATGCCCGTCGACAGGGCCCCGTAGAACACGTCCCAGACGGCGCGGAGGATCGTGGCGGGTTCGCCTCGGCGGGCGAGGATGATCTCGATGATGCCGAATCCGATGCCGACGAGCGTCGCGTAGACGACGGCTTTGAACGGTGCCATGCCGAGGGCGAGGAAGACGACGATGATGCCCAGGGAGATGAAGTGGTAGAAGCCCTTCTTGAAGATCGGCCATGACCGCAGCCCCGGCGGCGGCGTGTAGTCGACTTCGATCTTCCGGGAGTCGATTTCGATGGCGAGGAAGATGCCGAGGTAGTACAGGAGAGTGGGCACGACTGCCCACAGAAGGACGAGTCCGTAGGAGACGTTGAGCAGCTCGGCGATGATGAAGGCCGCGGCACCGAGCGTCGGCGGGGACAGGATGGCGCCGATGCCGGAGGCGGCAAGCATACCGCCGGCGTTCTCCTTCGGATAGCCGGCTCTTTTGAGCACCGGCCAGGTGACCGCGCCGAGCGAGACGGCCGTTGCCGTGCCCGAGCCGGAGACCGTGCCGAGGAGGAATCCGGACAGTGCCACGGTGCGTCCGGGGGCTGCCTTGGATTTCTTGAACAGGGAGAAGCTGAGATCGATGAAGAAGCTGGCGGCGCCGGTCTTGTCGAGCACGGCTCCGTAGATGGTGAACAGCACGATGTAGGTCGCGGCCACGTCGAGTGGGATTCCGTAGAAACCGGAGGCGTCGTTGTACAGGGCGTTGACGATCTGGTCGAAGTTCTGCCCGGCATGCGAGCCCGGCCAGTTCACGGGGATATAGGAGCCGTAGTAGCTGTAGAGGAAGAAGACGATGCAGAAGATCGGCAGGATGAGTCCGGTGGTTCGGCGGGTCGCTTCGAGGATGAGCAGAAGCAGGACTCCGCCCATGACGACGTCCAGGCCGGTCAGCGAACCCTGCCGGTTGAGGAATTCGTTGAATCCGCCGGAGAAGAACGGCAGCACCGGATAAGCACAGGTGAGGAAGGTGATGACGACGAGTGCCCAATCGATGATCGACGGGTTGTCGTTCTTCGCCCGTCTCCGCTTCGGCGATGTCGAGGATTTCGCCGAGGCGACCCCCGCCTCGGTGCCGGCCCTACCCTTGCCCCCTGCGCCGTCCGTCGAAACCGCCTCGGCCGCTTCCGCGGCCTTGTCCGCCGCTTCGGCTTTGCGACCGAATCCGGGCCGATAGCAGACGAAGACCAACGGCAGCACGAAGGCGAGGAACCACATGAGGTAGAACTGGTTGCCCTGCCGCAGAGGGAAGAACACCTGGTTGAGCACGAAGAGCGAGACGACGAAGCAGACGATGCCGACGCCGAGGTCGAGTCTGCGCGTCAGCGTCCGCTGCGGCAGCTCTTCGTCGTATTGAGCGATGAGCTCGTCGACGTCGGTCTGCTGCACCGGGTCTGTCGAAGCGGCCTCGGCAGTGCGTCCGGACATCCTCATCCTTCCAAATGTTCGAAAGAGAGCAGCCGCGATCACCGTCGACCAGCGCCGCTCGATCACCTCAATGTGAACTCCCTCACAATATACCGAGGCGCTGACATGACCAGGTCTGCCGACCGCGCGTTCGAGACCCTTGATGGGATCGTTATCCGCAGTACCGAAGAATGAGAATCCCCGAGCCGCTCCCCGGTGTCCTTTTCAGCGTCGTTCAAGGCGGGACGCGCCCATCGAACGGTACACAGACCGACAGACGCGCCACGCCTTGAATGAGCAGTTCGGAGACGTTGTAGGTTGGCGGTATGAGCGAACTCCAGCGTGCCTTCGACGCGCACCTGCACATCATCGATTCGAACCATCCGCTGATCGAGAACAACGGCTATCTGCCCGATCCGTTCACGGTCACCGACTATCGCGTGCGACTGCAGAGCCTCCCCGATGTGGGAGTCGAAGTCGCAGGAGGCGCCGTCGTGTCCGGTTCGTTCCAAGGCTTCGACCAGGGGTACCTCATCGAGGCCCTGCGCCAGCTCGGCGACAACTATGTCGGCGTCACCCAGCTGCCGGATGAGACCAGCGATGATCAGATCCGACGCCTCGACGCGGCCGGCATCAAGGCTCTGCGATTCAATATCGCCCGCGGCGGTTCGGCCACCCTCGATGCCCTCGACGGCTTTGCCCGACGGGCCCATGACCTCGTCGGATGGCACGCCGAGCTCTATATCGACGCCCGCACCATCGATGAGGATCTCGCCGCACGCATCGCCTCACTGCCGGCGGTGAGCATCGATCATCTGGGCATGCACGAGGACGGACTGTCGACCCTGCTGCGCCTCGTCGAGGCCGGAGTCAAGGTCAAGGCCACCGGTTTCGGCCGTGTGGAGCTCGATCCCGCCGAGGCGATCCGTCGCATCGTCGACACCGACCCGACCGCGCTGATGGTGGGGACGGACTTGCCGTCGACGCGGGCACGTCGCCCCTTCGCCGATGCTGATTTCACGCTCCTTCGTCAGGTGCTCACCCCCACCGAGGCGGACGCCGTGTTCTGGTCGAACGCGGCCCGGTTCTACGGCGTCGAGTCCACAACCGCTGAGTAAGCATTCATCTCCCGCCAGTAGCATGAGTGAAATGAGTTCACGTCAGTCGAATCTCGCCTCTACTCTGCATAACCTCGACGGTCGCAGCTACGGCAATCTCAAGCAGATCCGCGGCCGCTACACCTTCGGACCGGTCACCGTGTTCATCGACCGGGTCCAGGCCGATCCGTTCGCCTCTCCGTCGAAGGTCCGGGTCCGCGTCGATCGTGCCGATGCGAAGTTCCCGCTCGACCTCACCACTGATCGCGCCGACCGCATCGCCGCCGCCGATTATCTGCTCCGGGCCGGCAACGGGGTGCTTGCGAAGCTCGATCAGCGCGCACTCATCCTCGGCCGTCCCGGGCAGGAGATCCTCGAGCGGACGAACATCCTCATCGATGACGCCGGGTTCGAGGCACGACTGCTCGTCAATCTGCCTGCGCGCGGCCGCCGCATCCTCGGCCATCAGGCAGCGGACATCCTCACCCGTGATCTGCCGGAATTCGCCGAACGGCTCTTCCTCTTCGACCGCTGGTCGGACGCCCCAGCAGACAGAGGAGGGAACACTCACGGCCCATCGGCCCAGGGGCTCGCCGACCACGTCCGACTGCACCGGGATCAGCTGGAACTGCGCAGCCACCTCGGCGAAGCAGGACTCATCGGTCTCGTCGGAAATGGTGCGATTCTCCCGCGGACGTCCGGGGATTCGGACCTGCCGATGAAGTCCTCCGATGCGGTTGTCTTCACCTCCCCTCTCGAACTCGAGCACACTGTCGAACTCTCCAGCGGCCGCACCGTCACCGGCATGGGCATCCCTCGCGGGGTCACCGTCATCGTCGGCGGCGGCTATCACGGGAAGTCGACGATTCTGCGCGCGCTCGAACGCGGCGTCTACCCGCATATCGCTGGCGACGGGCGCGAATGGGTCATCAGCGACCCAACTGCCACCTCCATTCGAGCCGAGGACGGTCGCGCCGTCACCGGCGACGACATCTCGGCGTTCATCAACAACCTACCCTCGGGCTCTGACACGAGATTCTTCTCCACGACGAATGCCAGCGGGTCGACCTCGCAGGCGGCCAATCTCGTCGAGGCGATCGAGGTGGGCGCGAACACCCTGCTCATCGACGAGGACACGTCGGCGACGAACTTCATGATCCGCGACGAACGCATGCGTGCGCTCATCCCCGCCGAGCGGGAACCGATCACCCCATTCGTCGACCGCGTGCGTCCGCTGCTGACCGAGCAGGGCGTGTCCACGGTGCTCGTCGCCGGCGGATCGAGTGCGTTCTTCGAAGTCGCCGACCACGTCATCGCGCTCGACGCCTATGTGCCCAAGGAAGTCACGGACCAAGCACATGAGCTCGTCGGCGTCACCGCAGCCGACCTCGAAACGGCTCCAACCGGCAGCGACCCACACACCGGTTCGGACTCCCCCGCCGCCCCCTCTTTCATCGCCGCACCGCGTGTGCCGACGGCGAAGGCGCTGCGACCGGCGTCGAAGACGAAGACCGCTCGAGCGAAGGGATCCGACCGGATCCAATTCGGCCGCGACTTCATCGACCTCATCGCCATCGCTCAACTCGTCGACGCTCAGCAGGCGTCGGGAGTGGCCGAAGCTCTCGAATACCTGGCCGAGATCTTCGACGGACGCACCTCCCTGACCGAGGCGCTGGCCGAGGTCGTGGACATGCTCGACGCTGAGGGCCTCGACGGAATCACGGGACACCGCGACCATCCGGGCCACCTGACCCGGCCGCGACGGCAGGAGATCGCCGCCGCACTCAACCGTTACCGGAGCTTGAGCCTCGAACGCTGAATTTCCGTGAAGTGACTCTCCACCATCACTATCCGGGACAACTCAATATTCCGTCGCCGATGGAATGTGGTGATTTCCCGAACAGTTCCCGATCTGCCGCCGAGGCGGCCCAACACCACCGCTGACGTGCGCGCCCGGACGGTCCAACAGTCCTACCCGTCCAGCAGCCCAACCAGCTCGGCGGCCGTGCCGACCGGCAGGGAGCATTGCGTTCCCCGGCACACGATCGCCGTCCCCGCGGGGACTTCGACCTCCCGACCGTCCGGTCCCGGAACCCCGGTCGAGGCCGTGAGCAGAGTGAGCGACGGATTCCTGGCCGCGATGTTCCGCAGCGCAACGTCGACGGTGGCGACCCGCACGGGAGACAGGGCCCGCTCGGCTTGCCACAGCGCGTGTCCGCACCCGCGCGGAGCCTGCCCGACCAGCGCCCGATAGACCCCGAGCAGCCGATCCCGAACCTCCAACAGCCGTCCCGTATCCAGCTCGGCGACCCCACCCGGGGACGCCGCCTCACCGGATGACTCCAACCCAGCAGATGTCGCAGCCTCGACGCCGAGCTCGGCGAGCAGCAGCGCTGCCTCGGCAGCCGCCGATCGTCCCGACGGCACGGTGTTGTCGACTGGGTCCGCCGACTTCACGTCGATGATCCCGTCACCGAGCGAATCGACTGCTTCGAGGACCCCGTCGCCCCGCTCGGCGGTGAAGAGGTCAAGCATCGTCGCACCGAGTTCGACCAGATCGTCCACCCGCACCGAGGGGGCCCCGTCCGGCAGCTGTCGGACCGTGATCCCAGCGGTGATGAGCTGCGCCCAATCGGCGAGCCCGCCCCGCCCTGGGCCGGCGACATCGCCGGTGAAGCTGCGCCGCACGTCGAATCCAGTCGGTCCGGCTGCGTCCACCGGCTCGGATGCCCCTGCCTGCTCGAACCGGTCGTGCATCGCCGTCCAGAATCGCACGGCGGTTTCTGCCCACCGCGCCGAATCTGCAGATTCGGCGTTCCCTGTAATCGCACCACCGGTCGGCTCCGCACTTCCCGTCGAATCTGCACCCCCCGAATCCTCAGCTCCCGCGCCGGAGTACAGGGCCGCCTCGGCGAGGGCGGTGACGGCCAAGGAATTCCATTCGGTGATGATCTTCTCGTCACGGGCCGGCTGGGATCGGCGAGCGCGCATCTGCTCAAGCGCCTCGCGCTGTCGCTTCGTCGCCTCGATGTCCCACGGCGCGGGGTGCTCCGCATCGAAGGGCACATCCTCCATGCCGAGCCAGTCGATGATCCGCACGGCCGCGACCACCTGGCCGGACAGCTCTTCCCCTGCCGGCGAATCGACGAGTCCGAGAAGACCAGCCTGCCCCGCCTCCGCGAATTCTTCGGGAGTGAACACGTAGGCCGCGCCCTCTTCGGAGACTCCCGCCGAGTTGAGCGAATCCGCATCGAGGGCGGCGATGAATCCGTCATCGGTCGACAGGTCCCTGATCAGGAAGGTCGCGGTATCGGCGATCTCACGTTCGGCCAGGGCGAGCCACTTCGAACCCGAATCCAGGGCGCGTTCGACCTTCGCCCAGGCGACGACGGCACGCAGATAGAGGGAGTTGTCGTAGAGCATCTTCTCGAAGTGCGGCACGAACCACTGCCGGTCGACGCTGTAGCGAGCGATCCCGCCGCGCACCTGGTCGCGCATGCCACCGGAAGCGATCCGCGCCAATGTCGAACGCACGGCGATGAGGCAATCGAGGACGAGTTCACCGGTCAGGTGTCCGTCGGCGCCGAGCCAGCCGAGCCGCCCCTCGGCCCGGACCCGATCCAGCGGGTGCTCCCCGGCCCCTCCCCCGTTCGCCGAGGCGGTCCCACCGGTTCCCGGGCGCGCCGAAGCACCGTCATCCGCCCCCTCACCCGCCGAGGCGGTCCCGCCCAAGCGCACGAACGCCGCGAGGAGCTGCAGGATGTTCATCATCGGCGGGAACTTCGGGGCACCTCCGAACCCACCCCAGGCAGGATCGTACGAATCGAGCAGCGCTGCGGCAGCGGAATCGAGCTCGTCGGGGGTCAGGGACTCCGCGGCCGCCTCGGCGGGGAGCGCACTGGTCACGGCATCGGCCATCTCGGCCAGCCCGCGGTCCATCCGGGCCGTCATCTGATTGACCTCGTCGCGGCGGTCTGTCCACGTCGCCGATACGGCCGAGAGCACCTGCGTGAACGCCGGCAGATTGCCCCGCGGCGCGGGCGGGAAGTAAGTGCCGGCGTAGAAGGGGCTGCCGGCAGGTGTGGCGAAGATCGTCATCGGCCATCCGCCTTGGCCGGTCATCGCCTGCAGGGCGTTCATGTAGTAGGCGTCGATGTCCGGCAGTTCCTCACGGTCGATCTTCACGGGCACGAACCGGTCGTTCATCATCGCCGCGACCGCTTCGTCCTCGAAGGATTCGTGGGCCATGACATGGCACCAATGGCAGGTGGAGTAGCCGATCGAGATGAGGAGGGGGACGTCACGGCGGGCCGCCTCGGCGAGGGTTTCCTTCGTCCACATCCGCCAGTCCACGGGATTGTCGGCGTGCGCGCGCAGGTAAGGGCTGGTCGAGTCGGCGAGTTCGTTCGGCATGCCCCCAGCGTCTCACTTCGAGCGATCGCGTGCGAGGTCATCTTCCGTCGGCCGACCGAGTTCTTCTCACACGAACCGACAAGGAGGCTGGTTTTTATGGGAGCATGGGGCCATGACCACCGCACCGAACACCGACGCCCATGACCCGAGAATCGGCCTCGACAGCCGCAGAATGGCCATCACCATCGTTGCCGCCGTCACCTTCCTCGTCACGTGGATCGGCACCGGGCTCCTCGAGGTCAAGGCTCAAGACTCCTACGTGTCGTCACCCGGTCCGAGCCTCCTGCGCCTCGCGCTCATCGCGGTCTCCGGCGCCGCCGCGATCACGATCGCCCGCGGACTTCGCCCGATCCCCCGCAGCGTGTTCATCGTCATCACTGTGTTCCTCTGCGCCGTCGAAGCGCTCAAGTCGATCTTCACCATCGACACGTTCGGCGCCGACACCGGCGTATCGGCCGACAATCCCGCGCTCACCACAGCCCTGGTCACCGTGAGCCTCATCGTGGCGGTGGCTTTCCCGATCGTTGTGGCACTCGCCCTGGCCGCAGTCACGGCCCAACTTGTTCCCGTCGCCGAGGCGGCCGCTCCCGCAGTCCTCTGCCGCCGTTCACGTGCCGCCGCCTTCGGATTGTTCGCTGCGACCGGGATCGTGCTCCTCGTCTGGCTGCTGCGAACCATGTTCGTCGACGCCATGTTCCTGTTCGAGTACGGTGATGCGTTCAATGCTCTGGGCGCAGCGGTCGGGCTCGTCTCCGCCGTCGCCGCCCTGCGGGTCATCTCCGAGTCTCGGTCGCTGCCGGCCGATGAACCGGCCGTCGGCCCCGCTTCGTCCGGCACCACACCGCGATCGGCTCGCATTCTGGCGTTCGTCGTCATCGCCTGCGGACTGCACCTGTGCTGGGCGTCGACCATACTGGCGATCGGGTATCCACCGGTCTCCAGCCTGGGATACACGGGCTGGGTCGTCTCCATGTTCGGCTTCGTCCTCGGCAGCCTCGTGCTCGCGGTCCGCACACTCAACTGCGCTCCGACCCACGACGTCACCCAACCCGGTGACCGTGCCCAGCCCGAC
The DNA here is from genome assembly GCF_056837565.1 of Brevibacterium sp. OS20. Lineage (NCBI taxonomy): Bacteria > Bacillati > Actinomycetota > Actinomycetes > Micrococcales > Brevibacteriaceae > Brevibacterium > Brevibacterium sp. OS20. Next base: position 580,624 of record NZ_CM166367.1, on the reverse strand, counting down.
GACACCACCCAGGCGGACGACAGCAATGTGGCCAACGACAGCACTGAGGTCGGCGGCAGCGGCAGCAATCCCAGCAACGGGTCATGAGCACCGCCGCACGGCAAGGTGCTGAGGCCGTCGCCGACGGAGACTCTGCCGAACGACCTGCACCACTGAGGCCTGGAGCCTTCTCACTGACGGTCGTGGCATTTCTCGTCCATTGCCTGTCGTGGGCGGGCGCCGCGCTTCTCATCAGCGCCGATGATGTGTACTTCACGACGAGTCCGGTCCGCGCGTGGGTCCAGCTCGGAACCCTGCTCGTCGCCGGTGCAACTGGGATCGTCCTCCTCCGGCCCCTGCCCCTTCATCCGCGCATTGTGCTCAGCGTGATCACCGTACTGCTGTTCGTCCCGTCTGGATCGGCCTCGCTCGTCTCCGCCTCCGCTGGCGACTCGAATGTCGGGCAGGCGATCGCCGTGAATCTCTGGTTACTGCGTCTACTGACGATCGTGGTCTTTCCGCTCATCGTTGCCGTTGTGCTGGCGACGATCCTCGGACGAACCCCAGACTCCGCCGGCCCTGCAAATTCCCACGCCGAGGCGGCCGACCCGACTCCCCAGCTCCCCCGCTACCGCCACGCCTCCTTGGTCTCGGCCACCGTGCTCATCGTCTCTGCTCTCATCATTGCGGTGGGCTTCGCCTTCGAACCGTCCGTGGGCCGTTTCGCCGACGTCCCTGCCTCGATCGCCTTCCTCACCGCCTGCGCGAGTCTCACAGCTTCAACCGCCGGCCTATACAGCTTGTACTCCCTGACGAGAAACTGCATCGCCGACTCAGCAGCGGGATCCCCTCCCCCGCCGAGGATCGCCCAGGTTCTGACTGCAGTCACCGTGGTCTGCGGTATGGCCGCGTTCATGGTCTCCACTTCGAGGATGTTCGGCGACGGAGCTGACCTCTATTTCGGCCCGATCGCCGGACCGGTCGGGATGGGCGGAACGATCATGTCCAGCGTGCTGCTCTCTGTCCGCATCATCCGCCGGCCCGCCCACGACTGAGCCGACGCGGGACCTATAGAGCCTCCTCTAGAGAGCTTCGACGACCTCGACGAGGCGGTCGGGAGCGTTGGTGATGATGCCGTCGGCGCCGACGTCGATGGCTCGTTCCATCTCGCCGAGGTCGTCGACGGTCCACACCAAGCTGGTCATTCCGAGCTCGTGGATGGCGGTGAGGAAGTCCTCGTCGGCCGCGCAGAATTCGGGGTTGACCTGGTCGACCCAATCCGCGAAGTCCTGGAGCTCGTCCGGGCAGGGTCGGCCGAGCACGCCGACCGGGATCTCCGGGGCGAGCGCGTGGAACTCTTCGACGAATGCCCAGTTCGCGGACTGGACGACGAGCATGCCGGCGGCCAAAGCCCGGTCGAGATAGTTCGGTACGGTGCGCAGGGCGGACAGGACCGCCTCGGCGATTCCGGGATAGAGCTCGGGGTGCTTGACCTCGAGCAGCAGGCCGGTGCGGGTGTCGTGTGCGAGGGTGAGCACCTCGGCGAGGCGGGGCACGCGGACACCGGCGAATTCCTCGCCCTTCCAGCTTCCGGCGTCGAGTGTGGCGATCTGGGCGGCGTTCATGCCGGCGATGCTGCGGTCTTGACGATTCGGGTACAGGGTGCGGGCATCGGTGGTGCGATCGACGGTGGTGTCGTGCATGATCACGAGCTCACCGTCGGCGCTCATGTGGACGTCGGTTTCGATCATGTCTGCGCCCTGGTCGATGCCGGCGATGAACGCGGGGATCGTGTTCTCCGGCCAATCGGCGGACGCACCTCGGTGTGCGATGACCAGGGGCGGGACCCGAACGCGGGCGGGGTCGATCACGGTGCCGGCCGCGCCGGCGCTGAGGTCGCGGGGCGAGTGATCGGAGGTGGGGGTGGCGAGGGTGATGGGCATTTCAGAACTCCTCCACGGAGACTGCGGGTGGCGTTCGGGCGCCGGATCCAACTGCTGCGCGGTGGCCGAACGATGAGTACTAGGCCGCCCAGACTAGGGGGCCCGAGCAAGTTCCGGGTGATGCGCGAGTGGACGGGACATGAATCCTGACGGTGTCGACACTGGCCGTCGCCTGGGCCGATGCTGACTCGGCCGCAGGCCGACGGTGACCTTCAAGCAGGGGCCACTGCCACAGCTGCAGAGACGGAGGTGGCAGACTGGGAGTAACCACGGACGGAGTCCTCGCGTTCCGCACCTCCGATCCTCTCCAGCACAATTGCCGAAGGAGGCGCAGTTCGATGGAGATGCTCCAGAGTGCTTTCGACAGTGTCAGCACCGTATCGTCGTACATCCTCGTGGCTGTTCTCATCCCCACTGGTCTGTATTTCACCATCCGCACGGGAGCGGTGCAGGTCCGCCTGCTGCCCGAGATGTTCCGCACCCTGGTGGAGCCGGGCGGACGGGATTCCGAGGGCAACCGGAACATCTCGCCGTTCCGCGCCTTCTCGATCTCCGCGGCCTCGCGGGTGGGAACGGCGAACATCGCCGGTGTCGCTTTGGCGATCTCGCTCGGTGGACCGGGTGCGATGTTCTGGATGTGGCTGACGGCCATCGTCGGCGGCGCCACGGCCTTCGCCGAATCGGCTCTCGGACAGCTGTACAAGCTCAAGGACGGCCCGAACTTCCGCGGCGGTCCCGCTTATTACATCAAGCACGGGCTGAACATGAAGTGGCTCGGACTGGTCTTCGCCGTCATCGTCGCCATCACCTACGGCATCGTGTTCAACTCGGTGCAGTCGAACTCCATCGTCGACGCCGTCGGGGCATCCTTCGGAGTCGAGAGTTCGGACGGCGTCTTCGCTGCCGTGGCCGGCGCGATCATCGCCGTCGCCGCCTTCGCGATCTTCGCCGGCGGCGCCAAGCGCATCTCGAACATCTCGGCTTATCTGGTGCCGATCATGGCCGGCCTCTACCTCATCGTCGGCATCATCGTCGTGGTGATGAACATCGGTGCCGTGCCGTCGATGATCGCCACGATCGTCACCGATGCGTTCAGCATGGATTCGATCGCCGGCGGAACGCTGGGTTCGATCATGCTCATCGGTGTTCAGCGCGGCCTGTTCTCCAATGAGGCCGGTATCGGTTCGGTGCCGAACGCGGCAGCGACCGCCTCGGCGTCGCACCCGGCCAAGCAGGGCTTCGTGCAGGCGCTGGGCGTGTACTTCGATACGATCCTCGTCTGCTCGATCACCGCGTTCATCATCCTGCTGTCGAATCCGGAGTACGGCAGCTCCGCTGAGGGCATCCAGCTCACGCAGACGGCGCTGAGCGGTCAGCTCGGGCAGTGGGCGATCCACTTCCTCACGCTGGCGATCTTCCTCTTCGCGTTCTCGTCGATCCTCGGCAACTACTACTACGGCGAAGCGAATATCGAGCACCTGACGACGAACCGCGTCGCGCTGCGCGTGTATCAGGTCATCGTCATGGTCTCGGTGTTCATCGGAGCGATCGCGGCCCTCGACCTGGTGTGGACCGCGGCCGATATCTTCATGGCGATCATGGCTCTCATCAACCTCTTCGCCCTGCTGATGCTCTCGCCGCTGGTGTTCTCGCTGCTGAAGAATTACCAGCAACAGCGCAAGGCTGGATTCGAACCGGTGTTCCGACGCGGCGATCTGCCGACTTATCGGCGCATCAACACCGAAGTCGATGCCTGGGACGGCACCGACGAGGTGACCACAACGAAGTTCTGGCATGACCGCGGCAAGAAGGTTCGCTCCGACAACGAGTGAGGCTGCCGAACAGCAGTCGACAACGCACATCGGGCGCTCCCTTTCGGGGCGCCCGATGTGTTTTCATTCCCCAAGGTCCGCAGGCAGTCCCCTGACCATAAGGAGGTCACGATGAGTATCGATCGCACTGAGTTGGCGAACGCCCTCGCCGAGGCGACCGGATGGTCGGTCTCGGCCGATCCTCACCGAGTGACGTTCGTCAATGATGATCCACCGCAGGTGGTCATCTGGACGGTCACCGATGACGAACTGAGCCAGATGCGATACAACGAGAACCTCCGCGCCAAGCATTATGGCGGCAGAAAGACTGCCGAATTGGGTGCCTTGTGGCTTCCCCTCGCGGAAGCCTTGGGACCGTTCGAACTATCAGAGGGATCCCGCGGATACATGGAGGGAATGGACATGACCGTTCGCGAGTAGGTGCCGACAGCCTCACGCCGATGCAGTGTGAGCCGGACTGAGCTGGCTCGCATACCTATGACTGTTAGGTCGGAAGCCACTGATACACCCCGACCAGTTCCCGACAGAACAGCACGATGGTGACCTACTCATCTAGCCTGGGATCGATTTAGATGGGAAATTATTACCAATCACCCGTCAAATCTGAAGCAAATCGACTATTGACTTCTCTCGTATGACGAATATGATCATTGTGTGAACAGGAACACACACGCCCGTGAAGCCTTGGAGCCTATAGACCGCGCAATCGTTGATGCCCTGCATCGTGACGGCCGCGCACCTTGGTCGCGAGTCGCAGAGCAGGTCGGCGTCTCGGCAGTCACCGTCCGCCGGCGATATGAGAGCCTGCACACCCAGGGTCTGATCCGCGTCATCGGTGCCACCGATGTCGTACGGCTAGGCCTCGGCACTCCGATCTATATGCGCATCTCGAACGCACATGGCGACATGGACGTGCTCATTCCCAGGCTGAGAGAGCGCATCGAGGTACGTTCGTTCCACACCCTCTTGGGTTCGGTCGACATCGCAGCGGAGATGGTCCTGCCGCCCGACGCGGAATACAGCCGACTCGTCGCCGAGATCACCGCGGGAACTTCAGCGTCGGCGGAAAGTCTCCTCCTCACGCATGCGTTCGCTTCCGGGCAGGACTGGGCTCCTCCATTCGAAACGAACGAGCCGACGCGCCTCGCGCCGGTCAAAACCGAACCGGCACCGCATCTCGAACTCTCACAGACCGAGGTCAAAGTGCTCGGCATGCTCATGCACGACGGGCGGACTTCACTCGGTGACCTCGCTGCGTCGATCGGCAAGTCCGAAAACACCGCTGCCCGCACGATCGAACAGCTGAAAGAGTACGGCGTGCTCGACTTCCGGATCCTCGTCGAACCCGAATTGCTCGGCTTCAACACCGAGTTCCACCTCTGGTTGGTGGTCGAGCCGCAGCATCTCAGGCAAACCGCTCTCACGCTGGCGGAGCATCCGTCCACGAAGTACCTCACCGCGACGACGGGCAACTGCAGTCTCGCCGGTCAGTTCATCGTCCGCGATCGCACCGAGCTGTTCCATTACTCGACAGAAGTCCTCGGCTCACTGCCCGGAATCCGCAGTGCAGAGCTCTCGATCCAAACCGCGACCCACAAGCGCGTGTGGACATCGATCATCGAGGGCAAGTACACGACGGACGGACAGCCGCCCGACCCAATCGAATACCTCCGACCACGCTCCTAGCTCAACGCACACTCAGCGACGTCGACGAGGCAGAGAAGCCACGACCCGACGTGATGTCACGACGAAGAACGACCCGAACCGACAGGAGATGCAATGTCCTCACAGAATCCCGCATCGGCTTCCACCAGTGCCGAGCCGTGGCAATGGCCTGACGAACAATGGCGCTCAGAAGTGAATCGCGTGCGAGCTGGCCGCAGCCTCGTTCACGACGACGTCAAGCAACGCTGGCCGGAGCAGGCTCGGTGTGCAGTCCTCATCGCCTACGACTCCGATCACGAGACTCCGTACCTGCGCGACGGACAAACCTCACCTGGATCTCTCGCCCAAGGCGAGTATGGCAGCAGGGTCGCTGTGCCGAGAATCCTCGACATGCTCGCCAGGCATGAGGTGCCCACCAGCTTCTACGTTCCTGCAGTGTCGGCACTCCTGCACCCGCAGGACATTGAGGGATACGTTGCAGGCGGACATGAGGTCGCTGTGCACGGGTGGATTCATGAACGCAACACCGCCCTGTCCTACGACGCAGAACTCGACCTCATCGGTCGGGCTACCGACGTGCTCGAACAGCTCAGCGGCACTCGGCCGACAGGAATCCGCACGCCATCTTGGGACTTCTCCCAGTCCACGTTGAGGGTCATCAGAGAGCTCGGCTTCGCCTATGACTCCTCGCTCATGGCCGATGACGAGCCCTACGAGCTCGATGCCGACGGCGAACCGACTGGGATCATCGAAATACCTGTCGAATGGATCAGAGATGATGCGCCCTACTTCATGATGGACCGCTTCGGCGGTCTGCGCCCTCATCTCTCGCCCCGCGACGTCGAACGCGTTTGGATCGACGAATTCGACGCAGCGTACGCCTCCGGAGGAGTCTTCGAACTCACTCTGCACCCGCACATCAGCGGACACCGCTCTCGGATCGCCATGGTCGACAGGCTCCTGGCCTACATCCATACATTCGACGATGTCTGGTTCGGTACACATGCACAACTCGCCGATCATCTGACTACCCGGTTCGCACTGCCCGCCGGGAACTGATCGACCTGCCGCAGTTCTCCACTCGGCGTCAGTCCGCATCCCTCTGCTTCCCCCAGCACCATCTCAACGCAGCGAGCTGCGACGCTCGCCTCATCCGATACCGGAGTCGCCGACGCCCCCGTTTGCATCACAAAGGAACGAACAGATCATGTCTCTTGACTCAACTCACACGCATCCGCCCCACGACACGAAGCTGTCGAAGAAAGGTCGAAAGGCGCTGCTCGCCGGTGCTGTCGGGAACACAGTCGAATGGGTCGACTGGGCCATATACACGACTTTCTCATCGGTCTTTGCCGTTCACTTCTTCCCTGGTGACGACCCGGCAGCGGCATTGCTCGCCACGCTCGCTGTCTTCGCCGTCGGCTTCATCATGCGTCCGATCGGTGCCGCGGTCCTCGGCAACTACGCCGACCGTCACGGTCGCAAGAAGGGCATGGCGCTGACCATCGGTCTGATGGCCGGTGCCTCGCTCCTCATCGCAATCACCCCCGACTATTCGATGATCGGCATCGCGGCCCCGATCGTGCTGGTGCTGGCCCGCATGCTCCAAGGCTTCTCTGCTGGCGGCGAGTTCGGCGCCTCCTCGGCCTTCATGGTCGAAGCTGCAGCTCCCAAACGCCGGGCCTTCGCCGGGTCTTGGCAACAGGTCTCAGTGGGAGCCGGCGGCCTCATCGCCGCGGGCATCGGAGCGGTCATCACCTCCGCTCTCGATTCCGAGGCTCTCGACTCCTGGGGCTGGCGCCTAGCATTCGCGCTCGGTGCGCTCCTAGGACTGTTCGGTCTGTGGCTGCGGACGAATGTTGCCGAGTCGGATTCGTTCGAAGCGACAAAGGCCGCTCGTGAAAGCGAGCCGAAACAGAAGCGTTCGTACCTCACGATGTTCGTCAAGCACCCCCGCGCTGTCGCACGGGTCTTCGGCATCACCATCGCCGGAACCCTGCTGTATTACATCTGGGTTTCGTACCTGCCGACCTACGCCCATGTCGCCACCGGTCTCCCGCTCAACCAGGCTCTGACCGCCAACTTCATCTCGATCGGGTACTTCATCTGCATGCTGCCCTTTGTCGGCATCCTGTCTGACAAAATCGGCCGCAAACCGACGATGTCCGCCTTCGCCGGCGGATTCCTCGTCCTCGCATTCCCTCTGCTCAACTTCCTCGACAACAACTTCTGGGTCTTCCTCGGCGTTGAGATCGTCGGCATGACGCTGCTGCTCGGCTACTCCGCCAACTGTGCCGTGATCATGGCCGAGCAATTCCCTCCGGAGGTCCGTGCAACCGGTATCGGACTCCCCTATGCTCTGGCAGTCGCCATCTTCGGCGGCACCGCTCCCTACATCATCACGTGGATGAACGACGTCGGAATCGGTGACAAAGTGTGGATCTACTGCGCCGTCGCGGCCGCGGTTGGTCTGGCTGTCTATCTCACCATGCCGGAGACCAAGGGAAAGAAGATCGCATGACCTCTGACTTCGCTCCCCATGTCCTCGTCACCGGCGCGGCAAGCGGCATCGGCAGGGAGATCGCCCATCAGTACGCCGATCGAGGCAGCCAGCTCACCATCGTCGATTTCGACGCCAAGGCGCTTAGTGCGCTGACCGATGACCTCTGCCGAAGTGCCTCCGTCGTCAATCCGATCACGTGCGACCTGCGCGATCCCGAGGCACCGGCCTCGGTGATCGAGTCGGCCTTCTCGCATGGTGATGTCCATGTCCTCGTCAACTCTGCAGGCGTGTACCCTGCCGTTCCCTTGCTCGACATCACCGCCGAGATCTGGGATGCAGTGCAGACGATCAATGTGCGAGCGCCGCAGCTGCTGACTGTGGAATTCGCCAATCGAATTCAACACCTCGCCGAGAAGTTGCCAACCGGGTACCCGTCTGTCGTCAACATCTCCTCGGGCGCTGCGCTGCGAGCACGTCCCGGCGCCGCACCCTACACAACGTCGAAGGCGGCAGTGGAGATGGTCACACGAGCCAGCGCCCTCGAATTGGGCCTCCTGGGGATCAGGGTCAACGCCGTGGCACCCGGATTCGTCGTCGTCAACAGCGAGCTCAATCGTCTCAGCGATGACTACGTGGAAAAGGTGTCGTCCAATCCGCTCGGGCGCAAGGGTCGACCCGACGACATCGCACGTGCCGTGCTCTGGCTCGCTTCTCCCGAAGCGGAATGGATCACCGGCGAGATCCTGAGAGTCGACGGCGGCTCCGCCGCCGGGGCACTCAATCTTCCGGTCCACTGGTCCGAGACGCGCACCGAGGTCGAACCACCGGCGGCAGAGACGCACCACCCACAGCAACGAAAGTGAGCATGATCGAATGACCACACCCCCTTCCCTTGCAAAAGCGGTTTATACAGTCGTCGGAGGAGGTGCCATCGGAGGCACGCTTGCTGCGCACCTCTCTGCGGGGGGCCACCCCGTGCAGATCGTCGATACCGATGCTACCCACGTCGCAGCTATCCGTCAGAACGGATTGAAGATCGACAGTCCCGACGGAACCCTTGAAACTCGCGTTCCAGCCTTCACTCCCGACGATGCCCCCGACGAGGTGGGGCCTGTAATGCTTGCGGTGAAGTCTCAGGCAACCGAAGCCGCCATGGGTTGGATCGCCCCTCGACTCCGCGCCGACGGCTATGTGGCCTCGATGCAGAACGGCCTCAACGAAGCGAAGATCGCCGACTGTGTCGGCCGCGATCGCACAGTGATCGCATTCGTCGATCTCTTCGCTGATCTCGTCGAACCAGGAGTTGTCAAAGACGGCGGCATTGGAACCATCGCCGTCGGCGAATTCGCAGGGGGCACGAGCAATCGAGTACACGACCTGGCCGACGCACTCTCCCATTGGGGAACGCCTATCGTCAGTGACAATGTCAGCGGTTTCCTCTGGTCCAAACTGGCGTTCGGTGCAATGCTGACGGCCAGCTCGTTCATCGACAAGGATATGTCGACGGTGATCAGCGAGAACCGTACCCCCATGCTCGAGCTCGCTCGCGAGGTCTTCGCGATCTCGGACGCTCTTGGACTCCGGCTCGAAGGCTTCGACGCCTTCGCCCCAGACGATTATCGAAAGACCACGCCGGCAAGCACTGTCGACGAAGCCTTCGATTCACTCTGTGGGTGGCTCGCCGGACAAACGAAGACACGCTCCGGAATCTGGAGGGACATCAACGTCCGCAGACGCCCCACCGAAGTTCCTGCCCACTACAAGCCGGTCCTGCGCATCGCCGAAGCGCACGGAATCTCCGCACAGAAGCTCCAGACGATGGTTGACGTGATCCGTGAACTCGAGCGTGAAGATGCGGTGATGGGTGACCATCTACTGGAGCGCATCGCCTGAAGCCGCCTCTGCAGCCATCGGCCGCGAGCGTCCCTGTGGGATGCTCGCGGTTACTTCTTCACCGACTTCGATGTCGCCCCGGTGGCCCAGCTGACCTGGCTGAACGTGACACGGTAGTACCGCTTGCTCTTCGACTTCACCTTGTAGACGGCCTTGCCCTTTTTCGCGCTGGCCGTCTTCAGGGTCTTCCACTTGCTGCCGGACTTGACTTGGAACTTCACCTTCGGGTTGTAGTTGACCTTGCCGTACTTCTCCGGGTTGTACACCTTTGTCGACGAGGTCAACGTAACCGTACTTCCGCCGCGCTTCGACGAAAGCGAGGCATAAGCCTTGCCACGGACGTAGAACGAACCCTTCGTGTAGTCGGTACGGCTGACGAACTTCGAATAGCTCTTGTTGTTCGCATAGACGTCAGATGGACCGAGTGTATATTTCCCGAGACCAGACCAATCCGGGCAGACCATGACTCGATCGCGCTTCGAGTTTCCAGCGTGAGAGAAGATAGCGCCGTCTACGATCCCGCCTTTGCGGGTGACATCGACATATACATCCCACTCTGAAACGCCTGACTTTTTGTGAGACATGTAGACATCTACGTTTCGGCAGTTCCAGTCAGACACGACGATGTTTTTACCTGAAAGCTTGGTGACATCAAATTTCGCACTCGCCGCCTCGGCAGACACGGCAGGACCGATGGCAAGAGCAAGAGCGGCAACGGACGCCACGAGGGCGCGCTTGAGGAACTTCATGGAGACTCCAACTGAAGATGGGATGGAAGAGGATGCCTGAGTCGGAGTCAACGAATGTGTAATCGGCAACGAGAAGTCACGAACTTGAAATTTGTATGACCGAAGATTATCACACCTGCAGTGCGACCGGCTTCGGCTCAACTTTGCCGTCCAAGCGCACAACTCAACCACACGAAAAAGGCGGCCCGAGCGCAATGCTCGGGCCGCCTCGGCGAGGGGAACTGATTCAGTTCGCGGGTGCCGCTTCATCCTCGAGGATGAGCGGGTACACGCCGTTCTCGTCGTGGACCTCACGGCCGGTGACCGGCGGATTGAACACGCAGGCCATGCGCAGCTCTTCCTCGGCCACGACGGTGTGCTTCTCGTTTCCGTCGAGCAGGTACATGACGCCATCGTGGAGCGGGTAGACCTTGCCGGTCTCCTCGTCGGTCAGCGTCCCCTTGCCCTGTACGCAGTACACGGCTTCGACGTGGTTCTGGTAGTGGAACGTCGAGGTGGTTCCGGCGTAGATCACGGTGTCGTGGAACGAGAATCCGACGCGCTCCTTGCCGAGCACCATGCGGCGTGAGCGCCAGGTCTCGGACTTCACATCGCGGTCGGTGTCGTTGAGGTCATCGCGGTTGACTACGTACATCAGTGGTCCTTTCGCAAAAGGTCGGTGAAAGTATTCAGGTGTGGGCCGCGGACTTCCGTCTCACTTCAACGGCTCCCGTCGGCCCGGCTGGGCGATCGAGCAGGTGAGCTCGAATCCGCCCAAAGCTCGGGCCGGCGCCACAGTTGCGACGCCGGCCCGGCAGAGGTGGGTCAGGCCAGTGCGGCCTTCGCAGCGGCGGGAGCGAACTTGGCCACTCCGGCCTCGATGATGTCCAAGCCAGCCTGCAGATCGCGCGAGTCGATCGTCAGCGGCGGCATGATCTTGATGACTTCGTCATCGGCGCCCGAAGTCTCGAGCAGGAGACCGTTCTCGAAGGCATAGGCGGCGACCTTCTCAGCCACCTCGAGATCCTCGAAGCAGACGCCGGCCAGCAGGCCGCGGCCACGGATCGAAGCACCTTCAGCCTTCTCGACGATCGTGTCGAGGCGCTGGTGCAGCTCGGCAATGGTGTCGGCGAGCTGGTTCTGGAACTCGTTGTCGGCCCAGAAGGTCTTGATGGCGGCGGTCGCGGTCACGAACGCGGGGTTGTTTCCGCGGAAGGTGCCGTTGTGCTCGCCGGGCTCCCAGACGTCGAGCTCGGGACGGAACAGGGTCAGTGCCAGCGGCAGACCCGAACCGGAGATCGACTTCGACAGGCAGACGATGTCGGGCTCGATACCAGCCTCTTCGAAGCTGAAGAACGAACCGGTACGGCCGCAGCCTGCCTGCACGTCATCGACGATGAGGAGGATGTCGTGCTTCTTGCACAGGTCGGACAGTGCGCGCAGCCATTCGGCTCGAGCGGCACGCAGTCCACCCTCGCCCTGCACGGTCTCGACGATGACAGCGGCGGGCTTATCGACGCCCGAGCCGGAGTCCTCGAGGACCTTCTCCAGCCACAGGAAGTCCGGGACCTCACCGTCGAAGTAGTCGTCGTACGGGATCTTCGAGCTGTTGGTCAGCGGGATGCCTGCGCCTTCGCGCTTCATCGAGTTGCCGGTCACCGACAGCGATCCCAGCGTCATGCCGTGGAACGCATTGGTGAACGAGAGCATGTGCTGACGGCCGGTCACCTTGCGAGCGAGCTTGAGAGCCGCCTCGACGGTGTTGGTTCCCGTCGGCCCGGGGAACATGACGGAGTAGTCGAGCCCGCGCGGCTTGAGGATGAGGTCCTGGAAGGTCTGCAGGAACTCACGCTTGGCCGGGGTCTTCATATCCATCGAGTGCAGAACGGCACCCGACTGCAGGTACTCGATGAGCGGGCCCATCACGGCCGTGTTGTTGTGGCCGTAGTTGAGGGCACCGGCGCCGGAGAAGAAGTCGAGATACTCGTTGCCGTCTTCGTCCCACTGCTTTGCGCCCTGCGAACGGGCGAAGGTCGCGGGCCAGGAACGGCAGTAGCTGCGCACGGCAGACTCGCGAGTTTCGAAGATGTCGGGCTTGTCAGTGGGTGTGGGCTTAGCGCTTTCAGTCATGACTTGAGTCCTTTCGACTTCTTTAAGTTCTGCGTCTGCATCGGATGCAGTCGCCGAGGCGGTGGCCGCTGCCGCTCACTGCGGGCGATCTCTTCCGCCTCCTGGCACCTGGCGCGTCCATGCCCTTGGAACAGGGGGCCGCGCGGCGCCGGGGTGAGGCTCGTTACAGGGGTGCGATCTCGTAGAGGTACTCGGTGTCGTGGCCGTCCGGGTAGAGGTCCGGGGTGAACAGCGGGCGACGGTCGAATCCGGCGCCGCGCTTCTCAGCGAACGCCTGGAACAGGCGGTTGGACGCCGCGTTGTCGTCGGTGATCGTCGTCTCCATGCGGAGAGCGCCGGTCCGGTCGGCCAGTTCATGGAGCATGGTCGATGCGAGTCCGTGTCCACGGAAGTTCTCGTTGACGGCGACCTGCCAGATCATCAGGGTGTCCGGATTCTCCGGACGGGTGTAACCGGTGATGAAGCCGGCGGGTTCTCCGTCGATTCGTGCGATCACCGAGGTGTCCGCGAAGTCGCGGCACCACAGCAGGTACGAGTACGAGGAGTTCAGGTCGAGCACGGCTGTGTCTTTCGCGAGCCGCCATAGATGTTGTCCGTCCTCCAGTTCTGGAGTCCGGACGTCGATTTGCGTCTTCGGTTCAGCGAGTGCGTTAATCACGCCAACAAACCTAACGGGCTGAGATCGAGCGTCAACCTCGAAAGTGCCGATTCCGGGGTACTTCCGCAACGATCGTCCCGAGCTACCGACATGTAACGGACCCGGCTTTCCCCATGGCATCTCTGGGATGTGACGGGGCGCTCCTTCGCGCTCATACCGCGCCAGAGGTTCGTTATCGTTTCGTTACATTTGACTGGAGTTGGAACAAGGGTTCCACGTGTTCCATGTCACTTTGCTTGAATTTGGATAGCAAGGTGTCCTGTTGCCCGAGGTTGCAGTCTGAGGCTCTGCGGGCGGGTTCGAGGCGGCTGCGAGGTAGTTCGCGCAGGCGCGAAGGTGTTCGCGCAGAGCCGCCATCAGCCGGATGCTGCGCGCCTGCCGCCGCCGACACGAGTTAAGTGTGCGAAGAATGTCGCCTTGAGGCCGATTTTCGGCATTCTTCGCACACTTAACCCTTTCTCCCCGCTGCTTCAGGCCGCGGCAGAGGTACGGAAGTAGATGAGTGCGCAAAGCCGGCTCGAGAGGCCGCGACTCAGGTGAGCGCCGCTTGCCTGGCTCCGAACCTCAGACGCACTGACCTCAGCACTCGACGACCCGTCCTGCCTCAGCACTCGACGACGTTGACGGCGAGGCCGCCCATCGCTGTCTCCTTGTACTTCGAGGACATGTCCGCGCCGGTCTGGCGCATCGTCTCGATCACTTCGTCGAGGCTGACCCGGTGCTGGCCATCGCCCCACAGAGCCATGCGGGAGGCGTTGATGGCCTTGCCGGCGGCGATCGCATTGCGTTCGATGCAGGGGACCTGCACGAGCCCGGAGATCGGGTCGCAGGTCAGTCCGAGGTTGTGCTCCATCGCGATCTCGGCGGCGTTCTCCACCTGCTCGGGTGTTCCGCCCATAACGGCAGCCAGTCCCCCGGCGGCCATCGACGAGGCGGATCCGACCTCTCCCTGACAGCCCACCTCGGCTCCGGAGATCGACGCCCGCTCCTTGTAGAGGACTCCGATGGCTGCCGCGGTGAGCAGGAAGTCGACGATGGCTCGATGCTTCGCGGACTCGCCGCCTTCCTTGACTGCGGGAACGTAGTTGAGCGCATAGTGCAGCACGGCGGGGATGATGCCGGCCGCCCCATTCGTCGGCGCGGTGACGACGCGGCCTCCCGAGGCGTTCTCCTCGTTCACGGCCATCGCGATGAGGTTGACCCATTCGAGGTAGTAGCCGGGATCCCGGTCGGGGTCCTCGGCCTTGAGTTTGAGGTACCAGTCGTGTGCGCGGCGGCGGACCTTGAGCCCTCCGGGCAGATAACCGGAGCGGTCCAGGGACGCCGAAGCGCATTCCTCCATTACCGAGTAGATGTGGAGCAGTCCGTGCCGGATCTCATCCTCGTCGCGCATCGACAGTTCGTTGGCGTGCATGATCTCGGCGATGGACAGGTCGTTCTCGCGGCAGCGCTGAAGCAGCTCGACTCCGGAGTGGAAGGGGTAGGGCAGCTCTTCGTCGTAGGACTCGAGTTCGGCATCGACGACAGAATCCGCGACCGCGAACTCGACGCCCGCGCCTGCACCGCCGCCGTCGGCAGCTGCACCATCCTCGGCGGTCTTCTCTTTCTCGAGGAATTCGGTCTCCGAAGTCACGAATCCGCCGCCGACGGAGTAATAGGTCTCCTCGGCGAGAGTCTCCCCGGCAGCGTCGTAGGCGGTCACGGTCATGGCGTTCGTATGGCGCGGGAGGACGGTCAGCGGTCGTTTGACCATGTCATCCTCGGTGAACTTGAGTTCGACGCCGTTGCCGGTCGAGTCGCCGAGGATGATCGTCCCGGTCTCGGACATCCGTGTCCGCCGGGCGGTCAGTTCGTTGGCTTCGATGAGATCGGGGCGGCAGCCTTCGAGGCCGATGAGGATGGCGTCGAAGGTCCCGTGACCGGCGCCGGTGGCGGCCAGGGAACCGAACACGTCGACGCGCAGATCCGCCACGGAGCTCAGCGAATCGCTAAGGAGGTCGATGAAGCTCGCGCCGGCACGCATCGGTCCGACGGTGTGGGAGCTCGACGGTCCGATGCCGACCGTGAAGAGGTCGAAGACACTCAATGGCATGGCAATCACTTCGTTTCTGATGAGATGACGACGGGGCCGACCGAACAGCCGTGCACTCACGTGCATGGCAAGCCGATGCCGACGATGTGTCGGCACCGACCTCGACCGACCCCGCTTCAGGGTTTATATCCTCCGCCCGGAGGGTGAGGCTCAGAGGGAGTTCGCCTCGGCGTAGCCGGCGGCGTCCATGACTTCGCCGACCTCGGTCACGGCGACCTCGAACAGCCAGCCCTCACCGTAGGGGTCGGAGTTGAGCAGTCCGGGTGAGTCCACGGCCGCCTCGTTGATCGTGACGACCTCGCCGGTGACCGGGGTGTAGAGGTCGGACACGGACTTCGTGGATTCGACCTCGCCGCAGGTCTCACCTGCGGTGACGGTGTCGCCGACCGCTGGCAGGTCGACGTAGACGACCTCGCCGAGGGCATCGGCGGCGACGGCGGTGATGCCGACCTTGACGGTCTTGCCGACGAGCTCATCGGCAGCGCCGTCGACCCATTCGTGTTCGGCGGAGTAGGTGAAGTTCTGCGGGAGCGGGGGCAGCTGTGCCATATGTCTTCCTTACTGTGACTGCCGCCGGAAGGGGCGGTCACGACGTTGTTGTGCCAGGTGGGACCAGTCTACGAGTCGCCGGTCCCACCAGGATGAATTGTGGGTGAGAGCTTCAGTCGGCCTGGCGCTTGTAGAACGGCAGCTGTGTGACGGTGAAGTCGTGTGCCTTGCCGCGGATGTCCACGGTCACGGCGGTGCCCACCTCGGTGCGGTCCCGATCGATGTAGGCCAGGGCGATCGGGTGGCCGAGCGTCGGCGAGGGCTGACCGGAGGTGACGGTGCCGACCTCAGCGCCGTCGATCGATACGGCGGCACCGGAACGGGCGGCACGGCGTCCTTCCGAGCTCAGGCCGACGAGCACGCGCGGCGGTTCGGTCTCTCCGAGCTTCGCCAGCGCCTCACGGGCGAAGAAGTCGTCCTTCGTGTTGAACCCGATCATCCGGCCCAGTCCCGCATCGTACGGGGTGGTGTTCTGATCGAGTTCGTTGCCGTAGAGCGGCATTCCGGCTTCGAGGCGCAGCGAATCGCGTGCGGCCAGACCGCAGGGAACGAGTCCGTAGTCCGCACCCGAGGTCACGAGCGTGTTCCACAGGCGGGAGGCGCCGATGTTGGGGACGTAGAGCTCGAACCCGTCCTCACCGGTGTATCCGGTGCGAGCGAGCATGAGGTCGATCCCGGCGATCGTCAGCGGCATCCATGCGTAGTACTTGAGTTCGCGCACCGCCTGACCGATGGTGATCTTCGCATCCCCCGCCGAGGTGGCTCCCCCGTTGGCCTCGTCGGTGACCTGGGCTTTCGCCTGGTCGCCGGCGCCGGTGCGGGGTCCGAATTCGCCGTGGCCGGACTCGTCGAGGGCGCGCAGGATGATCGCCTCCGAGTTCGGTCCCTGCACTGCGATGAGCGCGGTGGCGTCGGATTCGTCGGTCAGGTGCACATCGGAGCCGGGTGCGACGGTCTGCACGAACTGGTGCACGCGTTCCTTGAGCGCGGCGACCACGGGGGGCGTGTTCGAGGCGTTGGGGACGATGAGGAACTCTTCGTCGCCGATGCGGTAGGTGATGAGGTCGTCGAGCAGGCCGCCTGACTCGTTGACGATGACTCCGTACTTGGCCTTGCCGATCTTCATCTTCGAGTACTTCGCGACGAGCGCGTAGTCGAGGAAGGCTGCGGCGTCGGTTCCGCTGATGCGCACCTCTCCCATGTGGGAGAGGTCGAAGAGGCCTGCGGCCTCACGCACGGCACGGTGTTCGGCGAGTTCCGAACCGTACTTCAGCGGCATGTCCCAGCCGCCGAAGTCGGTGAACGAGGCACCGAGCTCGGCGTGGATGCTGTGCAGCGGGGTCTCTTTCGGTGTGTTCGCGGTCTTATCGGTCATCACTTGTCCTCTTCCTCGAACTCTTCGAAGGCCTCTGGCGGCGGGCAGGAGCACACCAGGTTGCGGTCGCCGTAGGCTCCGTCGATGCGGCTGACCGGCGGGAAGTACTTCGTGAGGCGCAGCCCGGGAACGGGGAACACCGCGGTCTCGCGGCTGTACTTGCCGTCCCAGTCGTCCATCACTGCGGTCGCTGGGTGCGGCGCGAGGGCCAGCGGCGACTCTTCGTAGGTATACGACTTGCCGATCTCGTCGATCTCGGCGCGGATGGTGCGCATGGCCTCGATGAAGCGGTCGAGCTCGTCCTTGTCCTCGGACTCGGTGGGTTCGACCATGAGGGTGCCGGGCACCGGGAAGGCCAGGGTCGGGGCGTGGAAACCGAAGTCGACGAGGCGCTTGCAGACATCCTCGGCGGTGACTCCCGTCGCCGAGGTGATCGCGCGGAGGTCGAGGATTGTTTCGTGGCCGACGAGTCCGTTCTCTCCCGAGTAGAGGATCGGGTAGACGTCGCCGAGCTTCTTCGCCAGGTAGTTCGCACCGAGCAGAGCCGAGCGCGAGGCCTCGCGCAGCCCTTCGGCACCCATGAGTTCGAGGTAGGCGAAGCTGATGGGCAGGACTCCTGCGGAGCCGAACATCGATGCGGAGATCGGCAGCTCCTTGGCATCCGGGCCACCGGCGACGAGCTCCGGCAGCGTGGCATCGCCGGGCAGGTACGGAGCGAGGTGTTCGCGAACCGCCACAGGGCCGACTCCGGGGCCGCCTCCTCCGTGGGGGATGCAGAAGGTCTTGTGCAGGTTGAGGTGGGAGACGTCGCCGCCGAATTCGCCGGGCTTGGCGAGTCCGACCATGGCGTTGAGGTTCGCACCGTCGACGTAGACCTGGCCGCCGGCGGCGTGAACCTTGTCGCAGACTTCGCGGATCTGCGGTTCGAAGACTCCGTGGGTCGACGGGTAGGTGATCATGATGCCGGCGATCTTGCCTTCGTGCTTGGCGATCTTCGCATCGAGGTCGTCCATGTCCACGGAGCCGTCATCGGCCGTCGCGACGACCTGCACCTGGAGTCCGGCGAGCACCGCGGAGGCGGCGTTCGTGCCGTGCGCGGACTGCGGGATGAGTACGACGGTGCGGGCATCGTCCCCATTGGCCACATGGTAGGCGCGGATGGCGAGCAGTCCGGCCAGCTCACCCTGCGAGCCGGCGTTGGGCTGCAGGGACACACGGTCGTAGCCGGTGACCTCGACGAGGGAGTCCTCGAGGCGACCGATGAGTGCGCGCCAACCCTTGGTCTGTTCGACGGGGGCGAAGGGGTGGATGGAGGCGAATTCCGGCCAGGTGATGGGTTCCATCTCGGCGGCGGCGTTGAGCTTCATCGTGCACGAACCCAGCGGAATCATCGTCCGGTCGAGTGCGAGGTCACGGTCGGCCAGGGTGCGCAGGTAGCGCATCATCGAGGTCTCGGAGCCGTGGGCGCTGAAGACGGGGTGGGTGAGGAATTCGGTGTCCCGGTGGAACGACGCCGCGAATGCGGGCTCGGGCACGGCGTTGGCTCCGAAGGTTCCCGCCGAGGCGGCTTCGAAGTCGTCCGCGTCGACCCGGGCAAGGATGCCGAGGGCTTCGAGCAGGCCGTTGGCATCGGCGACGGTGTGGGGTTCGCCGAAGGAGACGCCGACTGTGGTGCTATCGATGACGCGGATGTTGTATCCAGCCTGGTCGGCGACGTAGCGGGCGGCTTCGGCATCGGCCACGCGCAGGGCCACGGTGTCGAAGAATTCCCAGGTGAGCACCTCGGCGCCGGGGGCGGTATCCGCGGCACCTGCGAACGCGTGGGCGAGGCGGTGGACGCGGGAGGCGATGCGGGTCAGGCCGACCGGGCCGTGGTAGACGGCGTACATCGAGGCGACGTTGGCGAGCAGGGCCTGCGCGGTGCAGATGTTCGACGTCGCCTTCTGGCGGCGGATGTGCTGTTCGCGGGTCTGCAGGGCCAGACGGTAGCCGGGCTTGCCCTGGGCGTCCTTGGACACTCCGACGAGGCGGCCGGGCAGCTGGCGCTGGAGTCCGGACTTCACGGCCATGAAGCCGGCGTGGGGGCCGCCGAAGAACAGGGGCACACCGAAGCGCTGGGCCGAGCCGACGGCGATGTCCGCACCCTGGGAGGCGCAGTCCTTGAGCAGGGTCAGGGCCAGCAGGTCGGCGTCGAAAGTGACCAGCGCACCGCGGTCGTGCGCTCCGTCGACGGCTTCGGTGAAGTCGCGGATGGCGCCGGTGGTGCCGGGCTGGGCGCAGACGATGCCGAAGATGTCTTCGCCGACGAGGCCCTCGGCGAGGTCGGCGACGGTGACGCGGAAGTCCATGGCCTTCGCCCGGGCGCGGACGACGGCAATGGTCTGCGGGTGGAGTTCGGAGTCGAGGACGACGGTTGTCCCCTTCTTCACGGCTCGACGCATGAGCAGGACCGCCTCGGCGACGGCGGTGGCCTCATCGAGGAGGGAGGCATTGGCGATGTCGAGGCCGGTGAGGTCCTGGACGACCTGCTGGAAGTTCAGCAGCGCTTCGAGCCGGCCCTGGGAGATCTCGGGCTGGTACGGGGTGTAGGCGGTGTACCAGGCGGGGTTCTCGACGAGGTTGCGGCGGATGACGGCCGGGGTGATCGTGTCGTAGTAGCCCTGGCCGATGAGCTGGGTGCGCATGACGTTCTGTTCGGCGAGGTCGCGCAGGTCGCCCAGCACATCGAATTCGGAGCGGCCGGCGGGCAGGTTGAGCTCGGTGTTCTGGATGGATTCCGGGACGGCAGCGGAAGAGAGCGCTTCCAGGGAGTCATAGCCGAGTTCGGCGAGCATGGCCTGCACGTCGTCGGCGCGGGGGCCGATGTGGCGGTCGGAGAAGGGGCGCGCGGTGTCCCCTGTTGCCTGCGTCGTATGGGCGAGTGAACTGGTCAATTGCCGTCCTTGGGTCGGTGTCGCGCCCACCGAATTGGAGGACGCAGCGATCGCTGAGTGTCCTCCCCGATCTGTCGGATGCGTGGTCGCACCGCACGTGTGCGGCGAACTCGCGTCCTTCAGATATGCCTGCAATCGGTGGTACTGGGCCTGAGAGTTTCCCGGGGAGGGAATTGCACCTACGGCGCTGCTCGGAAGTCCGGCTCGATTCGGCCCGACTGCGGCAGCTCTCCCACGTCTTGTCTTAGCGGCGTATGAAGTTATGTGCAGAACCAGTTGGGCCTCTGAAGCCCCCAGCTGAGACTGCGCCTCCGATTCTAGTGAATGAAATCACCCCCGACAAACCCCCTGCTGGCCCCCTCGCTGTGGCCACTCTTCCAACTGCCGCGAGGACCAGCTCCCCGCGGCAGATCCCCTGCATCTCCCATGCAGAAATAGGTCGCTATCGGATACTTTCCTTGCGGCGGCCTCAGGGTTCTAGTGCAACGCTGGGGGTGGGTTCAGTCTACGTCCGTCAGCACCATGCCAGCGAGCACCTCGGCCGGAGTCGCGTACTCCAGAACCTTACGGGGCCGTCGGTTGAGCTGATCCTGCATCGCCTGGACGTCATCGTCACTGACCGACTCATCGAATCGAGTCCCCTTCGGGAAATAGTCACGGACAAGCCCGTTCGTGTTCTCATTCGTCGGCCGCTGCCACGGCGAATGCGGGTCACAGAAGAACACTCCGCAATCCGTGGCCATGGTGATCCGAGCATGCTCGGCCATCTCCGTACCCTGGTCCCACGTCAACGTTGCGAACAACGCTTCCGGCAGCGACTGAATCATCTCGGTCACTAACCCCGTCACGGTCTGGGAGTCCCGACAATCCGGGAGCTTGCGCACCAAGCAGAACCGTGACCGCCGCTCGATGACCGTGACCAACCCACCCGTGTCGTTGTCAACGACGAGGTCACCCTCCCAATGCCCCGGCACAGCCCGGTCAGCAGCGACCGGGGGCCGGTCCACCAAACGGGCACCCTCGAGCCACGGGCGACTGGATCGGCGGGGCAGCTTCGACTGCGGTTTACGACCGGTCCGCCCCGAACGAAGAGCCTTGACCACTTTGAGTTCGTGCCGAAGACTCCCGGCTGCCTGCAGATACAGGGCTTGGTAGATCGTCTCGTGCGACACGTGCAGGTCCTTCCGGTCCGGGTACTCACGGCGGAGCCTACCGGCGACTTGCTGTGGGGAACACTTATCGTTGAGCCCATCGATGACGTGGGCACGAATCCACGAGTCCTCAAGACGTTTGCTCCGATGCTTCTTACTCGCTTGTGTCGCACCGGCACGGACGTGCGCGGCCGCGGCGCTATAGGCAGCACCGGACCCCGAGCCAGCATAGGCCTCGAAGCGGTGACGTTGGAGCTCTCTGGCCACTGTCGAGTAGTGCACCCCGAGCTGGGCGGCGATGACCCGCGTCGACAGTGGCGGACTCGATTGCACACCGGCCTGGATCGTCATCCGATCCTCGAACGTCAAGTGGCGGTAGGAACGATTGCCCGTCGGCGTGGGAGGTCTCGTGCAGATCGTGGCAGGCATGCCTCCCAGCTTGCCAAACTGGACCGCGATTCCCAGCCGACGCATCCATCGCCTGGCTGTTTGATAACCGATCCCAGCGCGTAGCAAACTCTCCTTCACAGTGAGTCGGTCGACGAGGAGGCAGACGAAGAACGCGTCGAGGTGGTCGAAAGGGACTGGTCGCATGATGGGCTCCTTCTCAAGTGCTGTCCCGACCCGACCGTGCTGGTCAGGCAGGGTGTTGCACTAGAAGATGGAAACCGCCTGCTCAGAAGTATCCGATAGCGACCTAGATTCGCCGAGGCGGCGCTGCGGTCCCGCCGCGATGTTCAGATCGCGTTGAGGTCCTTGCCCTTGGTCTCGGGCAGCTTGACCACGGCGACGATCGTTGCCAAGCAGAGCAGGACCACCCAGCCGCTGGAGAGCCAGCTGAGGTCGAGCGAGTTGAACAGTCCATTGAGATATGGTGCCGTTCCGCCGAACACAGCCACAGAGACCGAGTAGGCGAAGCCGATTCCCTGGGTGCGGACCTTCGTCGGGAAGGCCTCGGACAGGACTGCCGACAACAAGGCTCCTGCCATCGAGACCACGAGCAGTGCCAGCGTCGACGCAACGAACAACGTCCAGCCGGTGTCCGTGATCATGCCCATGAGCGGATACTGCAGGATCGCCATGAGCACTCCGAAGCCGATGAGCACCGGCCGACGACCGATCCGGTCGGAGAGGAATCCCCAGAAGGGCAGCGACGCGAGTGCGATGATCTGCGCACCGACGGTCGCCCAGTAAGCGGTCTGCGCATCCATACCGCGCTCGGTGATCGCCAAGGTCGACGCGTACGACGTCCAGGTGTAGTGAGCCGCGGTGATACCGGAGGTCATGAGCACGACGAGGACGATCGCACGGGCCACGCGGCCGCGATCCAGCGGGGTCGGGTCGACAACTTCTTCCGCTTCATCGGCTTCGAAGACATCGCTTTCGACCATTCCGCGCCGCATCCACAGCGCGACGAGCGCGAGCAGACCGCCGAGCGCGAACGGAATCCTCCATGCCCAGTCGGAAACTGCCGCCTCGGAGAAGACGTTCGTGATCACGCCCCCAATCGTGTAAGCGACGACCGAACCGCCGAAGATGGCGACGAAGACGATTGAGCCCCAGAAACCGCGCTTGTGGGCCGGAGCGATCTCAGCGATATAGGAGTTCGCCGTTGCCGACTCCCCTCCGTGGGCGAAGCCCTGTGCCACTCGGATGAGAAGGAGGATGAGTGAGGCGAAGACGCCGATCTGACCATAGGTCGGCAGGACGGCGATGAGGAACGAACCGCCTGCCATGATGAGCATCGTGACGATGAGAACGAACTTGCGCCCCTTCACATCGGCGATCTTCCCGAACACGATGCCGCCCAGGGGTCTCATGAGGAACCCGACGGCGAAGACGCCGAGGGTCGCGAGGACGGAGGAGACTGTGTCCTCGCTGTTGAACATCGCGGCGGCGATGAAGGGCGTGAACACCGCGTAGGCGCTCCACTCGTACCATTCGAGGATATTGCCGATGGTGCTCGCGACGACGGATCGCCGTTTCAGCTGCAGAGGCACCTTTGTCTCTGCGATCGTATCGGTCATGGCTTCCTTTCCACTGCTTCATTGGAGGTGGTGATGCTGTATATCTCTGTGGTGGTGTTCGGTGGTGCGGATACTCCTATCTCGCTCGCCGTCACACGACGGTGGAGGCGACGGCTTCGGCGGCTGCGATGAGTTCGGGGACCCCGGTCTCGAGGCTGCCGGTGAAGTTACCGGCCGACGGCGCCTCTCCGTTGAGCCATCTGGTGTAGATGGCTTCGCTGAAGATCGCGGCCTTCCACAGCGCGAAGGCCTCGTACCAAGGCAATACGGACAGGTCGAGGCCCGTCTTCTGCTGGTAGCGCTCGGCGAGGTCGGAACGGGTGAGGAACCCCTCCCCCGCAGTGACCGGGGTGAGGTCCATGACCGTGCGCGGATTCTCGCGGTCGGTGTAGGTGACGAGGAAGTAGCCGAGGTCGGCGAGCGGATCGCCGAGGGTCGACATCTCCCAGTCGAGGATCGCTGCGACCTCGACCGGCGTCGAGGACGCGATCATCGCGTTGCCGGCACGGTAGTCGCCATGGACGACCGCGTGCCGCTGAGTGGCCGGAATGTTCGCAGCCAACCACTCACCGAGGCGGCTGACCTGGGGCAGCGACCGCTGAGTGTTCTTCCCCCAGAGGGAGGCGAACAACTTCACCTGGCGCTCCAGGTACCCGTCCGGACGACCGAGCGCGGCCACCTCGGGAACTGCGACGTTGACCGAGTGGAGGTCGACGAGGCGGTCGACGAGGGCTTCGCTGAGAGCTCGACGGTCGGCCGCCTCGGCGAGGAAATCAGGCAGTGTGTCGGTGACGACTGTGCCCGGCACGAAATCCATGATGTAGAACGGCACGCCGAGGACCGATTCGTCCTCGCAGACGTGGAGGATCGTGGGCACGGCCACTCCCTGAGCGCCGAGGACCTTCTGGATCTTCGCCTCCCGGACCATGTCGTGAGTCGATTTCGGGATCGGCGGGCGCGGTCCGCGGCGCAGCACCACATCGAGGTCATCACGCCGGATCCGGAAGGTGACGTTCGACTGGCCCTCGCCGATGCGATCCCAGCGGACGGGACCGGACCCGAGGCCATGCGTGTCGAGGTAGTCGGTGAGGACGTCGACGATGAGCAACGGCGGTGCGGACAGTGCCTGCGCCTCGGCCGCGGTGTCGACGACGTCGATGAGCTTCTCGGTCAACGCGCCTCCCTCACGATGTCGAGGCGGGGAGCTCCCGCGGCGACTTCCTTGCGCCGCTTCGATGAGGCACGACGGGAGATCGCGAACTTGTGCGTCTCGGTGGCGCCGTCGTAGATGCGGAACGGACGGACGTCGTTGAGGTACTGGACGAGTGGCAGCTGGTCGGAGACGCCGTCTCCGCCGGTGAGCTGGATGGCCCGATCGATGACACGGTAGACGGCTTCGGAGCAGTAGACCTTCGCGATCGAAGATCTGGAGTTCGCTTCCTTCGCATCGGTGGCGAGCACTTCGGAGGTCTTCGTGATCATCGCGTCAGAGGTTTCGATGTCGATGACCGACTGCGCGATGAGCTCCTGCGCGAGGCCCTGACGTGCGAGGACGTCGCCGAATGCCTCGCGATGTTCGGCACGGTCGAGAGCCGTGTCCAGCGCCCGGCGGGCCAGTCCCAGCCACCGCATGCAGTGCGTGAGGCGGGCGGGTGCCAGGCGAACCTGGGCGTAGGCGAATCCCTTGCCGGGTTCGCCGAGGATCGCCGAGGTGGGGGCGCGAACATCGTCGAAGTGGACGTAGGGATGGCCGCCGGCGATCGTGCGATCGACGGTGTGGATCGGCCGCCCGACGCTGACACCCGGGGTGTCCTTGGGCACGAGGAACATCGTGGCCGCCTGGCCCATCTTCGCCTGCGCGGAACCCGAGCCCTCGGTCGCAGCGACCGACTCCTCGGCGTCGGTGGCGGCCATGACGACGAAGAAGCTGCACAGCTCAGCTCCGGAGATGAAGCGCTTGTCACCGGTGATGACCCACTCGTCACCGTCCTTGACCGCGCGGGTCGCCAGCGCCGACGGGTCGGAGCCGGTGCCTGGATGTGGTTCGGTCATGGCGAAGGAGGAGCGGACGTCGCCGGCGGCCAGCGGGGCGAGGAACCGCTCCTTCTGCTCCTGCGTGGCGATCTGGGCGAGCATGTGCATATTGCCCTCATCGGGTGCCATGCAATTGAGCACGGCGGGCCCGATCGGCGAGTAGCCTGCCTCCTGGAACACCGGGGACCAGAACTCGATCGACACGCCCTGGCCGCCCCACTCGGCAGGCACGTGTGGAGCGAAGACTCCGGCCTCCTTGGCTTTGGCCTTGAGGTCGGTCAGAACCCCTTCGTCGAGGTAGTCCCCGGGATGAGGTTCGGCGGGTATGACGACGTCGCGGATGAAGGTGCGGGTGCGCTGGCGCAGCTCTTCGACGTCTGCTGGAATGTGGCTCATGCTGTGCCTCCTGCTGTGATGAGTCCGCCGTCGGCGGTGAGGATCCGGGCGGTGATCCAGTCGGAGTCGGACGACGTGAGGTAGGCCGCAGCTGCGCCGATGTCCTCGGGAGTGCCGAGCCGGCCGGCCGGATAGGCGGCGGTGACTTCGGCTTCTCTGCCTTCGTATAGCGCGGTGGCGAAGCGGGTCTTGACGACGGCAGGGGCAATTCCGTTGACGCGGATATCGGGTCCGAGTTCGACGGCAAGGGTCTTCACGAGGTGGGCCACGGCGGCCTTCGAGACGCCGTAGAGGCCGATGCCCTTGCTCGGATTCTGGCCGGCGACCGAGGAGATGGACAGGATCCGACCCTTGTTCTCCCGGAACTTCAGTCCCTCGTGATGGACGGCCCCCTGGATCCAGGCCAGAGTGCCGAGAACGTTGACCTCGAGGATCTTGCGGGCGGCATCGAGCTCGATGTCGATAGTGTCACCGTAGACCGGGTTGATGCCGACGTTCGTGACGAGGACGTCGAGGCGGCCGAACTTCTCGGCGATCGTGTCGAACACCTCGGCCCGGTGAGCCGAGTCATCGGCCTTTCCCGCGATGCCGATCACGGTGCCGTCGGGGAATTCTGCGACAGTCTCGGCAAGCGGTTCGGGCTTGCGGGCGGTGAGGATGACGGTCGCCCCTTCGACTTGCAGCCGCTTGGCGATGCCGAGTCCGATGCCGCGACTCGATCCCGTCACGAGGGCGACCTGCCCTTCGAAACGGCGTCCGATCGTTGATTCGCTCAATGTCTCTCCTGTCTTGAATGGTTGCCGGTCAGTGGTGCCTATTTATCTGACGCTGCTTCTCTTCCGGAGTCTCGCAGCAGCCTGCGTTGGATCTTTCCGGTATGCGTCTTCGGCAGGTCTGACATGACGTGGACGGTGCGCGGGTACTTGTACGCTGCGAGGCGTTCTTTCGCGAAGGCGATGAGCTCCTCGGCGCTGACGTCTTGGCCGGTGCGCAGGGAGACGTAGGCGACGACGGTCTCGCCGCGGTAGTCGTCGGGCTGGCCGACGACGGCGGCTTCGAGCACGGCCGGGTGTTCATAGAGGACGTCTTCGACCTCGCGCGGCCACACCTTGTAGCCGGAGGCGTTGATCTGGTCCTTGATCCGATCGACGAGATAGATCCAGCCGGCTGCGTCCATGACTCCGACATCGCCGGTGCGCAACCAGCCCTCGTCGAAGGCCGCCTCGTTGGCTTCGGGCTTGCCGAGGTAGCCGGGCGTGATCTGAGGCCCGCGCAACTCGAGTTCGCCGGCGCTGGAATCGGTGATGACGGTCCCGTCGGCGATGTCGACGATGCGGGCTTCGAGTCCGGGGAACGGCACGCCGATGGCCAGGGTGTCCGTGGCCGGGTCGACGGGCGCCTCCGTGTTCGGCGGGACTCCGATGACCGCGGAGGCGGTTTCGGTCATCCCGTAGATGTTGTGGATGTAGTGGCCGAACCGGTTCCGGAAACGCTCGACCGTGGCCGGCGGCACGGGGGCTCCACCGGAATAGAGGTAGCGAATGCTCTGCAGGTCTTCGGCTGTGGCGGACTCGTGTTCGAGCAGTGCGTTGTAGACGGTGATCGAGCCGATGGTCACGGTGACCTTGTCATCACGGATGGCGGCGACGATCTTGTCCGCATTCACGCGGCCGATGAAGTCGAGCGTGATCGGGAAGATCAGCGAGGTCGCCGCGCAGGCGACGGCTCCGGTGATGTGGAAGAGCGGGGCGATGGCGAGCATGACGTCGCCTTCGTCGAGGTTCAGCCAATCTCCGTACGACCGGGCCACGGCGAGAACATTGCGGTGGGTGCCGACGGCGCCTTTGGCCGGCCCGGTCGTGCCCGATGTGTAGGTGAGCAGGGCGGCGTCGTCGAGGCCCGGCAGCAGTTCGGTGCGGTGATCGGGCGCGTCGGTGCGCTTGGAGGCGAGGAAGGGACCCCACGAATAAACGGCGATCCCGGACTCGGCGGGGGTCGCCTCGGCGGGAGTGGTTTCTGACTCACGGACAGCTGCGGTCTGGGCGTCGCCGGTGAGGTCGGAGGGGTCCCGATCGTATTCGTCGTCATCGGTGATGAGCACCCAGGTCAGGGAGCCGCCGGTGAGGGTCTCACGAACCTGGCCGAGGTCTGCTTCGTCGCAGATGAGCGCCGAGGCGGCCGAATCGTCGATGAGCGCGCGCAGTTCGCGGCCGCGGTACATGGGGTTGAGGACGAGGGGGACGACGCCGATCTTCCAGGCCGCAAGCAGTGCCACGGCGAACTGCGGGACGTTCTGGAGGTAGATGCCGACGATATTCGACTTCTGCAGGCCGCGGGAGAGGAACCCGGCGGCGAGCGCCTCGGCTTCACGGTCGATGTCGGCGGCGGTGAACCTGCGGCCACGGTAGGTCACGGCGATCTGACTTGGGGCCGCCTCGACACGGGCGTTCCACGCATGGGCCGTGGATGCGTCGTGGATCTCCGGCGTCTCACCGACTCCGGCAGGGTAGAGCCGCGTCCACACATGCTGCGTGGTGGTGGAAGTTCTGTCGGCTGCCATCTGACTGTCGCCCCTCATCGTGTCGGGACCGGAGCATCTCCGCTTCGGCCGACCGAGCGCTCGCTCGGTTAGTTCTGTATCGTAGGTCACACGATGACCGGGCGCAAGGGCGGCCGGGCCTGACTGTCAACCGTTCGGGCAGAAAAGCGATCGAACTCAGAGATGGAGGAACGCTTCGGGGGTCGAATGAAACCGCGGGGCACGAATGGCCGTAGATTAGGGATGAGAAGACAGTGAGACGGAGCAGGCAGGGACAACTCGTGAGCAATGCACCCATGATCGATTGGCGGGACTACGATGCCCCGCTGCTCTCGCCGATCCTCCAGGCCGCTCTCGACAGCTTCGTCACGGGCGGATTCCACGGCACGAGCATCCGCCAGCTGGCCGGCGCAGCCGGGCTGTCAGTGCCCGGCCTCTATCACCATTTCGCGTCGAAGCATGCGATCCTCGCCGAGATCGACCGTCTGGCGATGGAGGATCTGTGGCAGCGCAGCGTCGCGGCACTCGCCGACGGCGGGCAGGAGCCGACCGCACGCTTCGACCGACTCATCGAATGCCTGCTGCTCTTCCACGCGCACCAGTCCGATCTCGCCTTCATCGCATTCAGCGAGATCCGAGCGCTGAAAGATCAGCACCGGGATGCTCATATCGCCGCTCGTGACCGGCAGCAGAAACTCCTCGACGAGGTGGTCGAGGAGTGCGTTGCCGACGGCAGCTTCACCACGGAGTTCCCGCGGGACGCCTCGCGCGCGATCACGACGATCTGCACGGGCGTCTCGCAGTGGTACCGGGCGGGCGGCGAACTCGACCCGGCTGGCGTGGCCGAACGCTACGGCGAGATCTGCGCGCACGCCGCCGGCCTTCCGGTGAAGTAACGGTGGTGCCTGGCGACCCGGTGAAGTAACGGTCGCCTGGCCACAAGCTGCCCGCGAAATAGCGGCAGGCTGCTCGCGAAACGTTCCGCGAACCCTGCCCCCATTGGATTGTTGGGTCGATCCACGGGGGTTTCCACGCCTGAAACACCGTGGATCGACCCAACAATGCGCCTCAGTTTCAAGCGCTGCCGCCGGCGGTGACGACTCCCCCATCGGCGGTGAGCACCTGAGCGGTGATCCAGTCGGCGTCCTCTGAGGCCAGATAGGCGACGGCACCGGCAATGTCCTCGGGAGTGCCGAGGCGCTTGACCGGGTACGCGGAGGCGACCTCCTCTTCCCTGCCTTCGTAGAGCGCGGTGGCGAACTTCGTCTTGACCACTGCCGGAGCGACGGCATTGACGCGGATGTCGGGCCCGAGCTCCACGGCGAGAGTCTTCGTCAGATGCGAGACCGCCGCCTTCGAAATGCCGTAGAAGCCGATGCCTTCGCTCGGGATCTGCCCGGCGACCGACGACAGGGTGACGACGCGGCCCTTGTTCTCGCGGAAGTTCAGGCGCTCGTGGTGGACGGCGTCCTGTACCCAGGCCAGCGTGCCGAGGACGTTGACGTCGAAGATCTTCCGCGCAGCGTCGAGTTCCATGTCGACGAGTGGGCCGTAGACCGGGTTGATTCCGGCGTTGGCCACGAGCACATCGAGGCGACCGAACTTCTCAGCGACCGTGTCGAACACCTCTGCCCTGTGAGCCGGGTCGTCGGCCTTGCCGGCGATGGCGAGCGCCGTGCCTTCGGGGAACTCCGCGACCGCCTCACCCAGCGCTTCGGGCTTGCGCGCCGTGAGGACGACGGTGGCGCCCTCCGCGTTCAGCCGCCGAGCGATTCCGAGACCGATGCCGCGACTGGCACCGGTGATGACAGCGACCTGTCCTTCGAAGCGGCGACCGGATTTCGGAGCCGCCGAGGTGGCTGCCGACTGAGTGGCGGAGGTGCTGTCTGACATAGATGAACTCCAGTGTTCGTGCTCTGACATGGTCATTCGGCGCTGACCTGGCGAATCACCCTGAAGCGAGCGTTCGTTCAGCGATCAGTTCTCATCGTAGGCCCAGCCGTTCGAAGATGACAAGGACTACGGCCATCGAACGAGAAAACTGAACGAGAATGGAGTCATGAATCA
The DNA here is from genome assembly GCF_056837565.1 of Brevibacterium sp. OS20. Lineage (NCBI taxonomy): Bacteria > Bacillati > Actinomycetota > Actinomycetes > Micrococcales > Brevibacteriaceae > Brevibacterium > Brevibacterium sp. OS20. The sequence continues at coordinate 550,130 of NZ_CM166367.1, read as the reverse complement.
TCTCGAGTTCCATCTCGACCTCGGCTTGGGCGATCAGTTCCCGCTCGCCCGCGAAGCGATCTTCTCCTGGACGCTGCAGGAACTCGCCGGCGTCGTCGTCCGCCCAGCTCGCCGAGCGGCCGAAGGTCAGATCGTCAGCCTGGGACTCAATCCAGTTTGGCCGACCTCGCCGAGGCGGCTGCGCGGTCGCGATCTGCTCGTGCCCGTGGGTTCGTGCGTCGTCACACGGGTGTTCGATGAGAAGGATCGCGCCGGTTTCACCTATCGCACCCTGCCGGGCCACCTCGAGAACGGTGAGGAGACTTTCCTCGTATCCATCGGCACTGACGGCCGCCTCGGCGTGACCATCAGCGCCGATTCCGTCCCAGCACTTCCTCTCCTCCGTCTGGGCGCTCCGGTGACCGTGGCGGCCCAGGAGTTGATGGCCCGGCGCTATGCCGAAGGGCTGAAGAGACAGCTCAGGACGGCCGAGCGAAGCCGCCGCGCACGCGCCCTCGCGACAGCTTCGGCGCTGATCGGCCGGGAGCTGAGATTCGTCGAGACCCTTGCCGGCGGTCAGCACGCGCTGACCATGTCCGCCCGCGACGGAGACGCGGAGCTCGTCGTCCGCGCATTCCCCGCCGGCCATGATGCGGCGGTCAAAGAGGCCGCAGTGCTCGATCGGCTGAGACCGCTCGGCGATCTTGTCCCCCGCCTCATCGCCCACAGCGCCGACACCAACGACCCGGTCATCGTCACGACCCGCGTCCCGGGCTCACCACCGGATCCGGCGATACCTCTGACCACCATCGCCCGCGAGATGGCCGCGGCACTGGTGCGCGTCCACGAACTCGACGGTACCGGTCTGCCTCTGGCTCCGCAGTCCCCGCCGCCTGGAGACTCTGCCATCGCAATTCGCGCCCAACGGGAGTGGGCGAACCTCGACCGCGACGAAGAGGTCCTCACGCACACGGATTTCTGGGCAGGCAATGCCTTGTGGACGGGCGGGCGCCTCACCGGAGTCGTCGACTGGTCGGGCGCGAGCCGCGGACCTCGCGGAGTCGACCTCGCTTGGTGCCGTCAGGATCTCGTGCTGCTCGGTTCCCCCGAGGCGGCCGCCGACTTTCTCGACGAGTACGAACGACTCCTCGGCCGCCGCATCCATGACATCCGCGCCTGGGACGTCCAAGCTGCGGCACGTGCCCATGATCGCGTCGAGACCTGGCTGCCGAACTATCACGGGATCGGCCTCACCGACATGACCGCCGAGGATCTCCGCCGCCGCCTCGATGACTGGAACGCTCACCTGTGAGCCGCCCCGCCACCGCTCTCATTCCACGGTCGGCAGGACCACCTCGGCGAGGGTGAGCACCGCTTCCACGGAGGCTTTTCCGTGGTCGGTGCGGTGGGCGAGGTAGAGCATCGTGGGCTCCTCCGGGATATCGAGGGGCACGGCCACGGTGCCGACCTCACGGGTGGCGGCGGACACCGAGTCGAAGGTGATCGAGATGCCGAGGCCGGCCGCGACCAGAGCTCCGATCGTCTGCGAATCCGGCGCGCTCTGGACTACGCGCGGTGCGAACCCCGCTTCGTGGCACAGACGCAGCGTCGCCTCCCGCAACGTCGAGGAAGGATGCCCGGGAAGAGCGATGAAATCCTCGTCGGCAAGCTCGTCCACCCGCACCGAGGCACGTCCCGCCAGACGATGACCCACCGGCAGGGCTGCCGAGAGACGCTCGACCATCACCGGCCGACCTGTGACCCCGGGTGGCTGCTTCGCCCACCTCACAAGCGCGAGGTCGAGCGAGCCGTCGACGAGGCGGGTGATCCCCTCCTCGGCGTAGACATCGGAGTGGAGCCCGAAGCTGACCCCCGGCCTGTGCGCGGCGGATGCAGTCACGAGCGCCGCGGCCAGTCTGCGCGATGACGAGTGGGCGAATCCGAATTCGATGTGTCCGGTCTGCCCATCGGCGGCCCGGCGCACCGCCTCGGCGGCCAAGGTTCGGTACTCGATCATCTTCCGCGCCGGCTCCACCAGCGCCTCTCCCGCCGCGGTCAGCGCCACATTGCGGGTCGTGCGTCGGAACAGATCGACGCCGAGGTGGTCCTCGAGCGCGCGGATCGTGCGGCTGAGCGGCGGCTGCAGCATTCCGAGCCGTTCGGCTGCACGACCGAAGTGCAGCTCTTCGGCGACTGCGAGGAACGCTTTGACCTGCTGAATCTCCATCGACTGCTCCTTTTCCGAATCCGCGCTGGAGCCTCTGCCGTTGCCCCGACCGACATCCCAGCCAATACCTGTTCCGATAATAATCCATGTACATTATTGCTGATCCTGTTATATGGTGGGACGGACCACGCGCCCGCTGCCCAAGCACGGGCCCGGGATGCCGAGCTCGACTCCACTGACAGCACTGTCAGCACACAGCAGCGCCGCCGGCCCGACGAGAGGAAGACATTCGACGATGAAGCAGTCGACCACTTCTGAGCACCACGACAGCGGCTCCGGACGCGATCACCATCGGTCGCCTGCCCACGACCGCCTCGAGGAGTTCCTCCCCCGCGCCGGCTCGGGTCCCTTGTCGGGACAGATCGTCGTCGACTTCTCCCGCGTGCTGGCCGGACCGTACTCGACGATGATGCTCGCCGACCTCGGCGCCACCGTCATCAAGGTCGAAGGCCCCAAAGGCGATGACACCCGACACTGGGCACCACCGGTGCGCAACGAGGATGCCACCTACTATCTGTCGATCAACCGCAACAAATACGACATCGTCCTCGACTTCACCGACCCCGATGACCTCGCCACCGCACAGAAGCTCGCGGCCGAAGCCGATATCGTCGTCGAGAACTTCAAACCGGGCGGGTTGGCGAAGTACGGACTCGACTACGACAGCGTCTCCGCTGCCAACCCGACGGTCATCTATGCTTCGGTGACCGGCTTCGGGCCGCAGAACCCGCTGCCCGGATACGACCTCCTCATGCAGGCGCTGTCCGGCTTCATGTCGGTCACCGGCAGCCCCGACGGCTCGCCGTACCGCGCCGGCGTCGCCGTCTTCGACGTCATGACCGGTCTGCACACCACGATCGGCGTCCTCGCCGCGATCCAACACCGCACGCTCACCGGCGAGGGCCAGCTCGTCGAAACCAACCTCATGTCCTCGGCGATGTCCGGCCTGGCCAATCAGTCCGGTGCCTACGCGGCCGCAGGGGTGAATCCGACGCGGATGGGCAACGCCCACCCGAGCCTCTACCCCTACCAGCCGATGGCCGCGAAGTCCGGTGAGATCATCATCGCCGCGGCCAATGACGGCCAATTCCGGATCCTCGCCGAGGTGGTCGGACGCCCCGATTGGTGCGACGACGAACGATTCGCCCAGGCGAAGAACCGCAACGCCAACCGCGACTCCCTTGAGCCCGAACTTCTCGAGGCCCTCCAGGCTCACACCGCACAGGAATGGTTCGACAAGCTCTCAGCCGCGGGCCTGCCCTGCGCCCCGATCAACACGATCGCCGAAGGCGTCGAACACGCCAAGAGCCTCGGTTTGGAACCGGTCGTGGACACCGGCAGCGGCGACCGCATCATCCCGACCGTCCGCAACCCGATCACCCTGTCGAAGTCGCAGGTCTCCTACGACCTCGCTCCCCCAGAACTCGGAGCCGACTCCGATCAGGTCCGCGCCTGGCTCGACAGCCTCTAGATCGCACCGTTTCGGACTCACCCCGACCGAACCGCAATCCCGACACTTGCACGCAGACTTCTGCACAGCATCCACCTGAAGGAGACACAGCAATGGACAACTCAGAACTCGACGACATCCTGTCTGCCGTCCGAGAATTCGTCCGCGAGAAGGTCGTCCCCCTCGAGACCCAGGTCGAGGACGAGGACGCTTTCCCCGAATCGATCATCAAGGAATCCGCCGAGATGGGACTCTTCGGCTGGGCCCTGCCCGAGGAGTACGGCGGCCTCGGCCTCAACGCCGAGCAGGATGCACTGCTGGCTATGGAACTCGGCTACACCACACCGTCCTTCCGGTCCCTGTTCGGCACGAACAACGGCATCGCCGGGCAGGTGCTCGTCAACTACGGCACCACTGAGCAGAAATCCGAATGGCTGCCCCGTCTGGCTTCCGGCGAGGTCGTCGCCTCCTTCGCCCTCACCGAATCCGAGGCCGGCTCCGACCCCTCGGGCCTGCGCACCAAGGCCGAGCGCGACGGCGATGACTACATCATCAACGGTTCGAAACGATTCATCACCAACGCCGAGGCCTCCGATGTCCTCATGGTCTTCGCCCGCACCGACCCGAACGCCACCGGGTCCAAGGGCATCTCGGTCTTCCTCGTGCCCACGAAGTCGGAGGGCGTGACCGTCGGTCCCCACGACCACAAGATGGGCCAGGCCGGTGCCTGGACCTCGGAGATCTTCTTCGACGATGTCCGTGTGCCTGCTTCCAACCTCATCAGCGGTGAAGAGGAGAAGGGCTTCTACGCCGCGATGGCCTCGCTGAACAAAGGCCGCCTGCACATCGCCGCGATCTGCGTCGGCCAGTCGATCCGAATCCTCGACGAATCCGTCCGCTTCGCCGCCGAGGCGAAGCAGGGTGGGGAGCCGATCGCCCGGTTCCAGCTCGTCCAGGCGATGCTCGCCGACATCTACACCGATGTCGCCGCCGCCAAGGCCCTCGTCCTCTCGGCCGCACAGCGCTGGGATGCCGAGACCGATCGCAAGCTCGGCCCCTCCTCGGCGAAGCTCTTCGCCTCTGAGGCACTGGCCCGCATCGCCGACAAAGGCGTGCAGATCCAGGGCGGAATGGGCTATATGCGCGAATCCGCGGTCGAGCGCTTCTACCGCCACGCCCGCCTGTTCCGCATCTACGAAGGCACCTCCGAGGTCCAGCGCGTCGTCGTCGCCAAGCAGCTGCTCAAGGGCGCACACAAACCGCAGTTCAACCTCTGACGCAGGCCGCAGTATCCTGCACGCATAAGCGCAACGGCGGGCCGCCTCGGCGAGGTCCGGCTCCGCTTGGCCACAAAAGAACGAAAGGCATCCCATGACTGAATCCACGCCCGCGCATACCGGCATCACCGTCACCGAACTCGGCGGAGTCACCGCGATCCCCGGCCTGCTGGCCGGCAAGGTCGCCGTCGTCACCGGCGGCGGTCAAGGCCTCGGCCTGGCGATGGCGCGCAGCCTCGTCGACTCCGGCGCGAAGGTCGTTCTCGCCGATATGAATGAGGAGAGTCTGCAGGCTGCTGTGACCGAACTCGGCGGAGATGGAGTCGCCACGGGCGCGGTGTGCAATGTGTCCGACCTCGAGGCCGTCGAGAAGCTCGCCGAGGCGGCCACGACCGCATTCGGCGGTATCGACATCTGGGTCAACAACGCCGGTATCACCCGCGATGCGACGATCCGGAAGATGACCGAGCAGCAGTTCGACGACGTCATCTCCGTGCACCTGCGCGGCACGTGGAACGGGCTCAAGGTCGCCACCGCACTCATGCGCGAGCAGGACCGCGGCGGATCGATCATCAACGTGTCCTCGATCAGCGGCAAGATCGGCAACCCCGGTCAGTCGAACTACTCCGCGGCCAAGGCGGGCATCGTCGGCATGACGAAGGCCGTGGCCAAGGAGGTCGCATTCAAGAACATTCGCATCAACGCGATCCAGCCCGGCTTCATCAACACCGCCATGACCGCGGCCATGCCCCAGCACGCGATCGATTCGAAGCTCGCCGACATCCCGCTGGGCCGCGCCGGCGAACCCGAAGAGGTCGCCTCCGTGGTGCTGTTCCTCGCCTCCGGACTCTCGAGCTACCTCACCGGCACCGTCACCGAGATCTCTGGCGGTCGCCACATCTGATCGAATTCGCCCTCGCCGAGGCGGCCCGACGTCCCCGTCGCACCTTTGCCGAGGTGGATCACCCGATCACCGTGAGAAACGGCCCGACGTCCCCGCGGGGACGTCGGGCCGTTCTCATTCCGTACCTCCGCGTCCGACGCGGCAACGTTTCAGCGTGACGGTCCGGCCGCCTCGGCGAGGGTCAGCTCTTGGCGGTTCGCCGACCGGGCAGGCGAACGACACCGAAGGCAACCATGCCGACGAGCGGCAGCACCGGCCAGATCCAGGTCACGCCCCTGTCGTTGACCATTCCGGTGTCGGCCATGATCGCGAGGCCCGCGCAGATGGCCGCCGAGGCGGCGATCGGCATCCACATGGGAGGGGCGGGACGGTCGTCTGGCGCGGGTGTTTCGAACCGGCCGAAGATCGCCACGAGCACCCCGGTGATCGCCAGCAGAACCAGTGCCCACAGCGGACGGGTGAGCCACCAGATTCCGGTCAGCGGAGTCGGCAGCAGGGCATCGGCGTCGAGTCCGATGAGGACGTTGGCCAGGGCAGTCAGCGCGGTCAGGTGCCAGAGGAACCAGGTCATGATGCGCTGGTTGACGAGCACCGTGAGGAACCACAGGCCGGGGCTGCGTAGGAGTTTCGCCAGTGGGCGCTGGAGCATGAGGACGATTCCGGCCTGCGCCATGCCGAGGAAGGCCATGGTCACGCGGGTCGGGGCCGAATTCGAGATCGCGTCAGTACCGGCGGTGATCATCGACACCGGGTACGGGCCGAGCCCGACGAGAAGCCCGAGGCCGACGGCGCCGATGACGAAGAGCAACAGGCAGCGTTTGATGTTGGAGAGTCGCCCGTCGAGCCAGGCGTAGCCGAACTGGTGGAAGCTCGCCCAGACGAGCAGGTAATTCGGGTATCCGGCGAGCTTGCTGTCGGCGGCGATGCTGACGATGTCGATGATCCCGGCCATGCCGATGCCGACGATGATCGACCACCAGCCCCACTTTTCCCACAGGATCAGGCACGGCGGGGCGACGATGACGACGAGCAGGTAGGCGGCGAGGAACCAGGTCGGCACCAGTGCCATCTGGGAAGCCAGCTGCACGGCGGCAGGCTCGGCACCAGCGGCTAAGGCGATGACGCAGGTGACCAACCAGGTCAGCAGCAGCGGGATGAGCGGCAGACCGAGTCGGCGCAGGCGCGCCCTCAGCCATTCGCCGTACCCGGTGTTCCGCCGCCTCGCCGAGCGCCACGACAGGGCGTTGGAGTATCCGCCGACGAGGAAGAAGATCGGCATCACCTGGAACACCCAGGTCAGCGGGTGCGTCCACCGGGCTTGGTCGAGAAGTCCGTGCGGGTTGATGCCGCCGGTGGCGCTGACGGCGATGATCGTCCAATGGCCGAGCACGACGACGGTGATCGCCGCGGCGCGCAGGAAGTCGACCTCGCGACTGCGAGAGTCCGGGGTCGCCTCATCGACCTTGCGGGCCTGGGCCAGAAACGAGCGGGGCATGCGGGGACGTCCTTGTCGGTTGGTCGAGGGAGCAGTTGGTCGAGGGAGCAGTTGGTCGAGGGAGCAGTTGGTCGAGGGAGCGGGCAGTGCGGGTCCCGCCCATCGCCGAGGTGGTCGACCGCCTCGGCGTGGTCAGGCGCGGTATTTCACCTCGCCGCCGACGACGGTGAGCGCGACTCGGGTATCGCGGATCGCCTCGGCGTGGGCGAACAGGGCTTCTTCGGAATCGTAGCCGAGGAGGCCGTCGCGCTCTGCCGCGGCGACCTCGGGATCGAGCCCTTCGGCCGCGCACGGATCGGTGTCGACGACGATGAAGTCGGCGTCCATGCCCGGCGCCAGATATCCGCGCCGGTCCTCGAGCCCGGCGGCGAAGGCCGGTCCCTGAGTGTGCAGGCGGATGGCCTCGACGGCACTCAGCCGACGGTGCGGCTGGAAGCTCGTCGTCGCGTCTCCGGAGATGTTCGCCCTGGTCATCGCCGCGTAGATCGCGGCGAACGGGTTGGCAGGTTCGACGGGCCCATCGGAGCCGAAGACCACTTGGGCACCCGCAGCGAGCAGATCCGGCCAAGCATAAGCGGCCAGCTGCGCGGATTCGTCGATGAGGTGGAGCAGGTGCAGGTCGGAGATGCAGTGGCGCGGCTGCATCGACGCGAGCACCTCGAGCTCGGCGAACCGGGCGACGTCGGCGGGTTGGATGAACTGGGCATGTTCGACGCGGTGACGCATGGGTCGGCCGAACTTCTCCTCCGCGGCCTTCGTCGTCTCCCGCAAGCGGTCGTAGACAGCGAGCACATGATGGTTCGCCTGATCGCCGATGGCGTGGATGGCCACGGATATTCCCGCCTCGGTGGCGATGTGTGCCTGGTCGAAGAGCTCGTCTTCGGTCATCTGCACGACACCGAAGTTCTCGTCCTCACCGTCGACTGCGGGAAACGCTGAGGACATGTGCGAGGTATGCGAGCCGAGCGCCCCGTCCGAGAACAGCTTCAGCCCACCGCATTGCAGCCAATCATCGCCGTCACCGGTGTGCCAGGCGGTTTCGATCGCCCACGGCACTTCGGGTGAACGCAGGAACAAGGTCACGCGCATGTCCTGGCGACCGGCCGCGTGCAGGTCGTTCCAGCCCAAGGTCGAGGCGATGCCGTCGAAGTCATGGATCCCGGTCAGCCCCTGTGACAGGAAGAGCTCCTGGGTGGCGGCGAGGCGTTCGACTTGGTCCTCGCGGCTGGGTTCGGGGATGAAGCGGGCGACGAGATCGGTGGCGTCTTCGCGTACGAGACCTGTGAGCTGACCGTTCTCGTCGCGGACGAAGCTGCCGCCGGAAGGGTCGGGGGTCGCCTCGTCGATGCCGGCGATCTCGAGAGCGTGGGCGTTGACCCACAAGGTGTGCAGATCGAGTGACCACATCGCCACCGGATGGTCGGGGACCTCGGCGTCGAGGAGCTCACGGTCAGGGTAGCTCGGGTCCTCCCACTTGTTGAGGTCCCACCCGGAGCCGACCACCCAGGTGCCCACCGGGAGGGAATCGGCGCGTTCGCGGATGGCGGCGACCGCCTCGGGCAGCGATTTCGTCTGAGACAGATCGAGGTCGGTCAGGGAGTCGGCGTACAGGATCGAGTGGATGTGGCCGTCGACGAATCCGGGCAGAATGACCTGCCCGCCGCAGTCGATCTCATCGATCTCGAGGCCGGGGATGACCGCAGTGGCACCGACCCCACCCGCCGAGGCGAGCGCCGCCGTCGTCGACGATTCCGCGGCGGCGATGTCGAGGAGTTCGGCCCGGGTGCCGATGGCCACGATGGTCTCCCCATCAACGAGGATCGCATCCGGGGCCGGCCGCGAGGGGTCGGAGGTGGGCGAGGGGTCGGAATCGGGGGCCGTTTCTGGGGCCGCTTCTGCGTTCGATCCGATCGGGTCGGATGCGATCGACGCAGGGGTGTTCGAGTCGGGGGCACTCGAGGCGGCTTGGGGTGCGAAAGTGCGCACCACGGCGTTGGAGAACAGACGCATGGACACCAGTCTAGAGCGGGTCCGGCGAAGGCGCTGAGCGTCCCGACCACCACCCCTTCTTGCTACCTGACGGCTGTGAGTCTTGGTAGTGGCTGGTCTGGGACCGGCTGGCAGAGTAGGTGCTGGCCTCTCCACCCCGTGATCGTGACTCAACCTGGCGGTGACCCACCCCCTTTTGGTGGTGTCTTCGGGCCGATTTGTCCGATCACATGGGTGGTGCGGCCGGCACCGACTCGGCCCACCTCGGTAACTTGATCAGAAGGCTGTCCGCCCCTTGCCGGGGCGTGACTCATCACAGTGTTGTTCCGAAGTGACCTCATCCCGGACCGGTACCGGCCGCAAGCGGCCGCACAACCTATCGGTCAAACAGGGAGCTTCGAACCGCTATGTCCATTGTCGCGCACTTATACAACTTCTTCATCGGCGTCGATACACACGCCAGAAAACACGTCTACACGATCATCACCAACACCGGCATCCTCGTGGCTACCGGCAGCTTCCCGACATCTCGGGCCGGCATCAAACGGGCCCTGACCTGGGCAGGCCGGTGGACGAAAGGTGACCTCGACACCCTGTGGGTCGTGGAAGGAACCGCATCCTACGGGGCGGTGCTGACCGGTCATATCGCCACGACCGAATACCCCGTGGTCGAAGCTGGACGCATGGATGCCAAAGCCCGGTACGGCGTGGGTAAGAGCGATGAGCTCGACTCCTACCGGATCGCGAAGTCCGTGCTGGCGCTACACACCGACCAGCTGCGGTGGCCACGCCAAGGCGAAGGAGTCCGCCAGGGCCTGCGCGTGCTGTTGGCAGCCCGGGACGCGATGACCACCGAACGGACCCGGATGATCAACTCCCTGACCGCGTTGGTGCGCACTGTCGCTCTGGGAATTGATGCCCGTAACTCGTTGACCGATGCCCAGTTCGTCGAGATCTCGAAGTGGCGGTCGAGGAAGGAAGACATCGGCCTGGCCACGTCCCGGGACGAAGCGGTCCGTTTAGCTCAACGCGTCCTCGATCTTGATGACGATCTGCAGGACAACCATGACAAGCTCGCTGAACTTGTTGAGGCCAGTCCGGCGGCAGTCTTGCTGGCCGAACCCGGGATCGGTACGTTCACTGCCGCGGTGTTCTTCACCGCCTGGTCGCATCCGGGACGAGTCCGTAACGCGGCTGCGTTCGCAGCCCTGGCAGGGGCGAATCCGATCCCTGCTTCGTCGGGCAACACGCAACGACACCGGTTGAACAGGGGTGGGGATCGGCAGTTGAACCGGGCCCTGCACACGGTGATCACGAACCGGATGATCCACGATGAGAGAACCAGGGATTATGTTGCCCAGCGCTTTGGTGAGGACCCGACGAAGAAGTCGAAGAGGGAACTCAAGCGCAAGCTCAAATGGTATCTCGCGCGTCGAGTTTTCAAGATTCTCAACGGGCTAGAAACAATTCCCACGCCGGCTTGACAGACATAGAAGGATCGGCCCAGCAACCTCGCGCGAGGTTGCTGCGCCGCCGTCAGGTAGTAATTGGTGGGTGAAGGTGAGGGCGCGGCAGACGAATTTCTACGAGGAGTAGAATCGAAGGCATGACTCACTTCTTCAGCACCGATGACTCGCGGCTGGCGGCGAGCGCTCGGATCATCCTGCCCGCCATCTGGCTCGGACTCATCATCGGCATCTCGCTCATCGAGGCACCGCTGAAGTTCACCGCCCCCGGCATCACGATCCCGCTGGGGCTGGGCATCGGTCGGCTGGTGTTCGGAGTGATGAACTGGGTCGAGCTCGTCATCGCCGTGATCCTGCTGTGGTCGCTGCTGAAGTCGGGTGTCGATCGCGTCTATCGCAGTGTGGCATGCGGGCTCATCGGAGTGCTCATCATCAAGGTCGTCGTCATTCGGCCGCTGCTCAATCAGCGCACGGATGCCGTGCTCGCAGGTGTCGACGAGGGTGGGTCGTCCCTGCATCTGCTCTATATTGCCGCCGACGGACTGCTCATCGTAGGGCTGGTTGCCGCACTCGTGATGGCAGTGCGCCGTTGGGTATTGATCCGCCCGGCCGTCGCGGCAGACGACAGATAGAGGAGGCCGCTGGGTCGGCTCAGACCGAAACCGCAGCCGCCTTCCGCGCCCTCACCTGATCGAGGAAAGCTGAGAAGAGGATCCGACGGTCACGGACATCGGCGCCGTTCTCCTCCAGGTGCCACTCGAGGCCGCCGCAGCGATTGGTGCTGGGCCGCGCCTTCACCGAGCACCGAGCACCGAGCACCGAGCACCGAGCACCGAGCACCGAGCACCGAGCCATGGCAACTCAGCGGCCTCTTCGGCGAACAATCGCCTTCTGATCAGGTCATCGGGATAAAACTCGATGCGCCACACAAAACTCGATACCCGACTGTACAAAACCCGATGGTTACCGGCACAAAAGTCGATGCGCGAACTCTACATCATTCGTCCGGGCTCCCGACCATCTGCTTCAGCTCCGGCACCTGTGTGAAGATCTTGTCCCGAAAGTCGTTGAGTCTGAGCACGTCGTCGAAACTCAGATGGATGACCTTATAGCCCAAGCTGAGAAGCCGATTGTGCTGTTCGCCTTCCCTCCGGATCAGCGAGGGACCCACCAGAGCGTATTTCTCACTTCCGTCGACCGCGAGGATCGTTCGTGCCTGTTCATTGAGAAAATCGACTCGAGCAATGAAGCCTCGGCTGTCTCGGACTTCGATCTGCTGTTCGAACCCCGTCAGGTTCAAAGCGATGAGGTTGAGTCGGCATTTGCTCTCGGCTGGGTTCTCAGAGAACGGCCCGATCGCATCAACCATCCGCTGCGCGGTGACCTGGCCCGATCGCATGCGAGCAACCGCAGGATAGAACGCCGTCTTGATGATCCGACGTGCCTCGGACTGAAACTTTTCTGTATACCCGGACCTCGGATTGAAGCCAGGGAAATGATCGGCCGTCGCCTGACGCAGTACCCATTCCAGTGCTGCAAAAGCTTCGTGTTGACCCGAAATCCGAATGAGGTCCAAGGCCGTCCTGATCGCCGAGGTGGCCGCAAGGTGACCGAATCGGACCTGATCCTCTGCGGGTACCTCATCCCGCACACGGATAATCTCCTTAGTGTGCGAATTGCTCCTTGGGTGTCTGACCGTGATCGCTTGCGATGCGTCCTTGTACAAAGGTATTCCGTGGAGGACAGCCGCCGATTTGCCAACGATCACGTCCTCTGGCCGGTACCAGCGGTAACTCTGAATGCGCAGCGCTCGGAGCTGGGTCTGATACCTGAAATCGCGCTTCAGGTCGGCTGGAGTTTTGCCGACGTGGAAACTGATCCAGTCGACGTCTCTGATAAATGCCGCAATCCGACTGTGGTCTTTCACTCCGCACTCACGGATCACCGAGTACACCCCGCGGCAGAGACGAATCAGACAACAATCCAGCGCGCTCTTGATCGTTTTGGAAGAGATGCCGGCGGCGGAGAACTCTTCACGATAGATCGTATTCTTCATCTGGCGAGTATCGGCATCAGCGAACTGCCGTTAGTACCCCTTGCGCTGAGGTTGTGGACAACGTTTCGTCGTCCACAAGTCAACGACGGTCGAGTCGAGATATTCTCCACAGGCCACCGATGAACGTCTCTGCACACGAATCCCTGAGAACTCGCAGATGCTGGGCACCGCTGAGACGGTTTAGCCCAGTTGAACCTATGAACGCGCCGACTGTCTGGATTCTCTAAAGGTGCCGAATGAGAAGGTACTCCACAGTGTCTGGTGCGCAAGTGAGCGCTCAGTCCACTGGAGCCCAAGTCTGGTGATCGGCTTTTGCACCATCCGCCATCGACTTACGGGCCATCTGTCATCGCCTTCTGATCGATGCATCTGGTTCGAACTCGATGGTTCGGTCAAAAGGCGATGAGCGCCCGAGAGTCGCCTCAAGTGGCTCCTCACCATCCCCATGCTTCCCGGAACGTACCCTCCGCCGGCCCCGCCGGCGGCATGACATCAGCGCAAAGGCAGAACTCACCCGCAGTCAGACGCCCCGGAGCCCGACCCGGACTCAGAAGTACACCGCAAGGGGGCCGCGGGGTCCGTCGATGACGTCGACTGGAGTGTCGAAGACACGTGAGAGCACCTCGCCGGTCATGATCTCCTCGGGCGCACCGAATTCGATGACGGCACCGTCTTTGACCGCACAGATGTGGTCTGCGTAGTGACCGGCGAAGTTGATGTCGTGGAGGACGATGACGATGGTCCTCCCCATCTCGGCGGCGGCCCGGCGCAGGTGCTGCATCATCTGCACCGATCGCTTCATATCGAGGTTGTTCAGCGGCTCATCGAGCAGCACGTAGTCGGTGTCCTGCGCCAGCACCATCGCCACATAGGCCCGTTGCCGCTGCCCGCCGGAGAGCTCGTCGATGAACCGATTCTCCAGCTCACCGAGCTCGAGGAAGTCGATCGCCTGCGAGATCACTTCCTCATCGGCGGTCGTCAGTCGACCTTTCGAATGGGGGAACCGTCCGAAGCCGACGAGCTGCCGGATCGTCAGCCGGGTGATGAAGTGGTTCTCCTGCCGCAGGATGGACACGATCTTCGCGAGATCCTTCGACTTCGTCGAGCTGACGTCATAACCGGCCACCGAGATCGCGCCGGAATCCATCCCGAGCAGCCGCCCGATCATCGTCAGCAGAGTCGACTTTCCGGCGCCGTTCGGCCCGACCAGAGCGGTGACTCCCCCGGCAGGGATCTGCAGATCGACGGGCCCGATCGAGACTTCGTCGGCGTAGGATTTGCGGACCGATTCGAGCGTGATCACAGGCGCCCCTTTCTCAGGATGACGAGCAGGAAGGCGCCGCCGCCGACGATCTCGATGATGATCGACACGACCCCCTCGGCGTAGAAGATGTTCTTCATGACGAAGTACGCCCCGCCGAGAACGACGAATCCAATGAGCGCGGCCATCGGGAAGAGGCGTTTGTGGTCGAAGGTGTCAGCGAACTGGTAGGCGAGCATTGCGACGAGGAAGCCGAGGAAGACCATCGGTCCGATCATCGAGACGGACACTGCCATGAGGATGGAGACGAAGAAGAGGACCTTGAGCAGTTCGCCCTTATAGTTGAGTCCCAGGTTGCTCGTCATGTCCCGTCCCAGGGCCACCACATTCAGGCGTGAGGAGCAGAGGTAGAGCCCGAGGCAGGCGAGCAGGCACAGCGGGATCGACACCGGCAGGTAGCTCGAATCCGAATTCGAGATCGACCCGAACAGTCGGGCGGAGAGGACGTCGAATTCGCTCGGGGTCAGCGTCCGCTGCATGAATGTCGCGACCGAGCCGAGTCCGCCGCCGATGACGACGCCGATGAGCAGCATGAGCGCCACCGAGGAATGCCGTCCCGACAGCAGCCACCCGTAGAGCGCCAGCGACAGCCCGACCATGAGCACGAGCTGGACGATGAAGGGCACTAGCCCCTTGAGTTCGACGATCGCGGTGACTCCGAAGAAGTACATCGCCGAGGTCTGGATCGCCACGTAGAGGGACTCGAATCCCATGATCGATGGGGTGATGATCCGGTTGTTCGTCACCGTTTGGAAGGCGACCGTGCCGAACGACTGACACAGTGCCACCAGGGCGATGACGACGAGGTTCGTCAGCCGCAGCTCGGCGATCAGCCAGAACCCCGGGTCGGTGATCGGCATCGGATTGTCCCAGGCCAGGATGCCCAGAGCGATCCCCGCCGAGGCGACCGCCAGCACGATGATCATCGTCCAGTAGCGACGCTGCGACCGTTTCGTCGGAAGCGGTCCCGACGACCGCTGAGCAGTCGCAGACCCTCGCCG
The DNA here is from genome assembly GCF_056837565.1 of Brevibacterium sp. OS20. Lineage (NCBI taxonomy): Bacteria > Bacillati > Actinomycetota > Actinomycetes > Micrococcales > Brevibacteriaceae > Brevibacterium > Brevibacterium sp. OS20. The sequence goes on along the minus strand of NZ_CM166367.1, from coordinate 534,965 downwards.
AGGCGGCCGACCGTACCGTGCGCCCGCACCGGACCGGTCCCCGCCGTTCACGACGGTGGCCGCGGTCGGGTGGGCCGCCTCGGTGCCGGTCCCGGTCGATTCGGTTTCATCGTTTGCGCGCATCCGAGCTCACCCGACCTTTCGCTGACGCAGGAGCAGGGCGACGAACACGGCCGCGCCGACGACGCCGAGGATGAGGGAGACGGGCAGTTCGAAGGGCATGACGATGATCCTGCCGATGAGGTCGCAGATGGTGACGATCGCGATGCCGAGCAGACACACCCAGGGCAGGTTCGAGCGCAGGTCGTCGCCGCGGATGAGCGAGACGATGTTCGGCACGATGAGGCCGAGGAACGGCAGGTTGCCGACGACGACGGTGACCACTCCGGTCGCAATCGCCACGAACACGGTGCCCAGCAGCAGGATCTGGTTATAGTTGAGACCGACGTTGGTGGCGATCTCCTTGCCGAGCCCTGCCACGGTGAAGCGGTCGGCGAGGATGAAGATGGCGACGACGACGGCCGCGACGATCCACAGGGTCTCGTACTGGCCGCGCAGGATCGACGTGAAGCTGCCGGCGAACCAGATGCCCAGCGACTGCAGCATGTCCGTCTGCACCGCGATGAATGTCGAGACAGCGCCGACGACGGCGCCGAGCATGATGCCGACGATGGGCACGATGAGCGAGGATTTCAGGGACACACGGCGCAGGAAGACGAAGAAGACAAGGGTGCCGATGAACGCGGCGATGATCGCGCCGACCATTCGCGCGACGATCGAGGCATCGGGATAGACGATGACGGTGAGCATGAGGCCGAGCCCCGCCCATTCGGTGGTGCCGGTCGTCGTCGGCTCGACGAATCGGTTCTGGGTCAGCAGCTGCATGACCAGTCCGCACATCGCCATGGCGGCGCCCGCCAGGACGAGGGCGATCGTGCGCGGGATCCGCGTGATCTGGAACATCTCGGCCCCGCCCACACCGCCGAAGATGTCGTAGACGCCGGTGAGCAGCGAGAGCGCGAGGAGGATGGCGACCCCGACGATGCCCAACAGCAGGGGCCATCCGAACAGAGGTGCCTTCGCCGAGGCGGCCCCACGTACGGACGAGACTGCCGTCCCGCTGGGGGACGGATCGACCGTTCCCTGCCGGGACTCAGCCGTCCGGTTGCGTCGGGCTTCGTTCCGACGTCGGGCCGCCTCGGCGAGGGTCATCACTTCTGAGCTTCGAGCTTGTCTGCGAAGTCGTTGAAGAACTCGGTGTACGTCTGGATGCCTTCGTTGAGGTAGGTGTCCTCGGGGAAGTAGACGATCTTGTCGTCCGTGATCGCAGGAACGTCCTTGAGCGCTTCGGAGTCTTCGAGGACTTCGGCGGCCGGGGCCGAACCTTCGTCGCGTTCTTCAGGGGCGAAGGAGGCGTCGCGGTCGAGGACGATCATGAGGTCGGGGTTCGACTTCGCGATGGCTTCGACGGAGACGTCGTCGCCCTGGTGGTCTTCGCTGCCCTCTTCGACCTCGAGGGCCGGGTCGAGGTCGAGGATGTCGAAGACCGGTCCGACGGTGCGGCCGACCGACGGTGCGGCATAGCCGATGTCGCCGGCCGAGGTGATCAGGCCCATGGCCGTGTCGTTGTCGTCGTAGGCCTTCTGGGCGCGCTCGATGGAGGCGTCGAAGTCGTCGACGAGCTTCTTCGCTTCATCCTGCTCTCCGAAGACTTCGCCGAGGACCTCGGTCTGGCGGCGCAGCTCGGCGTCGAAGTCCTCGCCGTCGCGAGGATCGAGTTCGAGCACCGTTGCCTCGGGAGCGAGCTTGGCCAGGTCGTCATGGAACTGGGCGAATCGCTGACCGTTGACGATGAGATCGGGCTTGGCCTCCACGACCTTCTCGAGGTCGGGTTCGCGGTGGCTGCCGAGGTCGAGGATGGAATCATCCTGCGTGTAGTCGAGGTCGTCGCTCATCAGGGAGACGGCGCCGCCGCTGAGTTCGATGCCCCAGTCGCTGAGCGTCTGGAACGTGCGGTTGTCGGTGGCGACAACGGACTTCGGCGGGGAGGCGACGGTCTGCTTGCCGTTGTTGTCCTCGACCTCGATCGTGGATCCGGAGTCTTCGGCCTGAGCCGAATCGGAGTCTGCCGAGCCGCAGCCGGCCAGAGTCAGAGCGACAACGCCTGCCAGGGCGCTCATTTGAAGGCGAGTCGAAACCATGGGGTCCCACTTTCAGGAATGTACGTATGAGAAAAACGTGTGCGCACACTGAAAGTAAGCTTAGCCTATGCTTTGAAAATAAAGGCAAAAAAGTATGACGTTATCTGCATCACATCTGAAGTGAGGGCTGGGTGGTCGTGTGATGGGGTGGTCGCGCGGTGGACCTCAGATCAGATGGCGGCGATGAGGCGGTCGACTTCTTCCTGAGTGTCGGCGGCGGCGGTCGGTCCGCCGGATCCTCCGCGACTGACCTTGAGTCCGGCCTCTTCGACGATAACTGCCCCACCGGCGTAGTCGTAGATGCCCAGTCCGCGTTCGGCGTAGCCGTTGACCCGACCTTCGGCGACCATGCACAGGTCGAGTGCCGCCGATCCGCAGCGGCGGATATCGTCGTAGCCGGTCATGAGGTCGTCGAGCTTGGCCAATTGGGCGCCGCGGTTGCTCAGGGCATAGGCGAATCCGGTGGCCAGGAGCCTGCCGGACAGCCCGGGCGGAGTCCCGTGCAGTCGTCGCGCCGGAACGGCGGAGCCGGCCTTGCGATGGTCGGCCAAGCGTCCGTCGACCCGAAAGGCACCGCAACCGGCAGCTGCCAGCCATGTGGCATTCAATCCCGGCGATGCGACGAGTCCGATCTGCCAGTCGCCGAGACCGCGGCCGGCAGCAGCCTCAGCTGCGGCCGCGCAGACTCCGACGGAGAACGCGTGGTGTTCGATGTTGCGGACATAGTTGACGGTGCCGTCGATCGGGTCGACATGCCATTCCAGACGCGGACCCTCGTCAGCAGCCTCGTTAAGTGCACCGACCTCCGGATCGAAGGCGTTGAGTTTGAGCAGGAAGTCCGCCGGGAAGAATTCGACCGGATCGAGGGCTTCAGAACCCTCTTCGCCGACCACGAGGTCATGGGGCCTGACTCGGTTGAGGTAGCCGCGCACAAGCGCCTCGATCTGCGCATCGGCGCGAGTGACGAGGTCATTCGGCGAGGTCTTCGTGTCGACGACACTGGCGTCGAGGCTCGCGCCGAGCAGCGGCCTCCAGGCGAGCATCTGCTCCCACGCGATGAGTGAGAGGTCGGAGGCGATGCGGATCAGAGAGTGGTCAGCGATCTCAGCGGGCAGCGATTCGAGCTCGGAGTTCATACGGCCACTCTAGACAACCCTCTCCGCATCTCGCCCGGGTGTCCGCCGCCGGCCGGGAACCGCCCAGGTCCGCGTCGTGTGTAACAAGACTGCAATACACCGGCGAATATGTACTTCTTGTATCTAAGCTGCCCGAGGAGGTCGGGAACTCCGATTGGACGGCTTTTCCGCCGAACTGGAAACGCACCTGAGGTTGTCGCCAGGGAACTTCGGCATCTGATATTTCAGAAACAGTCGAAGAGTCGAATCGTGATGCGATTTCCGCACGCAGGGCAGAATCTTTCTGAAGGCTTTCTCAGCCCATCAGCCCTGTTGCCTCCGTTCATGCAATTCCCTGCTTCCGGCTCCGCGAAGATTCGGTCACGGAATCGTCAGAAAACGTCCATGAATCGCACAAGGGCGGTGATCCATATCGAGCATGGATCACCGCCCTGGTATCTGCGAGGGAAGTGCGAGCACAGAGGGGACCGGCAAATGTCGTTCTGCCCCTGTGTTCTCTGGGGTCAGGCGGGGTCGGCGACTCCGGCTTTCGGCTCGCTGCGCTTGACCGGTCCGTGCCTGCGCACGATCTCCTGAACGGCCTGCGAGGAGGTGCCGGCCGCCTCGGCGATCGCACCGAAGGTCGCGCCTTCTTCGCGGGCGCGCAGAATCGCCATCACATAGTCGGTGTTGATTTTCGAACGCTGCCGTGCGACCTTTCGGACGACTCCGACTAATGCAGTCTGATCAACTGTCAATTCACGAGCTCGACGAGACATGGTTTCTTCCCTTGCATTCATGTAGTGGCCCGTTGCCACGAATTGGTGTAGTCCCATTAGATACCACGAATATGTCAAGACGCCAAGAATTCCCGAATATAGGAACTCAGGCTACTGAGTAGCACCGTTCTGAGCACGTGAGATAACGAACGCATAACTTTCCCTGATCCTGGACGATGACTCTCGCTCGCCATCCCCGCCGTGGAAGATATCGGTGTTCCGGCAACCCAAGTGGCACAATGCGGACATGACGACTATGGCCCATCCCACTGGAGCGAATCGGGCGACCGTCGACGAAGACGAGTCCCAGACAGCGCTTCCCACCGCACTCGCCGAACAGTTCCGCACCGCGGGCATCCGTGATTTCAGCATCGACGACACCGATCGCGCCGCATACTCCTCCGACGCTTCGCTCTTCCGGCTCGTCCCTGCCGCCATCGTCTTTCCTCACGACGAAGACGAAGTGGCGCGGGTCCTCTCCGTTGCCCGCCGCCTCGGCGTGCCGATCACCAGCCGTGGCGCCGGCACATCGATCGCCGGCAATGCCATCGGCCGCGGCATCGTCCTCGACTTCTCTCTCCATATGAACGCGGTTCTCGACCTCGACCCGGAGGAACAGTCGGCCTGGGTGCAGTCCGGCTGCGTCCACGCTCATCTCCAGAAACAGGCCAAACCACACGGTCTGCGCTTCGGCCCGGACCCGTCCACCCACACCCGCTGCACGATCGGCGGGATGATCGGCAACAATGCCTGCGGCCCGCGAGCTTTGGGCTACGGCCGCACGGGCGACAATATCCTGGCACTGAAGATCATGCTCATCGACGGCACCGTCGTCACCCTCGATGACTCGGACGCTTCCACGACGTTCCCGCGGCTGCACGAACTCGTGGCACAGAACCTCGGCACCATCCGCACGAACTTCGGCACATTCTCCCGCCAGGTCTCCGGGTACGGGCTCGAGTCACTCCTCCCGGAGAACGGCTTCGACGTCCGGCGCGCCTTCGCCGGCACCGAGGGCACCTGGGGTGTCATCCTGGCGGCGAAGATGCGCCTGGTCAAGGATCCGAGCTTCACCTCGGCGGTCGTCCTCGGCTACGCGGACATGGTCGCCGCCGCCCACGATGCGCCGCTGCTGAAGGACTTCCCCGTCGCCGCCTGCGAGGGGCTCGATTCGCGCATGCTCGACCGGGTCATCGACACCAAGGGCGCCGAGGCGGTCCCCGCCCTACCGGAGGGCGCGGGCTGGCTCGTCGTCGAACTCACCGGTGAGGACGAGTCCGCGCTCAAGACCGAGACTCAGCGCCTCATCTCCGAGTCGAAGTCACTCGACTCCGCGGTCCTGAACGCCCGGGCGGCCGCCGAGGTGTGGGCCATCCGCGCCGATGGCGCCGGACTGGTCTCACGCACCCCCGATGGCCGCGACGCCCACGCTGGGTGGGAGGATTCAGCGGTTCCGGTGGACCACCTCGGCGACTATCTGCACGATCTCATGGAGCTGCTCGAGGAGCACAGGCTGTGGGCCATTCCCTATGGGCACTTCGGTGATGGCTGCCTGCACATGCGCGTGGACTTCCCGCTCGAGGATCCGAACGGCGGGCAGGTGATGCGCGATTTCATGGTCGCGGCCACGAAGCTCGTCGCCCGCTACGGCGGGTCGGTCTCCGGGGAGCACGGGGACGGTCGGGCGCGCTCCGAACTGCTGCGGCTCATGTACACTCCGGCGGCACTCGATCTGTTTGCCCAGGTCAAACGCCTCTTCGATCCTCAGCATCTGCTCAATCCGGGGGTCATCGTCGATCCCGACGCCCTCGACGAATCGATCCGCCTGACTCAGCTGCCGCTGCGCCAAGAGCTGCCCGGCACTCTGGCGATGGCCTATGAAGGCGAGTCCGCCGGTTTCGCCTCGGCGGTGCACCGGTGCACCGGGGTTGGCAAATGCCGTGCGGATTCGGCGGCCGGCGGCGGCATCATGTGCCCGTCGTATCAGGCCACCCGGGACGAGCGGCATTCGACTCGAGGGCGCGCACGCGTGCTGCAGGAGATGGTGTCCGGGGATCTGCTCGAGCCGCGCTGGGACTCCCCCGAGGTACACGAAGCCCTCGACCTGTGTCTGTCGTGCAAGGCCTGCGGGACGGAGTGCCCGACCGGCACGGACATGTCCACCTATAAGGCCGAGGTCCTGCACCAGTCCTATCAGGGACGGCTGCGGCCAATGAAGCACTATTCGCTCGGGTTCCTCCCACAGCTCGCCCGCCTGGTCACCCCGCTCGCACCTGTCGTCAACCGGGTGTCGGGGCTGCCTGGGCTGACCGCCCTGGCGAAGAAGATGGCCGGCATCGACGTTCGTCGCTCGATCCCGCAGTTCGCGTCCACGACGTTCAGGAAATGGTGGACCACCACCGCCGAGGCGGCACCGAAGTCGCGTGCGAATGCCGAGTCACCGGCCGCGGCTTCGCTGCGGCCGAATGCAGAAGTCGTGCTGTTCGCCGATTCCTGGTCGAACCATTTCGCTCCGCGCATCCTCGCCGCGGCCGTCGCGGTGCTCGAGCAGGCCGGTGTGCGTGTGCGGGTGATCGATCAGACCGTGTGCTGCGGGCTGCCGCTCATCTCCACCGGTCAGCTCGATGCCGCGAAGGTGAATCTCTCGGAGACGATCACGGCTCTCGACGCCACCGACGATGTGCCGATCATCGGAGTCGAACCCTCGTGCTTGGCGACGCTGAAGGACGATTCGCTCAAACTCGTCGCCGACGAGGCGTCGCACCGAGTGGCCGACCGGGTGCAGACGCTGGCCCAGTATCTGCTGAGCATCGGCGCCGAGCTGCCGGACCTGTCCGGCGTCGAGGCGCTCGTGCAGCCGCATTGTCACCAGTCGGCGATCTTCGGCAACGCGGCCGATAAGGAGCTGCTGGCCAGGGCGGGAGCGGACACGGAGTTCCTCGGCGGGTGCTGCGGTCTGGCCGGGAACTTCGGCGTCGAAGACGGCCATTTCGAGACCTCGGTCGCCGTCGCCGAGGTGGCTCTGCTGCCGGCGCTGCGCAAGCGGGGACGGGCCGCCGGCGCGGAGCCTCGGACCAGCTCCGGTACAGGTGCGTCGCCGAATCGTGCGACTGAGTCCGGTACAGATGTGTCGCCGAATCAGGCGACGGATACGGGTGCGGACGACCGGTTGCAGGTCGTTCTTGCCGACGGGTATTCGTGCCGCACGCAGATCACGGATCTCAGCGACACCGAGGGCGTGTCGTTGGCCGAGCTCCTCGCCTGGGGATGGGGGCTCCAACCGCGGCGATGATGCCGAGGTCAGGGCCGCCTCGGCGAGGTTTCAGGCCTTGGCCGTCAGCACCGGGACCTCGGCTTCGAGGAGGATACGCTGTGCCTGCGAGCCGAGGATGAACTTCCCGATCGCTGAGCGTTTGCGCAGGCCGATGACGATGAGCTGGGCTTCGTACTCCTCGGCGAGGTCGTTGAGTGTGCCGGGCAGATCGTCTTCGTGATCGGGTTGGAGCACCTCGACGTCGACGTCCGATTCCTTGCCGAGGTCGACGATCCGCTTGATCTCGTCTTCCCCGATCTCGGTCGGAGCTCCACTGGCACCTCGTCGCTGTGAGTTGATCACGACGGCAGCGCTCGACCGCAGTTTGGCCTCTGCTAATCCCGCACGCAGAGCAGCCTCACCCTCGGGAGCGGGTAGGTAGCCAATGAGAATCGTCATGGCCCCCAGTATATGGACTCATCCATGATTCGTTCACTTCGGGATCACGCTTCGGTCAGCACCCCGCAACCCCCATTGCCCCAATTGCTACCTGACGGCGGCCCAGCAACCTCGCGCGAGGTTGCTGGGCCGCCGTCAGGTAGTAATTGATGCTTCGACGACCGCTTGCGCTCTCTCTGCGTGGTCGCGCAGGGCGTCGATGAGCTCAGGTGGGTGGAGCACTTCGATCTCGGCGGGGATGGACGCAAGGGTGGCCGCGACCCATCTGAGGTCCCAGAATCCGCAGGTGATGCGCACACCATCGGCCGCCTCGGTGATGGTGGCGCTCCGGGTGGGGAACCATTCCTTCGCTTCCCGCGCCGAGGCGGCCGTGCGCAGAACGACGGTGTGCGGATACGCGGTGGTGGTCACGGCTGCGGACACAGCCGCCTCGGCGTCGGGGTGCTCACGTGGGGTGATGCTCAATGTCGTCGCGTGAACCCGGCTCATCCGGTCGAGGCGGAAGACCCGATGGTCATCGCGGTCGAGGTCGAAGGCGAAGAGGTACCAGTGCGCGCCGAAGACGACGAGACGGATCGGTTCAACGCGGCGGGGCGTCGAGGGGTGGTCGCCAGTCGGGCCGGGGGACGCTTCGGCAATCGCAGTGCCGGACGCGTCGGTGGTCAGGGCGCCGGCCGGGCCCGTGACGGTGGGGTCGTCGACGGCAGTGCGCTGCATCTTCCGATAATCGAAAGTCGCGATCGTCGACGCATTGATCGCCGAGGCGAGCGTGATGACCGCGCTGATGTCGACTCCGGGTGCGTGGCCTTCGGACACTGACACAGCCGTCGAGATTTCGGCGACGGTCGCGCGCATCGCGGCCGGGAGCATCGTCTGCAGCTTCGTCGTCGCCGATTCCGCGTGTTCGGTGTCCAGGCCGGCCCCGCGCAGGAGTGCCAGGCCGACCGCGGTGGCCAGCGCCTCGCCTGCCTCGAGCTGCAGAGGCGGCAGCACCGTCCGCGATTCGGCGCGATAGCCCCCGGTCAGGCCCGGTGCCGAGGAGATGATGTAGCCGAGATCGCGCAACTCGGCGATATCTCGACGGATGGTACGTGGGGTGACGTCGAAGCGGGCGGCGAGCTCGAGGGCAGTGCAGCTCCTGCCGGATGCGAACAGTCCGAGCAGGCTCAAGAGTCGCGTCTCCGACCGCATTCCACCTCCGAATGAGAAACTTTCGCCCGACTTATTGATGCGGACAGTATATGTCCGCATAGCACCTGACGATAGGATCACCGCTTCAGCCATCCGGCCGCGGCGGACATTGCAAAGGAGAGATCATGCCGTTCTTCACCCCTTCCGTCACGAGCGAAGCCGACGCCGCGTTCACCTACCTCACCCAGCAGTGCACCCAGCTCAAGCTCACGGCGCAGGGCCTGACCGATGAGCAGGCCCGCAGCACGCCGACGGCCAGTGGTTTGAGTATCGCCGGCCTCATCGTTCACGGAGCCCAGGTGGTCAATAACTGGCTCATTCAAGTCAAGGACCCGACGCGAGAGGTCGGCGAGGATGACTACCGGACGGTCAACGAGAAGTTGGGGCTGACAGCGATGTTCGACGGGTCCGCTCTCCCCGACCTCGACATCACCGAGGCGGTCGCAATCTTCGACAAGGTCATCGACGGGATCGAGGACGCGAGGGCCGCAGTCGACGACGCGGGGACCGACCTCGGCACCGAAGTTCCGATGCCGTACAACCCGTGGATGCCCAACGATTTCACGATGACGGTGCGCTGGATCCTGTGGCACCTGGCCACCGAGATCGCCCGCCACGCCGGCCACGCTGACATCATCCGCGAATCGATCGACGGCGCGATCGCCTACCAGCTCAACGCTCAGGCGGACGGCGAACCGTGGCCGCCCGAGGGCATGGACTGGAGCTGAGTCCCCACACGATCCCACCCAAAACTACCTGACGGCGGCCCAGCAACCTCGCGCGAGGTTGCTGGGCCGCCGTCAGGTAGCAATTGTTAGGCGACGAAGGCTTCGCTGGCCTTGGACACCCGGTCGACCAGGTGGTCGGTGTAGGCCGGCATGGTGAGGAACTCGGCGAACTCCTCGCCCATTGCCGTCTCGCGGAAGATCTCCACGGCCTCATCGAAGTGATCGTCGGCGGTGCGCTCCATCAGAGCCAGCTCCTCGCCGAGGTAGCGCTCCACCAGACGCGAGGTCAGCTGCTGCCCGTTGTCCAGAGTCACCTCGTGGCGGATCCACTGCCAGATCTGCGAGCGACAGATCTCAGCCGTCGACACGTCTTCGAGCTGGTTCTCCAGAGCCACGTGCCCGTTGCCGCCGAGCCAAACGTTGATGTACCCGATGGCCACGCGGATGTTCACCCGCACACCCTCTTCGGTCACGACCGGTTCGAGGCCGGTGATGTCGAGGATGTTCTCGCTGGTCACCTGCACATCGGGGCGCTTGTTCTCCAGCTGGTGCGGCTGCGAACCCAGGGCGGCGTCGAACACGGCCAGAGCCGCCGGAACCAGTGCCGGGTCGGCCACCCAGGTGCCGTCGAAGCCCTGCCAGGCCTCGCGGGCCTTGTCCTCTCGCATGCGCTCGAACTCGGCGGCCACGAATTCCTGGTCCGGGTGATCGGCCATGAGGTTGGACATCGTGCCGATCGCGTGTGCTCCGCGACGGTGGCAGGTGGCCACGAGGCGGTCGGTGAACGCCTTCATCAGCGGCAGGTCCATCGTCAGACGCTCACGGTCGGGCAGAACGTAGTCGGTGGTGTTGCGCAGGTTCTTCACCACGGAGAACAGGTAGTCCCAACCGGCGGCCTCGAGGCCTGCGCAGTGCTCGCGCAGCTCGAAGAGGATCTCTTCCATCTGGAACACCGCGGTGATCGTCTCGATGTGAGCGGTGGCCCGGATGGTGCCGTGCGGGATGCCCAGCATGTTCTGCGCCAGGACGAACACCTTGTTCCACAGGCGTGCTTCCTGCGAGGACTCGAGCTTCGGCAGGTAGAAGTACGGGCCGGAGCCGTTGTCGATGAGGTGGCGGGCGTTGTGGAAGAAGTACAGACCGAAGTCGACGAGAGCACCGGAGGTCGAGAACTCCTGGCCGTTGTCATCGACGTAGATCAGGTGCTTCTCGGGCAGGTGCCAACCGCGGGGGCGCAGTCCGATGGTCGGCTGGTTGTCGTTGTTGACGCCGGGCAGCTGTCCGCGGATGGCGCGGAAGAGGTTGACCTGTCCGCCGATGACATTGGCCCAGGTGGGGCTCGTGGCGTCTTCGAGATCGGCCAGCCACACCTTCGCCTGCGAGTTCAGCGCCGCCACGACCTCATCCTCGGTGACCGGGCCGGTGAGCTCCACGCGGCGGTCTTCGAGGCCGGGGGCGCCGGCGGATCCGGCGACCGACCAGGAGCGGTCGGCGCGGATGCGCGCGGTCTCGGGCTTGAAACGGGGGAGGGTTCCGCCGTTCATCTCGGCCGCGCGGGCCCGGCGCGTGCGCAGCACGTCGCAGATGGTGCCGGCGAACTCGTCGTGCAGCTTGGCGATGAACGTCAGAGCAGGCTCCGAAAGGACGGTGCCGAAGCCGGTTTCGAGCGGCGCGTTGATCTTGATGTAAGACATGGGCTTCTCCTCACCCGTCGTAGTGTGTGCCTGGAATGTGTGGCTGGTTCTGTGGGTGATCCTCGCCGAGGCGGCTCTGCCGTAAGTCGTGAGCCGTGCGTTGGGATCGTGGCGGGGTTTCGATTCGTCTGTGGTGTGACGGAGCGGATCGACAATGTAAACCCCGTGAAAACACTGCCGATCCGCCCCGGGTTCTAGGTGGGTTCATCCCCGCTGGTCAGTGGGGCGTGAACCCGGTGCGGCTCAGTGGAACTGAGCGGTTTCGGTGGAGCCGGCCAGCGCGGTGGTCGAGGACTCCGGGTTGACCGCGGTCGAAACCAGGTCGAAGTATCCGGTGCCGACCTCGCGCTGGTGGCGGGTCGCGGTGTATCCGCGTTCTTCGGCTGCGAACTCGCGTTCCTGCAGGTCGACGTATGCCTTCATCTGTTCGCGGGCGTAGCCGTGAGCCAGATCGAACATCGAGTAGTTGAGCGCGTGGAAGCCGGCCAGGGTGATGAACTGGAACTTGTAGCCCATGGCTCCGAGCTCGCGCTGGAACTTCGCGATGGTCGCATCGTCGAGGTGCTTGCGCCAGTTGAACGACGGCGAGCAGTTGTAGGACAGCATCTGGTCCGGGTACTCGGCGTGGATCGCCTCGGCGAACTTCTTCGCAGCTTCGAGGTCGGGCGTCGAAGTCTCCATCCACAGCAGATCAGCGTACGGAGCGTAGGACAGTCCGCGGGCGATGCCGGCTTCGAGTCCGTTCGTGATCTTGTAGAAGCCTTCGGCGGTGCGCTCACCGGTGACGAACTGCTGGTCGCGCTCGTCGATGTCCGAGGTCATCAGCGTGGCGGCCTCGGCGTCGGTGCGGGCGATGACGAGGCTGGGCACGTTCTCGACGTCGGCCGCGAGGCGGGCGGCGTTGAGGGTGCGGATGTGCTGCGAGGTCGGAACGAGGACCTTGCCGCCGAGGTGGCCGCACTTCTTCTCGGAGCCGAGCTGGTCCTCGAAGTGCACACCGGCTGCGCCGGCGGCGATCATCGAGCGCATGAGCTCGTAGACGTTGATCGTGCCGCCGAAGCCTGCTTCCGCGTCAGCGACGATCGGAGCGAACCAGTCATCGACCTGCTTGTTGCCTTCTGAGGTCTCGATCTGGTCGGCGCGCATCAGAGCGTTGTTGATGCGGCGGACGACCTGCGGCACCGAGTTGGCCGGGTAGATCGACTGGTCGGGGTAGGTCTGGCCAGCAGCGTTCGCGTCGGCGGCGACCTGCCAACCGGAGAGGTAGATGGCGTTGAGGCCGGCCTTGACCTGCTCGACCGCCTGGTTGCCGGTCAGCGCGCCGAGGGCGTTGACGTAGTCACCGGAGTGGATATCGCCGGCGGTGATCTGGTTCCAGAGGCGCTCGGCTCCGTGGCGGGCCAGCGTGTGCTCCTCGATCAGCGAACCGCGCAGTTTGACGACATCCTCGGGCTCGTAGTCGCGAGCGATTCCCGACCAACGGGCGTTGGTGGCCCAGTCGCGGCGGATGGCTTCAGCATCGTGCAAGCTGTTCTGCGTGGTGTTCTCAGTCATTGTCCTTCTCTTTCTCGATCTCTCGGGGTTGTTGATGTATCCAGTCTGCGGGGACCGCAAGGGCTCTCGCATCGAATTTCCTGATGAATAATCTCGATATTTCCGGTTTCAGAAATTTCGCCGTTCTGTCATACTGTTTTTCAGCGATGTGAACCAGCACACAGAAACTGAGGGAGGCGCCTTGAACAGCGTTGGCGCGGAAGTTGAGAGCGAAGAACAGCAGACCGACCCGCTCAGCATCGGCAGAAGAATCCGCTTTTTTCGTAAGAAGCGCGGTTTGACCCTCAACGAGGTGGGGCAGGAAGTGGGGCGCGCGGCCTCGCAGATCTCAACGATCGAGAACGGCAAGCGAGAAACTTCTGTCACGCTCCTGGCCGCGATCGCGAAGGCGCTGAAGACGGACGTCTCCGAGCTCATCGACCCCGCTCCGATCGACGAACGACAGGCCCTGGAGTTGGAGGCCGAACGCAATCAGGCCTCCCCCATGTACTCTGCCCTCGGCCTGCCGCAGGTGCGGATCAAGTCGCTGCCGGCCGATGCCCTCGAGGCGATCGTGGGTCTCCAGCGACAGCTCGGCGAGGCCCTGGAACGGCGGGCGGCCACGCCGGAGGAGGCCAGGCGGGCCAACCGGGAGCTGCGGGAACGGATGAAGGAGAAGAACAACTACTTCGCCGACCTCGAGGCCACCGCCGCCGAGTTGCTCGACCTCGTCGGCTACGAATCCGGAACGGTGTCACAGCGGCAGACGGCACTCATCGCCGAGAAGCTCGGCTTCAGCCTCCACTACGTCTCCGACCTGCCCGAATCGACCCGGTCGATCTCGGATACTGCGAACAAGCGGCTGTATCTTCCCAATGCCGATGCCGCATTCGATCCGCGGTCGCACCTGCTCATGAGCCTCGCTCCGCATGTGCTCGGCTATGACTCCCCGAAGGACTTCCACGAATTCCTCCAGCAGCGCGTCGAGGCGAACTATCTGGCGGCCGCGATCCTGCTGCCCGAGTCCGCTGCCGTGCCGATGCTCGAGGAGGAGAAGAAGAAGCGGGTGCTCTCCGTCGAGCATCTGCGCGATATGTTCGGCGTCGGCTACGAGATGGCCGCCCACAGGTTCACGAACCTCGCCACCGAGCATCTCGGACTGCCCGTGCACTTCATGAAGGTCCACAATTCCGGCACGATCCACAAGGCGTACTCGAACGACGGGTTGCCGTTCCCCACCGATCCGCTCGGCGCGATCGAGGGACAGTTCGCGTGCAAACGCTTCACATCGCGCACCGTCTTCCGCGTCGCCGACCGCTTCAGCCCCTACTACCAGTACACGGATACCCCGCACGGATCCTTCTGGTGCACCGCCCGGGTGCTGCCCGGCGGCGACTACGCCATCAGCGTCGGCGTCCCGTTCTCCCACGTCCGCTGGTTCGAAGGACGGGAGTCACCGATCCGCTCGCAGTCCGGATGCCCGGATCCGTCCTGCTGCCGGCAGGCCCCGGATGACCTGGCCGAGAAATGGGAGGATCAGGCGCTGCCGTCGGCCCGCATGCACGCCTCCCTACTCGCCGCGGTCCCGCCCGGAGCGGTTCCCGGCGTCGACGACACCGAGGTCTACGAGTTCCTCGAACGCCATTCCGACTGATCGTCGACATCGATCGACGGTGCAGAAAACCCTCGCCGAGGCGGCTCCCCCACTTCGGGTGCTCCCCGACCCACGTTGACTGACGTTTGGGTCATTCCGCCAGGACTTCGGCCAGGCGGACGAGCATGAGTTCGCGCCACCACAGATACTCGTGCCCGCCCACGAACGGTCGGGGCACGAAGTCGATGCCGCGAGCCGCGAACTCCTCGGTCGCCTCGGCGACAGAGTCCGCAATGACAGTCTCGAGGATCCCGTGGTCGACACTGAACGTCGGATCTGCGGCGGTCGCCGGCCGGGTTTCCACCGTCCGAGACTCCGGCGCCCCTGCGCGTCCGTCCGGACCGTCGTCGGTGCTGCTCGGCGCGAGATCCCAGATCCTGCGCCCCTGATCGTCGGATTCCCAGAACGACGGCGAAAGGCAGATCCCGCGGAACGCTTCCGGGTGCCGCAGGGAGAAGTACGCCGCGGCCAGTCCGCCGTAGGAGGCGCCCGCGACGATCGTGCGGGCCGAGACCTCCGGCGCCATCTGACGAACTAGCGCGAGCACGTCGTCGCAGAACCGAGAGTTCATCACGAGGTCGTCGGCGCGCTGGCCGACGGCCGCGTCCTCGTCGGGGCCGGCGTCCACGACGGGTGCATGGTCGATGGCGATGACCGCTGACGGCGGGGACACCAGCTCGTCGATCGCTGCGAGCAGTCCCCCGCGGATGAACCTCTCCCCGTCGAAGACGACGAGCACCGGCGCCGAGGCGGGACCTCGCTGCGGCCGGTGGGTCCAGATCCGCCTCGGCGCGGAACCGAGGGTGATGACCTGTTCGTCGACGTCGGTCCGACCTTCGCCTGCCCCGCTGCGGGAGTCGGTCGCCGGCCGGTCCCCACCGGTCCAGATCAGGGGCCGGGCATCGGGTGCGGCGAGCTCGAGGACCTGTTTCCTGCGCATGTCCGTGATCGTGAGCAGATCATGGTCACCGGCGGGGACGAACCCCCGTTCGAGGACATCGAGCCATGTCGGACGGTCGGCAACTTGGAGTCCTCGTGGCACGGGCAGGAAGCGAAGCGCCCCGCGATACCCTCGCGGAACCGGCAGCTCGATCGAATACCTCGTCGCGTCGGCACCGTCGGCACTGTCGCCGCCCTCGTCCCGGGCAGGGCGCCGGGTCATGATCCCGCCGGGCACATTCCGTCGGTCGGTGACTCCGTTGAGGTCGACGAAGATCTCCTGCTCGTCTCCGGGAGCCGCCTCGGCGGGGATGGCTGTGGCCGGAAGTTCCACCTGCAGCCTCCAGCTCTCGTCCGGGCCGATCTCTGTCCAGGTGCACAGGGCAGAGGCCGAACCGGTCTGCTCCGCCGACGAATTGATCGCGCTGGTCCCGGTCATGATCCGACCGCCGCCGTGTCGAGCTTCTCTGCGATGGGGCCGACGATCTCGGGCAGCGCGAGCGCGGAGACGGAGCGCAGCCCGCGCCATTCCTCATCGGTCGGCTGGTAGAAGTGGCCGCCTTCAACGGCTGGCAGGCTCGAGAACGTGGGGACTCCGTCGTACTTCTTCCGCAGCTCCGGATCGGGGAAGTAACCGACGAGGATATCGCTCTGCAGGACGTCGAGCTTCTCCAGGGACAGGCTGTCGGGGACCGACCCGTCGGCCATCTTGTCAGCCACGGGGTCGAGCGTCAGCCCGAGTTCGCTGAAGAATTGGACGGTGGCCGAGTCCCGATCGGTCAGCACTCCCACCTCGTCGGGGCTGTGGAAGAGCGCGACGAGGAAGGACCTGTCGGTGAGGTCCGGGTGATCCTTTGCCGCATCGTCGATCGCTGTCTGCGCCGTGTCGATCGCTTTGTCGCCCTGGTCCTTCGCGTCGAGAACGGTCGAGACCCGTTCGGCCTGTGACTGCCAGCTGTCGGGGGTATTCTCCTCGGCCGTGCCCAGGGTCGGCGCGATTTCGCTGAGCTGGTCGTGGGTATCCTTGCCGATGATGGTCCCGGTCGCCAGGATCAGATCGGGTTCCCACGCTGCGATGTCCTCGAATGGGATCGTGTCTTCGGTCGACCAGTGGAAGAGCTCCGGATCGTCGCCGCCGAGCTCATCGATCGTCTCCTCCGCCCACGGCATCACGGGTTCGACCGGAGCTTCGGTCATCGCCACGGGGACCACACCTACGGAAAGAGCAGCGTCCGCATCGGAGACGGAGAGAGCGACCACGCGTTCGGCCTTCCGGATGTCAACGGAGCCGAAGGCGTCGTCGACGCTGCCTGCACTCGCCCGTTCTGCATCGGTCCCGTCGGCGGAGCCTCCCCCGCACCCGGTAAGCGCGAGGGCGAACGCGAAGGTCAGTGCCGGCAATCGGCGCCGGCGGACCGCCAATGTCGGAGACGTCGAGGTGGAGGCGGGTCGAATCGCGGGCACGGGCATCGTCACTTTCGCTCATAGTTTGGTTAGCCTAAGCTAAATTACCATAGGAGCTGTCTGCGTCCCAGAGCGGCGGTGCAGGTCAGCTGGGAACGTCAGCGCGGCACGGTCCGCGGCGGGGCGATCTCAGCGGGCCGCGTTCTCGAAGGCCCGATCGACGATCGTTTCAGCAATCGCCAGCGCCGAGGTGGCCGCCCACTTCGGCACGGACCTGACCACGGTCAGCCTGCCGCGCCTGGTCATGGTGAGTTCGTCGATGAGTTCGCCTTCGGCGGTCATCGCCTGAGCTCGGACACCGCGGGCCCCGGGCGCCACGTCGTTCTGGTCGAGCTCGGGAACGAAACGGCGGATTCCGTCGACGAAAGCAGTCTTGCTTACAATAGGCTTCACTCCGCGGGCCGCTGTCTTCGCAGTCTGTGCGGCGAACTTCCAGAACCCCTTGGACCGGGCGGTCGATGTGATGTCGGCGAGGTCGAATCCGTGCCGATCATAGGACTCGCGACCGAGGGCGACGAAGGTGTTCGGTCCGAGGATGAGCCCGTCGTCGAGTCCTCGGACGATCGAGGTTTCGGCGAACGGGGACTGCGGGTCGGGAACGGACCCGATGATGCCGCGGACCACCTCGGTGTCGGTGGCCGGGCTTCGGTAGAAGTCGCTGGTGAAGGGTACGATCCTCGGTTCGGCGTCGAGTCCCGCAGAGACGGCGAGGCGATCGGCCTGGAGACCAGCGCAGACGATGACGATGTCGAAGGTGCCGAGCACTTCCTCAACTGGCGCTTCGCTGCGCGCGCTGCCGCCGGGCGTTCCACCGGTGCGTGAGCCAGAGTCGCCGAGGCGTGAGCCGTCGCGGTTCGCCCACGCGTCGGAGACCTTCTGCGTCCACTCGCCGAGCGTCGATTCGGCCTGTTTGAACCAGTCCTGTTGTCCGAAGCGATCGCGCAGCTCGTCTGCAATGCCGATGACGGGTTCGCGGCCCTCTTCTCCGCGATAGGTGCGCGGACGGTCATGGACCTGATCGTCGCGCTGGTCGCGGTCGTGGACCTGATCGTCGCGTCGGTCGCGGTCATCGACGGCATCCTTGCCCGACCCGCCCCGTTCGCCGGCCGTGTTCGCACCACGGTCGACCTGATCGGACTCTCCGGCTGGGGCTCCCTCCCCCGCCGGCGATTCTTCTGGCGGAACCGGGCGCCCACGCAGTCGGACTTCGTTGCTCATGGTGTCGAATCCGGTGACCTCGGTTCCGAAGCGGAATGTCCCTCCGGCGGCGCGCACATCGGAGGCGAGCGCTGCGGTGAGCGCCGAGAAGTCGGCGATGGCCGCATGGGGTGAGAAGAGCCCGAGAACTCCTCTGGCGGCCGGTTCGACTGCTCCGATCTCGTGGCGCTCGAGCAGTCTGGCGCCTGGAACCTCGTTGTCTTTGGCGCGGGCGAAGATCTCTTCGAGGCGTTCGGCCTCATCGGTGTTCTGGGCGATGAGCAGCTGCCCGCATTCCCGGTAGGGAACGCCTGCCTCAGCCATATAGGGAATGAGCAGCTCGAGGCCGCGGCGGGTGAGCTTCGCCTCCGCCGAGTCGGGTTTCTGGCCGAGACCGGAGTCGACGATTCCGGAGGTGTGACCGCTCTGATGTGCAGCGACGTTCTCAGCTTTGTCGAAGACGGTGATCTCGGCGTCGGGGAACCGCTTGGTGACTTCGCGGGCGGCGGCGACACCGAGGATACCGGCACCGACCACGGCCACTCGTGAAATACTCATACAGCAATCTTGGCACCGTTCGGGATGAAGGAGAAGGATGACGACCGTCTTGGAGTGGACCGGCAAGGCCGCCGCCTTCGACCTCGGTCGCCGCCTCGTGGACGGTGGCCCTGAACGGGAGGGCCACCTCGGTGATGGTCGTCCACATCTGTGGGACGTCGACGGCACCGCTCACGTTCCCGATCCACACGAGAATCTGCTCGTCGTCGGGGACAATCTGCCCGCGCTGACCGCCCTGCTGGCCACGCACCGCCGGCAGGTCAAGGTCGTCTACATCGATCCGCCGTACAACACGGGCAACGCGCACACCTACAAAGATCACGGGCACGATCACGCCAGTTGGCTGTCATTCATGGCCCCGCGGCTGCTGCTCGCCCGTGAGCTCATGCGTGAGGACGGGGTGCTTTTCCTCCATCTCGACGACAAGGAGAGCGCGTGGGCTCAGCTGCTCGGGCACGAGATCTTCGGTGAAGACAATTCGCTGGGCACGCTCATCCATCAGCGCGCGAAGGGCGGCGGCAACGCCCGCTCCTTCGTGCGCGGGCACGACTATGTGCACGTGTGGGCCCGCGATGCGAATCAGGTCGGGCCGTTCCTCACAGAGAAGAAGTCACCGGCGAAGCTCGAGGTCATCAACGGCAGGCGGATGCTCGTGGAGACCGATGTGCTGCGCGCCGGCTTCGGCCGCTATGCCCGCGGGTCCGAGCGGCGGCTGATGTACGAGGACATCGTCGCCGTCAAGGGTGAGGGTAAACTCGCCGAGGTGGACGCGAAGCTGGAATCGGGCGAGTACATCCTGCGACCCTGGGGCACAGAGGGCAAGCACGCGGTGGTGCGGGTGACCCCGGCGGAGAAGGCGAGTTCGAAGCTGTACTCGATCATCAAGGCGCTCGGCGGGCAGAACGATCTGGAGCCGCTGGGCCTGGCGGGAGTGTTCAGCTACCCGAAGCCGGTCGAGCTGGTGAAGGCGCTCGTAGCCTCGCAGACATTCTTCGACTCCGATGCCATCGTCCTCGACTTCTTCGCCGGGTCCGGGACCACTGCGCAGGCCGTGATGGCCGCGAACGAACGGGATCAGGGGTCGCGGTCGTTCGTGCTCGTGCAGACCCCGGAGCCGCTGCGGTCGAAGACGGCCCGGGCCGTGGTGACGGCAGCTGGTGGCGGAGTCGAATTCCCTACGATCAGCGAACTCACCGCCGAACGCATCCGCCGCGCAGCCGATGTCCACTCCCCCGGACTGACCTTCACCCAGCTCGAGGTCGTCGACGGCGAATAGCGCCCGGCGGCGACGTGCCAGCCGAAGACCGCCCCGCCGTACCTTCCGACTGAATTGCTGGGTCGATCCACGGTGTTTTCGACCTCCAGAACACCGTGGATCGACCCAACAATCGCCTCAACAATCTCCTCCGACGGTACGGCGCCGGACCGTTCCCAGAATGTGACGTCAGTGTGCGACCAGTGGTTCCAGTTCCGCTTCGAGGATTGCCTTCGCCGAGGCGGCGCTGCGCTCATCGAGCATGACTTCCTGAGCCAGCCCCTTGCCCAAGGCGATCATCCGCATCGCCCACGCAGTCGCAACCTCGCCATCGGTGCCACCGGAGTCATCGGTGCCACCGGTGCCTCCGGTGCCATCGGCGTCGTCGGTTTCAGCGTCACCATCGCCCCCACAGACCGCCCGATAGAGGCGGATTCCGAGCTCGAGAGTCGCACGATCGCTGGCGCGGATGATGTCGGCGATCTGCTCGTCCATCACCGCCCGGGCGACGTAGGTGTACCACACGGATGCACCGATGCACATCGTCTCACCAGCGGGAATGAATGCGAAACAGAACTCACGGAGCGCACTCACCGCCTCGGCGGAACCGGGGTCGGACGACGCATCGGCACCTTCCGGACCTGCCGCCTCGGCGCTGTCGACGATCTGTCGGCACCCCTCGAGGATGAGCTCACTGCGCGAGGGGAAGTAATGCTGCACGCGACCGATGGAGATGCCTGCCGCCTCGGCGACGGAACGGAACGACACCCCGTCGATCCCTTTGAGATAGATGACCTGCCACAGGGCATGGACGATCTCGGTGCGGCGCTGGGCATGGTCGACGATCTTCGGCATCCTCCCACTTTACAATACGTTCAACTTGCATCATTATTGCAGTATGAATGTATTGCCATCGGTCGATGAAGGCATCTCGGTCCGCGGTCTGACGAAGAGCTACGGCGGACACCGCGTCGTCGACGAACTCAGCTTCGACGTCGCACCTGGCCAGGTGACGGGGTTCCTCGGCCCCAACGGCGCGGGCAAATCAACGACGCTGCAGATGATCCTCGGCCTCACCTCACCGGGCTCCGGCACCGCAGCCGTCCACGGCCGCCCCCTGCCCGAGCACGCGGAGCCCGCACGCATCGCCGGGGCATTCCTCGGCGCCGAGCACATGCTGCCGGGGCTCACCGCACGAGGACATCTCGACTGGATCGCCGCGGCAACGGGAACCGCACCCGCCCGGATCGACGAGATGCTCGACCTCGTCGACCTCACCCGCGCACGCTCCCGCCGCATCTCACAACTGTCACTGGGCATGCGTCAGCGGCTCGGCATCGCCGCCGCCCTCCTCACCGACCCCGAGGTGATCATCCTCGACGAACCGCTCAACGGGCTCGACCCCGCCGGAATCACGTGGCTGCGATCGCTCCTCACGGATTTCGCGAGCACAGGCAGAACGGTGCTGCTGTCGAGCCATCTGCTGCGGGAGATGGAGCTCATCGCCCATCACGTCATCATCATCCGCGACGGCGCCCTCATTGCAGACCGGCCCCTCGAGGAGCTGCGGCGGGAATCCTCAAGCCGGGTACAGGTGCAGGGGACGAACCTCGCACCGCTGCTCGATCACCTGCGGGACGAGGGCATCTCGGTCGACCCCGACGGATCGGGCACTCACGCCGCGATCACCGGACTCGAGCCCGTCGAGATCTTCAGGCTCTGTGTTCGTCTCGGGGTCGAACTCACAGGGCTCGCGACCGAGGAGCGCGGCCTCGAAGACACCTTTCTCGGCCTCACGGACACCGGCGACGATCGGCACAGGCACACACTTCGACACCCGATACAGGGAGCGACGGCATGACCTCGACACCACCGACCATCCCGGTCTCTCTGCGAGTATCGGCCGCACCGATCGCCCTCCGACCCAGCTGGATACGTGCCGAATGGGTGAAGTTCCGTGACCTGCGCCGGTCGCGTCAGCTGCTCGTCGTCACGCTCATCGCGGGCGCGGTCTCGGCCGTGCTGCTCGTGCTCACCATTCCCGCCACCCGCGGTGCCCCGCTGTCGGAGACGAGCACCGAGGATGTGCTCTCGGCCAGCGTCCTCAGCGTCGATGCCGCCGCGGCTGTGCTCGTCGTCCTCGCGGCATGGTTCGCCGGGGTCGAGTTCCGCACCGGCGCGATCACCGAGGCCCTGCTGCGCGCCCGCGGGCGATCAGGCATCGTCGCGGCGAAGGCCGTCGTCATCGGCGCGGCCGCCACGGTCGCAGCCGTCGCCACGGCCGTGGCCGTGACGATCAGCGGCAGCCTCCTCGCGGCCACGCTCGCCGGGGCCGACTGGTCGGAGGTCCTTGCCGTGGCCGGCAGCTCCGGCCATCTGCGGCTGGCCTTCGGCAGCACTTTTCTGCCCGTCATCTATTCGCTTCTCGCGGTCTTCGGTGCGGTCGTCTTCCGCTCGGTCACCGGCGGAGTTCTCACCCCGTTGGCCCTGTTGGTCGGGTCTATGCTCGCCGGCTGGCTGCCGGACGCTCTCGCGTCCGTCCTCCGACCGCTCCTCCCTTTGGGCGCCGTGCACAACATCAGCGGGGTCGCCGAGGCGGGAGGGACCGAGTACATCGGTGTCCTCCCGGCCCTCCTCGTCCTCGTCGCCTGGGTGGTCGGCGGAGCAGTTCTGGCGACGTGGCGGCTGCGCAGACAGGACTTCTGAAGCAGATTCCGAGACCAGCCCTGAGATCGGATCTGAGACTCTGCGGGCGAACAATCGGACTCTTCGGACAGCGCTCGGGTCAACGACGTAGGGTCGAGGTGACTCAGCTGCCAACTCGAACAGGAGCAACCATGTCAGTCGTCGCCATCAATGCCCTCACCGTCCCCGAACCCGCTCGGGCGGAACTCGAAAAGCGGTTCGCGCAGCGCAAGCATTCTGTCGATGGGGCGCCCGGTTTCGAAGGCTTCCAGCTGCTGCGTCCGGTGGCCGGCGGGGACCAGTACTTCGTCTACACCCAGTGGGCGACGAAGGAGGACTTCGAGAACTGGAAGGCCAACCGGACGTCCTCCCACGAATCGACCGGCAAGGCTCCGGTCTCCGAGCAGGCGAACCTCCTCGAGTTCGAGGTCGTCGACCTCGGCGAGTGACGGTCGCCGGACCAACCGCGGCAACACGGCCCCCAAGGACGTCGACCTATGCGTCGGCGTCCTTGTCCAATTCACTGAACGCTTCGACCTTCTTCGGGCTGCCGGCCACGAGGATCTCGTCGTCGGCGTAGAGCGTGACGTCCCGATCGGCGATGTCCCAGTGGGTGCCGCCGCGGCGTTTGAACGCGACGATCGTGACGTCGTACCTCGTGCGCAGCCCCAGCGAGGCCAAAGGCACGTCGGTCGTGCGCACCGGCGGAGTGGTGCGCGCCAGAACGAAGTCCTCGTCGATGGGCAGGAAGTCCGAGATATGCCCCCTGATCAGGTGGGCCAGACGCCTACCCATGTCGTTCTCGGGGCTGATGACGTTGCCGATGCCCAGCTGATGGAGGATCTCGGCGTGGGTTTCGCTGATCGCCTTCGCCCAGATGTGCCGATTGCCGAGCTTGAGGATCCGCGAGGCCACGAGGATGCTCGCCTCGAGGTCGCTGCCGATGGCGATGACGACGCGGGAGACCTCGTCGATGCCGAGCTGTCGCAGCACCACCTCGTCGGTGGCGTCGGCGCGAGAGGCATGAGCGAGGACATCGGCGAACTCGGCTACAACCGACTCGTCACGGTCGACGCCGATGACCTCGACTCCATGCTCTGCGAGTTCGCGCGCCAGGGATCCGCCGAAGCGGCCGAGCCCGATCACGGCCACCGCTCCGTCCTTCGCCAGCGGCGAGGGGTCGCCGGTGAAGAACGACGCGGAGCGCGCCATCCAGTTCTTCTTCTCGTTCATGGTCTTTTCCTTTCTGGGCCGCCTCGGCAGGGGTGTCGGCAGTCGTTGATTCGGCTTTCGACGGACCTGCCATCAGCCGATCAGTGGCCGTTCCTTCGGCAGTTCGTAGCGGATGGGGCGCTCGCGCAGGGCCAGACCGGACGCCACGGTCACCGGACCCAGCCTGCCGAGCGCCATGGTGAGGATGAGGACGATCTGACTGGGCGCGGACAGATCTGCGGTGATCCCGGTCGACAGACCGACCGTGCCGAATCCGGAGATGACCTCGAAGAGGACCCGGCTGAGGCCGAATCTCGGGTCGCAGAGGAGGATGACCATCGTCGCCAGCAGCACCCAGCCGAGCGCGAGGACGATGACCGTCGTCGCCTGTCGATGCACGTCACGGGAGATGCGGCGACCGAACAGGGTCACGGATCGTCCGCCGCTGATCTCCGTCCACGTCGTCGCCGCGAGCACCGCCATCGTCGTAATCTTCACGCCGCCGGCCGTGCCGGCCGGTCCGCCGCCGATGAACATGAGGACGTCCATCCCGAACCAGGACACCGTGTGCATCTGGCTGATGTCGATCGAGTTGAACCCGGCCGTGCGCGTGATCGTCGATTGGAAGGTCGCTGCTTGGATCTTCCCCCACGCGTCGAGATGGCCCATCGTCGCCGCATTGTTCCACTCGATGACGGCAATGAAGACAGTGCCGCCGATGAGCAGAACCGGGGTGATGACGACCATGATCCGCGTGGTCAGACCCCACTTCAGCGGAGTTCGGTAGCGCCGGACGAGTTCGATGAGGACGGGATAGCCGAGCCCGCCGAGGATGACCGCCAGTCCGATCGGACCGCAGATGAAGGGATCGGCCACGTAGTCGACGAGGTTGTCCTGACGGAGCCCGAATCCGGCGTTGTTGAACGCGGAGATCGCGTGGAAGATCGCATCCCAGATCGCGGCCGTGACGGGTTCGTCGTAGTGGAGGAAGAATCGGAGGAACAGCGCCGAGGCGACCACGAGTTCCGTGCCGAAGGTCAGTGCCGTGATGCGCAGGACGAGAGGCTTGACGCCGCCGATCGCATCGCTCTTCGTCTCCGAGGCCACGGATTGGCGGAGCCGGAGACCGGCCTTTCCCGCCAGCAGCAGGGCAAGCAGTGCGGTGAGCAGGAGCACGCCGAGACCGCCGGCCTGGATGAGGCAGATGATGACGATCTGACCGAAGAGCGTGAAGTCCTGACCGGTGTCGAGGACGACGAGTCCGGTGACGCTGAGCGCCGAGGTGGCCGTGAAGAGGGCTTTGAGCAGTGAGATGCCGCCGTCGGCGACCGTGGCCGCCGGGGTCATGAGCAGAGTGGTTCCGGTGACCAACGCTGCCAGGTAGCCCGCGATGACGCGGACGATCGCTGAGCGATGTGAGCTGTGCACCAGACGAAATGTAGCACCATCGCAACGGTTCGGCGTCACCCGCAGGCAACTCACCGGTAACGGTCAGAATCCTGCTACTCTGCCTTATCGGAGTTGCCGTGATTCGGCTCATGCCCGGGGCACGGCCCAGCACCTGTTCGTCCATCCACAGAGAAGTGTCGAGGAACCTCATGAGTCAACCTGAAACCCAGACCGTCACCGGAGATCGAGGCCACGGCTTCGTCCGGGCTCTCGGCACGGTCGACGCACTCTTCATCGGATTCGGTGCCATGATCGGCTTCGGCTGGGTCGTCCTCACCGGGGAGTGGCTCAACGGTGCAGGCACGCTCGGCGCCATCATCGCCTTCGCCGTCGGCGGCATCATCATGTGCTTCGTCGGCACCGTGTACTCGGAAATGGTGGCAGCGATGCCGCATGCCGGCGGGGAGCACAACTATCTCATCCGGGCGATGGGTCCCCGCGTCTCCCTGTTCGGATCATGGGCGATCACCGGCGGCTACATCAGCGTCGTCATGTTCGAGGCGGTATCGGTGCCGAAGACCGCCGTCTACCTGTTCCCGAACCTCGAGCAGATCAAGCTCTGGAACGTCGCCGGCTTCGACGTGTACCTCACCTGGGCACTCGTCGGCACGATCACAGCCATCATCATCGCCTGGGTGAACATCCGCGGCGTCAAGCTCGCTTCGATGGTCCAGACCTTCGTCGTGTGGTTCCTCATCATCGTCGGTCTCATGCTGCTCACCGGCGGTTTCGTCGGCGGCAGCCTCGAGAACACCGAGCCGCTGTTCACCGGCGGCGGCGCCGGATTCATCGGCGTCATGGCGGTCGTGCCGTTCCTCTTCGTCGGCTTCGACGTCATCCCGCAGTCCGCCGAGGAGGTCAAGCTGCCACCGGCGAAGATCGGCAAGCTCGTCGTCCTCTCCGTCATCATGGCTATCGTCTTCTACATCATCATCATCGGCACCACCTCGATGGCGATGCCAGCCGACGAGCTGGGCACTCATGACCTCGTCACCGCAGACGCACTGTCGATCATGTTCGATTCGGACATCTGGGGCAAGATCGTCATCGCCGGTGGACTCGCGGGCATCATCACGTCGTGGAACGCCTTCCTCATGGGTTCGTCCCGTCTCATGTGGGCGATGGCCGCGGCCGGAATGATCCCGAAGTGGTTCGGCAAGCTCCACCCGAAATACCGCACTCCGTCGAATGCCATCATCTTCATCGGCATCCTCTCCGCGATCGCTCCCTTCTTCGGCACTGCAGCGCTCGGCTGGATCGTCGACGCGGGCTCGCCCGCCATCGTCATCGCCTACTTCCTCGTCAGCGTCGGCTTCCTCGTCCTGCGCAAGCGCGAACCGAACATGGAACGCCCACTGCGCATCGGCGGAGATCGCAATGGCGGAGTGGTCATCGGCGTGATCTCATCGGTGCTCACGTTCATCCTCTTCATCCTCTACATTCCGATCACCCCGGTGTCTGCGCAGCTGGCATGGCAGTCGTGGGTCGGCTTCGCGGTGTGGCTGCTCGTCGGCATCTGGTTCATGATCAAGCTGCCCACCGGCATCAAGGCCGGCCCCAATGCCGAGAACGAACTCCTCGCGAAGGTCAAGGCCCTCCGCGGAAAGTGATCGCGGGAGCCGCCGTGTGAGGTGCGGCCGGGGCGCCATTATTCGCCGAGGCGAAGCGTCCTGATCCGCTTCGCCGCGGCGCAGCACCTTCCCCCGCCCCTCACCTTGAGTCGCACCCCGCACCACTAGTGGCACACCGCACCGTGAGTCGCAATCCGCACCGGCGGTCGCATCCCTCACCTTCAGCGACCTATCGCCCCTTTGCACCGGGGTGGTTTGTCGCTGTGAGTGAGGGGTGCATTGCTACCTGCAGGAGAAGCCACCCCGGATGAGGGAGGCCGGCAGTGCCAACGGGAGGATTCGGCACCAACGGTGCGTGATGCCGCTGCTCTGAGCCGACTGTCGCGCCCGAATATCCGAGCGCATCCGGACATGCGAACGCGGCCGCCGGCTGTGCGCAACGGCGACCGCGCTCGGTCTCGGGGAGCGGGAGTCGGCTCAGACTGCGGCGTCGAGACCGCGCATCTTCAGGCGCTCACGCTGGTTGGGGTTCACGCTCGGGCGGAACGGCATCTCGACCACCTCGGCGCGAACCGGGACTCCGGGAGTATCTGCGAACGGCTCCGGCAGATGCACCCAGTATTCGGTGCCGAGCTCGGTTGCCGACACCGGCACGTGGGCCATTGCGATATTCGCTTCGAGTTCCGGCGAATACCACGGCGACGTCACGTACCCGACCGCCTCACCGTCAGCGGCAGCGGAGACGAGCCAGAAGTCCGGCGCATAGTCCGTAATCGGTTTGCCGCCGACCAGCAGGCCCACCAGCTGCGTGCGATACGGCGGGGTACCGGCCTCGATCAGCCCGCGCACCTCCTCGAGTCTGGCCTTGCCGATATAGTCGGCCTCCTTCTTCCGTGGCACCTGGTAGGACAGGTTGACCTGGAACGGGAGCGTCTCGAAGTCCATGTCCTGCCCCCACGAGAGGATGCCCGCCGCGATCCTGCGGTGGTGGCTGGGGGCGACGACCTTGATGTTGTACGGCTCGCCGGCTTCCAGGACGGCGTTCCACATATCCTCGGCGTACTTCGTCGCATCCTTGAGATAGATCTCGTAACCCTTCTCACCGGTGAATCCGGTCTGGGAGATGATGACGTCGCGGCTGCCGACCTGAGCTTCCATGAGTCCGTAGCTGGGCAGCGTGCGTCCTTCCTCCCCGACGAGGTCGGCGATGACGTCGACGGACTTCGGGCCCTGGACCTGCACTGGTGCGACGTCGATCTCAGCGATCGTGACGTCGAACCGGCCGCCGACGTTGACTCCCTGCATCCAGAGCATGAGGTCGGTGTCGGAGAGGCTGAACCAGAATTCGTCGATGCCGACCCGCAGCAGGATCGGATCGTTGAGGATGCCGCCGGCCTCGTTGCACAGGATGACGTAGCGGGCGCGCATCACCGGGATCTTCGTCGCGTCACGGGTGATGACGAAGTTGACGAACGCCTCGGCGTCGGGACCCTTGACCTGGATCTGCCGTTCGACGGCGACGTTCCACAGGGTCACATCGTTGACGAGGGACTGGTACTCGGCCATCATCCCGCCCTCGTCGCGGGGGATGTAGCCGCGTGGGTGGTACATCCGGTTGTAGATCGACGCCCGCCAGCAGCCCTGCTGCATAGACAGCTCCCAATAGGGCGACTTACGGACGCGGGTGTCGATGAGCATTTCGACCGGGGTGGGGCCGGATTGACGAAGGTTGATCGGGACTTCTCTGTCGCTTTGGTCCACTGACGGGACATTGTTGTCCATGGTGTTCCCCCTGCTTGCACAGTTTTATATTATGGAACTTGATTCCCATATCATGGGTACAATGAGTGTAGGATCGGACACACCGGGACGCAAGGGACTCGCACATGCGAGTTTCATGAATCGACCTCCGAGAAGGAGACGAGGATGTCACAGTCAACGCTGCGCAGGCTGTTGAGCACCGCCCGCTACGAGGTTCTGCCCACGGCCGGGATCGTCGAACGCATCGAGGAGTACGTGGCACCGGGCCGCGAGATCACGGTGACCGCGTCGAAGGGGCTGACCCTCGAGGCGACGCTGTCCACGGCCGAACAGCTCCAGGCCCTGGGCTTCCGCGCCGTGCCCCACCTGGCCGCACGGATGATCCACGGCAGACCCGAGCTCACGGAGATCGTCGATCGTCTCGCCGAGGCGGCTGTGGACCGGATCTTCGTCCCCGCGGGAGACGCCACTCCCCCGGCCGGCGGATACGTCGGTGCGCACGACCTCCTCGTCGATCTCTCATCCATGGCCGCACCGTTCCAGCACATCGGCGTCAGCGCCTATCCGGAATCGCATCCGATCATCCCCGACGATGTGACGATCCAGGCCATGTGGGACAAACGCGATTACGCCACGCACCTGGTGTCGAATCTGTGCTTCGATCCGGCGCTCATCGCGTCCTGGGTGCCCAGGGTTCGCGCACGGGGCGTCGAACTGCCGCTGGTCCTCGGCATCGCCGGGAAGGTGGAGCTAGCCAAACTCGCCCGAGTCGCGACGAAGATCGGGGTGGGAGAGTCCACGCGGTTCCTGCGGAAGAACACGGCGACCTTCACGCGGATGGCCAAGCCCGGCGGATACAACCCGCGGAAGTTCCTCGACAAGATCGGCCCGGTCCTCGACGACCCGGAAATGGGCGTCGCCGGTCTGCACATCTATACGTTCAATCAGATCAAGGACACCGAGGTCTGGCGCCGCAAGCAGCTCGCGGCCCTCGGCGGCGCCGAAGAGGTCTCGACCGCGTGGTGATCGAGTGGTGAGAAGCGACGATCGGGCCGATTCGATCACCCGATGTCGCTCCGGTGTCACACAATGGGATCCCCATCCGACACAGTAGGTGGCGGGCCGAAGAGTCACCCGCCGCAAAAGCATCAAGCGAAAGGGACCCCATGGCACGCATCAGCCTCGACCAGATGAACAAGAAGGCCTACGCCTCCGTCGCACATATGGATTCCTACTGCAGGCGAGCCCTCGGCACAGAACTCTACGACTTCGTGAAGCTGCGCGCCTCCATCGTCAACGGCTGCGGATTCTGCGTCGACATGCACTCCAGCGACCTGATCGCCATGGGAGTCTCCTCGCGCAAGGTCGTCAACGTCGCCGCCTGGCAGCACACCGGGTCGCTCTTCGACGACCGCGAGCGCAGCGTCTTCGCCCTCACCGACGCCGTGACGAAGATCGGACCGGACTCAGTCACCGACGAGATCTGGGAAGAGGCGACGCGCCACTTCACGGATGAGCAGCTGGGAGACCTCCTGCTCGGCATCTCGACGATCAATGTGTGGAACCGCCTGGCGATCAGCACCGAAACAGTCCCACCGGCCGAGGCAGAGTCTGCTGCAGCACCGGCAGACGGCGAGCAGTCGTGAGCCGCCGCCACTGAGAATCCACGGTGGTCTACATTGGTGCACGTGAACGCGCCTGACACCGAATCACCGGCGACCCGCGCCTGGGAAGAGCACCGGGGGCGACTCTTCGGAATCGCCTACCGCATGCTCGGAGACGTCGGGCTGGCCGAGGACATCGTCTCCGAGGTCGGCATCGCAGCGGTCGTCCAAGAGCGGAAAGGTGCCGCCGATCGTTCCGACGGTGCCGCTGGCCATTCGACTCAGCCGCCTTCCGGCACGTCGACTCAGCCGTCCGCCGGCCCCGGCAGGACCCGCACAGTGCGTTCCTGGCCGGGGTGGCTGACGACGGTCTGCGTCCGCCGGTCGATCGACCAGGCTCGGCATCTCGAGAGCGTCAAAGAGGAGTACCCCGGGTCATGGCTCCCCGAACCGATTGCAACCGAAGCACTGCCCGATGAAGCCGTGGCGAACAGAGAGCTGCTGTCGGTGACCCTGCTGCATCTGGCCGATCAGCTCACTCCCGAAGCCAGGGCAGCCGTGGTTCTGTCCCGAGCATTCGACGTCCCCGCGAGCGAGATCTCTTCGATCCTGGACAAATCTGCCGCCGCTGTCCGGCAGATGATTTCAAGAGCCGAACGACGGCTCGACCTCGACAGAGACCTACCGCGCTCGGGCAACAGGCAGGTGATCGACCGCCTCGTCGACGCAATCCGCTCAGGTGATCAGAGCTCGGCGCTGCGTCTGCTGCTGGCCGACGATGCGATCTTCTGGAGCGACGGCGGAGGGAAGGTCCCGGCCACTCGGAATCCGCTGTTCGGCATCGATCGGATCATCCGATTCTTCGCCGCGGTATTCGATCCGAGCGATCCCAGCAGCCAGCAGGTGACAGGGGTGATCGCTGTCAACGGCGAAGCGGGCATCGGAATCGTCAAGGACGGTGATCTGCGAGTGCTGGCCGTCGAGGTCGACGACACCGGCCGCGTGATGGGCCTGCGACAAGTGAACAACCCGGACAAACTGAAACGGATGCGCACCGAACCTGTGTCATGACACCGGGTCCGACCGTCCCTACCGGTGGGTGACCTTGCGTCTGAGACTGCGCGAGAGCAGTCCCGCCTCATCTACGAGCAGAGCGCCCAGGCGGTCATGATGTTCGGCGATGCGCATCGTCGGTCCGGAGATTCCCACGGCCGCGACGACGTCTCCGTCGATGCCGAACACCGGTGCAGCCAGAGCGTCGAGGCCGATCTCGAACTCTTCGTGGACGATGGCGAATCCGCGATCGCGAACCGTGTCGAGATCGTCGGTGAGCTCCTTGCGTGAGCCCAATGTCTTCTCGGTGCGCCGCTCCAGCCTGCCGGTCGGCAGCGGGATGACGTCATAGGCGAACATGACCTTGCCCAGAGCCGAGCAGTGCGGCGGAACCTCCACGTCCGCCCAGTTCGTGGCGCCGAGGACGAACGTCGAATCGACCTGAGCAACCTGGACGACTCCTTTGGGTCCCGGCATGGCGAGGTTCACCGTCTCACCGGTCTCCTCGCTGAGGCGCTGCAGGGTCGGATCGGCCGCGGCGACGAGGTTCTCCACCCGGTCGAAGCGGGAAGCATAGGTCGCGAACAGCGATCCGCCGCGGTAGAGGCCGTCACCGTCGCGTTCGACCAGACCGTTGCGTTCGAGGGCGGAGAGCAGGCGCGAGACCGTCGACCGAGCCAATGCGGTCTCTTCGACCACCTCGGTGTAGGAGATCGGGTCGTCGGACCTCACGACCAACGACAGAATCTCTGCCGCCCGGTCGATCGACTGGGTCCCATTGCTCATCGTGCTCAGCTCCGTCGGGGAAAGGGGGTCGGCGGAATCGAGGCCCACCGACCGCACTCACCCTACCCCACGCCCTCAGACTCTGGCCGGGTTGCGCGTCGTGAGTTACAGTTTCGAAATGAGCAACAAAGATGCGGGCTCGGGCGGCGTCCAATCCGTGGATCGGGCCGTGACGATCCTCGAGATCATCGCCCGCACGGGGCTCGCCGGGATCACCGAGATCGCCGGTGAACTCGGCGTGCACAAGTCGACGGCTTCGCGCATCGTCTCCACTCTCGAAGCCCGCGGACTCGTCGAACAGGACCATCACCGAGGCAGATATCGTCTGGGCCTGTCCATCCTCCGTCTCGCCGGAGCGACGACCGCACGCCTCGACATCGTCCAGGAGGCCCGCCCGATCACCAAGATGCTCGCCGAGGCGACCGGCGAGACGATCAACGTCGCCGTCCTCTCCGATGGCGCCGCCCTTTACCTCGACCAAGCTTCGTCGACGTCCTCGGTGCAGAGCCACAACTGGGTCGGTCAGCGCATTCCGCTGCACGCGACCTCCAATGGCAAGGTCCTGCTCTCCGGCCTCAGCGAGGCAGGCATCCGGGAGACCCTGGGTGCGAAGCTGACCCGCTACACCCCGCACACCGTGACCTCGGTTGCGCAGCTGCTCACCCAGATCGCCGAGGTGGCCGCCACCGGATTCTCGCTCGTCATCGATGAGCTCGAGGTCGGGCTGACCGCAGTGTCCGCTCCCGTGCGCAATGCTCACGGGGACGTCATCGCGTCGATCTCGGCCTCGGGACCGAGCTTCCGCTTCACCGAGGACAAGGTCGCCTCGGCGAAAGACCTGCTCACTTCGGCCGCCGCCGACATCTCAGCCCGCCTCGGGTGGCGCGAACACTGAACCACGCCAAATCGGTACCCCACGAAATCGGCACCTGCGAAGCCGACACCCGCCGAAATCGGCACGGACACGCCGACGTCGGCCCCGCCTCGGCGATGGTGTGATCATCCTCGGTGGGGAGGTGGTCAGTCGAGGATGTACGTGGTGCCGCTGTCGATGCTCTCGACGGCGCGGCGGTAGAGATTGCCCACCGCCTCATCGGAGGCCGGCGGGAACCCGGGGAAGAAGTCGTGGAAATGCGTGGCCGATTCCAGAACGGTCGGGCTGGCGACGTTGATGCGGATGCCGCGCGGCATCTCACCGGCGGCGGCCATGACGAATGATTCGATGGCTCCACTGGCCATCGCGGCCGCCGATCCGGTGGGGATCGCGGCGCGGGCCGTCACCCCGGTCGTCAGGGTGATCGAACCGCCGTCCCTGACATGGGGCAGGCCGATGCGCACCAGATCCAGCTGGGCGAGCGTCTTGCCGTAGAACCCCGACTCGAGGTCCTCCCGGGTCAGTTCCGTGACGGGTTTGAACGGGACGTGTCCGGCCGTGCACACGATGGCATCGACCTCACCGACCTCGTTCAGCAGCGCCTCGATCGTCGCCGGATCGTCGAGATCGACCGCCGGATCCGTGCTCCGACCGACCTGAATGACTTCGTGCTTGCCTTCGAGCGCTCGGACGGCCGCGGTTCCGACGTGTCCCTTGGCTCCGATGATGAGTACCTTCATGGTGTCTCCCTCGTCTCGCTGGTGTGGTGGTCTGCAGCGAGCCTAAGCACGTTCGGAGGCGAAGAGAAATACTTCTGTGCGGATATTCATGTCTGAGACGCATGAAAAGGCTGTCGCTCCGCCAGAACGGCTGGTCCCCTGGGTGCCTCGGTCTTCCCAAGGACTCCGCCTCTCCGCGCGGCCTGGAGAATCCAGATCGGTCGCTATACGCTGAGCGCATGAGTGTTGAGCTGCGTCATCTCCGCGCCCTGGTCGCCATCGACCAGACCGCGTCGTTCACGGTCGCCGCCGCGCTGCTCGGCACGACTCAGCCGACTCTGTCGCGGACGATTTCGCAGCTGGAGGAGCTTGTGGGGACGACGCTGGTCGAGCGGACCACCCGCAGCGTCGTGCTCACCGAGCGGGGAATGGAGTTCGCTGTCGAGGCCGCGTCCCTCGTCGGCCGGCTCGACCGGCTGCTGGAGCGCTTCGGCGACGATCGCGAACCCCTCCGGCTCGGATGGGCATGGGCGGGACTGGGCAAGCACACGCACGGGCTCATCAGGGAATGGCAGGCCACCTCGCAGACACCGATCGATGCGAGTCGGCCCGACGATCTGGACGCTGCTCTGGCCACGGCCGATATCGACATCGCCATCGTGAAACGAGCCGTCGGTGAACCGCAGGCGCCCGAGGGACGGGAGTGCCGGCCGCTGTTCCGCGAGTCCCTCGTCGCCGCCGTCTCCGTGTCCAACCCGCTCGCGGCCACTCCTCAGCTGAGCCTCGAACAGATCGCCCACAGCACGGTGGCTCTGTGCTCCGTCTCGCCGACGGCGAGCCTGCGGCTCTGGGACGACCGCCCTGTCGCGCCTCGTCCGCTGATGGCGGGCAATACGGACGAATGGCTGGTCAACGTCGTCCTCGACAAGGCTGTCGGAGTCACCTCGGCGGCGACCTCATTCACCCACTCCCACCCCGAGGTGGTCTATCGCGAGATCGTCGATTCGCCCGAGGTCGACGTCACGATCGAATGGAACACCCACGGCGCCCACTCGGCCTGTCCCCGATTCGCCGAGTTCGCTCAGCAGTATTTCCGAGAGCTGACCGCTCAGCCTTGAGGCTGTCGTTCGATGCGAGCTTTTCCGACCGCGCAATGACCTCTCAGCTTTGACCCGATTCCGTCACGGCTCGACCTCTTGACACTCCCGCCTCGGCGGAGGACGATCATCGTACGCAGTTCCACATAGCGCGTATCGTTGCATAATTCGCAACGATGCTGGTGAAGGCGAAGATGCCTTCAGAGAGGAGCCTGCTCATGGCTTCCGTCCCCGCCCAGGCCAGCGTCGTCGTTGTCGGTGCCGGCATCGTCGGCAACAGCCTCGTCCACCATCTCGCCGAGCTCGGCTGGACCGATATCGTCCAGATCGACAAGGGCCCGCTGCCGAATCCGGGCGGCTCGACCGGGCACGCCTCGAACTTCATCTTCCCCGTCGACCACTCGCGTGAGATCACCGACCTCACCCTCGACAGCATGCGCCAATACAAGGAACTCGGGGTCTTCACCGAGTCCGGCGGCTTCGAAGTCGCCCGCACCGAAGAGCGCATGGAGGAGCTGCGGCGGCGCATGGCCTCGGCACGCGTATGGGGCATCGAATCCTCCCTCGTCACCCCCGCCGAGGTCGCCGAGAAGGTGCCGTTCCTCGATCCCGAGGCCATCCTCGGTGCGTTCTGGACCCCGACGGTCGGAGTCGTCGATTCGGTCCGGGCGGGCACGATGATGCGCGAATCCGCCGAAGCCAAGGGAGCGCTCACCGTGTCCCCGAACACCGAGGTGACCGGCATCGATGTCAGGGACGGGCAGATCGCAGCCGTATACACGACGAAGGGTGAGATCGCGACGAACCGCATCCTCATCGCCTGCGGTGTCTGGTCCCCGCGGATCGCCGCCATGGCCGGTGCGGCCATCCCACTGACTCCGGCGGTCCACCAGATGATCAGCGTCGGGCCCGTCCCGCAACTTGCCGAGCGTCCCGGCGAGATCTCGTTTCCGATCGTGCGGGACATGGACACCTTCTGCTACGAACGTCAGCACGGCTCGGACATGGAGATCGGCTCCTATGCCCACCGGCCGATCCTCCACGACCCTGATGAGATTCCCTCGATCGAGGCGGCGAAGCTCTCCCCCACGGAGATGCCGTTCACCGAGGATGACTTCGACCCGCAGCTCGAACAGGCCGTCGAGCTCATGCCCGAGGTGCTGTCGAATCCGGACGTCGAGATCCGCTACGCGATCAACGGACTGCTCTCGCTGACTCCGGACGGGGCGCCCATCCTCGGCGAATCACCCCAGGTGAAGGGCTTGTGGTCGGCGGCGGCCGTGTGGGTGAAGGAAGGTCCTGGCGTCGGGCGGGCGGTGGCCGAGTGGATGACGCACGGACTGCCGGAGATCGACGTGCAGGGTGCCGACATCGCTCGATTCCACTCCCATCAGCGCACCCGCGAACACGTGCGCGCCCGCACCTCGGAGGCATTCAACAAGACCTATGGCATCGTCCACCCCGGCGAGCAGTGGGCCAGCGACCGTGACGTCCGCCGATCCCCGATGTGGCAGCGCGAGGCCGATCTCGGGGCCGTGTTCTTCGAAGCCGGCGGGTGGGAGCGGCCGCAGTGGTATCAGTCGAATGCCGGTCTGCTCGAGGAGTTCGGTGACGCGGTCATGGACCGCAGCACCGAATGGGATTCCCGCTGGTGGTCACCGATCATCAACGCCGAACACCTCGCCATGCGGCAGCGTGCCGGGCTCGTCGACCTCTCGAGCTTCGTCATCTTCGATGTGTTCGGTCCGGCTGCTCTCGACGCTGTCCAGCACATTGCCCTGGCTCAGATGGATGTCGCCATCGGTCGGGTCGTCTACACCCCGATCCTCGATGAGAACGGCGGGTTCCGTTCCGACCTGACGATCATGCGTCTGGCGCACGACCGGTTCCGCGTCGTCACGGGTGCCGCCCACGGAATGGTCGATCTGAAATGGTTCGCCGACCGACTGCCCGATATGGGGGCGCAGATCGCCGATCTCACGAGTTCGTGGACGACGATCGGGTTGTGGGGACCGCGAGCCCGCGACATCCTCGGCTACCTCACCAGTGCTGATGTCTCCCATGAGGCATTCAAGTTCGGCACTGCCCAGACGATCGAAATCGGTTCGCTCGAGGTGCTCGCCTCCCGCATCTCCTATGTCGGCGACCTCGGTTGGGAGCTCTACGTAACGATGGAATCGGGGCTGAAACTCTGGGACGCGCTCATGGACGCAGGCCACGAGCACGGTCTGCTCCCCGTCGGTCTCGGCGTCTACGGCACGACCGGCCGGATCGAGAAGGGCTACCGCGCATTCGGCACCGAGCTCGATTCCGAACGCAGCGTCGTCGAGGTCGGGATGAGCCGACCGAAGGTGAAATCCCAGGATTTCATCGGCAGGGCCGCACACTTGCGCCACCGCGAGGAGGAGCCGAAGACGGTGCTGTGCTCGCTCACCGTCGACGATCACACGAGTGCCAGCGGGGAGAAGCGACACATGCTCGGCGGGGAACCCATCGTGTCCGCGGACGGCGATGCGCTGATCGACGGGCACGGTCGCCACTCTTATGTCACCTCGGCGGGATCGGCTCCCAGCCTGGGCAAACACGTGCTCATGGCGTTCCTCCCACCCGCCGAGGCGGTGCTGGGCAACCGTCTGCAGGTCGTGTACATGGAGGAGTTCTATCCCGTGACGGTGGCAGCGGTCGATTCGACACCGCTGTTCGACCCCGACAACGAGTGCATCCGGAGGTAGCCGTGAACATCCTCGTCTGCATCAAACGCGCCCCCGATATCGCCGGTTCCGTCACTCTCGACGACGCGGGCACCGGGATCGACGAATCCGGGCTCGGCCACACCATGTCCTCACACGAGGAGTGCGCCGTCGAGCTCGCGATCCAGACCGCAGCCCAGGCCGGTGGGACTGTCACCGTGCTCACTCTCGGTCCCGCCGAGGCGGTCGAGCAGCTGCGTGCGGCCGTGGCGGTGGGAGCGAACGACGGCATCCTCGTCGAGGCGGCCGACCCGTCCGTGTTCGCACCCGAGGATATTGCGCAGGTCATCGGTGATGTCATCCGCGATCGCGCCGAGGCGGGGCAGACCTTCGATCTCGTCCTCACCGGTGACGATGCCGCCGACACCGGCGATTTCCAAGTCGGGATCCGCCTGGCTTACGACCTCGAGTACCCGGTGCTCACGAACATCCAGACGATCAGTGTCGGCGGGGCGGACGGGGGCAGCGGGCCCGGCGGCGAGCGCGGCGCCGGGCGGATCGAGGCGCGCGGGATCGGACCGGCGGGAACGGAGATCTTCTCCCTCGATCTGCCCGCGGTCGTGGCCGTCCATGAGGGCGGGGTCGATCCGCGCTATCCCTCGATCACCGGGCGGATGAAGGCGAAGAAGGCCCAGGTCGTCGAATACGACGTGCCCGTTCCGGGGACGGGCAGCCCCCGGATCCGGCTCGAACTGCCCGAGGTGAAGGCGAGTTCGGTGACCATCCTCGGCGAGGGCCCCGAAGCGGCTCCCGCCCTGGTCGATGTGCTCGAGGAGATCGGAGTGATCCGGCCATGACTATGGTTTTCGTCGAAACAGACCCGGCAGGCGAGGTCACACTCACCTCCGCCGAAGCCATCACCTTCGCCCGCAAAAACCCCCAATTACTACCTGACGGGGGCGCAGCAACCTCGCGCGAGGTATCTGGGCCGCCGTCAGGTAGCACGGAGGGGGTGGTGATCGGCCCGCTCAGTGATGCCGCCGTTGACGCGTTGGGGCGCCTCGGGGTCGGTGTCATCCACCATCTCGAGCATCCGGATCTCGCGGAGTATTCGGCGGCGGCCTGGGCGCAGGCGATCGTCGACGTCACTACGGAATCCGGCACGCTGCTGGCCTCGGGCACCCCGCGCGGTATGGAGCTCATGGCTCATGCCGCGGTCCGCACCGGCGCCCGCATGGCTGCCAATGTTATCGCCGCCGACGCAGAGGGCCTGCTCCGTCAGGTCCACGGCGGCACTGCCTTCGAACGCCTCCGCCTCGACGGGGATCTGCAGGTGCTCACGATCGCCGGCCACGCCTGCACTCCCGAAGAGACGACCCCGATCACCCCGGAGATCATCGCTTATGACCTCACCGTCGCCGAGGCGGACCTTGCCACCCGTGTCCAGCGCACCGAGGTCGAGGCCGCCGATGATGCGTCCGGACTGACCTCGGCCAAGGCCGTGGTCGGAGCCGGTCGCGGGGTCGGTTCGGAGAACGGATTCGCCGAAGTCCTCGAACTCGTCGACCACCTCGGCGGGGCCCTGGGCGTCTCTCGTGTGGTCACGGGTCTCGGCTGGCGCCCACACACCGAACAGGTCGGCCAGACCGGCAGCCGCATCTCCCCCGACGTCTACATCGCCTGCGGGATCTCGGGAGCAATCCAGCACATGGCCGGAATCGAGGGGGCGAAGACGCTCGTGGCCATCAACACCGATGAAGAATCGACGATGGTCCAGCGGGCGGACTATGCGATCATCGGCGACCTCCACGAGGTGGTCGGAGCCGTCAACGAGGAGATCGTCCGCCGTCGCGGCTGAGCGCAGTTGGACCCGGGCTCCGCCAAGGCCGCTCCGGACAGTACCAATGCACTGAGAATTTCCGTTGGCGCCGGCCACCTGATTAACTATGGAACGATCGTTCAGACCTCGTTCCCAATCAGCTCCTGGAGGCAGTCATGGCCACTTTCGAACTCTCACCCGAAGTGCGCTGGTCGGATCAGGACCTGCTCGGCCACGTCAACAACGCACGGATGATCACCCTCATCGAGGAATGCCGCGTGCGCTGGATGCACGAGATCCGGGCCGGACACATCACCGGCGGCGGACTACTCGTCGCCCGCCAGGCCATCGACTACCTCGTTCCCGTCATGTACGGCCCCGAACTGAAGATGACCGTGACGGTGAAGAAGCTCGGCAACTCCTCATTCACCGTCAACACCCGAGGTGACCAGGACGGACGTCAGGTCTTCGACCAC
This sequence comes from Brevibacterium sp. OS20, assembly GCF_056837565.1. Classification (NCBI taxonomy): domain Bacteria; kingdom Bacillati; phylum Actinomycetota; class Actinomycetes; order Micrococcales; family Brevibacteriaceae; genus Brevibacterium; species Brevibacterium sp. OS20. Next base: position 495,149 of record NZ_CM166367.1, on the reverse strand, counting down.
GACTGCGTGCTCGTCCACATCGATCGGGACTCGCAGAAGCCCACCCCGCTGACGCCCGAACTGCGCGCAGTCTTCGAACCCTACCTGCAGGACTGAGGCCCGACGATTGGCGTAGGTGGGAGAAACAGTCACGCAAAACCGAGGCGGGCGTGACCATTCGGCCCAGCCAGTATGAGCCTATCGCCCGCCCGACAGCAGCGAGAACCTCCCGGGGGACGCGCGATCATGGCCGATTCGTTCAAGCCGTCACCGCACCCGTCCGCATAGTCTGAAGTCATGAAACTCGACGCGATCTCCATCATCACCGCAGACATGCCCGCCGCCATCACCTTCTACTCCGCGCTCGGCCTCGAGCTCGCCGACGGCGGCCCGGACGCTCCGCACACCGAGTTCACCTCCGGGTCCCTGCGGATCCTCCTCGACACCGAAACGGTCATGCTCGGCATCGACCCCGAATGGACCCGCCCGACCGGCGGACACAAGATGTCCTTGGCCTTCGACTGCTCCACCGCCGAGGCGGTCGATGCGACATTCGCCAAGCTCACCGGGCGCGGCGACGGGGGAAGCGATCCCGTGGCAGGAATCGTCCACGAACCCTGGGACGCGTTCTGGGGACAGCGCTACGCTGTGGTCTCCGACCCCGACGGCAACACGGTCGACCTCTTCGCCGCCCTCAACTCCTAATTGCTACCCGACGGCGGCCCAGCAACCTGGCGCGAGGTTGCTGGGCCGCCGTCGGGTAGTTCTGGGTAGGGACGAACTTACGGAACGAACGCCGGGTGCGCCCTCACCCGATGAGCGAGCGCTCGTCCCGCCGCAGGTGAGCTGCGTCGGCATACCCCACCTCGGCCGCGGCCGCTGTCCGCGACCGCCCCGCATCGATGAGGTCTCGCGCGGCCTGCCAGCGCAGGATCTTCGCCAGGTGCTTGGGTCCGTAGCCGAACCATTCCGCGCTCAGCCGGCGCAGCTGCCGCGGTGAATACGCGAACTCCGCGGCCGCCTCGGTGACGGTCTGGGCCGGCGAATTCGAGCGCACATCCAAGGCCCGAGCCAGGGCCATCGGACGCGGATCCAGCATGGCTCGGCCCGTCAGACCGCCAGCCATATCGAGCAGCACCCGGGCAGCTCCCGTCACCGAGGCGGCCCCGCCCTCGCCGACAGCGCGAACCTCTGAATGCCGGCCGCCGATGACAGCGTCGAGGGGCGTCACCCGATCGGCCAGTTCCCCCGCCGAGGTGGTCAACAGCTGCGCAAGCACGCCGGAGTCGAATCGCAGGCCCACCGTCGGTGCAGCCGAACCGTGGAACATCCGTGCCGTGGAATCGGCGCCGGCGATGAGTATCTGCGAATCGATGAAGATGAGATCCATGCACCCGTCGGGAACGATGAGCGATGGAGCCGCGGCAGCTGCGACAGTCGGCCCGGAAGCCAGACCGGCGGCAGTGTTCCCACGATCAGGGTCTGCCGCCTCGACGGAGGAAGCCGCCTCGGCGAGGGAATCGGCCTTGTCGGGAACGGAGACCCACAGGCTCGCCCGCAGGTGCGGGATCCGGGTTTCGCGATACACGGACTCGGCCTCCTGACGCTCTCGGCGGTAAACTCGTCTGTGTTCATCTGGTGCGGGCGGCGCGATCTGCCCCCAGAATAGCGCGCGAATGGCCCCAACAGAGGGCCGCACGACTGAGCTCACGGGAAGGAATGATGGCTGCAGCATCCTCGGCGCCGGTATCGGCGCGCAGGCAGGCTCGCCATGTCACTGTCTTCCTCGATGTCGATGGCGTCCTCAACTCCTACCCGGTGCCCAAGCTGCGCGGCATGGCCGAGGGGCGAAAGAAGCTGCACGCGTGGCACTACGAACTCCACTACCGGCCGTCCGTCGTCGAATTCTTCGACCGCATCGTCGAGACCCATGAGGTCGACGTCGTCTGGCTGTCGACCTGGTCGCAGCGATGCAAGTCCGAGCTCGAACCGAAATTCGGTCTGCGCAACTCCTTCGACGTCATCGAAATGCCCGATGAGACGCACAACCGCTTCGCTCACGATCCGCAGCAGTGGTGGAAGGCCCGTGCCATGGAGGACTGGCTGGCCACCCACGAGCACGGGCGTGCGATCTGGATCGACGACGACCTGGCCTGGCCGGCCACCCGCGAATACTTCCTCAAGCACTACTCGCCCAACCGCCTCAAACTCATCGCCCCGGACTTCGCCCACGGCCTGACGAAAGCCCATCTCAAGGAGATCCGGGAGTTCGCCTACCCGAAGACCAGCGAAGCCGAGACCGGCGATCTGACGACATCCGACCCGAAGGGAACTTCATGACGCGCATCGGCCTGCTCGATTCCGGACTCGGACTCCTCGGCACCGCCGACGCGCTGTTCAACCTCGCCCCCGACGCTGACCTCGTCCTCGCAATGGACCCGGACTACACCCCTTACGGCAGCCTGAGCACCGACACCCTCGAACAGCGGGCTCTGCATTCGGCCGGGGTGCTCGCCGAATGGGAACCCGACGCCATCGTCATCGCTTGCAACACCGCCTCGGTGCAGGCCCTCGAAGCCGTCCGCGCCCGCTACGAACCGGCCATCCCCGTCATCGGCACCGTGCCTGCGGTGAAGATGGCCGCCGGCACCGGCCAGGACTTCGCGATCTGGGCGACACCGGCGACCACGGGCAGCGAGTATCAGCAGAACCTCATCGACTCCTTCGCCGCCGACCTGCACGTCGCCAAGATCGCCTGCCCCGGACTGGCCGAGGCGATCAACGCCGCCGATCTGGAGAAGATCGACACCGCCATCGAGGATGCCTTCACCCAGATGGGACCCGGAATGGAGACCGTGGTGCTCGGCTGCACCCACTACGGACTCGTCGCCGACCGCATCATGGCCGCCCGAGCCGGAGCCCTCACCGTCTTCGACTCCCCCATGCCGGTGGCCAAACAGACGCTGCGCCGCATCGGCCTCGAACCCGCCGGAGTCGGCGAGGATCAGCCCGGCACCGGACGCGTGCTCGCAACCTTCGCGTCCGGCCGACGCGTCAGCCTCCCCCAGGCCCTGGACGCCTACCCGGCCGGCAAACGACTGCTGGCCCGAGAAGCCTGAAAACGTCCCCTCCGCGTTCCCTCCGAGCCGGGTCTTTCCGCGCCGCACAGGCGTAAAATAGACCAGACAGTCAATCGTCAAAGGAGGCGATTCGACATGTTGGCGCTCAGTATCCTCGCCGCACTTGTCGCACTCGGAGCAATCACGCTGGGAAACAGCCTGAAGATCGTCAAGCAGTACGAGCGCGGGGTGGTCTACCGCCTCGGCAGAGTCAACGCCGAGCCCCGTCCGCCCGGAATGACCGCGATCGTCCCCTTCGTCGACAAACTCGAGAAGGTCAACCTCCAGATCGTGACCATGCCGATCCCCGCGCAGGAGGGCATCACCCGCGACAACGTCACCGTCCGCGTCGACGCGGTCATCTATTTCAAGGTCGTCGACCCGCGCAAGGCCGTCGTCGACGTCGAGGACTATCAGCTCGCCGTCGGTCAGGTCGCGCAGACCTCGCTGCGTTCGATCATCGGCCAGAGCGAACTCGACGATCTGCTCACCAACCGCGAGCGCCTCAACCAGGGTCTGGCGATCATGATCGACAGCCCCGCCGTCGACTGGGGCGTCCACATCGATCGCGTCGAGATCAAGGACGTGGCCCTGCCGGAGACGATGAAACGCTCCATGTCGCGTCAGGCCGAAGCCGAACGCGAACGTCGATCCCGCGTCATCATCGCCGATGGTGAGCTGCAGGCTTCGAACAAGCTTGCCCAGGCGTCAGAGGCCATGGCCCACACCCCGTCCGCCCTGCAGCTGCGCCTGCTGCAGACCATCGTCGAGGTAGCCGCGGAACGGAACTCGACCCTGGTCCTGCCCTTCCCCGTCGAGCTGCTGCGCTTCCTCGAAGGCAACACCCCGACCGCTGTTCCCACCACCGAGGCGGGCGCGAAGTCGACCACGGAAGCAGGAGTCACACCCACCACGGACACCCCCGCCGAGGCGGCCGACCGGTCCGGATCGGACACGACGTCGAGTGCCCCGGCTGACCTCGACGCCATCGTTCAAGCCATGTCCGAATCGCTTAAGCTCACCGGGCTGATGCCCGAGCAGGAGCGTGTCACCTCGGACATGCCGGAGCAGGAGCGGACCACCTCGGATTCGGCCGCACGATCCGACTCCGCCGATCAGGAGGAGCACCTCGGGCACGCCTGAACCGTCGCACCCCGGCCTGTGACCGCCCTGGATCCGCCCACCGACCGCCCCCGGCGCCGTCTTCAGCGTCTGTCCAAACCGGAGGACTAGGCTGTGGGCATGGACCTCAAGCGCACTGGAAGAACAGTCATCGTCAACGGCGTCATCGCCCTCGTGATGGGTGCGCTGATGATGGTCTGGCCAGGCACCTCCGCCGAGGTGGTTGTGCGGATCTTCGCCTGCTGGCTCGCCGTCATCGCCATCTCCTCCCTCGTCTTCGCACCGCAGGGAAGCCGCACCGGCAGCATGGTCACACGCGCGGTCCTGCTCATCCTCCTCGGTGCGCTCATCTTCTTCACCCCGATGCTGTTCGCGTCCATGGTCACCGTGCTGACCGGATTCGCCATCATCTTCTTCAGCTTCCTCGCTCTCACCATGTCCTTCTTCATCCGCCGGATGGGAGTCAGGACCTGGTGGGCACTCACCGTCATCGGCGTCCTCGGCATCATCCTCGGCGGCTTCTTCCTCTTCGCCCCGGGCGCCGGAGTGACCGCGCTGATCTTCACCCTCGCCGGGTTCATCATCCTCGTCGGCATCGCCCTCATCGCTCTGGGCCGTCGACTGCGCAAGGTCGACAGGCAGATGAAGTCCGATCCGCATCGCAATCGTCCTGACGACGACGGTGGCGGCGATGTCATCCGCGGGGAGATCATCGACTGACTCCAGCCGCCTCGGCGAGCTTTTCCCCTTTCGACAGAGCCCGGATCCGCACATCTGCGGGTCCGGGCTCTGTCACGTACCCGCTGTTCACCAATTCACATACCAAAGTCGGCCCGAAGTGGTCATTGTCACAACATGACTTTCCGTCTCCGCCACACCCAAGCGCCCGCCTCCCGCAACGATCCGCCCAAATAGCATCTGACCTGGAACATTGCGTGAACGGAAGGCGAAAAGTACCGAGTGTGCATGAGCATTTCGCACCACTTGGAATCGGAGTTAACCGTGCATTCATCTTCTCCGTAACCTGGCGGTCATCCGCCCTGCGAATCATGGAGGCAGACAGACACTGCCACATCGACTGAAATTCGCGAGGAGAACGAATGACCCAGGTTCTGGCACCGGAGCGCCACACTCCGCCACCTGCCGTCGGCCGCAGCAACGACCGCCTCTGGCATCTGGCCTTCGGCGGCCTGATGGCGATCACCCTCATCGCCTTCACCCTGTGGTCGCTCGACTTCGTGGGCCGGGACGCACCCCGCATGGTGCTCATCACCACGGTCATCTTCGGCGCCTTCATGGCCTTCAACATCGGCGGCAACGATGTCGCCAACGCCTTCGGCACCTCCGTCGGCGCCGGCACCCTGACGATGAAGCAGGCACTGCTCATCGCCGCGGTCTTCGAGGTCAGCGGCGCGCTTCTGGCCGGCGGTGATGTCACCGACACGATCAAGAGCGGAATCGTCGACCTCAGCGGGGTGGCGATCGACCCGATGGACTTCGCGTTCATCATGATGGCGGCCCTCCTCGGCGCGGCAGTGTGGCTGCTGGTAGCGACGCGGATGGGCTGGCCGGTGTCGACGACGCATGCCATCATCGGCGGCATCATCGGTGCATCACTGACGATCGGATTCGTCACCGGCACCGGCGGATTCGCCATGGTGCAGTGGTCCGAGGTCGGCCAGATCGCGATCTCCTGGGTGCTGTCTCCTGCCCTCGGCGGACTCGCCGCGTTCGTCATCTACGGGCTGATCAAGAAATACGTGCTCGGCAAGTCGCTGTCGCACACGCTGAAGCCGCATATGCTCGCCCCGGTCTCCGCAGCCGAGGGATCCGTCGACGCGCAGATCGACGCCGCCGCCGAGGATGCCCCCGCCGAGGGAGGATCGATCGGCACGCACTCGGCCCTGCAGCGGTGGGTTCCCCTCATCGCCGCCGTCGGCGCTGTCATCATCACCGCAATGCTGCTGTTCAAGGGACTGAAGAACCTCGACATGAGCGTGACCACGGTCGGCGGTCTGCTCATCATGGCGATGATCGGCGCGGCCGTGTGGCTGGCAGTGTTCGTCTTCGCCAAGACCCTGCGCAAGCAGACTGTGCCCCGTGCGACGTACATCCTGTTCTCCTGGATGCAGGTGTTCACCGCCTCAGCATTCGCCTTCAGCCACGGTTCGAACGACATCGCCAACGCCGTCGGCCCCTTCGCCGCCGTCCTCGATGTGCTCCGCACCGACAGCATCAGCGGCGAGGCGAGCGTGCCGTTCGCAGCCATGCTCACCTGCGGCATCGCCCTCATCGTCGGTCTCTGGTTCATCGGCCGCAAGGTCATCGCAACGGTCGGCACGAACCTCACCGAGATCCACCCGGCCTCCGGATTCGCCGCCGAACTCGCTGCCGCGGGAATCGTCATGGCCGCCTCGGTGAGCGGTCTGCCGGTGTCGTCGACGCACATCCTCATCGGTGCGATCATCGGCGTCGGCCTGGTCAACCGTTCGGCGAACTGGAAGCTCATGAAGCCGATCGCATTGGCCTGGATCATCACCCTTCCGGCCGCAGCGGTCATCGGTTCGGTCGGCGTCATCGCCCTGCGCACCATGATGGGCTGACCCACAGGCACGAACGCTCACACGCGTTCGCCGGACTCCGTTCGACACACGGCTTCGAACGCATCCGCACGTCCGCCCTGCCGACTTCCACACGAAGTCGGCAGGGCGATTTTCGTCCGAACTCTGGTCTCGGCAAAGCTCCCTGTGCTATCTTGTTCCGCATGGGAACATTGAACAGCAGCGCAATGACTGCGCCTTGCTTCTACATTCGTCACCGCAGCGCCTGACAGCGCGCCTGACGAATTCTTCTGCGATCGGCTGACCGACGACGGTCACCCTGATCTGCTCTGCAAGCGCGTTGTCCTCCCGGAGAGCCATCGGCATCCGGGCGATGCGGCAATTGGCTGATCCCTTTCCGATTCACTGACCACTTCGATCATCATGATCGACCGGGTCTATACGAATCGATCTGACTCACCTTCATTGCGCTGCCTCGGGTGCCTCCATCTTCTTTTTGGAGCACATCCCATTGCGACCCCACACGTCACGACACCGTTCGACACGCAGTCAGTCCCATTCGCTCTCGGCCCCGCGGTCACAGCACGGCGGGCGGCATGAACTCGGCCAGAACTTTCTGTGTTCGCCCACCACTATCGACACGATTGCGAGCCTGGCTCGTTCCACCTCCGGACCGATCATGGAGATCGGTCCCGGGGATGGGGCAGTCACTTCCGAGCTCTACCGGCTCGGTCGAAAGCTCACACTCGTCGAACTCGACGAAACGAGGTTGGATCACCTTGAAGACACGTACCCGCGGGCCGAGGTCCGGCACGCCGACATCCTGACCACCCGGCTCGACCGGCCGGTCATCGTCGGCAATCTGCCGTTCCATCTCACCACTCCCATCCTCCGTAAACTGCTGCGTTCCGGGCGCTGGCAGCGGGCGATTCTGCTCACCCAATGGGAGGTCGCCCGCAAACGCGCAGGAATCGGCGGATCGACCATGATGACCGCGCAATGGACCCCATGGTTCGATTTCCGCCTCGTCACCCGCGTCCCCGCCGACGCGTTCGCCCCGAAGCCCAGCGTCGATGGCGGCATCCTCACCATCGATCGCTGTCCCACCGGATCGATTCCAGACAATGCTCGATCCGATTATCAACAGTTCGTCCGTTCGGTCTTCACCGGTCGCGGGCGAGGAATGAAAGGAATCCTCTCGAAGATGAGCATCACCGATCATCGCACTCTGCAATCGACCATGGACCGCAACGACATCAGAGGAGACACCTTGCCCAAAGATCTCACCCCCGACCAGTGGACCGGACTGTTCACCGAACTGGTCACCGAAACAGATCAGAAGAATGCGAAGAAGGGAAAGACCATGCGAAACAGCAAAGCACCCAAACAGAACCCCGTCACCGAGGCGGCCCCGCAGACACCGTTGATCACTGGGGAGATGCCCATCGTCGGCGCCAAACCGGCGACCGAGAAGCTGCAGGCTTCCATCCCGGGCACCGATCCGAAGGCGAAGAGCCATGACAAGGGTCATCTGCAGGCCGAACGCGGTTTCATGAATCAGCATCAGAAACCGCAGCAGCCCCAGCCGAGGTGGAACCTGCCGCGCAGGTGAGTCTCCGATGCTCCGGTCCGACGTTTCCCCGTCGGACCGGGGCGTTGTCCGGCCCGTGCTCCTCCATGCCGATGCGCCGACGGACCACGACACCGGCGGCTCCTCCGTCTTCTCCGGAAGTTCATCTTCGCCGACTGCCGGCGCTCGTAGACTGAAAACAGCAGGTCCACGCACTGCGCATTCGGTCGAGAGGTCAGCCGGAATGGACAATGAACACGGCACTCACATCAGAGGCTTCATCAATGGGTGGTGTCCTGGCTGCGAAGAGAGCAGCAGCCTGACGCCGGGTCGACTCAATACCGACGGGACTATCGAATTCCGCACCTGTGTCGACTGTGGGGAAACCGTCGAGGACCACGATCCTCGATACTGGTCATCGGCCGCCGACGCCGATGAAGAAGGACTCGTCTAGATTCCTCCTCCGCCGGCCACGGAGGTCACCAACGCAAAGGTCGTGTCAGACCCGCCGTCTACACTGAAATCACGTTCGCGAGCTGTGGCCATCGGTACCTGGCCGGCCACACGGCAACCCGTCATCGACCGGGTGCCCCAGGGGAAGAACGGGCCCGCGCCGACCGCTCGGGCAAGCTTCGATCCGGGTCAGCGCTGCACAGGCGCGCCCGAGAAGGACGGTTTGCCATGTCCGCAGACTTCAACGACTCAGCCGACTCCCACAACGACGCTGACAACCGCCGCAGGGCCGCCGAACAGTGGCCGGGCTTCGAACCCGAGGTGGCCCTGCACTGGTCGAAGGTTCTCCTCCACCACTCCCCTGACCCACAACGCGCCGGCATCAAGGCCCAGATAAGTTCGGCGATCAAACGGGGCATTCCGATTGCCGGACCCGGCTGGGTGAGCACTGCCGATGCTGCTCGCAGTGATGGCTTCACACCGGTGCTCTATCAGACCCTGTTCGACACGCTGCAATCCATTCCCAGAACGGCGTTCCGGTCCCACCCGGGGCATCGGCAGAACAGGCACGGAACCTACCTGCCCGGCACCCCGTATGAATCAGAACTCTGGTGCGACTGGCCGAAGCTCTTCCTCGTCGAAGGTTTCGACGCTCACGCAGCCACGACGCTGACCCTGCTGCGCGCTGAACCGAAGTTCCCACGCCCGCGAAGCAACAACTGAGCAGAGGGTCTCTGACCTCACCGAACCCAAACACCACTGCCGGTCGGATCAACAGATCCGACTCGGTCAACTCGCCGAGGAAGCCACGCGCAGATACACGGCCGCTGCGAGCGCGGAAGCGATCATCTCCCGCTCCCCTCCGATGTCCACGGTCACCTCTTCGTCGGTGCGGTCGACGACGTCGAGCGCGACATCGGGAAGCACACCCGCCTCGGCGAGCTTGCCCAAGATCCGCGGATCGGCGTCGGAGACCCTCAGCACCTCGTAGTGACCGGCGGCCGCCTCGGCGAGAAGGGTCGGAATATGGGAATCGACGGCACCGTCGGCACCGGGAATGGGATCGCCGTGCGGGTCGGACGTCGGGTGGCCGAGGAACGCGTCGATGCGGTCGATGAGCCGATCAGAGGCGGCGTGCTCGAGGATCTCGGCCTCGTCGTGGACCTCGTCCCAGCCGTAGCCGAGCGACTTCACGAGGAACGTCTCAATCAGCCGGTGCCGGCGCACCATCGACAATGCGATCGCCTCGCCCTGCTCGGTGAGCACCGGCGGCTTATAGGGAACTCGAGTGATCAGACCGAGTTCGTCGAGACGCTTGAGCACCTCGCTGACATTGGCCTTCGTCGTTCCGAATCGGTTCGCGAGTTCGGTGGCCGTCATCGGGTCCCCGCCCCATTCCTGAGCCGACCAGATGGCCTTGAGGTAGTCCTGACTGACCTCGGAGACTTCACCTGCGCGCATGCCCCCAGTATCCCATGGACGCGTCGTCCCACTCCGCACTTCATCCGAAGTGAGCGGTCTGGCACAGATGTTCCCAAACGATTACGTCCGACCCGCCCCATCGCCGAGGCGGCCCTGCCAGAATCACATTCATGACCTCCCATTCCCTCCCCTCCGACTCGGTTCACCCGGCCGACGACGCTGACCGCCTGCGGTCTGCTCGGCCCGCACTCCCCGACGCCCCCTCCCCCACAGACGGCTGGCCCCCGTTCCGTGCATTCCGCCGCTGGGCGAAGGCCCGCAAGACCGCGTCCGGACCAACAGCACGGCGAGGGGCACTCACCTCGGACGACCAGCGAGCACGACCAGAGAGGATCAATGCATCCGGTCTGTTCCGACCCGGAGAGATCGAGTACGCGCGGCTGCGGAGCCTGCCTCCGTTCGACACCGATCTGCTCATCCTCACCGACCAGCGCATCATGCGAGTGCGCACCGATGCTGAGGGCTCCATCGCCCAGCTCTCGGAAGCGACGCCTCGGCAGGTCGGCGTCGTCCGCGCCGAGGAGTTCCGCGAACGCGCGACCGTAACCGTCGAGCTGCACGTCGGATCGTCGATGCGGTTGGAGGAGACCACTCCCGCGCAGGCGCACCGTTTCGTCGACACCGTCAACGAGGTGGCCGCCCGCTCCCGGGCGTGACCGCGCCCGCTCCCTCACCTGACAGCACCTGCTTTCACAGCCTGACCCGGACGTCTCCACCGCTTAGTCAACTTCCTGAAAAGAGGGGGTGATGAATTTGTGAGAAACCTCCACCCGTAGAATGGATCGGGCCCATTTTCGGGCCCTGTCCCTTTTTGTCTACCGGAGGTCGATGCGTGCAGGATCCGAACGAAGAGACGTTGAAGCGCCCAGTCGTCGAACGTGAACGATTCGGCGGTACCGACCGGGCAACGAGAATCAGCAGGGACGTCGACCCTGAGAAGCGCGCTCCGATCGACAGTACGGAGATGAGCAAGGGCCCGGAGGAGCTCTCCGACGAACGCGGCTCCCGGGTCAATTGGCGAGTCTTCATCGTCGCCTCCCTCATCATCCTCGCGTTCTCCGTGTGGGCGATGATGATGCCCGACTCGGCTCAGTCGACGATGAAGACTGTCGTGGACTGGATTGCAGAGAACCTCGGCTGGTTCTATGTCGTCACCGTCACCGTCGTCATCGGCTTCGTCCTCTGGGTGGCGCTGTCCAAGGAAGGCAGCGTCAGGCTCGGCCCCGACCACTCTCGTCCGCAGTACAACCTCTTCACCTGGGTCGCCATGCTCTTCGCCGCGGGCGTGGGCATCGACATGCTCTTCTACTCGGTGACCGGACCGATCACCCAGTACCTCGAACCGGTCAACGCCACAGCCGAATCGGCCGCCGCCGCACAGGACGCCGTGGTGTGGACGATGTTCCACTACGGCATCGCCGGCTGGTCGATGTACTCGCTGCTGGGCATGGCCATGGGCTACTTCGCCTACCGGTGGGGCATGCCCCTGTCGATCCGTGCGGTCCTCTACCCGCTGCTGGGCAAGCGCGTGCGCGGAGCCACCGGTGATGTCATCGACATCTTCGCCCTCGTCGGCACCGTCTTCGGTGTGGCCACCTCGATGGGCATCGGCGTCGTCCTGCTCAACGTCGGGTTCGCCACTCTCTTCGGTCTCGAAACCGGACTGGCCCTGCAGATCGCGCTCGTCATCGTGGCCGTCGTCATGACTGTGGCCGCCTGCACCTCCGGCGTGGACAAGGGCATACGCCTCGTCTCCGAGCTCAACCTCTGGTCGTGCGCGGCGATGATGCTCTACATCCTCGTCACCGGCAAGACCGCCTTCCTGCTCAACGCCATGGTCGAGAACATCGGCCGCTTCATCTTCACCCTGCCCGAACGGACGCTGTCGACGTTCGCCTATGTCGACGGCGGATCCGAATGGATGGGCGGCTGGACCCTGTTCTTCTGGGCCTTCTGGCTCGCCTGGGGTCCCTTCGTCGGGCTGTTCCTCGCCCGCATCTCCCGCGGCCGCACGCTGCGTGAGTTCGTCATCGCTGCGATCACTGCCCCCGTGATCTGCGACTTCATCATCGTCTCGATCTTCGGCAACTCGGCGCTGTCCGAGGTCTTCAACGGCAACGACGAGTTCGCGAAGACGGCCATCGCCTCCCCGGAACAGGGCTGGTACGACCTGCTCGAGATGTTCCCGGGAGCGACGTTCCTCATCGGCCTGGCCACTCTGTCCGGACTGCTCTTCTACCTCACGAGCGCGAACTCCGGCGCCATGGTGATGTCGAACTTCTCCTCCTCGATTCCGAATCCGGAAGAGGACGGCGCCAAGTGGCTGCGCATCTTCTGGGCTCTGGTGACGGCGGTGCTCACGATCGCCATGCTCGTCGCCGGCGGCGTGACCACGATGGAGTACGCGACGCTGATCTTCGCCCTGCCGGTGACGATCATCGCCTACCTCGTCATGGCCTCGTTCTCGAAGGTGCTGCGCATGGAGCGCGCCGAACGCGAGGGCCGGATCCGTCGTCGCCGCACCACCGCGGCACACGGTGGACGCACCCCGGAGAAGACCTGGCGTCAGCGACTGGCGACCCTGCGGTCCTACCCGTCGAAGAAGTCCGTCGACCGTTTCGTCACCGAGGTGGTCGGACCGTCCCTGGAGGCCGTGGCCAACGAGTTCCGCGAACTCGGTTACACCGTCGAACACCTCCAGACGCTCGACGAGGACAACGAGATCATGTCGAACACGCTCAATGTCGACATGGGCGACCAACGCGACTTCCACTACGAGGCTGCGGCCGTCGAAGCGAATGTGCCCTCGTTCGGCGCCCGCAACGCCCCACGAGGTGACGACAAGTACTTCCGCATCGAGGTCTTCACCCAGACCGGTTCGGAAGGCTACGACCTCATGGGTCTGAGCGCTCAGCAGATCATCGACGACGTGCTCGACCGGTACGAGAACCACCTGTCGTTCCTCGCCTACTCGCACGAGCATTCGTTCCAGTCGGTCGTCACTCCGCCGACACCGCCGTCCACGGATTCGATTCCCGCGGTGCCCAAGGAAGCTGACGACGTCGAAGACATCGAGGAGCCGAAGCACTGAGCGAAACCCCTCGCCGAGGCGGCCGTGCCCAACCGTGCACAGCCGCCTCGGTGACGGGGTGAGCACAGCGACCGAAGGAGCGGTGACCGATATGGTCACCGCTCCTTCTGCGTCGGGACGGGGAATCTGACCGGGGACCGCTCAGATGTGTCAGGACCGCTACCGGCACACCATCGGTGCCGACCTCGGCGGTGACACAATCGAATCATGGAGTTGAAGAATCCGACCATCGGCAAGATCGTCGTCTTCGGTCTGCTCATTGCCGGCATCGCACTCATCGCCTTCACGTCGACGAATGCAGGAGTCGCATCGAAGCACAGCCCCGACGACTTCGGCGGCGACCCTTATTTGGCGCCGTCCATAATTCTCGGACTTCTCCTTGCCTTGAATGCGGTCGCAATCGCGGCGATGGCCATCGCCAGCGGAGACGATCATCCCGACCGCGCCGAGGCGGAGCCGCACACTCCACGGCAACCGAAGTCGTTCACCCGGTTCGTCCACGCTCCGCTTCCGCGAGTCCTCCTCGTCGGTCCGATCTGGGCGGTCTGCTCTTTGGTGGCACTGTTCATCGGGCATACGTATTCCGCGGATCCAGGTGTTCCGGGATCTGTCTGGGGAGACCTCACCGGCAACCCGCTGTCCGCCCTGTCCATCGTGTTCCTCTGCTGGGCGACGGCGAACATGGCCTTCGCCTGGTCGTCACTGGCCGAAGCGTTCAGCCGAGATCGTCGGCCGGTCTCTCTCACGATTCTCACCTGCGGGCTCGGCCTGGGGTGTCTGACGGCCGGTCTCTTCGGTTTCTTCGGACTCGCCACACTTCCGACAGTCATCGCTTTTCTGCTCGGCGCGGTCTGTCTCATCGTCTCGACGGCTCTGCTCATCCCGCTCAGATGGTGGGCGATCAGGCGAGTCGACCGTTTCGACTCCGCTGAACGGCCGACTGCCGGCACTCGGCGAAGTCCCGGCCGGTCCGCTCAACCGCCCGAAGACGCCCTCCGACCGGGAGAGCGGATCCTCACCACCTACCTCGGTGAGGTGCCGAATGCCCATGCGAACGGCAGCACCGCCGACCCGCAGATGCTGGTGCTGACTGACCGACGGATCTTTCGCGCCTCAATCATCGCGCCGGGGCGCACATTCGTCCTCGAACAGGCCGAGCCCGGTCAGCTGAGCGGCGGCGCATCGGAACGTCGCAGCAACCACGTGATCACGACGGTGCTCTTCAACGGCCGGCAGCCGATGAGCGTGACAGGCGGCACCGAGGAAGCATCTGGTCGCTTCGCCGAGGCGATCACCGTCCTCGCTCGGACGGGCCGTCTTCCCCGCTGATCCGGCATACTCCTTCGACCAGACTTGTAGTTCCGACGCAACGGATCCGGAACATCTCAGCACCCATGGCTCGCAGAGTTCCTGCGAGGATGGAGGTATGAATAGGGACAGACGCTCTAGGGGCATGACTCTCGTGTTCGGGATCGGATTCGCCGTCTTCGCCTCGATTCCGTTCTTCCTTGCCAATGCCGGTATCAATCCGCTCCGCAAGCATGTGCTCAGAGGCATCAACCCGGACCAGGCGCCGAGCATCGGGATCCTGGTCCTGTTCTTCTTCTCGGCCATCGCCGCCTTCGCCTTCTATGAGGACAAACCGCCCGCTGGCAGCGATGCCGCCCGTGCGCAGCAGGCCGCGGATCCGCATGGAGTGAAACGCAGACAGCCGCCCACCGCTTTCGTCCGGAATCCATGGCCTCGAGTGTTCGCCGTCGGACCGGTATGGGCCGTCTGCGGAGTCATCGCCGCATTCGTCTGGCACGCCTTCGCTAAGGACTCCGACATTCCCGGAACCGTCTGGGGCGACCTCACCGCATCGCCTCTGCCGGCCTTCGCCCTGCTCTTCGGACTGTGGGCCACGGTCAACTTCAGCCTCGCCCTCGGAGCGATCGCCGACGCCTTCCACCGCACGCTCTGGGCGATCTTCCTCATCGTCTCTGTGCTCATCGCCATCCTGGCCATCACCATCGGCGTCGTGGCATCGAACATCCTCACGGTGTCACCGCCGGCAGGGCTGGCAGTGGCCGCCGTCTGCCTCATCATCACAACGGTCGCACTGATCCCGGCCCGCCTGTTCGCCGTCGCCCGAGCACGCGTCACCAACAGGATCGATGCGGCCCACGAGGCTCGACTGCAGTCTCTGCTGATGACTCTCGCCCCAAGTGAGAACCTCATGCTCCACTTCGCCGATAGGGATAACCCGACCGGGCAGATTCTCGCCGCCACGAACCAGCGACTCCTCCTGGCCGCACCCACCGGCACCGGAACCGAGTCCGCCCGACCGGGCCCGGTCCGCATCCTCGACCAGGCACATCCCGGACAGCTGCGCGGAGCCAGCACCAAGTTCCGCCCAGCCGGACACACCACCTCGGTGCACTTCCGGGACCGTCCGGACATGGAACTCGTCGGCGGGGACCCGAGCGAGGCAGACACGTTCGCCGAAGCACTGACCGCTCTGGCCACGACGGGACGTCTGCCGCAGGAGGAGACTTAAGCCATGGAACTCGGCCAGGTGGTCGCTCTGCTCACCGCCGGCGACTACACGATCTCCCGGGAAATCATCCAACGCGGCTTCGGCGTGCTCTTCCTCATCGCCTTCGCCTCGGCGTTCAATCAGTTCCCGGCCCTCCTCGGCGAGCGGGGACTCACCCCCGCCCCGCGCTTCATCGCTCTGACCTCGGCCCGGCAGGCACCGAGTCTCTTCCGGTGGAAGCGGTTCTCGTATTCGGACCGACGGCTGCGCCTCGTCTGCGTGATCGGAATGGTCCTGTCCGCCTCGGCGATCATCGGTCTGCCTCAGGCCGGACCGGCATGGATGCCGATCCCGGTGTTCTTAGGCGTGTGGGCGCTGTACTTCTCGATCGTGTCGATCGGGCAGCGCTTCTACGGCTTCGGCTGGGAATCGCTGCTGCTCGAGGCAGGGTTCCTCATCGGGTTCCTCGGCTCTCACGAGGTGGCCCCGACGTGGGCGATGATCCTGCTGCTGCGCTGGTTCGTCATCCGCATCGAATTCGGTGCCGGAATGATCAAGATGCGCGGGGACTCTTCCTGGCGTGACCTCACCGCCATGGACTATCACCATCAGACGCAGCCGATGCCGAACTCGCTGAGCCGCCGCGCCCACCTCATGCCCGGCTGGTGGCACAAGGGTGAGACCCTGGGCAGCCACATCGTCCAGCTCGCCGCTCCATGGCTGCTGTTCCTGCCTCAGCCGATCGCGTCGTTCGCCGCCGTTGCCATCATCATCACCCAGCTCGCGCTCGTGGTCAGCGGCAACTATGCGTGGCTGAACTGGGCGACGATCCTGCTCGCCTGCTCCGGAATCAGCGACACGTTCTTCCGGTGGATCGTCGGCGGCCCCTTCCCCAGATGGGGTTGGGACTCCGTGACAGCATTCTTCACCGATCACACCGGCACCGAGGTGATCGACCCCGCCGCTGCCGCTGCACCGGTCGAGGCCCTGCCGCTCTGGTGGCTGATCGTCGTCCTCGTGTTCGTCGCGTGGCAGGTGTGGCTGAATGTGCCGGCTGTGCGGAACCTGTTCTCAGCTAATCAGCTGATGAACGCGAGCTTCAATCGACTCGGGCTCGGCAACGCCTATGGTGCATTCGGGTCGATGACCGAGACCCGCAACGAGATCATCATCGAGGGGTGGATCGACGACTCCGGTGCCGGCTCTGGCTCCGGCGACGACAGCACCGACTCCGACGCTGGGGACCCGGACGCCGGTTGGCGGGAGTATGCGTTCAAGGGCAAACCCGGTGACGTGCACCGGCGCGGTCCTATCATCGCGCCTTATCACCTGCGGCTCGACTGGCTCATGTGGTTCGCCGGTCTCGGCGACTACCGGCAGACCTGGTTCACCGAGCTCGTGCGCAAGATCGGCTCCGGAGACCCGCAGATCCGCCGCCTCATGGGTCCCGACCCCTTCGACGGACGAACGCCGGACCTCGTCCGCGTCCGCGTCTTCACCTTTCGCTATGCCACCCGCGCCGAGCGCCGCGCCGCGAAAGCCGCAGGAGAACCGAAGCCGTGGTGGGTGCGCTCGGACCCGCGGATCCTCATCCGTCCGATTGACCTGCGTCAGGGCTGAGCGGCAGTGCACGGCCGCCTCGGCGAGGGTCACTCCACCCCGAGAGCCAACAGAACGATGAGGACGACGTTGAGTGCGATGATGAGCGCCGAGGCGGCCGCCGCGATGATCGTGATCCATCGCGCGTTCGCGAATTCGCCCATCACCCGGCGACTGTTCGTTAGCCTGACCAGGGGAATCATCGCGAACGGGATGCCGAGGCTGAGCACGACCTGACTGAGCACGAGCGCCCAGGTGGGGTCGACTCCGATGGCGAGGACGACGAGTGCCGGGATCATCGTGAACGCGCGCTGCCACACGATCGGAAAGTTCACACGCAGCAGGCCCTGCATGATCGACGCGCCCGCATAGGATCCGACGGCGCTCGAAGCCAGCCCCGAGGCGAGGAGTCCGATGCCGAAGAAGAGGCCGACGACCTCGCCGAGGTTGGCCGTGACGACCGCGTGCGCACCTTCGATGGTGTCGGTGCCGGTCTGGCCGCGCAGTGCCGCTGCAGCCAGCAGAAGCATCGCGATATTCACGGAACCGGCGACGACGAGGGAGAGGACGACGTCCCAGCGGCTGGCGCGCAGCAGCTGCCCAGTCGTAGCGGTCGCATTGTCGCGATGCCGGTCGACCGACAGCGCTGAGTGGAGGTAGATCGCATGGGGCATGACGGTGGCGCCGAGCATGCTCGCGGCCAGGACCACGGAGTTCGTGCCCTCGAGCCGAGGCACGATTCCACCTGCGGCTTGCCCCCAATTCACATCCCCGACGAACAGGCCTGCTAGAAAGCCGATGGCGATGATGACCAGGAAGCCGATGATGACGAACTCGAAGGGACGCTGACCGCGGGTGGATTGGATCGAGAGCAGGAACAGCGACACCACGCCGACGATGACACCCCCGAGGAGGAGCGGCAGGTCGAAGAGGATCTTCAGTGCGATCGCGCCGCCGATGACTTCGGCGAGGTCGGTGGCGATGGCGACGACCTCGGCCTGCCCCCAGTACGCGAGTCGGCTTCGCTTGCGGAGGCGATCACCGAGCAGACTCGGCAGCGACTGCCCGGAGACGAGTCCGAGCTTCGAGGACAGGTACTGGACGAGAACGGCGATGAGGTTCGCGGCCACGAGCACCCAGACGAGGAGGTACCCGTACTCCGCACCGGCGGTGAGGTTGGCCGCGACGTTGCCCGGATCGACATACGCGATGGCCGCGACGAAGGCCGGGCCGAGGAGCACTGCCGTGGAGATCTTCTTCCGGCCGTGCTTCTTCAGCCCGCGCTCGCGGGTGCGCACCGATGAGGAATCGACGTTCATAAAGTTAAGGTACATTAACTTTCCCGTTGAGGGCAACACCTCACCGGGTCTGGAAAGTGAACACGGAAGGGCTTAGGGTTCGAGCATGGTCAGTGAACACGTTCAGCTGAGGTCCGGCAAGCGCCGGCAGACCGAGGAACGGATCATCGGTGCCGCCGCCGAGCTGTTCCTCGAACATGGTTTCAAGGCCACGACCATTCGGGCAGTCGCGAAAACTGCCGAGGTGTCGGTGGGCAGAGTGATGTCGGTCGGTGATAAGGACGTCATCCTCGTCCGGTGCTTCGATCGGTGGATCGGGCAGCTGCAGAACGGGAGGTACACGCCACCGGCGCGACACACGAGCCTGTCGCGTCGGGAAACGAACGCCGGCGCAACAACGGGCCCGCCCCGACCATCCTCGGCGGTGCAGCGTCATCTGCTCGAACTCTTCCTGCCCTTCCTCGAATTCTTCGCCGAACACGAGGATCTGTCCCGCGACTATGCGGCGGCGATGATGCGAGTCAAGGGCGAGCCGGAGGTGTTCAACGCTCTCGCCGTGGACCTGCAGAGCCGCCTGAGCGAGTCACTGGTCTCGATCGGGATCAATGAGGACCACGCACGGGCCAGCGCCGCGGCTCTCTACGATTCCTACCTGGGCATCCTCTTCCGGTGGGCGGCGACGACGATGGGTCTCGACGACGCCGTCGAGGCGATGCTCGCGAGCATCGTCTTCCATACGAGAGTCAGGAGCTCGCTGTGACGCTCCTGCCCGAACCGGTCTGGCCGGTTATCGTCCTCGCGGTCATCGTCTTCGGCGACGGCCTGCTCACCTTCCGTCCCCCGCGGGCGATCGCCGCCTGCCTCGACGGGGTCGGCTTCCCGCGGGAGTGGTGGTGGGTACTCGCCGTCGTGAAGTTCCTCGCCGCAGCAGGCCTGGTGACGGGGATCTGGATTCCCGGGCTCGGCGCAGCAGCCGCGGCGGGCCTCGTCGTCTACTTCCTCTGCGCCGCTGCCGCTCACCTGCGAGCGAGGTATGTCGGTCGGGATTTCTGGCTCAATTGTCTGGGAATGCTCGTCGTCTGCATCGCGGTGCTCGTGTTCTGCTTCCTCTGAATATCCCATGTCTCAGTCCGGAGAATTCTTCTCCCACATCCCGCACCTCGATCCCGTTTTGGCCTAGAGTCGAAGTACGGCACCGGCGCCTCCTTCGGCGCTGAGCCGTCCGGCAGAATTGCTGACCTGCTCGGTGATGGTGCCGAGCCACCCGGCAGAGGAGTGTGGACATGCCCGAATATGCCGACAGCAGTCGCACGCGCGACGAGACTCCCCATGAACGCCACGAGCGATGGGCCTGGATCCATGAGACGGCGGCGATGACCGGGTGGGATTTCTCCCCACTGGCCGGCCGCCTCGTCGCCGATGATCCGCCGTGGGACTTCGATCAGATCTGCCTCGATGCCATGGCCGAGTCGAGCAGATGCCTCGACATGGGCACGGGAGGCGGCGAGCGCCTCAGCGAACTCATCGAGCGGCTCGACGAGGCCAGGCCTCCCGGCGAACCGTCGCCGACGATCTCCGCGGCCGAAGGGTGGGAGCCCAATGTTCCCCTGGCCGCCTCGACGCTGCAGGACTATGGCGTCGAGGTCACCCGGTACGACAGTGATCATCACCCGGAGATGCCGTGGGGCGACGGTGAGTTCGACCTCGTGATGAATCGACACGAAAGCTATGACCTCGCCGAAGTGGCCCGTGTCCTCTCCCCGGGCGGGCTGTTCCTCACCCAGCAGGTCGACGGCACGGAGGCGCAGGAGTTCCGCGACCTCTTCGGCGGCGGGGTGGGCGATCTGCACCAGCAGCTCGAGCCGTGCGTCAGCGACGCCGAGAGTCAGGGTCTGTCGATCGAGGCGGCTCGCAAATGGCAGGGTACGATGCGCTTCACCGACGTCGAGGCGGTCATCGAGTACCTCGCCTATATTCCGTGGGACGTTCCCGGGTTCGCCGTCAGGTCCAACCTCGATGTCCTCAGACGCCTGGCCGAATCGAGTGAGCCGATCACCGTCAGCCAGAAGAGATTCCTCATCGTCGCCCACAAGCCCTGACTCGCGCTGCCTGCAGGGTGGTTTTCCCGACCCCACTCTTGGGATAGCAGGGTGGGGCGCCGCCTTTCTGCGTCGATAGCGTCGAAGCATGACTTCGACGGACTTCTCGTACCCCCAGCCCACCGACGATGAGCTCGCGGCACAACAGCCCCGAGTCCCCGCCCCTCCCGTCCATCCCGTCTATGCCTCGCCGCGGCCCGACGATCTGGCTGATGCGCACAACGGCGTCAACACTCGAATGGATGGCGCCGCCTCGGTGAAGTCGCCGGCGCTGGGCAAGGTGGCCGTGGCGCTCTCGATCGTCGCCATGGCCCTGAGCCTGGCCGCCTCGGTGATCCTGGGCGTGACCGTCGGGCCGTCCGAGGCCGCGTCCGGCTACTACTTCACGGACACACCGGATTGGTATCAGACCCTGGCGACCGTTCTCGTCGGAGTCCAGGGCCTGTGCACCTGCTTAGGTCTCACAGGCATCATCCTCGGCATCACGGCCGCGGTCACCGGGCGGGGCCGAACACCCGGCATCATCGCCATCGCGATTGCAGCGATCGCCCCGTTCGTCTCATTCGGCACATTCGTCGCCCTCGCCTTCATCGCCGCCTGATCTCCCGGCTCCGCCGCAAAACGGGCTGAGCGTCGAGGCACGGGTGTGCGCGTGCGTTTCTCGACGCCCATCCCGTTTTTCGGCGATCTGTCCGAATTCCTCTACAGTGCCAGACGATCCGGGTCAACGATATTCCGGAGCCGATCGCGGAATAGAATGAGGGGATGACGACCTTGCCGCTGACCCCCGCCTCGGCGGATCATGGGCGCCTGAACTGCGGGTATTTCGAGCGCGGGGAATGTCGTTCCTGCGCTCTTATAGAAACGCCTTACGGGCAGCAGATCACGGACAAGGAAACCTGGTGCCGCGAGATCCTCGCCGAGGCGGCTCCACGTGTGTGGCTGCCGACCTTCGCCGGCGGGGCACGGGATTTCAGAAATCGGGCGAAGCTCGCCGTCGGCGGGTCGGCCTGTCACGTGACCCTGGGCATCCTCGATCAGGAGTTCCACGGGGTCGATCTGCGTGATTGTGGAATTCAGGCCCCGGCGATCCGTGCGGTGATTCCGGTGCTTGCGGACTTCCTCGATGGCACCGGGCTCGAGCCCTATGATGTCGCAGCGCGCAGGGGTGAGTTGAAGTTCGTGCATGTCACTGCTGCGCCGTCGGGCGAGCTGATGATCCGGTTCGTCGTCCGCACTCAGCACGGGCTCGATGTGCTGCGGTCGAGGAAGGGGCCGCTCTCTGAACTCGTCCCCGATGCGTCAGTGGTGTCGGTGAATCTGCTGCCCGAGCACAAAGCGGTCCTCGAGGGCAGCCGCGAGGAGATGTTCCGCGGAGAGTCGCTGCGGATGAACCTCGATCGGGTGGATCTGCACTTGCGGCCACAGAGTTTCTTCCAGACGAATACCGCTGTCGCCATCGGGCTCTACAACCAAGTGGCCGAGTGGGTGCACGCTGTCGAGGCTTCGAACCTGTGGGACCTCTACTGCGGCGTCGGAGGGTTCGCGCTCTACTGCGCGTCACCATCGCGCCTGGTCACCGGCGTGGAGGTGAGCGAGCAGGCGATCGAGTCGGCGAAGGTCAGTGCCGCCGAGCTCGGCATCGACGCTCGGTTCCTCGCCGGCGATGCCACGGAGTTCGCCGAGGAGAACCTGGCGGCATCAACCGGCGCCGAACGACCGGACTGCGTGATCGTCAATCCGCCTCGGCGAGGGATCGGAGCACGTCTGTCGGCAGCACTGGAGAACTCCGGCGTCGAGCACATCGTCTACTCGAGCTGCAATCCCGTCACTCTGGCGAAGGATCTCGCCCGGATGCCTGCCTACGAGGTCGCCCAGGCACGGATCTTCGACATGTTCCCGCACACGAAGCATCTCGAGGTCGCGGTCCTGCTCCAGAGGCGGTGAGCGCGCCTGCTCCTCGCTGGATTCTGCAGAGACGGTATCGCTTCGAGCCCGCAGGTTGTAGGCTCGTTGCCGATGACCGGACAGGCGAACAGCCGCTCACGGATCGGTAACCCGGTCGATAGTTGAGCCGCAGAGGTCACGAGCGTTCTGCTCGCGGCCCACCTCATGATGAAGCCCATTTCTCAATTCTCAGTTCACCATGCCCGAAAACGTCTCGGGCGATCAGCGAATCAGAAACCTTCTGAAAAGGAACTTCATCATGTCAGCAACTTTCAACCACACCATCGTCGCCGCTGCCGATCCAGCCGCCTCGGCGCAGTTTTATGTCGATATCCTCGAGGCCGAGCACACCCAAATATGGGGACCGTTCGCCAACATCATGCTCTCCGGCGGGGTCATGCTCCAGTTCGCTTCTCCCCCGCCGGGATACGACATCCTGCCGGTGCACATGGCCTTCCTCTGCTCGGACGACCATTTCGACCGAACCGTTGCCCTGCTGAATCGGCGCGGCCTCGACTTTTGGGCAGACCCACAGCGCACTCGCCCGCAGGAGACGAACACCGAGCACGGGGGTCGCGGTGTCTACTTCCTCGACCCGTCGGGAATGTATCTCGAGCTCATCACTCGTCCATACCTCTGAGCAGCTGCTGCCCCTCGCCGACCGATCGAGCCAGCGTCCACCGCTGGCCGCATAACTCGGCACAGCGACGACAACTCGAGCGGTCGGCGGGGCCCGGCAGCGTCAGTACTCCACCGCGAGAAGACTCACACTCTGCTGTTTCCGCGCTCATACATGTGGCGATTCGGCGGCGAGCGCATAGACTCGTCAGTCGCACGGCCCCACGAACGACCCAGTTCGCGGGGCCTGTTGTGTAATCTGCCCGATCCCACCCGCTGAACCGACGATTGCTCATGCCCGCCACCGAGGCGGCTGTAAGTCCGGAGACCACGATGACGATGCTGAACTCACCCACCCCTGAACCCGCAAGCGGCACTGCAGGCGGTTCCGACCGCTCAACCGCGTCCGCTTCCTCGAGCGGGTCAGACGACCCTCCCCCTGCCGGCGGGGCCGGATCCGCACTTGATACGGCCGACTCCCCCACGGCACCCGATGCAGCCCCACACTCCAACCGGGTCGGGACAGTCTTCATATGCTCGGTCATCGCCGTCATCGCCTTCATGGTGTGGGCAACGATCGCCCCCGATGCCCTGTCGGACATCATGACGCGAGCCATGACGACAGTGTCCACCGGATTCGGCTGGATCTACCTCGTCGTTCCGTTCGCCGCGATCGCGATGCTCGTGTCGTTCGCCGCCAGTCGATTCGGTCGCCTCCGCCTCGGCTCGCAGGACTCGCGTCCCGAATACCGCACGATCACCTGGCTCGCGATGATCCTCGCAGCTGTGATGGGAATCGGTCTGGTCAGCTACGGAGTGGCCGAACCGATGTCGCACTTCATGACCCCGCCCCACGGACTGGCCGAGCCGGAGACCATGGACGCGGCGATCCGCGCAATGCAGTTCTCCTACCTCGACTGGGGCTTCCAAGCCTGGGCGATCTTCGGCGTCTTCGGACTGGCGATCGGCTACTCCACCCACAGAAAGGGCCGACCGGCACTCGTATCCACGATGCTGCGCCCCGTCCTCGGCCGCTTCGTCGACGGCTGGGTCGGCAACTTCATCGACATCCTCACCATCATCGCCACACTCTTCGGGACGACGACGTCCCTGGGGCTCGGCGCCTCGCAGATCGGCGAGGGACTCAACACCGTCCTCGGCGTCGATTCCACCATCGTCATGCAGATCATCGTCATCACCGTGCTCACCCTCCTCTTCACCGGTTCGGCACTGACCGGAGTGAGCCGAGGCATCAAGTACATCTCGCAGATCACGCTGACCATGGCGACTCTGCTGGGGCTGTTCGTCTTCATCACCGGACCCAGCGGCTTCGTCTCCAACCTGTTCGTCCGGTCCGTCGGAGCCTTCGCCGGAGACTTCATCGAACTCAGCTTCATGACACCCACGAATGCCGAAGACAGCGAATGGATGCTCGGCTGGACCTACTTCATGATGGCGTGGTGGCTGTCCTGGAGCGCCTTCGTCGGCATCTTCCTGGCCAAGATCTCGAAGGGCCGCACCATCCGGGAGTTCGTCGCCGGCGTCCTGCTCGTGCCCAGTGCCGTGTTCTTCGTCTGGTTCACCGTCATGGGCGGTTCGGCGATCAAGTTCGACATCGACGGCGCCGGGATCGGTGAGGCCACTCAGGACAACCTCGATACCGCCTTCTTCAGCCTCCTCGACCAGCTGCCGCTGTCCATGCTCGCTTCGGTCTTCACGATCGTCATGGTCATCCTGTTCTTCGTTTCCTCCGCAGACTCGAACACCTTCGTCCTCAGCTCGCTCTCGTCGCAGGGCTCCTTCGCACCCCGGCGTCCGGTCATCGCGACCTGGGGATTCCTCACCGGAGGCTGCGCGGTGGTCCTGCTCCTCGTCGGCGGACTGCAGGCCCTGCAGCAGGCGGCGATGCTCTCGGCGGTGCCGTTCACCGTCATCGTGGTCGTCCTCGGCATCGCCCTGATCAAGGAACTGCGCAGCGATCACCAGATCGTCGAGGAGGTCGCGCGCGAGCGACGAGTGCTCGGACTCTGACGCTCGATCCGATCACACCGACCGCTCACGTTACCGTCCACCGCTCACCGCATAACTCAGTACAGCGACGGCAACGCGAGCGGTCGGCGAGGATTGTCAGCTCCGGCAGCCCAAGGAGGTGGCGTGACCAGAACTGAGCACCGTCACCGCAGCTTGGCGGTCACCTCGGCGGCGGCGGCCTTGACCCGGTCGACCACAGGACCGGTGTCCTCGGGCAGGGTCTCGGTGACGAAGGAGAGGCCGATTGCCGCGATCGGGCGGCCCAGCACATCGAACACCGGTGCCGCGAGCGTCGAGATCCCCGGCGTGACTTCGCCGTGTTCGATCGCGCTGCCGGTCCGTCGTTCCTGGGCGAGCACGGCGTTGAGCGCCTTCACCGAGGTCGGGCCCTTGCCCGTGCGCGTGACGAACTCGGTTTCGGACTGCAGCATCGCCAGCACCTCGGACTTCGGCAGCTGGGCGAGGATCGCCCGGCCGGTCGCCGTGAGGTAGCTCGGCATGCGCACCCCGGTGGCGGTGATGACCGCGACGGATTTGAGCGACTGCTCCTTGAGCACGTACTCCGTCTCCCAGCCGCGGATGACGGCCAGCTGCGCGGTCGTGGCGGTATCCTCGGCGAGCTGACGGACGATCGGCTGCGCCAACCGCTGCAGGGGATTCGTCCGCAGGTAGGACGCCCCGAGCTCGTGCACACCGGCTCCGAGCACATACCCGGATTCGGTGCGCGCGACGAGGCCGAGCTCCTCGAGCACGGCAAGGATGTCATATGCGCTCGACCGCGGAATCTCCAGCGACCTGACCAGAGCACCGGCCGTGATCGACCGATTCGACGAGGCCATATGCCGCAGGATCGCGATCGCCCGCCGCAGTGCCGGAACCTCAGCCACGACTCAGCCCTCCATCTCCAAGACCGCGAAGGCCCGAGAGTAGAGCTCGGCGATTTCGCCGAGTTCGGTGTGCACTCCGTCGCGCACGCGGACTTGGCCGCCGCTGACGGTCAGATGCACGTCCGCCGAGGTGGCCGTGAGGATGATCTGTTCGTCCAGGGATCCCATGGTGCGCATGCTGTCGGTGCGCAGAGCCACGAAGTCGCACGCCTTCCCGACCTCGAGCGCGCCGACCGGAAGGTCGAGGCTGCGTGCCCCACCTTCGGTGAGTGCCGTGATGAGTTCGGCCGGGGAGAACCGTCCGCGCTGACCCGACCGCAGCCGCTCCCCCGCCTCGAGCCCCTGAGTCTCGCGCAGGGCGTCGAGGACGACGTGCTGGTCGGAGCCGAGGGAGATCACCGCTCCGGCATCGGCGAGTTCCCGGGCCGGTCCGATGCCGTCGGCGAGGTCCGCCTCGGTGCATGGGCACATGACGATCGTCGACCGGGATCCGCCGAGGAGCGCAATGTCCTCCTCGCTCAGGTGAGTGGCGTGGACGGCCGAGAGTCGGTCGTCGACGACGCCCGAGCGGGCGAGCACCTCGGTGGGGCTGGCCCCGTACGCCGCCTGTGAGGCGTCATTTTCGGCCGGCTGTTCGGACAGGTGCACGTGCACGGGGCCGGACAGTTCGGTGAAGCGAGGCAGGTTTGCGGCTGGGACCGCGCGGATCGAATGGATCGCCGCACCCACGTGAACGAAGCTCTCACCTGGAGCCTTGACGGGGAATTCGTCGGAAAACGTGTCGATCAGGCCGGTGTGCCGGTCCATGTATCCGTCGACCGTGCCGTCGCCGAACCGGGCCTGTTCGGCCGAGAGCTCGGAGTCGATGGCGCCGGTGAGGTAGCAGGTGTCGAGCAGTCGGATGCGGATCCCCGCCGAGGCGGCCGCCCGTGCCAGCGCTCGTTCCATCGCGTGGGCGCGCCGTTCGGCATCGTCGTTCGCGTCCCCACCGGGACGCTCGGTGCCGTAGGGCGTTCCGTCCTGAGCGTGGTGGACGTAGTGGAACTCCCCCACCGAGGTGTAGCCGCCGGCGAGCATCTCTGCGAAGACAGCGCGGGCCACGGTCTCGTACGACTGGGGGTCGAGTTTCGCGGCGACGGAGTACATGACTTCGCGCCAGGTCCAGAAGGTGCCGCCGTCGCCGTGGGTGCGACCGCGCAGCATCCGGTGGAAGGCATGCGAGTGCGCGTTGACTCCGCCGGGCAGGACAAACCCGTGCACAGCCTCGGCGTCGGACGGAGCGGCGTCGACTCCGGTCTCGACCGCGGTGAGCGTTCCGGTGTCATCGGCGCTCAGCAGCACCCCGTGGGCGACGGCTCCGTCAACCCATGCGGATTCGCACCAGTAACGGGTGCTCATCGTGCACCTCCTGCCGTTGGGCCTCCGGTACTGCTGTCGGCAAGGGCGTGTTCGATGCCGAGTTCGCGGGCGAGCACCTTGACGAGCGCGTCGACTCCGGCCCTCTGGTCGTCGACCTCGCAGGCCTCTTCGGGAGCGTGCGAGACGCCGGTCGGGTTGCGGACGTAGAGCATCGCCGACGGCACATGGGGTGCGAGGATTCCGGCATCGTGTCCGGCGCCGGAGGGCAGCAGCGGAGCGTCCGGCAGCACCGAGGTCAGGCGGGAGTTGAGGTCGGCGGTGAAGTGGGTCGTCGGCGAGTAGGACTCCTGCGAGATGGTCACCTCGACACCGGACTCGGCGCCGTGGTCCTTCGCACGACGGCTGATCGCCTCGAGCACCTGCTTGACGACGGCATCGTCAGGATGGCGGATGTCGAGCCAGAAGCTCATGGTCGAAGCGATGACGTTCGTCCCGCCCGGGTGGATGAGGGTACGGCCCACGGTCGCCACGGCGCTCGCGTCAGTGGCGGCCGCTAGGGTCGGGATATCCCCGATCGCACGGGAGGCCGCGACCACCGGGTCGGCGCGATGGCTCATCGGAGTCGTGCCGGCGTGGTTGCCCTGGCCGGAGAAAGCGAAGTGCCAGCGCCCGTGGCCGATGATCGAGGAGCCGATGGCGACGGCCTGATCGGTGTTGATCAGACCGACGCCCTGTTCGACATGGAGTTCGATGAAGGAACCGATTCCGGCCAGCCGAGACTGGTCACGCCCGATCCGATCCGGGTCGAGGCCATAGCCACGGGCGACGTCGGCGAAGGTGTCACCGGCGGCGTCTTTGAGGCCGAGTGCGCGGTCGGTGTCGATGGCGCCGGTGAGCAGCCGTGAGCCGAGACAGGCGACGCCGAAGCGTGAGCCCTCCTCTTCGGGGAACACTGCCAGAGCGAAGGGCCGGGTGGACTGGTCGAGTGCGCCGGAGGCCTTGAGCACGTCGAAGGCCGCCAGCGCCGAGGCGACGCCGAGGGGGCCGTCGAACTCGCCTCCGCCGGGCACGGAGTCGAGGTGGGAACCGGTGACGACGGCGTTCGCACCCTGCGGGGTGGCCCATGCCCATGTGATTCCGTTGGCGTCGATCTCCGTGTCGAGGCCGCGGCGGTCCGCCTCGGCGAGGAACCACTCACGCAGCTCCCGTTCGGTGGCCGAGAATCCGGGCCGCTGGTAGCCCGGCCCGCGGGTGTCGCGGCCGGTGTCCTCGATCTGGCTCAGCAGCGAGACGACATCGCTCATTGTCAGTTCACTCCGTTCGAAATCGGTCGGGTCCGGTGATGTGTCGGTGCCGTGGTCGGCCGGCCCTGGCATCAGAGGCCCGGCGGTCGGGTCCGGTGCGGACGAGCCGCGGGGCGGGACGGACCACACGCAGGTTCCGCCCCGGCCCGGCGTCAGTCCTGGTGGGTGGTGGCTGCGGAGGTGCCCGAAGCCTCGGCGGCGGCTTCGAGGTTGCCCAGCGCAGTGAACTCGGGATCGTTGACGGCCGGTCCGCCGTCTCCCGGTTGCCAGGTTCCGGCAGCAGCGGTGACGGTGTGGGTCAGCGGTGCGACCGACTCGGCGGCGGCGACGAGCGAGCCGTCCTTGACCTTCGCAATGGTCTCGGCGAGTTCGGGCGAGAGGAACCGGTCGGGTCCGGGCCCCGGCACCGTCTCACGGATCGCCGCGATCACGGCTCCGGTCACCGGTGCCGGTGCGGCGTCGCGCATATCGCAGGCACGGGAGGCGGCATAGAGTTCGATGCCGACGACGGAGGCGAGGTTGTCGACGACCTTGCGCAGCTTGCGTGCGGCCGACCAGCCCATGGACACGTGGTCTTCCTGCATGGCCGAGGACGGGATCGAGTCGACCGAGGCCGGAGTCGCGCCGCGTTTGGCCTCGGAGACCATGGCCGCCTGCGTGTAGTGGGCGATCATCAGGCCGGAGTCGACACCGGCGTCGTCGGCGAGGAACGGGGTGAGGTTCTGGTTGCGGGCGACATCCATCATCCGGTCGGTGCGGCGTTCGGACATCGAGGCGACGTCGGCGGCGACGATGGCCAGGAAGTCCAAGGCATGGGCCAGCGGTGCACCGTGGAAGTTGCCGTTCGAGGACACCATTCCATTGGTGAGCACGACGGGGTTGTCGATGGCGGCCCGCAGTTCGCGTTCGGCCACCTGGGTGGCGAAGGCGACGGCGTCGCGGGCGGCACCGTTGACCTGCGGGGCGCAGCGCATCGAGTACGCGTCCTGGACGAGGTGGGTGGAGTCGCGGTGGCTGGCAGTGATGCCGGAGTCGGCGAGCGAGGCGAGCATGTTCGCAGCCGAGGCGGCCTGACCGTCGTGCGGGCGCAGCGCGTAGTGGAGTTCAGGGGCGAAGACGGCGTCGGTGCCGAAGAGTCCTTCGATGCTCATGGCCGCGGACACATCGACGGCGGTGAGCAGGTTCTCCAGGTCGGTCAGGGCCATGATGAGCATGCCGAGCATGCCGTCGGTGCCGTTGACCAGCGCGAGGCCTTCCTTCTCGGCCAGGGTGACCGGGGTGATTCCGGCCTTCGCGAGGATCTCATCGGCGGGCCCGGCCACTCCGTCGGGACCCTCGGCCACGCCTTCGCCCATGACGACGAGGGCGCATGCCGACAGTGGTGCGAGATCACCGGAGCAGCCGAGCGAGCCGTACTCGTGGACGACCGGGGTGATTCCGGCGTTGAGCAGGTCGACGTAGGTCTGGAGGACTTCGGCGCGGACGCCGGCCCGACCGGTGGCCAGGGTGCGGGCGCGCAGCAGCATGAGGGCGCGCACGACCTCGCGTTCGACGGGTTCGCCGACGCCGGCGGCGTGGGAGCGGATAAGGGATTTCTGCAGCTGGGTGCGCAGTTCGGCGGGGATGTGACGCTGGGCGAGCGCACCGAATCCGGTCGAGACTCCGTAGACGGGCTTCTCCGCCTGAGCGAGGGCGTCGATGGCCTCGCGGTACTTGTTCACCCGGGCCAGGGTGGCTTCGGACAGGGAGACCAACGCTCCGCGACGGGCGACGTCGACCACCTCGGCGAAGGTCAGCGTATCGGGGTCGAGATCGATGAATGTGGTCATCGTGTGCCTTTCTGTGAGTGCGTCAGTGTGATGTCTGAGTCGTGGGTGAAGGTCTCATACGCCGGCGCCGAGGTGGTTCCTCGCAGTCGACGCACTGTGCTCGTGCGTAGGTGGTTCAGTCGCGGGGTCGATTGTCGACGATGAGCTCACCGCCGGAGTAGACGCGTTCGACCAGCTGCACACCGGGCCGGTAGGCCAGGTGGCGGTAGCTGGGTGCGTCGAGGATGGCCAGGTCGGCGCGGGCTCCCACTCCGAGGTGGCCGACGTCGGTGCGTTGCAGGGCGTTGGCGCCGCCCGCTGTCGCTGCCCACACCGCCTGTTCGACGGTGAAGTGCATGTCCCGGACGCCGATGGCGATGACGAACGGCATGCTGTTGGAGAACCCTGAACCGGGATTGCAGTCGCTGGCGATCGCCAGCGATACTCCCGCGTCGACGTAGCGGCGGGCGTCGGGGTAGGGCTGGCGGGTGGAGAATTCGATGCTCGGCAGCAGGGTGACGACGGTGCCCGCCTCGGCGAGGACGGCGAGGTCCTCATCGGAGGCGAAGGTCGCATGGTCGACGGACACGCAGCCGAGTTCCGCGCCGAGCTTGAGCGCCCCGCCCTCGGTGAGCTGATTGGCGTGCAGCCGCGGTTTCATTCCGACGGCCTTGCCGGCATCGATGATCCGCCGGGTCTGGACCTCGGTGAAGGCACCGGTTTCGCAGAACACGTCGATCCACTTCGCTTTGCCTGCGGCCGCCGGGATGATCTCGTCGATGACGAGGTCGACGTAGCGTTCCGGCTCGTCCTTGAACTCCGGCGGGACGACGTGCGCGGCGATGAGGGTCGATTCTTCGGTGTGCCGGTTGATGATGTCGAGGGCCTGGATCTCGTCGGGCACGGTCAGCCCGTAGCCGGACTTGATCTCGAACGTCGTCGTTCCCTGCCGCTTCGCCTGCTCGAGCAGGTGGACAAGGTTGGCCTCGAGTTCGGATTCCGTCGCTGCGCGGGTGGCGGCCACGGTGGTGGCGATGCCCCCGGCCGAGTACTTCTGTCCGGCCATCCGGGCCGCGAATTCCTCGGACCGATCACCGGCGAAGATGAGGTGGTTGTGGCTGTCGACGAAGCCGGGGATGACGGCTTTGCCACTGAGGTCGATCGTCTCGAGTCCGCCGAGGTCATTCGCCGAGGTGACTTCCCCGTTTGCGATGTCATCGTCGTTCAGACCTTTTCCGACGCTCTCACCGAGGCGGCTCGACACCGCCGTGTCCGCCTCAGCGGACGGTCCCGACCAGATGATCCGACCGTCGTCGATGAGCAGCGCGGCATCGGTGATGATGCCCAGCTCGCCGAGGGTGTCGAGGTCGTTGACGACGAGTTCGCTGATGCCGGTGATGAGCTGCATGGCGAGTCGGGCCTTTCCGATCGAGAATGATTCCCTCTCAGTATGGACCGCTCGGTGGCGGGGCAGAACCTCTCCCGCAGATATTTGTCCGATATTTCGGACGGCCGAGTGATGGGGGTCTGGTGAACCCGCCCCCCGGTTCGGTCGTCAACTCCCCGCGGCCCAGAAAAAGGTGAGTAGCCCAAGTTTGAAACCGGGCTACTCACCTTTTTCTGAGCTATTCAGCGACCGCGCCGTCGACGCAACGCCGCGGACTGCTTACTGTGCGGCGGATTCCTCGTCGCGCTTGTCGAGCTCGGGGATCATCGGCACGCGCTGACCGCGCTCTTCGGCCACCTCGGAGGCGCGATCGTAACCGGCGTCGACGTGGCGGATGACGCCCATGCCCGGGTCGTTCGTGAGCAAGCGTGCCAGTTTCTGAGCGGCCAGCTCAGTGCCGTCGGCCACGGAGACCTGTCCGGCGTGGATGGAGCGGCCGATGCCGACGCCACCGCCGTGGTGGATCGACACCCAGGTCGCACCCGAAGAGGTGTTGACCAGGGCGTTGAGCAGCGGCCAGTCGGCAACGGCGTCCGTACCGTCGAGCATGGATTCGGTTTCGCGGTAGGGGCTGGCGACGGAACCGGAGTCGAGGTGGTCACGGCCGATGACGATCGGGGCCGAGATCTTGCCTTCCGCGACGAGCTGGTTGAACAGCAGACCGGCCTGGTGGCGTTCCTTGTAGCCGAGCCAGCAGATGCGTGCCGGCAAGCCTTCGAACTCGACGTATTCATTGGCGGCGTCGAGCCAGGTGTGGAGGTGTTCATTCTCGGGGAAGAGCTCCTTGAGCGCCTGATCGGTGACCTCGATGTCCTTCGGGTCGCCGGACAGCGCGACCCAGCGGAAGGGTCCGAGGCCTTCGCAGAAGAGGGGGCGGATATAGGCGGGGACGAAACCGGGGAATTCGAAGGCACGGTCATAGCCGGCCTTGCGGGCTTCGTCGCGGATCGAGTTGCCGTAATCGAAGACCTCGGCGCCGCGGTCCTGGAATTCGACCATGGCCTTCACATGCTTGGCCATGGACTCCTCGGCGCGGATGGTGAACTTCTCGGCATCCTGCTCGGCCTCTTCGTGCCAGTCGTCGACGCTCACGCCCACCGGCAGGTAGGACAGCGGGTCGTGGGCCGAGGTCTGGTCGGTGACGATGTCGACTTCAGCAGCCTCGGGGCGGTCGAGGATGAGCGGGAGGATCTCCGCGGCGTTGCCGACGAGTCCGACGGACAGGGCCTGCTTGTTCTTCTTCGCTTCGATGACCTTGGCCAGTGCGGTGTCGAGGTCGGTTTCGACCTCGTCGAGGTAGCGCTTGCCCTTGCGGCGATCGAGGCGGGTCTTGTCGACGTCGATGATGAGGCAGGCGCCGCCGTTGAGGGTCACGGACAGCGGCTGGGCTCCGCCCATTCCGCCGCAGCCGGCGGTGATGGTCAGGGTTCCGGCGAGGGTGCCGTCGAAGCGCTTGCGGGCGATGGCGCCGAAGGTCTCGTAGGTGCCCTGGAGGATGCCCTGGGTGGCGATGTAGATCCAGGACCCGGCGGTCATCTGGCCGTACATCATGAGGCCTTCGGCCTCGAGCTCGCGGAAGTGCTCCCAGTTGGCCCAGTCGCCGACGAGGTTGGAATTGGCGATGAGCACGCGCGGGGCCCATTCATGGGTGCGCATGACACCGACGGGCTTGCCCGACTGGATGAGCAGGGTCTCGTCGTCCTCGAGGTCGTCGAGGGTGCGCACGATTGCGTCATATGCTTCCCAGGAGCGGGCGGCGCGACCGGTGCCGCCGTAGACGACGAGGTCCTCGGGACGTTCGGCGACCTCGGGGTCGAGGTTGTTCATGAGCATGCGCTTGGGTGCTTCGGTCTGCCAGGACTTCGCGGTGATCTCGGTTCCGCGGTCGGCACGGATGACGCGGGACGGGTCGTGCTGGGTGAACGACGGCTTGGTGGTCATGGGATTCTCCTTGTCGCTGTGTCCGACGAGGCGGATGCTTGGCTGCCGCTTCGCCGTCGCGCCGAGGTGTGGGCTCCCCTGCGCTGTCGGCTCTGACTACACCATCCATTCTGACGACTGGAGCAGAATGCGGAAGTGGCCCGCATCAAGTTCCGTCCGACATTTCGGACATAGATGAATCGATGCCGGGTTCGCCGCTCCCCGAGACTCACGCAGCACTGGTCGGTTCCACGCGCCACCCACACAGATTTCCCACCGAGGCAGCCCCGGCAGTTTCGTTCAGATCCTCGCCGACTCCTCGACAGCCGCGTGCGGGTGCCCTTCGACCTCCGCGCCATACTGCCCTTCGCCATCGTCCCCGCCGGCGACCTCCGCAACCGGCTGCACCGGCGAGATCCGGTAGCTGGCCGGAGTCCGGGCGAGCTTGATCGGCGAGGCCACTCCGCGGTAGCCGTCGCCCATCTCCACGACCATCTCCCGGTGCGCGGTATGCGGATGCTCGACCACCTCGGCGGCGTCGAGGATCGGACCGGCGGGCACGCCGATGCTCATGAGCTCCTCGGACAGCTTCTCCGCCGAGGTCGAAACCATGAGAGCTTCGAGCTCGACCCGCAGCGCATCCCTGTTTCCCAGACGCGCGGCATTGTCGACGAACCGCGGGTCCTCGGCGAGCCCCGGAGCACCGAGGTGGTCGACGAGCTTGGCGAACTGTCCGTCGTTTCCGGCGGTGATGAATACCTGCCCGGCCCCGGTCGCGAACGCCGAATACGGGGCGATGTTCGGATGGTCGTTGCCCGACAGCTTCGGCACGGCTCCACCGCCGAAGAAGTTCGGCAGGTGCGGATGCATGACGGAGATCCCGCAGTCGAACAGCGTCGTCTCGACCCGCTGACCGCGCCCGCTGGTCACCCGTTCCTGCAGCGCCATGAGCACGCCGATGGCCGCGTTCAGCCCGGTGACCATGTCGACGGCGGGCATGCCGATGCGCATCGGCCCGGTCGACTCGTCCCCGTTGACCGACATCAGACCCGACATTGCCTGGATGATCGCGTCGTATCCGGGCCGTCCGCCCAGCGGACCGTCATCGCCGAAACCGGTGATGGACGCGTGCACGAGGTGCGGGTAGCGGTCCGGAATCTCCGACACCGGGTCAAGCCCCCACTTCGCCAGGGTCCCGGTCTTGAAATTCTCGACGAGCACATCGGCCCCGGCCAGCAGCCCGTGCAGCGCCTCCTGTCCCTCCTCGGTGCGCAGGTCGAGGGTCATCATCCGCTTGTTCCGGTTGATCCCGGCGAAGTAGCTCGACACCTCGGGCGCCACGAACGGCGGCCCCCAGCTGCGCGTATCGTCGCCGGCCGGCGGTTCGACCTTGATGACCTCGGCACCGTGATCGGCCAGGATCTGCGTGCAATAGGGCCCGCCGAGGATGCGCGAGAGATCGACGACCGTGATCCCGGAGAGTGCTCCCGCGCTCACTGCCCGCTCCCTCCGGAACGCGCAGTTCCATCCTCGGCGGACTGAGCTGCTCCACCCTCGCCGAGGATCTCCTCGACAGCCGCGAACGCTTCGTCCCGGCCCATGCCGGCACCGTCGATGAGGGCGTCCAGTACGGCATCGTCTTCGACGACCGGGACGAGCGGGTTCTGCGGCATCAGCTTGTGGCGCAGTACCAGTGCGGCGATGACGATGCGCGACCAGTCGCCGCGGCTGTCTCCGATCCGCGCGCCTTCCGAGGCCATGATGGACGCGCACACGAGGTTGTAGGTCGCGGTCGCGAGCTGACGCACCCGTGCCTGCTCAACACCTTCGGGCGTGGACTCGAGCGCGTGCAGCAGCGTCGAGCTCAGCGATTGGATCTGGCTGCGGAACGCGGCCGGGAGGTCGGCCGCCTCGGCGATGAGCGTCTCCAGGTGCAGGAACAGCGGTTTGAGTGTGCCCGCCCGGTGGGCGGCGCGGATGACGTCGAGGGCGACGATGTTCGAGGTGCCCTCCCAGATCGATCCGAGCTGGGAATCGCGGAAGACGCGGGCGTCGCCGTATTCCTCGATGTAGCCGACTCCGCCGCGGATCTCCATCGCGTCCGCGGTGACCTTGCGGGCGTCGCGGGTGGCGCGGAACTTGATGAGCGGGGTGAGGATGCGCAGCACCGAGGCGGCTTCGGCGTCACCGGCATCGGCCCGGGCGAAGACGTCCGCCGTGTGCAGGGAGATCGACAGCGCCTGTTCCGTGGTCGTCATGATCTTCGCGAGCTGGCGACGCTGCAGGGGCAGCTTGCTCAACGTCGAACCGAAGGCTTCGCGATTGCGGCAGATGAACTTCGACTCGCCGAAGGCCCGCCGCATGAGGCCGGCCGCGCGCACGGCGTTGGACAGGCGAGAGGAGTTGACCATATCGGCCATCTGCACGAATCCGCGTCCGATATCGCCGACGAGGTAGGCCGTCGCTCCCTGCAGGCTCATCTCGCCGCTGGGCATCGACCGGGTGCCGAGCTTGTCCTTGAGGCGGACGATGCGCATGGAGTTCGGCGAACCGTCCTCAAGAGTGCGCGGTAAGAGGAAGAGTCCGATGCCTTTGATTCCGGGCTGTGCACCCTCGGGGCGAGCGAGGACCATGGCGAGTTCGGCGTCGGCGTTCGAGCAGAACCACTTCTCACCGGTCAGCGCCCAGGTGCCGTCGCCGTTGTCGACGGCCGTGGTCGTCGCACGACCGACGTCGGAGCCGGCGTCCTGTTCGGTCATGAACATCGCGCCCTGGGTCAGGGTGTCGACATCGGTGCTCGTCAGTCCGCCGATGAAGCGCTCGACGAGTTCGGGTGAACCGTACTTGCGCAGGGTGCGGGTGAGCGAGTCGGTCATGTTCACCGGGCACAGCAGCCCGAATTCCGCCTGCGTGAACAGGTAGACGAGGAGGTATTTGACGATCGGCGGCATCGGTTCGTCCCAATCGAGGACACCGGGCCGGTGGCTCATTGCGGCCAGCCCGAGTTCGCCGAAGGCGACTTCCTGCAGGCGCCGGTAGGCCGGATGGATCTCGATCGACTGCTGATCGGCGCCGTTGCGGGTGCGGTGCTTGAGCACCGGAGGGTTGACGTCGGCATCGTGAGCGAGGTCGTCGAGCTCTCCGCCGAGGCGGGGCCCGAGGTCCTCGAACACCGGCCGGAGGTGCGCGAGCAGCTTCTCGTCTAGGTAGAGCGGCAGGAGGTCCTTCAGCGACCGGTCGTCGGCGAAGCGGTCGATGCCGTAGCTGTCCGGAACGGGGGTCATGGTCGTATCGGGCGACGAAGCAGTCTCACGCAAGATAATCTCCTTTGATGGTTTCTTCGACCGTATGCCCGAGAACCTGGGGCTGACAAAGACATTTCTCTTATCCCTGATAATCTGCGGTTATGGCTGAACCGAGTCTCAAGCGCCTCCAGTACTTCATCGCCTTGGCAGAGCACGGCAAGTTCCAGCTCGCCGCCGACGCGGTGAACATCTCACAGCCGGCGCTGAGCGCCGAACTCAAGAGACTCGAGGACTTCGTCGGCAAACCGCTGTTCCACCGCAGTCCCGTGACGAAGCTGACCGCCGCCGGAGAGGCGCTGCTGCCCTATGCGAAGTCCGCCGTCGGAGCCGCCCACCGTTTCAACGAATATGCGGCGGCCGTGAACACGGGGGCGCCGACGTCGATCTCGATCGGCACAGTGGCCACCTTCCTCCATCGCGGACTGCCGCAGACGATCATGGACTTCTCCGCAGCGCACCCGGACATCCTCGTCACCACCGAGGAGGCCACCTCGGCGGCGCAGTCGGACATGCTGCTCGGCCACGACATCGACATCGCCTGCGGACACATGCCCCTCCAGCATCCCGGCGTCGTCTGCACTCCGGCTGCCCGGGAGTCGTTCTGGCTGTGCGCTCCGGCGGGCTCACCGATCACCACCATCGCCGAGGCGGTCGATTCCCCGTTCGTCATCTTCCGCAAGAGCGCGTCCCCGATCTACCACGACACCGTCGTGGGCATCTGCCGCACACACGGCTTCGAACCGCAGATCCACCATCGGACGGCCAGCTGGTCGGCCGCCGTCGAGATGGTCGCCCACGGGCTCGGCGTCTCGCTTGTCCCCTCGCCGGTGGCCCGCAGCTACCACGGCGATGAGCGGCTGATCTTCACTCGGGTCGGCACTCGCCCGAATGCCCCGCAGGCGTGGATCACCGTCCGCCGGGAGGATCAGTCGACACTCATCGGCGACCTCGCCCTCGACCTCGTCATCGCCTCGGAATCACTCGCCGACCCGGTCGCCGACTGAGGAACCGAGCCTCGCCGCACGGACACTCCGGCCCGGCTGGAACCGGGCGGCCTCGCCCCGCCCGGCACCGCAACGGCGAGCGAGCGCATCCGCTTCGCTTCACGCGTGGGCACAGCCGCCTCGGAGAGGGCATGGCCGCACTCTGATACACATCGCGCAACAATCCGTTACTCGACTACCGGTGCCAGTATCAGCAGAAATTCTCTCCTCGCGTCCTACGGCCCGGTAAGCCGCAGAACATAAGGGAATCCGGCTGTAGCATCACTCTAAGTTATGACGATATAACTAAAAAGTGTTTGCGCGGCCCACAA
Source organism: Brevibacterium sp. OS20 (assembly GCF_056837565.1). Classification (NCBI taxonomy): domain Bacteria; kingdom Bacillati; phylum Actinomycetota; class Actinomycetes; order Micrococcales; family Brevibacteriaceae; genus Brevibacterium; species Brevibacterium sp. OS20. The sequence goes on along the minus strand of NZ_CM166367.1, from coordinate 456,317 downwards.
GGGCAACTTACGGTGAACGAGCACCCATGCCACGTCAGAGACGCCTGGCATCGGTCGGCGCAATGACGCTCCACCTGAGAGGAATCGCATGTCTGATTCGGTCAACACCGCGAAACGCGCTCGCAAAGCCGGAATCGCATCATTCATCGGAACCACCATCGAGTGGTACGACTTCTACATCTACGGAACCGCCTCGGCGCTGGTCTTCGGGCATGTCTTCTTCCCCGACACCCTGCCTGCCGGCGTCGGCACTCTGCTCTCCTTCGTCACGCTGTGGGCGGGCTTCCTCGCTCGTCCGCTCGGCGGCATCATCTTCGGTCACTTCGGTGACAAGTACGGCCGGAAGAAGACCCTCGTCGTCACCCTCGTGCTGATGGGCGCGGCATCGTTCCTCGTCGGACTGCTGCCCGGATATGCGACCATCGGCATCGCCGCTCCGATCATCCTCACCTGCCTGCGCATCCTGCAGGGCATCGCGGTCGGCGGCGAATGGGGCGGATCCGTGCTCATCGCCAGCGAGAACGCCCCGAAGGGCAAGGGAGTCCTCTACTCGGCCTTCGCCCAGCAGGGATCACCGGCAGGAAATCTCATCTCCTCGGGCATGTTCTTCCTCCTCGCGCTGCTGCCGACTCCGCAGTTCCTCCTCTACGGCTGGAGGATCGCGTTCCTCGCCTCGATCTTCCTCATCGTCATCGGCCTCGTCATCCGCCTCAAGCTCGAAGAGCCGGAGAACATGAAGGTCGTGAAGAAGAAGGACGCCGTCGCCAAGGTTCCCGCCTTCGAGGCGATCAGGAAGCACTGGGTGCTCATCCTCCTCGGCGCTGGTGCGCTGCCGCTCATCCAGGTCACCTACCTCAAGACGACGTTCGCCACGGCCTGGGCCACGGACACCTCTCACTCTTGGGCGTACAGCTCGTCGACGTTCCTCGCCGTCGTCACGCTCGCGCTCGTCGTGCAGTTCATCGTCCAGCCCTTCGGCGCGATCATCCTCGACCGGGTCAAGGACATGCGCAAGGCGATCTTCTGGATCATCCTGCCGGAGTTCGTCCTCATGCCGCTCATGTTCTTCGCGATCGAATTGGGCCATCCCGGCATCGCGCTGGCAGCCATGGCCGCTGCGACTGTTCCGCACTCGCTGTTCTACGCCGGCATCGGCGGCATCATCGCCCGGGCGTTCCCCACGCGGGTCCGGTACACGGGCATCTCGCTGGCCTACCAGCTGTGTTCGATGACCGTCGGAGGCGGCACCGCTGCGGCCGCACAGTGGATGTACACGAGCTCGGGATCCATCGTTCCGGTGGCGATCCTCAGCGCCGGCTATGCGCTCGTCTCCCTCGTCTGCACGCTCATCCTGCTCAACAAGACCGGCTGGACGGCCAGCGAGAACTCGAGGGCCGAGGCCGCCGACGAGGAGGAGTTCGCCGCAGCTCTCGCCGCCGAGAAGGCCGAGCGCGACGCCGACCCGACGGGCGCGCCTGGTGCGACCGGTTCCAAGCCGGCCGCCGGTTCCGCTCCGGCCGCCGACTCCGCGGACGCGGTCGGCACGAGCCATTCCGTGTCGGCGGCCGACGCCACAGGAGCGGGTTCCGAACCCGCACCGGCGCGCGCTCCCGTCACTCCCTGAGGACTCCGCCTCAACAACGGTGCGGCCCCGAGTTCCTATTGGACTGGGGCCGCATCACGTTGTGTGGTCGCAGAACTGCGTCCCCGACTTCTTCCGCCAAATAGCGCCAGCAGCCCTGTTTACGACCAATAGCACTAGTTGCAACATGTGCTATCCGTCGTAAACAGGGCCGTTGCGCGGGAGTCAGCCCGCACCCGCCTCAGCGCAGGTAGAGGCGGACCGTGTCGATCTCGTCACGGAGCAGGCGCACTTCTTCGGCCGTCGGCGCCTGGGTCTGCGTGACATCCTCGGCGACGGCGAGGTCCCAGCCGGTCGCTTCCTGCACCTGCTCGACGGTCACTCCCGGGTGGACCTCGCTGAGTTCGAGCTCGCCGAGGCGCTCACGCCGCCGCAGGATCCCCAGTGGGGTGATGACGGTGGAGACTCCGAATCCGCGCGGTTGGATGAAGTCTGGCTGCTCCGCCGCGCGCACGGGCGAGGCCGAGGTGACGAAGTCGAGTTCAGCGGGAAAGGCGGCCGGGTCATGGCGGCGGAGGACGACGAAGACCTCTCCGGCATTGGCCATGATGTCGGCGGCGCCGCCCGAACCGGGCAGGCGCACTCTCGGAGATTCCCAGTCGCCGATGACGGTGGTGTTGAGCGAACCGAACCGGTCCACCTGCGCTGCACCGAGGAATCCCACATCGACGTTCCCACCTTGGAGGACGTAGCCGAAGAGGGCATGCATGCTGACGACCGCCTCGGCCCCGGAGACGACGACGGAGTCCGCGATGCCTTCGGCCATCGATTCGGGGTGCGCGCCGGCGACCCCGGATTCGTAGATGAGCTGGATGCTCGGATTGACCGTGCGGTGGGCGAGGTCGACGGCCAGCGTGGGCAGCCCGACGCCGGCGAAGACGGTGCGGCTGCGGGCGAGCATCTTCGCAGCCGCGCAGACGATGAGTTCGGTTTCGGTGAAGTCCTTCGCCGAGGCGGTGCTCACTTCAGGCTCCCTTCGCTCGGTTGCGTACGGCGTCCGTAATCGACCACGCCCGAGGGGCGCGGATCCACGAGCAGACCGCGGAGACGATCGTGACCGATCGATTCGAGGTATTCGGCATGGTCGCGGGCCCCGCGCACATGGACGTCGAGCCACTCCTGCAACCGGGCGGGGTCCTTCGAGATCGCGGTCCATTCGCGATAGAAGACATTGTCGCGATCGTAGGAGCCCTGCACATAGGACGGGTGCGCCCCGGTTCGCACTTCGCACACCGCGTCGACGGCGTGAGCCGGGATGAGAGTGCGGTTCGGGTCGGAGCGGACGACCTCGTCGTCGACGATCTCCTCGACGGTGACGATGACATGGTCGGCCGCGTAGACGGCTTCCTGCTGAGTGCCGGTGATGCCCCAGATCTGGACGTTGCCATGACGGTCGGCGCGCTGGGCGTGGATGATCGTGACATCGGGGTTGAGCGGCGGCACGACGTACGTCTTCTTGCCCGAATACGGGTCGACGACGGAGCGGATGTCCGGGTTGATGCCGGGGATGTCGGAGCCGACGAAGGAGCCGATCGGAGCAAACGGCAGGCGAGCGGCTCCGGCGTGATAGCGCAGGGTCATCGCGTGGTGTGAGTACTCTTCGACCGCGAGCGGCCGCGGGTCGGCCGATTCGATGCGGCGCCGCACCTCGTAGAGGCTGCCGGCCGAACCGGAGGCGAAGAAGGAGCAGACAAGGCGATCGACGCAGTCGGCGGCGATCATCATGTCGCTGAGCAGATCGGGGGTGAGCCGGCAGAAGGTGAGTCCGGAGATTCCCTGTCGGATGATCTCGTGTCCGGCGGCGAACGGGATAAGGTGGGAGAACCCCTCGAGCGCCACCGTGGCCCCGTCCTCGACGTAGCGTTCGATGGCCTCAGGCAGACTGACGACTGTGTCACTGTGCATGGTTCGCAGGCTATAGCAATTACCGAAATCCGCAAAATATCTCTGTGATTATTGTCAATTCATGCAATAATTAAGACATTCGCCCGGACCGCCTGATACAGGAGAACACAGTGGAGCTGCAGCAGATCCGCGCCTTCGTCGCCGTCGCCGAGGAACTCCACTTCGGCCGCGCCGCCGAACGCCTCGGCATGGCCCAGCCCCCGCTGAGCCGCACCATCCGCTCCCTGGAGACCGAACTCGGCGCCTCACTGTTCCAACGCACGACGCGCTCAGTCAGCCTCTCCCCCGCCGGTGAGGCTCTGCTCGAACCGGCCAAACACATGCTCGCCACCCAGCAGGCCGCCATCGAATCCGTCCACCGCTCCTCCAGCGGCGAGGTCGGACGCGTGCGCTTCGGCTACTCGCATCCATCCTCCCGGGACCTCGCCGCCACCCTCGTGGCAGCCTCGCACGAACGCAATCCGGGCATCGCCTTCCACCTCGAGTCGACGGTCTATGCCGACGAAGGCCTCGAGAGGATCATGGACGGCACTCTCGACCTCGCGCTGGTCCGCTGGCGTCGGCGGCCTCCGCTCATCGCGGGTCGCCCAGTGGCGATCGAGCGCCCATGTGTCGCCTTGCCGAGTTCACATCGCCTGGCGAATCGGAAGAAGATCGACGTCGCAGAGCTCGCCGATGAGCCTTTCGTCCTCCTGCCCGCGCGCCCGAATTCGAACCTGCGCGAGACCGCCATGCGCCTGTGCCTCGATGCCGGGTTCAGCCCGCGCACGGTCCAGGAGGCCCCCGATTCGCAGTCGATCTCTGCGCTCGTGGCCGCCGGAATGGGTGTGACGATCACGTTCGACTCCGTCGCCGCCGGCTACGACTCGCGGATCACCGCCGTGCCGCTCGATCTCCCGAACGAAGCTACCCAGCTTCACCTCGCATACCGCCTCGACCAACAGGACGCAGCCCTGAGCACGGTCCTCGATGTCGCCGAGGCGGTCTTGCCGACAGTCCGCTGAGCTCGGCCGGTCTCACCGCCGTTCGGAAAACCTCTACACCCGCCGCCCACGCGACCGACCCCACCATCGTTCACCGCGCACGCGTCCGCCGTCGGCACATCCGCCATCGGGGCGTCGGATGCCCATTCATTGAGATGACCTCTTGTCTCTCGCGATCTATTCGGATATGTTCATAAATCAGAATGTATTGATATCAGCATCGGCAGTGATGCCGAAGGGATCGATGCCTCACCGCCGCAGCAGGACGGCTCGATCACAACCCAAAGGGAGACTCTGTGTCCGAAGACATCGTCATCTGCGAACCTCTCCGCTCCCCCGTGGGCGGATTCGGCGGACAGTTCAAGGACGTGCCGCACGAGGAGCTCGGCCGACAGGTCCTCGCAGCTCTGCTGGAGAAGACCAACCTGCCGGGCGAGGCCATTGAGGATGTCGTCCTCGGCAACTGCTATCCGCACATGGAGACTCCGGCGATCGGCCGCGTCGTCGCCCTCAATGCGGGACTGCCGATCACCGTTCCCGGCCGCCAGGTCGACCGTCGCTGCGGCTCCGGCCTGCAGGCGATCGCCGACGCCCACGCGATGATCTCAGCCGGCTTCGCCGACCTCGTCGTTGCCGGCGGCGTCGAGTCGATGAGCCGCGCACCGTTCTTCAATGAGGAGATCCGCTGGGGCGTCAAGGGCGGCAACATCGAGCTCAAGGACGGTCTCGTCCGCGGCCGCCTCACCGCAGGCGGCAACGACTACCCGGTGCCCGGCGGAATGATCGAAACCGCGGAGAACCTGCGTCGGGAATACAAGATCTCACGCGAGGACCAGGACGCCTACGCGGTCGAATCGCATCGTCGGGCTGCCTCGGCGACGGAAGAAGGGAAGTTCGCCGACGAGATCGTGCCGATCACCCTGCCGGCCACCCGGAAGACCCCCGAACAGGTCATCACGACCGATGAGCACATCCGTCCCGGGTCGACGGTCGAGAAGCTCGCGAAGCTCAAGCCGATGCTCGGGAAGTCCGACGATGAGGCCACGGTGACCGCCGGCAATGCCTCAGGCCAGAACGACGGCGCTGCTCTGTGCATCGTCACCACCGCGGCCAAGGCCGCCGAGCTGGGTCTGCGGGTCTTCGCCCGCATGCGCAGCTGGGCGGTGGCCGGAGTGCCGCCGAAGACGATGGGCATCGGCCCGGTCCCCGCGACTGCGAAGGCACTGCAGCAGGCGGGTCTCGAACTCGGCGATATCGACCTCATCGAACTCAACGAGGCATTCGCGGCGCAGGTGCTCGCCTGCACGACCGAATGGAAGCTGTCGGAATCCGACTTCGCCGAGCGTCTCAACGTCAACGGCTCGGGCATCTCACTCGGCCACCCGGTCGGCGCCACCGGTGGGCGCATCCTCGCCACCCTGCTGCGCGAGATGGATCGCCGCGAATCGCGCTACGGCCTCGAGACCATGTGCATCGGCGGCGGTCAGGGCATGGCAGCCGTCTTCGAACGCGTCGCCTGACAGGACGGCCTCGCCTGAGGCTGATCGACTCGAGGAGCCAGCAGCTCACCGCAGGCCGAGTGAAGGGCCGTCCGCGTCTGTCGCGGGCGGCCCTTCACGCCGACTCAAGCCACCCCAGGGACGGACCGCCCGTCAGCGCTCGATCCAGTCCGGCACCTCGGACGAAATCCGCGGAGACCCCGTTGTCTTCGCCCAGGTCAGCGCCGAGGATGAGGAACATGAACGCAACGAAGCAGCTGCTGACCGGGGTTCGGGTCGCCGATTTCTCCCGAGTCCTCGCCGGTCCCTACGCCACGGCGATGCTCGCCGATCAGGGCGCCGAGGTCATCAAGATCGAGATGCCCGGCCACGGGGACGATTCCCGACATCTCGGACCCTTCACAGATTCCGGGTCGACTTACTTCACCGGACTCAACCGCGGAAAGCGCTCGATCGAGGCCGATCTCAAGGACCCGGAAGACCACGCTCGACTGCTCGATCTCATCGCGAGCTGCGATGTCGTCGTCGAGAACTTCCGGCCCGGCGTCGCCGCGAAGCTCGGCCTGTCCTATGAGGACCTCAAGGCCGTCAAACCCGATATCGTCTACGCGTCGATCTCCGGCTTCGGACAGCACGGCACCCAAGCCGAACGCCCCGCCTACGACACGGTCATCCAGGCCCTGAGCGGCCTCATGGCCTCGACCGGCTTCCCCGAGGGCTCGCCCACCCGCGTGGGCGAATCGATCGCCGACGTCTCCGCCGGAGTCTTCGCCGCCTTCGGCATCTCTTCGGCGCTCTTCCGCCGGCAGACGACCGGCGAAGGCGCCCATATCGACATCCCGATGCTCGACGTCATGCTCGCCATGCAGCCGACGAACGCGTCACTCCATGCCGCCGGCATCGACCCGGCCCGGGTCGGCAACCGCCACCCGGTCTCGGCGCCCTTCGACACCTACCGCGCAGCCGATGGGCTGCTCGTCATCGCCGTGGCCAACGACCGTCTCTTCGGCACTCTTGCCCGCACCCTCGGCAAACCGGAACTGGTCACCGATCCGCGCTTCGCCACCGACGGGCAGCGGTCGGAGCACGCCGAGGCGCTGCGCGTCGAGATCGAAGAGTTCACCACGGGGCGCACCGTGACCGAGCTGTGCGAGATCTTCGATGCCGCCGGGATCCCGAACTCCCCCGTCCTCGATTTCGCCGAGGCGGTCACCGGCCCCATCGGCTCCGATCGCGATCTCACTGCCACCGACCCCCGGTCCGGGCACGCCTTCCTCGGCCACCCGCTCCTCGTCGACGGCACCCGCCCTGCGTCCGCGCTTCCGGCACCCCGCCTCGGCGAACACAACGCCGACTTCGCCGCACCCACCGACGCACCCTGACCTGACCAGCTGGCGCCAATCTCGCCGAGGCGGCGCACTCCGCACGAATCCCCTGGCCTCTCCGTCGGGATTCCCCAATCTTCACGATCCGGGTCCCGTCCAATTCCATCGAACCGATCCCCACTGCAAAGGAGCACTCTCATGGCCTTCGACATCACCGCCGACGAACAGGAACTCGTCGCCGCCGTCGCCACGATCAGCAAGGACGTCCTCGTCCCACAGGCCGCGGCCGCCGACGCGAACGAACGCGTCTCCGACGAAACCCTGAAGACCCTCGCCGAGGTGGGGGTCATGGGGCTCAACCTGCCCGAGGAATTCGGCGGGCCCGGCGTCGGTTCGGTGGCGATGAGCCAGATGGTCGCCGCCATCACCGAGGCGTGCGCATCGACCGCGTCGATCGTCACCGCGCAGTTCCTCGCCACCGACTCGATCCTGCTCGGCGGCACCGACGCCCAGCGCGAGGCGTGGCTGCCGCGGGCCGCCGCCGGCGAAGTCATCGGCTCCTTCGGACTGACCGAGCCGGGGGCCGGGTCCAACCCGGCGGAGATGTCGACGAAGGCCACTCGCGTCGACGGCGGATGGCATATCAAGGGCACGAAGTGCTTCATCACCAACGCCGGCTTCGCGGACTTCATCATCGTCTACGCGAAGACCGACGTCGACGCCGGCCACAAGGGAATCAGCGCATTCATCGTCGACACCGCGGTCGCCTCGGCGGGGTTGGACTTCAATCCCCCGGAGAAGACGATGGGTCTTCGCGGAAGTCCGGTCTACGAGTTCGTCATCGACACCGTGGTTCCCGAGGACGCCCTCCTCGGGAAGGCAGGCGAAGGCTTCACGACGGCCATGCGCGTGCTTGACCGCGGCCGCATCGAGGTGGCTGCGATGAGCCTGGGAATCGGCAAGGCTGCCCTCGACGCCGCCGTGGCGTGGGCCGGCGAGCGCAAGATCAACGGCAAGCCGCTGAACAGGCTCCAAGGCATCGCGTTCAAGCTCGCGGACATGTACACGAAGTACCGTTCGGCGTGGCTGCTGACGATGGACGCCGCCGAACAGCGCGACTCCGAGGTGGACTTCACTCGATCCTCGGCAACGGCGAAGCTCGCCGCCTCCGAGGCGGCCGCCTTCATCGCCGACGAAGCCCTGCAGATCCATGGCGGGTACGGCTTCACTCGCGACTTCCCGCTCGAGCGATACGTTCGCGACGCTCGGATCTACCGCATCTACGAAGGCTCCTCGGAGATCCAACGCACGATCATCGCCCGATCTCTGTCCTGACGAGTCGGCTGAAACAAGCCGGAGAATCGATCGAAACAGCACAGAAATCCGTCCGAGAATACGATCGAGACGAGTTTGAGGGGCGATTCGTTCGCCGTTGAGTCCCTCTGTTCATTCCACCCTGCAGATGTTCCGAAATATCGGACGGAATATGTGATTCGGGTCTCGTCTCTCATCGTCTTTGGGTGTTGACTGAGTCTGATTCATCACTCAAAGGAGAAATTCATGGCTAGTACGACCAATTCGGGGATCGAGAAGCGGTCCATCGAGATGGTGCCTGACGCCGAGCGTCACGGAACGCCACGGTCCCAGTTCACTCTGTGGTTCGGCGCCAACACTCAGATCACCGCGATCGTCGATGGAGCTCTGGCCGTCGTCTTCGGCGCCGATGCGCTCTGGGCCATCATCGGCCTGCTCATCGGCAATGTCATCGGCGGCATCGTCATGGCGCTGCATTCGGCACAGGGGCCGCAGCTGGGTCTTCCGCAGATGATCTCCTCGCGGGCGCAGTTCGGCATCATCGGCGCGATCATTCCGCTCGTGCTCGTCGTTCTCATGTACATCGGCTTCGCCTCAACGGGTGCGGTGCTGTCCGGCCAGGCCGTCAACCTCATCATCGGCGCACAGACCCCCTGGATCGGCATCGTCATCTTCGGCGCGCTCACCGCCCTGGTGGCCCTGCTGGGATACAAGTACATCCACGTCCTCGGACGGATCTCCTCGGTGACGGGTCTGCTCGGGTTCCTCTTCATCACCTACTGCGTGCTCACCCAGGTCGACGTTCCCGGGCTGATCTCGGGTTCGTCGTTCGCCTTCCCCGCCTTCCTCTCCGCGATCGCCCTGTCCGTGGGCTGGCAGATGACCTATGGACCGTATGTGGCTGACTACTCGCGCTACCTGCCGCGCTCGACCCCATCCTCGAAGACATTCTGGTTCACCTTCGGCGGATCGGTCATCGGATCGCAGTGGTCGATGACTCTCGGCGCGCTCATCGGAGCCGCTGCTATGACGGAGTCCGGCAACGAATTCGTCGAGAATCAGGTCGCCTACGTCGGTGACATCGTCGGCGGCGGCGTGTTCGCATTCCTCATCTTCATCGTCATCCTCCTGGGCAAGCTCACGGTCAACACACTCAATGCCTACGGTGCGTTCATGTGCACGCTGACGATCCTCACCTCCTTCGGCAATAAGGCGACCATCCGCCGCTGGACCCGCGCTGTCTTCGTCATCGGCATCGTCACCGTCACCGTGCTCGTTGCGCTGCTCGCCTCGGCGGACTTCCTCGCGAACTTCAAGAACTTCGTCCTCGCGCTGCTCATGGTCTTCACCCCATGGTCGGTCATCAACCTCACCGACTACTACCTCATCTCGAAGGACCGCTTCGACATCCCCGCCTTCTACGACCGGGCCGGCCGCTACGGCGCATGGAATTGGCGTGCACTGCTCGCCTACGGCGTCGGCGTGATCATCCAGATCCCGTTCCTCGCGCAGTCGTTCTACACCGGCCCGCTTGTCGCGAAGCTCGGCGGCGCGGACATCTCGTGGCTCGTCGGCATCGTCGTCACCTTCGTCCTCTACTTCGTGCTCATCCGCAACCACGGAGTCGCCCCGAAGGAGACGATCTACCCCAGCCTCGAGGAACTCGAGCGCAAGTGAGCCCCACCCCCGCCGAGGCGGCCCTGCCCATTCCGGGCAGCTGACCTCGGCGGGGTGGTTCCGCTCCTCCAACGGCCGTCGGCCAGCAGCGTGCTTCGCTGCTGACCGACGGCCGTCGCCGTGTCCCCTGCGGGTGGATCCACCTCGAAATCCGCGCTGATATCAAGGTGGATCCACCCGCAGGAGACATCAACGGTTCCCAGCAGCGCACGGAATCCGTCACCGGAAGCTCACTCCGGTGCAATCGCCGCACCTCGCTCACAACGAGCACTCCAGCATCGTCGGGCCATTCCATATGCGCGATTCATGCATCCATGTTGCGCACATCACGCAATCGGTGGCACACTTGCATGAGCCGTGCCGACGGGGCCGTCGTGCTCCGATTCGCCCCGAGGCACCGGCCCGATCACTGAACAGATCCACCTTCGTGCAAGGAAGCCGAGTATGACCGCGCAGAACATCGACCGGGACGACCGCACAGGCGCCGCCGCCGTCGACCCCTACCACCTCGACCCCAAGGACGTGCTCGAACCGCCCACGACCTTTGCGGGCAAGCTCAAGTACCTCGGTCCCGGTCTTGTCATCTCGGCCGCAGTCATCGGCTCCGGCGAACTCATCACCACCACGGCACTGGGCGCCAAGGCCGGCTTCGTCCTCCTCTGGCTCGTCATCATCTCCACCGCGGTCAAGGTCTGGGTCCAGCTCGAGCTCGCGCAGTGGACCATACTCTCGGGCAAGCCCGCGCTCGAAGGCTACGGCCACGTCGGTCCCCGCCTCATCGGGCGTGCCGGATGGATCAACCTGCTGTGGATCCTCATGGACTTCGCGAAGGTCTTCCAGCGCGGCGGCATCATCGGCGGTGCCGTCGCTGCACTGAGCATCATGCTGCCCGTCTTCGGTGAGCCGCTCTCGACTCCGTCTCTCGTCTTCTGGACGGTCGTCTCGCTCGCCGTCGTCATCGCCCTGCTCGTGACGAACAGGTACAGCATCGTCGAGAAGTTCTCCGTCGGCGCGGTCATCATCTTCACGGTCTCCACCGTCGGACTCGCAGTATCGCTGCCCTTCACCGACTTCGCCTACACCTCGGCGGACGTCATGAGCGGACTGACCTTCGCCATTCCCGCCGGCACCCTGGGCTTCGCGGTCGCAATGTTCGGCATCACCGGCGTCGGCGCCGACGAGATGACGACATACACCTACTGGTGCCTCGAAAAGGGCTACGCCCGCTACACCGGCCCAAACGACGGCACCGCGGAACGCGCCCGCCGCGCCCGCGGCTGGATCTCGGTGATGCGCACGGACGTGCTCGTCTCCTGGATCGTCTCGACCGTGTGCACGATGTCCTTCTACGTCATCGGCGCGGCCATCCTCCACCCGCAGAACCTCGTGCCCGAGGGCAACGACATGATCACCACGCTGTCGTCGATGTACTCCTCGACGATGGGTGAAGTCGGACACTGGATCTTCCTCATCGGCGCCTTCGCCGTCCTCTTCTCGACCTTCATCGCCTCGACCGCGAGCGTGCCCCGGCTGTGGACGAACACGGTGTCCATCCTCGGCGTCTTCGAATGGGAGAACACCCTCACCCGTGGCCGCATCATCCGTGTGCTCACCGTGGTCTTCCCGATCATCTGGGCACTGAGCTACCTCATCATCCAGTCCCCGGTGATCATGGTCCAGATCGGCGGCGTGGCCAGCGGAGTCTTCCTCGTCGCCGTCGTCATCGCCGTCTGGTACCTTCGCTCCCGAGAGGTGCCGGCCGAATTCAAGTCCAACCACTTCTTCACGGTGATGCTCGTCTTCGCCTCCCTGGCGATCGGCCTGCTGGGCATCTACACCGTGTTCGAGACCTTCGGAATCGAGATCGGAGCCTGATGCGCCTCACCGTCCTCACCCCGTCCTTCGGCAAGTATTCGCAGCTTCCGAGTGCGCGATCCGCCCAGCTCGGCCTCGACCTCGACTACCGGACCGAGAATCATCCCAAATCCGGGCAAGACCTCATCGAGACGATCTCCGGCGCCGAGGCGGTCCTCGTCGGTCTCGATCGGATCAACGCCGAGGTCCTCGCCGCCTGTCCCGACCTCAAGGTCGTCGCGAAGCACGGAGCCGGAGTCGACAACATCGACCTGGACGCCGCCGCTGCCGCCGGAGTCAGGGTCGTCAACACTCCCGGAGCGAATGCCGAGTCCGTCGCCGACCTCACGCTCGGGCTCCTCATTATGGGCGCCCGCCGGATTCGCGCCGCCGAGGATTCGCTGCGCACCGGCGAGTGGGGCGTATTCTTCGGTTCGCAGCTGAGCGGCAAACGCCTCGGCATCCTCGGCTTCGGCCGCATCGGGCGGGAGGTCGCGAAGCGTGCCGCAGGATTCGGCCTGAGCATCGCCGCATACGATCCGTACGTCCCCGATGAGGCCATCGCCGAGGCGGGGGCCGAGCCCCAGAACCTCGCCGAGGTGGTCGCAGGGTCCGATTTCCTCACCCTCCACCTGCCCGGTGGCGACGAGCCGCTGCTCGATGCCGAGCTTCTCGCCACGATGCCCAAGGGTGCCGGGCTCATCAACGCGGCCCGTGGCGGGCTCGTCGACGAGGCAGCTCTGGCCACGGCTCTTGAGTCCGGGCGGCTGTCATTCGCCGCCCTGGACGCCTTCGCCACGGAACCGCCGGCGGCGGACGATCCGCTGCTCTCCGCGCCGAATCTCATCGCCACCCCGCACATCGGCGCCTACTCGGATATTGCGAACGCGAACATGGGAACCTGGGCCGTCGAAGACGTCGTCCGGGTGCTGCAGGGCGAAGAGCCCCGCTTCCCCGTCGCCTGACCGATACGTCGATCAGCTCAGTTCCCCTCTGCCGGCTCGGCTGTCGGCTCCGGCGCGTCCAAGCGCTGATTCAGATTTCGTTGGCGAGCAGGAACTCAGGGAGTCTGCGATGTTTGATTCCATTCACGTTTCCTCCGACAAGCGGGTCGAGTGTCAGCAGGTATTTCGGATGGTTGTCCGCAATCGCTTCGAGCGGTCGATGTTCTCGGTGGCGGGTATCCTCAGTCGCGATCGTCGTGGCCACCTGGATGTAGACGACCTCGTCGGCACGCTGAGCCACAAAATCGACTTCGGCTGTTCCGATCCGACCGATGGTGACCTCGTAGCCGCGTCGACGCAGCTCCATCCACACGATGTTCTCCAGCACTCCCGGCAGACGCTGGTCCGAGTAGCCGAACAGGGCATTGACGATGCCATGATCGCCGACGAAGTGCTTCTGACCTGTCGCGAGGATGGCCCTGCCGTGCAGATCGAACCGAGGAACTCGTGCGATCACGAAGGCTTCGGACAGTGCCGTCAGATAGTTGAGCACGGTCTCATGGCCGATCGACCGGCGCTGAGACTTCATGAAGTCGGCGACACGTCGAGCGGAGAACGGATTGCCGACATTGTCGATCGCGAATGCGGCGACGCGTTCGAACGTATCAGCGTCACGGATCCGATTCCTCGCGAGCACATCCCTGACGAGCGTGGACCTGTAGATGTCCATGATCATCGAGCGGGCGTCGATTTCGTCGAGCGGCAGCATGTGCACACCGGGGAATCCGCCGAGGCGCAGATAGCGTGTGAACTCGGCATCTGTGCCCGCCGTGTCGTCGGCGGCGGATGCCTCTCGGAACGACAGGTATTCGCGGAAGGACAGTGGCCATACTTCGATCGTCACGTACCGCCCGGCGATGTAGGTCGCGAGTTCGCCGGACAGCAGTCGCGAGTTCGACCCAGTGATGTAGAGATCAGTCCTCCCCTCGGCAAGAAGCGAATTGACCAGGCGCTCCCACTCGGTGACTTCTTGGATCTCATCGAGGAGGACGTAGGTGCGGCCCTCGCTCGGGAGCACATCCTTGAGGTGCGCATTGAGCGCTTGAGCCGATGCCAACGACGCATGTTCGAGGGAATCGAAGTTGAGATGCACGATGCGTTCGGGGTCGATGCCACGCGCGATCAGCCGCTCGACGACGAGGTCGAGGAGCCGCGATTTGCCGGACCGGCGCAATCCGGTGAGCACTTTGACGACCGGAGCGTCGATGAACGATTCGAGCTTCTCGAGATACTTCGGCCTGTCGACGATAGACATCGCACTACCCCCTCACTGTGGCGATCACAATCGCCGCACAGGTCGATCTGACCCATGGTGGCGATTATAATCGCCACAATTTGTTGAGTGAAGGATTCTGGCGGTTGTAATCGCCACGGAACGGGCGGATCAGGTCAGCCTGTCTCAGGCCAAGCCGCGCTCCACGTCCGCGGCCACTGTCGCAGCGACCTGCTTCTTCGCTTCATCCGAGAGCGCGTTGAACGGCGCCCTGGCCGGGCCGAGGCCGAATCCGCGTTCGTTCCCAGCTGCCTTGACGACGGTGTTCGGGTTGCCGAGCGCGAGACAGTTGCGGATCGGGCGGATGCTGTCCTGTGCAGTGCGCGCAGCATCGGTGTCCCCTGCAACGAACAGGTCGTAGATCGAGGCCATCGTCTGCGGGTAGATGTTCGCGATGCCGCTGATCCCTCCGGCACCTCCTGCCAGCAGGGTCCAGAGGATGAGGGAGTCATTGCCGGAGATGACGTCGAAGGTCTCGCGATCGGTGCGCTCGAGGTACTGCAGGATTGTGTCGAAGTTCCCGCTCGAGTCCTTGACTGCGGTGATGTTGTCCACGGCTGCGAGCTTTTCGAGCGTCGCCGGTGCCACGGCATTGCCGGTGCGTGCGGGAATGTTGTAGACGATGACCGGAACGTCGACGGAGTCGGCCACGGCCCGGAAGTGATTCTCGATCTCGACCTGCGAGGCGGCCGCGAAGTACGGGGTGATGATCGACAGCGCGTCGGCACCGGCAGCAGCGGCATCGGCGGCGATCGCGATGGTCTCCCGGGTCGTTGCGGCTCCGGCACCGATGACGACGGGGACGGCGCCGGCCACCTCGTCAATGACGATCCGCGCGGCCTCGGCGCGTTCATCGGCGGACTGGGCGTAGAACTCACCGTTGGTGCCGAGGGCGAAGATGCCGTGGATGCCGGCGTCGAGCTGACGGCGGACATGGGCTCGCAGGGCCGCCTCGACGAGGTTCTCATCCCCGTCGAACGGGGTGGCGATAGCGGCGAGGATTCCTGAGATGGATGACATGATTTCCCTTCGAACGGTTGGTGCAGCCGAGCCTGTGCAGGGTTGCGAGATCGGTGGAGACGGATGCGGGCCGGCAGCTCTGACGACAGCTCTTGATTCGTGAGTCAGCGGTTGTACTTCGGCTGGGAACCGCGGATTGCGGCGGTGGCGTCATCGACGGCGGTGAGCACATCGGCCGGCAGCGGGCCTTTGGCGATTGCGGCGATATTGCCCTCGAGCTGGGAGACGCGGCTGGCTCCGAGCAGCAGGGCGGAGATTCCGGGTGCCTCGGCGACCCAGCGCAGGGCGAGCTCGGCCTGCGGGATCCCGGAATCGTCGGCGACGGCGGCAAAGGCCTCGACCGAGGCGAGGACGGAGTCGGAGAGGTAGCGCTGCGAGTACATCTCTGCCAGCACGGATCCCGAGAAACGGTCCCCCGTTCCGTCGGTCGACGGGCGGCGGGCGAGCAGGCCCCCGGCCAGCGGGTTGTAGGCCATCGTTGCGATGCCGTGGGCCTGTCCGCATTCGAGCCATTCGTCCTCGATCCGGCGGGCCAGGACGCTGTAGACGTTCTGCGCCACAACGGGGCTCGGAGCGCCCGCGCGCTCGGCGGCGGCGATGACGTCGACGGCCTGCCAGGCGGCGAAGTTCGAGATGCCCAGCGCGGTGATCTTGCCTTCGGCGCGCAGGCCGGCGATGGTCTCGAGCGTCTCGTCGAGCGAGGCCGCACGGTCGGGCTGATGGAGATAGAAGAGGTCGATCGATTCGACGTCGAGACGGCGCAGGGACCCTTCGACGCTCGCGCGCAGGCCGGCTGCGGACAGCGGCGAATGCTCTCCGGCGTCGGCGTGGGGCATTCCTGCCTTCGTCGCGAGCACGATCCGGTCGCGGTGCTTCTTCACCAGCGGCGAGATGAGGCTCTCGGTCGTCGACTTCGCATATCCGTTGGCGGTGTCGATGCCGGTGATCCCGGCCGCAACGGCTGCTTCGAAGACCTCGTGCGCGGCCGTTTCGGATACGGTGTCGCCGAAGGTCATCGTGCCGAGCACCAGCCGGGACAGGGGGACGGAGACTCCGTCGAGCGTGAAGGTCGAGTCTGTGGTCAAGGGAGTCTCCTCGTTGAGTGGGGCAGATCGTCGATACACCGATCTTCCCATCTGTGCGTGGATCGTGCAACAACTTGCGCATTTCGCGCACACATGTCAGTGTAGAGGGTGTTCAGTCGGACCGGACGCAAAGGAGTGCCATGTCAGCAGGCGAATCCGGTGTCCTGGTCATCGCCGACGATCTCAGCGGCGCTGCCGAGGTCGCCGCCACGCTCGATCCGGGTACCCCGATCGTTCTCACCCCGTCGAGTGCAGAGTCCGCGCCCGGCTCAGATGACGCCATCGCCGAGGCGAACGCCGGCGCAGAATCCGATCGACCCTTCGCCGAGGCGGCCCACACCGGTCCCCGGGACCTTGTCGTCGATCTCGACTGTCGTTATCTGCCGGCCGAGTCGGCCGGCGCCCGCACTTCGGCTGCGCTTCGTGACTTCGGCTCGTCCCGCGCCACACTCATCAAGGTCGATTCCCTGCTGCGCGGCAACATCCGCGCCGCGCTCGCTGCGGCCGTCGGCCACGCGAGCGGCCCCGTGATCTTCGCTCCGGCGCTTCCGCAGCAGAGCCGCACGGTCATCGGCGGAGTGCCGTTCGACAACGGAATTCGGCTGAGCAGCACCCGCGCCTGGAGCCTCGAGGACGGCAGCGCACCGGAGTCGCTTTCGGATCTGTGCCCCGTCCCCGCCCGCCATTTAGACCTCGACGAACTGCGGTCGCGGCCCGGCACCAATGCTGCCGACGTCTTCGACGACGCTGACAGCCGCGACGCCCCTGCCAGTTCGGAAGCCGGTGTCGACGTCTCGAATGCCGGGTTCGGCGGCGAGCGCCTCATCACCGCCGACGCCGAGACGATGGAGGATCTCACCCGTATCGTCGCTCTCGCCGAGGCGACCTCGGCCATCCTCGTCGGCACTTCCGCACTCGCGCGCGCCTTGGCCGAGCGTCGACGACGTGAGCTCCCTGCGCCAAGCGACGCATCTGCCCTGGCCGATGTGGGTGACGCTGCAGCTGAACGGCCCGAGCCCTCATCATTTCCGCGCATGCCCACACGGGCCCTCACTCTGCTCGGCACCGCAGCGGAGAGGATCGAGACGCAGATCGCTCACCTGCGTGACCACTCGGACACTCGTGTGCTCGACTTTCCCGCCACAGAGGTAGCCGCGTGGGCCGACGATCCGCGCCGTCTCGACGTTTCCGCCGTACGTTTACGCGCGGCGCTGGCCGAGTCCCACCTCGTCGTCCGACTCACCGACACGGGAGCCTCCGTCGACCCTAGGCCGCTGCCGGGGCTCCTCGCCGAACTCACCACCCGTGCACTGTCCGGATTCGGGCCCGTCGCCCTCGCAGCCGCCGGCGGAGAGACGGCACGCGCCGTGTTCAACCGCCTCGGCGTGCACCGGATCGAAACGATCCGCGAGATCCACCCAGGGGCGGTGCTGTCCACGGTCGGGGCCGCCTCGGCGAGCATTGCCGACGATGTCGACCTGGCCGCCGTCGTCACCCGACCCGGCGGACAGGGCGGACCCGATTCCCTCACCCTCATCCACGCGGCTCTGACCACCGGTGAGCCCACCACGACCACCGCGGCCAGTGTCGCGAACCACGAAGGAGAGTCAATGAACGCGCTTCCCACAGTCGCAGTGACCATGGGCGACGGGGCCGGCGTCGGCCCCGAGATCTGCATCGCCGCCTGCCTCGACCCCTCGGTGCTCGCCGTCGCCGCGCCAGTCGTCATCGGCGATGCCGCGCGACTCGAACAGGCCGCGCAGGTGCTCGGCACCGCGGTCGAGATCCGCCGCGTCGACTCCCCCGCCGAGGCCGAACACGTGCCCGGAGTCATCAACGTCATCGACCTCGCCCTCCTCCCGGCCGACCTGCCCTGGGGCGAACTCTCCCCCGTCGCCGGAGACGCCGCGTTCCGCTACATCGAACGCGCCGCGCAGCTGGCCATGTCCGGTGAGGTGCAGGCGATCTGCACGGCGCCGCTCAACAAGGAGGCCCTCCACTCCGCCGGGCACAAGTACCCCGGGCACACCGAGATGCTCGCTGCCCTCACCGGCACCGAGGAAGTCTCGATGATGCTCTCCTCCCCCAAGCTGCGCGTCATCCACGTGACCACCCACATCGGACTCATCGATGCCGTGGCGAAGATCCAGCCCGGCCTCGTTGAACGCACCGTCCGCCGCGGCCACGATGCACTCGTCCGGGCCGGACTGGAACGACCGCACATCGGGGTGTGCGCGATCAACCCGCACGCCGGTGAGAACGGGCTCTTCGGCTACGGCGAAGAGGAGGAGAAGATCACTCCGGCGATCACGAAGCTGCGGGCCGACGGCATCGACGCCGTCGGGCCCCTGTCTGCCGACACCGCCTTCTTCCTCGCCGGGCGCGGCGACTACGACCTCATCGTCGCGATGTACCACGATCAGGGGCACGGCCCGATCAAGGTCCTCGGCATCGATGCCGGCGTCAACATCACCGTCGGCCTGCCCGTCATCCGCACCTCGGTCGATCACGGCACCGCGTTCGACATCGCCGGCACCGGCAAGGTCGACACCGAGTCGATGAGCGAGGCGATGCGTCAGGCTGCGGCTCTCGCCGTCGTCTGAGTTCGGAAGGTCATCCGGCGGAGGCGAGGTGCGGTCCGCACAACGGAACACCGTGCCAGCGCCAAGGCGGTAGTGCGATCCGCGCGTCACCGTTGTCTGAGTTCTGCGCGGTTCGCGCGATAATCCGCGATACAGTGGCGATCAACGGCAATCCGACAGGAGAGACATGAACGCAGGCGAACGTCGCGAGGAGATCCTTCAGCTGGCGCGCACCCAAGGTGAGATGAGTGTCGAAACTCTGTCGGAGATGCTCGGAGTCACCGCGTCGACGATCCGCCGGGATCTGGCGAAGCTCACCGATTCCGGCGAATTGGCCCGCACCTACGGCGGTGTCCTCGCTGTGCCCACCGAGGCGGAGACCACGCTGGCTGAACGGTCGCACGAAGCCCCCGAGGTCAAACGCGCGATCGGTTCCTGGTGTGCCAAGCAGGTGCCGGCGGGCTCGCATGTGCTCCTCGACGCAGGCACGACAACCGCGCAAGTTGCGCGCGGACTGCGCGAGACGTCCCCGCTGTCGGTCGTGTCGACCGGGTTGACATCGCTGCAGCAGATGGCTGATCTCGAGGGGGTCGAGTTCACCCTTCTCGGCGGCAGATATCGTCCCGTCAGCCAGGGCTTCATCGGCCCCATCACCGAGGCGGGGCTGGAGAAGTTCACGTTCGACTTCGCCTTCCTCGGTGCCGATGCCGTCACCGCTGAGGACGGTGTGTGCGAAGCCCTGCCCGAACAGGTCCGCCTCAAGGAACTGATGAGCCGCCGCGCCACCCACGTCTTCGTCGTCGCGCACGCTGAGAAGCTCGGCCAGCGGCCCTTCCATGCCTGGGCCGACCTCGGCAGCGGATGGACGCTCGTCACCGACGATTCGGCCGATCCGGCGCAGATCACACCGTTCGAAGAGCGCGGAATCGCCGTCGTCCGTGTCGACCAGATGGGCAATGCCGTACAGAACTGACGGCACGCGAGCATATAGAAGCCCCGGGGGGGCTCAGCCCCAGAGTTTGCAGTCGGTGTGGACCTGGTCCTCGACTCCGGAGATCCACGCTTCGTCGAAGACGACGTGCCGGATCGCCCGTCGGGAGCCGTAGGCGTAGACGACGTGGATGAGCCCGTCGGCATCGACGATGCCGTGCGGGTACTCCTGACGGCGATTGCTGCGTAGGTTGCCGTCACCGGAGAACCCGTCACCGGGCTCGATGACTCGACGCACCGGCCAGGTGCGGCCCTCATCGTTCGACACTGCGATGACAATCCGCATCCGTTCGTACGGCCAGACCACCTCGCCGGGTTCCGTGGCGACCTGGTGTTCGTTCGAGACGAGAGCGAGCATGCCCGAGGGCAGACGGAAGGCGCTGATACCGGCATTGTTGTTCGGCACCTCGGTGGCCTCGGGCACCGACCAGGTCTCTCCTCCGTCGTCGGATCGGCTGAGGTAGACCCAGTCGGCGAAGCGTGAGCGGAAGAGGCTGACGAGGCGTCCCGGTTCGAGCTCGACGATGTTCGGGTGGACCCGACCGACTGCCTCGGGGAACTCGACTTGTCTCCAGATCGATCCCTGATCCGTGGAGATCTGGACGACCGGTTGGTCGGAGCCGTTTTTCGAATCGTCGTCGAGGCACAGCCACTGAGTGTGCACCCACGTCCCGTCCTCAAGGACCTGGATGGGCTGCCGGCAGAACGTCCCCTCCCGGTCGAAGAGCGTCTCCGGTTCGCTCCAGCTCACTCCGTCGGCCGAACGGATCACTTTGACCACGGAGGTGTGCTGGAGGTTGAAGGTCTCGGGGACCCCGGACTGTCGCGACAGCTGGGAAGTATAGACGAGCCAGATCGTCCCGTCGGGGGAGGCGAAGAGACCGGGGTTCTGATCAGATCGGATCTCATCGTGGGTCACCGCCGCCGAGGCGGTCCACCGTCCCGTATCGACGTCGAATCGGGAGACGAGGATGTCGATGTCCTTGTTTCCCTCATCGCTGCCGCCGAACCAGGCGGCCAGGAGTCCGCCGCCGGGCAGGGACAGGATCGACGGCGCGTGGTTCGAGCGCCGATCGGTCGGGATCACCGCGGCCGCGGAACCGTCGTCCTCGAAGAAGCGGAGCCGGCCGTCAGCCGACGGTGCGGGAACTCGTTCGAGTGCGGGCTGGGACAGCAGTGTCATGGGTGTCTCCTCCATGTCGTGGCAGTGAAATCAAGGTACGTAAGAGTGGGTCGCCTCGGCGGGATCGTTCGCACGGCAGCCGTGGGCCGCCTCGGCGAGGGAATCCCCGAACCGACGGTCCGGACTCATCATCCGAACGCGGTCTGGAACATCGCGGGGATCTGCATGGCGATCTGGACGCCGACGACGATGGCGATGATGCCGAGGAGAAGCAGCAGTCCGGTCTGCCATTTCCGATTGACCGCGTAGGAGTGCATGTGCTTCTTCCGCGAGGTCAGCAGCAGGATGCACACGACGATGATCGGGAGGCTGAGCACGGTGGAGATCGCGGTGCCGACGATGTTGAGCGAGATGAGATCCGGGGCGCCGGGGATCGTCGAGGCCAGGGGCAGGACGATGAAGACGATCGCCTGGATCCACCGGAAGGCGGGGTTCTCCTCGTCGCGGCCGAGGAACTTTCGCATCGACGGCACGGTGTGGTTGATGCCGTTGATGGCCAGCTGCGAGAAACCGCGCGACTGCGGCGGGAAGCTCGTCATCGCGGCGAAGAAGATGCACATCCACAGCAGATACGGACCGACCGGGCCGACGGCGACCGAGAGCATGTGGGAGAGGTCGAATTCGTCGGCGATGGAGAAGCCGGGGTGGGCGGCACTGAATTCGGCGGCGACGATCCAGAACAGCAGGTTGATGATGAGCAACGGGGCCATGCCGGCGATGAGGTCGAACTGCTGAATCCTCCGGTACTTCGGTCCGACCCAGCCCTTGTCGCGCATGAACCCGGAATAGAGCAGGTTGGGCATATTGCCGGCGATCGTGCCGATGGTCGCCGAGGCGATGACGATGGGGGCGAATGCCGAGGTGTTCTGCTCCTTCGGGATTTCGAAGGCCATGCCCTGGACGAAGCCGGCGATGTCGAAGGTGCCGATCTTGATGAGCGCGTAGACGAAGGCGATGATCATCGCGACCGAGGCGAAACGGGCGAAGTACTCGAGGACGACGAACTGCTTGCGCAGCATGACCAGCGACAGGGTGAGAGCGACGATGATGATCGCGCAGAAGAACCGGCCCCAAGAGCCGCCCCACTCACCGCCGGTGAGTTCGTGGAGGCCGACAGCAGCGGCGAGGAGGAAGGTGGCCTGGGTGATGAAGCCGGCGATGAGGACGACCGCGGCCATGATCCCCGGCAGCACCGGCGACAGGCGGGCGAATCCGTCGAGGATCTGCGTGTCTCCGTGCTTGTTCATCAGCGTGTACTTCGCGATGGACGAGATGATGAACGTGCGGGCGACGAGCGAGAGGATGAGCGTCCACAGCAGCGCATACCCGTAGGAGGCACCCGAGACAGAGGAGCTGACGAGGTCGCCGGTGCCCAGGAAGGACATGGCCAGCACGAGACCGGGCCCGACCGAGGTGACGAGGCCGAGACCGCGCGGCAGCGGATTCTGCGCGGGCATCGAAGAGACAGAGCTGCGTTTCACGCTATGGACGTCGGCGGCCATGGCTGCACTCCCATGTGTAGATGGACAACTGGGTGATCGCCCGGCGATTGATGCAGCGGTGGAGGCGCGTCATCATCGTGCGCGATCTTCGTAAAGACTAGCCCATTCATGCGTGTTGTGCGCAAGTGTTTTCGCGAAGAAGATGGTGAGTTGTTCGGTTTGCGCATAAAATAGGTGCTCAAAACGCGCAGTCTGCGCCGCACGGCCATTGTCGTGAGCGGCGAGTGCCGTCTGACCGGAGGCCCGCAGATGTCTGACCGTGGCGCCCACAGCGGAGGAATGAGGAATCGATGGAGATCATCCAGTACCTGATCATCGGGATCGTGGTGCTGGGTTCAGCCTGCCTGCAGGGCTCCATCGGATTCGGCCTCGGCATGATCACCGCACCCGTACTCGCCCTCCTGCGCCCCGACCTGCTGCCGTCCGCCCTTCTGCTGCTGGCCACCCTCACCTCATTCACGGCATTCGCCCGTGAGCGTCAGGACGTCGATTGGAAGCTCGTCGGCTGGGGCGCTCTCGGACGGCTGCCCGGAATCGCGATCGGCACCGCCGCCGTAGTGCTGCTGCCGGACTCCGGCCTGTCCCTGATGCTCGCGATCACAGTCCTCGCCGGCGCTGCATTCAGCCTGGTCGGCTGGTCACCGGCGGCCTCGCACCGCAATATGTTCTTCGCATCGTCGGTCTCGGGGATCTTCGGCACGGCCACGAGCATCGGCGGGCCCCCGATCAGCCTCATCATGCGCTCGCTCGATCCGTCGTCGATGCGCTCGACGATGAGCGCCTACTTCACCCTCGGCAGCATCCTGTCTCTGACGGGACTGACCATCGGCGGCGAGGTCGGCACCAGGCACCTCATCGCGGCGGCGTTCCTGCTGCCATTCATGCTCATCGGACTGTGGCTGTCGAACTTCGTCATCCGACGCGCCGACCGCAGGCTCCTCTACCGCCTCGCTGTCGGCTCTTCGATCGTCGGCGCGATCCTCGTCATCGCCGAAGTCGTTCGCTCGCACCTCGCCTGATCAGATCCGACCTGATCCAGCGCCGACCAGCTCTGACCCGGCACGACCAGACCCGACCCGAACACACCCGCCCCGACCAGGCAGCAGACCGAATCTGCACTTAACTACCACTCAGTTCTACTATCAAGTAATGTGTGTGTTGCCCGTCACAATCAGGGCGTCCAATGGTGAACATCCTGGCCGACTGCACCCCGTCGCGACTCTGATCTCACCGTCACGGTGCACACCGCTGCAGTCTGCACCGACACCGCTGTCCCGCACCTTCTCAATGCCGAGAGACATGGCAGAACAGGACCACCGCCTATGAGCACGCCAACCACAGCACTGCCGACCATCTCCTCACAAGGGCCTCGTCGTCGCCTCCAGGCCCTGAGCGCCGCGGCGGTCGTCGGCCTCGCACTGACCCTGTGCACGACAACCGCTCCCGCCCATGCCGCCGAGCTCGTTCCGCAGACCGAGGCCGAAGCCGAACAGCTCATCGACGACCGTGCGGCAGAGGATCCGAGTACACTCGACCGCGACTCCGTCCCCGAAGGCGTCAGCGTCGAACAGGCGCAGAAGGCCGTCGAAGAGTCCGATGTGATCACCACGGCCGATGTCGAATACGCCGCCGCGCAGGAGGAGCTTCCGGCATCGGGGGTCCCCGGGAACTTCTATCAGACCCCGGACTCACTGCCGAGCGAGGACGGCGCAGTGGTCAAGCAGGCCGAATCCGAGTTCTACCTCGATCCGGTGAAGCTCATCAAGCATGACGCGAAGTCGACGGTCTTCATGTACAAGACCACCGATGAGAAGGGACTGGCCCGAGCCGCGACCGCCACTCTGCTCACCCCGAACGGCGCGAGCGGCCACGCTGAGGATGCCGTCGTCATCGCGCCGGGCACCCAGGGCATCGCCGACAAGTGCGCTCCGAGCCGCCAGATGGGCATGGGCACCGAATACGAAGGCATCTCCGTCGCATCGGCCCTCGCCGCAAAGCATCCGGTTGTCGTCGTCGACTACATGGGCCTCGGCACCGAAGGCACCCACCACTACGTCAACCGTGTCGAAGAGGGGCGCTCCGTCCTCGACGCGGCACGCGCCGTTCAGCAGCTCGACGGCAGCGAGATCGACGCGGACACCCAGCTCCAGCTGCGCGGATACTCACAGGGCGGCCACGCCACGACGGCAGCTCTGGAGCTACAGAAGGAATGGGCTCCCGAGCTCAACGTCGTCTCCACCTCGGCCGGTGCCGTGCCGACCGACCTGTACAAGACCGTCTCCGGTCTCTCGAGCGTCTATACGGCATTCGCACTCTACGGCGTCGTCGGGTTCGCCGATCAGGCTGACATCGATCTGTCAGAATTCCTCAACGAGAAGGGGCAGAAGGTGGTCGCCGAAACAGCGGACAAGTGCACCGTCCAAGCCCTGCTCTCGACTGCCTTCACGGATGGGAAGTCGCTGACGAAGAACGGCGAGTCGTTCCCTGAGGTCATCGACGAGCACTTCACGGACATCGTTGACCGGCAGCGGTTGGGTAAGGCCGAAGTGCCTGATATTCCGCTGCTGGTCAACCACAGCCGCCTCGACGACGTCATCTCGTTCGATCAGGGCAAGGAGCTCGCGTCGACCTGGTGCCGAGCCGGTCACAAGGTGGCCTTCGAGGACAATCTCGGGCCCACTCACTTAGGCGGCTACGTCGCAGCCCTGCCCCGCGTCGAGACCTTCACCAGTCGCACCTTCGCGGGCAAGGCTCCGCTCGACAGCTGCTGGAGGCTGTGACCTCCCACCCTCACCGAGGCGGCCCACCCAGTTGGGGAATCTGTCCTCACCGAGGCGGCCCGCCCGGTTGAGGAGCCCATACGCCCGAGGCGGTCCACCCTGAACGGGGTGGGCCGCCTCGGCGATATTCACAGGGTTGGGCTGTGCCGGTGACGGTCACATGACGTAGGAGAGGATCATCGAGACGAGGGTCGCGACGACGACGGAGTTGAAGGCGAAGGCGACGATGACGTTCGTACGCACCAGCCGCCAGGCTTTCCGCGACACCGCTCGGCCGGGGAGCGCGGCCGTCATCGTCGACGACAGCACGGAGAAGGTCAGGTAGTCGCCGAACTCGCGTGGGCCTTCCATCTCGAATTCGAGTTGCCGCTCCCCCGGGCTGCCGCCGCCGCTGAGGTCGAGACGCATGAACTCGAGTGCGAACGAATACACGAGCACCGCCCACGAGGCGATGACATTCGCGATGCCGAGCGCCGCAGAGATACCGATGCTGGCGCTCGAGCCAGAGGTGACGAGGAAGATGTTGAAGATGAATGCGAGGTAGGCAGCCATGGTCGCCCAGGACACTGCTCCGCCCATCCCGAACCACCGCGACCACCATCGTCGGCGGTTCGCCACTGACCAGCGGGAATGGACGATGAGTTCGGTCTCGTCGAGGTCTCTCAGTCCCGCGTGGGTCCACAGCAGATAGGTCAGCGCGAAGAGCGGCCAGAAGACGAGGAAGAGGTTGATGACCTCGTGCGGCAGGGCCAGCGATGCAGCCATGCTCGGGCCAGAACCCAGTGGGTCGAAGTCGAATCCGAACACGAGGATGCCGCTGACGATGAGCGCAGGGACTCCCGCGATATTTGCGCGCGAGTCGTCGGAGAGGGTGAGCATCTGACTGTGCGTGGGTCTCATCGGCCCGGCTCCGGTTCGTTCGACGCGGCGACTGTTCGAGTTCAGCCTAGTCGAGGGTGGGCTCGACTCGGCCGATCTCCGAATCGGACCGGTGGCACCGAGTCAGACCAGACATCCCCGAGTCAATCGAACTGCTCCCCAAGTCAGACCGGCCACGGGTCTAGTCAGACCAGCTGAGAGGCGAAGGCGAGCAGGTCGCGGTCGCCGCCGGGGCGGCCGACCAGCTGCACCGCCTGCGGTCCTTCGCCGCCTCCGGCCCTGGGCAGCGGGATCGTCAAGGCCGGCCAGCCGAGCACGTTGAATGGCATCGAATAGCGCATGAACTTCGCCGCCGTGCCGGAGTCGATCTCATCCCAGCGGACCACGGGTCCGTCGATGGCCGGAGTGAGCAGGAAGTCAGTGCCACCGAAGACCGCGAGCGACCGTTCCCGCAGTTCGGCGAGCGCGTCCAGCTGCTTTCGGTATTCGGCCTCGCAGAGGCCTCGGCCGGATTCGATCTTCTTGGCCACACCCGGCTGGTAGTCCGCGGAGTGCTCGGCGTAGAGGTCTTTGTGGACCTCGGATGCCTCATAGAGGCGGATGTAATCGTAGATCGGTGCGAGGTCCTCGAGGAGTTCGGCCAGGGCTGGCCCATTCGCCGAGGTGATCGTGAGTTCCGGGACCGACTTGAGCAGGTCCCGCGCCCGGTCGCCGTCATCCGCGAAGAGACTGACATCGATGGTGTGTGCGCTGTCACCTCGGTCATCACCCGAACCGGCTCCCGCAATCACGTCGAAAGCCGTGGTCAGTACGCCGAGGTCGGCAGCGAACAGCCCGACGGTATCGAAGCTCTGCGAGAGTGGGAAGACTCCGTCGACGGGCACGATGCCGAAGGTCGGCTTGAACCCGAGCACGCCTTGGCAGGCCGCCGGCACGCGCACAGATCCGGCCGTGTCGGTGCCCAACGCCAACGGCACCACCCCGGCGGCAACGAGCGCGGCCGATCCGGAGCTCGACCCGGCGGTGCACAGTGCCGCATCGACGGGATTGACGACGCGGCCGAAGGCGGATTCGTCGCCGAGGATTCCGTAGGAGTACTCCTGGCAGTTCGTCTTCGCCACAGGGATCGCGCCCGCCGCTTCGAGTCGGTCGACGACCGGCGCCGAGGTAGCAGCCGGGGCATCGCTGCGCACATTCGATCCCATCGTCGTCGGATAGCCGACGAGGTCGATGACGTCTTTGATTGCGAAGGGAATCCCCTCCAAACGCCGAGGCGGCTGACCGGAATCCCGGCGGCCGACCGATACCGCGGTGAGGGCATTCGCGCGGTCGACGGCCATCGCTGTGACGGCGTTGAACTGCGTTCCGGCTCGCTCCACCTCGGCGAGGGTGTGCTCATCCATCCGATGAGCCTATCTGAACCGTCGGCGCCAGTCCGGTCCATGGGCGCAGCGTTTCGATGGCGGCTGCGACGTCGAAGGCGCGGGTGTCATCGTACGGGTGAGCGATGACCTGGACGCCGGTGGGGATGCCGCAGTCAGCTATCCCGGAGGGCACGTTGACGATCGGCACGCGGTTGCAGATGTTGAACGGCATCGTCATATGCGACTGCCAGTAGTGCTCGAGCCGGACGTCGTCCCCGCCGTCATTCCCGCTCGCACCACCTGACCTGGCAACTTCGCGACCGACGCCGTCCGCACCGACCGTGATCCCGTCGAGGTAGCTCGCATCGGCTTCCAACCCCGCCACCGCCGAGGTGGGCGCCAGGAGTACGTCGAAGCCGTCCATCGCGGACGCCAGCTCGGCCTGGATCTGTGCTTCCATGGCGAGTCCGTCAAAGAAGGATCGGCGGCCGGCGACCGCCTCGGAGTCGG
Organism: Brevibacterium sp. OS20; assembly: GCF_056837565.1. Taxonomy (NCBI): domain Bacteria; kingdom Bacillati; phylum Actinomycetota; class Actinomycetes; order Micrococcales; family Brevibacteriaceae; genus Brevibacterium; species Brevibacterium sp. OS20. The sequence continues at coordinate 427,946 of NZ_CM166367.1, read as the reverse complement.
CCATGAACCTCAGCGTGTAGTCGGCCAACGTGTCCTCGTGGCCGCGGGTGGCGGCGCGCATGGCGGGGGCGAGGAGATTCCCGAAGTGGGTGAACGCGGTCTCGAAGATCCGTTCCGCCGTCCACGGCAGTTCGATCTCCTCGACTTGCGCACCCGCCGATTCCAGCGCCGAGGCGACCGCGCGGGTGTTCGCTTCGATGTCCTTCCCGACGGGGAAGTCCCCCAAACGCACGCACAGCGCAACCTTGCGGCCGCGGAGTCGATCAGCCGCCTCGGCGGGGTCGAAGTCATCGAGGAACCCATGTGAGGCGATCGTCGCGTGATCGCTCGGATCGACGCCGACCATGACTTTGGCGAGCAGGGCGGCATCGGCGACGGTGCGCGTCATCGGCCCGTCTCCGCGATACCAGTCGGCGGCCAGGGGTTGGGCGCCGGGGATCCGACCGTACGGAGCTTTGTAGCCGACGGTGCCGGTGAAGGCGGCGGGCAGCCGCGTCGATCCGGCGATGTCCGAGGCCGTGGCCAGAGGCGCGAATCCGGCGGCGAGCGCGGCACCGGACCCACCCGAGGACCCTCCCGGCGAGAGGTCGAGGTTCCAGGGGTTGCGGGTCACGCCCCACATCGGCGAGTGCGTGATCGTCGCGCAGCTGAACTCCGGGGAGGTCGCTCGGGCGTGGACGAACCCGCCGGCGGCGCGGATGCGGGCGATGATCGTGGCATCGTTGTCGGCGATGGTGTCGCGTTCGTGCAGCAGTCCTTGGGTGAGGCCTCGGCCGGCGAGCGCGTGCTTCTCCTTGGCGATCACGGGAAGTCCGAGCAGCGGGCGGGTGGCGGCCGCCTCGGCGAGGTCATCGCTGGTGGCGTTCGCGTAGAAGTCCTCGGCTTCCCGCGCCGAGGGGACCGCCTCCTCCACGACTTCCGTGACCGCATTGATGCGCTCATCTTCCGCGGTGATGCGGCCGATGAAGGAGGTCAGGTAGTCGACCGGGGAGAGTTTCTTCGAGCGGAAGGCGGCGAGCGCCTCGGTGGCGGACAGGGTCCAGGGTTCGGAGGCTGTGTTGGTGGTCTTGGCGTCAGCGCCGGAACGCGGGACAGCGCGGCTCATGCGCGCGCCTCGGCGACGGACGACCCGACCCACACGGCACCGTCACGGACATCGGCGAGCTCACCGCGGACGAGCTCACCGGCCACCGAAGTGAGCACGCGGACACCGCGGAGCATGTCCTCATCGGTGGTGAACTCGCGTTCGCAGTGGGAGACACCGTCGACGCTGGGAACGAACATCATCACGGCGGGCACGCGGTGATTCATCGCCACGGAATCGTGGCCGGCCATCGTCTCCAACCGGCGGATGCTCAGGCCCTCGTTGGCCACGGCCTTCTCGGCGAGTTCGACGCCTTCGGTCGGGAAGTAGCGTTTGTCGCGGATGTCGAAATCCTCGACGTTGATGGTGATGTCGTGGGCGCGGGCGATCTCGGCGATCTGCGCCCTCAGGGAGCCACGGGCGGCTTGGACGATCGCCGGGTCGGACGAGCGGAGGTCGGCGACCATATGGACGCGGCGGGGAACGACGATCGGCGAATTCGGTTCGACGACGTGCTGACCGACCGAGGACACGAGGGCTTCCTCCTCGAACTCGTCGACCACCTCGGCGACGGCGAGCACGACTTTGGCCGCTGCGACGAGGGCGTCGTGGCGGTCGGCCATGGCGGTCGCGCCAGTGTGGGACTGTTCGCCGAGGACGTCGATGTCGAGTTTCTGCGTGTACCAGCTGGATTCGACGACGCCGATGTCCGTGGTTTCGCGCTCGAGGATTCGGCCCTGCTCGATGTGGATCTCGGCGTAGGAGATCGCCTCGGGCGGTGTATCGGTGCCGGCGTAGCCGATGGCGCCCAGCGCCTCAGCGACGGTCGTGCCCTCGAGATCGGTGACGGCGAGCATCTCGTCGAGGTCGAAGAGCCCAGCGTAGACGGAACTGCCCATGATCGACGGGGCGAAACGGCCGCCTTCCTCGTTGAACCAGTTGACGACGGCGAGGTTGTAGGTCGGTTGCAGGCCGGATTCGGCGAGTTCCTCTTTGACCCGCAGGGCTGCGAAGAGGGCAGCGATGACTCCGTAGGCGCCGTCGAAGCGACCACCGAGCGGCTGCGAATCGAGGTGCGAGCCGATGAGGACATACGGGGCATCGGGAACGAACTCGAGGCAGGCGAACATGTTGCCGATCGCATCCACGCGCACGTCGAAGCCCTTGTCCGTCGCCCAGCCGCGCATCCAGTCACGCGTCTGCTTGTCCTCCGGCGTCAGCGCCTGCCGGTCGACGCCGTTGTTGTCGGTCGCGCCGATGGTGGCGACGAAGTGGAAATCGGTGAGGAAGGCCGCATCGGAGGATTGCGCCGTGTCGGACGACGGGGCTGCATGGTTCGGGGCTGCAGGGTGGTTCATTGCTGTTCGCTTCTCTCGTGAGGGTGTGTTGGGGGGGGTCGGACGGGCTGCGGGAACGGGAGTGAGGCTCACGCATCACGTTTCGTCCAGTTCATCGGTATGCGTCCCGATGAATTGCACCGAATGTGATGCGGAAATGGACGAAACCTGATGTCAGGGTGCGCTCATCCGAGTCGTCCGCGGGTCTCGGGCAGTCGGGTGACGAAGATGAGGACGAGGCACACGGCGGCCGCAGCAGCCATGTAATAGCCGGGGGCGGTGTTGACGCCGGTGATGTCGACGAGCCACGTGCCCACGAACGGAGCGGTTCCGCCGAGCGCCGCGTAGGAGATGTTGTAGCTGATGGCCGCCGAGGTGAACCGCGTCTTCGTCGAGAAGCGCTCGCAGAAGAAGGTGTAGCAGCCGCCGCCGTAGCAGCACAGCGCGAGGACGAAGATCGTCTGCCCGAGAAATGCCAACCCCATGTGCCCGCTGGTCACAAGTCCGAATGCCGGCACCGAGGTGACCGCGAGCAGGATCGCACCCGCGATGAGCATAGGCCGACGTCCGAATCGATCACCGAGGTGGCCGGCGATGGGCAGGAAGATCGTGTAGCTGGCCATCGCGATCGCGTTTGTCAGCAGCGACTGTTCGCGGCTGAGGTCGCCGGTGGTCTGGATGTAGGTGACGAAATACGCCGAGAGCATATAGAAGCCGAGCGCGGTGACGCCGAGGACGAAGAAGACCTGGAGCATCCCGACCCAGTTCTCGCGGAAGCTTTCGCGGATCGGGCTGAACTCTTTGGGCCGCTCGGCAGCTGTCTTCTTGAACAGCTCGGATTCGTCGGTCTTCGACCGGATCCACAGTCCGACGGCCGACAACGGCAGCGCCAGGAGGAACGGAACGCGCCAGCCCCATGAGTCGAATGAGGCGTCGCTCATCACCGTCGACAGCAGGAGGATGAGGCCGCCGGCGAACACCGAGGGCAGGGCGGTCGCGGCCAAGGTGATGTTGATCCACAGTCCGCGTTTGGCAATCGGAGCATGTTCGTAGACGAACGACGGACCGCCGACGGATTCGCCGCCGGCGGAGAAGCCCTGTCCGAGGCGGGCGAGGATGAGCAGGATCGGCGCGAACCAGCCGATCGTGTCGAACCCGGGGAGGATGCCGATGAGGGCTGTGCAGGCTCCGACGAGGAAGATCGTGATCGTCAGGGTCTGCCGCCTGCCCACCTTGTCGCCGAGAGCTCCGAAGAACAGTCCGCCGAGGGGTCGCATGACGAAGGCGACTCCGAAGGTCGCGAAGATAACCAGCAGACCAGTGATCCGATCGCCGTCCGGGAAGAAATATTCAGACAGGATGACTGCTGAGAGACCGTACAGCGTGAAGTCGTAGAACTCGACGAACTGGCCGATGCTGCCGCCCAGGAGCACCTTCCGCTGCATCTTCGTCGACGTGGTTCGCTGTTCGGTCGGGGCTGTGATGGACATCCGGGATCTCCTTAGGGCGCGGGGATGATTTCCACCATCTTTGCGATCTACAACACATTAGTCCAACAGATACTTTTGAAACTGGTCATGAGGAAAATCGATGAGAAGCCGAGGCGTCACCTCTCCGCGTAAGCCCCTTACCTCGGCGGCGGACCGCTTACCCACCGACCGCCTTCCCCAGCACCAGCGCAGTCCTCTGCCCGCGGTTCGGGTCCCCTGTCCGCTTCAGCCGCCTAGGTCCCGAGGATCTCCAAGGTCAGCTCGCAGAAGGCTCGCGCACGCTTGCTCAGCCTCAGCTCTTTCGGCCAGACGATGGCAAGGTCGATGCTCGGGAAGTCGTCGAGCAGCGGAACGTCCACCGTCTTCGATCCGATGTACGTTCCCGAGGACACGCTCTGGCTCAGCAGCGAGTACCCGTGCCCCATCGCCACGAACGACCGCACGGTTTCGTAGCCAGCAAAGGTGTGCCGCACGATCGGCTCGACGCCGGCGATCCGGAAGAGCTCGTCATAGTATTGAGTGCTGAACGGCAGATCCAGTTGGATGTAGTTTTCATCTGCGAGCTCTCGCAGGTGGATTGGTCGCGGCCGTTTCCCACCCCCGCCGAGGTGGTGATCGAGTGAGACGAGGACGTGCGGCTTCACGACGTCGATGAGGAAGCGATCGAAGCGATCGGTCATTCCCAGCGTGTAAGTCAGTGCGAGATCGCAGTCGCCGGCGATGACAGCGGCTTGCAGCTCCTGAAGGTTCGCCTCGAGGTAGTTGATCCGAACATCCGGGTAGCGCTTCTCGAATTCGCTGTGGATGAGCGGCAGGCGGGTGGGCGCGATCGGCGAGAAGACTCCGACAGTGAGGTCTCCACTGAGACGACGTGAGAGGCCCAACGCAGTCTCGCCGAGGTTGTCGGAGGCTTCGAGGAAGGGTGTGACCTCTGAGAGGAATCGCTTCCCGGCAGGCGAGAGCACCACCGAACGATTGCGCTGTCGGATGAAAAGGTCGAGGCCGATGGTCCGCTCGAGCTGGGCCATCGCCGTCGAGATCGCCGACTGGGTGACGTTGAGCTGCTTCGCCGCCTCGGTCATGTTCTCCCGCCTGGCGACCTCCTGGAAGTAGCGCAGCTGCACCAGGGTGAAATCAAGGGCCATAGCTCCCCATCATCCCATCCGCGATGGCGATTCGCGGAGACCCAACCCTCGCCGAGGCGGCTCACCGTTATAGACGGACCATCCCCAACGAGGCGGCCCACCTTCACCGAAACACCGTCCCCACCGACGAGACCCACCGTCAGAGAAACACCCGCCACGACTAACCCCGGAGCATGCGACCATCACGACAGTCAACGTGGATCACGCGTCAGTGCCGACTGATACATTCGACGCCAAATCAGCAATAGGTAAAGTAGTCGTCCTCATCATATGCAGATCTACCTGCAATGACAGTTCCAATCGAATTCTTTTCGAAGTTTCTATTGCTTTCTATTCATCAATGGCCTAACATTTGACTAAGAGACCTTCAACGACGAACGGAACTCGACAGCGATGACCTTCACCCCCGACCGCAAGCGACGCAAGTCAGGAAAGCGCGACCGCCGCGCTGCCGCTGACTCGCGCGGTGGGGCGAGCAGAAGACCGCCGACGAACACCACACCAGCAGACCTCGTGGGTACCCCTCCTCAGAATGCCCACGCACCCGAGGACACCGCGCAAGCACAACTCGAAGAAACATCGGGCCCCGCAACACTGGCCGAACAGCTCAAGGCGGCCGGGCTCGACCTCAGCGGCCACCACTTCGCCGAGGTGTTCGAGGCTCTTGACCCAGTTTCGACCGACGATGACGAACCGAACGACGATACGTCGATCGCCGACGTCGAAGAACCAAGCAATGCAGTTGGAATTGCCGGTTCCGACCAACCACACGAAACCGTCGAATCCGCGGACTCAGCAGAGCTCACTTCGACCGCACCGGCAGAATCGACTGCGCAACCCGAGCACGGAGACGATGATCAGCGCCCGACTTCGATGCACCCGATCCTCACCGACGCCGCCTGGAACGACCTGGCTGCGAGCGCACCTGAGATCACCGATTCGATTTCGTCCCTGACCGAACTGGTCGGAGGTCTTCGCGCCTTCGACCGGCCGATGGGGCCGAACGAGGCCCTGCAGGTCATCGATGGAGCCGAGGCTCTGCGTCGGCTCAGTGAGTCTCTGTCCACCCTGGCGCTGGCCGTCTACGAACGCGTCGGCACGCCCAAGGACAGTGGCGCCAAGTCGACCAAGGCGCTCATCCAGGAACGCCTCAACCTCTCGGGGCGAGAAGCGAACCGCCGGGCAAAGCTCGCAGAGAATCTCGGCGGACGAGTCGCACTCGACGGACAACCGCTTGAACCCGAACACCCGCTCGTCGCCGAGCAGCTCCACCTCGGCACCCTGCCCGCAGAGCACCTCACTGTCATCGAAGACTGCCTCAAGGCGCTGCCCGCATGGGTGGATCATGAGACGAAGTCCCGTGTGGAAACCGACCTCGTGAAATACGCGAAATCGGTGACTGTGAGCGAGCTTCGCGACATCTTCCGTCAGATGCTCGCTCTCATCGACCCCGACGGTGCCGAGCCGCTCGACCCCAGCGATCGTTCCGCCTACTTCATCACTGCCCGCCCCAAGCGCAATGGAGACTGGAGGCTGGAGGGCGTGCTCGATCCCGTGGCGGGATCCGAACTGCACGGACTGCTGACCTCGCGGATCCAATCGGCGAAAGACAACACATCAGACACAACAGAAACCGCCGGTGACAACCCGTCGAACACTGCAGAATCGTGCGACGGCACCACATCGAACAACGTCTGCCCCACCGACACTGAGACGATCGCCTCCGACACTGAAGCGGCCCGCTCCGCGGCCGACGACGCTCCCGCGCTCTTCCCGAACGTCGGACTCGGTCAGGCTCCCGGCGAAGAGAAGTTCGAACCCCTCGACGCAGTGCTCACCGGCGATCGCTATGACGCTCCCTCATGGGCTGTATTAGACGCGGCCAGCGACTCCGGTGCCGACAGTGAAGCTGCCGGTGACGCCGGTGCGGATACGACCGATCCTGCTGGCGGACGCTCCACTCCCGCGGGCCACGGCATCCGCGCCGACGGTTCGACTGTCGATCTCATGAGCGCGCAGCCCAGTGCGAAGGCCTGGATCTACGAACGTTTCGCCACTCTCATCTCGCGCATCAGCATGAAGGAAGCCGCCAAGGGTTCGCCCTACGCCCTGGTCGTCACAGCCAAAGCGTCCGACATCGCCAACGGCATCGGCGAAGCCACCACAGGCTCCGGCGACCGGTTCCCGATCGGCGACATCGCCCGACGCGGTCTCAGTGGCACTGTTTTCTACCACCTGATGGACGAAAAGGCCCGCACGGTGGAAGTCTGCGCGGAACAGCGCTTTGCCAACAAGAAGCAGACCGCAATCGTCACCGCCAGGGACCGCGGATGCGTGTTCCCCGGTTGCGACGCACCGGCGGGTTGGTGCGACGTGAACCATGTTGTGCCGCACGCCCTGGGCGGCAAGACCGACATCAACAACATGTGCCTGCTGTGCTCCTTCCACCACCACCTCATGGACCGCTCCGACTGGGAAGTCTTCATGCTCGGCGACGGACGGCCGGCATGGCGACCGCCCGAAAGCATCGACCCCGCCCGCACTCCCATCCTCCACTCACGATTCGTCACCGACGACATCATCGACGGCCTCTTCGGCACGTAGCTGCGCATGGCCATTCAATGGCACCGCTGTGCCTCCATTCTGATGTGAGCGCGAATGGCCTTGTCGCGGCTGCCTTCACCCCGCAGGACTCGGGTTTACGCGCTAGTCGGAGCGCAGGCGGCACAGCAATCGGCCCGAAAACGGTCCTCGCCGGTCAGAGACCAGACGCTGCATAAGAGATTCTCAGACGGGTGCAAATAGACTGGCCCCATGCACCTCGGCCTAGTGACTTCCAGCGCTGTCCCGCACGACATCTCGGCGGCAATCCCCAGCCCGTCCATCTCGAGCTTCCAACTCGGACCGCTGACGATCCATTTCTATGCACTGTGCATCCTCGTGGGCATCATCATCGCCATTGTGCTGACGAACCGCCGCCTGACCAGGCGCGGTGTCGAGGACTGGCAGGTGCTCGACATCGCGACTCTTGCCGTACCGATGGCCATCGTCTTCGCCCGCATCTATCACGTCATCACGCACTACACCGATTACTTCGGTCCCGGCCGCAACCCGTGGAACCCGTTCGAACCCGGCTCGGTATGGGCGATCTGGGAGGGCGGCATCGCGATCTTCGGTTCACTCATCGGCGGCACGCTGGGTGCATGGATCATGTGCCGCCGCCTCGGCCTCAAACTCACCACTCTGCTCGACGCCCTGGCACCGGGCCTCATCCTCGCTCAGGCCTGCGGTCGCTTCGGCAACTGGTTCAACCAGGAGCTCTTCGGCCTGCCCACCACGTTGCCTTGGGGACTCGAGATCGATCCCGGCAATCCGGCAATCCCACTGGGCACTCCCCCCGGCACCCTCTTCCATCCAACTTTCCTCTACGAGGTCATCTGGAACAGCCTCGGCGCTCTCGTCCTGCTCTACCTCGGCCGCAAGGTCTTCTTCCAGTGGGGACGCCTATTCGCTGTCTATCTCATGTGGTACGGCGCCGGCCGCATCGTCTGGGAGTCCATCCGCCTCGATCCGAGCTTCGTCATCCTCGGCCTGCGCACCAACGTGTGGGGCGCGATCGGCGCCGTCGCTCTCGGTGTGGCGATCATGCTCATCCAGTGGAAGCGCCACCCCGAGCCCGAAGAATCACCGTTCATCCCCGGCCACGACCCCGAACCCGCGAAGGACTGACACCCACCCTCGCCGAGGCGGCTCCCCGGGTCCGTGGATGCGCACCCTTCCGCGATTGCAACCTTTCACGACCGCATTCACCTCCGCGTCCGCGTTCGCCTCCGGGTCCACGATCGCCCTGACCGCATACGCTTTCTGCCCACGTTCGCCAGTCAGAGCCCCATTCACCCGGCAGGGTTATGGTCGTCCAGCAAACTACTGTCAAGTAACATAGTTCGCATGCACTTCTTCCGCATGATCCTGCACCTGCTGAGGTCCCACCGACGTTCCGCGCGCGACATCTGGGACACCTACTCCCTCCCCATGCGCGTCCACCTGGGCGAGATCGACATATTCATGCATCTCAACAACGGCAAGTACCTCTCGATCATGGACCTGGGGCGGCTCGACATGATGGTGCGCAGCGGAGCATGGCAGGCGATGCGTGAGCGCGGATGGACCGGCGTTGTCAGCGCCGAGACCATCAGCTTCCGCAAATCACTGAAACTCTGGCAGCGCTACAACCTCGAGAGCAAGGTCTGCGGAATCGACGAGCGCACCGTGTTCTTCGAACAGCGCATGGTCGTCGACGGCGAGATCTTCGCCCGAGCCTATGTCGCCACCCGCCTGATCTCCGACGACCGTCCGCTCACCAGGGACGACCTCATGGAGGCGTTCGGGATGCCGGAGAACGAACCCGAGCTGCCCGACTGGATCCACGATTGGCGCCGTGACAACGCACTGCCGAGCACTCGCCGACCTGCCTGGAGCAGCTGGACCTAGCAGAGCTGTGGTCGGCGCCGAGTTGTGGTCGGGACGGCGCCGCAGCCCGGTACCGCCGAATGCAACCCCGCCGAACGGACTACCGCCCCGCTTCGATCCACTCCTTGAGGCGGCCGAGACCCGTCGTGATCGCGGTTTCGTCGATACCCGAATAGGCCAGCCGAATGTAGGACCGGTCCTCACCGGGCTGCGGCGACCCGAAGTGCTCGCGAGTGCAGAATGAGACGCCAGTGGCATGCAGCGCCTCGGTGGTGAAGTCCGCCAGAGTCGCGATTCCCTTCGCCTCCATCGCCTCGGTGACATCGGGGAAGACGTAGAACGTCGAGCCCGGGGTCGCCACAGACATGCCGGGAATCTCGTTGATGAGCCGGCAGGTGGCATCACGTCGCTTGCGCAGCACCTCCAGCATCTGCCCGACCGGCCCCTGCGGTCCACGCAGGGCGGCGATCCCCGCCCACTGCACGTACTGGTTCGTGCAGGATTCGTCGTTGGTGTTCATCAGCGAGATCGCCTCGGCGACCTCTTTCGGGGCCACTGCACAGCCGAGCCGCGAACCCGTCATCGCGTACTTCTTCGAGAACGTGTAGAGAATGACGGTGCGCTCCCGCATTCCCGGTAGCGCGGCGATCGACTGGGACTTCCCGCGATAGCGCATCTCGAAGTACGCCTCGTCGGAGAGCACCCACAGGTCGAATTCCTGCGCAATCGCTGCGATGGCCTCACGCTCGCCCGGGGTGGACTCTGCGGAGATCGGGTTCTGCAGGTCGTTGTAGATGATGGCGGTGGTGTTCTCATCGATCGATGCCCGCAGGTGGTCGAGGTCGATGGCGAAGCCGTCGGAGGTCGGAACATATCGGTAGGGCAGGGCCGTACCGCCGAGATATTCGATCTGGGATTCGTAGATCGGAAATCCGGGATTCGGGTAGAGCACGCCTTCGCCGGGGTTCATCACGGCTTGGAGGAATTTCGTGATCACGGGCTTGCCTCCGGTGGTCACGACCACCTCGGCGGGGTCGATCGTCATTCCGCGTCGCGAGCCGATGTCATCGGAGAGCGCCTCCCGCAGTTCGGGAATCCCCGGCCCAGGGCAGTAACCGGTCTTGCCGTTGCGGATCGCCTGCTCCATCGCCTCGACGATGTGGGGAGCGAGCGGGAAATTGAGATCGCCGAGGTGGAACGGGAAGACCTCGTTGCCCTTCGCCTTCCAGTCGGCGGCGGCCTGGGCCACGCGGAAAGCGGTCTCGGTGCCGAGGTTGTCCAAGCGGCGAGCAGTCTTCATCGTCGACTCCTTCTTCGGGGTCCATCACTTCGGGGCAATACTGAGGTGTCGGTGCTGGGGTGTCCATGCGTGCCGCGCGCCGTGGGACGGAGCCCGCCCCAGGGCACGGTGCGCACCGGTTCACTCACGATAGAGCACCTGACCAGGGCTTGTCAGCGGTGTCCGTGTTTCATCCGGCGGCGAGCGGGCTGCGCCCGGCGAGCAGACACCACAGTCCGATGCCGAGGAAGACCGGAGCGCCGAGGATGCCGCACCAGAAGCTCGGCGCCGCGGTCTCGCGCGGCAAGATGAACGCGACCACCGCGACGATGGTCAGCATCAGCCCCGCCACGTGAAGGACGGGCTGGCCGAAGACGACGGCGAGCGCGAAGAAGTGGATGCCGACGATCGCGAAGATGAGTGGAGCGATATTCTCGGTCTGGCCGGTGCGGATGAGGAAGAAGCTCGCCACCGCCCCGATGATGACCTCGGCCCAGAACACGATGAGGTAGAGGGTGAACGCGGTGGTCCCGGTGGTGAAAGCGCTGGGTTCCGACCAGTTGCCGATGGCGGTGAGGATGCTCGGCACGGCGAGTGCGAGGCCCGCGATTCCGAGTCCGGCGAGCACGAGTCGCCAGACCAGTCCTCTGGGTGGCGCTTCCTGTGCCCAGCCTGACCAGATGAACGCGGCGAGTCCGAAGATCGCGCCGATCATGACAAGGTCGCGCGGGTGGGCCACGTCGATCATCATCGATACCTTTCGTCAAAGCTGGCTGACTTCGACACTAGTCAACGAGGCGAATCCGCGCCCATGACGTTTCCCCGACTCCCTCGTCCCTGCCAACCCTGCTGGCCAGAGAGTGAAGCTCACCCTTCGCCGGGCGCGATGAACAGCTTCCGCAGCGGCGTTCCGTCGATGTACCAGCGCGCCTTCATCCCATCATCGAGGCGAACCAGCGATCCCGGCGCCAGTTCGATGGGGTCGCGAAGGGGTTCGTCGAATTCGATGCGCCCGGTCCCGGAGATGACGAGGAAGACCTCGTCGCCTTCGATATCGCGCATCGCTCCAGCGCTCATCTCCCACAACCCGTATTCGGCACCGCCGATGGTGCCGAGTTCGGCGAATCCCGTTGTCACAGACGCCTCCCCCGCCGAGGCGGCCGCCCCTTCCAGCTCGACCGAGCTGCTCGTGCCGAAATCCCCCGCCGAGGCGGCCGGACCTTCCAGCCCCACCGACCCGACCGTGTCGGGTCCTCCCGTCGAGGCGGCCGGAATGGTCTGCCACTCCTCGATCAATTCATGGCTGAGAGGAAATTCGTGGGTGTTGATCGGCTCCATTGCGCTCATGCGAACAGTGTAATTAAACAGCCCACCCGAGTCCCGCCTCGACGAAGAAATCAGTGGGCAGTCGAGCGCGTTTCAACACTCAATACAAATCACCACAACTGTTTACTTCCCGTTGAGCGTGAGATAGAACTGTTTTCGTAGGCGACCACAAGGTCCGCCTCGAGTTCAGGAGATGATCCGTGTCCTACTTCAATGGCGAAGCCTCACACTGGCTGGCAGCATCCCCCGCCGACGACGTCGACGCCGTCCCGCTGCCGCGCGAGAAGCAGGATCTCGTCATCGTCGGCGGCGGACTGACCGGCCTGTGGTCGGCCTACTACGCCAGGCAGGCCCACCCCGATTGGGCGATCACCATCATCGAGGCCCGCCACATCGGCTACGGCGCCTCCGGCCGCAATGGCGGATGGCTCTCGACCCTGCTGCCGGGCAATCGCAGCAAGTTCGCCGAGGCGGTCGACCGCGCCCGGAAGAACGATCCCACCGGGCCGGTCGGCTTGGCAGGACTCGACGGCGTCGCCAGCGTCAGCGCCTTTCAGTCCGCACTCTTCGACTCCATCGACGAGGTCCTCGACGTCTGCGAGACCGAGGGCATCGATGCCCACCAAGTCCGCGGCGGCCACATCGACATCGCTCAGTCGGAGGCCAGCCTGTCCCGGCTGCGCGACCTTGAGGCCGGCAATGAGCAGTTCGGATACGGGACGGAGGATATGCAGTTCCTCGACGCCGAGGCGACTCGTGCCCGCATCAACGTCGACGGGGCACTCGGCAGTCTCTACTTCCCCGGTACCGCCGCCATCGATCCCGCGCTGCTCACCCGGGGACTCGGCCACGTGCTCAGGGAACAGGGCGTGACAATCTGCGAGGCCACCTCGGCGAGGCATATCCGAAAGAATTCGGTCGCCACGGACCGCGGGCCGGTGCGCGCGGACACGATCTTCGTGTGCCTCGAGGGGTATTCGGACACGGTCGGCGGCGACCTGCCGGGCCTGCAGGGACGGCAGGTCATCCCGGTGTTCTCGTCGATGATCGCAACCGAGCCGCTGCCGGGCGACGCGTGGGCGTCGATCGGCTGGGAGGGGCGCGAATGCCTCGGCGACACGGCGCACACGTTCATCTATGCCCAGCGCACGGCTGATGGCCGGATCGCGCTCGGCGGCCGTGGGGCGCCCTATGCTTTCCGGTCGGGCCTGCCCGGTGACGGTGAGGTCCCCGCCGAGGTGGTCGACCTGTTGGCCGGGCGCCTGTCCTCGCTCTTCCCGGACCTCGAGTTCGAGGTTGCTCATGCCTGGCGCGGTGCGCTCGGGGTGACCAGAGACTGGTGCGCCGGCATCTTCTTCGACCCGACACAGCGCATCGGAGTGGCCCGCGGCTATGCCGGGCACGGAGTGACGGCGACTCATCTGGCGGCGAAGACCCTGCTCGATCGGGCCGCCGGAGCTTCGACGCCCTTGACCGCACTGCCGTGGAACGACCACTTCTCCGGGCAGTGGGAGCCCGAACCGATTCGGTGGTTGGGTATCCGGTCGATGTACAAGATCTTCGGCCTCGCCGATGCGTGGGAGTCGGCGACCGGGGCGAAGAAGACGAGCCTGCTCGCCCGATTCGGTTCTCGGCTGGCTGGCCTGCACGAGTAGGCAGGGCGGGGGACCTGCCCCGGTCTTACGCTGTGGCCCACCCCTGTCGTCCCCGCAGGATCGGGGGCAGACTGAGACCATGACGAGTTCGCACAACCGCATCTCCCCCATGGCCGCTTCCTACCCGGCGTCGAGCATCCGCAAGATGTTCAACCTCGCCCTCGACTTCCCCGATGCTGTGAAGCTCACCGTCGGCGAACCGGACTTCACCACTCCGGAGCACATCAAGGCCGCCGGCATCCGCGCGATCGAGAACGACAACACCCGCTACGTCGCCAACGCGGGCATCCCCGAACTGCGGCAGGCGATCGCCCGGAAGTACTCGACTCGGTGGAATCGCAGCATCACGCCCGAGAACGTCATGGTCTCCTTCGGCGCGATGGAGGCGCTCACCTTCGCCCTCGACGTCACGGTCTCACCAGGCGACGAGGTCATCATCCCTGACCCGAGCTTTCCCAATTACATGGGTCAGGTGCACCGCCTCGGCGGGGTTGCGGTGTCCGTTCCTGTCACCGAGGACAATGATTTCAAGCTCCGCGCCGAGGATGTTCGCTCGGTGATCACAGACAAGACCGCAGCCGTGATCATCAACAGTCCGTCGAACCCCTTGGGCTCGGTCATGGATCGGACGGACCTCGAGCAGATCGCTGCGCTGGCCGATGAGCATGGGTTCACCGTCATCTCCGATGAGGTCTATGACGAGATGGTCTTCGACGATGCCGTCTTCACCTCCATCGCCGAGGTGAAGCCATCCACCGCCGAGGTGGGGGCTGAGTTCGATCGGTTCCTGGCCATCGGCAGCTTCTCGAAGACCTATGCCATGACCGGCTGGCGGTGCGGTTTCGTCATCGGTTCGCAAGATTTCATCGCGCCGATGGCATTGCTGCAGGAGGGCCTGACCTCGAGTCTGCCCGGGTTCGTCCAGGAGGCAGCGGTCGCCGCAATCGAGGGACCGCAGGGCGCGGTCGAGGAGATGGTCGCCTCGTATGCCAGGCGGCGTGAGCTCATGGTCGAGCGCATCAACGCCATCGAGGGCTTGAGTCTGCTGCGCCCGGCGGCGACGTTCTATGCCTGGGTGAACGTGTCCGAGTGGGGGCTGGACTCCTGGGAGCTGGCGACCCAGCTGCTCGAGCAGCACAATCTCGCGACGATTCCAGGTTCGGCCTTCGGACCGGCCGGCGAAGGCTACCTGCGCCTGACATTCGCGGTGTCGGACGAGACCATCAACACCGCGTGCGACCGGCTGGAGGCGTTCGCCGCTAACCGGTGATGCCGGGAGTGTTGGGCCACCGAGCGCTCAAGTTACCGCCGAACGCGCATCGCATAGCGTGAGCGGTCGGCGGGAAGATGCACGGCCGCTGATCCGCACCTCACTCAACCGCGGCGAGCGCTGAATTCCAGCTTCCGTAGAACTTCCGGACGGCCGCGGCCGAGGGCACCTCGCCCTTATGCTCGGCGGCGTATTCGGTGTAAGCCTTGTAGGTCGCGGCGGTCCCGCGTGATTCGCAGTCGGCGAGGAATTCGGCAATCGCCTTGTCGTAGGCATCCGCGTCGAAGCGCAGCTGCCCCTTGGCTCGACCGATCTTGTTCGTCGCCAGACCCGCGGCCTTGAGCGCTTCGTTCCAGGACCCGAACCTCTGCACCGCGGTCTGACTGGTCGGCGGCCAGATGGTCGCCCCCTGCGCCGAGGTGGCGCCGAGGCCGTCGAGCACCGACTTGCGCAGCCGGTCGTACCGGCTCGCGGTCAGACTCGGGACCTCTGCCCGGCCACGGACGTACGCAACCGCCGCAGCCACCTCGGCGAGGGTGGACGTCACGGACGTCCCTGAGTTCTCGAGTTGGACGGTGAGGGCGGACTCCACCTCGGCGAGGGTCTCCCGATCGGTGGGGCTGAGCTTGGCTGGGTCGGCACTTGCGGGGATCCCCGGCGCGCCGGCGGAATCGAGGCTGCGGGCGGTGATGAACAGCAGCGCACCGAGCACGGCCAGCGACGAGGTGTGGGTTCTCCCGGTATCAGACATCCAGTCCATTGTACGTTTCAAGTGGGGAACATCAGGTTTCAACCTCGGTACACGCAATCGTCTCCGACTCACGCAACCGCAAATAGTGTCGGTCGTGCGGCCACAGACGGTAGCCGCGCACAGAGAATGCTGACCCTGAGAAGTGGAGAAGACGATGCAGATGAAACGAGTCCTTGGAATCGGAGCAGCCTCTCTGATTCTGGCCACGGCGAGCGTCTTCGGTGGCACCGCCGCTCACGCTGATGTGGTGAAGTTCAGCTACACGTATCACAAGACTCGCGCCGTCTGCGAGAAGATCGTCCTGGCTAAGGCCGCTGCCCATGCCCCCTTTGTCAAGCGGATCGTCACAGCGGAGTGCGAAGCGGTTCGCCCCGGAGAGAAGTACTTGGGCACGGTCAGCTGGGTTGTCTGATTCATGCTGGTCGTTTAGCCCGAACATCGAGCATCGTATTCAACGCGAAGAACAGACCGCTGATCACGACCGCAGTGATCGCAGCCAATGGGATCGAACCGGTGATCAGTAGGTAACCTCCGCCGAGCACAAGCACCGACGCACCCGCCGACACAAGACGCCCGGTCATTTTGCCGCCGATGTCGCTTCCGCTGAGGACGACATCGATCGTCCGCGAGATGACGAACCAGGCAACGAGGATGCCCAAGGTCCCGAGCAGCGATTCGGGCAGACTCAATCGCATCTGCAGGTGCATCGTCTCGCCGAGTAGGGTCGCGGCGAAGGGGACGATCAGCGGCAGTCCCAAAGCGATGAGGATCGGTCCTGTGAGTGTGAGGACCAGCCGGTGGCGATACAGCGAGCGCATGATTCGTCCTTTCTTCTTGCGGCGTCGAGGTCCGTGGGCGGTGGGCTGGTGAGGGCGGCACCTGCGGGGACCGCGTTTCCTGAGGCTTCAGCCGGCCAGCAGGGCGAGCGATCCGGTGGCGATGAGCGTGGTCAGGGTCGTCCAGGCGATGATCGCGATGCCCTGCCACAGCAGGATCCACGAGGTCTTCACACCAGCGCTGACGAGGATCGTCGATGTGATCTGGGTGGGAATCGCCAGCGGTCCGAGCAGGCTCGCACCGGGGACGCCGAACCGAGTGAGGAACTTCTTGAACTTGACCCGCCCCTTGGACTCGGGCTTCCCACCTTCACCGAGGTGGCCCTCCGTCACCGTGTCACCGGCATTGCCGTCGGCCGCTGAATCCGGGGAGAGAACGTCGGCGGATCCATTCCGCGTGGCAGCCGCCTCAGGCACAGCGCCATCAACCGATCCGGAGCCGACACCTGCGCCGACTCCCACGGCCGCGAGCTCACGCTTTTCGCTCTGACGATTCACGACGGCGCGGCGCGCCCGGGCTCCGAGGAGCACGATGACGGTGACGCAGATGAAGTTGCCGATGGCTCCGGCGACTCCGGCGAGCACGGGGTTCATCCCGGCCCACACGCCGATGATCGAGGAGATCTCACCCTCGATGAAGGGGATCGCCCCGGCCGCGGCGATGATGAACGGCTGAAGCAGGTCGGGAACCTGAGCGGCGAGACCTTGGAAGAATTCGATGATGGGATTCATGGTGTCCTCCTGAACGTAATCGGCAGATCCCGGCCCGAATGAACCGGATCTGATGGTTGATACGTTCAGTACAGACTGTGTTCTCAGAACAGGGTCAAGCCCTCATCGTCGAACCCAGCGAATCCTCAGCTATCTTCCCTAGTCACTGTCTTCAGCTCTCTCCCTCAGCTCCCGACATCACTCCTTTTCCTCCGCCTCAGTCCCCTGCCTCAGCCCTCTTCCTCTGCGGCCACGTGCTTGATGAAAGCGACGAACCGCTCGCGATCTTCGTCCGGAATCTCGAGAGTCGGGAAGACAGAGATGAAGGCACGCTGGATGACGTCGATCTGTGCGTCGTTGTAGAGCTCTCTGAGCGAGCCGATGATCGCAGCCTGCCCCATCTTCACGTCCCCGGTCATCCGCTCGGTCGGCGCGAGGAGCCAGGGTTTCGCTTCGAGCTGTCGCTTCATGCTCGGAGCGATCTGCTCTGCCAAGCGTTCGCGGGTGGCGTCGTCGGCATCCTCGGCGAGCTCATCGACTTCCTGGTCGTACGGTGTGGTCTCGGACATGATGGACCGCATCTCCGCGAGCGCCGATTCCTCATACAGGGTCGAATAGATGTTCATCAGTGCGCGATCGGAATTCGACATCCGGGCAGCGATGTCGATGAAGCCTGAAGCAGTATCGATCGGCGCTCCGTGTTCGAGGAGTTGGGACACCTCGGTGCGTGCTTTTTCCAGGGCCGCGATCTGCTCACCGAGATCGACCTCAAGCTGTTTGAGGGCGAGTTGCTGCTGTTCGTGATCGTCGTCGACCGAACCGATATCCGACAACGGGATGCCGAGTTCGCGCATCCGCCGGATCTGATGGAGTCGCAGCAGGTGGGAAGCCCCGTACTGTTTGTATCCGTTGCTCATCCGTTCGGGCTCGGTGAGCAGCCCGAGCTTGTGATAATGCCGAATCGTGTTGACCGTGGTGCCGGTCAGCCGCGCCAATTCGCTCGTGCTCCATCCCACGGTCAGGTCCTTCCGCCGATGCCGTGTAGTTCAGTGTCGATGAGGTCCTCGTCGACTCCCAACACCGCTCAGTCTAAGCGGACGGACTGACATGGTGAGCGGGAGAACCGACGTGGACGGTCTGATGTGCGCGGACTACCGTGTAACCATGAGAGCAGGATTCGATTCGGTCAAGGCCCTCGTCTTCGACATGTTCGGCACCGTCGTCGACTGGCGCAGCAGTGTAGCCGCCGAGGTGGCCGTGCACTTGCGCGACCATGTTCCCGATCTCGTTCCGCTTGAGTTCGCCGACGCTTGGCGGGCCGAATATCAGCCGTCGATGGAGCGGGTGCGCAACGGTGACAGAGAGTTCGTTCGTTTGGATGTGCTCCACCGGGAGAATCTCGAGCACGTGCTCAGAGGTCTCGGCGTCGATCCGAACTCGATTCCCGCGCCGGTCCTCGACGAGACCAATCTTGCGTGGCATCGGCTCGATCCGTGGCCGGATGCGGTCGCAGGTTTGACCCGTTTGAAGGAGCAGTTCATCATCGCTCCACTGTCGAATGCGAACATCCGGTTGGCTCTCGACGTCGCCAAACGTGCTGGTCTTGCCTGGGATGCGATCCTCGGCGCCGAGGTGGCGGCAGCCTATAAGCCGGACCCCGACGCGTATCTGCGGACCGCCGACATCCTCGGTCTCGAACCGCAGCAAGTCGCCATGGTCGCTGCGCACAACAGCGATCTCGCCGCGGCGCAGCCCCTCGGGCTCAACACGGCTTTCGTTCGGCGCCCCACCGAGCATGGACCCGATCAGACCATCGATCTCGAACCCACGGGCGACTGGGACGTCATTGCCGAGGATTTCGAGGACCTCGCTGACCAGATCGGCTGACGCATCGTTTCGAACGGGTGCTGGGCCGGCAGTCCCTGCGGAACGCCAAAGTGACTATTTCAGCGGCTTCAGCCCGCACCACTCGGCGATGAAGAGAGCGATGGTCTTCGTGATGTTGCGGACGGACTCGATGTGGACGCGCTCGTCGAAGGCATGGATGTCGAGGGATCGGGGACCATAGGTCAGAGTCGGCATCGATCCATAGTTCGTGTACACCCGGCCGTCGAGGTAGCCCGGCGTGGAGAACGACCGCAGGGGCTGGCCGAACACATCCCGGTGGGCCGAGCCGAGGACGGCCTCGGCTTCTCCGCCTTCGTCGAGTCGATATCCTGCGGCGAAGAAGCCGGTTCGCTCCAGGCGTGGCAGGCGACTGTCCTGACCGCGCCGGGCGATGCTCGCGTGCCGGACGTGCTCCTGGATCTCTTCCCACGCCTGTTCCGGGTCGATCCCCGGATAAATGGCGGCACGCACGGAGATCTCACACCATGACGGGACGCTGGAGGGCCAGTCTCCACCCGAGATCTCTCCGACGTTGAAGTTGATGGGATGCTCGACATCCTCGAAGCCCGGGTACCGGTCCTTTTGGCCATTCCAATCCGTCTCGAGTGTGCGCAGGTCGGCGATCACGTCATTTGCCGCATCGAAGGCGTTGAAGCCCTTGCTCATCTCCCGGACATGACTCGGTTTCCCCTCGACACGAACGGTGAACCAGATGACTCCGACGTTGGTTCGCACCAGAGCGTTCTCTTCTGGTTCCGGGATGAGCACGGCGTCGCCGGTGTAGCCGCGCAGAAGTGCCGAAAGCGCTCCGTTGCCGGTGCTCTCTTCCTCCACCACGGATTGGAGATGGATCGGGGCTGCAGGAGAGAATCCGGCAGCGGAGATCGCGTCGAAGGCGAAGAGGTTGGCAGCGAGTCCGGCTTTCATGTCCCCGGCGCCACGTCCGTACAGCCAGCCGTCCTCGACTCGAGGCTCGAAGGGCGGAGTAGTCCAATTCTCCAAGGGTCCGGTCGGAACGACATCCACATGACCTTGCAGGATCAGGGATCGGCCTTGCGAGACTGCCGGCCGATAGCTGCCTACGATGTTGAAGTCTTCGTCGTAGGGCACGGTCATCGGTCCGAAGCCCACGTGATCCTCGATGTCCTCTTCGTCGATGCGCCAGCGGTCGGTCTCCAGTCCCCTGTCGGCGAATTCCTGCTCCATGCGGTCCTGGATCGCCGCCTCACTGCCGCGGACAGAAGGACAGCGGATCAGATCACCGGTGAACTCAAGCTGACGATCGAACGCGTTGTCGACGGCGTCGGTGATGGCCTGGGCGACTTCTCGATTCATGCTGTGCTCTTCCCAGTTCTCGTGTTGATGGTTGACGGTCCGAGCCCCGGAGACGCGGATGGCACGTACCTCTGTCGGCTATTCTGCATTCCTCAACGAGTATCCGGAAGAGTGACCGCATTTGCTGTGATTGATTGCGCACCCCCTCCCGTCACTTGGATCGAGCGTATAGCGTGGCCGTCAGGGACGGGTCGACCGACCCGTACTCCCGCCACCATCTGACGAAAGGTGACAAGCATGAATGAGACGAGCATCAGCGCTTCCCGCACGATCGATGCCCCCGTAGAGGACATCTTCCACGTCCTCTCCAATCCAGAGCGTCATGCCGAGATCGACGGCTCGGGAATGGTCCAGTCGGATGACAAGACCGATCGCATCACCGAGGTCGGTCAGAAGTTCTCGATGAATATGCACTGGGACAAGATGGGCGGCGACTACAAGACCGACAACCACGTCATCGGCTATGAGGAGAACAAGCTTCTCGCCTGGAAGACGGCACCAGCCGGTGAGGAGCCACCGGGTTGGGAGTGGGTCTGGGAACTCACGTCCCACAGCCATGACTCGACCGAGGTCTCCGTGACCTATGACTGGAGCGCGGTCACCGACAAGGAGGTGCTCAAGCAGGTCGACTTCCCGGCCGTCAGCGAAGAGGACCTCGAGTCGTCCCTCGGCAACCTGGCAGCAGCGGTGTCCGGAGTCTAACGCCGCGCAGCAGCGCGCAGGCGCGGGTTCCTCACGCCTGACAGCACCCTGACGGCCCTGTTCGAACTCAGCGCAGTTCGTTCAGGGCCGTCTCCGCGCGCCGACGACGGTCTTCGAGCGACATCTCCCACCAGTATTCACCGCGTTCGCCGAGGCCGTTCTTCGCGACATCCACCCTCCGTCTCGCCTCCGCGAGATCTTTTCCATCGCC
Source organism: Brevibacterium sp. OS20 (assembly GCF_056837565.1). Classification (NCBI taxonomy): domain Bacteria; kingdom Bacillati; phylum Actinomycetota; class Actinomycetes; order Micrococcales; family Brevibacteriaceae; genus Brevibacterium; species Brevibacterium sp. OS20. Next base: position 406,457 of record NZ_CM166367.1, on the reverse strand, counting down.
CCGCTTCTTCGCCTGCTTGACGGCGTTCCTCGCGGCGCCGAGGCGGCTCTTGAGTTCCTCGATCACGCTCGGTTCCAGTGCTGGGTCGGTTCGTCGCCACCGGCGTCCTTTGACGATCAGCCAACGCTCGTCATCATTGTCGCTGTTCTCGCTCATGCGACGAATATGCAGAACGGATGGCCGGAGGGATCGGTGAAGACATACAGCGGTTCGTCCTCATCGTCGGTACGATCGACGCGCAGTTCGGCACCCAGATCTTCGGCACGCTGCAGCTGTCGTTCCAGCATGGTCCGGTTCGGCACCGTGAGGTCGAGGTGCATCTGCATGGGGATGTCCGTTGCCGGCCACGTCGTCGGTTCGAGGCGATCAACCCGCTGAAAAGCGAGCTTCCGGTTCCCACTCGCATCAGTGAGCACCAGCCAGTCGGGGACCTCGGGCTCGGCACTCGTCCCTGAACTGCGACCGTCGGTCGGTTCGTCTCCCGGGCGATAGACGTAGCCGAGCAGCCGTCGATAGAACTCCGCGAGCATCCTCGGCTCGGTCGTATCGATGACGGTGTGGAGCAGCTCAGGAAATCCAGCGTCTTCCGCCTCACCCGTCATCCGAGCTCCAACGGCGTGAGCACCGCGATTTTCCAGCCGTCTTCGATACGCACCAGCTGATACATGTTCCGCTCGTCGGGGGCACCTCCCTGATATTTCCACGTGACGTCGGCCCAGATGCTGTGGTCGGTCGATGCTGCCACCGTGACCTCGGCGTTCACCTCGGTGACGCCCGAGTACTGTTCGAAAGCGCTCGCGAAGAAGCTCTCCGTCTGCGCCGCCTCGGTGACGAGGATCCGCTGCCCCGGGAACTCGATGAGCGCCGGAACCGCGTAATGATCGGCGATTGCTGCGGCGTCCCGATCGATGAGCGCACGGGTATAGGTGTCGAAGAACTGCCTGTGAACCTCTTTGTCCTCATCCATGCCGCAGATGCTACTCCGCGCCCCTGACACAGCTCCGTCACCCCATGTCACCCTCCAATGAGAAGATGGCATCGTGCCTGAGACCCGACCGTCCGCCGCCACGACCGGTGCCGCCATCCCCGCCGACTGGCGTGATGCCTTCGCCCCACTCGCCGAGGCGGCTCCGCACTCACACACGCCCGTGGCCTTGGGATTCGAGCTCGTCCAGGTCATCCCCCGCTCATGGTTCGAAGCTCAGCACTCCGTCCTCCTCGACAAGGACGACGTCACCCCGGGCGCGAATCCGAGCCTCGCGATCCGCCCGCTCATGCTCAGCGAGTCCGGCAACTGGGTGAAGAAGTCCCTGACCTGGCGCACCATCGACCGCATGGCCCGGCAGTTCGACATCGACCCGGCCCACCAGGAATGGTTCACCCAACTCGCGGGACTGCGCACCCGCGGGAAGACGGACTTCACGCCCGACGGGGCGCCGTACCACCTCGGCGATTTCCGCACCCCCCTGCTGTGGGATCACTTCACGCAGGGGAAGAAGCTCGGCATCGAATTCGTCGGCATCAATCCGGATATGACCGTCCGCATCGGGCACACCGCCCGCGCCGTCATCGACATCCGCCGCAGCCAGAACCGCCTGCAGGTGCAGACGCGGGCGACCATCGACGAACGCGAATATACTCCCGCGCTGATCAAGCCGATCTGGACACACGGCTTCTTCGGCGTCGACGTCACCAGCGGTTTCACCGTCACCCTGGCCCCCGCGGAGACCCCGACGAAGGAATCCACACTGCCCGTGCTCCATTCCCCCGGCCCGATCACGATCCCAGAGGCCGAGGCCGAAGAATTCTTCGAGGAGTACTACCCGCAGCTGCGCTCCAGCGCCGAGGTCATCAGCAGCGACGCCACCGTCGCCTTCCCCCAGTACGGTCGCCCCCGCCTCGTCGTCTTCGCCGCCTTCGGCGCCGGCGACAAACTCTCCTTAAGCTGGTACTGGGAATACCAGGGACCCCGCCGCACCTTCCCCGTCATCGATCGATTGAGGCTCAGCACCGCCTCGGCGAGGGAATATGCGAGGCAACGCGAACTCGACTTCGAAGATGCCGTCGTCACCGAGGTCGACAAACTCCTCGCCGACACCCACGAAACCGGCTCCGCCCTGCCGGGCATCAAGGACGTCGAACTCAACGACGCCGACACCGCGGATTTCGTCGTCAACGTCCTGCCCGGGCTAGAGGAGATCGAGCACGTCAAGGTCATCACGCGCGGGAAGAAGCAGCCATACCGGGAGCTCGGCGGGGAACCGAACGTGAAGATCACCTCGGTCGAGTCGGACAAGAACGACTGGTTCGACCTCGGCTTCCAGATCAGCATCGACGGCCGCCCGGTCCCCTTCGTCAAGCTGTACAAGGCGCTGGCGGCCGGGACGAAGAAGATCAAGCTCTCCGACGATTCGTTCCTGTCGCTGAACAAGCCGATCTTCGACAAGCTCAAGGCCCTCCTCGCCGAGGCGGATCTCATCCCCGAATGGGAGCCCGGAGCGCCGAAGATCTCCCGCATGCACGTGGGCCTGTGGTCGGATTTCGAGGACCTCGCCGATGAGTCCGAACCGGCTGTGACCTGGAGAGACTCGGTGCGCGCTTTGGCCGACCTCGAACACCTCCCCGCCACCGAGGTGCCCGACCTGAACGGTGCGAAGCTGCGCCCGTATCAGGTGCAGGGATTCCGGCGGCTGGCGCTGCTGTACCGGTGCCGGCTGGGCGGGATCCTCGCTGACGACATGGGTCTGGGCAAGACCCTGCAGACGCTCGCGCTCATCGCGCACGCGAAGGCGGACACTCCCTTCCTCGTCGTCGCGCCCACCTCGGTGGTGCCGAACTGGGTGAAGGAAGCCGCCGCGTACACGCCTGACCTCGATGTTCGTGTCGTGGCTGAGTCGACGCGGGCGCGTGGGTCCGACCTCGCCGAGGTGGCTCGCGGTGCCGATGTCGTCGTCTTGTCGTATGCGATGCTCCGGCTGGAGGAGACCCCGATCTCGCGGATGGAGTGGGCGGGGCTCATCCTCGACGAGGCGCAGTTCGTCAAGAATTCGTCGGCGCAGACGCACCTGGCGGCGAAGGAGGTGCGGGCACCGTTCCGGCTCGCGTTGACCGGCACTCCTCTGGAGAACTCGCTCAAGGACGTGTGGTCACTGTTTTCGATCACGGCACCCGGACTGTTCCCGAGTCCTCACCGGTTCGAGGAGGAATACGTCCGACCGATCGAGTCGGGTGAGAACCCGGGACGGATGCAGCGTCTGCAGCGGCGGATCCGACCGTTCATGATGCGTCGGACCAAGGATCTCGTGGCTGCGGACCTGCCGGAGAAGCAGGAGCAGGTCATCTCGGTCGAGCTCAATGCCGCGCACCGGAGACTCTACGATCGGATTCTGCAGAAGGAGCGGAAGAAGATCCTCGGCTTCATCGACAGCGAATACGACAAGCAGCGGTTCATCGTCTTCCGGTCGCTCACGCTGCTGCGGATGCTCGCTCTCGATCCGTCGATCGTCGATGCCGAACATACTGAGGTGCCGTCGTCGAAGTTGGCGGCGCTCCTGGAACGGCTCGACGATGTCATCGCCGAGGGCCACCGGTCGATCGTGTTCAGCCAGTTCACGTCGTTCCTGTCCAACGTCGCCGCGGACCTCGACGCTCGCGGGATTCCCTATGTCGTCCTCGACGGGTCGACGCGCAATCGCGGTGCGGTCGTCGATGCGTTTCGGTCGGGTGAGGCGCCGGTGTTCCTCATCAGCCTCAAGGCCGGCGGGTTCGGGCTCAACCTCACCGAGGCGGACTATGTCTTCCTCATGGATCCGTGGTGGAATCCCGCCTCGGAGAATCAGGCGATCGACCGGGCGCACCGGATCGGGCAGACGAAGAGCGTCATGGTCTACCGCTATGTCGCCGAGGGCACGATCGAGGAGAAGGTGCTCGCCCTGCAGAAGCGCAAGGCCGAACTCTTCGACGACCTCATGTCCGACGCCGGCACGTACGTGGGCCGGGGCCCAGGCGGGCAAGCCTTCAGCCAGACGGTGACCGCCGCGGACATCAAGGGGCTGCTCGAGGGGTAGGCGATTCCAGCTAACCTCACGGATCACGGAAGAGTATTTACTTTAGGTGCCCTAAAGTAAATATTCTCGCCAGACCGGCCTCAATAGTTCCCGGTCGCCCAGGCGACCGAAAGCGACGCCGTTTCACTCTTCGGAGCTCAGCAGCCTCTCGATAAGTTCCGGCACACGTTTTGTCACCGTGTCCCAGAAGCGGTCATCATCCATCGACGCGTAGCCCGCGTGAGCAACGATATTCCGGGTCGCTCTGATGCTGAGGACTTCATCTTTCGTCAGCAGCTTCATCCAGATCGCGAACTCAGCCCGCTCGGTCAGTGACGCGAGGCGAATGATTGCGATGCCGGCGATATCGTAGGAAGCGGTTCCGTCCGAAAACTCTTCGCGGGCAGTCGCGGCCACCGATTGCGTGCGTCGCAGAATCGCCCTCAACTCGGTACGGATGTTCGCCCGGTCAAAGTCCACGTCCGTCTTCTCCCGCCGCGGGGGCCGGCGATACGTGCCTCGATGAGGTTCCGATGGGTTCATACCGGCACGGCCTCTCGCATTGCTTGCCACCCGGGTGGGATCGGACCATCATCGACAACGACATCTGCGGGGAAGCCGGTGATCTGTCGGACCCGCTCTCCGAAAAGCGCGAGATCGAACAGGTCGACTTCCTCATCCGCAGTGACGAGGAAATCGATGTCACTGTTGAAACCATCGTCGCCGCGGGCCACCGAGCCGAACACCCTCAGATTCCTCAGGCCCAGGCGGTCAGCTTCGTCACGAATTCGTTCAAATGCCATCTCGAGGGCAAGTGAGGGTCGGTAGTCTGCCGCTTTCAATACGCGTTCGAGCATCTCAGAGGAGACGTTCCGCTTGCCCGATTCTATTTGGGCCAGGCTGGACTGACTCAGGCCGGCGCGCCGGGCCAACTCGGTCTGTGTGATTCCCAGATCGAGACGCGCTTCGCGAATGAGTTCGCCCGGATTATCCGATTGGAACCGTCCCATACATTCAAATATAGCCCCGTGCAATAATGAACACCATAGGCACAGACATTTCCAACCCATCGCCGATTCGCGTTGAAAGCCTTTGACGTTCCACCCCCGACCCCGGGACTGGATCCTTCATCACCACCCGGGGACGACGAAGATCAGCCAGGTGACGATCGGTGCGATGACGACCATCGAGAAGCCCCACACCATGAGCTGCTTGAACACCCTGTCACGCTGGTCCTCCGGCGAGTTCGCCACGACGAGCGCTCCAGAAGTCGAGAACGGTGAGGAATCGACCACCGAGGACGAGATCGCCAGTGCGATGATCAGGCCGATCTCGCTCACACTTCCAGTGAGCAGGAACGGCACTGCCAGAGGAATGAGAGCACCGAGGATGCCCGTCGTCGACGCGAATGCAGAGACGACTGCGCCGATGAAACAGATGATCAGGGCCGCGAACAGCGGAGCTCCCATGCCGGCGACCTGCCCGCCGAGCCAATCGATCGTGCCCAGACGCTCCATGAGTTCGACATAGGTGACGATGCCGCAGATGAGGAGGACGGTCGGCCACGCAATCTTGCTCACCGCACCTTTGCTGATGCGGGGAGAGAAGAACGAAATGACGACGGCGATGCTGATCGCGGTGAAGCCGACGTCCTGATTGAGCGGGGGCACGACCATGACCGCGAGAACGATAAGTCCGACAAGTGTGACGATGCGGTTGAGATCGAGAGTGGTGACTTCGACATCCTCGTCGGTGTCTTTGACCATCGTCGTCTGGACCGATCGTCGAGCCGCCCTCCGCTCGGGGTCGTGATACGGCGCGGGCGAGCCGCCCGATCCGCTGCCAGAACTGCCCACCCCGGCACCGCTTGAGCCGGACGTACCCGAGCTGCCGCTGCCACCGGTGCCGCTGCCGGAATCGGCGTCGTCGCCCTCGCCGGAGGTTCCGACGTTGACCAGTTCCCCGTCCTTGTCCTCGAGCCCATGCCCGAGGTCGCGCTTGCCCAGCAGCTCCCGCCCGCCGAAGAGGAAGAAGCAGACGAAGCCGAGAACGACGTTGAAGACGAAGGAGGCAAGGAAGAGCAGAAGAGGACTGCCCGGCAGGTCATTGCGCTCGACGACCTGGTTGGTGATCGTGCCGAAGATGCTCAACGGCGAGAATCCACCCGCCGTCGCACCGTTGATGACCATCAGCCCCATGAGCAACGGCCGAATGCCGTACCGACGAGAGAAACCCATCCCCATCGGCGCGATGATCGCGATGGCCGCCGGCACCACCGAGCCGAAGCCGGAGAGAAGCGCCGTGACGACGAAGAACACCCACGGGATGAGCGCTATTCGGCCGCCGACGGCTTTGACGAGAATATGGACGATCCAGTCGACCGTCCCGTTGTCCTTCGCCAACGCGAAGAGATAGGTCACGCCGACGAGGATGAGGAACAGATCCGCGGGGAAGCCAGACAGCAGAGTGTCGACGTCCTCTCCCAGAACAAAGGTCCCGAACAGGAAGGTCGCCATGAGCGCGAGCGCACCCATATGGACCGAAACAAAGGTGGCGATGACGAACAAAGCCACCAGGACGAGTATCGAAGCAATTTCCAAAGACACAATTCGCTCCTATGCGATGTGTTAATCAGTCGGAAACGACCCCATTGCCGCAACCGACATTCCACGATGTGGAAATCTTGCTGCTACTTTATGAAAGTCTGCCCCGAGGAATTCCAAACCGTCAAGACCCCGACTTCACTTTCCCGAATAACAGGAGCATGTATACCAACCCGTGGTTTCCACAGAACTTCATTCGGCACGAAACAGCACAGAACCCCACGTCAGAAGCCCAGAAGGAATGGAATACCGCAATCCGAACCGGGCAGAAAAGGCTCAACTCGACCGGCGAGCAGAATGCCACAAATCTCCGTTCCGAATCCTGGAAAAGGCATTTTTCTCTCGAAATCATTGTGGTAGCGTCAAATGAAAGTGATGTACCGCATCGTGGAATCAGAGAGGATTCTTCAATGACAATCAGCGGACGGCATTTCCTTCAGATCCCGGGACCCAGCAATGTTCCGGACAGCGTTCTCCACGCCATCTCCATGCCCACGATCGACCATCGCGGACCGGCATTCAAAGAACTCTTCAGCCATGTGCTCACAGGCATGGCCGACGTCTTCGGCACCTCGAACCAGGTCGTCATCTACCCGGCCACGGGAACCGGAGCCTGGGAAGCCGCACTGGTCAACACCCTCAACCCCGGCGATGAGATCCTCTGTTTCGAAACCGGGCATTTCTCTTCACTGTGGAAGACGATGGCCGAGAAATGGGGACTCAAACCCACAGTCATCGCCGGCGACTGGCGCACCGGCGCCGATCCGCAGAAGATCGGTGAGGCCCTCGCCGCCGACACCGATCATCGCTTCAAAGCCGTATGCGTCGTCCACAACGAGACCTCGACCGGCGTCACGAGCCGCATTCCCGAGATCCGCGCGGCCATCGACGCCGCAGACCACCCGGCCTTGTTCATGGTCGACACGATCTCTTCACTCGGTTCCGTCGACTACCGTCACGACGAGTGGCGCGTCGATGTCACCGTCTCCGGTTCACAGAAGGGCCTCATGCTCCCACCGGGACTGTCCTTCAACGCCGTGAGCGACAAGGCCTTGGAGGCCCACGAGTCCTCGACCCTGCCGAAGTCCGTCTGGAACTGGACGGAGATGCTCGCCGCCGGCAGAAACGGGATGACTCCCTACACCCCGAACACGAACATCCTCTACGGCCTCAAGGAATCCCTGCGGCTGCTCAACGAGGAAGGTCTCGACAACGTCTTCGCCCGACACATCCGCTTCGGTGAAGCGACCCGAGCCGCGGTCGAAGCCTGGGGCTTGGAAGTGCTGTGCACGAACGAGAGCGAATACTCCCCCGTGCTCACCGCCGTCGTCATGCCCGACGGGCACGACGCAGACGAATTGAGAAAGCTCATCCTCGACCGCTTCGACATGTCTCTGGGGGCGGGCCTGTCCAAACTCCAGGGGACGGTCTTCCGAATCGGCCACCTCGGCGATCTCAACGATCTCACCCTCGCCGGAACCCTCGCGGGCGTCCAGATGGGACTGCAGCTGGCGGGAGTGAAGGTCGACCCGGCAGGCCTCGGAGCCGCTCTCGACATCCTCCGCGAGAGCTGAGCTCACCATGAGCGCTGACACGACTGCTGACACGAACACGGACGTCACCGACGTCGTCACCGATCTCACCCGCAGCATCGAAGGCACCGTAGACACCTCGCCCCGCCGGCTGGCCGAATATGCCGTCGACGCCTCGAACTATCGGGTGGTCCCACAGGTCGTGGCCTTCCCGAAGTCCACGGCCGACGTCGTCACTATCCTCGATGTGGCCAGGTCGCAAAGTGTGCCCATCACCTCCCGCGGCGGCGGCACCTCACAGGCCGGCAACTCGATCGGAACCGGGATCGTCATCGACTTCTCCCGCCACCTCAACCACATCCTCGACATCGACCCGGTGGCGAAGACCGCCCGGGTCGAACCAGGTGTGCTCATGAGTGAGCTGCAGAAGGCCGGGAAACCACACGGGCTGACCTTCGGACCCGATCCCTCGACGAAGAACCGGGCGACGATCGCGGGCATGATCGGCAACAACTCCTGTGGACCGCACGCGATCTCAGCAGGGCGCACCGTCGACAACATCGTCGAGATGACGGCCATCGACGGCACCGGCCGCTCGTTCCTCGCCGGCGCCGGGCTCGATCCCATTCCCGGACTCGCCGAGGTGGCCGGCCGTCACCTCGGAGCCATCCGCACCGAGTTCGGCCGGTTCAGCCGCCAGGCCTCGGCGTATGCGATGGAGCATCTGCTCCCTGAGAACGGCCCGAACCTCGCGAAGTTTCTCGTCGGCAGCGAAGGCACACTGTCGACGATCACCGAGGCGGTCGTCAACCTCGGCGATCTTCCGAACTCACCCACAGTACTCGTCCTCGGCTACCCGGACATGTTCGAAGCCGCCGATGCCGTCCCCCGGGTCCTGCCCCACGGCCCGCTCGCCGTCGAAGGCATCGACTCGCGGCTCATGGACATGGTCCGCAACCACAAGGGCAAGGACGCCGTCCCCGAACTGCCGGCGGGCAAGGGCTGGTTGCTCATCGAGGTCGCCGGCGCCACCGCGGACGAAGCCGTCGCGAATGCCCAGGTCATCGCCGCCGATGCCGGCACCGATCACTTCCGCATCCTGCCCGCCGGCAATGAAGCGAGCACCCTGTGGGGCATCCGCGCCGACGCCGGCGGTCTGGCCGGACGCACCGAAGACGGCGACCCCGCCTGGACCGGATGGGAGGACGCCTCGGTTCCGCCCGAGGTGCTCGGCGACTACCTGCGGGACCAGGACAATCTGATGGCCTCCTACGGAATCCGCGGCCTGCCCTACGGTCATTTCGGTGACGGCTGCGTGCACATGCGCACGGACTTCCCCTTCGACCGCCCCGACGGCATCGACGTCTTCCACGACTTCGTCATGGAGGCCGGGCGACTCGTCACGAAATACGGCGGATCCGCCTCCGGCGAGCACGGCGATGGGCGAGCCAGGTCCGAACTCCTCAGTCTTCAGCACTCGGACGAGGCGATCGCCGCCCTCGGCGAGGTCAAACGGCTCTTCGACCCGAACAGCCTGCTCAATCCGGGCATCATCGTCGACCCGCTGCCGATCATCTCCGACCTGCGCAGGCCGCAGTCGATCTCGATCGGCACGGCCGGCGGTTTCTCCTTCGCGCACGACAAAGGCAGCTTCACGAACTCCGTCCACCGCTGCGTGGGCGTCGGCAAATGCCGTGCCGACACCTCCGGGTCCGGCGGCTTCATGTGCCCGTCGTATCTGGCGACGAAAGATGAGAAGGACTCCACCCGCGGTCGCGCCCGGGTCCTCCAAGAGGTGACCAACGGAGGCCTGATCAACGCATTCGACAGCGCCGAGGTGGCCGAGTCCCTCGACTTGTGCCTGAGCTGCAAGGCCTGTTCGTCCGACTGTCCGGCCGGAGTCGACATGGCCCAGTACAAGTCAGAGGTGCTCCACCGCACCTATCGCGGCAGGCTCCGTCCCCTCGCGCACTATTCGCTCGGCTGGCTGCCCACCTGGGGCCGTCTGCTCACGGCGGTGCCCGGGGTCAGTGCTTTGGCGAACGCGGCGCTGGGGTTCCGTCCCCTGGCTAAGCTCGTCCTGACCGGCGGCGGCATGGACCCCCGCCGGAAGATGGTCCGGTTCAACGATCGCCGGTTCTCCCGCTGGGCGAAGTCCCGCATCTCCCCCGCCGAGGCGTGCGGTGCCTCAGCTGCGGATCGCGACGCCCTCGTCGCCGACGAATACGTGAGCACTACCTCGGCGAGCAAGAAACAGGTCCTGCTGTGGGCGGATTCGTTCACCGAATACCTCTCTGATGCCGGGGCCAGGACGGCCGTCGACCTGCTGGAATCGACCGGATTCGAGATCCTCCTGCCGGCTCAGCAGGCCTGCTGCGGGCTCACGCTCATCTCCACGGGTCAGCTCGACGCAGCGAAGCGGAAGCTCGAATCGACGATGGAGATCCTCGATCCCTACGCCCGGAAGGGCATTCCGATCGTCGGCATCGAACCGAGCTGCACCGCGGTGCTGCGCAGCGACCTCGGCGATCTGTTCCCCGATGACGAACGGGCCCGACGGATCGCGGCCGCCACCTCGACGCTGGCCGAGGTCCTCGTCGACGCGCAGGTCGACGTCCCCGATCTCACGGGACGCACCGTCGTCGTCCAACCGCACTGCCACCAGCATTCGGTCATGGGCTTCACCGCGGACCGGGCGCTCCTCGAGCGCACGGGCGCGACGGTGCGCGAACTTGCCGGCTGCTGCGGTCTGGCCGGGAACTTCGGTATGGAGGCCGGCCATTACGAGACTTCGGTGGCGGTGGCCGAGAACGCTCTGCTGCCGACCCTGCGGGATGCGCCGGCGGATTCGATCTACCTGGCCGACGGGTTCTCCTGCCGCACTCAGGCGGCGGACCTCGCGAACGTGAACGGCATGACGCTTCCGCAGCTGCTCACCGGCGAGGCGTCGAAGCCCGGGCATTCGGCCCGCGCCTCCCGCCTGCCCGAAGCCGCCGATGCATGAACCGCTCGGCACTTCGAACCGACGCAGATACCGCCGAACCGACACCGCCGAACCGACCGACCAACGAGAATGCAGTCAGAGAGGACGCAATGAGTGACGACTCAGCACCAGGACCGCTGTCGGGGGTGACCGTGCTCGAGCTCGGCGTGTTCATCGCCGGGCCGTATGCGACGATGCAGCTAGCCGATATGGGCGCCCGCGTCATCAAGATCGAACCGCCGGGCGGCGATCCGATGCGCGCTGCGGGGCCCTTCGTCGACGGCGAATCGAGCCCGTTCCTCCGGCTCAACCGCAACAAGGAGTCGATCGTCCTCGACCTCAAATCCGACGCAGGCCGAGCAGGCCTGCACTCCCTGCTCGCCGAGGCGGATGTCCTCGTGGAGAACATGCGACCCGGGGCGCTGACAAAGATGGGCTTGGGATACGAGGACCTGCGCAAGGGCCATCCCGATCTCATCTACGCCTCCGCCTCGGGCTGGGGACAGGACGGGCCGCTGGCTCCCCTGGCCGGCCTCGACATCATGGCGCAGGCCCGATCGGGGCTGATGAGCATCACCGGATTCCCCGATCAGCCGCCCGCGAAGGTCGGAGTGCCGATCTCCGATCTCTCGACCGCTCTCTACGTCGCGCTCGGCATCGTCTCCGCCCTCTATGAGCGGCGCGAGTCCGGGCAGGGCCAGTACCTCGACGTTTCCCTCTTCGAGTCGGCCGTGTCCCTGGCTGTGTGGGAGGCCGGCGGGTACTTCGGTGCCGGGACGGTGAGTCGGCCGAACGGTTCGGCTCATCAGGCGCAGGCACCGTATCAGGCGATCGAGGTCGGCGACGGCTTCGTCACCATCGGTGCGAACACTCCGGCCACGTGGACGCGGTTCTGCTCGGCCTTCGACCTCGCCGATCTCGAGCATCACCCGAAGTACGCCGAACCCGCTCTGCGGTTCGCCAACCGAGAGGCCCTCATCGCCGTCATCGAGGATCGGCTGCGCGGGCGCACCATCGCGGAGGTGGTCGAGGAGATGAATCGCGTGGGTGTCCCGGCCGCACCGATCAACGACTACGAGCAGGTCTTCACCGACGCTCACCTGCAGCAGCGGAACTTCTTCTGGGCCTCCCAACACCCCCGCCTCGGCGAGGTGACGCAGCTGGGCAATCCGATGCGCTTCTCCCGTTCGCAGCTGACCCACGGTCCGGCCGGACCGTCGCTCGGTGCGGACACCGACCGGGTGCTCGCGGAGTTCGCGGGCAATACCGGGACGGCCGGGTCCGACTCGGACTCCGCCCCTGCCGGAACCGACACCATCACCGAGGAGGTCCGGTCATGAGCGACGATGTTCTCACCGAGGTCGTCGGACGCACCCTGCGCGTCACGTTCAACCGTCCCGAGGCGCGCAACGCGATGACGTTCGAGATGTACCAGAAGCTCGCCGAGGCGGCCGCCCAGGTCGACGCGGACCCGCAGCTGCGTGCCCTCGTCCTCCGTGGAGCCGGGGGTCGGGCCTTCGTGGCCGGCACGGATATTGCGCAGTTCCGGGGGTTCACCGGTGAGGACGGAGTCGCGTACGAGCAGCGCATCGACGAGGTGCTCGGGGCTCTGGCCACGGTCGACAAACCGGTCATCGCCGTCATCGACGGCCACTGTGTGGGCGGAGGTCTGGGGATCGCGTGCTGCGCGGATGTGCGGATCGGATCGGCCGCCTCGGCGTTCTCCGTTCCCATCGCGCGCACCTTGGGCAACACTCTCTCGGCGAACACGCTGCGCCGGTTGGTCCGGGCGTTCGGGGAACCGCGGACGGCGTCGATGCTGATCACCGCGCGGAAGGTCGACGCGCAGGAGGCGCTGGCCTCTGGGTTCCTCACCGCGGTCGCAGAGGATCTCGACGCCGAGGCCGAAGCTCTCATCGACCGGGTCGTCTCTGGAGCACCGCTGACGCAGTGGGCGATCAAGGAGAATCTCCGTCGGCTGGCTGTCGGTGGGCCCGTCGACGATGCGGATGTCGTCTCAAAGGTCTACGGCAGCCGGGACTTCTCGAACGCCGTCGAAGGATTCCTCACCAAGACCCCGGTGGAGTGGGAGGGCCGGTAAAGCCGACGGCGGAGGAGCATCACCGACGCCCCAGATCGACGAAATGTCGCACGGGGTGGTCGACGATCGCCCCTCTGACAGAGAAGACGTCCCTGATGCGGGCCCCGTCCAGAGTCTGAGTAACCGGCCCATGTGCAACTAGTCGCCCTTTGTCGAGCACCATGACGTCATCGCAGCGGAACGCGAAATCGAGGTCGTGGACTGACACGAGCGCCGTCAGTCCGCTCGCCCGGATCGCTGCCAGGAGGTCGTGCCGGTGGACGAGATCAAGATGATTCGTCGGTTCGTCCATGACGAGCAGGCGAGGACGACCGACGAGCGCCCGTGCGAGGAAGATCCGCTGCCTCTCCCCACCGGAGAACGCCTCCATCGGTTCGTGCCCACGCTCGGCCAGTCCCACCTCGGCGAGGGCGGACAGAGCCCGCGACGCCGTCGACCCTCTGTCGGGCAGGCTGCCCCTACCGTTCACGCCGGGCCGGACAGCCGGACCGGCCCCGCCGGGCAGAGCCATCGCCACGGTCTCAGCTGCGGTGAAGCCGAACGCGCTCGTCGAATGCTGCAGCACCGTTCCGACCATCCGCGCCGTCTCCCGCGGCGAAAGTGACCACACATCATCGTCATCGATCCGCACCGTTCCCGCAACCGGTCGCAGCGACCGGTAGACCGCGCGCAGCAGACTCGTCTTCCCACTGCCGTTCGGACCGATGAGCGCACAGACCCGGCCGGGCGCCACCTCAGCGGTGAGATCGGGAATGATCATCCGACGTCCCACCCTCACGCCGAGGTTCTCCAACCTCAGTCTCGCCGGCTGACCGGAATCGCCCGCCGAATCCCGGCTGCCCGCCGATTCCCGACGGTCTGCCGATTCCCGAAAACCCACCGGCACCCGACCATGTGCCGAGTCTCCTCCGCACCTCGGGCCACCGGCCGTCATCCGACCCTCCGCGACCGGACGAGGAGGACCGCGAACACCGGAGCACCGATCACCGAGGTGACCACGCCGATCGGCAGCTCCGCGGGAGCCGCGACGAGGCGGGCGAGGATGTCGCACCAGACGAGGAAGCCGGCACCGGCGAGCAGTGACAGCGGCAGCAGCCCTGCGTGAGCGGGCCCGCGGACGAGGCGGACGAGGTGCGGCAGCATGAGTCCGACGAAGCCGATCCCGCCGCTGACGGCCACACTCACCCCTGTAGTCAGGGACGCCACCGTGAGCAGCTCGATCCGCAGACCGCGCGGCGAGAATCCGAGGATCTGTGCGGTCTCTTCCCCCTGCGACAGCGCATCCATCGCCGAGGCGCGCCACAGCAGCCATCCGGTGCCGACGACCAGCGCGGCCGCGGGCAGTCCGAGACGCGGCCAGTCGGCGGCACCGAGACTGCCGACGAGCCAGAACATCACCGACTGCGCGGCCTGCGGACGGTCGGCCGTGAGTACGAAGTAGCTGGTGAGCCCGCTGAAGAGGTAGGAAACCGCGACGCCTGACAGCAACAGCCGCGCAGTCGTCAGACTCGCCCTGCCCGCCGTCGCCAGCACCAAGACGATGACCATCGCAACGCAGGCTCCGATGAACGCCGCCACCTGCAGGCCGAACCCTCCGGCAGCGATCCCGAGCAGCATGGACGCGGCCGCGGCGAGCCCCGCCCCGGAGGAGACCCCGAGCACGTACGGATCGGCGAGCGGATTGCCGACAAGTGCCTGCAGGGCAGCTCCTGAGACCGCAAGCGAGGCGCCGACGAGTGCGGCCAGCAGCGCCCGGGGCAGACGCACGTCCCAGACGAGGAAGTCCGTGGTCGCCGCGACCGGCGGACCGATGCGCAGCCGGGCGGCGATGACCGCGATCACGTCCGAGACTCTCAGGTCCGAGGCACCCAGCGCCACTGCCACCGCGATGCCCGAGGCCAGGACGGCGAGGAGGAGCATCACCAGCCACGCCGTCGGGATCCGGTGACGGCGCAGGACCGGGGCCGGGGCCTGTGCTGTCTCAGTCGAACGCACCGGAGTGGAGGCCTTCGGCGATTGCGCGGACGGTCTCGCCGAGGCGGATGCCCGGACCCATTCCTGCATCGTCGACGGCGACGGCACGCCCCTTCTTCGCCGCGGTCGTCGTCGGCAGCGTGGAGTTGAGGAGCTCGGCCTTGTCTTCGGCGCTCGGTCCCGGCGAGTACTGGAGGGTGATGAAGGCTTCGGGGTTGCGTTCGGCGGCGTTCTCCACCGATACCTGCTCGAAGCTCTGCCGCAGATCGGCGAACACGTTCTCTCCCCCGGCGGCCGCGATGATCGCCGAGCCGAGGCCGGCACCCTGCACGCCCAGAGGTCCTTCACCGTTGGAGTAGGCGAGGACGCTCACGGGATCCTCGTGGGCGACAGCCCTGGTCGTCTTCTCGACATCGGCGCGGACTTCGGCGGCCAGTTCCTTACCGCGCTCGGGCCGCCCGACCAGGGCGCCGAGGGTCTCGATGTCGTCGTAGACGGACTCGAGCGTCACGTTTGACTGGTCGTCCACGCAGTTCGCGGTGCTCCCCCAGATCTGGGCGCCGATGTCGTGGAGGTCCTCCTTCGTCGGGGTGCCCAACGATTCGTCGAACTCCTCGTTGAAATAGTTCGCCACGACCAGATCCGGCTCCGCGGCGAGGGTCTTCTCCTTCGGCGCGAAGTCCTCACCGGCGAGCGCCGGCACCGAATCGAAGTCCTCCTGGTACTCCTCGGGCACCTCGTTGAAGGTGCGGTACGTGCCGACCATCTGGTCGGCGGCTCCGAGGGCGAGCAGAATTTCGGTCGTCGTCTGCCCCGTCGAGACGATCCTCTCCGGCGGGGCGGCGAAGCTCAGCTCCTGCCCGCAGTTCTCCACGCTGATCGCCCCCGAGTTCGTCGCTTCGTCCGCGGCGTCGGCTGCGGTGGTGTTCGGGGTGCACGCAGCTGTGGCACCGGCGGCGATCATGATCGCCGCCCCCGCAGTCACGCCGCGGATCGTCATCCGTCGTCGGCTCATGTCTCTGTCTCTCCTTCGGTCGTGCCCTCGCCGGATGCGAGTGCGAAGTCTGGGTCGGCCTGCGGGGCCCGGTCATCGAGCAGCGCGCGCAGTCGGCTGTCGTCCCTGGCCAGCAGTTCGCCGGGGGTGCCGTCCTCGACGATGCGGCCGTCGTCGAGGACGATGACCCGGTCGGCTGCGGCGATGCCCGAGCGACGGTGGGTGATGGTCACGGTCGCTCGATCCGCCGAGGTGGCTCGCAGTCCCGCCCACAGCGCTGCGTCGGTCTCGGGGTCGAGTCCCGTCGTGGCCTCGTCGAGGACGAGCACCTCGGGTTCGCGCAGCAGCATCCGGGCGATCGCGATGCGCTGCCGCTCTCCCCCGGACAGGGAGGCTCCGTTCTCGTCGATGACGGTGTCGAGGCCCGCGGGCAGCCGGTCGATGAGGTCGGTCAGTCGGGCCATGTCGGCGGCCGCGAGGATCGACCCGTCACCGGCGCACGGGTCGCCGAGGCGCAGGTTCTCCCGCAGCGTGCCGTGGAGCAGATAGGTCTCCTGGGTGACGAGTCCGACCGTGTCCCTGATCGATTCCGGGTTGAGGTCCCGCAGGTCGGTGCCACCGAGGCGGATCGTTCCGTCGGTGGGGTCGAAGAACCGCACGAGCAGGGCGGCGCACGTGGATTTCCCTCCTCCCGACATTCCCGTCACGGCCACCGTCTCCCCACGGGAGACGGTGAAGCTCACCCCTTCGAGCACGAGGTCTCGCGCGGAAGGATCGGCCGCCTCGGCGGTGGTGGTCGGGTAGGCGAAGGTCACGTCGTCGAACTTCACCAGCTCATTGCGGCCGGTGAGGTCGACAGGCTTCGCCTGCGCGGGGGCCCGGACGATCGGATCCGCGGTGAGAACCTCGCTGACGCGCACGGCGCAGCCGAAGACCTCCCCCAGCTGCAGGCTGTTGGCGACGAACATCGCGAGCGGGCCGAGCACGGCCCCGGCGAGGACGATGACGAAGGGCACCACCTCGCCGGACAGTCGGCCGGCGGCAGTGAGCGATCCGGCGAGCGCGAGGACGGCGATGACTGCGGCCGCCTGAGTGAGGTCGCTGGTGGCAGCTTCGAGTCCGGAACGTCGACCATAGCGCAGTTTAGAGCTCAGCAGGCTGCGGTCGGCCTCGGCGATGCGTCGGGCGAACCCGGGAAGTCCGCCGGAGACGAGGAGGTCGCGCATTCCCTGGATGCCGTCGGTGGCGATGAGGTGCATCGCGGCGATGCTCTCGCGCAGTCGTGCGCCCTGCCGTCGGGCGAGGCGGCCGGCGACGAGCGGGACGAGAACGAGGACGAGCGCGGCGGTGAGCATGATGGCACCGAGTCCGGGGTCGAGTTGCCACATCACGGTGATGCCCGCTCCGGAGGCGATGAGTGTGGCGACGGCCAGGGGCACAATGTGGGCGTAGAGCCATTCGAGTCGCTCGGCCTCGGACATGATGAGTGTTGCCGCCTCTGAGCTTGGACGACGCATGAGATAGGCCGGAGACAGCCGGTTGACGGCTCGGTAGACCTCGACGCGGAGTTCGGCGACGATGCGGAAAGCGTAGACGTGGGACCACCAGTTCTCCAACCACCTCGCGAGGCCCACGAGGAGGGCGAGCGCACACAGTGCTGCGACCCAGGCCGCGACCGGTTCGGGGCGGTCGCCGGCGACCGTGCGACCGACGAGGTAGGCCCCGAGGCCGGCGACGACGGTGGCGCCGACCCGGGAGATCGTGGCGGCCAGCACCGAGGCGAGGAGCGGACCGGGGTGGGCGAGCATGAGCGGCGTCATCACCCGCAGGGCGCGGAGCACGTCCCCGGCGCGGATGACGTGATCGGACTGGTGGGCCGCACCGATGTCGCGATTCATTCTCGACCCCCTGTGCTCAGCGTGCTCAGCGCCGGTTCCGCGTGCACGCGCCCGTGGTCGACCGTGAGCACCCGATCGCAGTGGACGAGCGATTCGCGGCGGTGGGTGATCGTGATGATGGTGCGGACGTGCCCGTCAGCATTGAGGCTGGCCAGGATCGTCGCTTCCTTTGCATGTTCGACGCTGGCGGTCGCCTCGTCGAGGACGAGCACCGCGGGGTCGTGGACGAGAGCCCGGGCCACGGCGATGCGCTGCCGCTGCCCTCCGGAGAGGCCGCGACCCCATTCGCCGACGTCGGCGCCGAGCCCGCGAACGGCGATCTCGTCGTCGAGTCCGGCGCTGGCGGCGGCGGTGCGGATGGTCTCTTGTTCGCGTACGGTCAGTGCCTCCGCATCAGCGGCGGCCGCGGGATCGGGATTGAGACCGACGCCGAGGTTGTAGGCGAGAGTGCCGTTGAACAGGTGCGGGTGCTGGTGGACGACCCCGAATCGGGTGGCGATTGACTCTGTCTCCCGGACTGCAGATACTGGTGCCGCTGATACCGGTGCGACGGATCTAGGTGCAGCGGATTCTGGCGATGTGTGATCGTCTCCGCCGACGATGATCGATCCGGAGTCCGGGCGGAGTTCGCCGAGGAGGAGCGCGATGATCGTGGATTTCCCGGCTCCCGAGGGGCCGACGATCCCGAGGTGCTCTCCGGGTTCGATGACGAAGGAGACGTCGTCGAGTGCCGGGATCTCTGCTCCCGGGTAGGTGAAGCTCACGGCCGAGAATTCGATCCGCGGTGCACGGCCGGGGACAGCCACCTCGGCGAAGGTTGCATCCGCTGTTGCGGGGGTCGCATCCGCTGATGCGGTGGGCTGTGTGTCGGTGTCGCGGAGTTCGGCGATGGCACCGGCCGCGGAGAAGCCCATGTAGCTCTGGTGCCACAGTGCGGCCAGCGCAGAGAACGGGCGGAAGGACTCGCCGGTGAGGAAGAGGATGGTGAGCAGTCCCACGGTCGAGAGGCTGTCCGCGCGGATGATTGCTACAGCGATGGTCACGGCCGTGCCGATGCCCACGAGCAGTGAGCTCATGCTCGCGCCGATGAGGGAGACCCGCATCTGGGCCAGGGTGGCGCCGAGCAGGGATCGGCTGCGCCGCTGCAGTCGCTCGAACACGGTGGTCTCGGCTCGCAGTGTCTTCAACGTCGTGTTGCCCTGCATCGCTTCGAGGAAGTCGGCGTGCGCGCTGCGGTATTCGTCCCAGTGTGCGGTGCCGACGCGGGCGACGACGCGCTCCCAGAGTCGCGGCAGGATCGGCACGGCGCAGTGCCAGCCAAAGAGCACCACGGCGACGACAGGGTCAATGAGTCCGATCCAGACGACAGTGCCGAGCCCGGAGGCCAGCGCCACGGCGATCTGCGGCAGGTAGCGCGCATAGTAGGCTTCGAGACCTTCGACACCGTCGGTGAGGGCGGATTCGACCGTGGCGGTGCGTTCGCCGGTCAGCCAGCCGCGTCCTTTGCGGGAGGCGGCGTGGAAGAGGTTCTGCCGCAGTGTCGATTTGATGCGCAGTCCCGCGTATTGGGCGATGACATCGGAGGCCCAGATGAGACCGGCGCGGATGATGACGATGCCGACGATGAGGGCGACTCCGCCGCCGAGAGCGGCCAGCGGTGTGTGCGCGAGCAGGGATGCGACGATTCCGGCAAGGGCGATCGACTGGGCCGCCCAGAGAACTGCGATGGCGATGCCGACGCCGAGCATGCCGAGCATCGGTCGCCAGACGAGGAGGCTGAGCCGGGCGAGGGCGGGGCTGATCATCATCGGCCGACCCCCGCCTCGGCGGGTGGATTCAGCATCCGAGCAGGATGTCCACTTTGACGTAGGCCTCGTTCGCGAATTCGGCGATGGCGTCCGCGAACGCGTCGACGCCGGAGCCCGAGGTGATCTCGGCGCTGCCGCGGATCGGCAGTTCACCGAACCTGTCTTCGACGAGTGCCTGCGTGGACTTTCCGACGCAGTGTTCGCCCTGGTTGTCGAAGATCATCTGATGGACGGCGGCACTGTAGTCGCCGAGGCTGTCGGTCGAGATGCCGCTGGTTGCCCAGGTGTCATCGGCGACGTGTTCGTACATTGTGAGGACGGAGCGGCCGGCGGATTCGATGGTGATGAGGAACATCCGCCGTTCGGTGAGGTTCATGTCGACGCTGCCCATCTTGTGCAGGATCTGGCCGACATCGCCGTAGAAGGTGTGGAATTCGGGCGTCCAGGAGCTGATGTGGCAGAGGATGAGCTGGCGCGGCGCATCGATCTCTGCCGGGGTGGAGTTCGGATCATCGACGGTGAGCGCCGAGGCGGGGGTAGCGGTGGTCATGATGGTTCCCTTCAGGTGTCGACCGAGTGGACTCCATCACATTATCCTTATTGAGACGCATTATCAATATGGATATAGAAAGGATTGCGGATCCCCCTCACCAGGATTTCGATTGAGCGGGCGGGGCAGCAGCCGGTTCAGTCACGATTCCCGTCGACGAGGCGGTCGACGAGGCGGTCGACGAGTCGTGTGATGATCCTGGCCCTGGTCGTCTCGGTGCGGGACGTGAGGATCGGCAGCATGGCCGTGAACTGCTCCGCGCGGTTGAGCGCGTCGAATGCTGATTGGGCGGCGGGCGCCTCGGCGAGGGCATCACGCAGGTCATCGGGAACAGTGGCTTCCGACTGCCTGGGGTAGGCGTTCTCCCAGCGGCCATCGTCCTGGGCCAGGCGCACCTCGGCGCGGCCGCGATCCCGCAGACGACCGTCGATCTCGAGACTGCCGATGATCTCGACATTGCGCTTCGACCAGTTCGAGCGCGAACGTCGCGGAGTGAAGCGCTGGACGAACGTCGTCGCGTCGAAGGTGCGGCGCTGACCGTCGATCCAGCCTCCGCACAGTGCTTCCTCGAGGGCATCTTGGTAGCTCAGCGAGGTCGGCGAGGTGACGTTCTTCTTCGCCATGAGTACCCACACACCCTTTGACGAATCTTCGTTGGCGATCAGCCACTCGCGCCAGGCGTCGAGGTCGGCGAGGACCAGTGGGGATGTGGGCGAGTGCTCAACCAGGGGCTGGTGGTCGTCAGTTGTCACGGGATGCGCTGCGCCATCAGGTGTCACGGGATGCGCTGCGCCATCAACCGTCAGACGAGGCGGCAGTATCGACGATCCACGGCACTCCGTACCGATCGAGGCACATGCCGAACCCTTCGGACCAGAACGTCGGCCCCAGAGGCATCTGAACCTCGCCTCCGTCAGACAGACCGGCGAATACCGTGCCGGCGGCCTCCAGGTCGGAGGCTGTGTACGAAAGAGCGATCCCCTGTCTCGGACCTCCATCGCCCGTGGTGTCATCCGATCCCATCAGCAGGGTATCCCCGAATTTCAGCGCGGCATGCATGACGGTCTCGTCGGTCGAACCGGGCATTCGCTGGTCTTCGGGTACGTCCTTCATCGGCATGATCGTCAGCTCGCCGCCGAAGATCTCCTGGTAGTGGTTGAACGCTTCAGCGCATTGTCCGTCGCTGTAGAAGATATAGGCATCAATCGACATCGTGCGTCACCTCTCGGAGCTGTCATCGGTCGGAGAATCAGTGGTTCCACGTGCACAGTGCTCCTGCAAGGTTACGCGCGCGGGCATACGACATGTGCAGTCCCGCGCGAGCGCCTCACGCTTGCGGATCGGGGATGATCGGAAGCTCGGTGGTCACCTCATCCCGAGGAACCGCCTCGGCGCTGTCGGCCGAATTGTCTACGCTGTCGTCGGCCGGCATTCCGGTCAGCCGTTCGGGACTGAGGATCTCACCGAGCTGATCTCGCTCGAGCAGACCGTGTTCGACGACGAGGTCCGAGATCGATTCGTTCCTCGCCAGAGCCTCCTTGGCCAACTTCGCAGCCGAGGCATAGCCGATGACCGGGGCGAGCGCGGTGATGACGGTGACGGAGCGGTCGACGATATCGTTCAGCCGGTCTTCGTTGGCGGTGATGCCGTTGACGCAGTTGATGCGGAAGGTCTGGGCCGCGCGCTCGAGCCACGTGATCGACTGGAACAGCGAGTGGGCGACGATCGGTTCGAAGGCGTTGAGCTGCAGCTGTCCAGCCTCGACGGCCATGGACACGGTGACGTCCGCCCCGGCCACGGAGTACGCGACCTGAGAGACCGCCTCGGGGATGACCGGATTGACCTTGCCGGGCATGATCGACGACCCCGCCTGACGGGCGGGCAGGTTGATCTCGCCGAGGCCGGCCTGGGGCCCCGAGGACAGCAGGCGCAGGTCGTTGGCGATCTTCGACAACTTCAGAGCACTGCGCTTGAGCGCACCGGAGAAGGTGATGAAGACTCCGGTATCGGAGGTGGATTCGACCAGGTCGCCGGCCGTGACGAGGTCGAGACCGGTGATCTTCCGCAGGTGTTCGATGACCGCTTCCTTGTACCCGACCGGGGCGTTGATCGAGGTGCCGATCGCGGTCGCGCCCATGTTTACCTCGCCGAGGAGGGTGACGGCTTCCTCGAGGCGTTCGACGTCTTCGCGCAGGGTGGTGGCGAAGGCGTTGAACTCCTGGCCGAGCGTCATCGGCACGGCGTCCTGCAGCTGGGTGCGCCCGACCTTGACGATGTGGGAGAACTCGCGGCCCTTCGCGGCGAAGGCATCGGCGAGGAGCGTGAGTTCGCCGAGGAGGTTCTGCAGTGAGAACGCCAGCGCGATCTTGATCGCGGTCGGGTAGGTGTCGTTCGTCGACTGGCTGTGGTTCGTGTGGTCGTTGGGATGGATGAACGCGTAGTCGCCCTTGGATCGGCCGGCGATCTCGAGGGCGCGGTTGGTGATGACCTCGTTGGCGTTCATGTTCGTCGAGGTGCCTGCTCCGCCCTGGACGACGCCGACGGCGAACTGGTCGTGGAGTTTGCCGGCCTTGATCTCTTCACAGGCTGCGTCAATGAGGTTCGCGCGCTGGTCGTCGAGCGCCCCGATCTCGGCGTTGGCCCGGGCTGCGGCCTGTTTGACGCAGGCGAAGGCGCGCACGAAGTCGGGGTAGACGGAGATGGGGCGGCGGGCGATGGGGAAGTTCTCGTTCGCACGAGCCGTGTGCACTCCCCAGTAAGCGGTGTCGGGGATCTCGAGGCTGCCGATCGAGTCGGTCTCGGTGCGGGTGGGGAGGTACTGGCTCGTGGGGATCTGGTTCGTCGAAGTCGGCGAGGTGAGGGGAAGAGAGGCGGTGTTGGGATCTGCGGAGGCGTTCGACTCAGTCATAGTGGTTTCAGAGTCTCACATTTCGGCCGCCGACCGAAGGAGTGATCGGTGTGAGATCAGGAACCGAAGTAGTAGTCCGAATGAGCGGCGCAGCGGGGGTTGAAGGGCGCGTGGCACTCGGGGCAGCTGTCGGTGCTTTTGTAGGCGCTGATCGTCAGTTCGGTCCAGCAGTTTCCGCAGAGGATCGCGGGCTGGTTGAACTTCTCGCGCGGCCATTGCCGTGCGGGGTGATCGGCCGTCTCGGAGTGGCACAGGTGGCAGGGAAAGTAGCGGTCGCAGCAGGCGAAGCGGATCGCGATGATGTCGAGTTCGGTAGCGTAGTGGACGCACCGAGTGTGCTCGTCGACCGTCGGGCCGAAGACTTCGGGAGATGGCGTCATTGCTCGCCGGCCCTTCCTGCACGTCACGACTCGGGGTGGTCTTGGTCCGTTCCAGCCTAGCCGCAGTGGTTCGGCTCTCGGCCAGCTGATTAGCCCAGTAGAGTGGAATCCCCGACCAGATGAGGATCAATGTCGCAGATTGACGATTTCGTTCACCCCTTCGCCGAGGTGGCGCTGAGCAACATCACCCGTGAGTATCCGTTCGCTTCCCATCATCTGGCACGGAGTGTTGCCGATATCGTGCCCGCTTCGGAGAAGAATCCCGCGTTCACGAACTCCTACGACTGGCATTCGAGCGTGCACATGCACTACTTGTTGGCGTCGCTGCTGGAGACCGAAGCGGCACACGGAGCTAGTTGGCGCGAACGCGCGGTCGAGGTTCTGACTGCACACCTGAGTGAAGAGAATATGGTCGCCGAGGCGGCCTTCCTCCGTGAGAATCCGTCGTGGGAGCGACCGTACGGTTGGGCATGGGCGGTCGAACTCAATCGGGTGCTCAATGCCAGCGACGTTCCGGAGCTGCGTGCGCTTGGTATTCACACGCGGGTGCTCGCAGAGACGGTCTTCGATTTGGTGGCTGCATGGCTGCCGAAGGTTACCGAGCCGGTTCGGCACGGAGTGCACTCCAACACGGCGTTCGGATTGCGTCGGGTCCTCCTTGGTGCCCGTGCCGCAAACAGGCATGATGTCGTCGACGTCATCGCAGGTGCAGCTCGTCGATTCTTCGCCGAGGACACGGCGTGGAACTTCACTCAGGAGCGAAGCGGTCACGACTTCCTCTCCCCCGGCTTGTGCGAGGCCGACCTCATGGCTGAAGTTCTCACCGAGGACGAGTTGGCGACGTGGCTACCGGAGTTCCTTTCGGAACTGTCCCCCGAATCGCCAGCGCTCACACCGGTGAAGGTCCTCGACCCAACCGACGGCCAGCAGAGCCACCTCTACGGTTTGGGCCTCTCGGTCGCGGCTTCAGTGATGCAATTGGCCCCGAAGCTGGAGGCGATTGCGGGGACGACGGGCCATGACGAGTTCATGGCGCAGGCTAAGGGCATGCTCACGCGAGTCGATTCGTTGATGGCACCGGGTCTTGACGCCGCTGCGTCAGATGAGTACGTGTCGTCGCATTGGCTCGCGACGTTTGCGTGGGATTCTGCCGTCCAAAAGGTCGACTTGCGTAAACATCCGGCTAGTCCACCTGCGTGCCTTTAGAGGGATCCGCGATTGATCCACTCCCTGATTTCTGCTGCTCGTTGTTTCATGTGTTCCCGATCTTCCACAAATGACCTAACGATTGGCACCTCCGCGGCCGAGGTCCGCAGAGGCTTCTTGGGAGCATGCGGATGCGAACCGATGAGGTTGTTGACTTTGAGACTAACGCTGCTGGGTGAACGGAAATTCTCCGGTCTGCCCTGCTCTGGATAGATTCTGGCTCTATTTAGAATCTCCGAAAGTTCAACCACCTCAGGAGTGGTTGAATTCGGCCCTTTCCAACCTCGACCATCTGCAAGGTCAGCTGCGAGAATCATCTCTTCAACTGTCCATCGACACTGCATTAACTCCTCCGATCAACTCCCAAAGACGTCCGCAAGAGCACACGCAAGGGAAAACGGACAACTATCCGTACACGATTGCGCAAGAGTTCCTAGGACCTTCTTAGGACCTCGCATATAGACTAACTTCCCGCGAGAGCGCTAAATACACGAATCGGGGTTCGATCCAGCTCAAAAGCATCTGAAACACGAATATCCATGAAGCCTTCAGCATGAAGCTGGTCAACTGCACCGGCAATCTGCTCACACCACATATCGTGGTCGCGGCGCCACAAAGGGTGGCCGATCAAGACACAAGAGCCGGTCGCAAGATTGGACAAGCAAGGCACGCCGTTACGTTCCAATCGCGAAACTTCAATATGTGAACCAAAACTTTCGATAAATTCGCGCACAGACCGGTGAATTCGGTCAACCCAACCAGAAAGAGCCAACGACTTGCCTAGGGCTAAATCAACGACGTCAAGACCGAGCTTCCAATCCAATGCCCAATGGTGAAATCGGTTCTCGTAGTTCCTTAGACAACTAGGGCAAGAAGAGGTGCATGCCTCTCCATGCGGGACGCTCCTAAGCCGACTACCAGTCTCACTCTGAATGCTCTTTAGGAGTCTTTCTAGCGTCCCCGAAGCCCCCAGCTCTAGCGCGTAACCAGCACCGTTATCTAAGGAGTCCGCTATAAAGACCTTCGCAGTCACAGTTGAGCCAGCGCGCGCAGGTTGCAAACCAACTTCTAGTTCAGACTGTTCAATATCCAAGTACGCCTTCGCGGCATTCCTGAGGAGTTCCGCGAATGACAACATCGCACCGTACCCTGCAGGGCATACCCACTGCCGAGTAGGCACCGCACCATCCGGCAAGCTCAATTGATCGAGACTCAACAACAGCACGTCCGTTCGACGGACTTCCCCAATGGCACCCTCGCCAACCGAGGCGCCGCTCGTGGTCATCCAGGGAGGCAATGACCTTCTATATAACTCGCGGTTGGTGGCTACGACCGACCGGTCCGCCAGTTGACGCAAATTGAACAATTGTCTGTTGTTGTCGTTAACGGTAACGACTTCCGCCTGCTCCAACAATTGGACTGACATACCACGGACTCTGTGCTCCTGGCCCAAACTGGTGTTGGTAGAAAGTTCAGAGTACCCAGCATACATAGGGGTAACATGACTATCATCATAGTCCGGTTTACTATAAATAGTGCGATACCCCTCGGGCTGATAGATTTGGAACGAAATCATAGGCGCCCCACAAACCGAACACTCTTTAGAACCAGAATCAGGCGTGGTATCTAAGCTTCCACAATCGGCACACCGGTGAACAGGCAACGATACCCCTAGCGGATCCTTCGGCTTAGCTCTATTACCTATAATCTCATACGCTACGAAACCTACGGATAAGTGCTCTGCACCATCCTTAACCACCACAGCGCCAGGAGCGAATGAGGTGATCGACATCCCGAGATCACGATCAGCAACTACAGCCTTTTCGGCGTCATCAGATGATTTCAATTTTTCCGAGTACAGCGACCGCACCCTCGTAGGAAAACCAAACATAGGCAAAACACCAGCATTCGCAAGCAGCTCACTCAGGTCCGGATGAGCAAAGTAGGGATTATTGACCGCCTCGTCTATTTCATCCACCAAATCACATCTGGCCCAACGAATTAGATCACCACTAGACAAGTCCGTATAAACTGAGTAACGACTGCATATAACGTCAACCGCACGTGAACTAGTCAGCCAGTCATGGATTTCCGAACGATACGTTTGCCAATCAATAGTTTGACCAAATGTGCCGTGAATGCTGCTGCCTACACCAGCTGGAGGATTAGTCGTAGCACGGAACGCCCTTCGAAGCATTTCAGCAGCGATCACACGACGTACGATTCTTGGGCGAGACAAATCGATAAAGGGCGGTGGCGGATCAGCGGCGGTCATTAGTTCAGGAGCTTGAAAATAGTAGTCATCGTGAGCCCTGTCCCTTGAGACTGTCACCGCAAAGGAGAAAGGTTGTCCGGACCTGCCCGCGCGACCAACTCTTTGCTGATAATTGAACCGCTGAGGAGGCATGTTCGCCATCGTCACCGCACGCAATGACCCAATGTCAACGCCAACCTCCATAGTTGTCGTAACAGCGAGCAAATCAAGCGGATCAGCCAAAGGACTCTCATCCGGTAGGGGCAGGACAGCACCCTTGAATAGCCGCTGGCGCTGTCGTTGGCTCGTCAGACTAGTTTGCCCAGTCAACTCTGCAACACGCATTCTCCGCAGGGGCTGCGCTGCCAACCATCCGTAATAGTCAACTGCCTCTTCCGCCCCCTGCTCGACCAGGACCCCATCAACACATTCCACGTTAGTGCATACACCTGCGGAATCATGAAGGTGCGCTGTATTGCAGTTATCGCACACCCAAGCGATTCCGTTGGGCCGGCTTAGAATTAGTCCGATATCACTACTGTGCGTCTTCAAGATCCAAGACTGACTAATCACTTGAAGTGACTGAAGGAAATCTTTGATACCAGAAATTAGTCTGTCAGCATCCAGTCGATACTTACTGGAGATCCTAGTCAAATAGGTTTTGACCACTTTTGGTACAGCCTGCGACATCGGCTGATATCCGCCATCGTATCGTTTTGCAATTCCCAACAGCCGGATCACACTCGAAACAACATGGTTCGCAGCTACTTGGTCAAGACCCCAAGTGACGGGCGCGTCGGTTCGAGTCCTTACATAGCCTAGTCGTGTAGATTCAATGTCTCGAGAAGATCTATCAAAGACAGCCCGTGTCACCGCAGTTGCAGTAACTCGGTAGCGGTCCATGCGGTGTGGCATGGCGACGTCATCGCCTAGTGGGATCCACGCTCCCTCTGTCGGCGAGTTGTAGATTCGATACCATGGGATCTCTCCAGCGACTTGGTCCACCGATGGACCTACCCCGGCCGGATTCACACCAGCAGAAACCATTGCTTGCTCGGCTTGGCTAACAAGCAACGGCCATGGCAACCAACTCGACTCCTGCTCTGCATCACTAATAACCTTTAGATCAGTTGAATCGGCTATTCCAGCTATTTGCATACGAATCTTATCAAACAGAACGTTACGATTAGATTTCAGCGACTCCGCTGCAGCTATTTCGCTACCTTCTAAATCGCCATTAATTAGACCCCGGAGAAGAGGCACTGGATTCGTTCGGTCGTACAGTAACTGACGAACCACCTGTCGCACTTGATCATTGAAATTGTTTGATGAAATACCAGCAGCAATTCGGGCAGCGTCGTCTCTGCTGTCCGCGAAGACAATTGTTCTCGACTCAGACGAACGCGAACCCAGGCTACGGAAAAGTTGGGAGACAGCCATTTGGTTGAGTTGGGATCTTCCCGACGTATGAGCTCGGATCGGTGAACGAACTGTTCCTGAAAAGAATGCACCCGCATCTCTGCTTTCTTGACCGCCTCCACATCTGGGGCAAATTTCTGGAAGAGCTGGGATGGAGTAGCTTTCATCGCCACTCGCCGTATGCGCCAACACGACTGCGGACACACCGTTACCGCTGGCTGAAAGTGTACCCAATTTTGGGTCCCAAACAGCCGAACCAAAATTCAGTTCAACCGTTGACTGTGGTTCATCCAATTCCACGGGGGCCTTGTGCTTGACTGGCGCGTCCGGTACCGGCGAACCAAGCCATAGCCACCGATATTCACGATCGGACCGACGAAATACAAAGTCTCCGGAGGTGTCGCCTTGACGCACCGGAGTTGTTGAAAGGACGACTGTGCCACGGTCAGGTGAGTCCACCACGTACCCACCGAGACTTACGTCGCCGCATTCGAAACAATACAGGAGTTCAAGAACACGCCCACCACAATCCACACAACTAGACCGCGGAGTATCATACAAGCGACCAACTCGGCGGATTGCACCTGAAGAGGCCCCAACACATTGGGGGTCTGAACAGGCCCACATTCCACGCATGCCACGCATCATGATATGGGCGCGGAACTGTAAAGTTGGCTTATCTATCTCCGACAGCCCCTGAAACATACGCTCTAAGGTCTTCAAAGCATCAGGATGGTCACCAAATAGCCTAGAGGCTATATATTCGAATCGAGTGGCGCGCGGTGCGCCCGTTTCACTTCCGTCACAAACCCGAGCTATCGCCTCTGCCCATTTTCCAACTCTCGCTGAACGCTCGAGGGCTTCATTCGGCGTTTCTAGGACATCCGATACCTTTAGCAAACTGGGTTCGATAAGTTCTCGTGGTTCTCCCGGTTCAACACTGAAGCTTGATCCATCAAGACCGAAGAACTGTTCAAGATAGTGCACGCCTGACTCGTCACCAGGAAGTGATGCGCTTGTACCAATAACTCGAAACTGACGTGAATCGGGGTTAAGTCCAAGTCTAGATGCAAGATTGCGCAATACCATGCCGACTTCCGCGCCGCTGCTACCCCGATACAGATGCAACTCGTCGACAATCAACGTAAATACGTTACCACTCGAGCGCTGGAGCCACTCACGTGTAGAATCGAAAATTGGATCCTCGACATCGCGCATAAGCATAACGTTCAACATTGAATAGTTGGTTACCAATACGTCAGGTGGTGTCGCAATCATATCCCAGCGGGTAACCAATTCACCGGCAAAAGGGTCCTGGAACTGATCTATAAGTTCGCTATCATTCAGTTGTGTCAATCGGGAGTTTTGCTTCACCATTTCACGTAAAGTGGACGCGATCTCCGAAACACGACCTGACGGAACTTTCCCGAACGGAGGATACCCGGTGCCTTCTGTCGCTCCTGTGTATCGCCCGAACCAGATATCTACAGGACGCTCGGATGACCGAATCCCCCGCACGGCACGACGCAACCTCGCTACTTGGTCCTCAACAAGGGCATTAGTTGGGTACAGGATCATTGACCGAACCGCAGCGGGAGCTGTGCCATTCGCTCTAGTCGGTCTCATCTTTTCAGCTCGGTTTGATTCCGACCACCAGTCATTAACTGGGGGAAGCTGAGATTCCATCCTCTTCTCAGAAACTATCCGAGTGAGCATGGGGATCAGGAACGATTCTGTCTTCCCTGAACCTGTCCCCGACGTAATAATCGGATTTCGAGGACCGGCGGAAGAAAAATGAGTAATCAGAGCTTGTGCTTGGTGTCGTCTCAATTTAACTTCTTTGAGGCCTTCTTCTGTAACACCAAAAACGGCACCAACGACGTCCTTTAAGTCACCAATAGGAATATTGGCAGATTGCGCAACCGTTTCCAATGAATCACTAGCGTCATATGGGACGACGGGTTCGATCATCATGGGAGCGAATAAATTACCCTGTCCATTTAACAGTAATTCCCGCCGCTCCTTAACTAAAGAATCGTCACGCAATGCGTATGCGGTGTCAATATATCTAAGAAACGATTCTTTCAAATCCGTCCGCACACTGCTGGGAGTCGGGTAATTCATCGGTCCTCACCTCGAGATCTTTGCAAAGAGAACGTCGGCTACTTCGCGGTTGACTGCTGGGTACTGAAGCATTCGGTGCTTGGTCAATTTTCGTGGGGCGCTTCCAGAGCACAGGGACAATGCACGTCCAAACAAGCCTGGAAGGTCGGCACCCAGTGGAACAACAACTGAACCGCTCGCTGAGTGATATCCGCACAATAAATCGCCTGCCCAGCGGTTCGCGATATGTTTGACCAGTTGGGCGTTTCCAACCTTAACTAAACCATCGTCGATGTCCGATTTTGATCGCAAGACGTAAATACTTCTATACGAGTTTAATCGATACGCGCCAACATGCGCCAAATCTGCACAATATTGCCATGAAGCAGTAGTGGTATTCCACATTTCAGCAAAGTTGTACTCGGGTACTACGATACGGTTCAGTTCGGTCTCCATTTCGCTAAGACTCGGCAAGCTCGAAATGAGTTTCTGTGCTGGGGATTTATCTAATACTTGAATATTCATTTGAGCTTCGAGAGCAAGACCCGACAATTGTCCTTGCACCTCAATTTTAGGCAATTCGCCATCAACAGATCGAACCAATTTGGCCTGACCACCTAATGTTCTTTCAAGTTCAGCCAAACTCGTTTTCGATTTTCGGCCGATCAGAACCCAGCGGCCCTGTGCGATCGGAACCAACGTAGGTGAGTTTGAGGACCAGTTTGTTACTTGAAACCATTCGTCTCTCTCAACATCAACGTGCCCGACGATTTCCTGGCTGCGCAGGTACGAGTCCGCGAAAAGTCCCGAACCTTCAACTTGCGCTGCGATACGTTCAAAAACGCGGAAGGTGCCTTCCCCCACGTGGTGGACTGCGTCATCAGCAACGATCAATCCAGACGTAAGTGGTTCGGCTATGGGCGGGACGATGAGTTCTGACTCCTTGAGTCTACGCTCTGGTTTACGCGAACGGGCAGCGTAAGCATTCCCCGCAAACCGCTTGACTAGACCACACGACGAGCATTCCCCGTAAACAGTAGAGGACTTAGCTTGTCCGGGTCTCGCTGGGGGGAGCACAAAATGGTGCATCCCCGTATAGAGACATGAGTCTTCTTTGACTGCGACACCAACACTTTTTCGAACTACACGCGCCCGCGACGAGTGACGACTCCGCGGCACAAACTCAGGCATGTGAGCAGTGTTCAGTTGACTCGAGACGGAGAGTCCGATAATACGTGCGCCAGTGACATACCTGTCCAGGTTGACCTTGCTAGAAGTGAGTGGCCATCGGGCCCCATACTCTGGCGAGTAGGCACGGACTACTCCACTCACGCTAGTCTCGTGCTCGGGCGAGGCCGCTGAGCGTAATCTCAGCAGTGCAGTTGATGCGGCTTTGGACGCTGAATCGGCTGACATCGAAATTAGGTATTCACCGTCATCCAGCTCCTTATCGTTTAGGGGAACCACCGCCAGTTCCCCCTGACCAGTGATTTCCAGTAGAAGATCGTCTTGATTCTTTCGTGATCCGTCATAGATCTGTACCGTAATGCTTGAGGCGCCCGAGGCCTGAGCGACTATTTCCGGAGGTTCTAGCGAGGACCATTTCCTCAGCAAACCAGGCAACACGAATCCGCCACGCAAGGAAAGGCTAGTGCGTGCGCCCGGGAAGAGTGGGAGCATATCCGCATGTGGCCGTACGGACGGAGCCGAAATGATCTGAACTCGATCATAGATTGTCCATCCAGTTGGAATCCCGGCAGAGCTTGGCAGCTCACGCCATCCTGGTCGCGCATGTTCATTTAGATGCGACTCGACTTTTAGGCGGACACTTTCAGCTGCGACGATGATCAGATCTTCTCCGAAAGACGCTCTTTCACTTTCTACATATGCGCCTTGAAGTGGGTCCCACCGCATAATGGAGATTCTCTTGGGATTCCTTTTGAAACGCCTTTTTTGATCTGCTGCAATTCGCCCGACAATTTTATCGCCAATGATGGACTTCTCTTCAATAGTTCGCGAGGCAGCTAGACGTGCGGTACCACCTGGTCCCGCTACCGCGGGAACTTTGAATTCTCCGTCGGCAACGTCAAATATTATCTGCTCGTTTTCCGATACGACATAGGGCAACATCAGGTTGAACTCAACACTCACTTGTGGGAATGTCTTCAGGAAGATCAAAAGCTGCGAGTTCGCGTGTGCTAATGAGTCCCTGATCCCTGAGTAACTCGAACCGTCCCATGTTGATAGTTCTAGGCAGGAAGCATCAATTACACTCTGCCGGGCCGCACTTGACTTCCAGAGGCGCACCAAGTGCGCGCTCAGTGGTCCTCCCGTCCTCTGCACATAAGGTTCCAATGCCGTTTCCATGTCGTAAGGGGAAACACGCGCGCCGGGTGAAAATCCTTCCGCAGCAAAGAATTCGTGCAATCCGTCCCTGTCGTACTGTCTCACTACAGCCTGCGACATTGGTAGGCCCACATACTCGTGCCGTCCAATGCTGTAAGCAGTCGGGATTCCCCTCTCACCGTCCCACGCTTCCAACCATCTGTTCAACGAACTCCAAATGATTAAGGCATTCGATCGATATGAGTCCTCAACTTTCTGGCGGTGTTTATCAGGGACCTGAAGTAGCTGATGCAACCGAGAATAGTAGTTATGTGAGGCCATTTCAGCATCGACTTGCATGCGTTCGGCTGCAGTCGTCAACACGACTAACAAAGGCAATACTTCCGGAACTTTGAGAGGATCATTCCGTTGAGCTTCAGCGCATCTTGCGTACCAATGAAAAGCTGACCGATCTCGTGAATTTATGTTTAGATTTCCGCGTACAATCGCCACCAGTTCTGCCAGGGGGTCGACACCGGACAGGCCCGATAGCTCGCAAATTTTCTTGAGTGCTTTTGAATCCGCCAGCGTATACACTGGCCGTCCCGCTCTATCCGGTCCGAAAAGGACCTCCGACACCGAAAGACTCACCCGATAGTTGTCAGAACTCAATCATCCACCCCTAGCAACTTGCGACGCTGACCCGCTGAAGACTTCATTGACCTTCTGACCGCGAAATCCGAGACGCGGTAACGTCTTGGTGCTATTCCATCACAGTTTATGATGATTGGCAGATAGTCTCAGAGTTTCTAGAATTGACAGGTCGAACGCCTCGTCTCTGGGCGTAGAAGGCCAGACTATATTGTGCAGTCGACAGCACATGTTATGGTCCCGTGACCTCCTCGCAACAACAATAGTGGGAACTGTAAAGCACAGACCAGTGCTCTCCTACATTTCGGAGAGTCGCTGCTATGGACCGCGGCTTCAAAACAGCCGTCTTGGACAGTCGCGTGTCCTCTCATGGGCAGGTGACACTTGCTGGGGACGCGCGCACAACTGATGAAGTCCACGTGCTCCAGTTCGATATCGCTTGCACACGCAGCGCACTCCCACACATGTGCAATTCTCCAACCCATGCCTCTTAAAGAGTCCCCTATGCAGCGTCTCGGAGAACACAGATCAATCGAACTAGAACCACACCAGACTGGCTGCCCAGCAACTACTAGGTTTTACTCGCGTGTGGTAGCGAACACGCGTTTGGAAAGGGTAAACGACTTCCACTACAGTGAAAACTGTGGGAATCAAAAGCACCGTTGAGGACGCCTTGAAGCGAGCATGGGCCTCTCACGAGTTGGAAGCTCCTCCCCCATCCGACCCTCCGACTGCGATCAAAAGTGCAGTTGCCGACATTCTCCGCAACGGATCACCACCAAATCGTCAAGTTCTACTCGCGATCGCTGCCGGGACAGTTACCGACCCGTCTTCAAACCCGGCTGCCCTTCAGCAACAGGCCGGTGTGGACCGCCGAGGAATGGCCTACAAAGTTAGGGACGCCCTTACTGCATTTAGAGACTCACAGGGTCTAACTCTCAAAATTTCTCAGGATGCCGGCGTTTCAAATCAATGGCGAGAACCCGAGATCACTGACGAATGGGTTTCTCACCGCCGCAAACAAGATCAATCATGGGCAAGGGCATTCTTAAGAATCTCGGAATGGCTAAAAGAATCAGATCCAGCCCAGCGTGCACACCTCCTCCTCGACTACGTCAGCCTACAAATGGTCGCCCTAGCCGTTGACAGCGCGCTCGACTACCCTAGATTCCGGGCCACTCCACGCACTGCAATGACGCTAGTTCGAAACTTTCTAAGCATTTCGTCCGATCGGCCAGATGCCATGGAGGCGGTCGTCACAGTTGCCGCCAGAGTTTTATCATCGGCGCTACATCCACGCCCGGAAGTCGTCCGAAGCGACATCAATTCGCCTGACCCCATTGACATTGTCATTACCACCACTAGTGACAATCCAGTGAAAAGTGGCATCGAAGTCACCGACGCCCATATCTCGTTAGCAAAAATTCAACACGAGGTTGTACCCGCAATGTTGAAGCTAGGACTCGATCGGGCCACCGTAGTTTCCCGCGGAACTCCTTCGAGCACCGAGAGAGAAATAGAAAAGTATCTTGCCCGTGCCTTCGCTCGGTTTCAACAACGAATAGATCTAGTAACGATTGACACAGTCGAGTCGTGGTTGAGCTTTCCTGGCACTTCACGCGATTTGGCTACGGAGTTCCTTTGGGGCGTCGGCGAGGAGCTTGACCAATACTCGAAAAATGAGAATCGAAGAGCATGGTTCAAAGTCCTTACGGACTTCGCTGAAACTGTTGTCAGTGACAACCAGTAGACCCACTACAGCTCAAGAGCTCTTTTGATTGACTCCGCAACTGCCAGTGCAAGCCGCGGCGACACCGCGTTTCCAATTTGACGGTACTGCGATGAACGAGTGCCACAAAATTTCATTCCGATTGGGAAGGTCTGAATGGCAGCAGCCTCTTCTACCGTCAATCTGCGCAAATGTTTGGGCACCTCGGAGACTACTGCCTCATTACCATGGTCCCAAAGTCTCGAGTGGTATCCAACAACCCAGGATTCTAAGTTCTCATACTCAAGTTCGCGCTGATCAATAATGGGCGTTTTATTTCCCCCCATTGACGCGGCAAGAGTTGCCGAAGGTGCGTTGAGGTTGAGCGGTCGCCCAGCGCCGTTAAATAACATCCCTGCAAATGGTGAGCGCCTCAGGACAGGAGCCTTAGCTGTAGTGATCCGCGCATTACAAATGGAATTATTTCCCGGATCTCCATACTTGGGCAACAGAGACAACGCCTCTCTAACAGTAGGAGGATTGTCCAGCGTAGTCGGCTCCGGCAGAGTTGGTGTGCCCAAGTCCTTCCGTACACCTAGAAGAAACATGCGTTCACGCGCTTGAGGCACTCCGAAATGGGAAGCGTTGACGAGCGTCAAAATCGCGTTGTATCCTGCAATCTCGGCGCGTTCGAGCAACCGATTCCGTACGTCGGCCCAGCGCCTGTTTGCATACAGAGCCTTAACATTCTCAAGTACAAAAGCCTTAGGCTTGATCCGCTCGACCATATCCATGTAGTGAAAAACGTGTTTCGAGCGTTCATCGCCTGGATCCATTTTGCCAGCGACACTGAAGCCTTGGCATGGCGGGCCGCCAATAATCAAGTCAGCGGAACCTTCTGCTGGTAACTCGGATTCAGGTATCGCAAGCAGATCACCTGGAAGTGAACTGTGCAAACGATTTCGCAGATGAGGGCGCTCACTGGCGAGTAGTTCGAACGCACGGTCGTGAGTCGCCAATGCAGTTGGATCAAGTTCGCTAACCCATAGTGGAGCAAAACCAGCAAGCGCAAACCCAATGTCGAGCCCTCCAGCCCCCGCGTACAGAGAGACGAAACTGCCCAAAGGGGCTTCGTATCTTGGGACATCCCGGAAGTCGCTAAGCAGATTCCCTGAGCGCAGTCTTTGCTCGTCTGCCGAGCTCATCTGCAGTGGGTAGTCAACTTCATTGACCAGTCCACTTCCGCCGTTTTGCAGTTCCGTTGTCATGCGATCGATTCTACGGGAGGGGGCTGACACGAGGCGACAGACTGCACCAGTCGAGGGCTGGTCCGGCGTTCGAGTGGGCCTATTATCACATGGAAAGCTACGAGTTCTTGGCCATTTTCTTGAGGGAGGGGTGCCCCTATGCTTGAAGTCAAGGGGTCTCAAAAGGCACCACGCCTGTGTCTGTTTAAGGCGACCACAGCTTTCTCTTGCCGACCATCGGAAGATTCGGACGACTGACCATAGGCTCCGTACAAGCCGTTGGCCAGGGCACCACACATCAACCCAGTGGACTGCACCTTGGCAATGTTGTCGCGATTGGCGACGGTGGCGAGCATGACGTCGGACAGTGCCAGGGTGATCTCCTGGCCATTGCCCGTGGAGCGGCGGTCGAGCTCGGCAGCTATAACCCCATTGGCGAATTCGAATTTGGCAGAGACTTTTCCGCCCCCTCTCCCGCTGCGAACTTCAATTAGGCTTCCCGGTGTTCACTGCTGAAGATGTTCATCGCCTGCAGGCGAGTTTCTATCCCTTTGTGGGACCGCAGACTTCTGAACTCTCACAGAAGTATTCAACAGCTCCTGCAACTGCCTCAGCGAGTCCGCCGACGTCTCAGTCAACGGCTCGGCCAGCTCGATCGCTCGGGCCCGCGAGTCTTCCGTGAGCCTACATTTGTGGCCGGTCGCCCAAAAGCATGGGCGACGCCAGCCGCTGCTGATGGTCCTCTCAAGACGATTCGCTTTGGTCACCTACTCAACCAGCCGAGTGCACATGTCGATCATCGTCTTGGCGATGTTTGAAGTAAATGCCGGGTCGTAGGCGACGGCCAGACGCAGCCGTGGCCAGTTCGTCCGGTCTTTGACCGGGAGCAGTACTACGCCCGGATTGAGACGATGGCGAAAGCTCGACGGCACAAGGGCAAACCCGAGCCCTGTTTCGACAAGAAACAGTGCGGTCTCCACCTGTATCGCTCGCTGAGCAATCGGTGGATTGATTCCGGCGGCTTCTAGTGCCACCGTGCATTGTGCTGCGAGACCAGGTGAGCCCACCGAGGTGTAGCCGATGTACGGCTCTCGGCCAAGATCTGTTGCGCGGATCTCTGCCATTCCAGCCAATCTGTGTCGGGCAGGCAGGGCAACGACCAGCTCATCTTCTTCGATGTTCTGCGTTCGAAGCTCCGACCGCTCCCCCAGCGGTGGACGCAGCAGTGCCAGGTCCAGACGCCGGTCAAGAACTGCCGTCGACAACTCCGCATTCGAACCTTCGAAGACTCGAAGGACCACGTTGGGAAATCGATTCCTGAACTCAGGCAGCAACCGCGGCAGGACACGATTCTTGGCGGACCCGACAAATCCGAGTTTCAACTCACCGGACAGCCCGGCGACCGCCTCCACAGCCTTTCGCTTGACCTCTTCGGCGCCGAAGAGCACTTCCCTCACGTCCTGCAGAATCTCCCGACCAGCCGCTGTCAGCTCCACCTGATGGGTCGAGCGCACCAGCAGCTCAGCCCCGATCTCCTCTTCCAACTTGCGGATCGACACGGACAGCGGGGGCTGAGTCATATTGAGCTTCTCCGCCGCGGCGCGAAAGTTCAGAGTCTCTGCGACTGCGAGGAAGTGCTTGAGCTGGCGCAACTCCATCGACCCCTCCTTGATACACACGATGTATCAGTAGTTTCAATCCGGATTACTCTCTTGTATCACAGAACGGTTCTCGATCAAGCTGTCTCTGTTGAGAAACCCGTCATCTCAAGGAAGAGACTCTATGCCAACTCGGTCCGCCACAGCTCCCTCCGCTGCTACAGCTTCTGAACATTTCCTCGACCGCGCCCTGCGCCCTCAGTCAGTCGCCATCATCGGTGCGTCGAACAACACCGAACGCATTTCCGGCCGAGCCCTGCACTACCTCAAAAGCGCAGGATTCGAAGGACGCATCTACCCGGTCAACCCCAAACGCACAACCGTCCAGGGCCTGCCGGCTTTTGCCTCCGTCACCGACCTTACCGAGGCGGCAGACATCGCGCTGATCTGCCTCGGCGCTGCCCACCTGCTGGGCGCCGTCAATGATTGCGCGGACGCAGGTATCGGAACTGCAGTGATCTTCGCAGCAGGATTTGCCGAAACCGGGGCAGAGGGACGAGCAGCACAGCGGGAACTCGAAGCCGTAGCCGCGCAGCGCGGAGTCCGCCTCTTCGGGCCGAACTGCCTCGGCGTCATGAACTCATCGATCGGCTTTATGGGAA
Organism: Brevibacterium sp. OS20; assembly: GCF_056837565.1. Classification (NCBI taxonomy): domain Bacteria; kingdom Bacillati; phylum Actinomycetota; class Actinomycetes; order Micrococcales; family Brevibacteriaceae; genus Brevibacterium; species Brevibacterium sp. OS20. The sequence goes on along the minus strand of NZ_CM166367.1, from coordinate 367,507 downwards.
CCTTCTCCAGCGCCTTCGACGGCGGAGTGCCGAAACCCGGCGGCGTTGCCATCGTCAGCCAGAGTGGAGCCTACGGAGGCCACTTGGCGTACCTCTGCCGTCGACGCAATCTGGGTGTGAGCTACTGGATGTCGACTGGCAACGAAAGCGACATCGATGTTGCCGAATGCATCGACTGGCTTGCCCGCCAAGACGACGTCTCCGTGATACTCGCCTACGCCGAAGGCGTCACCGACGGCGCTCGTTTCACCTCGGCTTTGGAGACCGCCCGCCGCCGCCACATCCCGATCGTGTTCATGAAGGTCGGCCAATCAGCGATCGGCGCGCGTGCCGCCCAGTCTCACACGGCCAGCCTGGCAGGAGAAGACGCGGTCTTCGATGCAGTTCTTCGCCAATACGGTGCCTATCGGGCCACGACAACCCAGGAACAGATCGACGTCGCCTACGCCTGCAGCTGTGGGGTCTACCCTGCCGAACGCAGCCTCGGAGTCGTCACCGTCTCGGGCGGCTTCGGCGTCCAACTCTGTGACGCCGCGGAAAGGCATGGGCTCGACGTTGCGCCTCTGCCTGAACCAGGGCAGGAGAAGCTGCGGCAAATCAATCCCATGGGCAGCGACAACAATCCCTGCGACACCACGGCAAACTGGCTCAACGACACCTCGCTCATCACACAGACACTTGAAGTGATGTATGCAGACGGCGGATACAGCAGCATCGTTGCCGCGCTGACCATGCTTCCCGATACACCCGCCTTCGGTGACCAGGTACGCCATGCGATCAAGGCCGGCACAGCCGACTTCCTCGATCGCCCCACAGTCCTCTGCATGGAGGCCCGCGATTCTGTCATCACCGCCTACGAAGACGACGGCTTCCTCGTCTACGACGACTCGGAACGAGCGGTGAAGGCACTGAGCGCGCTGAGTTTCTTCGTCGAAGCGTGGGCCCATCACCCCCACGATGTCGAAACGATCGAATTTAGTAACTCCCTCGGCGATCGCGCCCTTTCCGAGTTTGAGTCTCGTCGCAGACTCGAAGCAGCAGGACTGCCTATGCTGCCGTCGGCCCTGGTGACCAATTCAGACGAGCTGGCCGAAGCGGCTCAGACCATCCCTGCTCCCTACGCGATCAAGGTCGTTTCGGCCGAGATCGCTCACAAGACAGAGGTCGGTGGCGTCGCTCTCAATGTTGCCGATACCGAATCCGCCGAGGCGGCTCGTTGCGCCATCATCGATCGAGTATCCGAGGCCGCACCCAACGCGCTGATCGACGGAGTTCTCATTACCTCCATGGCACCGGAGGGGATCGAGGTCATCATCGGCGCGACGAACGACGCCGTCTTCGGTCCGGTGACAGTCGTCGGGCTCGGTGGAACCGGAGCCGAGCTCTACGGCGACATCGCCATGCGCATCGGTCAGATCGACCTCACACAAGCTCACGAAATGATCAACGAAACTCGCGTGTCCACTCTGCTCGACGGTTTCCGCGGTCATCCCGGCGGTGACCGAGACGCCCTGGCCAGAGCCATCGTCGCTGTCTCATCGTTCGCTGCTGTCCATTCCGCCGAACTCGGCTCCGTTGAGATCAATCCCTTGCGGGTGCTTCCACCCGGCAAGGGAGCCGTTGCCCTGGACGCTCTTGTCATCCCCAGCACAGCGAGGAACGCCGAATGACCAGCGACAACGCCCATCTCGTCGGCTTTCACACGCTCGGACACACCGCGGTGCTCACGCTGTCTAACCCTCCGGTCAACGCAATGAGCATCCCGATGGTCGCACGTCTCGGCGAACTCATCGATCACTGCGCCGACGATGACAAAATCCGCTCAATCGTGATCACCGGAGACGGCGCGCGCGCCTTCTGCGCGGGTTCGGACATCACAGAGTTCCCCGATCTGCAGGCTCCGGGTGCAGCCGTCGACCGGAAACTGCGCCGACAGAATGCAATCTTCGCTTCGCTTGCCACTATCCCGAAGCCAACCGTCGCCGCACTTCAAGGTCTGACCTACGGCGGAGGTCTAGAGCTGGCGCTGTGCTGTGATCTCATCGTGGCCGAAGAACAAGTCTCACTCGCACTGCCCGAGACGAACCTCGGCGTCTTCCCCAGCAGCGGCGGAACGTATCGCAGCCTGGACCGCATCACTGCAGGACGCGTCAAGGAACTCATCTTCCTCGCAGAACCGATCAGCGTTCAGACCGCATTGGACTGGGGCCTCATCAACCGTGTAGTCGACTCCGGCCAAGCATTGAACGCAGCACTAACTTTGACCGAAAACCTCAACCGTCGCCCGCCCCAGGCCCTCGCCCTGGCCAAGCAGCTCATCGACGACGGTACGACCCTGTCGAAACCAAAGATGATCAACCGGTCCCTGGCCGCCAGCGACATCGCCTTCAGCTCATCGGAGTGCGCCGAAGGAACTACCGCATTTCTCGAGCGCAGACCTCCCCGCTTCACACCCGCTCAAACCTCCCACGCATACGACCAGACAGGACCGCAATGAAACGTGCAGCAATCGTCGCGCCCACACGTACACCTATCGGCAGCTTCGGCAAGTCACTGCGCCCTGTGCCTGTCGAAGACCTCGGTGCGACCGTTGTCAGAGAAGTGATTGCCCGCAGCGGCATCGACACGGAACAGATCGAAGACGTAGTCTTCGCACAGTCCTATGCCAACAGCGAGGTCCCTTGCGTCGGCCGTTGGGTCGCGCTCCAGGCAGGGCTGCCGATCCACGTTGCGGGAATGCAGCTCGACCGCCGCTGCGGCAGCGGCCTTCAGGCCATCGCCACCGCAGCAATGATGGTCCAGACGGGAGCCGCCACGGCCGTGATCGCCGGAGGCGTCGAATCGATGAGCAACATCGAGTACTACTCGACCGATATGCGGTGGGGCAGCCGGTCAGGCAGTGCGACCATGCACGACAGGCTCGAGCGCGGGCGGGAACGGTCACAGCCTGAGGAGCGATTCGGCTACATCTCCGGGATGATTGAGACGGCAGAGAACCTCGCCCGAACGTACGGGATCACAAGAGAAGATGCCGACGAATTCGCTGCACGCAGCCATCAACGTGCCACTCAAGCATGGGAGACCGGGGCATTCGACGCCGAGGTGGTCCCCGTCAGTGTTCCACAACGCCGCAGTGATCCGACCGAGTTCACCCGTGATGAGGGGGTCCGCCCCGACACCACTGTCGAATCTCTCGCACGACTCCGTCCGCTCATGGACGGAGGAATCGTCACCGCAGGAAATGCGAGCCAGCAGAACGATGCGGCCGCTGCATGCCTCATCGTCGCTGAAGATGCACTGGATGAACTCGGTCTTGAACCGCTGGGGTATCTTTCGGCGTGGACCGCCGTGGGATGCGAGCCCGCGCAGATGGGCATTGGACCGGTGCCGGCTGTCGAGAAGCTCTTCAACCGCACCGGACTGACCTTCGACGACTTCACCCTTGTCGAACTCAACGAGGCATTCGCCCCGCAAGCACTCGCGGTACTCAAAGGCTGGGACTGGGCCGATATGGACCGCCTCAACGTCAATGGTTCCGGCATTTCCCTTGGTCACCCTGTCGGAGCCACCGGTGTCCGGATCATGACGACCATGCTGCACGAGCTCAAACGCCGAGGCGGAGGCCGAGGTCTCGAGACGATGTGCATCGGCGGGGGCCAAGGAATGGCCGCCGTCTTCGAATCCGCGTGAGCACCCCTAACCACAACACAACCGCCACCATCGGCCAGAACTCAAAGAGGAGATATCCATGGTCGCTCTGCCTATTCTCACCATCATCATCGTCGTTATCGCGATGGTCTCATTCGTGCTCGAGAAGATTCCGATCGCCGTCACCGCGATCGTCGCCGCACTGCTCATGGCCATCATCGGAGCTATCGACCTCGAAGAGGCGTACAGTCCCTTCGGAAGCACGGTGACGCTCTTCTGCGCCGGAATGATGGTTGTCGGAAATGCCCTCTTCAAAACCGGGTTCGCTGACTTCGTCGCTTCGAAATTCGAAGCGATCGGGCTCTACCGCAACGAACGCGCGCTGATCGTGGTCGTCACTGCCACCTCGGCGATTCTGTCGGCATTCCTCAGCAATAGTGCGGTCGTCGCGATCTTCATTCCCCTTGTGGCCATCATCGCGAACCGGTCACAGGGACGCATTCGCATGCCACTGGCCATTATGGGCGCTGGAATCGGCGCTGCTATCGGCGGCATCGCCACGCTGACTGGCTCTACTGCGCAGCTGGTCACCCAAGGAATCCTCGAGACCACCGACGGCACAGAGCCGATGGGTATCTTCACACTTTCGCGCATCGGCGGTCCACTTATCGTGATCACCGTCCTGTATATGGCCACAATCGGTTATCGCGTCGGAAACAAGGTGCTGACTTTCACCCCACCCGACCTCCTGGCGGACCAGAAGGACCCGAACACCAGCAGTGACGAGATGCCAGCACGTTGGAAGCTTCCGTTTTCAATGCTCCTCATGGTCGCCATCGTCATCGGGTTCGTCTCCGGACTGTGGAACATCGCAGTCATCGCGCTCATCGGAGCCATCCTCATGATTGTCACCGGGTGCATCAGCTTCAAGGACGCCATCAGGCAGATGGACTGGAACACCTTGATCATCCTCTCCGCGGCACAGGCGTTCGGCCAAGGCCTGACTGATTCGGGCGGCGGACAGTTGATCGCCGATGCCATCGTCGGAATCTTCGGTGAGGCCTCAAGCCCCTGGTTGGTGCTCAGCATCTTCATCATCGTCGCTGCGATCCTCACCAACTTCGCATCGAACACAGCGCTGACCGCGATGTTCGTTCCGATCGTCATCTCGGTCGCGATCTCTTTCGGCGCCGACCCGACGAGTTGGGCCATCGCCGTCACCCTGGCATGCAACCTTGCATGCGGAACTCCGATCGGCACCGCCTGTATGACGCAAACGCTCGTCGCCGGCTTCCGCTACATGGACTTCATCAAAATCGGCGGCCCTCTGGTCCTCATTCTGGCGGCAGCCACGGCGTTGCTGGCACCTGTCGCCTATCCATTCTGACCGGCCACCCCGAACCCCACGACTAAAGGAACTCATATGAAACTGCTCGAAAACCGCACCGCGGTCGTCACCGGAGGTGCCCAGGGCCTTGGCTATGCGATTGCCCGAGCATTTGCCGACGCCGGTGCCCAAATCGTCATCGGCGACCTCGATGGCGAAGCTGCCAGTGCGGCCGCCAGTTCACTCGACATCGGCGATCGCGCAATCGGCCTGGCATGTGATGTCGTCGACCTCGTTCAAGTGGAGCACCTGTGTTCAGTCGTCGTCGAGAGATTCGGAGCGCTGGACGTTATGGTCAATAACGCCGGAATCACCCGCGATGCGACCATGCGCAAGATGAGCGAAGACCAATTCGACCAAGTCATCTCCGTGCACCTCCGAGGAACCTGGAACGGATTGCGCTCGGCTTCCGGACATATGCGTGATCAGCCCGGGGGTGGGTCGATCATCAATGTCTCGTCGATCGCCGGAAAAGTAGGCAACCTGGGCCAGACGAACTATTCAGCTGCCAAGGCCGGAATCGTCGGCATGACCAAAGCCGCTGCGAAGGAAGTCGGGTTCAAAAATGTCCGGGTGAATGCCATCCAGCCTGGTTTCATCAATACACCCATGACAGCCGCGATGAGGCCAGATCTCATCGAAGCGAAAATCGCCGATATCCCTCTGGGTCGAGCCGGTGAACCAAGCGAAATCGCTTCCGCAGTGACATTCCTCGCTTCGGATATGGCTTCCTACATAACCGGGGTGGTGCTGGAGATCGCCGGAGGGCGCCATATGTGAGCGTGGAACGAATGCTGTCGAGAGTCAGAGTGGCTCGAACTCATCACCCCAAAAGAACTCACTGCCGTCATACTCGATAAGGCCTACATCCAATGCCCGGTGATGATTCCGGCACAGCAGCAGACCATTATCCAAAGACGACTCCCCGCCATCAGAGTCAGGGACAATATGGGCAGCTTCGAGAAGTCGCAGATCATTGATCGGACAACCGTCGAACTGGCATTTCAGCTCACGATTCTGGAGGAGCAGGGCCCGGAAGCGCCGCTGATGTCGTCGTGCGCGGATGACAGAAACCGCATAACGACGCTCAATGGGGGCCTCTGAAGCATGATCGCCATCAGCAAGGTTCTGCTCCTGTCGAAGTGCCCGACCAAAGTGGTCCGACCACTGACGTTCCAGCTCTTGGGCGGCATCATCGGGGATCCTCATTCCGCTCTGCATTCCCTTCCAGATTCCGGAGGGGAACTGGTCGGATATGGGTTCAAGGTCAAGGGGGTTGTCGACGCCCACCAGAGAGTCCCAGGAGATCGGGACGTAGGTGGCAGCTCGTGCCGAGCCGTCCCAATGAGGCTGCACAATGACCTCCCCTTGGACCCACCCAGCAGCGACGATGCCACGCTCTCCCTGGCCCGTCTTGCGCAGATAGATCCGATCACCGACCTGCACATGACGATGATTCGCACTCATCGACCACTGGTCCTCGGCGGGTTCACCTGCTTCGATACTGGCAAGGGTCTCCAGCCGTTCGTCCTCGGGCCAGAAGAAGTAGTCGGGGTTCCACAGCAGCATGTATGACGTGTAAGAGCTGCGGTGTGCGGGGTGGAAGCTTGCGGCCATCAGATATGTCTTTCTCAGTCGAACGGCGTCGAACTAGACGATTGGTTCGCAGTCTAATCAGATAACGTCTTGCGCCCGTCGGCGCAGCCCGGTTTCGACATGCGCAAGCGCTGAGAAGCTCCGTCGTGAGACTAGACGATGTGGCGGGTTCGTCGAGCAACGGGTTCAGCCAGCTCGATCAAATCCGACAAGATCCAGGTCGGAACCACGAAGGGCTGACGTTGCCCAGTTGAGCTAGGTAATTCCGAGTATCGTGCTGAACTTCACGCCGTCGTCAATGATGTCCAAGACCGCGCACGGGCCGCTCACTTCGCGAGGTCGACCACTCCGTCCAAGCTCAGCCGATTTCTCGCATCGGCATCGAGCCCGAGTTCCGATTCGAGCACCTCAGACGCGTCACCACCCAGCTGTGGTGCCGGAAATGCATCAGCAACTGGAGTCCCACCGAACTTCAAGGGCACACGAGGGGCGAGTACCTGTCCGACACCCGGCTGGTCGATCTCGGTGAGTAGCGGGTTCTCTGTCGAACACCTCGGGTCTGAGTTCACGAGTTCCTCGAACGTCTGGAACCCACCGACGAGCACTCCGGCCTCGGCGAGCAGCTTCGTCGCGTCCTCGGAGTCGTGCGCGGTGAACCACGGTCGCACCACCGCATCGATCGCCTCCCGTGCTTCGAACCGGCCGCCCTCGGTGTTCAGGTCGACGTCCAGCAACGGGCCGATCATCTCAAGCTTCTCGCTCAAGCCTGTCGCCTTCCCCAAACCACGCCAGTGCTTGTTCGAGATCACCACGACCATCACCTGACGGCCATCCGCGCACTCGAATGACTGACCATACGCCCCATACAACCCATTGCCTAGAGCACCACGCGTCTTCCCCGTCGCCTGCACTTCGGCGATATAGCCGAGATTGCCGACGGTGGCGAGCATGACGTCCGAGAGCGCCAAGGTGATCTCCTGGCCCTTGCCCGAAGTACGACGGTCAAGCTCCGCGGCCATGATCCCGTTGGAGATATAGAGCCCCGCAGCGACATCCCATGCCGGCACCGCGTTGTTGACCGGATGCTCGTCGTCACCGGTGATGATCGGGAAACCACTGGCCGCATTCACCGTGTAATCCACTGCCGGGGAACCGTCGTGCCACCCGCCTAGGCGGAGCATGACGAGATCTTCGCGATGCTGCTTGAGATTCTCATAACTCAACCACCCGCGAGCGGGCAGATTCGTGATGAGGGTGCCCGCCTCGGCGATGAGGTCCGTCGCGATCTTCTGCCCCTCCTCGGACTTGAGGTCGAGTGTGACCGAGCGCTTCCCTTTGTTCAGGGACGCCCAGTAGATGCTCGTGCCGTCATCGCTGATCGGCCACCGATTCGCATCGATGTTCCCGCCGATCGGGTCGATGCGGATGACATCGGCGCCGAGCTGCGCGAGCGTCATCGACCCCAGCGGAGCTGCGACGAAGGCAGAGATCTCGACGATCTTGAGGCCGGTCAGGGGTGCGGGGCGGGTATCGGACATAGTGGTGCTCCTCAGCTCTTCGTCGTCACAGTGGCGGCAATCGCGGTCTTCCCACCCGGGGCAATGGCCTGCAGCTCGTGCACGCCGGGTTCGGTCTCTCTGCCGACGAGGTGGATCTGTTCGTTCGCGAACAACGGGGACTTCGCGGTGAACCGGTACCCGGTCACGCCCGCCTCGGGGTGGGTGGACATGAACGCGTCCAACAGCAGCGTCGCGGTCAATGGTCCATGCGTGACGAGCCCGGGGTAGCCTTCGACTTCGGTGACGTACGGGTGGTCGTAGTGGATGCGGTGGGAGTTGAACGTCAACGCCGAGTAGCGGAAGAGCATGACCTCGTTCGGTCGGACCGAGCGCGTCCAGGCCCAACCGTCCGGGACTAGCGAGTCCTCACGTGGGGGCTTCGCTGCCGATCCCTCCGGCACCGAGGTGGCTTCGCGGTAGACGATCGTGTGCCGATCCGTCGTGGCGGGCTTCCCGTCCGCGGTGAGCTCGTGGCGGAGCACGACGAAACACAGGGGCCCGGTGCTGCCGGTCTTCTCCGTGATCGATTCGATCGTCGTCGTCCGCTCGATCGTCTGCCCGGGCAGAATCGGGGCGTGGAAGGCCAGGTCGCTGCCGGCCCACATCCGCCTGGGCAGGGGCACCGGAGGCATGAACCCACCAAGAGCCGCATGCCCGTCAGCTCCGAGCTCACTCATCGGCACATCGTCTTCCGAAAAATACAACCAATGCCCCAACGGGAACAGAGGTGCAGACTGGTCACCAGTGTGGCCGAGCAGGGTCGCCAAGCGTGCGGCCCGCTCCCCATCGGCGGTCTCTGACACGGTCGCGGTTCGCCCGACCCAATCGTGGATGTTCGTCTCAGTCATCGCAGTCAAGTTCCTATCGGTGGTTCGTGTAGTGCGCCCAGAAGTTCCCAATTGCTACCCGACGGCGGCGCAGATACCTGGCGCCAGGTTGCTGGGCCGCCGTCAGGTAGTAATTCAGCGGCCGAGGAGTTCGTCGGAGATGATGCGCATCTGGATCTCCGACGAGCCCTCGAAGATCTTCGTCAACCGGGCATCACGCCAGTGACGTTCGACGGCGAAGTCCTTCGTGTACCCGGCACCGCCATGGATCTGCAGCGCCTCGGAGGTGACCTTCTCGCTCATCTCTCCGGCCAGGTACTTCACCATCGCGGCTTCCTTGTCGCACCGACGACCGGAGTCGATCTCCGTGCACACGTGGTACATCAGCTGCCGGCACGCCTCGATCTGCGCGGCCATGTCCGCAACCTTGAACCGCAGATGCTGGAAATCAGCGAGCGGATGGCCGAACTGCTCGCGTTCCTTGAGATACTTCACCGAGTCCTCGAGCGCCGCCTGTGCCAGACCGATCGACCGGGCCGCCGTGTGCGCACGTCCGACCTCGAGACCGGACACTGCCTGGTAGAACCCACGGCCTTCCTCACCGAGGAGGGCATCGGCAGGCAGGACGAAGTTGTCGAAGGACAGTTCCCAGGTCTTCCACCCGTGGTAGCCGATCTTCTTCGCCGGTGCCCCGGAGATCCCTACGGGGAAGGTGCCGCGTTCCTTCTCGACGAGGAACACCGAGATCCCCCGATGCCGCTTCTCCTCCACCGAGGTGCGAGCGAAGAGAACGATGTAGTCGGCCTGATCGGCATATGTGCACCACATCTTCGTGCCGTTGATGACCCAATCACCATCGGCATTGCGTTCGGCCTTACACCGCAGATTCGCGACATCCGACCCCGCTTCAGCCTCCGACAGGGCGAAGGCGCCGAGGTACTCGCCGGCAGCGACCTTCGGCAGCAGGCGGGCTTCCTGTTCGGGGGAGAAACCCCCACCCATCCCGTTTCCACGGGCGAGCAGACCGGCCACCGACATCCACGCCCGCGAGAGCTCTTCGGCGACGAGGCAGTACTCGAACACACCGAGCCCCAGGCCACCGTACTCTTCGGGGATGAGGATGCCGAAGAAGCCCATCTCGGCCATCTGCTTGACCATCGAATCCGGGAACTGCCCCTCGACGGGGTCGAGCTCGTTGGCGATCGGCAGTACGACATCGCGGGCGAACTCGCGGGCGAGCGCCTGGATCTCGAGACGCTCCTCGGTCATCATGTGCGGAGTGTCCGGACGCGGACGGGGTTTGTGAGTCATGTTATTCCCTCGAGTTGAGTTCGTGGCCAGAAGTCTGGAGGCGGATCGTGCGGGTACGTCAGGCGCGGGTGGGCAGGTTGCCCAACCGTGGGCCAGTAGCCGGGTGAACCCTCAGGCCTTGTTCCGGCCGATGAGCTGCTTGGCGATGACGTTCATCTGGATCTCGTTCGTGCCTTCGCCGACGATCATCAGAGGAGCGTCACGGTAGTAGCGCTCGACGTCATACTCAGTCGAATATCCGTAACCGCCATGGACGCGGATGGCGTCGAGGGCCACCTCGGCGGCCATCTCCGAGGCATAGAGCTTCGCCATTCCTGCCTCCATGTCCACACGCGCGCCCGAATCATAGGTGCGAGCCGCGTGGAGGACGAGCTGCCGGGCGGCCTCGAGCTTCGTCGCCATCGTCGCGAGCTTGTTGCCCACCGACTGATGCTTCCAGATCGGCTTGCCCATCGACTCGCGCTCCTGCGAATACTTCACCGCATCATCGAGCGCAGCCTGCGCGACGCCGAGCGACCGGGACGCGACCTGGATGCGGCCGATCTCGAGGCCATTCATCATCTGCTTGAACCCGACACCCTCGGCCTCACCCAGCAGCTGCGACTGCGGCTGCCGAAGACCGTCGAAGGACAGTTCGCACGTCTCAACGCCCTTGTAACCGAGCTTCGACAGATCCTGGGAGACGGTAAACCCCTCCCCCTTCTCCACGAGGATGATCGAGATGCCCTTGTGACGGGGTTCCGCCTCGGGGTCGGTCTTGCACAGCAAAGCGATGAGGTCGGATTTCCGGGCGTTCGTGATCCACGTCTTCGACCCGTTGATGACGTAGTCGTCGCCGTCCTTGGCAGCTGTTGTGCGCATCGCCTGCAGATCGGATCCGCCGCCGGGTTCGGTCAGCGCCATTGTCGCTCGCAGCTCACCCGTGGCCATCCGAGGCAGGTACTTGTCCTTCTGTTCCTGCGTACCGTATTCCTGGATGAGCTTCGCGACGACGGTATGCCCGCCCATGGCACCGGCCAGGGACATCCACCCGCGCGCGAGCTCCTGAGTGATGAGCGCATATGCCTCGGTCGAGACCTTGCCCATCCCCCACGGCTCGTCGATGGCGAGCCCGTAGATGCCCATGTCCTTCATCGTCTGGATCCATGCCTCGGGGTATTCGTTGGCGTGCTCGACCTTGTTGACGCTGGGTTTGACCTGCTCGTCGATGAACTCGGCGACCAGGTCGATCATCATCTGCTCTTCATTGCTTACTGCCATGGTGAAATCCTCTGTTCCGTGGTTCGCTGTGTTCGTCTGTAAGTCATCGGTTCCTCGCCGAGGTGGCCCTGCCCGACCATCGCCCGATCAGTCCAATCGGGTGCCGTCGCGGACCGTGCGGGTCCGCCCGAGACCGAGCGTCGGCGGCCCGGTGCTGTCGAAGAAGTCATTGCCCTTGTCGTCGGTGATGATGAACGCCGGGAAGTCTCCGACGTGGATCTTCCACACTGCCTCCATCCCGAGCTCCTCCATATCGAGGACCTCGACCGAGGTGATGCAGTCCTGAGCCAGCCGGGCGGCAGGGCCGCCGATCGATCCGAGGTAGAAGCCCCCGAATTCGGCGCAGGAGCTCTTCACCTGCGCGGACCGGTTACCCTTGCCGAGCATGATCATCGACCCGCCGGCCTCCTGGAACCGCCGCACATAGCTGTCCATCCGCGATGAGGTGGTCGGACCGAACGACCCCGAGGGCATTCCCTCGGGTGTCTTCGCCGGCCCCGCATAGTAGATCGGATGGTCTTTGAAATACTCGGGAAGTTCCCCACCGGCATCGAGGCGGTCGCGCAGCTCCGCATGCACGATGTCGCGGGCGACGATCATCGTTCCCGTCAGCGACACCCGATCCCCGACGGACAGTTCGGACAGCTGTGCCTGCAACTCCGGCATCGGTCGGTCGAGGTCGATGTCGGTGACGTTTCCGGATTCGATCTCTTCGACGCGGCCCATTGCAGGCAGGAAACGAGCCGGGTCGTGTTCGAGCTCTTCGATGAACACACCGTCTGCGTTGATGCGGGCGATGATCTGCCGGTCGGCCGAGCAGCTCACGGCGATCGCGATCGGCAGGGACCCGTTGTGGCGGGGCAGCCGGACGACGCGGACGTCGTGGCAGAAGTACTTGCCGCCGAACTGGGCACCGAAGCCGAGGTTCTGCGTGAGTTCGAAGACGGCCTCCTCGAACTCTTTGTCCCGGAATCCGTGGCCCAACTCGGCATCACCGGTCTCTGGCAGGTCGTCGAGGTAATGAGCGCTGGCGAGCTTCGCGGTCTTGAGTGTGAACTCGGCTGAAGGCCCGCCGATGACGACAGCCAGGTGATACGGCGGGCAGGCTGCAGTGCCGAGGGTGGAGATCTTCTCGGCGAGGAATTCGAGCATCGACGACTCGTTGAGGACGGCCTTCGTCTCCTGATAGAGGAAGGACTTGTTTGCGCTCCCTCCGCCCTTGGCCATGAACAGCAGTTCGTAGTCATCAGTAGGACTCAGCCCCACTTCGATCTGGGCGGGCAGGTTCGTGCCGGTATTGGTCTCCTCGAACAGGCTCGTGGGAGCCAGCTGCGAATAGCGGAGGTTGAGTTCTTCATAGGCACGGCCGATGCCGCGGGACAGGTGCTTCGCGTCATCGCCGTCGGTGAGCACATTGGGCCCACGTTTGGCTGAGACGATCGCCGTTCCCGTGTCCTGGCACATCGGCAGGATCTCCCCGGCCGAGACCGCGGCGTTCTGCAGCAGGTCGAGAGCGACGAAGACGTCGTTGTCGCTGGCCTCCGGATCGTCGATGATCGCGCGCAGGCTGGCCAGATGGTCGGTGCGCAGGTAGTGCGAGATCTCCTTGAAGGCGACCTCGGCGAGGTCGGTCAGGGTCTCCGGCGCCACCGTAAGGAACGAGCGCGACGTCCCGCCCACCTCGACGGTGGTCGTCTCCACTCCCCCGATGTCGAGCCCGCGCATCCGCGGGCCCTCACCTTCGGTGGGCAGCAGAGGTGAGTAGGCGAAGTCGTCGGCCCCCGCCGAGGCGGCCCCGCCGTCGGTCGGTTGTGCGGGTTCTTCATTCATCGTCGTCAGATCACCCCGTTGTGGCGCAGTTCGCCGATCGCCTCGGCATCCATTCCCAGCTCGCCGAGGACGGACTCCGAGTTCTGTCCCACCGCCGGGATCGGGTCCATGCGATGGCCCACCCCAGACATCTCGACCGGTGGTGCGAGCATGGAGATCGGACCGGCGGGGGTCTCGACCTCGTGCCAGCGGTGGCGTTCGGTCAGCTGCGGGTGGTCGGCGATCTCGCTCATATCGCGCTGCCTCGAGTGGGCGACCGCTGCCTGTTCGAGCAGAGCGTCGCAGGCCTCACCGGTGAGCGCGGAAAAGGCTCGCTCGATGATCTCTTGGAGTTCGTGTCGGTGGGCGTAGCGGTGAGCGGCACGGTCGAAGCGTTCGTCGGCGACCATATCGGGACGGTCGAGAACCTGAGTGGCGAAGCGTTCCCATTCGCGTTCGTTCTGGATCGCGAGCATGATCTGAGTGCCATCGCCGCAGGTGAAAGCACCGTAGGGGGCGATAGCGGCATGGGAGGTGCCGGCTCGGGTGGGACGGGTGCCGCCATAGCGGGTGAAGTAGAGGGGGTAGCCCATCCATTCGACGAGGGAGTCGAAGAGGCTCGTCGACAAGGTGGCTCCAACACCGGTGCGCTCGCGGTTGTACAGAGCGGTGAGGATGCCGGAGTACGTGTACATTCCCGCGGCGATGTCTGCCGTCGAGATTCCCGTCTTCGCAGGGAACTCCTCTGTTCCGGTCACGGAGACCAGTCCCGCCTCGGCCTGCACAAGTGCATCGTATGCCTTGGCATCTTTGTACGGCCCGTCCGTTCCGTATCCGGAGATCGACGCATGGATCAGCCGAGGGTTGATCGAACGGAGCTCGTCGGCACCGAGGCCGAGTCTCTCTGCCGCGCCAGGAGCGAAGTTCTGGATGAAGACATCCGCCGAGGCGATGAGATCGTGGAGGATCTTAAGTCCGTCGGAGCTCTTGAGATCGAGCGCCAGGCTCTCTTTGTTGCGGTTGATCCACACGAAATGGCTCGAGAGTCCGTTGACCGTCGTGTCGTATCCGCGGGCGAAGTCGCCGACGCCGGGCCGTTCGATCTTGATGACCCGGGCTCCGAGGTCCGCCAGCTGGCGTGAGGCGAACGGGGCGGCGACTGCCTGTTCGCAGCTGATGACAGTGATGCCGGACAGCGGCAGGTTCGAGGCGGTCGCGTCGTCCTGGCCCGCGGGGCTCGGTACGGACGTCGGTGCAGCAGTGGCCATCGGCCCTCCACGACGAGGTATGAAACGTTGACATCCACATCATACATATCCTCACGGATAATGCATTCTTTAGTCTCAGTTGATGCCCGAGCCTGTAGACTGGGACCACCGAGACATGAAACTGACACCCCAACAGCGGGTGACGCATGAACGAAAGGCATCGGGTGGATCAGGAGTCGGCATCGACCAAACGGGACGTCATCGTCCTCGGCCTGCGCCGAAAGATCCTCTCTCGCGAGCTCGATCGCGGCGAACGACTGCGACAGGATCAGGTCGCCGACTGGTTCAATGCCTCCATCACGCCGGTCCGCGAGGCACTGCGGATCCTCGAAGCCGAGGGTCTCGTCACCTCCGAAGCTCACCGCGGTGTACGCGTCGCCGGCGTCGACGTCGACCGTCTCAAGTCCCTCTTCGTCACCCGAAAGCTCACCGAGACCTTCGCCATCGCCCGTGCGACCACGCGGATCTCCAGACACGAGCTGCGCCAGGCCGAGCGCCTGCTCGAGGCGCTTGACGAGGCCAGCGCCGACGGTGATTCGCTGGGACGCAACACCCGCAACGAGGAGTTCCACTTCTTCTTCTACGACCGCTGCGGAATGCCCGCGCTGCGCGACGACATCGCCGCACGCTGGCGGGCGTTCCCTTGGGACCTCACCCTCGACAGTCCAGAGCGGCTCGATCAGGTGCACGCCGAACATCAGTCGATCGTCGATGCCGTGCGTGACGTCGATCCGGACGCGGCGGCGCGCCACCTCGGCGATCACATCACGAACGGCTTTCTCCGCCTGGCCGAATCAACGACGGGTCATGCCGTCTCCGACCCCTTCGATTTCGACGCTGACTGAAGCGACCTCGACGCGAGCTGACGGCTTCGGCACGGGTTGAACACGCTGCTCCCCCTGCGGTCCGGTCGCTCGCGCCCGCGCTATCGACTGCAGATCCACCCCAGAACTCGCCCGTGAACCGATCTGCCAACAAATAATGCATTCTTTGTAGGATCATATTGGAAATCAGCGAAAAGTCCTCTAGGCTCGTGAACGGTCGATCGAGAACATGACTCGGCACGAGCTCTCCGCCCGGCAATGATCAGCCGTCGAAGCGGTCGGGCTCGCCTGTCCGCACACGCGTTCCCGATCGGCTTCGCCCCTGGCCAACCAGACTGGAGCTGACGATGACGTCAATGAGACGACCGAGGTGGAAGCCGCTCATCGCGGGCCTCTCGATAAGCCTCCTGCTGCTGAGCGGATGCAATCCCGCCCGCAACGGAGATCAACAGAGATTCGAACTGCGCTTCGCCCATGTCACCTCGGTGGGCACACCGAAGGGATTGGCTGCCGATTTCTTCGCCGAACAGGTCGAGAAGAAGTCCGGTGGCCGCATCGAGGTCGAGGTGTTCCCGAACTCGGAACTCTACGGCGACAAGGACGAGATGCAGGCCATCCAGTCCAATGCCGTGCAGATGCTGGCTCCGGCGAGCGCGAAGTTCACGACGATCGCGCCGAGCCTGCAGGTTCTCGACCTGCCGTTCATCTTCGACGAACCGGACGAGATCCCCGAAGTCGCCAGTCCTGATACGGAGATCGGCAAGGCGATCTACGCGAACCCTGATCTCGAGGAGAACGGGCTCAAAGTCCTCGGTCTGTGGGACTCCGGGATGAAGCAGATCCACTCGAACAACAAGACGCTGAAACCCGAAGACATGAAGGGCAAGAAGTACCGCATCCAGCCTTCAGACGTGCTGCGCACCCAGTTCGAGACCTGGGGTGGGATTCCGACTCCGCTTGCGTTCGCCGAGGTCTACAGCGGACTGCAGCAGGGGCTCATCGACGGAGGCGAGAACACCTACTCGAACATCCAGTCGCAGAACATGCACACGGTCCAGAAGTACGTGACCGAACTCGATCACGGCTACATCGGCTACATCCTCACGGTGAACAAGCGCTGGTACGACGAGCTTCCCGACGACCTGCAGACCGCAGTCGACGAGGCTGCCGATGAGGCCAGCGAATTCAACCGCAAGGAAGCTCAGAAGGTCAACGAAGAGTCGAAGAAGACCATCGAGGAATCCGGCGACACGGAGATCGTCATTCCGAGCAAGGACGAGCGCCAAGCCTTCAAAGACATGGTCGTGCCGTCCGAATACGAGAAGTACCGCGACGTCATCGGTCCCGAGGTCGTCGACGAGCTCCTCGAACGCAACGAGAAGAGGGGCTGATGATGAAGACCATCGACAAGTACCTCAGTCGGCTCGAGAACTTCCTCGCCGGCGGCTGCCTGATCGCGGCCACCGCCTTGGCGGTCTTCGCCGTGCTTCTGCGCAATATCACCGGTGACGTCCTCTTCTGGTCCGAAGAGGCGGTCATCTACCTCATCATCTTCTCGACGTTCTTCGGCGCCGTCGTCACACTGCGCCACAGCGAGCATGTGGCCGTCGACATCATGCCTGCAATGCTCAAGGGCAAAGCGAAGAAGTTCTTCGTCGTCCTCGGCGGACTGGCCACTCTGATCTACGCGGGCTTCATCGCCTACCTGTCCTGGGCACTCATCACCGAACCGTTCTCGCGGACGACGATCACCCCGGCGCTCAAGCTGCCGCTGTGGGTCGTCGAACTCTCGCTGGCGGTGGGCATGACGCTGTTCTTCATTCGGGCGGTGGAGATGACCATCCGTGCCCTGCGCACTCCTGCGACAGAACTCGACAAGGATGTCCTCGCCGAGGAGGCCGCCGCCGTCGGCATCGACGTCGAAGACATCGCGATCGTCGATGACGGAAGCGACCGCACAAACCGCACGGACGGAGCCAACGGGGGCGACCGCCTCGGCGATGGTGAGACCGACGAGAAGGGAGGCGATCGCTGATGTTCGAAGCCACCATCGTCCTCATCGTCGTCCTCATCGCACTGCTTGTCACCTCGGCGCCCATTGCGGTCGCTTTGGGTCTGACGAGCCTCGTCTACTTCTACTACTTCACGCTCATTCCGATGACCCAGGTTTCGGAACGGCTGTTCAATGCACTGAATTCGTTCCCGCTCATGGCGATCCCGTTCTTCATCCTCGCCGCGAACATCATGTCCCGCGGTGGGATCTCCCGGCGGCTGACCGATTTTGGCGCGGCCATGGTCGGGCACCTGCGCGGCGGTATGGCGATCACCACGGTGCTCGCGTGCATGTTCTTCGCAGCGGTCTCCGGGTCGTCACCGGCCACGGTCGTCGCGGTCGGTGCGCTGATGATTCCGGCGATGATCAAGAACGGGTACCCGAAGGAGTTCTCCACGGGACTCGTCGCCACCTCGGGGTCGTTGGGCATCCTCATCCCACCGTCGATTCCGCTCATCGTCTTCGGCATCGCCACCGAGCAGAACATCGGCGACCTGTTCCTCGCGGGCGTCCTGCCAGGCATCCTTGCCGGCGTGATGCTGCTGGGCATGGCTGTGTTCGTCGCTTGGAAGAAGGGCTACGGTCACGCCGGGGTCGGCTTCCGGATGTCGAACAAGGACAAGCTCAAGGCATTCCGGGATGCGATTCTCGCTCTTGCCCTGCCGTTCCTCGTCCTCGGCGGAATCTACTCCGGATGGTTCACCCCCACCGAGGCAGCCGCTGTGGCCGTCGCGTATTCGCTGGTCGTGTCGCTGCTCATCTATCGCGAGATCAAGATCTCGCAACTGTGGGAGGTCACGCTTGCGTCGGTGAAGACCTCGGCGATGGTCATGTTCATCATCGCCAACGGCATTCTCTTCACCTTCGTGCTCGCCAGTGAGCGGATTCCCGGACAGATCTCGACGACGATCACCGAATGGGACCTGCAGCCGTGGCAGTTCCTCATCCTCGTCAACATCCTCCTGCTGTTCGTCGGCTGCGTGATGGAGACATCCTCGGCGATCCTCATCCTCGCCCCGATCCTGCTGCCGATCGCGATGGAGCTGGGCATCGACCCGATCCACTTCGGCATCATCGTGGTGATGAACCTCGAGATCGGCATGATTACGCCACCCCTGGGACTTAACCTGTTCGTTGCCTCCGGCATGTCGGGAATGAGCGTCGTCGGTGTGGCGAAGGCCGCATTGCCGAGTGCGCTCGTGCTGTTGGCGGCACTCGCACTGGTCACGTTCGTACCGTTCTTCGCGACTGCCTTCGTGTAGGACGCACGGCCGGATTCGGCAATAGTTCCTTGACTCCCCAGGCGGGGAGTCAAGGAACTATTGCATTCGCTCCCGTGCCCTCACGCCGCAGAGCAGGAGCGAACGCCCTTTGACTTCGAGTGCACTCTCAGCCGTAGGTTGTCTTTCACGCCACACGAAACCGCCGATGCATCACCGACGGCCGGCCGAGAGCTCACGATCGCCGAAGTCAGCCGCTATATCGAACTCGTCCGCGCCGGTGAGGCGACCACGTCCCAACACCTGCAGATCATGATCGACCAGCGCGAAAGCATCCTCGCTCAGGTCCAGCAGCTTGAACTGGCTCTGGCCACAACGGAGCACAAGATCACCACCTACGGCGGCGCACCGTCCGCCCACCGACCCCAAGGAGACCACTCATGACCACGACCACGCTCGGCCGCCCTCAGTGGATCAGCTCCGGTCGGGAGTGAGCACGAGGCGAGTACCGCGGGCAAATGGCGGCCAAGAACACCTCACCCCACGGGCCCCGGAAGTTCGAGCACCCGGGAATTGCGCAGCCGCCACCGGAGCACGCTGATGCCCAACCTGGTGCGGTTGTAGCCCGACAGCGGGTCGTAGCCGAGGCAGCGTTCGATCTGCTCGGCCCGGCTCTGCACCGTGCTGTGGTGCAGACCGAGGTCGCGGGCCGCCTGCCTGATCGTCGGTGCTTCGAGGAGCACGCGCACCGTGGACTCCGCCCACGGCGAGTCCATGATCTCGTCTATCAGAGCAGCGTCCGGATCGGTTGTGTCAGATGATTCGGCGAGCAGTTCGACGAGCCCACCGAAGTTTTCCGCCCGCACGAGTCCTTCCTCGGGCGGGCGGCTGAGCCGCAGTGCCACCACGGCTGCCCGCAGTGACCGCGGCAATTCTCCGATCAACCCGGACGGCCCCAGTCCGGCCGGTGTCACGGCGATATCCTCGGTGTCGTCGGTCACGATGACCACCTGCAGAGTGCCATGTTCGCTGGTGATGACATCGGTGGGACCGGCGGGTCGTTTCTCGAAGACGGCGAACAGCGGGGCCGCGAGGACTCGATATCCCGAACCAGGCGTCAGCCCGAGGCGAACCGCGGCAGCACTCCGGTCTTCGGGCGTCGCGGCAGGATCGAGGGCGAGCGCCACGTCCCGCGGGGTCTCCAGCTGCTGCCGTTCGAGACCGAATCTCACGCCGATGGCGAGCCCGAATCTCTCAAGGATGAGTTCATCGTTAGGCAAGGCGACGTCCTCCCGCTCGAGCCAGACCTCGGAATCGTTCGGCAGGGACAGGGCGGCCACCTCGGCGGGTCGGTCTCCCGGAATCGAGACTCCGCCCGAGTCGACCCTCAGCTGTCTGCTCCCGTCCCCACCGCGAAAGCCGGCCGGGCAACCGGCCAGAGCCGCGGCCGCGGAGGCGAGGGCATGGGAATTGACCTCGCCGGCCATGAGTTCGTCGAAGCAGGCGATGACGCGCAGACCCAGGCTCGCCTCGGGATCGAGCTTCGCAATCCTGCCGAGCAGCTCCTGCACGTCACCACCTCCTCGTTCGTCCGTCGGTCGACGATTGGCAGTCCACGACTGTCGACCGACGGTCGCGATTCGCCTCAGTCGCGAATCAGCCTTTCAGAGCATCGTAGACTGCCGTCTCCATCTCGAGATACCCCCCGACGGATCCGGGGTCTGCGAAGGGGAAGATCTGTGTGGCCCAGTACCCGCCGATCTTGTTCTGTCGGTCGAACCAGTAGTAGAGGTTGGCAAGACCCGCCCATGCGGCGGCGCCGGCCGGGCGTCCGGTCGGGGCGTCCTCCTCGTTGATCATGAACGTGTATCCCCAGGTTTTCGGCATGCCGGGGAAGAATTCCGCATCGTTGGACAAGCTCGGGATGACTCCGGGCAGCAGTTTCACCCGAAGATCGCCGATGTGGTTCTGCGTGGCCATGTCCACCGTTTCGGGGCGGAGGACGACGGTTCCGTCGTCGGCTGCTCCGTCGTTGAGCCACATCCTGATGAACTTCAGGTAGTCATCGACGGTCGAGAAGAGTCCGTGGCCGCCCATCTCCACCTCCGGTTCGGGCAGCATGAAGTCGGTCGCCGCGAGTTCGCCGTCGGTGCGCTGGTGCATCGTGGCCTGCCGCTCCTGCATCGACGCGGTCGGACGGAAGGTGCTGTCGTCCATGCCCAGCGGTTCGAGGACTCGGGTGCGCATCGCCTCACCCAGAGTCTTTCCGGTGATGCCTTCGATGACTTGGCCGGCCCAATCCATGTTCGACCCGTACTCCCACTGGGTGCCGGGATCGAACAGCAGCGGAGTCTCCAACGCCTTCCTGGTGGCGGTGACGATGCTCGGCTGGCCGTGTTCGCGGGCGAGTCGTTCGTACTTCTCGTTGAAGAAGTCGTAGCCGAAGCCGGCGGTGTGCAGCAGCAGCTGTTTGGTGGTGGGTTCGCTGGCGGGTGCCCGGAGGATCGGTTCTCCACTGTCGTCGAAGCCGTCGATGACCTGTACGTCGGCCAATCCTGGGGCATAGTCCTTCGCCGGGGCGTCGAGGTCGAGCTCTCCCGACTCCACCAGCTGCAGTGCCACGGTGCCGGTCAGGGCCTTCGTCGTGGAGAAGATCATGAACACGGAGTCCGTGGTCATCGGCTGCGGATCGTCGAGGGAGCGGACTCCTGCAGCAGTGAGACTGATGGTCTCCTTGTCGGTGGTCACTCCGGCGACGACGCCTGGGACGCCGCCGCTGTCGACGGTCTTCGTGGCCACGCGGACAACTGCGTCGTTGACAGCTGTGTTCTCAGACATGATGTTCCTTTCAGTCGGCCAGGAGCTTCTCGATCCAGGCCATTCGGGTGCTGATCATTCCTTGCGCAAGGTGTGTATGGGCAGCGAAGATGTCAAAGGCGTGGAAGCCTCCGGGCCACACGTGCAGCTCCGCTTCGCTGGCGTCGTTCCAGAGGGCCGAGGCGTAGGCGACGGCTTCGTCCCGGAAGATCTCGGCCGAGCCCACGTCGATGTACGCGGGCGGCAGATCGGTGAGGTCGTTGGCACGCGATGGTGCGATGTAGGGCGAGACCGCCTCGGTGCGGAAGTCATCGCCGAGCATCGCCTGCCATCCGGTTTCGTTGCTCACCCGATCCCAGACGCCGATGCCGTCGAACTGATGGGTCGACGGTGTGATGCCGCGGTCGTCGAGCATCGGGTAGATGAGCAGTTGGCCCTTGAGCTTCGGTCCGCTCCGGTCGCGGGCCGCCAGCGCCATTCCGGCGGCCAGTCCCCCTCCGGAGCTGGCTCCGGCGACGATGAGACGGGCGTGGTCGACGCCGAGGGTGTCGGAGTTCTCCGCCGCCCACAGGAGCGCGGCGTACATGTCCTCACGCGCATAAGGGTCTTGGAACTCGGGCGCCAGGCGGTATTCGGGGCAGATGAGGATCGCACCGATTCTCTCGACCCAGTCGAGGTTGAGTCCGAGCGCGCTGAAGCGATCGCCGAACATCAATCCGCCGGAGTGGGCGTAGACGATCGTCGGTCGTCGTCCGGTGTCCCCGGATCGTCTGAAGACGGAGACGGTGATGTCCTCGCCGAGGTGGCCCGGCACCTGATATTCGGAATGTTCGACCCTTCGGCCGCTGAGGGTCTCCGCGAGCGGCTCCGAGGCGTACGAGACTCGCATGAAGTCGATGAGCGAAGGAGTGATGGTCGGCGGGAAGACTCCGCCGATGACGGACAGACTCGCGGCGAGCTCCGCGTCGAATCGTGACCGTCGTTGTGTCATATCACCAAGTATGCCGACCCCGGCACCGTGGCACTACCGCCAGACCATCGTGCTTTTCGCGCACACACCCGACAGTTGTCGGGTGCACCTCACTTCACCCGATGAACCCCATCACCGACTCCTTGACCTGGAGGATCGCCAAGAATCCGAAGAGTGCCAGGCACACGGTGAGCAGCAGATTCGACCACCACGTGTTGCGCAGCTGAGCCGGCACGGACGAGCGGTTGAGGATGACGAGCAGCGCGAGCGCGAGCACCGGCAGAATGAACGCGCTGATCGCTGCGTAGACGAGCACGAGGGTGACGGGTTTGCCGAGGCTCATGATGACCAACGTTGCGATCGAGAGGTAGACGAGGACGCCGCGGAATTCGATCGACTTCGCCGACATCTCATTGGCCGGTTCGTCCTGGTGCGGGTAGCGGCGCAGCACGCGCAGGCAGTCGGCGGTGACGTAGGCGATTCCGGAGAACCCGCCGAGCACGCTCGTATACACCACGGCGAGGAAGCTGATGAGGAACACGAGCCGGCCGGTTTCACCGATCCGACCCACCAGGTCATCGGCGATCGCGAACAGCGCATCGTTGTCCGAGATCGTGAAGCCCTGCCCATAGAGGATGAAGGCTCCCACAGCGCTCATCGCCACGGCGAAGATGAAGACGAGTCCATAGCTGATGAACAGGTCGAGCCGGACGACGGGCTTCCAGTCAGGCGTCCGCCATGCCTTCTCACGGATCCAGAACGAGTAGGCGAGGATGCCGGTCGCTCCCCCGACTCCGCCGATGAGCGACATCACCGTGATGATCGAGGTGTTCGGGAACGTCGGCACGATCGTCGCCGCGGCGACCTCCTGCGCGTCCTGGCCCTGGAACACGGAGATCGCCAAGGCGAGGATGCCGAAGAACATGATGATTCCGAAGCCCATCATGGCCTTTTCCACGATTCCGTACCGGCCGATGCCGACAAGCACCGCGGCGGAGAGGAGCACGACGATCGCGGTCGGCCAGAACGACAGGACAGGGAAGATCGCCTGCAGAATCGTCGTCGTCACCGCGATGACACCGGCCCCGAAGAACAGTCCGACAAGCAGCTCTGCGATGAGGAACAGCACCGGGAACGTCCGTCCGCCGAACCGGGTGAGGTGGGAGATCAAAGACCGGTCACCACTCATCTGCAGCCGGGAAACCGCTTCGGAGAGAACGAATTTGAGGATGATGCCGACCGTGAACACCCAGATGAGCGCGAGCCCGTACTCGGCACCGGAGTTCATCGTCGTGATCATGTCCGAGGCCCCGACGCTGGCCAACGCCAGAACGATCCCCGGACCGGTGAGGCGGAGCCGTCCGGTCAGTGAGGTCGGCGCCGAGGCGGCGTTCTTCGTCTGTGATGTCGTTTCGGCGGACATTGGCGGGGTGGGCTCCTTCACGTGGGTTCGTCGACGCCGCCGGAATCGTTCGCACGGGCATCGTTCGCTCAGGAGAGTATGGCCGAGGTCGTCACATTCCGGGACGAAAGTCTCACTACCCGGAAAGCGACTCTGCTTCGATCCACGCCGCAGCGCTCCGCATCAACCGCTCAAGGCCCATTCTAGTCGCCGAATCCGAGGCCGATTCGCAGTCTTCGAGCGTATATTCGACGCCATGGCTGACGCACTCGATGAAGGACCCTTCTTCCACGGCACCCGTGCCGAACTCGCACCCGGCGACCTGCTGACCGCAGGCTTCGCTTCGAACTACCGACCCGAAGTGACGATGAATCACATCTACTTCACGGCCCTGCCCGACGGTGCAGGATTGGCCGCCGAGGTGGCCGCCCTCAACGGCGGACAGCCGCACGTCTACGAGGTTGAACCCCTCGGTGACTACGACGACGACCCGAACGTCACGGACAAGAAGTTCCCCGGCAACCCCACCCGTTCCTTTCGCAGCACCGAATCCCTGCGCATCGTCCGCGAGGTCACCGACTGGAAGCGCCTGAGCGAGCAGGACCTGCAGATGTGGCGCGAGAGGCTGGCGGCCATCCGCGAGGACGATGACAAAGAGATCATCAACTGACACCGCCGAGGCGGCACATCCCACTGCGCCTGCGAGGAGTCAACCTCGCTTCGCTCCGAAGGCCGCCTGGGCTCAGTCCTGCTTGGCTCCGAACACCGGGTGATCGCTGGCGATCGAGATGCGGTTGAACGCGTTGATGAGGATCGTCGACCATTCGATCGCAGAGATCTGCTCGGTCGTCAGGAATTGCGCCACCTCAGCGGCGATCGCATCGCGATCCTCCGTCTTGTCCAGCACGGTCAACGACTCGGCCAGGGTCAGCGCCGCGAACTCCTGATCAGTGAAGATCTCGGCCTCATGCCAACTCGGCAGCACATCGAGCTTGAGCTGGGAGACACCGGCCTTCCTTGCCGCCGGGGCATGGATGCTCAGGCAGGTGCGGCAGCCATTGATCTGCGAGACCCGCGTGTTCACGAGCTCGATGAGCGCGTCATCAAGACCCGCTTCGCGCGACGCCTTCCGCGAACTCGCGGCCGCCTGGGCCATCGCCTTGTAGTTCTCGGGGTGGATCTTGTCGATGAATGGTCGACTTGCGTTGCTCATACCCTCACTCACGCCTGTCGCTTGACGATGTCGATATCGGCGCCGGTGGCATTGCGGAACTTACCGCCTTGAGCCGCATAGTCATCGCCGGTTTCCTGCAGCTTCTTGACGAAGAGCGGGCAGACGGGCACGACGGTCACTCCGCGTTCGCGTGAGTCCTCGAGTGCCTCGGCGACGAGGATCTTCGATAACCCACGACCGCCGAACTGCTCGTCGACGACGGTGTGATGGAAGATGCGCTCGGTCTCCGCGTCGGGTCCGGGCAGGAAGAACGCGTGCCCAGCGACGGTCCCATCGGCTACGGCGATGTCATAGGACTGGCCGTCCTCGTTGAAGGTCACGGTCACCTCGGCGCCGGTCTTGTCTTCGAATGTCTTCGACATGGTTAACGCTCCTTATTTCTGGACCTGCGGGGGCGGATTCCTCCGCGCTTTGATCGTGACGTCGGGCATCCTCGGTGCGGGGAGCCTGCCCATGCCATCGGCGTTCTGACCAGGACCGCCCTTGCCGACGTAGCCGTCGACGGCGCCGAAGCGATCGCCTTCGGCCTGCCATTCCTCGCGGTACCGGGCGATCTCCTCGTGGGTGCGGCCGAGGAAATTCCACCACATGACGATCTCTTCGCCGAAGGGTTCACCGCCGATGAGGATGAGCCGGCCGGGTTCGTCGCTGCGATTGGCGATGCGCAGCTCCTCGACGCCGATGCCCGTATAGCCGATCGCCGCGACCGGCAGATCGACGTTCTCCAGCGCAATATCACCGGAATCGACGAGAAGGCCGTGCTCGAACCGCGGATCTACGGGCAGGTCGATGGTTGCGCCCGGATCGAGGCGTATCTCGACGCCGACCAGCGGGGTGTGCGTGTGCACCGGTGAGGAACCTTCGCCGAGGCGGCCGAGGAAGACGAGCATCTCCCCTCCGTCTAGCGACACCGGCTCGGGTTCGAAATGCTCGAATTCGCGTTCGGGCTGGTGTCGGGTGGCATCGGGCAGAGCCAGCCACAGTTGGACGCCGTGCAGGGTCGTCGTGTCGTCGGTCGAGACTTCGGAGTGGCAGATGCCGGCGCCTGCGGTCATGAGGTTGACTTCGCCGGGCAGGACGAGGCCCGCGTTTCCGCCGGAATCGATGTGTTGGATGGCGCCCTGGAACAACCAGCTGACGGTCTGCAATCCGGTGTGCGGGTGGGGTGCGACGTCCATTCCGCCGGTGACGGAGACGTCCGCCGGGCCGTAGTGGTCGACGAAGCACCACGGGCCGATGAGAGAACGCTGGCGCTGCGGGAGGGTCCGCCGCACGGTCATCGCGCGGGGCCCACCCAGCGGCACGTCGCGGGAGGTGATGATCTCGACTGGGGAACGTCCCTGCTGGTCGCAGGAGGGCCCGGGTAGTCCCCCGGCCTTGCAGACTACCTGCTCGGGACGGGTCTCAACGTTGCTCATGGCCACATCGTAGCCCTCTTCCCAGTGGGCGGGGAGTGGTGTAGCACCTCCTTGGAGCGCGGCCCCGGTCTGCGGAGCCGTCCTCTGCCCTACTCGACCGGGCAGACCTTCGAGACGAGTTCGAAGATCTCGTCGGCCTCGGCATCGGTGAGCCCCGCAAAACCGGCGAGGATGATCTCCGCATTCGTCGCGGCCGCCTCGTCGCAGAGCCGGATTCCCTCCTCGGTGAGGGCGACGAACACGCCGCGATGGTCCTCCGGGTCGGGCTCCTGTCTCACGAGCCCTCGCTCCTCGAGCTTGCCGAGCAGCCGACTGAGCGCACTGCGGCTGATCACCAGGCTGCGCAGCAGGTCACGGTGGCGCACCTGAGACTCAGGTCGGGCATTGATGAGCACGTCGAACTCATTGACGGTCAGTTTGTGCCGGGTCCGGAACTCGTGTTCGAACCTCGTCATGAAGTCCTGGTACTTCTCCATCATCAGACGCCAGGCAGCGATCTTGATCGGACCGTTCTGCCTGATCATGCTGCTCACCGGAGTCGTCGCGTCCATCGGTCCGCCTTCGCTAGTCGATGTGTCCTGCCACACTTTTGTTGCATAGTCAACAAAACCGTAGTTCAATGGTATACCCGGCCCCGTTTCGGGGACTCGTCGACCACCCCTCGAAGTCAATATCCGGTACATCCCCAACGTACCCCCGGCTGCAGAGATCGAACAGAGTCGCCCCACGACTCCGATCTCACTCCGGGGGTATCGTATTGCCTCGCACGCTTCCCTGCCGTCGTTTCGACCTCGCCAGCATGACCTGTTGTCGCGACTGTCTACCCGACGTCGCATCCGATGTCGGAGACGATCGGCGGATTCACGAGTTGAGGGCGGCAATGGCAGCACGCCGCAGGACGTCTCGAAGCTGCTCCTCCGCTAAACCGACATTGTGGAAGAGCGTCGACTGGATCGCACCGATCGAGCAGTGCACCAGGGTTCGCGCGCTGGAGTCGTCCAGAGTCCGCCGCTGCTCCTGCAGAAGTTGGACCCACCCTTCCAGATAGATCCGCTGCTTGCGGCGCAGACGTCGGCGGTCAGAGTCGGGCAAATTATGGACCTCGTGGTGGTACACCAGGGCCACGGCGCGATCACCCACGACGAAATCGATCTGCCCGTCGATGAGTCCTGCGAACGCGTCTGCCGGCTCCTGCCCGGAGTCCAGGATCTCCTTCTGATCGACCAGCAGCGAATCGATCACACGTTCAAAGACCTCGACGAGGATCGCGGACTTGCTTTCGAAGTGTCGGTAGACCCCGGAGCCGACGATCCCCGCCTCCGCACCGATCTCTGCCATCGAGACGTCGTGAAAGCCGTTCTCCGCGATGAGTGAGACCGAGGCGCGGATGATCTTCTCCTTTCGCCCCGGGTCTCGAGTGCGACCCGACCGAGTCACACGCAGATCATCGGTCTCGGTCGCCATCATTCTCCCGCATAGTGCCCTTCGAATTCGTGCCTGACAAGATGCTTCTGAATCTTACCCGTCGAAGTCTTGGGAAGGTGTTCGACGATGATCACGGACTTCGGCGCCTTGTACGGATCGATGACCGTCTTGACGGAAGCGATGAGAGCATCGGGATCGATCCGCTCACCTTCCATCGGGACCACGAAAGCAGTGATCGCCTCTGTCCAGTGTGCGTGAGGCAAGCCGACGACGACCACTTCGGCAACGGACGAATCGACTTCGAGGATCGCCTTCTCCACCTCGATCGACGCGACATTCTCTCCACCGGTCTTGATGACGTCCTTCTTCCGATCCGTGAACCACAGAAGTCCGTCGTCATCGAAGTGTCCGATGTCCCCGGAGTGGAACCATCCGTGTTCGAATGCCGCCTTCGTCGCTTCGGGATTGTCGAGGTACCCGGACATCGTATGGGGTCCCCGATAGACGATCTCGCCGCTCTGCCCCGGCTGCAGGAGCGTTCCGCTCTCATCCATGATGGCCACCTGAACATTGGCCACGGGCGTGCCCGCCGCACCGTTGTGGGACAGTTGGTGCTCCGGCCTGAACAGGGTGGCGGTGGGGCTCATCTCCGTCTGACCGAAGAGCAGGTAGAAATCGCAGTCGAAGACCTCGATGCAGCGTTCCAGCTGATTCTGCGGCATGGGCGCCATAGCGTACAGCGCCCGCCGCAGGCTCGAGAGATCGGTGCCGGTGATGCGCGGATGCTCCAGGAGCTGTCGGAACATCATCGGCAGGGCGAACAGCTGAGTGATCCCCCGGTCCTCGATGATCGAGAGCAGCTCGTCGGCGTCGAATCCGCGCATGATGTGGATCGCTGCTCCGACCATCAGTGCCGGGGTGCAGTGGCAGTTGAGCTGCGCGGTGTGGAACATCGGCATGATGGCAAGGAACTCATCGGTGTCGTCGAAACGGGCCTCGAGCGCCATCGACAGCGATTCGAGATAGATCGACGTGTGGCTGCCCATCACGCCCTTCGGCGCCGAGGTGGTCCCGCTTGTGTAGAGATAGGACAGGGAATCTCGATCGTCGACGAAGACCATCGGTTCGTCCTCGCAGTCGGACGCGAAGTCCGCGAACGAGACGGACGCCCTCCCCTCGATACCCTGCCCGAGCCCGGCCTCCGGCTGGGTACCGGGAGCGATGACGACATCGGAGACAGACTCGGCGCCCTCCACCGCGTCGCGCATGGCATCGACGAGTTGGGATTCGATGACGATGCCACGGGCAGAGGAATGGGTGAGCACGTGTTCGATCTCGGGCGAACGCCACCCCAGATTGATCGGTACGCACACGACCCCGATCTTCCCGCAGGCGTAGTAGGTTGCGAGGAACTCCGCGCTGTT
This sequence comes from Brevibacterium sp. OS20, assembly GCF_056837565.1. Lineage (NCBI taxonomy): Bacteria > Bacillati > Actinomycetota > Actinomycetes > Micrococcales > Brevibacteriaceae > Brevibacterium > Brevibacterium sp. OS20. Next base: position 338,055 of record NZ_CM166367.1, on the reverse strand, counting down.
GCCGGCCGCCAAGGCCAAGGAGTCGCCTCGGGCGTATCCGCGCGACAGCAGACCGTTGGCGACACGGTTCACCCAGAGGTTGAACTCCGTATAGGTGAACGTGCGGTCGCCGTCGACCACGGCGGTCCTGGCCGGGTAGCGCGCAGCCGAGCGCGTGAGGCTGTCGCCCACATTCACCCGGTGGATGAGGTTGTTCTCGAGCTCTGACATCATCGTCATCCTTCGTCGTCGTGTTCGGTCAATACGAGCGGGGCAGGCCCAGCGAGTGCTGAGCGACATGGTTGAGAATCATATCGCGATTGATCGGAGCGATCCGCAGCAGTCGTGCCAGCGCCCAATAGGGAAGGAGTCCGTATTCGGTCGCGAGCCCATTGCCGCCGTGGATCTGGATCGCGGCATCCGTCGCAGCCAGGCCGGCTTCCGCCGCAGCGTACTTCGCCATGTTCGAGGCTTCCCCGGCCGGCAGATCGTGGTCGTGCAGCCACGCTGCCTTCGAGGTCATCAGGCCGGCCAGCTCGACCTCGATCTTCGCCTGCGCAAGAGCGTGGGAGACACCTTGATGCGCACCGATCGGCACGTCCCAGACACGGCGCTCACGGGCATAGTCCGACGCACGCTCGAGCGCGAGCCGACCGACTCCGACACAGATCGCTGCTCCGGTGATCCGTTCGGGGTTGAGCCCGTGGAACACCTGCTTGAGCCCCTTTCCGATCTCGCCCACGAGGCTGCCCTGCCCGACCGACACCTCGTCGAAGAACAGGGTGAACTGCTTCTCGGGCAGTGCCACCGACACCGGGAGACGGTGGCGGACGAGACCAGGAGCGTCGGTCTCGACGATGAAGAGCGAGAGCTCGCCGCTGCCGGTCGCGTCGTTAGTACCAGTGCGCGCGACGACGAGCACCGCGTCGGCCTCATCGACACCGGAGATGAAGTGCTTCGTCCCCGACAGCGTCCATCCGCCCTCGACCTCACGAGCCGTCGTCGCGATGCGATGGGAGTTCGTTCCCGCATCGGGCTCGGTGATGGCGAAGACGACCTTCTTCGAGCCGTCGGCCATCCCGGGAAGCCACTTCTCCTTCTGCTCCTGCGTCCCGAAATTCGCAATCACCTCTCCCGAGATCGCGCTCGAGACGAGGAGCAGAAGCTGCGGAACTCCGGCCGCAGCGGATTCCTCACACACGATCGCCAGTTCGGTCAGTCCGGCCCCGCCGCCTCCGTATTCCTCCGGCATGTTGATGCCGATGAACCCATGGTCGCCCAGGGCCTTCCACGCCTCGGTCGTCGGCTCGCCGGCTTCCGCCCGCTGGACGTAGTAGCTCTTGTCGAAGTCTCTGCAGACGGCGCGAATCGCCTCCCGCAGTGCCTCATGATCGTCGTTGGGAGCAAAATCCATGGGCTCATTCTCCTCTGTTCAGAAGTGATTTCGGGATGTCGGCAAAGCGCGAACGGACGTATTCTCCGAGGGCTTTGGCTTGGGGGTCAGGACGTGTCGACGACGCAACTCCGTCGCCCAGCAGTCCTGTGACGACGAAGTTGACGGCGTACAGGTTCGGCAGCTCGTACAAGGCCACCGGAAGGTCGCCGATCTCGGGGACAACCGACCGGAAACGCTCGATCGTCATCCACTCGCGCAGCCACGAGTAGGCATGCGCGTCCCGCGTCCAGAGTCCGACGTTGACGTTTCCGCCCTTGTCGCCCGATCGGGCTCCGCAGATGAGCCCGAGTGCCGCGCGTTCGGTCGGGCCCTCGGGAACTGGAGGCAGCTGAACGTCGGGGACCTGGGTATCACGCTGCTCCTCGGAGGATGCCCTGATCGGTGCGATCGTGCGGACCTGCCCGTCAGGCAGCGTGACGGTGTGTTCGACCTCCGCTGCCGGCACCAGGGTGGGCCAATACACTCCGAATGACGAGGCGTCCGATGGAGGAGTGAGCGTGTGGAAGCCCGCATAGCCGCCCAGGTAGAGGCCCGTGGCCGCATTGGAGAACCGGCGTCCCACCTTCTCTTTGTCGGCGCTCTTGACCGTGACCGTCAGATGGGCGCCTGCGAGCTGTTCGGTCTCGGCGTCGGTACGATCGAATCGGGCCAACTGCACGTCGACGTCGTCGAACTGATCGCGTCCGCCCAGCTCCGCGAAAAGCTGCTCCTGAGCCCAGGCCGCCTTCTCCTCGATCGACTGCCCGGTCACCACCATGGTCACCGAGTTCCGGTATCCTCCTCGGCGATTGAGCGCCACCTTGAGCGAATCGGTCGGTGCCTCCCCGCGGATTCCTTCGATACGGACCCGATCAGGGGCTTCCTGAGACAGTCGGGCGGTGTCGAAGCGCGCGATGACATCGGGATTGAGGTAGCCGGGTGGACCGATCTCGTACAGCAGTTGGGCGGTGACCGTGCCGACCGTCACCGTTCCGCCCGTGCCCTCGTGTTTCGTGATCACCGACGAACCGTCCCCGGCTACCTCGGCGATGGGATATCCCGGCTGACGCCGGTCCTCGAGTTCGTCGAGCCAGGGATAGTTTCCGCCGCAGGCCTGCGGTCCGCATTCGATGACATGACCTGCCGCCACGGCTCCGGCGAGTGCATCGAAATCCGTGCGTTCCCATCCGTGCCACCAGGCCGCGGTGCCGACGACGAGGGAGGCATCGGTGACGCGCGGACACACGACGATGTCGGCTCCCGCTCCCAGTGCCTCGGTGATGCCCCACCCGCCCAGGTACGCATTGGCCGTGACGGGGTCTCCGGTGGAATCGGCCAGCGGCGTCCCCGTGTCGAGGTGCGCAAGATCGATGCCCCGTGCCTGCAGCTCAGGGATGCGATCGAGGATGTCGTCACCGTCGACGTAGGCGAGTCGGGGTGAGAGGCCGAGGCGCTCCGAGAGCTGCGAGAGCTTGGTGACGAGACCTTCGGGATTGAGCCCACCCGCGTTGGCGACCACTTTGATGCCACGATCGAGGCAGGTGCCGAGGATCTCCTCCATCTGCAGGAGAAACGTCTTGGCAAAGCCGGCGTCCGGATCCTTCTGCTTGGCCTTCCACAGGATGAGCATGGTGAGTTCGGCGAGATAGTCGCCGGTGAGCACGTCGATGGGACCCTGTGTGACCATGTCCTGGGCTGCTGAGAGACGGTCACCGTAGAATCCGGCGTAGTTGCCGATGCGCACGGGTCGCTGTGCGGTCATGATTGGCCTCCGTTTCGGTGGTCGGGAGTTAAGTGCGTAGGGGCGGCGGCGAACTGGCCCGGCGCGCGTCCGGGCCCGGGAGGACCGGCGAATGCCTGCGCGATCTCCATCCATGTGGAAGCCGTCGAACCGTCGGTTTGCAGGGCAGTGTCGGCGACGTGCCGTCGTTGGGTGACGACGAGGCAGAAATCCTCGAGCGGCCCGGTCACCTTCTCCGCCGCATGCTCGGGTCCCGCGCTCCACACCGTTCCGTCATCGGCATCGAGCTCGACGCGGACGGCGGCTGCCGGCACGTCCATGCCGCGGACCGCGAAGCTGTTGGGAAGGGCGAGTGCGCCTATCCTGGCGACGTGGACGAGATTGGGCGAGGGCGAGGAGGTCACTCCCAGCGCGTCCCTGATGTCCTGACCGTGCGCCCAGGTCTCCATGATGCGTGCCGTGATCTTCGACGGCAGGCTCATCTGAGGACCGAACCACGGGACTCGCTTCTCCGGGTCGGCCGTCGCGATCGCGTCGATGAGCTTCGACGACTCCTCGCTCCACCATCGCTGCATGTCCTCACCTGTCCGAGACAGGTTCGCCGGTCCGATGAGGTCGACATAGGTCTGCAGGTCGACCATCGTGTCGCGTACGACGACGAAGCGGTCGGGCTGTGAGATCGCCAGGTGAGTGATGAAGTCGAAATGGGCGAGATGCGCGATCTGGTCGTGGATCGTCCAGTTCTCCGCCGGTGTGGGCACTGCCCAGTCAGGCTCGGCGAGACCGTCGAGGACCTCGCGCAGCCGATTCTGCTCCCGTACGAGGTCGCCGCACAGTTCTTCGACGACCTCCGTCTTGGTCATCGAGCCTGCCACATCGGTTTCCTCTTCTCCACGAACGCCTGCAGCCCCTCCTGGGCGTCCTCACTGAGATAGACATCGTGCCAGATGTCCTCGGCGGCATCGAAGGCCTCATCTCTCGTGTGATGAGCCGTCGCATAGACGGTCGCCTTGCCCGCTCGCACCGAGAGCGGAGCGTTCGCAGCGATCGTGGCCGCGAGTTCGCCGACCCGTTCCCGGAGTCGCTCGGCGGGCACCACATCATTGACGAGGCCGACCTCGTAGGCCCGTTCCGCTGCAAGGGGATCTCCGGTGACGAGCATCTCCATAGCGATCCGCGGTGGTATCAGCCATGCCAGTGGTGCCGCCCAGGGAGCCCCGCGTCCGATCTTGATCTCCGTGACGCCGAACTTGGCGTTCTCCGCCGCCACGATGAGGTCAGCGGACTGTGCGAGCAGGAATCCGCCCGCCAGAGCGAGGCCGTTGACGGCCGCAATGATCGGTTTGCTGATGTCGAGGGTGCGATTCGGCTGAGGCACGTAATCGGGCGGGGGGATGGTCAATGACGCATCGGCCATCTCCTTGAGATCTCCGCCCGCGCAGAACGCTTTCTGGCCGGCGCCCGTGAGCACGATGACGGCCACCTCGTCGTCGCCCTCGGCTGCGAGGAAGCATTCCTTGAGGCCTTCCCGAACCGCGGCGTTGAGAGCATTGCGGGCCTGGGGACGGTTGATCGTGATCCACGCTGTCCGATCGATGACCTCGTAGAGAACCTCTTCTCCAGCGGTGTTCGTCTCCTCCGCCACTGTGTTCACTCCTTTCCTTCGGCTGCGTCTTCGGCGCTCGTCTCTTCGGTGTCCCCGGCGAGGACGACGAGCGTCTGACCGTTGTCGACCGGTGATCCGGCCGCGATCGGGACTTCGGTGACGGTGCCGCCGGTGGCGGCTTTCACCGAATGCTCCATCTTCATCGCCTCGAGGACGACGAGCGTATCGCCTTCGGCCACCACATCGCCCACGGACACGTTGAGGCGGACGACCGTTCCCGGCATCGGAGCGACGAGGGAACCGGGATCGATCTGATCGCTGGCATCGGGGAAGCGCGGTGCGCGGGCGAAGGTCACGCTCCCGCGCGGCTCGGACACGATCACTGTCTCGTTCACAGAACTGATCGTGAAGCTACGACGGACACCATCGACGATGAGGGCCACTGCCTCAGCCGTCGCGTTCTCCACGGTCACGTCGAGCTCTTCTCCGTCGACGCGGAAGAGGGGGGCGCGATTCAGCCGGTATTCGACCCGGTGCTCTGTCTCTCCTCGGAGCAGAGTGCGTTCCTGCAGTCCGACAGGACTGTTGCGGAACCCCGTGGGCACAGATGTCAGTGAGCGGGCACGTGAGCGGTTGAGGGCCTGATCCGCCAGTGCTGCTGCAAGCGCAAAGCAGTTCGCGTCGCCGATGTCGCCGACCGCCTGGAGGTCCGAGATCGAGACTCGGTCCAAGAAGTGCGTGTCCATGCGGCCGGATGCGAAGTCCTGGTCCTCGAGGACGCCGACGAGCAGCGTGCGGTTGGTCGTCACGCCCGCGACCTTCGTCTGTCTCAGCGTCTTGGCCAACCGGGCCAGCGCCTCCGCACGAGTGGCACCGTGGGCGATGACTTTGGCCAGCATCGGGTCGTAGTTCGTCGATACGACGCTGCCGGCGACCACCCCGCTGTCGAGCCGGACCCCCGGCAGCATCGGAACGTCGAACTCGTCGAGGGTTCCGGCAGCGGGCAGGAACCCCTGCTCGACGTCCTCGGCATACAGGCGGGCTTCGATCGCCCAGCCGCTGATACTCGGATTCGACAGATCGCTCGGCAGCGGACGTCCGTCGGCGACATCGATCTGCAGTCGGACCAGATCGAGCCCGGTGACGAGCTCCGTCACGGGGTGTTCGACCTGCAGACGAGTGTTGACCTCGAGGAAGTAGAAGCTGCCATCGGGTGCGAGGAGGAATTCGACGGTGCCGGCACCCACATAGCTCAGTGCTTTTCCTGCCTTGACTGCCGCATCGCCCATCGCAGCGCGCAGCTCTTCGTCGACCGCCGGCGACGGCGACTCTTCGAGGATCTTCTGGTGGCGACGTTGGATGGAGCACTCGCGCTCGTTCAGATGCACGACCGTGCCCGCCTCGTCACCGAAGATCTGCATCTCGACATGTCGCGGCTCGTCGACATAGTGCTCGAGGAAGACGGTGTCATTGCCGAAGGCCGAGCCCGCCTCTCGACGGGCCGATTCGATCGCCTCGGCGAGTTCTCCGCGGTCGCGGACGACTCGCATGCCGCGCCCGCCTCCACCGAACGACGCCTTCACGAGCACCGGCCAGCCGATCTCGTCGGCGTAGGAGGCGGCCGTATCCGCGTCGGTGCCTGTGAGGTCCTTTCCCGGAAGGACCGGGACTCCCGATCGTTCCATCAGCTCACGAGCGGCGATCTTGGACCCCATCTTCGTGATCGCATCGGGGCTGGGCCCGATGAAGCGGATTCCCGCATCGGCGCATGACTGCGCGAACTCGGCGTTCTCCGAGAGGAAGCCGTAGCCGGGGTGGATGGCGTCGGCTCCGGTGAGTTCGGCGGCTGCGATGATCGCATCGGCGCGCAGGTAGGATTCGGCAGGTGTGGACCCGCCCAACGGCACCGCTTCGTCGGCATCGCTGACGAAGGGGGCGTCCCGGTCGGGATCGGAATACACTGCGACGGTGGACAGCCCCATGTCTGCAGCAGTGCGGAAGACACGAGAGGCGATCTCCGCCCGGTTGGCGACAAGAATCTTTCTGATCATTCTCTTCCTCACATCCTGAATACGCCGAAGCCGCGGGTGCCGCTGATCTTCTGCGTGTGACACATGGACAGACCGATGCCGAGCACTGTGCGGGTGTCACGGGGGTCGATGATTCCGTCGTCGTAGCACTGACCGCTCATATACAGGGCGAGCGATTCACTTTCGACCTTCTCTTCCGTCTCGGCCCGACGGCGGGCGTCGGCCTCCTCGTCGAATTCTCGTCCTGCCGCGGCGGCGGCCTGGCGCCCGACGATCGACATCACCCCGCCGAGCTGCTCTGGGCCCATGATCGCGGTCTTCGAATTCGGCCAGGTGAAGAGGAGACGAGGGTCGTAGGACCGGCCCGACATGCCGTAGTTGCCTGCGCCGTAGGACGCAGCGAGGTTGATCGTCAGATGAGGCACACGGCTGTTCGTGACCGCATTGATGAGCTTCGATCCGTCCTTGATGATGCCGTTCTGCTCGTATTCGGTGCCGACCATGAAACCCGTGGTGTTCTGCAGGAAGATCAGCGGCGTGTCGGTCTGGTTGCAGAGCATGATGAACTCAGCGCCCTTCTTCGCCTCCTGGTTGAACAGGATCCCGCGAGCGTTGGCGAGGATGCCGACCGGATAGCCGTGGATCGAAGCCCACCCGGTCACGAGAGCGGATCCGTAGAGAGGCTTGTACTCCTCGAAGCGGGAACCGTCGACGACGCGTGCCAGCACCTCCCGGGGGTCGAATGGCACCTTGAGATCGACCGATGCGATGTCGAGCAGCTCTTCGGGATCGTAGATCGGTTCGTCTGCCGCCTCCGTGGGCCCGGGGCCGAGCTTCCGCCACGACAGGTGCTCGACGATCTGACGACCGATGGCGATGCATTCGCGTTCGTCCTGAGCGAGATAGTCGGCGAGACCGGACACTCGCGCATGCATGTCGCCGCCGCCCAAGCTCTCGTCGTCCGTGTCCTCACCGGTCGCCATCTTCACCAGTGGCGGTCCGCCGAGGAACACCTTCGCCTGCTCGGCGACCATCACCGTGTAATCGCACATGCCAGGAACATAGGCGCCGCCGGCCGTCGAGTTGCCGAAGACGAGAGCGAGCGTGGGAACCCCGGAGGCCGACAGGGCCGTGAGGTCGTGGAACAGGCGTCCGGCAGGGACGAACAGCTCCGACTGCCGTTCGAGGTCTCCGCCTCCGGATTCGACGAGGTTGATGACGGGCAGGCGGTTCTCCTGCGCGATCGCCGTCGCCCGCAGCACCTTCTTCCACGTGTACGGGTTCGATGCTCCTCCCCTGACCGTGGGGTCATGGGCGATGATCATGCATTCGACACCGCTGACCACGCCGATGCCGGTGACTGCGCTGGCTCCGACCTGGTAGTCGGTGCCCCAGGCGGCGACGGTCGAAAGCTCAAGGAACGGGGCGTCCTCGTCGAGCAGCAGTTCGACACGGTCGTGCACAGGCAGCTTCCCGCGGTCGCGGTGGCGAAGAACGTACTTCTCCCCGCCTCCGGCGGCAGCTTTGCGCTGCTCCTCCTCCAAAGCCGCGATGAGAGCGAGATTGCCCTTGCGATTCTCCGCCGCGATATCGCTGTCGAAGTCGAAAGTGCTTTTCAGAACCTGCATGGTGTCCTCCTCGCCACAGTGCGCCCAGGACTGATTCCCAAATGTTTTAAGTGACTCATGATTCACATACTAGACGTGATTTACTCTCAGTCAAGGTATTGAATAGTGAATTGCAAGTCACTTATGCTGGGTGGGCGACACAGTTGTCGACTACCACACGAGGAGCACCCACATGTCTCTAGATGTCACCTCTCTCTACAACCGGCGCGCGGACCAGCGGTGGAACCGCGTCTGCACAGCTGACCTCATCGAGCGGGTCACGTGGAGCACGCCGGAGCACGACGCCATCGTCGGTCTCGATGGCGCGACTTCGTCCGACCGCTATGCACGACTGACGTACCGAGAAGCAGACGAGCTCGCCAACCGCGTCGCCCACGCCCTCCTCGGCGCAGGCCTCGATCGGGGCGGCCGGATCGCGATGTTCGTGGAGAATTCCGTCGAAGCCTATGTCTTCCGCCTCGGCGCCGCGAAGATCGGAACAGTGGTCGCACCGATCAATCCTGCGCTGCGCTCGGATGTCATCGCGCATACGCTGGGAGTGCTCGACCCCGGCTTCATCGCCGTCGACGCAGAACTCTTCGATCGGGTCTCGCCCGGCCTCGACGAAGCCGGGCTGAAGGCGGACATGACATTCGAGATCGGCGGATCGGCAGTTGCCGGCACTGTGTCGTTCGACGACTTCGTCGAGGGACAGCCCGATCGCGAGCCCTCAGGCACAGTCCACGGCGACGATATCGCCGAGATCCTGTTCACCTCGGGGACCACAGCCATGCCCAAGGGCGTCATGCTCTCTCACACGAGTGCGACATTGGCCGCGCATGGATTCGCCCTCAGCCTCACTCGAGGACTGAAGTTCGAAAGCGACCTCGTCCTGGTCACCTGCCTGCCGATGATGTACCACATCGGACACCACATCTTCGCACTTGCGACCATGGCTGTCGGGGGCACTTTCGTCATGGGGCGACGACCCGATCCCGCAGTCATCGCAGAGGCGCTGTCAGCCGAGCAAGCCACGGCCCTCTGGGGCGGCTCACCGGCGATGGTCGATACCCTCACCTCGGAGCTCGAGGAGCACGACATCTCCCTTCCGCACCTCACCTCCCTCACCTACGGCTGGGCCGCTCTGCCCCCATCCGTCCTCGACCGGCTGCGCGCGCGGGCACCACAGGTCCAACCCTTTGCGATCTTCGGACAGACGGAGTCGATCTCATGTCACCGATTCTGGCCGGACGGCGACGACGAGCTCTACCGACGGACTTCTCCCACCGAGAACTACGTCGGTTATCCGAGCCCGCTCCTCGCGTCTCGGATCGTCGATCCCCTGGGAGAGCCGATCGACGAGAACACGGATACGGTCGGAGAGGCCGTCTACCGTTCTCCGGTCATGGTTGCCGGCTACTACAAGGATGAGAACGCCACCCGGGAAGCGTTTCGGGGTGGATGGTTCAGTTCCGGAGACTCATGCCGCTATGGGGAAGGCGGCCGTCGCATCATGGTCGACCGCCTCAAGGACATCGTCAAGTCGGGTGGTGAGAATGTGTCATCCCTGCGCGTCGAATCAGTGCTCGTCCAACATCCCGCGGTCGCCCAGGCCGCCGTCGTCGGGCTGCCCGACGAGAGGTGGGGTGAAGCGGTCACCGCGGTGATCGTGCCCCGTGGTCAGGCCCCCGACCCGGCAGAGATCATCGCCTATGCCCGTGAGCATCTGGCAGGCTTCGAGACACCCAAGCACGTGATCTACCGTGACGAACTGCCGTCGACCGTCGGCGGCAAAATCCTCAAGTACAAGCTGAGGCAGGGACTGGCCGACGAATCGTCGGCAAGTCCCTCGTGAGGCTCTGCCATCAGTCCCGAGGGATGCGCTTGCGCCAGGGCCACCAGACGCTTCGGCCCAGGTCATGGACCAACGCCGGAACGACGAGCGAGCGCACGAGGATCGCGTCGAGCAGCACGCCGAAGGTGACGATGAAGGCGAGCTGGAAGAGGAACATCACCGGGATGACGGCGAGCGCGGCAAAGGTTGCCGCCAGCACGATGCCCGCCGAGGTGATCACCCCGCCCGTGGAGACGAGTCCCTTGAGCACCCCTTCCCGGGTTCCCAGGTGCAGCGATTCCTCCCGCACCCTGGACATGAGGAAGATGTTGTAGTCGATGCCGAGTGCGACGAGGAAGACGAACGCATAGAGCGGCACCGAGGGATCGGCACCGGAGAACCCGATGGCATCGTTGAACACGAGCGCGGAGACGCCCAGCGCAGTGCCGAAGGACAGCACGGTGAGCACCACGAGCAGCAGCGGGGCCAGCAGGGACCGCAGCAGCAGGATGAGGATGACCGTGATGACGACGAGGATGAGCGGGATGGCCAAGGTCCGGTCCGCCTCGGCGGTGGTGTTCGTGTCGAGGTCGACCGCGGATTCCCCGCCGACGAGGGCGTGCGCGTCGATGTCGTGCACGGCATCGCGGATCTCGGTGACCGTCGATTCGGCCTCGTCCGAATCCGCGACGGAGGTCAGGGTCGCCTCCAGCAGGACCTTGCCGTCGACCTCGGTCGGGGTCGGCTGCGACTCCCCCGGCTGCCCGGACACGCCCGAGCCGGCGGCTCCCGGGCGACCGCGCGGTTGTTCGAGCTCGCCGTCCTTGCCGATGGACAGCGTCCCGCTCGGGGAATCGTTCGCGACGACGGTCATCGATTCGACCCCGCCGAGGCGGCCGACAGCCTTCGCGGCATCGCTGAGCTCATCTTTCGCCACGACGATCTGTGCCGGGGACCCGGAGCCGCCGGGGAAGTGATCGGCCAGGATGTCCTGGCCGTCGCGAGCTTCGGAGTCGCCGAGGACGAAGTCGGACTGTGGGACTCCCTCGGCCTTGAACTGCGGGAGGGCGAGCAGCGGGATGGCGAGGATGATGACGAGCGTGACCCAGATGCGGCGCGGATGGTCGGCAACCGCCTCGGCGATGCGGGCCCAGATCCCGCGTTTGGGCTTCGCCGTTTCAGCCTGCACACGCGGAAGGAAGGGCCAGAACACGGCTCGGCCGATGATCATCAGTGCGGCGGGCAGGAAGGTCAGGGCCGCGAGCATCGCCACGACGATGCCGATCGCGGCGACGGGGCCGAGTGCACGAGTCGAGGCAAGATCGGTGAGCAGGAGGACGAGGAGTCCGGCGATGACCGTACCGCCGGAGGCCGCGATCGGTTCGAGAACTCCCTTGACGGCGCTCAGACCGGCTCTGACTCGGTCGGACTCGTGGAGGAGTGCGTCGCGGAACCGGGCGACGACGAGGAGGGAGTAGTCCGTGGTGGCGCCGACGACGAGGATGAAGAGAATGCCTTGGACCTGCCCGTTGATCAGGAGGATACCGGCATCGGCGAGATGCCAGACGATGAAGATCGAGGCGGCGAGCGCAGCGACCGAGGTGAAGAGGACGATGACGGGCAGCAGCGGTGACCGGTAGACGATGATGAGGATGACGAAGACCGCGATGAGCGCGACGAGCAGGAGGATGCCGTCGATGCCGGCGAAGGCTTCGGAGAGGTCCGCGGAGAATCCCGCCGGGCCGGTGACGTGGACGTCTGCCACGGTGGTCGGGAGATTGCTGGTCTGACCTGGGGTCATATCAGCAGCGACCGCAGTCGGGAAGACCTTGCCGATCGCGCTTCTGATGGACTCGACATCATCGGACGTCGTCGCCTGTGAGACCGGGAGGATGAGCTGGAGGGCCTCGCCGTCATCGGAGGGAATGGCCGGCGAGGGATCGGCGGCCAGCAGCTCATCATCTTCGAGCGACTTCGTCAGCTCATCGAGTCGGGACCGATCGTCGTCGGTGACTCCGTCGCTGTTCTCGAGCACGACGATCGCGGGAACATAGTCGAGGTCGCTGAACTTCTCGATCTGCTCCTGAGCGCGCGTGGACTCCGCGGATTCGGGAAGGAAGGACGAGCGGTCGTTCGTGGCGACCTCGGAGATCTTGCCGAAGTACGGTCCCCCGACACCGGAGATGCCGACCCAGGCGATGAGGAGGACGGCGCAGAGAGCCAGCAGTGCACCACGTCCGCGGACGGGACCTGTGGGGTGCGGTTTGGGCGCGGCAGCTGTGTCGGCGCCGTTTACGTCGTCACCGGCGGGACCCCCTCGGCGAGGGTCGGGGTTCGGCGGCGTCGAGGTCAGGAGGTGACGGGGCATGGTCTCAGGTTACGCGTGTTCGGCCGTATCGAGGCATTGCAGAGCGAGGACGATCTCCGCCGCGGCCCGTGGATCGGTGAGGCGTGCGCCCAATACCTTCTCGATCTGCCCGATTCGATAACGCACAGTGTTCTCGTGCACATGCAGCCGAGCGGCAGCCTCAGAAATGTTTCCGCCGCTGTCCACGTATGTGCGCAGTGTGGTGGAAGTTTCGGGCTTGGTCACTATCGGGTTGAGGAAAGCAGCGACGAGCCGACGGTCGAAACGCGAGCTCATGCGCGCCGCGGCCCATTCGATCGGGCGCATTCGGTCGACGAACGCGAACTTCGTACCTCGCACTGAGCCGAGTGCCACATTCGCCGTCTGCAGCATCTCCGGCACCTGGCTCAGTGCAGTGAAGAGACCAGATACTCCGACGCCGAGAAGACCTGGAGTATCCAGGCGGCCCTCGATATCGAAGTCCCCCGAGCACACCACGGTCTGGTCGATCGCCGATGCTCCATACCCAGATTCCCTGATGACGAGTCCGCCTCCAGGAGGCAGAGCCGGTCGCGCTGACTCGGAGTCCGCAGTGTCGAGACGAATCCGCACGGCTCGAATCGGCTCGTAGGCGACGAATCCGAAGCTCTCGAGGAGCCGCCACAGCGCCGGTTCACGTCCCGGTGAGACTCCAGCTTCCAGATCCCGCAGGACTCGGACCGATTCCTCCCGCCGATTGCTGATCGAGAACGATTCGAAGCCCTCGAAAGCCCGCAATAACTTGGACAAGACGTCGAGGATCCGCCCACCGGCTGCGCCGTCCTCTCTTTCCACCAACTCATCACCGTGCACTGCGACGACAATGATGTGGTTGCGACTGCGAAGACGAACGGCCTGAGCGTGAACGTGCCAGCGTCCGATTGTTGCTGCCTTCGGTTCGCCCCACCGTGCACTGTCAGCGTCCGTGACGACTTCATCATGTATCCACTGAGAGATGAGATGAGTCGGCGCCGAACCGACCGATCGGACGACCTCTCCGAGCTCGTTGACGACGAGTCCCGCACCTCTGCAGATTCTCGCGGCACGCAGAAGGGTCGACTCGAGGGGATCTGCGGAGTTGAGACCGCTCATCAGCTCGTCGAAGATCTGCTCTCGGGTCAGCGAATTTCGGTTCGAACACATCTGCGTCTCTCCTTGGCGTCGCCATTGCCGACACACCGGCGGGCCGGCTTCCAGCAACGATGATGAGCTTTTGTGATTTTCACAAATCCTACTGATTCTTCCTTCGTCTGCTCCATTGACCTGCTCGTTTGCGAAAGGCCAGTCTATGGAGAACACCTCAATCAAAGGAGATGACCGTGGCAGATCTACGCGTCGCAGTCGACGTCGGCGGAACGTTCACCGACATCTGCGTTTTCGACGAATCCACCCAGAAGATGAGGGTGACGAAAGTACCTTCGACTCCGGACAACCCGATGGAGGCCGTTCTCAACGGAGTGAAGCGAGCGAACATCGACCTCAGCCAGGTTGAACTCTTCTCGCACGGAACGACCGTGGCGACCAACGCGCTCATCACTCGTAGATTCCCCAAATCGGCGATGGTGACGACCAAAGGATTCCGCGATGTCATCGAGATCCGTGATGGCACGAAGGACGACCTGTGGGACGCGTACTCAGACGTCTCCGGTCCATACATTCGTCGCCGCGACCGATTCGAAGTCACAGAACGCGTCGACTACGCCGGCAATATCGTCACCGAACTCGATGAAAATGAGGCCCGGAAGCTCGGGCGACTGCTGAAGAAGCGCGGAGCGACGACCATCGCCGTCTGCTTCATCAATTCTTATGCGAACTCCGCAAATGAGATCCGGATGCGAGAGATCCTCGCCGAGGAGCTGCCCGAGGCCAGCATCTCGACGTCGGCGGAAGTGCTGCCGGAGATCTTTGAGCACAACCGATTCAACACGACGGTTGCCAATGCCGTGCTCGGACCGCTGGTGTCCGGCTACGTCGAGCAGCTCGACAGCAGCCTGGCCGACGACGGCTATGCCGGAGAACTGCTGCTGCTCCACTCCGGAGGCGGTTCGATGACATCGGAAATGGTCAAGAAATTTCCTGTCAGACTGGCGGCTTCGGGGATCGCCGCAGGAGCCATAGCCGCCCAGCACGTCGCCGAACAGTGTGGGTACGACAATGCTGTCGGACTGGACATGGGCGGCACCTCGACAGACATCTCGCTCATCGCAGATGGTGAGCTGCGGGAGACGAACGAGTGGGAAGTCGAATACGGTCACCCCATCGTCTTCCCCAGCATCGAGGTGCTCACAATCGGAGCAGGCGGAGGATCGCTGGCACACATCGACATTGCCGGCTCACTGCGAAACGGCCCTCAGTCAGCGGGTGCCGACCCAGGTCCTGTCTGCTATCGACGAGGCGGGAAGGAACCGACGAACACAGATGCGAACCTCTGGCTCAACCGGCTGGGCACCGATCTCGCTGACGGCGAGATGACTCTGGACCGCGACAGCTCTCAGGCGGCAATCAAGGAGAAGATCGCCGACCCGCTCGGGCTCGACATCGACACCGCAGCCGAATCCATCGTCAAGGTCGCTAATGCAAACATGGCCGATGCGGTCCGTCTCGTGTCCATCCGCCGAGGCCTCGATCCGCGAGATTTCGCGCTCATCGCCTTCGGCGGAGCGGGCGCCCTGCACGGAGCGGATGTGGCTCGCGAACTCAACATCCCCTCGGTCATCGTCCCGCCCAGCCCGGGAGTCACCTCGGCGCTGGGATGCCTCCTCGTCGACATTCAGCACGACCTGTCGCAGATGTTCACCGGCGTCGCGGACTCCGCTGATGCCGAATCCGTCGAACAGCACTTCCGTGAGCTCGAGCTCGAAGGTCGAGATCGGCTGCGACATGAGAAGGTCCCTGACGAAGACGCGGTCTTCGAACGCGGGATCTCGATGCGCTATCACGGCCAGTGGAGGTCGCTGCAGGTGAAGATGGGATCGGGACCGAACGCTCTGCGCGAGGCCGTCCAGCTCTTCCACGAGGAACACGAGAAACAGTACGCTTTCCGGCAGGATGACACCCCCGTCGAGATCTATCAGCTCCATCTCAAAGCGCTCGGCAGAACGCCGAAACCGACCTTCAAACCGACACCGGTCAGCAGCAAGGAACCCGGAGAGCCGATCGAGGTCCGCGATGTCTACTTCGACGGTCAGTGGCATGCGACGCCGGTCTACCAGCGCGAGAACCTGCCGTCGGGCGCGGCGTTCATCGGACCGGCGATTCTCAACCAGATCGATTCGACGACTGTCATCCCGCCGAATTCCTCGGCTGTGATCGACGAATGGTTCAACATCCGCATCGCACTGAACTCCGAGGCAGGCGAGCCGGCGCTGGCTTCCGCCTCCGAGAAAACGACACAGAACGGCCTGTGAGGAGAAACCCATGACCACAACTACGGAACAGTCGACGTCCACTCTCGACCCGGTGACCTTCGAAGTGCTGAAGAACGCCTTCGCCACCAGCGTCGACCTCATGAGCGAGCAGATCCTGCGGACCTGCTATTCGTTTGTCATCTATTCCCGCGACTTCTCGTCAGCTCTCTGCGACCGCTACGGAAACACCGTCATGCAGGGCAGTGCTGACATCGCCGTTCACGTCGGCACCCTGCATTTCCAGTGCAAGGCCGTCATGGAGGAGTTCGGTGACGACATCAACCCCGGCGACGTCTTCCTCATCAACGACCCCTACCGCGGCGGCACGCACTTCAACGATGTCAGCTTCATCCGTCCGATCTTCGCGGACGACGAGATCATCGGCTTCGCGCAGAACAAGGGGCATTGGGCCGATATCGGTGGATCCGTACCCGGCTCGTTCGATGTCTCGGCCAGTGAGCACTTCGGTGAGGGACTGCGCATCACCCCGTTGCGAGTGTGGCACAAGGGCCGGTTCCTCCACGATGTCGCGCAGCTGCTCGTATCGAACACTCGCGCTCCGGACCAGGCGCTCGGTGATCTCAACGCCCAGGCCGAAGCCACTGCTGTATGCGAACGTGAAGTGCTCCGCCTCGTCGACAAATATTCGAAGGACACGGTCCTCGACGCGATGCAGGAGACGCAGGACTATGTCTGCCGCACGGTCCTCGCCGGCCTCGGCGACCTGCCGAAGGGCGAGTGGGAGACCGTCGACTTCCTCGACGGCGACCCCGCCAAGGGTGAGGGTCTGGCTCCGATCCGGGTGAAGCTCACCCTCGACGGAACAGGCATCCACTACGACCTGACCGGCTCCGCCGAGGCGGTCTCAACCTTCCTCAACTCCGGCTATGGGACGACGTTCTCGGCGATCTACGCAGGGACGAAGACGTTCTTCCCGGAGGTACCTCTCAACTCTGGCTTCTATCAGGCGGTGACCGCGGAAATCGGGGAAGAGGGAACTGTCGTCAATGCGGGCTGGCCCCATGCGGTGACTGGGTTCTGCTCGGGGCCGTACGAGAAGGTCATGAACGCGATCTTCGAATTGTGGTCCCACATCATGCCCGAACGCGCGATGGCGTGCGCGTTCAATCTCGAGTATCTGCTCGTTGGCGGGCATGATGCCAGGTCCGAATCAAGCCCGTACTTCATGTGGTACGACTGGATGGCCGGAGGCTGGGGCGGCCGGTCGACGAAGGACGGATCGTCGGCGACGTCACCGGTGTTCGGCACCGGACTCGCAGTCCAGCCGGTCGAAGGTCAGGAGCGGCTGACCCCGGTGGTCACCACCCAGCACTCGATCAACATCGACTCAGGTGGTCCCGGCAGATTCCGCGGAGGCTGCGGAGTCAATAAGGGCGGCATCCTCGCCGATGCAACAGGTGCCGTGATGAGCTACTGCTGCGACCGCGGTCGTTCGACGACGTGGGGCATCAATGGCGGACTGCCATCGATCCCTCACGGAGTCTGGCTCAATCCTTCTTCGGAGAACCCGCGCTACTTGGGCGCCACATTCTCGAACGTAGCCATCAGCCCTGGTGACACGTTCGAACGCCCCAGCGCCGGAGGCGGAGGCTTCGGGGATCCGCTCGAGCGGAGCACAGCCGAGGTGCTCGAGGACGTCATCGACGGTTATGTCTCCATCGACCGTGCGACCAAGGACTATGGCGTGGTCGTCCGTGAGATCGATGCCGAACTCGATGAATACGAGATCGACGAGGCCGCGACAGCCAAGGAACGGGAACGGATCCGCTCCGAACGTGCATCCTGGCTGGACGCCGACCCCGCCGAGGTGGCCCGCCGTTACCGCGACGGCGAGATCACCGTCCACGACGTCATCCGCCAGTACGGCGTCGTCCTCGACTGGGGCACCGGTGAACTGCTCGAGAAGTCAACAGGACAGTTCCGCGACAGTATGCGGACTCGGTCCGCTTCGTTCTGGAGCTGATGCCCCCTACTGAAAGAGCGCCCCGCGATTCGATACAGAATCGCGGGGCGCCCGTCCGTTCGAGGCGAGCGCTCCGGCTGTTTGACCTTTACTGTCAACCGTTCGACAGTTGAGCCAGGAGATTCCATCGAGCGAAGAGGGTCGAGCATTATGCGCACAGTGGCAGTCGTCCAGGCAGGTTCCGTTCCATTCGATGCCGAAGCGTCGGTCGACAAGGCGATCGCCAGGCTGAGGGAGGCCGCCGGCAACGGGGCCGAGCTCGTCGTGTTCCCCGAAGCATTCATCGGCGGCTATCCGAAGGGCAGCACCTTCGGTGCCCCCGTCGGGATGCGCACCGAGCAAGGTCGCGCGCAGTTCCAGCGGTACTTCGACGGAGCGGTCGCCGTCGATGGCCCCGAGATGGGCAAGCTCGCCGAGGCAGCCCGCGAGGTCGGTGCCTTCGTCGTCATCGGCATCATCGAACGTTCCGGCAACACCCTCTATTGCACAGCCGTGATGGTCGACCCGGAACTCGGGGTCGTCGGCGCACACCGGAAGCTCATGCCCACCGGCACCGAGCGTGTGATCTGGGGTTTCGGGGACGGGTCGACCCTCGACACGATGGACACACCTTTCGGCCGAGTGGGCAGTGTCATCTGCTGGGAGAACTACATGCCGCTGCTGCGCCAGGCGATGTATGCCAAGGGAGTCGAACTCTACTGCGCGCCGACCGTCGATGACCGTCCGACGTGGACGGCGACGATGACGCATATCGCCTTAGAGGGCCGCACTCACGTGCTCTCGGCATGCCAGTTCATCACAAAGAGCGAATTCCCCGACGACCATCCCTTCGACGAAGAACTGCCCTACGGTGAGACCGCCATCCGCGGCGGCAGCGTCATCATCGCACCTACCGGCCAGGTGCTGGCCGGACCGGTCTACGAGGAGGAGACGATCCTCTACGCCGACATCGACCTCGGTGCCAAAACCCGTTCGCACCTCGACTTCGACTCGGTCGGCCACTACTCCCGGCCGGACGTCTTCGAGCTGCGAGTCGACACCCGTGCGAAAGGTTCCGTGTCGTTCGAGTGATGCGGCGCGGGCGGCCAATCACGTCGGCCGCCCGCGCCGCTCGACTCCGCGCCTGCCAGCCCGAGCTTCTGGCCGCATCACCTTTTGGACAGATCATCGGTTCGCAACCTGATGACCTGCGCAAAAGGTGATGACAGCCTGCACCTAACGTGATGTCGACTTGCAACTGAAGCGATGTTTCAGCACGTAGGCGGGAGACTGCGCGCCTTAGCTCGCCATGGCCCGTCGCTCGCGTCGCCGCGTCCTCAGCCCGAGAGCCACGTCGACGACGAGGAACACGATGAGGCTGATGCCCACCAGCGGCAGGAACAACCCGATTGCGACGGCGGCGAGGACAACCGCACCGACGCCCCACCACGGCGCATCAGCCAGAGCTCGGCGAGGCGGCGCGGATCCGAACCACTTCGCCGGATTCCGCTTCGGCCGCCGCTGCCACCACATGACGTATCCCCAGACGACCATGGCCGCGATGCCTATGGCGAGCGCGAAGAGCACGATCTGATTGACCAGTCCGAACAGTGTGCCCATGTGCAGGTCGATGCCCCAGCGGGCGAGTTTCGCCGCCACACCGTAATCGGAGAAGTCGACCCGGTCGGTCACCTCCACCGTCTCGGGGTCGAAGGCGACGGCGTCGACCTTCGTGGGGAAGCTGCGTTGGATCTCCTGCACCACCCAGGCCGAATCGGCATCGGCTGGAGGCAGGATCTCGACGAGCCCGGTATCGATATTGACGTCGTGTCCCATCGACAGCATCATGTCGAAGTCGGCGGGATCGATCGCGGTGTGATCGGCAGCGCTGTCGGCCTCCTCGGCGGACGAGCCGCCACCATGATGGGCGTGCTCGCCGATCGCCGAGGCGCCGCCGAGTTCCGTCGACACCGCCGGAGTCTCCCAACTCAGCGCCCCGCGCAGCTTCGTCACGTTCTCCCCACCGAGCTGTGACCAGGTGATGCCGGTGGCCGAGAGGAAGAGCATGCCGATGACCGCCCACACTCCGACAGAGGCATGCCAGGAGAAGGTGCGTCTCAACCCCTTCCCCTTCCGGCTCGGTCGCAGCATCGCGGTCGGCTTCCGCGTCCGGCGAGCGCGGAGGATCCACAGCACGAGCCCCGCGGCGGCGACGATTCCCAGCCATGAGGCGGCCAGTTCGCTGTAGAGCCGCCCGACGTCGCCGAGGTGGAGGCTGCGGTGCATCTGGTCGATCCAGGTCCGCAGCGGCAGGGCACCCGAGGTTCCGTAGACGGTGAGGTCACCGACCACCTCGGCGGTTCCGGGATCGACGAAGATCGCCCGAGATTCGCTCTCGCCGAGGCTGGGGTCGTCGTACATCACGCGGGTGGTGTCGCCCGGTTCGGGCGCCGGCCGCACGGCGGACAGCGTCGCGTCGCTGTCTCCGATGACGGTGTTCGCGGCCTCGATCTGGTCGGCCAGTGGCAGCGGATGGTCGGTGGCCGGGGCGCTGAGTTCGTCGGCGTAGATCGCTCTCTCCACCGTCGGACTGATGGCGTAGGCCGCTCCGGTGAGCGCGGCGACGAGGATGAACGGGCCGATGAGAATGCCGGCATAGAAGTGGAGACGGCGCAGGAGCTGGCCGAGCCATGGAACGGAGCGGTCGCGGGGGTCACGGTGGCCGGCCGGTTCCGGACCCGAGCTTTCGGGCACGGTTGATGAAGGTGTGGTCATGATGATGCTTTCTCTCAGTTGCGCTGAGCCGGATCGGGTCGGCCCGATGCCCTCGACGAGCAGATGCAGTCGACGGGCAGCTTCGGTCGACAGTGGTCGCGTACGACACGCAGTCGCGGTCGACGACCAGATACGGTCGGCAGTGATCGCACCGGCTCACGGGAGCCGATGCGCGGATGTGATGAGTGTCAGAAAGCAGGCTGTGGTGGCCCTCGCCGGAGCACCGGGGATCGGCGCACACCGAGACTGCGAGGCAGTTCGGGCTCGAAGCCGATCAGCGACCGAGGCTTCTCGATCTGCGCCCGCCGGACGACGAGGCGCGGGATGACGGCTCTGATGATAAGGCGGGCGAAGTCGCCGAGCATGACCGGAAGTCGTTCGGCCCAATAGATCATCGCGATCGTCACGATCCCGGCAACGCAGTGGGCCAGCAGCATCCCCGGAGACGAGTGCGCGTGCATCTCGGCAGCTGCACCGACCGACCCGTCCATGGCAGGCATGACCGCAGAATCATGGGTCATCTGCATCGCACTGCCGTGCATCGACTCGTGGTCGGCACCATAAGTCGGTGAGTGGTGAGAGTGCGATCCGAGCAGCGCGGCGAGCCCGCCGCCGGATTGCGCCGAGGCGGCCGGTGAGCCAGAAGCGTGCGGCGTGAAGAGGGAGAACAGGAGGTGGAAGAGCGTCTGGCTGATTCCGACGGAGACCGTCAGTCGAGGCAGCGACAGTCGGCGCCCGGACAGAAGGACACAGACGAGGATCGACAGCGCCAGAGGCACGACGACACCCATCGCGGTCGGGAAGGCTCCCCCGCCGAGGATGTGCGACGTCAGTGCGACAAAGGTCGCGAATGCTGCGGCGAGAGTGCCGCGCAGAGCGCGCCGGTGCCTGACTTCCATCTCCACGGTGACATTCTCACACAGGTGGGCCCCACCCGAGCATTCAATGCCGATCCCGGCGATAGATGACGTGCCACCCGTCATCGATCGGGTTGTCGGGCTGGATGCGCCCCGCGGCGAACCGCTCATATCCAGCAGCCTCGAGGGCCCTCCACGACGCCGGATTCCCCGCGATCACGGGCACGATGATCGCCGAGGCAGTCGGGCAGTCAGCGAAGCAGAGTTCAGTGAACTCCCGGATCATCCGTGTGCCGAGCCCCTTGCCCATCGCATCGACTTCGCCGATGAAATAGTCGATCGTCAGCGCATCCCGAGGGGCGTCAGCCAACTCGATGAGTTCCCGCTGCTCGTCCGCATAATCCCAGATCGCACTGCGTTGGATGAACCCGACCGGCACCCCGGCGTCCTCGACGATGAAGTCGAATGACGGTTCCGTGCCGTCGATGCTTTCGCCGAAGTCTCGTTCGATCGCTTCCGGAGTCGTCTCGTGATTCCAAAAGCGGGCGACGTGGGGCGAGCCTAGCCATCGCGCGAGCAGCGGAAAGTCAGCCCGTGTCGTCCGTCGGAATTCCATGTGTCCTCGCGGTCGGCGTCAACAACCGCCGTGCTGCCTCACATCTCTTCGTGAGTGAGCGGATCCCGGTCCTTCATGCGACCGCGCTCGAGTCCGGAGATCGCGGCCACCTCGGCGGGGGTGAGTTCGAACTCGAAGACATCGGCGTTGAGGCGCTGACGCTCGGGGTTCGCCGATTTCGGGATCGGGATGCTGCCGATCTCGATATGCCAGCGCAGAACGACCTGGGCCGGGGTCACACCATGAGCGGCGGCCGCCTCGGCGATGGGGGCTTCGTCGAACAGTCCCTGGTCACGGTAGAGCGGGGACCAGCTCTCGGTCTGCACACCGATGGAGCGGTGGAAGGCGATGAGCTTCTCCTGCGGGAAATACGGGTGGAGCTCGACTTGGTTGACGGCCGGGGTGACGCCGGTCTTCTCAACGAGCTCGGTGAGCATCTCCTCGGTGAAGTTCGAGACGCCGATCGACTTCACCAGACCGCGTCTGCGCAGTTCGATGAGGCCCTCCCAGGTCTCGACGTACTTGCCGACGCTGGGGTTGGGCCAGTGGATGAGGTGGAGGTCGAGGTAGTCGAGACCGAGGCGGGCCAGCGATTCCTCGGTGCTGGCGATGGCCTCGTCGAAGCCGTGATGGCGGCCGGGGATCTTGCTCGTGACGAACAGGTCCTCGCGAGCGACGGAACAGTCGGCGATGGCCCGCCCGACCTCGCGTTCGTTCTCGTAATTCACCGCGGTATCGAGCAGGCGGTAGCCGACATTGTCGACGGCACCCACGATGGCGTCGACCCCCTCGTCGCCCTTCATCGCGTAGATGCCGAGCCCGAGCTGCGGGATCGCGCGTCCGTCGTTGAGGTCGAGGGTGGGGATCGGTGAGTTCTGTACGGGGGTGTTCGCTGGGGTCGTCATGTATTCACCCTATGACCGCCGAGGCGGCGCTGGCCAGAGCATTCTCCTTGAGTTCGAGCAGGATGTCGTGGGTGAACTCTTCCTGTGAGATCCTCCGAGGAAGCACTGACGCGGGATTCTCACAATGCGGCTTGGGCTAGCGTGGACGCATGGAGACGAACGCGCGAGCTGCGGAGCGGGGATTCCTTCGCCGTATTCGCAGGCTTTCGCGGTGGCGGGTGGCCTTTCTCCTGCCGAGCGCCGGATTGGTGGTCGCCGCGCTGCTCCACGCTGCCCAGTGGGTGACGTCGTGGATATCAACAGCGGTCGCCCGTGCACAGGGTGCCGGCGATGCCTGTTCCGATCTGGTCGATACCCTCAGCGTCGACCCCGATGCGATCGAAATCGAGGATCGCGCACCGTCCGGGTTCGTCTGCCGCGCCTCGGTCGACAGCGGCACGGCGATGGTCGAGCACTCCGGAGCCACCTCGGCGATGTTCATGTTCTCGATGGCATTCGCCGCTCTCAGCGTCGCGGTGCTTCTCGGTGTGCTGATCGCGTTCGCGGTGACCCGGTTGCTCGGGCTGTACCGGTCGCCGCTGGCCGAACCGGGTCGAGATCGATGGCCGCTGCGGCTCATTGCGATCGGGGTCTTCGTGCTGTCGTTGATGATGCTTGGACAGTATTTTCAGTGGTACGCGGCGTCTGATGGTTTTGAGATCTGCCCGGAATCCGTCGGCGGTGACGGTGTGCTGGGTTTCTCGGTCACGGCCGACTATTTGCCGCCGAGCCTGACCTGCTCGGGCGACACCGTCACCGGTCAGGAGTTCTCGGTGACGCAACACGGATTTCCGTTCTATGGATTTATCGCGGGGCTGATCCTGGCCGTGCTGGGTGTTGTTCTGCTCATTGTCGCGAGGGCTCGGACGCGGCAGCGCTGAGACTCAGGGTTCAAGTTCTCTGACCAACCTCGCCGAGGCGGTGCTGCGGTACGAATCGATAATCAGTTCGCGCAGCTCCTCGTCGTCGAGATCGTCGAGTCCGAGACCGACCCAGCCGGAGGGGCCGAGGTACATGGGAACGAAGGAGTCCAGTCGCTCGAGCACCACCTCGGCGTCCATGGGGTCGAGCAGGACGAGCAGCGCTTGCGGGTGCTGCACCATCTCCCCCGATGCCAGCTTCTCAGTGCCGCCGTAGTGAGCGAAGATCTTCTTCGTGAAGAAGGCCGGTCTGCCGTGCGAAATCTTCTCGGCCGATTCGGGCAGGCCGAGCGCGATCGCGCGGACCCGCTCGAGCATCGGATCGTCGTCATCGAACATCTGCGGATGCGCCATGAGTCAACGGTACGCCCCGGCAGGTGAGGATAGGACTCTTCAGACGATGAGTCCGACGGGTTCCTTTCCGTCGATTACATCGATGACGGCTTGAGCGGCGGCCAACCCGGCGCGTTCACGGGCTTCGACCGTCTGACCGGCCAGGTGCGAGGTGACCCAGACGTTGTCGAATTTCCGCAGCGGGTTGTCCTTCGTCATCGGTTCGGTCTCGAGCACATCGAGGGCGGCACCGGCGATCTGCTTTTTGTTGAGCGCGGCGACGAGGGCGGCCTCGTCGATGAGTGATCCGCGGGCGGTATTGATGAGGAACGCGGTGTCCTTCATCGCAGCGAGTCGGTCGGTGCCGATGATCGGGGTGCCGGTCGCCCGAGCGTGGAGGGTGAGGTAGTCGGCGGCCGCGACGACGGTGTCGACGTCGGCGAATTCGATGCTCGGGCCCGCCTCGGTGTCGGGGTGGGAAGTGCCCACGATGACGCGCATCCCCAGGGCCGCGCCGATCTGCGCGATCGCTTTT
This sequence comes from Brevibacterium sp. OS20, assembly GCF_056837565.1. NCBI lineage: Bacteria > Bacillati > Actinomycetota > Actinomycetes > Micrococcales > Brevibacteriaceae > Brevibacterium > Brevibacterium sp. OS20. The sequence goes on along the minus strand of NZ_CM166367.1, from coordinate 313,087 downwards.
CCGCTGGGCCCGTATCCGATGACGCCGAGGGTCTTGCCGCGCAGTTCCGTGCCTGCGGTGCGCGGCCACTGACCTGCGTTGACGCCGCTGATGACGTCACTGAAGTGTTTGGCGCAGTTGAGCATGAGAGCGAGCGTGAGTTCGGCGACGGCGTGATGGTTGACGCCGGGCGTGTTGGCCACGTGGATGCCGAACTCCTGGGCCGCGTTGGTGTCGACGGAGTCGTATCCGACTCCGCTGCGGGCGAGGATCCGGAGGTCGGCCGCCTCGGCGAGCATGTCACGGGTGATCGGTTCGCTCGCAACGATGGCACCGACGGCACCTTTGAGGAGATTGCGCTGTACATCCTCGGTGCGTCGACCGGCCGCCGGGGAATACACGGGTTCGAGTCCGTGCTCCCTCAGCAGCCGGTCGACGCTGTCGCCGGGTTCGAGGTAGTCGGTGGTGATGACGATGCGACGGCTCATGATGGCGAGCCTATCGCGGGCTTCACTTGAGTGCGCCGAGCACCTCGTTGAGCGCCTCGGTGGCGGAGGGGTGGGTGTAGATCGTGTCGCGCAGCTCGGTTGCGGTGACGTCGTGGCGCATCGCGAGCGCCACGGTGTTGATGACCTCCTGCGAGTGCACGTGGACGAGGGCCGCGCCGAGGATGAGGTCGGTTGTCGCGTCGACGACGAACTTGACGATTCCTCGCGGGTCGCCTTCGATCTTCGCCCGCGGTGCCGCGGCGATATCGGCCTGGAGCTTCGCTCCGACCTTGATCTCATAGCCTTCGTCGCGAGCGGCCTTCTCGGTCAGGCCGACGCGGGCGACGGGCGGGGTGAGGAACATCGTGTACGGCACGGATCCGCGGTCCTTCGTCGACCGTTTGCCCTCACCAAGCAGCTGGTCGGCGAGGATCCGATTGTCGTCGAGCGAGATGTAGGTGAACATCGGTCCGCCGTTGACATCACCGAACGCGTAGACGCCTTCGGCGGAGGTGCGCAGGTGCTCGTCGGTGACGATGAACCCGCGGTCGTCGGTGTCGATGCCGGCCTTCTCGAGGCCGAGGTCCGCGGTCGCGGGTTTGCGTCCGACGGCCAGGAGGACCGCCTCGGCGTCGATGGCCTTCGTTTCTCCGTCGACCTCATAGGTCACGGTCGCGGCGTCGGCGCCGTCGTCGACTGCAGTGACGAAGGCGTCGTTGACGATGGTGACCCCGTCGTCGGCGAGAGCCTGGGCGACCACCTCAGCGACATCGTCGTCCTCATTGGCCAGCGGGCGCGGTCCGCGGTCGAGAACGGTGACCTGCGAGCCGAAGTGGGCAAACATCGATCCGAACTCGAGTCCGATGTACCCGCCGCCGACGATGACGAGGCGATTCGGGAAAGGATCGACGTGCTGCAGGGATTCGGAGTCGTGGATGCGGCCACCGAGCTGGGCGCCGTCGATGGGTGGGATGTTTGCGACGGATCCGGTGTTGACGACGACGGTGTCGGCGGTGATCGTCATGGTGTCGGCGCCGCCGGAGACGCGGACCTCGCGTTCGCCGGTGAACTCGGCGCGGCCGCTCACCAGCAGCACTGAATCGAGGTCGGCGAGCATCGAGTGGTTCTTCTTCCGCATCGCCCCGGTCAGGGTGTCGCGACGTTTGACGGCTTTCGCGAAGTATTCGTCGACGTCGTCATCGGCGCGTTTGTTCTCGGCGTCGTGGACGAGGATCTTCGTGGGGATGCAGGCGATGTTGATGCAGGAGCCGCCGATCATCATCTCCGACTGTTCGACGACGGCGACCTTCTTGCCGGCGCGGGCCATGGTCGCGGCCAGAGTCTTGCCGCCCTTGCCCCAGCCGATGACGAGGAGGTGGACGTGTTCGGTGTGGTCGGCTCCGGTGGGGGTGGAGGATGGGGTGGTTTCGGTCGAGGTGCCCTGCTGCGTCACTGTCTCTGTGGTCATGCTCGTCCTCTCGAGCCGGTGTCTGTCACTGTACCCGCCCCTTATTACTACGTGACGGCGGCCCAGCAACCTCGCGCGAGGTTGCTGGGCCGCCGTCGGGTAGTAATTAGGGAATTAGTCGCCGGAGATGAGGGACATGGAGCTCGGGTTTCCGCGGGTGGAGTTCATCGTGAAGCTCGCCTTCCACGGCAGGTACCGGTCATCGGAGGACTCGATGACATCACCGGCGGTCGTGAACGCCCTCCGGCGCACCCGCAGCAGCGGGGTGCCCACGGGGACTTCGAGGAGCCTGGCATCGTCATCGTTCGCTCCGACCGCATCGATCGTGCGTGACGCCCGGTTGATGTCGACGCCCTGGTCGATGAGCTCCTGATAGATCGACCCGGAATCCGTGTCGAAGGCCAACACGTGACGTCCGAACTCGAACGGATAGTTCAGCCTCTCGACCATGGCCGGAGCTTCGTCCATGAGCCGCAGCCGGAACACCGAGACGATCGGATCGCCCTCTTCGATCCGCAGGCTCGCGGCCAGTGATTTCTCCGCCGGTTCCCGCGCCACACGCTGCGTGACCTGACCAGGCACGATGTCCGAGGCGTGGCACCACTGGGAGAAGGAGATGACGTCGTCGAAGGACTGCGTGAGGACGTTGTCGAGCACGACCGTGCGCCTCCCCCGCCCCGAGGAGATCAGCCCCTCCCCGCGCAGAGCGGACATCGCCTGCCGCACCGGTCCACGCGAACTCGCGAACTTCCGCGTCAGTTCCGCCTCGGAGGGCAGCTCATCGCCGGGCTGGAACGAGCCTTCACGAATCGCCGTGCGCAGATAGTGCGCGATCTCGTCATGCTGCTGACGGGTGCGGTGCCTCGGGCCGGTGGTCATGACCTCACTTCTCCTTCGACGGTGCTCATTCGACGGCTCAGAGGACAGCGCCTCAGAGTCGAGGAAGCGCTGTCTCGGTGAACTCGGCATGGCTCAACGAAGTCCGAATGTCACATTCAGGTGAACAGACATCAAACTTGTACATACATATCTTCATCTTATCCGACAACCGCACGAATATGAGGGAATGCCGACAACAGATCTCATCATCACCGGCTCGGGCATCCTCGGCCTGGCCACCGCATTCCTCGCCCGCCGACAGGGCCGCAGCGTCCACATCATCGACCGTTCCGACCGCCCCGTGGGCTCGTCCATCCAGAACTTCGGCCACGCCTGCTTCACCGGCCAGTCCGATGCCGCGCAGCCGATCGCATCGAAGGCCCGCGAGGGCTGGCTCGACGCCGCGGCCGCCACGGGACTCTGGGCCGCCGAGACCGGAACCTTCATCCCGGCCATGACCGAGGCCGAGCTGACCGTCCTCGAGCAGTTCGCCGCCCATCGCGGCCCCGACCAAGTTCGACTGCTCGACCCGGAGGCGATCGTCGAGGCGGTCGGCAACCCCGACCTCCCGGCCATCGGCGGCGCACATCTGCCGCAGGACATGCGCGTCGACCCGCGACAGGCCGCCCCGAGAATCGCCGCATGGCTGGCCGGTCAGGGCGTGGAATTCACCTGGAACACGCACGTCACCGCGGTGGCCGACGGCACCGTGTCGACGACACGCGGGAACTTCCACGCCGAGCAGGTCGTCGTCTGCCCCGGCTATCAGCTGACCAGCCTCTTCCCCGAGATCGCCGAATCCCACGAGATCCGCATCTGCTCGCTCGTCATGTCGCTCATCGAGGCCCCGCAGCACATTCCGACCGGCTTCGCGATGCTCACCGGCACCTCCCTGGCCCGCTACGACGGGTTCGCGGCGATGCCCGGCGCCGAGGCGCTGCGCCACGACCTCGACGAACGGGAACCGGAGCTGCGCGGCTGCATCGCGAACCTCATGGTCACCGACATCCCGCAGGGCCTGCTCATCGGCGATTCACACGCCTACGACCTCAGCCCGGAACCCTTCATCGACGAGCGGGTCGGTTCGCTGCTGCTCGACCGTGCCACCTCGATGCTCGGGATTGAGCGCCCGCGTGTGCTGCAGCGGTGGCTGGGCATGTACGCCGACAGCCCGACGACGAACCTCGTCCTCGAGCGCCCGGACGAACGCACGACCGTCGCCGTCGTTGCCTCGGGGATCGGCATGACCTTGTCGTTCGGCATCGCCGACCTCATCCTCTCCGGCGGCACCGCCGACATCTGAGGCAACTCCCCCTCCCCGCCCTGACACCGACAAACCCAATCGGCCCCGAGGCGGTCGCGCCCATCCGCGACCACCTCGGGGCCGATTCGATGCCCTCAGAGATGCGACGTCCGGCTTGCACCCACCCGTCCATTTCAGTGACCGGTCCCACGATACGTCGGGGTAACTCCGAACCGACCGTGAAGTTGTCATGTCCAGTCGGTGAACTTCCCTTACTTGTATAGACATTCTCCGGTGATCTCGACACGATGAATTCGAACGATCACCTCAGCGCCTCTGCCGCACTGCTCTCCGAAAGGCCACCACGCCATGACCATGACCTCCCCCTTCCGCTCTCGCGCGTTCCGCACGATCACCGCCGGTCTCCTCTCCCTGCCCCTGCTCGCCGCCTGCGGCAGCTCCGGAGGAGGAAGCGACGACACGATCACCTTCGCCGCCGTCCCCGCCGAATCATCCTCGACGCTGGAATCCTCCTTCGAGAAAGTCACGAAGCTGCTCGAGGAGGAGACCGGCAAGAAGGTCGAATTCCAGAACGCCTCGGACTACGCCGCCGTCGTCGAAGGCATGCGCACCGGCCAGATCGACGCCGCCTCCTTCGGCCCCTTCGCCTACGTCATCGCCAAGGACTCGGGCATCAACATCGAACCGGCCGCGGCACCGACGAACGACAAAGCCAAGGATCCCGCCTACACCTCGCTGGCTTATGTGAAGAAGGGCTCGGACGTCAAAGACTTGAAAGACCTCAAGGGAAAGAAGGTCTGCTTCGTCGATGCCGCCTCGACCTCCGGCTACCTCGTGCCGATGAAGGGCCTCCAAGACGAGGGCATCGACATGGACAAGGACCTCGAACAGGTGATGTCCGGTGGCCACGACGCCTCGCTGCTGTCGCTGAACTCCGGTGACTGCGACGTCGCCTTCGCCCACGACGCCATGCTCACCACTCTCGAGAAGTCCGGTCAGGTCAACAAGGGCAGCCTCGAACCCGTGTGGGAATCCGACCCGATCACCGAGGACCCGATCGCGGTGAACAACGACTCCCTCGACGCCGATACGGCCGCGAAGATCACCAACATCCTGCGTGAGAAGGCCAACGTCCCGGCGATGGTCGAAGCCGGGATCTGCGACTCGGAGGACGACTGCGTCCTGCCCGAAGAGATCACCTACGGCTACAAGGAAGTCTCCGACTCCGACTTCGATTCGATCCGCGACATCTGCGACGCCACCCAGGCCGACGCCTGCAAGAACATCGGCTGAGAAGGATGACCATGACACTCCCGCACCCCACCCGCAAACCGACCACGCCCGAACTCCAAAAGGAGATCGACTCCATCTATTCCGTCCAACTCGACCATGTGACGAAGGACTTCGGCGGCGGAGTCCTTGGCCTCGACGACGTCAACCTGGGTTTTCGCACCGGCGGAATCAGCGTCCTCCTCGGCCTCTCCGGCTCGGGCAAATCCACCCTCCTGCGCCATATCAACGGACTGCACACCCCCACCTCGGGGCGGGTGCGGGTCCTCGGTGAGGACATGGACCGGCTGCGCCGATCGGAGCTGAAGGCCGTGCGCCGCGACATCGGCGTCATCTTCCAGTCCTTCAACCTCGTCGGTCCGATGTCCGTGCTCGAGAACGTCTGCGCCGGGGCACTGGGATCGCTGCGCGGACCGCGCATCACGCTGATGATGTACCCGAAGGCTATCCGCAGCGAAGCCCTGAAGAAACTCGACCGGGTCGGTCTCGCCGACCGCGCCTACCAGCGCGCCGACACGCTCTCCGGCGGTCAGCAGCAGCGGGTCGCGATCGCCCGCGCACTCATGCAGCACCCGAAGGTGCTGCTCGCCGATGAGCCGGTCGCCTCCCTCGACCCGGTATCGGCCCGCGACGTCATCGACCTGCTGCGGCAGATCTCCGCCGAGGATGACCTCACCGTCATCGCCTCCCTGCATCAGGTGCAGCTGGCCATCGATTTCGCCGACCGGATCATCGGTCTGCGCACCGGTCGGGTCGTCCTCGACCGCAAGACCGCCGGGCTCAGCGCCGAGGAGGCCTCCCAGATCTACTCGAGCGTGTCCGGAATGGACACCGCCGCCGAGGCGAGCGAGCGTGCCGGTGCGACTACTGCCGGATCGCAGATGGCAAGGCCCGGCACCGAGGCGGCCGCCCGGGTGGGAGCCACCCGATGAGTCTCGTGCTCGACCGAGAGGCTCCCGCCGTCGTCGAACCGCAGCGTCCCCGACCGTCGGGAAACTCCGCCGTGGCCGTCATCGTGCTCATCGGCCTCGCCGTCGCCGGCGCCTGGTCGGTGTGGTCACTCGGCATCGACATCGCCACGATCGCCTCGTCGTTCGACAATGCCGTGGGGTTCTTCTCCCGCATCGTCCCGCTCGACTTCCCGGCGTTCGGGGAGACGGTCTCGCTTGTCGTCGAGACCTTGGCCATCGTGTTCCTGGCGACTCTGCTCTCCGTCGTGCTCTCGATCCCCGTCGCCCTCTTCGCCGCTCGTCCCACCCGGATGGGTCGCGGTTCGCAGTGGACAGCGCGCACCCTCATCGTCCTCGCCAGGGCGATTCCCGACCTCGTGCTCGCCATCGTGTTCCTGCGGATGTTCGGCCTCGGCGCCACAGCCGGCATCATCGCCATGGGCATCCATTCGGTGGGGATGATCGGCAAGCTCTACGCCGATGCCATCGAAGAGCTCGACGACGGACCCCGAGAATCGATCGAAGCCGTCGGCGGCAGCCGCTCCCAGCAGATCCTCACCGCGATCCCGCAGACGCTCATGCCGCAGCTCATCGCCACGGCCCTGCACCGCTTCGACATCAATTTGCGCACCTCGGTGCTGCTCGGCTATGTCGGCGTCGGCGGAATCGGCCTGGCCATCGCGGACTCGCTGCGCACCTTGGACTACCAGCGCGGGATGGCGCTGGCGGTCATCGTGCTCGTCCTGTGCATCGTCATCGAACTCGTCTCCGGCTCCATCCGGGCCGCGCTCATGGCCTCGACGGGGGCGAAGATCACCGGCGGCACCTGGGTCGACCGGATGTTCAACCGGGGCCGAGTCACCGGGGTCGGCGATCTCACGCTCACCCCGCCGTGGAGCGTGGCACGGTTCCGTCGTTTCGCCTCGGCGGCGGTGCTCATCGTCCTCACGATCGCCGCCCTCTGGCGGGTGGACGTGTCGTGGTCGGCCCTGGCCGCGGGTCTGCTCGACCTGCCGCAGACCGTGAGCCTGTTCTTCCCGCCGTCGACCGGCGGAACGCCTACCAACCTCATCGAACAGCTGCTCGTCACCATCCAGATCTCGCTGGCGGCGACGTTCATCGGGGCGATACTCGCGGTGCCCATCGGCATCCTCGCCGCCCGCAATGTCGTGGCGAATCGGGCGGTGCACAAGACGTTCCGGGTCCTCATCGTCGTCGTCCGCGGCATCCCCGAGCTCATCCTCGCGATCATCTTCGTCGTCATCTCCGGACTCGGCGAGGTGGCCGGAACCCTGGCCCTGTCCATCGGTGCGATCGGCCTGCTCTCGAAGCTCATCGCCGACTCCATCGAGGAGACGGACCTCCAGGTCCAGGAGGCGGTGCGGGCCACCGGAGCCGGCGAGGCGCAGGTGTTCTTCTCGGCCACCCTGCGGCAGGCGGCGCCGGCGTTCGTCGCCCACATCATGTACCTGCTCGATACGAACATCCGCTCGGCCACGCTGCTCGGCGTCGTCGGCGCCGGAGGCATCGGATTCCTGCTGCTCAACGCCTCGCGGGTCAACCAGTTCGATGTCGTGACGATGGTGCTCATCCTCATGGTCGCCGTCGTCCTTGCAGTCGAGGCCCTGTCCATGTGGCTGCGCCGAGCCGTGCGCTGAGGCTGCGCAATCAAGTCCACCTGCCCACCGAAATTTCCGTCCGCCGATCAAGCGGGCGAAGCAGAGCCCACGAACTCGCGTGGGCGACACCGTCAAGAGAAAGAGAATCGACATGACTGAACTTGCCGTCTTCGACATGGCCGGAACCACCATCGACGAACGTGACGAGGTCTACCGCGTGTTGCGCGAGGCCACCGAAAGGGAGGGCGCGGACTACTCCGATGAGGTCTTCCAGAAGTGGATGGGCACGGAGAAGCACTGGGCGATCGAGAATCTGCTTCGCCTCGGCGGAATCGAGGTCACCGAGGAGGTCCACGAGCGGGCTTGGCATTGGTTCCGTGCCGAGCTGCGCGAGACCTACACCAAGAATCCTCCGCGTCCGCTGCCCGGAATCGAGGAGGCCCTGTCGACCCTGCGTGAGCGTGGGATCAAGGTGGGCCTGACCACCGGGTTCTCCCGCGAGATCGCCGACCTCATCTTCTCCACCATGGGCTGGGCGCCGGGAGAGACCTTCGACGTCGCGGTCACCGGTGACGAGGTGCCCGCCGGCCGTCCGGCGCCGGACCTGATCAACAAGGTCATGGACACGGTCGGAGTCACCGACCGCGCTGCCGTCGTCAGTGTGGGAGACACCTCGGCGGATATCGAATCGGCGCTCAACGCCGAGGTCACAGCCGTGGGCGTTCTCACCGGGCACCTGAGTCGGGAGGATTTCGCGGCCGAAGGCGCGCACCTCGTCCTCGATTCCGTGGCGGACCTGCCCGCGGTCCTCGCCGAGCAGGAAACCGCGGTGGTCGCGAAGTGACGGTTCAGGTTCATTCGACAGCGACCGCAGCCGATTCGACGATGACCGGCACCGAGGCGGCCGATCGTGTCCGCGCGAGCGCTCAGCCGTTTGCCCAGGTGTGGACCGGAGGATCGGAATTCGAGCTCCGCACGTTCGACCGGCCGCGGCTGGCACCGGGCGAGAGCCTCATCCGGCTGACTGCGGCGACGGTGTGCGGGTCCGATCGGCACACCGTCAGCGGATGTCGTCCGGGGGCGTGCCCCTCGGTGCTCGGCCACGAGGGTGTCGGCATCGTCGAGGAGACGCGTGGGGATGTGCCCGTCGGCACGCGCGTGGTCTTCTCGGTCACCTCGGTGTGCGGTCAGTGCCGGAACTGTCGACGCGGGCTGAGCGCGAAATGCACCTCGGTGCGCAAGGTCGGCCACGAATCGGCCGAGTCGGATTGGGCACTGTCGGGCACCTACGCCAGCCATATCCACCTGCCGGCCGGGGTGGCCGTGGTCCCGGTGCCGGATTCGCTGCCCGATGGGGTGGCGGCGACTGCGGGATGCGCCGTGGCCACCGTCATGGCGATGTGTGAAGCAGCCGGTGACCTGCGGGGACGACGGGTGTTCGTCAATGGAATCGGGATGCTCGGGTTGACCGCTGTCGGGGCAGCTCTGGCCCGCGGTGCTGCCGAGGTCATCGCCGCCGATCCCCATCCGGACCGCCGCTCTCTGGCCGACCGGGCGGGGGCTGCTCGGTCCGTGGAGCCAGGTGTGGCGATCGCCGATGTCGACGTCGCGCTCGAGCTCTCGGGCGCCGAGGCGGGGGTGCGCTCCTGCATTTCGTCGTTGGGCGTCGGGGGCGTTGTGGTCCTCGCCGGCAGCGTGACGCCGGGGCCGCAGGTGTCGATCGATCCCGAGCAGATGGTGCGCGGATGGCGCACGATCACCGGAGTCCACAATTTCGAACCTCACCACCTGGCCGAGGCCGTGGACTTCTTGGCAGCCGACGGCGTGACATTGCCGTGGGAGGACATCCTAGGCGGCCCGATCCCCTTGAGGGACCTGCCGCAGGAGTTCGCGTCCCCGACCAAAGCCCTCCGCACAATAGTCTCTCTAATTACTACGTGACGGCGGCCCAGATACCTCGCGCGAGGTATCTGGGCCGCCGTCGGGTAGCAATTAGCGGACTAGGCAGGGCTACTTTTCGTCGAAGGTCCAGCCGGGGACCAGGTACTGCATGGCGACCCGGGGTCTCCTCTAATGGATCGACGCTCCAGCGGTCTCCCGCAATATTGACATTGTGAGTTTGCACTCATATCGTGAGTCAGCAATGACTCACGCACACACACATAGGAGTGTTGATGTCCGACGTCGCCATCATCGTCAATACAGCCATCGCGGTTGTCGCCACTGTTGTATTGATCGTGCGCTTCAAGGTCAATCCAGTCGTTTCCCTCGTCATCGGTTCGCTCTACCTCGGCCTCATCACAAGGATGGGAGTGGAGAAGACCGTCGAGACGATCACCAAGGGTTTCGGCGACATCATGGTCGACCTCGGACTTCTCATCGCCTTCGGCATCCTGATGGGATCGATCCTCAACGCCACCGGAGCGATTTCCCGCCTCGTCGATGGGCTGCTCCGCATTTTCGGCTCCCGCGGCATCCCCTATGCGCTGGGGACGGCGGTCGGAACTGTGTTGCAGTCGATCTTCGTCGATGTCCTTCTCGTCATCACTGCACCGTTGGCCAAACGCGTCGGACACAGGATCGGTCGCTTCGGAACTCCGAAGATGGCCGTCGCAATGGCCGTCGGTCTAGAGTGCGGCATCGTCTTCACCGTCCCCGGCGTCGGCGCACTCGCCCTCGCCGGACTCCTCGGCGTCCCCCTGGGCAAGATGCTCGTCTTCGGTCTGCTCGTCGTCGTGCCCACCGTTCTCCTCACCATCTTCATCACCTCATTCCTCTTCCGCCGGGGCTGGTGGAAGGAGGAACGAGACGAACAAGAAGTCGAGAAGGAACTGGCGGAGGCGACCTCAACCGCCGGTTCTGCGGCTGGGACGTCCACCGCAGGAGCCCGCTCTTCGGCTAGTGCATCATCAGGTGCCGCCAGGACATCGTCACAGCCTGATGACCCTTCCCGTCCCGCCGATGAAGGCGGTGCCGTCATGACCGCGACGGCCGAGTCGACGTCAACCCATCAACCACCACTGTGGTTGCTCTTCGGTCCGTTGCTGCTGGCCCTGTTCTTCATCGCCGGTGGCGCTGTGGCCGACATCGCCGGATTCACGCCCGGCTGGGCCCTCTTCTTCGGCGAACCCAACATCGCTCTGCTCATCGGGCTCCTCGGAACTATGGTCGTTGCGCACTTCTGCATCGGACGCGAAGGCATCGAAGATGCCGTCACCAGCGGCTTCCGGGAGAGCGGCCAAATCCTTCTCCTCACCGGCGTCGGCGGCTCCCTGGCCGCTGTGGTCACCGAAGCCGGCATGGGCGACATTCTCGGAGAGGTCTTCTCTGCGAGCACCGTGGCTCCTCTCCTCGTCGTCTGGGGCATCGCCGCAATCCTCCACGTGGCCGTCGGCTCCGTCACTCTCTCGGCGATCACCGCCGCCGGGCTCCTCGCTCCCGTGGCACCGAGCATCGGACTCGACCCTGTGCTCATCGCCCTCGCTGCCGGCGCCGGTTCACTGTTCATCATCCACGTCACCTCGAATACCTTCTGGCTGCTGCAGACCCTCCTCGGCCAGACAGTCCGCGGAGCCCTGAAGACCGTCACCGTCTCACTCTCCATCGCTTCCGTCGTCGCCCTCATCTGCGTCCTGGCCCTGAGCCTGTTCATCTGAACCACCGAAAGGATCCCCCTTGACTGCTGCCGCCCCCACTCCCTGGGACATGCCCACGCTCCTGACGACCACTTCACAATCCGAGGCGCCACTTCCCCTGGAAGGTGTGCGTGTCATCGAACTCGGCAACTACATTGCCGCTCCCACCACTGGGCGCCTCCTCGCGGACTTCGGCGCCGAAGTGATCAAGATCGAGCGCCCGCACACCGGGGACGAACTGCGCAATTGGCGGCTGCAGAAGGGCAGTGTGTCCATGCTCTACCGGACGATAAATCGCAACAAGAAGTCCGTGGAACTTGACCTTCGCTCGGAAATCGGCCGCCAGGCGATCCTCGATCTCGTCCGCGACTCCGATGTCCTTCTCGAGAACTTCCGTCCGGGCACGCTTGAGCGTTGGGGGATCGGACCTGACGTCCTGCACGCGGTCAATCCGGACATCATCATCACGCGCATTTCTGCCTTCGGACAGACCGGTCCGCTCGCCGAGCGCCCGGGCTTCGCCGCCGTCGCCGAGGCCTTCAGCGGATTCCGCAACCTCGTCGGCGACCCCGACCGCGCTCCGGTCCGGGTCGGAGTCTCAATCGGCGACTCTATTGCCGGACTCTACGCCGCTTTCGGCACCGCCATTTCCCTATTCCAACGCCTCGCACTCCGCGATGCACAACACCACGCCACCACTGGACCGGACCAGACGTCCGATGCGGAACCCGCCAGCCGCTCAGCCGCACCCAACCGGATGGTCGACGTCGCATTGCACGAGGCGATGTTCTCCATGCTCGAATCCCTCGTCCCTGACTACAGCGCCTATGGAACTGAACGCGAGCGCACCGGCGGACGGATGGAGGGCATCGCCCCATCGAACGCTTATCTGTGCGGCGACGGCGGCTCCATCGTCGTCGCGGGCAATGGAGACGGAATCTTCAAACGGTATATGGAAGCCATCGACCGGCCGGATCTCGCCGAGGACCCCGACCTTCAGACCAACGCTGGACGGTGGAACCGCCGGGACGACCTCGACGCCGCAATCGGAGCGTGGACCCTCACCCGCACCGTGTCCGAAGCACTCAACACTCTCGATGCCGCCGGCGTCCCGGCCGGAGCCATCCACACAGCCGCGGACATCGTCAACGAGCCCCAATTCATCGCGCGCGACATGATTCAGTACCGCGAGGTGTCGACCGGCGAGGAGACGCTCACCGAGGTGGGATTCCCTGGAATCGTCCCTGTGATCGGCGAGAGGTCTCTGCCGATCCGTACGCTCGGGCCCGACCTCGGCGCGCACACTGAGGAGATCCTCGGCGACCGCCTTGGAATGAGCACCGCCGACATCCGCATGGCCACGAAGAAGGACTGAAGGAGTTCCCTTGACCGCCGCTTCCACAACTCCCATCCTCCGCGACGTCACATTGCGCGACGGGCTCCAGCTCACGGGAAAGCTGCTGAGCACCGAACGCAAGGTTGCCGTCGTCAGAGCTCTCATCTCCGCCGGCGTCGAGGAGATCGAGCTCGGTTCCATGGCCCGCCCCGACCTCGTACCGCCGATGGCCAACACGCTCGAAGTCGTCGAGGCGCTCACCGAGGACGAACTCGCCCACTGCTGGATCTGGGTGGCCACTCCCGGTCAGGTCCGACGGGCCGTCGACGCCGGCATCACCAACATCCAGTACTGTCTGTCCGTGTCCGACGCTCACAACAAGGCAAACATCGGCCGCGACACGGAGACCAGCATGTCTGCCTTCCCCGAGAGCTTCGACATCGTCAGGTCCGCGGGCGGACGCATCCAACTGTGCCTGGCGACGTCGTTCACCTGCCCGTTCGACGGCGAAGTCGACCCGCAACGGGTACTGGCCATTGCCCGCGATCCGCGCGCGATCGACGCCGACGACATCGTCATCTGCGACACACTGGGTCAGGCCGTGCCGGCCCAGGTGTCGTCGCTCATCGCTGCCGCAGCCGAGACGAACAGAGACCGCCGGGTCGTCTTCCACGGCCACGACACATGGGGTTTGGGAGTCGCCAACAGTCTCGTGGCCGCTTCTGCCGGTGCCGCAGTCCTCGATGGAGCTCTCGGCGGACTCGGCGGATGCCCGTTTGCTCCGGGTGCCAGCGGCAATACTTCGAGCGAGGACTTGCTCTTCGCCACTCGTCCTGAATGGCTGACGCCGGGGACGTTCGCCGACCTCGTCGAGCTTTCGGAATCGATCACCACTGAACTCGGTGAAGAACCGCGATCAAAGGCTGCACAGGGCGCCCGCTCCAAGGCGGAGGCCTTTCCCTGGGTGATCCCTACGACCTGATTGCGAAGGATTGGCCAATAGAGGTCGCAGACGAACCGGTGCATTCGGACTGCGGAATATCCGCGGCCGACGATCAGGATTCCGCGGCCTCGCCGGGGAAGCGTCCGCCGAGGAGCCGAGTGATCCGTTCGGCCGCGTCGACGACAGGTTCGATCCATTCCTCGCAGACCTCGCGGGGCATCCGAAAGACAGGACCGTTGATGGAGACCGCCGAGGTGATCCTCGCTCTGGCATCGAAGACCGGCGCCGAGAGTCCCGATGCGCCCGATTCGCGTTCGCCAATGGTGATGGCGAACCCGTCAGCTTTCGTCTGCGCGACCACTTGACGCAATTCGTCCGGCGAGGTGATCGTCGCATCCGTGAGCGGGTCGAGCGTGGCATCGAGCAGCTGCTCCATCGCTTCAGGATCCCATGCGAGCAGGACCCGTGAGGCCGAGCCGACATGCAAGGGCATCATCTTCCCAACATGCAGCTCCCGGCGCAGCGCATGCCGGGTCTCGGCCAGGCCGATGCACACTCGGTAGTCGCCCTCCCGCCGGAACAGCACAGCCGATTCCCCAGTAAGATCCCGCAGCTCCCTGAGCACCGGGATGACGACATCGTGTTCATCCCGCCCAGTCGTGGCCGGGGCCGCCCAGAAGGCCATCCGCATGCCGATCCGGTACTTGTCCTCGGTCTTCTCGAGGAACCCCTGCTCGACGAGGTTGGCGACAAGTCGTTGGACGGTCGATGCCGGCAAGCCAGTTGCGTCGCGGATATCAGTGAGCGTCCGTTCCGGAGCACGCAGCGAGAAGGCGTCGAGGATCGCAGAAATCTTCCCGAGCACCAGAAGTTGGTTCTGGCGCCCGGCTTGCTTGTCCGCATCGGTCATGTTTGCCAGCTTAGTCGCGATGGACTCAACGTGCCCCGCCCAGAACTACGTGTCGGCGGCCCAGATACCTCGCGCGAGGTATCTGGGCCGCCGTCGGGTAGCGCGGAGGGAGTTGCCGACAACTGAAAGCGAGGTGCCGCACGCCCGATACACTGCTGAACAGCACAGGCCGTGGCCCACGAAAGAAAACGAGCGAGCGATGCAGTTCACCTTGGCACAGATCACCGGCTTCATCGCGGTGGCCGAAAACCTTCACTTCGGACGCGCCGCTGAAGAGCTGAATATGACCCAGCCACCGTTGAGCCGGCAGATCCAGAAGCTGGAGAAATCGATCGGTGTCCACCTCTTCGAACGCAACAATCGCACCGTCACACTTACGCCGGCAGGTGAGGCCTTCCTCGCTGAGGCATACGGTCTGCTCGCCTCCGTCGAGCGTGCCCCGCGGCGAGCACAGAAGATCGCCGAGGGCTCCTGGGGTCAGATCACCATCGGGTGCACTGCGGTCTCGACGTTCGGCGTCCTCGGCAGTCTGGTCTCGACCCTGGCAGAACAGCTGCCGGGCATAAGCGTCGAGATCGCCGAGATGGTTACGGCAGAACAGATCAAGGCCTTGTCTGAGGGCAAGATCGACATCGGCCTGGGGCGAGTGGGCCGCATTCCCGAAACCATCGACGCGACCCTGGTCCTGTCTGAGCAGCTCGTACTGGCAGTCCCTTCGGACCATGCGTTCGCCGCACGTGACTCTGTGGACACAAAGGAGATCTCCGGTCAGCGACTGCTCATGCACGATGCCACGAGGGCTCGATACTTCTACGATCTCACCGTTCGCTACATCGATGTCGAAGCCAATGAGGTGGCTCATTCGCTGAGCCAGATCCTGACCATCGTCAATCTCGTCGCTGCTGGTCGCGGCATCGCCGTCGTCTCGGAATCAGCTGCTCGCCTCGGCGTCGACGGTGTCACATATGTGCCGCTCCACGACGCTCCACGCGATGTCGTCGAACTTCATGCGATCTGGAATCCGGAGTCCCGCAACCCGGCACTCAAGGAAGTCCTCGCATTGATTCGCAGAGAATTAAGATAATACCTTCTGGGCATCAATGCATATATAAATAATCTTGGACAGGAATTATTCCTCGTTCTTACAGTGGGATCACTATCCCGACTAACAAGGACGTCATTCCGTGGCCAATTACCAACCTCAAGAACTTGCCGACCACCTCAAGGACGGACTCCTCTCCTTCCCCGCAACAGCATTCAACGCAGACCTGTCCCTCGACGCCGACGCCTATTCCGACCACATCACCTGGCAGTCGAGCTTCGACGTCGCAGGACTCTTCGCCGCTGGCGGAACCGGCGAGGGATTCAGCCTCACTCCCCCGGAAGCGAAACAAGTCGTGGGCTTGGCAGTTTCAAATTCACGTACTGAAGTGCCGGTCCTTGCTTCGGCAGGGGGTGCCACTGCACACGCCGTGCAGAATGCGATCGACGCCGAGGAAGCCGGAGCAGAGGGCCTTCTGGCCCTTCCTCCCTATCTCACTGAATGCAGCCAAGACGGCCTCTTCGAGCACGTATCCGCCATCTGCAAAGCAACCAAGATCGGCGTCATCGTCTACAACCGGGCAAATGCGATCTACTCGCCCGAGACCGTTGAACGCCTCGCCGACACCCATGAGAATTTCATCGGCTTCAAGGACGCCCTCGGCGACATCGAGCAGCTGACGAAGGTCTACGCCCGCACCGGCGACCGCCTCTTCTACCTCGGCGGACTTCCGACCGCCGAAGTCTATGCACTGCCATTGCTGCAGCTCGGAATGAGCACCTACTCATCCGCCATGTTCAACTTCGCACCCGAATTCGCCCTCGACTTCTACGATGCGGTGCGCAAACAGGACCGCGCCGCCGTGACAGAGAAGCTCAACTCCTTCGTCCTGCCCTACTCGAAGATCCGCGAACGAGTGGCCGGCTACGGCGTCTCCATCGTCAAGGGCGGCCTCAAAGTCATCGGCCGCGACTGCGGGCCGGTCCGGCCACCCTTGCAGAACCTCACCGAGGCAGACCTGCAGGATCTCGAACAAGTTATGTCCGCTGCCGGCATCCGACTCGACCGCACCGCGTCCGCGGTCGCCTGAACGTTCAGTCCGCCACGAATCCGCGGCTGAGACAGCCCCACCCACAGATCGGCGCCGATCGGCTTGAGCCGGTCGGCGCCGACATCGCTATCAGGAATAGAGGTCACTTATGACGACGCAGTTCACTACCGCGACGACCGACTCGGACGTCGACACATCACTTTCCGGCACATCAATTGTGGCCGGCACGAAGACGCCAGGACAGGGGGAGACCAGCCGTGCAATCAATCCGGCGACAGGTGAGACCTTAGATCCCGAATACACGCTGCTCACCGAGGAGCAGGTATCCGCAGCCATCGCCGAGGCCCACGATGCGTTCCCTTCGTACCGCGGCACTTCGCCGGAGATCCGCGCAACCTTTCTCGAGAGAATCGCAGCCAATATCGAGTCTGACGCGCGGCGCATCGTCGACCGGGCCGTTCTGGAGACCGGACTTCCTGCGGGGCGCCTGAATGGCGAGATCACCAGAACCTCCAACCAGCTGCGCCTGTTCGCATCGGTCGTTCGGCTCGGTGACGCCCACGGCGTGCGCATTGATCCCGCGCTCCCGGACCGCGCACCGCTGCCGCGCCCCGATATTCGTCAGCGCAAGGTTCCTCTGGGCCCCGTCGCTGTCTTCGGCGCGAGCAACTTTCCCCTTGCTTTCTCAACCGCAGGCGGTGACACCGCTTCCGCACTTGCTGCCGGATGCCCGGTCATCGTCAAGGCCCATAATGCCCACCCCGGGACCAACGAACTGGTCGGTGCCGCCATCACTCGTGCCGTTCGCGACAGCGGGCTTCACCCGGGCGTCTTTTCACTCGTCTATGGGGCTGGCTCCGAGGTCGGGCAGCAGCTAGCCACGGACCGGCGAATCACGGCCGTAGGATTCACCGGTTCCAGGGCTGCCGGACTGGCATTGTCGGCCGCCACCGCGGCTCGACCCACACCGATCCCTGTCTATGCCGAGATGAGTTCAATCAATCCCGTGTTCGTCCTGCCAGGCGCCATTGCCGATGACGTCGCCGAGGTGGCCCAAGGCTTTTTCGGAGCAGTGACCGGTTCCTCCGGTCAGTTGTGCACCTCCCCTGGAATTCTCTTCGTTCCCAACGGCGACCGTGGAGATGCTCTGACGGCTCGCATTGCTGAGGAATTCAACGCGGCGAAGGGTCAAACGATGCTCACTCCCTCCATAGCCGCAGCCTGGCAGAGTGGAGTCGACCAGCTTTCAGCACAGCCGGGCGTCTCATCTCTGGCTCAGGGGGCGGATGGGGAGACGCTCAACGCGCCCGGGCCCCGCGTGTTCACGACCTCGATCCAGGACTTCGCGTCGAACAAGGAACTGCAGAATGAGATCTTCGGGTCCGCTGCCCTCGTCGTGCGCTATCACTCGACTGATGAGCTGGAGCATGTCGTAGCAGAGCTCGAAGGACAGCTGACTGCGACACTGCAGATGGGTGAACAGGACACCGAGGTGGCCGACGCGCTTGTGCGCGCGCTGGAACTCACCGTCGGACGGATCATCGTCAACGGTTGGCCGACAGGAGTCGATGTCGGCCATGCGATGATCCATGGTGGACCGTTTCCAGCGACGTCAGCTCCGCAGACCACCTCGGTGGGTGCAACTGCGATCGACAGGTTCCTCCGCCCGGTCGCCTACCAGAACGTCCCGCAGGCCATTCTTCATCCGGTCCTCCAGGACGCCAATCCTTGGGCGGTCGCCCGGGTGCTCGATGGTCGATACACTGCAGCACAGCGTGGCGATGCCTCGGCCGCTACCGACGCAGCTGTCTCGGCGAAATCCATCGCAGACGGCGTGCGCCACCGTCTCAATGAACTCGGATTCGACCTTCCCGAAGCCAATCCCGCCAGCTACAGCTACGAGACGGTGACCGTCGCCGGCCAGTTGGCCTTCGTGTCCGGGCAGATTGCCAAACAAGGCGGAGAAGTACCGGTCCAGGGAGTCGTCGGTGAGGATCTGAGCATAGAGGACGGAATTGCGGCAGCTCAGCTGTGCGCGGTGAATCTCATTGCCCAGCTGGAGACGAACCTCGGCCTCGACAATGTCGAGGGCATCGCCAAACTCAACGTCTATGTGGCCAGTCCGACAGACTTCAGTAAGCACCCCGTCGTCGCTGAAGGGGCATCCAAACTCCTTGTCGATGCTCTGGGAGACGTAGGCCGTCATGCACGCACTGCTCTGGGAGTCCCGCGTCTCCCTGCGAACTCACCGGTTGAGATCGAAGCCGTGGTCAAGCTCAAGAGTCCAGGTGAACTCCGCCCCAGCTGATCAGCTGCCAAGCTGACAGCACAAACGCAGAGCGGTCCGGTCGATTCAACGACCGGACCGCTTTCAATTCCCTGCTGACCAAAAGGTAACTGCATCTCACTCTTCTGCTGGTTTCAATCTACGCAACGGGGCGGACACTCCCTTGTGGGAATGTCCGCCCCGTTCAACCTGTAAGGAGTTGAGCGTCCTGCGTGAGACACATCGAAGTGGAGAGGTCCCGCCTCAGCGCTTGGAGAGAATATAGGTACGGTCCGACCCGATGAACCAGAGGTCCTCAGTGCCGATCGCCACATTGCCGTACCGCCACGGGATCTCCGCGGCGCCGAAGGAACCGACCTCCAAGACGTGCTTGTAGCCGGGACGCAGCTCGTTGGCGAATGACTCCTGCTTGCCCATGAGGTGCCCGACATTGCGCTTCCGGTATTCCGTGTTGAAATCCACGTCTGCACCGAGCATGCCGATCTCGATCATCCTGTCGAGGTGGGGCGCCAAGTAGTCCAATGTCCCCTGATGGACATCCTCGCACACGACTCCGGGACGCAACTGGCCGATGATTCCCTCACGGACCACGTCGAAGAAGAACTCATAGGCCTCTTTGGCACTATCGGTACGCGGAAGCGACCGTGCCATATCGGAGGTCGCCACAGTGATCCCGTCAAAGGTGATCCGCACACCGGCGTCGAGTTGGATGCACTTCGTGTCATCGTTGATCGGGAAATCGACGGGAGGTCCGGGAAACAGCATTCTGTTCGAGGAGTGCAAGTTGGTGAAGTACGGTTCGATCGCAAACGGAATCACGTTGTCCGTGCGAAATTCGACGATCTTGTCCACATAGCGCGCGTAGATGTCGAGCTCGGTGAACTCAAGCCCCGCCGCCAACGACTCCTCCGCCCATTTCAGAGCCTCTTCGATGGCGAAGACGCTGCACCTGGCAGCAACGATCTGGAACCCGAGGTCTTCGTGGTCACGAATATCGCGCCAGTGACCGAGAGCGGTCGACAACTCATTGAGGACGGCGCCTTCGGCTTCGAGTTCGAGTGCCAGACCGGTTGCGATCCACTCCTCCTCAACGCCGATCTGATTGCCATGAGCCAGTGCCACAGCTGCCGCACCAAGTCCGGCGAAGCGGCCGATCGGAGTGCCGGACACACCGTGCGCGGTCTCCGGGGCGAGAACGTAGAGTTTCTCGTCCTGCGTTGACCAAACCGCCAGTTGATCTTCGCTCTGCTGAGTTCCGACGACCTCGCTGAAGTTCGGCGGAGCGGCGATGATGACGGCGTCGAGACCGCGGTCCTTCGCCATCGACTGCAGCGCCGAATAGCGTGTGTCGGTCTGCGACTGGATCTCCTTGTCCAGTCCGTCAAGATGTTCGACGTCGTCGATGAGCCGCGTCGCAGTCTCCGCTCCGAGCACACGCCAGCGAGAGAAGCGCTCAAGAACCGCTGCGGTGTCGATCTCATAGGCGACCACCGGAGTAGTCGGCTGCTTGTCGGCGACGACATCGAGGCTCTTCGACAACGTCGAGTAGTGCTTCATGACAACACCGGAGTCGAGACCGACCTGATCCCCTTCTGCGAGCTCCTCAACCAATGTCGAGAGTGATGCTGAGGCTGGTGTATCGGCAACAATTCGGGGATCGATCGTCACCCACGGCGCATAGAATCTCATCCGCTCCTTCGGTACCCCGGCGGACAGGGCGTTTCCCTGCTCCTGCTGGCGAACAAGCAGCACTTCACCGTCGGTCGTGTCGGCGATGATCGGTGCAACCAGAGGACTCGAATCAAGGCGAATCGCAGAGAACAGAAGGCTCTTCTGGGCATCTAGTCCGAACGAATCTGCCAGACGCGTCTTGTCGGTTGTCAGTTTGATCATTGCGTTTCCAACTCCATATCTTCCTTGAGACGTGTTCGCCTCGTGCGGTGTGCCTTGGGCCGAAGGATCCCTGCCGGCCATCCCTGGCATGTGTTCGTCGGGCCGGTCGGGCGGACCGCTCAGCTGATTCCGGCGGTGACGCCGATGTGGGATTCGATCTCCGCCACGTAGCTGGCGAAGTTCTCTGAGAATTTGTGCTCTTTCGCGCGGGGACGTTCGATGTCCACCTTGACGTCAGCGACGATCCGTCCCGGACGATCACCGACAACGACGACTCGATCTGCCAGCCATACAGCTTCAGAGATGCTGTGGGTGACGAAGAGGACACTGCAGCCCGTGCGGCGCCAGATCCTCTGGATTTCGAAGTTCATCGAATCACGCGTCATCGCGTCGAGTGCGCCGAATGGCTCATCCATGAGGAGAATTTCCGGACGTGAAACCAACGCGCGGCAAATGGCGACGCGCTGCTGCATCCCACCGCTGAGCTCGTAGGAGTACCGGGTCGCTTTCTCTCCAAGTCCGACCATATGCAGCAGCTCCATGGCGTGGTCCTTGGATTCCGATGTGACGGCGTCACGAAATTCCAAGGGCAGGAGGACATTGTCAAGATTATTCCGCCAGGGCAGGAGGACCGGGCTCTGGAACACCATTCCGATGTCCTTGAGAGCGGCGCTGATCTCACGTCCGCGGATGAGGATTTCGCCTTCAGAGGCTTCCTGCAGACCCGAGATCGTGTTGAGCAGAGTGGTCTTTCCGCTGCCGGACTGGCCGACGATCGAGACGAACTCCCCCGGGTTGACATGGAAGTCGAGTCCCTTGAGGACGACGTTCTCCTGCCCGTCTCGCGAGGTGTAGGTCTTGCCGACGTTGTTGACTGAGATCGCATAGTCAGTGGTCATGGTCGTACTCCATTCACTTTGTGGGTGCCGCAACGTCTTCGTCATGGCGAATCGGGTCGATGTAGTCGTTCGTATAGATGTCATCGACGGTGAGGTCGGTCGAATTCTCGAGACCGAGGAAGTCAGTGGCCACGCTCAGCATCTGCCCAACTCCATCGTCGGTCATCACACCGAACTGGTCGTCTGACTTTCCGGTGGCCCAGTTCAACTCGCATTGCGACTTGAGCGCATAGGTCACGGTCTCCGGTTCGTACCCTTGAACTTCCTTCGTGAAGTCCTCTGCAGTCTGATCCGGGTGGTCGCAGGCCCAGAGAAAGCCCTTCTGCATCGCGCGGTTGAAGCGCTCAACACGCTCGGGATCATTCTTCAGGGCCTCATCCGAGACCACGATGCCATTGCCGTAGAGGTCGATGCCGACGTCAGACCATTTGAGGATGTTCGCCTTCTCACCGAGCGCCATCAGCGCCGGCTCGTCGGAGACGTAGAGCGCGAGGTTCGCATCCCAGCGGTCGGCCAGCAGACCTGGAATCTTCGATTCGCCGGTGGCGTGGACGACGTTGACGTCATCCTGTTTGAGGCCACTGCGTTCGAGCGCGAGCGGCCACATAGCCGTCATGGCACCGGCACCCTCAGTCGCCACCGTCTTGCCCTTCATGTCCTCCCAGGTTTTGATACCCGAACTCTCGAGTGCGATAGTCGCGTACGCTGATCGGGCCTGAAGCAGATTCACCTGCTTAACGTGAGCTCCTTTGCCCTGGCTGAGGATGGTCGCGCCGAAATCGGCCCATCCGGCGTCGACTCTCCCGGTTTCGACGGAAGTCACGGTGTTCGTTGAGCCGGAACCCGGCATCAGCGAGACGTCGAAACCTTCCTCTTCAAAGAACCCCTCGGCCTCAGCTGCGAAGAACGGTGCGTGCTTCGGCAGATAGGCGACGTCGACCATGAGGTTGAAGTCATCGAGTCCGTCCTTTGGCGTGCATCCTGTCAGAGTGACGACAGACAGCAGGAGCGGCGCAACTAGCAGTTTCTTCAAGATGTGCATGGTTCCGCCTCTCACTTCGTGTAGTTCTTCCACGGCAGCAGCTTCTTCGAGATGAGGTCGATGATGAAGAAGAGAAGCAATGCGATCGCCGCAAGCACGATGAATGCTGCGAACATCGAGGGGAGGTCGACCTGAGAGTTCGCGAGAAGAATGACGTATCCGAGTCCCTTGGACCCGGCGATGAACTCACCGACCACGGCACCGCCGACAGCCAGCGAGATCGAGATCTTAGCTCCCGTGAAGATCGAAGGAAGCGCATAGATGAAATCGATCTTCATCATCTTCTTCAGCTTCGAGGCACGGTTGATGCGTGCAAGGTCTTGCAGCTCGTGCGGCACAGAGTTGAGCCCGTCGAATGTGTTGATGACGAGCGGGAAGAATGCGATGGCCATTGCCACGAAAGCCTTCGACTCGAAGCCAAAGCCGAACCAGACGATGAACAGCGGCGCCAGAGCGACCTTCGGAATCGTGTCGATGGCGATGAGCGCCGGATAGAGGAAGGGACGAAGGAAGGAAGCGTAATAGAGGAGTGCTCCACACAGAACGCCCAATGCTGTGCCGAGCGCAAAGCCTGCGAGACCTTCCTGCAGGGTAGTGAGAGCGTTGACCGCGAAGTATCCCGGGTTCGTGAACAATTCTTCGAACGCCGAAATCGGACCGACAAGCAGATACTTCGGGAAGTCGAAGATGAAGACTGCTAGCTCCCAGATCGCGAACAATCCGACGAGCCCGACAACAGCTTTGATTCCCGCTGTGAATGACTCAGGTTTGAGCCTAGATGCAGTCGGCGGAGCTGCCGGCGCAGGGCTGGGCTCCACAGGTCGAACTGCATCGGTATCGATGCGTGGTGCTGTTGTCATTGGCGATCCCTCCATTGGGTTCTGGTCCATGAGCAGGTGTGGCATTGCATTTGTGACGTGGAACAACTGTGATGCGTTCCAGTATTCGCGACTCAACGATGCCTGTCCAAGATTGTTTTCGCATGTTTCGATACCCTGAAGGAATTGCATCAATGAGTTTGTGCAGGCAGGAAAAACTCGAGAGTTGAATTGAGAAACGCCAGGATACTCGGACTTCCCAAGAACATCCTGGCGCACCATGGCAACGTCGCGCGCAACGCGGACCCACCACCTTTCAGAACTACCCGACGGCGGCCCAGATACCTCGCGCCAGGTTGCTGGGCCGCCGTCAGGTAGTAATTGGGGAAAGTTTCATCCCCGGGCGGCGCCTAAGTCCTCGCGGAAGGCTCGGCCCGCCGCACCCAAATCACCACATGAGGTGATGAAACGGAAGCCCTGTTCCTTGCGCAGCTTCGCCTCCTCGCCGTTTCCGCAGTGGATTCCCGGAACCACCCCGGCGGCATCGGCGGCCGTGCGGATCCGCACGAGCGCCTCGGCGTGGGCCTCATTCGGCTGACCTGGCAGCGCACCGACGGCGAACGCAAGATCGGCCGGACCGACGTAGACCCCGTCGATTCCCGGCACGGCGCAGATGTCCTCGACCGCGGCCAGGCCCTCCTCGTTCTCGATCATGACGAACAGCAGCGGCCGCTCATCCCGAGTGTCCTGCACGGCATTGTGCATGATCTCGGCGGTCGGTCCCCACGAGCGATCCCCTCCCCGCGAAGGATAGTCAAGCGCGGCCACAGCGGCCCGTGCCTCGTCGACCGAGGACACGAGCGGGACGATGATCGCCTCGACCCCGGCGTCGGAGAGCGCCCCGATCTCCGTGAAGCGGTTCGCCGCGACCCGCGCCGTCACGAGCGCGTCCCCGCTGGCACGTACCGCATCGGTCAGCCGCAGCACGTCGGTCGGCCGCACCAGCCCGTGCTGCAGATCGAGGCAGACATAGTCGAACCCGGCCGCCGCCCCGATCTTCGCCAGCTCCGGACTCGTCGACATCATCCACAGTCCGTTGTAGATCTCCCCCGCGCGCAGGCGGGCCCGATGATTCTCAATCGCAACAGTCATGACTGCATCGAATCACGGAATCCCGCCCGTCCACCAGAGGTGCCCGATATCCGGATGAACCTCGCCGAGGCGGCCCACACTTACGAACGATTCATCGATTCCTTCGCCGAGGCGGCCCCGACCATCCGTACTAGGGATCCTCCCGCACGGAACGTCGTCCCACCTCGGCGAGGGGAATCATTCGGCAGGGCTGTCTTCGAGGAGGGGCCGATGACTCGGTGGCGGGCGATGACGAACGGGGCGCTGGACCCGACCTCGATGAGTTCGAGGTCGAGGCGGCGCGGCAGCAGCGACCGTCCCTTGCCGAGGACCACCGGCGCGGTCCAGGTGATGATCTCGTCGAGGAGTCCCTCGTCGGCGAACTGCCCGGCGAGGTCGCCGCCGCCCATCACCCACAGGTCACGGTCGCCGGTGGCGGTGCACATTTCGAAATAGTGGTCAGAGACCGATCCCTTGGCGAATCGGATATCGGGGGTCTTCCCGTCCGTCCCGGCTTCGGGCAGGCCGAGCTTCCGGTGAGTCATCACCCAGGCGGGAACCTCGTAGGGCCACGGGCCATCGAGGTTGCGCAGCACCCATTCGTACGTCGTGGCCCCCATGACGACGGCTCCGACGCCGTCGATGAACCCGTCATCCGGCGGTTCTTCGGTCTGGCGCAGCAGCCATTCGAGTGAGTCGTTCGGGTCGGCGATGAACCCGTCGAGCGTGGTCGCGGTGTAGTAGACGGTACGTGCCACGGGCAGTCTCCTCCTGAGTCGGTCTCCCTTTCATCCTATGGGGCCTCCTGCCGAGGGTGCCGCGCGGCAGGGCACTTTTTGCAGCGCAGGCCGATGCTGGTGAGTGCCTCTCACCAGCTCGGTGAAACTGCAGCAGCTCGGCCCCTGGGCCAATCTGCTGTAGTTTCACCAAGCCGAGGCCGGCCACGGAGAGGCAACCATCCAGACGATCAGCCGAAACCTAGCCTCAAACCTCCCCGGTCCGCAGCGCCTCGGCGATGTACTCGGCCTGCCGGATCGCGAGCGCCACGATCGTCAGGGTCGGGTTCGCCGCGGCACCGGTGGTGAAGACCGATCCGTCGGAGATGAAGAGGTTCTTCACGTCGTGGGTCCGACCCCATTTGTCGACGACTCCGTCTTCAGGCCGTTCGCTCATCCGCGCGGTGCCGAGGTTGTGTGTCGACGGGTACGGCGGAGTGTGGTGGGAGGTCTGCGCTCCGACCGCCTCGTAGACTCTCTGACCTGCGGCGTAGGCGTGTTCGCGCATTGCGAGGTCATTGGCGTGGTCGTCGTAGTGGACGTTGGGCACGGGCAGTCCGTTCGTGTCCTTGACCGTCGTATTCAGCGTCACCCGGTTGTTCTCCTGCGGCATGTCCTCGCCGACGATCCACATTCCCGCGGTGTTGAGGTACCGGTCGAGCAGCGCCGCGAAGTCCGGTCCCCACCCGCCGGGTTCGACGAAGGAGGCCATGAATGCCGGGCCCAGCGAGATCGTCTCCATGTAGTAACCACCGGAGAATCCGCGGTCGGGATCATGGATCGACTCGTCGGCGATGACTCCGGCCATCGTCTCCCCGCGGTACATCCGCACCGGCTTGTCGAAGTGACCCCAGACGGTGCCGGTCAGGTGGCGCATATAGTTCCGTCCCACATGGCCGGAGGAATTCGCCAACCCGTCGGGGAAGGACGGTGTGCCGGACAGCAGAAGCAGCCTCGGCGTCTCGATCGAGTTGCCGGCCACGCACACGAGCTTCGCAGCCTGACGGTGCAGGCTGCCGTCCTTGTCGAGGTAGAGGACGGCGTCGGCGCGACCGTTCGCATCGTGTGTGATCTGCACTGCCTGGGACTCGGGTCGAAGGTCGAGGAGACCGGTGTCCGCAGCCCGCGGCAGCTCTCTGACCAGGGTCGACCATTTGGATCTGTTCTTATCGCCCTGGAAGTTGAAGCCGTCCTGGATGGAGGCGGGCCGGCCGTCGTACTCTTCGGCGTTCGTGGCGTACGGGCCGGTGGCGTAGAACTTGTAGCCGACCTCCTTCGCCCCTCCGGCGAAGACCTTGTAGTTGTTGTTCGCCGGCAGCGGTGGGCGCCCGTGGACATGGGTCGATCCCATCGCCTTCTCGGCCCGGTCGTAGTACGGGGCCATCTCCTCGAGCGTGATCGGCCAGTCGAGGAGGTTGGCGCCGTCGATGCGGCCGTAGACGCTGCGGGCCTTGAACTCGTGATTCTTGAAGCGTGGGGTCGCGCCCGACCAGTGGGTCGTCGTCCCGCCCACGGCCTTGACGATCCAGGCCGGCAGGTTCGGGAAGTCGCGGGCGATCCGCCACGATCCCGTCGTCGTCCTCGGATCGAGCCAGGCCATCTGGTTGAAGGCTTCCCATTCGTTGTTGACGTAGTCCTCGTTGCGCAGATACGGCCCGGCCTCGAGCACGACGACGGGAATGCCCTTCGCGGTGAGCTCGTAGGCCAGCGTTCCCCCACCGGCGCCGGAGCCGACGATGACGACGGCCTCCTCGTCCGGATCGACGCTGTATCCGGTCACACTTCGACCTGCGTTCCGTTCCTGTGTCATCACTTCTTCACCTCACCCATCTCGACGCTCTGCGGCGCCGGCTGATTGGTCGAATCGTCACCGGCAGCGCTGCCGCTGCGGACACCCGCAACCCCGTCGCCGAGCTCCGGCAGCGGCTCGTCCTCGGGGTAGACGATCCGCGGTTCGGGCAGCCAGTCGAGATCGTCGAAGCCGCGGTTGATGTAGCCGCCCTTGTCGAACGACGCCCCCTCGTAGCCGAGCGTCTCCCACACCTCGACATCGTCATAGAGGTTGAGCACGGCGGTGCGGCGGACGAAACCGAAGAACTCGGTGGACTCGACCCGGCGCAGCACCTTGAGCGCGGAGTCATCATCGAGTCCGCAGAAATCACCGTCGGAGAGCTGATCCAACGACAGCAGCCCTTGGATGAGGGCCACCCGGAACCACGTCTCCTCATCGGCGGCGATGAGGATCTTCTCCGCGGTGCGCAAATACGGTCCGTCGGGGAAATCTGCGTGCGGGAATGCCACGCGCAGCACTCGGATGAGGGTCTGCTTCGCCTCGTCCGTCATCTCCATCGCATTCAGCGATGGGTATTTTGCAGGGAATGCCATCGGATGCTCCTTTGCTCCACTCGGCAGGCGGCATCGACGCACGCCCGCCACTGTCCTGACATGAGCAACCTATGTGACCCGCGACACCATGGACTATCCTCATTCTCATCACATGAAAAAGTCGATCGCCGAGGCGATCGCACAGTCAGGAGACCGTGTGTCCAACAGTGCCGTGATCCAACGAACCTTCTCCGTCCTGGAGGCCGTCGCCGCTTCGGGCTGTGCCGCCGCGAAGACCGTGGCCACCCGCCTCGAGATCCCGCTGCCCACCGTCTACCGGCTCCTCAACGAGCTCGCCGATTCCGGGTATCTCGTCTACCTCAAGGACACCAAGCGCTTCGAGCTCGGTCCCAAATGCTTCGAACTCGGACTGTCGTTCCAGCAGCGCCTCGTCGCTCCGCATCCGATCCGGCAGATCACCGATCAGCTCCACCGGTCGCTGGGCACTGCCGCCTATTTCGCGATCTACCGCGGCTCGGACATCATCCTCACTTACTGCTCCGACTGCGAGAAGCATCCGCGGCTGCGGCCTCTGCGCTTCGGTTTCCACGAGGCGGCGCACGCCACCGCTTTCGGCAAGATCCTCCTGGCCGGAATGCCCGAACCGCAGCGCACCGACTACCTCGAGGCGCGCGGGATGCAGGTGCTCACCCCGCAGACGATGATCAGTCGGGAGGCCCTCGACCCCCACCTCGCCGAGGTGGCCACCCGCGGAATCGCCTGGGAGCACGAGGAGTTCCTGCCCCGTCAGACCTGCGCGGCCGTGCCGGTGCGCAACGGCACGGGAATGCAGGTCGGGGCGATGGCGATCAGCACCCCCTCGTCGAAGATGGCGGGTCGCGCGAAGCTGGTCGAGTCGACCCTGCGCGAGCATGCGGGACTGGCGTCGAGCTACCTGCGCGGCGGGTCGGTCACCGTCCCCGTCGCCGAACACGCCTGAGCCCCGAACTCCCGATGGAGACAGCACTCGCGACAGCGACCACCCGCCCCACAACCGGCCACGTGTGACCCCCAGCTTTATCGCCACATGAGAAGAACCATGTCCTCCGGCTGCCGGCTCTGCTGAGAATGATCGTGCTCGCTCACAGTTGAGAACTCAAGGAGGAGAAATGGGCACGAACAACAGCGTCGCAGTGGTGACGGGATCCGCTCGGGGAATCGGTCAGGGCATCGCGCAGAGGCTCGGAACCGATGGCCATCATGTCATCGTGGCTGACCTGCCGAGCATGCAGGACGGGGTGGCGGAGACCGTCACAACGATCGAAAGCGCAGGTGGGAGGGCCACCGTCGCTGAGGTCGACGTCACGGACGAGGATTCGCTGAGCCGCCTCGTCGAGGTCGCCGTGGAAGCGGGAGGAAAACTCGACGTCTTCGTCGCCAACGCCGGAATCGCGCAGGTCGAACCCCTCATTGAATATTCGAAGGCCGATTTCGAGAAGATCGTCGACGTCAATCTCACCGGGGTGTTCCTGTCGTATCAGGCCGCGGCGAAGCAGATGATCGAGCAGGGCAACGGCGGCAAGATCATCGGCGCCGCCTCGATCGTCGCGTTCCGCCCCTTCGCCCTCCTGTCGCCGTATTCGGCGACGAAATGGGCGGTGCGCGGGCTCACCCAGGGTGCGGCAATGGAGTGGGCCAAGCACGGCATCACCGTCAACGCCTACGGGCCCGGCATCGTCGGCACCGCGATGTGGGATCTCATCGATGAGAAGCTCGCCGCCGAGGAGGGACTGGCCAAGGGTGAGGCGATCAAGAAATATGCTGGTGACATCCTCATGGGCCGGGTGTCCGTGCCCGAGGACGTCGCGAACCTCGTGTCGTTCCTCGCCAGCGAGGACTCCGATTACATCACCGGGCAGACCATGCTCGTCGACGGCGGAATGCAGTTCTCGTAACGTTGTCGCTGATAGCAGAAACCGACACCGCCACACCCACATCTCCACCCGAGAGAACAACCACAGAGAGAAGGAAGAAGCCATGATCTTCATCGTCGTGAAGTTCCCCGTCAAGCCCGAAATGGCCGACCAGTGGCCCGAACTCACCCGCGAATTCACCGAGGCGACCCGTGCCGAACCGGGCAACAAATGGTTCGACTGGTCGCGCAGCCTCGATGACCCGAACGAGTATGTCCTCGTCGAAGCCTTCGACGACGATGCCGCCGAAGCGCACGTGAAGTCCGACCACTTCCAGGCCGCGACCGCCGAAGGCGGGCCGATGCACTCCGCGCTGGCAGCGACCCCGAAGATCATCTCCCGTCAGATCGACGGTGACGATTGGGATGCGATGGGCGAGCTGCAGATCGGCTGAACCCCCACCGAGGCACCCGTCCCCGATCGGGGCGACCTCATTCGCCGAGGATGTCGCGCGGGTCCGCTGATGCGTTCAGCGGGCCCGCGCCACGTTCCCGGCACCGGCCAGCTCTCCCGCGTGGTGAAACTGCAATAGCTCGGCCCCTGCACTAAGCCGCTGCAGGTTCACCAAGCTGAAGGCTCACCTCTGCGGCAGGTACGCCTTCTGGCTGTCGACCCATTCGTCGAGCACGTTTGCGCGGTCATCGAATTTTGCGGTCGGGAACGCCAGACCTTTCGTCGGCACGCTGGCGCCGAGTTCGACGAGCAGCGGACGCAGGGTCGTCTCCACCGCGAGCGTGTGCGCCGGGGACCCGATCGTGAAGACCGGGATCGCGGTCAGCCCGTGCAGACCGCCAGCGTCGTACCGGTCGAGGAAGGCTTTGAGCAGTCCGGTGTAGCTGGCCTTATAGGTCGGCGTGGCGATGACGGCGTAGTCGGCGGTGGCCAGACGTTCGGTGAGTGTGTTGAGGCGGTCGGACTTCCATTCGAAGATCTCGTCGGTCACCTCGGCGAGTTCGATGGTTTCGTCGATCTCGGATCCGGTCACCTCGGCGATCTTGGCGGCGAGGTCTTCGGCCACTTGGCGGGTTCGCGAATTCGAGCTCGGGTTGCCGACGACGACGGCGATGCGTGTGGTCATAAGGGGTCCTCTCCCAACAGTTGAGCCGATGAAGGACGGACATTCGCCGCCTTCCATGACAGTCACCCTAACCATGCAGACCAGAGTCCTATTTCGCCACAGTCACAGGGAGTCACAGACGCGTTTCACCGTCACATAGCCACATCGAAGCCCAATTGATCAGATATTAACGAGCCTCAGAGCCAGCTTTAGCTCTAGAAGATTCCTATTGACGTATAAACATCATAGGTTTAAGCTCGATTCTGCCATCAGGAGTTTCCACTCGATCGCCTCGAGTCGCTCCATGGCCGGTGCGCGCAGAGCCGCGCTGCACCGCACATCGCAATGAGAACGGGCTGAAATGAGCACCACCTCTGAGAACCACGATGCGCACCCGGCGGCGCGCATCAGCGGAGCCGTCGACAACCTCCTCGGCTCTGTCGGCAATGACCGTGCAGAATCCCTAGTTGCCGCGAGTGCCACCGAAATAGACCGCTCGTTCACACCACCGTCACCGCCTCACTGGCTCAATCCACCAGGCACTTCAGTCGATTCCTCAGATGTTCACTGGCACAACACCGTCGACGAGTCCCCGAGAACCGGAATCTTCCGCACATACACAGAGTCCACGGTCACTGGCGCACCTGTACTGACATATGAACTGTCCGGGTTGAGAATCACCCACAAAGACAATATCGGCATCCGCAACTATCCGATCACTGCTGGCAGCCCGGCCTTGTCGGACACGCGAGCAGAGACCACCTCCCCCATACTCCGCTCACTCGAAACGGCAGGAGGAGCGATCATCGGGGCCAACCATATGGCGGAATTCGCGCTGAGTCCCACCGGCCACAACCAATGGTTCGGAGACGGCGTCAATCCCCTCAGCGCTTCCCACCTGTCCGGGGGTTCGTCGAGTGGCTCGGCAATCTCCGTCGCCACCGGCGCCTGCGATCTCTCTCTGGGTACGGACACCGGAGGATCCGTACGGCTTCCAGCTGCCTATTGCGGCCTCGTCGGATACAAACCCACCAATGGCCTCTTCTCCCATTCCGGTCTCATCCCGCTTTCCGAGACTCTTGACACCATCGGTCTGCTGGCCTCCGACACCACGATTGCGCAGCAGGCCTTCGAGGTTCTCGTCTCCGACCCCTCGGTCGTCTATATCGAAGCTCGCAGCCGGCTCGAAACCTGCAATGCCTCAGAGTTCTCCGGCTTCACACACCTGTCCCGGTCTGCCGTCGACAGAGACTGCGAGGACGAGGTCGCCTCCGCATTCGCTAGTGCACTCGACGTCGTCGAGGAGATCGGACTGAGCAATACCAGTGGATTCGGACGTCTGGACGGAAAGGGAGTCGACATCGACGATGCCGAGCTCAACAGAAGGTCCGTCACAGTTGTCAGCGTCGAGGCCGCACGAAACGTCGGCAGCATCCTCGGATGGAACTGGGACCTCCTCGGCGACCAGGTCCTCTCACGCGTGATCCGTGGAACTGCGATTCCCGCGATCGGCTACGCAGATGCTCTCGCCTGCCGTTCGGCCCTGACCTCCGAGTTTCTCGCCACGGCTATGGGAGGTTCGCGGTTCCTCCTCACACCGACGAGCCCGATCCTCGCGCCACAGATGTCGACGTCCAACGCGACAGGTTCCCGTGCTCGCAGCGACTACATGCGAGCCAGCAGGTACACACGCACCATCAACTATCTCGGACTGCCTGCGATCACTGTCCCGCTGCCAACTGCAGGAGGAGGCCTCTCGCCTGCACTTCAGCTCATCGGCCGCCCTTACGACGACCGGGCGCTGCTCGCAGTCGCGGCGACTATTGCAGAGACCTGCAGACAACCACAGAAATGACTGCCCAGAGAATCACCACTATTTCGGTATGAATCCGATGAAAGGCGCGACAAGGATGTCCGTTGACACCACTGCAGAACAAATAGAAATCGGGGCGCGCATGGATGCGCTCACCCCCAACACAGAACACAAGAAGCTCTTCGCCTACATCGGGGCTGGGGCCATGATTGATGCTTACGACATCTATGTCGCGGCCGGTGTCTCGGCGGCACTGGTCTCGACAGGCTTCGCCGGGGTCCACGAGATCGCAGTCTTCATGTCCATGACGTTCTTCGGCATGCTGCTCGGAGCGGCAACTGCCGGCTTCGTCGGGGACAAATTCGGACGACGGATGAGCTATCAGATCAATCTGGCCATCTTCGCCGTCGCTGGGTTCGCCGCCGCACTGGCTCCGAACTTCGAATTCCTCGTCGGCACCCGATTCGTTATGGGTATCGGACTCGGGGCCGAACTCGTCCTCGCCGCTGCCATCCTCGGCGAGTTCATTCCCCCACGTAGTCGCGGGAGGTGGACAGCAGCCCTCGGCATCCTCGTGAATTCGGGTCTGCTCTTCGCCTCGGCGATCGGCGCATTGGTGATCTCGAACTTCGGATGGCGCTGGATGTTCGTCATCGGGGCCGTTCTGGCGGTCATCGTCTGGTTGGCACGCCGGAGGTGCCCGGAATCGCCCCGCTGGCTTGTGGTCAGGGGACGACTGAGCGAGGCTCAGGCGATCGTCGAACGGTTCGAAGCGAAATCGGCGACGACCTTGGAGACCAATCCGCCTGCACCGACCACTGCCACCAACGCCGACGAATCGCCGACAACCTCCAAACGCCCGTTCTGGCAGCTTGCCGTACTCGGAACCGTCCTTGCCGTCGGAGTCAACATGTTCGTCTACGGCTTCATCTCCTGGATGCCGACGTTCTTCGTCGAACAGGGCATCGACGTCTCCCACTCCCTGGCCTATACGACGGCGATGGCTCTCGGCGCACCTGGTGGAGGCCTCGTCTGCCTGCTGCTCATCAATAAGCTCAACCGACGTACGGCAATCGTCGTGTTCTCGATCATCGTCATACCACTCGGCCTGGCCTATGCGGCCGCGCAGTCGATCCTCATGATCGTCGTCATCGGCATTCTGCTCGTTACTGCGATCTACACCCTGGTGACGTTTGTCCTCTACTCCTACATGCCCGAGCTCTATCCGACCCGCTTCCGTCTGCGCGGAACCGGCATTTCATACACCTTCGCTCGCGGCGCGTCGATCGTCGTGCCGTTCGTCATGTCGGGACTGTTCGTGGCATTCGGGATCTTCGGCCCCATCGGCTTCGTCTGCGCCATGGCCGTGTGCATGATCGCCGTCGTCGTTGCGATACCCATCGAAACCCGCGGACGCAGCCTCGAAGAGATCTCCTGATCTCGCCTTGCCCGATGAGACAGCACTCCCCTGACTTTTCAGCCACTGCCCACTAAGAAAGTAGAAACATGACAATCCACGACGCCACCATCGGCCGGTTCTTCGAGGACTACAACGTCGGTGACATCTATCAGCACCCTTTCGGACGCACCATCACCGAGGCGGACAACGTCTGGCTGACCAACCTGACCCTCAATACGAACCAGAACCACTTCAACGAACACTTCGCTTCGCAGAATCCGATCACTGGCGGCAAGGTCATCGTCAACTCCGGTCTCACTGTGGCCATGGTGCTCGGCCTGAGCGTGTTCGACATGAGTCAGAACGCTATCTCGAACCTCGCCTTCACGGACATCAACTTCCGCCACCCCGTCTATGTCGGCGACACGCTCTACGCGGAAAGCGCGTGCACCGAGGCTCGTCGGTCGAAGTCCCGTGACTACGCAGGCATCATCTCGATGACGACTCGCGGCCTCAACCAGGACGGCGTCACCGTGGTCAGCTGGAAGCGCTCGGTCATGATCGCCACGAGAGACAGCGGAATCGGCCAAGGGCATTTCCCCGAGACTGCTGACTCGGTCAGCGACTACAGCTGAGCACCATGATGAACACGCCTTTCCCGCAGCCGCGGACTCCGCATCAAGACAACACAACGAACTCAAGAGGAGACAGGATGCAGCCCCTTGAAGACATCCGAATCATCGCTGTCGAACAGTACGGTGCGGGCCCCTGGGGATCCATGCAACTCGCCGATCTGGGCGCCGATGTCATCAAGATCGAAGACCCGAGCACCGGCGGCGATATCGGACGTTATGTTCCGCCGTATCGCGAGGGAACCGATTCGCTTTTCTACGAGTCCTTCAACCGAAACAAGCGCAGCATCGCGCTGAGCCTGAGTGATGCAGCCGATCGTGAGATCTTCGACCGCCTCGTTGCCGGTGCCGACGTCGTCTATTCGAATCTCCGCGGCGATGTTCCGGCCAAGCTCGGCATCACCTACGCCGACCTCCAGGACATCAATCCCCAGATCGTGTGCTGCAACCTGTCCGGTTACGGCGGAGGTTCGGCGGCGAAGCGGCCGGGCTACGACTACATGCTGCAATCCGCGGCCGGATGGATGGACATCACGGGCGAGCCCGACGGACCACCCACGAAATCAGGCTTGTCTCTCGTCGACTTCAGCGGCGGACTCGTCGCCGCAATCTCGATGCTCGCGGCGGTCCATGCCGCCCGTCGAGACGGAGTGGGCACCGACTGCGACCTCAGCCTCTTCGACACGGCGGTGTCGATGCTCACCTACGTGGGCAACTGGCATCTCAACGAGGGATTCGAACCGCAGCGGACCCCCAAGTCCTCACATCCGTCGCTCGTCCCGTTCCAGGCGTTCGAGACCAGCGACGGTTGGATGACCGTCGGCTGCGCCAAAGAGAAGTTCTATCTCCGCCTCGCCGAGGTGGTCGGAGACGAAAGGCTGAACGACGACAGGTTCTCGAGCTTCGACAAGCGGATCGAACACCGAGGAGAACTTCTCGACATCCTCGACGAGGCTTTCCTCCAGCGCCCCGCCGATGAGTGGGTCGAGCTGTTGGAAACAGCCGGAGTCCCTGTGGCCAAGGTCAAGAGCGTGGCAGAGGCGCTGCAGGATCCGCTGATCGCCGAACGCGGCCTGGTCTTCGACACCGAACACCATCGGTGGGGAACGATCCGCAATATTGCGACGGCCCCGCGAGTCGGACCTCCGCTGACGAGCAATCGAGCAGCTCCGACGATCGATGAACACCGCGCCGAACTCCTGAAAGAGATCGGCACCACTTTGAACAGCAAAGGAGCCTGAGACCATGTTCGAACTCAGCGAAGAGCAGAACGATTTCAAGACATCGCTGCGGACTTTCGTCGACAAGGAGATCGTCCCCGTCGCCCGAGAGATGGAAGCAGCGGGTGAATACCCGGCCGAAATCATCGACAAGCTCAAAGAAATGGGGCTGTTCGGACTGACCATCCCCGAGGAGCACGACGGTCTGGGCATCGATCCCGTTTCTTTCGGAATCGTCTTCGAGGAGCTTGCCCGTGGCTGGATGGGCATCGCTGGAGTCCTCGGCAGCCACACGATGGCGGCGAAGATGATCGCCGAACACGGCACAGACGAGCAGAAGTCGAAGCACCTCTCTGCTCTCGCTTCGGGAAAGCGGCGTACGGCCCTCGCTCTGACCGAGCCCGATGCCGGAACCGATCTGCAGGGCATCAAGACGACGGCGAAGAAGATCGGTGAAAAGTACGTCATCAACGGGGCCAAGATGTGGATCACGAACGCAAGGCATGCCGATCCGCTGCCGGTTCTCGTGAAGACAGATACCTCGACAACGCCAGCGCACAAGGGCATGAGCATCCTTTTGGTCAGTGCGGACACACCCGGCTTCGAAGTCACCAAGGACATCCCGAAGCTCGGCTACAAGGGCCCCGAGAGTTGTGAGATCGTCTTCGACAACTGCGAAGTGAGCGCCGACGCTCTGCTCGGCGGAGTCGAGGGCCGAGGTATGCAGCAGGTGCTCTCTGCACTGCAATGGGGACGAGTGAATATTGCAGGCCGTTCCGTCGGCATCGCGCAGAGGGCGCTCGAAGAATCAGTCGCCTACGCCCAGGAACGCGAATCCTTCGGTCAGCCCATCTCCCAGTTCCAAGCGATCCAGCTGCGGGTCGGCCGGATGGCAACACGGGTGCAGGCGGCGCGTCAGCTGATGTACTGGTCGGCTCAGTCGCTGCTCAAAGGTCGGGCAGACGGAGAGACCGGTATGGCAAAGGTCTTCTGTTCAGAAGTCGCCCTCGAATCCGCAATCGAAGCCATGTCCATCCACGGCGGCTACGGCTACTCGAAGGAGTATGAGATCGAACGGCTGTATCGCGACGCCCCGCTGATGAGCATCGGCGAAGGCACGAATGACATCCTCAATACCGTGATCGCCAAGTCGATCTTCTCCGGCCGTACCGCGATCTGATTTCAGGAGACCTCATGACCAGCATCTCAGAATCCATTGCCTCTTCAGTCGCTTCGATCAGGCTCGATGACATTCCCGCAGAAGTGCAGTCGCGTGCCCGTCATCTTATGCTCGACTCGGTCGGGGTCGCCCTTGCTGCCAGCAATCAGGATTTCGCGGCAGTCACCTTGGCCGGACTCGCTGAGCTCGACCCTGGTGAGACTCCGGTCATCGGCAGCTCGACCACGCTTTCCAAGACCGGAGCGGCGATCGCGAACGGCCTGATGATCCACGGCCACGACTTCGATGACACGCACATAGCCGCCGTATCGCACGTCAGTGCCTCCTCTCTTGCCGCCGTCATCAGCGCGAGCGCCGCCGACGAATCAATCAGCTTCGGCGACCTCCTGCTCGGCTACATCCTCGCCATCGAGGTGAACTCCCGTCTGGGGATGGCCGTCGACGGACGGTTCCACGACAAAGGATTCCACCCCACGGGTATCCTCGGAGCGTTCGGATCGGCAGTCGGCATCGGAGTCCTGCGCAGCCTTCCGGTCGACAAACTCGTTGACGCTCAGGGCATCGTCGGTTCGTTCTCCTCCGGACTCCTCCAGTTCCTCGATGAGGGAGCCCCTACGAAACGGCTGCACCCGGGTTGGGCGGCCAACGCCGGCCTCCATGCTGTTTCGCTCGCCGCTGCCGGGTACACCGGTCCGACGGAAATCTACGAGGGCCGATTCGGTCTGTATCGGACTCATATCCAGGGTGAAGATGCGCCTGGGCTCGAGGTCTTCGAAACCCTCGGTGAGACATGGGAAGTGGCGAATGTTGCTGTCAAACCGTTCCCCACCTGTCACTTCACACATTCGTTCATCGATATTGCGCTGCGCCTCCGGCAAGAACCGAACTTCGACTTCGACCGAATCGCGTCGATCTCGGCGAAGATCCATGATGTACCCGGTGCGGTGGTCTGCGAACCGGCTGCGGACAAGCTGCGACCTCGCAGCGAGTACGACGCCAAGTTCAGCCTGCCTTATCTCACAGCTGCGGCTCTGCAGCACGGGCAGATCACGTTCGCCGAACTCGACGAGACGGCTCGCGCCGACGAGTCGGTCCTCAGCGTCGCAGCACGGGTGGATATACAGCACGACCCAGCGAGCCTCTATCCGAAAGCATTCTCCGGAGACCTGGCCATTACACTCGACGACGGCACCACCTTCCACGAGGCGGAGCAGATCAATCGTGGTCACGAATCCCGCCCGTTGACGAACGCCGAGGTGGCTGAGAAGTTCTCCGCCTGCGCATCACCAGTCGTCGGCTCGGTACGAGCAGCAGAGATCGCGGCAACCGTGACAGATGCTCCTGTCGGCCGGCCAGCCGCCGCTGTCATCGGAGATTTCTGTGGTTGACGTCGACAGCGGACCGGGGAGCGTCACCGCCACGAACCCGCCGGAAACAGACGTGTTGGGTCCCGGATGGCTGTTCGTCCCGGCCGACCGACCAGAGCGCTTCGAGAAAGCCGCAGCAGTCAGCGACCAGATGGTCATCGACCTCGAAGACGGAGTTCGCGAAGCCGATAAGGAGAAAGCCCGAAGCCTGCTGCGGCGATCCGAGTCCGTACCGAGGCGGGCTTGTCTGCGTATCAACGGCCTGTCTACTGCGCACGCCGATAGGGACCTCGAACTCGCACGGGAGATGGGCTTCCGTTCGGTCATGGTTCCGATGGCTGAATCACATCAGCCCTTCACTCAGCTAGCTGACTTCAGCGTCGTCGCCCTCGTCGAGACGGCTCGCGGGGTCGTCGAATCCGATCGCATCGCGGCTCACCCCAACGTCAATGCTTTGGCCCTGGGAACGGCAGATCTGCAATTGGATCTGGGATCGCGCGACACAAAAGGGACCGCTGGTGTGTTCGAGGACCTGCTCGCATTTGCCCGGGCGACACTCCTCTTCGCGGGTCGAGCTCACCACGTTCCCGTCATTGACTCGGTGCATGCCACTGTGGCGGACGATGCGGGGCTGCGACGGGCCGCCGCGGTGGCGTCAGCATACGGAATGGACGGCAAACTGGCGATTCACCCGAGACAGATCGAAATCATTCGCGGCGAGTTCGCTCCCAGCGAGTCAGAGGTGGCTTGGGCAGCTGCCGTGGTCTCTGAGGCCGAATCTCGAGCTGCAGGCGCGTTCGTCCTCGATGGCGAGCTCGTCGACGAAGTCATCATCCGCAGGGCGGAAGGAGTTCTCGCCAGGACCCAGTGACCTGAGCACCCGGCGGCAATGCGATCCGACACGGATCTGCGCGAGCTGAGCGGTCCGTGGAAGGGTATCGCACTACCATGGCATCACAGGTGATCGTCTTCGGCTGCAGACCACCGATTCGAACAGCCTGACAAGGAGAGTAGACAGAATGCCTCAGTGCACCCGCCTCAATCGATTGCTGGTCAGGACTTCACATGGTTGAGTCGAAAACCGCCTATGCCGTCGTCGCTGAGAAGATCCGTCGAAACATCCTCGACGGGACTTTTGCCCCCGGCTCTCGGCTGCCCTCAGACGCCGACTTGCGCGAGACCTACGCTGTCGGACAGAGCACCATTCGCGAAGCACTTCGCACCCTGTCGAGCGAACATCTGGTCAAAAGCGTTCGCGGCGTCAATGGGGGCACGTTCGTCACGATTCCGACCGTCGGTCATTTGGGTTCGCAGTTGGAAGTCGGGGTCACTCTCCTGGCCTCTTCGGACTCGATCTCGATCGATGACCTCATGGAGATCCGGCATATCACCGAAGTTCCGGCAGCCGGCTATGCTGCATCGAGACGAACCGACGACGACCTGAATAAGCTGCGTAACTCGGATCCGAGTCTGCGCAGCGAAGAATCGTCGTTCTCCAGCCATTCGACTTTCCATCAGCAGATCGTCGAGGCGGCGCACAACCCCCTGCTCGAAGTCGTGACTATCCCACTGTTCAATGCACTTCAGAACATCGTCGGCGAAGCGAATGCTGCTGCAAACATCGGCACGAGCGTGAGCCACGATCATTCGGCGCTCTTCGACGCGATCGTCCGCCGCGACTCTATGGCCGCGATGTCACTCATGCGCCAGCATCTGGATTCCGTCTCTGAGTACTACCGCAGTCGCGGTCTCTGATTCAGCACTAGTGAGGGCCCTCCTACAAGAAGAGGGCCCTCACTGATGCTGAGCATTGCGCAGATCAATTCTCGGCGTTTCGAGTTTGAGAATCTCGAGACCTCAGTGCCGACGTTGCCGCGTCGTCGACGACCCACCGTTCAGTATCGACGACGACACCATAATCACGAGCAGCCTCTTCCGAGGTCAGATACTCATCCCATACATCGTGGAGAACCGCGAAGGGGTCTCTCTTGAAAGGGTCGCCGAATCCGCCTCCTGAGGGCATCCGGATCTCCAAGGTATCTCCTGCGTGAACGACCTCCTGAGTGACCTTCGAATGGAGCACCTCTTCTCGTTCCGTTCCCGGATTGCGAACGAAAGACCCGGAGACTCCGTCAGCGCCGCCCAACACACCCGCAGGCGGATCGCTTCGGTTG
The DNA here is from genome assembly GCF_056837565.1 of Brevibacterium sp. OS20. Taxonomy (NCBI): domain Bacteria; kingdom Bacillati; phylum Actinomycetota; class Actinomycetes; order Micrococcales; family Brevibacteriaceae; genus Brevibacterium; species Brevibacterium sp. OS20. The sequence continues at coordinate 272,247 of NZ_CM166367.1, read as the reverse complement.
TCGGCCTCGGACCCGAGGAAGGTGTCCGTCATCATCAGCCAGCGGCGGACACTGCCAATGCCGCCTCTCCATTGTCCCGGTGCCGGAGATTCATCGCGCAGCTCGTATCGTTCGGCGCGCATGGCGTGGTTGAGTTCGAGTTCCTCAATCGGGTTGTTTCTCGTATTCGCCATCAGCGCGTCGACGGCGTCGAGCCCATCTCGGCCGTTGCGACCACCGTACGAACCTTCATTGATCTCGATGTATACCCAGTAGCTCTCTCCATCTTCCGCAACTCCCGAATATGCGATGGCGCAGAGCGCGGACGATGAACCGGCAACCGCCTGGTCCGGCAGAATCGGTGCCAACGCCAAGTTGATCGAGTCGAAGACACGATTGACCTGTGAGAATCGGGCAAAGCACGAAGCAGGGAAGTCTGGGTTGAATATTGTTCCTTCGGGGGCATAGGCCCGGACCGGACGGAAGCAGCCGTCGTTTTGAGGGACGTATTCTGGAGTCGTCTCCTCGTCGAGCAATATCGTTCGGATGGCGCTCACCGCAACCGGCAACACCGAGCCTTCGAAAGGAACGTTGAATGCTGTAGGAACCTGGTCGTTCGAACCGGTGAGATCGATAAGCACTTCGTCGTCTTCGATGTCGACTCGGACTGCCACCTTCAACGGGACTCCGCGGTTCTTCCCATCATCGTCGAGGTAGCCGATCGGTGCTTCGTAGCTGCCGTTCGGCAATTCGCGAATCCGGCTCCGGAGCATGTTCTCCGAATAGTCCATCCAGGCTTCGCTCGCGCTCATCACAGTATCGAGGCCATACGTCTCGAGGAGTTCGACGAATCTCTTTTCCCCGATACGAGCGCATGACACGAGCGCCTCGAGGTCGCCGCGGTTCTGCTCCGGCGTTCTGACGTTGTCGAGGATGTGCTGAATGAGCATGTCGTTGCGCACGCCCGCATCGTAGATCTTCATCGAGTCCATCAGCTTGCCCTCTGCCCAGACGTCGACAACGTCCATGCACAGTCCCGGGAAATTACCGCCAATGTCCGATACGTGCCCTGTGCATCCGGCGAATCCAATGTGTTCGTCGTTCCAGAAAATGGGAATGATGATTCCGTAGTCAGGCGAGTGAGCTGCACCGTGGTACGGATGGTTATGGAGAATCACATCTCCGGGACGGTAGCTTCCTGCAAGCCGGCGATTTACTCCCTTGATATAGGCGGGGATCGACCCACAGTGCATCGGTGTCGAGTCCGATTCGCAGAGTTCTCGTCCATAGACATCGAAGATTCCAGCTCCCAAGTCCTCTGATTCTCGGATGAGACTCGAATACGCCATCCGGTAGAGAACCTGGGCCATCTCCTTCGCCATAGAATCGAGGGCACCTCCGATCACTCGCAAGGTGATCGGGTCTACCTCAACCGAGTTCCACGTGCGATGAGGGACTTCAGGTGCCAGTGAGACACCAGTCATCGGCATTGTTGTTTCACTCATTGTGCGCACCTTTCGATGATGATGTGTCCGAGCTCATCGACCGTGGCCCGTTGTCCGATTCCAATAACAGTTGTCGAGTCGAATTGTTCGACAATGGCCGGTCCGTCGAAGACGTTGCCCGCTCGAAGAAGCTCTCGAGAATAGACGTCTGTGTCGACCCACTTCGGACTGCCCGCATCATCCGTCCACATCAGGGTCTGTGCCGTCGCCACCTTCGCAGGAGTAGAGTCGGCATCGCCAACGGCTATCTTCGGAAGCCTGATCTGAGGCACCATTCCGATACCGGTCATCCGAACATTGACCAATTGGACCGGTTTGTCGTCGAACCGCTGCGAGTACATACGCCCGTGCTGCTCGTGGAAAGCTTGAGCGACCTGCTCCACCCAGTTGGCGTCGATCTCTCCGCTGGGTGCCTGGACTCGCAGTTCGTAGCCTTGTCCGACGTATCTGCAGTCGACGCTGCACTCGAGGTCAATGTGCTCATCGGGGATTCCGTCGCCTTTGAGCTGCGCGACGGCCTGGTCGGTCAGGCGGGCGACTTCGCGTGCAAGCAGGTCGATGTCAGCCTGGTCCGACGAGGTCCACACCGTTGTCGGAACTTCGTAGCGTATGTCGGTGGCCAGGAGGCCCACTGCCGAGGTGATCCCGGGGTGCGTTGGCACGATGATCCGCGGAATATCGAGTTGCTTTGCAATATGCCAGGCGAACAGCGGACCGGCGCCGCCTTCTGCGACCAGTGAGAAGTCTCGTGGATCGTAGCCCTTGCGGACCGAGTGCAGACTGATCGCTTCGGTCATTGAATGTGCGAGCACCGTAAAGATGCCCATGGCCGCCTTCTCGGTGCTTTGGCCCAGAGGCTCAGCGATGTGATTCCTCACTGCCTGCTCGGCGAGCTGCGGTCGGACTTCCATGGTTCCGGAGAGAAAGCTCTTCTCGCGCAGCCACCCGAGGACCACCATGGCGTCAGTCGAGGTAGGTTCAGTGCCGCCGCGGTCGAAACAAGCAGGACCCGGCACGGCACCGGCGCTGCGCGGGCCGACACGGAACATGCCTCCTTCATCTATCGAAGCGATCGAGCCTCCACCCGCCCCGATGGTGTCAACTTCGGCCATCGGAACCATTGCGTGATAGTCGCCGATACGGGTATCGAGCAAGTGTTTCATCCGGAGGCGTCCGTCGGGTGCGACTCCAACGTCGGCTGATGTGCCTCCCACGTCGAGCGTGATGACGCTCGGATAGCCGGAGGCCGCTCCGATTGCGCAGCCTCCGATGAGCCCGGCGACGACACCACTCGTCAGGAGCGAAACCGGGGTTTGGCGAGCACTCCTGGCAGTGACGAGTCCGCCAGCAGAGGTCATGAGGTGGACGTCGTCACTTACGCCCGCAGCACTCGCCTCGTCGACGAGTTTCGAGATGTAGTTCGATGTCTTCGGTCCGACGAAGGCGTTGAGAGCGGTCGTCGAGAATCGCTCGTACTCTCGATACTGGCTGGCAACTTCGCTGGACAGAGAGATGAACGCCTCTGGGAACTCTTCCTCTACGATTTCGCGTGCCCGTTGTTCGTGGGCGGGATTCTTGTAGGCGTGCAGGAACGCGATGGCCACCGCGGCAACTCCACGCTCCCGCAGGAGCCGCGCTTCCTGTCGAACGGCGTCTTCGTCCAGCGAGGTGAGAACGGCTCCGGACGCATCAATGCGTTCGGGCACTGTCCGCCTGTTTCGGCGAGGAACCAATTGCCATTTCTGCCAAGGCAGCTCCTGATAGTTCGAATAGTTCAGAGGACGCTTCTTCCGCGCAATGTGGAGGAGATCTCTGAACCCCTCAGTCGTGATCAGGCCGACATCGTCACCGTTGTGCTCGAGGACGATGTTGGTCGCCACAGTCGTCCCGTGGAAGAACATGTCGATGCTTTCGAGGTCGATCTCCGCTTTGACCTCCAGCGCAGAGATCCCCTTCATCGTGCCGACTGACGGGTCCTCATTGGTCGAAGGTGTCTTATGTACTGTGGTTGTGCCGTCGTCGTCCCATAGGACCAGGTCGGTGAAAGTTCCGCCGACGTCAACTCCAAGTCGTCTCATGGAAGTCCAATCAATGTGTAGGAGGATTTCAGTGATGCCTGACACTGCTCTGTGCGCACCACTGAAGCGAATATACATCAGATATATAGAGGCCGCTAGACCCAATTCTCGACAATATCTCCAGGAATTCACGAGAATACTTACATAAACACCTGATGTTTAAGCGATTGGGATACCCCCTCTAAACCGGATCCAGTTCCACTCCGTTCGACACCGAGGCGGCACTACTGCGCGGCGTCGACGAGTGGCTCACTCCATTCCGTCGTTTCTGGGTCCCGCAATCGGACATGCTGTCAGCCGAGATCGCCCGCGCAAAGCGACAGTGCCGTCTGGCAGAAGCCGAATCAGACACCATTCCACCGCCGCGCATCCTTGGTTACCATGAAGTACCGCCGATCTTCGGCGAACCTCCCGCACCTCACCTTCAACCGCCGTCAGATCATCGACGACCTCCGAGGAGCTTCCATGACCACCCCCGACTCCAGTCGCCCCACCGAAGACCAGGTCCTCGCCGCGCAGGCCGACGCCGTCGACCGCGGGCTTAACATCACCGTCGAGGGCGACACCCAGCACACGGTCCAGACGCTGAGCCAGACCTACCCGACCACCGTCGCAGACCTCTGGGAAGCCTGCACCGATCCGGTTCGGCTCGAGCGCTGGTTCGCACCCGTCAGCGGCGACCTCGAACTCGGCGGTCGCTACCAGATCGAAGGCAATGCCTCCGGCACGATCGAGAACTGCGAACCGCCCCACTTCTACTCGCTGACCTGGGAATTTGCGGGAGGAGTCAGCCATGTCACCGTCCGCTTCGCCGAGGCAGACGGCGGCGCACGCCTGACCCTCGAGCACTCGCACGCAGGTGAGGCGCACGCCGATTTCTGGGTGCAGTTCGGACCCGGCGCCACCGGGGTCGGGTGGGACATCTCCCTCCTCGGTCTCGCCAACCATCTCGTGGCCGGTACGGGACGCCCGGAAGACGAGAATGAATGGGTCGCCTCGGCGTCGGCCCAGGAATTCGTCCGCACCTCCAGCGCCCGCTGGGGCGAGGCCTCGGCGGCGGCAGGAACCCCGGTCGATCAGGCGCGCGCCGCCGCAGAACGCACCACCGGCTTCTACCTCGGCCAGCCTCCGGCAGAGTGACCTTCATCCGCTGACTGAGCCAACGGCGGAATAGTCCTCCCTACTCTCCCGCCTGCTTCCGGGCACCCAGCGCCAACCGGGCGATATCGCGCAGCACCTCGAGTTCCTCGCTGCCGTCGAGCAACGCCCGCAGCTCGACGGCAGCCCGGCTGAGCAGGCTGCGATAGGCGCCGGCGACGTTGTCCGGTTCCCGCGTCAGCGGGTAGGACACACAGAGCGCGAACACGATCGCACCGACGGTGAAGGCCACACTCGCCGAGGCGGTCCCGGCCACCCGTGCCTGCTTGGTCGCGTAGAACTCCGCCGGATTTCCCGGCCCGCACAGCGCCAGGGCAGCCGAGCCGCCGTCGACGAGCGGGAGCACCGCACCGACTCCGCGCGAGACGCGCAGCTCATGATCGGCTTCGACGTTGCGCACGCACACACGGTCCTCACCGACGCGGACCCACAGCTGCACGGATTCCCCGGTCATCGTCCGCAGATGGTCGAGCACCGAGTTCGTCGTGGCGATATTGCGCCTGCCCGGGAAGGGCCCCAACCGCAGCAGCCCCGAGGAGTCACGGACGATGAACTTGTGCGCCCGCAGGTCGGTCAGCAGCCGATACGTCGTCGACTTCGAATAGCCGAGTCGGCGGCACACCTCCGCAGCCGTCATCGGCGAGTCCTGTAGGACTTCGAGGATGGCCGCACTGCGGTCGATGACTCCGATCTCCGCCGGCGCCTGGTCAGAACTCTTCATTCCCACTCCTCACGACACCGTCACATCAGCGAGCAGCTTCCGCCGGGACACCCACCACCGGAAGATGATAGGTCCGATGATGCCGAGCACCATGAGGATGATGATCGACAGCGACACCGGCCTGGTGACCAGGGGTGCGAACGATCCACCGGAGATCTGCAGCATGCGCCGGAAGTTGTCCTCGAGCAGCGGCACGAGCACGAGCGCCAGGATCGCCGGAGCCAAGGGGATGCCGCCCTTCTCCATGAGGTAGCCGATGACGCCGAAGATGCCGAGCATCATCAGCCCGAACAGACTGAATTCGATGGCGTAGGCGCCGATGACCACAAGTACGAGGATGGATGAGAAGAGGATCTCCTTGGGCATCTTCAACAGCTTCACGAACACCCCGACTAGCGGCAGATTGAGGATGATGAGCGCGATATTGCCGATGTACATGCTCGCGATGATCGTCCAGATCAGCCCGGTCTCGTCCCGGAAGATCAGCGGCCCCGGCTGCAGGCCGTACATCGTGAACACGAACAGCAGCAGCGCCGTCGTCGCCGAACCCGGAATGCCGAGGCTGAACAGCGGAATCATCGCACCGCCGACACCGGCATTGTTCGCCGCCTCCGGACCAGCCACGCCTTCGATGGCACCGTGGCCGAATTCGTCCTTCCGCTTCGAGATCCGCTTCTCCATGATGTAGGACATGAACGACGCCAGCGAGGGACCGACTCCGGGCAGGATGCCGATGATGAAGCCGACCACGGAACCACGCGCCCACGGCCCGGCCGACCGCTGCCAGTCTTCCTTCGTCATCCACTTGTCGTTGCCGAAGCTCTGGATCTCGTCCTTGGCCCCACGTCCGAGCGCGAGGTTCCGGATCGCCTCGGGGATAGCGAAGAGCGCCATCGCGAAGATCGTGAAGTCGATTCCGTCGGAGAGCAGACTCATCCCGAACGTCTGCCGGGGCAGCCCGGTCTGGAAGTCGAGGCCGATGAGGCCGACGGCCAATCCGATGAAGATCGAGATGAGCGCCTTCGCCCGCGAGCCCGCCGACATCGTCGACGCGAGCAGCAGAGCCGTGGCCATGAGCAGGAAGTATTCGGTGGCGCCGAAGACGTTCGCGAGCTTGACGAGCACCGGGGACAGGAACGTCAGCCCGATGATCGCCAGGGTGCCGGCGAGGAACGAACCGATCGCCGCGGTCGCCAGGGCGGCCTTGCCCCGACCGCGGCGGGCCATCTCGTAGCCCTCGATCGCGGTCACCGCGCTGGCGACCTCACCGGGGGTTTTGATGAGCGTAGCGGTGATCGAACCGCCGTACATCGACCCGTAGTAGATTCCGCACAGCAGGATGAGGCCGTGCACCGGCTCCATGCCGAAGGAGACCGGGATGAGGATCGCGATCGCGGAGATCGGTCCGATTCCCGGCAGCACTCCGACGACTGTGCCGAGCAGCACGCCGAGGAGGGCGAAGGCGAGGCTGACCGGCTCGAGTGCCGAGGCGAAGCCGCCTCCCAGATCGATGAGAGTGTCCATGCCCGCCCCCTAACCCAGGATCCCGACCGGCAGGTACACGGCGAGTCCGTAGACGAACGCCGTGTAGACCACGACCGCGAAGAGGACGGAGAAGATGAGGTTGCGAATCCACTTCTCAGGTGCGTAGATGCTGGTCAGCCCCATCAGGAACGCCGCCGTCGACAGCAGGAATCCGACTGGGATGAGGATCGCCAGATAGACGAAGAAGAGCGCGAACTGGAATACGACCTTGCGCACCTGCGGCTCCGGCGGGGCTTCGAGGACGATCCCGCTGACCCCCTCCTGACCGGAGGATCGGTCGGCGGTTTCAAGGGATGATTCCCCCGCCGAGGCGGCCGTACCGTCCCCGTCCCTCGCCGGAGTCGTACGTGCAGTTCCCCCGGACCCGGTCCCCGCCTCGGCGAGGGTGTCCTTCCGGTGCCGGACGACGGCCTGGCCGGCGAGGAAGAGGCCGAGCACGATGAGTCCGATCCCGACGATGGCGGGGAAGGTGCGCGGGGTGACGATGTTCGCGGTCTCCTGGATGGAGAACGTCGCGATGTAGTACACCGCGCCGATGACGGCGATGGCGCCGCCGGTGATGAGGTCGGTGCGGAAAGCGGTCATTTGCTGTTGCCCAGGTCGGTCTCGTTGACGCCTTCGGCGACCGTCTTCGCCGCGTCGTCGACGTAGGCCTGGGCGTCGTCGCCGGTGTGGAACTCGGTGGCCCACTGGTTGTTCTTCAGCGTCTCCTGCCAGGCGTCGGACTTGCTCACGTCTTCGAGCGCCTTGGCCCAGAAGTCCACGGCTTCCTGCGGCATCTCGGCGGGTCCGTAGACTCCGCGCCAGTTGCCCAAGGTCACGTCGTAGCCGGAGTCCTTCGCGGTGGGCACCGTGTCGAAGGGCGCCGCCAGCGGTTCCTGGGCGAAGGTGACGAGGGGTTCGATGTCGCCGGCTTCGATGACGGAGCGGAATTCGCTCATGCCGGCGATGGCGACCTTCGCGTCCCCGTTGAGCATGGCGGTCGTCTGCTCGCCACCGCCGTCGTAGTTGACGAAGTTGATGTCGGCCGGGTCGACGCCGGCTTCCTTCGCGAACAGGGCGAACGGCAGAGTGTCGTCTCCGGCGGCCGCGACGGTGACCTTCTGCGGGTCGTCCTTGAGCGCCTTGACCAGGGCGTCGAGATCCTTGAAGTCCCCGTCTTTCGGCGTCACGACCATGAAGTCCTCGACGTAGAGGGTGGCGATGAGCGTCGTGTCCTCGGGACCGAACTCGCAGAGGTTGCGCGCCTTCATCGTCTGGCTGGCCAGGGAGGTGATGGCGATCTGATCGTCCTTGCCCTTCTCCTGCTGCATCATCGACGTCAGCCACGAGCAGCCGGTGCCGCCGGGCTTGTTCTGCACGGGCAGCGGCGAGGAGACGATGTCTTCCTTCTGCAGCGCCTCGACCAGCGCGCGTGCCGTGGTGTCCCAGCCGGATCCGGGTTCAGCCGGAGCGGTGACCGAGACCGGTCCCTTCGGATAGTCCCCGCCCTCGCCCGGGGGCTGCGCCTTGTTCCCGCAGGCAGCGGCGACGAGGGCGACCGAAGCGAGCACCGCCCCGATCTTCGCCGCGCGCTTGCGGGTACTCGTCGACCCTTCCTTCGCCGAGGCGGCCGTCCGTGTGCGTGTGATCGTCGTTGATCGCATGAGCTGTCCCCTTGTGTGTTCGGTTCTCGATATTCAGTGGTGTGCTTGGTGGTGCCGCTGGCTGAGTTGTCAGTCCAGGCGGTTTTCGTCGGGCTGGGGTCCGTCGACCGGCGGGCCCGTCGGCACTGCGGGGCCGTCCCGGTAATGGCTGTTGTGGCGGCCGGGTTCGGGCACGTCGCTGCGCAGCCCGAGCCGGTTCCCGTCGAAGGTCAGCGGCAGCAGCGGCACATCCACCCTTGCACCTGTCGGCAGCCCGGTGTGGGCGAGCGCTCCGGAGGCCACAAGGTGCGGGTCGTCGGTGAGGTCGGCCGGGGTGTTGACCGGAGCGACGGGCAGGCCGCGCCGGGTGCACTTGTCTTCGATCTCGGCCAGGCTCAGCTGTGACAGTGCCTGCTGGAGCTCGCGATGAATACGGTCGCGCTGGTCGACTCGGCCCTGGTTGGTCAGCATGTCCGGGTCGGCGGCCAGCCCCGTCAGTCCGAATTCGTCGCAGAGGTCGCGCCACTGCCCGTCGGAGACGGCGGCGACGAAGACCTGGTTGTCATCAGCATCGCGGAAGATGTCATAGACGGCCCAGGTTGCTTGCCGGGTCGGCATCGGGCGGGGTGGTTCGCCGCTGATCTGGGATTGAGCCATGTGCGTGCCGACGAGGAAGGCGTTGTTCTCGAACAGTGCGGAGTTGATGAGTTTTCCGCGGCCGGTGGTTTCGCGCACCCGCAGTGCCGACTGGATGCCGATGACTCCGAACATTCCGCCCATGATGTCGTTGACGCTGGCTCCGGCGCGCAGCGGCTGGCCGGGTGGACCGGTCATATACGCCAATCCCCCGAGCATCTGGACGACCTCGTCGAGGGCGGCGCGGTTCCCGTAGGGCCCGGAGAGGAATCCCTTGAGTGAGCAGTAGATGAGTCCGGGGTTGCGGGCCGAGAGCTCCTCGTATCCGAAGCCGATCGATTCCATCTTCCCGACGCGGAAGTTCTCGAGCAGGACATCGGCGGAATCGATGAGGTCGAGGACACGGTCACGGTCGGCCGCCTCGGCGATATCGAGTTGGACGCTGTGCTTATTGCGGTTGAACGCGGGGAACAGCCCGGATCCGGACCCGGGCAGGTAGCGGGTCTTGTCGCCGGCTCCGCGGGGTTCGATCTTGATGACCTCGGCGCCGAGGTCGGCGAGGATCATCCCGCAGCTGGGACCCATGACCATGTGGGAGAACTCGATGACGCGGATGCCTTCGAGCGGCAGCGGTTCGGGGGTCGTTGCCTGGGTCTGTTCGGCGGTCATGTGGGAAGTCATTTCAGACCTTCGCCGAGGCGGCCGCGAACCGGTCGTCGAAGACCGCGGGGGTCGCGGGGATGTCCGACAGGCTCGAAGTCAGGTCGTGTCCGACGGCGGCGATGAGGGGGTCGCGCACCTCGGTGAGCGCCTCGACGTCGACGCCGGTGGCCACGCCCTCGCGGTGGAGGAGGTGGACGAGGTCGTCGGTGCCGATGTTGCCGGCGGCGCCCGGGGCGAAGGGGCAGCCGCCGAGTCCGCCCATGGCCGCGTCGAAGTTCGCGATCCCCAGATCGAGGGCGGCGATGACGTTGGCCATGCCGAAGTTGTAGGTGTCGTGGAGGTGGAGGTTGACCGGCTTGTCCGGGAACGCGTCGAGAACCGCCGAGGTGTTGCGGCGGACCAGCGATGGGTTGGCGTTGCCGATGGTGTCGGCCACCCCGACACTGTGGGCTCCGGCGTCGACAAAGGGACGGAGGACCTCGACGAGGTGGTCAGCCTCGGTGATCCCGTCGAAGGGACAGATGAAGCTCACGGCGGTCGTGATGTCGAAGCGCAGTCCCCGGTCACGGGCGAAGACGGCGGCGTCCATGAGGCGGTCGGACGCCTCGGCGATGGAGGCATCGGAATTCGCTTTCGAGTGTCCTTCGGAGGCCGAGAGCACGAGTTTGATGTTCTTCGCCCCGGCGTCGACGGCCCTTTGGGCGCCCTTGAGGTTGAAGACGAGGGTGAAGAACTCGACCCCGTCGGCCTCGTGTGGTGCCAGACGGCGCAGCAGTTCGTCGGTGTCGGCCATCTGCGGGACCTTCTTCGGATTGACGAAGGAGCCGACCTCGATGTGCTTGAGTCCCGAGCCGATGAGCTTCTCGGCCAGGGCGACCTTGACATCGGTGGGCACGATGGCTTCTTCGATCTGCAGCCCGTCGCGCAGAGTGGTGTCGAGGATATCGACGGAAGTGGGCCGGACCATGGGACTCCTTCACGCAGGCTCCCGCTGAACGGGAAACGGTTCGTCGCCGCGCGACCATGCGCGACTCCACTCTCGTTATATAACGCGCTCAGTCCAGGCAACAGGCTTTGTTCGGCATATGAGAGGTCGGGAAGAATTGCCTGAGTTCAGTCCCGTCTATCGGGAAGCCTGCTTCTTCGGCCGGTATGTCTGAATCGCGTGGCCGGCTTCGAGTTCGCTGCGGTCGACGAGTTCCAGGTCGACAACGTCGCTCAGTCCTGCGAAGAGGTAGGGTCCGTGCCCGGCGATGCAGGGGTGGACGACGATCTCGAACTCGTCGATGAGACCGAGTTCGGCCAGAGCCAGCGGCAGCGTCACTCCCCCTGTAGCGAGTCCCGTCACCGATTGCTCCTTGAGCTCGCGGACAGCGGTGCCGAGATCGCCGCGGATGAGTTCGGAGTTCCAGTCGACGCTGTCCAGGGTGCTGGAGACGACAAATTTGCGAGCCGGGTCGATGGCCGCAATGAACGGGTCGAGGTCCTTTTCCGGGGTCGTGTCACCTTCGGGCCGGCGCCAGGCGTCTTCCATCATCTGGTAGGTGATGCGACCGAAGATCAGCCCGTCGGCACGCTTGAGATTGTTCGCATGATGGCGATGGAAATCATCGCTGATGACTCCCACGCGATGATCACAGCAGCCGTCGACGGTGACGTTGATCGAGTACCTCAGCTCGCCCATGGCATAAGAGTAGACCTGGGCGGGCACTGCTGGAAGAGTCAATTCCCGCTGGCGTCGGCATCCCCAGCCAACCTCATGTGCAGGATCGGATAGGGCCGCCCGGCTTCATCGGTCTCACTGCGTCCGATCATTTCGAACCCCTGGTGCCGGTAGAACTCCAGCGCTGAGGTGTTCTGTTCATTGACGTCGACCGTGGTCACATCCTCGTGTTCGATCGCATAGTCAATCAGCGCGGAGCCGATCCCCCGGCCCCGTTCACCAGCGTCGATGAAGAGCATCGCGAGGTCTCCGTCGACGACCCCGCAAAACCCTACGGCTCGGCCGTCCAATTCAGCGACGGTGAGTCTCACGGCCGGAAAGTAGTCCGCAGCCAGATGCTTCTCGATCTCGTCCCGGTCGTCGTCGGACAGAAAATCATGCGTGGCGTCGACAGCGCTGCGCCAGATCGCCACAAGGGCAGGGACGTCAGAGCACCCGGATGCGGGCCGAAGCCTGAGGGCTGTCATATCAGTCCGTGTCTTTGGCGGCACCATCGACGTTCCCCTCCGAGTCGGCACCGAAATCCGCCTCACCGCGTGCGGCCGAGGCGAGGCCCAGCCACGACAGCACCTCGTCGGTGTGTTCGCCCAAGTCGGGCCCGAGGTGGTCGATCGCGATCGATTCGCCGCCGATGACCGGGGTGATGCCGGGGAAGGCGACGTCTTCGAGGACTTCTTCGCCGGTGGAGACGTCGAGGTTCTGAATCATCCCGCGAGCGGCGAGCTGCTCATCGGCGACGAGATCTTCGGCCGTGTAGATGGGTCCCGCCGGAACGCCCACTTCCTCCAGAGTCTCGACGACGTCCTCGACTGAACGCTGCGCGCACCACGCCCCGATGGCTTCGTCGAGTTCGTCGCGCCGCTGCCAACGGCCGGCATTCGTCTGCAGGTCGGCATCCTCGGCGAGGTCGGGACGGTCGATCGCCGTCATCAGCCGCGGGAAGATTCCATCCCCATTACCGGCGATGACCACGGACTTCCCGCCGGCGCACATGTAGCCGTTCGAGGGCGCGATGCCCTCCATCCGACCGCCGGTGCGGGTGCGGACCTCGCCGAATGCGGAGTAGTCGGGGACGAGGGATTCCATCACGGAGAACATCGCCTCGTTGAGCGCGACGTCGACGGTCCGCTCCGACAGCGGACCCTTGCCTTCGAAGCTGTGCGCGGATCCGACGACCGCCTCGGCGGCTCCGGCGATCTTCTGCCGCTGTCGGTCGAAGAGCATCATCACGGCACCGAACGCCGCCTGCATTCCGGCGATCGAATCGCCGATCGAGATGCCCACGCGCACCGGCGGGCGGTCGGGGTCGCCGACGAGTTCGCGGAAGCCGGAATATCCTTCGGCGACGGCGGCGAAACCGGGCCGGGACGACATCGGTCCGGTCTGGCCGAACGCTGAGATGCGCACGAACACAAGGTCGGGGTTCGCCTCTTCGAGCACGTCGGGGCCGAGTCCCCATTTCTCGAGGGTGCCGGGGCGGAAGTTCTCGAGCAGGATGTCGCTGCGGCGGACGAGTTCGAGCACAGCTTCGCGTCCCTCGTCGCTGCGCAGGTCGAGCACGACCGACTTCTTGTTGCGGTTGATCGTGCGGTAGAGCATCGAGGTGTCGCCGGCCTTGAGCCGCCAATTGCGCAGCTCATCGCCGGTGCCGGGGCGTTCGACCTTGATCACCTCGGCGCCGAAGTCCGCAAGCATCCGCCCGGCGGTGGGTGCGGCGATGTAGTTTCCGAGTTCGAGGACTCGCACACCGGAAAGGGGAAGTCGGTGCGTGCTCATGACGATGCTCCTAGTTGTGCGTGGTTCGGTTCTCCCATGGTGCCAGGTGTCGGGGCGATCGGCGCGGATATCCGCCGCCCGGGCGGTCGGACGGTCCACCTCCCCGAGGCGGTGCTCAGCTGTTCCGCAGCGTGACCTACGCGCGTTGACCGATGGATTCGGTCGGAATCTCAGCCTTCGACCGACCGACCCCGGCACGCACGGCTTCGCAGACCGCAACGACGAGGATGTTGACGCCGAGGCCGATGATGCCTTCGCTGATCGCCCACGGCAACGGCAGCCAGAACGTGTAGGCGATGACGACGATCAGTCCCGCCGCGAGACCGGCGATGATCGAGCGAACACTGAGACGACCGCGGAAGAAGAGAGCCGCGGCGATCGCAGGGGCGAGCTGGTCGAGGCCGGAGAAAGTCAGCAGCAGGAGGTTCGCCAGCAGGTCGGGCATGACGATGGCCAGCAGCAGCGACAGGGCAGTGGCGACGACGACGATGATCTGAGTCGCAGTGAACTGATGCCGTTCGGATCTGATCCGGAAGACATTGCGTGAAGCCAGGGTCGAGATACCGATGAGCAGCGCGGCCGAGGGCACCATCGCCGTGGTGATTCCGGCGACGGCGAGGACTCCGATCACCCAATCGGGGAACATCTGTCCGGACAGGTGGAGCAGAGCCGAGTCGGCGTCGGTGTTCCGACCGAGGATGATGACGGCCACGTAGCCGACGATGAGCGGCAGGACGATGAAGGTGTTGTAGATCGGCAGCCACAGGTAGTTCTGACGCAGCACCGCGGAGCTGCGGGCTGCGAGGATCGGCGGCCACATGTGCGGAAGAGTCACGAAGGCCACGCCGATGGCGCTGATCGCCATGTTCGAGATGTACCAGGGGATGCCGTATTCCTCTGTGCCGTGGACGCTCAGGAGGTCGGGCATGGTCGCAGCGACGGTGTCGAAGACGTTCGTGAATCCGCCGGTGAAATGGATGGGGATCGAGATGCACACGACGAAGAGCATGACGAGCATGAGCGCGTCTTTGAAGTACGCGGTCGTGGCCACGCCTCGCAGACCCGACCACAGGACGAAGGCGACGACGAGGATGAAAGCGATGACCATTGACCACACGCCCGTCGTTCGGTTACCGGTGACGAGTTGAACGATGAGGCTGAGTCCGGTGATCTGCAGCTGCAGGTAGGGCAGCAGAAAGATGACTCCGCAGATGCCTGCGATGACTCCGAGGGTGCGCGAGGAGTAGCTGTGTTCGAGGAAGTCGGCCTGTGTCAGGTGCCCGCGTGCTTTGGCCATGCGCCAGATCTTCGGGCCGATGAAGTAGAGGACCAGGTAGCCGAGGGGTACGTAGGGCATCGAGTAGAAGGCGGCGGCGCCTCCCGAGACCACGAGTCCGGCGGTACCGAGGAAGGTGAAGGTGGTGAAGGTTTCGCCGGCCTGAAGCAGCCAGGTCGTGGCCACGCCGAAGCGTCGGCCGCCGACGGTCCACTCGGAGAGGTCGGCATTGGGCTTCTTGCGTCCGATGAAACCGAGAATTGCGACGAGGACGATTCCGCCGAGGGTGACGATCTCGATAGTGCTCATCTCAGCCCTCCCGACCGTTGTCGGGGTGTGCCTGCACTTCCGGTCGGTCTCCGACTTTGGCCGATTCGAGCCTCTCGGCTTCTTCGAGGGCAAGGTCGTCGAGGTGGCCCTGCCGTTCGAGATCGGGGCGGGTCTTCTCAATGATCAGGAGGATGCCGGTGACGAGGAGGCTGCCGGGCACACAGGTCCACCACAAGATGGTCGGCAGCCCGAGAAACAGATGTGGGCCGTTGAGAATCGGCAGCCATTGGAGGACGAAGGCGGCGATCACCGGAATGAGACAGAGAACCGCCCAGACCGTGACGCGACCTTTCGTCACCCGTCGTGTGTCGGAATCGGGTGTACTCATTGTGCCTCCCGCACTCGTTCGGCCGGTCTGCTCGGCCGGCGGTCCGACCACCATGGTCACGACCACGTCCATCTTCTCTCCACAATCGGTGCTGGACGGTGACGAAATGCCGCTGACAGCAAAGTCGCATTGAAAAGCCCCCTTGGCTGAACATCAGCTGCGGCTTGAGTGAACTTCGTGCAACATTCCTTGAACTCTATTGTCAGCCAGGCTCTGGGTACCGAAGACTGGCAATCGAGTCGCAGACAGCGATGATTCGTCACCGAATGAGGAGTTGGACATGGAATCGAACGATTTCGCAGGCAACAACGACAGCGGTCAGAACGACTTCGGCAATGAGCAGCAGAGCGGTCCCGAGGGACAGCAGAGTGGCTTCGGCGATCAGGGTGGCCAGCAGGGCCAGTCGGGCCAGCAGGAGCAGGGTGGCTTCGGCGGCCAGGATCAGCAGGCCCAGGGCGGCCAGGAACAGGGCGGCTTCGGGGGCGGCCAGGAACAGTCCGGCGGATTCGGTGGAGATGACCGTGAGCAGGGTGGCCAGCCCAGGGGTCAGGAACAGGACGGACCCGGCGGCGATGATCGCGGCCGGCAGGCTCAGGGCGGTCAGAACGACGGCGGGTTCGGCGGAGACGACCGTGGCCAGCAGTCCCAGGAAGGACAGCAGTCCGGCGGCTTCGGTGGAGACAACGACCGCGAACAGGGCGGCCAGCAGGGTCAGTCGGATCAGCAGGAGCAGGGCGGCTTCGACGGCCGGGATCAGGCCCAGGGTGGCTTCGGTGGCGAGCAGGGCGGCTTCGACGAGAACCGCTGATCTCAGCCCTCACCTGATCCGGCGTCATCGTTGAGACGCCGATCCGCAAACACAAGCGGCGCACCAGTCATCGGTGCGCCGCTTCGTGCATTCACTCCGTGACGGTCACGATCTGTCGGTGTCGGCCGAGGCCCTCGAGCTCGATTTCGACGACGTCGCCGTCGACCAGGTACGGGTACTGCCCCGACAGCGCGACGCCCTGCGGTGTGCCGGTGAGGATGACGTCGCCCGGTTCGAAGGCCATCGCCTGGCTGAGCTGGAAGATGATCTCGCCGGCGGAGAAGATGAGGTCGCTCGTCGACGAATCCTGCCTGGCTTCGCCGTTGACCCAGCTGCGCAGGCGCAGGTTGCCGGGGTCCACCTCGGCGGCGGGGCGGATCCACGGCCCGATCGGGGTGAACCCGGGCAGATTCTTCCCTTTCGACCACTGGCCCCCGGACTCCTCGATCTGCAGTCGGCGTTCGGACAGATCGTTGCCGAGCACGTACCCGGCGACGTGATTGAGTCCTTCCTCCGCCGAGGCGGCCCTGAAGGTCCGTGATCCGATGACCACTCCGAGTTCGACCTCCCAATCGGCCTTCGCCGCATACGGCGGCAGTTCGATCGGGTCGTTGGGCCCGGCGATGGTCGAGGGCATCTTGAAGAAGATGACGGGTCGCTCGGGAGGTTCGGCTCCGGCCTCACGAGCATGCGCTGCATAGTTCATGCCCACGCACACGATGGCTGAAGGTCGGGTCAGCGGCGCGCCGATGCGCATCTCATCAGCACCATCGAGCGGCTTGAGTTCCCCAGCGTCAAGCGCGCTTCGGACGCGTCCGATGCCGTCGGCAGCGAAGAAGTCCGGGTCGATGTCATCGGTCAGCGGGCGGAGGTCGAAGCAGACTCCGTCATGGCGGACCGCCGGAATCTCGTGTCCTATCGGTCCCAGTCGCAGCAGTTCCATGCGGTTCCTCTCTACTAGCTCTCGGCCACGTCGTTGTGACCTGTCGCCAGGCTAGCGAGACTGCCTGCGCTAATTTGGAACTGCTCAAGCATTGGACACCCGCAGGCGTCGAAGCGCCCACCCGGACCGACCGTCACACGGTCTGCTGGCGCGTGTAATCGGCCTTCGCTCGACGGGGTACGACGACGATCGGCACCGGAGAGTTCTGCAGGATCCGCATTGCGTGGCTGCCGAGCGAGACCCGCTTGAGCGCACCCAGCCCGGAGGATCCGAGCATCATCACTTCCGGATGCTTCCACTCGACAGCGCCGAGCGCCGCGGCCCAATCGGCGCCGGTTCCCACGACGACGTCCGTCTCACCTGGCTTGATGTGCAGCTGCTCGATCGAGCACAGGATCTTGTCCGTGTCACGCTGGACGGTCTTCGTCCATTCGTCGATGACGCGTGACTCCATGTCGAAAGGCACGTTCGCCGAGGCGACCACACGCGAACGCGGGGCGAACGAAGCGATGCGGAACGGCACGTCCGACTCCGCCGAAACCATCGCAGCACCAAGAATGAGATCCGCCGAGGTGGACGACCCCGAATACGCGGCAGTGATCCGCTCCAGCCGCGCCCCTGCAGGCGCTTCGAATCCGGCCGGGGCCAGGGCCACCGGCAGCCTGGCGCTGTGCAGCAGACCGTTCGACACCGACCCGAGCGCGATCTTGCCCGGCTTCCCTTCCGACGATGGTCCGACGACGAGGCGATAGGCGTCGGTCTTCTCGCACATCTCGAGCAGACCGCGCCGCGACGACCGCGCGGAGTGGAGGACGCATTCGGACTCGATATCGCTGGGAATGAGCGCACGCGCCTCGTCGAGGGCCGCCTCGGCGACGGTGCGGAACCTGTTCTCGTACTGGCTCTCGAAGTGCACGGGCGCCATCGGGAACGCAGCGGAGTCCACGGCGGTTGCGACGATCCGGCGTCGATAAGTGCGGGCGAGGACGATGCCCAGCTCGACGGCTGCGCGGTTGTCCTGACCTGGGGCAAGACCGACGACGATGCTCATTTGGCTCCTCCTGTGGAGTCCGGTCCGGGGGATTCGGGATTGGTGGGTCCCGCCTCGGCGAGCTGCTTGCCGAGGACGGAGGACTTGCGGCCGAAGATGAAGTACAGGCTCAGGATAAAGGCGGTCCAGATGATGAAGACGACGATAGTGATGACCTGCAGGCTCGAGATGATCCAGAAGCAGCCGATGATCGAGAGCACCGGCAGGACGGGATAGAACGGGACCTTGAAGCCGCGTTCGAGGTTCGGTTCGCGCACGCGCAGGATGATCACGGCCAGGGAGACGACGACGAAGGCGACGAGGGTGCCGATCGAGGTCATCTCGGCGAGGAAATTCAACGGGATGAAGCCGGCGAGGACCGCGATGACGGCGGAGACGACGATCGTGCCTTTGACCGGGGTGAGTGTGCGGGGATTGACCTCGCGGAAGAGCTTGGGCATCATTCCGTCGCCGGCCATTGTGAAGAGGATGCGGGACTGGCCGTAGATGGAGACCAGGGTGACGGAGAAGATCGAGATCACCGCGCCGGCGGCCACGACCGTGCCGGGCCACTGCGAGCCGACGATGTTCTCGAGGATGGCCGACAGGCCTGCGGTCTGTCCGTCGAATTTCTCCCACGGCTGGGCGGACAGGGCGGCGACGGCGACGAGGACGTAGACGGAGGTGACGATGATGAGGGCAGCGATGAGAGCTCGGGGCATCGTCTTCTTCGGGTTCTTCGTCTCATCGCCGGCCGTGGCGACAGCGTCCATGCCGACGTAGCTGAAGAAGATCAGACCCGAGCCGGCGACGACTCCGGAGATGCCGAAGGGGGCGAAGTCGGCGAAGTTATTCGAGTCCCAGCCGGTGACGCCGACGCAGATGAAGAAGATGAGCACGCCGATCTTGAGGCAGACCATGATCGCATTGACGACGATGGATTCGCCGGTGCCGCGCACCAGCAGGAAGCAGCACATCGCCAGCAGCAGGATGGCAGGCAGGTTGACGATGCCGCCTTCTTCCGGCGCGTAGGCCAGGGCGTGCGGGATCTGGAATCCGAAAAGATTGAACAGCAGCTGGTTGACGTACTGCGACCAGCCGACCGCGACGGCCGCACCGGCGACTCCGTATTCGAGGAGGAGACACGCGGCCACCCCCATCGCCGGCAGTTCGCCGAGGGTCGCGTACGCATAGGAGTAGGAGGAACCGGAGACGGGGACGGATCCTGCGAGCTCGGCGTAGCAGATGACCGCGAGGCCGGCGACGGCGCCGGCGATGACGAATGACCAGATCACGGCGGGTCCCGCCACCGGAACGGACTCGGAGAGGATGAAGAAGATGCCGGTGCCGATGGTTGAGCCGACGCCGACCATCGTCAGCGAGAACAGCCCGATCGTGCGTTTGAGATCGGTCTCGACGTCTTCCTTCTGCCGCGGAACCGGTTTGATCCGGAACAGCTGCTGTCGCAGTGTGGGCATGTTCATCTCCAGACTTCATCGTCTTACTTGCCTGTCGGCGGAGCCCGTCGCGCACCGGTCAGGTGCGCTCGCTGCTCGCCGCTACTGAGACCATACGACAGACTGCGCGGTCCAATTCGGTTTCTACCGGAATTCATCGGTGCGAAATCCGTCGCCTCTCGCCGAGGCGGCCCCGACCCTGCGCACGTCACTGCAGGTGGAGCACGAGATACGCTCCAACGAATACTTTATTCAACTAAATGGTTGACTTACGGGAACTGGCAGACATACCCTTTCATCAACCCATTGGTTGAATGATTGTTTCGATTCAGATTCACAGGAGGCTCAAGTGGCCGATCAGCTGTCCAAGGTCTTCGCCGCTCTGGCCGACCCGACGAGGCGGGACATGGTGGCCAGACTCAGCGTCGCGGACTCGACGGTGAACGAACTCGCCGAACCCTATGACGTCAGCCTGCAGGCCGTATCGAAACATCTCAAGGTGCTCGAGGACTCCGGACTGGTCTCCCGCACCCGTGACGCCCAGCGCAGACCAGTCCACCTCGAAGACAATGTGTTCGATCTGATGACGAAATGGATCGAAAGATACAAGCAGCAGGCAGAGGAACGTTACCAACGCCTCGACGGGGTCCTCGAAGCGATGAACGCGGACGAGGAAGCGAACGACTCGGACTCCAGCGCCGCCTCGGCGGAGGGATTCGAGGACACATCACCCCACAGAAAATCACGCAAAGGAGCATGACATGACCACCACAGACACCGCAGCCGACTATTCGACTCTCAAGCTCGACGTCCCCGAGGGGGTGCAGACCGTCTCGATCACCCGCGATTTCGCCGCCTCACCGGACAAGGTGTTCCGGGCCCACATCGACCCCGAACTGTTCGTCAAGTGGTGCGGACCGGACTCGATCACGAACACGATCCGCGAATGGAATGCGACGACCGGCGGGAACTGGAGCTATGTTTCGAACAACGATCGCGGCGAGTACGCGTTCTTCGGCTCGTTCCACGAGGTGCGGGAGAACGAGCGCATCGTCCAGACCTTCACCTTTGAGGGATTCCCGGACGCGGTCAACCTCGAGATCCTCACACTCACGGACCTCGGCGACGGGCGGACACGGCTGATGTCGACCTCGATCTTCGACTCGCTCGAATCCCGCGACGGCATGGTCGCCTCGGGTATGGAGCACGGCATCGTCGAGGGCTACAACAAGCTCGACCGCCTCCTCGTCGAGGCCTAATTACTACGTGACGGCGGCTGAGCAACCTGGCGCCAGGTTGCTGAGCCGCCGTCAGGTAGTTCGGGAGGGGTCGGACGACTTCGCAATGTACAGGCACAGCTCGTTGATGCCGATGAGGAAGACACCAGAGCCCAGCAGGACTGCACCCGGGACCTCGACCGCGAGGATCAGCAGGATGATTCCCGCAACGACGAGCGGATAGCTCAATGCTGTCAGCAGCAGGGAGCGACGGGCGGGTTCCTGCAAGTTTCTGATCACCGTTCCAGTTGATGGGCTGGGCTGACTGGACCGTCATCACGTCCGACGAACCTTCAACGGGCGTCGTAACGGCGACGGGGCCACTCAACAGTAGCGGGTCTCCGAGTCGATGTATCTCCCACAAAAGGATGAAATTCGCTCTCCAAGGCACCTGACGGCGGCTGAGCAACCTGGCGCCAGGTTGCTGAGCCGCCGTCAGGTAGCAATTAGGGGCGTTCGGACATGGTGGCGAAGTAGGAATCGCGGCTGCGGCGCACGTGTCGGGCCATTGTCCCGGCGGCTTGCTGGACCTGGCCAGCATCGATGGCAGCGATGATCTCGCGATGCTCCGGCCACGCCTGTGGGCCTCGACGCATGAGGTTGAGCGAGTACAGCCACTCGATCTTGCCGGAGATCTGACGCAGCAGGCTGATGAACGACAGGCTCCCGCTGAGCTCGGCGACCGCGAAATGGAATCGCATATTCAGCACCGCGAGGTCTTCAAAGCGCTCATCAGCGATGACGGCGTCGCCGGCCTCGAGGATCTCGTTGATCTCCGCGCGGATCTCCGACCACTTCGCATCATGCTCGCCGCCGGCACTGAGCTCGGCGGCCCGGCGGGCGGCGCGCTTCGCGGTCGCCGATTCGAGCACGATGCGGATCTCGAACAGATCCTCGGCATCCTCGGCCGGGGAGGGCGCGACAACCGAACCGCTGAACTTCCGGGACTCGACGAGCCCATCGGCCTCAAGAGTTCGCAGCGCTTCCCGGATCGGAATCCGCGACACCTCGTAGCGTTCGGCCAGGGCGACCTCACGCAGCTTGGTCCCGGGCTCGAGCTTGCCCTTGATGATGTCGGTGCGGATCTGCGCGGCGACATCCAGTGGCGCATCGTGCGAATCAGCCATGATCATCTCCCCGCCGCATAACCCTGCGCTCCACGCGGATTCGCTCCGGCGCTCAGCCGCCCCGTCGCCGGATCCCGGGTCACGCACGACAGCCGACCGAGCTCCCACTCCCCCGCCCTGGTCACGTCATGACCGCGGTTGATGAGTCCGTTGATGACGTCCTCGCCGAGGCGGTCCTCGACGACCGCCCCACCCGGAACCCAGGTGCGCGGCCAGAACGATCCCGCCAACGACGTCGTGTGCAGTGCCGGTGCGTCGATGGCCTCCTGCGCACGGTAGCCGCCGACGAGCATGCGCAGGATCAGCAGCAGCTGCCACTGTTCCTGCTGGTCACCGCCGGGTGAGCCGAGGGCGATGACCGGCTGCCCGTCTCGGGAGATCAAGGTCGGGGTCAATGTCGTGCGCGGACGCTTGCCCGGGCGCAGTGCCGAGGGGGCCGCCTCGTCGAGCCACATCATCTGCAGCCGGGTGCCGAGGCAGAATCCGAGCCCGGGGACGGTCGGCGAGGATTGCAGCCACCCTCCGGACGGGGTCGCCGAGATCATATTGCCCCACCGATCGACGACGTCGAGGTGACAGGTGTCGCCGTTGTTCACGCCGTTCTTCTGTACGGTCGGCTCCCCGATGCCGGCTTTGATCAGCGCTTCTTTGTCATCACCTTCGGGAATGAGGGGGGTGGTAAAGACGGGCGCCGCACCGTCCCGGCCGAGACCGGGCCGGAATTCCGCCGATGCCTGCTCGGTGATGAGTTCTCGTCGGGAGGCCGCATAGGAGTCGCTGAGCAGCCAGTCGAGGTCGACGTCGGCATCGCCGTAGTAGGTGTCACGGTCGGCCATGGCCAGCTTCAGCGCTTCGAGGATCGTGTGCGCTCCGCTCTCGGTCGACGGGTCGAGGCGGTCATCGTCGAAGCCCTCGAGGATTTTCAGAGTCTGCAGCAGCACCGGACCTTGACCCCAGGCGCCGATCTTCGCGACCTGATATCCGCGGAAGTCGATGGTGACGGGATCTTCGAACCCAGCGTCGAAGACGGAAATGTCCTTCAGCGTCATGACTCCGGCGTGGTCGCCTCCGGTCGAGTGTCTGTGCGCGGTGGTGATGAAGTCGGTGATCGCCCGCGCGACGAATCCGGACTTCCACTCCTGCCGGGCCGCTCGGATCCGCTCTTCACGTGTCGCAGCGCCGTCACCGGCGGCGATGAGTCTGCGCAGCACATCGGCGTAGGCGTGGTTGAACACCAGCTCGCCGGCATCGGGAACTCGGCCTTCGGGCATCCACTGTGCGACCGAGGTCGGCCAGTGCTCGGTGAAGAGTTCGCTGACCTTCGCGATCGTCCCGGCTGTTCGGGCGAGGATCGGATGCCCGTTGTCGGCGTAGTCGATGGCGAAGTCGAGGACGTCGGCGAGCTCCCACGTCCCGTGGTGTTCGAGCAGGTTGAGCCACGAGTCGACGGCTCCGGGAACGGCGGCGGCGAGAGCCCCGGAGCCGGGGACCATATCGAGGCCCTCGCCGAGGAAATGCTCGATCGTCGCCGCGGCCGGAGCCGGCCCTTGACCCATCATCACCTGTGGCCGGGAAGGCTCGGCGGCGGTGGCGAAGATCCCGGTCATGTCACCTCCGGGTCCGTTGAGGTGGGGCTCGACGACGTGGAGGACGAAGGCTCCGGCGACGGTGGCGTCGAAGGCGTTCCCGCCGCGTTCGAGCACCGCCTGCGATGTTGCAGTGGCCAACCAGTGCGTCGATGCCGTCATCCCGAAGTGCCCCTCGAGGGTGGGGCGCGTGGTGAACGCTGGGGGCGGGGTAAAGGTCATGATCGAAGTCCTTCAGCAGTGGTCAGCTGATCGTGGTTCGGCGTGCAAGCCTTGGTCAGCTGTCGATAACGACGATACCCGGACAACTCCAGCCAACTCTCGATTGCATGCCAATCGTCATCTGATTACAGTTTTGTATACAAATTACCCCTCACGGCGACATTCCGGCACTGCCGCCGGCTCCACTCGCCCGGAAAGGACACCATGACTCGTCGCCTCGACCTGGCCATGCTCCTG
Organism: Brevibacterium sp. OS20; assembly: GCF_056837565.1. Lineage (NCBI taxonomy): Bacteria > Bacillati > Actinomycetota > Actinomycetes > Micrococcales > Brevibacteriaceae > Brevibacterium > Brevibacterium sp. OS20. Next base: position 248,217 of record NZ_CM166367.1, on the reverse strand, counting down.
CTGCTGACCTTTTCCACCGGCATGGTCGACGCCATCGGCTACCTCGGCTTCGACAAAGTCTTCACCGGCAATATGACCGGCAACGTCGTCATCCTCGGCATGGGCCTCGCCGGCGCCGACGGCGTTCCCGTCCTCCGCCCCGCCCTCGCCCTCGTGTTCTTCATGGTCGGCGCGGCACTGTCGGGTCGCATCCTCGGCGACATCGGCGAGAACTGGCACCACCGGACGACCGCAATCTTCTCCGGCGTCGCCGTCGGCTGTGCCGCATTATCCGTCTACGTCGCTGTCGTCCCCGACCCCGAGATCGGGCTTGCCGGCACGATCTTCACCTCGGCGCTGTCCGCGCTCATGGGCGCGCAGGCCGCGGCTGCACGGAAGATGAAGATCGCCGATGTCACCACCGTGGTCGTGACCTCGACGATCGTCGGCCTCGCAGCAGACTCGAGCCTGGCCGGCGGCGACAACATCCGCTGGATCCGCCGAGCCCTCGCCGTCGTCCTCATCCTCATCGGAGCGCTGGCCGGTGCCGCCACGCTCATGCTCAACCAGTGGATCGGCATCGCCCTCGTCGCCGTCATGATCGCCACCGCAGCCGTGATCGGCCACCTCGGGGAGAAGAAGAGACGAACCCGCGCCGAGACGGCCGCCGCCGTTGCCTCGAACGCCTGAGTTCCGTATTCGCCCAGTCGGGGCCGTGGTCGCAATCGACCACGGCCCCGATCTCACGGCGGCACCCATGCCCTGGGCGTCAGCGCACGCCGAGCTTCTTCCACACCACGAGGATCGCCGCCACGCTCAGCGCTCCGGCGAGCAGCACCCAGTAAGCCGGGGCTTTCGCATCACCGGTGACGCCGATGAGCCAGGCCGCGACCAGCGGGGTCAGTCCTCCGAAGATGGCAACGCCGACGTTGTAGCCCAGTGACAACCCGGTCCCTCGCACCTCAGTCGGGAAGATGTCGCCCATGACGCTGGCCAGCGGCCCGTAATAGGCGGCTTTCAGGATCGAGAAGATGACGACCACGACGATGAGCACCGTCAGCGCGTTGGCCGCGACTACCCAGGTGAAGAGAACCCAAGTGAGCACCATGACCGCGAGCGCCGCCGGAATCATGAAGGTCAACCGTCCGACCTTGTCGCAGAAGTAGCCGGCGACCGGTGTGCAGAGGAACAGCACGAGTCCGGACACAAGCGTTGCCCAGAATCCTGCGGAGCTGTTCATACCGAGGTTGTCGACAGCGTAAGTCGGCACATACGTGATGAAGTAGTTGAGGCAGGTCGAGACAGCGATCGCACCGATCGCCAACAGCACTGCGAGTTTGTGATGTCGCAGCACCCCTCCGATTGCTGCTGCTTCCTTGGGCTTCTCAGCTTGGGCAGCGGCAAACTCGGGAGATTCGGGGACATGCCGACGTATGTAGAGTCCGACCGGGCCGACGAGGAGTCCGACGATGAATGGCAGGCGGAAGCCCCAGGTCTCGAGTTGTTCCTGCGTCAGCGTCGTCGTTACGGCCACACCGATGACGGAGGCGAGAATTGTCGACATCGCCTGCGAGGTGAACTGCCAGCTTGCAGCGAACCCTCGGCGATCGGGCAGGTGTTCGACCATGAGCGAGGTTGCCGAACCGAATTCGCCTCCGGCGGCAAACCCCTGAATGAGTCGGGCAAGCAGTATGAGCAGCGGTGCAGCCAGTCCGATGACATGTGCCGGTGGCATGAGCACGATCATCAGTGTGCCTGCGAACATCAGCCAGATCGTCAGCGTCAGTGCCGGTTTGCGTCCCTTCCGGTCAGCAAAGCTGCCGAGCACGATTGCTCCGACCGGGCGGATGAAGAAGGACAGAGCGAAAGTGCCCAAGGCCAGCATCACTGAGACCGCATGACTCTCGGAGGGGAAGAACGCCACGGAGATGTAGACGGAAAAGTACGCATAGACCGAGATGTCGTACCACTCGAGGGCGTTGCCGATCGAGGCCGCGGTGATGACCTTCCACGATTTCACCGGTTTGTTCTCAGCGGTATTCTGCGCTGACAGCTGTTCTGTCATGACTGGGCTCCTTTGCCTGCAGTGTGGTGGTGGGTCGACTTGGTTGTCGGCGACATGGGGTCTCCGACAGCTGGCGGGATCATTTCGAGGAGAACCAGTCGCCCGGACGCATGCGCATGTCCCAGAACATTCCCGTCATGATCTCCGCACCCTGCTCGAGGATCGATACCAGCGCATGCTCATTCGGTGCGTGCTGGTTGCATCCCGGGTAGGAATGCGGCACCCAGACGGTCGGCAGTCCGAGCACTTCGGCGAAGACATCATTCGGAATGGTTCCCCCGAGGTTCGGCTCGACGGCGACGTCGAGTCCGGTCGTTTCGCGGATCGAGTCCACCGCCGCCGTGACGACTCGTGCTTCCGGGTCCAGACGTGTGGCCGGCATGCAGTGTTCGAGCTCGACCGCGACCCCATGGATCCCTTGTTCTTCGAGGAAGATCCGGACCCGGTTCTCGAAATCGCTGACATCCGTGCCCACGACGTATCGCAGCTGCATGCTCGCCGAGGCGGCGCCGGGGATCGCGTTGACAACCTGAGTCGGGTCGCCCGCATCGAGGGCGAGGACCTCGAGCACATTGAACGCGAAGACCCGTTCAGCAGGGCTCAGGCCGGGCTCACCCCAGTCCGGATCGGTCTCCGGTGCACCTTCCTCGGCGATGTCAGGCAGCTTCGCCACTGCATCGAGCACCGAGGCGGGAGGATCGTCAGGGCGCAGTGCAGGGATCCGAATGACGCCGTTGGCATCCACCAGAGCGTTGATCGCGGCGGCGATGACCGTGGCCGGGTTCCGCAGCCGACCGCCCCAGTTGCCCGAGTGGTGGTCGCCGTCGCGCTCGTGGGCGATGAGCCGGAAATTCAGTGCCCCACGGGAGCCGAGGAACAGCGTGGGGACCTCGGCGGCGATCCGTGGACCGTCGGAGGCGAGGAAGAGCTCGGCCGAGAGGTCATCGGCATGTGCGGCCGCAAACGAGCGCAAGCCCTTGGACCCCGCCTCTTCAGCGGTCTCGATGAGGATCGTGATGTTGTAGCCGAGACTGGCTTCGCCGGTTCCGTGCTCTGCACGGAGGCCGTCGAGCACGGTCTTCAATGCCGCCGTGTTCACGCTGTGCTGGCCTTTGTTGTCGGCAGTGCCGCGGCCATACAGGCGGTCACCGTCACGAGTGAGCACCCAGGGGTCGAGGCCCTCGGCCCACTGCGAATCGTGGGCGAACTGCACATCGGCATGGCCGTAGAGCAGCACCGTGGGCAGCTTCGGGTCCTCGACGCGCTTGGTGATGAGAAGCGGGTGTTCGTCCGATTCCGGATTGTCGTGGATGGTCGAAACGAAATCGAGTTCGTCGAGTTCTGGAATCAGCTCTTCGCTGAGGTAGGCCAGCGCTGCCGGCCCGCCTCCGGGTGCTTGGCTTTCGGTGCGCCGGGCGACTCTGCGGGAGAGTCGATCGATGAAGTCTGCGCCGCGGACGAATTCGCCTGCACGCCGGGCAAGGTCAGTTCGGGTTTCGGGGGAATCTTCCGCACCCTCGCGGACAGTGTTCTCTGCGTTCATGACTGTCAGCATCGCCCAGCAGACGGCACGACAACACCCGGATCCGTCCACACCCAGGTGCGTTTCCCGCACCGAGGTGGTGCGTTTGCTGCACCACCGACGTACTCTGGAGTCGCACCCGGCCGAAGGACGACCACGATGACCGATCTCCGCAGTCTCAAGACCCTGCTTGCCGTCGTCGAATACGGGTCGATCCATCTCGCCGCGAGGTCGATCTTCATCTCGCACTCGACAGCGAGCCGTCAGATCAGGAGCCTGGAAGAGCATTACGGCACACAGCTCTTCGAACGGACGAGTGCCGGAGTCAATCCCACAGCACAGTGCCTGGCCGTCGCGGATTTTGCCCGCCGAACCATCGCCGAGTCGGAACTGCTCGCCGACTCGTTCGGGGAGTACTCGGGCGCGGTCGAAACAGTCTCGATCGTGACGAGCACCGGGTTGGGGCAGACCGTGGTGGCCGATGCCATCAACCGACTGATGCGGATGACTGACAGAGTTCAGGTCAGCATCATCGACCGCGGTTCGGTCGAAGCTCTGCAGGTGCTGCGGAACCGTCGGGCCGACCTGTGCGTGAATTTCTCGGTCTCCAGCCACGAATTCGGAACCTTACCGGGGGTCCGCAAAGTCGCCGAAGTGGAAGCGACGAACTTTGCGATTCTCGACGGACACCATCCGCTGGCTGACCGGTCCAGTCTTTTCATCAGCGATATGACGGACTTTCCTGTCGGAACACTTCCCGCCGGGAACACTGCTCGGATGCGCATCGAGCAGGCAGTCCGGGCCCAGGGGCAGGTCTTCTCCCCGTCACTTGAGGCCACATGTCCGGTTCTCATGCTGCGCTCTCTCGTGGGAACGTCGATGATCGCGATGATGGCCGGGCGAACCATTCCGACGAATCTCAATGCAGTTGGCTGCAAAGCGATTCCGATCGTCGATCCGGATATCGAATCGCGCTACATTCAGGTCCTCGAAGCCGATCCGCGCCGCGAATCCCACGGTCTCGATCTCGTAGTGGAGGCTCTGCAGAACAGTTTGTGAGATGTTCCGGGTTCTTCACATTCTTCTTCTCTTAGAACCGTTCATCCCCTCACTCGGAGGGGAATTCCGGAAGCAGGCGTGGGCCCGAACCGCTCGAGCCGAGCGCGTCATCGGGGTTGAGCACTCGGCAGCTGCGCAGTGAGACGCAGCCGCAGCCGATGCATTCGACGAGTTCGCTCTCCATCCGCTCGATCTCCTTGCGACGGGCTTCCAACTTGCCCCTCCAGCGCTCGCTGATCCGTCGCCAATCGGACTTCCCGGGCATCCGATCGGCAGGGAGATCCTCGAACACCTCGGCCACCTCGGCGAGGGGAATGCCCATCCTCTTCGCCACTTGGATCACCGAAACCCGGCGGAGAACATGACGGGCGTATCGGCGCTGGCCTCCAGCGGTACGGACCGAGGCGATCAGGCCCTGCCGTTCGTAGAAATGCAACGCAGAGACGGCGACTCCGGTTCGTGCAGCCACATCGCCCACGGACAGGATATCGGTCGGCGACGGCTTCTTGTCGCTCATGGACATTCTTTTTCCTCGCTCAGCAGAGACCTATTGACCTCAACTTAAGTTGAGGTTCTAGCGTAATCGATATGAGAGACGAACACGAGAGTGCGATTCCCGAACACCCCTCCGAAGGCGCAACCGCGGATGCCGCCGCAGCGCAGTCGACGGGCGGCTGGCGGGAACTCTTCAGCGCCGAGCATGCAAGCGCCTCCCTCGTCCTCGCCGGCGGCATCGCAGTGTTCGCGATGAACACCTTCGTCACGGCAGCCCTTCTGCCGTCGACGATCGCCGACATCGGCGGGCAGCAGTACTTCGCATGGGTGACCACGGCATTCCTCGTCGCCTCTGTGCTCGCCTCAATGCTCGTCGCCAGAGTGCTCGGTTCGATGGGCGCTGCGTGGTCGTACCTGCTCGCGTTCGGCCTCTTCGCTGTCGGCTCGCTCGGCGCCGCGCTCGCTCCTACCATGGAGCTGCTGGTGATCGCGCGGGTCGTTCAGGGACTCGGCGGAGGTCTGCTCGCCGGGCTCAGCTACTCGGTGATCCGCGATGCCCTGCCGAAGCGCCTTTGGACTCGCGCGACAGGACTGGTCTCGGCGATGTGGGGGCTCGGCACACTTATCGGCCCAGCCGTCGGCGGAGCATTCGCCCAGGTCGGGTACTGGCGCGGGGCCTTCGGTCTGCTGACGCTGATATCGGTTGTGCTCGGCCTTATGGCGCTGCGCAGCCTTCCCCTCGAGGCTTCCGGTCAACGGGACTTCGGCCGCCTTCCGATCCCCTCGCTGTCGCTGCTCGTCCTTGCCTCCGCTGCCTTCAGCATTGCCGCAGTGGTTCACACGGGCTGGCCCACGACGATCGCTCTTGTTGCAGGAGCGGCACTCATCATCACCTTCATCGCCGTCGATCGGACTTCCGCTTCTCCAGTCCTCCCGCACATCACCTACCAGCGCGGCAATCCGCTCAAGTGGATCTACCTCGTCATCGGGATCCTCAGCTCCGCGGCGATGGTGGAGATCTTTCTGCCGAAGTTCGGTCAAGATCTCGTCGGCATGCCGCCACTGTTGGCGGCTGTGTTCGGCGTTAGCATCTCGGTCGGCTGGAGCTTCGTCCAGCTGTTCAGCGCGAGTATCGATGATTCTCGCACCGGCCGGAGGCTCATGACCCTCGGCCCCATCCTTGTGACCGCGGGGCTGGTCATCTACGCCGCGACTCAATTCGTCGACGCGGAGTGGATCGCTTGGGTCTGGGCCGTAAGTCTGGTGCTCGCCGGCTCCGGAATCGGCCTCGCCTTTCCGCACCTCAACGTCGCGGCGATGAGCAGCAGCGATGACCCCGTCGAAGGATCCAAGGCGGCCGCCGGGCTCGGCACCGCCGAGCTCATCAGCAACACGATCGCCTCAGCACTTGTCGGAGTGTTCGTCGCCGTCGGCGGTCCGGGCGCGACCGGTGCGATGACGATGGGTGCCGGCATCGCCGTCCTCGGCGGCATCGGCATCATCGGTACCGTGATGATCATGCGCGGCACCGAGGCGGCCGCCGCCGTTCCGTCAGATGTCTGAGCTCATGTTCCACCACTTGGATCTTCGGCGACACCGGCCCTGGCGCCTGACCATAATCGAGACATGAGCAATGGAGCCGAGACGACAGCACTGCAACAGCCGACCTTCCCGCTGAAGGCACCCGGAACTGCGGTCGTCCACGCGGGTCAGCGACAGAGCCCCCGCATCGTCTCCGTCCCGACCCGCTGCACCGAGCATGTCCTCGAACTGCCGGAGGGCGCGGACCTGTTCGCCTCACTCGAAGCATCCCTGACCGACTTCGCCGTTCCCGGCATCATGGCCGAGTTCGTCTCCGGACAGTTCGGCCATATCGACTATGTTCATCCGGCCTACGGCCCCGACGCCGAGCACCCGATGTCGTTCACCGAGGCATTCGCCGTCGACAGCCCCACGAAGCTTCGCCACGCATCTGCGACGATCGGCTTCCGTGAGGGCACACCGTTCTGCCACGTCCACGCCTCATGGACCGGTGCGGACGGCCAAACCAAAGGCGGACACCTGTTGTCGGGCACTCTGGCGGGGCCGGCAGGACTGACGATCCGACTCTTCACCCTTCACGATGCGAAGCTGATCAGTGAGGTCGACCCCGAGACCGGGTTCTCCGCCTTCGCACCGCACCCGGTCACACCGGCACACGCCACCGCGTCATCATCAACCGCGCCCGATCTCGCCGCGGCGGCCCGCCCCACTGAAGCCGTCGTCACCCGCGTACGTCCCGGTGAGATCCTCGACGAGGCGGTCCTCGCCGTCTGCCGCACCGCTGGCTTCGACTCCGCCGAGGTGGTCGCGAGTCTCGGCAGTACGACCGGAGCCGTGTTCACCGATGGCACCGCCCCGTGGCCGGCCGTCGAGTTCACCCATCTGAGCGGCGCCGTGATCGGAGCGCGAAACTCAACTCCACTGATCACCCTCTCCGGCGAAGTCGTCGACGTCGCCGGAGAGGTCAGCTCCGGCACCCTCAAGCCTCAAGCCAACCCCGTGGCCGTGACCTTCGAACTCTTCGTCCGCCGCACAGCCTGACCGGACACGTCGCCCAGCCAGACAGGTCCGCAGAGACAACGATCCCCGCACCATCCTGAGGATGATGCGGGGATCGTCCGCTCGAGCTCAGAACACTCAAACGCTCACGACATCACGGCCCCGCCATCAACCCGCAGGATCTGTCCGGTCGTGAACGCGGCACCGTCGGTAGCGAGGTAGGCGACCGCCGCGGCGATCTCATCGGGCTGGCCCATGCGGTCAAGCGCCTGCCCCGAGGTGTCGTAATCCTGACCGGCGGTGAGCGCGGACTCGACCGGGCCCGGGGCCACCGAATTGCAGCGGATTCCCTGGCGTCCGTATTCCTTGGCCACCCATTTCGTCAGGGCGATGATCCCGCCCTTGCTCGCCGCATATGCCGGACCCGACCGGGCCCCGGCCTCCCCGTCGGAGACCGCTCCGCCGTTGATGCCGGAGATCGACGAGATGTTGATGATCGACCCCGTTCCAGCCTCGATCATGTGCGGGTGGACGGCGGCCTTGATGAAGTTGAACGTCCCGCCGAGGTTGGTCTCGATGTCGCGCTGCCACTGTTCGGCGGTGATCTCGTCGATGCCGATGCGTGCGGCCGTGCCCGCATTGTTCACGAGGATGTCGAGTCCCCCGAACGTCTCGACGAACGATCCGACCGCAGCGATCACCTCGGCGACATCCCGGACATCGAGGGAGAACGCGGCGAACCGCTGGTCCGGGTACTCCGAAGCCAACGACGCGGCGGCCTCCTCGGCGCCCTTGAGATCGACGATCCCGACCGAGGCACCCCGCCTGGCGAGTGCAGTGGCGATCGCCAGGCCGATGCCCTGCGCGGCACCGGTGACCAGGGCCGTCTTGTTCGTGAGCAGATACGGTTCCATGATTCTCCTTCGACAGAGTTGAGTAAGGCGTGAATTCCCCGGCCCGACCGTCCGGCCGGGACCTGCCCGGGCCGACGCCGGAACGGCGCCCACAAGTGCTCGCAGGCGCCGACGCCGACAGCCCCGACTATCCGACCCCGAGCAGGTCCGGCAGCCAGTTCGAGATCGCCGGGATGTAGGTGATGAGCAGCAGGGCGATGATCGCGCAGATGAGGAACGGCATGATCCCGCGCACGACCTCCTCGAGCTTGACCTTTCCGATGCCCGCACCCACATAGAGGTTGAGCCCGACCGGCGGCGTGAACAGGCCGATCGCCAGGTTGACGGTCATGAACACACCGATCGTCGTCATGTCCACACCCACGCCGATGAGGATCGGCACGAGGATCGGGATGAACAGGTAGAACGCGCTGATCGCGTCGACGAAGGCGCCGACGATGAGCAGGATGATCGTGATCGCCGCGAGGATGAGGTACTTGTTGTCCGTCACGCCGAGCACTGCCGCCGAGATCCGGTCGGCCACACCCTCGACGGTGATGACGTAGGAGAAGAGGCTGGCCACGCCGACGATGAACATGATGACCGCGGTCGAGACCCCGGACTCGAGGAACACCTTCGGCATGTCCTTCCAACTCAGCTCCCGGTAGACGAACACCCCGACGATGAGCGCGTACACGGATGCGACGGCTCCCGCCTCGGTGGGGGTGAAGATTCCGCCGTAGATCCCGCCGAGGATGATCACCGGAATGAGCAGGCCCGGGATCGCCTTGACCAGTGCGGCCATGATCTCGCCGAACCCGCCCTCGGGGTTGACCGTGACCGTCGGATCCGCCGATCCGACCGACCCGGACCCGACCGACCTCGAAGTCCCGGAAACCCCGGAACTCGCCGAGGCGGCCTTCCCGTTCGCCGTCAGCAGCTGGGTCTTGCTCCCTGCCGCGCTGTCACCCGAACCGCCGTTCCCGGCGGAGTCAGCACCGGCGGAACCGGACGCCGACGTTCCGATCGACGTCGACCCCGTGACCGCCTCGGCGTCGGGCTTCGTTCTCACCGGCAGACCGGCGAGCTCACGCACCCTAGGGACGAACAGGGCGGCGATGAAGAACGCAACGGCCATGATGATGCCGGGCACGATGCCGGCGATGAACAGTCGGGAGATCGAGATCTTGCCGAACTCGGCGGCGACGACGGCGAAGATGATGAACGCGATCGACGGCGGCACGACGATGCCCATCGAACCGGACGCGGCGACGAGGGAGACCGCGTGCTTCTTCTGGTACCCGTTGCGGACGAGTGCGGGGATGAGGATCGCACCGATCGCGGCCACGGTGGCCGGTCCCGATCCGGAGATCGCGGAGAAGAAGAACGCGGAGATGATCGTCACCGCGGCCAGGCCGTGGCGCAGGCGCCCGAAGATGAGGAACGCGAGGTCGACGAGTCGCTGCGAGATGCCCGTGTACTGCATGACGATGCCGGCGAGGATGAAGAACGGGATCGCCAGCAGCGTGCCCGAACTCATCGACGGGAACATCACCGAGGGCACGACGTCGAGGACCTGCACACCGTCGGTGGTCACCAGGGTGACGACGGCGGAGAGGCCGAGGGCGAAGGCGACGGGGATCCCGAGGCCGAGGAAGAGGAAGAAGCTGCCGAAGAGCAGAAGCGCGATCATTTCCGGCCTCCTTCGGAGTCGGTTGAGAATTCGGACGAGTCGATGGTCGGGGCGGCTTCGCTGGCGAGCCGCTCGACGACCGCCTCGGCGGAGGTGTCCTCATGCAGTGCCGTCCGCAGAGCCTGGAGGCTGCGGAAGATTCCGAGCAGACCGGCCAAGGGAATCGACAGAGTGAACAGCCATTGCGGGATCCCCAGCGACGGCGTCGCCCGTCCGCGCAGCCCCTGCGCGATCGTCATCTCGCCGCCCCAGATGAGGAGGACGGCGAGGAAGACGACGATGAGGGTGGTGCCGATGATGAGCAGTGCCCGACGGACACTTCCCTTCGCGTTCTCCACCAGGTAGGTGAACCCGAGATGCGCGCCGAGGCGGATCCCGACGACGGCTCCCATCATCGTGAGCACGACGAGGAGGTTGATGGTGATCTCCTCGGAGAAGGCCAGTGAGGCCTTGAAGATGTAGCGGGAGAGGACGTTGACGAAGGTGACGAGGACGATCACCATGAATGAGGCGATGACGACCCAATCCTCGAAGAATCTGATGACTCTCATCTCACAGTCCTTTCGGGATGAACGCCTGGGACATGTCCGGTCCCCAGACCTTGCGGTATTCGCTGTAGATCGGACCCAGCTTGGCGCGGAAGGCGTCCTTCTCCTCGTCGCTGAGTTCGTTGACCTCCATGCCGGAGTCGGCGAGTTCGGCGATGAGCTTCTCCTCGCCGTCCCGGTTCTTCTTGATCTGGAAGTCGTTGGCCTCGCCGGCCAGGCGGCTCACGAGCTTCTGGTCCTCCGGAGTCAGCGAGTCATAGAGGTCCTTGTTGATGCCGAGGACGAGCGGGTCGTAGGAGTAGTTCCACAGCGTCAGGTACGGCTGGACCTCCTGCAGATTCGCCGAATAGATGACGTCGATCGGGTTCTCCTGCCCGTCGATTGCACCTTGCTGCAGGGCGGTGAAGACCTCGCCGAAGGGCATCGTCGTCGGGTTCGCGCCGAGTCCGCGGTAGAGGTCGGTGTACATGCCGAAGCCGGGGATGCGGAACTTCATGCCCTTCATGTCTTCGGGCGTGTGGATGGGCCGGTGCGTGTTCGTCAGCTGCCGCATTCCGGATTCGCCGAAGCCGAGCAGGTGCACTCCGCGTTCGGCGAGGTAGTCGCCGTAGACGTCCCCGCCTTTTCCGGCGAGCGCCTTCTGACCGTCCTCGACGGAGTCGAAGACGAAGGGGGCGGTGACGGCTCCGAAGCGCGGGTCGACGCCGGCGTAGATGATCGGCGAGTTGTAGGAGAAGTCCTTCGCCCCGTCCATGAGCTGTTCGACTCCGGCCGTGGCCTCACCGGCCGACAGCCGTTCGTTGGCGAAGACCTTCATGGTGATCCGTCCGTCGGTCTCCTCGTCGAGGTCCTTCGCGAACTTCTCCGCCGCGAGGTACCACGTCGAGGTCGATCCGGTCGTCACCGTCATCTTCCACCGGTAGCGCTGCTTGCCGTCGTCGGTGGTGCCGAAGTTCGTTCCGCACCCTGCCAGCAGCAGGGCGCACACCATCAGTACGGCGGACCAGACGAGCATGGTCCTCGTCGTCCGTATTCTCGGCACCATTGCCTCCTTGATTTCCGTTATGTCACTGTCGTTGAGTTCGGTGGGATCAGGCCCTCGCCGAGGCGACCGCCGCCGTCCGCGTCATCGCTTCGGCATCCCCGCGTAATGGGTCAGTCCCCCATCCACGGGGATGAGTGTGGAGTTGATGTAAGCCGATTCGCCTGATGCGAGGAACACCGCGAGGTCCGCTACGTCCTCGGGCCGACCCATCTTCCCCGTCGGTGACTGCGCATGCCGAGCGGCGAGCATCTCCTCGACCGAGCCGTAGTGGCCCGAGATCGAGCGGTGGATGAGCGGGGTCTCGATGAGGCCCGGGGCGATCGAGTTGGCGCGAATGCCTTCGGAGGCGTACTGCGCGCCGACGACCTTCGTCAGCTCGATGAGTCCGGCCTTCGACGCCGCATACGCCGGATAGTCATACCCCATGTAGCGCATGCCGCCGACCGAGGACACCGTGATGATCGACCCGTGCCCGGCCGCACGCATATGCGGCAGAGCATGCTTGATCGAGGAGAACGCCCCGGTGAGGTTGATATCGAGGGCACGTCGGAAGTCGTCGGTGTCGAGTTCGTCGACTCCCCCGTTGACGACGATGCCGACGTTGTAGTGGAGCACGGTCGGTCCACCGAGGCGGTCGGCGCAGTGCGCGAACGCCGCGGCCAGGGAGCCTTCGTCGCCGACATCGGCGACAACCGTGGTCAGCTGAGAGTCGAGGTCGACCCCGCCGAGGTGGACGCCCGTGCCGGGGACGCGATCGGCACCGGTGTCGCGGTCGGGCTCACCGTCGGCGGCGGCCGCCTCGGCGAGGGCCCGCGTCGCTTCGTCAAGCGCCCTCGGGTCACGGTCGACGATGCAGACCTTCGCTCCCTCGCGAAGGAATCCGATCGCCGCAGCGAAGCCGTTGTTCACCTCCCCGTCCGGAGTGCCGCAGCCGATGGCAATGATCGTCGTGCCGACTAACCTACCTGTCGGCACTGACACGGCTGCCGTCTCTGTCGTGTTCATCGTGCGCTGCCCCGTCCTTGGGAGTATTCGGCCTTGAGTTCCTTGCGCGCGAGTTTGCCGTAGGCGGTGACCGGCATGGTCTCGACGAAGTGGATCTCCTTGGGCACCTTGTATTTCGCCAGCCCCGACTTGCACAGCGCGGTCAGCCGTTCGGCCAGGTCCTCCGCATCGGCATCGGCGCCACCGGCACCTTCGTTCCCGGTCGACGGCGCGCGTTCGATGACGGCCACGCCGATCTCGCCCCACTGCGGGTCGGGCACGCCCACGACGACGGCCTGGGCCACCTCGGTGTCGGTGAGGAGGAGCTCCTCGATCTCGCGGGGGTAGACGTTCGAACCGCCGGAGATGTACATATCGGACTTGCGGCCGGTGAGGAAGAGGTACCCGCGTTCGTCGAGGTAGCCGACATCGCCGGTGTGGAAGAGCCCTCCGGCGAAGGATTCGACATTCGCATCGGGGCGGCCAAGGTAGCCGGCGCACACGGTCGGTCCGGCCACACAGACTTCGCCCTGCTCACCGGCGGGCAGCTGCGCGCCGGTCTCGTCGACGATGACGATCTCGACTCCAGTTCGGGCTCGGCCGCAGGTGCCGATGCCGGCGTCGTCGACGGGGATGGCTCCGTGGTCCTCGGGGCGGAGGATCGTGATCGCTCCGGTCACCTCGGCGAGTCCGAAGTACTGGACGAGGCAGGGCCCGAGCCTTTCGAGTGCCCGGGCCTGGTCGGTCGCGAGCATCGGGGCTCCGGCGTAGATGACCCGCTCGAGGGTGTGGTCCTCGGGTCCGCGGCCTTCTGAGTAGCCGGCGGCGATGCGGTTGAGGATGGTCGGGACGGTGAAGGCGTTCGTGATCCCGTAGGCATCGATGGCCGGCCACAGGGACTCCACGCTGGGCTTGCCACCGGGGTGGATGATCGACGGGGTGCCGCCGAAGACCTGACCGAGCATGTGGATGCCCGCACCGTGCGACAGCGGCGCGAGCACGAGGGAGGCCCCCGTCTCGTCCTCGTTGGGAAAGAGGTCGCAGCGGTGATTCATCAGCACCGCGCCGAGGTGGCGGTGCGTGAAAGTCGCAGCCTTGGGTCGCCCGGTCGACCCGGAGGTGAAGAAGTACCAGCAGGGGTCGTCCTCGTCGACAGTCGAGTCGACGGCTTCTGCCGGTGCGGCTGCCGCCTGCGCCGTGGGCAGGTCCCCGATCCGGAAGACGGGGCCGGTGAAGCCGGTGTCTTTGAGAGCGGTGACGAAGTCGGCGTGGGCGCGGTCGGCGATGACGGCGGCGGGGGCGACTTCGGCGCTGATGCCGAGCAGCTCCTCCGTCGACAGGGCCGCGTTCGGTGGGGCGATGACACCGCCGGAGCGCAGGATGCCCCAGAAGGACTGGATCACCTCGGCGTGGTTGGCCGAGACGAGGAGGACGGTGTCGCGGCGATCGACTCCACCGGTCTGCAGGGCGGCGGCGAGCGCTTCGGCGCGGGCGTCGAGTTCGGCCCAGGTCCACCGCTGCCCGTGGTCGTCGTCGACGACGGCGAGGCGGTCGGGGATCCGGCGGGCCGTCTGGGTGAGGAAGTGGGAGACGTTGACCCCGCGCCGAGGCGTGGGCGTGAAGTCCTTGGCCGGGGACGTCTGGGAGATGGCGCGCATCAGCGGACGCGCTCGAGCACGGAAGCGAAGTTCGACACGGCGGCACCGCCCATATTGAAGACACCGGCGAGTTCCGGGGTCTCGATCTGGATGCCAGGCGAGCGACCGGTCAGCTGGGCGGCGGCGAGGGCGTGCATGGACACACCGGTGGCACCGATGGGGTGGCCCTTGGCCTTGAGTCCGCCGGAGGGGTTGACGGGCAGGCGGCCGCCGACCTCGGTGGCACCGTCGTCGAGCAGGGTGTGGCCTTGCCCGGGGGCGGCGAGTCCGAAGGCTTCGTATTCGAGGAGCTCGGCGATGGTGAAGCAGTCGTGAGTCTCGAGGAAGTCGAGGTCGTCGATGCCGATGCCGGCAGCTGTGAGCGCCTGCTCCATGGCGGCGCGGGCGCCGGCCATCTCGAGCGGGTCGCGTTGGGACAGCGGCAGGACGTCGTTGGCGTTGCCCATGCCTCTCCAGGTCACGGCCTGCGATGCGGAGGCGGCGACATCCTCGGCGGCCAGGACCAGGGCCGCGGCCCCGTCGGAGACCATCGAGCAGTCGGTGCGGCGCAGGGGTTCGGCGACGTACGGGTTCTTCTCGCTCACGGTGTTGCAGAACTCGAAGCCGAGGTCCTTCTGCATGTGTGCCAGAGGATTCTGCGATCCGTTGGCGTGGTTCTTCGCGGCGATCTTCGCGAGTGCTTCGGAGTGGTCGCCGTATCGGTCGAAGTACTGGCGGGCGATCTCGCCGAAGACTCCGGCGAAGGACTTATAGTGCTCTTCCTCTTCCCGGAAGCTGGCGCTGAGCAGCACTTCGTTGACGTCGTGGCCGGAGGCCTGGGTCATGCGTTCGGCGCCGATGACCAGGGCGGTCTTGTGGCGGCCGGCTGCGATGGAGTCGTGGGCTGCGAAGATCGCGGCGGAACCGGTGGCGCAGGCGTTCTCGTGCCGGTGGGCGGGTGTGCGGGCTAGTTCGGGGAACACGGTGCCCGGCAGTGCGGCTTCGAAGCCTTGGCGGGAGAGTCCGTTGTTGAAGACGCCGACGTGGATGACGTCGATGTCAGCCGGTTCCAATCCCGCCTCGGCGATGGCGTCGCGGGCGACGTCGGTCATCATCTGGGGCAGCGGTGATTCGGATCGTCCGAACTTTCCGTGGGACCAGCCGATGATCGCAGGTGAGGACATGGACACTCCTTCGGGTACCGGGCTCTGCGGAACGAGCACTGTCCTCTCATACTTTCCCGGTCCCACCAGCTGGTCAAAGAAAATCCACCATATGGAACATTGGTGTCGGGGGTGGCCCGCTTCTCCCACCAGTCCCCAAGACTGGTCCGGCACCATCAATGTGCTGCGAGGAACTCCTCAACGACCCCGTTGAACGCCTGCGGGTTCTCCAGGAACGGAAAATGCGAGTTCGCCTCTTCGACTGGGAACACGTGAATGCGTGCGTCGGGAATCTGTGCGGCAACATAACGTTGGGAATCGGGGTTGACATGGCTTCCATCGCACCCGAGCACAAGAGTGGGCACATCAATGTGGGGCAGGATGTCTCGCCAGTCCTGAGCGCAATGGTCGAAGAGCAGTGGGACCGCGGCATAGGAGGGGAACGATTTGATCTCCTCGGCGACGAAGTTCCATACCTCTGGATCGGGTTCTCCGGAGAACATTCCTCGCACGAAGTCCTCACACACCTGTTCACTGTCAGGTCCGTTGAGTGCACTGCCCAGCTCGAGGAGTCCGTCAACACCGAAGATCGCACCGCATTCGCGTTGTTCGTCCTCAGTCAGCCACGGAACCGCTGCGACGGCAGCTGGCTGGTCGACAGCGACGAAACGTCGAATCCGTCCAGTACCGTACTGATCGATATAACTCCAGGACACGGAGACGCCCATCGACCAGCCGAGAAGGTCTACCTCTTCGAGTCCAAGGTCATCCAGAAGATTGCTGAGATCCTGAGCGAGACGCGCGATCCGGTAGCCGTGGTGAGGCTTTTCAGAGAGTCCGTGACCGCGCTGATCAAGCGTGATGACTCGACGGCTCCCCGCCAATCCGGCGAGCTGGTAGCGGAACATTGCCTGGGTTTGGCCCCAGCCGTGAAGCATAACCAGGGGAACTCCGCTTCCTCCGCTGTCGCGGTAGGTCAAGTTCACTCCATCGTTGGTGGTGAGAAAAGGCATGGCACGCTCCTTCAGAAAGCACCGGTCCGGTGAACAGGCAGAGCCGACCCGATGAGTCGCCATTGCACGAAACTCGACGCAGAGAAGACCCCTTTGTGACCTCATTTCGACCCTGTCTCGCTATCGTCATCGTTCACGTTCCGCGAGGCAACGAAAATCCACCATATGGAACATTGGTGTCGGCCTTCTAAACACCACCACTGGCGTAGCCGCCGAAAGACGGGCGGAGCGTCGAGAAACGGGCGCGCACACCCGTTTCTCGACGCTCCGTGCGTTTTTCGATAAAGCCCCGCCAGCTCGGCGGCTAGCCGAGTTGTTCGCGCAGGGCCTGAGCCGTGGTCCGCGGATCGTAGCCCTCGGCCACTCCCTCGACGATGACGATGTCGGTGTCGATATGGCGCGAACGCAGTGGGGCGATGTCCTGATAGGCCGGTGAGTCCCACCATTCGTGAGCGAGCCGAGCGTCGGGGAAGGCGATCATGACGACGTGTCCCGGCCACCGCCCTTCCATCACCTCGTGGGCGGTGCCGTGGACGAGGAACTGTCCTCCGAAGGGTTCGAAGGTCTCGCCGATCCGGTCGATGTACTCGGCGACCTCGGGGTGCGGCGCGAACTGCTGCAGGTGGGCGATCGCGTAGGCGGTCATGGTGTCACTCTCCTGTGTTCTCTGTGTGCTTCGATGAGTTGCGGTGGTGCGATTGATCTCCGTGGTTCGAGGATTTGCTGCCGTGGGACGCCTCGCCAGCAGGCGGCGTCACATCGGTGTCTCGCGCCCGTCCAGCCGGCGGCGACCGCCGGACGAGTTCCAACAGAAACAGGGCAACCAGCCCGAATCCCGCTGCGGTCAGCGGCAGGACTCCGGGACCCGTCTCGGTGAGCACGGCCCCGCCGACGGCGGCCCCGAATGCGATGCCCAGGTAGGTCCCAGAAGTGTTGAGCGCCAGTGCCTGTCCGGCCAGGGGCCCGGCAAGTCTGTGCAAGCGCATCTGGATCGCGGGTGAGTTCCAGAAGGCCATTCCGCCCCACACTGTCGTGACGATGAGCACGAGCCAGATGGGCACTGGCCGGACAGCCCACATCGCCCACATCGCGACCATGGCGGCGATGATGACGCCGATCCCGAAGAACAGTGCTCGCCCCGGACCCCACCGGTCTGCGACCTGACCGCCGAGCCAGATTCCGGCCATGCCCGCGCACCCGGAGAGCCCGAATGCCACTCCCCGTTCCTCGACTCCGGATCCGGCGGTCGCACTCAGATAGGGCGCCAGGTAGGTGAGGACCATCATCGTCCCCGCCATGAGCAGGCAGTTCGCCGCGAGACTCACGGCGATCGGGGCGCGCGTGAGGCTGCGCAGCTGTTCCGACAGTCGTGGAGAGCGGTCGCCGCGGCCGCTTCCGGGAACAGTGAGGAGGACACCGATGAGCGCGAGCATCCCGGCTACGGCAACGGCCAGAAAGGTCGCCCGCCATCCGAATGCGCCGCCGATCCACGTCCCCAGTGGGACACCGAGCGCGATTGATCCGGTCACCCCAAGGGAGACGGTCGCCAGGTAGCGGCCAGTCTTCTCCGTCGGCGCATGGGACGCAGCGAACGCGAAGATGGCCGGGGTGGCGCTGGCTGTCGCCGCGGCCGCCACCACCCGCAGAACCATCAGCACGGCGAAGGACGAAGTTCCCACCGCGCCGAAATTCGCTAAGGCGAAGATGATGAGCGCGACAAGGAACAGCCGCCGAGGCGGGACCCGGGCGAGCGCGACGGCCGCCACCGGCGCGGCCACGGCTACGGTCGCCGAGAATGCCGTGACGAGCTGACCGGCCCGACCTTCGGTCACCCCGAGGTCGGCTGCGATCTCGGGCAGAATTCCGGCGATGACATAGTCGTCCGTATAGAGGACGAACGAGACTGCGAGCAGGACGAAGAGCCAGGACGGCATCACGCTGACCGATCCGCACCACCGAGCCGGGGCCGGTCCCGGCTAGACGGCACGTGAGTCCGGCCCAGCCTGCGCAGGTGGGTTCTCAGCACAGCGAGACCGAAGAGGCTGGCGCCCGGAGTCGCGAGGGCAGCGATCCCGACGACCACCGGCGCAATCTCTCCGCCCTGAGCGAGAAGAATCTGCGTCGGCCCCTGGAGAGCCACAACGCAGCACCCGGTCCAGGTCACCAGCCACGCCGCGCGCGGCCATCTCCCGAGATAGCGCGAGAACATCGGACACAGCAGGCAGAGGAACCCGAACAGCGCGGTCATAGCCAACACCATCCGCTGTGCCGGCTGCTCCATTCCCTGGGGCCCGGTGCTTCCCGGTCCCGCAATCGCCCAGAAGGCCATGGCGCAGCTGAAGGGCAGGATGCCGAGTGCACCGCAGACGATCATGGTCGGCGACGGTGCCGGGGGCGGAGTGTTCAGAAGATCGCCCCAGCGCCGGATCACATAGGCTCCGACGACGATCGCCATCGCCACGCCCAGAGCGCAGAATCCGGCGTAGACAAGCCCGAACACCCAGGGATGCATTCCCTGTTCGGCCAGTCGCACCTCTCCTTCGATGAGCGCCTGAATGAGAATGCCCGGCGGCAGTCCCAGCAGTATCGGACCGAGGAGCCCGGCCGCTCCGGCTCCGAGCACGAACACCACAGGTGCCGGAATGCGTTGCGCCCACGGTCGTGTCAGCGCCACCACGAAGGCCACGCCCACCACCATCATCGCGAGAGTGATGGTGTTACCGATGAGAAAGCGCGGCGCAAGCATTCCCTCGCCTCCGGCCGACGTGGTCGAACCGACCGACGAACCGCTCAGCCACAGGACCTTGAAGGCGAGATACGGCAGAACCGCGACGATCGCCGTGATGATGGCGGCGCGCTGCAGCGATGTCACAGGTGCAGGTGCTGATGTCCGTGCGTTCGCCACGGCGACTCCCGAATTAGAGGACATTCTCTAGATGCTAGTCTCTAGTTTGAGGTACGGTGGCTCGACGGTCAACCCTTCGAACGAGAATCCCCGATTCGCCGGACTGATCCGAACACCTGGAGCGAGAGGACGTGACAAGCATGGCGAAACGCGCACTCTATTCGCGGGACGATATTCTCTCGGCGGCCATCAGCGCTGTCGGCCGACGCGGCCATGCCGCCACAGTGGCCGATGTGACGCATGAGCTCGGTGCACCGTCGGGTTCGATCTACCACCGCTTCCCCACTCGGGAGTCGCTGTTCGCTTCTGCCTGGATCCGGTGCGTGCACCGATTCCACGACACGTTTGCAGCGATCACGGATGTCGATGACCCGCTCGAGGCGATCGTCGAGACCGGCCTGCTCATCCCCCGGTTCTGTCGAGAGAATCCCGACGAGGCCCGGACTCTCACCCTCTACCGGCACTCAGAATTGCTCGCCGACCCGCCCAAGGGACTGCTCGATGACCTCACCGGACTCAATGACCCGGTGGCCGCCCTCTTCGCCGATCTCACCCGACGCCGATTCGGCAGAGTCACGCAGCGCAGACTGGAGCTGATCGCCCTGGCTTCCAGGGATACCCCCTACGGCATGGTGCGCAGCCACATCGGCGGCGAGATCCCGACCTGGCTCGATCAGCCGATCGCTGCCGCAATCAAGGCTGTCGCCTCGGCCGAGGTCACGTCACGCTGACGAGGACGAACAACCCTGCCGCCGAACGTGGCTACCTCGGGGCCTGAAGGAGCGCGATCGCGAACACCGCAGCGCAGTCGGAATCGGGTTTGTGGTGACTCCACCGAGGCGACGCGGCGAAACCAGCGATCTCACCGCGGTGGACCGACCACAAACAGAGGGGTGGCGTCACGGCCTCAACCAATAAGTCACGATGTGACCTGGCTTTTCACTCCATGACTCCGCTCAACCGTTTGTGACGCATCGCCCGATGCCGTTCGCCCCTCACTGCTTAGTGTTCCCATCACGACGTCGATCGGCGGCGCCGACACGAGAACGGAGTGGAACGCATGACTGACACCCTCGACCACATAGACATCAACTCTGCGAATCTGACCGGAGATGAGACACCGCGACGGGACAATCCCATCTCTCGACTCCCGGTCCCCGATCGTGAGCACCTCCCCGAAGCGCTGCAGAACCAACTCCGCCAACTCGAGTCCCAGCTCGGATATCTGCCGAACTGGGCAGCCGCCGGTGCGATCGGCGGGGAGTCTGCCTTCCATCTCAATTCGTTCCTTCTGTCGCTCCTAGGGACGAAGGGGAATCTGAGTTACAGGGACAGAGACTTCCTCGCCCTCGTCACCTCCGCAGTCAACGGCTGCTCATACTGCCGTCTCAACCACATCCAGTCGTACGGCCGAACCGTTCACGACCATTCCCTGGCGACGAGGATCGGACTCGACCATCGCGAGGTCTCGGAACTGGACGCACGCGAGCGCGCTTTGGCCGAATTCGCAGAGAAGGTGTCGATTGATGCTCGCTCCGTCACCGACCGTGACTACGCGGAACTCCGCAGCCACGGCCTGAGCAACGAACAGATCGCCGAGGCTCTCTACGTCGTAATCGCCTTCGCTGCCGGCAACAGACTCACCATCGCACTCGGCGTCCTTCCCGACGAACAGTTCTTCGAGAGCTGACCCGCGCCGCGCACCGAACCTGCCTGCGACCGTCAGCCACCAGTGCACATAGCCCCACTGGACCCAGCCCCATCTTGAGAGAGAGCATCACCATGTCGAACATCCACCGGTCGATTGTCGAGCTCGTCGGCAACACCCCACTCGTCGAACTGACGAACTATCAGAAACAGCACGGAATCAGAGCCCACGTCATCGGAAAGCTCGAGTACCTCAACCCTTCAGGCAGCGTAAAGGACCGTCTTGCCGTTGCCCTCATCAATGAGGGACTGGAGAAGGGTGAGATCTCGGAAGGGAGCACGCTCGTCGACGTGACAAGCGGCAACACCGGAATCTCATTGGCCGCGATCGGACATGCCAAGGGCTTGAAATTCATTCCCTACCTCGAGCCGGGCACCACTCAGGAGCGCATCGACATCTTCAACGGATACGGTCTCGACACTCACTCGCTCACCGACATCGAAGAGGTCGCCGACTTCGAAGAGGTCGCCGACTTCGAAGAGAAGGGCCTGGTGCTCGATGACCTCATCCGAGGCATCAAACGCATCGCCGACGAGCAGGGTCACTACTATGCGGGTCAGACCGTGAGCGAGGCCAACCAAGAATTCCACTACGCGACCACGGGACCGGAGATCTGGGAGGACACCGACGGACACGTTGACTACTTCGTCGCCGCCGCCGGCACCGCAGGCACTCTGGTCGGCACGGCACGCTACCTCAGAGAGAAGAATCCTGACGTGACAATCGTCGGCGTTCAAGCCGCAGAATCCTCACGCCCCGATAGTGAAGACTTCACCGGGAACATCATCGACGGCACGCTGCCGGTGGGAGATGTTCCGGATGACCTCGTTCCGACCCTCATCAGATCCAACCTCAACAACGGCTTCGCCTTCGACGAGGTGATCGATGTGAGAGCCGAAGACGCCTACCGAACAGCGCAGGACACTGCGAAATCCGATGGCCTGTTCCTGGGCACCTCCGCAGCTGCAGCGCTCACCGCGGCTCTGCGGATCGCTCAGCGTCCGGAAGCAGAGGACAAGAACATCGTCGTAATCTATCCCGACAACGGCTTCAAATACCTCTCAACCGGACTCTACAAGCGGACGAACGACGACGTGAGAGAAACGGAACCGGCCCCAGCAGCACACGCCTGAGGCGGAAATCCGGGGCACCACTTCTCACACTGAGACAATGGTCGAGCGCCGAGACGACTGTGCGCACCGAGTGCACAGTCGTCTCGGCGCTCGACCATTGTCTCGGCACGGGGCTAAGACTCAGCCTTCACACCCCATGCCTCACCCCTTGAGGCGCGTCATCCCCGGGTCGAAGAGCGGCTCGGCGGTGACTGTGGCCGGCAGGCGGCGGCCGAGGTATTCGATCTGCACAGCGTCACCAACCGCCAGAGTGTTCGGCAGCCAGGCGTAGGCGATCGACTTCCCGATCGTGTATCCGTAAGCCGCCGAGGTGACGTAGCCGTCCGCGACTCCCGATCCGTCCGATCCGTCCGACTTCGCCGAGGCGGTCTCGCCGTCCGCGACACCCGACCCACCGACCACGTACACCGGCTCTTTGCCGAGCACCACGTCAGAGGGCACGTCGAGGGTGAGGCAGGTCAGTTTCGTCGTCGCGGCTGCGGCCCTCGACTCCAGCGCGGCCTTGCCGGTGAAGTCGTCGGTCTTCGACGCCTTCACGGCGAATCCGAGTCCGGCCTGAACCGGTTCGTGTTCGCTGGTCATGTCGGTGCCGAAGGACCTGAACCCCTTCTCCAGCCGCATCGAGTTGAAGGCTTCGCGGCCTCCGGCGATGATGCCGAATTCCTCACCGGCTTCCCACAGCACGTCCCACAGTCGCGACCCGAGATCCGCCGAAGTGTAGATCTCCCAGCCGAGTTCGCCGACATAGGACAGGCGCATCGCGGTAACCGGCACACCGCCGAGCACCGCCGGCTTCGTGCGGAAGTACTTGAGTCCGGCATCGCTGAAGTCCTCATCGGTGACCTTGGCGATGACATCCCTGGCCAGCGGGCCCCAGAGACCAATACAGCAGGTGCCGGGAGTCGTCTCGCGCACGGTCACCCACTTGGACGGGTCGGCGGCCGACTGATGCTTGGCCGCCCGCGAGATGGCCGCGAGGTCGATGTTCGAGTTCGCTCCCACCTGGTAGGTCTCCTCGTCGAGGATCGCGACCGTGATGTCGCTCGTGATGCCGCCGGCTTCGTCGAGCAGCAACGTGTAGCTGACCGCTCCCGGTTTGCGCAGCATCGACGAAGTGGTCATCCCGTGCAGCAGTTCGCCGGCACCGGGGCCGGTGACCTCGAAGCGTTTGAGCTGGGTCATGTCGAACATCGCCACCGAGGTGCGCGTCTTCCACGCTTCGGCTGCGGCGATGGGCGAATGGAACTGATCCGCCCAGGCGTCCCGTTCCGGTGCCGCCCACTCGGACGGCATTTCCTCGAGCAGCTTCGCGTTCGCGTCGAACCAGTGCGGCCGCTCCCAGCCGGAGGTCTCGAGGAAGAACGCACCGAGTTCCTCCTGCTGCCTCCGGAACGGGCTCGAGCGCAGGTCACGCGGGGAGACTCGTGGTTGCAGAGGGTGGATGATGTCGTAGATCTCGACGAAGTTCTGCTGGGAGGTCTCGCTGACGTAGTCCGCTGATGTCTGCACATCCTCGAAACGGTTGAGGTCGATGCCTGACAGATCGGTCTTCGACCGTCCTTCGGCGATGAGCTCGGCCACAGCGCGGGCGATGCCGGCGCCATGGGTCACCCACACCGCCTCGGCGACGAAGAATCCGTCGACCTGACGGGACTGTCCGACCAGCGAACCGCCGTCCGGGGTGAATGAGAAGATGCCGTTGAAGCCGCGCTGGATCTGAGTCTGAGCGAGTTCGGGCAGCAGTGTCTTCGTCGCCTCCCATTCGGGGGCGAAGTCGTCCGGGGTGAACTCGAGGCTCGAGGGCATCCGTTCGCTGGTGATCTCATCGGGTGAGTAGGTCTGCAGCGTGTCGAGGTCGACGGGCATGGGCCGGTGCGCGTAGGAGCCGATGCCGATCCGCTCACCCCATTCGCGGTAGTACAGGTCCTTGTCCTGGTAGCGCAGGATCGGAGCCTGCGCACCCGCCGGCAACTCATTCTTCCCGATGAGCGAGGGCACCTCGGTGGTCCAGGCGAACTGGTGGCCCAGCGGCAGCAGCGGGATCGGAGTACCGACCATCTCACCGATCTTGGGTCCCCAGAATCCGGCGCAGGAGACGACGATATCGGCAGGAATCCGGTCATCGCCGCAGATCACAGCGCTGACGCGAGCGCCTGTGGTCTCGATATCGGTCACCGTTGTGCGATCACGGAATTCGACCCCTGCGGCACGGGCACGATCGATGACGATCTGAGTGCCTTTCGCCGCCAATGCGAGGCCGTCACCCGGGGTGAGCAGACCGCCGTGGACCATGTCCCGGTTGAGCATTGGGAAGAGCTTCGCGCATTCGTCGGCGTCGATGACGTCGGCTTCGACGCCGTAGGAGCGGTTCCATCCGGCTCGACGGTGCAGGTCCTGCAGCCGATCCTCGGTGGTGGCGATCTCGAGGCCTCCGACGGGCAGGAACGATCCGCGCCCGTCGGCGTCCTTGAGCGAGGTAAGCTTCTCGATCGTGTACTGCGCGAATTCGGTCATCGACTTCGACGCGTTCGAGGAGAAGACGAGTCCCGGGGCGTGTGAGGTCGAACCGCCGGGGATGTTCAGCGGGCCCTGTTCGATGACGAGGGTGTTGGTCCAGCCCAGCTGCGCGAGTTCGTCGGCGAGGTTGGCGCCGACGATGCCGGCTCCGATGATGACGACTCGTGGTGATGAGATCGGCACTGAGTACTCCTTGTTATTGACGGTGGTAGAGGCAGTTGTCGCAGCAGACGCCGGAGCGGAGCTCAGTCGTCCAATGCGGAGTATTTGGTTTCCGGTGCCCAGAAGAGCGAAGCGATGAACCCGACCAGAGGGAAGATCGCCGCGATGAGCAGGGTGCTCGAGACACCCAGGTGTTCGAGCGTGACCGGGAAGAGGTAGGTGGCTCCGGCAGCACCGACTCGGCTGAATGCCGCGGCGTAGCCGACGCCGGTGCTGCGGAACCGGGTGGTGAACATCTCCGGCGGATAGACATACTGGATGCTGTTCGACGCCGTGATGATGAGGACGAAAGCGCCGAAGACGATGAGCACGACCAATGACGGCAGCTCAGTCCAGCCGCCGAGGAAGACGAGCAGGACCACCATGAGCGCGAAGGTCCAATTGACGAACGTGCGTCGGGGCAGCAGCCACAGCAGCCACAATCCCACGCCGGCACCGAGGAGCTGGAGCCCGTTCATGAGCAGATCCGTGGAGAATCCGCTGTTGAGTCCGAGGTCCTCGAGCACCGGCACGATGAACGTGAAGATCGCGAACAGCGGACCGACCTGGCAGAACCAGAACAGTCCGGAGTAGATCACCGTGCGAACGTCGTTCTCGCGGAAGAAGTCACGCAGGCGGGTTTTGACAACCTCGGTCGGCGCCGGAGGCAGTCCGTACTGCGGGCCATAGTGGGCGGAGACGATCGCCTGCGCCTCGGTCGTGCGTCCCTGTGCCTGCAGCCACCTCGGCGATTCGGGCAGGGCCATGCGCAGGATGAGCACGACCAGGGCCGGCACCGCGCTGCTGGCCAGGAGCATTCGCCACGAATCCGCGTCCCAGGCGTGGGCGACGACGAATGCCGAGATGAACCCGATGAACCAGAACGCCGCGATCGACCCGAGCAGAACGCTGCGGTGGCGGCGCGGGGTGAATTCGGCCAGCAGAGCGGTGCCGACCGCGTATTCGACGCCGATGAGCAGGCCCAGCAGCAGCCGCATGGCCACGAGGTCCCACGTGCCGACGACGAAGAGCTGGGCCAGCGAGACGACGACGAAGCCGACGAGGTTCCAGAAGAACACCCGCTTGCGCCCATAGCGGTCGGCGATCCGCCCGAAGAACAGACCGGAGACGAAGATCCCGATGAGCGCACTTGCCGCGATCAGTCCCTGCCCTAATGCCGACAGCCCCAGCTCCGCGGCCGCCGGAGCGACGGCACCGCCGATGACGCCGAGGATGTAGCCGTCGATGAAGATCCCACCGAAGGCCGCAACCGCGACGAGGAGCACGAGCCGGTTGAGCGGGGCCTCATCGATCGAGATCCGCCCGGCATCGGTCCTCTGCGCGAAAGCATCACGACGGACCGGCTCGATGCCGTCGATGTCCTTCTGCTGTGTCATGTGGTCTCCTTCGACTCACCGAACGAATATGGTAATCAGCGCCCGGTTCAGGCGTCGATGACGAGGTCGGTCTTCGCCGTCGAGCAGCACGGCAGGAACTTCCCCGCGTCGATCTCTCTGGCGCGGATTCCGCCCAGATGGTTCATCTCGACATCGCCGTCGAGCTTGACGACCTTGCAGGATCCGCACATGCCCTCCTGACAGTTCGCGGGGATCTTCACCCCCGCCTTCCGCGCGGCCTGGAGGACCGTTTCGTCCTCCCCGACGCAGACGTTGAGGCCGGTGCGCACGAACGACATCGTGTGCTCACCCTGCCCCACAGTAGGCAGTGCGGCCGGGTCGACGACGGCGATTTCGTCATCGTCGCCCGATCCCCCCGCCGAGGCGGCCGCCCCATCCCCAGCCGGGACCGCGGGCCCAGCGTCGGACTCAGATCCGGGCCCCACCTCGGCGAGGTTCTCATCGGTGACCCCGACGACCTCGATCTCGACCTCGTCGTCGACGGGCACGACCGCCTCGGCGTCGACGGCTTCGGTCGGTGCGCCGACCGCCTCGACCGGTCCGTCGGCGTCGTACTCGGGTTCGTACATGTCGAGCGCGGCCGGCTGGGACTCGAAGTATTCCTCGGTCGTCGCCGCGATCTCCTCGGCGATCTCGCCGGCGATGGCGACTTCCTCGGCGTATTCGGCACGGATCTCACGATCGCCGGAGAAGAACTCCATGAACACCGAGGTGTCGTCGACGCCGACTTCGCGCAGCAGTTCGGTCGCGGAGTTGAGGTATCCCTCCGGGCCGCAGGCGAAGACCTGCCGACCGTTGGCGTCGGGCACGAGCTCCTCGAGAAGCGACGTCGACAGCCGTCCCGTCCGCCCTTCCCATTCGTCGCCGCATTCCCGATCGCCGAGGCAGTAGATGACCTTGATCCGGAAATCCACGTTCGCGAGGAAGTCGAGTTCCTCGGAGAAGGCGAAGGAGTCGGGGGCGGCTCCGTGGTAGAGGAGGACGACATCGGCCTGGCCGGGCAGCGAGTGGACGGTGCGGATCATCGACATCAGCGGAGTGATTCCGGCTCCGGCAGCGAGCAGCAGGAACCGTGCTCGCCGGTCATAATCGGCGAGGTGGAACGCACCGACCGGGCCGAGCATGTCGAGGACGGTGCCGGGGCGGATATTGTCATGCGCCCAGGGCGACACCTTGCCCTTGGGGTCGCGTTTGATCGTGATAGAGAACGTCCACGGCTCGGTTGGGGCCGAGGAGATCGAATAGCTGCGCGACACCGGCTCGGCAGTCGGTCCGTCGATGGGGAAGTCGATGTTGATGTACTGCCCCGACCGGAACGCCAGGGGCGCCCCGTCCATGCGACGGAAGACGAAGACCATCATCCCTCCCGCCTCGGGGATGGTCTCTACACATTCGGCGGCGAATTCCTGCGGGTGCCACGGACCCAGCGCGGTGGCGGCTCCGGCCGGCCCCGAGGCGCTCGAGAGCACGCGGTTCCAGGGCATCTCCAGTCCGCGCACCCGCTGGGCCAGCGGCAACGCGGGCACAGCGGAGGATCTCATCCGACGTGCTCCCGCATCCGCTGCACGTACCAGTTGATGAAGGCTTCGACCTGGTATTCGCTCTTCATATACGGACCCTGCTCATAGAACGGACTCGCCGCTCCCTGCTGGCAGAGTTCGACGAAGGCCTTGTCCTGCAGGTTGGTCTGCTTCCATGTGTGAGTGAGGGTCTCAAGGTCATAGTCGACGCCTTCGACGGCGTCGTCGGCGACGAGCCAAGTGGTGCGCACGAGGGTCTTCGAGGCACTGATCGGGAATGCCGCGAAGGTGATGACGTGATCGCCGAGGAGGTGGAACCAGGAGTTCGGCTGCAGATGCATCGAGCAGCGGCCGAGGCGGAAGTCCGGCAGATCGCCGAGCAGCTTCTTCGACAGCCGGCGCCCGTCTGCCGAGAAGGACTCCCCCGCTCCGTCGAGCGATTCGCGGGAGATGCGGATGCCGCCGACGCGGGTGTCGAGTTCTTCAACGACCTCATAGGGCAGGCCGTAGCGACGGCAGCGGTATTCGAGGGAAGCCTGCGCCTGCTGGTTGCGGTCCCAGACGTCTTCGAGATGCGGTGGGATCGTCTCATCGGTCAGCCCCCATGTCGGGAACAGCGAGCAGGCGAGCTCCGGGTGGCCGTCGCAGTGGTAGCACTCGCGGTTGTTCTCCATCACGAGCTTCCAGTTGCCCTCTTCGACGATGTTCTGCTGATAGGCGACTTTCGTCTTCGCCAGCTCATGAGGGGCGATATAAGGTTCGAAGATCTTCGCGGTCTCGTGGAAGTCCGTCGGCGACTCTTCGGCCAGGCAGATGAACACGAGTCCGGCGGCGATCTTCCCGTGCGCGCGTTTGAGTGCGTAGCAGGACTTGTCGAAGGTCATCTCCCCCGGCGCCGAGGCGTGGATGAGGTCGCCCTCGGGGGAGTACGTCCACGAGTGGTAGCCGCAGACGAGGTTGCCCGTCGTTCCCTGCGCATCGGTGAGGACTCGTGCCCCACGGTGGCGGCAGACGTTGTGGAGGACGTTGACGCCGCCGTCGTCGCCTCGCAGGACGATGAGGGAGTACGGACCGTAGTCGAGCGTGACATAATCACCGGGCTCGGGGATCTCGGCGACGCTGCACGCGAAGATCCAATGCTGACCGAAGATGCCCTGCATGTCGAGGTTGAAGAGGTTGTCATCGGTGTAGAACGGTGCCTCGAGCGAGAAGCCGACCCGACGGGTGTCGAGTCGGACGCGGATCTCGTCGAGCTTCTCCTCGGTGAACCCCGCAGGGAAGCCCTTCTTCGTCGGTGCCAGGTTAGTAGCTGTCAATGCTCATCTCCCTTGATGTCTGCCTGCAGCGGCCCACCGATGGAAGGGGCGAAATCCTCGGCGGAGACCGCGGAGACCGTGTGCTGCCGGAACGATCTCGACAGTCACACTAGCGAGGAACTCCCTGCAGAAAAAGCGCGAGATTTCGTTACATATTCTGCGGATTCACTGCATAATTGTGCGCATGATCGATCCGCGCCTGACGACACTGCGCACCTTCGCCGCCTGCGGCACCATCGCCGCCACCGCCGAGCTCACCGGCTACTCCGCATCGGCGGTCTCCGGCCAGCTCAGAGAGCTGCAGCAGTCCCTGGGCATGACCCTTCTCGTCAAGGACGGTCGCGGTCTGCGACTGACCGCGACGGGGCGCTACCTCGTCCGCCGCTCCGACGAACTGACCGCCGCGTGGGAGGACATCCGCGCCGGCGCGCTCGGGGCCGGGGATCAGGCCCCCACTCACTTCGGAATCGGGGGCTTCTCGACAGCATCCTCGAACCTGCTCGCGCCCTTGGCGGCGAACCTGCGGGCTTCACGGCCGAAGGTCCGCGTCCACGTGATCGAGGCGACTCCGACTCGCTGCTTCGAGCTCCTCGTCGCCGAGCGCATCGACCTCGCCGTCATCGTCTCGATGCAGGGCAATGTCCAGGTCGAGGAGGATCCCCGCTTCGAGAGCATCGACCTCCTCGACGATCCCCTCGACGTCATGGTGCCTTCAGGCCACCCTGCGGCGGGCAGGGAGTCGGTGACTCTCAGCGAGCTCGCCGGTGAGGATTGGATCACGGCCGGCCCTGGCTCGCCCTATCATTCGCTCTTCATCGCCGCGTTCACCGCCGCGGGAGTGACGCCGACGGTCGCGCACGAGTCCGCGGAGTGGGAGACGTCGGCGGCCCTGGTCGGCGCCGGGGTCGGAGTGAGCCTGCTGCCGAGGCTGGCCAGCCTCGCCGGAGAGGACAACGTCAGCCGGGTGCGGCTGACGGGCACCGGGAGACTGAGCCGGAAGATCATCGCCGCTGTCCGCGCCGGCAGTCGCAGATCCCCGCTGATCAGGGATTCCCTTCAACATCTGCGCACGACCTCCCAGTACATCCTCTCGACGCGCCTGCGCGAAGACTCCTGAAACGGCACCTCTGCCCGGCCACCGACACGGGGGCTTGACAGAGCTCTCTCACGACGGCGAGACTGCATCTAAGTCTGATGTCAGACTGATATGTCAGAGCTGTCGACGAGCTCCCGTTCGTCGCACTCGCATATCGAATTCCCACGCTTTCGCACCCATGGAGGCTCAACGATGAGCAATAAGGCAATCAGCTATGCAGGTCCCGGGAAGGTCGAGGTCATCGACACCGAGTACCCGGAATTCGCCCTCAAGGACGGGCCTGGAGTCAATCCCGCCAATATCGGCCGCAAGGTCGATCACGGTGTCATCCTCAAGACGGTGGCGACGAACATCTGCGGCTCCGACCAGCACATGGTCCGGGGCCGTACGACTGCCCCGGAGGGTCTCGTGCTCGGACACGAGATCACCGGTGAGGTCGTCGAGGTGGGCCGAGACGTCGAATTCGTCAAGGTCGGCGATCTCGTGTCGGTGCCGTTCAACATCTCGTGCGGTCGCTGCCGCAACTGCAAGGAAGGCAAGACCGGCATCTGCCTCAACGTCAATCCCGATCGTCCGGGCTCGGCCTATGGCTATGTCGATATGGGCGGCTGGGTCGGCGGTCAGGCCGAGTACGTGCTCGTGCCCTATGCCGACTGGAACGTCCTGAAGTTCCCGGACAAGGATCAGGCGATGGAGAAGATCCTCGACCTCACGATGCTCTCCGACATCTTCCCCACCGGGTTCCACGGCGCCGTCAGCGCCGGTGTCGGGGTGGGTTCGACGGTCTACGTCGCCGGTGCGGGTCCGGTCGGAATTGCCGCGGCCACCTCGGCGCTTCTGCTCGGCGCGGCCTGCGTCATCGTCGGCGATCTCAACGAGGATCGACTGGCTCAGGCCCGCGGATTCGGTTGCGAGACGGTCGACGTTTCCAAGGGTGACCCGAAGGACCAGATCGCGCAGATCCTCGGCGAGCCCGAGGTCGACTGCGGAATCGACGCCGTCGGCTTCGAGGCGCGCGGACACGGCAAGGACGCCAGCCACGAGGCGCCGGCAACGGTGCTCAACTCGCTCATGGACATCACCCGAGCCGGCGGCAGCCTCGGCATCCCCGGCCTCTATGTCACCGGCGATCCGGGCGCGCCCGATGAGGCGGCGAAGGAAGGGTCGCTGTCGATGCGCTTCGGTCTCGGATTCGCGAAGTCGCATGTGTTCGTGACCGGCCAGTGCCCGGTGATGAAGTACAACCGGGGGCTGATGCAGGCGATCCTGCACGACAAGGTCTCGATCGCGAAGAACGTCAATGCGACCCCGATCCGCCTCGAGGATGCCCCGCAGGGCTACGCCGACTTCGACTCCGGTGTCGCGAAGAAGTTCGTCCTCGACCCGCACGGCCTCATCTCCGCCTGAGGCTCTCAGACCTCACGCTGAGCCCGAGCTTCTCATGGCCGAAAGCCGGGTGAAGCGGTGAGAAGTGGTCGCAATCGGATACTTTCAGGACGACCTCCTGAGTATCCGATTGCGACCACTGTTTTGTGCCCCATGGACCGAAAAGAGAGCACCCAAGTGACGTATCTTGCATGGCAGAATTTGCCACGCAGTCGTGTGTAGATGCACTCGAGCCTAGGTCCCAGCCAAAGAAAACATTGCCGTTGCGGCCAAGCGCGAGGATAGACCACATTCGCCTTGACCCTTTTGATGCATGCAACATAGCATCGGGCTATGCAGAATTCTCCCGATTCCCCGCCACCCACGCTTCTCGAGCGTATCCGGTCGAAGATCACCAGCGGCGAACTGGAACCGGGCAATCCGCTCTCCGAGGTCTCCCTCGCACAGGAGTTCGATGTCAGCCGAACCCCGATCCGAGAGGTCCTCAAGCAGCTCCAGCTCGAGGGCCTCATCGAAATCCGCCCAAAGGTCGGCACCTTCATCCGCGAGCCGAACCGACGCGAGATCGTCGAGCTCTTCCAGCTCAAGGAGGTCCTCGAAGGCCTGGCCGCCGCCCTGATGGCTCGCCGCGGGCCCTGCCCGGAACTCGACCAGCTCGAAGAGATCGTCGCAGCATCAGAGGTGTCGTCGAACGCAGGCGACACAGACACCTACGCTTCGCAGGTTCAGGACTTCCACCAGACCCTCGTCGACGGAGCGGACAACAACAAACTCGTCGAACAGTACTCGCGCCTGATGAATCAGCTCGCTTACTTCAGACTCGTGCGCAAGACTCTCAACCATCCGGGCAGGGCAGTGGACTCGAGCCGAGAGCACCGCCAGATTCTCACGATGATCCAGGACAAGGACCCGTTCGGCGCCGAAACGACGATGCGTGCGCACGTGTTCGCCTCGACCCAGGAACTCCTCGTTCCGCAGACACGCACCACCCTGTCTCTCGAGCGCGACTCCTGACTTCCAGAAAACGGCCGGACCACCTGATGCTGAGCCGTCGCCACCTCTGACGCACGCCAGCGGGGCCGGGAAACTCTGTGTTTCCCGGCCCCGTTGGCGTACGCCGTCAGGCGAACTGGTCACCTCACTGGAAGTTCGGAACCACCTCGTCGATGAAGAGCTGCAGGGACGCCTTCTTCTCATCATGGCTGAGCGCGTTGTCCGACCAGAAGCTGTACTCGTCGTAGCCGAGGTCCTCGTAGTGGCGGATGCGTTCGGTCACCTCCGCCGGGGTGCCGATCATCGCTGACTTGTGCAGCGACTCGAGCTCGAATTCGGGGCGGTCGGCGAAGTTCTCCTCCGGGGTCGGATCGAGGAATCCGTCGATGGGGTCCTTCTTCCCGAAGGCCCACGACGAGAACGTCCGGTAGTACTTGTTCACTCCGGCGGCACCCACCTTCCAACCGTCCGGCTCCTCCGGGGAGTGGACGTAGGTGTGGCGCAGCACCATGATCTCGGGGCGCTTCTCGACCTCCGGGTGAGCGGCGACCGCGGTGTTGAACTTGTTCATCAGGTCTTCGACCTCACGGTCGTCCTTCATCAGCGGCGTGACCTGGACGTTGCAGCCGTTGGCGACGGCGAAGTCGTGAGTCTCGGGGCTGCGGGCGGCCAGCCAGATCGGAGGAGTCGGGTTCTGCACCGGCTTCGGCACGGCCGTCGAGACGGGGAACTGCCAATGCTTGCCCTCATGGGCGTAGTCACCTTGGAGCAGTTCCTTCATCGCCGGAACGAGTTCGCGCAGATATTCGCCGCCGTCGGCTGCCGGCATACCGTCGGCCAAGCGGTTGAACTCGAACTGGTAGGCACCGCGGGCGATGCCGACCTCGGCCCGACCACCGCTGAGCACGTCGAGCAGAGCGACTTCGCCGGCTGCACGCAGCGGATGCCAGAACGGGGCGATGATTGTGCCCGATCCCAGTCGGATCGTCGACGTCTCGGCGGCCAAGTAGGCCAGCTGCGGCATCGGGCTCGGCGAGGATACGTACTCCATCGAATGGTGCTCACCGATCCAGACAGTGCCGAAACCTCCGGCTTCGGCGATCTTGACGAGCTCGACGAGGTTCTTCCAATGCTCTTGAGGGCTGATCGAGTCGTCCCAGCGTTCCATGTGCAGGAAGAGTGAAAAGCGCATGATGGTTCCTTTCCCAGCGGAGGCCTCCGTGCCTCCGACATGTTCTTCAGTGATGTGTGATCGCCGTGGCGGTATTCAGCCGGCGGTCTCCTGAACACCGGCCGCGGCACTCTCGCGTTCGGTGATCGTCGTGTTCGTCCGCGACCAGAGGTCCTTCTCTACTTCGCGGACGATCACGGTGATGTTCTCGTCGGCGGCTCCCGTCGTGGATGCGGCGACTTCATGAACTCCGGCGATGAGGGCGCGCAGCTGTTCGGGAGTGCGCCCTCTCGCGATCGAGATATCGATGAGCGGCATGATCTCACCTTCCCAGCACGAAGGGATCTGCGACCGGCCCTTCGTCGGTGTTGATCCATACGCTCTTGAGCCTGGTGTACTCGTGCATCGACTCGAGACCGTGTTCGACCCCGACCCCGGAGTTCTTGAATCCCTGCCGAGGAGACATCGGCGACATCGCCCGATACATGTTGATCCACACGGTGCCAGCATCGAGTCGCTGCGACATCCGCATCCCGCGGGCGAGGTTCTGCGTCCACACCCCGGCCGCCAGTCCGTATTCGGTGTCGTTGGCCAGCCCGAGGACCTCGTCCTCGGTGTCGAAGGGCATGATCGCGGCGACCGGCCCGAAGATCTCCTCCTGGCAGATGCGCATATCGTTCGTCGTCTCCGTGAGAACGGTCGGTTCGAAGAAGTACCCGGGCAGACCGACATCGGGACGATTGCCCCCGTAGGCGATCTGTCCGCCTTCTTCCTCGCCGAGGCGGACGTATTCCTCGACCTTGTCCCGCTGAGCCGCGAAGGCGAGCGGTCCGAGCTCGGTGTCCTCGGCCATGGGATCGCCGATGACGATCGATGCCGCCCGAGCGGTGACCTTTTCGAGGAGTTCGTCGTAGACCCCGCGCTGGACGAAGACTCGAGACCCGGCGATGCAGGTCTGTCCGGCTGCGGCGAAGATGCCGGCGATGACGCCCATCGCCGCATTGGACACGTTCGCATCGTCGAAGACGATGTTCGGAGACTTTCCACCCAATTCGAGCGTCGATCCGATGAAGCGGCCGGCCGCGGACTTGGCGATGGCCGAACCCGTCCGGGTCGAGCCGGTGAATGAGATCTTCGCCAGCTGCGGTGCGTCGACGAGGGCCTGTCCCGCCTCGGCGCCGAGGCCGGTGACGACGTTGACGGCGCCGGCGGGGAAACCGGCCTCGTCCGCAAGTTCGGCCAGGCGCAGAATCGTTCGCGAGGTGTATTCGCTCGGCTTGATGACCGTCGTGTTGCCCGCCGCCAGCGCCGGTGCGAGCTTCGAGATCGTCAAGGTCATCGGCGAATTCCACGGCGTGATGAGTCCGACGACGCCGAGCGCCTCGCGCTGGGTGAAGTTGATGACTTCGGGCGAATTCGTCGGGATCTGCGATCCCTGCACCTTATCGGCCAGTCCCGCATAGTAGTAGAGGTATTCGGGCAGGCCCTGCAGCTGCCCCTTCATCTCGCGCAGGAGCTTGCCGTTGTCCTGACTCTCGAAACGGGCGAGCTCCTCGGCGTTCTGCCCGATGAGGTCGCCGAATCGGCGCAGCAGGTGCCCTCGCTGCGTCGGCGTGGTCCGTTGCCAAGCGGTGGAGTCGAAGGCTCGCTGCGCGGCCTCGACTGCCTGTGCGATATCGGCGCCTGTGCCGCGAGCGAAGCTGTAGAGCGTCTCAAGGGTCGCAGGGTTCGTGCTCTCGAGGTATTCCCCGTCGGCGGGTGCGCGGTGCTCCCCTCCGATGAAATGGTCGAGTCGCGTAGTCATCATCGACTCCCTTCTGTGTGGTTGATCAGGGCGCGGAGGTGATCGGTGAGCACCTCAGGGTGGGTGACGGGCAGCATGTGGCGTGCGCCGGAGACGATCGCGACCCGTGTGTCCGGAATCCGGTTCGCGATCCTCTCGCTCATCTCCGGAGTCGATCCCGGGTCGAGTTCGCCGGTGATCGCCAAGGTCGGTGAGCTGATCGCATTCAGCTTCGATTCGAGCTCCCGGTCGCCCGCCGCGAAGACGGCATAGGCGTGGCGGTAGGAATCGGGGTCGTTGGCCAGAAGCACAGGCCGCGTCTCGTCCCGCAGCGTTTCGGAATCTCCCTCATCTTCCGGGAACCATCGGTCGAGTGCTCGTTCCATGCTGCCGCGGAAGTCCGACTCCGCTCCTTCGAGTCGCCCCTGCACTGCAGCAGATTCCTCCTGCGTGCGAGCGCACACGGAACTCACGCAGGTGAGGCTGCGCACGCGCGTCGGCTCCTCGATCGCGATCTGCTGGGCGACGAGCGAGCCGAGGGAGAACCCCACGAGGTGCACTTGACCGGCCGGCATCCGTGCGAGCACATCAGATGCCATCGCCGCCAGGTCCGTGGGGCCGGTCAGCGGCGGCTGCGCACCGTGT
The DNA here is from genome assembly GCF_056837565.1 of Brevibacterium sp. OS20. Lineage (NCBI taxonomy): Bacteria > Bacillati > Actinomycetota > Actinomycetes > Micrococcales > Brevibacteriaceae > Brevibacterium > Brevibacterium sp. OS20. The sequence goes on along the minus strand of NZ_CM166367.1, from coordinate 211,788 downwards.
CCGGGCAGGTCGATCGCCGAGGCGGTCCTGGACAGCAGTGCTTCGACCCGTGACCATACCGTGCGGTCGAGACCGACCCCGTGGAGCAGCACGACCGGGACTTCATCGTCTGTCGGCATCGTCCGTCTCGTTTCCTACTGCTCGGTCGAGAGCGAAGCGAGTCGCTGCTGCGGGCGACCGCCGGTGGAGCCCGCGAGTGCAATGAGGATCTCGCCGGGGTGCGGAGCGTCCGCGACTCTCCACTCGAAGGTCTGGTGGTGAGACCGGATCGTCGCGTCGGTGAAGTGCTTCAGAGGGATGTCGAAGACAGCTCCGGCCTCGCCGCGCTTCTCCACAGCCGGCAGAAGAGTCGAGGCCTGCGCGGCGTCGCGGAAGTGGTTGCCGAACTTGAGGGTGTGGATGAGTGCCGAACCGTGCTCGATCTCTCCCGAGAGTCCGACGATCGCGGCCTTGCCATAGGCCTCGAGCGTGCCGCCCAGAGCCTCCATGACCCGTGGAGCGAGAACAGCGCCGAGTTCGCTCGCCGTCGCGTCGATTCCCGAGCCGAGGTCCTCAACGAAGCCCTGCCCATGCCAAGGGTTCTCGATGACTGCCGCCACGGCAGCCACAGTGATGACGGGGTCCGTTCGCCGTCCGCCTTCGGCCAGGATCTCTTCGGTCACCGTCGTGATCTTGCGAATATTCATTTCGTCAGTCCTTTCAGGATTTCGGTGGTCACAGCACCGTCGGTGCGACGGTCGCCGATGCGGGCGAAGGGCCTCGGCCCCGTTGAGGCCGCCGCAATCACACAGAGTTCGTCAGCCTTCGGAGCATCTGTGAGTCGCAGGTCGATGGTCTGATAGTGGTCTCGCGAGGTGGCGTGGGTCTTGTGCCACATCGGCACCCTGATCGATGCCGAAGGACCCGATCGACCGTCGGCGAAGCAGAGAACAGAAGTGCCTTCAAGCATCTCTCGCATGATATTGCCGAAGTACGGAGTGTGGATGAGAGCCCCAGCGTGCTCAAGTTCTCCATCGACACCGACGACGGCACCCTTGCCGAAGGCCTCGATCGCAGAAGCCGGCCCGAGCGCGTCAAGCAGTCTGTCGGTGAGCACTTTTGCGAGCACCGGTGCAACCTGTTCGGCAGCCGGCGCCAGATCGGCCTGCGTGTCCGTGCCCGCCCAGGGATTGGCGAGCACGGCGATGGCGGCCGCCTGCGTCAACGGGGCATCCGGCGAGGCTCCGCCGTCGGCGATGATCTCTTCACGCTGCACGGTGATCGATCGGACACCTAGACGCCAGGCGAGCTCGTCGAAATCAGCCGGCAGCTCATCGAAATCATTCAATCGATCGAGGCTGGGCTTCTGTGCTCCGAGGCCCGGCTTCTGCAGCCGTGTCGGGGTGGTTGTCATGCGTCCTTCTCTCGAGTTTGTTGCATACAAGGAATCTACTTGCATGCATCGAAGCATGTCAATAGCTCTCTTAGATTGCGCGTTTTACGAGTTTTTCACGATCTATTGACGAATGCATCACACTCTATCTACGCTATCTAGCATGCAACAGATCACGATTGAACAGCTCAAGACAGAAATCCGCGCAGTGTGGCACGAGGCCTGGGACAGCGGGCGCACCGATGCGCTCGATTCGCTCTTCACCGACGACTACCAGCGAGTGTCAGCCAACTCCGGTCGGACCATGACCGCCGAGGAGACGAAGGCCGAGATCAATGAGATCCGCGCCGCCTTCCCCGACCTCACAACGACGATCGACCACATCCTCATCGAAGGCGACCAGGGCGCGATCTACTGGCACTCGGAGGGCACTTTCACCCAGCCGCTCAACGACGTTCCGCCCACAGGACAGCCGGTGACGACGCACGGTTCCAATCTCATCCGCCTCGAAGAGGGCCGGATCGCCCGCGAAGAGGTCACCTGGGATGCCCACGAGCTCCTGGCCGATCTGGGCCTGAAGTCCCTGTCCTCGGCATTCGAGGCTCAACCCGAAGTCGTCACCGATGACCTCTCCGGAGAGCCCTCGGCCGATGCCCTCAAGGCCTTCAACCGTCAGTTCATCACCGGCGTCACCGTCGTCACCACCACAGACGAGGACGGCAAGCCGCGCGGCCTCGCGGTCAACTCCTACAATTCGGTCTCTCTCGACCCGCCGCTCGTGCTCGTCTGCGTACAGAAGACCTCGTCGACGTATCCCGCGCTCTTCCGCTCAACGCACATGGGCATCAACATCATGAGCCGGAATCAGCGGGACACCATCGGCACGTTCGCGTCCAAAGCCGCAGACAAGTTCGCCGAGCTCGACTGGCACAAGGGAGCCAGCGGCTCTCCACTCATCGACGGCTCAGCAGCATCGATCGAAGTCGAGATCAAGGAGCGCTTCCAAGCGCTGACCCACACGGTCTTCATCGGACGTGTCCGCAGTGCCGAGGCGTCCGAGGACGAGCCGATGATCTACAAAGCCGGTCGCTTCTTCGACAGCGAAGATCTCACCTCTCTCAACTGATCTCGCCCCGCCCTGGCGAACTCCGATACCGCCCGAACCCCTCTCCCTACGACACACGAAGAAGTGGAGTCCTGATGTATTCCGAACCCGACCATGACCCCAACGTTGACGATGACAGTGGGGAACGGAGCGGACACCGCCGCGCACAGCTGCCCGGCAGCGGTCTCGACTCTCTGACCGGGCCGAGCCCGGCCGTACGCTATGCCGATTCCATGCGGCACCGACCTGGACGCGTCTTCTGGATCTCGATCCTCGGTGTCGGCACATTCACGTTGTGGGGAGTCCTCTCTCCCGACGGCATGGCTGCGGCGATGACCACTGCCATGGATGCTGTCGCAGCGAAGGTGGGATGGGTCTATCTCGTCCTCACTCTCGGGTGCATCGGCCTCCTCGTCTATCTCGGTTTCGGTCGTTTCGGCCGGGTCCGCCTCGGTGCCGATGATGACCGTCCCGAATACAGCACCTGGGCCTGGCTGACGATGATTCTCTCCGCGGTGATGGGCATCGGCCTCATCAGCTACGGTGCGGCCGAACCGATCACCCACTTCACCACCCCGCCGCATGGGCTCGCCGACCCCGGCACCAACGAAGCCGCCGTACGTGCTCTGCAGTTCTCCTACTTCGACTGGGGACCGCATGCCTGGGCCGTGTTCGGAGTCTTCGGCCTCGCCATCGCTTACTCGACTCACCGGCGCGGCAACACCGGACTGATCTCCCCGATGCTGCGGCCACTGTTCGGCAAGGCAATGGACGGCTGGCTGGGAAATGTCATCGACATCCTCGCCGTCATCGCCACGCTGTTCGGCACGACCACGTCGCTCGGCCTCGGTGCCTCTCAGATCAGCGAGGGCCTCAACCGAGTCTTCGGAATCCCGAACGAGCTCTTCGTTCAGATCATCATCATCCTCGGCATCACGGTGGTCTTCACGCTCTCGGCACTCTCGGGAGTCAACCGCGGGATCAAGTTCCTCAGCCAGACGACCGCCGTGCTCTCGATCTTCCTCGGCCTCTTCGTCCTCATCGTCGGGCCGACCGGGTTCATCGGAAACCTCTTCTTCCGCTCGACGGGTGAGTACCTCAACGACTTCTTCAAGGTCAGCCTGCTCACTCCGCTGGTCTCCGGTGACGTCGAGTGGTACCAGTACTGGACCTACTTCATGATGGCCTGGTGGCTGAGCTGGGGCGCTTTCGTCGGCGTCTTCCTCGCGAAGATCTCGAAGGGGCGGACCGTCCGCGAATTCGTCCTCGGCGTCATGGGCATTCCCAGTCTTGTCTTCTTCGTCTGGTTCACGATCTTCGGAGGCACCGCGATCAAGATCGACATGGACGGTGATGGCGGGATCGGCGCGGCAGCGGCCGAAGATGTGAACTCGGCGTTCTTCGAGACCCTCGAACATCTGCCCTGGGTGGGCCTCACCTCGGTGATCGCGATTCTTCTCGTCGTCCTCTACTTCGTCTCGGGTGCGGATGCGAACACATTCGTGCTCAGCATGCTCACGTCTCGCGGCACGCTCGAGCCGAGCCGATGGGTGCTCGCCGTCTGGGGTGCGCTCACGGGAACATCGGCGATGGTCCTCTTCTTCGCCGGAGGACTCGCGGCACTGCAGCAAGCGGCGATGCTCTCCGCCCTGCCGTTCGCGGTCATCGTGGCGCTGCTCGGCTACTGCATCGTCAAAACGCTGCACGAGGATCAGACGATGGATGCGTACCGCACGGTGCGGCGCCGGGACCTCGAAACTGGCGGGACAGGCACGCGCGGCGATGAGTCCGTTGATATCGATGACACCACCGTCAAGCCGGCACCCGCCGCCGACTGACCCCGCTGGCAGACTCCACCGCCTCAGACGGAATCTCGAACAGTGGTCGCAATCGGATACTTTCAGGACGACCTCCTGAGTATCCGATTGCGACCACTGTTTTGTGCCAGAGGTGTCAGCGCTTCTCCTCATCTTTCAGCCGCGCGAATGCCAAGTGGGCGAGCGCCGCGGCCTGATCGCCGAGCAGGCCGTCGTCGAAGACCACCCTCGGCGAATGGTTCGTCTCGGCGTCCGGGTCGATGCCCTCGGGCGTCGCGCCCAGGAACACGAAGGTACCCGGCACCTTCTGCAAGACGAAGGAGAAGTCCTCCGACCCCATCCGCGGATATTCCATCTCGACGACCCGCTCGGACCCGAATACTGAGCCCAGTCGCTCGAGCACGACCGTCGACTCGGCGGGGTTATTGACGGTCACGGGGAATCCCACTTGGAAGTCCACCTCGGCGGTGCAGCGGTGAGCCCGGGCGATGTTCTCGGCGATCTCCGTCACCCGCTCCTGCAGCAGGGCCACAGACTCGGCGGAGAGGAAGCGGATGGAGGCCGTGAGCTTCGCCGAGTCCGGGATGACGTTGCTGGCCTGCGCAGCTTCGAGCTGAGTGACCGAGACGACGACGGGATCGAAGATGTCGAAGGACCGACCGGTCATCGTATTCAGGGCCAGCACCACCTCGGCGAGCGCCGGCACGGGGTCGCGGGTCGCCTGCGGTTGACTGCTGTGTCCGCCCGCCCCGTGGATGGTCAGGTTGAGGTCGGCGAAGCCGGCCATGAGCGGCCCGCCCTTCGTCGTGAAGCGACCTCGAACGTCGGCTTCGACGTGGATGCCGTAGGCCGCGACGACCGGGACACCGGCGGCTTCGAGCACGCCCTCGGCGATCATCGGCTCGGCCCCGCCTTCGACCTCCTCGGCGGGCTGGAACATGAAGATGATCGATCCGGGGATCTCCTCGCGGTGAGCGGCGAGCAAGCGTGCGGCGCCGACAAGCCCCGCCGTGTGCAGGTCGTGACCGCACGCGTGCATGTTCCCGTTCTCAGAGGCGAAGTCGAGGCCGGTGTCCTCGACGACCGGCAGCGCGTCCATGTCGCCGCGCAGCAGCACCGCGGGCCCGGGTTTCCCGCCCTTGAGGACGGCCACCACCGAGGTGAGCGACTCCCCCGTGGTGATCTCAAGTCCCAGCCCGGCGAGCTCATCGAGCACCGTCCGCTGCGTGAAAGGAAGGTCGAATCCCAGTTCGGGGTTCGCGTGCAGCTTCCGTCGCAGGGAAATGAGATCGCCGAGGTGGCCCTGAGCTTCGGTGCGGAAATCTGGGGTGGTCATGGGGCTCCTCATCGTGTGGGTGGCGTGCGGTTCGGTTCGACCGGTTCCGGTCGGCTGCTGTTACCAATCTATGCCCTCCGGTGGTCAACGCACCCTTGTTGCCGGTCTACACGGGCAAGTAGTGTTGATTACCCACGTCACTCAACGAGGAGACCGAGCGTGCGCATCATCATCACTCAGAACATCACCCTCGACGGTCGTGTCGAGATGCTCGACGACTGGTTCGATCCGCAGGCCCAGGACGAAGAGCTCTCGGCCGAACTCATGCGGCAATCCGCGAACGAGGACGTGCTGCTGCTCGGTCGGCAGACCTTCGAGGACTTCCGCGGCTATTGGCCGAACGCCACCGATGACACCACCGGAGTCGCGGACCACCTCAATCAGGTCGACAAACGCGTCGTGTCTTCGACGTTGACCGAACCGGGCTGGCAGAACACACAGATCATCAGCTCCGATCCGCTGCGCGCGGTCGCTGACCTGCGCGAGGCACCGGGACGCGATGTCATCGTCACCGGCAGCATCACCCTGGCCCACGACCTCATCGCGGAGGGACTCGTCGATGAGTATCGGATGTTCACCTATCCGGTATGGCAGGGTCGCGGACGCGGTTACTTTCACGACGGCGCGCACTCGGCCAGACCGCCGCGCCTCAAGCTCATCGATGCGAAGTCCTTCCCGAGCGGCATCACCTACTCGGCCTACGAGCCGAGCGCCTGAAGCACCATACGGCAGGACCGAGCGCCAGAGCCCGCGGACGGCACTTGCCCCTGTCTTCAGTCCGCGTGAGTGCGTTCGAAGTCCTTGCCCCACTCGTTCATCGCCTCGACGATCGGCTGAAGACTGCGTCCCAGATCGGTCAGTGAGTACTCGACGCGCGGCGGCACTTCCGGATATACAGTGCGCAGAACCAGGCCGTCCTCTTCGAGCTCGCGCAGCTGCCTGGTGAGAGTCTTCGTGTTCGCCAAAGGCACCAGTCGCCCGAGTTCGTTGAATCGGCGAGTTCCCTCGAGCAGATGCTTGATGACAGTGAGCTTCCAGGTGCCGCCGACCGCCGAGACCGCCACCTCGACCGGGCACACCTCCATCGCGCGACGGACCGGCAACCGCATATGCACCTCCATAGGGACAGAAATGTCCGTACTAGACGCTTGTACTCTAAGAGTCCACGATGTAGACATGCAATACGACGACACACGTTCGACAGTCCTCTGGCTGAGCGCCCACCCCGAACCACGCTCGCTCAACGGAAGCTTGCGCACGATCGGAATCGAGCATCTGCGCACACTCGGCCACACCGTCTTCGAATCCGATCTCTATGCCATGGAATGGGACCCGGTGCTTCGCCCTCGCGATGCCGGCATCCCCTCATCGGATCGGTTCCGCATCAGTGCCGACACCCGCACTGCGCACCTCACCGGCGCCCAACCTGACGCGATCGTCCGCGAGCAGGAGAAGCTGCGACGGGCAGATGCGCTCGTCATTCAGTTCCCGCTGTGGTGGTACGGGATGCCGGCGATTCTCAAAGGCTGGTTCGACCGAGTCTTCGTCAGCGGCTTCGCCTTCGGCACCGACGAAAACACGGGACGACGGCTCCGCTTCGAACAGGGCCCATTCACCGGCAAACGCGCATTCGTCATCACCACCCTCGGAGATCGCCCGCACGCCATCGGCCCCCGCGGGAAGTCCGGCGAGCTCAACGAACTCCTCTTCGGCCTCCTGCACGGGACCTTCGCCTACACCGGCATGAGCGTGCTCGAACCGTTCGCCATTCCCAGCGCCGACCGCATCGACGACTTCACACCGATCCGCACCCGCCTCACCGACCGACTCGGCGAGCTCTTCACTGCCCCGACAGTCCCCTACCGGCCGCAGTTCACCGGCGAGTACACACCTGACTGGGAACTCGCGCCCCACCTGTGCCCCGGAGAGCACGGGCTGCGGATCCACACCGTCTGCTGACCGGACGCTCAATACAGATCCGCAGCCCGTCGTACGCCGCACTATCGAAAGGCCCACCGAACCCATGAGCACAAGTGCCGTCGAACCCTTCGACCTCCACCTCCCGCAGTCCGAAATCGATGACCTCAACCGCAGACTCGCCACTGCCCGCCTGCCCGAAGCAGAGACCGTCGCGGGCCAGACGCCGGCACCGGGACCTGGCCGGTGGTCCCAGGGTGTCCCGCTCACCGACCTCGTCGACCTCGTGGACTACTGGCGAACCGACTATTCGTGGCGAAACTTCGAGACTCGGCTCAACGAGATCGGCCAGTTCCGCACCGTCATCGACGGACTCGGAATCCACTTCCTCCACCGCCGGTCCTCGCGACCCAACGCAACCCCGTTGGTCCTCACCCATGGGTGGCCCGGCAGCATCGCCGAATACGTCGATGTCATCGACGAACTGGCCGAACCGACCGATCCCGAGGCACCGGCGTTCCACTGCGTCGTTCCCTCACTGCCGGGTTTCGGATTCAGCGACAAGCCGAGCAGCACCGGCTGGTCGACGGAGAAGATCGCCGAAGCCTGGGTGACGCTCATGAGCAGGCTCGGTTACGACCGCTTCGCAGCCTTCGGCGGTGACTGGGGAGGGGTGATCACCACGATCCTCGGCGGACGCTTCCCCGACCATCTCATCGGAATCCACACCACCTACGCCCCTGGCGTCCCCGACGCATCACTCGACGAGCTGACAGCAAGCGAGCGCGCATGGGCCGAAGACGCTGCAGACTTCTGGGCCAATCGGGCCGCATATGCCCATCAGCAGGCCACCCGACCACAGACCATCGGATACGGCCTCGTCGACTCGCCGGTCGGACAACTGGCGTGGATCCTCGACAAATTCGCCGAATGGACGGACACCCGCGACAGCCCCTTCGAGAAGATCTCACGGGACCGACTGCTCGACAACGTCTCTCTGTACTGGCTGATGCGCACCGGTGCCTCCTCGGCGCGCATCTACTTCGAAAGCCACGACTCCCTCGACCCCGATCTGCGAGTCGACGTTCGCACGGCTATCACGATGTACCCCTGCGATATCGAAAGGTATCCGCGCGCATTGTCACAGCAACGCTACCGGCGCATCGTCCGCTGGCAGGCGGCCCCGAAAGGCGGACACTTCCCGTCCCTCGAAGCACCGCACGAGTTCCTCGCTGACCTCAGGGCCGGTCTGACGGCAATCCTCACGCCGTGCCGAACATGACTTTCCGGCCGTCGGGGTCCTCGACCGTGACGACGACATCGTCGACCGCCACGAGCGGAGTGCCCGCGTTCTTGATCCGTTCGAGGAACTCCGCCTGATCCGGGATCCGGAAGTACAGGTGCGTGAGATTCGACTCCGTCACCGGCGGGAACGCATAGTCGGCGAACGCCTCGGCCGAGTGCAGAGCCACCTGCACTCCCCCGGCCTCGACGACGAAGTAGGAGTACTCCTCATCGCCCTCGGTCGTCAGCGGCAGCCCCGCGATCTCGCGATAGAAGGCGGCGGTCGCCTCGGCGTCTGTGCAGGTGAGGAACACTCCGCGAAACGTCGATTCCATGGCCAACTCCCTTCGCTGCGGATGGCACGGACCGTGCTCCGTGCGATTCCGATAGCCGCAGTGTATCCGCCGAGGCGGCCGACCGTCAGTGCCCGATCGACGAATCCGAGACGAACAGAAGATACCCGGGGCCTCCCCGATCCTGCCGACCGCAATCGTCCTTGCCAAGCGACGCACATACTCCACACATTCTTCGGGGAGTCGGCACTGTTAGCCTGGCAGGCTGAAACCGATGAGCAGGAGTGAATGTGCGAACGAACCGGTGGCTGCTGGGCCTGGCCATGTCCGTATCCGTGGTGGCGTTGGCCGCCTGCGGCAGTCAGGGCGACGAAGCAAAGCCGAAGGAGTCCTCGGCCGCGGCCGAACAGTCCCCCGGCGCCGACTCTGCTCAGGACCAACAGGGCCAGCAGGGCAAACCGAACACGAAGGACATTCCGAAGGTCGTCGCCGAGGTCAACGGCGAGAAGATCCTCAAGGACGACTTCGTTCCCCTCTTCGAAACCCAGTATCAGCAGATGCAGATGCAGGCTCAGCAGTCCGGTCAGCCGGTCGATGAGAAGGGCCTGAAGAAGCAGACGGTCGAGAACCTTGTGAGCACCGAAGTGCTCGTCCAGGAAGCCGACAAGCGCAATATCGACGTCTCGGACAAGGACATCGACAAGGGGCTCAAGGAATCCGCGAAATCGGGACAGATGAGCGAGAAGGACTTCCTCAAAGCCATGAAGGACCAGGGCATGGACGAGGAGAACGTCCGCTCGGAGCTGAAGAACCAGCTGAAGATCGAGGGCCTCGTCGAGGACGAATACGGTGAGTTCGAGGTCAGCGGCGAAGAGATCGGGCAGGCCTACGAACAGGCGAAGTCCCAGCAGGAGCAGATGGCGCAGCAGGGCGGCCAGGGCCAGCAGGAGATGCCGCCGATCGAGGACATGCGTCCCCAGCTCAAGGAACAGGTGAAGAACCAGAAGTCTCAGGAAGCGACGCAGAAATTCGCGAAGAAGCTGCGTAAGCAGGCCGACGTCACGATCCACCTCTGAGCCCCGAGAGCCACGGACGACATCCCACTTGGCAAGAAATTGCCGCCTTTTCTCAAGAAAATGCTGAGTGTTCCTCGCATTTCTCTTGTGTGGAACTTACTCTGAGGTGGACTCTCCGGTCGGTCAACTGACCGCCGGCCGCACCTGCCGTCCGCTGACCGGTGTCGACGGTGACACGAGTTCCACTGCAGAAAAGGACTTCCCGTGGCTTCCATTCTCACGCGCTCGGCGATCGTCGCGCCGAAGAACTTCAACCGGTGGCTGATCCCACCGGCCGCTCTGGCCATCCACCTGTGCATCGGCCAGGTCTACGCATTCAGCGTCTTCAAGATCCCCTTCATGTCGCACTTCGACGCCGGTGAGGTCTCGATCGGCTGGATCTTCTCGATCGCGATTCTCATGCTCGGCATCTCCTCTGCCGTCTTCGGCCCCTGGGTGGAGAAGAACGGCCCCCGCGCCTCGATGGTTGCCGCCGGAACCTGCTGGGTCGTCGGCTTCTTCATCGCCTCGCTCGGCATCATGACCGGGCAGCTGTGGCTGGTCTACCTCGGCTACGGAGTCATCGGCGGAATCGGTCTGGGCATCGGCTACATCTCCCCGGTCTCGACCCTGATGAAATGGTTCCCTGACCGTCCGGGCCTGGCCACGGGACTGGCCATCATGGGCTTCGGCGGCGGTGCCCTCATCGCCAGCCCGATGTCGAACCAGCTCATGGCCCTCTTCGGCGGCGGCTCCGACCCGGAACACCTCGTCGCCGGTCTGACCCCGACCTTCGTCACCCTCGGCATCGTCTATGCCGTCGTCATCGCCGCCGGTGCCTTCGTCATCCGCGTCCCCCACCCCGAATGGACCCCGAAGGGCTTCGACCCCTCGAAGGTCAAGGCGAAGCCGATGCAGACGAAGGGCAACGTCTCGGTCCGCAATGCCATCCGCACACCGCAGTTCTGGCTGCTGTGGGTCGTCCTGTTCCTCAACGTCACCGCGGGCATCGGCATCCTCGAGAACGCCGCCCCGATGATCCAGTCCTACTTCGGCATCACCGCGGCCGCAGCGGCCGGCTTCGTCGGTCTGCTCTCGATCGGCAATATGGGCGGCCGGTTCATCTGGTCGACGACCTCGGACTACCTGGGTCGAAAGAACAACTACATGATGTACCTCGGCGTCGGTGCGATTCTCTACCTCGTCGTCGCCCTCTTCGGCGGCGGCTCGATCTTCCTCTTCGTGCTCGCCACCCTCATCATCATCTCCTTCTACGGCGGCGGGTTCGCCACGATCCCCGCCTACCTCAAGGACCTCTTCGGCGTCTACCAGGTCGGAGCCATCCACGGTGCCCTGCTCACCGCCTGGTCGGCGGCCGGTGTGGCCGGTCCGCTCATCGTCAACTCCGTCGTCGAGGCCGGCGAGGCGGCAGGGAAGGAAGGCCCCGAGCTCTACACTCCGGGAATGTTCATCATGGTCGGCGCGCTGGTCATCGGCTTCATCGCCAATGTGCTCGTCCGCCCGGTCAGCGAGAAATACTTCGAACGTGAAGAGGACGTCGCCGCCAAGCAGGCCGCCGCCCTCGAAGAGAACTGAAGGAAGGGTCAGATCATGAACGATTCCACCCCCGTAGCCCACGTCCCCGACTCCGGATCGCCGCAGTCCCCCGTCGGCGGCGCCTATAAGGCCGTCGGCTCCGTCCTCACCGTTGTCGTGGTCGGCGGCCTCCTCTGGGGCCTGTCTCTGACCGTGGTCAAGGCCGTCGCGATCTTCACCGGCTGAGACTCCCTCAGACAGGATCCCCGTCAAGGCGGTTCCCCATCCTCACCTCGCCGAGGCGGCCCCTACGCAGCCGCCCACCCGCCGTCCTCGACGCGGGCCCCCTTCCGATCCCCGGCAGAACCATGGTTCTGCCGGGGTTCGGTCGTCTTCAGTCATGGTCGGACCGGCCGTGGACAGCCCTGCTGTGACCCCCGACCGTCTTCCTCCCCCTCAGTGAAGAATCTTCGCCGGCCCCTTGCCACCGACTAACTTAAGTGCTTAACTTACAGCATGGATCTCGCTCATGAACTCCACGACCTGGTCCGCACACTCGACCGGTGGGCGGAGCAGATGCTGCGCCCCGAGGGACTGACCTACAACCAGTACGTCGCCCTCGTCATCCTCGGCCAGCACCCCGACATCACCGGGCGCACGCTCTCTAAATCACTCGGCGTCACCGAGGCGGCCGGATCCGGGATCGTCAAAGCCTTGCTGACCGACGGCCTCATCACCAACGGCGCGACTCCGGGATCCGGCAATCGTAGGGAACTGCGCCTCACCTCGGCGGGGGAAGACAAAAGCGGGCACTGCGCACGCCTGCTCGGACACTCCCTCGACGACAATGCCCGAGCGATCGGCATCGACCCGAACTCTCTGGCCTCCACGATCCGCGACCTCCACGACGAGGTCCGCACCATCCGCTCCGAGACCCCGAAGGACCACTCATGACCCTCATCCTCGCCGCCCTCGCGGCCGCCTGCGGATTGGCTCGGCTCGCCCTCTTCATCGCTCTCCACCTCGTCAAGAGCGAGTACTCGATCGTCAGCCACGCCGTCAGCGACTATGCGGTCGGTTCAACCCGGCGCCTGAGCAGCGCGATGACCTGGGTGACGGTGCCGTTCTGGGGATTGCTCGCCGCGGCGGTCGTCGTCGGCTTGCCGGATTGGGAGGATTCGACGTTCGTCAGCATCGCCCTCGCGGTCCTCGCGATGATCTTCCTCGCCCTGCCCTTCGTCCCCACCGATCTGGAAGGCGAGAAGCTGACCACGATCGGGCGACTGCACTATCTCATGGCTATCGCCTGGTTCGCCCTCAGCTACGCCTGCATGGGCAACTTCGTGCGACTCTTCATCGCCGAGGGACCGGCACCCTTGGCACAGCTCCTCCAGGTGATCTCGTGGTTCGCACTCGTGTCCCTCATCGTCAGCGTCGCCGTGCTCATCATCAAGCCCCTGCGCCCGAAGTTCTTCGGCATCGCCGAACGCATCTTCATCCTCTCGGTCAACCTCTTCTACATCGGCGCCGCGATCGGCATCATCGTCATCGCCGGCTGATCGGCTCAACCCTCTCAGCCCTCGACTGACAAAGTCGAAGCTTCGCTCCAGCTGCGCCACAGCTTGGCCACAGCGTGCGGGTACTCAATAGGAATCACAGAGCACTTCCGCAGAACGGAGAAAGGCACAGACCATGAACGAGTCGAAGCGCATGAGGTCAGCACAGATGGCGACCGGCGCTGGGTACAACGGTGAGAACGCATTCGGCACCGAGACGACGGCAGCATCCGTCACCCGATCCCGCCCCCGGAGGCGTCGACTCGCCCTGGCCGTCACCGGAGCGGCAGCGGCGCTGGCGCTGAGCATCGGAACGACTGCAGGCCTGCCGGGCGCCGCGGCGGCCCATGCCCGCACGGTCGCGGGCGTGACCACCGAGTCAGCCATCCCCTTCACCGGGCAGCCGACCGACCCCAGCCAGGGCAGCGGGCAGAACAGCAACAGCCAAGGGGGCAGCGGTCAGAACGGAACACAGTCCCCGAACTTCGGACAGGGAAACGGCGGCCAAGGCAGCTACGGCGGAGGCACCGCTCCCGGCGGCGGCTCGCAGTCCCCTGACACCGGCCAGGGCAGCGACGGCTCTTCCCAGCAGGAGGCCAGCCCGGCGAGTGAGAAGGAGTCGACCGGCGTCGTCCTCATCGACACCGAGCTCGGCTATGAGAACGCCGAGGCGGCCGGCACCGGCATCGTGCTGAGCAAGGACGGTCTCGTGCTGACGAACAACCACGTCATCGCCGATTCGACGAAGATCTCCGTCACCGTAGCCACCACCGGCAAGACCTACGAGGCCTCCGTCGTCGGCTCCGATTCGACGGAGGACGTCGCCGTGCTCCAGCTCAAGGGCGCCTCGGACCTGCAGCCGGCCACGGTCGATGACGACTCGGTCACGGTCGGTGACGACGTCACCGCCGTCGGCAATTCCGAGGGACAGGGACAGCTGCAGGCCGCCGACGGCACGGTCACCGACCTCGGCGCCTCCGTCACCACCACCGCTCAGGGCTCCGAGGATTCGGAGACGCTGAACAATATGATCCAGGTCCAGGCCGATATCGTCTCGGGCGATTCGGGTGGGGCCCTGCTCGATGACGAAGGCGAGGTCGTCGGCATGAATACCGCGGCCTCGTCGGGATCGGCCACGGTCACCGGCTTCGCCATCCCGATCGAGTCGGCGCTGTCCACGGCCGAGTCGATCATCGACGGCGAGCAGACGAGCACGAACACCCTCGGCTATCCGGCGTTCCTCGGCATCGGGGTCCAACAGGATTCGCAGAACGGGCAGTCGAGCCAGTCGGGCCAGGGCAGCCAGTCGATCCAGCCAGGAGACGGCAGTTCGAACGGCCAGTCAGGTCAGCCGAGCCAGTCGGGCTCGTCGTCGCAGGCCGAAGGAGCAGTCGTCGCCGGAGTCTATGAGGACACCCCCGCCGCCGAGGCGGGACTGACCGCCGGAGACACGATCACACGGATCGGCTCGACCCAGATCACCGACGGCACCGGCCTCTCCTCGGCCATCGCCGAGCACAAGCCCGGTGACACCGTGTCGCTGAGTTGGACGGACGCCAACGGTCAGACCCACAGCGCGAAGGTGACTCTGACCGAGGGCCCCGCAGCCTGAGCCGGAGATTGCCCAACCACCCCGGGCGAGACGTAAGATCGGGCCATGCCCGGACACGAAGACGCCTCGCCCGCGGAGTGGTCGCACCGCCCCCGGTCGGGCCATTGGCGCCTCGACTGGCCGACGATCCTGCGCAATATCGCTCTCGCCCTCGTCGTTCTGGCCGGAGTATGGGCGGTCTTCAATGTTCGGCTGCCCTCGGTCGACGTGCTGCAAGCCGATATCGCGGCCGCCGGATTCTGGGGCTTCGCCGTCTTCGTCCTCATCTACATGGCCGTCGCCGCCACCCCGATCCCCGTGACGATCATGGCCACCGCCGGAGGACTCATCTACGGGCTGCCGTTCGGCACCATTCTGTCGATGGTCGGAGTCGTCGCGGGATGCTGGATCGGCTACTGGATCGCTCGAGCGCTCGGCCGGGACACCGTGCTGCGGCTGCTCGGCTCCCATGCCGAGACGATCGAATCCAAGCTCACCGGCGGCGGCTTCTACGCAGTGTGCACCCTGCGCCTCATGCCCGGGTTCCCGTATTGGCCGGTCAACTACGGCAGCGGAGCACTGGGCATCGACAACCGCACATTCCTCAGCGCCACCATCATCTCGTCCCTGCCGGGTCAGCTCTCCCTCGTGGCCGTCGGCGCCTTCATCGGGGAGCCGAATGTCCTCAACGGCATCGGCGTGGGCATCTCCTGGGCACTGGTCATCACGCTGACGATCATCACGATGCGCCGCTGGAAGCGCACCCGAGACGCCGAACACGCACAGGCAGAGACGCCTGAAGTTCCTGAGTCTTAGTCGAAGTTCGGCTTTCGACGCTCCTGGAACGCCGTGAACCCTTCGGCGTAGTCCGGGGTCTGCCGCGCCGATTCCTGCAGGGCCGCCTCTTGGGCGAGCACCTCGGCGAGATTCGGGCGTTCGTCGGCGAGCTTCTGCACGAAGCCCTTCTCCATCGCGAAGGCCTCGGCCGGTCCGGTGACGATCTTCTCCAGCTTCGATTCGACGAAGTCGGTCAGTTCCACGGCGGGAACCGCACGGGAGACGATCCCGGTGGCGGCCGCCTCGGCGCCGGTCATGAAATCACCGGTGACGATAAGATCCATCGTCCGGTGATAGCCGACCCGGTCGAGGAACACGTGGTGGGCGCCGGAATCGAGCATCGCACCGATTGCGGCGAACGGGGACCCGAACTTCGCATCATCGGCGGCGAAGATGATGTCGGCTGCCGCCGCGACCCCGTACCCGAGCCCGAGGGCCGCCCCCTGGACCTGGGCGATCACGGGGATCGGCAGCGCCCTGATCGCCTGGAAGACGGGGGCGAAGATCTCGGCGAGGAAGGCGTGGGCGTCATCCGTCTCGACGTCGACGTTCGCGATATCGCGACCGGAGCAGAAGACCTTGCCCTCTCCGCGGATGAGGAGCACGCGGACGTTCGGGACCGCCTCGGCGACCTTGGCCACGGCGGCCGCGATGTCGCGGAGGTTGTCCGCGTCGAGGGCGTTGCGGGACTCGGGTCCGTCGAGGACGAGCTCGGCGATCGGGCCGCGGTTCTTCAGTTGGATCTCGGTCATGGATGCTCCTTTGCGTGTCCTGTCAGTGTGGTGCGGCCGGTGCCCGCCGGGCGGACGCCCGTGGTCACCAGGTGTAGAAACCCTGTCCGGTCTTGCGGCCGAGTTCACCGGCGGCGACCTTGTCCTTCAGTATCTGCGGGGGTGTGAAGCGCTCACCGATCTCCGCTGCGAGGTGCTCGGCGATGCCGAGGCGCACATCGAGGCCGACGATGTCCGTCGTCTTCAGCGGCCCGGCCGGATGCCGGTAGCCAAGGGTCATGGCCCGGTCGATGTCCTCCGCGCTGGCGACGCCGTCTTCGACCATCCGCATCGCTTCCAAAGCGAGAGCCACGCCGAGGCGGGAGGAGGCGAATCCGGGCGAGTCCTTCACCGTGATCGCAGTCTTCCCCAGACCCGTCACCCATTCCTTGGCGACGTCGACGAGCTTGGGATCGGTGTGGGTGCCGACGACGACCTCGACGAGTTCGGACACGGGCACCGGGTTGAAGAAGTGCAGGCCGATGAGCGCCTGCGGCCGCGGCAGGGCTGCGGCGAGCTCGTCGATCGACAGCGCCGAGGTGTTCGTGCCGATGCTCGCAGCAGGAGCGTGCTTCGCGATGGCAGCGAGCACCTCCTGCTTGAGTTCGACGATCTCGGGCACGGCTTCGACGACGAGGAGAGCCTCGTCGAGCAGGGTGGGATCACGGTCGACGACGACGGTTCCGGGCACCTCGATGCCCTTGGACCGTGACTTACTCGTCGACGCGTCGATGCGTTCCCGGGCTGCGGCCACGGTGTCGTCGGTGTTCTCGATGACGATGACTCGGGCACCGGCGGTGGCGAAGGCATGCGCGATTCCGGCACCCATCCGACCGCCTCCATAGACGCCGACGACATCGGGGACGCGGGCGGTGGTGGGGGCCGCCTCGGCGGGGGTGTCAGTGGTGTCGCTCATGCGTTGTCGCCTTCTTCTCGGGTGCGCGAATCGCGCTGCTGGTCGATCGCTTCGATGGTCACGGCCTCGGCGCGGGCACGCTCGGCCGCTTCCTGCTCGGCTGTCTTCTTCGCCTTCTTGGCCTCGCGTTTGGACAGGAACGCGTCCATGCGGGCGAACTTCTCATCGGTTTCGAACAGCACGGCCTGGGCCACATTGTCGATGAGGGGATGGGCTTCACGCGGTGCGTGGAACGCCGACTTGCTCAGCCGCACGGCCAGGGGTGCGAAGCTCGCAATCCGGTCGGCCAGCGCCTGACCGGCGAGTTCGAGGTCCTCGGGATCGACGACGTCGTTGAGCAGACCGATCGCCTTGGCTTCGTCGGCCTGCAGGGTGCGTCCGGCCAGGAGGATCTCCTTGGCGCGGGGCTCGCCGACGAGTTCGCGCAGACGCCAGGCGGCTCCGGCGGCGGCGAGGATGCCCAGACCGGTCTCCGGGTTGCCGATCTTCGTCGACGGGGTCCCGATGCGGAAGTCCGCGGCGAAGGCGAGCTCGGCTCCGCCGCCGAGGGCGAATCCCTCAACGAGCGCGATGACCGGCATCGGCAGCTCCTGGATGCGGGAGAAGATCTTCGAGTTGATCCCGGCCAGGGCATCATCGCGGCGACGATTGCGCAGCTGCGAGATATCGGCACCTGCGGCGAAGATGCCGGAGGTGCCAGTGAGGATCGCGACCTTCGGTTCGGCCTCGAGTTCGGCGCACACCGCGTGGAGGGCATCGACCATCGACTGGTCTATGGCGTTGCGGACCTCCGGCCGGTTGAGGCGGATGATCGTGCGGTCGGAATGGCGTTCGATGAGCAGCGGGGAGGCGGAATCGTTCACGCCGGGTGCGCCGTTCGTGTCCCCGCCGGTGCCGCCGGCGCTCACACGCGCTCCAGCAGCAGCGCCGAACCCTGGCCGACGCCCACGCACATGGTCGCCAGTCCCTTCTTCGCCCTGGCCTGCTCCAGGCGGTTGAGCAGGGTCAGAGTGATGCGGGTGCCCGAGCAGCCCAGCGGGTGGCCGAGCGCGATCGCTCCGCCGAAGCCGTTGACGGTCTCCGGGTCGAGGCCGAGGTCGCCCATGCACGCCAGCGACTGGGAGGCGAAGGCCTCATTGAGTTCGACAGCCTCGAGTTCGCCGACCTTCCACCCGGTGCGCTCGAGCACCTTCCGGGTCGCGGGGACGGGTCCGATGCCCATGATCTCCGGGGACACACCGGCATTGGCACCGGCGACGATCCGGGCGCGCGGGCTGAGTCCGTGCTTGTTCGCATAGTCCTCGGACACGAGCACGACGACGGCGGCACCGTCATTGAGCGAGGAGGAGTTTCCGGCGGTGATGACGCCCCCGGGTCCGTGGATGGGGCGCAGCTTGCCGAGCTTCTCCAACGTCGAATCGCGCGGACCCTCATCGGCGGTGACTTCTCCGATGGGCAGGATCTCCGGGCCGAAGCTGCCGGCCTTCTGCGCGGCCAGCGCCTTCTGATGGGACTGATAGGCGAATTCGTCGAGGGCTTCACGGCTCAGCTGCCACTTCTCGGCGACGCGTTCGGCCGTCTGCGGCATCGACAGAGTCGTGTCTTCACCGAAGGCGGGGTTCGTGAACCGCCAGCCGATGGAGGTGTCCCAGGTCCGTCCCGGCTTCGACCACGCACGCGAGGGCTTCTCGCTCACCCACGGGGCTCGAGTCATCGATTCGACTCCGCCGGCCACGACCACATCGGCATCTCCCGCGGCGATCATCGCCCGTGCCGTCGTGATCGCGGTCATCCCCGAGGCACACAGACGGTTGACGGTGAACCCGGGCACGGATTCGGGCAGTCCGGCCAGGAGCACGGCCATGCGCGCGATGTTCCGGTTGTCCTCACCGGCCTGGTTCGCCGAGCCGAGGATCACCTCGTCGATATCGGTCGGCTCGATGCCCGCCCGCTCGACGACGGTCTTCATCGTGGTCGCCACGAGGTCGTCGGGCCGCTGGTCGGCCAGTGCACCCCCGTAGCGTCCGATGGGGGTGCGCAGTCCGTCCAGAATGAATGCCTCGGGCATGGGTCTCCTCGCTGACGAGTTCGGGTAGGTGACATGGTACGGGCTTGCACCCGTTGGTGTGCGGCCCGCGCCCGCCGGGGTTCGGGCCGCTGGGGTTCGGGACGCTCAGGAGTCGAAGTCGACCGTGACTTCGTCGCTGACGGGGAACGTCTGGCAGGTGAGGACGAAGTTCGCCTCGACCTCGGCGTCTTCGAGGGCGTAGTTGCGGACCATGTTGACTTCGCCGCCGCAGATCTTCGCGCGGCAGGTCCCGCAGACGCCGCCCTTGCAGGCGAACGGCAGATCGGACCGGGATTCCTGTGCGGAATCGAGGATGGTCTTGCCCTGCGACATCGCCGAGGTGGAGCGCTTCCCGTCGAGGATGACCGTGACGTCGCTCGTCGCACCTTCGACGACCTTGTCCGCGTGGACGACCTCCGGTGGGGGTTCGTCGACGTAGAAGAGCTCGAAGTGGATCTTCTCCTTCGGCACGTTGAATTCGGCGAGGACCTTGCGGGCGTCTTCGAGCATGCCGAAGGGGCCGCACAGCCACACATGGTCCATGCTGCCGACCGGGACGATGGCGGTGAGCAGATCCCGCAGCTTCTCCGCGTCGAGGCGGCCGGAGAAGAGCTCGACATCGCGGGGTTCGCGGGAGAGGACGTGGACGAGGTCGAGCTGTTGGTTGCGAGCGTCCTTGAGGTCGGCGAGCTCCTCGGCGAACATCACGGTGTTCGTGTGCCGGTTGCCGTAGAGCAGGGTCACCGAGGCGTCGGGGTTGGACAGCACGGTCGAGGCGATGGAGAGCATCGGGGTGATTCCCGAACCCGCCGCGATGCACAGGTGCCGGCCGCCGGCGGAGGCGTCGGCGCGGAAGCTGCCCGAGGGCGGCTGCACCTCGATGGTGTCGCCGGCTCGGACCTCGTTGACCAGCCACAGGGAGAAGAGCCCTTCGGGGACTTCGCGGACACCGATGCGCGGGGCGGTTCCCGCCGGGGCGCAGATCGAATAGGTGCGGCGGTGCTCCTGGCCGTCGATGATGCGTCGCAGGGTCAGGGACTGTCCGGCGGCGAAGTCGAAGAGTTCGCTGTATTCGGCCGGCACGTCGAAAGTCACTGCGGCCGAATCCTCGGTGAGGTGGTCGACGGACTTCACGGTGAGTGGGTAGAAAGCCGACCGGGAGCGTCCGTCGGCGGGCTCGGTGGCGGGAGCCGCCTCGGCGGTCTGATCGATCGTCTGTGTCATCAGATCTCCTTCACATGGTCGAACGGTTCGAGGCAGTCGTTGCACTGGTACATCGCCTTGCACGCGGTCGCGCCGAACTCGGAGGACAGGCGGACGTTGTCGGATCCGCACAGCACGCAGGTCACGGCGCGG
Organism: Brevibacterium sp. OS20; assembly: GCF_056837565.1. NCBI lineage: Bacteria > Bacillati > Actinomycetota > Actinomycetes > Micrococcales > Brevibacteriaceae > Brevibacterium > Brevibacterium sp. OS20. Next base: position 190,979 of record NZ_CM166367.1, on the reverse strand, counting down.
CGAGTGGGCATGAGGGTCAGCGCCACGGGGCCGGTGCGGACTGGGGCGGACCCTGGTGGGGAGATTCCGGCGTCCTTGAGTGCTTGTCTGCCGCGTTCGGTGATCCAGTCGCTCGTCCACGCGGGTGTCAGGGACACGCGCACCTCGGCGTCGGGGAATCCGGCTTCGAGGAGTTCGCGCTGCAGGTCATCGCGCATCGTCGCCATCGCCGGGCAGCCCGAATAGGTGGGGGTGATGGTGGTGACGACGTGGCCGTTCTCGATCGTGACGTCGCGCAGAACTCCGAGGTCGAGGAGGGTGAGCATCGGCATCTCGGGGTCGGTCACGCGTTCGGCGGCGGCCCAGGCACGGTCGATCGCCTCGGCGTCGGTGATGTCTGCTGTGCGGGTGTCGGTCGGGTAGGTCTCGAGCATGGCGGTCACCACTGACCCTCCGGGTGTTCCCGGGCGACGACCTGCATCTCGGCGAGCAGCTTCGACAGGGCCTCGGTGTGGAGTCCGTCGCGGCCCTTGCCGCCGTGGACGCCGACTCCGGCCAGTCCGCCGCGTTCGGGCCGGTCGATTCCGGCTGCGGCGAACACCTGGTCGAGGATGACGGATGCCTCGTCGGCCACGGTCGCGGGGTCGACGCCGATTCCGGCCTCGGCCACGGCAGTCTCGACCGGGTGGGTCTCGAAGAGCTCGGACCACAGCGGCCACAGACCGTCGAGGGCTTTGACCAGGCGGGACTTCGATTCCTCGGTGCCGCGGGCCAGGGTCACGACCCAGCGTCCGGCGAAGTCGCGGTGGTAGGACATCTCCTTCACGCCCTTGGCCGCGATGGCCGCGAGCACGGTGTCGCGGCTGTCTGTGAGGCGTTCAAAGATCGACAGGCGCCAGGTGGAGTAGATGAGGATCTTCGCGACCGCCTCGGCGAAGTCGCCGTTGGGCACCTCTGCCAGGCGGACATTGCGGAAGCCCAAGTCGTTGCGGAAGAACGCGAGCCGGTCCTCATCGGGCACCGGGGAGCCAGCCGGCAGCTCGGGCACGAGCTCCGGATCGGCTGCGGCGGCGCGGGCGAGCAGGAGACGAGCCTGCCCGAGGAGGTCGAGGGCGATGTTCGCCAGCGCGATGTCCTCTTCGAGGTCAGGGGCGTTCGAGCACCATTCGGAGATCCGCTGGCTGAAGACGAGGGCGTCGTCGCCGAGCATGAGGCAGTACGCGCCGAGGTCCTTGGCGTCGACGCCGTCGGGCACGGTCGTGTCGACGCCGGCCAGGGGGTCTTCGAAGTCGGTGCCGAAGGCCCAGTTCGCGTCGTTGACGAGCAGACCGGAGTACGCGTTGTCGTGGTCGCCGTGATCGACGTTCGTGCCGGCTTCGTCGTGTTCGACGTGGATGGTGGGTTCGTTGTTCGCAGTCATCTCTCGCCCCTTCTCACATATGGGGGACATCGGCGGGGATGTCGTAGAAGGTGGGGTGGCGGTAGACCTTGTCGCCGCTGGGGGCGAACATCGGGTCCTTCTCGTCCGGGCTCGAGGCCGTGATGTCGGAGGCGCGGACGACCCAGATGCTCACGCCTTCGTTGCGTCGGGTGTAGACGTCGCGGGCATGGTGGACGGCCATCTGGTCGTCGGCGGCGTGCAGAGATCCGACGTGGACGTGGTTGAGTCCGCGCTTGCCGCGCACGAAGACCTCGTACAGCGGCCATTCGCCGCGGGTCGAGCCTGCAGCGGATGCGTCCTTCGCCGAGGTGGAGCCGGGGTTGGTCTCGGTCATTTCGCTGTCTCCTCGGGGGTGGTGGTGTCAACTCCGGCGGCGGGAGTCGCATCGGCCGCGGTCGGGGTGGCGGCCGCCTCGGCGGTCTGGTTCTCTGCGAAGGCGAGCGCTGCTTCGCGCACCCACGCTCCTTCGTCCCAGGCGCGCTTGCGGTGATTGAGGCGCTGTTCGTTGCAGGGTCCGTCTCCCTTGACGACGGCCCAGAACTCGTCCCAGTTCGGGGTGGAGAAGTCGTAGTGTCCGCGCTCTTCGTTCCATTTGAGGTTCTCATCGGGGAACGTCACGCCGAGGGCTTCGGCCTGCGGGACGGACATGTCGACGAACTTCTGGCGCAGCTCATCGTTGGTGTGGGTCTTGATGCCCCAGGCCATCGACTGCTCGGTGTTCGGCGAGTTGTCGTCGGGAGGTCCGAACATCATCAGCGCCGGCCACCAGAAGCGGTTGACCGATTCCTGGACCATCTCGCGCTGAGCCTCGGTGCCGCGCATCATCGTCATCAGCAGCTCGTAGCCCTGGCGCTGGTGGAAGGACTCTTCCTTGCAGATGCGGATCATCGCGCGGCCGTAGGGGCCGAAGGAGGTCCGGCACAGCGGCACCTGGTTGCAGATGGCCGCCCCGTCGACGAGCCAACCGATTGTGCCGACATCCGTGTAGGACAGGGTCGGGTAGTTGAAGATCGAGGAGTACTTCTGCTTGCCGGCGACGAGCTTCTCGGTGAGCTCGTTGCGCGTGGCGCCCAGGGTCTCGGCGGCAGAGTAGAGGTAGAGGCCGTGTCCGGCTTCGTCCTGGACCTTCGCCAGCAGGATCGCCTTGCGACGCAGGGAGGGCGCGCGGGAGATCCAGTTGCCTTCGGGCTGCATGCCGATGATCTCCGAGTGCGCGTGCTGCGCGACCTGGCGGATGAGCGTCTTGCGGTAGGCCTCGGGCATCCAGTCCCGGGGTTCGATCCGATCCTTGGCCTCGATCGTGGCGTCGAACTGCTCCTGCAGCTGCGCCTCGTCGAAGCGGTTGTCGTTCACTTGAGTTGTCATGACCACTCCACCCTTGGATGTGCCCTTGTCAGGACCCGGCTCGGTCAGCGGCTGCCGACCTCCTCATCGGTCCGACCATCGTAAGACCTCTGGCCCGAGGGCATCCATTTACTGACCATTTGTTCTGTATTGTTGCCACCAGTGTCGCACACCCCCGGCCCGGGTGCAATGCCGCCCACGCGAAAGAGCCGCTCAGCCCCGCCGCCCTGCCGCGGCACTGTGGGATCGCCATGCCGCGTTGCCGTGCCGCGCGGCCGTGCCGATCAGTGGATTGTTGGGTCGATCCACGGCGTCATCGGCAACGAAACCACCGCGGATCGACCCAACAATCGCACTACCAGCGCGGCGCCGGCCGAAGCGGCGCCCGCCGAATATAGGTCAGCATCAGATACTTTCAGCGCCGGAAGATGTCCGATAGCGACCTATATTTCTCGGCAGCTATCCGATAGTGACCTATTCCCGCCTGCACTTGACGATGCGTGAGCGATTCGCAGACGAACACACCCCGAACACACCCCGTGACTTGACAGCGACGACGATCGGAACGATATTTATTGACCAGATGGTCGTTAATTCTCCGACGGGCTGACCGTCCGGAATCGCGGGGAACTCTCACCGTCGTCAATACGCAGCGGCGCAGGCACTCCTCGTGCATCGGCGCCTGAACCCGCGACTCGAGGAGGAGCCGACCATGGGACAGCCCGCCCACGATACGACGACCGCGGAGTCACAGACCCCGAACACCTCCACCCCCGCCGAGGCGGCGCCCGAGTCCCCCACCGAGGCGACCACTCCGTCCCCCGCAGACGCCCCCACCGAGGCGGCGCCCGAGCTCACCGGTGCCGCCGCGATGTTCGCCAACGATCGCGCCTCCCAGCACCTGGGCATCACCGTCGATGACCACGGACCCGGGTGGGCGCAGTGCTCGATGACGGTCACCGACATCATGACCAACGGCCACGACATCACCCACGGCGGCTACATCTTCCTCTTCGCCGACACCACCTTCGCGATGGCCTGCAACTATCCCGGCTCGATCACCGTCGCCTCCGGCGGAGACATCGACTTCCTCAAACCCACGTACCTCGGTGACGAGCTCGTCGCCCGCGGCCATGAGGTCATCAAGCAGGGCCGCTCGGGCATCTACGACGTCACCGTCACGCGCGGCGACGACATCATCGCCACCTACCGCGGCCGCTCCCGCACGCTGCCCGCCCGCAAGTAGACCCGACCAACCACACGGCCGCCGGCTCCGCGACAGGCACCATGCCGCGCCGGACCACCCCCACCGAACCACCCGTCGACGACCGAACACCGAAGAACGGTGGACCACCTCGGCGGTTTTTGGATCTGACACACAGAAGAGATTCGCAAGGAGACGATGATGACTGAGACCGACCTCGACGCCGGCGAACGGATGAGCCTGGACGAGCTGCGCTCCGACCAGCTGAAGAACCTCAAGACGACGGTGACCTCGGTGTACGAACGGGTGCCGTTCTACCGGAAGGCCTTCGACGACCTCGGCGTGACTCCCGCCGACATCACGAGCCTCGATGACATTGCGAAGCTGCCGTTCACGACCAAGCAGGACCTGCGCGACAACTATCCGTTCGGGCTCTTCGCCGTCCCGCAGGAGCAGGTCGCGCGCATCCACGCCTCCTCGGGAACGACGGGCCTGCCGACCGTCGTCGGGTACACGATGGGCGATCTCGATCGGTGGGGCAGCCTCATCGCGCGGTCCATCCTCGGTGCCGGCGGCAAGCGCGGACAGATGATGCACAATGCCTACGGCTACGGGCTGTTCACCGGCGGCCTCGGCGTCCACGGGGCGGAGCGTCACGGGTTCACCGTCGTCCCGATCTCCGGTGGTCAGACCCCGCGCCAGGTGCAGCTCATCCAGGACTTCAAGCCGGACATCATCACGGCCACCCCGACGTACCTGCTCACGATCCTCGACGAATTCCACAAGCAGGGCATCGACCCGACCACGACGAGCCTGAAGACCGCGATCTGCGGCGCCGAGCCGTGGACGGACGAGATGCGCAAGGAGATCGAGAACTCCTTCAACATCGATGCCGTCGACATCTACGGTCTCTCCGAGGTCATGGGCCCCGGCGTGGCCTGCGAATCCGCGGTGACGAAGGACGGCCCGACGATCTGGGAGGACCACTTCTACCCGGAGATCGTCGATCCCTTCACCGGCGAGGTGCTGCCCGACGGCGAGGAGGGCGAACTCGTCTTCACCTCGCTGACGAAGGAGGCGCTGCCGATCATCCGCTACCGCACGCACGATCTGGCAACACTGCTGCCGGGCACCGCGCGCCCGAACTTCCGCCGCATCTCGCGCATCACCGGCCGATCCGATGACCTCATGATCATCCGCGGCGTCAACGTCTACCCCGCGAACGTCGAGACCGTGCTCTTCGAGTTCGCACCGCTGAGCCCCCACTTCCAGCTCATCCTCACCCGCCCTGGCCGGATGGATGAGATGACCGTCGAGGTCGAGGCCCGCGAAGGCGTCGGCGCCGTCGAGCTCGACGGCCTCGACAAGCTCGTGGCCGCCCGCATCAAGGAGCGCCTCGGCGTCTCCTGCGCCATCGACATCAAGATGCCCGGGGACCTGCCGCGCTCGGTCGGCAAGATGAAGCGCATCATCGACCGCCGCGAGGGCGTGCGCTGAGATGAGGCGCAGTGCGTGCGCTGAAGCGGCGCTGCGGACGCGCGCCGAGGTGAGTGCTGTGACTTGGATCGCGGCACTCACCGAGGTGGCCGATTAGACTGATGCGCATGCCCGAATCGTCCTCACCCGCGTCGACAGCTCCGGACTCGACGACGTCGTCCGCGGAATCGACGACCGCCGCGTCGACGTCCTCGACGACCCCCGCCGAGGCGACCGCCCCCAAACGCTCGCGCCGCGGCCGTCCCGGCTACGACCGGGAGACCTTGATCAACAAGGCCACAGAGGTCTTCGTCTCCCGCGGCTATGACGGCACGTCGATGGACACGGTCGCCCGTGAGCTCGGCATCACGAAATCCGCGATCTACCATCACGTGAAGTCGAAGGAAGAGCTGCTGCACCTGGCGATCAGCCGCGGCATCCGCGCCCTCGATTCCGCTGTGGAGACCGAGAGCCTGCGAGAGAATGTCACCGCGCTCGAACGCCTGCAGCTGGCCGTGCGCGCCAGCGTCGTCATCCTCATCGAGTACCACCATTCGGTGACCTTGCTGCTGCGCGTGCGCGGAAACTCACCGCTGGAACGCGAAGCCCTCGAGGCCCGACGCAATATCGATGCGAAGGTCCGTGCGCTCGTCGAGGCCGCCATCGCCGAGGGCGGTCTGCTCTCGGACTTCACTCCCGGCCTCATCACCCGTCTGCTCTTCGGCATGGTCAACTCGATCACCGAGTGGTACCGCCCCAGCTATCCCGTCGACCCCGACACCATCGCCGAGGCGGTCACAACGATGGCCTTCCAAGGCCTGGAGGCCTGAGGGTCGGGTCCTGGCCCCCGAGGCTCAGCTTTCCCCGATCACTCCCGCAGTCAGAACCCAGCCGAGTGTCGATTCGATCTCGGACAGCAGCTCCTGCCTCGGAGGCTGATAGTCGCCGATCACCCAGTCGACGACGATCTGAATACCGGCGCCGACGAGCAGGTCCCCGAGCACTCTCCGACGCGTGCCGGTGAGTACGGTGCCCGAGACGGCCACGCAGAGCGCATCGGCGAGTTCGCCGCCGATCACCCGACCGTGCCGACGGTAGAGCTCGTCGATGCGCCCACTGACTCCGAGCACTTCGAAGAGGTGGACTCGCGCGAAGATCGGGTTCGCCTGCGCCCAGCCGAGAAACCCGTCCATGAATCCGCGCAGCACCGCCATGGCCTCGGCGCCCTGCGCCTCCGTCACAGTCTCAGAGCCCCCTGCATCGGCCGCACCACCAGCGAGCACCACGGCCCGCAGATCGGCCACCACCCGCTCGTAGACCTCGACCAGGAGATCCTCCAAGGTGGCAAAGGATTCGTAGAAGTAGCGCTTGTTCAACCCTGCGGAATCGCAGATCGCGCCCACCGTGGCCGCCCGGTATCCCTGAGTCCCGAACAGTTCGATCCCTGCCGCGATGATCTGTTCCCGCCGAGCACTCTCCCGCGCTTCGCGGCTGGCTCCGGCGTAGGGGCGTCCTTGATTAGTCACAGTGTGATCTTGACAACACTGATCGCCGAATGCAAACTGGTACGGCATCGTGCCAGAAAGGGTGGGAATGACCTCCACCAATGCAGACGACGGCCCCACGGCCTCGGCGGGACTCGGCTCCCAAGCCACAGCGAACACCTCGTCCCTCAATGCCGCTCAGCGCGAACGTGACCTCGCGGCCGCCTCGGCGAATGTCTCCGACGTCGTCGTCATCGGCGGTGGATTCACCGGCGCCGGCGTCGCCTTGGACGCGGCCAGCCGCGGGCTCTCTGTGACCCTCGTCGAACGCGGCGACCTCGCCTCGGGAACGAGCAGCTGGAGCTCGAAACTCGCCCACGGCGGACTGCGCTACCTCGCGAAGGCCGACGTCGGGATCGCGTGGGAATCCGCCGTCGAACGCGGCCGGCTGATGAACACCATCGCCCCGCACCTCATCCGGCCGCTGCCGATGATCTTCCCGCTGCATCCGGGGGTCGGTCGCGTCGAGGCGGCCATGACGAACACCGGCTTCCACGCCGGCGACCTCCTGCGGATGCTCGCCCGCACCCCGAAGGAGCTTCTCCCCCATCCCCGCCGCGTCTCGGCCGCCGAAGTCCGGCAGCTCGCCCCGACGACGGCGACCGACGGTCTGCGCGGCGGGCTGCTCAGCTGGGACGGTCAGCTCATCGACGATGCCCGGCTCGTCGTCGTCTTGGCCCGGACCGCCGCCGAACACGGTGCGGGTGTCATCACCTACGCCGAGGCAACCGACATCGAACCCACTCGTGTTCACATCAGGGACCGCCTCACCGGGGATGAGCACACGCTGCGCACCCGACAGATCGTCAATGCAGCCGGCGTCTGGTCGGACACTCTCTCGGACGAGGTCGAACTGGCACCGAGCAAGGGTTCGCACATTCTCGTTCCTGCCGCCCGCCTCGGCGACCCACAGGCCGCGATCACCGCCCCGGTGCCCGGTCACTTCGGTCGCTACGTCTTCGCTGTGCCGTGGCCCAACGGTCTGGTCATGATCGGTCTCACCGACGATCCGCACCACGGTCCGATCCCGGGCCGTGCCCTGCCCGACGGCGATGAGGAGGCGTTCCTCCTCGACACGACCAACGCCGTTCTCGAAGACAAGCTGACTACTGACGACATCGTCGGCGGCTACGCCGGTTTCCGCCCGCTGATCAAGACAAGCGACACCTCGAGCAGCGCCGACCTCTCCCGCAGACACGCCCTGCTGCGCGACTCGCGGACCGGGGCGCTGACGATCGTCGGGGGCAAGCTCACCGCCTACCGCCGCATGGCCGAAGACGCCGTCGACGACGTCGTCAAGGTCGGCGGACTGCGCGTCGGAGCATGCCGGACGACCGAACTCGGCCTCGTCGGCAAGGGCACACCCGCACCCGGCCTGCCCGACCGCCTCGTCGCCAGCTACGGAACCGACGCAGCGAAGGTGGCAGCCTACGGCGATGCCGACCCCTCCCTCAACGAACCCGTACGCGAGGGCATCCCGCTGACCGGCGCGGAGGTCCGTTTCGCCGTCGAACACGAACTGGCGCTGACGGTCGAGGACGTCATCGACCGGCGGACCCGGTGGGGACTCGTCGACGCCGACCGCGCTGACCTCTATGACGCTGTGGCCCGGCTCGCTCCGGAACTCACCACCGAATCACGACACGAAGGATGACGACCATGGACAAGCCGCGTATGCGCTGGTGGGGCTGGGGCGAAGACGGCCACGACGGCCCGGTCAAACCCGGGGCGAAGATGATACTGAGCAAACACTGCGGGTGGCCGGCCGGAGTCGACAGGCCGCATGTGGCGCTCGAGGACGTCGAGCTGCCCGAATCAGTCCTGCCGTCCGCAGTCAGGGCCCGTTTCGCCGAGGCGGTGGGCGAGGAATTCGTCCGCGACGATCGCGCCGTCCGCGTCTCCCATGCGGCCGGGCGCAGCCTGCCCGACCTCATCCGGCTGCGCAGCGGCGAGCTGGTCACCGCTCCCGATGCGGTGCTCTACCCGGCTTCGAACGCCGAGGTGGACACCCTCCTCGCGCTGTGCGCCGAGGAATCCGTGGCGGTCGTTCCCTTCGGCGGCGGCACCAGTGTCGTCGGCGGCATCGATGCCGTGCGCGGCGAGTTCGCGGCGGTCGTGAGCATCAGCCTGGCCCGCCTCGACAGGATCATCGACATCGACGAGGAGTCGCTGACGGCCACCGTCCAGGCCGGAGTCTTCGGACCCGACCTCGAGGAGGCGCTGCAGGCTCGCGGCTTCACGCTGGCCCACTATCCGCAGTCCTTCGAGTTCAGCACCGTCGGCGGCTGGGTCGCCACCCGCTCGGCCGGTCAGCAGTCGACCGGTTACGGCCGCATCGATGAGAACGTCTGCGGTCTGCGCTGTTCGACCCCGAACGGTCCCGTCGAGCTGCGCACCACCCCGGCGACGGCGGCCGGACCGAATCCGCGCCAGCTGTTCGTCGGCTCCGAGGGAACGCTGGGCATCATCACCGAGGCGACCCTGCGGATCCATCGCGTGCCGAAGGCAGTGCAGGGCGACTCCTGGTTCTTCCCGGACTTCGAATCCGGGGCCGCGGCGCTGCGGGAGATGGAACAGTCGGGACTGCACCTCGACATCGCCCGTCTCTCGGATGTCAACGAGACCGCGTTCGGTCTCGCGCAGCTCGGCAGCGAGCTGCAGCGCAAGGGCGTTCTCGCGTACCTGCGCGCCCGCGGCCTCACGACTCCCTGCCTGCTGGTCGTCCGCTACGACGGCACCCCCTCCGATGTTCGTGCGCGTCGCTCCCAGGGTCGTTCGATCGTGCGCAGGCACAAGGGCGTCAACCTCGGCGCGGTTCCGGAGGCCTCGTGGGAGAAGCACCGCTTCTCGACTCCGTACCTGCGGGATCAGCTGCTGCGTGAGGGCATGATCGTCGAGACGATGGAGACCTCGGCCCCGTGGTCGAAGGTGGAGGACCTCCACGGTGCGATCGGCGCGGGAATCGAGAAGGCGATGGCCGATCGCGGCACTCCTGCTTTCGTGCTCTGCCACGTCTCGCACCTCTATGCCACCGGCTGCTCGCTGTACTACACGGTCTTCGCCAAGCAGGAGGTCGGGGCGGAGATCGCCCAGTGGAAGGCGCTGAAGTCTGCTGCCAGCGAGGCAATCGTGAACGGTGGCGGCACGATCACCCATCACCATGCCGTCGGTACCGATCACGCTCCGTGGCTGCCCGCCGAGGCCGGTCAGATGTGGCTGCGGATGCTGCGCGCAGCCAAGGCCGAGGTCGACCCGACCGGCATCATGAATCCCGGCAAGCTGATGAACGGACCGGATCGACTGTGAGCGGCATCGAAGACAAGGGCGACTTCGGCACGGGTTCCGCAGACCGGGGCTCTGCGCGGCCGGTCGCCGATCCGGCGGTCGTGCCCGTGATCCTCAATCCCACGGCACGGCGCGGAGCGGTGCTCAGACGCATCGATCCGCTCGTCCACGCTTTCGCCGCACACGGTCTCGAGGCACGGCTTGTGAGAAGCACGAGCGAGGAACATGCGAAGGAGCTCGCCGCAGCATTCGCCGCCGAGGGCGCCAAGGTCGTCGGCGCACTCGGCGGTGACGGGATGGCGCGTACAGTCGCCGCCGGCCTCGTCGATACGGACACAGCGCTGGGCGTCATCGCCGGTGGCCGCGGCAATGACCTCATCGGCAAACTCGGCATCCCTAAGCGCGTCGAAGAGGCTGTGGCCACGATCGCCGACGGCAGCGATCGAGTGATCGACGTGCTCGACCTCGATGGCACGATCAGCCTCGGCAACGTCTGTCTCGGCCTCGACTCGACCGTCCAGCGGCATGCGAACTCAACCAGGGTCGTCCGGGGCCATTGGGTGTACCTGTACGGGATCCTGCGTGCGATCCTGCCGCCGAGGAGCATCGACCTCGAGCTGACAGTCGACGGACAGCGCCTCGACTTCCGGGGCCTGACCGCGGGGTTCGCGAATTCCGGCCGCTACGGGGGCGGGCTCACACTGTCACCCGAGGCGGCGATCGACGACGGACTCATCGACGTCGTCCTCCTCAAGGAGGCATGGCTGCCGAAGCTCGCCGTCGAACTCGTCGCGTTCATGTCCGGCAGGCACGACCGGCATCCGAACATCCATCTCAGCCGGGCTCGCGAGATCCGCATCGACACTCCCGCCGGTGCCGCACCGGTCGAGATCGTCGCCGACGGCGACGCGGTCGCACAGACCCCGGCGACCGTGACGATCCGCCCTTCTTCGCTCAGGGTCCGGGTGCCCCGGACCTCATGAACGACGTCGCCCCGCGCCGAGGATGCACATCCTCCGCGCGGGGCGACTCTTACCTGCCTGTCCGACCGGCAGGGCCTTCAACCCAACCGAGCCCTCAGTACTCCTTGGCCACCAGGGTGAGCACATCGTAGTTCGCCACGGGTTCGTCGTTCTGGTTGACGACCTGCGCGTCCCAGCGGACCTCACCGTATTCGTCGGTCTCACGCGGGGTGATGCGCTTGGCGGTGAGCGTCACCTTGAGCTTGTCACCTGGGGAGACAGGCGTGATGAAGTTGAGCCCTTCGAGTCCGTAGTTCGCGAGCACCGGGCCCGGGTCCGGCTGGACGAAGAGTCCGGCGGCGAAGGACACGATGAGGTAGCCGTGCGCCACGCGTCCCGGGAAGAACGGGTTCGCGGCGGCCGCCTCCTCGTTCATGTGGGCGTAGAAGGTATCCCCGGTGAAGTTCGCGAAGTGCTCGATATCGTCGAGCGTGACCTCCCGCCATTCCGAATCGAGTGTGTCACCGACGCGTAGGTCCGCCAGCGACTTCGTGAACGGATGATCGCCGAGGCGGCGCTCCGATCCGTTGACCCATTCCCCGCCGATCGCGGTGAGCATGTCCGGGGAGGCCTGGATCGCGGTGCGCTGCATGAAGTGTGTGATACCGCGCAGTCCGCCCATCTCCTCACCGCCGCCGGCCCGTCCGGGGCCGCCGTGGATGAGGTTCGGCAGCGGCGAACCGTGACCGGTCGACTCTTCGGCATCGTCGCGGTCGAGGACGAGCACGCGGCCGTGCCATGGGGCGATCTTGCGGACGAATTCGGTGGCGAACTCACGGTCGTGGGTGACGACGGAGCCGACCAGCGAACCGCGGCCACGGGCGGCCAGGCGGACGGCCTCCTCGGTGTCGGAATAGGCGATGATCGAGGTCACGGGCCCGAAGGCTTCGATGTCGTGGACGGCATCGGCCCAGGCGTCATCGGCCTGGAGGACGGTGGCCGCGACATAGGCTCCGCCGTGTTCGGCGGCCAGACGATCGGATTCCTCACGGCCGCCGGTGAGCAGATGCGCTCCCCCGGCGATGATCTGGTCGACCGCGTCGAGAACGTCGGTGCGCTGCTTGTCGGAGACCACGGGGCCCAGGCGGGTGGACTTCTCGCGCGGATCTCCGACACCCTGGGTGGAAAGCTTCGCGATGATGGCCTCGCCGACCGCCTCGGCGTGGGCTTCGGGGACGAAGGTGCGGCGGATCGCGGTGCACTTCTGTCCGGCCTTGACGGTCATCTCGGCGACGACGCCGGAGACGAAGAGGTCGAATTCCTCCGTTCCGGGTGCGGCGTCGGGACCGAGCAGAGAGAAGTTGAGTGAGTCCGCCTCGGCGAAGAAGCGGGTGCCGCGCTGGGTCACGCAGTCGAGCGCGGACAGCGTGCGGGCGGTGTTGGCTGAGCCGGTGAACGCGATCGCGTCCTGTTCGGCGAGGTGGTCGAAGAGCGGGGTGACGTCACCGGTGACCAGCTGGATCGCACCGGCAGGGAGCAGACCGGATTCGATCATATCCGCGACCACGGCGTGGGTCAGGTGGGCGGTGTCGGTGGCGGGTTTGACGACGACGGGGACGCCGGCGACGAACATCGGTCCGAACTTCTCGAGCATGCCCCAGACGGGGAAGTTGAAGGCGTTGATCTGCAGCGCAAGGCCTTGCCGGGAGGTGAGGATGTGGCGACCGACGAAGGTGCCGTTCTTCGACAGGCGTTCGACTCCGCCGTCGAGGTGGACAGTCGAGTTCGGCATCTGGCGGCGGGCGACGCCGGAGTAGGTGAAGAGTGTGCCGATTCCGCCTTCGATGTCGACGAAGGCGTCGCGCTTGGTGGTGCCGGTGGTGAAGGAGATCTCGTGGTAGTCCTTCGTGCGCTCCATGAGGTAGGTCGCGAGCTTCTTGAGGATCACACCGCGCTGGTGGAAGGTGAGCTTCTGCAGTTCGGCGATGCCGGTGGTCCGGGCGTGGTCGGCGACGGCGGCGAAGTCGACTCCGGCCGAGCTCACCGAGTGCAGGAGTTCCCCCGTGCCGGCGTCGCGGACGGGCCGGGCACCGTCGGCCGAGCCGGGGGTGTGCCAGGTTCCGGCCACATAGGAACTGAGGATTTCGGTCATGCTTTGCTCTCCCTGGTGAAACGACGTCTCCCGGTCCACGGCGGCCGCATTCGGCACCGCTGCCGATTCCTCAACATATACTAACCAATCGGTCGGTAATTGTCACCGAGTGACACGGGGGTGCATTCTGACCTATGATCGTTCTCAATTACTGACCAGGCAGTCAGTCGAGGCAGACGTCCATCCGTCCGCCGCCAGACCCGAGGCACCGGCGATCACTCAGAGTCGAGGACCACCGCCTCCGGAGACGGCACCCGGCAAAGTCGCCCAGCAACAGAAGGTTCCGCTCATGTCCGCCACCGCTTCAGGCCCGGTCACTCCGAATCCGGCCACCCCTCATTCGATCACCCGCGAGGAGCGTAAGGTCCTCGCCGGCACCCTCGTCGGCACCACCATCGAGTGGTATGACTTCTTCATCTACGCTCAGGCCGCCGGCCTCGTCCTCTCCGCCCAGTACTTCGGCCCTTTGGCCGCGGACAATCCGGCACTCGGCCAGATCATGGCGTGGGCGTCTCTGGGCATCTCGTTCCTCTTCCGCCCGTTGGGCGCGATCATCGCCGGCCACCTCGGCGATCGGATCGGACGCAAGAAGATGCTCGTGCTCACACTCATCCTCATGGGGGCCGCGACCTCGCTCATCGGTCTGCTCCCGAACTACGCGATGATCGGTGTCGGCGCGCCGATCCTGCTCACCCTGCTGCGGATCCTCCAGGGCTTCTCCGCCGGCGGCGAATGGGGTGGGGCCGCGCTGCTGTCGGTCGAGCATGCTCCGATCTCCAAGCGCGGCATCTTCGGTGCGTACCCGCAGATCGGCGTGCCGGTCGGCATGATCCTGGCCACCGGTGTGATCTGGGTACTCACCACGGTCCTCTCCGCCGAACAGTTCGCGAGCTTCGGATGGAGGATCCCGTTCCTCTTCTCAGTCGTCCTCGTCTTCGTCGGCTATTACATCCGCCGGCAGGTCGAGGAGTCCCCGGTCTTCGCCGAGCTCGCCGAGCGCAAGGCCGAATCCTCAGCTCCTTTGGGCACCCTGTTCAAGAAGAACACGAAGGAAGTCGTCCTCTCCGCGCTCATCTTCATCGGCAACAACGCCGTGGGCTACATGATCATCGCGTTCTTCGCCGCCTACGCCTCACGCCCCATCGCCGAGGGCGGATCCGTCGGCCTCGACCGTGCACCCGTGCTGTTGGCGACGACGCTCGCGAGCTTCGGCTGGCTGGTGTTCACGATGTGGGGCGGTGCGCTGTCGGACAAGCTCGGTCGCGTGCGGACCTTCCAGATCGGGTACGTCCTGCTCATCGTCTGGCTCATCCCGACCTTCCTCATGATCGATATGGCGAACATCTGGATGTACGGCATCGGCATCTTCGTCCTCACCGTCGGCATGGGCCTGTCGTATGGCCCGATGTCGGCGATGTATGCGGAGATGTTCCCTGTCGAGGTCCGCTACTCGGGCGTCTCGATCGGCTACGCGCTCGGCGCGATCCTCGGTGGTGCCTTCGCCCCGACCATCGCCGAGACCCTGCTCGCCGAGACCGGAAAATCGATCTCGATCGCGATCTACATGATCATCGTGTGCATCATCTCGCTCATCGGCGTCAGCCTCGTCAAGGAGCCGAAGGGCAACGACCTCGGCCTGACGAAGCATCACTGAGGCTGCCGCGAACCCCTGGTTCGTCACCTGCACCTCGATTTCCTGGTCGATCCACGGTGATTCCTCCGCCTGAAACGCCGTGGATCGACCCAACAATCCACCGAGGCGGCGCACCCCCTCAGCAGCTCTCGCATAGGCTGATGAGATGACTGAGCTGACGTACTCCGACGTCGAAGCCGCCGCTGCACGGATCGCCGGCCGTGTGCGCCCGGTGACCGTGGCCCCGGCTGGTGAGGACGGCCTGTTCTTCGCCCTCGAGTTCATGCAGCACACCGGCACGTTCAAGGCCCGCGGTGCGCAGAACTTCATCCAGGCTCACCTTGCAGAAGGCACCTTCCCCGAGGCGGGAGTGACGATCGCTTCGGGCGGCAACGCGGGGCTCGCCTGCGCCTGGGCCGCCCGTGCCGCCAGGGTACCGGCGACCGTCTTCCTGCCGACTACCGCGCCGAGCGTGAAGGTCGAACGGCTGCGTTCGTATGGCGCGCGAGTGGAGTTGGTCGGTTCCGAATTCGCCGAGGCAGCCGCCGCCTGCCAGGAATTCGTCGAGTCCTCCGGTGCGCTGGCTTCGCACGCCTACGACCACCCGCTCATCGCCGCCGGCGCGGGCACGCTGATGACCGAGATCCTGGCGCAGGTGCCCGACCTCGACACTGTCGTCGTCTCCGTCGGAGGCGGCGGACTGTTCGCCGGCGTCGCGACTGCGGCAACTCATCACGGAGTGCGCACTGTCGCGGTTGAGCCGGAGAACTGCCGAGCGCTGAATGCAGCGATCGAAGCGGGCGAACCGGTCGACGTCACGGTCGATTCGGTAGCCGCGGATTCGCTCGGTGCCCGTCGCGCCACACCGCTGGCTCTGGAGGCGGCACGGTCGGATCTGGTCACCTCGGTGCTGGTCAGCGACGACGCGATCGTCGAAGCACGCCAGCGACTGTGGGACGAACACCGGCTGGCGGTCGAGCATGCAGCGGCGACGGCATTGGCGGGAGTCAGCGGTGTCGGCTATGTGCCGGCCGAGGGCGAGAAAGTCTGCGTCGTCCTCTGCGGGGCGAACACAAGCCTCGGCGAGCTCTGAGGCGCAGTCAGCGCGGTCGAAAGCCGGAAGTCAGCGCGTTCGGTCGCGGTCCTTGGACTTCAGCGAAGCCTTGATGAGGCCGAAGATCGCGAGCGCCACGACGACGGTGATGATGGCCTTGACGAGGAACCACGCAATGGAGAACGCGACGTTGACCACCCACCACGCGATGATGATGGCGATGATCGCGCCGATGATGCTCCACACGGTACTCATCTTCATGCCTCAAGCCTAGGCCCGAGTGCACAGCCGTGCAATGCGCGCGGTGATCGTCCCAGCCGATCCTCAGCACGGACGCAGTTCGTCAGCCGAGCACCGCACCGGACCGAACTGCGCGGGCCGACCAGCGACGGTCGGCGAAACCCACCTCGATCGGATGGTCGAAGGCGGCGGTGACCTGCTCGGAGGTGAGCACCTCGGCGACGGGACCGGCGGCGGTCAGCCGACCGTCGGAGATGAGCGCGGCATGCGTGGTGGTCTCGGGGATCTCCTCGAGATGGTGGGTGACCAGCAGCGTCGACAACTCCGGCGAGCGCACCGACAGGGCGTCGATGGTCTCGAGCAGCTGTTCGCGGGCGGCCACGTCGAGACCTGTGGTCGGTTCGTCGAAGAGCAGCAGCTGAGGTTCGGCGATGAGCGACCGGGCGACGAGCGCACGGCCCCGCTCCCCCTGTGACAGCACCTTCCACCCGGCGTCAGCGCGGGACGTCAGTCCCACCTCGGCGATCTGGGCATCGGCCTTCGCAACATCCCCCGGTGAGGGCTCCCACCGCATGGGTCGTTCGACGGTGCCGGTCAGCCCGGTGAGGACGACCTCGCGGACGGTGAGGTTCGAGCGCAGCGGATGGCGCGGGTTGACGTGTCCGATGAGCCGGCGCAGGGCCGCGAGCTCGACCCGGCCCATGCGTGATCCGAGGATATCGACGGTGCCCGAGGTCGGGAACACCTGCGCCGAGGCGAAGCTCAGCAGGGTCGACTTCCCCGCCCCGTTCGGCCCGATGAGCACCCAGTGCTCGCCGGCACCGACGCGCAGATCGATGCCGCGGAGGATCTGCGTCTGCCCACGCCGGAATGTCACACCGGCGATTTCGAGAACCGTCTCTGCCACGTCTCACTCACCCTTCGGATCATCTGTCGAGCATCGCCCATGGGCGGATGTTCGGTCCCGAGCAGCTGTCTGCGTCCGGGCTCCTCGATTCTAGGACCCAATTCGCCGAGGCGGCCCCCGCGCTGCAGGGCCGACGTTCCGCATCGTGGATCTGTGATCAGATCCAGTTCAGGTCAGACGGCTCGAAAAGGTGAGTTCAGTTCAGTTTTGATCGTAGTTGCAGGAAACCGCAACAAGCCCTTCTGGCAGACCATTTATGCGGTCTCGAATAATCTCCTTAACTTCAGCAGAGATCTTTGCTTCAATCCGAATATCACCAGCGACGTCGATTGATTCACGAACTTCATAAATACAGTCGTCTTCAATTCCCTCGAGTATATTTATGGCATTTTCGTAATCAGATTTTTCCCATCTCGATCTTCTAACGCAGACATGTTTAGATAGATCCATGCCCATCAACTCAGAGTTCAGTTGATTGTCATTGAAGGCAGTAATCAGAAGAACAGATTCAGACGGAGACACACGGATGCGGTTCGATGTTGCAATGTTGCCCTGGTCGCACAATGCGTAGAAGTCCGCCCAAAGCTTGTCGAATCTCGCATCATCAACACCCGCCCCCACGGCCTGAGCCCAGGCTCGAACCCACTCGCGCCTTCTATCGGAATCATTGAGAAGTCGCTGGAAGCGATCTCCCTTCGAAGATTCAGTATTCATCAACCGCACTCTACGCCGACTGCACTGTATTCGCTCACCAGGAACAGGACTCAGTGTTTCGAGGGCACATGTGCTGGCTCGTGCACACCGCTCATGCGTCCTCCGGTGCCGAGATCTCGCGGCGGAGGATCTTGCCGGTCGGGCCTTTGGGCAGCTCGTCGACGATCCACACATTGCGCGGGTACTTATATGCGGCAACGCGGTCCTTCGCGAACTCACGCAGCGCTTCGGCGTCGACGCTGCTGCCGGCCTTGAGGGCGACGGCGGCCCCGATCTCCTCACCGAGGTCGTCATTCGCGATGCCAATCACAGCCGCCTCGGCGACGGCTTCGTGCTCGTAGAGCGCTTCCTCGACCTCACGCGGATAGACGTTGTAGCCGCCGCGGATGATGAGGTCCTTCTTCCGGTCGACGATCGTGTAATAGCCGTCCTCGTCCTGCTCGGCGAGGTCGCCGGAGTGGAACCATCCGTCGCGGATGGCCACCTCTGTCGCCTCCGGCCGACCCCAGTACCCCTTCATCACGGGTTCGCCCTTGATGGCGATCTCGCCGATCTCACCGACGGGAACGTCGTTGTCGTCATCGTCGACGAGCTTCATCTCGACTCCGCGTACGGGCACGCCGATGGTGCCGGTCTTGCGTTCCATACCCGGCTGGTTGAAGCAGGCGACCGGGGAGGTCTCGGACAGCCCGTAGCCTTCGAGGATGATGCAGTCGAAGGCGGATTCGAAGTTCTTCATCACCTCGACCGGCATCGCCGATCCCCCGGAGATGCAGGAGCGCAGGCTGGACACGTCGAAGTTCTCCCGCCCTTCGGCGTTGAGCATGCGCGCGTACATCGTCGGCACACCGATGAAGATGCTGACCTTCGCTTCCTGAATGGTCTCGAGGGCCTCGATCGGGTCGAAGCGCGGGATGAGGGCAAGGCAGGATCCGCTGAGCACAGAGGCATTGAGTCCGCAGGTCAGGCCGAAGCAGTGGAACAGCGGCAGGCAGCCCATGACCATGTCGTCCTCGGTGAGGAAGGTGAGGGTCTCGGCGGTGACGGCCGCGTTCGTCATCATATTGAAGTGGGTGAGTTCCGCGCCCTTCGGCTGTCCGGTGGTGCCCGAGGTGTAGAGGAGCACGACGGTGTCGTCGTCGGCGCGGGACACCACCTCAGGTGTCGGGTCGAAGACGGACAGCTGATCGGCGAAGTCGGCGGGGTCGACGCGCACGCATTCGATGCCGACCGCGGCCGCTGCCTTCCCGGCCTCACCCGCCATATCCTTCCACGCGAAGACGATCTGAGCCCCGGAATCTTCGAGGTAGTACTGCACCTCACGGTCCTTGAGCAGCGGGTTCATCGGCACGACGATCGCGCCGACGGACAGTGCACCGTAGAAGAGGACGGGGAATTCGAGAACGTTGGGCAGGACGAGTCCGACGCGGTCGCCGGGCCCGATTCCCCTGTCCTTGAGCATCGTCGCCACCCGCTGCGCCTGGTCCTGCAGCTGCGCATACGTCAGCACGGAATCGCCGAGGCGGACGGCAGGTCGCTGCCCGTGCCGGCTCGCTGTGGCGGTGAGATTGTCGGCGAGGTTGGTCATGTCTTCCTCCAGGCTTGATTCGTTCGTCGTTGATCGGCTCGGTGCTGGCGCTGGGACCACCACTGGTTGTGGCCCCAGCACAGGAGAAGAGTCGACTGAGCGGACGTGTCCGACTCCCGTTCGGTTCCCGCCGTCCGGCTCTATGGTGCCCACTCTGCCGTTGCCGGCGACCTCGGGCAACAGGATGCGCAACAGAAACACGGGTCATCGATTGTGGTCGGACGACAAGGATGCCCGTAAGCTTCTGCCATGGTCGCCAATCCACTCGTCCTGCGCATCGTCGACCGTGTCCGAGCAACGCTGCCGGCCACGGTCCAACGTTCGGTCAGCCGCACCTGGCGGGAAGTGCCCGCTTATCCGGCCAGCCCGGACAAGAATCTCGCCGAGGATCTCACCGCACACACGTTCACCGTCTTCGAAGCCGCGCTCACCCCCTTGGAGGAGGGCCGCCGCGCCACCGCCGAGGACTTCCCGATCACCGCCTCCCAGGCCCGGCGGCGACTGCGGCAGGGAGTGACCCTGCCGGACTTCCTCACCGGTTTCCGGATCGGGCAGGAGACTCTGTGGGAGGCGATCGTCGATGCCTCGGATTCCGAACAGGAGACCCGCGACGAGGCGCTGCACATCGCCATCCACGTCATGAGCGTCATCGAGGTCGGCAGCTCCGTCGGGGCCGTCGCTTTCCTTGAGACCCAGCAGCTTGAGATGGCTGAGGGCGACCGGGTCCGCCGTGACCTCGTCGACGATCTGCTCTCCGGTCGCCGCTTGGCACCGGGGCCGAGCGCGGACCTCGCCGAGGTGTCCGACCTCCGCCCGGATTCGCGCGTGCTCGTCGCCACGGCCACCTCGCAGACTCCGCTGCGAGATGATCGAGGGATGCGGGAGGTCATCACCGCCCTGCGCTCGGTCTTCGACGTCGGCCGTCGCGGCATCGCCGTGGTCCTCCAGGATCAGATCGTCGGCATCACCCCGGTGACCTCCGACGGCACGACCACCCTGGCCGATCTCGAACGTGTCCACCGGGAGCTGTCCCGCCACGGCACCGACCTGTGCGTGGGCACCTCCACCGTCCACGAGGGGCTCGACCGTGTGCCCGAGGCGTACCGCGAGGCTGTGCTCGCCCAGGAGAGTCTCAACGGTGTGCCGGGAGTGAGGTCGCTGCATGCCCTCACTCCGCTCGACTACCTCGTCACCCTCGACGATAAGGTCGCCCACCGCCTCATCCGCCCCGAACTGCGCCGCTTCGTCGAGGACGATCTCGCCGCCGGCGGTGTCCTCATCGAAACGCTGCTCGAATACGCGGCTTGTGACCTCAACGCCAAACTCGCCGCCGAGCACCTCCATGTCCACGTGAACACCGCGTACTACCGACTCGACACCGCAGCCGACCGCACCGGCCGCAACGTCCGCAGCTTCACCGACCTGCAGGAGACGATCATCGCCATCCGCATGCTCACCGCGCGCGGAAACGTCCCGATCTCGAATTGAACGATCCCCGCGCCGAGGCGGCCCATCCCCGGAACGGGAGAGTCGCCTCGGCGTGGGGATCGATGACCTCACGAACCGACGTCGGATCCTCAGGACCTGACGTCGGATCCTCAGGACCCGACGTCGGATGGTCAGGCCGGAACCGGAACCTCGGCCGGCGCCGGCAGCACGAGAGCGTATCCGTGTTTGGCCCAGTCGGCGTCGAGGCTTTCCTGGACCGCCTTGACCTGGGTGTATTCGGCCAGTGCATCGGGGCCGAGCTCCCGGCCGATTCCGCTCTGCTTGTACCCGCCGAACGGGTTGAACGGGAAGCCCGCGTGCCAGTCGTTGACCCACACGGTTCCGGCTTCGAGTGTGTTCGCGACAGCGCGGGCACGCTCGGATGAGCCCCAGACTCCGGCGGAGAGTCCGTATTCGCTGTCATTGGCGATCGCGACCGCCTCGGCTTCATCGTCGTAGCCGATGACGACGAGGACCGGACCGAACACCTCCTCGCGGGCGATGCGCATGTCGTTGGTGACATCGGTGAAAACGATCGGCGGCACCCAGGCCCCAGTCTCGAACATCTCCCCCTCGGGAAGTGTCCCGCGGTAGGCCAGCGTCGCTCCCTCCTCGGCGGCGATCGCCAGGTACCGTTCGACCCGGTCCTTCTGGTCCTGGGAGGCGACCGGGCCCATGTCCGAGGCGGGATCGGTCGGATCGCCGATAGTCACATCCTGTAATCGGGTGATGAGGCGGTCGACGATCTCGTCCTTGCGCGAATTGGGCACGAGCAGTCGGGTGCCGGATTCGCAGACCTGCCCGGAGTACATGAGGAAGGCGAAGATCGATCCGTCGATCGCGGCGTCGAGGTTCGCATCGTCGAGGATGATGTTCGGGCCCTTGCCGCCGAGTTCGAGGGTCACCTTCTTGAGATTGTCGGCGGCTGCGCGTTGGACGCTCTTGCCGACCTCGGTGGATCCGGTGAAGCCGATCTTGCGGACGTCGGGGTGTTCGGCGAGCCGGGCTCCGACGGTCTCGCCGGGGCCGGTGATGATGTTGAGGACTCCGGGCGGCAGGCCCGCCTCTTCGGCGGACCGGGCGAGTTCGAGCAGGGTCAGCGGGGTGTTCTCGTCGGCTTTGAGCACGAAGGTGTTGCCTGCCGCCAGGGCCGGTCCGAGTTTCCATCCGGCGAGGACGAGGGGGAAGTTGAAGGGCACGATGCCGGCGCAGACCCCGATGGGTTCGCGGCGGATGGTCGCTCGAGCATCGCCGGTGGCCGGTGCCAGCGGGTTGTCCTGTTCGGGGGTGAAGCCGCGGGCCATGCCTGCGAAGACGCGCAGGTTCGCCACACCGAGTCCGATGTGGAAGGCGCCGGCGGTGCGCACTGTGACTCCGTTCTCGGCGGTCGCCAGGGCGGACAGCCGCTCGGCCTTTGCCTCCATGCTCGCGGCGATCCGGTCGAGGATGTCCGCGCGCTGGTCAGGCGTCATGTTCCGCCACGTGCCCTCTTCGTGAGCGGCAACGGCAGCGGCAACCGCGGCATCGGCATGCTCGACTCCGCCGAAGGCGACTCGGGCGGCGGTCTGCCCGGTGGCCGGTGACGTGATCGCGTGTTTCTCGGCGGTGTCGATCCATCGGCCGTCGATGAACATTCGGTAGGTGGGGATCTCGGTCATGCCGGAACCTCGTCTTTCTGTGTGATGGGGGTGGCCGCCTCGGTGGCGGTGGTGGGCTTCGCGGTGCGAGTGGCGGTGGTGCGGGATTCGGCGATGAGGTCGGCGGCCTTCTCTCCGATCATGATCGTCGGGGCGTTCGTATTGCCGCGCACGACGGTGGGCATCACCGAGGCGTCGGCGACGCGCAGTCCGTCGACGCCGATGACCTTGAGCTCGGGGTCGACGACGTGGCCGATCGAGCAGGTCGAGGTCGGGTGGTAGAGCGTCTGTCCGACCTGCCGGGCGAAGTCGAGCAGCTCCTCGTCGCTGAAGCCCTCGGGGACGATGAAGTCGTCCTTGATGACGGCCTGCATCGCCGGCTGGGAGGCGATGTCCAGCGCGATGCGCAGTCCGGCGAGGATGCTCTGCTTGTCCTCTTCGGATCCGAGGTAGTTGTGGAGGATCCGGGGTGCGACCTTCGGGTCGGGCGAGCGCAGGGTGAGCGTTCCGGTGCTCGTGGGTTTGAGGACGCAGGGACCGGCGGCCAGTCCTTGGACCGTCTGGGCGCCGAGCCCTTCCTCGGCGAAGAGGCAGGGTGTGGAGTGGAACTGCACATCGGGACCGTTCAGCCCTTCTCGGGTTTCGAAGAAGCCGCCGGCTTCGCCGATGTTCGAGGTCAGCGGGCCGCGGCCGGCGGTCTGCAGCAGTTCGGCGTTGGCCGGGGAGACGGCGGTCTTGAGCGTTTCGAGGTCGGTCGTGTAGTTGAGCATGACCATGTAGTGGTCCTGCATGCGCTCACCGACAGGCAGGTCGGCGACCTTCTCGATGCCGAAGGCGTCGAGCTGGGCGGCCGGGCCGACGCCGGAGAGCAGGAGGAGGTGGGCGGAGCCGTAGGCGCCGGCCGAGAGCACGACCTCACGGTTCGCACGGATCTGTTCGATCTCGCCGTAGCGTTCGATCTCGACGCCGACGGCACGGCTGCCCTCGATGAGCACCTTGCGGGCGTGGGCGTCGGTGATGACGGTGAGGTTCTTCCGCTCCGCCACGGGGTGGAGGTAGGCGACGGCGGTGCTGCAGCGCATGCCGTCGCGTTGGGTGACTTGGAAGCGGCCGACGCCGAGCTGTTCACCGGAGTTGAAGTCCTCGTTGTGGTCGAATCCGGCTTCGACGGCACCGTCGACCCAGGCGTCGCACAGAGGGTTCATCGACCGGGATTCGGAGACGGTCAGCGGGCCGTCGGCTCCGTGGAAGTCGTCTGCCCCACGCTCATTGGATTCGGCTTTCCGGAAGTAGGGAAGCACGTCGTCATAGGACCAGCCGGTGGCACCGTCGGCGGCCCACTGATCGTAGTCGGCGCGGTTGCCGCGGATGTAGATCATCGCGTTCATCGAGCTCGATCCGCCGAGCATCTTGCCGCGGGGAAGGTAGGCGCGGCGGCGGTGGAGTTCGGGTTCCGGTTCGGTGTCGAGGTCCCAGTCCCACTGGCTCTTGAACAGGGTGCTGAATGCGGCTGGGATGTGGATCTCGTCGGCGGTGTCGGCGGCTCCGGCTTCGATGAGCGCGACCTTGACGTCGGGATCTTCGCTCAGCCGAGCGGCCAGCACACATCCGGCCGATCCTGCGCCTACCACGATGTAGTCGTACATGATGTCCTCACTGTTGCGTCATTGCTTCGGGGTGCAGTTCGAGTGTGGTGCAGGCCACAGTGAGGATGCTTCGTGAGTCGGCCCAGACTTCACGGCGCTCGATTGTGAGTCGACCACAAATGGACCCCGAACTCCGGGCACATTTTCCGGGAAGGTGGATCGTCCCAGGTCAGCTCGCCGAGGCGGCCCTCGACTCGTCGCAGGCGGCAGTGGGGGATCGGTGCGGTGTCAGTCGGCCCGGGTGTGCAGTCTCGGTCGGTAGACGAGTTCGTGAATGCTTCCGTCGAGCAGCGTCGATTCGAGGAGGTCGAGGTCGAAATCCGCGGCTCCGGCGAAGACCGGCTGGGCCCCGGTCTGACCTGTGATGACGGGGTAGACGGTGACTTGGACTCGGTCGACGAGTCCGGCGACCATGAACGCTCTGTTCATCGACAGAGATCCGTGTGAGCGGATCGGCACATCTGATTCGTCCTTCAGCGCAGCGACCACATCGGCGGCATCGCCACGGGCGATGGTGGCATCGGGCCAATCGAGCGGCTCGTCCAGAGTGGTCGAGACGACTGTGGTCGGGCTCTGTCTCATGGCCGTCACCCAGGGGTCGAGCACATCGGGGAACTCGTCAGCGGCGGCGAGCATGGCGGCGAATTCGCGGAAGGTCGTCGCACCGAGGACCACACGGCAGCCGTCGCTGTAGGTTCGCAGCCGGTGGTCGAGCAGTTCGGGGCCCTGTTTGCCCCAGTAGCCTCCCCAGTCGCCTTCGGGGATGATCGAGGCGAACCCGTCGAGGCTCATGAAGACATCGAAGGTGTAGGTCGCGGACATGGTCGCTCCTGTCAGAACGCGCCCCGAAGTGGGTGCGGTGGTCCAAGTGTGCGCTTCGGCGGCCGCGCGCACCACCCCCGGGCACCGGTTCCGGCGACGGGCCATAATGGAGTCATGCACGATGCCGCCGATTCGAATGAGGACCTCCGCGAGGAATATCGCATCAAGATGCGCGGTCGGCTGCTGCGTCGGTCCGCTTCATTCAACGTCGCCCACGCCGTCGACAGCCTCGAACCGGGCACCGGCGCTCAGAGCATCCAACGCGCGCTGACCCTGCTCAACCTCGTCGGGCTCATCGCCGGGGAGCGGCGCGAGGGCGCGAGCCTGTCCGAGCTCGCTTCGATCAGCGGCCGCCCGAAGGCCAGCGTCCACCGCATGCTCCAGGCGCTCATCGCCATGGGCTACGTCGAACGCCTCGAAGAGGGCGGGTACCGCCTCGGCGTGCAGTCGCAGATCCTCGGTCAGCTGGCCCAGAAATCGGTGGACCCCCTGGTCACGGAGTCCGAGTCGAGTCTGATGCGCTTGGCCGAACTCAGTCAGGACACCGTCTTCCTTACCCTGCGCACGGGCAGCTATTCGATCTGCGCCCGCCGCGAGGAGGGCTTCGGTGAGATCTTCAACAACGCCCTGTCCGTGGGCGACCGCCACCCGCTGGGCATCGGCGCCGGATCGCTGGCGATTCTCTCCGAGCTCTCCCCCGCCGAGGTGGACGCCCAGTTCGAGGCCAACGCCGAGATCCTCGCCGAGAGGTATCCGAAGGTCTCCGTTCCGCACCTGCGCGACATCATCGATCAGGCCCGCATCGACGGCTTCGTCCACAATCCGGGGCTCTTCGCCAAGGGGTCGTGGGCGGTCGCGGTTCCGCTGCGTATCCGCGGCTCCCGACCGCGTGCGGCCCTGTCGATCGCCTCGATCGCCGACCGTGTCACCGGTTCCCGGGTCGAACGCCTCGTCGCTCTGCTGCGCCGGGAGGCGAAGGCCATCGCCGAGGCGCTGAGCTCCCAATCCGATCTCACTCCGGACTCCGGCGACCTCTGAGACGAGCAGCGGTCGGCGTCCGGTAGCGTGATGGGCATGCCGGAGACTCCTGACGCCGCGACCGTGTCCCTGACGATTCCCGAACTGCGTGACCTGTGCATCGCAGCGATCACCGCGGCCGGCGGATCACCAGCGCTGGCGCAGTCTCTGGCGGACGCGACAGTGGCGGCCGAGCGACGGGGCAAGACTGCTGTAGGCACGGCGCATCTCGGCGATTATCTCGACGGCCTCGAGGCCGGCCGCATCAACGGGCGGGCGCAGCCGAAGGTGACGAACCAATTGCCCGCCGCACACCACGTCGACGCCGACCGCGGCACCGCGCAGCTCGCCTTCGACGCAGCCTTCGACGACTACGCCTCGTCTGTCGCAACGCTCGGCATCTCCGTCCTCAACATCGCCAACGCCTTCACCGCCGGAGAGCTCGGCCACTTTACGACGCGACTGGCCGAACGAGGCCTGGTGGCGTTTGCCGGGGCCAACTCACCGGCGCTGATGTCGCTGTTCGGCGCACCGGGATCGGCGACCGGAACGAACCCGTTCTCGTTCGCCGTTCCCCATTCCGATGGCCCGCGGATGTTCGATCAGGCGACCAGTGCTACCGCGTGGGTCAACGTCCGCGACGCCGCCGATCGAGGAGAGACGATCCCCGACGGATGGGCACTCGCACCCGGCGGAGCGGCCACGAACGATGCCGAGGCCGCCCTCGCCGGTTCCCTGCTGCCATTCGGCGGGGTCAAGGGCAGCAATGTCGCTCTCATGATCGAACTCCTCGCCGTCCACGGCGGGGGCCGCTTCTCCGTCGACGCACCTGCCTTCGACTCGGGACAGGAGAGTCCGGGCACTGGCCTGTTCATCATCGCGATCGCGGCAGATGCTTTCGACCCTGACTATTCGCAGCGGGTCGCCGAGCATCTTGACCGTCTGCATGCACGGTTCGGCTTCGACTTCGGCCGCAAACGCAGCCTCGAGGTCGTCAAGCTGCCGGAGGAACTCCACTCTGCGCTGATCACTCGCAGCCGTAGTTGAGCGGTCGGTGCCTGTGCTCAGCTGCCGAGGGTGGCCAGTGCCGCTTTGATCCGTTCCCGGGCGTCGGGATCGGTGGCGGCCAGGGGCCGCCTCGGTGAACCGACGGGGACGCCGCGCAGCTCGAGGCCGGTCTTGACCGCCTGGATGAACGGTTCTGAGATCATCGCGTCGATGACCGGGTAGAGCCGCTGCCACTCCTCGCGGGCCCCGTGGAGGTCGCCGTCAGCGATCTTCGTCGACACCGACACGATCTCGGACGGCAGGACGTTCGCGGCCCCCGCGACCATTCCGGCCGCTCCCTCGACGAGGCCGGAGTAGATGTAACTGTCCCAGCCGATGAAGGTGGAGATGACGTCGCTGTGGTGGTGGATGAGCTGAAGTGCCTGTTCCCAGTTCGCGCTCGAGTCCTTGATGAAGCGGATGTTCGCGACATCCTCGGCGAGCTGCCTCACTGTGCCGGGGTCGAGGTTGACGCCGGTGGCGGCCGGGATGTTGTATAGCATGACGTCGATGTCGACGGCCGCGGCCACGGTCTTGATGTAGTCAACGGTCTCGGCCAAGGTCAGAGGCTCGTAGTAAGGAGTGACGATCATGAGGACATCGGCTCCGGCCGCCTGCGCCGCCTGGGAGTGACGGATGGCTTCCCGCGTCGAGGTGGCTCCCGTCTGCGCGACGATCGGCACGCGCCCGGCGGTGCGCTCGATGACGAATTCGAGCATCTGCTGGCGTTCGTCCCCGCTCATCGTGGCGAATTCCGCAGTCGAGCCGCCGACGACGAGGCCGTCGACTCCGCCGTCGATCGAACGGTCGACGACGCGCCCGAGGGCGTCGTAGTCGATGTTCTCCTCGGCGTCGAAGGGGGTGGTCAGTGCGGTGAGGACTCCGCGCAGGGTGGTTGTCATGATGCCTCCGAAGTGATGGTGGTCGATGCTGAGTTGGTGTCCGTCGTCTCCCCCGCCGAGGCGGTCCCCGCCTGATGCTGAGGCGGTTCGTTCTCGTTGGGGTGCTGGACGGGGTGGTGCCGGCGGGTCTGGCGCGCCGTGACGAGAATGTTCGCCGCCTCTTGTGCGGCAGTGAAGCCGGAGCTGATGGCGGTCTCCGTGTACAAGGTGCCCATGTAGTCGCCGGCGAGGAACACCCGCCCGGAAAGCGCGTTGAGTGTCGGCTGAAGTTTGCCGCGACCCGGGAAGCAGTAGGGTGCGCCGGTGCGCCACCGCTGAACCTGGGCCTCTTCGACGATGCCGGCGAACCCGGGCAGGACCTCGTCGAGGTCGCCGATGTAGGTGTCGACGATGTCCTTGTCATCCTGGTCGAGCAGCTTGCGAGCCAAGCTCGCCGGAGAGAAGGTCATGATGCTTCCGCCCGGCTGACGCTCCGATTCCGTGCCGCGGACGATGTTGCCCTGGTTCATCACCACGTTGAACGAGCGCTTCGGCGTGGCGATCCCGTAGGCCCGGTCCCAGGGCTGAGGTTCGGTCTCGTTGGTGAGGAACGCCGCGGACACATAGGGACCGTAGACGATCTGCCCGAGCGCCTCGCGCTTATCCTCCTGCAGGTCGACGGCGATCTTATGGGCCACGGTCGCCGGAGTGGCGAGCACGACGGACAGGGCCTCGATCTCATGGTCGATGTCGTCCTGCCGATAGCGGACGACGACATGGTCCTTCTTATGGACGATCTCGTAGACTTTCGCATCCAGCTGGATGTTCTCCTGCAGCGGAGCCGCGATCGACTCGACGAGGTTGGACGGCCCGCCGCCGATGCTGCGGTTGAGACCCTGCCCGATGTTCCACACGAGGCTGAAGTAGCCGATGCCGGCACCGGCGGCGAGTTCATCGGGGTCGGCTGCCGAACGGGTGATCGTCGGCCGGAACATCGCCTCGGCGTCTTCGGACAGTTCCCCGATATAGTCGGCGAACGAGCGGTCGTTCTCGAAGTCGTAGATCCTCTGCTGACGCATCTCCGAGCTCTCGTTCGGGCGCAGTCGCACGGCGTTGGCGTAGCGGAGGACGTCGGCGGAGACCTTGACCCCGGCCTTGATCATCGATGCGCGGTCCTTCAACGACATCGGGATCCGGAACGGATACGACTGGACGGGTCCGTCAATGAGCAGCTTGCCGTTCATCGACACCGCAGACAGCGATCCGGGGATCTCCGACGAGCGGGTCTGTGTCTCGGTGATAAGGGAATTCGTCGCTGTCTTGCCTCCGGCGAACATGTGTCCGCCCCAGTTGAGGAAATAGCGTCCGCGGTTCTCCGAACGGATCCGACCGCCGACTCGGGAACCCGATTCCAGCAGCGTCACATCCCAATTGCGCAGTCGCCATGCTGCTGACAGTCCGGCGAGTCCGCCGCCGACGATGACGGCATCTTTCATGGGGAGCACCCCCTCTCTACTCTGAGCGTCCGCGCACCTTCACGCAGATCAACTGCACTCAGAATAGGATGTGATCACATTTTTCCGCAAGTGTTTGATCACATCCGATTTCAGGAGTTTCTTCAGGCCCGCACTTGCCGGCCCTTCAAGCGCCCAACCCGGCGCGGATGCGGCGGACGGCGTCGTCGAAGGACTCTTCGGTCACCTCGGCGGCCGCCCCCGGATCGCCGGCGTCGACGGCGTCCATGAGTCGGCGCTGGTGCTTGAGCAGCGGCGCCTTGGCGTCGGCCGCGATCTCCCGCCTGGCGCCGACGAGTTTGTACGCCCGGCAGCGCAGCCACAGGGTCCGGATCGTCTCAACGAGGACGGGATTGCCCGAGGCAGAATAGATCGTCGCGAGCAGCTCCTCGTCGTGGTCGAGATACTCCGAGGCATCGCCGGAGTCGAGAGCCGCCTCCATCGCCGCGAACTCCTCATCGAGCCGCGCCCGGCCCGCCCCGTCGAGCTTCTGCGCGCCCTGGACCGTCGCTTCGACCTCGAGGATGCGACGCACGGAATAGATCTGCAGCAGCTCCTCGGCGGTGAATTCCTTGACCACGGCCCCGCGGTGCGGGCTGGTCT
This sequence comes from Brevibacterium sp. OS20, assembly GCF_056837565.1. NCBI lineage: Bacteria > Bacillati > Actinomycetota > Actinomycetes > Micrococcales > Brevibacteriaceae > Brevibacterium > Brevibacterium sp. OS20. Next base: position 160,801 of record NZ_CM166367.1, on the reverse strand, counting down.
CGACGAGTCCGACCTCCTCGAGCCGGGCCAGCGACTCCCGCACGGGCATGACGCTCGTACCCAGGGACGCCGCGAGCTGGCGTATCCGCAGTCGATCGCCGCTGCGATATTCGCCGGAGAGAATGCTCGCCTGCAGCGCTTCGAACACCTGGTCGCCGATGCGCGGGCCGATCTCGGTCTGGGTCTCGCTCATAGTCGACAGTCTATCCACGCCGAGGCGGCATGCAGCGGTTTCATGGCCTCCGTCCCCTCGGCACCGTGGATACGCCGACCGCTCAGGTTGCCGTCGACCGCTCGCCGCATACCGCGGTACAGCGACGGCAACCTGAGCGGTCGGCGCGAAAGCGGTTCTAGCGCAGGACGATCGTCCTCTTGCCCGAGAGGAACACACGGCCGTCGCAGTGCCACTTCACGGCGTTGGACAGCGCCTTGCATTCGGCATCGCGGCCGGCGGCCACGAGGTCCTCGGGAGTGAAGGCATGGTCGACCTCGACGAGCTGCTGAGCGATGATCGGACCCTCGTCGAGTTCGCTGTTGACGAAGTGCGCGGTCGCCCCGACGGTCTTGACTCCGCGTTCCCATGCCTGGTGGTAGGGCTTCGCACCCTTGAACGACGGCAGGAACGAGTGGTGGATGTTGATGGCGCGTCCGGTGAGTTCGCGCGCGAGGTCGTCGGAGAGGATCTGCATATAACGGGCGAGCACCACGAGGTCGACCTCGAAGCGGTCGACGAGTTCGAGCAGCTTCGCCTCGGCCTCGGGCTTCGTCTCCTTCGTCACGGGGATCCGGAAGAAGGGAATGTGGTGCCATTCGACGAGCTCACGGTGGTCGGGGTGGTTCGAGACGACCGCGGCGATCTCGATCGGCAGTTCGCCGACCCGGGCGCGGAAGAGCAGGTCGTTGAGGCAGTGCTCGAACTTCGAGACCATGATGAGCACCCGCCGCTTCTCCCCCTGCGGCCACAGCTGCCAGGTCGCGCCGAACTCCTCGCCGATCGCTTCGAAGTCGGTCCGCAGAGCCTCGACACCATTGCCGGGCTCGTCGGAGACGCTGAAGTCGATGCGCAGGAACAACTGCTGAGTCGACTGGTCGTCGAACTGTTTGAGTTCCTTGATGTCTCCGCCGTGGGTGAGCAGGGCACCGGTCACGGCATGCGTGATTCCGGGGCGCTCGGCGCATTCGAGAGTGAAGATGTAGTCCTGCATGTCCGTGTCCTTCTGTCCGTGGGGCAAGGTCTGTGTGGTGCGAGGTCGGGATGGTGCTCAGCATTCGACGACGTTGACGGCGAGGCCGCCGCGCGATGTCTCCTTGTACTTCGATTTCATATCGGCTCCAGTCTGCCGCATGGTCTCGATCGCCTGATCGAGGCTCACCCGGTGGGAGCCGTCGCCGTGCATGGCCAACCGGGCCGCATTGATCGCCTTCACAGAGGCGATGGCATTGCGTTCGATGCACGGAACCTGGACGAGCCCGCCGACGGGATCGCAGGTCAGCCCGAGGTTGTGCTCGAGTCCGATCTCCGCGGCGTTCTCCACCTGTTCGGGAGTTCCGCCGAGTACGGCGCACAGGCCTGCGGCAGCCATCGCACAGGCCGATCCGACCTCCCCCTGGCAGCCCACCTCGGCGCCGGAGATCGACGCATTGCGTTTGAAGAGGATCCCGATCGCCCCGGCCGTGAGCAGGAATTGCACGACGGCATCGTCGGCAGCACTCGCACCAGCGGCGGTGCCAACTCCGTCGTCTGAGCTCGCATCCGCGCCAGCCGTCCCGTCACCGGTGACGAACCGGTCCATGTAATGAAGCACCGCGGGAATGATGCCCGCGGCCCCGTTCGTCGGAGCGGTGACGATCCGCCCGCCCGCGGCGTTCTCCTCGTTGACGGCCAAGGCATAGAGGTTGACCCACTCGAGGGCATCGAGCGAACCCGATGCCCGGTAGTCCGCCGCTTCGAGCTTCGCCCGCAGTTCGGGGGCGCGCCTGCGGACCTTGAGCCCGCCGGGCAGCGTCGTCTCCTCCCGCGTGCACCCGTTGTGCACGCATTCGCGCATCACCGCCCAGATCGCCAAAAGCTTCTCCCGCAGCTGCTCATCACTGCGGGTCACGCGTTCGTTGACGGCCATGAGCTCGGCGATGCTCAGCCCATGCTCGCGGCAGCGGGCGAGGAGTTCATCGGCCGTGGCGAAATCAATCGTCCGACCGACTTCCTGCCCGGCCTGTTCAGACGCCTCGATCGTCTCGGCAGCGTCCTTCTCGGCCGCGAGCTCCTCGGCGGTGACGACGAATCCCCCACCGACCGAGTAGTACTCGCGCTCGATGACCTCATCATCGACCTCGGCGCGGATGAGCATCCCATTGGGATGGCCGGGAAGATTCTTCCGCATGTGCAGGACGAGATCCGTCTCCGGTTCGAATTCGATGACGAGACGCCCGCCGAGGTGGAGCTTGCGTTGGGTCTTCACCTCGGCGACCAGCGGACCCACCTGGTCGGGGTCGAGCGTTTCGGGATCGAAACCGCTCAGACCTACGAGCACCGCCGAATCCGAACCGTGCCCGATGCCGGTCGCGGCCAGCGAACCATAGAGTCCGACCCGGACCCGACGCACCCGGTGCAGGAGACCGTGCCCCTCGAGTTCGTCGACGAATCGCAAGGCTGCACGCATCGGCCCCACCGTGTGTGAGGAGGAGGGGCCGATGCCGATCGAGAACAGATCGAGGACCCCGAGTGCCATCAGCCGACGTCCTCTTCACGCGCCGAGGCTCCGCTGGCATCGACGCTGTCGAGGAACTCCGCCATTCCATCGAGCAGCCAACGGACCGTGAAGTCCGCGAAGCTCGCCCGCGGGTAGACGCGGTAGGTGTCCTCACCGCTGTGGTGGAGGATGACCGGCACGGGACCCAGCGCCGTGACGATCGCGGATCCGATGCCGAAGGCGCGAGGGTGGAGATCGGCGCGGCAGCTCTTCTCGAGCACGTCCCGGGCCTTCTCCCCCGTCAGTTCGAGGATCGTCCGGTTGGCCGAGAGATCGACGGCCTGTCCGGGCAGTCCCTCGAGTCCTGCCTCGGCGACGATCGTTTCTCCCGGCTGCTGCTCGCGGGAGACATCGACGGCGAGGAACTCGTCGGGGCTCAGCCACAGCACGTGCTGAGCCGCCGGATCACCGGTGACTTCGCCGACGCTGCGCGGCAGGTTGAGACCGAACGTGTCTTCGAGTGACGTCCACGATGCGGAGTCAGGCTGTGCCCGCAGGCCGATCTGCACCGTGAAGGGCAGTTCGCGCAGGCCGACGCTGCGGCCGCCGGCGGCACTCGCCTCGGACATCAGCCCGGCCAGGTGCGCGGCCGGCGAGACCCGCAGGTCATCGAGTCCGCTCGACCCGGTGCCGGCGTGGGTGGTGCCTGCCGCGGCCGTCGTGGCGGAAAGTGTGGAATAGGTGGTGTCAGCCATCGCGGCGGTTTCCTTCCGGATCGTAGAAGACGGGCGAGGTGATCTCGACGTCGACGAGGGTGTCGCCGAAGGGAGACTTGACGATCTCACCTTCGCGGTTGCGGCCGTTCTCGACGAGTGCGAGACCGAACGGCCGGTCGAGGCTCGGCGAGATATACGACGAGGTGACATGCCCGATCATCGGCACCGGACCGTCCTCCGGTGTAACGGGCGTGCCCGCCGCAATGAGCTGGGCGCCCTCGGCCAGACGCGTCGTACCGTCGACCGGCAGGACTCCGACGAGGTGCTTGCGGTCCTCGCGGGCCGTGTCGACCCGGGAGTAGGAGCGTTTGCCGATGAAGTCCTTGACCTTCGACACGATCCATTCCATGCCTGCGTCCTGCGGGGTCACGGTCCCGTCGGTGTCCTGTCCGACGATGATGAAGCCCTTCTCCGCACGCAGCACGTGCATGACCTCGGTGCCGTACGGGGTGATGTCGAACTCTGCACCCGCCTCGGCGACGGCCTCCCACACGGCCAGCCCGTAGAACGTGTCGACGTTGATCTCGAAGGCGAGCTCTCCGGAGAACGAGATCCGGCAGATGCGAGCGGGAATGCCGTTCGCCAGGGTGGTCTCACGGAAGCCCATGAACTCGAAGGCCTCGTTCGACACATCGAGGTTCGGTGCGATCTTGGCGATGACATCGCGCGATCGGGGTCCGGCGACGGCGACGGTCGACCACTGTTCGGTCACCGAGGTGAAGACGACGTCGAGGTCGGGCCATTCGGTCTGGTGCCATTCCTCGAGCCATTCGAGGACGGTCGCGGCCCCACCGGTCGTCGTCGTCATGTAGTAGCGGTCCTCGGCCACGCGCAGGGTCACACCGTCGTCGAAGACCATTCCGTCGGGCTTGCACATCAGCCCGTACCGGCCCTTGCCGACCCCCAGCTTCTTGAAGCCGTTCGTGTAGATCTGGCCGAGGAATTCCCCGGCGTCCTTCCCGCGGATCTCGATCTTGCCGAGCGTCGAGGCGTCCTGGAAGCCGACGGATTCGCGCACGGCCTTGCCCTCGCGCAGCACCGCCGCCTCCATGTCCTCGCCCGGCTTCGGGTAGTACCAGGGGCGCTTCCACTGCCCGACGTCTTCGAACTCGGCACCGTGGGCGACGTGCCAGGGATGGATCGAGGTGACCCGGGCCGGGTCGAAGAGTTCGCCCTTGCGCCGTCCGGCCAGCGCCGCAAAGGGCACCGGTGCGAAGGGGGCGCGGAAGGTCGTGTGCCCGACCTGACCGAGATCGTCGGCCTCCCCCAGCACCGAGGCGATCGCGCCGATCGCGTTGACCGCTGAGGTCTTGCCCTGATCGTTCGCCGTCGAGATCGAGGTGTAGCGCTTGATGTGCTCGACCGAGCGCATGCCCGCGCCCATCGCCCGCTGCACATCGGCGACGGTCTGGTCACGCTGGAAGTCGATGAAGTGCGTGCTCAGGTTCGCGTGATCGTCATGCGCCGAGGTGACCAGCCACAGCGGACGGGCCGGAGCATAGGCCATCGCCGAGGCTGCGGGCACGGCGAGCGCGGCCGGGAAGCCGGTGCGGTTCGCCGCTTGGTTCCCCGCCTCGGCGCCCTGCCGCAGAGCCGCTTCGAGCGAGTAGTCCCCGGTCACTGCGCCGACGGTGAACTGGTCACGCACTGAGGTCGTCGGCACGAAGGCCGCGATGTCGACGTTCCAGTGGATCGGACCCTTGCGCTGACCGTGCAGGTGGATGACCGGCGAATGTCCGCCGGAGACCGCGAGCAGGTCGACGGGGATGCTCTCACCGTTCTCGGCTGCGACGCCGTCGTCGTCGAGTCCGGCGACGGTGACGGCGCTGACCCGCCCGGCGGGTCCTTCACCGGCGGTGCCGGTGACGGCGGAGCCGAGGATGAGACGGGTGCCCGTGGCTGCGGTGACGGATTCGGCGATCGCCGAGGCTGAGGTGCGGGAGTCGATGACCGCGGGGACGGTGATGCCTGCCGCATGGAGGTCGGTAACGAGATCGTAAGCGGAGTCGTTCGTCGTCGTCACTGCCACATTGTCACCGGCGGCCACACCGTAGCGGCCGAGGTATGTGCGCACGGCCGAGGCGAGCATGATGCCGGGACGGTCGTTGTCGGCGAAGACGATCGGACGGTCGTGCGCACCGGTGGCGAGCACGACCTGACCGGCGCGGATGTGCCAGACCTTCTGGCGCACTCCGCGGCCACCGGCAGCGGCGACGGCGTCGGTGCGGTCTTCGAGGGCGACGAAGTAGTTCGAGTCGTAGCTGCCGAAGACCGTGGTGTTCGGCACGTACGTGAGTTCTTCATGCTCGGCGAATCCGGCGACGGTGGACTCGACCCACGCCAGGGCGTCGACGTCGTCGATCGTTTCGGCCGTGGCCGGTCCCGCGGCGAGCAGCGAGCCGCCGGGAATCGACTGGTCGTCGAGGAGCAGGGTGCGCGCACCGGACTTGCCGGCCTCCCGGGCCGCGGCGAGTCCGGCGGGGCCGGCCCCGACGATGAGGACGTCGGTGTGGACGTGTTTGTGCTCGTAGGTCAGTTCGTCCTGGCCGGGATCGAGGATGCCGAGCCCGGCGAGGTAGTCGGCCTCGAGTCCTTCGGCGATGGCGACGCGGGTGGCGGGCAGCATCGACTCGGAGACGTCTCCGGGGAATCGGGAATGCACGCGGACGAGCGCATTGGACTCCTCGACGCCCGCGCCGAGGATGCCGCGGGCCCGACCCAGATAGGTCGAGTTGCCGCAGTCGATGCGGCCCGCGGCGATGAGCGCGCTGGCGATCGTGTCACCGGCGAAGCCCGAGTAGGTCGCTCCGTCGACCGTGAAGTCGATCGGGCGGGCGGTGTCGATGCCGGTGGCACCGGGCAGACGAGACGCCGAGTGCAGGCGGGTGGTGTTCGTCATCGAACCTCTCCTTGCGTGTCGGGACGGGGCGAGCCGATCGGGTAGATGGCGGTGAAGTCGTAGGTGGCCGTGTCGCGGATGGCGTTGAACCACTTCCGGCAGCCAGCGCTGTGGCTCCACATCTCGGCGTAGGCGCCGCGGCTGTTCTCACGGTAGAAGAGGTACTCGGCCCATTCCCTGTCGGTCAGGGCGTGCGGGTCTTCGGGGTAGGGAACGTGCGCCTGTCCGCCGTAGTGGAATTCGGTTTCGTCGCGTGGCCCGCAGTTCGGGCAGTCGATGAGCAGCATGTCGGTGTCTCTTTCCTTCCGCTCAGTGAGCCACGGCTGCGGCGCCGTGTTCGTCGATGAGGTGACCGGTTTCGAAGCGGTCGAGGGCGAATGGGGCGTTGAGCGGGTGGGGTTCGTCGTTCGCGATGGTGTGTGCGTAGGTGAAGCCCGCCGCGGGGGTGCCCTTGAAGCCGCCGGTGCCCCAGCCGCAGTTGGCGTAGAGTCCTTGGACTTCCGTCTTCGACACGATCGGTGAGGCGTCGAGGGTGACGTCGACGTTGCCACCCCAGGTGCGCAGCACATGGGCGCGGGCGAAGATCGGGAACAGCTCGACCGCGGCGGCCAGCTGCTCCTCGATGACGTGGAAGCCGCCTCGTTGACCGTATCCGTTGTAGGAGTCGACGCCGGCGCCCATGACGAGTTCGCCTTTGTGCGCTTGGGAGACGTAGACGTGGACGTGGTTGGACATGACCACGGTCGGGTGTACGGGTTCGAAGAGTTCGGAGACCAGCGCCTGCAGCGGGTGGGTCTGGATCGGCAGGCGGATCCCGGCCATGTCGGCGAGCACCGAGGAGTCGCCGGCCACGGCAAGAGCGACCTTCTCGGTGGCGATCGGTCCGCGGTTCGTCTGGACGCCGACGACCTGATTGCCGATGCGTTCGATGCCCGTGACTTCGCAGTTCTGGATGATGTCGACGCCCATCTCATCGGCCTTGCGGGCGAAGGCCCAGGCGACGTGGTCGTGCTTGGCGATGCCGGCGCGCGGCTGATAGGTGCCGCCCATCACGGGGTAGCGGAGGTCGTCGCCGATGTTGATGATCGGGCAGACTTCCTTGACTTGGCTTGCATCGAGCCATTCGGCGTCGACGCCGTTGAGCTTGTTCGCGTTCACCCGGCGCTGGGATTCGCGCACGTCCTGAAGAGTGTGGGCGAGGTTGAGCACGCCGCGCTGGGAGAAGAGGAAGTCGTACTCGAGTTCTTCGGGCAGCTGTTCCCAGAGCTTGAGGGACTTCTCGTAGATCGCGGCGGATTCGTCCCACAGGTAGTTCGAGCGGATGATCGTCGTGTTGCGGGCCATGTTGCCCCCGGCAAGCCAGCCTCTCTCAAGAATGGCAATGTTCGTCATTCCGTGGTTCTTCGCCAGGTAGTAGGCGGTGGCGAGTCCGTGTCCGCCGCCGCCGACGATGACGGCTTCGTAGGACTTCTTCGGCTCCGGGTTGCGCCACAGGAAGTCGGGGTGTTCGGGAAGCTGGTCAGCCATCAGCGTGCTCCGATCTCGGTGAGGGTGGGGTACAGGGGGTGGTCGTTCGCCAGTCGGGTGACGCGTTCGCTCAGTTCGGCGATGGTCTCCGGGCTGGCTCCGTTCTCGTCCGTGCCGGCCTTGAGCACCTCGGCGATGATGTCGGCCGCCTCGGCGAATGCTTCGCTGCCGAATCCGCGGCTGGCGAGCGCCGGGGTGCCGATCCGCAGACCGGAGGTGACCATCGGTGGTCGGGGGTCGTCGGGGACGGCGTTGCGGTTGACGGTGATGCCGATCTGAGCGAGCAGATCTTCGGCCTGGGCTCCGTCGAGAGTCGAGTTGCGCAGATCGACGAGGACGAGGTGGACGTCGGTGCCGCCGGTGAGGACGGAGATTCCGCGTTCGGCGACATCGCCGTCGGTCAGGCGGCGGGCGAGTTCGCCGGCCCCGGCCAGGGTCCGCTTCTGCTTGTCAACGAAGGTGTCGGTGGCGGCCAAGCCGAAGGCCACTGCCTTGCCGGCGATGACGTGCTCGAGGGGTCCGCCCTGCTGTCCGGGGAAGACGGCGGAGTTGATCTTCTTCGCGATGTCCGCGTCATTGGTGAGGATGATGCCGCCTCGGGGGCCGCCGAGGGTCTTGTGCGTCGTCGACGACACGACGTGGGCGTGCGGGACCGGTGAGGGGTGGAGTCCGGCGGCGACGAGTCCGGCGAAGTGGGCCATGTCGACCATGAGGTAGGCACCGACCGAGTCGGCGATGCGGCGGAACTCGGCGAAGTCGAGCTGCCGGGTGTAGGCCGACCAGCCTGCGACGATGAGCTTCGGCTGGTGCTCGTGAGCGAGGCGTTCGACCTCGGCCATGTCGACGCGTCCAGTCTCGGCATCGAGACCGTAGGGGACGATCGAGTAGAGGCGGCCGGAGAAGTTGATCTTCATTCCGTGGGTGAGGTGGCCGCCGTGGGCGAGGTTGAGTCCGAGGACGGTGTCGCCGGGACGGATGAGTGCGTGCATGACCGAGGCGTTGGCCTGGGCGCCGGAGTGCGGCTGGACGTTTGCGTACTCGGCACCGAAGAGTGCCTTGACGCGGTCGATGGCGATGCGTTCGATCTCGTCGACGTGTTCGCAGCCGCCGTAGTAGCGGCGGCCCGGGTAGCCCTCGGCGTACTTGTTCGTGAGCACCGACCCTTGAGCTTCCATGACGGCCGAGGCGGTGTGGTTCTCCGAGGCGATCATCTCCAGGCCCTCGCGCTGCCGGGCCAGTTCGGCGTCGATGAATCCGGCGATCTGCGGATCGAGTTCAGCGATCGAGGTGCTCAGTTCGACGGGTTCACGGCTGGGGAAGGTCCCAGCGGAAGCGCTTGTCGGGGCACTGGCCGTGCCGGCTTCGGCAGGATTGGCGAGTTGCTCTGTCATGGATCTCCTTCGACCTGTCGCGATCGGCCTTTCCCAGCTGATCGGCAACTAATATATCAGATGCTTTCCTGTAGTGTAGGCAGAGAATTCCAGCCGATGCAATACGTTTGCCGCAGAGATTATGAAGGGGCTTCTCATGAGCACATCCGCCGACGCGACGTCACCGACGACGTCCTTGGCGAATCGCGCCTATGAGATCCTCCGCCACCGTCTCATCATGCTCGACATCGCCCCTGGCGATCCGATCAACGAGGCGGCCCTCAGCGCCGAGCTCGAGGTCGGCCGCACGCCGATCCGCGAGGCCCTCAAGCGACTCGAGCGCGATCACCTCGTCGTGTCGTATCCGCGGCGCGGCACCTTCGCCACGAATGTCGACCTCACCGATCTGTCGACGATCTCCGAGATGCGCGAAGCACTCGAGCCCATCGCCGCCCGGCGTGCGGCACGCAACCTCACCCCGGAGCGGCGCGCGGATTTCACGGCCTCGATCGCCGACCTCAAGGCACTCGAATCGACCGACGAGCAGCGCACGCTAATGGAACGCGACCTCGACGTCCACCGCCTCATCTACGGCTCAGTGGACAATCCGCACCTGTCGGAGACGCTGATCCGCCTCGACGACCTGGCCACTCGCATCTGGTGCCTCGTCATCCCGGGGATTCCGGATCTCGTCACCCACATCCGCGAGCACATCGATCTGCTCGAGGCCATCCTCGACGGCGACGAGGAGACTGTCGCCGCCCGCGCCGCCGAGCACGTCCGCGAATTCGACAAGACCGTCCGCACCACCCTGCGCTGAGTCCCCGCTTCACCCGCACGCAGTCCCAGACCCCACTGGAAACCAGCCGCCCAGAGCCGCACCAACAACGGCGCCGCTGCTGAACCTCGACCGCCATTGACGTGATCACATTCACACGCTAACGTGCATGAATGTGATATATCAGTTGTCGACCTGACTCCGTCGACCACCTCATTCCCTCAACGACGAAGGACTTCCATGGCTGAGACCTCCACTGCCACCCATCTGGCCACGACCGAGAAGACCAGCATTCTGCGGGTCATCACCTATGCCGGGGCAATCATCGCGTTCCTCATCGGCTCGGGCTTCGCCACCGGTCAAGAGATCCTCCAGTACTACGCGTCCTACGGCTTCTGGGGCGTCTTCGGCACCGGTCTTCTGGTGCTCGTGCTCATCTCCTACGTCGCCGTCGAGCTCTTCCTCACGGGCAGGCGGGAGCAGTTCGAGAAACCCTCACGCGTCTTCTACTACTACGGCGGAAAGTACCTCGGCACGTTCTTCGACTACTTCTCGATCCTCTTCGTCTTCCTGTCCTTCACCGTGATGATCGCCGGTGCCGGCGCGGTCTTCGAGGAGCATTACGGACTGTCGAAGTTCATCGGCGGGATCGCCCTGGCCGCTGTCGTCTGCGCCACCGTGTGGTTCGGGCTGACGAGCCTCGTCGACGTCATCGGCAAGATCGGCCCGGTCATCGTCGTCGTCGCGATCGCCCTCGGCGTCTACGGCATCATGCGCGACCCCGCAGGCGTCTCCACCGGAGTTGAGATCCTGCCGAGCCTCGACGTCACTCAGGCGTCGTCGAACTGGTTCCTCTCAGGGCTGTCCTATGTCGGATTCTGCATGCTCTGGCTCGCAGCATTCCTCGCCGCCCTCGGCAAGACCGTGAAGAACCGGCGCGAGGCCACGGCCGGCGGCTTCGTCGGAGGCATTGCCTTCTCCCTGGCCTGCATGGTCGTCGGACTCGGGCTGCTGGCCAACATCGGCGAGGTCTTCGACGCCGAGATCCCGATGCTCGTTCTCGCCAGCAGCCTCGGACCGTGGATCGGGGCGCTCATCTCCGTGATGATCCTCGCCGGAATCTACACGACCGCGATTCCGCTGCTGTGGACGGTGTCATCGCGCTTCTTCGACGACAAGACGAAGAAGTTCAAGTACGTGACAATCGCCCTCGCCTTTCTCGGCACGATCATCGGCCTCGTCCTGCCGTTCTCGCAGATGGTCAACATCGTCTACGTCATCAACGGCTACGTCGGCATCGTCCTCCTGGCGCTGATGATCGTCCGCACGATCCGCCACGTGGCCACCCACGGCAGGGTCTGAGCCGGAACATTCCCCTCGCCGAGGCGGCCCGATCCGTCCACGAGAAAGGTCCTGTCGGACCGAATGTCCGACAGGGCCTTTCGCTGTCAATCGCCGCGCGTCTGGGCTGATAGCGCTACCTGCTCGACACCCGTCCGAAGAGATTCGCGATCGGGGCGAGCAGCAGCGGCCTGGCCGCGAACCAACCGGCCACGACCACGACCATCGCGATGAGGAACCAGACGAGTCCGGCCCAACCGAGCATCTCGGTTCCCGCGAACATGTAGCCGAGGTTGTGCCGCAGTCCGGTCGTGAACACGAGGAACACGTGGACGAGGATGAAGAACACGAAGAACAGCATCGTCGGGAAGTGGATCGCCCGTGCCAGCGGCGCCGGGTAGATCTTGTTCAGCGTCGAAGCGTTCTTCGGCCACCATTCGCTCATCCGCACACCCGTGATCGCGGCCAGCGGAGCGGCGATGAACACGATGATGAAGTACATCAGCTGCTGGAGAGCGTTGTAGTTGACCCATGCATCTTCCATCGGCCATTCCATCGTTCCGTACTGCAGCGCCGCCGACAGCGCGTTGGGGAACACTTCCCAACTGGTCGGCACGATGCGCGCCCAGTGCCCGGAGACGAAGAGCAGCACGACGAAGACCACACCATTGGCCAGCCACAGCAGATCGAGACTCGTGTGCAGCCAGAGGTTGATGCTGATCTTCTTCCCACCCTTCTTCGGGGTGTAGAACGCCGGCGGCTTCTGCTGATGACGCACCTGCAGACCCGAACGGATGATGAGCACCATGAAGAAGATGTTGAGGAAGTGCGTCCACCGCACCCAGCCCGGGAAGCCGGGCTCGACGAATTCCGGGATGTGGTATTCGCCCGGGTAGCGTTCGAGGAACTCCGGCACGCCCGGCAGGGTCGTGACACCGCGCGCGGCGAGGATGAGGATCCCGGCCACGACGATGAGTCCGCCGAGTCCCAGTCCGACGAGCTTGGACCACTGTCCCAGCGACTTCGAACCGATCATGACCGGTTCCTTCTTCGCTGCAGGCTTCGCCGAGGCGGTGCTGCCTGAACTCGACGATGTGGCCTTCGCAGCCGGTGCCGTCTTCGCGGCCGGCTTGTCCGCGGTGCGAGCCGCAGCCTTGTCGTCCGACTTCGCTGCGGGCTTGGCCATCGGCTTGCGCTGGGCAGGCTTGTCCGCGGTCTTCGCCGCAGGCTTAGCCATCGGCTTGCGCTGGGCCGGCTTCTTCTCGGCTTCGTCGGATTTCTTCTCCGACGCCGAGGCGGCTCCCGCTGCTGCGGCACCTGCACCGGCAGCGGCTCCCGCACCTGCGGCTGCCGCGCCGGCACCGACACCGCCGATTCCGGTGCGTCGGCCCTGGGGCTTCTTCTCACCGGACTCGTCAGCTGCAGCCGGCTTCGCATCCGGCTTCGTCTCGGCCGGCGCCTGCGCTTCGTCGGCAGATTCGGCACCCGTCGACGTGGCGCCGGCGGCCTTCTCTTCAGCCGGAGCCGAAGCGGCGGCCGAGCCTGTGGCAGGTTTGGCAGCGTGTGCCGGAGCAAAGCCTTCCGGCGGCCAGGGGTCTCCCCCGGCGGTGCGGGGAAGTCCGCGGCGCAACGGTACATCGGAGAGTTCTCCGGAGCCCGAGCCGTTCGCGGCTGCTGCAGCCACACCGGCACCGGCAACGCCAGCACCAGCTGCGGCGGCCGCCGCAGGAGCAGCGGACGAGGATTCAGACGTGGAATCGGCTGACGTTTCAGCCGAAGCGGTTTCGGCAGAGTCGACCTGAGCTGCGGATTCCTCCGCAGTGCTCTCGGCAGGAGCGGATGCAGCTGCTGCCGGTGCAGAAGCGCCAGCCGAGCCGCCTGCGGCCTTGGCCCCGGCGGGCGCGAAGCCTTCCGGCGGCCAGGGCTCTCCACCGGCAACACGCGGCAGACCGCGACGCAGCGGAACCTCGGCGGTAGGAGCCGATTCGGCAGCGGGAGCATCGGCGGCGGCAGATTCTGCGGCAGCCGACTCATCGTCCGAACCGAAAGCGGCGACGGCAGCGCCGGCAGCCTCTCCGGCACCAGCCGTCGCGGCAGCGGCAGCCGGGGCAGCCGAGGACTGTTCGTCCGATTCAGCGGGCGCCGCGTCCTCGGTCGAATCCTCGACAGCGACATCCTCTTCGACTGCAGTCTCTTCCGGAGCCGACGGTTCAGCGGACGCAACGGGAGCAGCTGAGGCACCGGTGGCCTTCACTCCTGCAGGAGCAAGACCTTCCGGCGGCCAGGGCTCTCCACCCTCGACGCGCGGCAGGCCGCGGCGCAGAGGCACTTCGGCCGCAGGAGCGGCGTCGGCCTCAGGCTCACCGGCAGGAGTCGAGTCAGCCGACTCACCCGCGTCATCGGCACCGGCTGCGGCAACACCCGCAGCACCAGCGGCGACACCGGCAGCGCCGACGCCCGCCGCAACAGCAGCACCCGACGACGATTCGTCAGCCGATTCATCGACCGATTCCTCAGCGGCGTCCTCAACGGAGTCCTCAGTTGGCTCCTCCGCTTCAGCGGAAGCCTCTGCCCCCGTCGACTCCTCGGCGTCGGTCACATCGGACTCGGCCGCCTCGGCGGGGGAACCTTCATCCAGTTCCTCCGTCTCGGCAGTCTCCGGCAGCCACGACGCGCCCTCTTCCAAAGGTTCGCCGATGGTGCCCTCCGGGGGCCAGGGGTCTCCGCCTTCGACCCGGGGCAGACCCGAGCGCAGCGAACTGGAATAGGTTGCCATATCAGGACTTGTTCTCGTTCAGTGATTCGATGGCCTGGGGAACGACCTTGAACAGGTCGCCGACGACGCCGAAATCGGCGATGTCGAAGATCGGGGCTTCGGCGTCCTTGTTGACCGCGACGATGGTCTTCGAGGTCTGCATACCGGCCTTGTGCTGGATCGCGCCGGAGATGCCGAGAGCCACGTAGAGCTGCGGGGACACCGACACACCGGTCTGGCCGACCTGGTGCGACTGGGCGATGTAACCGGCATCGACGGCCGCACGGGAGGCACCGACGGCAGCGCCGAGGGTGTCGGCGAATTCGCCGACGAGCTCGAAGGACTCCTCCGAACCGACGCCGCGACCACCGGAGACGACCTTCTGCGCGCCGCGCAGCTCTGGACGCGAGGAGGTTTCGACGACGGCTTCGAACGAGTCGATCGCGGCCGAGCGCTTGCCGGAATCGGCGACCTCGAGGGCCTGCGTGTTCGCTGACTGCGCTTCTGCGCGAGCCTCGATCGAGCCCAGGCGCACGGTGACGATGGGGGCACCGAAGGTCGGGGCCGAGGAGGCGGTGTAGCCGCCGCCGTAGACGGAGTGGTTGGCCACGATGCCCTCGGAGTCGCGTTCGAGTCCGGTGGCGTCGGCGGACACGGCCGATCCGCTGCGCACGGCGTAGCGACCGGCGATGTCACGACCGTCGAGAGTATTGGGCACGAGAACAGCGTCGGGAGCGGTGAGCTCCGCGGCTGCGGCCACGGCGTCGACGGCCGCGGTGCCGAGGTTGCCCTCGGTGGCTGCGGCGGTCAGGGTCGCCACGGCGCCGAGTTCGGCGGCCTTGTCGGCAGCGGCGTCGGCGCTGCCGGCGGCGAGCACGAGGGCGACGGGTGAGCCGATCTCAGCGGCACCGCCGAGCAGTTCGGCGGCCGGCTTCTCCAGCTGGCCTTCGGCATCGGCGGTGAGGACGACGAGAATGGAGTCCTGCGGGAATTCTGACATGACGATTCTCCTTAGGCCAGACGGTTCTTGGTGAGGTATTCGGCGAGTTCGACTCCGCCATTGCCTTCGTCGACGACCTTCTCGCCGGCTTCGCGCGGCGGCTTCTCGGCGACGGTGACCATGATCGAGCGGGCCACGGACTGGTCCTCGGCGTCGATGTCGAGATCGGACAGGCTGATGACCTCGAAGGGCTTCTTCTTCGCTGCCATGATGCCCTTGAAGTTCGGGAATCGGGCCTCGGGAAGCGCCTCGGTGATGGAGATGACGGCGGGCAGTTCGGCCGAGACCTGCTGCTTGCCGCCTTCGACCGCGCGGGTGCCGGAGACCTTGCCGTCGGTCAGTTCGACGGTCGTCAGGCCGGTCACGTGCGGGTAGTCGAGGTGCTCGGCGAGCATCGCCGGCATCATGCCGCCGTTGCCGTCGGTGGAGACGTTGCCGGTCACGACGAGGTCGAACTCACCGCGGCGCAGAGCGGCGGCGAGCACCTCGGCGGTCAGCCCGAGATCCGCACCGGCCAAACCTTCATCGGCCACGTGCACGGCATTGTCGGCACCCATGGCCAGACCCTTGCGGATCGTCGCGGTCGCGGTATCGGGCGCCATCGAGATGACGGTCACCTCGGTGTCGCCGTCGGAGTCCTTCTGCGTCAGGGCGACCTCGAGGGCACGCTCACCGATCTCATCGAGGACGGCTTCCGAGGCGCCGCGATCGGCGAGCCCGGTTTCCAAGTTCAACTTGCGGTCGCCGTACGTATCCGGGACCTCTTTGACCAACACCGCGATCTTCAAGGATGACTCCTTAGGTTCGTGAAGCAGTTCCAGCTGCGTGAGACTTTCGTCTCATAATCTACAGGTGGCTGATTTCCGTCCGTTGACCGGGTCCGGGTTAGAACCGATCATGTCCATCACCCATGGTACGTGGTAGGCACCACAGATATCTCCGTTACTGTACGAACGATCGACAGAATTTGTCCAGTGCGTCGGACTCTGTAACCTCGTGCACTTCCCCCACCGAGGTGGTCCCCCTGTCGTCGACGTCGGGACCTCGACGCGGGGTCGTCCCATCGCCGAGGCGGGGCCCTAGAATGGGACGCAGACCGACCAGTCCTGCCGGTGGCCATCGCCGCCCCTCCGTGCGAGTGCATCCGGGCAGGCTGGACGCAGAGGTCGCAGGCAAGACGCAGACATCAATGGTGAAGGAGCGCCCCGTGGCATTCGACCTCGACGACATCGACCGCAGCATCATCGCCGCCCTCGTCGAGGACTCGCGCCTGAGCGTGCGCCAGTTGGCCGAACGCGTCCACATCTCCCGCTCCGCCGCGCATAAGCGCTTCACCACCCTCATCGAATCGGGTGCGATCAGGAAATTCACCGCCGAGGTGGACCGCGAGGCCCTCGGCATGACCGTGACTGCGGTCGTCGTCGTCAAGATCGGCGAGCGCCCCTGGCCGCAGGTCCGTGACGACCTGGCAGCACTCCCCTTCGTCGAGAAGGTTCAAGCCGTCAGCGGGGACATCGACGCCTTGGTGACGGTCAACGCCCCGGACAACACCGCACTGTCGCAGGTGATCCTCCGCCGCATCCACGAAGTCCCGGGCGTCGTGTCCTCCCGCTCGCTCCTCATCCTCGATGAGGCCGAGGGCCACAGGCCGGGCGCCGGCTGAGTAGTGCGGCTCAGTCCTTCTGGTATTCGGTGATGGCTTTCTCGGCAAGGTCGAGACCGTAATCCGCGTCGGCGTATCCGGCGATTGTGGCTTTGCCGATCGGATAGACGTGTCCGGCCCGGACAGCCGGGAGGTCTTTGAACACAGCCGAGTCCATGAGCGCCTTCGTCAACGAGTCATAGTCGCCGCGCAGGTCCGAGTTGACGAAGATGATGTCGGCATCGGACAGACTGCGGTCGAGGACTTCCAGCGAGATCTGAGCTTCGGGCTCGACGGTCCCTGACTTATTGCCTCCCTGTTCGGCCTTGCCGTACTTCTTCACCATGGCGTCCTCGTCGGCCGACCAATCGAACCCGAGTGGGGACAGAATCGTGCCGAGCATGTTCTCACTGCCCCACAGATATGCCGAGTTCTCCTCGAAGGAGGACACCACTCCGATCGTGGTACCCTCGGTGACCTCGGAATGCTTTTCGCCGAGCTGCTTCTGCCGAGCAGTGAATTCTCTGTCGAGTTCGTCGAGCTGATCGGTCTTGTTGACGGCGTCTGCGACTTCCCCAACACGCTGCTGCCAATTCGCGCGGTCTCCGCCGCGCAGGGTGAACTGGTAGACGGGTGCGATCTCCTCGAGCTGCTCGATCATCTCCGGTTCGAAGATGTTCGGGGACAGGATGAGGTCGGGTTCGGCCTCGGCGAGCTTCTCGAGGTCCGGCTCCTGCTGACTGACTGTGGGGATCCCCTCGAGTTCATCGAGCCACTCCTCGGGCACGGCCGGATCCTGGTACTCGCCCTGCGCCACGGGAGGCGCGTCAAGATCCATGAGGGTCTCGGTGGCGGCGTAGTGCAGTGTCGCGACGGCCTTCGGAGCCGCGGGCACTTCGACCTCCGCGCCGGTCGCATCGGTGACGGTGCGCGTCTCGGAGGCAGCGCCCTGGTTTGCTTCCTCACTGCCGCCTGCGCATCCGGCGAGGAGAGCGAGGCCGGTGGCTCCGGCGATGGCAGCAGCGGTCAGGCGCGTCAATGACATACGTTTGTCCTTATTCTTCTTTGATCTGGTGAACGTCCGGGTGAGGCGGCCAGGCCCCGGAGAGGCAGTTCAGGAGCATGCGGCGATCACGGCCGATCGGAACCGGCCGAACCCCCATCCGATGTCTCTCACCTGCACGTGCGCGGCTCCGAGCTTATGCAGATCCGTGACGAGCTCGCCGCTGGTCAGCGACGGATTCCCGGTGGTGGCCAGGACCGTGATGAGTTCTTCGGCCTGATGGTCGTCGGTCTCGGCATCATCGGTGAAGGGTTCGACGATCACCAGGGTCCGGCTCGCGGCGAGCATCCGGTCCAACAACGAGGTCACCTCTGTCCGAGATCGCCCCGTCAATCCGGCGATCACGAGGGTGCAGTCGACATCCGGCCAGGGTCGTCGACCGGACAGGCCCTGTGCGCCGGGAGTGTGGATCGTCCGCCCAGAGTGCGAGGCCTTCCTCGTCAGGGCGGCGGCCGCCTCGGCGTCGACATCACCGACGACGGCGAGGCTCTCGGCCGAAGCCACGGGTTCGAGGTCGAGGATGAGATCGAGGACATACTGCAGGTGGTCGAGGCTGCGTCGCCGGTGGGCGGAGTCGAGTTCGGAATCAGCGTCGCGCTGGGCATGCCAGGTGGGAGCCTGAATCGTCGAGGCGCGCGAAGTGCGGGAGGCGAACCCGCCTCTGAGCACATCGATGAGGTCGACGAGGGAGAACAGGTCGAGCAGCGCCGCATCGCTCAGGTCAAGTCCGTCGGAGGCACCGTCGCCTGTGAGGACCGCTCCGGTCGGGGTGTTGCGGTAGTTCTCCTCCTCACGCGCAAGGAGCCCGAGGGAGCACATAGCCGTCAGCACCGGGCGCACACGGTCGGCATCGATATCGAGTTCGGCGGCGATCGCCTCGGCGGTGGCGACTCCGCCGGCGATGAGGTCGTTGATGCCGAGGGTGACGGCTGTCCGGGTGATGATCGCGGGGAGCAGTTCGGTCATTTCGTGGACCTGGTGGAGGACCTCGAGAGTTCCGTCCGGTTCGGCGCTGCCCTCGCTGCCGGCTGCTGCAGAAGGGGCCGAATCATCGGCCGGGCCGGACTCGGCCCCAGATCCCTCGAGCGTGGCCTCGGGCGTGGAGGCGACTGCCGCACTTGGCGCGGCGGGACGAGTCGGCATCTTCCGCCAGTAGCCGACGACCTCGACGTCCGCTTTGGGAAGGCCGATCTCCCGGCGCAGGTAGCGGCGGATGGGGGCGATGGTCAGCGTCTCGCCCGCGCACCAGGCGAACGTGCGTCCTTCGGGCAGATCGAGATTCTTCACGGCGTCGAACATCAGGCGCGATTCGCCCGGTGCGGTGGATCCGCGGATGAGCCAGTCGATTTCGACATCGGCTTCGGTGGGGATGTCTTGAATGTCGTCGGAGGTGGGCACTTCGATGATGATGTGACCGCGGGTGCCAGCAGGTGCCTCTTCGAGCCAGCGCCCGACAGCGGGCAGCGCCGTCTCGTCGGCAACGAGGAGGTGGAAATCGATGCCGTCGGCCAGCCCGGCGCAGGTCTTCGGTCCGGCGAAGCTGATCCGATCACCGACCGCGACGCCGAAAGCCCAGTCAGAGGCCAGTCCGGAGTCATGGCGCACGATGTCGATGCTGAAGGAGTTCGTCTCGTGGTCGACGCTGCGAACAGTGTAGTCGCGGGCACGGTTGAGCGCTTCCCGATTCCAGTTGAAGCGGAACTCCTCCTGCTCGCC
Source organism: Brevibacterium sp. OS20 (assembly GCF_056837565.1). NCBI lineage: Bacteria > Bacillati > Actinomycetota > Actinomycetes > Micrococcales > Brevibacteriaceae > Brevibacterium > Brevibacterium sp. OS20. The sequence goes on along the minus strand of NZ_CM166367.1, from coordinate 141,244 downwards.
GATATCGAGGGATGAGCCGTCGGGCGGGGGAATGACGAGTTTCACGTGATCGTCGAAACCCTCGGAGCGGAATGCAGGCCGTGCAGCCTCGCCGACCCCACCGGCCGCCAATTGATCGCCTGCCACTGTCAGGCGTCGCATGTTCGGGGTGATGTCGACGATGCCGGTGACTTCCACTTCTCGCAGGATGATCGGCAGCACCTGCAGAGGCCTGGAAGTACGCGGCATGTATTCAGCTCCGAGGGTTCTTGACGTATGAAACAGCGAGAAACAGAGAAGCCGGACCCACAACTTCAAGCAGGTGTGTCAACTGCCTTAGGCAAGACCGATGTTCCCTATATCTCATAGGTGAGCCTAACCTGAGATCGCAGCAGGTGCAACCATTTATTTTCAACACCGACCAGAGGCCGCCACCTCAGTTCGCTCCGACACCCCTGGTCTCGCCTCGTCTTATTCGCGCGGTCCCGACAGCAGCATGAGCGCGGCACCGGCGACGATGCGCTTGTACACCGGCTCGGCTGACAGCGTGTCTCCGTCGGCCATGAGGAGCCCGAGCTCGGTGAGCTCCTGCAGTTCGTCCTCCAAGAGCGTGGAGAGCCGTTCGCTGCGCACCTCGCCGAGGTCGAGTTCGGGGCGTTCCGGTGCCGAGTCGGGAGTGAGGATCTCGATGAGGCGCTGGGCGATCGTGATCGCCGGGGCGCCGTAGTCTTCTCCGGGAACGAGGTTGATCACGTCGAGCAGCCGCTCGTAGATGAAGGCGCCGATGACCGGCAGTGCGGTATCCGCGCTCACCTCACCCTTCTTCCACTCGTCGGCAGCGCTTCCCGGGCGGACCTTGGTGCCGGTGATCTCGGTGATCTCGGCACTCTGCATCACGGCCCACATCGCTTCGAGGACGGGCACCTCGTCGGCGCTGCGCGCATAGTTCACACCGTCTTCATAACGGGCGTTCGACGCAACTCCGACGGCTTTGATGCCGAACTTTTCGGCCGCCTCGGCGATATCGGCACGCTTCACCCGCCCCGTACCGGTCAGCGGCCGGGACTCGCCCACCCAGTCGAGGATGCCGACCACGCCCTCGACGAGGCGGTTGTGCGGCAAAGGCTGCGCGAGCTGCTCCTCGCTCAGAGCATTGGCTTCGACGGCGGCCATCAGCGCCGAGGGCAGCGGATCGGTGCGCATGCTCGCGGCCTCGGCGCGGGCCCGGGCAGCACTCCAGCGTTCGGGGTTCTCGCCGGTGTCCATGCGGAAGCGGAGATAGTTGTCGAGAGCTTCGAGGCTGTCGAGGAAGATCACCGTCGAAGGCGATTCGCCATCGGTCTTCTCCGCTTCCTCCTGTCCGTCGACTGCGAAGCTTTCAAGGACGTCGAGGAGGTCGTCGATTCCCTCCGGTTCGTCGATATCTGCGCGGGAGGACACGGCGATGCAGAACAGGAGATGGGCGATGTCGAAGACCTCTGAGTCCTCATCGACATCATCGTAGGTCTCGGCCAGCCAGTCGCGGAAGCGCTGGTAGAGCGGCATCTCGTAGACGGTCTTCTCGACCTCGTCCATTCGTGCATCGATGCCCTGCGGGTCAGCGTTGGGATTCGCCTGTGCACTCGCCTCGGCGCTCGATCCGCCGAGCCACTCCGGCAGGCCCTGTTCTGCGGCAGGGCCGTCCTGGACGTCCTGGTCGCCCTGGAACACTCGGCCGGTGGAGCCGTAGGTGCCTTCAACCGGTTCCGGATAACCGTCGAGCGGCAAGAGCTCGTCGACGACTTCCTGCTCCGAGACCTTGTTTCGCTTGGCCAACCGCGCGACCGCGGCGGCTACGGCGAGCATGGCCCCTTCGAGGACGGGGAGTCCGCTGTTGTTGGTGATGAGGCGATCGAGGCTGTCGACGACGCGACCCTTATGTGCCAGGGCGAGGATGTCGCGGGCGACGTTGCGGGATTTCTTCGCCGACCACTTCGGTGCCATCACTCCGCCGAGCTTCGGCCCGTGCACGTCGTCGGTGAACCATTCGTCAACGAGGCCCATCGCCGCCCCGGTCACCTGCGCGACGCTCGGGCTGAAGTCCTCGGGATCGGAGGGCAGGGAGGCCACAACAGCCTCGGCGGTTTTGATGTCGCCTTCGGCAAAGGCCACGGAGAACGACCGAAGCTTCCCCAGAGCCAGCCCGCGGTGGGCACCGACCGGGGTGAATAGTCGGCGGTTGTATTCCACCTGCGCCTTCTCCATGGCAATGTGCAAGTCGGCTTCGGTGAAGTCCGCATTCGGATCATCGATGTCAACGCCTTCGGCCTTGAGGAACGGCGCCAGCTCCCGCATCATCCGATCGCCCATGCCGGGATTGCGGCTGACTTTGCCGCCCGCTGCCATACCGTGGAATTCGGGACTGTCGATGAAAGAAGACACGCACTGCTCCTGCCGAGGATGAACTGAAGCAATAACGGTAACAAGTCCGGACTCGTCCTCCACACAACTGCCCCGGCATGGCCCCGCGGCTTCGCCGAGATCACATTTCGGGAGTCGGCGGTAGCGCACACAGCGCTGCGGGCCCGGCCGGTTTTCAAACCCTGGTCAGTGCTCAGCCCTCTGACGAGGCGTCAGGGTCTTCCGCACCGCCCTGATGGTCAACTCGAGAGACTGGGCGCGCGCGGTCCGATCGTCGACGCCGACGCTCATGCTGTAGAGGTGTCCGGAGCCGATGGTGAGGTAGACGAACGCTGCCGCCCATCCGATCGGCACTCCTTCATCGATGGACCCGTCCGCCTGCCCTCTCGCGATGACGGCCTCGAGGGGATCATCTTCGTCGCCCGCAGATTCAGCGCCCGTGCTGGACTCGGCGGCCGCCTCGGCGAAGGTCTCATCGGTGATGATCGGGTTGTCGGCGAAGAGCAGGGTGAGCACATCGGGCAGAGTGAACAGCTCCGCACAGATCCGTTCGAGCGCAGCCAGCCCGGTCCCTTCGCCGGGACGGGCCTTCATGACCGCCTCACCGAATCGCCGGGCCCCGAGCCTCGCCGCCGCGCCGACGAGAGCTTCCCGTTCACCGAAATGTCGGTAAAGAGTGGTGCGGCCGACGCCGATCGACTGCGAGAGCTCGATCATCGACGCCTGAGGGTTCGCGGCAAGGTGGGTCAGTGCCTCGCTGACCAGGGCCTCTCGGCCCAATCGACGCATTCCCTGCACCGGCACAACCCCTCCCTGACTCTGCGAACGATACAGAGCAGTCTACTTGTGGAACACCTGTGTTCCACTTTGGTATCATGGAGTACCGACAACGCCTTCGAGGATCGAGCATGTGATGGATCAGCCCCCGCAGAAGAACGACTCGGCAACCCAGCGGCCCCACGCCCCTGCGACGTTCGCGCTCAGTCGGACCGATGTCGTCGTCATCGGTCTCGTCTGCATCGGCATCGGCATGGCTCTCGGCTTCTTCCTTCCGGCCCTCGGATCGATTGCCGCGACATTCCCCATCCCCTTCGGGGACGTCATCGAGAAGCTCAGTCGCTTCGACCAGGCGTGGGTCGTCATCGCCCGGCCGATCATCGGCGGGGCGCTCGGGCTCATCGCCGCCTTCTTCATCGCCGCCTCGACAACTCCCCTGGTCATCGATGAGCACGGAATCACCATCGGTCGAGATGACGACCACCCGCTGCGCATCTCGCGCGCCTCGTTCTCGACCGCGTACTTCACCGACGGCAAGCTCGTCGTCGTCACCGAAGGCGGGCATCAGGCCTTCAAAGGAGATGTCGAAGGCAAGAAGGCTGCAATCGCCGAGGCCTTCACCTCCCGCGGCTACCGGTGGGGAGAGATCTGAGGGCCGCGGCGCCGAAGGTTGGGACGGCGTACATCGCCCCGCTCGGAGAGGACTTCTCACCGAGAGCTGATGCGATCGACGGGAGGAAGTAATCCAGAAGTGACGAGCTGGCGAGGGCGATATCGATAAGGCTTTTCAACGTCCTCGATGCCAACCCTGCGGTCGTCGTCCACAACCGCGACAACGAAGATTGCCGAGCCAAGCCGACACCGCTGCTCTCTCGTCGGCACGAATGAGAATCGGCCCCGAAATATTGTTCTCCGAGGCCGATTAACAATGTGGGAACGCAGGCAACCACGCGGCAAGAAACGCAATCTCTCATACACGTCCACATGCTTGCTAGACGCAACGTCCCGGTTTCAGACTTATCCGCGAACCAGGGTAGAGACCCCGAAAGCATCTAGCGCTGAGAACGTTCCCAAATACAACGCGCATAATTCGATGCCGAAAGCTGAATAGTCCATGGCTTCAGCTGTGTTTAGTGTGACAGTTGCGTTTCTTTCTTTTACTGCCGTTTTAGCCCAGTCACTGTAACGGCTTTCGTCAGTTGCACGGCCCGGTTCTTCGGGTGCCAGCCCTGCCACTTTCCTCCATATCGGACTGCACCCTGCTTATTGCCGGTGTGGAACCACTTGATGCTCTTCCACTTCCCGGACAGAGAGCCAGTTCCTTTGAACCCGTAGTAATTAGAGCCCCTCATACAGAAATATCCGCTCGCCGCCGAACACCCAGGGCCGACAATTGATATCTTGTGGGCCGAGATTGTGGTTTCCAGTTTTGCTGCGACGATCTTCCCGTTGTCAGGATCGACCACTACAGTTGCCGGAGCTCCCGACTCGTCAATCTCTTTGACCTTGTCAGGGTCGGTGGTCGCACCGGGTACAAGCTCCAGCGGGTCTGCTTCGGCACCGTCTTTCAGTAGCGAATCAACTCGAGCGTCTTCATCTGCAGGCGAAGACGCTACCGGCTGGATGTCTTCACTCAACACTGCCGATGCTGGTCCCGCGGCGAACGTTGAACCGGCGACCAGGGCAAGCCCACCAACAATTGAGACAAGCTTCTTCATAATTATCCGTTCTATCCAGTGTGGCCGGAGTCCAATCATCGTATTCGACTCGACCCATCTATGTTCGTTCCCTATCTGCGTGTCTGAAGTATTGACACTTGGGGCATAGTCAGCTCTGCAGCTGGCCTTGATCCCCTTTTTGTTTAGTCTTCCGAATCTGGATCGCTACCAGTCTTCCCACCAGCATTCCCACTACAATCCCGACCCATCCGATTACGACCGTCGCTGAGTTGAACTGTGCTCTGCCCAGCGGGATAACCATGTACTGGACAAGTTCGACAGCAAGCGACAGTAACGCTGCAATGGAAGCGGCCCTGACAATGTGGCGGAACCGAAGGAACAGTCCACTAGCTACCCCTAATGGCGCAAAAAGCAACAGGTTCATCGACTGCCAATTGACCGAGAATAGCGCCCCTGGGGCCGGGAACGACCACGCCCAGACTCGGGTCGTCGTCAAACCATCGTTCAATCCCGGCGCGTGCCCTGACGGTGTCACTGTCGCAGCGATCACAACGGACACGCTCGCCATCCAGAAGAACACGATTACTGGATGCTCTCGAAGCCGTCGGCCAACAGGCTTTGCGATTACTGCTGCAACGATCACACCAACTGCCGCGACCGGAAGTGCGTAGGGCAGTGCAGTTAGATATCTAAGCATTTACAGTCCTGTACAGAACGTCGTTCTCGTGTAGTAGTTCTTGCCCGAAATCGTGTCTTTCATCAGAGCACGAGCGCATGGCCGTTTGCTGCTCAACGACGCAGAGCCCGAGAACGTCGCTGTCTTTGTTTGCTTCGACTTCATCTTGTAGGTTCCGGACCACGACACCGGGCCTTGAGCTCCGCCCTTCTTGTTGACCGCCTGGAATCCGAACTTAACCGAAACCCCCGAACCTTTCGTCTTCTTGTACGTGACTTTGGCCTTCGAGACACGGTTGCCATTGGAGTAGACCTGGGCGTTGAGAGAGCCGTTCTGCACGTCGTTATATCCCGCGTTATACCAGGTGTAGCTTGCTGCTTCAGCGTTGGTTGAAACCCCCAGCGTCAGGGCCGCTGCCGCTACCCCTGCAATGAGCATCTTCTTCACATGATTCCTCTCTGCTGGAACTCCGGTAGTTCTCAGCCGGTATAGAGGTTATGTTCATACTCGGCCCCCGCACATCCCCCAAAAAGATGAAATTGCACAAGAAATGTTGATCTACTGCGCTGGACTTGCACGCACGGCTGTGTGAAAGAGCCCTCACCGCCCAGCCAAACGTCCACTCGGCCTGCCGGAACCGGTCCCTTCGTCCCGAGTTCGCGACACGTTTGGCCGCCCGTCCTCACCTGCACGTCAGCCGTGGAATCGTGACTCGGCTCACGCCACCATGGGGCCATGACCATTGACGTTCCCACCACAGGCCGTTCACTGCCCCAGCTGCAGCCGATCAGCTTCATCGGCGCAGATGGCCGGCTCACCGACACTCCGACCGAAGGGCTGCGGATCCCCAGCGATGCCACCCTCACCGGTCTCTACCGGCAGATGGTCCTCGTCCGCCGGTTCGAAGCGCAGGTCACGCACCTGACCAGACAGGGTCGACTCGCGACCTATCCCTCCGCGGCAGGTCAGGAAGCCGCCGAGGTGGGGGCCACCACCGCGCTGGCCCCGAACGATTGGCTCTTCCCCACCTACCGCGACTCGGCCGCGCTGCTGACCCGCGGAGTGCCCGTCGCCGAGATCCTCGCCGCCTTCCGCGGAGACTGGCACTGCGGTTTCGATCCGCACGAGTATCATGCCTCACCTGCGGCGACACCGCTGGCGACGCAGACTCTGCATGCCACCGGATTCGCGATGGCCGCGAAGCTCAAGGGCGAGGATGCAGCGACTCTGACCTTCCTCGGCGACGGCGCCAGCAGCGAAGGCGACACCCACGAGGCATTCAACTTCGCCTCCGTCTGGCAGACGCCGACGGTCTTCGTGCTGCAGAACAACCAGTACGCGATCTCCACTCCCCTGCGGGAGCAGACGAACGCGACGATGCTCGCCGACCGAGCCGCCGGCTACGGAATGCCGGGCCTGCGCGTCGACGGCAATGACGTCGCCGCCGTGTTCGCCGCCGTCTCGACCGCTCTCGAGCGCGGTCGAAACGGGGACGGTCCGACCCTCATCGAGTGCCTCACCTACCGGATGGAGTCGCACACGAACTCCGACGATCCGACGAAGTACCGCGACGCCGAGGAGGTCGAGCACTGGAAGCAGTTCGATCCCATCGACCGTCTGGAGAAGTACCTGCGGTCGACCGGTGCACTCGACGATTCGTCAGTCGCAGAGGTCGCCGAGGCGGCCGAGACTCTGGCCGCGTCCGTCCGCGATGCGATGAACCAAGAGGCCGAGGTCGACCCGCGCGAGCTCTTCGCCCACGTCTACGCGACCCCGCGCACGGGCCTTGCCGAACAGCAGCAGGTCCTCGAGGCCGAACTCGCCGGTGCCGAACTTGCCGCAGCAGGGCAGGCATGAGCGTCGAGACGGGCACCACCCCGACCACGGATCCGACCGCGGTGAACGACGAAACGGGCAGCGCCGCCTCGGCGAACGATGGGGCAAGCACGGCGACCGCGAACGGCACAGCGGCATCGGACGCTGCACCCGCCCCGTCGTCGGTGACGATGACGAAGGCCCTCAACCAGGCGCTGCGGGATTCCCTGGCCGACGACGACACTGTGCTCGTCTTCGGTGAGGATGTCGGCCGCCTCGGCGGGGTCTTCCGGGTCACCGAAGGACTGCGGGCCGAATTCGGGTCGAACCGGGTGTGGGATTCCCCGCTTGCGGAGTCCGGCATCATCGGCACCGCGATCGGCATGGCGATGAACGGCATGCGGCCGGTCGTCGAGATGCAGTTCGACGCCTACGCCTACCCCGCGTTCGAGCAGATCGTGTCCCATGTGGCGAAGATGCGGAACCGGACGAAAGGCCGGGTCAGCCTGCCGATCACGATCCGGATTCCCTATGCCGGCGATATCGGCGGAGTCGAGCACCACTCGGATTCGTCCGAGGCCTATTGGACGTCGACGCCGGGTCTGACCGTCGTCACGCCGTCGAATCCGGCCGATGCGTATTCGCTGCTGCGCGAGTCGATCGCCTCCGATGATCCGGTCGTGTTCATGGAGCCGAAGTCCCGCTACTGGATGAAGGAGACGCTGAGTCTGCCGGTGACGACGGCGCCGATGAATCGGGCGCAGGTCATCCGCGAGGGCACCGACGTCACCCTGCTCGCCTATGGTCCGACGGTGCGGACGGCGCTCGATTCCGCCGAGGCCGGGGCCGAGCACGGACTGTCCATCGAGGTCATCGACCTGCGCACGCTGTCTCCGTTCGATGATGAGACGGTGTCTGAGTCCGTGCGCAAGACCTCGCGCGCGGCGATCATCCACGAGGCCGCGCAGTTCGGCGGATACGGCGCCGAGGTGGCCGCCCGCCTCACCGAACGCAACTTCACTTACCTGTCGGCCCCGATCCTGAGGGTCGCCGGGTTCGATGTGCCCTATCCGTCGCCGAAGCTCGAGGAGTTCTACTTGCCCACCGTCGAACGCGTGCTCGATGCGCTCGAGTCCTGGGATTGGGAGCTGTGATGAGTGCTGATCTGAATACCGGGATGCGCGGGACTGGCACGCGCGAGTTCATCCTTCCCGACCTCGGCGAAGGCCTCACCGAGGCGGAGCTGATCTCCTGGAAGGTCGAGATCGGGGACGAGGTCCACGTCGATCAGATGGTCGTCGAGGTCGAATCCGCGAAGTCAGTCGTCGAACTCCCCTGCCCGTACGCCGGGCGGATCGTCAGCCTTCACGCCGCCGCTGGGGACACCGTCAGTGCAGGCCAGGCCCTGCTCTCTGTCGCCGAGGCGGAGAGTGCGGCGGCGAGCGCGAGCGCAGACGACAGCGCCGGCGAATCGAGCGGCGCGAATCTCATCGGCTACGGCACGTCGGAGCCGAAAACTCGGTCGGCGAAGCAGCGCTCGTTCGGCGGCAAGCACACGGCTGTTCCGGCCGAGACTTCCACCGTGACCCCGGGCGCCGCCCCAGCCATCCCGACAGTCATCCCGGATGCTCCCCTGCAGCCGCCGACAGAGGCACAGACTCCCACCGATGACTCGTCGATGACTGCCATCGGAGAGTCGGCGACGGCCGCCGGCGAGCAGGTCTCCCCCGTGTCGTCTCCCCTCGTGCGCAAGCTGGCGAAGGATCACGGCATCAGCGCCAAGCACCTTCCCGGCAGCGGTCCCGGTGGGATCGTGACCAGGGCCGATGTCCTCGCTGCGATCGAGTCGGGCACGGCTGCGAACGTCGGCGCGGCGAGCGCTCACGTCCCCGCGGGGACGTCACGAGCCGGCGAACCTCAGTCGATCACGGAACGTAGCACCACCTCGGCGGGGGCACCTTCGCCTGTCGGGCGGGCCGACCGCGATACCCGCACCCCGATCACGGGGCTGCGGAAGATCGTGTCCGAACGCCTCACGAAGTCGCGGCAGGAGATCCCCGAGGCGACCATCTGGCTCGATGTCGATGCCACCGAGCTGCTGGGCACGAAGCGCGCGCTCGAGGCGCGCACCGGTGAGAGATATTCGCTGCTGTCGCTCGTCGCCCGCTTCGTCGTGGCCGGGTTGAAGAAGTACCCGATCATCAACTCGTCGATCGATACGACCGCCGGCGAGATCGTCACCCACGGCGACATCAACCTCGGCTTGGCCGCGCAGACCCCGCGCGGGCTCATGGTCCCCGTCGTCCACGGGGCCGGCGAGATGAGCCTGCGGCAGTTGCGCGACTCCGTGTCCGAGACCGTCGGGAAGGCCGCCTCGGGGAGGTTCGATCCGTCCGAGCTCTCCGGCGGCACTTTCACGTTGAACAACTACGGGGTGTTCGGCGTCGACGGTTCGGCCCCGATCATCAACCTCCCCGAGGTGGCCATGCTCGGCCTCGGCCGGATCAAGGACCGCCCATGGGTCGTCGACGGCGAGCTGACTGTGCGCGAAGTGATGTACCTGTCGTTCGTCTTCGACCACCGGGCGTGCGACGGTCAGGAGCCGAGCGAGTTCCTCACCTTCGTCGCCGACTGCATCGAGAACCCGATCTCGCTGCTGCCCGAACTCTGAGGGCCGGCCCGGTCGAAGCGTCCAGTTCGGAGCCGACACGACGCTCGTTCAAGCGGCAGCGCACTTGTCGATAAGTACACCGTTCGACAAGTGCGGGCCGCCTTGAACGACGCTTCCCGCACTGCACTTCCCCGCTCCGGTTCCACACTTCGGACGACCATTCCGTCTGTGACTCACAGCACTAACCTTGCCGAGTCCGCTCACCGCGGACGCGAACGCAAGGAAACGAGGTTGAGCATGTCACGGAACCCCAGTTCGGTACGCCAGGCGGGGTCGCCTCGGCGGCGGTATTCGCTGGTCCTCCTCATCGTTCCCGTGGTCCTCTACGCCCTCACCCCGGTCGTGGCGAACTCGGTCGAGCCTCGCATCGCCGGATTGCCGTTCATCCTCGCCTATACGATCGCGGTCACGATCCTCACCTGGTTCTTCGTGTGGATGACCGCTCGCGGCGACCGGTACTACCGGCACGATCTGCCCGAGCACATCCCTTCCGATGTCGCATTCGGTGAGGACCACGAGATCGAGGAGGCCGGGAAATGAGCACCTCCGCGATCATCGCCTGCATCATCTTCGGCCTCGCCATGCTCGCGACCATCGGCATCGGCATCTGGTCCGGCCGCGGCCGGGAGAAGTCGCTGGACGAATGGTCGGTGTCCGGACGCGGGCTGGGCTTCGTCTTCATCCTGCTGCTCATGGCAGGCGAAACATATACGAGCTTTTCGTTCCTCGGCACGGCCGGTTGGTCCTACTCCTACGGGGTGCCGATCCTCTACCTCATCGGCTACCTGAGCATCGGTCTCGTCGTCGCCTATCTCGTCGGCCCACTGTTCTGGACCTACGCCGCCCGGCACAAGCTCGTCAGTCTCTCCGACATCGTCGAACACCGGTTTCGCTCACGAGGGCTGGCGATCCTCGTGGCTGTCCTCGCAACGATCTTCATCGTTCCCTACATCCAGCTGCAGATCCAGGGCATGGGTGCGGTCGTCAACGCGATGAGCTACGGCGCGATCGACCTCAAGATCGCCGCCATCGTCTCCTTCATCGTCGCCGAGGCGTTCATCCTCTTCTCCGGACTGCGCGGTTCCGCCTGGGTCAGCGTCCTCAAGGACGGACTGGTCATCCTCGCTGTCGCGTTCCTCGCGATCTACGTACCGCTGCACTATTTCGACGGCCTGGCTCCTCTGCTTGACCGCGTCGTGAGTGAGAAATCTCAGTGGCTGACCTTCCCCGGCGCAGGCGATGGCATCTACGGGGGTGCATGGTTCATCTCGACGATCATCCTCAACGGGATCACGATCACCGTGTTCCCCACGTCGATCGCCGGCTATCTGTCGGGCACCTCGGCGAATGCTCTGCGACGCAACTCGATCATTCTGCCGTGGTATCAGCTGCTGCTCCTCGTGCCGATGATGGTCGGTGTGGCTGCACTCTTCGTCGTCCCTGCTCTCAAAGACGCCGACCTGGCCCTGTTCTCCGTGGTCATCGATTCCCTGCCCGCGCCGATCGTCGCGATCATCGGCGTCGCAGGCGCGCTCTCGGCGATCGTGCCGATGAGCGTGTACATGCTCTCGATCGGTTCGATGTGGGGACGGACTGTCTTGGGCGGCGGCTTGGCCGGACCGAAGAACGCCGCTTCGATGACTCCTGAGCAGCTGAACGCACGGGGCCTGCGGCAGAAGACACTGTCCCAGTGGGTGTGCCTGACCGTCGGCATCATCGCCCTGATCATGAGCCTGCTCATGCCGGATGCGCTCGTCGAGCTCTCCGTGCTCAGCTACGAGGGCCTGGCACAGGTCGTGCCGGCCGCGCTGCTCTCCCTGTACTGGCCGCGCATGAGCAAGCAGGCGGCGGCTGCGGGTCTCATCGTCGGCTCCGTCGTCATGGTCGCCCTCCACTACACGGGACTCGACCCGCTGCTCGGAATCAACGGCGGTCTCTGGGCTGTCGCGGCGAACCTCATCGTGGTCGTGGCGGTCACGCTGGTGAAGCCGGACCCACGGTGGGTGCCCGCAGCTCAGCGGCAGACGCGCACCGAGGCGGCAGCGTTGTAGGCGCGAGCCCTTCGATCAGCGCGACCTCACCCGTCGAGCAGTGCAGCCGCGTACATCGGGCGGGCGGCGTCGGCGCTCGGCGGGTGGAAGAGCCCGGCCGTGGCATCGCGGAAGAGGCGGGAGAGTTCGTGCTTGTTGCCGAACCCGTTGCCGCTCGTGCACATCAGCGCGGTCTCAGCGTTGCGGCGGGCCGCCTCGGCGGACTTGATCCTCGCCCCCACCAGGCGCAACGGCCAACCGGCACCGTGGTCGATGAGGTCATCGAAGTCCCGAGCGTAGGCGTCGATCATCGCCGTCACTGGTATGAAGTCGAGATGCGCATCGGCCAGGCGCGTCCGGGCCTCGGGCACCTCGGCGAAGGTGACGCCGGCCTTCGCGGACTTCCGCTTGTGCAGACCGGCAGCGCCCAGCTCGAGCGCACGGGCCGCTACTCCGGCATAGACGGCGGCGATGAGCAGCTGGAAGTTGCTCGTGATCGCGAAGGTGAGCAGGTCAGGGTGCTTGCCAGCGGGGATGACGCGTGAGACCCGTTCGGGTTTCATCGGCACATGGTCGAGGATCGTCGCCCGCGACTGCGAGGCCCGCATTCCCAGCACATCCCATTCGTCGGAGACCGTGATCCCGGGTGCATCGCGTTCGATGAATCCGTAGACGAGCTGCCCCTCGGCCGGCTCGTCCGCATCGGGGCCGGCGATGCCGTCGTCGTCGGCGGCCACGGCACCGTGGACGATGAGCCTGGTCCACACGGGAGACAGCGAGGTGAAGATCTTCACCCCGGTCAGTTCGTATCCGCCGTCGGCCGTCGACACCGCCTCGGTGTTCGAACCCTGCAGGACCCAGTCGTTCGACGGTTCCGAGATGCCGAAGGCGAAGATCTCACCGGCCATGACCTCGTCGAACACCCAGTTCAGCGAGTCGTCACTGCGGTCGGCCAGCGCCTTGACCACACCGGTGGTCATGAGGTGCATGTTGATCGCCAGAGCCGTTCCGGGCGCCGCCGCTGCCAGCCGCTGCTGAAGTCGGGTGACCTCGAACAGGCTCAGCCCTGGCCCGCCATGCGACTGCGGGACGAACAGCTGAAGATAGCCGAGGTCCCCCAGTTCGGCGAGATCCTCGTCGAAGAATCGGTTCTCCTGGTCATAGACGTCGGCTCGTTCGCGGAATCGTTCGAGCACATCATCAGGCAGGTACTGCGCGGCGAGCTCGCTCACGCGTGTCTCGCGGTCGGTCATCGTCTCTCCTTCGTCGAGGGGTCGGTCGCGCCTGTCGAGGGTGTCGCGGGCTGCGCGCTGCGGCGCAGAATGATCGCGCCGTTGTGCCCGCCGAAGCCGAACGACGTTGACAGCACAGTGTCGACGGCCGCCCCGGCGGGGTTCGGTCCACCGCCCATCTCACGGGCGTGACCTGCGACGATGTCCCAGTCAGGGAACTCGTTGTCGTCGAGGTTGAACGTCGGCGGCAGCGTCTGGTCACGCATCGTCAGGGTCGCGATGATCGCCTCGACGACCCCCGATGCGCCGAGGAGGTGTCCCGTCGTCGATTTCGTGGCCGAGATCGGGATCATCCGTCCAGCCTTCCCCAAGGCCGCATCGAAGGCTGCGAGTTCGGCTCGGTCGCCGGCCGGTGTGCCCGTGGCGTGGGCGTTGACGTGGTCGATATCGCCGGGTTCCAGCCCTGCGTCTCTCACAGCCTGAACCACTGCCGAGGCGGCTCCCCGTCCCTGCGGATGCGGGTTCGTCGGGTGGTGGGCATCGCTGGCGGCGCCGAATCCGGCGAGCTCGGCCAGCTCCGTCGTCCCACGTGAGGCCGCCGAGTCGGCGGATTCGAGGAGGATCGCAGCCGCACCTTGGCTCATGACGAAGCCGTTGCGGGCCCGGTCGAAGGGACGGCTGGCGGCGGTCGGATCGTCCTCGTATCCGGCGGCGAGCGCGCGCATGTTCGAGTTGGAGGCGAGATTGACCGGACCGAGGCAGTCCTCCATGCCGACGACGAGCACGGCGTCGGCGTAGCCGTGGCGGATCCGACGCATCGCCTCGCCGAGTCCGATCGCCCCGGAAGCGCACGTCGCCGAGACTCCCTGACCGGGTCCGCGCAGGTCGAAGCGCTGGCTGATCAGCGCTGCCGCGGAGTCCGGCGCACCGTGGATGGACAGGGTCAGCGGCACCGACCTGGGGCCGTCGGCGTCGAGGCGACGCGTCGCGTCCTGCATGGCGTCGACGGGTCCGGAGCCGGTGGCCGCGATGACTGCCGTACGGTCGCGGTCCCAAGGCAGATCGTCGGCCGCGGACTCGATTCCGCCTGCGCGCACCGCCTGGTCGGCCGCGGCGATGGCCCAATGCTGGACGGGGCTGAGCCGGCGGGCGAGCGCCCGGGGCAGAACCGCCTCGGCGTCGAAGTCCTTGACCTGCCCACCGATCCGCACGGCGAGGTCGTCGAACTGCTCACCTGCGAGGACGTCGATGGCGCTGGTGCCGCTGCGCACAGTCTGCCAGAGGGTTTCGGGATCCTGGCCGCTCGGGGTGATGGCGCCGAGTCCCGTGATGACGACCTCGCGCACGCCATCTGTCCGGTGCCGATTGCTCCGGGATGCGTTCACAGCCGCTGTGCCTTTCCGCTCATGACCAAGTCAACGGTTTCGAGGCGTCGAATCTTCCCACCGACGGTCCGCGGCAGCCGGTCGAGTAAGTAGAACCGTCTTGGCACGAACTGCGGGGCCAGTTCCGCCCGGGCGTGGTCGAGCAGTGCTGCTTTGTCGGGCGCAGTCGATTCGCCATCCCCGGCATGGCTCCCCGAACCCAGGGCGCCTGGTTCGATGACGAGGGCGACGATGCTGCCGAGACCGCCGTCGGGCAAGGCGATCGCGCAGACCTCGCCGAGGCGGCCCTGCCCCGACCGCGGATCCGCGCGGTCGAATCCCTCGAAGGCTCGTTCGACCTCGGGCAGGGACACCTTGTGCCCTCCGGTGATCGCGATGTCACCGGCCCGTCCGGCGAGTTGGAGGAGCCCGTTTTCGATCCGTCCCTGGTCACCGACCGTGGCCCAGCCGTCGGGGCGTCGCAGCCGAACGTCGGTGGTGCCGGTGACATAGCCGTCGGAGCAGGCGGCGGCCCTGATCCAGACCGTGCCGATCTCTCCGTCGGGCAGCCGGGCACCGGATTCGTCGCGGACCTCGACGCCGATGGTGTCGTAGATCGAGATCCAGGTGCCGTCGCCATCACGACTGTCGCCGATGAATCCGATCTCGGCGGCACCGTAGTAGCTGATCAGCCGGGCGTCGGGGAGGACGTCGGCGAGTGCCGAGCGGATGGAAGCGGGCAGGTTCGCTCCTCCGGTGACGACGAGGTCGAGGCCGTGGAAGTTCTCCGGCGTTCGACGGGCCGCCTCGGCGAGAGCCTTGACCACGGCGGGCACAGCGACGACGCGGGTGATAGCTTCGTCGGTGATGCGCGACCCCATGGTGAACGGGTCGAAGTCATCGGCGATGTGGACGCTGCCGCCGGTGGCGAGGCTTTCGATGACGGCATAGAGAGTGAGGCTGTAAGACACGGGGCCAGGCGCCAGGCTGGCCACTCCGGCGAAGGGTTCGAGGTGGGCCGAGGACACAGCCACGTTGTCGCGGTACTGCTGGCGGGTCTTGATGAACGCCTTCGGGTTGCTCGTCGTGCCTGACGAGAAGAGCATGAGGAACGGCTCGGACGCTTCGCGAACGCTCGGCGGTGCGGTGTCGGCGGGGTCGATGGCGTCCTCGCGGGCACGGAATTCGGTCGCGGTGATGACGGTTCCGGTCCAACCGGCGGCGGCGAGCGCCTCGGCAAGACGGGTCGAGTCGGAGATGACGAGGCCGATTCCGGTGGTCGTGATGACTCCGACCTGGTGGTCGAGCGGCCAGCGGGGGTCGATCGTGGCCGAGACCGCGCGGAAGCCGGCGAGACCGGCGATGATGCGGGAGGTCTCGAACGCCGAGGTGAGGCTCACTGCCGTGATCGGGATGCCGTGGGTTTCGGGGGCCGGATTCGGCGGGTCGGTCTGGGCACTGTGGAGGGCGTCGACGGCGGCGAACATCGTGGCCGAATCACGGACGAGCTGCGCATACGTGAGGGAGCGTGGGGCTCGTGCGTCCGCGGCGGGGTCGGCGCTGTCATCTGGGGCAGGGCCGCCAGAGGGGCCGCCGACGATGGCCAACTGGTCCGGATCGGTGGCCGCGACCTCGAGGATCCTCGACGTGATGGGCAATTCCGTCCTCCTCGAATTCGTTCCTCACGGGCCCGATCCCGGACCGGCATGTGCCCGATCCTCGACTGTCATCACCAGGCCCCGGGCACCGATCCTCAGTATAGGAGCGACGAGGACGGCTGTGGTCTGCGGAGGGGGTCCGGCCGTTTCCGCCAGTCCGGCCCGAATACTTTGCAGTATTCAAATACATTGCTGTATCTTGAAGTCATGAGTTCAGCACCGCAGCGCATGACGCGCAGGGAAAGTCAGGAAGCGACTCGCCAGCGACTCATCGAATCGGCGATCTCGCTCTTCGCCGACCACGGTGTCGCCGAGACCTCACTCGTCGCGGTGGCCGAGAACGCCGGTTTCAGCCGCGGCGCCGTCCACGGAAACTTCTCCGACAAGGAGGACCTGGCCGCAGCCGTCGTGCAGTCCATCGTCGGCGAACTCGGCCCCGAGCTCGGCCACGCACTGACCTCGACCGCGAGTTCGAACGAGAGGCTGGCGGAGTACATCTCGACGCATATCGCCTACTGCCGACGACATCCCACGCGGGCTGCCGCCATCATCGCCTCTGTCGGTCACCTCGCCAGGCGCGCACCGGGAGCAGCCGGCTATGGCGAGCGCGCGACCGAATCGGCCGCCGACCTCGTCGCGCTCTTCGAGGACGGACAGCGCCGAGGCGAGATGCGCAGCTTCGATCCCACGACGATGGCCCTGACCCTGCGCTCGGTCCTCGACACCGCGGTGCCCACCTACGGCGACATCGCTGCCGAAGAGATCGTCGCCATCTTCGATCACGCCACCCGTATCCAGGAGACCGCTCCATGACATGGAACTTTCGCATCACCGCCCGCGGCCGCTTTGCCGACCTCAACGACGAGCAGCGCCGCCGCCTCCGTGCGGCCCAGTCCGAGCACGACATGTTCGCCGCCCGCTTCACGCCCGAGGGGACCTTTCTCTACACACCGGAGCTCGTGTTCTTCCAGCATCGGTTCCTCATCGACGTCGACGAGTCCGATCCCGATGACGCCGAGGTGCTGGCCAAGCTCAGAGGCGAAGAGCTCGCCGCCACCGACCTCGACCGCCGCGGCTTCGCAGGCGCGGTCACCGAGGTCTCGGCAGTGTGCGTCGAGGACATCAAGACACGGTCGGGACGGCGGTCATGAACTCGGCACCCAACCTCGAGGCAGCACTGACCGTCGCCTGGGCGAAGAGTGCGCTCGACACGGCAGTCGGCGCTGCCCTGGCACGCGTCGGCCTGTCGCTCGACGACCTGCGTCGACTGCGCATCATCGGGACACATCCGCAGGGGCTGACCAGGGAGGACCTCGCCGAGGCGATGGGCGAGACCCGATCGCAGACCATCCGCTCCAGCAGCCCACTCGTCAAGCTCGGCTGGCTCTCGCGCGCAGAGTCCGGTGAGTTCTCCCTCACCGACAGCGGACGCCACCTCGTCGATCAAGCCGAAGGCATCGCCGAGAAGGCGGCAGCTCGCTGGTTCACGGCGAATGGCATCGACCCCGCCACCCTCACGAGAATTCGCTGACGTCGTCCTCGCCCCGATCGTTCAGATCCCCACCGCCGAGGAGCGCGCCGCCCTCAAAGCCGCCCACAGCTGATCATCCGCTCCCAGCTCCTGCTCACGGCTCACGCTCACCCCGGTCCGGGACAATGAGAGCATGAGCGGAGCAGGGAGCCGGGACGTAGCAGTACAGAAGCGCTGGCGATACGGCGACCAGATCCTGTGGACCTACACCAATCCAGCGCACCCAGGCCTGTACGATCAACGTCCCGTCACGGTCATCGCCGACGACGAGAACCACCTGGCCGTCTGGCTGGAGTCGGGGACGAGGATGCTCCATCATGTGCTCGCCGACGGCTCTGGAATCCGCACCGCTGACGGACCCGCCCGCTTCGGCGCCCCACGGGCACAGGGCCTCAAACGGTGGCAGGGACCGGGCATCGTCGCCGTCTTCCAGCCGGGAGCCGACTATTCGGTGTGGTTCTTCGAGAACCGCACGGGACTAACCGCCGAGGCGGCCCCCGCCGAGGCGAGCTCGTCCGGGGCGGCTGTCGCGTCGGCCCGACGCGATTCCTTCTACGTCAACCTCGAGGACCCCTTCACTCGCTTCGACAGGGGCATCCTCACCTCCGACCACGTCCTCGACATCGTCGTCGACTCAGATGGCACCTACCGGCTCAAGGACGAGGACGAACTCGAATTCGCGCGCGAAGCCGGAATGTTCTCCGACGACAAAGTCGCACGCATCCGCGCCGCTGCGGACTCAGCCATCGACGACATCCGCGCTTGGGCCTTTCCCTTCGACTCGCACTATCCGGACTTCCAGCCGGACCCCGACTGGCCGATGCCTGACCTCCACACCGAGGCGACCTGGGACTTCGACGCGAACTGAGCCGCCCCGCGACCGTCATGGCCCAGCCGACCGACCAACCTCACATCTCGAACTCGACGGCCTCCCCCGCCTCGGCGATGGCTCTGATCCGCTTCCGGCAGGCGAACCAGCCGATGACCATGCACACCGAGGCGATGATCGTCACGACCAGGGTCGGCGGGGAATCGGCGAAGACCATGACGAGGATGACGGCGAGGAAGAGCAGCGTCGCATAGCCGGTATAGGGGGCACCGATCATCCGGAAGGAGGGGCGTTCGAGCAGTCCGCGGTCGGCCCACCGCTTGAGCCGCATCTGGCACAGCACGATCATGCCCCAGGTGAGGATGATCCCCACCGAGGAGACACTGAGGACGATCTCGAACGCATCGCTCGGCAGCAGGTAGTTGAGCGGCACGCCGAGGAGGGCGACCACTGCCGTGATGACGATCCCGCCGTAGGGCACGCCGCTGCGGTTCATTCGCTGCGCGAACTGCGGGGCCGACCCGGCCACCGACATCGACCTGAGAATGCGCCCGGTCGTGTAGAGCCCCGCGTTGAGTGAGGACAGGGCCGCAGTGAGCACAACGAGGTTCATCACGGTGTCCGCGCCCTTGACGCCGATGAAGGAGAAGAAGGTGACGAACGGGCTCTCCCCGTCGACGTAGTCGGTGAAGGGCAGGAGGAGGGCAAGCAGGGTGAGCGATCCGACGTAGAAGACCGCGATGCGCAGGATGACGGAGTTGATGGCCTTGGGCATCACCTTCTCCGGGTGCTCCGTCTCGCCGGCGGCCGTGCCCACGAACTCGATGGAGGCATAGGCGAAGACGACGCCCTGCATGAGGATGATCGCCGGCAGCGCACCGTTGGGGAAGAGTCCGCCGTTGTCGAGGATCATCGACAGTCCGGGATCGTGACCGGCCACGGGGGTGCCGAAGATGAGGAAACCGACCCCGACGACGAGGAAGATGATGAGGGCGGCGACCTTGATGAGCGCGAACCAGAACTCGAGCTCTCCGAAGACCTTGACGGAGATGACGTTGAGTCCGAGGACGAGGACGAGCGCGATGAGCGCCCACGCCCATTGCGGCACGGTCGCGATCCAGGCGACGTAGCGGCCGAAGAAGCCCATATAGAGCGCGGCCGCGGTGATGTCGACGATCGCGGTCGTCGCCCACACCAGCCAATAGAACCACCCGGAGATGAAAGCGGCCTTCTCGCCGAAGAACTCACGGGCGTAAGAGACGAACGACCCGGTGGTCGGGCGGTGCAGGACGAGTTCGCCGAGCGCGCGGAGGATGAGGAACGCGAAGAACCCGCAGACCGCGTAGGACAGCACGATCGAGGGTCCCGCCTCGTGGAGGCGACCGCCCGCACCGAGGAAGAGCCCGGTGCCGATCGCCCCGCCGATGGCGATCATCTGCACTTGGCGCGGGGCCAGGTTCTTCTGATACCCGGAGTCCTCGGCGGTGAGGTTCGGTCGGGTCGGGCCCGAGCTCGGTTCTGCGGGTGCGACGGCGGCGCTGCGGTCGGAGCCGAGATTGTCAGTCATGAGTGTCCTCGTTCGTTGAGTACAGATGGTCTTGTCAGAAACAGGCGGTCAGGTGGTCAGGTGGTCGATTGCAGGCGGCCCGGAGTCGGTTCGCTCACACGGTCGTGAGGTTCGCCAGCCGTTCGGGTCGGAGCAGACGTTCGAGTTCGGAGGCGGTCATCAGCCCGTGTTCGAGCACGAGTTCGGCGACGCCGCGGCCGGTCTTCAGCGCCTCCTGCGCGATCATCGTCGCCGCCTGGTACCCGATGGTGGGGTTGAGTGCGGTGACGAGTCCGATGGAGTGTTCGACGGCGGCGCGAGTGAGCTCCGGATTGGCGGTGATCCCCGCGATGCAACGGGTCGTCAGCGTCCGTGCCGCCGACTCGAGGTGCGAGATCGACTTGTGCAGGCTGTGCAGGATGACGGGTTCGAAGGCGTTGAGCTGCAGCTGCCCGGATTCTGCGGCCGCGGTGATCGTGACATCGTTGCCGATGACTTCGAACGCAACCTGGTTGACCACCTCGGGGATGACGGGGTTGATCTTGCCCGGCATGATCGACGATCCCGACTGCACTGCCGGCAGGTTGATCTCGTTGAATCCGGCTCGCGGACCCGAGGACAGCAGCCGCAGGTCGTTGCAGATCTTCGAGACCTTCACCGCGATGCGCTTGAGCACCCCGGACAGGTGGACGAAAGATCCGACGTCCTGGGTCGCCTCCACGAGGTCGGGTGCGGTGACCAGGGGCAGCCCGGTCAGCTGCGCGAGATGGTCGCGGACCGCCTCGGCGTATCCGGCGGGTGCGTTGAGGCCGGTGCCGATGGCGGTGGCGCCGAGGTTGATCTCGTGGACCAGCGACTCGGCCTCCCCGAGGCGCTCGCGGTCCTCCCCGATCGTCACCGCGTAGCTGCCGAAGGCCTGGCCGAGTGTCATCGGCACGGCGTCCTGCAGCTGGGTGCGTCCCATCGTGACGATGTCGTGGAATTCGGACGCCTTCACGGCGAACGCGTCCTGAAGTTCCCCGAGGGCGGTGAGCAGCCGTTTGATCGCGAAGATCGTACCGAGCTTGACAGCCGTCGGGTAGGCGTCGTTCGTCGACTGGCTGAGGTTGACGTGGTCGTTCGGGCTGATCCGCGTGTAGGTTCCGCGCGGCTGCCCGATGATCTCCAGCGCACGGTTCGCGATCACCTCGTTGGCGTTCATATTCGACGAGGTGCCCGCCCCACCTTGGATGACGTCGATGGGGAACTGGTCGTGCAGCTTCCCGTCGATGATCTCCCGGCAGGCCGCGACGATCGCGTCCCGCCGCTGCTCATCGAGGAGGCCGAGGTCGTGGTTGGCCCTGGCGGCGGCGAGCTTGACCGCGGCGAGTCCGCGGATGAGGTCGGGGTTGGACTGCAGGGTCTGCGCGGTGATCGGGAAGTTCTCGACCGCCCGCAGCGTATGGATGCCCCAGTAGGCATCGCCCGGGATCTCCCGGTCGCCGAGGAGGTCGTGCTCGATGCGTGTATCCGTGCTCATGGTTCTCGTGTCGCCTTTGTTCGTCGTTGTTGCTGATGCCTGTCGGTGCTGGTGGGTGGTTCGGCTGCGGAGGCTCAGGAGGCGACCGACCGGGTGCGTTCCCACTCGCCGAGGCGGTCCTCGACCTCGCGGGTCACGCGCAGTCCGCCGACTTCCCGTCCTCCGCCGAGGATGGGCGGGCTGACGATGTCGCCAGCCTTTTCGGTCGGTGCGGGCAGAGCAGAGAGGATCCGGGTGGCGATCGGCAGCCTGGCCCGATCCGAGCCGTCGGCGATCTTGACGGCGATGCCCATGCCGTCGATCCCGAGCAGCTGAACCGCTTCGGCGCCGTCCTTGGCGATGAGTCCGGGGACGGTGCGCATGAGCGCGGTGACGTCGCGCCCGGCACCGGCGACCATGTCCGGGTGGTCGCGCATGGCGGCGGCGACGCGCGCCGCGCTCGTGCCGGTCGAGACGGTGGACAGGCGAGCGAAAGCGCGGGCCATTCCGGTCAGCGAGATCGCCGGCAACGGTGTTCCACATCCGTCGGTCGACACGGTCGCCGGCGTCTCGCCGGTGAGTTCGGCGATGGTGGCGCCGATGTGCCGCTGCAGAGGGTGGGTGGGATCGAGGTAGCCCGCGAGGTCCCAGCCGTTGATCCGGCAGGTCGCGACCATGGCCGCGTGTTTGCCCGAGCAGTTCTGGGCCAAGCGGCTGCGCTGTCCGCCGGCGGCGAGGTGGGCTTCGCGCTCGGGCGCCCCATAGGGAAGGTCGATGACGTTGCCGAGGGCGGTCTCGTCGAGCTCGTACTGATGAAGGATCCGGCGGGCACCGTCGATGTGTTCGGGGGATCCCGAGTGGCTGGCCGCGGCGAGAGCGAGGAGCTCGGTCGGCAGATCGAGGCCGAGACGCAGCATCGCAAGCAGCTGCAGGGGCTTGAGGGTCGACCGAGGATAGAAGGGCGCATCGATATCACCGGCGGAGGTGAGCGGCCAGCCCTCGGAGTCGACGACCGCGAAGGAACCGTAGTGCACGCCTTCGACGAGATCACCGCGGGTGACCTCGACGAGTGGGACATGGGCGCGGTGGGTCGCGGTGGGGGTGGCTGTGTGGGTCATGGTCTTCCTGGATTTCGGGCGAGGTCGGTGACGGCGACAGCGACCTGAGCGAGGTGCTCGGCCATGGCGTCGCGGGCACGGGCGCTGTCGCCGGCTTCGATCGCGCGGACGATCTCCGCATGCTCGACGTCGGAGTCCGGTTGACGGCTGGCGGCGAGGTTGAGGAGCTCGGACTGGGCGGTCAGGGCACCGCGGAGTTCGGCGATGACGCTTTCGAAGACTCGGTTTCCGCTGGCTCGGGCGATGGCGATGTGCAGCTCTCCGTCGAGCTCGACCCAGCCGCGGGGACTCGGCTCGGCGCTCATCGACTGCAGCAGGGCGTGGAGACGGACGAGGTCGGCCTCGGTGCGCCGAGTGGCCGCGAGTTCGGCGGCGGGAACTTCGATATGCGGTCGGGCCTCGTGGAGATCCCGGGAGGAGTAGTCGCCGAGGTGCAGTCCGGTCTCCGGAGCGGAGGCGATGACGAAGGTGCCGCTGCCCGTCTTCGTCTCTGTCAGCCCGAGGGTTGCCAGCGAGCGCAGGGCTTCGCGGATGACGGGACGGCTGACGGCGTATCGGTCGGCGAGCTTCGCTTCGGAGGGAAGGCGGTTGCCGACGGGAAAGGTGCCGTCGGCGATCTCGGCACGCAGACTGCGCACGACGCCCTCACCCGCGGACAGTCGTTCTACGGCCGTGCGTCTGGCCGTGGGTTCGGCCGGGCTGTTCGTCCCCATGACCACTCCTCCGGTTCGATCCGATCATTGATCCGGCACACAGCCCACCAGACAAACCTGTCAAGCTGTATGACAGGTTTGAGTGTAATCCCGCTCACCCAACGTGCGTCAACCCATCAGAGAGGCGTTTCAGACTCTGAGATTCACGGTCGCTTGCCCGTGCTGCCCGCGAGCGGGTGTCTCCTGCGGGTGGATTCACCGCGACATCCGCGCAGAGTTCGAGGTGGATCCACCCGCAGGGAACACCCCGGCCCATGCAGAAAGGGCTGGCCCACATGCAAGACAGTGAAAAACGGGCTGGGTGCCGAGAAACGCATGCGCACACGCGTTTCTCGACACCCAGCCCGTTTCTCGACGAAGGCTGAAGCCAAGCCCCAGTCAGTCAGCCACGTAGTACATGCGCTTGTTGACGAACTCATCCATGCCGTAGGGGCCGAGTTCGCGGCCGAAGCCCGAGCGCTTCGTGCCGCCGAACGGGATCTCCGCACCCTCTCCGGCAGGGGTGTTGACGTTCGACATGCCGACATCGAGGCGCTGAGCGAGCTTCGCGGCACGCTCCTCGTCCTTGGCGAACACCGCGCCGCCGAGGCCGAAGCGCGAATCATTGGCCAGGGCCAGTGCTTCGTCATCGCTGCTGACCTTGTACACGGTGGCCACGGGGCCGAAGAGCTCTTCGCGGTAGGCGTCCATCTCCGAGGTGACTCCGGTGAGCACGGCCGGCGAGACGTACGCGGATCCGTCGGTGGCGAGCTCGCCGCCGACGAGGGTCGCACCCTGCTCGACGGCACGGTCGAGCTGCTTGCGCAGGTTCTCGGCAGCCGAACGCGAGGACAGGGGCGAGTACTTGCCGTCGCCCGCCTCGGCGGGGGTGCCCTTCTCCCAGGACTGGGCGCGCTCGGTCAGGCCGGACACGAAGTCGTCGTAGATGTCGTCCATGACGATCATCCGCTTGTTCGCGTTGCAGACCTGGCCGGTGTTGTACAGGCGGGTGCCCCAGGCGGTGTCGACGGCCTCGCTCATGTCGTCGGTGTCGAGGATTATGTACGGGTCGGAGCCGCCGAGCTCCAGCACGGCCTTCTTGAGGTACTTGCCGGCCGTGGCGGCCACGGCCGATCCGGCGCGCTCGGAACCGGTCAGGGACACGCCTTCGACGCGGTCGTCGGCGATGATCGTCTCGATCTGCTCGTGCGTGGCGTAGATGTTGGAGTACACGCCTTCGGGGATGCCGGCTTCCTTCATGATCTCGGCGATCTTCGCCGAGGAGCGGGGGCAGATCTCCGCATGCTTGAGGATGATCGTATTGCCGAGCACGAGGTTCGGTGCGGCGAAGCGGGCGACCTGGTAGTAGGGGAAGTTCCAGGGCATGATGCCCAGCAGCGTGCCGACGGGGCGGCGCTGGATGAAGGCCTTGCCGCCGGACATCGATTCGATCGGCTCATCGGCGGCGAACTTCGGTCCGTTGTCGGCGTAGTAGTTGAAGATCGCCTCGCAGAACTCGGCCTCTTCCTCACCTTCGGCGGTGGGCTTGCCCATCTCCTCGGCGATGATCTTCGCGAGCTCTTCCTTGCGCTCGCCGAAGAGAGCGGCGACCTTGTTGACGATCGCGGCGCGTTCCTCGATCGTCTTCTCGCGCCAGCTCAGGTAGCCCTTGTGTGCGGATTCGAGGACCTGCTGGACCTCTTCGTCGGTGGCATTGTCGAACTTCTCGACGACTTCACCGGTGGCCGGGTTCTCGACACGGTAGCCGCCTGCAGCACTGCCTACGTTGCTCATTCCAGACTCCTTTGACTTGTGCGCGCCTGTTGGCGCCGCTGAAGCAATTGCATACCTGTTTGCCGCCCGAATCGACGGAATGCGTATGCCTGCCACCCACGCTATCAATACGTGACCCGCGCAACAAGTGCCGAAACCTGGGGGAATCCTCAGTCCCCGATCGCCCGTGGTCCCCTCGCCGAGGCGGTGCGGATTCCGAATCGGTCACGACGAAATCCGAACCGCACTCGCGAGGAGAGAACTCCGGCCTCGATCGGGGACCACCCTCCTCGGCGAGGGGCCCGCTCCGGTCCCTGTTCATCGAACCAGAGGATCGAAACGGTTCACCTCGCGTCGCGGGAACTCACCGCCCCACGAGGTCGAGTCCGGCGCGCACGATGGAGTCCGTGTCGATCCCGTGAATCGCATAGGCCTCCCCCACCGAGGACGCCTGACCGAATTCGGTGACTCCGAGGTTCCGTGTGCGGTCCCCGCGCACTCCGGAGAGGAACGCGAGAGTGTGCGGGTGCCCGTCGAGGACGGTGACCAGCGGTGCCGGTTGCTCTGCGGGGAAGAGTTCGTCAGCGATGGCCGAGCGGACACTCGAGCGGACCCGAGACCGATCCTGCACCGACCGGAACACCTTCGACGGTGAGCTGAGGCAGACGATTCCCGCCCGCACACCCAGGGATTCCAGTCGGGCCGCCGCCGCGATCACCTCGGTCATGATGGCCCCGGCGCCGACGAGGGTGACCTCGTCCTCGGCGGCCGGTCTCGTCGTCAGCCGGTAGCCGCCGGCGATGACCTGATCACGGCGGCGTTCCCGCAGCAGCGGATCTTCGGGCACATCTGCGAGCTCCTGCGCTACCGGTCTCGTCGTCAGTCGGAAGTAGGCGGAGTCGCCGTCCGGGTCGGCGAGTTCGCGCAGCGCTTCGAGCAGGGTCCACTCGAGGTCCTGGGCGAAGGCCGGCTCCCAGCTCGTCAGGCCCGGGATCTCCAAGGTCACCGACGGTGTGTTGAACGACTGGTGGGCCCCGCCTTCGGGCGCAAGCGATACCCCTGAGGGCGTGCCGACCATGATCGAACGCCCACCCGCGTAGAGGCTGAAGGTCCAGGGCTCGAGAGCACGGTTGATGAAGGGATCGTAGATCGTGGCGATCGGCAGCAGCGGCTGTCCCCAGCGCTGCCCGGTCGATCCGAGCTCTCCGGCCAGGGAGACGAGATTGACCTCGGCGATGCCGAGTTCGATGTGCTGTCCGCTCGTGCCCTCCTGCCACCGCAGCACCCGTTCCCGATCGTCGGAGAACCAGTCATGCCGGCCCGCCGGTGACCAGATTCCGGTCTTGTTGATCCATCCGCCGAGGTTCGTCGACGTCGCGACGTCCGGTGACAGGGTCACAACCCGCTGGGCCACCTCGGGGGCGACGTGCTTGAGGTCGGAGAGGAACCGGCCCAGCGCCGCCTGCGTGGAGATCTGCGGTCGCGGAGTGAATCCCAGCTCGGCAGGCACTGCGGCCACGGCATGGTCGGTGACCGGCTCCCGTCGCAGCCGCCGCGCGGTTTCGGCACAGAACCGGCCGGCCGGGGTGTCCGGAGCGAAGGCGACCCACGGATCGTCCAAGTCCATCCCCGAGGCGGCCGCGAGCTCGCGCATCTGCGCTTCGGTCAGCTGCGCGGCATGGTTGCCGGGATGGCCCTCCGTGGCCAGCCCCTTGCCTTTGATCGTGTAGGCGAAGACCACCGTCGGCCGGTCGTCGTCGATCGCGTCGAACGTCGACACGAGCTGGCCGAGGTCATGTCCACCCAGGTCACGGATGAGGGAGGCGAGACCGTCCGCGTCGAAGCCGTCGATGACCGCGGACAGGGCGGTCGCCTCGGTGTCGGTGAGTCCCGTGAGCAGCCGGTCGTGGATCTCGGACGGGTGGGCGCGCAGCAGCCGCTGGTATTCGGGATTGGGCATCTGCACGAGCCGCTTCTTGAGCGCCTCGCCGCCGGGGGCCGCGAACACGGCTTCGAGTCGGCGCCCCCACGGGCAGGTGAGCACCTGCCACCCGGCGGCATCGAACATGCCCTGCAAACGGCGGATCTGGACGTCGGGGATGACCCGGTCGAGCGACTGCCGGTTGAGGTCGACGATCCACACGATCTCGCCGAGGCTGCGCACCTCCGGATCGATGATCGCCTCCCACACCGCCCCTTCGTCCATCTCCGCGTCGCCGAGCAGGGAGTAGAACCGGCCGACTTCCGGGGTCTCGGGGAACCGGTCGGAGACGTAGCGGTGGGACAGGGCTGCCCAGATGGGAGCGGTCGCGCCGATGCCCACGGATCCGGTGGAGAAGTCCACCGTGTCCGGGTCCTTCGTCCGCGACGGGTAGGGCTGGAGTCCCCCGCGGCTGCGCAGGGTGTCGAGGAATTCCTCGCCGAGGTCGCCGAGCAGATAGTTGATCGCGTGGAGGACGGGCGAGGCATGCGGTTTGACCGAGACGCGGTCGATGGCGCGCAGTCGGGTGAACCACAGCGCCGTCATGATCCCGGTCATCGAGGCCGACGAGGACTGATGGCCGCCGACCTTGACCCCGTCCGGGTTGACCCGGCCGCGGTTGGCACGGTCGATGATCGAGGTCGCCAGCCACAGTACGCGCTGGGCGATCTCGTCGAGGATCTCATCATCTCCCGAGGTCGAGGCGCGCAGCGGACGGTCGTTCGTCCCCGGCGGGCTGACCTGCAGGGAGGTCTCGAATTGGTGGCGGTCCGTGTCCTGTGGTGTTGGCGCCTGAGCCGCCGATTCTTGTGCTGTCGACTCCTGTGCGGTGCTCATCGTCAGAAGATCGAGGAGTAGGCGTTGAGTGCGAGCTGTCCGCCGAGGTGGGCGTAGAGGACGGTGGAATCCCTGCCGATCGTACCGTCTCCGACGAGGTCGAGGAGTCCGGCCATCGACTTGCCCTCGTAGACGGGGTCGAGAATGACGCCTTCGAGCTGGGCGGTGGTGCGGATCGCGTTCACGGTCGTCTCGTCGGGGATGCCGTAGGCCGGGCCTTCCCAACCGGTGCGGATATCGACGTCGTCGGCGGTGATCTCACGCCCGAGGCCGATGAGTTCGGCAGTGGTGTTCGCGATCCTCTTCACCTGGTCGCGGGTCTTCTCGATCGTGGCCGAGGCATCGATGCCGATGACCTTGCGCTTCGGTCCGCCGGCGGCTTCGAGGGCGGCGAATCCGGCGATCATTCCGGCGTGCGTCGAGCCGGTCACGGTGCACACGACGATGGTGTCGAAGAAGACGCCGAGCTCCTTCTCCTGGTCGGCGACCTCATATGCCCAGTTCGCAAAGCCGAGTCCGCCGAACTTGTGCTCGGAGGCGCCGGCCGGGATCGGGTAGGGCTTGCCGCCTGATTCTTCGACCTCGGCCAGAGCGTTCTCCCAGCTCGAGCGGATGCCGATGTCGAATCCGGCCGAGTCGAGGCGGACGTCGGCTCCCATGATGCGCGAGAGCTCGATGTTGCCGACCTTGTCGTTGACCGGGTCCTCCCAGTCGACCCAGCGTTCCTGCACCAGGCGCGCCTTCAGCCCCAGGTGAGCGGCGACAGCGGCTACCTGGCGGGTGTGGTTGGACTGGTAGCCGCCGATGGACACGAGGGTGTCCGCACCCGAGGCGAGAACGTCGGGAACGATGTACTCGAGCTTGCGGGTCTTGTTGCCGCCGAAGGCGAGTCCTGAGTTGACGTCTTCCCGTTTGGCCCAGACGCGGGCCCCGCCGAGGTGGTCGCTCAGTCGCGGGAGCTCGTGCACGGGGCTCGGCCCGAAGGTGAGTGGGTAGCGTTCGAAGTCGGTGATGGCCATGATGTCCTCTGTTCTCTGAAGCGTTCGCTTCGGGGCGATCGCTCTCTCGTGCGATGTGTCCTGTGCGATGTGCCCTGGATCGCAATATGCAATATATTGCATTCTGCTGACGGTTACAATGGGTCAGAGTTCGAGTCCCATCCCGCGGGACGAGACCCACCCACTCAGAGACAAGGTGACCGAGCGTGCCGATCCCCACGGATTCCCCCGCCCCGCAGCGCAGCCTGCTGCGCGATGACGTCTATCGGTCGATCCGCGACGCCATCGTCCGCGGCCAGCTCGCCCCCGGAGAACAGCTGCGCGATCAGGAGCTCGGCGCCTGGCTCCAGGTATCCAGAACGCCCGTGCGCGAGGCACTCCAACGCTTGGCACAGGCCGGACTCGTCGTGGCGGAGCCGGGCCGGATGACGCGCGTGGCCCCAGAGGATCCGGAACTCATCCTCGCGGCCCGGCAGATCGCCGCCGAACTCCACGGCCTGGCGATCGACCTCGCCTTCCCCGCCCTCGACGAGGAGGCGCTGACTGAGATGGAGCAGGCGAACGGGCGATTGAGCGCGGCCCTCGCAGTCGGCGACGCCGAGGCGGCGATCGCCGCCGATGACGACTTCCACGAGGTGGCCCTCACCCGATCCGGCAATCCCCTCATTCCCGATCACCTCGAGGTCGTCACCGCCACTCTGCGCCGCGCGGAGTTCCTGCATTTCGAATCGGTGAAGGGATCAGCCTCACCGGAGCAGCACACCGAGATCATCGCCGCCGTCCGTTCCGGTGAGCATGCGCATGCCGTCGCACTGACGAAGGCGAACTGGTCGACCATCGAAGGGGATTCGCCCCAGACGGCCTGAGTCGAACACCTTCCAGCTGCGGGTTCCGGATCGGCAACACCGCTGTCACCTCGACGACGCCACCGTCATCGCCAACTCTTCTAGTCATCTGATGACCTGTGCTAGAGTCCTCACCACGATCACCGACGATCAAAGGACTGACGATGTCATCGACGACGAAACGCATCATGACCGCTCTGCTCGCGACCGCCGCGAGCGCTGCTCTGCTGACGGGCACAGTTGCGACCCCAGGAATGGCCGCCACCGCACAGACCGCACCCGCGCATTCTGCCGCCGCTCACACAACCAGCAAGAAGGCATCGACGATATCTGCCGCCCCGTCGGCCGGCTGCGGCACCGAGCAGAAGCCCGGCAACGACGAGAAGACGATCTCGACGGAAGACGGCGAGCGCAGCTACCGGATCAACATCCCGCGCGACTACGAGCTTGAGACTCCCCTGCCGCTCGTCCTCGGGTTCCACGGCAACGGTTCCGACGGCGCCGAATTCCAGAACTACACGGGGCTGCCGACCCTGCCCGCGATCACCGTCTTCCCCGACGGCGACCTCAATGACGGCAAACGCTCCTGGCAGGGCGCCCCGTACGCCAGCGGCGCCGATGACGTCGCGTTCGTCGCCGAGCTGCTCGATGCGATCGAATCCGAGCACTGCATCGACCTCAATCGGGTCTATGCCACCGGCAAGTCGAACGGCGGCGGCATGGTCTCAGTCCTCGCCTGTCACCTGCGCGATCGCTTCTCCGCGTTCGCTCCCGTCGCCGGCGCCTACTATCCGCAGTCGACAGAGGGCTGCGATTACTCGACGCCCACACCGATGCTCGCGATCCACGGCACCGGGGACGCGACGATGCACTACGAAGGCGGCCACCGCCAGGGCGAGGACTACCCGGGAGTCCGCGAGTGGATCCAGCCATGGGCGGAGGCCTCCGGCTGCGCGAGAACGAAGGAACGCCAGGTCGGACGCAAGGGCGAAGACGTTGCGCGCACCCAGTGGACGAGATGCGACGCCTCCGTCGAGCTCTACTCCGTCGCCGACGGCGGCCACGTCTGGCCCGGTGAGGTCGTCTACAGCGGCGGCGGATACGTCACGAAGAACTTCTCAGCCACGAACACGGTCTGGGACTTCTTCCGCAGCCACCCGGGAACAACGCAGGGGCCCACCCAGAAGTGACCGTTGACACACATCACTCAAAGTGATTAGATGACTTAAACACTTGAAGGAGAGCACCATGACGTCCACCGTCGGACTCGTCGAACGCCTCACTCGCGAAATCGTCGACACCATCCGCACCGAGAACCTCCAGCCCGGGCAGACCCTGCCCTCCGCGAAGGTCCTCGCCGCACGCTTCGAGGTCACCGTGCCCACCGTCCGGGAGGCTCTGCGCCGGCTCGAGGCCACGGGGTCGGTCGAGCTCAAGCACGGTTCGGGCACCTACGTCCGCGAAGCGATCAACCGCCGCATCCTCGACAACCCGCACTATGTGCCCGTCGACCTCGCGGCGGCCATCGAACTCCTCGACGCCCGCATCGCCATCGAGCCCGGCATCGCCGAGCTCGCCGCGGCGGTCCAGGCTGCGGATGCCGTGGCCTCCATGGAGTCCGCGCTCGACAATGCCCTCCAGGTCGAGACCGCGGTCCCGGCCGGCCACTTCCACGTCGAACTCGCTCGCGCTTCGGGCAACCGCGCTCTGCACGAGATGCTCGTGTCCCTGTTGGCCATCCATTCGCGAACCCAGCAGGCGGCGCGCACGAGCTATGACCGCCTGCGCGACCACGACGAACATGCGGACATCCTCGATGCGATCCGCCGCGGCGACGGCTTCGAAGCCTCCCACCGCACCCGCAAGCACCTCGAGGCGATCAAGACCGCCGTCCTCGCCGACTGGGCGGACGATACAGACCAGACCGGTGACGCCGACACCATCGGAGGATCCCAGCAATGAGCCGCCCGACGATCTCCGAGATCCGCCCGCATATCCGCGACTACGCCGAACTCACCTCTTTGGAGGTCGAGCTCGCGAAGGATCGAAGCAGCCTGCTCGTCCTTCCCGTCGGCGCCTGCGAACAGCACGGTGACGGACTTCCTCTGGGCACCGACAACATCCGAGCCGCTCACGTCGCACGCGCAGTCGTCGACGCGCTCATCGACGGCGATCAGGTTCGGGCGGGCAGCGCCTTCGTCCTGCCGAGCATCGACTACGGGGTCTCCCCGCATCACCGCTTCCTGCCCGGAACGATCAACATCGGTCCGCAGCTGTTCATCGACCTCGTCTCCTCGATCGTGCGTCAGCTCGCCGATGCCGGATTCGACAGACTCCTCGTCATCACCGGCCACGGCGGCAACCTCGCCGCGCTCGGCGTGGTCCAGCAGTCCCTGCTCGCCACCCATCCGGACTTCGTCTTCGCCTATGCTCCGGTCTCAGCATTGGCCACCGAGGCGACCGCCCAGCTGCCGCGCACCGAGGTCAGCGGCCACTGCGGAGAGTCCGAAACCTCGCAGATGCTCGCCATCGACGAATCCCTCGTCGACTCGGGCCACCTCAACCCCGGCGCCACCCGGCTCGACGATCTCGACCCACGTGCCCGACTCTCACGAACGAAAACACCGTCAACAGCGGTGACATTCGACCGCTACGCCGACAACGGCGTCCTCGGCGATCCGCGGACCGCCACGGCCGCGGCCGGGGAGGACATCCTCGGCCAGGTCGTCGACCGACTCGTCGCCTACTGTCAGGAGCTGCAGAGACTGTGACACCCGCTTCTCACTGACCGGCCGCTCGGCCCGCACCCCACCACAGAACACCCGATTCCAGCGCCGTAATCACCGTGCCCTGGTGGACCCTGCCCGAAAATCCCGCCTGGACTCTCAGGAGCTCACAATGAAACCGACCCAGACCACCGATACCGTGCAGACCGACGAGCAGGAGAAGCTGCCGCTGGTCATCCGCGCCCTCAACGTCATTGAAGTCGTCGGCAACAAGCTGCCGAACCCCTTCTGGCTGTTCTGGATCCTCGCGGCGATCCTCGCCGTATTCAGCCTCGTCCTCTCCCTCGCCGGCGCGGGAGTCGAGGATCCCGGCACCGGGGACTGGACCCCGGTGAACAACCTCCTCAGCGGCGACGGCATCGCCATGGCCGTGAACACCGCGCTCGACGCCTACGAGACCTTCCCACCACTCATCACGATCATGGTCGTCATCATGGGCGTGGCCCTGGCCGAACGCACCGGCCTGCTGTCGACGGCGATGAAGGTCTCGATCGCCCGCGTCCCGGCCGGACTCATAGTCTTTACGGTCGCGTTCATGGGCACGGTCTCCCACGTCGCCTCGGCAGCGGCCTATGTCATCCTCGTGCCGCTCGGCGGAATGGTGTTCAAGGCCGTGGGCCGCTCCCCCGTCCTCGGCGTCATCGTCGCGTACACCTCGATCGCCTCCGGCTACGATGCCAGCCCGATCCCGACGCCGAACGATGCCATCTTCGCGGGCATCACGACGGCCGCAGCGAACATCATCGACCCCGACTACATCGTCACCCCGATCGGCAACTGGTACTTCAACATCGCCAGCTCCATCCTGCTGGCCATCGTCATCACGATCGTCACCGAGCTCGTGCTCATGAAGCGCGACAACCTCGAAGCCGACGAGGATGCCGAGCACGAAGACCTCGTCATCACCGACAAGGAGCGCAAGGCCCTGCGCCTGGCCATGTTCGCCGTCATCGCTGCGGTCATCGCCATCGTCGTCCTCGTCGTCCCGGACGGCGCGCCCCTGCGCGGCGACGGGCCCTTCGGCGAGTCCCCGTTCCTCACCGGAATCGCCTTCCTCATCGCCATGCTCTTCGGCATCGGCGGCATCGTCTACGGCTTCCGCGAGGGCACGATCGAGACCTGGTCGGACGTTCCGAAGCTCATGGGTCAGGGGCTCGCCTCGATCTCCGGGGTCCTCGTCCTCTTCTTCGCCATCGCCCAGTTCCTCGAGTACTTCGAGTGGACGAACATCGGCATGCTCGTCTCGGTCTCCGTGTCCGAACTCTTCACCGGTCTCGGTCTGCCGACGTGGGTGGTGTTCATCCTCGTCCTGCTCGTGCTCTCCGTCGTCAACGTGCTCATCACATCCGGTTCGGCGATGTGGGCGATCATGGCCCCGGTCATCGTGCCGCTGCTCATGCTGCTCGAGGTGCCGCCGGAGACCTCACAGGCGATCTTCCGCATCGCCGACTCGGGGTCGACGGCGATCACCCCGATGAGCCCGTACTTCATCCTCGCACTCGGCTTCATGCAGAAGTATCAGAAGAGCGCCGGCATCGGCACGCTCGCCTCGCACACCCTGCCCTTGGCCGTGTGCATGACGATCAGCTGGAGCCTGCTGTTCTTCCTGTGGTGGGGCCTGGGCATTCCGCTCGGTCCCGATGCGCCGGTGCGCTGAGTGCGTCGATCCAGCTGAGTTTTGAAAGTTTTGTTCACGAACGACTTCCCTTCGGATTCCGTCGTCTCGGGCGGGGCCGACGGGGCGTCGCTCGTGGTTCAGATCTCTCCCACGGCTGCCATTGACGCATCGTCTGACCTGGGCCGATGATGAACGTGATGATCCGACAAAACTGCTTGGAACCTGGCCGCACGATCGCTCGCACCCGCGCCCTTGCGAGCCTCGTCGACAAAAGATGTTGACGCTCAAACTTCACCCGCGATACTGTCGGGTAACACCCCGTAGTAACTTACGTCACACGCTGATGCCCACCAAGCCTTCGGTGGTCAAGGAGGATCAATGAAGTTCCGCAATCCCAGCCTCATCCGCAGGCTCGTCTCATCCCATGCCGGTCGCATCGCCATGGTCGCAATTCCCACGGGTGTCGTCTCAGCCATGCTCATGGGCGGGGTGGCCCAGGGCGCGGTGCCGGTCTCGTTCGCCATCTCCGGCACTCAGTTCAAGATCGCCTCGTCGCAGCTCGAGGGAACCGGATTCTCCCAGTACAGCGGAGTCGCCAAGGACGCCGAGGGCGGCAAGCACGCCGTCGTCACCGCGAACATCAAGGATGCGACCCTGGAGAACCTCTGCCAGTCTGCCGTCCAGGAGACTCCTCTGGGCAAGGTGGGCATCCTCATCAAGGCCGGCGGAAAGGGCACCCCCGCCTCGGCGAAGGATCTGCAGATCGGCATGACCGGCCTCAAGGGCGACGCGGAATTCAAGAACATCCGCATCGGCGTCGATGCCTCCGACGTCAATACGAAGGCCAAGGGAAGCAAGGGCGACTTCGCCCAGGATTCCGACACCATCTCGATCAAGGACCTCAAGCAGGATTCCTGGTCGACCACGGCCTCGGTCTTCACCCTCAAGGACATGTCGCTGAAGCTCACCGACGGATCTGAGCAGTGCGACTGATGAGGGACTCAGCAGCCAACGGGCAGCCGACCGATGAACGGGGGGCCGCCGAACAGGAGGACACCGTGCAGAAGACGAGCCTGCTTGCGCTGTCCCGGCGGAGTCGACGCGCCAACGAACAGAGCGACCACACCGAATCCGGCGTCGAGACGGCAGAATTCGCCGTCCCGGCGCCGGAGACGGGGGATGCTGACAACAGCGAGGGAGCCGAGATGACCGAAGGCGCCGAGAAGAAGCGCCAGGGGTTCAAGCACTGGCGTCGGCAGCGGCCCTTCATCGGAGGCGTGCTTGCCGTCCTCGGCGGAATCGAGCTCTTCTTCTCCGGTCAGCTGGACCTCGGCAATATGCAGATCCAGTTCGGCATCGAGGGTCTGCAGGCGACGGTGGTTCCGATCGCCATCGTCGTCCTCGCTCTGCTGTCGATCTTCCGTCCCACGCATCATGTGTTCTACGGGATCATCGCTCTCGTCCTCGCAGTCTATTCACTCATCGGAGTGAACCTCGGCGGGTTCATCATCGGCATGCTGCTGTCCACCATCGGCGCGATCCTCATCGTCGCATGGATGGGACCGCGTGGGCCGAAGGAGTCCGAAGCCGCTGAGGGGGAGACTGCATGAGGGCACCCAGCCGCCGCACGGCCTCAATCCTCGCGGCAGCTGTCCTGATCCTCCCGACGACTCTCGGGGCGGGTTCGGTTGCAGCCGCCCACTCGTCACCGCTGTGCTCGCTCGTGGGCACCTGCGATGACGAGGATTCCGCAAAGGCCAAGGACTCCGCACCTGCGGGGAGCCTGTCACCCGGAATGCCGGTGAAGCCCAGTGATCCACCGACGTCAGACCCCTCGCTGCCCGCACCGGGCCCCACGGATGAACCGAGCGAGGAACCGACGGAGGAACCGTCCGACGAACCTACGGATCCGGGTGGTCTGGGACTCGATGAGCCCAGCGACGACCCGACCGAGGACGAGGATGAAGACTCGGAGAAAGAGGGCAACGGTGAGTTCCCGTCCGATGCACAGATGGATGAGAACGCACCGGTCTTCACGAAGACTCCGGCCGCAATGGGTTCGGAAGGACTCTCGTTCAAGGGTCTGAAGGGCATTTCGTTCGTCTCGGTGCCCACCGCTGACGGCGGGTCCATCGTGACTCTGAAGCTGCAGGCCGAAGAGATCTCGATCGAAGGCTTCTCGCTGACGGTGAAGCCGCCGGACGAGGAGTATGGACTGGTGACGACGGCCGACACGATGACGCTGAAGGGCGATGTCACCGTGTACATCGGCTCGATCACCGCCACGACGAAGGACGGAAAGTCGCTCACCCTGGGACCGGAGACGCCGCCGCCCATGGACGACGTCGAACCCGGATTGCTGCGAGTGACGATGGGGCTCGTCGGCTCGACCGCCGATGGGATCTACTACACCAACACCGATCAGAAGCTCAAGAAGGCCGAAGACTGACCCACCATCGCCGAGGTGGTTCCTCCTTCACCGTGAGGAGGAACCACCCGACGGGCCAGGCTCAGACCAGAAAGGCCAGGTACGAAGGCCGCGGACTCAGTCCGCGGCCTTCGTGCTTTGCTGTCTGCATTCCGGCTTGCTTTCCCGGCCTGCCCGACGCCGGCCCTGCAGGAATTCCACGAAGGCACGAGCCAATCGCCTCCCATTGTCGACGAGAGCGGAATCGTCCACCTCGACCTCGGCGATGATCGAGTCCTCGGTCTTGCCGGCCGGCAGGGCCAGGTCGTTGCCGTCCAGCCAGCGCGCGATCTGCGCGGCATCGGTTTCCGGGTGGAACTGGGTGCCCCACGCGAATTCGCCGAGGCGGAAGGCCTGGACCGGGG
This sequence comes from Brevibacterium sp. OS20, assembly GCF_056837565.1. Taxonomy (NCBI): domain Bacteria; kingdom Bacillati; phylum Actinomycetota; class Actinomycetes; order Micrococcales; family Brevibacteriaceae; genus Brevibacterium; species Brevibacterium sp. OS20. The sequence continues at coordinate 104,079 of NZ_CM166367.1, read as the reverse complement.
CGTCGGAACCGGTGATCAGGAGTTCAGCTCCGGGCGGCAGCGCCATCTCCTCCTGATGGAAGAGCACGGAGGGCAGCGACTCCCCTTCAGTCTCCCCAGCACTGGTTGACCCACCACCGGCCAGCGCCCCGAACACCGGGTCGGATGCCCCCGCCGAGGTGACACCCAGTTTGTAGATCCCGATCTGCGGGTGCGCCCGCCGCCTGATCGGAGCATCACCTGCGACGGCAAGCATCTCCCCGCCGAGGCAGATGTTGAGGCTAGGGAACTCTCCCGCGATCGACCGGCGAAGCAGATCCCTGACCTCGGGGAACCAGGGATTCTCATCGTCCTCGGTGGGCCCTGCGGATCCGCCGAGGACGATGAGGGCGTCGAACGAACGGAGCTCCGGGATCACCTCGCCGAGGTACGGACGGGCCACGACCACCTCGGCGCCGGCTTCGATCAGCCATTCACCGAACCTCTGCGGTCCAGTGCCACGTTCGTGTTCGATGGCAAGGATTCTCACGGAAGTCATGGCCCCATCTTCTCACCCTCCGTGCGCCTCTATTCGGCGGTGACGTAAGCCGAGGAGATGCCGCCGTCGACAGTGAAGGTCGAGGCGTTGACGAAGGAGGAGTCGTCGCTGGCGAGGAAGGCCACGGCGGCAGCGATCTCCTCAGGTTCGGCGAAGCGCCCACCGGGGCAGTGGACGAGTCGCCGCTGCGCCTGCACGGGGTCCGAGGCGAAGAGCTCACGCAGCAACGGGGTGTTCACCGGTCCCGGGCACAGTGCGTTGACGCGGATGCCATCCTTCGCGAACTGGACGCCGAGCTCACGGCTCATCGACAGGACTCCGCCTTTCGACGCCGAGTAGGAGATCTGCGAAGTCGCCGCTCCCATGAGCGCGACGAACGACGCCGTATTGATGACCGACCCCGATCCCTGCTTGACCATGTGCTCGAGGGCGTACTTGCTGCAGAGATAGACGGAGGTGAGGTTGACCGTCTGCACCCTCGCCCAAGCCTCGATGTCGGTGGTGAGGATCGAATTGTCGTCGGTCGGGTTGATGCCTGCGTTGTTGAAGGCGACGTCGACGCGTCCGAAGTGCTCGACAGAGCGGGCGAACAGGTTCTTCACCTCCTCCTCATCGGCTACGTTGACTCGCACGAAGAGTCCGCCGAGCTCGTCGGCGACCTCGGGTCCACGCACTTCGTCGAGGTCGCCGATGACGACCTTCGCGCCTTCTTCGGTCAGACGGCGGGCACTGGCGAGTCCGATGCCCGAGGCACCGCCGGTGATGACGCAGATCTTGTCCTTGAGTCGGTTTGCCGCAGTGGTCATGATTCTCCTGATGATCGTGGTGATGAGGTGGCAGGTGGATGGGTCAGCGCGCTGGCCGGGTCGCGAAGAAGACGTTCTTGACCTCGGTGAATGCGGACACGGCGTCGGGGCCGAGTTCGCGGCCGAGTCCGGACTGCTTGAATCCGCCGAACGGGGTTGAGTAGCGGACCGAGGAGTGCGAGTTCACCGACAGGTTGCCGGCCTCGACTCCGCGGGAGACCCGCATTGCCCGGTCGAGATCGTTCGTCCAGATTGAGCCGGAGAGTCCGTATTCGGTGTCGTTGGCGATGCGCAGGGCATCCGCTTCGGTATCGAAGGGGACGACGGAGAGAACGGGGCCGAAGATCTCCTCGCGGAAGTCGGCCGTCGCTGTGTCGGGCGGGGTGAGCACTGTCGGCGGAAACCAGAAGCCCGGGCCTTCGGGGGCAGAGCCGGTGAAGGCCACCTCGGCGGCAGCCACATAGCCGGCGACCTTCTCCCGGTGAGCTGCAGTGACCAGCGGACCCATGTCCGTGTCCTCGCGGCTCGGATCCGCACAGGCGAAGGACCCGACGGAGGATTCGAGTGCGGCCATGAAGTCGTCGTAGATCCCGCGCTGGACGAGCAGCCGGGACCGGGAGCAGCAGTCCTGGCCGGAGTTGTCGAAGACGCCTCCGGGGGCGGCGGCCGCGGCGGCCACGACATCGGCGTCGTCGAAGACGATGTTCGCGTTCTTCCCGCCGAGTTCGAGAGTGAGGTTCTTCACCTGCGCTGCACAGCCGGCCATGATCCGCTTGCCCACCTCGGTGGATCCGGTGAAGACGACCTTGCGTACGGCCGGGTGGGTGACGAAGCGCTCCCCGACGACGGATCCCTTGCCGGGGATGATCTGCAGAACACCCTCGGGCAAGCCCGCTTCGAGGGCGAGCTCGCCGATGCGGATCGCGGTCAGCGGCGTGATCTCGGCGGGTTTGAGGACCACGGTGTTCCCGGCTGCCAGGGCAGGGGCGAAGCCCCATCCGGCGATCGGCATCGGGAAGTTCCAGGGGACGATGACACCGACAACGCCGAGCGGTTCGGCGAAGGTGATGTTCACTCCCCCGTCGACGGGGATCTGCCGACCGAAGAGCCTCTCCGGCACCGCCGCGTAGTATTCGAGGACGTCGCGGACGTTGCCGGCTTCCCATCGGGCGTTCCCGATCGTATGTCCGGCGTTGGCGACCTCGAGCCGGGCGAGCTCTTCGTTGGCCGCGTCGACCTTGTCGGCGAAGCGCCGCAGGAGCCGGGCGCGATCGGCGGGGGCGACGGCGCGCCAGGATTCGAAGGCCCGCGCCGCCTTCTCGATCGCCCGGTCCGTCTGTTCGAGATCGGCGAGTTCGACGTCGGCGATCGGTTCTTCCGTCGCCGGGTTGATGACCGTGTAGGTGCTCACTTCGGTGCTCTCCTTGTTCCTCTGTCTGTCGCGTGTCGTCGTGCCGCTTGAACGAGGGCACGGACGACTCGGTCGTCATCGGGGTCGTGTTCGGGATGCCATTGGACGGCGAAGAGCCATCCCCCGTCAGCCGGGTCTCCTGTCTGATCCACGGCCGGGTCCGGTTCGATGGTCTCGACGAGTCCCTCTGGACTGCGGCCGGTCGCACGCAGACCGGCGCCGAGGCGGTCGATCCCCTGATGGTGATAGCAGGGTGCAGTGGTCGCCTCGCCGAGGATCTCCCTGGCCCGTGACCCTGCTTCCGTGGTCACCGTGACCTCGCCGTAGACGCCGGGGGCCGGCTGATAGTCGGAATGTCCGAGCGACTCCGGCAGATGCTGGATCAAGGTGCCTCCGGCGGCGACGTTGATGACCTGCATCCCGCGGCAGATGCCGAGCACAGGCAGGCGGCGTCGCCGCGCGGCCGCCAGGAGCATCATCTCGCTCGAGTCGCGGAACGGGTGGGACACGGTCGTTTCGTGCGGATCCTGACCGTATTCGGACGATCCGACGTCGGCTCCTCCGGCCAACAGCAGGCCGTCGACACGGTCGAGGACCGCAGGAGCCTGTCCGTGGGGCGGCAGCAGCACGGGGATCGCCCCGGAAGCGGCGACCATGCGCACATAGTCGCCCGGGATGAGAGCCGCCTCGGTGTCCCAGACTCCCCACTGGGCCTGCTGCATGTAGCAGCTGATGCCGATGACGGGGTCAGAGTCGTTCGAACCCACGGAGCCTCTCCCAGTCGGTGACAGTCGCGTTGTAGGCCTCCAGTTCGATGTCGGCCGCGTGGACGTAGTGGCGGACGACGTAGTCGCCGAACGCGTCCTCGGCGATCTGCGATCCGTCCAACCGGTCGCGGGCACCCTGGAGGGTGGTGGGCAGTCGGGAGGCACCGGCGGTGTAGGCGTTGCCTTCCGTGATCGCGGGCAGTTCGAGGCCTTTCTCGATCCCGTGGAGACCCGCCGCGATGAGAGCCGCAGTGGCGAGGTACGGGTTGAGATCGGCCCCGCCGACTCGGCATTCCACGCGCAGGGAGGGCCCCGAGCCGACGACGCGGAAGGCGCAGGTGCGGTTGTCGAAGCCCCAGGCGACCGCGGTCGGTGCGAACGAACCTTCGACGAAGCGTTTGTACGAGTTGATGTTCGGGGCGAAGAAGTACGTGAAGTCCTCGATGCAGGCGAGCTGACCGGCGATGAACTGTTCCATGAGGGTCGAGAACCCATGCTCGCGGTCTCCGGCCATGACCATATCGCCCTCAGCCGAGCGGAAGCTCAGGTGGATATGGCACGAGGAACCCTCCTTCTGGTCGTATTTGGCCATGAAAGTGATCGATTTCCCGTGCTGGGCGGCGATCTCCTTCGCCCCGTTCTTGTACACCGCGTGGTCGTCGCACGCCTTGAGGGCGGGCTGGTAGCGGAACGTGATCTCGTGTTGGCCGAAGTTGCATTCGCCCTTGGCCCCTTCGACGAAGAGCCCGGCCCCAGCCATCGAATTGCGGATGTCGCGCAGCAGAGGTTCGACTCGGGCGGTGCCGAGGAGGGAGTAGTCGACGTTGTACTGGTTCGAGGGCGTAACTTCGGTGTACTTCGAGGCGAAGGCTTCTTCGTAGCTCGAGTCGAAGGTGATGAACTCGAGTTCGGTGCCGACATGCGCGCTCAGCCCATGGTCGGCAAGGCGGGCGAGCTGGCGCTTGAGGATCTGACGTGGGGAGGGCGCCACCTCGGCGCCGGTGGTCGTCAGGAGGTCGCAGTTGACCATCGCACTGCCCGGCTGCCAGGGCAGGAGGCGCAGGGTCGCAAGGTCGGGCTTCATCACCATGTCGCCGTATCCGGTCTCCCAGGAGGAGACCTCGTAGCCGTCGACGGTATCCATGTCGACGTCGACGGCGAGCAGGTAGTTGCAGCATTCGGAGCCGTGGTCCATGACGTCTTCGAGGAAGAACTGGACGCCGAGCCTCTTGCCCTGCAGGCGACCCATGTGATCGGTGATGGCAACGACCACGGTGTCGATCGTGCCCTCGGCGGCGAGTCGGCGGAGTTCGTCGACGGTGAGCGGTTCGGCCTGGATCGACCCTCTGGAGGTCCTCTGCTCCGAGGTGGGCGAGGTGGGTACCGGAATCTCGGTCATGCGGCGTTCCTTTGCTGTGCGGGGTGGTTGAAGGTGGGTCGTGCGGGCTACTTGAGGCCCTTCTCGGCGGCCTCGATCTGTGCGAACTCCTCTTCCGGTGCGCTCGCGACGAGGTGGTGGCGGGAGTAGAACCAGAAGTAGGCGAGCGCGATGAGGAAGACTCCGGCGGCGATGCCGGCGGCGAGGATGTCGACGAAGAAGGTGGCGATGACGGCCACCGATGCGAGTACGAGGGCGATGGAGGTGGTGACGATGCCGCCGGGAGTGCGGTAGCCGCGGGGCAGATCGGGTTCCTTGACGCGCAGGCGGATGTGGGAGAGGTTGAGCAGGACGTAGGAGACCGTGGCACCGAAGACCGCGACGTTGAGGAGGACTCCGCCGTTGCCGTCGACGGCGATCGCGAGGATGAAGCCGATGGTGCCGGGGACGATGAGGGCGAGGACCGGGGTCTTGCGCTTTCCCGTCAGGGACAGCCACTTGGGCAGGTAGCCGGCGCGCGAGAGGGCGAAGAGCTGACGAGAGTAGGCGAAGATGATCGAGAAGAAGCTCGCGATGAGTCCCGCCAGGCCGGCCCAGTTGACGAAGGTCGCAAGGACGGAGTTCTCGCCGTAGATCGTGCGCAGGGCTTCGGGCAGCGGATTGTCCGATTCCCCCATCGCCGAGGCGCCTGCGAGTCCGGGGACGAGGAGGAGCATGAGGGCGCCGAAGACGACGAGCACGGCCATTGCCGTGATGATGCCGCGCGGCATGTCCTTCTTCGGGTTCGCCGATTCCTCGGCGGCCAGCGGGACGCCTTCGACGGCGAGGAAGAACCAGATACCGAAGACGAGCGAGGCGAGCAGGCCGGAGATGCCCATCGGCATGAATGCCGACGACCCGAGGGCGCCGGTGGGTTCGATGTCGAAGAGATTGCTGGCATCGAAGTGGCCGACCGCGGCGACCACGAAGACGATGAGGGCGATGACCGCGACGGCGGTGATGACGAACATCAGCCGCAGGGCCTCACCGACTCCCCATAGGTGGATTCCGATGAAGACCGCGTAGGCGACGAGATAGATCGTCCAGGTAGGCACCGATTCGGGCAGAATGCCGAGCGCCTGGACGTAGCCGGCGATGAAGGTCGAGATCGCGGCCGGAGCCATCGTGTACTCGATGAGGATCGCCATGCCGGTGGCGAATCCGCCCAGCGGGCCGAGCGCTCGGCGGGCGAAGCCGTAGCCTGCACCGGCAGTCGGCAGAGTGGAGGAGAGTTCGGCGAGGCCGAAGACCATGCATACGTACATGAGTCCCATGAGGAGAAAGGCGATGAGCAGGCCGCCCCAGCCGCCTTCGGCCAACCCGAGGTTCCAGCCGGAGAAGTCTCCGGAGATGACGTAGGCGACGCCGAGACCTGCGAGGAGGATCCAGCCGGCCGCGCCCTTCTTCAACTGTCGCTTCTCGAGGTAGTGCTCATCGACATTGCCGTATTCGATGTTCTTGCTCATGGCTGCCCCTCGGGGTTCTGGTGAGTCTCGATCTCGTCGTGGTCGAACAGTCGCCCAATGGATCGTTACCAGACCATTAGACTGAGACGAATGTAATCTGACTCACAGACGACTGTCAAGGATTTTCCGCGAGAGTGGAAGAATCAACGAAGACGAGTTGAGTTGCGAGACCAGGAGAGGAGGCAGACTTGGACAGAGCAGAAGAGCCGGGCGGCCCAGGGACCGCGGGCAGCCAACCCCGCCCGGGAGGCAAGCATGCGCGCGGCGGAAATGTGTTCGAACATACGATTGCGGAGCTGCTGCGGGCGATCCGTCTCGGCAAGTACCTCGTCGGCGACAAACTGCCGGCCGAGCGCGAACTCGCCGCCCAGATCCGGGTCTCGCGGGCGACCCTGCGGCAGGCGCTCATCGAGCTTCAGACTGCGGGCATCGTCACTTCCCGTCGCGGTCGCTATGGCGGCACCTTTGTGACACGACTGCCGTCCGCCGACACCGATGAGCGCATCGACCCCGGCGAGCTCGATGATGCCGTCCGGTTTCGCTTGGTTCTCGAGACAGCCGCGGCCCGCATCGTCGCCGAGCAAGACCTCTCTCCGAACGAGGTCGCTGCCCTGACCGCAGCGGAGACGGATTGTCGTACGGTGTTCGCCTCCGCCGAACAGTTCCGCGTGCTCGATGCCAGATTCCACCTCATGATCGCCGAACTCACGCACATGCCGTCACTCATCTACGCCTCAGCGAGCACTCGCGATCGGGTCAACGCCCTGCTCGACCGGATCCCCTTCATCCATACGAACGTCGAGCACTCCTGCGATCAGCACCGAGAGATCGTCGACGCCATACTCGCCTCTGACCCTGATCGTGCCGCCGATCTCGCCGCACAGCATGCGGAAGGCACCGAGAAGCTGCTGCGCGGATTCCTCGAACAGAGGTGAGACCAGCGGCGAATGCTCTTGAACCTGACACCGTGTCAGGTGGTGGACTGTCGATGACGACGAGGAGAGCACATGAGGATCGGTGAATTCGCGCAGCTGGGGCAGGTATCGGTGCGCATGCTCCGCCACTATGAGTCGATGGGTCTGTTGGCTCCGGATTCGGTCGAACCGTTCTCCGGACACCGCAGCTACACGGTGGCGCAGCTGCCGCGCCTCAACAGAATCATGGCGCTCAACGCCCTGGGGATCTCGCTGCGGAAGATCGCCGAACTGATTGACGCCGACCTCAGCACAACCGAGCTGACCGGCATGCTCAATCTGCGTCGTCATCAACTGCGAGCCGAGCAGTCGGCTGCAGCCGCGAAGCTGGCCGAAGTCGAATTTCGGCTGGCACTCATCGAAGGGACTGCTATGAACCATCCGGACTGCATCATCAAAGAACTGCCTGCAGAGAGGGTACTCGGACAGACGGTCGTTCTCGGCGAGCCGCCGTTCGACACTTCTGAGATCGGACCGCTGTTCGGCAGTGTTGCCGACCGTCTCGCGGAAGCGGGGATCCGACACGCAGCCGGCGTCGGCATCTACTCCTACGCCGGACACGGGACCGAGGTCACCTGCGGGTATCGCACGGAAACAGCTCAGGATCTTGCGGATCTGCAGGTCACAGAGCTGGAGGCGTGCACTGCGGCAACTCTCATCCACGAGGGGTCGATGAGCCGCATCGGCGCCAGCTGGCAGCACCTTTCCAAGTGGTGCATCAGTCAGGGGTATTCCCTGACCGGCCCGTGCCGCGAGGTCTATCTCGACACCGATGACGACACCGCAGACAACTCCGACCAAGCTGGGTGGATCGTCGAGCTCCAGCAGCCGATCATCGCGTGACGGCGACGCCCGAGGGGGCAGGGTTCCATTCCCTCATTCAAGGCGAACCGCCTCGGCGACGGTGTCCTGGTCAGCGCGACGGCGAAGTCGCCTCCGCGCCTTCGGTCACAGCCTTATCGGCTACAGCCTTGCCGACCACGACCTTCTTGCGCAGGGCGAGGAAGAACAGGACGAGGCTGACGGACAGGGCGATGTGGCCGAGGCCGGCGATTCCGGCGATCATGGCGTTCGACTCTTCGCCGAGGACGGTGAGCGAGCCGTGCCAGACCATCATTGACGCGGTGAGGATCACGCCGACGTTGTAGAGCCAGAAGAACCACGAGAACAGCTTCGTGCCGGAGAGTCCGAACACCTTGTCGAGGACGAGGACGATGAGCAGGACGATGAAGCCGAGTGTGAGCAGGTGGGTGTGGACGAGGCCGAGCTGCGTGAACTCGCCGGAGGGGAAGTCGTTGGCCTTGGTGAACTCGCGGTAGAACAGTCCCGAGAGGACGCCGATGATCATGTACGTGAAAGCTGCATTGAATATCTTCTTCATGCTTCCACTTCATCAGCACGCGGGCGCGGTTTCCTGACCCACAGGATTGAACTGCATCCCCAACTTTCGATTGATGTTCCATCACACAGGGTCCTGAGGCCCCGAAAATCGGTTCCGGAGCTCGTGATCCCGCTAGCCTGGAGGCATGGCCATGGAGAACTTGCTCGCGAAGATCGACCGCCTCGCCGGCGGCAGAAAAGCCGGAATCGTCGTGCCCTCGGACGGCCTCGCACACCCGAAGACTAAACGCGCCTTCGCGTGGATCACCTGGCTGCTCGTGTTCGAACTCGTGCTCGGCTTCGGAGCCGTGGTCTACGCAGTGCTCATCGCCCGGGCCGGGGAACCGGTGCCGTTCGCCGTGTGGATGCACACGATCGTCGTCCTCGGCATGACCGTGACCCTCTTCTACTTCTTCTGGCGCGCAACGAAGGGCTTCTACTGGGGATACCAGCGCCTGCGCCTGTTCACGCAGATCTTCCCCGTCATCACCCTCGTCATGGCCGCGATCCCCGGCCTCTACCCGGTCTGGATGATCACCGAGCAGATCGTGTTCAGCCTGGTCATGATCGGCGTCGGCGACTTCCTCACCGGCGACCACCTGCGCGAGGTGTTCCGCAAACCCGAGGACTGAGCGGGCGGCATCCTCCTCGTGCCCGGGCCCGTACCGGAGGCCCATCGGATGAGGCCCCTGACCACGACCACCGAGGCGGCACCCGCCCACCACGTCATCCGACCTCAGCCGGAACTCACCCTGCAACGAGGCGGCGCGCCTCCTCCTGATGCGCAGCGATGAGCGCTTCTTTGTCGAGCGCGTGTCCGCTCGCGCCGATGGCGTGGCCGTCGACGACCCGCCACTGACCGCCGACCATCACGCGATCGGCCTTCTCTGCACCGCAGAGGACGAGTGCGGGGATCGGGTCGTGCGATCCGGAGAAAGCGAGGCCGTCGAGGCGGAACATTGCGAGGTCGGCCTGCTTGCCCACCTCGATGGTGCCGAGATCGTCGCGTCCGAGTGCCGCCGCCGATCCCTTCGTCGCCCAGTCGAGGACGCGGCCGCAGGTGACCGCCTCGGCGCCGTAGCGCAGACGTTGGATGTAGAGCGCCTGCCGGACCTCGCGGATGAGGTTCGAGGCGTCATTCGACGCGGATCCGTCGACACCGAGTCCGACGTTGACTCCGGCGTCCTCGAGTTCGACGGCGCGGGCGATTCCCGAGGCCAGCCGCATGTTCGAAGTCGGGCAGTGGGCGACGGAGACCCCGGCGGCGCCGAGGCGGCCGATCTCCGAATCGTCGAAGTGCACACCGTGCGCCAACCAGGTCCGCTCCCCCAGCCAGCCGACGGATTCGAGGTAGTCGACGGTGCGCAGGCCGAAGGTCTCGCGGCAGAAGTCCTCTTCGTCGATGGTCTCGGCCAGGTGGGTATGGAGGCGGACATCGAGTTCCGCAGCGAGTGCGGCGGATTCGCGCATGAGCTCGGTGGTCACGGAGAACGGGGAGCACGGGGCGAAGCCGATCTGGATCTGAGCGCCGGGCCCACGTTGGTGGTAGGTCTCGACGAGACGGCGGGAATCGTCGAGGATGACCTCCGAGTCCTGGACGGTCTGCTGAGGGGGCAGTCCGCCGTCGTCCTCGCCCAGTGACATCGACCCGCGAGTCAGCATGGCACGCATGCCGAGTCTCCGGACGACGTCGACCTGGATGTCGATGGCCTCGTCCATGCCGGTGGGGAACAGGTAGTGGTGGTCGGCGGCGGTCGTGCATCCGGATTCGAGGAGTTCGGCCATCGCCACGGTCGTGGCGAGTTCGAGCGCGCGCGGGGTCAGCCTGGCCCAGACCGGATAGAGGTTCTGCAGCCATCCGAACAGCGGCAGGTCGGCGACGGGCGCCCATGCACGGGTCAGCGTCTGGTAGAAGTGATGATGGGTATTGATCAGCCCGGGAGTGATGACATGCGCTGAGGCGTCGATGACTTCGAGGGCAGCCGTGTCACCGGCGGTTCCGCCGGCCCCGGATGAAGTGGGTTCGCCACCGGCGGGAACGAGTTCCACGATAGTTCCCGTGGCGGGGTCGATGACGATTCCCCGCGCCGCCCGGTTCGGATCGACACCGACACCGAGGTGGACGGCCAGCGGATCGCGCAGCCACAGTCGCGCGGTCGATGTGTTCCCGGAAGCCGGGGAGTTCCCCGGCAGCGGGGAGTTCCTCGATGCGCGGTCTCCCGTATTGAATGAGCTTCCTGGTGCCGAGAAGCTTCCTGCTGACGGTGTGCCGGTTCCATTGCTGTCGGTCATCGTGTCGCCTTTCCCTCTTGAACCGTGCGCGTCGAGCGCGCACTATTGGTCAGTGGCGACAGAACTGGGGCTGACGCCACCAGCTCAGGTTTTCCGGCGTCTGCTGCTCCGCCGGTCGGTATCCCATCCGGGATCCCCGACTGTACCCACCTATCGGCGAGACGGTACGATGATCCAAAACCATCGAACTGAGCGAACGTTCAGTAGATCGTCGGGGGATGAGTACACGACTGCCGTGAACTCTAGCATGTGCCGCGGGTCACTAAAATGGCTTGCGGCGAAAATGGTATTCCTTTAGAGTTTTGCGATAAGGAAATTTCCTTTCGCATAACGGAATTATGCAACCGATCCCTCGGTCGATCTGATGCCCGCTCGGACGCTACACCGGCCACTGAGGTCGGTCAGTCACAGTGAGGTCTTCGCCCGAGGACGCACTCAATGGAGAGATAGATGTCGGTATCCCATCAGTCACCCAGCAACGACCGCAAGTCCGCGGCCGCGAGCAAGTCGGCCCGTCCGGAGGACGAACGGCTTCCTGTCGGCAGTTCCTTCGCCTACGGTCTGCAGCACGTGCTCACCATGTACGGCGGAATCATCGCCGTTCCCCTCATCATCGGCAATGCCGCCGGTCTCGACGGCAACGGCATCAGCCTCCTCATCGCCTCCTGTCTGTTCATGGGCGGTCTGGCCACGATCCTGCAGTCGGTCGGAGTGCCGTTCTTCGGCTCGCAGCTGCCGCTGGTCCAGGGAGTCTCGTTCGCCGGCGTCGCGACGATGACGTCCATTCTGGCCGGCGGCGACGGCCTGCCTGCGGTCTTCGGGTCGGTGCTGGTCGCCTCGGTGATCGGCCTGATCGTCGCCCCGGCCTTCGCACTCATCGTGAAGTTCTTCCCTCCGGTGGTCACCGGCACGGTCATCACCACGATCGGTCTGTCACTCATGCCCGTGGCCGCAGGTTGGGCCATGGGCGGGGATGCCGAGGCCGCCGACTACGGCAGCATGCGCAATATCCTCATCGCCGTGGTCACCTTGGCCATCGTGCTCATCCTCAGCAGGATTCCCGTTGCGGTGATCTCCCGCCTGTCGATTCTGCTGGCCATCGTCATCGGCACCATCGGCTGCCTCATCTTCGGCTGGGCCGATTTCTCCCATGTGCTCGATCGCGGGATCTTCGCGTTCCCCGAGCCGTTCGCCTTCGGTATGCCGACATTCTCGGCCGCGGCGATCATCTCGATGTTCATCGTCATCATCGTCACCTTCGCCGAGACTACGGCGGACATCATCGCCGTCGGAGAGATCGTCGATACGAAGGTCGATTCCAAGCGCATCGCATCGGGCCTGCGCGCTGACATGCTGTCGTCGGCGGTCTCGCCGATCTTCAACTCCTTCACCCAGTCGGCATTTGCGCAGAACGTCGGCCTGGTGGCGATCACCGGCGTGAAGTCGCGCTTCGTCGTCACGGCCGGTGGTGCGATCCTCGTCGTTCTCGGTCTGCTGCCCGTGATGGGCGGGGTCGTTGCGGCGGTCCCGACTCCGGTTCTCGGCGGCGCGGGCATCGTGCTCTTCGGCACGGTCGCCGCGTCGGGCATCCGCACGCTGTCGAAGGTCGAGTACGAGGGCAACCTCAATATGATCATCGTGGCGGTCTCGCTGGCCTTCGGCATCATCCCGGTCGTCGAGCCCGACTTCTACAATGCCTTCCCGGATTGGGTCGGCATCATCCTCCATTCGGGCATCTCCTCGGCCACTCTCATGGCCGTGCTGCTCAACCTCGTCTTCAACCACATCGGAGTGAAGACGAAGGACCGTTCTGATCGGTCGGTCTTCGTGGCCGGCACCGGACGAGTCATCCGCAAGGAAGAGCTGCAGCGACTCATCGACAACGAAGCCATCCTCTATGAAGGCGATACCGTCAAGGACGGCAAGATCGTCGATTGCAACGGAGAAGAGGTTCCGGTCGTCACCGAGGAGCAGCACGAGAAGGTCGTCGACGCCGCCCAGAAGGGTGAGGTTCGCACCCAGGAAGACGTCCGCCGCCTCATCGCCGAGGACGGTAACTGAGGCCAGATACGCCAACTGGACCCGGATACACCGAACGGGCCCCGGCCGCCGTCTGCGAAGGCGCGCGTCCGGGGCCTCGTGCGATTTCGGGCTGCAGTCAGATCGGGCTGGTCGTCAGAACGGGCGGGCCGTCAGAAAGGGTCCGCCGTCAGAACGGACCCGCCGTCAGAACGGGGGAGGATCTCCGGAGTCCCAATAGTCGTTCCACGGGGGCTCCCGGCCGACGCTCAAGACGGGCTTGGCGCCAGCGGTCGGGGCACACTTGTCCCCTCGTTCCCTGGAGCCTGGTTCGGAGTCCCTTGGCTCGGAGGCTACTGGTTCGGAGCCCCCTGTTGCGGTGTGGCCCTCTGGTTCAGGAGGGCGAAATGCATCCGTATTGTCGAGTCGTCCGGCTGGGCCCAGATTTCCGACGTCGCGAAGCTGCTCCGCGTCGACGGGATTCTGCCGGTCGAGCAGATTCGGCAGTTGGTCATAGTTCTCCACCTGTCGAGCGTGCTCGGCGTTGATTGGGTTGTCCGGTGGATACAGTGTTGCGACGACTCCGCGGGTGAAGGAGTACTCCACTGCCCCGTCCTCGGTCATTCGGACCGCGAGCCTGCGGTCGGTCTTGGCCTGGTGGTCGGGTTTGCACAGCGGGTGGAGGTTTTCGAACGTCGTCTGACCGCCTCGGGCCGGATCGGCATGGTCGAACGGAATGATGTGATCGACTTCCGAGGTCTCCGCTCGTCGGGTGCAGCCTGGAGCGGTGCAGGACTGCCATCTGCCGACCAAGGGCGCGCGCACGTCTGCCGGGATGTGGTAGCTGCGCGAGCGGGCATCGATCGGTGTCCCGGTGGCGGGGTCGGTGAGGATCCGGTGCCAAGTGGGGCTCTCGCCTGCGAGCGCACGTGCCGCGTCGGGCGGCACCCGGGTGCCGTCGGAGAACGTCCCCGGGAGCTCCGACTTTCCCACCGCGGTGAGGTAGGGAACCGTCACCATCATCTTCGCCTGCTCTCGCACCCACTGCCCGTGGGTGGGCATGACGAGCTTGATGGTGGTCGTCACCTCGACGCCGGTGTTGGCGGTCGCTTCCGCTTCACTCTGCGCCTCCTGCACGGCACGATCGACCGCGGCTGCCGTGATCGGAGCCGTGGAGTCGGATTCGTCGGCGACCGAGGAGTCCGAGCCGTCGGCGGCTTCGAGAGCGATCTCGTTCGTGGTGGTCTCACCGGTCATGGTGTCGTGCGTCGTCACGGCGATGCTCATCTGCGGGGTCGCTCGAGTGGCGATGTCGAACATGAGGGCGGCGATGCTGTCCTGGTCGGCGACCTCGAGGCCGGCGGTGCTCTCTTCGGAGAGCGCCGAGATGTTGCCGTTGCGGATCGCTCAGGCGAATGCTTCGATGCGCAGGTAGAAGGCGTTGAGTTCCACGGCGGGTCCGGACAAGGTCACCGAGGCGGTGCCGTCGGGGTAATTCATGATGTCGACCCGGCGACGCTTCTCGGCCAGTTCGGTCCGGTCGTCGACCGGGACGAGTGCCGCGATCTTGAGGTTGAGCGACTTCTTGAAGGTCTCCATAGTGATATCGGCACGGCGGTCGCCCAGGTAGGCATCGAGACGGGGCAGATATTCGAAGGCGACGTCTTTGATGGCACGGGTCGCTGCAAGTACGTGTTCGATCGTGAATTCACCGGCGAGGCAGCGCTGCAGGAACTTCGGCAGTCCGAACGCCAGTGTCACGGCGTTCGTGATCTCGTTGTAGGCACCGTTGCTCGTCGAGCCGAGGACCGTGGTCAGCTCGGCGATCTCTTCGCGCGTGGCGAGGTCGTGGACCCAGCTGTTGAAGGATTTGTGCAGTCCGAACTTGGGGAAATTCGGAAGCGGGGCTGCCGGCGGAGCCAGTGGCTGCTCGACGATGCTCTCCCCGGTTTCGCCGTCGTCGGTGGCAGTGCCGGTGGAGGAAACAGCATCATCAGACCCGTCGAGAGCGCGGCCTTCGAGAACGAAGCCGGTGGATGTCCACGGGTCCACGAAGTCGTCCTTTTCAGGCAGCAGTCCGTCACGTGCCGTGATGAAGCGGCCGGCCGTTTCGGTGAACGTTGAGTGATAGTAGATCTTGTCGCCCTCGGCGTAACGGAGCTTCTCAATGACATCGGTCAGAAACAGGCCCGCGATGGCCTGGAATTCGGCGAGGCGAACTCCCGTGCTCAAATGAGCCAGACTGACGACCACGGCCATCGGCGAATCGGGTTCGACGTCGAGACGACGGGGTGAGTCGGGGCCGATCAGAGGAACCTGAGGTGATGAAGAGAGGTCTGCCGATGTCGCGGGTGAACCGGAGACTGATTCATTCGAGGCACGCTCGAGACCGTTGTTGCCCGGATCCTGAGGATCCTTCATCGACCTCGCCGCCTTTCACGTCGATGTGAATGCCTTGACTCTATTTTACTCCCAAGGAGAAGAAATGAATGTCACAGTTCGATTACGAAAGGAATCTCTGCGAATTTGGGTGCTGTTTGATGTATTTTGATGATGCAGTTTTGCCCCAGCCGAGGCTCGGCGAGCCAGGAACCTACTCAGTCAGCAGGCCGGGCAGCTGGTCCATCGCGTTGAAGGTCTCGGCGGCACCCGCTGCCAACAGCGTTTCCGCGCTCTGATGAACCGGAGAATCCGGGCAGAACCCGAGCACACGGGATCCGGCCGCAGCGCCGGCGATCACACCGGTGGGGGAATCTTCGATCACGGCCGCCTCGGCGGGGTCGATCTGCAAGGATTCGGCTGCTGCCAAATAGACGTCCGGGGCGGGCTTCGAGTTCGGCTGCTCCATGCCGGAGAAGATCCGACCCTCGAAGGCATCGAACAGGCCGATCTTGCGCAGCTGCAGCTCGATCTTCGGACGATCCGCTCCCGAAGCGCAGGCGATCCTGCCCGGGTAGCTCTCGGCGATGCGGTGAACGGCATCGACGACCCCCGGAATCGCTTGGAGGGAGGCCTCGAGCTGGGCATTGCGCCGCCGCCGGAACTCCTCCATCCACTCCGCGCCGATGCGGAATCCGGTGTGCTCCTCGATGACATCAGCCTCATCGCGGAGCATCTTACCGACGAATCGCGCAATGCATTCCTCGGCGCTCAGCTGCCAGCCGAGTTCCTGCAGCATCTGGTGGAGGACGCCGTTCGTGATGCTTTCGGAATCGACGAGGACTCCGTCACAGTCGAAGAGGACAGCGGAGAATTTCGGAAGTGGGGCCATACTCCGATTCTGCCACCCGGCACTGACGCGGAATCACGGGCATCCACGCCGGCTCGTCCCTGAATCTCGCGGACCCGATACTGCCGCTGTCGCACCGTGCCGACCGCCACCGTCCCTGCTGCTCCAGCTCAGGAAACTGAGAGAGCCCCAATCACACCGCGCCGACCGACACCGCCGTATACAGCACCCGTGCGGTGGCGAGCGCGCAGACGATGATGACCAGCGCAAACAGCGTCAGCCAGGCACCGGCGGGCAAGGCCGAGCCCTGCGCGAGGATATAGGCATCGGACTGCTGCACATGGCGCCGGCGCGTATGGACGCGGATGACCTTGACGAGGTCCTTGAGCGACCCGATCGTCAGCGCCGTGCCGAGCGCGGCGACGAAGACCGAGATCCACTCCAGCGGCAGGAAAACGACGACGAGCTGCGCCGCGATCGCCGTGATCACGGCGATGACCGCGCCCGCGAAGTTCCGGATGAAGATGAGCGCGACCAACAGGATCAGCGCGCCCACAGACAGTGCCAAGGGGGCCCAACCGAAGGCCGCCGAGGTGGCGAGGACGAGTCCGAGCACGCCCGGTGCCGGATATCCCCAGAAACCCGCCCATGTGGCGGAGAAGCCGACTCGGCCGAAGGAGTTCATCTGCCCCGAATGATCGAAGTTCAGCGAGATCCCCTTGACCACTCGTCCCGTCATGAGCGCGGCGAATGCGTGACCGAGTTCGTGGATGAAGGTCACGAACAGTCCGAAGAACCTCCAGATCCCCGGAGTCAGGGTCACGACCAGGGGCACTCCGATGACGAGCACGAGCCCGAGGACGTCGAGCTCGAGCCCGTCCTGCCGCCCGAAGCCCGAGGTGATGGCATCCCACCACGTCGCCGTTGCCTGCTTGAAGTCCATAGCGGCCCAGTGTACGAACCGCTCCTGAGCGGGACCCTCAGGACCTCCTCAGCGATTCGGGAGGTCGGGACTCCTATGACTCAGGCAGTCGAGGTGCCTATGGTTCGGGAGATCGCGGTGCCTAGACGGCCAGCGATTCTACATCGACCCAAGAACGTTCGTGTACCGACCGCAGCACGGCCTCAGTCACGAGCACGGCTCGCACCCCGTCTCGCAGAGTCGGCAGCCCCTCCGGTCGCTCGCCGGCGAAGTAGGCATAGGAGTCGGCGACGAAGCCGTTGAACGCGTCCTGGTATCCCTGCGGATGGCCGGCCGGGACCATACACAGGCGCGCGGCATCGGCGGACAGGAAGTCGGGATCGCGGACGAGTAGGCGGCTGTCGGCGCGCTGACCGAACCACAGCTGCTCGGGCCGCTCCTGCTCGAAGCGCATGCTCGCCTCGGTGCCGGCGATCTCCACTGTCAGCCCGTTCTTGCGTCCGGGAGCCAGCTGAGACACCAGCAGCGAACCGATGGCGCCGCCGGAGAACTCGACGGTCACGGCCACAGTGTCCTCCGTGGTCACCGCGGCACCTCCTCGGCGTGGATGAACGGTTCTCGTGGTCGCCACCAGGGACGATATCCGGTCATCGACGATGAACTCGATGAGGTCGACGAGGTGGGAGCCGATATCGGCGAAGGCCCGCGACGGGCCGCCGCGTTCGGAATCGACGCGCCAGTTCTCGTCGCCGGAGCCGAGCAGCCAGTCCTGCAGGTATCCGGCGTCGACGGTCAGCACCGTCCCGGCCTGACCCTCGCGGAATCGGGCGCGGGCCTCACGCACCATCGGGTGGTAGCGGTAGACGAACGGAACGGTCCCAAGCAGCCCCGCCTCGTCGGCGCGAGTCAACACGGCACGCGCGGCTGCCGAACCAGTGGCCAAGGGCTTCTCGCAGATGATGTTCGATCCCGCGTCCAGCGCCTGCAGGGACTGTGCCGCGTGGACGTCATTGGGAGTGCAGATGTGGACGGCATCGAAGGTGCGACTGAGCAGTTCGTCGGCCGCAGTCGAATTCTCGAAGCCGAGCTCGGCCGCCGCCTGCGCCGATCTCTCCGGCTGCGACGATGCGACCGAGTCGAGCACGGCTCCGGCCGACCGTACGGCCCGACTGTGGACGCGGCCCATGAACCCGCCGCCGAGCATTCCGATGCGGAGACCTCGGCCCCGCGCTGTGTCACGTGAGTGCATGCCTCATTATGCAATCACCGTCCACACCGAGTCGACCGCATCCATCAGCACCGAGTCGACCGAACCGCTGCCCTCCGCAGCTGACACCCCCCGCTCCACCGGGGGCCAATCCACCGGCGCTCCGGCCTGGGCCTTTACACTGTGAGAAGCGCCCGCGCAATCCCCCGCTCGCAGCGTGGTCCGCAACTCGCGAAGGAGTGTCATTGTCACAGCACCGTCGTTTCGCCCAGGTCGATGTCTTCTCTGCCGTGCCCTTCCACGGCAACCCCGTCGCGGTCATCGTCGACGCCGATGGCCTCGATGAGGAGCAGATGGCCCGCATCGCGAACTGGACGAACCTGTCCGAGACCACCTTCATCCTCCCGCCCGACGACCCCACCGCCGACTACCGTCTGCGCATCTTCACCCCGCATCGAGAACTGCCCTTCGCCGGCCACCCCACGCTCGGTTCGGCCGCGGCCTGGCTCGACGCCGGCGGCGCCCCGAAGCACGAGGACCGTATCGTCCAGGAGTGCGGTGCCGGCCTCGTCGACATCCGCAGATCCCCTCGCCGAAGCGGCCCGACCGACCCGGACAGCCCCACCGACCCGACCAGCGGATCCTCCGAGACCCTCGCCTTCGCCGCCCCCGATCGACTGCGCTCGGGACGGCTCGACGATGCCTACGTCGACCAGATCGCGGTCGCCCTCGGCGTCGATCGTGCCGAGATCATCGGACACCAGTGGGCCGACAACGGCCCCGGTTGGGCGGCCGTGCGACTGTCCAGCGCCGACCAGGTGCTCGCGCTCACCCCGGACTTCTCGGCCATCCCCGATGCGAAGCTCGGCGTCCTCGGCGCCCACCCGGACGGGGCAGAACACGAGTACGAGATCCGCGCCTTCGTGCCGGGAGTCGGCGTCGCCGAGGATCCGGTGACCGGCAGCCTCAACGCCTCCGTCGCCCAATGGCTCATCGGTGAGAACCTGGCCCCGAACAGCTATACTGCGACCCAGGGAACCGCGCTCGGCCGCTCCGGAGTCATCTCCATCACCGCCGAGGACGACGAGATCTGGGTCGGCGGAGACACTTCCATCTGCATCCGCGGGACGGTGCACACATGAATCGACATCTCACCGAAGTGAACAAACCGAAGAAACGACTGCGCATCTTCCACGGCCGCATGTACTTCGCCCTCCAGGCCCTCGCCGGAGCGGCATGGTGGCTGGGCACCGCGATGATTCCCGGGGTGGCGACCGCGACTCTCGGCAGCATCGACCCGCTGCTCATCGCGATCGTCGACATTCCGCTGTTCGTCATCGGTTCTGCCCTGGCCGCGCTCAACTTCCGCTGGGCGGTGTGGATCGCCACCGGGTGGACCGTGCTCGTGGCGCTGGGCATGGTCATCTACGCAACCGCCACCACCGAGGCGGGGCTCGGCGCCGTCCTCATGATCCTCGCCGCACTCGGCAGCCTTCTTGCCGGTGTGCTCATGATCGTCGGCCGCATCCCGTCCGAGAAGCTCCTGGTCGGGCCCTTCGCGTTCCACAGTTCGCATACCCGCATCCGGTCCCGCCTGCTGATGCGGACCACCATCCAGATCGTCGTGTTCTGGGGCGTCTTCCTCATCATCATCCCGGTCATCATCAATGCCTTCGAAGACCGCTGGAACCTCGCCTACAAGTTCCCGATCCTCCTGGTCGTCGTCGGTTTCGCCCTGCTCGCCATCTCCAGCGTCATCGGCGTCTGGTCGGCCCGCGCGATCGCGAACTTCGGCTCCGGCACCCCGCTGCCCTCGCAGATGGCCCACCACCTCGTCGCCCGCGGCCCCTACGCCTTCGTCCGCAATCCGATGGCCATCGCCGGCGTCGTCCAGGGCATGGCGATGGGTCTGCTCATCGGTTCGTGGCTCGTCGTCGTGTACGCGCTCATCGGCTCACTTCTGTGGAACTGGCTCATCCGCCCCCACGAGGAGACCGACCTCCTGGAGCGCTTCGGCGACGAATACCGCGACTACGCCAAGCACGTGCGCTGCTGGTGGCCGACCTTCTCGACCGCCGAAACCGCTCCCGACCTTGTCGACGAGGACTGATCGGCCTACGCTCGGTCAAGACCATCCACTCACCGAGGAGGCCGCATGGTCACGTTCACCACTGAACTCCTGAAACTCGGCAACAACGTCGGCATCGAAGTTCCCGAGGACATCGTGCTCGGCTTCGGCGTGGGCAAGCGGGTCCCGGTCATCGTCACGATCGAAGGCTATTCCTATCCCTCGACGACCGCGGTGATGGGTGGGAAGTACCTGCTCCCGCTCGCCAAGGAACACCGGAAGAAGATCGGCGTCGCCGGCGGTGAGACCCACGAGGTGACGCTGACACACGACACCTCGAACCGGGAGACCCCGGTTCCCGATTCCCTCGCCGAGGCGCTCGCCGCCGCCGGTGTCCGCGCGGCGTTCGATGCGCTCGCACCGTCGAAGCGCAAGGAGCATGTGCGGCAGGTGACCTCGGCGAAGGCCGAGGAGACGCGGAACAGACGGATCAAGAAGATCGTCGACTCGTTCGAGTAATCACCCTGCGTCGTGCAGGGTCACCGCATAGCCGTCGGGATCGGCGAAGGCGAAGGTCAGCCCGAAGGGGCTGGGAGCGGGCGCCCGGAGGATCTCCACCCCCGCCTCGGCGAGGGAATCGTGCAGCGCCTGAGCATCATCGCACCTCAGCCACAGTGCCACCCCGTTTCCCGGACGGTCGCCGGAGTCGAGGTCGACGCCGGGCAGCGGTTCGCGCACGGCGAAGGGGATCGGCGAAGTCGTGAAGACGACCGCTCCGGGAGGAGCAACCGGGGCACGGGTGAGTCCGAGTCGCGATTCGTAGAACTGTGCGGCCGCTTCCACGTCTCGGACCTGCAAGGCGATGAAGTCCGGACCGCTCACGGTGCCGGTCTCCTCGGTGCTCGTGGTGCCGGCTTTCACTGTATCGGTCGTCGATGCATTCATGTTCGTTCCCTTCTCTCGGCATCCCTCCCTTTCATGGAGAGCCGCCTTTGTCACATGTCAGTATCCTGACATCGATAAATGTATGTCAGAATACTTACATGAGTCAAGGGTCAGAGGATCACAATGCGGGAACCTGCGAAGAGCCGGTGGAACTCGAGTCGCTGCTCGGCTATCAACTCAAGCATCTGCAGTCGGAGCTGCGGTCGAAGATGGACGAGACGCTGCGGCCGCTGGAGCTGACCACCCCGCAGTACAACTGCCTCGAGCAGCTGCGCCGGAGGCCGGGGGCGTCGAATTCCGAGCTCGCGCGCGGCGCCTTCGTCACCCGGCAGACGATGAATACGCTGGTGCGCGGCCTCCAGGAACGGGGACTGATCACGAGGCCGGCCACGGCCGAATCCGGTCGAGTCCTGCCCACACGTCTCACCTCGGCGGGACTTGAGGTGCTCGATCAGGCCGTCTCCCGCGTCGAGGCGGTCTCCGCTCGCATGGTCTCGCCGCTCGATGATGAGACTCGGACGATGGTCACCGAGGCGCTCGGCCGGTGCATCGCGGCCCTCGAAGAAGCCGAGGACGGCTGAGGGCCGGGAGATCGAGCGGTCACCGATAGGACGACTGGAAGACCGGCGGACAACCAGGGCCTTGGACCGACGTGATCGGACCTACACCGGCGCGAGCTCCTTTTCGGATTTCCGCCTCGTCGACCGTTTCGGCCATGCGGCCAGGCAGCACAGGCCGAGGATTGCGCCGATGCCGGCGCCGAGGGTGTTCGTGACGAGATCGCTGAGCGTGGCGAAGCGGGACTGAGTGAGCACGGTGCCTTGGAAGATCTCGATGGCGGCGCTGAAACCCGCGCCGAAAAGGAATCCGAGCCACCACCGTCGGCGCCCGAAGTGCAGGGCCGCGAGGAATCCGAAGGGAATGAACATCGCCACATTGCCGAGCTTCTCGACCCGTTCATAGGTCAGCCAGGCGGTCTCCCGGTGAGCGGCGAAGAGGTCGAGTGCGTGCCCGATGAGAGTGTCCGGGCCGGTGCCCATCTGCTGCGGGGTCAGCGTGATGGCGGCGATGAAGAGTGTGTAGAGGACGAGAAGAGCCAGCGGCGCACCGACTGTGCGCTGATCACGATCGGTCATCACCGCCCAACTTACGACCGAATCCTGGGCACATCCTCAGATGCGGATATGACCCGGCTCTCACCGGACCTCACGATCTGTCAACGAACCTCATGGTCGACGGGAACGACGTCCATCCTCGGCGGCCAGATCCTCATGACGAGGAGTCCGGCCACAGCCCCGATGCCGGCACCGAGGCTGTTCGTGACGAGATCGCTGATCGTGGCGAAGCGCGTAGGTGAGAGCAGGGTCGCCTGAGTGCCCTCGATGAGGCACGTGAAGGCGATGCCCGCGACCCAGCCGACCCACCAGCGGCTGCGGCCGCACTGGAGGGCCACAAGCAGGCCGAAGGGAATGAACATTCCGACGTTCGCGAGCTTCTCGAGGATGTCAAAGCTGATCCATGCGGTCATCCGGTGGGAGGCGAGGAACTCGAGCAGTCCTGCGATGAACGAGCCGGGGCCTGTGTCCATCTGGTTGGGTGTGAGCGTGACGAGGCCGATGAAGACCGTGTAGAGGATGAGCAGCGCCAGGGGCACCGTCCGCAGCTGTCGCCTCGTGCCCGTCATCGTTCCCCTGTTCCTCGACCCGGTCTCATTGTGCCCGCCTGCAGCATGAGGGTCGAGGGATTCCCGCATCGATTGCGGGAATCCCTCGACCCTTGCGGTCTCACGCCCGGGATTCGGACGAGGCGGATCAGACGAGGCGGATCAGGCGACGGCCTCGACGTCATCGAAGCTCGCGGTGTCGATGACGACGCGGAACTGCACGTCTCCGGCCACGACTCGGTCGTAGGCGGCGTCCGCCTCGGTGACGGGGATCGTCTCGATCTTCGCGGCGATGCCGTGTTCGGCGCAGAAGTCGAGCATTTCCTGGGTCTCGGCGATGCCGCCGATGTTCGATCCGGCGATGGCCTTGGCCCCGCCGATGACGGCACCGAAGGAGAACTCCTGCTTCTCCGGCGGCAGACCGACGACGGTCATGACCCCGCGCGGCCCCAGCAGTCGCAGGTAGCGGTTGACGGGGATATCGGCGCTGATCGTGTTGAGGATGAGGTCAAACTCGCCGGCATGGTCGGAGAAGAAGTTCTCGTCGGTGGTGGCGAGCATCCGCTTCGCACCGAGTTCCAGCGCCGCGGCTTCCTTCTTCAGCGTGCGGGACAGAACGGTGACCTCGGCGCCCATGGCTGCGGCGATCTGCACGCCCATGTGGCCGAGTCCGCCGAGTCCGAGCACGGCGACCTGCTTGGGAGCTCCGTTCTTCTTCTCACCGGCGCCCCAGCGGTTGAGCGGTGCGTAGGTGGTGATGCCCGCGCACAGCAGCGGGGCGGCGACGTCGAAGTCGAGCGCATCGGGGATCCGGCAGACGAAGCGTTCGTTGACGACGACCTTCTGCGCGTATCCGCCCTGGGTGATCGTGCCGTCGACGTCTTCGACGTTGTACGTGCCGACGTTGCCGTTCAGGCAGTTCTGCTCCTGACCGGCCCGGCATTCCTCGCACTCGCCGCACGAGTTCACCATGCAGCCCACGCCCACGCGGTCGCCGACCTTCCAATCGGTGACATCGGAACCGACGGCCTCGACGACGCCGGCGATCTCGTGGCCGACGGTGAGCGGGAAGTGCGCTTCGCCCCATTCGTTGCGGATGGTGTGGATGTCGCTGTGGCAGATGCCTGCGGCCTTGATGTCGATGACGACGTCATCGGGTCGGGGATCCCGGCGTTCGATCGTGGCCACGCGGAACGGCTGATCCGCTCCCGTCTTCTGCAGTGCCTTGACGCTGATGCTCATGTGATCTCCTTGGACTTGCGTATCCGTTGCTGGGCCACATCGTCCAGCGCTTGCGGCTCGCAGTCTATTCCATGCACATGGACTTATTCTTCGTAGATCCGCTCAGTCCCTCATTCGGGCCCATCGAACGCCTCAGTCCTTCATTCGGCCCCATCGAACGGCTCAGTCCTTGATCGCGCGCTCACCGATGCTCAGATCGAGGGGGAAATCGACGGGGGCATCCCCGAACAGCAGTCGACCCGCCGAGGCGGCCGCCGCCCTGATCGCCTCCGCCGCCTCCTCGGCCTGCTCGGTCGGGGCATGGACGATGACCTCATCGTGGAGGAAGAACACGAGGTGAGCACGGCGGGAGAACACCGGCCCCGAGGCGGCCGCCTCAGATGTGTCCTCGATCTCCGGCAGCCGCGCCAGGCGCAGCCGCAGGTCGGCCAGCCAGGCCAGCGCCCATTCGGCCGCTGTGCCCTGAACGACGAAATTGCGGGTGAACCGTCCCTGGTCACCGGCGGCCCGCCGGGCCCGCTGTTCATCGGCACCGGTGGCATCGAAGCGGTTCGCGGCCCTCTGCAGTCTCTGCCACCCCTCGCCGGGCGGCGGGGAGGTCCGTCCCAACCAGGTGGATACGACTCCTCCCTGTCGTCCCGCCTCGGCGGCGGAATCGACGAGGTGCATGGCGGCGGGGAAATTCTGCCGCAGACGCGGCACCAGGGCTCCGGCCTCCCCAGTCGTCGATCCGTACATCGCCCCGAGCACCGCGATCTTCGCCTCCTGCCGGGTGGCCACGACGCCGGCGTCGACGAGCCCGGAGTAGAGATCGCGGCCGAATCCGGCCGCGGCCATCGCCCGGTCTCCGGACATGGCGGCGAGCGCCCGGGGTTCGAGCTGGGCGACATCGGCGGAGACGAGCCGCCATCCCTCGTCGGCACGCAGGGCCGGACGCAGCTGCCGCGGGATCTGCAGGGCCCCTCCCCCGCTGGCCGCCCACCTGCCGGTGACGACCCCGCCGGGCACGTACACGGGTCGGTACCGTCCGTCATCAACCCATTCGTCGAGCCAGTGCCAGCCGTTGGCCGACAGCAGTCGGGCCATCTTCTTGTACTCGAGCAGGGGCGCGATCGCCGGATGTTCGCTCGTCTGCAGCTCCCATTTCGAGGTCGAGGCGACGTTGATGCCGGCATTGCGCAGCGACGCGAGCAGCCGGTTCGGCGAATCGAGGTTGACCCGCGGATCCTCAAGGGCCGCGCGGACCTCCTCGGCCTTGGCCAGCATCTTCTGAGGCTTCCCGTCGCGGATCGGCCGGGGACCGAGCAGTTCGGTCAGTATCCGATCATGTTCGGCTTCGTCCCAGGGCACGCCTGCCGCGCGCATCTCTGCGGCGACGAGTCCTCCCGCCGATTCGGCTGCGAGCAGCAGCCTCAGGCGTCCCGGATCGCTCGCGGTCTCGATCGCCGCGGTCTGACGGGCATATTCGGCCAGAGCCGCCTCGAGATCGTGCGGAACCTGTGGGATGAATCCGCGCCCGGCATCGACGTCGAAGAGAGCGGCCGCCTGTTCGGGTGCGGCGGCGTCAGCGGGCGCGGCGTCCCATTCGGAGGCGGTACGCACCGCCTCCGGTGCGGTGACGAGTTCGGAGCGGGCGAGGATCGCGTGGGCCAGACGCAGATCATGGCAGCGCTCAAGACTCGCCCCGGCGGCCAACAGCGGCGGGCACCATTTCGCGGTATCGCTGAGGACCCAGCGAGGGCGGGCCGCGCCCGGCTCGCTCGGATCTCCCCCGGCCCCGTCCTCACGGTCACGGACGAAATCGGGCAGGTCCGCCTCGGCGAGGTCGATCCGACCGATTTCCTCACCCGCGCTGTCGAGGTCGACGATCCCGATCCGCTGCCCCTCGAACCCGGTTCCGGGCACGGCTCCGAGCACGCAGGCGGCAGGCCGCTGAGCGGGGGCGGAGGTCATGGATCCAGCCTACGCCGCGGGCCCGCTCGGACAGTCGCTCGGACGATCTCCCGCTCGCCTGTCCGCACCCTGGCCCTGGCCGCCTGCGGCGAACGTGATCCTGGT
This sequence comes from Brevibacterium sp. OS20, assembly GCF_056837565.1. Lineage (NCBI taxonomy): Bacteria > Bacillati > Actinomycetota > Actinomycetes > Micrococcales > Brevibacteriaceae > Brevibacterium > Brevibacterium sp. OS20. Next base: position 77,696 of record NZ_CM166367.1, on the reverse strand, counting down.
AACGTCGAGAGCGAACTCCGGGTGCCGAACTCCGCTCGAAAGGTCAGACACACAACATGGACGTTGTCTCCTCCCTCACCTCCGCTCTGCCGGCCGAAGCCGTCATCACCGATCCCGATTCGATGGACGCCTACCGCTGGGACCGTGCGAACGACCCCGATGCCGGGGTGCCTGCCGCCGTGGTCCGGGTGAGAACCACCGAGGAGGTGCAGACGGTGGTGCGCATCGCCGCCGAGGCGAAGGTCCCGATCGTGCCCCGCGGCGCCGGATCCGGCCTATCGGGCGGCAGCTCCGCGATCGCCGGCGGAATCGTGCTGTCCCTGGACAAGATGCGCGAGATCAGCATCGATCCCGTCACCCGCATGGCCACGGTCCAGCCGGGCGCCTTCAATGCCGAGGTCAAGGCCGCCGCGGCCGAACACGGCCTGTGGTACCCGCCGGACCCCTCGTCCTTCGAGTTCTGCTCCATCGGCGGCAACATCGCCACGAACGCCGGCGGCCTGTGCTGCGTGAAATACGGTGTGACAACGGACTATGTCCTCGGCATGACCGTCGTCCTCGCCGATGGACGGGCGGTCAAACTCGGCGGCCCGAGGCTCAAGGACGTCGCGGGTCTGCCGCTGACGAAGCTCTTCGTCGGTTCCGAGGGGACCTTGGGCGTGATCACCGAGGTGACCCTGCGGCTCATTCCCGCCCAGTTGCCCCCGACGACTGTCGTCGCGATGTTCCCGAGGCTCGCCGATGCCACGAACGCCGTGCTCGAGATCGCGAAGGCCATGCGACCCTCGATGCTCGAGTTCATGGACAAGCCCTCGATCAACGCCGTCGAGGATGAGCTGAAGATGGGGCTCGACCGTGAGGCCGAAGGCATGCTCGTCATCCAGTCCGACGAACCCGGCGAGCACTGCACTGTGCAGGCGAAGATCATCGAGGAGATCTGCAACAGCAACTCTGCCTCAGAGTGCTATCTCACTGCCGACCCCGACGAGGGCGAAGCCTTCGTCACGGCCCGCCGGATCGCGATCCCGGCCGTGGAGAAGAAGGGTGCTCTGCTGCTCGAGGACGTCGGGGTTCCGCTGCCGAAGCTCGGCGACCTGGTCCTCGGCATCGAGAAGATCGCGGCCGAACGCAAGGTGACGATCGCCGTCATCGCGCACGCCGGCGACGGCAACACGCATCCGCTGCTCGTCCTCGATCCCAAGGATGAGGAACAGCAGAAGCGCGCGCAGATCGCCTACGGCGAGGTCATGGATCTGGCCACGGGGCTGGGCGGGACGATCACCGGTGAGCACGGCGTCGGCCGACTCAAGGCGCCGTGGCTCGCGCCCTACCTCGGCGAGGACGTCATGGAGCTCAACCACCGGATCAAACAGGCCCTCGATCCGGACAACATCTTCAACCCGGGATCGGTCTACACCGGACTCGTCTGAGGGTTCGGCCGGGTCGGGACCGCCTCGGCGGAGGGGATTCGTGGAAGAATTCTGCACAGCTGTCGAATCGGCGTCGATTCGATCGTCTTCTCTGTGAGCGGCCGAAATCCGGCCGCCGCACACAGAACGGAGCGAACCATGCGCTATTCACTGATCTTCCACGCACCCGAGCCCGGAGCCGACGGCCCTGCCCCCACCGAAGAGGACTTCCAGGAGATGATGCGCCTCATGGACGACTTCGGCCAGGCGCTGACCTCGGCCGGGGTCGTCGTCGCCTGGGAGATGCTCGCACCCCACTCCGAGACGAAGACCGTGACCCGCAGGACCGGAGAAGTCGTCATCGAGGATGGGCCCTTCGCCGCGGCGAAGGAGGCCCTGGCCGGGGTCGTCGTCATCGACGTTCCTGACATCGAGGCGGCCCTGGCCTGGGCCGAGAAGTTCCCCGGCACGAGCTACGGCACCATCGAGGTCCGACCCGCGGCGACTTCGTTCGTCGACGGCACCTGGACCCGACCGGGTGACGGGCCGGCCGGACCCGGCGAATGCCCGTCCCGCCCGGACGGCTCCTCCTGATCGCTCGCCGATGATCGAGTCCGCCGATCCTGCCGAGCGCGCGATGATCCTGTCCCAGGACGGCTGGGGCAGGATCGTCGCACTCATCGCGGCCGCCGATGGTGATATCTCCGGCGCCGAGGATGCGCTGTCCACGGCGCTCGAACGTGCCGTGACCGCGTGGCGGGCCCACGGTCCGCCCGGGAATCCCGAGGGCTGGCTCTACCGGGTGGCTCTCAATGCCCGCCGGGACGTGTGGAGATCGGCGGCGGCACGGACCTCGACGGCCCTCGATGAGGAGACGATCGACCGCATCGACGCCGGCACCGACCCTGCCCATCACGACCCTGACGCTCTGCCCGACCGCCGGCTCGAACTCCTCGCCGCCTGCGCCCACCCGGACATCGAGCCTCCCGCCCGGCCGCTGCTCATGCTCTCGGCGGTGATGGGGATGACGGCAAAACAGATCGCGGCGGCCATGGCCCTGCCCGCCGCCACCGTCTCTGCCCGTCTGACCAGGGCGAAGAAGCGCGTTGCCGGTCTCGGCGTCGCCTTCGGCAGTCCCGACCGTCTCGACCTCGAGTCCCGTCTGCCCGATGTGTTTGAGGCGATCTACGGGGCATTCGCCATCGAATGGGCTCAGGCGGCCGCGCAGCCACGGGAGGGCATGATCGGCGAGGCCCTGTACCTGTCCCGCCTCGTGGCCGAACTCTGCCCCGGTGACGGCGAATCCCACGGACTGGCCGCCCTCATCCACCTCTCCGCCGCCCGGTTCCCCGCTCGTCGCAGCGGCGACGGACGATTCGTGCCCCTGTCCGACCAAGACCCGGGCCGCTGGGACGGAACTCTCACCGAGGCGGGCGAGCGCCACCTCGTCGAGGTCCACCGCTGCGGACACGTCGGCCGATTCGGGCTCGAGGCGGCCATCCAACTCCTCCATATGGCCGGAATCCGCACCGGATCCACGGATTGGCCGATGCTGCTGCGCCTCCACGACGATCTCGCGCAGGTAGCCCCGAGTCTCGGCGGGTCGGTCTCCCGAGCGGCCGTCCTCGCCGAGGTCGACGGCCCCGAGGCGGGACTGGCCGCACTCGACGCGCTGGGCTTCGACCCGGACGGCCAAGACGATAAGCGCGTCTCCGCCTTCCAACCTGCCTGGGTGCTGCGGGCTCATCTGCTCACCCGCCTCGGCCGCACAGACGAGGCGACCACCGCCCGTCGGCGCGCCCTCGACCTGACCACCGATCCGGCCGAACGTGACTACCTCTCGGCAGGACCCACCTGAGACGGACGTCACCTCGTCTTCGGGATGGGAGGGGGTACGGCATATGATGGTGAAATCAATCCACAGACTCCGAAACCATCCTGCATGCACAATTCCTCTCAGACCGAACCCGCCCAGGGCACGTCCCAGGGCTTCGCCCACGCAAAGGCGATCCTGTTCGGCGAACACGCGGTTGTCTACGGCTCTCCGGCCGTCGCAGTGCCATTGCACGGGCTCGGAGTCCAGACCGATATCCGCCGGTCCCCGCACCAGGAGACCCGGATCGAGAGCCAGCTGTTCTCCGGAAATGCGCAGACCGCTCCGGAGCCGATGGGCCCCGTCGTCGCCGGTCTCAACGCCGCGCTGAAGGCCGTGGGAAATCCCGACGCCGAGGTGGAGCTGCTCATCCGTTCGGCGATCCCCCACAGCCGGGGCTTGGGTTCGAGTGCAGCCGTGGCCACCTCCGTGGCTCGCGCCGTCGCGAATCTGCATGCGACGGTCTTCGACGAGAACACCCTCCACGAGATCGTGCAGGCGGCCGAGACCGTCGCCCATGGCCGACCCAGCGGAATCGACGCCTGGGCCGTGGCCAAACCCGCCCCCATCCGCTTCCAGACCGGGTGCGCCCAGACCATCGACGTCGGTCAGCGCCTCGTCTTCGTCCTCGCGGACTCCGGTCATCACGGGTCCACCGCCGAGGCGGTCGGAGGGGTCCGCGCCCGCCGTGACGCCGATCCCGTGCGCATCGGAGGGATGATCGACCGTCTCGCCGAGATCACCGATTCCGCCGTCGACAACATCCGCTCCGGTGATCGTCGGGCGATCGGCACGCTGATGAACGAAGCCCATGGACTGCTCGGCAGCCTCGGTGTGTCGACCCCGACCCTCGATTCCCTCGTCGACGCCGCCACCGCGGCCGGAGCCTGGGGCGCCAAACTCACCGGCGGCGGACTCGGCGGCTGCGTGCTGGCCCTGGCCGAGGACGATGATTCGGCCGAAGAGCTCGCCGAGGCCCTGCGCAAGGCGGGAGCACCCCGCACCTGGACGACGGAGGTCAGACCGACATGAGAACGACGACGGCGCGGGCCTACCCGAACATCGCCCTGGTCAAGTACTGGGGCAAGGCCGATGAGGAGCTCATCCTGCCCGCTGCGGGCAGTCTGTCGCTGACCCTCGACCATTTCGAGACCACGACCACCGTGGTGCCCGCCCCGGACGCCGAGACCGATGTCCTCGAACTCGACGGCGCACTCGCCGATGCCGGTCAGACGGACCGCATCTCCACCTTCCTCGACCATGTCCGTGACCTGGCCGGACGCGATGATCGGGTCCTCGTCCGGTCCCGCAATTCCGTGCCCACGGGTGCCGGTCTGGCCTCCTCGGCGTCGGGCTTCGCAGCTCTGGCGACGGCCGCCGCCGGGGCCTTCGACCTCGACCTCGCACCCCGCGATCTCAGCCGGCTGGCCCGCCGCGGTTCGGGGTCGGCCTGCCGCTCGATTCCCGACGGCATCGCCGTCTGGCACGCCGGCGACGACGCCTCCTCCTTCGCCGAAACCGTTCCCGCTCCGGATATGCGGATGATCATCGTCACCGTCAACCGGGCCAGGAAGGCCGTGTCCTCCCGCGAGGCGATGCGCCTGACAGCCGCCACCTCTCCCTTCTACTCCGGCTGGGTGTCCTCGACCGAGGACTACCTCGAGCAGATGGTCGCCGCGTGCGCGGCCGGGGACTTCACCCGCATCGGCGAGATCACCGAATCCCACGCCCTGCGCATGCACGGACTCATCCAGTCCACCGTGCCGCCGATCCGGTTCCTCAATCCGACCAGCCACGCGATCTTCGACGCCGTGGCCGAAGCCCGCGAGTCGGGGATCGAAGCCTATTCGACCGCCGATGCCGGCCCGAACGTCGCCGTCATCGTCCGCCCCCATGACGCCGAGGCGCTGGCCGAGAAGCTCTCCGGCTTCGGCGACGTCCGCGTCGTCGGACCCGGACCGGGAGCCCACCTGCTCACCGCCGCCGACGCAGTCCCGCCCGCAGACGCAGTGAACCCGGCTGCGGGTGAGGGCAGCCGGGCATGATCGAGACCCGGGCACCCGGCAAGCTGTTCATCGCCGGCGAGTACGCCGTCGTCGAGCCCGGACAGCCCGCCGTGCTCATCGCCGTCGACCGGTGCATCACCGTCCGGCTGACCGAGAGCGAAGGCGCCGGCCGCATCCATTCGAGCGAATACGGTCAAGCTCCCGTCGTGTGGCGGCGCGAAGACGACGGTGAGCACATCATCGTCGACGAGCGCCCCTTCGACTATGTGCTCTCGGCGATCTCCACCGTCGAAGAGCTGCGCTCCGGCCGGGGCGCCAGCCCCCGCTACTTCGATCTCGAGATCTCCAGCGAACTCAATGACTCGGACGGCCGGAAGTTCGGTCTCGGCTCCTCAGCGGCGGTGACGGTGGCGACGATCGCCGCGCTCGATGAGTTCTATCGCCTCGGGCTGACCCTGACCGAACGCTTCAAACTCGCCGTCCTGGCGACCATCGCGATCTCCACAAAGGCCTCCGGCGGCGATCTTGCCGCGAGCACCTTCGGCGGCTGGATCCGCTACTCCTCCCCCGACCGTGCCGCCCTGCACGCTCACCGCGAGGCCCACGGGGTCGTCTCCGCCATGAGCTGCTCGGAATGGGCCGGCTGCTCGGCCAGACGGGTCACCCCACCGAGCTCGCTCGACCTCCTCGTCGGCTGGACCGGATCACCGGCGTCGACCGAACACCTCGTCACACGCGTCCACACCCCGCGCGAGCGGACGGACGAATCCTCCTCCGAATCGTCCCCGGCAGCGCAGAAACCGCGCCCGCTCGTGTCCTTCGCCGCCGAGTCGCACACGCTCGTCGACGATCTCGTGGCGGCCTTCGACGCCGACGATGCCGAGGCCAGCCTGACCACGATCCGCTCCGTGCGCGCCCTGCTGCGGCGACTGAGCGACTCCACGGGCAGCCTCATCGAAACCGAAGCCCTGCACGACCTGTGCGAGATCGCCGAAACCCACGGGGCCGCAGCGAAGCCCTCGGGAGCCGGCGGCGGTGACTGCGGAATCGCCCTCGCTCACCCCCACACCGAAGCACAGACCATTCTCAGCGGCTGGGAAGCCGCCGGAATCCGACCCCTGGACCTCGGTGCCCACCGAGAGGAAGGCGAGATCGATGAGTTCTGAGACCCCGGCATCAGTTGAGACTCCGGAGACCAAGGCCTCACGGGCCTCCCGCAAGGACGACCACGTGCGCCTCGCCTCGGCGCAGCAGACGGAAGGCCCCCGCCGCACCGACTTCGACGACCTCGAATTCGTCCACCATGCGCTCTCGGGCACGAACCCCGAACTTGTCGACCTCAGCGTCGAACTGGGCGAGTGGACCTGGCCGACGCCCTTCTACGTCAACGGCATGACCGGCGGCACGGAGACCACGGCGAAGATCAACCGGGACCTGGCCATCGCCGCCGCCGAGACCGGTCTGCCCATGGCCTGCGGATCGATGAGCGTGGCCCTCGACGACGCCGAGGCAGCGAAGGGCTTCACCGTCATCCGCGAGGAGAACCCGGACGGCTTCGTCATGGGCAACCTCGGTGCCGGTCGCAGCGCCGATGATGCCCGACGGGCTGTCGAGCTGCTGAACGCCGATGCCCTCCAGCTGCACATCAATCCGGTGCAGGAGACCGCGATGCCCGAAGGCACCCGCGACTTCTCCACCTGGCTGTCCGGACTCGAGGACATCGTCGCCGCCTGCCCCGTGCCCGTCGTCGTCAAGGAGGTCGGATTCGGACTCAGCCGCCGGACGCTCACCCTGCTCGCCGATATCGGGGTCCAGTACGCCGATGTCTCCGGCGCCGGAGGCACGGACTTCCTGCGCATCGAGAACGATCGCTCACCGGCCGATGACTTCTCCATGCTCACCGGCTTCGGCCAGTCCGCCCTGGCCTGCCTGCTCGACGCCCCACCCGAGTGGACAACGGAGACGACGATGGACGACGGCGTCTCGAACCGCGTGCTCCTGGCCTCCGGCGGCGTGCGCAACCCCTATGATGTCGTGAAAGCACTGGCCTGCGGTGCTCGGGCCGTCGGCGTCGCCGGCACGTTCCTGCAGACCGTGCTCGACCACGGTCCGGACGGGCTCGTCGATCTCGTGCGCACCTGGCAGACTCAGACCTCGGCTCTGTTCGCCCTGCTCGGGGCGCAGCGGTCCACGGACCTCACGGCCACGGACCTGCTCACGCGGGGCCGCCTCGGCGAGTTCGCCCGCCTGCGCGGAATCGACGTCACCGCGCTCTCGCACCGATCCGACGTCCTTTCGAGGAGGAATCAGCTGTGAATCAGCAGACCACGATCACCGGGATCCCCACCACGTGGGTCGGTCCCCTGCGGGTCAGCGGCGAAGCGCTGGCGCCGAGTGGCACCCACACCGAGGTGGCCGTGCCCCTGGCAACGTACGAGACACCGCTGTGGCCCTCCGTCGGCCGCGGGGCATCGATCTCCCGTGAGATCGAGGGTGGGATCCGCACCGTCATCGTCGATGAGCGGATGACCCGATCCGTGCTGTTCGTGGCCGAATCAGCGATCGGCGCCGAGGCGGCCGCGCAGGCCATCCGTCACCGCACCCGCGAACTCGAAGCCGTCGTCGAAGCCGGATCCGGCCACTGCCGGCTCATCGAGATCCACCCCGAGATCGTCGGGAACCTGCTCTTCGTCCGCTTCGCCTTCCGCACCAACGACGCCTCGGGCCACAATATGGTCACCCAGGCGTCGGATTCGCTCATGGACACCATCCTGTCCTGGCAGCTGGGCCTCGACTACGGCTCGGTGTCCGGCAACTACTGCTCGGACAAGAAGGCCACCGCGGTCAACGGGATCCTCGGACGCGGACGCAATGTCGTCGCCGAGATCGTCCTGCCCCACGAGGTCGTCGATCGTCGCCTGCGCACGAGCGCTGAGAAGATGGTCGAACTCGTCGTGCGCAAGAACCTCGTCGGATCGACGATCGCCGGAGCCCTGCGTTCGGCGAACGCGCACTATGCGAACATGCTGCTCGCCTTCTACCTGGCCACCGGTCAGGATGCGGCGAACATCGTCGAAGGTTCGCAGGGCATCACCTATGCGGAGAACCGCCCCGAAGGCCTGTACTTCTCGACGACGCTGCCGCACCTCATCGTCGGCACCGTGGGCAACGGCAAGGACCTGCCGCATGTCGATGAAGCGCTGGAGCGTCTCGGCTGCCGGGAGGATCGTGAGCCGGGAGCGAATTCGCGTCGACTGGCCGCGCTCATGGCCGCGACCGTGCTCTGCGGTGAGCTCTCTCTGCTCGCCGCTCAGACGAACCCCGGTGAGCTGATGGACACTCACCGTCAGATGGAACGCAAGGCTGATGAGCAGCGCGCTGCCGAGACTCAGCGAGAGGACGGCGAGGCCGCATGACATCACACACTGCTGCGGGCACTGTACCGATCGGCATCGACGACATCGAACTGGCCACGAGCCATCATGTCGTCAGGCTCGATGACTTCGCCGAGGCGAACGGCACCGATCCGAACAAGTTCCGCCTCGGCCTCGGCCAAGACGAGTTCAGCTTCCCGGCACCCGATGAGGATGTCGTGACCATGGCCGCCGCGGCCGCCGCGCCCATCATTCAGCGCAGCGGGACTGAGGGCATCCGCACGATGCTCTTTGCCACCGAATCGGGAATCGACCAGTCGAAGGCCGCCGGCATGGCCGTGCACTCGCTGCTCGACCTGCCGTCGCAGATGCGCGTCGTCGAGGTCAAGGAAGCGTGCTATTCGGCGACGGCAGCCCTGCAGGCCGCCGTCGGCATCGTCACCCGGTCACCGGGTCAGCGCGTGCTCGTCATCGCCTCGGATGTGGCCCGCTATGCCCTCGATTCTCCGGGTGAACCGACCCAGGGTGCCGGTGCCGTGGCGATGCTCGTCTCGGCGGATCCGAAGCTGCTCGAGATCGAACCGGTCTCGGGCCTGAACTCGGCCGATGTCGATGACTTCTGGCGCCCGAACGATTCGACGACTGCGATCGTCGACGGGGCCCTGTCGGTCACCGCGTACCTCGATGCGCTCACCGGGGCGTGGACCGATCTGGCCACACAGGGCGGACCGGCCATCGCCGAGATCGACCGCGTGCTCTACCACCAGCCGTTCACGAAGATGGCGAAGAAGGCACAGGTCCATCTCGCCGGACTCACCGGTGAGGATCTCGACACGGAGATCGTCCCGGGTGTCTCCGGCGCGGGCGCCGCTGCTGCCAGTCCCGGCCCGGCTGCCGCCCACTCGGCCGCCGCCACGGACTCAGCCACTGCCGGCGCTTCCGACAACTCCGTTGCCACTGGCCCGCGCGATACGGGGCTGGCCACGAGCACTCTGTACAACCGGCGCCTCGGCAACTCCTACACAGCTTCGCTCTACGCAGGACTGTGCTCACTGCTCGATCACGATGACGATCTTGCCGGCAAGCGCATCGGGCTGTTCAGCTATGGGTCGGGCAGCGTCGGCGAGTTCTTCACCGCCCGCGTCGTCCCCGGCTACGAACAGCATTCGCACCGACTAACCGTCACCGAGGCCCTCGACGCCCGGGTTCCGCTGTCCATCGACGCGTACCGCGCGCTCCACGCCGCCGAGCTCTCCAGCGCCGAGGACGTCACGACCCCGAAGGTGACTGCGGGACCGTTCCGCTTCGCCGGGATCAAGGGCCGCGCCCGCCTCTACGAGCGCGCCTAGGCGGCTCACCCGACACTTCACGCACTGCGTTCGGCCCAGTTTGGGGCGAACAGCCCATGTTTGAAACTGGGCTGCTCAACTCAAACTGGGCCTTTCGCGAGTTTTCAACCGACCGCAGGCACGAAGAAGCCCCTCACCTTGACCCTGACGGGACCCGGTGAGGGGCTTCTCGTTCGCTGTGCGCGAGGGGGGACTTGAACCCCCACGACCTTGCGGCCACTGGCACCTGAAGCCAGCGCGTCTACCAATTCCGCCACTCGCGCGAACAAGGTAAAACTCTAGCATCGGAGACGGCGAAACTGAAAACCGAGGAAGCCGAATCGAGGCAAACGTGTCCACCTTCACATTTTCGCCCCGCGCGGTCACTCCTCCTATGTCGTCTGCGCGCACCACGTCCATTCCGCACGGTCACTCATCGCGCATTCCACGCGGCCACTCATCTTCGCCCTTTGCAGTTCATACGCCCTCGCCCCTCGCAGCCCCACGTCCTCACCCTTCCCAGCGCCCGCTCTCGCCCCACACGGCCACACACGCTCGCCCCCCGCACGGGCCCACCTGCACCGCGTGCACTGCCTCGATCTTCCCTGGACGCGCGCAGGGAATCCCGGCACAGCTTCGCCCCGCGAACACGCGTGACGTGAGTTGAGAGCCTCACCGCGTTAGGATTGGGTGTTGATGTGCCCAGAGTGCACGTGATCAGGACCACCTGGTCAGAGCACTCAAAGACGCTAGGCGAAGAGTTCGTCCGGCAACGGCAACACCTGATGAGGAGGTGCCATGGGGTTACTCGATCGCTTCGAGAAGGGGCTGGAGAACGTCGTCAACGGCGCCTTCGCCAAGGCTTTCAGATCCCAGGTCGAACCCGTCGAGCTCGCCGGAGCCCTGCGCCGTGAGGCCGACAACAAAGCCGCCGTGGTCTCCCGCGGTCGCACTCTGACGGCCAACCACTACGTCATCGAGCTCTCGCAGACCGACCACGACCGACTCTCCGGCCTCGAGTCCGAACTGCGCTCCGATCTGCGCCAAGTCGTCGGCGACCACGCCGTCGAACAGGCCTACAGCTTCGTCGGTCCCGTCTCCGTCGAATTCGCTCTCGCCGACGACCTCGACACGGGAATGTACCGCGTCGTGTCCTCGACTCAGCGCCCCGACGGATCCCCCGCCGCTCAGCCGGCCAACCGCGGCGGCTACGACCCGATCTCACGGGCGAATCCGATCGTCGGCGAGTCCCCGAACTCCGGCCCCCGGCCCGCGACCCCGCGCCGCACCCCCGAACCTGCCCGTTCGGCTCCGACCCCCGCCGCGACCTCGCGACCGAACCCTGCCGCCCGGCCCGCACCGGCACCGGCGCGCTCCATCGAAGCGAGCGTCACCATCGACGGTCGCACGCAGATGCTGCGTCAGGGCACGAACACCTTCGGCCGATCCTCGTCGAGTTCGGACTTCGTCATCGACGATCCCGGCGTCTCACGACGTCACTTCGAGATCGTCGTCGAGGGCGACCGTGCCGTGGCCAATGACCTCGGTTCGACGAACGGCACGCTTCTGCACGGACGCAAACTGACATCGGCGACCCTGTCCGACGGCGATGTCCTCCTCGCCGGAGAGGCCGAGGTCCACTACAACGAGCGGGATGCCCAGTGAGCGAATTCACCGTCACCGTCTTCCGGTTGGCATTCTTCGTCATCCTCTGGCTCTTCGTCCTCGGAGTCGCCGGAGTCCTCCGCCGCGACATCTTCGGCCCCCGGAAGGCCCGGGCCGGAAAGAAAGCTCGCCGAGGCGGCTCCAAGTCCGCCCCGCCGCCACCGTCGCGTCCGGCTCCCGCACCTCGTCCGGCGGCCGCCCCGGTCGCCCACGCCCATCCGGGCACCATCCGCATCACCGACGGCCCCTTGGCCGGGCAGGCGCTGATGCTCTCGGGAGCGCCAGTGACCTTCGGCCGAGCCCCCGACAACACGATCATCATCAATGACGACTTCGCTTCCAGCCATCACGCGCGGATCTCGGCGAAGAACGGAGCCTGGATGCTCGAAGACCTCGGGTCGACGAACGGCACCATCGTCGACGGCACGCGCATGACCGGGCCCATCCAGTTGGCCATCGGCACCCGGATCACCATCGGACATACGACCCTGGAGACCCAATCGTGACGACCGGCGGTACCATCACTCTCCGTTCGGCAGCCCGGTCTCATACCGGGCTGGTTCGTAAGAACAACCAGGACTCCGGCTACGCGGGACCCAATTTCCTGCTCATCGCCGACGGAATGGGCGGTCACGCCGGCGGAGACGTCGCCTCCGCGATCACCGTGTCCCGCTTGGCCGAACTCGATCACGAGCCCGGAGGCGAGGACGCCCTCGAAATCCTGCGGACCTCGATCCTCGAGGCCAATGACCGCATCTGCCGCGGCGTCGGCGAACAGCCCGAACTCGCCGGGATGGGCACCACCGTCACCGCCGTGCTGCGCGCCCCCGGCAATCGCTTCGCTCTCGCCCATATCGGCGACTCCCGCGGCTATGTGCTCCGCGACGACAGACTCCAGCCGATCACCCACGACCACACGTTCGTGCAGATGCTCGTGGATGAGGGCCGGATCACCGCTGAGGAGGCCGAGACCCACCCGCAGCGCTCGGTCGTGATGAAGGTCCTCGGCGACGTCGGGGCCTCCCCCGACCTCGATCTGTCCCTGCGTGAGGCCCAGGTCGGCGATCGTTGGATGCTGTGCTCGGACGGTCTGACCGGATTCGCCGATATCGACGACATCACCCGCGTGCTCAAAGAGGTGGCCGACCCCGACGAGGCCTGCCGTCAGCTCATCGACCTGGCCCTGGCCGGCGGCGGAGCCGACAATGTCACCGTCGTCGTCGGCGATGTCCTCGAAGGCGAAGTCGAGACCACCGAAGGCGTGTCCGTCGGCTCCGTCCACCTCAACCCCCGCTACGCCGCGATCGGTGCGAACCCCGACGCCGAGGCGGCCGTTGACACCGAAGCCCATGCGACCTTCGCCGAGGATGACGTGTCCGCCGACACCGCCCCGATCCAGACCGTGGACGGCGAGGACGTCGAAGCACGGGACGGAACCACTCAGCAGCTGCGGACGAACACCGCGGCAGACGAGGAGGCCGACCTCGACGATGAGGACGAGAAAAGGTCCTACCTCGGATGGATCATCACCGCCATCGTGATCGTCGCGCTGGCCGTCGGCGGATTCTTCGCCTTTAACTACGTCAGCCACCAGTACTATGTCGCCGACGACGACGGCAAGGTCTCCCTCTACCGCGGTCTCGACACGACGCTCGGGCCCATCGAACTCAGCCGCCTCGTCGACACCACGGACATCGAGGTCGGCAGCCTCAACAGCTACTCCCAGGACCGTCTGCGCGGATCGATTCCCGCCGGGTCACGCGATGAGGCCGATCGCATCATCGACAATCTGCGCAAGGAATCCGATCGCTCCTCCGGCATGTCCGGCGATGTCGAGGACTCGACGAGTCCGAGCGACCCGGCCCCCTCACCTCCGGATTCGAAGTCTGCCGACCCCAGTGACGCCATCACCCGGGAGTCGCAGTGATGAACCAGGCTCCCTCGCAGACCGCGCGCCCCAGAACCTACCGGTTGGCCGAGCTCGGTCTCCTGATCCTGGCTATTGTCGTCGCCACTAGCTCTTACGCCCTGGTTGGACTCGGCGTCGAAGGCACGATCCCGGCCAACGTCTACGGTTATGCCGCATGGCTGGCCGTGCTCGGCATCGCCATACACATCGTCGTCTGGATCAAGGCGAAATACGCCGATCCGGTGCTCGTGCCGATCGCGGTGCTGCTCAACGGCCTCGGCCTGGCTATGATCTACCGCGTCGACCTCGGCCGCGATGAGTACCTCGGTTCAGGCATGACTCAGCTCATCTGGACATCTCTGGGCGTCGTCCTGGCCGGCCTGATCGTCATCTTCCTGAAAGACCACCGCCTGCTGAGGCGATACACGTACATCTCCGGGATGGCTGGTCTTGTCCTGCTGCTTCTGCCCCTAGTGCCCGGCCTCGGTTCTGAACACTACGGGGCGAGGATCTGGATCAAGGTTCCGCTCTTCGGGTCATTCCAGCCCGGCGAGGTCTCGAAGATTCTGCTGACTATATTCTTCGCCGGCTACCTGGTCAGCTACAAGGATCAGCTAGTCGCGGCCGGAAAGAAGTTCCTTGGCATCCAATGGCCGCGCCTGCGTGACTTGGGGCCGATTGTGACCGCCTGGGTTGCCAGTGTCGGTGTGCTCGTCTTCGAACGCGACCTCGGCACCTCGCTGCTCTTCTTCGGACTATTCGTCGCGATGCTGTATGTGGCCACCTCCAAGGCCTCGTGGATCATCCTCGGTCTCGGCTTCTTCGCAGCCGGAGCGGTCCTCGCCAGCCTCTACTTCACGCACGTCCAGCAGCGCATCGATGGCTGGCTCAATGCTCTGACTCCCGAGGTCTATAACAAAGAAGTCGGTGGGTCGTACCAACTCGTGCAGGGTCTGTTCGGCATGTCCAATGGTGGACTCATCGGCACCGGTTTAGGCGAAGGACGCCCAAATATGGTGCCCTTCGCGGAGTCCGACTTCATCTACGCAGCCTTCGGTGAGGAGATCGGCCTGGCCGGGCTCTTCGTCATCCTGCTGTGCTACCTCTTCATCTTCCAGCGCGGAATCCGCACCGCTCAGCAGCTGCGTGACGGCTTCGGCACTCTGCTGGCCACGGGCCTGTCGTTCACGATCGCCCTGCAGGTCTTCGTCGTCGTCGGCGGCGTCACGCGCCTCATCCCGCTGACGGGTCTGACCACGCCGTTCCTCGCACAGGGCGGTTCCTCGCTCATCGCGAACTGGATGATCATCGGCCTGCTGCTGCGGATCTCGGACAATGCCAGGCGCCCCGTGGAGGAATTCCACACCGGAGTGCTCAGAATCACAGAGGATCCCGAACCCGTTCCCGCGGGTGCTCGCGCCAACGACACGGCCGCCTCGGCGCTCACGGTCGACGAGGATGCCCCCACGACGAACCTGCCGCCGGCGGATTCCCGCGTGTTCGATGACGAAGCCCCGACCACGAATCTGCCGTCCGCAGGCGCACGGCCCCGCGGCCAGGCACCGAACGACACCGATGCCACCGACCAACGACCCACCGGAGGTGAACGATGAAGAAGCCATTGACGCATATCGCCGTCGTCGGATTCGTCATGTTCGCGCTCCTGTTCGGGTCGACGAGCTGGGTGCAGTACGTAACTGCGGATTCGCTGAACAACAATCCGCTGAACAACCGGCGGATTCTCGACCAGCTGGCTCGTGATCGCGGTCCGATCCTCGTCGACGGCACCCCGATCGCCTATTCGGAGCCCGTCGACGACAAGTACAAGTACCAACGCAAATACGGTTCGGACAACCTCGATCCGCGTGCCTACGCCTCGCTGACCGGCTACTACTCCGTCGTGTCCGGCGCTTCGGGGATGGAGCGCGCCTCCGGCGACTACCTCTCCGGCGATTCCGACGCCCTGTTCTATGACAAGGTCGGCAGCTTCTTCACCGGTGAGCAGCCGCGCGGCGCCGCCGTCGAGCTGACGATCGACCCGAAGGTGCAGCAGGCTGCGTGGGACGGTCTGGGCAACCAGAACGGCGCCGCCGTGGCTCTCGACCCGAAGACCGGGAAGATCCTGGCCATGGCCTCGACCCCGGGCTGGGACCCCAATGCCCTGGCCAGCCACGACTCGACCGAAGCCAGCCAAGCCTTCAAGAACCTCGAAGCCGCCGACGGAAAGCCCGCCTACAACCGCGCTATCGGCGGCAACCTGTACCCGCCCGGCTCGACGTTCAAGGTCCTCGTCGCCGCGGCCGCCCTGGAATCCGGCGACTACGAGCCCGATTCCCAGCTCAACGGACCCGCCACGCTCGATCTGCCGCAGACGACGGCGACGATCGGCAACTCGCATCCCGGTGCCTGCCGCAACGGGGGCAAGCCGACGCTGGCCGATTCGCTGGCCGAATCCTGCAACACCTCATTCGCCTCCTTGGGAATGGATCTCGGAGAAGACGCAATCGCGAAGCAGGCCGAGAAGTTCGGCTTCGGCGAGGATCTCGAGATCCCTCTCAATGTCACCCCGTCCTCGTTCCCGTCCGACCTCAATCCGCCGCAGCTGGCTCAGTCCTCGCTCGGTCAGTACGAAGTCAGGTCGACTCCGCTGCAGATGGCGATGATGACCGCAGGAATCGCCAACGGCGGCAAGATGATGAAGCCCCAGCTCGTCGACAGGGTGCTCAATGCGAACACCCTCGAGCCGATCTCCGAGACCCGCCCGAGCCAGATGTCCCGGCCCGTGTCCGGAGATACGGCCGACAAGCTCACCGACATGATGACCGGTGTGGTCGAGAACGGCACCGCCTCGGTGGCGAAGATGGGCGATACGAAGGTCGCGGCGAAGACCGGCACCGCCCAGCACGCCAAGGGCGCGGCACCCCATGCCTGGTTCATCTCCTTCGCCCCCGCCGACGACCCTCAGGTCGCGGTCGCGGTCGTAGTCGAGAACGGTGGAAACGCGGGCAACGAAGCTTATGGTGCGACGGTCGCAGGACCGATCGCGAAGAACATGATGGAAGCGGTGGTCGAGAAATGAGACCCGTCGAAGGCACCCTGTTGGGCAACCGTTACAAACTCACCTCCCGCATCGCCGTCGGCGGCATGGGCGAGGTCTGGAAGGGTGTGGACTCCGTGCTCGGCCGCGAGGTCGCGGCGAAGATCCTCAAGGACGAGTACCTCTCCGAATCGACCTTCCTCGCCCGGTTCCGTGCCGAAGCCCAGAACATGGGCCGAGTCTCCGACCCGGGAATCGCCGGCGTCTACGACTACGGTGACGAGCAGGGTTCGCCCTACCTCGTCATGGAATACGTGCCCGGTGAGGCTCTGTCGGCCATCATCGAGCGCAGTGCTCCCCTGTCCGAGACCGATACGCTCTCCATCGTCACGCAGGCCGCTCAGGCCCTCGGTGCCGCACACAAGGTGGGCGTCATCCACCGTGACATCAAGCCCGGCAACATCCTCATGACCCCGGACTTCCGGGTCAAGATCACGGACTTCGGCATCGCCCGAGTCACCGATCAGGCACCGCTGACGAAGACCGGGCAGGTCATGGGCACCGCCCAGTACCTCGCCCCCGAACAGGCCACCGGAAAGGGTTCGGGACCCGGTTCCGACCTCTATGCACTGGGCATCATCGCCTATGAGGCCCTGGCCGGTCAGCGTCCCTTCACCGGAGACTCGCAGGTGGCCATCGCCATCGCCCAGGTCAATCAGCAGCATCCCCCGCTGCCGGACACGGTCTCCGAACCGCTGCGCCGCTTCGTCGACTGCCTGCTGGAGAAGAAGCCCGAACGCCGTCCCTCGGACGCGTTCAAGGTCGCCAAGGCCGCCGAGGCGCTCTCGGCCGGGGACATCGCCGGGGCCGAGGAGCTCGTGCCGCAGATGCGCCACGGAGCCGCGGCGTCCGAAGCTCTGACCCAGGTCTTCAACAACCCGGAGCCGGCAGCCACGACGAAGACCCTGCCCGTCACCTCCTCGAACGATGCGACCCAGGTGTACCCGAACGGTGCCGCCGCCGGAATCGTCGGCGCTGGTGCCGCCGGTGCCGGAGCAGCTGCGGCGAATACGGGACAGATCGATCCCAACGATCCGCAGAATCAGGATCTGGAGAAGGACAAGCAGTCGAACAAGGGCCGCGTCCTCATCTGGATCCTTGCGATCATCGCCCTCATCGCGGTCGGTTCCCTACTGTGGTTCTTCCTCGGCGGAGGCAATGCCGAACCCGAACCGGAGCCATCGACCTCGGCGCCCACCTCGGAGGCGGCGAAGACGATCGAGATCGATAAGAACGATTACATCGGACTCACGGAATCCTCGGCGACGCAGAACCTCGAGAACAAGGGACTCGAGGTCGAGACGACCGACATCAACTCGGACCGGGCAGCCGGAACCGTTGCGGACGTCGGCGAGGGCGACAACGGTTACACCTTCGAAGAGGGTGACACCGTGACCCTCTACATCTCCGCCGGCCCCGCCGAGCAGCCCGAAGAGCCGGCCTCGGACTCCGGATCCGATTCGGGTCTGGGCAATGACTCGGAGTCGAGCTCGGATTCCGGTTCCTCATCCGATTCGCAGGATCAGGGTTCGAACTCCGGTGACAACGGCTCGTCCTCCGATCAGGACTCCTCGAGCTCGTCGAGTTCGTCGTCGGACTCCGAGACCTCGAGCGAATCGGACTCCTCATCGTCGACGGACACGTCAGGCGAGTCGGATACCTCGAGCTCCGGCGATTCGGCCGACACCTCCGGCGGCTCCAACCCGAACAGCGGCAATAACGGAGCGGGCAGCAATTCCGGCTCGGCGAGCAGCTCGGAGGCCGGCGGCAACCAGAACGGAAACAACGGCAATGACTAGACAGTGATCGATACAGAGCAGCGATTACGAGAAGCGAAGAGTTTGAGATACTGAAACTCGACCCGGTTCAGGTGAGAATGAAGCCTGAAGCTCGGGTGAGACAAGCGGAGGACATACATGAGTGAACCCAAGGTGCTGTCGGGGCGTTACGAAGTTCGTGCGCTCCTCGGCCGTGGGGGCATGGCAGAAGTGCATGAGGGCGTCGACAACCGTCTCGGCCGTCGCGTGGCCATCAAACTTCTGCGCTCCGATCTCGCCCGCGATCCGTCGTTCCACACCCGACTCAAGCGCGAGGCCCAATCCGCGGCCGGTCTCAACCATCCCGGAATCGTCTCCGTCTACGATTCGGGCGAAGAGGAATTCGTCGAATCCGGTGGCTCGTCGGTGTCCGTTCCGTTCATCGTCATGGAATACGTCGAGGGCCAGACCCTGCGCGAAGTCCTCAATGAGCACGGCACACTCACCGTCGACGAGGCACTCAACGTCATCGCCGGGGTCCTGGCTCCGCTCGAATACTCCCACCGCAACGGCATCGTCCACCGCGACATCAAACCCGCGAACGTCATGCTCACCCCTGAGGGTGACATCAAGGTCATGGACTTCGGCATCGCCCGGGCGCTCAAGGACAATTCGGGACTGACGCAGACCCAGTCGGTGGTGGGCACCGCCCAGTACCTCTCCCCCGAGCAGGCCCGCGGCGAAGTCGTCGACGCCCGTTCCGACCTGTACTCGACCGCCTGCCTGCTCTACGAGCTGCTGGTCGGTCGTCCCCCGTTCGTCGGCGATTCTCAGTTGGCCGTGGCCTACCAGCACGTGGGAGAGACTCCGCAGCCGCCGAGCTTCTATAACTCGAACATCCCACCGGCCGTCGACCGGCTCCTCCTCCACGCTCTGCTCAAGGACCGCGACGCCCGCTACCAGGACGCCTACACCTTCCGCGAGGACGTGCTCGCTGCCCGCGACGGCCGTCCCATGAGCTTCGAGGACGATGTCGAGGCCACGCAGGCGTATCCGATGATGGCCCCGCCCATGACCGCTCCGATGGCTCATGCCAACGAGGCCGAGCCCACTCCCGAAACCGGGCCGGTATCGGCGATCATGACCAATCAGGAGGAACGTCCGCCGCAGAAGCGGTCGCGCGCCTGGGTCTGGATCGGCAGCATCTTCGTCCTCCTCGCCCTGGCCGCCGTGGCCCTGTGGGTGTACGAGATCAACAAGCCGCCGGAGGTCATCGAGGTTCAGGTCACGGATGTGGCGAACATGGACGCCGATGAGGCCGAATCCGCGCTCATCCAACAGGGCCTGCGAGTCGACCGCGACGAGAAATACAGCGCAGAGGTCGATGAGGGCAAGGCGATCGAAACCGACCCGCCGGGCGGTCAGACCGTGGAGAAGGACAGCGTCGTCAAGCTGATCATCTCCTCGGGCCCCGAGTCCGTGAAGGTCCCTGATGTCACCGGCAAGACCGAGGAGGAGGCGCGGAAGATCATCAACGACGCGAAGCTGCAGGCCGGCACCCATATCCCCCAGAATTCCCCGGACGTTGAGAAGGGCGTCGTCATCGAGACCAAACCCGGCGACGGTCAGGAAGTCGACGTCGATTCGAATGTCGATCTCGTCGTATCCTCTGGCATGGTCGAGGTCCCCGATGTCACCGGCCAGAGCGCCGAGGAGGCCTGCAAGACCCTCGAGGGCGATGAGTACCAGCTCAAGTGCAAGACCGAAGAGGTCGAGACCGCTGACCACGATGAGAAGAAGGTCTTCGAACAGTCCGCGACCGGCGGAAGCGACGTCAAGCAGGGCTCGGAGATCACCGTGAAGGTGGCCAAGAAGCCACCGGAGCCGGAGCCGTCGCCGTCGATCCCGTCGGTCCCCGGTGGAATCCCGACCGCTCCCGGCGACGACGGCGGAGACAACGGAGACGAAGGCGATAAGGACAAGAAGGACAAAGATTCGATGGGCGGAGGGCTCTTCGACAACTGGTCCGAAGGCATCATCGGCAACTGAGTTCGCAGCGCACAGCGGCCGGGTCAGTCATCGACTGACCCGGTCGCTGTCGTCTCCGGTGTGTGTCTGTGGGCGTCGGTGACGCCGTTCCTCACTCCAAGGTGAGGAACAGGTCGGTGCGCATATCGGCGGGATCCGCCTCGGGGCTGGGTTCGGTGACATAGAGTTCGATGAACGGCAGTCCCGGACGGTGGCCGGCCGCCACCGCGTCTTTGAGCAGCTGCGCCCATGACTCCCCGAGGCCGTCGTATCCGCCGAGGTGGCTGCGCACGGCCATGGAGCCGCCGGGCAGCTCCGCAGGGATGACGATATGACCGCCGGCGATCGGCTGCGCATTCGTCAGCCCCGCCGAGGTGGGGATCCCGACCTGCAGATCCACCGTTTCGCTCGGCTGTCGAGTGTAGAGGGCGAAGGCCGGTCCCGCGGGTTCGAGGCCCGCCTCGGAGAGCACGGGGAAGAGACCGGAGAACGTGGCATCGAAGAGTTCCGGCAGGTCTGACATGTGCACTTCACGCGCTTCGACGACCGCCGCCGGAGTGGCAGGGACCTCGATGACGGTGAGTTCGGTGAACGGTTCGTCGCGCAGATAGGTCGGTTCTGACATCGTCGCTGTCTCCTGTTCGTCGGCAGTGCACGGCCCTTGAGGTCGTGCACGGATCCCGGCGCTGATTCGGATCATCTGAGCACGGGGACCACTGTGCTCACGATCATAACGATGGGCCGCCTCGGCGAGAACCCTGAGAACAGGGATCGGCGGGAATTCTCAGGCGATCGCGGTCGCCAGCGGCGACATGCCCGCCGCCGCCTGCGCAGCGCCTTCGAGACCGCACACCTCGAGCCAGTTGCCGAGCATGAGGTATCCGCGCTCCGTGAGCACGGATTCGGGGTGGAACTGGACCCCGAACAGGGGCTTCTCCCGGTGTTCGATGGCCATGACGATGCCGTCGTCGGTGCGGGCGGTGACGGCGAACTTCTCGAGGTCGAGGGTCTCGTCGACGATCGCCAGCGAATGGTAGCGGGTGACCGTCAGCGGGCTCGGGCAGCCGAAGAAGATGCCTTCGCCGTCGTGGGTGATGACCGAGGTCTTGCCGTGCATGAGCACGGGAGAATGGGTGACCTCGGCGCCGAACACCTCGCCGAGTGCCTGATGGCCCAGGCAGACGCCGAACACGGGCATGCCGGCCGTCTCCGCCCAGGACAGAAGGGGCGGGCAGACTCCGGATTCTGCGGGCACGCCGGGGCCCGGGGACAGGAGCACGCCGTCGTAGGCGCTCACGGACTCCGCGATCGCGGAGGCGGGGATGTCGTCGTTGCGGACGACGTCGACATCCGCGCCGAGCTCACGCAGATAGGACACGAGCGTGTAGACGAAGCTGTCGTAGTTGTCGATGACGAGGATCTTTGTCATTGTCCGCCTTCGGTCACTGTGGCGTTGTTGAAGGGCATGTACGGGGCGATCACGGGGAAGACGTACTGCATGAGCAGCAGCACGACAGCCGCGATGAGGATGAGGGCGAGGATGAGCTTGACCACCCAGTTGCCCGGGAGGATCCGCCAGATGAATGCGTACATATCAGGCACCGCCGTTCTTGCTGACCTTGTCATAGGCCTTCGAGTCCTTGATATTGTCCGGTGCTCCGTCACTGGCCGGCGTCCAGTCCGTGAGTTCGGCGTAGGCGACGTAGCGTTCCCGGGCGGAGAACATCGGGTTGCAGGCCGTCATCGTCAGGATCCGGTCCTTGCCCTTGAAGTCGGGTGCGTCGGGCACGGGCGAGAGCACTTCGACGGCGTCGGGGAGGATGATGTCGAAGTTGCGGAAGGTGTAGGTGTAGAAGCCGTCCTTCGTCTGGACGATGATCTCATCGCCCGGGCGCAGGTTCGCGATCTGGTTGAGCGGCTTGCCGTAGGTCACGCGGTGGCCGGCGATGGAGAAGTTCCCGACTTCGCCCGGCATCGCCGAGTTCGGGTAGCGGCCCACGCCCATCCGGTTGAGCACGGGTTCGAGGTCGACGCCCTCGGCGACGGTGCGGTAGTAGTCGTCGCCGAAGCGCGGGATGTAGAAGATGCCGAAGGCCTCGTTCTTGCCCACGGGATCGGAGACCACGGGTTCGTCCGGGTCGTCGGGCAGCTCGTTCGGGTCCTGGTTCGCCCAGTCCTGGGTGAGTTCGTCGGCGAGCACTTCGTTGTCGCGGTTGGCCTGGATGTCCGTCCACCACAGCTGCCAGACGACGAAGAGGATGAGGACGAGACCGGCCGTGATGCACAGTTCGCCGAAGGTGCGCACGGTCCCGCGAATCGGGCCCAGCGGTTCCTTCTCCACGGGCTGACGTCGTCGCTGGCGGCGGGTCTGTGGCCGGCCCTGAGGTTGGGGTGCGGCCTGCGGTTGAGGTGCGGCCTGAGGTTGGCGTGGATCCTCGCCGAGATGGCCGTGCGCAGCATGTCCGCCCTGCTGGGGTGCGGCCGCATATCCGTTGCCGGCCGCGCCACCGGCGTTCTGTGCCGCATTGGGAGCGCTCTGCGGGACCGCGGGCATGGCCTGGGTGGCCTGAGCGTGCGTCGAGTGGGGCTGTTCGTAGACGGGCGGGGCGTCGGAGTAGACGGCGGTCGGTTCGCCCTGGGCCGCAGCGGCTTCGGCTTCCCTGCGTCGCAGCTCGCGTCGGCTGGGCAGCGGCTGATCGCCGCCGGCACCGGAACCACCTGCAGACTGATCGGCGGAGTAACCGAGCTGCTGGTCACCGTAGTCAGATGGAGCCTGCCGTCTCTGAGCAGGACGGATAGTGGGTCGCGAGGGCGGATTCACGCCCGGCTCGTTACCCGAGGAGGAACTATTCACCACTTCTGCTCCGTGACTGTCACTGCATTGTCGGGGGCCGTCGAAGAAGACAGGCGGGGACACCCCTATGCACTTTATCCTATGAGAATCATCGTCCGGGGCGCGCTCGGGGCGCTTTCAGGGTAGTCGGAGTTTTTCACTGTGACCCCCGCCCCGAGTAGACTGGTCTGCGATCGTCCCCAACCATTCATTCGGCGACCCCAACGACGGTCGGCCGACAAAGGAGTACTTGTGGCCAAGTCCAAAGGACGCCCCCAGCGCACTTCTCGCACTTCGTCGGCGGCCAAGGCGAAGCAGGCCGAATCCGCAGAAACGGTCGAGGCGACCGAGGTCGACGAACTCGAGACCGAATCGCTCGACACCGATGTCGCCGAAGCTGCCGACACCGAGTCGGATGTGACGGAGACTGCTGCGGATGGTCTGAAGGACGATTCCTCGGATGACGACGCAGAGGACTCCGAAAAAGCTTCCGCGAAGGACTCAGCGACCGCGGCCGCCGGGAAGAAGGACAAGGCGTCGACGGACGAGAAGTCGGTCACGAAGTCCGACTCGGCCAAGGACGAGAAGTCGGCCAAGGATGCGAAGTCGTCGAAGACCTCGGACTCCAAGACCTCAGGATCGAAGGCCTCTGATTCCAAATCATCAGCCTCCAAGACAACCGGCTCGAAGAGTGCGGCCGCCAGGCGCACGGCCCGGTCGGGCAATCCCGCCAAGCGCCCGCAAGGTCGCAAGACGGCGAGCTACACCTCGACCTCGGGGCAGCAGACCATCAAACCGAACCCGAGCTGGTTCCTGCCGGTCCTCATCGGCCTCCTGCTCATCGGTCTGATCTGGCTCGTCACCTTCTACATCACCCAGGGCGCTCTCCCCGTCGAAGCGTGGGGCAACTGGAACATCCTCATCGGCTTCGCCTTCTTCGTGGCGGGTCTGATCATGTCCACACGCTGGCGGTAGCCGACCCCGGCCGCAATCGCTGACGATGGTCTGGTCGATCCGCGGTGATTCTGAGCTCGGAATCACCGCGGATCGACCAGACAATCTGCATTCACCGGTCCACGCTCGCACCGGCAACGGCGCTCCGCTCGCACCAGCAGCGGCGCCCCGGCATCAACAATCCACAAGCGCCGAGTTATACCCAAGCCGGGTGCGTCGCTTGTGGAAAACTTAATCTAAGCCTCTGACCAGGCTAAACACACAGGTGTAAGTTATCCACGTTGTGGATAGAGCTTGTGGACAAAGAATTTTCCACTGCAGAGTGCACACAAAACGGCTTTTGTCTGGTAAAAGCCTGATAGCGCCTGTGCGACTTCGCCCAGCAGACGAAAACGTCGCACTCTGCGACTGAGTCCAAGGCCTCAGCCGAGTTCGGAATTCGAGCTCCTAGCTCAGGGCAGGGCTGAGAGGCCGGCCAGCTTCCACGCTCCGCCGGCCGCCAGGAGGACCACCAGACCGACCGCGGTCGACGTGAACACGAGCGTCCGTGAGCGCTGTGGCCCGAGCAGCCCCGCACACCCGAGCACGAACCCGGTGAGCAGACCGCCGAGGTGGGACTCCCAGGACACGCCCGCGACGAGGAATCCATAGCCGAAGTTGAGCGCCACGAACACGAGCACCCCGGCGATGTTCCGGTCGAGCCGACGGGTCGGGGCCAAGAGGACACCGACGATCGCGAACACCGCACCCGAAGCACCGATATGATGCGTCACCCAATCGACGCCGAGGGGATCGGCCAGCAGGAGCACCATGGCCGAACCACCCGCAGTGCCGATGATGTAGACGGCCAGGAACTTCCAATGCCCCAGCGCCCGCTCGACGAAGGATCCGAAGAAGAACAGTCCGATCATGTTCGCCAGCAGATGGAACGGTGAGGGTTCCTCGTGGACGAGGGCGACCGTGAGCACCCGCCACGGCTGTTCGAGCGTGAGCGCAGGCACGAAGCTCAGTCGGCGCAGCAGGTCGAGGCCGGGAATGAGCTCCGCGAGGAACGCCACGATGGTGACGATGAGGAGTATGCGGGTGATCAGCGGCGGGGATGCAGAGAGGGCCCGGCCGGTTTCCCGTGCCGAGCCCTCCTCAGGTGTGTCCATCACACCATGGTACTCAGTGGTCCTCTACGGACAGTGACTCACTTCGCGGTGACGTCGACCTTCTCGATGACGACCGGCTCGACCGGCTTGTCCATCGCAGCGGTGCGCACACCCTCGATCTCGTCGACGACCCGCTGCGAGGCTTCGTCGGCAACCTCACCGAAGATGGTGTGCTTGCCGTTGAGCCAAGGGGTCTCGGCGGTGGTGATGAAGAACTGCGAACCGTTGGTGCCGCGTCCCATCTGCTTGCCGGCGTTGGCCATGGCCAGCAGGTACTTGCGGTCGAACTGCAGTTCGGGGTGGATCTCGTCGTCGAAGGTGTAGCCGGGTCCGCCGGTGCCGGTGCCCAGCGGGCAGCCGCCCTGGATCATGAAGTTCGAGATGATGCGGTGGAAGCCGAGTCCGTCGAAGAAGGGGCGCTTGGTCGGTTCGCCGGTCGAGGGATCGGTGAACTCACGCTCGCCCTGGGCGAGTTCGACGAAGTTGGCCACGGTCTTCGGAGCATGATTGCCGAAGAGGTTGATGGTGATGTCACCGTGGTTGGTGTGCAGGACTGCTGTATGTGTCGAAGCTGTAGTCATGGCTTCATTCTTCCACGCCGAGGCGGCGAATGCAGTTTCGCACCAAGTCCATTGCCCAACCTGTCAGGCGATCCGCAGACAATTCGATGACATCCGCTGTCCACAGGTTTGCCCCTAGGCCGTAGACTGGTCAGTGATCAACTGACCACCGACATCTAAGGATTGGGAACTGTTTATGTCGAAGAAGCCCACTCGAGATCAGCTCACTTCGAAGCTCGATTCCGCGAAGCAGACGTCGCTCCGAGTCCTGGCAGATGCCAGCGAGAACGCGGCCCCTAAGCTGCGTGAGGCCGCAGACAAGGCTCGCCCCCAGGTCGAGGCGCTGGCCGGCAAGGCCGAAGAGTTCGCTGAGAAGGCGCGTCCGCAGGTCGAAGCTCTCGCCGACAAGGCCAATGATCGGGTCCACGACTGGGCCGACAAGCTCGAGTCCTACCGTCCAGAGGCCACCGAACGCGCCGGCAAGTTCGCATCGAACGCCGCGACTTCGCTGTCCGCTGCCGAGACCCCGAAGCTCATCGATGACCTGGCTGTCCGCCTCACCGGTGACAAGAAGGCCATGAAAAAGGCACGCAAGGCTCTCGCCAACGCCGGCAAGCGCATCGAGAAGGACACCGCCCGCAAGTCCGGTGGCGGAAAGGCCGCACTCGTGTGGACCCTCGTCATCGGTTCGGCCGCCGGAATCGGCTACTACGTGTGGAAGAAGGCCCAGCCGGTCGAGGATCCCTGGTCGACCCCGCTGCCGAACAACCGTCCCGCCGATGCCCGTCCGGTCGGTTCGACCCCGGCTTCGCGCCAGGCCGCGGCCACCGAGGTCTCGCAGACCGCTGTGCCCTCGACCAAGGCTGAGGCCGCGGACGAGGTCCCCGCACCGAAGCCGGCAGTCAAGCCTGCCGAAGGCTCCGACGCCAAGCACTGAGTCACTGACGACTGATCAGTGACGCTGTTCAGTCACCAGGCGAATCCACGGATTCGCATGACCGTCACCGAGGCGGCCCACCGTTACGGTGGGCCGCCTCGGTGTTTCTGTGCGCGCCGACTCCTTATTGCTACCTGACGGCGGCCCAGCAACCTCGCGCGAGGTTGCTGGGCCGCCGTCAGGTAGTAATTAGGGAGGGCGAGCCTATTCGGGGTCGAGGACCTCGCGCCCACCGCGGGGGAAGCCTCCGGCACGGCGGGCGGCCACGAGACCGGTGATCGTGAATGCGAGGGTTGCGGTGAGGATGAGCAGCAGCGGTGCCGTCCACCCACCGGTCGCGGTGTTGAGCCAACCGGCGAACGGCGGAGCCAAGGTCGCTGCGAGGTAGCCGCCGAACTGCACGCGCGCCGATGCTGACGCGGTCTGGGCGTCGCTGCCGGCGGTGCGGGCGATGATCGAGAAGATCGCGGTGAACCCGCCGCCCTGGGCGATGCCGCCAGTAGTCGCCCACAGCCAGTACGCACCGGGTGCTGCCAGCAGACCCACGGGCAGCGACAGCCAGAGGACTGCGACGATCGCCACGGGCACCCACGGTTTCGTCTTCACTGCCAGCAGCGGCACTCCGAAGGCGCCGAGGATCGCCGCGATCTGGAACAGGGATGCCGTGCCTCCGGCGGCGGTCGGGGCGAGCCCGATCGTGTCGCCGAGGTAGCTCGGCAGCCAGGTCGTCGTCACGTAGTAGGCGGTCGACTGCCCGGAGAACGTGATGATGAGCAGGGCGATGATCACTCGGAAGGAGGCGGGAGCCTCGGCCCACGACTGATTCGCGGCGGGGGCGGCCGCCTCGGCGAGGGAAGGGTCAGTCGAATCGACGGCCTCCGCGGCAGCGCGGGCGGCCTCCCCCTCGCGGCGCACGCGCACGCGGATGAGCACCATCCAGAAACCGAGCCCAGCGAGGGCGAGAACGCCCCATGTGGCCAGCGCCCAGCGCCAGCCGAAGGCTGCGGCCAGCGGGCCGGTGCCGATGAGGGTGGCCATCGAACCGACGTTCATCATCGCCGAGTACAGGCCGGTGACCATCGACACCTGTTCCCACGGGACCTCGCGGCGGATGAGGACGGGCACGACGATATTGCCCAGGGTGATCGCGAGGCCGATGATTCCGGTGCCCACGAGCACGAGCCAGGACGGACCGACCGACCGCAGCACGGTGCCCAGCAGGACACCGGACAGACAGGCGAGAACCGTGGCTTCGGCCCCGAGGCGGGTGATGAACTTCCCCGCCAGCGGCGTGGCCAGCGCAAACAGCAGAACCGGCAGACCGGTGAGGAGACCGAGTCCGGCCGCGCTGAATCCCGTGCCTTCCTGGATGTCGGGCAGGATCGCCGTCGGCGCGATGATCGGGGTGCGCAGGTTGAGGGCGAGGATGACGATGCCCAGAACGATCCAGGGCAGCATCCTCTTCGCGGAGGGCAGGTGAGGTGAACTCACATCCGCTCGGGAACGCGGATGCCGAGCACCCCGAGACCGGCCTGGAGGACCTCGAGCACGATCGCCGAGAGCCGCAGACGGGAGTCGCGCAGCTCTTCGGTCTCGGCGATGAGCACCGGGCACTGCTCGTAGAACGAGGTGAAGGCCTGGGCGAGATCGAACAGGTAGGTGCACAGGCGGTGGGGCGTCGACCCGGCGGCCACCTCAGTGACCACATCGGCGAAGCCGAGGATCGACAGGGCCAGCTCACGTTCGGCCGTCTCGCCGAGGCTGATCGCAGCGTTCGCGACCTGGGAGGCATCGACGCCTTCGGCCTCGGCTTTGCGGCCGATCGAACGGATGCGGGCACCGGCGTACTGGAGGTACGGGGCGGTGTTGCCGATGGGGGCGAGCATCCGGTCGAGGTCGAAGGTGTACGAGGTGTCGTGGGCGACGGAGAGGTCGGCGTACTTGACCGCACCGATGCCGACGATGCGCGCAACCTCATCGGCCTCCTCGGGGCCGAAGTCCACGTGTGATTCTGCCAGAGTCGTCTTCGCCCGGGTCACGGCCTCTTCGAGGAGTTCGGCCAGGCGCAGCGGGGCACCTGAGCGGGTGCGCAGGATCTTGCCGTCGGATCCGAGCACATTGCCGATCTTCACGTGTTCGGGGCTGAAGGTCTCCGGCAGCCAGCCGGCCGCGCGGGCGACGGTGAAGACCATTTCGAAGTGCATGGCCTGCGGGGTGCCGACGACGTAGAGCGCCCGGTTCACACCGAGGTTGATCGCCCGGTTGCGGACGGCCGCGAGGTCGGTCGTGGCGTAGCCGTAGCCGCCGTCGGACTTGCGGATGATGAGCGGCAGGGGTTCGCCCTCACGGCCGGTGAAGCCTTCGGGGAACACGCACAGCGCTCCATCGGAGATCGTGGCCAGGCCCTTGGCCTCGAGCTCGTCGCAGACCTCGGCGAGCATGTCGTTGTAGGTGGACTCTCCGGCGAGGTCGGCGTCGGTGAGGGTGACGTCGAGGAGGGAGTAGATGCGGTTGAAGTACTCGCGGGAGTAGCCGACGAGCGTCGTCCACAGTCCCAGGGTCTCTTCGTCGCCGCCCTGGAGTTTGACGACGCGGGACCGGGAGCGGGTGGCGAAGGCTTCATCGGAGTCGAACTTCGCCCGGGCCGCCTGGTAGAAGGCGTTCGGGTTCTCGGACACTTCGGAGGCCTCGTCGGAGTCGACTCCCACGTCGAGGAGGTGCTCGATGAGCATGCCGAAGGGGGTGCCCCAGTCGCCGATGTGGTTCTGGCGGATGACCGTGTTGCCGAGGAATTCGTGGGTGCGGGCCAGGGCGTCCCCGACGACGGTGGTGCGCAGGTGCCCGACGTGCATCTCCTTGGCCACATTCGGGGCCGAGTAGTCGATGGCGATCTTCTGCGGGGCATCGTTTGCCGGTGCCGCTGCGGCGCCTCCCGCTTCGAGGGTGGAGGCGAGGAACTCCGGGGTGAAGGTGAGGTTGATGAACCCGGGTCCGGAGATCTCCGGAGTCTCGCACACACCCTCGAGGTCGAGGTTCTCGACGATCTGTCCGGCGATGTCGCGCGGCTTCGACTTCAGCTCCTTGGCCAGCGGCAGGGCCACATTGGCCTGGAAGTCTGCGAACTGGCTGCTGCGGATGACGGGATCACGTCCGGCGAAGTCCTCACCGAAGGCCTGGGTGAGGGCGGCGGCGAAACGGTCCGTGAGCACAGAAGTCAGAGATGGCATGTGCCCATTCTATTGCCGGGTGCAAGTTGCCTGGGCATCGGTTCCGGCCCGCGGTCGCCGCACTGTCGAGCTTGTAATGTGGGTCACGTGACTTATCTTCGCTATCCCCATATCCAGTCCGATCTCATCACCTTCACCGCCGACGACGATGTCTGGCTCGTTCCCTCCGCCGGCGGCCGCGCCTGGCGGCTGACCTCCGATCATGCGCCGGTCCGGTCACCGAGGATCTCACCCGACGCAGCGCACGTCGCGTTCGTATCCTTCCGCACCGGCCAGGCGGAGCTCATGGTCGCCGAGGTGGCCACCGGGTCCCTGCGTCGGCTCACCTGGTTGGGGTCGAGCGCGATGACGATGCTCGGGTGGGCCGATGCCGCCCATGTCCTCGTCGGCGCGAATGCCGGGGAGTTCGAGGTCCGCAACCATGTCGTGAAGTCCGTGAGCCTCGACGGCGAGGTCGATCGGCTGTCGTTCGGTCGTGCCTCGGGTCTGGCCCGGCACCACACGGGAGTGACCGCTCTGTCGACGCCGTTCTCCCGTCCGCCCGCGCACTGGAAGCGCTACCGGGGTGGGACTGCGCCGAGGCTGTGGCTCGATCGAGTCGGCAGTACGAACGCTGCCGGCATCGGAGATGGATCCGGGGCCCGGTGGCAGCGGCTGCTGCGCGAGGACGAGGCCTCTCTGACCGACCCGCTGTGGGTCGGCGATTCGCTCGTGTTCACCTCGGACCGGGCCGCGACCTTCCCTCACCATGCCGATGAACAGGCGAACCTGTGGATCATCGACGGACTGGCCACCTCGGCGAGTTCGGGTGATGACTCGGTCGAACCACGGCAGCTCACGCACCAGTCCGAGGCCGAGGGTTATGTCCGTGACGCCACGACCGACGGCACCCGCATCGTCTGGCACTCCCGTGGGGAGATCAGGATCCTCGACAGCCTCGACGCCGAGGTCCGCACCCTCGCAGTAGCTCTGCCGGGCACCCAGGTGCAGCCGCTCAGTCTCGACCCGAAGACCGGGCTCAACCACATCAGCCCCGACAGAGAAGGCAATGCCTCGGTGGTGGAATGGCGGGGCAAGACCTTCTGGCTTGCCCACCGCGAGGGCCCGGCCCGGGCGCTGTGCGCGGATTCGTCGATCCGCACCCGCGAACCTCTCGTCCTTGGTGACACCGGGTTTGCCGCGTACATCACCGACGTCGAAGGGGAGGACGCGATCGAGGTCGCGTCCGTGACCGGGGACAAGCCGCCTCGGCGAATCGGGGCCGGAGCCCTGGGACGGGTCCTGCACCTGAAGGCGGATCCGGCGGGGAAGATGCTCGCCACGATCTCCCACGACGGGTCGATCCGGACCGTCGAGGTGGGCAACGGACGGTCGCGTCTGGTCGGGCATTCGGGACACGGCGAGGCGCGCGATCCGCGGTTCTCACCCGATGGGAAGTACCTCGTGTGGTCCCAGCCGACGCAGGGTGAGGAGCTGCTCGCGCAGCTGATGATCGCCGAGGTGAAATCGGATCGCGAGGCCCAGCCGCTGACGACGGGCAAGTTCAATGACTTCTCGCCGACGTTCACCCGTGATGGGAAGTTCGTCGCTTTCCTCTCCGATCGCACCTTCGATCCCTCGTACAACCAGCATTCCTTCGATCTGTCGTTCAACGGCGTCACCCGACCGTGGCTGCTGCCCTTGGCCGCCGATGAACCTGCGCCCTTCGGACCGAGCGCCGGCGGATGGGCGATCAGCGAGGTCACCGAGGAGGCGAAGTCCGAGCGCGGTCGCGGGGACAAACCCGCCGCCACCGTCGAGGTCGAGCTCGAGGGAGCCGAGGAGCGCATCGTGCCGTTCCCGGTCGCCTCGGGGGTCTTCCGGGATCTCGAATCCGCCGAGGGAGGTCTCGTATGGCTGCGCACCGGCGACGTCGAAGCCGGTGAGCTCGGCACCGGACGGGCCGGAGATGCCGGTGAGAAACCCGCCGAGGTGGTCCAGTACTTCGACTTCGCCAAGCGGAAGGTCACCACCGTCGTCGACAAGGCCGACGAGTATGAGATCTCCGGAGACGGCAAGCTGCTCGTCGTGCGCAGCGACGACGCGATCAGCGTGGTCCCGGCGAACCGGAAGGTCGAGGCCGACGATGATGACAACATCTCCGTCGATCTCTCGCGTCTGCGGTTCGAGCTCGACCGTCGGGCCGAGTGGCTGCAGATGTTCGAGGAGAACTCCCGGATCATGCGCGACCACTACTGGCGCGAGGACATGAACGGGGTCGATTGGGAGTCGGTGACGCTGCGCTGGCGTGCTGTGGCCGCCAAGGCGCTGACTCATGACGACCTCGTCGACGTGCTGTGGGAGACCGTAGGCGAGCTCAACACCTCGCATGCTTATGTCACGCCGTCTGGGCTCGGCGATGGGTCGAAGAAGCTGGGATTCCTCGGTGCGGATCTTGAGCGGAGCGCTGAGGGTTGGACGATCTCTCGCATCCTTCCCGGTGAGAGCAGTGAACCGGGGGCGAGGTCGCCGTTGCGCCAGGCCGGAGTCGGAGCGCAGCCCGGCGATGTCATCGTTGCTGTCAATGGTCAGCCCGTCGACGAGGCGGCCGGTCCCGCCGCTCATCTGCAGGGGGCCGCGGACACAATCGTCGAGCTGACTCTGCGCCGCGGTCGCAAGGACCGCGCGGTCGCCGTGATTCCACTGCCCACCGAGGAGAAGCTGCGCTATCAGGATTGGGTGCGCTCCCGCCGGGAGTATGTGGCCGAGAAGTCATCCGGCCGCATCGGCTATGTGCATATCCCGGACATGACCTCCTACGGGTGGGCGCAGATGCACCGGGATCTGCGGCAGGCCATGGGCTGCGAGGGCGTCATCGCCGATGTGCGGTTCAACCGAGGCGGGCACACGAGTGCTCTGGTGGCCGAACGCTTCGCCGATCAGGTGGTTGCCTGGGGTGCGGCTCGCAGCTATGACCAGATGGACCGGGACCCCGAGGATGCTCCGCGCGGCCCGGTTGTGTTCGTGGCCAATGAGTTCTCCGGCTCCGACGGCGACATCATCAACGCGCGCGTGCAGGCCAAGGGCATCGGCCCGGTGATCGGCGTGCGCACGTGGGGCGGAGTCGTCGGCATCGACGGTCGCTACGATCTCGTCGATGGCACCGGAGTGACGCAGCCGCGCTATGCCTTCTGGATCGAGGGCAAGGGCTGGAGTGTGGAGAACTATGGAGTCGACCCCGATATCGAGGTCGAGCACGATCCCGGTCAGCTCTTCGCCGCCGACGATCCGCAGCTCGACCGTGCCATCGCCGAGGTGTTCGCTGGGCTGGAGGCCCGTCCCGCCGCCCAGGCTCCGGAGTTCCCACCGCCGCGCGTGCAGCCGCTGAAGAAGGACGGAACCGGGGTCCCCGAAGCCCCCGCCGAGGACTGACCCACCAACCCCTCCACCTGCCGGTAGGGCCTGGCCCCGCCACCTGCCGACGACCGCACTGCGTTCCAGCCATCAGTTCGCGTCCTGATGGCTGGAACGCAGTGTGGTCACGGGCCCAGCCACCTCGTGCAGCTTCATCGACTTTTGATCCAGTCATTGGGAGAAAACTCGATGACTGGATCAGAACCCGATGACGAACCGAACGAAACTCGATGCGTGCCGGCTCTACCGCTCGGTCGGGGTCAGGGCCCACACGGCGAAGGCGAGCAGCACGAATCCCGAGATGACGCCGCTGATGACCGGGATGAACGCCGGAGCCGCCGCGAAGAAGGCGATGAACCCGCCGATTCCGCAGAGGGTCACGACGGTGGCGAGCACATGAAAGCGATTGAGCTCGAACACCCGGCCGAGCGCATAGAAATGAGTGCCGACGACCACTGCCACCCACGCCACTCCGAGCTCCGGATGGCCGAGGCTCGTGAGCAGTCGGGCTCCGGCGAACAGGAGAACCGCCTCGATGAGCACGATGATCCAGTAGGCGCGACCGAACGGCGGTTCCCGGCGCCCGCTCTTCCCTGATTCGCCGAGGCGGCCGCCTCCACCACGGTTCCGCAGCAGTCCGCGAACCGCGAGGACCGCGATGCCGGCGAAGACGATGACGCCGACCGCGATGACAAGCGTGCGCCCCAGGGTCGAGAACTGGCCGGTGTTGATGATGAGGAACAGCAGCCCGAAGCCGGCGCCGATGAGCGCCCCGATCTCCGCACCGGCAGCTGTCTGCCTGCCCCTCGGTGACGTCGAGCCGTTCGGCCCAGGTTCTACAGCGGTCATCATCGTCCGTCTCTCGTCGTCATCGTCGGTCACTCCCGACCCAATGCCGGGAGTTCGGATCGGCCGACACCTGAGCAGTGCATTCTGTCGGCACCCTTGCCGGCAACATTCTTCCACCAGTGCACCGTCGCTCCGATGCGGACGGACGAAACTCGGCGAACTCACAAGAATCTTCCGGCACCGCGACTCTTGACCTCGTTCATGAACTGATGTTCACTAGGTGTGAACATAGATTCATTTTTCGTTCGAGGAGGCAACGATGCCAACATCCACCAGACCGACTCAGCAGACCGCAGCCACGGATTTCGAAGACATCCTCTACGTGGTGGAAGAGACCTTCGCGGTCATCACGATCAACCGGCCCGATTCCTTCAATTCGTTCCGGTCGCAGACCGTCGACGAACTCATCGAAGCCTTCACTCTCGCCTGGGGCGACAACCGCGTCCGTTCGATCATCCTCACCGGTTCCGGGCAGAAGTCCTTCTGCGCCGGCGGCGACGTCAAACAGAAGGCGCGGACCGGCGACTACGGCCCCGGCCGCTACGGCATGTTCCGCATCTCCGAACTCCACAAGGTCATCCGCTCGGTGCCGAAACCGGTGATCTCCGCGGTCAACGGTGTCGCCATCGGCGGCGGAAACGTGCTCACCACCCTCTGTGACATCACGATCGCGGCCTCGCACGCGCGCTTCGGCCAGGCCGGCCCCAAGGTCGGATCCTTCGACGCCGGCTACGGTTCGGCTTTCCTCGCCCGGGTCATCGGTGAGAAGCGCGCCCGTGAGATGTGGTACTTCTGCGAACTCATCGACGCACAGAAGGCCGAATCCTGGGGCCTGGCCAACGAAGTCGTCGACGCCGAAGAACTCATGCCCCGCGCCAAGGAACGCGCCCGGGCCCTCGGTCTCAAGGCACCGACGGCGCTGCGCTTCCTCAAGCAGTCATTCAACGCCGATTCCGAGATGCAGACCGGCTTCACGAACCTCGCCATGAGCGCCCTCGACCTCTACGCGCACTCCCCGGAATCACACGAAGGAGCGGCCGCCTTCGCGGAGAAGCGTGATCCGGACTTCAGTCGCTTCGACGGCGCGTACTGACCCCCGGCGCCCCGCCGGCACAGATCCCACCCGCACAGACCCTGACAGCACAGAGGATTCCCGTGGACACGACTCTCACCCCCGATACCCAGACCCTGCTCGATGCGGCGGCCGGATTCGAGGAGCGGCTCATCAGCGAGGCCCGCGAACGCGAAGCCGCCGGCCGCATCGGTGCCGATATCACCCGGGAGATGGGCCACGCCGGTCTCATCGCCCCCGAACTGCCGACCCACCTCGGCGGGGCCGGACTGACCAAGGTCACCGCGGGTCTCGTCACCGAGGCCATCGCCCGTGGAGACCTCACCGTCGCCTATATCCAGGTCGTCGGATCCCTCATCGGACAGGTCATCGCCCGCAATGCCAGCACCGAGGTGGCCGCCCACTACTGCCGTCTCATCACAACCGGTGACGAAACGGTGGCCATCGGACTCTCCGAACCCGAGGCTGGTTCGGACGCCGGAAACCCCTCGACCACGGCCCGACGGGACGGCGACGACTGGATCGTCAACGGCACGAAGTCGATGTCGCTGGCCATGACCTCGACGGCAACGGTGATCTTCGCCCGCACCGACCCCGAGGCGGGGCGCGGAAAGGGCATCTCGGCGTTCCTCGTCGACCTCGACGCCCCCGGAGTCACCCGGAACCCCATCATCGACATGGGTCAGGCGGCCGTCGCTCGCGGCAGCGTGGACTTCACCGATGTCCGTGTGCCCGCCAACCACCTCCTCGGCGAGGTCGGTGGAGCATTCACCCAGGTCATGCAGGGATTCGACTTCTCCCGAGCTCTCATCGGACTGCAGTGCACGGGGACTGCGACGCGCGCGATCGAGGATGCCTGGGCCTACGTCAAGGGACGTGAGGCCTTCGATCAGCCGCTGTCGAAGTTCCAAGGGGTCTCCTTCCCCCTGGCCGAGGCGGAGACGAAGATGGCGGCGGCCCGACTGCTATGCCTGGACACTCTGCGCCTCGGCGACGAGGGCCACCCGCACACCTCTCAGGCTGCCATGTGCAAGTGGTGGGCCCCGCTCGAGGCCTACCATGCGGTCCATCAGTGCCTGCTTCTGCACGGACAGAACGGCTACAAACAGGACCTGGACGTCGAGAAGCGACTGCGCGACGTGCTCGGCATGCAGATCGGCGACGGCACCGCCCAGATCATGAAGCTCATCATCGCCCGCAGCTCCGCCGGTCGCGAATACGCCCCCTGACCGGGTGGAACACCGGCCGACCGGGACGAACACGGGCCGACCGGAGCGAACACACCCACCTGACGACGCAGCATCAGACACACGACTGGAAGGACACCACCATGTCAGCACCCACTCAGACCGCACCTCTGACCGATCGCATCATCATCGTCACCGGTGCCGCCTCCGGAATCGGCAAGGGAATCGCGACCCGACTCGCCGCCGACGGCGCCACCGTCGTCGTTGCCGACCTCGACGCTCAGACGGCCGCGGACACCGCCTCGGCGCTGGGGCATGATTCGATCGGGCTCGCCGCCGATGTCACCGACCGTGCGGCCGTGGACGCCATGATCGCCGAGGTGGTCGAGCGCTTCGGACGCATCGACGTCCTCGTCAACAACGCCGGCTGGGACAAGGTCGAACCGTTCATGGAGTCGACGCCGGCGACCTGGCAGCGGGTCATCGCGATCAACCTCCTCGGCACGCTCAACTGCACGCAGTCGGCGGCCGAGCACATGATCGCAGCCGGATCGGGATCCGTCATCAGCATCGGCTCGGACGCCGGCCGGGTCGGGTCGAGCGGGGAGGCCGTGTACTCGGCGGCCAAGGGCGGGATCATCTCGTTCACGAAGACCTTCGCCCGCGAGGTCGCCCGTCACGGGATCTCCGCGAACTGCGTGTGTCCCGGACCGGCCGACACGCCGCTGTTCGCCGAGATCTCCGCGGACAATCCGAAGCTGCGCACCGCACTGGAGAAGGCGATTCCGATGCGTCGGCTCGCCCAGCCCGAGGACCTCGCGAATGCCGTGGCCTTCTTCGCCCGTCCCGATTCCGCTTATGTCACCGGCCAGACACTCTCCGTCTCCGGCGGACTGACGATGGCCTGAGCATCACGGCCGTCTCCCGTCGGCGGCAGTTGTCAGCACGACTACCAGCACCACCCGAGTCACAGGCACGACACCAGAGCAAAGGAGCCCTGCTATGCCCACCCGATTCGAGACCATCCTGACCGACTCCCTCATCAAGGAATTCACCTCATCCGGGGACTGGAAGAACCAGACCCTGCTCGACCACCTCGAGCACTGGAGTGCACAACGACCGGACGCGGTCGTCACCCGCGATCCCTACGGTGCTCACACCTATGCCGAGCTCAGCTCGGATGTCGACCGCTGTGCCCAGGCGCTCGTCGACCTCGGGGTCGAACCCGGCGACGTGGTGGGTGTGCAGCTGCCGAACTGGTATGAATGGCTGGTCATCCACCTCGGCGCGATCAAGGCCGGCGCTGTGACCAACGGCCTCATCCCGATCTATCGGGACCGCGAGATCGGGTATATGGCGAAGAAGGCCTCAGTGTCCGTGCTCTTCGTGCCCAACCGCTTCCGGAAGTTCGACTATCCCGATATGGTCGACCGACTGCGTCCGAACCTGCCGGAGCTGCAGCACACGATCGTCCTCGACACCCCTGGCGAGGCGACCTTCGACGGTCGGGACGGCTTCGAGAGGTGGACGGATTTCCTGGCTCGAGGGGAACGCGACTCAAGCTCGGACGGTTCACGGTCGGCCGCCTCGGCGATCGAATCCATCGCTTGGGACGGCCGGCGCCCGGACCCCAATGATGTCGGACTCATCCTCTTCACCTCGGGGACGACGGGCAATCCCAAGGGTGTGATGCACACGCACAACAACGTGCTCGCGGCCTCGCTGCCGTGGCCGGATCACCTGGGCCTGGACGAGGATTCGGTCATCCACATGGCCTCGACCTTCGGCCATCTCACCGGCTACATGTACGGAGTGTGTCTGCCTCTGCTCATCGGCGGTTCGGGCGTGTTCCAGGACGTGTGGAACGGCGAGGAGTTCGCCCGTCTCGTCGCCGAGCACGGAATCCAGCACACATCGGGGGCGACTCCGTTCCTCCACGATCTGCTCGAGGTGGCGAAGTCGACGCAGCACGACCTGTCCTCCCTCAAGCACTTCTGCTGCATGGGCGCCCCGATTCCACGCGTCATGGTCAATGAGGCGCGCACGCTGCTTCCGGAGCTCAACGTCTTCGGCGGCTGGGGACAGACGGAATGCGGGCTGGTGACGATGACGGCGCCGGGCGATTCGGAGGAGAAGGTCACGAGCACCGACGGACGAGCACTGGGCTCGATGAAGGTCCGCATCGTCGATCCCCTCGGGGAACCCGTGCCCGCGGGCGTCGAAGGAAAAATCCAGGTCACGGGCCCATTCCTGTTCGTCGGCTACCTCGATGAACCGGAGCAGACGGCAGACGCCTTCGCAGGCGTTTGGCTCGATACCGGAGACCTCGCCGAAATGGATGCCGAAGGCTTCATCCGGATCGCGGGGCGGTCGAAGGACATCATCATCCGCGGCGGCGAGAACATCCCGGTGGCCTATATCGAGAACGTTCTCTACGAACATCCCGCGGTCTCCCAGGTCGCCGTAGTCGCGGTGCCGCATCCCCGGCTGCAGGAGATCGCGTGCGCGGTCGTGACCCTCAATGAGGGCCACAGCCTGACGATGGACGAGCTGCAGGAGTTCTTCGACGCGAAGGGAGTGGCCAAGCAGTACTGGCCCGAGGCCCTGCAGTGCCTCGACGAGTTCCCTCGCACGCCAAGCGGTAAGATTCAGAAGTTCAAGCTCAGAGAGGAAGTCGCCGCCGAGCATGTCAGCTGAATCCGAAGACCTCAACGCGATCGTCCGCGGTGCCCGCGCGGAATTCCGAGAGCGGCAGATCGTCGACGCCGCCGTGCGTCTGATGCAGGAGAAGGGCACTCATTCGGTGTCCATGCAGGCGATCGCGAGGTCCGGCGGGGTCAGTGTCGGACTGCTGTACAAGTACTTCTCGGACAAGGAGCAGATCGTGCTCGCCGCGATCACCCGCGTCCTCGAGGAGTTCCGTCTCCGTGTCCCTTCCGCCATCGCCGAGGCGGCCGAACCCGTGGACAAGGTCATCGCCGCGTTCACGGAGTTCTGCCGCATCGTCGG
The DNA here is from genome assembly GCF_056837565.1 of Brevibacterium sp. OS20. Lineage (NCBI taxonomy): Bacteria > Bacillati > Actinomycetota > Actinomycetes > Micrococcales > Brevibacteriaceae > Brevibacterium > Brevibacterium sp. OS20. Next base: position 38,075 of record NZ_CM166367.1, on the reverse strand, counting down.
TGAACAGAGACATGCGGTCGTGCTCACCTATCAGGTCTCCAGGGCACTGTCGAAGGACGGACTGAAGTCGATCCAGGACCAGGAGCTCGAGACCCTCCAGCCCCTCGTCGACGTCGTCACCGCCGCCGTCGAAGCAGGCGACCTGCGTGGTGTCGATGCTCAGGTGCTCGGGCACGACCTCATGTCGATCGCCCATATGTGGGCGCTCAAGTACTGGTACTTCCAGCGGATCGGGCTCGACCTGGAGACCTATATCGACCGGCAGGTGCGCACGCTTGTGCTGAGCAACCTCAGCGAGGCTGCCCGCCGCTAGGCCACCTCGTGGGGAGTCATCGACTTCTGATCCAGTGATCGCAATATAACTCGATGACTGGATCAGAACTCGATGTGCAACCGTACAGAACCCGATGTTTCAGGGAACAGAACCCGATGCCTAGGCAACTGCGGCCCTCTGCTGTGCAGCGCGACCTGGGGGCTGCGCCGCGACTCCGCAGGCGCAGCAGTTCACCGAGCCGGGCTCAGGGGTGCAGGGGGACGCTCGATTCGTCGGTGAGCGCGAGGAAGCCGAAGGTCTCCTGCAGGTACAGGTCGACGGTCTCGCTGTCGTGGCCGCTGTAGCCGATCGACAGGTCCTGGCCGAGGTGGAGTTCGTAGTCGCCGCCGCGGGTGGATACGAGCAGGGCACCTTCGAGCGCCGGCGCCCAGACGATCTCCCCGGCGCCGAGCTGGCGGGAGAGGTGATCGCGGATCGGGAAGCCGTGGTCCGTCGACTCGGAGACCTTCGTGTATTCGGCCTCGGACAGCAGCAGGCTGTAGGGTCCGTCGACACCGGCCGTGCGCAGGCTCGACAGCGCCTGCGCCACCGCGTCCGCATAGTCCTCCACTGCATCGGGCAGGGTCACGGCCGCGTTCGACGAGTTCGGGACGATTCCGCCGATGCCCGCGGAGTCGAGTCCGTGGAGGATGGCCCGGTCCTCGGCCAGGGCGATCGTCGTCGCTGCGTCCTTGACCGGCTGCCAGTCCGAATCGCCGGAGCCGCGTGCAACATCGTCGATGGCCTCACGCGTGACAGTGAAGGGGGCGCGCAGTTCGACGAATTCCTGCACGATGCGCTGTCGAATGTGCAGACCCGACGAATAGGACTGCACATCCTTGATATGTCCCGTGGTCACCGAGGAGGTCTCGAAACCGGTCGGCCCCTCGACGTCGACGATGCGCCGACCGGCGATATTGCGCTTGAAGGTGCGCCGAGCCTCCTCCTCGATCTCCGCCCAGGCCGGGCCGGTGATCGGGGCGAGTTCGCGATAGAGATTGTTCACTGTCGTCTCCTATTCAGGCTGCCGATTCCCAGGCTGCCGTCCGTGGGTGCTGAGGGGTCCGAATCTGTCGGGTCGTCGCTGTCTGTCGGTTCATCAGCGACCGGATCGTCGTCCGATCCGTCGTCGATGTCCGGTCCATCGACCTTCGCCGAGGCGGCTCCGCCGATCCCGAGTCCCGCCTCGGCGAGTTCCCCATCGGGATCGTCGAGGAAATCCTGGGACGGGACGAAGAACAGCCCTCCGGTCACCGCAGTCGAGAAGTCGAGGATCCGGTCGTAGGTGCCCACCGGGTCTCCGATGAACATGTTCGTAAGCATCTGCTCGGTCGTCGTCACGTCTGCGGCATAGGCGATGAAATAAGTGCCGTACTCCTCGGAGCCGACGGATCCGAAGACCATATTGTCGCGCACGATCTCCCGGTCGTTGCCGTCCTCGTCCTCGATCGAATTGAGCACGAGGTGCGAGTTCAGTGCTTTGTCTTCCTCGGCGAATTCGACGTCGGAGAGTTTGTGCCGCCCGAAGGCCGCTTCCTGCTCCTCGACGCTGAGTGCGTCCCAGGCGGCCATGTCGTGTGTGTACTTCTGAACGATCACAAAGGTGCTGCCCGGATAGCCCGGGGCGCCATCGCCGGGAACGGCTCCCACCTCGGCACCTGCCTCGGCGGAATCCAGGATGGACTCCGGGCCGGAATCCTGGGCGACGTCATCGGGGTGGCGGAACACGGCGTCGACGGCACCCTGGTCCTCGGGGTTCTCGGTGCCGTCGACGAAACCGAGGATGTCGCGTTCGTCGAAGTAGCGGAAGCCGTGGACTTCGTCGGCTACGTCGACGGCGCCCTGCAAAGCATCGCCGATGAGTCGGGCGAGTTCGAAGCACATGTCGATGCGGCGAGCGCGGATGTGGAACAGCAGATCACCCGGGGTGGACGGTGCCGTGTGGACGTCTCCGCGCTGTTCGATGAAGGGGTGGAGACCCCGGGGGCGGGGCGCGGTGAACATGCGGGCCCAGAGGTCGGCGCCGATGCCCGTGACACAGCTGAGATCGGCTTCGCGGGAGCGGAAGCCGACGGTTCGAGTCAGCCCTGCGATCTCGGACAGGAAGTCCTTGGCTCTGCTCTCGAATCCGGGGCGGACCGTGAGGACGAGGAAAATCGCAGACGGCGACGGCGGGACCAGCACCCGTTGCGGACTCTTCCCATTGGGGAATGCCTGTTGCCAGACGGTCACTGCATCATCTCCTCCGCTCGCGGCTTCGGCGCGGTGCACCTCGGGACACCAAGGTGACCTACGTCTCGGAGTCTACGCCTCACCAGGCGCGATTGGCCACGGTGCCTGCGCTGCCGTCAACCGCCGCTGTATCCGCGTCGTAGACTCGAAGGGAAGCGAGCGAAAGGAGCGTCAGCCGATGTCCGAGAAGAAGAGCTCCGCCAAGAGCTCCACACACGTGGTCCAGGTCCGCCGCATCTACGACGAAGCGCAGAAGTCCGATGGGACCCGGATCCTCGTCGACCGAGTCTGGCCGCGCGGGGTGAGCAAGGACAAGGCCGAACTCGACGACTGGGTCAAGGACGTCGCGCCCTCGACCGAGCTGCGCAAGTGGTACTCCCACGATCCGGAGAAGTTCGACGAGTTCGCTCGCCGCTTCCGCGAGGAACTGAAGAGCGATGATGCCGAGCAGGCCCTCGAGGAGCTGCGCGGGCTCGCGCAGAGGGGGACTCTCACCCTGCTCACCGCGGCCAAGCGCGACGACATCAGTCAGGCCACCGTGCTCGCCGAGATCCTCAATGACGGCAAGAAGACGAGTGGCACGAAATCGAGCGGCAAGACAACCGGAACCACCAAGTCCGGCTCCAAAAAGGACCGCGAATGAGCGAGATCACCCCTGACCCCCGCGACTGGACCGATGTCCTCGTCGGCGGCTGCTCCCAATGCGGCTTCACCGGCCATGAAGATCCGACCGGCGTCCCGACCACCCTCGCCGAGGCGGCCGCCACCTGGCAGACGGTCCTGACCAGGGCCGACGCCACCGAACGGCGCAGTCCGAACCGATGGTCGGACGTCGAATACGCCGCCCATATGCGCGATGTCCTCGACGAATTCCGCCGCCGCACCGAGCGCATGCTGGCCGAGTCCGACCCGACCTTGGACAACTTCGATGGCGATGCGGTCGCTCTCGAATCCGATTACGCCCACGCCGATCCCGCCGAGGTGGCCCCCGCCCTCCGCGCGGCCGCCGAGTCCTATGCCGGCCTCCTGTCCCAGGTCAGCGGGGAGGAATGGGAACGTCGCGGCTTCCGCTCCGACGGTCACGCCTTCACCGTCGCCTCACTCACGCTCTACGGACTCCACGAAGTCCGGCACCACCTCGGCGACGTCGGGGCCTGAAAACACGACCGACACCGGGGGGTCGGGACAGCCGATCTGAAATTATTGGACACTACTGTCCAAAATGCTTTAGTCTCGTTACGTGGGCAGGAAGAAGAGTTTCGACGAGCAGTCGGTCATCGATGCCGCCATCGCCGTGTTCAGCGAGCACGGCTATGCGGGAACCGATGTCGGACTGGTCTGCGAACGTGCGAACATCGGCCGCTCGAGCTTCTACAACACCTTCGACAGCCTCGACGCCGTCTTCCTCCGCGCCCTGCGTGACTATACGGCCACGGGCATCCCGCTCAGAGAGGAACTCGAGCGCAGCCTCGAGCCCGCTCCCGTCCTGCTCATGCACCGCCTCCGCGGCGAGCTGAAGAAGCAGTGCGACGACGAGAACCGGACCGGGTGCCTGTCGGCGAACACGGCCGCCGAGCTCGGCCGCGAAGTCGATGCCGTGTGCTCGATCCTCGACCCCGACCGCAACGCGTGGCTCGACACCTACTCAGGCATCATCGAGCGCGGTCAGACCGCGGGCCATATCCTCGCTGACATCGACCCCCGGATCCATGCCCCACTCATCCACAGCGTGCTCGCCGGCCTGCGCATCGCCGCCCGCGTCATGACCACAGAGGACGTCCTCGCCCAAGCCCGAGCCTTCGTCGCAGGACTGTGCACTCCGGCCGGCAGGGCCACCCTCGAGACCGAAGGTGCCCCAGGTGCCTCGACGAAAGGCAGCCCCACCCCATGACCACTTCGACACCGCCTTCCCTCAGGCCTCGGGTGCCTGGTCAGGTCTATCTGTTGGCCGCCGTGATCTTCTGCCTCGGCACCAGCGAGTTCATGATCGCCGGAATCCTCGAACCCTTGAGCGCTGACTTGAGCGTGACGATCCCGCAGGCGGGCCTGCTCATCACCGGTTTCGCCGTCGGCATGATCGTCGGGGCACCGGCCATGACCCTGCTGACGCTGACCCTGCCCAGGCGGGCGACGATGATCGTCATGATCATCGGCTTCTCCTCCCTCCACATCCTTGCAGCGCTGTCACCGAGCTACGGACTGCTCATGGCCTCAAGGGTGCTGTCGGCCTTCGCCTGCGGCGGGTTCTGGGCCGTCGCCGCCGTCCACACCTCAGCCATCGCTCCCGCCGCCGTACAGGGCCGTGCACTCGCCAGTCTCGTCGGCGGACTCACCGTGGCCAACCTCGTCGGAGTGCCGATGGGAACATGGATCGGCACCCAGTTCGGGTGGCGGTCGACCTTCTGGGCGGTCGCCCTCGTCACTGCACTGGCCGCAGTTCTCATCGCCGTGACCACCCGGTCGGACGCAAAGTCCACCGACTCAGCGAAGTCCACCGATCCAGACGAAGCAGAATCGCCTGCTCCCGCCGAGGCGGCCCCCAGGCTTCGAACTCTGCTGCGTGCCGAGATCGCTGCGTTCAAAGGACCCCGAATCTGGTTGGCTCTGGGCACGACGGCGCTGTTCCAGGCTTCGGTGTTCGCGTCCTTCTCCTACTTCTCCCCGCTGCTCACTCAGGTGGCCGGCCTGTCCGCGGACCTCGTTCCCGCAGTCCTCGCTGCCTTCGGCGTCGGTGCGTTCGTCGGTGTCGTCGTCGGCGGGCGCTTGGCCGACAGGAATATCTTCGGCAATATCGTCGGCAGCCTCACGGCTTTGGCGCTCAGCCTCGGCGCCCTGTGGCTGGTCGCGGACAATGCGAGCCTTGCCGTCATCATGATCGTCCTCGTCGGCGCCAGCGGTTTCTCGATCGCCGGGGCGCTCAATGCCCGCGTCTTCCAGATCGCGACTCAGGCGCCGACCCTGGCCGCCAGCGTCAACACTTCGGCCTTCAATGTCGGCAATGCGGTGGGACCTGCCGTCGGCGCCTGGGTCATCGCCGCCGGGTTCGGCTTCCCCTCCACGGTCATCGCCGCCATCGTCCTCGCGCTCGCTGCACTCGTCGTGGTGGCCGTGGCGATCCGCGTCGAACGGGCGTGGGCACGGCGATCAGAGCCCATCCTCGCCGAGGCGGCCTGCTAGTCCCAGCGGACCGTGCAGTCCGGTCAGTGCTCAGCTCAGAGTCCCAGCCGGCTGCAGCCGTTCGCGCGCGTCCTTCCACGGCTTGTCCCAGGACATGTCCTCCGGCAGCAGCACTTGACCGCAGGCACTGCATACCTCGCCCTGAGTCGTCTCGGCGCCGCAGGCTTCGTGGATGAGTCCCATATGGCCTCCGCCGGCAGGCAGTTCGGTGTGCTTCTCTGCCCACAGCGACAGCTGCTGCAGGATCGGCAGCAGATCGGCCGCGGCCTCGGTGGCCGCATAGCCCTGCCGGATCCGGGCCCCATCGGCGTAGTCGACCTTCGTCAGCAGCCCGGCCTCGAGCATCCCGGACAACCGCCGGCTGAGCACGGCTTCGGAGATTCCGAGATTCTCACGCAGCTGATCGAAACGCCCCCGACCATGGAGGACGTCGCGGACGATGAGCAGCACCCACGGATCGCCGAGCACGTCGAGGGACCGCTTCACCGGACAGAACTCCTGCGACCAATCCGAACGCAAAGCCATCTCGACTACCTTTCTTCGACGAAGTCTGCTTATACTTCCCCCAGTATAACTTCTTTGAAGAAAGTTCGAGGGATCGATGTCGACCACTCCACCCGCGCAGCGGCGGCACCGCCGCATCCACCCCGCCTGGTGGGTCGCTGCCGTCGCCTTCATCGCCCTGCTCGCCGCCGCCGGATTCCGGGCTGCTCCCGGAGCACTCATGGTCCCGCTCCATGCGGACTTCGGGTGGTCGATGAGCAGCATGTCCCTGGCCGTGAGCGTCAACCTGCTGCTCTACGGACTCACGGCCCCCTTTGCCGCGGCACTCATGGATCGCTTCGGCATCCGCCAGGTCGTGGCCGCGGCTCTGGCTCTCGTCGCCCTCGGCGCCGGAGGCAGCGTGCTCATGACCGCGTCGTGGCAGCTGCTCATATTCTGGGGAGTGCTCATCGGGCTGGGCACTGGTTCGATGGCCCTTGTCTTCGCTGCCACCATCGCCGATCGCTGGTTCGTCGCCCGCCGCGGGCTGGTCATGGGCATCCTCACCGCCGGATCGGCCACCGGTCAGCTGATCTTCCTGCCGCCGGTCGCGACGATCGCCGAGTCCACGGGGTGGAAGCCGGCATCCCTGCTCATCGGCATCACGGCGATGGCCGCCGTGCCGCTGGTCTGGTTCGTCCTCCGCGATCATCCCACTGACCTGGGCGTCCTGCCCTACGGTGCGGCTGATGCGAGCACGGATCGCCCGACCGACTTCAACGACGAGACCGAGCCTGAGGGCGACACCCCGACCACGGCGGAGTTCACCCCGACCACGCCCGCCGAACGCCGCGGCACCGGTGCCGCCCGACGCGCCTTCGCAGGTCTCTTCTTCGCCGCCCGTCATCGCTCGTTCTGGGCTCTGGCCATCGCCTTCGCGATCTGCGGCGCGACGACGAACGGACTCATCGGCATCCACTTCATCCCCTCGGCCCACGACCATGGGATGCCCGCGTCGACGGCGGCCGGCCTGCTCGCGGTCGTCGGGATCTTCGACATCGTGGGCACCGTGTTCTCCGGTTGGCTGACCGACAAATTCGATGCCCGGATCCTCCTCGTCGCGTACTACACGTTCCGCGGGGTCGGCCTGCTGCTTCTGCCCTGGCTGCTCTCGGACACGGTCCACCCGAGCATGATCCTCTTCATCGTCGTCTACGGCCTCGACTGGGTCGCGACGGTCCCGCCGACGGCCGCTCTGTGCCGCGAGATCTTCGGCGACAACGGCACCATCGTCTTCGGCTGGGTCTTCGCCGCCCATCAGATCGGGGCCGCCGCCGCGGCCTTCGCCGCCGGCGCCGTCCGTGACGCCTTCGGTGAGTACACCTACGCCTGGTGGGGCGGGGCGGCCATGTGCGTCATCGCCGCGGTCCTGTCGTTCGCGGTCAGACGCCGTCTGATCGATGATCGCAGGGAACCCGCCACCGCCGAGGCGGCCGCCTAGTCCCAGTTCAACCGAGATTCAGTCCTGTTCCTCCGGTTCCCACAGCTCGATCCGATTCCCTTCGGGATCGGTCACCCAACCGAAGCGTCCGATTCCGTCCATCTGCTGGGTCTCGTCGTCCACCTCGGCGCCGGCAACGCGGAGCTGCGCGATCATCGCGTCGAGGTCGGCGACACGGAAGTTCAGCATCGTCTGCTGCCGGTCCTGACCTTCCGGTCGCGTCCCGAAGTAGTCGGTGTCGGCCTCGAAGAGTCCGATCACGGTCGGTCCGGCCGGCTGCTGCCACAATCCGTGATCACCGAAGTCGACGCCGAGGACGACGCGGTACCAGGCCGTCATCGCCTCGGGGTCGGCCGCCCGCAGGAAGTATCCGCCGATTCCATTCACTCTCTCCACGTCCGAATCCTATGCCCGATCCCAATCCCAGGGATGGACTCAAGTGTCGCGGAATGTCGGGAGACTGTAGTTTGTTACAGGGCACAGATCGTCAACCCGTGAAAGGACGTTCCATGAGCAAGTTCGCTGTCACCAATGCCAACACCGGCGAAGTCGAGGAGGAGTTCGCCTCGGTTCCCAAAGAGGAGATTCCTTCCTACATCGATCGTGCCCACGAGGCACATCTGGCGTGGAAGGAGACGCCGCTGCATGAGCGCGCGGCGATCCTGCGCAAGTTCGCCGATCTCGTCGATGAGAATGCCGATGAGATGACCGACATCATCGGTCGTGAGATGGGCAAGATCAAGAAGCAGGGCCTCGGCGAGGTCGACAAGGTCGCCCGCACCGCCCGCTGGATGGCCGACAACGCCGCCACCCATCTGTCCACGACCCACCTGGCCGCCGCCGGTGCGGCCAGCAGCTATGTCGAGCACCAGCCGCTTGGCGTGTTGCTGGGCATCATGCCGTGGAACTTCCCGTACAACCAGATCGCCCGCTTCGTGCTGCCCAACCTCATGGTCGGCAACACGATCATCATGAAGCAGGCGTCGATCTGTCCGAAGTCCTCGCAGTACTTCGAGGACCTCCTCACCGAGGCGGGACTGCCGAGGGGCGTGTACCAGAACATCTACCTCGATTCCTCCCACGCCGAGGAGGTCCTCAAGGACTTCCGCGTCAAGGGCTTCTCACTCACCGGTTCCGAGGGTGCCGGTGCGTCGGTGGCCGCGATCGCCGCGAAGTACTACAAGCGCGCGGTCCTCGAGCTCGGCGGAAATGACCCGGCCGTCGTCCTCGACTCGAAGGACGTCGCCTCGGTGGCGCAGAAGCTCGTCGGGATTCGTCTGGCGAACGCCGGCCAGGTCTGCACCTCGCCGAAGCGCATGATCGTCGTCGATGAGCTCTACGACGAATTCGTCGCCGAGGCGGTCAAGGCCGCCGAAGCCATGAAGATCTCCGACTTCGACGACCCCGAGGTCGGCATGGGACCCGTGTCCTCCGAAGGTGCTCGCGACGAGATCATCGAGATGATCGAGAAGGCCGTGGCCGATGGTGCGACCCTGCACACCGGCGGCAAGAAGCTCGACCGCCCCGGCTGGTTCATGTCCCCGGCCGTGCTCACGGACATCGACCCGCACTCGGACCTCGGCTGCAACGAGCTCTTCGGACCGGCCGTGATGATCTACCGTGCCAAGGACGAAGAGGATGCTCTGCGTCTGGCCAATGATTCCGAGTACGGCCTCATGTCCTCGGTGTGGACCGACGATCTGGAGAAGGGTCAGGAGTTCGGCAAGAAGATCAACGCCGGCATGACGCTGATCAACAGCCACATGGAATCCGGACCGGAATACCCCTTCGGCGGCATCAACCGCTCCGGCTACGGACGTGAGAACGCTCAGTGGGCGTTCCAGGCGTTCACCAACGAACACCTCATCCGCGTCCACGCCTGAGCTGATATGAGACCTCAGGTTCACCCCTGAGAACTCAATCACCGAGGTGAACGGACGGTTTCACGACAAAACGAGTCCGCCGGGCAGCGACATGATCGCTGTTCGGCGGGCTCGTCCTCGTCTCTGTGGTCCGACCATCTCACTCGAGTGAGATATCCCCATTGCCGGTGGTGACCTCGACGGAGTGCGGGCTGTCGGGATCTTCAGACAGCGAGTTAGACTCCGCACCGTTATCAGTTCTCAGTGATACGGCGTAGGTCCCACTGGGCAACGAGGTGCTCACAGCACCATTGTCGGTCGTCACCCTCAGACTCGACGGCGCTTCGTCGAACGTCAGATCGACCTTCCCGTTCTCGGCCTGTGCCGAAACATTGTCTGAGCTCAGACCGCTGGCGTGCTGGTCACCATTCGTGCTCCTCAGCGTCAGATCGCCGGCAATGTCCGTCGCCGATATCCCGCCGTTCTCCGTCCCGATCGACACCGGCTTGTCGAAATCCTTTACAGACACCTCTGCATTATCGGCTTGCAGTCTCACCGCCGCGGACTGCGGGATGACCACCTGGTAGCGCACTTCGCACGAGGCGAGGAATCCGCAGTCCGTGGACAAGGTGAGCTCGTCGTCTGCGATCGCCCATGTCGCCTGCCCCGCCTTCCCGGTGAACCACCTCGTCACTTCGACTGCGTCGACATCGCCGGGCCGCAGAGCGATGTCACCCCCGGACTCCATGACAATACCCAGATCATCGCCGCCTATCCGAAAAGAGCGACTTTCGGGATCGACTGCGTCGGGCGAAGGTCCGCAGGAGCTCAGTCCGACAGCGCCGAGAACCCCCACGCTCGACAGTGCAATAGCCTTCGACCATCTCTGTACGTTCATTTCGACTCGCTCCTCGTCACGTGTCCTGCCACCGACACCATCGTCGTCAACTCCGCCGTTCGGATTCGGAGTGTGTGATCGCTTCGATCAGGGCGGCAATGGCCCGTTTGATCGCAGTCGAATCAACCTGCTCCGGGTCCGCCAGATGCTCCATCGACAGCCCGTTCGTCAGACAGTGCAGGACAAGTGCCGCCACACCGGGATCGATTGCGAGCTCCAGGCCGCTCCGTGCGGAGACCTCACGGATAGCATGCTCGGCGGCCTCTCGCTGTGTTCGCCGCAACGGCCCCCACGACCGTCTCGCTGCGGGGTCCCGTGCGGCTCGTGCCGCAAATTCGAGGCCGAGCCGACCCCGCTGCTCGTCCTCCGTGATGCTCTCTGCGACGACACCCGCCACGAAGGCCGCGACTTCGTCTGCCGGTCTCGCGGGAGCCTGCAGCAGTCGGTCACGTTCGCTTGTGGAGCGATCCTCGAGGACGGCAGCGAAGAGTCCCTGCTTGCTTCCGAAGTTCGAATAGACGGCGCCCTTGGTGAATCCGGCTCGCAGCGCGATGTCGTCTACGGTCGCAGCGGAGTAGCCGGACTCGGCGAATGCCTCCGCGGCCGCGGCGATGAGTCGCTGTCGGACTTCGGACCGCGGGATGCGTTTGGCGACTTCTCGGGCGTTCTGCGGCTGGTGCATGCCGATACATTACAATACTTTCAGTATTCAATACCAGTAGTATCCAAATTCCTGGCGGGCGAGCTGACGTCTGCGGTCATTCCGGATCTGGCAGGAACGCCTGCACCGTGAAATCGTCGTCAGCCCGGATCGTCACGGCTCCGCCGAGGTGGGCGGCACGTCGGCGGATGCCGCCCAGACCGAACCCTTCGATGATCGGAGAATTGTCGTAGGGGCTGCTCACTTTCATGGTGAGACCGGAAGCGTCGTAGTCGAGAGCGATCGATGCCTGCGGTGACGGTGCGTACTTGACGATATTCGTCAGGGCTTCCTGCACGATCCGATAGGCCGCAAGGTCGGCAGCGGCGCTGAGGGGGCGCACCGGACCCGTGACCACGACCGTGAGATCGATGCCTGCGGCACGGATCCTGGCACAGAGGTCGTCGAGGCGGGCGAGACTCGCCGCCGGAGACCGTGGGGCTCCCGACTCGTCACCGCTCGAGGCGGAATCGCGCAGGGCCTCACGCAGTTCGGCCAGCGCAGAACGACTCGCCGAACTGATTGCCCGCAGCGCGGTGAGCCCCTGCTCGGGCCTGCTCTCGGCCAGGTGGATGGCGATATCGGCCTGCATCTGAATCGCCGCGAGCCCATGACCGACGACATCGTGGACTTCCTGAGCCATGCGCAGACGTTCTTCTTCACGCAGACGTCGGGCCGCCTCGGCGTGTTCCCTGGCGCGAGCGGCCATGATGAGCCGCCGCGAGATTCCGATGGTCGCCGGGATGGCGATCCACGCAGCCGAGGGGAGTAGTCCGAAAAGCCCGGGAAGGGCCGCAGGATTGACGAAGATGTGCGCGACGAGCAGCGCGAATACGACCGCCGAAGCCACCAGAGCGGGAATCGTCGCAACCCGCCGGCACACGGTGTACACGGCGATCGACACGGCCGCCATGATCGCCGTGTACGGATATCCGAGCAGCAGGTAGACGGCCACGGCGAGGCTGGTCACGACGCACACCGGCACCGGGAACCGGCGACGCACGGCCAGGGGCGCACAGGCAAGGACGACGAGGCCGAAACCGAAGGCATCGGCGGATCGCGGCGCATCGCCGTGGGAGGACAGCACCACGGCCGAGACGATGCTCAACGTCAGCAGGCCGGCGGCGACGAGCCCATCGGTGAGGACGCGGCGATGCCCTTGCGCGCTCACTGCAGCCTGCTCATGACGGTCCTCCGCTCGAATGCCCTCCCATCATCCCAGTGCAGAGGTCTGCGACGGAAGACTGCGGCCACGCAGGATACTGACACCGGCGACGATGAACGCGGTCATCGTCAGCAGACGTCCAGCAGGCAGCAGGATCGAGGCGTAGTACCAGAACACCGAGGTGACCGAGAGCAGGGCCGGAACTGCGGCGATCCACGCCGTCACCCGCACCGGCCGGGACCAGGACCGCCAGAGCCCGATCGTCAGGGCCGCCGCACCGAGCGCGACGACATGTACGACCCCGCCGGCGACGAAGGACGCTTGACGGGCGACTTCCACGCCACCTGGCGACAGCACCGAGACCACGAGCGGCAGGCCGATTGCGATGGCGCCGGAGAGGCCCATCGCCGCAATGGCGATCCAGCCGGAGCTCATGCACAGATCACGCGCCCGCGTCTGCGGGCCATGGCACCTGATCGCCCAGAGGAAGACCGCCAATCCTGCCACAGAGAGCAGCTGCAGGCCGCCGGTGACCACAGATGCCGTGCCGTGCTCGGTGAAATAGGCGACGACCTCGTCCGTCGGGGCATCGGGCAGGGGCAGTGGGGCGATGGCCCCGGCAATGGGCGATACAAGGAGATAGAAGATGAGGAAGGCGAGCGCTGCGATGAGCGCAGTGACCGACCGTGTGCGGGCTCCGGATGGAGCAGTGATGTGCTGAACGTTCACGACGACAGCCCTTTCTGTGAGGAATCGTCTGCCAGTCTCGTCGCCGTCCCCGGCAGGGTCACCGGTGTGCGGAGGTATCTTCGTCTGCGTCCATGAGCGCAGAGGCCCTGCCGTCTGCGCCCGCGGACGTAGGCGCAGTGTCTCCGTGGGGCGGATGACCTCGCCGAGGCGGTCCCGTCAGACTGGTGCCCACACCGCCGATCGGTCCCCACCGTGCAGACCGGTCACCGCAGGGAAGGGAACCCGGACATGTCGGCCGCACTTCATTGGAAACCGTCGAAGCAGACCCGCAGACTGCTGCTGCTCGGCCATATCGCCGCCGCTGGAACATGGCTGGGCTTCGATCTCATCCTCTTCATCCTCACCGTCACCGCCCTCCGCGCCGAGGCGACGCACTCCGCCGCTGCCGCGGTGAGCATCTCCGCGTTCACCACGTGGCCCCTCATCGTCACCGGTCTGGTCACCTTGGCGACCGGGATCTTGTTGGGCACGGGCTCGAAGTATGGACTCACCCGCTATTGGTGGGTGCTCATCAAACTTCTGCTCACCATCGTCCTCATCGGCCTGGTGCCCGTCCTGCTGCTCTCCGGGGTGGAGGCTCTCGAGTCGAGCGGCCTGCGCGCCCTCGACACCGGAGGTGCCCCGGTCGTCGACCGCACCGCGCTCTTCCCGCCGATCGTCTCGTCCGCTTCGGTGTCCTTCGCGATGGTGCTCTCGGTGTTCCGACCCTGGGGGCGCGTCGCAAGGAGGGCTACACTCGATCACATGCCTGCCCCGGGAACATCAGATGATCGGCGAGCGCGATCGCAATGATCCGCGTGATGCTCGTCGATGACCAGGATCTTGTGCGGATGGGCCTGCGCGCCCTCCTCGAAGCCGAGGACGAGTTCACGCTCGCCGGCGAGGCCTCCGACGGCCTGGCCGCGGTGGCGACAGCGGTGCAGGAAAGACCCGATGTGGTGCTCATGGACATTCGCATGCCCGGTATCGACGGTCTCGAGGCGACGCGGCGAATCGTCGACAACGAGGATCTCGCGGGCACTCGGGTCATCGTGCTCACCGCGTTCGAACACGATGAGTACGTCTTCGAGGCGCTGCGCATCGGGGCCAGCGGGTTTCTGCTCAAGGACACTGCGCCGGCACGGCTGCTCGATGCCATCCGCATCGTCGTCTCCGGCGAGGCCCTGCTGGCTCCCTCGGTGACTCGCACACTCATCTCCGAGTTCGTCTCACCCACACCCCGTGCCCACGCTCCGCACCCGCAGTTGGACCTGCTCACCGACAGGGAACGAGAGATCGTCTCGCTCGTGGCCGAGGGACTGAACAATCAGGAGATCGCGGGCCGCCTGACCATCAGCCCGGCGACGGCCCGCACGCATGTCAGCCGCGCGATGATCAAGCTCGGCGCCCGCGATCGCGCGCAGCTCGTCGTCTTCGCCTTTCGGTCCGGTCTGGCCGCACCCTGAACCATCCGGTGCGGATCGGCCGGACTCGGGCCATTCGGTCCTGCCGGGAGTCAGATGTTCCGAGGTCACCGACTACGGAGACCTCGCCGTATCCGTTGTCCGATGAACGCAATCGAGGCCATGACCACACCGGAGCCCAGCCCGATCATCATGGCGATGCCGAACTCGCTGGCATGGATGACGAATGTGCTCACAGGCTCCGTGAACCCGGCGGCCAGATCGATCGCCCCTTGGGGCGGATTCTGCCCTTGGGAGGTTTCGAAGTTCCAGAACAGTTCGTGCACGAGGATGAGTGAGAGGCCGTAGAGTCCGCCGACGAGCAGGTGATCGCGCAGAGGAGTCCGAGTCCTTCGCAGCACGGCTGCGGCCAGCCATACGGCATACGGGGCGAGCGCGAGCACGAAGTACAGCAGTGATTCGTCCGCCTCGAGTACTCCGATATCGGTGAGGACCGTGCGCGGAATCGTCAGCGCCACCAGCGATCCCATCAGCCACAGGGACATATCGGCACCGAGGAGGCCACGCCGTCGCGGCCGTTCTCCGTTACCACCTGCGCCGTGCGCTTCCGGCGACTTCTCTGTCGACAGTGTTCTGTGCTCGTCCATCATCATTCCCGATTCCCTGCACCCGGTGGGGCGCTCCGATGTTCTGGGAGTCCATCATGACTAAGACCGGGTCGAGGTTTCGTCCGCCCGTGAGCGGCATATCGACTGCGTTCGCTGACGTATCGACGGAGAGCCCAATGGCTCAGACGACCGACTCGGCATAGAGCGCCGAGACCAGAGGCGCGAGCTCCGGCGTCTCACGAGCTTCGGCGAGAGCGGATTCGAGCACATTGTCATGCGTCGGATGCGCCTCGGCGAGCAGCGTCTCACCGGCAGGGGTGAGTTCGGTGTAGATGCCGCGACGGTCGTCGGCACAGAGCACACGAGTGAGCAGCCCGCGGTCCTCGAGGCGGGTGACCAGCCGCGTCGTCGCGCTCGATGACAAGGCGGCAGCGCGGGCGAGCTGCCGCATGCGCATATGCCAGCCGTCCTGCCGGCTCAGCGCATCGAGGACGGTGAATTCGACCACGGAGAGGTCGTGCTCGCGCTGCAGGCTGCGTTCGAGCTCGACCTCGATGAGTCCGTGCAGAGCAGCGAGCGTGCGCCAACCCTTGGCCCGGATCTCCACCGCGTCGTCCCTGATACCCACGTCATTCTCCTTGTTCTCGACGTCTCTCAAGGATACACCACTTGCGCGGATAAGACGCGTGTGCAACTATATTCATTGCGTCTGCAACTACTGCATACGCGCCCTATTGCACACGCACGTGATTTCGCGACCGCGGAATCCGCTCCCCACCGAAAGGTCTGCACCACCATGCCGCTCGCACTGCTCGCTCTCGCCATCGGCGGGTTCGGAATCGGACTCACCGAGTTCGTCATCATGGGCCTTCTACCCGAGGTGGCCGCAGACTTCGCGGTCTCCGAGACCGTCGCCGGCTACCTCATCTCCGGCTATGCCCTGGCCGTGGCGATCGGAGCCATCGCGATCACCGTGGCGCTGAGCCGGGTCAATCGGAAGACGGCTCTCATCGGCCTCATGGTCCTCTTCATCATCGGCAACGGACTCTCGGCTCTCGCCCCGAGCTACGAGATGATGATGGTCGGTCGCATCGTCGCGGCACTCTGCCACGGCGCCTTCTTCGGCATCGGCGCGGTCGTGGCCGCTTCCCTGGTGCCCGCGAACCGTCAGGCCGCGGCGATCTCGATGATGTTCGCGGGTCTGACCACGGCAAACGTCCTCGGAGTCCCCTTGGGCACCTTCCTCGGCCAGGCCGCCGGATGGCGGTCGACCTTCTGGACCATCGCGGTCATCGGCATCATCGCCCTCATCGGCATAGCCGTCCTCGTCCCCTCGATTCCGGCACGATCGGACGCGGCCTCGGGCATCCTCGGCGAATTCCGCATCTTCGCCTCCGGTCAGGTGTGGGCGTCGATCCTCATCACGATCCTCGGCTACGGGGGCATGTTCGGAGCCTTCAGCTATATGGCGTTCACGCTCACCGGAGTGACCGGCTTCTCCAGCGCCGCCGTCCCATGGCTGCTCGTCCTCTTCGGAGTCGGCCTCTTCATCGGCAACATCCTCGGCGGTCGGGCGGCCGATAAGAACCTCGGGGCGACCCTGCTCACCCTGCTCATCGGTCTCGTCGTCATCCTCGCCGTGTTCTCTCTGATCGCCGAGAACAAGGTCGCCACGATCATCGCGCTGGTGTTCATGGGCGGGTTCGGCTTCGCCACGGTTCCGGCCATGCAGATGCGCATCATGCGCCACTCCGGCGACGCGCAGACTCTCGGGTCGGGAGCGAACATCGCGGCCTTCAACGTCGGCAATGCCTTCGGGGCGTGGGTCGGCGGACTGACCATCGCCTCGGGCCTCGGCTATACCTCACCGCTGTGGGCGGGTGCGCTCGTCACCGTCGGCGGGCTCATCACCCTCCTCATCGCCGGACGCGCGCGGGGAGGGGAATTGCGCCAGAAGGCAGTAAACACCGAGGCCACCGCGGATCCCGAGTGGGAATCGCAGTCGGTCTGAGGCTCTGTCTGCCTCAGCCGAGGCCGGGACCGACGCGGATCGCGTCGGCGGCGTCGAGGGCGAGTTCGATGTTCTCGTCGCCGACTCTGACCGCGATCGCCGAGGCGGCCGAGCTGATCGATCTCACCTGCAGCTTCGTGCCGATGACGATTCCACGATCGGTGAGGTAACGCAGCAGTTCAGGCGACCGGTCGGAGACGCGCACGACCTCGACCTCGACGCCCGGGGCGGTCTCCTGCAGCCGCCGGCTCGGGAAATCGGCTGTGTGCCCGTCGGCATCGGGAATCGGATCGCCGTGCGGGTCACGCTGCGGGCTTCCCAACGCTGCGTTCATCCGTTCGAGCACGAGATCGGAGACGGCATGTTCGAGTCGATCCGCCTCGTCATGGACCTGATCCCAGGTCAGCCCCAGAGCCTCGACGAGGTAGGACTCGACGATGCGGTGGCGTCTGACGATCTCGACGGCGATCTGCCGGCCCACATCGGTGAGCACGATCTGCCCGTAGGGTTCGTAGTCGATGTAGCCGTCGCGAGCGAGCTTCTTGAGGTTCGCCGACACCGTCGAGGCGGTCACTCCCAGCTGTTCGGCCATCTCGGTGGTGGCGGGGCGACCGCCGGGCCATTCGTAGGCCTTCCAGATGAGGGTGACATAGTCCTCGACCATGCGAGTGACAGAGGGGCGCGGCATGATCGTCATTCTACGCGCGGGTACCGGTCGACTTCGGGTCGGCGGACATTGTGACGGGCGGTTCGCGCTCCGGATCGGCCGCCTCGGCGGGGTCTGCACCGTCGTCACTGCGCTGCGGTCTGCGGAACGGGGCAGCGAGCGTGGGGAGGATGTCACTGCGGTGGAGGATAAGGAAGACGATCGCCAGCACCGCTTGGATCGCGGAGAGGACATAGCGGCCGGAGGTGTCCGTGACGAAGAACTGCACCCCGAAGAGCGCGGCGAGTCCCAGCGCTGGTGCCCAGTGGAAGCGCAGGGCCAAGATGATCGCCACACCGAGGAGGGTCTGCGTGGCCGTGAGCGTGAACTCCTCGATCTGCCGCCCGTCCAGAGGCAGCCCGAGACCACCCCCACCCGCGAAATGCGCGATCGGCAGGGAGCCGACGAGCAGGCTCCATTGGTTGACCTTCGAGGCGATGAGTGTGCCGATGGCGGCCCCGCCCATGCCGCGCAGGGCGAACATTGCTGCGATGATGAACTCGGGGGCCTCCGAGGCCAGCGGGGCCAGCCACTGGACGAGGAAGTAGCTGTCGATGCCCAACGCCGAACCCGAGGCCACGAGCGCCTCGGCGAACGGTTCGGCAGACAGCAGGATGATCGCTGCCGAGACGACGAACATCGTCACCACCGTGATCCGACGGGCCTTCTGCGGCATGGCGACGATGAGAGCCGCGGCGCCGACGAACTCCTCTTCGTCATCGCCGGCGGCCTGCCCGGCCCGCCACAGATAAGCGACGAAGATGAGCACGAGGGCTGAGCCGAACCAGATGGGGATGCTGCCGAGCAGCGGAATGGCGAAGGCGATCACACCGAGGATGACGAGGAAGCCGATGTCCATCCGGCTGCCCGAGTCGATGTGCAGGGAATGCTGGAAGGGGGACTTCGTCCGCTTGGC
This sequence comes from Brevibacterium sp. OS20, assembly GCF_056837565.1. Classification (NCBI taxonomy): domain Bacteria; kingdom Bacillati; phylum Actinomycetota; class Actinomycetes; order Micrococcales; family Brevibacteriaceae; genus Brevibacterium; species Brevibacterium sp. OS20. The sequence goes on along the minus strand of NZ_CM166367.1, from coordinate 19,350 downwards.
CATGCGGCGGGCGACGAGGAGGGCGATGATGACGACGAGCGGCCACCCGAAGCCGAGCAGAAGTCGGTTCGATCCGGTCATATTCGCCGCCGCGAAGTGCAGGTAATCCGGATCCGTTCCGGAGCGGAACGCGTAGTAGAGGTCCACGGCGTATTCCGGGAGGACCGCGATGAGGGCGAGCAGGGCGATCGCGAGAGCACCCGAGATGTCCTTCTGCGCCGCCTCGGCGGCCCAGGCCAGGAGGAAGGCGGCCGCGACGATGGCGGCGCCGAACGCGAGGAGCTCGAGAACCGAGGCGAGTTCGATGCCGGTGATGCGCAGCACCACGGCGGGTGCGGCGATGACGAGGCAGATCGCGATGCGGCGGATGATTGCGGTGGGCATATCTCAAGACTTCCCGCCGCGAATCGGGTGTGTCTACGCACAACTGAGACTTAGACGTCTCCAACAATTGCGGCGGGCCCCGGGATCCGCTTGTTTCTGGGGATCACACGGCCCGTTGAAACGGGTAGGTGTGCCTCAGATCACCGGAGTTCGGAGAGTGCCGCGGCGAGGTATTCTGCAGACGGCCCCTGCCCGGCGTCGACGATGTCGGCGGGGGTTCCGGTCGCCACGACCCGGCCGCCGTCGTCACCGGCGCCGGGGCCGAGTTCGACGACGTGGTCGGCGACGGCCACGACGCGCATATCGAGTTCGACCATGACGACCGTGTTGCCGGCATCGACGAGGGTCTGCAGGTGTGCGACGAGCCGGTCGGCATCCGCGCAATGCAGTCCGGAGGTGGGTTCGTCGAGGACGTAGAGGGTGTCGCCGCGCTGGGAGCGCTGGAGCTCGCTGGCGAGTTTGACCCGCTGCGCCTCACCGCCGGAGAGCTCGGTGGCGGGTTGGCCGAGGCGCAGATAGCCGAGGCCGACGTCGATGAGTGCGGTCAGGGACCGCATGATGTCGAATTCGCCGGTGAAGAAGTCGTGGGCTTCCTCGACGCTCATCCCCAGGATCTCAGCGATATTGCGTCCGCGCCACAGGATCTCCAGGGTGCTCGACTGGAAGCGGGTGCCGTGGCAGTCGGGGCATTCGGTGTAGACCGAGGGCAGGAACAGCAGCTCGACCATGACCGATCCTTCACCCTCGCAGGTGGGGCACCGTCCACCGACGACGTTGAAGGAGAAGCGACCGGGCTTGTAACCGCGCTCTCTGGCCTCAGGCGTCTCGGCGAAGCGGCGACGCACATGGTCGAACAGGCCCGTATAGGTGGCGACATTGGACCGGGGCGTGCGGCCGATGGGCCTCTGATCGATGCTCACCACCCGTCGGATCCCGGTGAGTTCGCCGGTGACGGTGCCATCGAGTTCCTCGGGTTCATCGGTGAGCAGGAGCTCGTCATCATCGGACGCGGGTTCATCAGCAGTCGCGGAGGTGCCCAGCCGGTCGCCGACGATAGCCGGGAGCACCTGGCTGACGAGGCTGGACTTGCCCGAACCCGATACTCCGGTCACGGCGGTCAGCGAGCCCAGCGGCAGATCGAGGCTGATGTCGTGGAGATTGTTGCGGCGGATGTTCTCAAGGTGCATCCAGCCTCGCGGCTGCCGGGGTTCGTGGGGTTCGAGTCCACGTCCGCCGAAGACATAGCCCCTGGTCACGGATTCGTCGATCTCGGCAAGTCCGGCCGTAGGTCCGCTGTAGAGGACGTCTCCGCCGCGTTCGCCGGCGCCGGGCCCGATGTCGACGAGCCAGTCGGCATGGCGCATGATGTCCACGGAGTGTTCGACGACGAAGAGGCTGTTCCCGCGGTCCTTCAACCCGTCGAGGATGCCCAGCAGGGCATCCACGTCCTGCGGGTGAAGGCCGGCGGAGGGTTCGTCGAGCACGTAGACGACGCCGAAGAGGTCCGAGGTCAGCTGAGTGGCCAATCGCAACCGCTGCAGCTCACCTCCGGACAGCGTCGGTGTGGTCCGATCGAGTGAGAGGTACCCGAGACCGAGATCGACGATCGGCCGGAGCCGATCGATGAGACCCTCGCCGAGGCGGACGAACGCGGCGAGCTTGTCCGCAGCCGGGTGGTCGTCTGCCTCCGCAGCCGCCTTCGCCGAGGCGACCTCATCGCGGAGGACGGACATGAGTTCATGCAGCGGCAGCGCGGAGAATTCGGCGATGTCGAGACCGGCGATCGTCACCGACAGAGCATCGGGTCTGAGTTTCTTTCCGTGGCACACGGGGCAGGGACCGGCACTGAGGAATTCGGCGACGCGCCGTTTCATCCCGGCACTCTTCGTGTTCGCAAACGTGTCGAGCACGTACTTCCGGGCTCCGACGAAGGTTCCCGAGTAGGTCGGTTCGGCGCCTGCTGCGATCGCTTCGCGCGCCTCGTCCAGCGTCAGCCGGGAGTGGACGGGAAGGTGCGGAGTCTCTTCCGTGTAGAGGATCCAATCGCGGTGTTCGCGCGGCAGGTCCTGCCAGGGGACATCGACGTCGTAGCCGAGAGCGACGAGCACATCGCGCAGCTGGTGGCCGTGCCAGGCCTTCGGCCAGGAAGCGATGGCGCGCTCCCGGATCGTCAGCGTCGGATCCGGGACCATCTTGTCCTCGGGCACCTCGTAGACGCGGCCGATTCCGTGGCATTCCGGGCAGGCACCTTCGACGGTGTTCGTCGAAAAATCCTCGGCCAACAGCATCGACTGCCCCTCCGGGTACCATCCCGCCCGTGAGTAGAGCATGCGCACGAGGCTGGACACCGTGGTGATGCTGCCGACGCTCGAGCGTGCGCTGCGCCCGCCGCGCTGCTGTTGCAGGGCGACGGCCGGCGGCATTCCCGTGATCGAATCGACGTCGGGGACCCCTGCCTGATCGATGAGCCGGCGGGCATACGGTGCCACGGATTCGAGGTAGCGGCGTTGGGACTCGGCAAAGAGGGTGCCGAAGGCCAGGGAGGATTTGCCCGATCCGGACACTCCGGTGAACACGACGAGCGCATCCCGGGGCACGGTGAGATCGACGTTGCGCAGATTGTGTTCCCTGGCCCCGCGGACCCGCACGTCCGGCTGGATCTCGGTCGAGGATGTCGGAGCCGAGGGCACAGAGGAGGTCATGAGGTCACCGTACCAAGGTCGGAACCTCCGATCACCGAGGTGGCCGACGACAGAACCCCTCGTTCCGGGAAATTCGGAACGAGGGGTTCGATGTGCCTCAGTCGGCCGCTGTCATGGGCCGACCTTTATTCGGCGGGGCCGACCGTCATTCGGCGGGGCTGGCCTCGGTCGGTTCGACCACCTCGGCGGGGTACTCTTCCTGGTCCTCCGGCTTGCGGATGAAGAACGCGAGGACGATCGGGACGATCGCGATGACCGTCGCCAACAGGAACGCGGCGTGACCGCCGGGGGCACCCGCCTCGGGGACGGACTTGCCCTCCGCCTGACCCGAGTGCAGGGCCGCGGAGTAGATCGAGATGAGCAGCGCGGTGCCGGCAGCTCCCGCGACCTGCTGCAGGGTGTTGAGCGCTGCCGAACCATGGGAGTACAGGTGGCGCTCCAGCGATCCCAGCGAGGCGGAGAACAGCGGGGTGAACGATGCGGCCAGGCCCAATGACATGACGATCTGGACGATGATGAGCAGCCAGATCGGCGTTCCCACGCCGGCCGTCGAATACGCGAACATCGAGGACGCGATCATGATCGTGCCGGGCACGAGGAGCGTCTTCGGTCCGCGGGCGTCGTAGATCCGACCCATCACCGGTCCGAGCAGACCCATGATCACCGAACCGGGCAGAAGTACGAGACCGGACTGGGTGGCACCGAGTCCGACGACGCTCTGCAGGTACAGCGGCAGCAGGGAGAACGTGCCGAACATGGACAGGGCGACGACGGCCATGATGATGACCGAGAAGACGTAGTTCCGCGAATTGAACACACGCAGGTCGAGCAGGGCGCGCTCGCCCTTCTGCAGGACGAGCTGACGCCACACGAAGAGCGCGAGGAAGACGACTCCGCCGCCGATCGTCGCCCAGGCCAGGGTGCTCGTCGATCCGCCGCCCGCCTCACCGCCGTGGCCTCCGCCGAACTGGCTGAGGCCATAGACGATGCCGCCGAAGGCGAAGACGGACAGAACGATGGAGATGACATCGATCGGGGCGTGCGTCGACTCGCCGAGGTTGGTCATCCACTTCGCGCCGAGTGCCAGTGCGATGAGCGCGATGGGCAGGATGATGCCGAAGAGCCAGCGCCAGCCCAGCGAATCGAGGACGATGCCCGACATCGTCGGTCCGATGGCCGGGGCCAGCGAGATGACAAGGCCGACTCGACCCATCATCCGACCGCGCGAATGCGCCGGGACCACGTTCATCATCGTGGTCATCAGCAGGGGCATCATGATGCCGGTTCCTGCGGCTTGGACGATCCGTCCGATGAGGAGCAGCAGGAAGCCCTGCGAAACGAGGCAGATGAGCGTGCCCGCAGAGAACAGGATCATCGCGGCCAGGAAGATCTGGCGGGTGGTGAAACGCTGCAGGAGGAAACCGGTCGTCGGAATGACGACGGCCATGGTGAGCATGAAAGCGCTGGTCAGCCACTGGCCGAGCTCCGGAGGGATGTCGAGGGCCTTGTTGAGTTCGGGAATGGCGATGGCCATCGTCGTCTCATTGAGAATGGCCACGAAGGCAGCCACCAACAGCAGCCAGATGACCTTCATACCGGCGGGGTCGATGGTGTCGTTATGCTGTGTCTGCGCGTGTGCGGGTGAGCTGTCGCTGGACAAGACGGTGCTCCGTTCGGATGTGTCTGAGGGGCCCGGGATGTGGGCGGAGGTCGCACGCAGATGCCGAATCGACGCGCAGACGAAAGTGTCAACAGCATCTCAGACTAACGTATTCCCGAATACCTCCGACAGTGGGGAGAACCCGAAATCGCGGCGATCTTCGTCACTGCTCGCTCGGTCTCCTCAGCAGGTGTCGTATCGGTACCCATGATCGCCTGCGGCGACGAGATCGCGGTCGCGCAGGATCATCAGCGGCGGACGATCCGGGACGGTGCAGGCGGCGGCGAAGTCCAGCCCCGCCTCGGCGAGGGTGTCGGGATATTCGATGGCGAGGACACGATCGCCGTAGATCTCGGTGTACGCAGTGCATTCGTCGAAGGCGGCGCATTCCTCGGCCACGGCGAAGTCGAAGCCGAGCTGAGAATGCGCGGTGTCGGCGAGCTCGGCGGCGTTCTTCTGTGCGACCGACAGACCATGGGCGTGGGCACGGTCGACATACGCGGCCGCGAGTTCCAGGGCACCGGTTCGGTCGATGTCGGGGAATCGGTCGGCCGTGTCGAGATTGTCGATCTCCACGGCGTCGAATCCGGATTCGGCGCAGCCGTCGATGACGGGTCCGATGACATCGAGGATCTGGGATCGTCGGTCTGCGGTCGAGGGGTCGAGGATGTGTTCGTCAGGCCAATCCGGGTCGACGACCAGGTCACCGACGGCATCGTGGAGCAGCAGGTCAGCGTGGTCGCGCCAGTCCGCAGCCTCGTCAGGTTGGGTCTGGAAGCCGTTGACGTAGCAGACGGAGTAGGCCCCGGTCAGCGGCGCGGCACCCGCGTCGCGGACGACGATATCGATGCGGCCCCGCGAATCCGGCAGCGAGTCATAGGATCCGCCGAGCTGGTAGTCGAAGGTTCCTGACGTCGGCAGCGAGGGAGCTCCTGAGGTCGGCATCGTCGATGGCGGCGAAGCGTTCGCTGAACAGCCGCCCATTGCCACCGCAATGCCGATGGCGACCGCGGCCGCCATCCACCGCGGTGGAATCGGGCTCAGCAGAGGTCTCATGGAAACACTGTAGACGGAGGCGGCCGGCATCGATGTCGCGACGGAGTTCACACTCTCTTCGATTCGACGTATCGGATGTTCACTTAAGCGCTGTTAACGTCGGCAGAGGAGACGACCCGTCACCGAGGCGGATCGTCTCCTGGAAAGTCACTACCAGTCACACAGTCAAGCGGAACGAACGGATGAGAATGACTCTGAAGAACGTCACCACGAAGACCATGACAGCTGCGATGATCGCCGGAGCCGCCGTGCTCGGCTCCAGTTCGATCGCCTCCGCCGCCCAGCCGGCGGCACCGCCCGCCGCTTCCGCGGGAGCCGCCTCCGCCGCAGCCGAGAACTCGGCTGCGGACTCCGGCACCGCCTCGGCGAGCCCGGAGGCGGAGAAGAAGTTCTCGAACATCGGAGACTTCCTCAAGCACTACAAGGGCCAGTCGCTGGCGAACTCGCAGGGCGGCTACCAGGGAGAATGCGTCAGCCTCATCTCCCGGGCCCTCGAAGAGGTCCACGGCGTCGACCACGGAGCGTGGGGCAACGCCGTCGACTATCAGGCAGGCGGCTCCGGCGGTGACAAGATGAAGGCGAACGGCTTCACCTGGCACACCGACCAGAAGTTCAAGAACGGCGACATCCTCGTCTGGGGCGACGGCGACAACACCACCTCCTACGGTCACATCGGCATCTACTACGAAGGCCAGGTGTGGCACCAGAACTTCAACGGCGACCGCAGCCTGCACACCTATGACGGCCTCATCGATGGCTACTTGGGCTACTGGCGCGCCTGATAGGTTTTCGCAACGACGAAGGCTCCGAACCACATTGGTTCGGAGCCTTCGTTCTACGAGTGCTGTCTCAAAACTACTCGAGTGGAGGTAAGGGGACTCGAACCCCTAACCCTCTGCTTGCAAAGCAGATGCGCTACCAATTGCGCCATACCCCCGAAACGGGTTCACACCCTCACACCGAGTCGGTGTGTTCGGACCATTCGGCTTGGGCACTCTGGTTCTGGTGCCGCCACCCGAAGAACACTCCCAGTCCCACTAACGTGAGACCGCTGAGAATCCATCTTCTCATGATCCTCCTCGAAAGGAAATCCTGTTGTGACAGGACGTGGGCCTACCTGGACTTGAACCAGGGACCTCTTCGTTATCAGCGAAGCGCTCTAACCGCCTGAGCTATAGGCCCTCATCGGGTGAACCCGAAGTAAAACAATACCCATCGACCGCAGCTAAACACAAATCGACGCCCAGTGACCCCTCTCACACCCTCCCAGAACTACCTGACGGCTGTGAGTCTTGGTAGTGGCTGGTCTGGGACCGGCTGGCAGAGTAGGTGCTGGCCTCTCCACCCCGTGATCGTGACTCAACCTGGCGGTGACCCACCCCCTTTTGGTGGTGTCTTCGGGCCGATTTGTCCGATCACATGGGTGGTGCGGCCGGCACCGACTCGGCCCACCTCGGTAACTTGATCAGAAGGCTGTCCGCCCCTTGCCGGGGCGTGACTCATCACAGTGTTGTTCCGAAGTGACCTCATCCCGGACCGGTACCGGCCGCAAGCGGCCGCACAACCTATCGGTCAAACAGGGAGCTTCGAACCGCTATGTCCATTGTCGCGCACTTATACAACTTCTTCATCGGCGTCGATACACACGCCAGAAAACACGTCTACACGATCATCACCAACACCGGCATCCTCGTGGCTACCGGCAGCTTCCCGACATCTCGGGCCGGCATCAAACGGGCCCTGACCTGGGCCGGCCGGTGGACGAAAGGTGACCTCGACACCCTGTGGGTCGTGGAAGGAACCGCATCCTACGGGGCGGTGCTGACCGGTCATATCGCCACGACCGAATACCCCGTGGTCGAAGCTGGACGCATGGATGCCAAAGCCCGGTACGGCGTGGGTAAGAGCGATGAGCTCGACTCCTACCGGATCGCGAAGTCCGTGCTGGCGCTACACACCGACCAGCTGCGGTGGCCACGCCAAGGCGAAGGAGTCCGCCAGGGCCTGCGCGTGCTGTTGGCAGCCCGGGACGCGATGACCACCGAACGGACCCGGATGATCAACTCCCTGACCGCGTTGGTGCGCACTGTCGCTCTGGGAATTGATGCCCGTAACTCGTTGACCGATGCCCAGTTCGTCGAGATCTCGAAGTGGCGGTCGAGGAAGGAAGACATCGGCCTGGCCACGTCCCGGGACGAAGCGGTCCGTTTAGCTCAACGCGTCCTCGATCTTGATGACGATCTGCAGGACAACCATGACAAGCTCGCTGAACTTGTTGAGGCCAGTCCGGCGGCAGTCTTGCTGGCCGAACCCGGGATCGGTACGTTCACTGCCGCGGTGTTCTTCACCGCCTGGTCGCATCCGGGACGAGTCCGTAACGCGGCTGCGTTCGCAGCCCTGGCAGGGGCGAATCCGATCCCTGCTTCGTCGGGCAACACGCAACGACACCGGTTGAACAGGGGTGGGGATCGGCAGTTGAACCGGGCCCTGCACACGGTGATCACGAACCGGATGATCCACGATGAGAGAACCAGGGATTATGTTGCCCAGCGCTTTGGTGAGGACCCGACGAAGAAGTCGAAGAGGGAACTCAAGCGCAAGCTCAAATGGTATCTCGCGCGTCGAGTTTTCAAGATTCTCAACGGGCTAGAAACAATTCCCACGCCGGCTTGACAGACATAGAAGGATCGGCCCAGATACCTCGCGCGAGGTTGCTGAGCCGCCGTCAGGTAGCAATCAGTCGTCGGTGAGGGTGAGGCTGAATCCGCCGGCGATGAGGGAGCCGATGTTGTAGATGAAGGCCGCCAGCGTCGACAGCGCCGTCATCAGCACGATGTTGATGACCGCGATGATGAAGCCGGCCGCGACGACTCGGCCGAAGCCGAAGATGCCGACGATCCGCTCGGCCGACTCTGCGCCGGCGAGCTCGCTCATCGTCGATTCGAGGCCGCTCATCACACCGGTCGCCTGCAGCACGACCCACAGGACGATGAAGGCGACGATCGTGGCGATGCCGATCGCCACGGACATGAGGAACGACATCTTCATGACCGACCACGGATCGACCGCGGAGACGGTGAGGCGGACGGTGCGGGGGCCTTTCTTCTTCTTGCCCTTCCCGCTGTCGACCATGTTCTTCACACCCATCTTCACGCTGCCGGAGCTCGCGCGGACGGTGTTCGCGGCATTTCCCATCACCGAGGTGGCGCTGCGGTTGCCGCCGCCCGATCCCTGGGAACCTGTTCCCTGTGAACCGGAAGTCGGTGCGCCTAATCCCTGGGACCCGGTCTGAGCACCCGATCCCTGAGATCCGGTGTGTGCCGACGGCGTCGAGCCCGCCGAGGGTGCCCGGTTGGGCTTCGGCGAGGCCTTCGGAGCGGGAGGTGCGACGACGGTGGCGTTCTGGCTGTTCGGTCCCGAAGAGCCGCGACCGGGGCCGGATCCCTGTTTCGCGCCGGTTCCCGACCCGGAGTTCGAGCCTGAACCGCTTGCCGCAGCCGACTTGTCGTCCGACTTCGACGATCCGGCCGTCAGACGGGTCGAGCCGCTCGACGTGCGTATGATCTTGCCTGAGCCTGGCTGTTTGCTATCGCTCACTCTTCCACATCCTCGTTGCCGGTCTGAGGCTCTGCGACCTCACCTTCCGGGACTTCGGCATCGTCTTCGCTTTCGATCTCGTCTTCGACCTCGGCTTCGGGCCCACGGGTCACTGCGATAATACGATCTTTCTTATCCGGTTTCGCGAACACCACACCCATGGTGTTGCGTCCCTTCGCCGGAACTTCATCGATGCTCGACCGAACGATCTTACCGCGCTCCATGACCACGAGGACCTCCTCACCGTCTTCAACGATGAGTCCGCCTACCAAGTCTCCGCGCTGTTCGGTGATCTTCGCAACCCGGATTCCCAGACCGCCGCGCCCCTGCAGGCGGTACTCGTCGACCGGGGTGCGCTTGGCGAACCCGGCTTCCGTGACGACGAAGACGTAGGTGTCCGGCCGAACGACGTCCATCGTGAGCAGCTCGTCGTCGTCCTTGAACTTCATACCTGTGACGCCACCAGTGACTCGGCCCAGGGGACGGATCGACTCGTCATCGGCGGCGAAGCGGATCGACATGCCCTTGCGCGAGATCAGCAGCAGGTGATCCTCGGCACCGACGATGCGGGCCGAGACCAACTCATCGGGCTGACCCTTGTATTCGCGCAGGTTGATGGCGATGACACCGCCGGTGCGGTTCGAGTCGTACTCGCTCAGGCGGGTCTTCTTCACCACACCGGAACGGGTGGCGAGGATGAGGAAGTCGGCTACTTCGTAGTCCCGGATCGACAGCACCTGTGCGATCGTCTCACCTGGTTGGAGGGCGAGCAGGTTCGCTACGTGCTGGCCCTTGGCGTCCCGTGAGCCTTCGGGCAGCTCATAGGCCTTCGCCCGGTACACGCGACCGGTGTTCGTGAAGAACAGCAGCCAGTTGTGGGTCGAGGTGACGAAGAACTGTTCGACGACGTCGTCGCCGCGCAGTGCCGCGCCCTTGATGCCCTTGCCGCCACGGTGCTGGGCCCGGTAGAGGTGGGTCTGGGTCCGCTTCGCGTAACCGCCGCGGGTGATCGTGACGACGACCTCTTCCTCGGGGATGAGGTCCTCCATGGACACGTCTCCGTCGAATCCGGCGAGGATCTTCGTCCGGCGATCGTCACCGTAGCGCTCGACGATCTCGTCGAGTTCCTCGGACACGATCTCACGCTGGCGAGCCGGGGTTGCCAGGATGTGGTTGTACTCGGCGATCTGCTGCTCGATCTTCTCGGCCTCTTCCTGGATCTTCAGTCGCTCCAGTGCGGCCAGTCGGCGCAGCTGCAGGTCGAGGATCGCATTGGCCTGGAGTTCGTCGACCTCGAGCAGCTCCATCAGTCCGCTCCGCGCCTCGTCCGAGGACGGGGAGCGGCGGATCAGGGCGATGACCTCGTCGAGGGCGTCGAGGGCCTTGAGGTAGCCGCGCAGGATATGCGCGCGTTCTTCGGCCTTGCGCAGACGGAACTGCGTGCGACGGACGATCACTTCGATCTGGTGCTTGACCCACAGACGCAGGAAGGAGTCGATGCTCAGTGTGCGCGGCACGCTGTCGACGAGGGCCAGCATGTTCGCGGAGAAGTTCTCCTGCAGCGACGTGTGCTTGTACAGGTTGTTGAGCACGACCTTGGCCACGGCATCGCGCTTGAGCACGATGACCAGGCGCTGACCGGTGCGGCCCGAGGACTCGTCGCGCAGATCGGCGATGCCGGCGACCTTGCCGTCCTTGACGTAGGAGGCGATCTTCGCAGCCAGGGTGTCCGGGTTGACCATGTACGGCAGCTGAGTGACGACGAGGCAGGTCCGGCCCTGGATCTCTTCGACTTCGACGACGGCGCGCTGGGTGATCGATCCGCGACCGGTGCGGTAGGTGTCCTCGATGCCCTTGCGACCGAGGACCGTCGCACCCATCGGGAAGTCGGGTCCCTTGACGATGCCGAGGAGGGCCTCGAGCGCCTCTTCCTTGCTCGCCTCCGGGTGGGACAGCAGCCACTGTGCGCCCTGGGCGACCTCACGCAGGTTGTGGGGAGGAATGTTCGTGGCCATACCCACGGCGATGCCTGCCGAGCCGTTGACCAGCAGGTTCGGGAACCTGGAGGGCAGGACCATGGGTTCCTGGTTGCGGCCGTCGTAGTTGTCCTGGAAGTCGACGGTGCCTTCTTCGATGTCCCGGACCATCTCCATGGCCAGGGGCGCCATCTTGCACTCGGTATAACGCGGTGCGGCCGCTCCGTCGTCGCCCGGGGAGCCGAAGTTGCCCTGACCGGCCACGAGCGGGTAGCGCATCGTCCACGGCTGCACGAGGCGGACCATGGCATCGTAGATCGCCGTGTCACCGTGCGGATGGTACTGGCCCATCACGTCGCCGACGACGCGCGAGCACTTGGAGAAGTTGCGGTCGGGGCGGTACCCGCCGTCGAACATCGCGTAGAGCACGCGGCGGTGGACGGGCTTGAGTCCGTCACGGACGTCGGGCAGGGCACGTCCGACGATCACGCTCATCGCGTAATCGAGGTACGACCTCTGCATCTCGAGGTTGAGATCAACCTGTTCGATCCGGTTGATTTCTGTTCCGATATCGTTCTCGTCGGCCAATGTGGGCTCTTCCCTTGTGTTCGAACCGTGTCCGGCTGGATCTCAGCCGTGTGCGGCGGCGATTGGTGCGTGCAAAGAATGGGGGCGGTGCATCCGGTCTCCCACCCTCACCGAGGCGGCTGCCCCGGTGAGGACGGACGATCAGATATCGAGGAAGCGGACGTCCTTCGCGTTCTCCTGGATGAAGCGGCGACGCGAATCCACGTCATCGCCCATGAGGACGGTGAAGATCTCGTCGGCGACGATCGCATCGTCGAGCGACACCTGCTTGAGCAGCCGGTGGTCGGGATCCATCGTCGTCTCCCACAGCTCCTCGTAGTTCATCTCGCCCAGACCCTTGTAGCGCTGGATCGCGAGATCCTTGGGCAGTCGCTTGCCGGCGGCCCGCCCGGTCTCGAGCAGTCCGTCGCGTTCCTTATCGGTGTAGGCGAACTGGTGCGGGGCGTTCGACCACTTGATGCGATAGAGCGGCGGGGTGGCGAGGTAGACGTAGCCGTGCTCGATGAGCGGCTTCATGTACCGGAAGATCAGCGTCAGCAGCAGGGTCGTGATGTGCTGACCGTCGACATCGGCGTCGGCCATGAGGACGATCTTGTGATAGCGCAGCTTCTCGAGATCGAACTCCTCACCGATGCCGGTGCCGAAGGCCGTGATCATCGCCTGGACCTCGTTGTTGCCCAGCGCACGGTCGAGTCGAGCCTTTTCGACGTTGAGGATCTTTCCGCGCAGCGGCAGGATCGCCTGAGTGTTCGGATTGCGGCCCTGAGTCGCCGAGCCGCCGGCCGAGTCACCCTCGACGATGAAGACTTCCGAGATCGTCGGATCCTTCGACTGGCAGTCCTTGAGCTTGCCGGGCATGCCCGAGGACTCGAGCAGTCCCTTGCGGCGAGTGGCCTCACGCGCCTTGCGAGCGGCCAAGCGGGCCTGGGAGGCCTGCAGCGCCTTGCGCACGACGTCCTTGGCCTGGGCCGGGTTCGACTCGAACCAGTGCCCGAGTTCGTCGCGGACCACGCGCTGGACGAAGCCCTTGACCTCGGAGTTGCCGAGCTTCGTCTTCGTCTGACCCTCGAACTGGGGATCGCCGAGCTTGACGGAGATGACGGCCGTGAGTCCCTCGCGGATGTCATCGCCGGTGAGGTTCGGGTCCTTGTCGCGCAGCAGCTTCTGTTCCTTCGCATACGCGTTGACCAGCGAGGTCAGAGCCGTGCGGAAGCCCTCTTCGTGAGTGCCGCCCTCATGGGTGTTGATGACGTTTGCATAGGTGTGGACGGACTCGTTGTACGACGTCGTCCACTGCATCGCGATCTCGAGCGCGAGAGTCTGTTCGCCCTCTTCGGCTTCGAAGACGATGACATCAGGGTGGACAAGATCGGCCTTCTTCGTCGAGTTGAGGTACTCGACATAGTCGAGCAGACCGTTCGCGTACTCGTAGGTGACGGTGCGCGGCTTCCACTCGGTCGCCTCGTCCTCGTCGATCTGGACATCGTCGTCATCGACTTCGTTGTGGCGCTCATCGGTGAGGCTGATCTTCAGGCCCTTGTTGAGGAAGGCCATCTGCTGGAAGCGCGCACGGAGGTACTCGTAGGAGAAGTCCGTGGTCTCGAAGATCGAGCCGTCCGGCCAGAAGGTCACGGTCGTGCCCGTCTCATCGGTGGCTTCGCCGCGCTGCAGTTCGCCGTTGGGCACACCACGGTCGAAGTCCATCGTCCACACGTAGCCGTCGCGCCTGACCTCGACCTCGAGTCGTTCGGACAGTGCGTTGACGACGGTCGAACCCACGCCGTGGAGACCGCCTGCCACGGCGTATCCGCCGCCGCCGAACTTACCGCCGGCGTGGAGGATCGTGAGGATCACCTCGACGGTCGGCTTGCCTTCCGTCGGGTGCATCGCCACCGGCATTCCACGGCCGTCATCGGCGACACGGACGCCTCCGTCGGCGAGGATGGTGACCTCGATATGATCGCAGTAGCCGGCCATCGCCTCGTCGACCGAGTTGTCGACGATCTCCTGAACGAGGTGGTGGAGACCACGTTCCGAGGTCGAACCGATGTACATGCCGGGCCGTTTCCGGACTGCCTCGAGACCCTCGAGAACAGTGATGTCGCCGGCATCATAATGAGGCTGATCCTCGGTCGTCATATGACTCCTTGCTCGGATGGTCGCTATCAGCTCCCCATTCTACCGCGCCGCACGCTGAAATGCCCGTAAGCGGCCTGTGAAGGCATATTTCCCGAATTTTCGTGCCGCAGATGTACCCCCGGACAGGTGAGGTAGCGGCTATGGCCGTTTAAGGCCCTCTGTGTTCTTCTCAGAAATACAGGGATTCTTCCCGGAATTTCGCCGAGGCGGCTGCCCACTTCACCCGAATGTGTCCCGGGGTCCGCGGCCGGCCACCGATCGTCGACCGCGTTTGAAGCTGCGTCCCTGTGGCCCCTTGATCTCGATCTCGGTGATCGTCGCCGAACCCAGCCCTTCCTCGAGTCTGCGCAGGATCGTCGGTTTGAGCACCCGCAGCTGGGTCGCCCAGGTCGTCGAGTCTGCGGCGATGACGAGCAGGGGAGGAGAGAAGTCGACGGGCGTCGCGTGCTGGGCCACCTGGGGTCCGACGAGGTCGGGCCACCGGCCGAGCACCTTGCCGATGTCGAGTGAGGACGACCAGCCGCGGTCCGTGATGAGCGACCCGAGCACGGATGACACGGTCTTCGGGTCACGGCCGTCACGACCCGATCCGGAGTAGACGGCTTCGCCGCGCAGGCGGGAACGGCGACGGCTGCGGACGAACTTCGCTTCGGTGACCTCCATCCGTCGGACTCGGTCGAGAGCTTCGAGTGCGGCGACGGGAGTGGAGTAGTCCCGGTCGATGCCGCTCATGATGCGCCGCTCTGCAGAAGTCGGGACTGGTCGATCCGGATTCCTTCGAGACCATCGGGCAGATCGGAGTCGACGGCCGCGGTGATGAAGACCTGTTCGGCCGATGTCACTCTGGACGCCAGACGCTGACGCCGACCGGTGTCGAGTTCGGCGAAGACGTCATCGAGGACGAGGATCGGCTGTTCAGCGGCGCTTCCGGCATCGGCGGAGAGCAGATCCCACCCTGCCAGCTGCATGGCCAACGCCAGCGACCAGGTCTCTCCGTGAGAGGCATAGCCTTTTGCCGGATGGGTTCCGATCATCAGGGACAGATCATCGCGACCGGGTCCGTGCAGGGTCAGTCCGCGCTCGATCTCAGTCGTGCGGCGACGATCGAGGGCCGCCAGCAGCAGCTCCTTGCAGTCGGCAGCGGATGCTGCCTGCGAGTAGTCGATGCGCGAATCGTAGGCGATGTGGGCGCCTTGCCGTTCCAGTCGGGCATCGGCTGCGATATAGGCGAAGTTCGTCTGCAGCGGCTCGACGATATCGGCGAGGATCCGCTGTCGCCCGAAGACGAGTTCGGCAGCGGAGTCCGCGTAGGCCATATTCCAGATGTCGAGTGTCGCCTCGAGGCCGGGATCGCGGTCCTCGCGGAGCCGTTTGAGCAGAGCATTGCGCTGTTTGAGTGCCCGTTCGAAGTCCGTGATGATCGAAGCGAAGCGCGGATTTCGCGCCACGACGAGCGTGTCGATCCACGACCGGCGTTCGGCCGGTTCACCGCGGACCAGACTGAGATCCTCGGGAGCGAAGACGACGCAGGAGACGAGGCCGAGGATGTCCTTGAGCTTCACCGCATTGCGGTTGACCCGGGCCCGGTTGGCACCCTTGGCCTGGATAGTCACCTCGACGGTGGCATGCCGCTGATCCCGGTTGACCAGTGCGGACACCGTCGCAGCCGGTCGCCCCTCGTGGACGAGCGGAGCGTCGAAGGCCACCCGATGGGAGCGCTGATGAGCGAGGTACCCGATCGCCTCGACGATATTGGTCTTCCCGGTCCCATTGTCGGCCACGAATGTGGTGACTCCGGGTGAGAACTCGAGGTCGAGTTCCGGATACGACCGATAGTCACGCAGGGAGAGTCGGGATATCCACATTCAGATGCGCGTGGGCATGAGCAGATAGCGATAGGACTCGTCGGCAGGACCGTCGAGTTCCTTCTGCCCGGAGATGATGACCGGCTTCATCGGCTGCGTGAAGGAGAAGTTCACGTACGGGCTCTCGACAGCGGCGAGACCTTCGGCGATGTAGTGCGGGTTGAAGCCGACGGTGATCTCGTCGCCCTGGAGGGTGGCTTCGACGGCTTCGGAGGCCTGAGCGTCGTCACCGGTGCCGGCGTGGAGGGTGAGCATGCCGTCGGTGACCTCGAAGCGCAGCGGTGTGTTGCGTTCTGCCACGAGTGAGACGCGGCGAACGGCTTCGCGCAGCACGGCGGTCTCGACGATGGCATGGATCGGCACCGAATCCGGGAACAGCGACCGGACCTTCGGGTACTCGCCCTCGATGAGCAGCGAGGTGGTGACTCGACCCGCCGAGGTGAAGGAGATGAGGTCCTTGCCGGCATCGGTGCTCAGGCCGATCGTGACATCGCCGCCGAGGGACTTCGAGACATCGGAGAGCGTGCGTCCGCGCAGCAGAGCCACGGCCGAGACGTCGGGGCGTCCCGGGTTCCAGGTGAATTCGCGAACGGCCAGACGATAGCGGTCGGTGGCGAGCATCGTGACCTTCTCGCCCTCGATCTCGACTCTCACGCTGGTGAGGATCGGCAGGGTGTCGTCTTTCGAGGTCGCGATCGTGACCTGTGAGACGGCGTTCTGGAACTCACCGGCCGAAACGGTGCCCGAGTCGTCGGGGATCTGCGGCAGCGCGGGGTATTCGGCCACAGGCATCGTCATGAGTGAGAAGCGCGAGGATCCGCAGGTCACGTCGACTTTCGCATCGATCTGTTCGAGAGTGACCTCTTGGTTCGGCAGAGCCTTGGAGATGTCGGCGAGCAGACGCCCGGAGACGAGGACCGTTCCTGCGGAGGCGACGTCGGCAACGATCTCGACGCGGGATGAGACTTCGTAGTCGAAGACGGCGAGACGCACTGTGCCGCCGGCTTCGGCGGTGATGAGGATGCCGGTGAGGACCGGAGCGGAAGGACGGTTGGGCAGAGTCTTGGTCGCCCAGGCAACAGCGTCAGCGAGAACGTCGCGATTGACTTTGAACTTCAAGGGGGATGCTTCCGCGTTCACTTTACTCCTTCGGGGTGGCCACCCGACCTGCACTGGGCATCTGGCACGAGATTCCGGGTTGCGAGTCACAGGCTCGATACTGCTCGGAAAACTTTACACAGCCTATCCGATTTGTGCCCACCTCAGGAGTGGCGGCCGAAAAGGGATGCCAGGGGTGCTCAGCGAGCGAATCTCGCATTCGAGAATCAGCCGAGATCCTGTGTTCGAATATTCTGCAGGTCCATGACTCTCTCGACCTCGAGCTCGTGAGCTCGAAGCTCATCCACCGCAGCAGTCGGTGGCGGTCGCCCTCTTAAGAGTTGAATTCACTTGGTAGAAGTATCAGCACATGTGGACACTGTGGACAAGTGCCGCTTACCCCAGAGTAATCAAGGGTTCTGAGCCATTATGGGCTTGTGGATGCCATGTGCACCGTGACCGAGGCGTCGGTGGGCGCTTGGGTAAACACAAGCATGTAGTTCACATCTTTCCACCCGTGGAGCAGTTCTGTCCACCGTTCTGTCCCCAAGCTGTGAGCAATTGTCCCCAGGGTTATCCACAGATGTGTATGACGTCTTCTATAGGCGGTGCTGTTGTTTAATGCGGTTTGTGAGTTCGGTGACCTGGGTGTAGACGGCCCGTCGTTCGGCCATCTGAGTTCGAATCTTCTTGTTCGCGTGCATCACGGTGGTGTGATCGCGTCCACCGAACGCCTGTCCGATCTTCGGCAGGGAGAGGTCGGTGAGCTCGCGGCACAGGTACATGGCGATCTGCCTGGCCGTCGTCAGCGTCCTGGACCGGGAGGTTCCGCACAGGTCATCGAGGGTGAGGCTGAAGTAGGCAGCGGTCTGGCCCATGATGTCCGCGGCCGTGACCGCAGGGGTGTCATCGGGGGTGATGAAGTCCTTGAGCACGGTCTCGGCCAAGGAGACGTCGATCTGCTGATCGTTGAGGTTGGCGAATGCCGTGACCCGGATGAGAGCGCCTTCGAGTTCGCGGATGTTCGAGGACACACGGGAGGCGATGTATTCGAGGACATCGTCGGGAACATCGAGCTGCTCGGCTGCGGCCTTGCGGCGCAGAATCGCGAACCGAGTCTCCATATCCGGCGGCTGCACGTCCGTGAGCAGACCCCATTCGAATCGGGAGCGCAGCCGCTCTTCGAAGCCCTTGAGCATCTTCGGCGGCTGATCGGAGGTGATGACGACCTGTTTGGCCTCATTGTGCAGAGCGTTGAACGTATGGAAGAACTCTTCGACGGTCGCATCCTTGCCCTGCAGGAACTGGATGTCGTCGATCATGAGGATGTCGACCTCACGGTAGCGGCGCTGGAATGCCGGACGCAGAGCATTCGAGGTTTTCGATGAGCCGATCGTATTGATGAAGTCGTTGACGAACTCTTCGCTGGAGACGTACTTCACTCGGATCTCCGGGAACAGCTGAGTCGCGTAGTAGCCGATCGCATGGAGCAGATGGGTCTTGCCCAATCCCGAGTCCCCATAGATGAACAGAGGATTGTAGGCCTTGGCCGGTGCCTCGGCGACAGCGAAGGCCGCTGCATGGGCGAACCTGTTGGAAGCGCCGATGACGAATGTGTCGAAGGTGTACTTCGGATTGAGCTGAGCGACGCCGGGAGCATCGACGGGCGGGCCCATCGGGGCGGCGGTCGCCTCGGCGATCTTCATCTCACGGTCGGTCATCCCGGAATCGGCGGGAGCCTGCGGCTGCGAGGCGGGCGTCTGCGTTGCCGGCGGTGCCGATGCCTGCGCCTGCGGCAACTGGGTGTCCGAGGTCTGCGCGGCCGGCTGGCCCTGACTCGGCTGGGCGGA
The DNA here is from genome assembly GCF_056837565.1 of Brevibacterium sp. OS20. Taxonomy (NCBI): domain Bacteria; kingdom Bacillati; phylum Actinomycetota; class Actinomycetes; order Micrococcales; family Brevibacteriaceae; genus Brevibacterium; species Brevibacterium sp. OS20. Next base: position 435 of record NZ_CM166367.1, on the reverse strand, counting down.
TTCGGGCGTCGAATGATCGGCGGGGACCGGTCGGACCGGTTCGGCCGCCTCGGTGGGGATGGGTTCCGGCGATTCCGTCGCCGAGGAGGAGGTGGCCGGATCGATGGGAACCTGAGTTCCCGGTGTCGGCTCTCCGATGAGTTCTTCGAAGCGGATCGGCACGTCGAGTTCGGGATCGACGACGAATCCGAACGTCACTTCGAACCCGAGGACCTTGGAGAACTCCCTGGTCAGGGGGCCGAGCAGTCGAGTCTCGATGGTGCGGCGGGTGTGTTCTTCGCGCACGGCGAGAAGGATGAGGGCATTGTCGACGAGGGCCTTCGGCACGGCGAGGGAGAGGAAACCCTTCTGGTGCGACGAGAGGCCCGGGTCCTTTTCCAGGTTTGAGACCACCGTGTGCCAGCGGCTGATGAGCTCATTCTTGGAATTCGACAC